>OZ218778.1:1467500-2876006 GCA_965112635.1 uncultured bacterium | reverse complement strand
CCAAATTCCACAAGGACTTATTTGAACGGGTTAGACTCAAGCATGGAGCCAACACGGGAAGGGTTGCTGTGGCGCGAAAGCTTTTGGAAGTCATTTGGTATATGCTCAGACGTAAGGAAACCTTTAAGCTTGTAGCTTTAGGACGGGAAGAGGTCGGCGAGCACCCAGGGGTCATGGAATAGCTGAATTAAGTTCGGCTAACTCCGAGAGACTTGATTGTGCCACCGGCTACCAAAGCTATACTATGCCTTAGAGCATCCATAGGTGACTGGCGTCTTCGTCCTTTGACGAAAGGCCCTTATGGCCGGTAATGTATCAGGAGGAGTGCGTACGCTTGACTACCTTTTTCATAGGTGACCCCGGAATGAGTATGAAACCGACAGCCAGACAGCCGTAGGCAAAGCCCACAGCCATACGGTCATGACAAATGTAAACATCAATCAAAATGTTGATAATGAGTTTAGGTAAAAAGATTTAAAAAAAGGGGGAAAGAACATAATGAAAAAGAAAATACTGGTTTTAGGAATAATCGTATTTTTGCTGCCGATTTTTATAAAACTCTCTCAGGTGTTTGCTGATGCCCCGCAGCCCAAACCAACGCCTGAAGATATCAGGGGGGCTGATCCTGGAGAGGAAAATGATAAAAAATCCTGGGTGTCGCTTTTTCACAGTGGTCAGGGTCATCACCCGCTCTTTTATATTCAATTTATGGCTGTTGGGAAAGATGATGAAGTGGCAGAAAATATTAGGTTCATTTTGATTCAAAGCGGTCTTAATCTGAGCAAAGAGAATATTAGGTTGTTAACTGATCTGGGAGAAACGCTTAAATATCATTGGATTAATATTGAGCAAGCTCATCATCGAAATAATACCGGCCCTATCTATAAAGGAACCGCAGAGAAACTTGAAACCCTAACGGAAGAATTCTTTGAAAGATTTAGCCACAAGGAAAGGGTTCGCTTGTATTGTGCGATTGAATGGCTGGATATGGCTCAGGCAGGACTCAAGGACAGGTATAAAAATGTTTCAACGGTAAAAAAAGTAGAAACATCGGAGTTAAGTCCAATATATGTTGAATGGTTACGCAAGAGATTTCCCAATAACAATGAGCAGGTATTAAGAGATTTTGCCGATACGGTTTATTTTGTGCACAGTAGGCAATTTCCAGGGGAGCTTCCACAAGAAAAAAGAAAGAAGTTTATTGAGGACAAAAAAAAGGAACGCTCTAGATATTTAGAGACGATCAAAATCTTTGAACATTTCAAATCCTTATAAAAAAGAGAATTGAAATTTGCGTCGTTGGTTGATCGGTGTCGCCTTGGTATTTTTCGTTTTAAACAGGGTGGGTCATGCCTACACCACCCCAGTCACTATCACTGCGACTACATTTGATATATCTGGTATTACGAATAGCCTTTATGTCGCACTCCCTTATACTCATTATGATGCAACCACTTCAACTTCAAAATTCGGAGTTTATGACGATACTCTTGGAATCGCGATGCGGGCAAAACGGGGTCAAGTCTTGAAACTTGAAAAACAAGGTTGATTTTGATATATTGATGGCACTATGGCCAGGGCGCTGAGACTGCAATATCAAGGAGCCGTTTACCATATAACGGGACGGGGAAACGGACGGCAAAAAGTATACCTTGACCGGGAGAGCCGCAAGAAGTTCCTGGAGATATTGGGCCAGACGCTATTGCGTTTTACCTGGAGATGCCATGCCTATTGCCTGATGGACAACCACTATCACCTCATCATTGAAACCCTGGAACCCAACCTGAGCCACGGGATGAGGCATCTCAACAGCGTTTACACGCAGTGGTTCAACCGGAACTTTAAAAGAGTGGGACATGTGTTCCAGGGCCGGTTCAAGGCGATTGTTGTGGAGAAAGGGAGCCACGCCCTTGAACTGTGCCGGTATGTGGTCTTAAATCCGGTGAGGGCGAAAATGGTGGAGAGGCCAGGGGATTTTCGGTGGAGCAGTTATGGGGGAACGGTTGGATACAGGCATAAACTAGCGTGGTTAGATACAGCCTGGGTCTTGGGTCAGTTTGGGGAGAACAAAACAAAGGCGGTGGGGAAATATAAGGAATATGTGCTGGAGGGGATAGGACAGAAGGAAAGTCCGTGGGAAAGACTGGCGGGGCAGATCTATTTTGGGAGCGAACAGTTCATCAAGGGATTGAAGATAAGGAAAGAGCAGGAAGAGGAGCCAGAGCATCCGAGGGGGCACCGGAAACCCGGGAGAAAGGAGCTAAGGGAGATGGTGAAGGAAGGGAGCGGGGAGGAGATATTGAGGGCCGTGAAGGAAGGGCACCGGCAGGTGGAGATAGCAAGGCACCTGGGAGTGCACTATAGCCTAGTAAGTAAGAAGCTAAAGGAAGCGGAGAAAGTGAGATGATTCAAGTTTCAACGGGCTGTTGCCCAAACGATCTCTCTGCCGACTTTTAGCAAAAAGAAGGTGTTAGCCAGCAATGAGAGACAGGCGAGTCCTTAAATAGCCTTAACAACCTTCCAGAAACCTCCAAAACCACCGCTTGCGCCCTCGGTCCTCTTCCTCGCTTTACCAGTATCTCGATATTCTGAATTGCCGCCGTCAAATACTCCTGAATCCGAGCCCTCCAAAGCCTTCGCCATCGCATTCGGGCGAAACCATATCGTTGCGCCCTGGCAAAACTGCGCTCCATCAAATGTTGTCTTATTCGAATGTCTCTCTGCGCTATCCAGGATCGGCTGACTTGTCTCATGCTATCCAATTCTTCCTGTCGGAAATGCCTATTTACGGTCCTCCCACTATTGCTCTCCGTACATTGATCTCTCAACCCACAAGCCATGCAATCATGTTTAGACGCCGCATAATCTGTGCTCTGTTTCGCTTCGTGAACGGATCTGGGCTTGAGATGGTTCCCGGCTGGACATTCGTATCTATCGCTGACTGGGTCGTAATGGAACTCCGATGCAGGAAATATCGGCTTCCGGGATGTCTTTCCTGGATTCGTTTTTCCCAGGTCGGGCATATGAGCCTCCACTCCTCGGTCCAAGCAGGCTAGAAAATTCTCTACCGTCCCATACTTTCCATCCGCCACTACTGTTTGGGCTTGCCTCTCTGTGTTCTGGTGGTGCTGATCTACCAACGCTTCCATCCGATGGGCCTCGTTCACTTCGCCTGGTGTCACCTCGGTCGCCGTGATAATTTCATGCGCCCCATCCACGGCTCGATGGACCTGATACCGAGGCTTGCTCCCACCTACTCGGCGTACCAACGACGCATCCGGATCAGTCGTGGATATATAGCGCTGATTTACCCTCTGTCTCTCCAAACCAACCCGCCTCTCTTGAGGCGCTTCTTCCAGACGCCTTTCCAGCTCAAGGTATTTAAGCCTCAATTGACCCTTCAATGACCGGGTGTCCACCACCGAATTGCAGGAGGCATCCGCTTCCACCAGGCTTGAATCCATGAATATTTTCCGCCCATCTACCAACTTGGCTTCTACACATTGAAAAACGATCCTTTCAAAAAACTCCCTAAAAACCTCTTCTCCCCAGCGCTTACGGGCTTTCGAGAGCACACTGTGATCAGGTATCTCCGTTTCCAGGTCGTATCCCAGAAACCACAGCCAATCCAGCCTTTCAGGCAAGGTTTCCATCAATTCCCGCTCCGAGCGGACATTGTAAAATACCAGTAAAAGCATGAGTTTCAGGATGAGAGGCGGGGGAACCGATTCGTTACCGTTGTTACCATACTTACCCTTGACGGCTCTGTAGACAAAGTCAAAATCAACTAGGGATGCTACTCTTCGAAGCGGGTGGTTGGCTCGTACGCGGCCTTCCATGTTAATATTCACATAGAACAGCTTCCCTTGCGGTGCTTTCTCGATTCCCATCATGGGGCATCACCTCCTGTAAAAGAAGTATATCGCCTCATGACTTTTCTTCAACAGCATTTGGGCAACAGCCCGTCAAGACTTGACCCCAAATTCCTGTGTGCTGGAGGGGATAGGACAGAAGGAAAGTCCGTGGGAAAGACTGGCGGGGCAGATCTATTTTGGGAGCGAACAGTTCATCAAGGGATTGAAGATAAGGAAAGAGCAGGAAGAGGAGCCAGAGCATCCGAGGGGGCACCGGAAACCCGGGAGAAAGGAGCTAAGGGAGATGGTGAAGGAAGGGAGCGGGGAGGAGATATTGAGGGCCGTGAAGGAAGGGCACCGGCAGGTGGAGATAGCAAGGCACCTGGGAGTGCACTATAGCCTAGTAAGTAAGAAGCTAAAGGAAGCGGAGAAGGCGGGATGATTCAAGTTTCAAGACTTGACCCCAAATTTTACCCTTGTATGAGCAAGTATCCAGTTATTTGTTTTCCTGGGGGACGGAAAAGCTGGTGTGATATGAGATTTGGTTTTTAAAAACCCTGGAACCCATCTTGAACAGTGTTTATTTGAATCATAGGCCTGAATTATTTGAGACCCTAAGAAATTTTTGGTGTGAGAAACATCCTGCTCGAACCTTATTAAATCTGATTTTGGCAAATCATAAGTTAATACCATTTTTCCTTTTCTCCTTATAAATCATTGAATGAACTATATTTGTGGAAGTATTAATAATTTCGCTAAAAAATAAGTTATTAAACTTATTTGGATCCAATCCAAGAAAAGGTTTTGTTTTTATAACCACACAAATATTTTTTTCAACTTTTTCAATTGTCATATCATTTATAAAATCTTTTTTATCAAAACCAAATCTCATCCCCGTGAGGAATGAACCGGTTTTCGGAAATGGATCAAAGGGAAGGTCCATTTTCCGAGAATAGGGAAATTTAAAAATTACATCAAGGGAAAAATACGCTTTACAGATATTATTATTAGTAAGACTCCATTTACAAAAATCAAGAAATATTTTATCTGATAACTGTCCACTCCTTGGCATTTCAGATAATGGTAAATTGGAAATATCTATAATAAATTGAACATGTTTCTTACAACAGGAATAAAAACAGAGCCTTCTAAAATACTGCTTATTTAATATTTGATAATTGCCTTCAAAGTTAATAATATTTTGGTTTTTAATCCTGTAGTTTTTATTCCAATATTTGTGTATTTCATTTTTACCCTTTGCAACACACCCTGATAAAACTAATCTAGTTATTTTATGCTTTCCTAAATCAGGGAAAATCGTTGATTTGTTCATTTGGAGTTCCTTCGGATTTTCTTCAGAGATTTTTCATAATTATACATAAAACCTTTTTGAATAGGGAAAAAAAATTAAAATAAGTTTTAGACAGTTGGTATCAGTTAAAATTAGTATGGCGTAGAAAGTATTGGTAATTAAGCATAATTTTTATTAGGTCTGTGGTAGAGCAAGAGATTTTTAGTCAGTCGCTCTAGGGGAATAAAAAACCGAAAGAAGGTCTGAAATACTGTAACTCTTTTAAAATCAACGCTTAGTTAACATAAGATATATTACCGGACTGTAACTCCTTTAGAATCATTTGTTATTAGTGTTTTCCCCTAGCGGTTATTAAACTTCCTTCTTTTTGAGACAATTGAAAGATACTATTTAAGTGGTACTAATTACAAGATCCTATTATAAAGGTCTTATTACTTGGAAAAAATGGTTAAAAAATCCTTATAAAATAAGGCTGAAATAATTGCACCTTGATTAGAAGGTCGAGGAACCTTGTTTAGCGGGATGAAGACCCTTGTTTAGGCGAGCGAGTTGACTTGTTTAGAAGGGCGAGGACTCTTGTTTAGCCGTGCGAGGGTTATTATTTTTAGTAGCGCCTTATTAAATTTTTATTAGGGCAAATAGCCTTGTTTAGAAGGTCGATGTTCCTTGTTTAGGCGAGCGAGGATAAAAAAATATTGATTTGTATAACTCCTTATAAATCAATAGGTTTTATAATTTTAGTTACAATTTTCCCTTGATTTTTATTACTTAGCCGTACAGGGTTATTTGGTAAGCGGTACAGTGTTATTTACTTATGCGTGTGTGGCTGATGTTTTTGTCTCTTTTTTAAATACATTTTATTGGAGAATTACATTTAGGACATGCAGCCGTAGGATGGACAAAGCCTTTATCTATGTTTCCTCCTTGGCCTGACGCAGCAGCCGCAAATATACTTTTTAAACCTGTTGTACCCGCACATTTTGGACAAAATACTAAAAAGCATTTTTCAGAAGTACATTGCCAAAACTGTCCAAAAAAACCTTTTGTTTTTCCACATTGCGAACAAACTAAAGTAGCCATAATTTACCCCCTTAATTCTAGATTTTACTAATTTCTTTTAGTATATCATTCATCATTGGGGTAGAAACACCTATTTCTTTAGATTTTTTAATATAGGACACACCACCTCTTCCGGGACAGGCTCGTTTCTCACTTTCTAATGCCAGGACCGCTATCTCATGGGCAATTTTCCCTTTTAAATCTGGTGAAGTGTTACCACACCACGCCGTCACTGATTTCTTATTTGAAAGAGTAACCTTTAGATCCTTTTTAATGTTGTATTCTCTGTCTATCAAATATTTTTTAGCCTTTTCAATATTATTTTTTCCTACCACCCTCCAGCATTTTCCATCTGTTCTTCTTTTTTCACCATCAAAACATAGGGTTGGGGCACCTCCTCTTGAACAGCTAGTATGCAAAAATTCAATACCATCATCTATAAAACCATCTATCGGTGCCTCACAAAAATCTTCCAACCTCTGCCCCTTATATAAGGTTGTGTACCATTCCTGGGTGTAACTTCAACGAGGGGAAAGGCAAGGTTAGATTGCAGCAATCTAACCTTGCGGCCCCAAAAATAAGTCCACGGGCGTAGACTAGGTGATTGTCTAGGTCACCAAACCCAAACTAAAAGGAGGTCTACACCCGTGAAGTCATTATCCCAAAGAATTGAGATTTATACGAACCAGAAAATCAGAGAAAAAGTCAGGAAGATCGCTCAGCCCGGTGTCGCTCTGGAAGTAATTGGCCAGGAGGTCAATGCCATCATTGCCCAGGCTTTAGATATTCAACTGGAGGCTGAAAGGGACGAGTTTTTGGGCCGTCAGCCTTATGAACGCCTTGAAAACAGCCCTAAAAGAAACGGTTTTAAATCCACCTCTGTCCCCGGCTTTTTTGGCAGACTTTTTCTGCACAAACCAGCTCTACGCCAGGGGTCCCTTCACTCGCCCTTGCTTACCGCCCTCAAACAAGCTGGAAAAGGCCTGGCTTCCTTCCTCGCCATCCGCTTCTGGCTCAAAGGCGCTGCCACTCGCTCTACCGCCGCTGAGATAAATGCCGCTTTGGGCACAAAGCTCTCTCACTCCACCGTCTCCACTCTCACCAACGCCTTGGAGCCAGCCATCCGTCAGTGGATGAATCGTCCCATTCCTCCCAACATCACCTACCTGCTCCTGGACGCCGCCTACCTGCCTGTCAGAAGACCTGGTTTTACCTCCAAACAAGCTCTATTGCTCGCCCTAGGCATGGATTCCTTTGGCAATCGCCATGTCCTGGGTTTCCTTCTCGGCGATAGAGAGTCCTTGGACTCCTGGCAGGCTTTTATCAATGACCTCCTCAAAAGAGGCCTTAACCGCAACACCCTCAGGCTCGTCATCTCCGATGAACACAAGGCCATTGAGCAGGCCGTCAAAAACCTCCTGGCTGTCCCTCACCAGCTCTGCCTGGTCCACAAGATCCGAAACCTCAGAGCCATTATGCCTCGCCGTGACTGGGGTGCCTTCCTTAACGATTTCAAAGCTATCTATTGGGCCGATTCCCGCAAACTGGCTCTCCAGGCCTTTGGCCGCCTCCAAGCTCGCTGGATGAAACTCTATCCTAGAGCTACGGCTATGGCTCTCGATAGGTTCGACAACCTCACCACCTTCATGAACGAACCCCAGCATGTCTGGCGCACTCTCCGCTCCAGCAATCTCATCGAACGCTTTATCGCCGAGATCAAACGGCGCACCCGTGCTGCCGGCACCATGCACTCCGAATTGGAGGTCGCTAAGATCGTCTGGTCTGTTTCTACCACTCAGGAAGATAATTGGTCTAAAAGAAAACTCTGGAAATCTCAAGGAGGTGATCTGGTTCAGGAAGGCTTGCTAAATGTTGCTTAACCTACTACCCGTGGACTTAACAACTTACACCCGAAAACTTGACATAATCCATTTTATTGTTCAAAAAAGGATGGGCTTAATTTATTATTTTCCCATCCAAAATTCTCACGAAACCTCCTGCGAATTGCCGTTTCAATCTGCTCAGGGGTATTCCTAACATATCTTTTAATCTGCTGCCTAACACTATCGTTATCTTTTTGTAATTCACTGACGTATTTAATAGCATCACTTTCAGTCATTGGAAATTTATTATTATTTAGATTTTTAGGTTTTTTAGGAGGAAGATTTGTCCATACTGCAGCCACAAGAGAATATGTTTTTTTATTATCTTGTAGCCAATTTTTAATATCTAGCTGTATCAAATCGGAATAGTTTTGATTTAAGAAAGCAAAATTAATATTTTCTGCTATAGTTTCCTCACGCTTTTGAAGGTTTCCCCTGACATCATTAAAATTTCCAAACTCACTCAATGCCCAGAGAGTTTGAATTTTTTTAACACCCGGAGTAATCACAAGTGTCAGCCTACCATCCGTAGAAACCCTTGTAAATTCTATGGGTAATAGAGGACCATCTTTATGCCAACGGGACGAGATTCTTAGTTCTCCAGGACACCAGATTAACGAACCCCATCCAATCACAGCTATTTTCACTTAACCCCCATTGAGTTTGGCCATTCAATAATCTCCCTAATTATTCCCCTGGCAGTTCATAAAGATGCTGTTTCTTATACTTTTCAATTGCCTTGTCTGCTTTATCCTGACCTAATATTTGCACAAGCGCATATGATGCACTGGTACGAACGTCTTTGTTTGGATCCTTACAGGCTGCTACAGTGAGAGCAGTAATAGCATTTTGAGTTTGAGAACCTATCTCTCCAAGGGCTCCCGCTGAATTTCTACGGACCTCATCATTGGAGTCCTTTAGTGTTTTAATTAACGAAGAAACTGATTTCATAGCTGAACGACCTATCTTGCCAAGAGCATTCACAGCATCACTGCGGACTTCCTCATTTGGGTCTTTAAGAGCCTCGGTCAGAGCGGGTACCACTTCCTTGGCTGCAGGTACTATGCTTGCAAGAGCATTCACTGCACCCTTACGGACACTACTATCAGGGTCTTTAAGAAGCTTAATCAGAGCAGGAACTGCCTCTGGAAATTCCGCTGAAAGCGACCAGTGATTCCGTTTGAAGGCGACCACCTGTTCCGGTGATGGCGACCACTCTGGAGTACTGGCATAAAGCTCAATCTGAATCATACCTCTTTAGTCATTCCTAAGAAATATCTTTTTGTTTTTTCCGCATGGAACCTCCTTTAAGCTCAAATTTGTAAGATAGATGCAGCAATCTATCCATGACAGCATCGGCAAGAGTGGGTTCGCCGATGAACTCGTGCCAGTCCCTCACCGGCAGCTGGCTGGTCAAAACGGGGTCAAGTCTTGAAACTTGAAAAACAAGGTTGATATTGATATATTGTGATGGTATTTTGGGAGGATTCGGGGTCAGGTCTTTCTTTGATGGTTCTTGAAACCTATCCCGCATTTTGATAGGAGTATGACCGATGAAAACCTACCCCCAAACCTTCTTTTCTCCCAAGTTTACCACCCCCAAGCCCTTGGACAAGGGCTTGGATAGCGCCTCAAACTAACTTCCCGGAAATGCCAACTAACCAGCATTGGTGGGTTTCTTCTCCTTATTAAACACATAAATCGCTATGGAGTAGGAGGCGCCTTTGGTGCCTCCGGTTTCCTGAAAGAGATCGCCATCCTTTTCCAGTTTCCTCAGGGACCTGCTTATGGTGTTGCGGTGCCAGCCGCTGTCCTTGAAATCCGAGGCCCGGATGACGCCTTTTTGCTCTGCGGTCCGCATGATCAGTCTTTCCAGATCGGAAAATCCCCTATAAGGGTCAAAAGGCTTTTCCCGCGGGTCCACGGTCACGGTCTGCCGGGAAGGCAGGGACTTAGGCTTTGGAGGCTGAACGATATATAGCGGCTCATCATTTTCATTAATGAGCCTGCCCAGTTTCCTCAAAGGCCAGGAAAAGAACGCGAAAGGGCGGCAGAAAGCCAGTTCCAGAACGCGGGCTGTCCAGCGGAGCAGGCCGTAGGCTTTACCCGACCTGAACCACCAAAGCATGACCCGCAGGAACAGCACGAGCAGGGAGAGGCTTAGGCAGTCATAGATCATCATGCCTAGATAGGCATAAGGGGTGCGGTGGTAGAGGCACATATAGACGAAATTCGGATGGACAAAAAGGACCAGGCATAGATAAAGGGCGGACCAGAAAATAAGGGCCCTGGCTGAGATAAAGAAGTCCAGCCCGGCCCTTCCCTGGCTGTCCCGCGAGAATATTCCGTATTGGGGAGGGGTCGGCGGCGTGGAGGGTTCCGGAGCCGGCAAAACAGGGGACAGGGTCTGGCGCCAATGGGGCCATTCGTCCCTGACCACGCAGAGAACAAGGACTAAAAAGTAGGCATAGGCGGGCCAGGGAGACAGGCCAAGCCTGGCCGGAGAAGAATGGGTCAAAGCATTGAACGAATCCCAAGCGCCCATATTCCTAACCAACCATATCCTGAGAAGGGTTTGGCCCAGTAAAAGCAGGCCAAAGAGCCATATCAGGACGGTGAGAACTTTAGCGGCTGTTTTCATAGCAGGGATTATACTGATTCTTAGGTCAAATGGAATGTGCAATTAATTCGTTGGTAACACGTGGGAAAATTGAGAATGCACCTTTTGAGACACATGGGGCGGTCAATCCGTTATTTGGGACACGAATAGCAATCAAAGAGTGTGCAATTAATATTTATGCGGGATAAGGGAAAAATGCGATTGCACCTATTAGGACAATTTGCGCGTCCTATTCCATCATTTGGGTCAAAAATGGCACCAAGCCAGTGTGCAATTAATCTACTGGCACAGTCAGGGGAAAATACGATTGCACACATTAGGACAATTTTGATGACTGACCCCATGATTTGGATCAAAAGCAGGGCGTTTTGGATGTGCAATTAATCCGCATGCAGGAAAAGGAGAAAGAGCGATTGCACCTTTTCGGACAATGATCCCAGCGCCCGCACTGAGGAATACTGGCTTAATATTGTCATACAAGGCGTCATTGACCGATACTGCAATGGCGATCCATTGGAGTAGGAGAGCGGAATAGGGTGAGGTATACTTACTGTAAATTAGGGAGTGGATTTAGATTTTCCAAGACCAAAAAGGGAGAAAATGGGAGAAAGACGGGCGCCGAATTATAAGGATCCGGGCGATATGCTGGCAGATGCGCTGGCGGGATATGAACAGGCCAAGCTGGCCGGATGGGAGCAGGCGCAAAAATACCTGGAAAATTATCTCCTTAGGAATCATTCCATTCCCAATGGAGTAAAGTTCTTTATTTATGACCTGTTAGCGGAATGTTCCTACTGCAACAAAGATCTTGATGCCTGTTCCGGGGCAGTCCACAAAGCTTCCCAATATATTGCAGAGGCCCAGGAGCAATTTAACCAGGAAATTCTGAAATATAAGGATAAAATTAGGTATATTGAAAGGGGAATATCCCTGGCTGTGGAACAAGGGGAATTTAAGCAGGCCATCCAGTATTGTGATAAGGCCCTTGAGCTTGGCCTGGGTTCTTTTTATACCGCCAAAAAGAACAGTATTTTGAGGAGGGGGAGTGGACCTTTCTAGCGCTCCAGTGATCGAGGTCGCCAGCAAAGAATTCGGGAAAGTGTATTTTTCGGTCATCCAGCTGAACCATTTTGACGATAAAAGGCCCAACTACATCGGCGACCTGCTCAAGGAAATAGACGAGATAGGCTGGGACGCCAAATCGTTCATCGAAATGGAGATCGTCCTGATGTTCATCTATTCCGTGGCCCTGATGGACAAGGTCCTCAAAGAAAACAAGGATGTGGAAAAACTCATCGAGGAAGTGCAGGAAGGGCTCAAGGAAAATCTGGCCAAACTCATCCAGTTCATGGCCAAGAGCGACGACCTGGCCCAGCATTCCCGGGGCCTGTTCGCGGTCAGGATGAACCGCTACTATTATTTCATGAAAAATCCCCAGGACCCGGGACCTCTTTATCATATTGCTCGGGAATTTTATCTAAATAAGACCGGGAAAAAAGCAGAGCAGATACTCAGGGACCAGCTGCACAAAAAATGCGCCAGCATCACACAATACCTATTGAAAGCCCAGATGATCGCCAAGGATACCCTGATGAAATTCAAGATTGTCCAGGAAGCGTAAAAGGATACTCATCCTAATTCCGTACTGATTTAAACAAACCGATTCGTCAGGCTTTGGGCTGGTCTTTGGGGCTGTAGATGATTTCAGAATGCGGATAGGCAAATTCAACATCTTTGCGACCGTGAAATGCCTTGAAGATCTTTTCAACTATATTGCTGGAAATCATTTGCCTGTCCTCGGTCCTTGTCCAGTATCTGAGACGTATCATGATGCCCCAATCCAGGAACTCCGCCCTGATAAAGGGTTTTTTTCCGGTTTTAGCGATGATATCCCGCGTAACCTCGGCTGCGCATTCGGTCATGATCTTTTTGGCCGCGTCCCAATCCGTTTCAAAAGTTATCCTGATAGGGACCTCATCCAGGATGAAACCATCTGATTCTTCTTTTTTCTTTAATAATTGTTCTTCTACATGTTCGGCTCTAAATACCTTATCCAAACGGTAGTTGGTAATGACCTGGCCGAACAAAACCGCGGTGGGCAGGAGGATGGCGCGGCCTGATGTTTCCTCGCCGCCGATGGTCCCGCCGACCTGTTCCAGCGTTATATACATGAGACCGATATGCCTGACGTCGCCTATGATGCCCGCGAGGACCACCCTGTCGCCGACCTTAAAAGGCTGGAGCCAGATGACCAGGAGCCAGGCGGCCAACCCCGTGACCGGGGCCTGTAGACCCCAGCCGAGCAGCATGCCTAAAAACGCCGCGGAGATGCCAAAGTTACCCAGCTGTCCGACCATGGACAGCATCACCAGGGCCACGAGGAGGCTGAACAGGATACGCCATACGACGATAACGCTGTGCGAGTGGGCTATTTTCCTGTCTGCCAGGGTCTTTACCATCCATTTGGTGACCGCACGATATAAAAGAAAGAGCAGTCCCAGGATGAGCAGGAACCAAAGCCATTCAGGTTTTTCCGAAAAAAATGATTTTACTTTTTCGTAAAGTCCGTTCATTGTCCCAAACTCCTCAGGGATATTGTAGGCCTAACTTAAAATGTGATGATATATCTAAAAAATGGAGAAAGGAAGAGTATTTTTTACTCTTTAAAAATACCGGGAAATTGACGGGCGCGGCCTGTGTTTTTGAAAACCGTGGTTTCAAACCCCGCTTTTCAGGTTACAATTGCTGTATGGTCACCGAAACGACAGTCCCGAACAAACTAGACCCCCATATGTTCTATTGCGCCAATCCTTTTGTGTATAAACGCCGGAGGACGCGCGAAGTCAAAGCGGGGAAGCGTGGGTATAGGCGGGGCCAATCCCATCCGCGTCCAGTCCATGACCACCACCGCTACCACGGACACAGAATCGACCGTGGTCCAAATAGAACGGCTGGTCATGGCCGGCTGTGAGATCGTCCGGCTTACCGTGCCGCGCCTCCAGGACGCCAAGAACCTCAAGAATATCAAGGAGATCCTCAGGCAAAGGGGCATCAAGGTGCCTCTGGTCGCGGATATCCATTTTAACCCCGAGATAGCCCAGGAAGCGGTCAACCACGTCGAAAAGGTCAGGATCAACCCGGGCAATTTTTCGGACAGCAAGCGTTTTTCCAGGCGCGATTACACGGACGCCGAATACGATGCCGAGCTTGCCCGCATCGAGGAGGTTTTTACCCCGCTGGTCCTTAAGGCCAAAGAGAACGGGGTAAGCCTGAGGATCGGGACCAACCACGGTTCGCTTTCCGACAGGATCATGAACCGCTTCGGCGACACGCCGGAGGGCATGGTGGAATCAGCCCTGGAGTTCGTCAGGATATGCGAGAAGAACGGGTTTTATGACATCGTGCTTTCCATGAAATCTTCCAGGCCCAGGATCATGATAGAGAGTTACCGCCTGCTGGCGGCGAGGATGGCCGAACTCAACATGAACTATCCTTTTCATCTGGGCGTGACCGAGGCCGGATACGGGGAGGACGGCCGCATCAAATCCTATATCGGCATCGGCACTCTACTGGAGGACGGCATCGGCGACACCATCCGGGTATCCCTGACCGAAGACCCTGTGGAGGAGGTCCCGGTCGCTTTCAGCCTGGCCAGGCCCTACCAGGTGAAGTTCAGGACCAAAGGCCCCTTCTATTTCAGCGGAGAACGGGAACCCCGGAACCCCTTCGGCTATGAAAAGAGGAAGTCCGCGGAGGTCCAGATCGGGGAGACCGTGCTGGGCGGCAGCCAGACAGTCCGGGTCTTCAGCTCCCTGAGGGCCAGCGAGGAGCTCAGGCTGGTCGACGAAACCTATACCGGCAGGGCCGCGGCCAAACAACTGGCGGAGCTCGTTTGCGTGCCGGTCTTGGACAAGCAAGACCTGGAGAACATAAAACTTTTTATCCAGGGAAGGAAGGGTAAAAAGGGAATGCCGGTTTTGGGCGCCAGGATATGGAACGACCTGGGACTGGCCGAGGAAGCCATGCGCCATGTTTCTTTCATCAATTTTAACCCGAGAAACCTGAATGAATGGAAAGCGCTGGCCGCGAGCGCCAAAGAAAAGAACTCTTTTCTCATGATCGAGGCCGGGGACGGTAAGAGCGACGACTACAGGATATTCACCGGCGAGCTCATCGCCAAGGCCAGGATCTGCGAGGATATGGAATTCAGGAATTACTGGGTCAGCCTGAGGATGCCGGACAGGTCCTCCCTGATCCACGGCCTCAGGTGGCTGAACAAAGAAATGGCCAACCGGAACTTATTCCCCGCGATCCACCTGCATGGTCCCGGCCAGTCTATGGACGGCCACGATTTGTTGACCAGCCTCTCTATTTCGCTGGGTTCGCCGTTATGCGACGGGATAGGCGACAGCGTGGAGGCCAGTGCTGACGGCCAGGAGCCCTGCCGGGCCTCGATGACCTACAGCATCCTGCAAGGCTCAGGGGCGCGTTCTTCCAGGGTGGAGATCATCTCCTGCCCGTCCTGCGGCAGGACCCTCTATGACATCATCGGCACCGCGGAACGCGTCAGGAAAAGCGTCAGCCATTTGGCCGGGCTCAAGATCGCCGTGATGGGATGCGTGGTCAACGGGCCGGGCGAAATGGCGGACGCTGATTTTGGCGTGGTCGGGGCAGGGCCGGGCAAGCTCAACCTCTACGCGGGCCAAAAGTGCGTGGCCCAGGGCCTGGATGAGAAGGGGATAGAAGCGCAGCTAATCGCCTTGATCAAAGAACACGGAAGGTGGGCCGAACCGGGGTTTCCCCTGACCTGAAACCCTACTTGAAATCGTTGAGGTAGGGCAGGCGCGCCATGGTCTGCTTGGTCTTGGGCATGTTGTCCAGGAGCAGGGAAGTGGTGTCCCAGGTGCCGTGGAGGAACGACTGGCGCATGGTCTCCGGCATGCTTACCTTGACCGCCGGGAACGACGGGGCGCTGATGGCCAGGGCCTCGAGGTCCAGGGTAAAGGCGGTCTTGGGCTGGTTTTTGGCCGCCTGGATGAGGGTGTGGAGGTCAGAAGCCGGCGCCGTGACGGTCGGGATGCCCAGCATGGCGCAATTGCCCGCGAAGATCTCCGCGAAAGACTCTCCCACGACGGCTTTGATGCCCCAGCGCATCAGGGACTGGGGGGCGTGCTCCCGGGAGGAGCCGCACCCGAAGTTCTTGTTGACGAAAAGGATGCTGGAGCCGGCGAACTGGGGCTCGTTAAAAGGATGCGGCTTGAGCTTGCCGTTGGACTCGAACCTCTCGTCGTAGAAGGGATAGCTGCCCATATTGGTAAAAGTGATCTCCTTGAGGTAACGGGCGGGAATGATCCTGTCCGTGTCGATGTCGTTGCCCTCCACGGAGACGGCCCTGCCCAGTACTTTCACGATCTTGGCGTCTGACATGTTTTCCTTCCTATTTCAAAAGTTCCCGCACGTCGGTCACCCGGCCCTCGATGGCCGCGGCCGCGACCATGGCGGAGCTCATCAAAAGGGTGCGGCCTTTTTCGCTGCCCTGCCGTCCGATGAAGTTCCGGTTGGAGGACGAGGCGGAGATCTGGTCGCCGTGCAGTTTGTCCGGGTTCATGGCGAGGCACATGGAACAGCCGGCCTCGCGCCACTCAAAACCGGCCTTTTTGAAGATCTCGTGCAGGCCTTCGGCCTCGGCCTGTTTTTTGACCTGCTGGGAGCCCGGCACCACGAACGCCTTGACCCCGGTTTTCACCTTGCGGTCCTTGGCCACCCGGGCCGCTTCCCGCAGGTCCGAGATGCGTCCGTTGGTGCAGGAGCCGACAAAGGCCACGTCGATCTTGATATCCTTGACCGGCTGGCCGGCCTTGAACCGCATGTGATTGTAGGCCAGCTCCGAGGATTTTTTTTGGTCCGAAGGCATATGGTCCAGGTGCGGGAGTTTTTCCGACACGCCCACGGCCTGGCCGGGGTTGATGCCCCAGGTCACCATGGGCTCGATCTCGTCGCCGTGAAAATCCACCTGGTGGTCGTACTGGGCGTCCTTGTCCGAGGCAACGGATTTCCAGTAGGACAGGGCCCGCGTATAGGCCTCTGCCTTGGGCGCGAACTCCTTGCCCTTGAGGTATTCAAAAGTCGTCTGGTCGGGGTTGACGTAGCCGATCCTGGCGCCGCCCTCGATGCTCATGTTGCAGACGGTCAGCCGGCCTTCCATGGTCATGTTGTCGAACACCTTGCCGCCGTATTCGTAGGCATGGCCGATACCCCCGGAAACGCCGAGCTTCTGGATGATATAAAGGATGACGTCCTTGGGATAGACCCCGGGCCTCAGGGCGCCGTGCACATTGATGCGGCAGACCTTGAGGGGGTCCATGGTCAGGCATTGCGTGGCCAGGACATCCCTGACCTGCGTGGTCCCGATGCCAAAAGCGAGGGTCCCGAAAGCGCCGTGCGTGCTGGTGTGGCTGTCGCCGCAGGCTATGGTCATGCCCGGCTGGGTCAAACCCAGCTCAGGGCCGATGATATGGACAATGCCCTGGCGGTTGGAGTCAAACCCGAAGAAATTGACGCCAAATTCCTTGGTATTTTTCTCGATGGCGCACATCATCTGTTCGGCCTGGGCATCCTGGAAGGGCCTGGTCTGGTTATGGGTCGGGATGATATGGTCCGCGGTCGCGAAAGTCCTTTGGGGAAAGGCCACTTTTAAACCTTTTTCCCTGAGCATGTCAAAAGCCTGGGGGCTGGTCACCTCGTGGATGAGGTGGAGCCCGATCAAAAGCTGGTATTGTCCGGTCCGGAGCTTGTCGACGACATGGGCGTCCCAGACTTTGTTGTAAAGCGTGTTTTTAGCCATTTAAAACCTCCGCTAATATCTTAAGTGGTAAACCGCTGTTTGTAAAAGAAAAAAATACCTTTTTATTGACGGCCTCTTGAGCCGAGCCCGGGAAAGAAACGCTTTGGAGTTAATTCTTTTTATGTTATATTTATCGAAAGAAGTGGTTCCAAGTTCTCTGAAGCGTCCTCAAACCCGCGGTTCTTAGCGGGTGTTTTTTTAATTACAAGGAGATTTATGAGCGTCGTCCATTTAAAGGCACCCAGATCAGGAGTGCAGATCTTTGTGGATACCCTGGAAGAACTGGGCGTCGAATACATTTTCGGTTACCCGGGCGGGGCGGTTCTCCCTCTTTTTGACATCCTCAACAAGACCAAGTTCAAGGTTATCCTGAGCGGCGACGAGCGCTGCGCCGGACACGAGGCCGAGGGATATGCCCGCGCCACCGGAAAGGTCGGGGTTTGCCTGGCCACTTCCGGTCCGGGCTCGACCAACCTGGTAACGCCGTTGGCTGACGCCAAGATGGATTCCGTAGGCATTGTGGGCATCACGGGGCAGGTTTCCTCGCCCCTCATAGGCCTGGACGCCTTCCAGGAATGCCCCATCCAGAACGTGACCATGCAGATCACCAAGCATAACTACCTGGTGACCGATACCGCGGACATCGCCAGGGTCTTGCACGAGGCCTTTTACATCGCTTCCACAGGCCGGCCCGGGCCGGTCCTTGTGGACCTGACCAAGGACGCCCAGCAAAAGCACATCGAGCAGTACGACAAGACCTTTCAGCTGCGGGGCTACAATCCCGTGCGCAAACTCAATCTCAAGCAGATCGAGATCGCCTGCCAGGCCCTTGAAAAGGCCAAGAAACCGTTCCTTTACGGCGGGCAGGGCCTTATCCAGTCCAATGCCACGGAAGAACTTCTTAAATTCATGGACAAAGCCCAGCTGCCGATAGGGTTGACCTTGCTGGCCTTAGGGTGCGTTCCCTCGTCCCATCCGCTTTATATGGGGATGCTGGGGATGCACGGGACCGGTTACGCCAACTTTGCCATCCATGAGGCGGACCTGGTGATCGTGCTGGGCGCCCGCTTTGACGACCGGGTGACCGGCAATCCGAAAGAGTTCATCAAGAACGCCAAGATCATCCACGTGGACATCGACCCGGCGGAGATCAACAAAGTGAAGACGGCGGATATTCCCATCACCGGCGACGTCAAAGAAGCCCTGATTGCCCTGACCCACACGATCAAGAAATGCCACCGGCCCGAATGGATCGCCCATGTGGAGGGCCTGAAGAAGAAATACGACTTCGGGTACAAGAAGAGCGGGGAAGAGATCAAACCCCAGTATTTCATCGAACGCCTCAGCGAGATCACCAAGGGCAAGGCCGTGGTGACGACCGGAGTGGGCCAGCACCAGATGTGGGCGGCCCAGTTCTACCAGTTCGAGAAGCCGCGTTCTTTCATCACTTCCGGCGGGGCCGGGACCATGGGTTTCGGGCTGCCTTCGGCCGTGGGCGCCAAGTTCGGCCGGCCCAAAGACCTGGTCATCGACATCGACGGGGACGGCAGCCTGGAGATGAACCTCAATGAGCTGCGGGTCCTGAGCGACCACAACCTGGGGGTCAAGGTGTGCCTCCTGAATAATAAGACCCTGGGCATGCCCCACCAATGGCAGAGGATCCTCTATAACGGCAACTATTCTTCCACGGAGTTCGGGGACTATCCCGATTTCACCAACGGCATCAAGGCCCTCTATGGGATCTCCACGCGCTCTGTCACCAAACCCGAAGAGGTCGATGACGCCATCCACGAGATGCTTAAGGACGATAAACCCTTTGTCCTGGAAGTGAGAATCCCTAAGCTGGAAAACGTCATGCCCATGATCCCGGCGGGGGGCACTATTGAAGACATCCTGTTCGGGAAATAAACATCTGCGCACTAAAGTGCGCAGTTTTAAAGAGGAGGATTCATTATGTTTGTTACTCCTCGCTCGCCCTGCGCGCCTTTTGGCGACGCTCGGGCTGGCATTCATCCACGGACTTCGTCCGTGGTTTTCTGCCAGTAGTAATAACGGTTTTAGAATCCAACAAGCGGCCCTGATGCTGGGGGTTTTGAGCTTCCTTGGGGCGGGACCTCTGCTGGGCCAGACTCCCCTGACCCACAGCGCCAACGCGGGACCCAGTTTGACGGTATCCGCTCCCCTGGTGAGCCCTCCGCTATCCGAAACTACTATGGTTCCGACGGCAAAACCCACGCTAGCGGCAGTGAATGTAACGGCCGCGCCAACTTTAGTCCCGACCGCTGTTCCGGTTTTCACCGCTTTGCCGGTTTTTTCAGCGACCCCCACAGTCATTGTCGTAGTGACCTTTACCGCGGTCTCTACAGCCACAAACACAATTACCTCCAGCCCGACCGCCACGGAAACCCCGTCCATCACTTCCACGCCCACGGTCACTTCCACCCCTCGCATTGTGGAGGTGGAGTGGTTCGAGGCTGACACGTCTTTTGTTTCGGAAAAGGGCCTAACTCTCGGCTATGCTTTGACCTCCTACGCGGAACAGGCCGCGATAACGATTTACGACCAGGACCGTCATTTGGTCCAGGACCTGGGTGCGGTGCCTGCCGGAGCGGGTGAGCATGAAATCTATTGGGACGGGAAAGACAATTTGGGAAGGGACGTGCCAGAAGGCCTGTATTATGCTATTTTAAATGTGAAGCGGCAGGATGTGGACATCACCGTGTCCGCCGAAGTCACGGTCAGAAGATTGACGACAGGGTTCTAGAAAATCGCATCGAAAGGGGGAGTTCATTTGGCTAGCGAAGGCGGAAGGGGATTTTTCGGGTTTCTGGGTTTCCTGCTATTGTGCGTTCTTTTGGGCAGTCTGTTAGGCGAACTTCTGGGGGTGCTGGTGACCGAGGGCACCTTGCATGACATTTTTGTCAAGGGTTACCATATTGCCTGGGGTCCTTCACCCATAGACCTCAGGGTGTTCAATTTCAGTTTCAACGTGGGCATCAAGCTGAACCTTTTCAGCTTTTTGGGTATCGCTTTGGGGTTTTTGTTCTTCAGAAAATAAACATCCCCGCCGCAAACGGCAGGGTATTCTGGCAGTAGTAATAAGCGGGGCCGTCCGGGTATTTAAAAAGGGTTACGTCTAGAGGGAGCGGTTTTTCTGGAGGTCGCTCAGATGGTTCTCGACCTTGCTGGTGTTCTCCAGGTTTTCCTGCCAGGCATCAAAAACACGCTGCTGCTTCTCCCGCAGGGCCTGATCGTATACGTCGTCCCTTACCTTGTCATAAGCTTTAGCGTCAAAAGCCGGCATTTTTTCGTCGGTGATGATCCCCACGAAAAATCTTTTATCTTCGGAGACCGGGTTTCCTTTTTCATCTTTGAACTGGTTCAAAACGCGTCCCGCCAAGTTGTCGACCTTGCCGAAATCGGGTAGCGTGTCGCCCTTTCTCCACCAGCCTGTCCTGACGGCCCGGCCTCCGTATTTTTTTGCCAGGGCCTCCCAGTCCTTGGGCTGCGGGGAGTCGTTGCTGAATGAGTCGGCCATGAGGCCTGCCAGGACCATGGCTTTGGCCTCGACGATGGTGTTCCTGAGTTTGTCTTTGACCTTGGCCAGGGAAGTGGTTTGGGCTTCTTTGTGTCCCTCGCATAGAATGATATGATATCCGAATTTTGTTCTGACGATGGGGCTCAGTTCGCCTTTTTTCAGGGCAAAGGCGGCTTTTTCAAATTCCGGGACCATCATCCCCCTGGTGATCTCACCCAAAGAACCGCCCTGCTGGGCCGAACCGGGGTCGTCGGACTCTGTTTTGGCCAGGTCGGCGAATTTAGCCCCGGCTTTGATCTTCTTTAAAAGGCCCTCTATTTTGTCCTTGGCCTTGGCTTCCTCGGCGGTTGTGGCGTTTTCTTTCACTTCCACCAGGATATGGCTGACCTTGACCGATTCCGGCTTTTCATAGTCTGACCTGTTCTTGGCGTAGGCTTCCGCTATTTCCCGTTCGTAGACCCTGACTTTGGAGGCGTAGGCTTTTGGCTCAAAAACCGCCAGCAACAGCTTGGCCTGACGGTGCAGGCGGAGGAATTTTTGTTTGGCCTCCTCGTCGGTGATGCGCACGCTTTCACCGATGGAATTGGCGAGTTTCATCAGCAAAAGGCTGTGCGCCTCGCTGGCCTCAATGGCCGGCCAGTTCACGGAAGGGTCTTCGAGGGCCTGCTGGAACCTGGCCTGGTTGAACCCGCCGTTTTCGTCCCTGAAAGTGGAGGAACCCATGATGCTGTTTTTGATCTCTTCCCTGGTTACGAAAATTCCCTGTTTTTTAGCCTCCTGGGTAAGGATCTCGTCGGTAATCATGGATTTGAGGACACGGGATTTGAAACTGTCGGCCATTTCTTCCGTGAAAGCAGAACCTAGTTCCATGCGCAGGTCGGCGACTTTATTGTTCCAGCGCTCATAAAAGTCGTTGACTGAAATACTTACGTCATTGACCACGGCGATGGAGGTCCGTTCGTCCTGCTGCCGAAAGGCCGACCTCTGCATGCCCCAAACGAGGAAGACGGTGACCAGAAACGCAAGGATCACTATCCATAATATGGTTTTGGTGTGTCCGCGAAGCCATTGCATGGGAAGAAATCTTAACAAAGAAAGGTTTGAAAGTCTAATCCTAACTAAAACGGCGGCGGTTCGGTCGTTGGGCCGGTCCATCAGGGGAACCGTCAAGAAAAAACAAAGAATTTTTTGCACTTTTTAGATAGCTTGCTATAATTCCACCAAAGAGATTTCGTTGATTTAGGCTGGTAGTTCCGTAAAACAGCAGTCAAAACCTGAGTTAAGCAAAGGTGTCTGGATGGTTTGTCAGCGTCGACTTAAAATATTCTCCGCTTTTCTCTTTTTCACTTTGTTTTTGCTTCCCGTTGTGCATGCCGTGGGTCCGACGGTCGTCGGCGGCACCCTCACCACGGATGCGGTCTGGCGTGCGGAAGACAATCCCATCGTGGTGCAGCAGACCCTGACGGTGCCGCGCGGCATCACCCTGATCATCGAGCCTGGATGCGATGTCCGGTTCATGCCCGGCACGGGGTATGACACGACCATGGTGGGGACCAACGGCACGGACCTCGTGATTTACGGCGCCCTGAAGGCCGAAGGGACCAGCGACAATCCCATTTCATTCAGCTCCGCCTCGGGGAACCGCAAGTGGGGTTCCATTTTCTTTACGTCACCCAACCAGAGCATCCTGAGCTACGCGTACCTTTTATACGGCAAGGTGATCTGCAACGGAAGCTCGCCCGAGATCTCTCATTGCAACATCTATGGGGGGGAGGGATCGAGATAGGGCATGACGCGAACCCCATGATCCTGAACAACGTTTTGGACAAGAATTCCACGGGTATCCTGTTTTGGTTCTCGACCTCGTCAGGCGAGGTCAAAGGCAATCTCATCACCAGGAACCGTTACGGCGTTTACGTGAAAGATTTTGACACCGTAGTATTTTCCGGCAACAATTTTAAGGACAATCAGGAATACAATATCTGCAACATGTGCTCCTTGCACGCCATCGAGGCCAAGAACAACTGGTGGGATACGACCTTACCGGTCTCGATCGAGCAGAGCATTTACGATGGACGGAAAAAAGAAGGGCTGGGCTGGGTGGTCTACTACCCCATTGCTGACAACGAAACGCAGGTGGCCCTCCTGGCTCCGCCTCCTTTCCTGGCCAACGGCTTCCTGCCGGCCAGTTTCCAGAACGTGGCCAGCCCTCAACCCATCAGCCAGATCCTTTTGAAACCGACCCCGTTCGTACCTTATCTTGGGAGCACTGGTTCCACCGTGGAGCCCACGCCGGTCCCGCCTCCTGTTCCCAGTACCAAGGAACAAGAGACGCAGGGCCAGGAGGATAACGGGCCCTGGAAATCCAAGTGGTAAGCCTGCAGACCAATTTGTCCAAGCCTCTGTGACGATGAAGATCAAACCGATCCTATTGATCGCTTTTTTAGCCATTTTTTTACCAGTTCCAACCGCATTATTGAGCAGCCAGAACCCTTTTAGCTCCCAGTATTTGCCGACCACCCTGAACCTGAACCAGGTGTGCTTCCTGGGCCAAAACAAGAGCAGTCCTGAAGCCGTTGCCGTGGGAAGCAAAGGGGGTATTTTCAAGCTGAGCCAGGGCTCCTGGAACAGGGCGGAGAGCGGAACCGAGGCTAATCTGTTTTCCATTTGTTTTGTGGATGAAAAACAGGGGTGGGTGGCCGGGTCCCAGGGAACTTTGCTGCATTCTTCGGACGGTGGAAAGACTTGGAAAGCCCAGGAGACCGGCATAAAAAAGAACCTGTTTTGCACCTATTTTTTAGATGAGAATTTCGGCTGGGCGGTTGGACAACACGGCCTGGTCCTGGCCACCACGGACGGAGGCGGTCAATGGGTCAGCCAGCCCAGCACCGTCACGACCCCTTTATGGGACATCCAATTCATCGACCCTCTTTACGGCTGGGCCGCGGGTGATGATGGGGTGTTTTTGACCACCACCGACGGCGGCGTGACCTGGAGCAACCGGCAGACCCATACGGGGAAAAGCATCTTCGCCTTTACCTTTAAAGATAAGGACCAGGGATGGGCGTTCGGGGCGGAAGGTTTGATCCTGGTGACCAAAGACGGCGGCCAGACTTGGAAGAAGATCAAGAACCCGGAGAATAACTCCCTTTACGGGGCAGGGTTCAGCCGCGACGGGAAAACAGGGCTCGGGGTTGGCGAGGCGGGAGACATCCTCCTGAGCCGCGACCAGGGAGAAACCTGGGGAAAAGTTCCAAGTCCCGTCTCTCTTTTGCTGGGAGGAGTCGCGTTATCCACCGAGGGCCAGGTGCTGATCGCAGGCGAGAAGGGAACCATGCTTTTCGCTCCCGATTGTGCGAGTTTGGTGAAATAGTTTTTTATCCGCAGGGTGGTATGAGTTTTTGTCCTTTGTTATAATTTAGAAAGATTTCCCGCTATAGCCTAGCGTTATCTTTTTGAAAATGAAGGAATCTATCCTATGTCTTCGGATTTTGTTCACCTCCATACCCACAGCCAGTATAGTTTGCTTGACGGAGCCATCCGGCTTGACGACCTGGTCAGGCGCGCCAAAGAACTAAAAATGTCCGCCCTGGCTTTGACCGACCACGGCAACCTTTTTGGGGCCATTGAGTTCTACGAAAAGGCCCAAAAGGCGGGTATAAAACCGATCCTCGGCTGCGAAGTGTACGTGGCCCCCGGCAGCAGGCTGGTCAAGGGCGACCCTTTGAAAAAAAGCGAGGTCACCTACCACCACCTGGTCCTCCTGATAAAGAATGAACTAGGTTACCACAACCTCTTGGAACTCGTTTCTGCGGGTTATTTGGAGGGGTTCTATTACAAACCAAGGATAGACAAAGAACTCTTGCGCAAGCACCACGAAGGCCTGATCGGGCTGTCCGCCTGCCTCAACGGCGAAGTCTCCGCGGCCCTGATCAAGGACGACTACGGCCAGGCTTTGGAGGTCGCCAGGGAATACATCGGTATCCTGGGAAAAGAGAATTTTTGCCTGGAACTCCAGGACCACGGAATCGAAGAGCAGAAAAAAGTGAATCAGGGGATGTCCAAGATAGCTAAAGAACTGGGGATCCTGACCGTGGCCACCAACGACTGTCATTACACCTACCAGGCTGACAGCCGGGCCCACGAAGTACTCCTGTGCATCCAGACGGGTTCCACGATGAGCGACCCCAACCACATGAAGTACCAGGGCGACCAATTCTATTTCAAGTCAGGCGAAGAGATGGCCGATACCTTCGCCGACTATCCTGAAGCCGTTAAGAACACCAAGGCCGTCGCCGACCAGTGCAATTTGATGCTCGGTCTGAAGAAAGAACTCCATATGCCGCATTACACCTGGCCGACCGAGTATCCCAGTGCCGATGATTACTTGACCCACCTTTGCGAAGAGGGCCTCAAGGAACGCTACCCGGCGGCGACGCAGGAAGTCCGGGACCGGCTGAACCATGAGCTCAAGATCATCCACAAGGTGGGTTACGCGGGGTATTTCCTGATCGTCTGGGACATGATCCATTTTGCCCGACAACAGGGCATCATGGTGGGGCCGGGCAGAGGATCGGCGGCCGGCAGCCTGGTGTCTTACCTTCTCCATATCACCAACCTGGACCCCCTGAAATACGGTCTCATTTTCGAGAGATTCCTGAACCCCGAAAGGATCAGCCCGCCTGATATTGACATTGATTTTTGTGATTACCGGAGGGGCGAGCTGGTCACTTACCTCACCCAGAAATACGGCTCCCAGAACGTGGCCCAGGTCATTACCTTTGGGACCTTAAAGGCCAAAGCCGTTATCCGGGATGTGGCCAGGGTGCTGGATATCCCGCTGGTTGAGGCCGATAAGCTGGCCAAGGCCGTTCCTTTTGAACTGGACATCACTATTGAAAAAGCGCTGGAAACAGCCCCGGAATTCAAGGCCCTGGTGGAGAGCAAGGACTCTTACAAAGCCTTGATCGAGGTCTCCAAGACCCTGGAGGGGTTGAGCCGGCATGCCTCCAAACACGCCGCCGGGGTCGTGATCGGCAGGGACGGGCTGACCAAGCACACTCCGCTTTTCAAGGACGCCAACAAAGAAGAGAAAATTACGCAGTATGACAAGGACTCCCTTGAGAAAGTTGGGTTGCTCAAGTTCGACCTTTTGGGCGTAACCGTTCTCACCATCATCGAAGAAACGCTCCAGAACGTGAAAAAGGGGAAGGGGTTGGAAATTGACATGGCCACCATCCCTCTGGACGACCCCAAGACCTTCCATCTCCTCCAGCTGGCCCAGTCTTTGGGGGTGTTCCAGTTCGAAAGTTCGGGCATGCAGGACGTCTTAAGACGCTGCCAGTGCGCGAACATCTACGAGCTCATCGCGGTCAACGCCTTGTTCCGGCCCGGCCCCATGCAGTTCATCGACGATTACATCAACCGCAAGAACGGCAAGGTCCCGGTCAAGTACATGCTGCCGGTCATGGAGTCTATCCTCAAGGAGACCTTCGGGATCGTGGTCTACCAGGAGCAGGTCATGCAGATCGCCAACGCGGTGGCGGGCTACACCATGGGGCAGGCCGACATCCTGAGGAAGGCCATGGGCAAAAAGGATACCGCCATCATGGAAGGACAGAGACAGAACTTCATCAGCAAGTCCGTAGCCAATAAGGTGCCTCAGGAGACGGCCGGGGAGATCTTCGAGCTGGTGGAGAAGTTCGCGGGCTACGGGTTCAACAAGAGCCACAGCGCCGCTTATGCCATGCTCGGTTATCGGACCGCCTACCTCAAGGCGAACTACCCGGTGGAGTTCATGGCCGCGCTTCTATCTAGCGTGATGGGCGACCAGGACAAGACCCTTCAGTATATCGGGGAGTGCCGTAAGATGAAGATCCCCGTCCTGGCGCCGGACATCAACGAAAGCGGCATTCGCTACACCGTGGTCAAGGACAGGGTCCGGTTCGGCCTCAACGCGGTCAAGAATGTGGGAGAAGCGGCCCTCGAGGCCATCCTCGAGGCCCGCGAGGCGCATAAGGGCCGGTTCAACTCGTTCTATGATTTTTGCGAGCACGTGGACCTGGGCGCCGTCAACAAGCGCGTGGTGGAAAGCCTGATCAAGGCCGGCGCCTTTGACAGTCTCAAAGCCAAACGCTCGCAGATGATGAAAGTTTTGGACCACGCCTTTGACGTGTCGCAGGCCATGCAAAAGGACCGGCAGTCGGGGCAGAACTCTTTCTTTGACACCTTTGAATCCGAGAAAAAGTTCGCCAAATCTTTCCAGGATTTCCCCAATATCCCCGAGTGGTCGGAACACGAGATCCTGGGTTATGAAAAGGAGATGCTGGGGTTTTTCCTCTCCGGACATCCTCTGGGCAAATACGAGGATATTTTGAACTCTTTTTCCACGATCACCTCGACCCAGATCAACGACCCGGAGTACCGGGCGGGAGACCGACAGCCGGTGGTCATCGGCGGCATCGTCCTGGCGGTCAAGACCGGACAGACCAAGAAGAACGACATCTACGCCCGGGTGACCCTGGAAGACATGCATGGGACCATTGAGGTCTTGGTCTGGAGCGACGTTTACGGCAAATGCCAGAAACTTTTGACCAAGGACAATATGGTCATGATCAAGGGGACCTTGGACACAACGGGAAACAACAGGACCACGGTCACCGCCAGGGAAATTTTCCCCCTGACCGAAGCCAGGGAGAGGCTGACCTCCATCCTGCATATCCAACTGCGCACACCCGGTTTGGAGGGAACCGAAACCCTGAACAACCTCAAGACGGCCCTCAAGGGCCACCCGGGAACGACCTCCGTGCAGCTGCACATGATCACTGAGCATCACGGGTCGGTGACCATTCAGGGCGACAGCTCTCTCAGGGTCAAAGTGACCCCGAAGCTTATCAGTCAGGTCCAGGAGCTGGTCGGCGAGTCGGGAATCCGCTGCGAAGCAAAGCCGCCGGCTAACAACGGCGGCGGGTACTGAACCCATCCCGATGAGCGCCCCTCCTTCTAAAAAAATCTTCATCAAAGACCTCACCCGGCCGGAGCTCAGCCTCTGGCTATCCCATTTTGGCGCCAAGCCCTATACCGCGGAACAGGTCTTTGAGTGGTTGTATAAAAAAAGGGCCCAAAACTTCGGCGCCATGACCAACATCAAAAAGGAGTTGCAGTCAAAGCTTGAGGGCGGGGCCGAGATCAGTTCGCTGGACCTGGCCCGGCAGCAGAACTCCCGCCTGGACGGGACCAAAAAATTCCTTTTTAAACTCAGGAGGGGAGGCAAAGTAGAATCGGTGGCTCTGCCCTTTGAGGGAAGAATGACCGCCTGCATCTCCACTCAGGAGGGCTGCCGCCAAGCCTGCCGTTTCTGCGCCACAGGAGCCATGGGTTTTAAAAGGGACCTTTTTAGCGGAGAGATCATCGACCAGCTCATCCAGATGGAACAGGTGCTGGGCCAGCAGATATCCAATATCGTGATCATGGGCATGGGGGAACCCCTGGACAACCTGGAGAACGTGCGTAAGGCCGTTTTCCTTTTGAACGACAAGGACGGCCTGAATAAAAGTTCCCGCAAGGTCACGCTTTCCACCTGCGGTCTGGCGCCGCAGATCGAGCAGATTGCTAGAGAAAAGTGGCCGGTGTCCCTGGCGGTTTCCTTGAACGCGCCGGAGGATAGCCTGCGCTCTTCCTTGATGCCTATCAACCGGCGCTATCCCCTGAAACAACTGGTCCGCAGCCTTCAGGCCTACCACTCCCTGACAGGGAAAATGGTGACCTTTGAGTATGTTCTGCTAGCCGGGGTCAACGACAGCCTGGACCAGGCCAAGAAGATCCCCGGACTCGTCCAGGGAATACCCTGCAAATTCAACCTTATCCCTTTCAACCGGTCTGGCAAGAAATCTTTTATCAAACCTGATGAAGTATCTGTTAAAATATTCCAAGATTTTTTGTTGAAAAAAGGCATCCGCACGATGATCAGGACGGAGAAAGGCGGAGATATCGACGCCGCTTGCGGGCAGCTGCACGCCGCCTCCGCCAGGATCAGCAGCTAAACAGGAGGTTTTGGTCCACATGGCGGACGAATCGGCCCCAAACGGTCTGGATTTCGAAGACCACTCGCTGACAGGTTTCCTGGTTTTCCTGTTCTTCTTGAGCCTCACCCTCACACTTTGTTCAGCCCTTTTGGTGATGAACCTTTCCGTCAGGGGGCAAACCGAGGTGGTCCCATCCCTGGCCGGGAAGACCCTGTCCCAGGCCATATCCTCACTCGGCCGTCAGGCGCTTATTCTCAAAAAAGACGGCACGACATTCCATGAAAGCATTCCCGCAGATTACGTGGTTTCACAGGTCCCGGCAGCTGGAGAAAAGGTTAAAAGAGGAAGGGTGGTCAAGGTAATGGTCAGCCTAGGCCCGGCTTTGGCCGTCAACCCCGACCTGAAGGGTACCAAGGCCCCGGACGCCGAGGCGACGCTCCAGTCCAACCGTTTGAAGCTGGGCGAGATTATCAGCGTCAGTTCCGCGGAGTATCCGGCCGGCCAGATCATCTCCCAGGAACCAGAACCTTTGGTGAGCCTTTCCCGGGACACGATCGTCAATCTTTTGGTGAGCACCGGACCCGAGCCCCTTGCCTACGCGATGCCTGACCTGGTTTCCAAAAAATGGCAGGACATGCAGCCCCTGCTGTCCAGCCACAAGCTCTTTTTGGGAAGGGTAGCCGTGGAGCCGGCGACCAACACCGAGCCAGGGGTCATCCTTAGCCAGCAGCCTTCGAACGGGGATAAGGTGCTGGAGGGGACCTTTATCAGCCTCAAGGTCGCCAGCCTGCCCAAGAAAACCCAGGCCAACTTCGTGTCTTTGGAATACCCGGTCCCGGCCGGGGGCAAGGAAAAAAAGGTGAAGATCGTGGTCATTGACGACCGGGGTTCGCGGGATATATTTGATGACATGGCCGGTTCCGGGGTCAATATAGAACTTTCGGTTGGCTTGTACGGGAAGACACTGGCCCAGTTCTTCATAAACAACGCTTTGGCGGAAGAGAAGTGGGTGCAGTGAACATCCACGGCCTTTTGGCCGTAGCATTATAAGGAGGGTATCATCCATGATCACTATGGAGGAAGCGAACAAAGCCAAGGCCAGGGCGGCCGCCATGCTCAAAAAGGCGGGCATCGCCATCACGGCCAAGGAAAGGAAAAGGCTGGAGATCGCTGATTTTGGTTTGAGCGAACTGCCCAGTTCCGGCCTGGAGCTGCTTGTCTACGCCAACACGGACCGTTATTGCGCCAAGGAGCTGGTGCTTTTCCCGCACCAGACCTGCCCGGAACACCGTCATCCGATGGTCAAAGGGCAGAGGGGTAAGATGGAAACTTTCCGCTGCCGCTGGGGGGTCGCTTACCTGTATGTTCCTGGCAGTCCAACGAGATACCCCAAGGCCAGGGCCCCCAAAGGCCGTGAAAAACATTACACGGTGTGGCATGAGATCGTTTTGAAACCAGGGGAGCAGTATACGATCCCCCCGGACACCTGGCATTGGTTCCAGTCAGGTCCCCAGGGGGCGGTGGTCTCGGAATTCTCCTCGGTCAGCAGGGACAAAAGCGATGTTTTCAGGGATCCGCAGGTCCAGCGGACCACCAAGATCGTCAAGAAGAGGTAAAAAGGGGAACCCATGGCGAGGGATATTTTATGCGTCGGCAACGCGGTGGCAGATTCGCTGGCCCAGCCGGTCAAAACGCTGCCTAAGCGGGGACAGCTCCAGCTGGTGGCGAAGATCGGGCTATTTTCCGGCGGTTGCGCGGTGAACACCTCTATCGGTCTGTCGCGGCTGGGGATGAAGGCCGGGATCGTCACCGGGGTGGGTAACGATGGATTCGGCGATTTTCTGCTCAAGCGGTTGAATGAAGAAGGCGTGTTCACTAAGAACACGGTGCGCTTTTCCCAGATCCACAGCTCGGCGACCCTGGTGACGGTCCACAGCGATGGCGAGCGGAGCTTTCTGCATACCATCGGCGCAAGCGCCTTGCTGACCGACAAGCATATCCCCGACAGCGTGCTCAAGGGGTACCGGGCCATCCATGTTTCGGGATTTTTCCTGATGCCGCGCCTTGACGGCGCTCCCACGGCCCGTCTTTTAAAAAGAGCCAAAAAACTTGGATTGATCACGGGGCTGGATACCTGCTGGGACCCCAGCAACCAGTGGAAGGGACTGACGCCTTGTCTTAAATTCGTGGATTATTTTATGCCCAGTTTAGAGGAAGCCAAAAGAATCTTCGGTCTCAGCCAGCCCAAGGATATCGTCAAAGCGGCCTTGAAGTACGGCGTCCAAAAAGCGGTCATCCTGAAAATGGGTTCCAAAGGTTGTTTTGCCGTTGACAAGAACGGTTCCAAGTTCTTTGAGCCGGTTTTCCTGGTCAAGGCGGTTGACGCGACGGGTGCGGGAGACAATTGGGACGCCGGATTTTGGACCGGGATATTAAAAAGGTGGGACCTGAAGAAATCCCTGGTCATGGGCAACGCTACCGGAGCCCATTGCGTCATGGGTTTGGGAGCCAGCGGTAATGTGCGCTCCTATGAACAGGTCCTTAGAATGGCTAAAAAAAATTTTTAAAACCCCGGATTAATCCACAGTCCATTAACTCCAAGCTGGATCACGAGCTGAGCCGTTCCTCTGAAAAATAGTACCAGTTTTCGTTTTTTCCTAAAAAACATCTAGACAAGTTCGAGCATTGTTGTAAAATACTCAAATTTGAAACACCCGGTCAATCATTTTTAGAATCGGCCGGGAAAATAGAAAGAACAAGCGAAAAGCCGGCTCAGATGAAAGTCTGGGTGGGAAAGCTAACCTCCTGCTGAAAAAAGCCACAAAGCTTTTTCAGCTTAAAGAACGGGTTGCGGGGAAGTTCTCAGGTCTCCGGTAAAACAACGCCGTTTAAGGAACAAGGAGCATACCGAAATGTTCTTTTTTTATTTTTTACCCCTGTGAGGAAGGAAAAGCTGTGTTAGATAAAAAAGGACTGAACGCTTTTGAAGAAGTGATAGCCGGCGCGGACCCGGAGATGGTCAAAACGGTGCAGGACGCCCTGGCCGTGTACGCCGCACCCTCCAAACATTCCGACGACGACCAGAACAAAGCCATCAAGCTCAGGGCTGCTTTCGCCCAACTGCAAAAATGGCTTCTGACCCAAAAACTCCCTGATCTCAACGATGCCCAATGGATCTTCCTGTCCACCGGTGCCTTTGGCTCCAAGATTAAGGTGAACCAAAACGGCAAATCTTTTGAGGTCGACCTCATGTCGCCCAATATGTATGAATTACTGGTCAATGCCCGCGAGGAAAAGAAGAAAAGGCCCGCCTGGGCAGCCCCGATCCTGGACATGGAAGACCGCGTCTTTGCCATTGCCCGGGGCGAGGTCGTTGGGTTGGACCCCCGGCAGAACCGGCGCCGGCCCAAGCCCGCTGCTCCCTTGGGCGCGGGCCAGATGAAGGAAAAGGTCAAAGAACGGCTGGAAACCATGGCCGCCGCTTTCAAAGAACAACTGGCTGGCCTGGAAGCCGGACCTGTGGCCGGCTTTGCCTCAGTGCGGGATGAACAGCTCTTGCGGGGGCTGAAATTCAATGTGGAAATGCTCAAAAAGTTCAGCGATCTGGCCGGCCAAGCTGGCGACCCCTCTGCCGCCGAATTAAAAGTTAGGAATGCCTTTGGGGATAAACTGCCGACGCTCATCAATTCCGTTTCTTCTTTGGGCAGCCAGCTGGAGGCCACAGGCCAGGAGCTGGTCAAAGCAGGCCAGAACATTGAGTCCAAGTTCAAAGAGGTGAAGCGCTGCCTGGAAGACCTGGAAAAACTGGCCTCCGGTTCAGAGGCCACGACTGTATTCGACCCCCAGGTCATCGACACCATCAGGATCGATGCCGACACGGTGGCGTCTTTTGTAGTCCGCGCCGCGGAAGCCAACGAGAACAAGATGCCTTATAGCGCGTCCCGTGTCCTGGTCGCGGACCAGTGGAAAGGTTTTGACGGAACACCCAAGGACAGATTGGTGACGCCCATGCACCTCGTGGCAGCCATTGAAAAGATCGGCGCCATCCATATCAATGTCTTTCCCAAGGACGATTACGGCAATTTCATCGTGCCCCCCATTCTCATAGAACCGGTACGTAATTACGTGGAATTTTTTGACGACCGATTCGTCATATCCTTTGTCAGCGGGGATTCCCCCCTCAAGGGCCCTAAAATTTCTCTTACCCCGGTGGAGATATTGGTTCTGAGGGCCTGCGGCCAGTACTTGAGCAAGGACGACCTTTTTGACTACCGCGGAAATATGAACGTGGGCACTTTTATCGGCGAATACGCCGGCAGGATAGAAAAGAAAACCCAGGTCAAATGGACGGGGGCGGAAAAGAAATTTACCATGGCCGTGTCTTCGGATATGGCGGACGGCGCCAGCAGGGAAGAGGCGGTCAAGGACTACATGGATTTCTTTTTCAGCATGGCCAACGGCCTGACCCCGCCTTACAGGTTATCCAAAAGAAAGGTGGGTATTCTACTGCGCTATTGCATGTTCCAGAGCATCGAGTTCACCGTGGGGCTCAACCTCATGCATGTGGCCCTTTATGAGCCGGAGATCGCCAAGGAAAACATCCTAAAATATACCAGAAATCCCGAACATGTAAGGGAGCTTATTGCCAAGGCTTTTGAAGACCCGCAGGTGGAAAAGACCTGCGGCGACAGGGACTTTTTTATCACCAAACTATTCGGCAAAAATTTCTAACCCTTCCTGATATAATCTCATCCAAGAGGCGTAGCCGCCTCCGGGCCTTCGTGGCTCTAAATTCTGCCAAAGAAGAAGGAATCCTTGAAGATCAAAGTCGCCGCGTCTATCCTGGCCTCTGATTTCAGCCGCCTGGGACAGGAAGTATGGAGGGCGGAAAAAGCCGGGGCTGATTACATCCATGTGGACGTGATGGACGGGCTGTTCGTGCCCAACATTACCATCGGCATGCCCGTGCTGGCTTCCCTCAAAAAATACGCCGTCAGGCCGCTGGACGTGCACCTGATGATCCAGGAACCCATCCGGTATGTCAGGCGTTTCAGGGCGGCCGGTGCGTCGCATATGATCGTGCACGCCGAGGCCTGCTCCTCTGTCGGGGCCACCTTAAGAGCCATCAAGGCCACAGGAGCCAAGGCCGGGCTTTCCCTGCGACCTAAGGCGCCTTTATCCGCCATAAAAAAATGGCTTCCCCTGGCGGACCAGGTCATGGTCATGACCGTAGAACCAGGGTTTGGCGGCCAAAAATTCATCAAGGCCGTCCTGCCCAAGATCAAACAACTGCGCGCCATCTATCCCGGGGATATCGAAGTGGACGGCGGCATTAATTATGAAACAGCCCAATGTACCGCTGAAGCGGGGGCCAACGTTTTTGTGGTGGGCCATTTTCTTTTCACCCAAAAGAACATGCGGCGCACCATCGACGGCCTCAGGAAGTGCGGCCAGCAGGCCTGGGGCAGGTAGCCCATGTTCGAGGTCCTGAGCCAGCGATTCCAGAGCCTTCTGAAAAACCTTTCAGGCCAGGGCAAGATAAGCGAAAAGAACATCAAGGACGCCCTCAGGGACGTACGTCTGGCGCTTTTGGAAGCCGACGTCCACTACTCCGTGGTCAAGGAGTTCGTGGAACGGGTCAAGCAAAAAGCCCTAGGCCAGGCGGTCTGGGACAGCCTGACCCCCGGACAGCAATTCCTCAAGATCGTCCATGACGAGATCGTCGAACTCCTCGGCAAGCATAAGGCCGAGATTTATCTGGCCTCCCAGCCTCCCACCGTTTTCATGCTGGTCGGTCTTCAGGGCAGCGGCAAGACCACGACCTGCGCCAAGCTGGCCCACTACTACAAGAACAAAAAAGGTAAGACCGTGCTTTTGCTTTCCATGGACCTGCAAAGGCCCGCGGCCCAGGACCAGCTGGAGATCTTGGGCAAGCAGATGGACATCCCTTTTACCCCCTGTTTGGCCAGCACGCCCGTCGGGGTGGCAGCCCTGGCCAGGGAAGAGGCCGCTAAAAAAGCCGCGGAAATCCTGATCCTGGACACTGCCGGCAGGCTGCATGTGGACGAAGCACTGATGGCTGAGCTCGTGGAGGCTAAGGAAAAACTCAAGCCCCACTACGTCATTTTGGTCTTAGATGCCATGACCGGGCAGGACGCGGTCAACCAGGCCAAGGTTTTCAAGGAAAAGGTGGGCATCGACGGCGTCATCCTCACCAAACTGGACGGCGACAGCAAGGGCGGCGCCGCCCTTTCCGTGACCACCACCTGCCAAGTGCCCATCTGGTTCGCGGGAATGGGCGAAAAGGCGGACAACCTGGAACCTTTTTATCCGGACCGATTGGCGGGCCGCATTTTGAACAGGGGAGATGTCCTGTCCCTGGTGGAAAAAGTCCAGGAAACGGTCCAGCAGCAGGAGATCGAGGATCTGGAACAAAAGTTCAGGAAGGACGCTTTTACCCTGGACGATTTCATGAAACAGATCCGGATGATCAAAAAAATGGGGCCTTTGTCGGACCTGGTATCTATGATACCCGGAATGGGCCAGGCCATGCCCCAGGTGGACGAGGCGCAGGCCGAGAAACAGATGAAAAAAACCGAGGCCATGATCCTATCCATGACGCCATTCGAAAGGAACAATCCCAGCCAGATCAACGGCAGGCGGCGCAGCCGCATCGCCCTTGGTTCGGGCACCAGCGTCGAGGAGGTCAACCGCCTGCTCAAGCAGTTTTTTGAGGCCCAAAAAATGATGAAGCAGATGAAGGGTAAAAAAGGTTCAATGTTCAAGGTTTAGAATTTAATGTCCCGTCAAACGGACTGTTTGACGCGATCGCCTTCGAGCGGAAACGTACATAACAAAGGCGATTGAAGGCCAAATCTGGGTTTTTTCCGAAGGGAAAGCAGTAATACTGGCTGGTGGAGGAAAAACAGTTTTTGTGGTAATGATTTAGATGACTATTCTTTTTTAGGGAGGATCCTATGAAAAGGACTTTATTTGTTTTTATGGCAGTAGGGTTTTGGGCAGGGACGACGGCTATGGCCCAGCAGATCGAGGATTCAAATCCCGGACAGTCCCCGGCTAAGGTCACCAACGAACAATTGGACAACGGGCCCTACCAACCGGATGAAACCCAGGGAGCGGAAAACTCTACAGGGAGCGGTTTTGCGATCCTGGACAAGGACCAGTGCGTGGACAAGGAGGTTTTTGAGAAAGAGTGGATAAAATATTCAGACATAGATGACAGGATACCTGTGGGCGAGCGGAGTTGGGACGCGCAGCAGTACGCGGAAAACGGCATTGACATCAGGGGATATAACGAGGAGATAGCCTACCTTTCGGCGCTCATGGAGACAGACCGCCAAAAGCGGCTCCAGATGAAGGATTTCCAGAACGCGTTGTCCCAGGGCATCAAAAAGAACCTGGTCAAAGCCTTTTGCCGGCTGGTCTATGTGACCTATGACGCCCTGGATACGGCTAAATCCGGAGGCGAGGCCGGAGGCGAACTTATCGTAGGCGCTGCGGGGTCCAAGGTGATGAAGCTAAAGGATGTAGCCGGAGCGGTCAAGGACCTCATCCCTGAGCAGCACAAGGGAAGCGGGGACTGGATCAAGGACGAGATCCAGAAAATGGACAAGAACAATCCCCAGTCCTACAAGGACCTTTCCCGGTTAATGACGGCCAGGATAGACCAGGAGGAAGAGAAGAAATGGAACATCCTGCCGGACACCGATATCACGGAAGAGGACATGGACCTTTTGACCCACCAGCGGGAACTCAATGACACCATCAAGCAGGCCATCGCGGATAGTTACAGCGTGAACCAGCAGCGCGCGGACCAGATTGAAGGGCTCAAGGCCAAAATAACAACTGCCACACAGGAGCAGCAGGAATGGCTGGAAAAAGAAAAAGCAAGGGTGTACGCCAAGCTCAACGACCATTGCAAGCACGCCAAGCACGATTCCAGCGATACCGGGGATATCAACACCATCATCAACATGATGGGGGTCATCCAGTCCACTGGTTTTGGGCATCCGGCCAAAACCCAATGCACCCCCTCTTCCACCTGTCCTGACGGCCACTGACCAAAAGGAGGCTGGGTGTTGACGGCTTTTGAGCTGGAGCAGGCCAACGGGTTGACGCTCGTCAACCTGCCCGAACTTTCCCAGGTTCCCGGCCTGGTCCATGGATATACCACGCGGGTGGGAGGGGTGAGCCAGGCTCCTTATGATTCCCTGAACCTGTCCTTTAAAGTTTCCGACAACCCGGCAGAGACAAAGTCCGTGGAAGAGAACCGGCTAAGGCTAGCCAAGGCCATCGGGTATCCGCCGGAGCGGTTGGTCAAGATGGACCAGGTCCACGGCTGCAAAGTGCTTTCCGTGCGGGGCGAAACGATTAACGCCGGCACAGGGGACGCGCTTATCACCCAAACAAGGGGTGTGTTGCTCACGGTGTCCATTGCCGACTGTTTGCCCATCACTATCTACGACCCCGTGCACAAAGCCCTGGCCCAAGTCCACGCCGGCTGGCGGGGTACCCTGGCGCAGGTTGGCCAGCAGGCTTTACTGGCTATGAAAGAGCATTTTTTCACCAAATTCAGCGACTGCCTGGTCGGTTTGGGTCCCTGCATCGGGAAATGCTGTCTGCAGGTCGGCCCGGAAGTCGTGGCCCTTTTCCAAAAGCATTTCCCCTACGCGGACAATTTGTTCACCCATCCCTCTTACGTTAATCCCCGGCTGGACCTGATCCTGGCCAACGTATGGCAGCTCCGGGATATGTCAGTCAAAGAGGAAAGAATTTTCAGCACGGGGTTGTGCACGAGCTGCAGGAAAGACCTTTTCTTTTCCCACCGCCGGGACCAGGGCAAGGCCGGCCGCATGATCGCTTACGCGGGGCTGTTATGAGCCAGATTAAAGAGAACCTGTCCGTTCTCCAGGCAAAGATAAAAAAGGGCACCATCCGGGAGGTCAAGCTGGTGGCTGTGACCAAGACCGTTCCCGCGGAGAGGATCAAAGAAGCCCTTGAGGCGGGAGTCACGGCGGTCGGGGAAAACAGGGTCCAGGAGGCCAGGCAAAAGTTCGATCTGCTGGCCGGGGCCAGCGTGGAAAAGCACTTGATCGGCCATTTGCAGACCAATAAGGTGAAAATGGCGGTCAAACTTTTTGACTGGATTGAGTCCGTGGACAGCCTGAGGCTAGCCGAGATGCTGGAGAGGGAAGCCGAAGTGCTGGGGAAAAAGCTCGTTTGTCTTTTGGAAATCAATATTGCCGGCGAGCAGAGCAAAAGCGGGGTCAGGCCCGACCAGGCCCAGGAGTTGCTACGCCAAGCCCTTGGCTTTAAATACCTATCTTTTACGGGGCTAATGACCGTGGCTCCTTTGACGGGAAACCCTGAGTCGGCCAGGCCTTATTTCCGGCAAATGCGCGAATTAAAAGAAAAAATCGAACGGAATCTTGGCTTGTCCCTTCCTTATCTCTCCATGGGAATGACCGATGATTTTGAGGCGGCTTTGGCCGAGGGAGCCAATGTAATCCGGATCGGCCGCGGGATCTTCGGGGGACGCGTTTGACCGGTGATACCCCCAGGCGTGACAAACCCTGATAAATCACCTATTATTAACTGGGTTGAATATTTCCAGGCCTAGAGAAAAGGGAGAGCGGAAATGTCAGAGGAGAAAACTGAAGGAGAAGTCGTAGACCTCCAAAGAAAGAGCAGATTTTTCGCCATCCGCTGGGTGGTGCTGCTGTGGCTGGCCGTGGATTTTTTCATCCGTTGGCAAGAGGGACAGGCCATTCTCTGGGTCGCGGCAGTACTGGCAGTCGTTTATCTCGGGAGCCAGATCGTGACGGCGCTGCTGCCGTCCCGGTTTTTCGAAGGCCTGAAATTCTGCTATATCATGTTCCTTTTCGACCTTAGTTTTATCCTTCTGTCCCTCTGGGTGATGAACCAGGTGCAGAGTTTTCTTCTGGCGGCCATTTTCCTTTCCATTTTCATCGCGGCGGTGGCCCAAAAATTCTGGTACACCTGCCTGACTTCGGTCGTCGTGGCCGGGGTGTACTTGGCCTGCAAGATCTATACTCCCCAAGGGTTTGATTATGTCAAACCCCAGGACTTGCTGGAACTGCCCTTTATCCTCATCCTCAGCCTGCATTCCAGCATCCTGGTCCAGGAAACCCAGGTGGAAATCGTGCGGCGCAAGACCTTGGAGGCCAGCAAAGGCGCTTTGACGAACAAGCTCAAAAAGACCTCGGAGGACATGCAGGCCATGTCGCAGTTCTTTGAGAGTGTTCTGGGCGCCATACCCGTGGCCCTGGTCATGATGGACAGCAATTTCAGGGTCCGATATTTCAACAAGGATGCCGAGGCTGTTTTCGGCACCAAGCGCAGGGATATTTTGGATCGTGAGATCAAGGATGTGGAAGTGTTAGAACCTCTGCTGCCGGCTTTGAGAGATGGTTTGGACCTTCCCGTGGAACCCTTTGACCTCAATATTAAAAGCGACAAAGCTGTTTTTTCCTGGTTACGAGTCAGGGTTTTCCCAGTAAAAAATCAGTTTGGTAATATCCTGGGTTCTTTGGGGGTCATTTTCGTGATGAGCGAGGATGGTCCTGAAATGCCGGTGCCTTTGACCCATGAAGTGCTGCCACCGAGGGTTACCCATCAAGCCAACGCGGTTATCAGTGCTATCAAGGATCAACTGGAAAAGAAAAAAAACCTCCCCAATAATTAGTTCTTTACCGGCAGTTCCCCGAGATTTATCCCGATGTTAGAGAATGTCCTTATTTTAAGAAGTTGAGGGAGCACCATGGCCATTAAAATCGACAAGCGCACCACAGCAGCTTTTGACGTGGACTGCCAAAAAGGTTTTACCCCGCTCTGCCCGGATGAACTACCGGTACCGGAAGGGGAAAAGATCGGAGAAGAGCTCAACCGGCAAGCCCATTTGGCCAGCCTGAGGGTGGCTTCCAAAGACTGCCATAACCCCAACGCGGTCTGGGTGGCCACGCCGGACAAGCCCCAATATTCCCAGGTGGGATTACCCAACTCCGATATCCGCTGGAATAGACACTGCGAAGTGGGGACCAGGGGCCATGAACTTTTGGACGGGCTGCCCGCCCCTGAGGAGTATGATTTTATGGTTTATAAAGGGGTGGAAAACCATATGCACCCCTACGGGGCCTGTTTTCATGACCTCAAGGACCGCCAGTCCACCGGAGTGATCGAATTCCTAAAGATCAAAGGGATCAAGGCCATTCTTGCGGGAGGGCTGGCCACGGACTATTGCGTCAAGAACACCGTCCTCCAGCTTTTAAAAGCCGGGTTCAGCGTTGTTGTCAACCTGGCCGCCTGCCGCGGCATCAGCCCGGATACGACCCAAAAAGCAATCGAAGAGATGCGGTCAGGGGGCGCCCGGATCGTCCAGAGTTCCTCAGAACTCAGCCAGGCTTGAGATGAAATCCGCTCTGCCCGCCCTCAAAGATTCCTTGCTGGACACGGACCTTTATAAGTTCACCATGATGCAGGTGGTTTACCGCCGTTTCCCCGAAGTGGACGCGGGGTTCGCTTTCCGCTGCCGTACACCGGGCGTGAATTTTTCTCCCATCGTCGGAGCGGTCCGCCGCGAGATCGAAAAGCTTTGCGGGCTGACCCTCACGGATGCCGAAATCAACCACCTCAAAAGCCTCGGTTTTTTCCGTGATGATTTCCTTGCTTTCCTCAGGGGGTTCAAGCTCAAATGCCGGCATATCCGGATCAGCCAGGACAAAGACGGAGGCTTAGGGATATTGATCCAAGGCCCTTGGCTGCGCACCATTTTGTTCGAAGTCCCTGTGCTGGACGCGGTGATACGCTGTTATTACGAACACCTGTTGTCCCTGAGCCGAAAAAAGGAAAAAGGATTTTGGCGGGAGGGGGAGAAAAGACTGGCCAACAAGGTCAAAATGATCCAGGCGCTCAAGGCCGAAGATTTCAAATTCAGCGAATTCGGCACGCGCCGGAGGTTCAGCCGGGCGTGGCAGGCCTGCGTCGTGGAAACCCTGGCCAAGGAACTACCCCGGAATTTCAGCGGCACGAGCAATATCCTGCTGGCTTGGCGATATGGCCTGAGGCCGGTGGGGACCATGGCGCATGAATTTTTAGAAGCGCCCCAGGCCCTGGTGGGGATCAGGCAGAGCCAGAAGTTCGCCCTGAAGACCTGGCTGCAGGAATACCAGGGCAAGCTGGGGATCGCCCTGACCGATGTCATCGGGGTGGATGCGTTCCTGGGGGATTTTGACGGGGAACTGGCCAGACGGTTTGACGGGCTCAGGCAGGATTCCGGCGACCCGTTTTCCTGGGCTACTAAGATCATCAGGCATTACCGCAAGCTGGGCATTGATCCTAGAACCAAGACCGCGGTCTTTAGCGACGGGTTGGACGTGCCCAGGGCAATTGGCATTTACAAGAAATTCCATCACAAGTTACACTGCTCTTTCGGTATCGGCACCAACCTGACCAATGACATGGGGCTGCAGCCCATCCAGGTCGTCATCAAGATGACCCACTGCCAAGGCAAGCCGGTCGGCAAAATCACGGATTCACCGGAGAAACAAACCCTGGAAAATCCGATTTATCTGAAACGACTAGCAAGGGTTTTCGAAGTAGAAAAAACAGCGTTCCTTCAGCATGAAACTTTTTCAGGCAAATTTATTGGTTTGTAATGGAGTTCTATGATTTTAGGTTGCGAGAAACAGATGTAAGCATGGACCAGTTCTTCCATTAAACTTTTGAGAATAGTTTGGCTACTTCAGTATGGTAAAGCGTCCAATGCCCCGCACAGTGGTGTCGCTCTTCCTGGCTTCGACCACGAAATAATACATACCGTCAGCAAGCCAGTTTCCTTCCCAATCTGTAAGGTCGTAGGGAATGGAATAGGCAAACGTACACTCATTGTAGATATCTTCTACCAGAGTAACCCCGTTGGGCGCCTTGGTCTGCGCCGAGTTCATGACCCTGATTAATCGCGCGGCTGTCGTATAAACCTTGATGTCGATCCGATCCGGAATGTCACTGAGATTGATATAAAAGTTCAGGCTGTTCTGGTTCTTCACCGGATTGGGGTAGGTCAGCAGTTTGATAATACTCAAGCTCATATAGGCTGTTGGTGTAAAAGTCGGTGTGAAGGTCGTTGTGGGAGTGCTGCTGGAAAGAGGGGTTGCCGTGAAGGGGAGTTGGGTCGGGGTGATTGTCGATGTAAAGGTCGGCGTACCGCTGGCCGTGGATGTGGATGTAGGTGTCCCGGTGACCGGCGTCCCTGTCTCTGTAGCCGTATAGGTTTGGCTTACCGTACATGTTTGTGAAGACGTCAGGGTGATCGTGGACGTTTGCGTGGGTGGTGCTGGCGTCAATGTGGCTGTGGATGTCGGGGCAGGCGTGGAGGTCATTGTTGGCGTATAGGTCATTGTGCGCGTATAGGTCGGGGTGCTGGTGCCGCAAATATACTCATTCGCACCGATATCATAACAGGCACAGGAGCAGGTTTGTGGCCGGGAATTCCCAAAAATATCAAAGTCGTCCCATCCCGCCAGGGGGAATCCCTGGTCAATGGCCAGGGTATCTGAGGCAACCAGATGGCAATCTCCCGTTATGGTGATATTGGCACCCCCATTGACGAGCCAACCGAGGGTGGCTCCGGTTATATTGTTAAATTCCGTGCAATTAGCACAGCCACTCCGGTTGACAACGGGAGTAAGACAGCACAGATTGTTGACAATATAAGCGTTTTTAGTGTTGTTGTAATTAGTTTCCATATCGTCGCCTCCATGGGCTGTGGTGCCCTCATCGGGCTGGATAATGGTATTGCCCACCACAGTAACGTTGGGGGCGCCGCATACATAAATGGCAACGTCCCCGGTCAGGGCGGGGTCACGGTAGAAGAAATTATTGCGGATGATCCCTCCATGGCAATCGTCAGTAGTGCGGTAGGAACCGCCCCCGGTAAAGCAGCCACTATTTTGGTTGAGCCCGAAGGCGACCCCTGAACTGCAGTTGATGAAAACATTGCTGTCCACGAGCGGATTCTCACAGCCGTTCCAAAAAAGAATAGCCGGATTGGTCATGCCATCCATATTTGCCCAGTCACCCGGAACCGGGTATTCGTCCACGAACCAGTTGTGCCTGACGATCCAATTGTTGCCGGCATGGACATCTATGGCGTCATAGTAATAGCAGGGGAATGTCGAGCAACTGCCATAAGGGGTGGTAGCGGCGGTCGTGGTGTAGGAGAGACGGCTCCACTCCACGATATTGTTGTCGCAATAAACGCCGGTACAGGCCTGGGAACTTTTGATGTGCATCTCGCCCGAGTCCTTGAGCCAGCAGTTGTAGATATCGGCGTTATTGGCAGATACAGCGTCCGGAAATTGAATGTCATGAAAGTACACATTGCAGACGGTAACGTTGGCGATGGTTATATTGTTGGCCTCTATCTTAATGGCTATTCCGGTGTTGGCAGCGGAGGTATCCGTCATGGTGGTTCCAGTGATAATGCATTTTTCACGGTTCCCGGAAGCGCCGCGCAGTGTGACATTAGGTGTTCTAAAATCCAGAGCACCCATGAAGCCGCCCAAGTTAGGATTTAGATTATAAATCCCGTCGGCTACTAAAATGGTGGTCCCAGAAGCCGCAGTATTAACCGCATTGTATAGGGCGTTAATGTTGTTTACGTTGATGATGGGTGGTAACGGCGCCGGCAGGGCCGGGGCAAAAGGGGGAAAGGTTTGGGCGTGAAGGTGGCTAAGGGTGGAAAAAAGAACCAAGCACAGGAGAATCCGCAGAGATAAGTTCAAATTAAGACTTCCTTCCTGAGCGCAGGCCTCAGCGGCAGTTGCCGCCCAAAGCCGGCCTATCGGGTGACCACTAATTTACCTATGGCCTTGGCCTTCTTGGGGCCTTTGGTCACCTGTATCTGGTAATAGTAAAGTCCATTGGCCAGGTCCTGGTTCTGGTCGTCTTTCAGGTCGAGGGCGACCGTGCAGGCATAGTTAGCCACTTCGCCCTCGTAAACGACCTGCAAGCCCGTGGAGCTATTGAGGGAGACGGTCGTGCTCTTGCGGATCTCCCGCATTGAGACCGTATACAGGGTCAAGGACATGCTGTCGGGCACATCTGACATTTCAAGGTATATCGTGACCAGGCTGCCCTGCTTCAACGGGTCAGGATAGGGGATGTGCTGGAGTATGGCCAGTTGGCCGCTGGGGGTCGGCGTGGAGGAGGGGATCGGGGTGAAGTAAGGAGTATTGGTGATGGTGGCCGTCTGCGAGGAAGTCAGAGTTTGAGAAGAGGTCACGGTCTGGGATCCGGTCACCGTAGGGGTGGTGGTCTGAGAGGAGGTTAGGGTCTGACTAGGTGTCGAAGTTTGCGATGAGGTCTCTGTAATGGTAGCCGTCTGGGAAGAAGTCAGGGTCAGCGTGGAGGTTCCGGTCAAGGAAGGGGTGACGGTTTGCGAAGAGGTCAGGGTAATGGTAGTGGTCGAAGTGGAAGTGCCGCTCAGAGACGGGGTCAGGGTGACCGAAGGGGTCGATGTAGTGGTAGCGGACGGGCCAATGGTCGAGGTCGAAGAAGGGGTAAAAGTCTGGGTCGGAGTGGGGGGATATATTCGTCGGCGCCGATACAGGGCGGGTTTGGCCGCGGCTGCTGGTAAATATCCTGGGTCACTGCAGCCAAATTTATACCCTGGCTGATGGCATCAGACGCAAAAGAAGTGAGATCCAGGTTGCCGTTGGTGGGATCCACCCAGTCGTATAAAGGGGCGGTTTTGTCATTGTTATTCACGGTCCCCGAGGTCAGGCCCGTGGTCTGGATAGTCCAGGCAGGATTGCTGGTCAGGTTGTTCAGCATGTTGTTCTGGATGTTGGTATTGGTCACATGGGGATTGTCCACGACGCAATAGATACCCCGGATGGATGTATCCAGCAGATAGCAACTATTATTGTAAACCCCGCAGCTGTCCACAGACTCCAGCTCAATGGCGTCATCGGCCGGGGCCACGATGTAGTTGTTGCGGGCGATCTGGTTTTGGCCGTTTAAAGAACCGCTCGCGTTGCCGAACGCGACACCCCGGTCGCAACCGATCATCCTGTTCCTTTGGACAATACAATTTTTACATCCCACCCAGAGAAAAACAGCCGCCCGGGCGCCTCCCCCGTAGCCTTTGATGTTCACAAAGGTATTGTCCTCAATGGTCCAGCCGTTGTCCCACATCATGTCCATGCCGGCAATATAATCGCCGCCGGAATTCCAGCAGGAGGATGGGATCTTGTTATCCTCAAAGTAACAGTTTTGCACCAGGCCGTTCGTTTCAAAAATATTAGTACCACTGGCCACTCCTTTAATACAGCGGTATCCAAAATTGATGAACCGGCAGTTAAGAATTTCGATGTCGTTGGTCGGCGGGGTGACCTTGATGCCATAGCAGTCCTCGGTAAAGGTGATACCCGTGATGGTGATTGAGTTGCAGCTGCCAGAGCAACACCCGATCCACAGGCAATCGTTGTTCTGCTCACCCTGATGGGGTGAGCAGGCGCCGGCAGAACCGTCGTCGCAAAACCCGACCCCCGTGATGGTCACGCTGCCGGGGTTGCCTGTGGCGCTGGAGAGGACAATATTATTGACGCCGGTTATCTTGAGCGGGCTGTTCTCCGTCACATGGTAGACGCCCGGGTTGAGGTAGATACAGTCGCCACTCTGGATGTTTTGGATGGCCGTATTCAGCTGGCCAAAGGTAGAAACATAGACCGACCGAGTGCAGGTGGCTTGCATGGAAGTGACTAAAAGCATGGAAGCCAGAGCTAGCAGGACAGCTAGTATGGATCTTCCATTGCAAAAGCTTCTTATGGGACACCTCCTAAAAAATAAAAAAGAACCTTTCGGTATACCCCTGTGTCTGACAGTTCCTGCCCTGTTTGAAGATTCCGCTCAGGGTGTGTCAGGCGGATAGCTCTCCCATCGTGGACTCACATCCACAATCGGCTTTTCGCTAGTTCTTTGATATTTTGTTAAATTTCTGTTAATTATACCAGTTCCTGGCCATCGTTGGTGAGTGCAATGGGTTAGAATCATCGGTGATACAATTTAATAAGTTAGAAATTAAAAAGGCACACCTCACCCTTGTATTATTTAACACTTATTAGACATTAAATATTTCAAAAAGTTCCATTTTTTGTTGATTATTTCATAATTTCAAACAATTATTGTGCGTGGGAAGCCGGTAAGTTTATTGTATAGTAATTGAATCTGATACGGTCATGATCTGCAGCCCTGCAATATCAAAAGGGCACCCAGACCAGAGGGAAGGGTCATGAACGTATTCATAGGTTTTGAAAACAAACCTCTTTTTTTCCAAAATCCCCAATTCGTTGTTTCCTGCCGGCATCCTTCCGCTTTTGCTCATTGTTTCCAGGAAATAGAGCAGGCCCTGTCCGCCGGGTATTATGCGGCCGGATTTTTTTCCTATGAGGCAGGCTATTGTTTTGAGGAAAAACTGTCTGAGGACAAGACCTATGATTTTCCTCTGTTGCAGGTGGGCATTTATAAGGAGGCCCAAAAAGCGTGGCCGGTTCCGGATCCCGCTTTGCCCCGGGGGGTGCTTTCTGATCTACGCCTGAATATTTCGAAAGAGCGTTACGCAGCCAATATCCAAAAGATCCATGACTATATCGCGGTCGGTGACGTCTATCAGATCACCTATTGCCTGAAGCTTTTGTTCCGCTTTAGCGGTGATCCTATGTTTCTCTATCTTGCCCTATTGAGGGAACAGCCTGTGCCGTATCCTGCCGCCATAGAGACCGAGCATTTCCATATCCTTTCCCTGTCCCCGGAGTTATTTTTGAAAAAAACAGGCCAACGGGCCTTGACCAAGCCTATGAAAGGAACCTGGCCCCGCAGCCAAAACTGGCTGGCCGATATTCTGGCCAGGTTCCGCCTCAAATTTGACGCAAAGAACAGGGCGGAGAACGTGATGATCGCCGACCTTTTGAGGAACGACTTGGGCAGGGTAGGTACGCAGATCCGGGCGCCCAAGCTTTTTGAGGTGGCCGGGTACAAGACCCTTTACCAGATGACCTCCACCATCACGGGCCGGGTGGAAAAAGATATCCCGCTCTACCGCCTGTTCGGAGCCATGTTCCCATCCGGCTCAGTGACCGGCGCGCCCAGGATGCGGGCCATGCAAATCATCAGGGAACTAGAAGGGGAGGAGAGAAAGATCTATACCGGCGCTATCGGTTACATTACCCCTGGCCGGGACATGTGTTTTAATATCCCCATCCGCACCCTACTAATCCAGAATGGAGAGGGAGAGATGGGTATTGGCGGCGGTATTGTGTGGGATTCCACGGCTCAGGGTGAATGGGACGAAGGCCTGCTCAAGGCCAAATTCGTTACTGATATGGCCAATACAGTGCTGGCTACTAAAAGCAAATTGTAACGAAAAAGAGGCCAAAACTATGAGGTTAAGAGGTAAACTATTTCCTACCCAGGGGTAGGTTGAACCTCAACAACAATAGGAGGAAAGAACAATGGTCAAAGTAATTATCTGGATCGCTGTGGTAGTAGTGGTCCTTATCCTTTTACCAATGACAATTTTTTTCGTTACCTTTATGGGGGATTCTCCCATCCCGGACGGCTTGGTGCTCAATCAGTTTGCCACGACCATCAAGGACGGTTTCGTGAGCTGTTTTATGTTCGATGTCGGCAAACACAAGGTCGCCCTGATCGACGCGGGCAATGACCCGCAAGGCAAAGCCATTCTGGCGGCCCTGCAAACAAAAGGATTTAAACCGGAGGATGTCCAGGCAGTGCTTCTGACCCACGGCGACAGGGACCATACAGCCGCCTGTCCTTTGTTCCCCAAAGCCAAGATATACTGCTCCGAGGTGGACAAGCCTATTGCCGAAGGCCTGCAAAAACCCGTCAAATTGTTCTCATTCCTTATGCTCTTAAAGCCTTCCAATTTTAAGGTCACGAATATCTTAAAGGACGGCAAACCGGTCAGGGTGGGGAAGGTCAGCGTGCAGGTGCACAGCGTGCCGGGGCATACCGCCGGGAGCATGGTGTTCTTTGCCAACGGAGTTTTGTTCATGGGAGACAGCTGCTGGTCCAGCAGCGATGGCGAGGTCACTCCCAGCAAGGCCATTTTCTGCGAGAACCAGGCCCAGAGCAAGCAGTCGATCAAAGCCCTGGCTTACAAACTTAAGCCCATGGCCGATAAGATCAAGATCCTTGCTTTCGCCCACAGCGGGCCCCTGTTCGGACTCAGGCCGCTGCTCGATTTCGCGGACAAACAGCGTTAAAAAAAACCTGGGGCCAGATCAGGCGGTAGCGAGGAACTTGACCCAAACTTCGCGGTGGCGCGGTCCGTCGTACTCCATAAAAAAGACCCCCTGCCAGGTTCCCAGCTGAAGCTCGCCGTCCTCCACGATAAAGGTCTGGGAAAAGCCGGTCAGGGTTGTTTTGATATGGGCGTCGGAGTTGCCTTCAGAGTGGGCATAGCCGCTGTCCTGGGGGATGGTCTGGCTGAGGAAGTTCATGATGTCGCTTTTCACGTCCGGGTCGGCGTTCTCGTTGCAGGAGATGGCAGCCGTGGTGTGGGGGCAGTAGACCACGCAGGCCCCTGATTTAAGGCCTTTTTTTGTGATCAGTCCCTGCACCTGCCGGGTGATGTCGATGACCTGCTGCCGTCTGGTGGACTGCACGTCGATAGTTTCCATTTGCACCCCTTTTGTAGATAATATATGACTATAGAAAATTCAAGACCACTTCGCAAGGAGGTAAGTTATGGAATGTTCATTGGCGGCTAACCAAAGGAACTGCGCCTGTTCCTACAGCTGCGAGCGCCGGGGAAAGTGCTGTTCATGTATTGTTTATCACAAAGAGATGGGTGAGCTGCCGGGATGCCTTTTTTCTCCCAAGGCCGAAAAGACCTATGACCGGTCCATAGCGAATTTCATAAGAGACCAACAAGGCAAGAACTGACCCCCAGGAAAGGAGAACGGTTATGAACGTCAAAGAAGCCATTTTGAAAAGACAGAGCGTCAGGGAATTCCAGGACAAACCCGTGGAAGCGGACAAGCTCCAGGCGGTTTTGGAGGCGGGGAGGTTATCCCCCTCGGCGGGCAACAAGCAGGAGTGGCGGTTCGTAGTGGTCCAGGACGCGGTCATGAGGCGTAAGCTGGGCGAGGCGGCCGGCGGACAGGTTTTCGTGGGCCAGGCCCCGGTCAGCATCATCTGCTGCGCGGAGACGGACGGCCATGTGATGAAGGTCGGGGAAAAGTGCTACCCCATTGACATAGCTCTGGCCACGGCCCACATGATGCTCCAGGCCGTGGAGCTGGGGCTGGGGACCTGCTGGGTCGGCCACGTGGATTCGGACAAGGTCAAGGAGCTTCTCGTTATCCCCAAAGAAATCGTGATGGTGGGGATGCTGACCCTCGGTTATCCCACCAAGACCGGCGCCGCGAAGAACCGCAAGGCCATGTCCGAGATCCTGCATAAAGAGAAGTGGTAAGGAACTTTTTGGAGTAATACTTGTCTATTATATGGCATGTGAATGGACAGGGAGGCACAGGTTTGAAACTTTTTTCCAAGCTCTTTTTGAGCATTTGCTTTATCCTGTCCATAACCTCTTTTACCCAGGCGTTGAATATCAACCAAGAGGGACGCATCCTTCCGGCCATGGTCAATCTGACCACCACGGCCATGTTCGATATCGCTCCCGTCGCCGACCAGGTGTCGGCGGCCTTGCAGGTTTTTCCCACCGACAGCGCTTGGAATGAGGATATTTCCAACCGTGCGGTCGCTGCCAATTCCGCAGCCGTCCTGGCCAATATGGCCGGGAACATGCACAATAATGATGACATGTGTTTCATTTTCGTGCCTCCCACCCAACCCACAGTCAACGTGACCTTCAACCTTTATCCAGGCGATTCCGACCGGTTCGTGGGCGACTGTTTTAACTGCGCAGGAGGCGGCACGCCAGGCGCGTATCCTGTCCCGCCGGACCAGCCGTGTGAACCCTGGCCCAATCCCTTTGGCGTAGGCGCGGACTCGAACTGCCTGTGGTCAGGGACCTTAAGCGGCGACCACCACTCCATTACCGTAGACCCCCTCAATATGCACCTGTTCGAGACTTGGCAGATGGTCAGGTCAGCCACGGACTGCACGGGCACCTGGACGGCCTCCAACGGGGCGGCCTGGGACCTGACGAGCAACCAGATGCGCTGCGCTGGCATGACCTCGGGAGACGCGGCCGGCCTGCCCATTTTCCCGGCGGTCATCCGCTATGACGAGTGCCAGCGGGGCATGGTGGAACACGCCATCCGCATCACTGTCCATACCTCGCAAAAAGCCTATGTCTACCCGGCCCAGCACCAGGCGGGCAGCCAGCCGCCCGGTTCAAATTACCCGAGGATGGGAGAGCGCCTGAGGCTCAAGGCCAATTTTGCCATTCCCGGGGCATGGTCCCCGGCTGCCCAGGCCGTGGCTCTGGCCTTAAAAAAATACGGGGCCATTGTGGCGGACAACGGCAGTAATATGTTCTATTCGGATGCTCCTGATCCGAGGTTCGTCAACCTTTCGGACGTCAATGCCCTGACCCAGGCGAACTTTGATATCATCCAGACCAGCGCCGCCCCTGCCGGGCCGCGCACAGCCGGCACCCTGACCGTGACCGCGGACACCAACCAGACCATCACGGTGGGCCAGCAGATCACTTTGCACGGCACGCTCACGGACACCTATAACAACGGCGTGGCCCTGCAGTGGTGCCAGTACGGCACTTCGCCTTATCCTTACGCGGATTACAGCTTCATCACACCCGGCTATGTGACCCCCACTGGCGGAGTGGTGACCTGGGGCAGTCCCACGGCCCTTTCCACCACGGTTTCCATGAACGCCGTAGGGACCTATATTTTGATGCTTAAAGCCACGGAAAAACTCCAGCCAGACGACGGCACCAGGCTTTACGCCTTTAACTATGCGGTCATCAATGTGGTGGCCTCGGTTTCCACGCCGACATCCACCCAGACCCCTAGCCAGACAGCCACCTTTGTGCCTACAAGCACTAACACGGCGACCAGGACCGCCTCGGCTACCGCCTCAGCGACAGGAACATCGACCCAGACCTTGACCTCCAGCCAGACACCGACAGCCTCCAGCACGACTACCCAGACCGCCACCTACACCATCACGCTGACCCCTTCCCAGACCCTGACCTCCAGCCAGACCAGCACCGTGACCCAGACCGGCACCGCGACCAATACTCCCACGGTGACCGCCACGGCCACTCAGACCAATACAGCGACCCAGACCCCCACCATCACGCAGACTTTTACGGTCACTATGACCTCTACGGTGACCATGACAGGGACGCAGACCTATACCTCGACCCAGACCTCCACGCCTTCGCAGACTCAGACCCCGTCCATGACTTTCACGCCCTCGTTGACTTTTACTAACACGCCGACTTTTATTACCACCCCGCCCACAATAGGCACCTCGTTTATTTACCCTTCGCCGGCAACAGGTGATTCTGCGACTATTGTTTACCTGATGCTAGGACCGGGGACTGTGAAGATACGGGTTTATAACGAAGCCGCGGAGCTGGTAGCAACTATAGAGGAGCAAAAGCAGGGAGGTCCGCAGGCGAGCATTTTGGATGTCAGGAATTTCGTATCCGGTGTTTATCTGTACATGGTCAGCATGAAATACAACTCCACCTACACCTACCAGGGTTCCACCAAGATAGGGCCGAAGAAGTTCATCGTATTAAAATAACCCTCCTTGCTTACCTAAAAAATAGGGAAGAGTTGCCTAAAAAGTAGTAAAATATCCTTAAGTGTTGCAATTTTGCCCTGATGGGCTGAACCCCAAAGGGCTAGGGAGGTAACAGATATGGGACATATGGTCGGTTTGGTGGCGCTCATTCCCACCATGATGCTTTTGACGGTGAGTTATTTCGTCCTGTTCGCGAACCGCAAGGTCGAGGGCGGACCGCTTAAGACTTTTGGCACGGCCGTGGCGGTGCTTTTATGGGTTGTGGCCGGCATCATCCTGAGCCTGGGCATTTTGGTCCTGGTCGCGGGGCCGATGCATCCAGGGTGGCACCACGGGTGGGACAAGAACGGTTGCGGCTGTATGGATGAGAACTGCAAGGACGGGGTCTGCAAAAATCCAGGTGAAATGGGGCCCATGGGAGATAAAGGAATGATGCCCATGAAAGACATGAAGCACGGAAAGATGGGCAAGGCCGCCAAAGCCGCCACTGAAGACCAAGGTAAATAGTCAAGCAAACCAAAATCCCCCTCTCCTGGTTTTTCAGAAGAGGGGGATTTTATTATAAGGAGGCTATAAGGAACTATGTTCGTAGTCAGTAACCTTATCGTGGCCCTGGCCAAGCTTCTTGACGCGGTGATGGGGCTTTATTGCTGGGTCATTATTGCTTATGTCCTGCTGTCCTGGGTCGGGGTGGACCCCTGGAACCCGGTCAGCAGGATGCTGGACCAGTTGTGCCGTCCGGTCCTGTGGCCTTTCAGGAAGATCATCCCGCCGATGGGCGGCCTGGACCTGTCGCCGGTGTTCGCCCTGCTGATCCTGTATTTTCTCAGGGATTTTCTGGTAAAAACCCTTTTTGACCTGAGTCTTAGATTGGCCCATTAGTCAGGGCTACCCTGTCTGCCGAGGTGAACGCAGTTATGAACATATACAGCATCATCATTTTAACCACCCTGGTCCTGAGTTACGGACTGGAGCTCATCGCCGACCTTTTGAACCTGAAATCCCTGCGGGCTGAGGTGCCTGAGGAGCTCAAGGGCCTGTATGACGACGAAGCTTACCGTAAGTCCCAGGAATACACCCGGACGCGCACCCGCTGGGGGCAAGTGAGCGGCACTTTTGACCTCCTGGTGCTGTTGCTGTTCTGGTTTTTGGGTGGTTTCAATTATTTGGACCATTGGGTGGGGAGGCTGGGCTGCGGGGTCATCGTGAGCGGCTTGGTCTATATCGGCGTCCTCCTGTTCCTCAATATGCTTTTGTCCTTACCCTTCGATATCCACGATACCTTTGTCATTGAAGAACGGTTCGGGTTCAACAAGACCACGCCGGCCACCTTTGTCCTGGACCTGGTCAAAAGCATCGGGCTGACCATTGTGCTGGGCGGGCCTCTTTTGGCCGGCATCCTGGCCTTTTTCCTTTACGCGGGCTCCCTGGCCTGGCTCTGGGCCTGGGCCGCGGCCAGCCTGTTCCTGCTGTTCATCCACTATATTTTCCCGACCTGGATCATGCCGCTCTTTAACAAGTTTGCCCCGCTTCCGGAGGGGGAACTGCGAACGGGGATTTTCAACTATGCGCAGTCTGTGAAATTCTCCCTGGAAAATGTCTTTGTCATGGATGGCTCCAAACGCAGCAGTAAGGGCAATGCCTTTTTTTCCGGGTTTGGCAGGCACAAACGGATCGCGCTCTTTGACACCCTGATCGCCAAGCACACGGCCCAGGAAATGGTTTCCGTGCTGGCGCACGAAATCGGTCATTATAAGAAAAAGCATATTCTGCTGAACATGGCCATCAGCATCCTCAACAGCGGGGTTGTGTTCTTCCTGCTCTCCCTTTTCCTCAGCCAGGCGGGCCTATACGCCGCCTTTTACATGGACAAGGTGCCGCTCTACGCCGGGTTCATTTTTTTCGGCCTCCTATACGCCCCGCTGGAACTCATCCTCTCGCTTTTCATCAACATGCTTTCCCGGCATAACGAGTTCGAAGCGGACAAGTTCGCGGCCCAGACCGCGCCGCCGGCTGAGGTTTTGGTGGAATGCCTGAAAAAACTTTCACGGGACAATCTGTCCAACCTGACCCCGCACCCTTTTTACGTTTTCGTGCACTACAACCACCCGCCTCTATTGGAAAGGATCAAAGCGACAAAGAGCAATGGATAGGATGGCGAGGCCTTCGGCCCGCCTCTATTGGAAAGGATCAAAGCGACAAAGAGCAATGGATAGGATGGCGAGGCCTTCGGCCCGCCGCTCCTGGAAAGGGTAAGGGCCTGCCGCCGGATGGGGCCTTCCCGTTAAGCGGACGGGCCTGTCTGTGCTATAATTAAGCAATTTTTAGCGGCTTCAGGCCGCAAGCAAAGGAATCCGTCATGCGAGAATACATACTCATGTACACCCCCCTGGCCATCTCCTTTTTGATGGCTATCACCATCCACGAGTACGCCCACGGCATGATGGCCTACTGGAGGGGCGACGACACGGCCTATATGGCGGGGAGGCTGACCCTCAACCCTTTTGCCCACCTGGACCTTTTGGGGACCATTGTCCTGGTTTTGACCCAGATGATCGGCTGGGCCAAGCCGGTGCCCGTGAATTTCACCAAGCTCAAGAACTTCCGCAGGGATACCATCCTGGTATCCGCGGCCGGGCCCGGGGCTAATTTTCTACTGGCCCTTGTCTGCGCGGGGGTTTTCAAAGTCCTTTTGCTCACCCAGGGGTGGGTCGAACAGAACAGCAACACGGGCTTGACCGCATGGGTGCTTTTCCGCGAGATCAGCATCGCCAGCGTCCAGCTCAACCTTGTTCTGGGTTTTTTCAACCTGGTGCCCATTCCGCCGCTGGACGGCTCCAAGATCCTGTACAGCCTGCTGCCCCAGACCATGGTCCTTCGCCTGATGAGGGTGGAGCAGTGGGGGATGTTCCTTATCTTGTTCCTTCTGCTGCCCATTTTTGACCACAGCAGCATTTTTGGAACGTTCTTTTTGCCCGTCATTTCCTCGGCTTACGCCGTGTTGATGGGCTGACCTCTTTTCACCGGAACGGAAAAAGACAATGAACAAGTTCAGGGAAATACCATACAACTACACTTCGGCGGACGACTCCCAGATCGTCAAGATCCTGTTCGACTTCAGGGTCTGGGACGCCCTGGAGCGCCTGCGCAGCCAGAGGGTGACCGGCCGGTCGGCCAAACTGCTCCTGCGGTTCATGGGAGACATGTTCATCCTGCGGCGCAACCCCTTTTTGGCCCAGGAGCTCGCGGACTCGCCCAAGAGGCTCAAGACCCTCCGGGACGCGGCCACCAAAGACCTCGACATCATCGAAAAGAACTCGGCCAGCAACTCCGACGTCATGTACATCATCTCCCGCTGCCGCGCCTACCTGGAGGACCTGGCCAAGGAGTTCTCCAGCCAGGAACGCAAACGCCGCAGGCTCAAGGGCGTCCTGGGCTCCATCATCGGGCCGGAGAACGTGCTCTTTGACCCCTTTACCCTGGTCAGCCACGCCACGGATGCCACGGACTGGAGGTTATACCTTCCCCTGGCCGTGGTGACCCCCTCCAAAGAAGAACAGGTCGGGCCGCTCCTGGTGGCTCTGGGCAAACTGGGGCTCTCGGCCATCCCGCGGGGAGCGGGCACGGGGCTTACCGGAGGCAATGTGCCGGTCATGCCGGACTGCGTGATGGTCAATACGGAAAAGCTCAACCAGATCCGGGGCATCCGGATGACGGTCATGACGGACGAGCAGGGCCGTTCCAGGAACGTCCAGGTCCTGGAAGGGGAGGCCGGGGTCATCACCGAGAACGCCATGCACCTGGCCAGCCAGAACAAGCTGGTCTTTGCCACGGACCCGACCAGCGCCTGGGCCTGCACCCTGGGCGGCAACCTGTCCGAGAACAGCGGCGGCAAGTCCGCGGTGCTCTGGGGCACGGCCATCGACAACGTGCTGTCCTACAACATCTCCATGCCCGGGGGCAAGGAGTGGCGGGTGGAGAGGGTTAACCACCCCCTCAGGAAGATATTGCCGGCGGACGAGGTCAAGTTCGAGGTCTGGGACCGTGCCACGGGCCAGCTCGCCTTTACCGTGGTCCTCAGAGGCAATGAGATACGCAAGAACGGGCTATGGAAAGACATCACCAACAAATCCCTGAAAGGTTTGCCGGGCCTGCAAAAAGAAGGCACGGATGGGGTCATCACCTCGGCCCGGTTCGTCCTTTACCCGGCCTATGAGGCCAGGGCGACCTTTTGCCTGGAATTTTTCGGCACGCCGGACGAGGCCAGCCAGGTCAACCTGGACCTGTCCCGGGAGTTCATCAACAAGGGCGAGGAAGCCCTGCTTTCCGTGGAGCATTTTGACGAGGAGTACATCCAGGCCATTGATTATAAGGTCAAATCAGCCCGGGGGGGCCGGCCCAACGCCGTGGTCCTCCTGGACATGGTCAGCCATACGCCGGAGCAGCTGGAGCGGGGCAGGCAGCGTTTAACGGCCCTGCTGGAACCCCACAAGAACACCTATCTTTTTAGCGCCAAAGATGAGGCCGAGGCCGAGCTTTTCTGGCAGGACCGCAAAAAACTGGAGGCCATTTCCAGGCGCACCAACGCTTTCAAGCTCAACGAGGACATCGTCCTGCCCCTGACCGTCTTGGCGGAATTCAGCCGGTATATCGAGCAGTTCAATATTGATGAGGAGCAATACAGCCACCAGCAGACCATCAAAAGGCTCCAGGAGTATTTGGAGCAGTCCGTCGGCCAGCAGGAGGACGGAGCGCTCAGCGCCAAGCTGGGGCCGGCCGCGGAGCTGTGCCTGCGGACGATGGAAAGCCTGGGTAAAGCCGGCAAACGCCAGCTCAGGGAGAGCGTGTACTTGAAGGAGCTGGTGTCGGCCCTCAAAGAACTGTTCGCGGGCTACGGAGCCATCCACCAGGGCATGGACCGCGTGTTCAAAGAGGAGCGTAACCGCATCATCGTGATCGCCACCCACATGCACGCCGGGGACGGCAACGTGCACGTCAACATTCCGGTGCTGTCCAACGACAGGGAGATGATGCACCGGGCCGCGGACACGGCGGATGTCATCATGGCTAAGGCCGTGGAGCTGGGCGGGGTGGTGAGCGGCGAGCACGGCATCGGCGTGACCAAGCTCAAGCATCTGGAGCCGGAGCGGCTTTTGGAGCTCAACCAATACCGCAAGGAGGTCGACCCGCAGGGCCTGATGAACCCGGGTAAGCTCTCGGACCTGGAGGTCCCGGACCGGGTGTTCACGCCCTCATTCAATTTGCTGGAGCTGGAGGCCCGCATCATCCAGAACGGGTCCCTGGAGATACTGGCGGACAAGATATCCAAGTGCGTGCGCTGCGGCCGGTGCAAGGCCAACTGCTGCGTGTTCTACGCCAGGCAGGGGATGTTCTTTCATCCGCGCAACAAGAACCTGGCCATCGCCTCCCTGATCGAGGCCCTGCTTTATGACGCGCAGAGGTTCCATTCCACCAAATACGAGAACCTCAAATATCTGGAGGAGATCGCCGACCACTGCACCATCTGCCACAAGTGCCTGGCCCCCTGCCCGGTGGACATCGACACGGGCGAGGTCTCCATCCTGGAACGGGAGATCCTCAAGACGCGCAAGTTCAAGCACAGCAGCTTGCTGACCCGGATGACCCTGAGCTATCTCACCAGCCGGTCCAAATTTTACAACGCCATGTTCCGCAAGTTCATCCTGCGGTGGGGTAGCCTGGCACAGGGGGCGGCCTCCAAAGCGCTGCGTTTTGTCCCTAATTTAATGAGTTTTAAGGCCATTTGGCCTTTGTCGGTCGTGAGGACGGCCATCCAGCGGCCCGCGCCCCAGACGCTGTACAAGTTCCTGCCCGAGTGCCAGTCCTACCAGTCCCTGCTCATCTCGCCGGAACGGGAAACTTCCGCTACGGTGTTCTATTTTCCGGGATGCGGGTCGGAGCGGCTCTACTCGGACATTTCCAAGGCCACGCTCTATATCCTGCTCAAGGCCGGCATCAAGGTGGTCCTACCGCCGCCGTTTTTGTGCTGCGGCTTTCCGCTTGGCGTCAACGCCAGGAGGGCCGAGCAGGGCTCCAAAGTTTTGGACGACACCATCATCTTCAGCCAAATCCGGGAGATGTTCCGCTACCTCAACTTTGACAGCGTCGCCGTGAGCTGCGGGACCTGCATGGAGGCCCTGAAAGGAATGGCCGCGGACGAGATCTTCGAATGCGGGGTCAAGGACGCCAGCCAACTGGCCCTGGAATACGGGCTCAGGGTGGATGGGGGAGGCAATTATCTATACCACAAACCGTGCCACGATTCGTTCAATTCCAAGGCCATAGAGATTATGGGACGGCGCTGTGAGTGCAAACTGGAAGCCGTGCCTCATTGCTGCTCGGAGGCGGGCACCCTGGCGCTGAGCCGGCCGGATATATCCCACAAGATGCTGGGCCAAAAAGCCGATGCCATCCGCAGCGCCATGGAAAAAAGGCCGGGGGGCGCCATGATGCTGACCAACTGCCCCTCTTGCATCCAGGGTCTGAGCCGTAATTCCGGGCTGGGCATCCGTCCGCGGCATATCGCGGTGGAACTGGCCCGCAAAGCCGGTGGGGAAAATTGGCAAAAAGAACTGAAGCAAATGGTCAGGGACACCGAAGTCGTGACCTTTTAAAAGAGGTTATCCCATGAGAAAATTCCATGTCATTGCCTGCCAGGTCCTGTGGCGGGAATTCTGCTACTTCGCCTCCCTGTCGCCCCATGAGTTCACTTTTAATTTTTTAGAGCAGGGACTGCATAACACACCGGGGCTGTTGCTGAAGACCCTGCAGAAAGCCTGCGATGAGGCCAGGCCCTGCGATGCCGTGCTGGTAGGCTATGGCCTGTGCAGCCGGGGCGTGGAGGGGCTCCAGGCCAAGACCAATAAACTCGTGCTGGTCAGGGCGCATGACTGCGTGACCTTTTTCCTCGGTTCCTGTGAGCGTTACCGGGAATATTTTGACCAGCATCCCGGCACTTACTGGTACAGCCCGGGATGGATAGAAACAGGCACCCAGCCGGGCAAAGAGCGGCAGGAGAATAAATACCAGGAATATGTGGAGAAATACGGGGAAGAAAACGCCAAATACCTGATGGAAACTGAGCAGGCCTGGTTCAAGAATTATAACAATGCCGCTTATGTGGACCTGGGATTCGGGGACACCTCCAGCCACCGGGAGTATACTAAGAAATGCGCTGGAGAGCTGGGCTGGAAATGTGATTTTCTCCAAGGCGACCCAAAACTTTTACGCGATATGGTGGAGGGCCGCTGGGACGAGAAAAGATTCCTGGTCGTGGAGCCGGGCTATAAGGTTGTCTCCACCACGGATGAAAGCATTGTGAAGTCGGTTAAAGCATAAAGGGGAGGTAGTCATGGACTTTACCAAGGTCATCAAGGAAAGGCGGAGCGTCAGGAAATACGACACCAGCAAGCCCGTCCCGGCAGATGTCCTGGAACGGATACTGGACGCCGCACGATCGGCGCCCTCGGCCTGCAATTTCCAGCCCTGGCATTTTGTTGTACTCAAAGACCCCAAGGTCATACAGAGGATAGAAGAGGTTTATCTGCAGGATTGGGACCACGCGGCGCCGGTGGTCATCGTGGCCTGCTGCGACCCCACCAAGGCCTGGGTCAGGCCGGACGGGCTCGACTACAGCCTGGGCGACCTGTCCATCGCCATGACCCACCTCATCCTGGCGGCCCACAATGAGGGCCTGGGGACCTGCTGGATAGGGATGTTCGATGAGGTCAAAGTGAAAAAGATACTGGGGATCCCCGGCCCGGTCCGGGTCTATGCCATGACCCCGCTGGGATATTCCCTGGAAAAGCCAAGAGTTACGGGTCGTAAGGCGTTGAGCGAGATCGTCCATTATAATAAGTGGTAGTTAATAGCCCGCCTTCGTTAAAACTACGGCGGGCAAGGAGGTTATTATGGATTTTACCAAAGTCATTCAAGAAAGAAGAAGCGTCAGGAAATATGACCTGACCCGGAGCGTGCCTGAAGAGGCCCTGCAAAGGATATTGGAAGCTGTCCGGATAGCCCCCTCGGCAGCCAACAGGCAACCTTGGCATTTTATCGTGGTCAAGGACGAAAAGGTCAAGACCAAATTAAAAGAGGCATATCCGAATATTTGGTTTTATACGGCGCCGGTAATTATCGTAGGATGCGTGGACCAGTCCAAGGCTTGGGTGCGCAAGGACGGGCTTAATGAAGCCATGGTTGACCTGGGTATTGCCATGACCCACCTGGTCCTGGCCGCTTATAACGAAGGTCTGGGGACCTGCTGGGTGGGAGCGCTCAATGAAGAAAAGGCCAGGGAAACCCTGGGAGTGCCAGCAGGCATCCAGATTTTGGCCATGACCCCGCTGGGCTATTCCCTGGACACCGGGACCTTGAACCGCAAGCCCCTGAGCGAGATCATCCATTACGACAAGTGGTAAAACAGCCGCAAGGTAAGTTCATTGGCGTAAGATGGGGATGCAGGGTGGATGGCTTATTGGCGTAAGATGGCCCAGAGGGATATTATATTTGTTTAATAGCTGTAATAGTTAAAACGTCCTGCCTGCGCTCCTTAATTGGCGCGAGATAAGGCAAGGCTGCCTTATTGGCGCAAGACGGAGCCTTTGGTATAATGCCTCCCATGTTTAAACTCATCAAATTCCCCCAAAGCACCCTGGCCAGGCTGGTCTGGGTGAGCGGCAGCCTGCATCTGGCCCTTATTCTTCTTAGAGTCCGCTCTATGCGCCTGACTGGCTTTCTATTTACCCATTGCCCTGGTTTTTTTAGGTCTTTTGGGAATGATATCAACGTCATTAATGACTTCTCCCAAATTGGCCATTTATTCGTCATTTATATCACCCTCCTGTGCCTCTATGTCCTTTGGCGGGAGTTCAGGGCCTGGGCGCGGTTTGGCGCGGGCCTGGAAACGCCCAGTCCTGGCTGGCAGGAGCTAATCTCCATCAATGCCTTGTTCTTCTGGGTCCTGTTCTGGCTCACCCTGCATATCCTGGGCGCTTATTCACTCGGATTCTATTTGGGGGACAAAGATTTCAACAACATTATTTTCCTTGATCTGACCATCAAGTTTTGCCTGATCCTGGCGCCTTTGCAATGGCTGAGCCAGCGGTTCCTAGCTCACGCCAAAAGCATTGGTGCGCAGGCCGCGGCTACAGAGGCGCAGGCCATCAAAAAAGCCCTGGCCATTCCCTGGAAAGACCGTTTGCTGGCTTTATTCGTCCTTTCCATGCTGGATACCGGGGATTTGGGGAGAGAGGACGATCAGAAAGGGTCCGGTACGGGGAGCCAGGCCGGAGAGGCTGTTAAACCCGGGAGCGGGGCAGTTGGGCCGGCTCAGGGCCAAAACCAGGCCGGTCATCCCAGGAAAACAAGGCAAAGGGTCATCTCTAAAATGAGCGAGCAGGTGGCGCTCTATATAGAGGAAAAAGGCAGGGCGACGGTGGATGACCTCACGGCCAGGTTCAGCCTCAGGCAAAGGACCTGCCAGCGGTTATTGAAGGGTCTGGTGGACCAGGCCAGGATAGAACGAAAAGGCACGACCAGCGATGTGTACTATCAGCCGAAAACGAGCAATTCCGGCCAGGGCTGATATTCCTGGGCCAGCCAGGGCTTGGTGCGCGGGTTGGATGTGAATGAGGAGGCTGATAAAATTGGAGAAAAGCTTGCCTTAGATTGATAGGACTAAGGCCTGGAAAAAATACTTCCTTGGCTTGTGTTCCAGATGCCCTTGGAAAGGATGTATTCTCTGCTTGGGTAGTTGTTTCCGCCTCCTTGGCTGGCATTGACCAGCTCCTTAGTAGGCGGTATCCTTTGCCTTAGACCTCTGTTATTCCAGAAAGAATTTGGTTACACACTACACATCATCATAAGGCAGATGTGAGCATGATGAACCAGATCAAGGGCAATATGGATATGGGAACAAGCCTGAAAGAATTGATGAAAGGTTACGATATTGAGATAGACCATAAAACCAGCAAACCGGAAGAAAATATATGTGTTGTCAAGACATTGCCAAAAAAAGAAACAGAGATGATGCCACCTATGATTTGGACTGTAAATGTTGAGAAAGGGTTCATCACGGATGCCAAGTTTTTAAACCGTAAGGGAGACATTGTAGTTGATCTACAGGTGGAGGAGATTGAAAAAATCAAGGGGAAATGGATGCCGGTAAAGATAAAAACTATTATGAAGGGCAGTGATGGACTAGAGGTAGTAACTCATACGACAAGTCTAATTAATAGGATAAATGAGGGGGTAGTTGACAATGATTTTAGGTTGGTGGAGGAAAAGTGAAATTTATTAACCGAATTACAAAAGAGACATCAATAGTGTTGTCATTATTAATAGTTGTACTGCCAGCTGGTTCGGCGTTGGCATTGAATTCTGGTTTACCTCTTGCCAGTAATCAGAGAATAATTGAAAAGGGGGTTGTGAATAAATCGGATGATGGTAGTCATGCCCTCTGTGATGATATCTGGATAGAAAAGGGTAAGGCAGGGCTATTTGACAAGTCGAATTTGAACCAAAATAAAAATGATTATGTGGGTGTACTTGTTCTAGCTCAGAACAATATTCCCGACCAATCTACAAGTACGTTAACCCAAACATCTCAAACAAATGATACGGATAAATTAATCGTTAAATCCTTATGTTCTGTTGGTGTTGGCATTGTTGGGGGTGGTATTGGATGCATACTAGGTGCATCGTTATCACCAAATGACTCAAAGCAGGGTGGTTTATTAGCAGGGTTGTTTATTGGCATGACTCTAGGAATTATTATATCACCACTTTTTTGTCATTAAATTTATTTCAATTTTTAATGTATGTAGTGGTCACGTAAATTCTTCCGGAACAGAATTAACTCAAGGGAGCTTTTTTAATTTTCTGTATGCCTGAAATAGCCGCCCAGCGTCAATTTTAGCACCACTATCAATGCTTTCTACTCACCGATTTAGAATTTGACTTTAGCCCATTTAGGTCGAAAATAGATAGGTATGGCTATGCAAATCGTAGAATTCGTCTCTTACGAAAAGTCCGTCAAGGAAGCGCTGGATGGGATAGGCGGCGCTGAGGTGCTGGCCAGGCAAAAGGCCATCCTCATCAAACCCAACCTGGTAGAGGCCATTGCGCCGCCGGTGACCACGCCGGTGCAGTGCTGCGAGGCTATTGTTAAATACATACGGGCCTGCTCCAAAGCCGAAGTAGTGATTGCCGAGGGGTGCGGCGCAGCCCAGCATGAGACCGACCAGTCTTTCAAGGTGCTGGGTTACACCGAGCTTTCCCAGAGGCTGCAAGTTCCCCTGGTGGATTTAAACCACGCCAAAACCCTGCTGTGCAAGAACAAGTCTTGCAAGGTGTTCCCTGAGTTCCATCTGCCGGAAATAGCCCTAAGCCATTTTGTCATTTCCGTGCCTGTGCTCAAGGCCCACAGCTTTGCCAAGATCACCGGCACGCTCAAGAACATGATGGGCTTTGCCCCGCCCAAGTATTACCAGCAGGGCGGGCACTGGAAAAAATCAGCTTTTCACAGCCGCATGCACGAGTCCATCATTGAGCTGAACCGTTACCGCACCCCGGATCTGACGGTTTTGGACGCGACCATCGGCCTGCAGGAATATCATATGGGCGGACGGCAATGCGACCCTCCAGTCAATAAGCTCGTGGCCGGGTTTGATCCTGTGGAAGTGGACAGGACTGCGGCCCAGCTGCTGGGGTTTGACTGGAAACAAATCCCGCATCTGGTGAAAAAGCAAGAAAGATAATTAAGGATAATCGGCAGGGGAGAGAATATGAATAGATTGCTTGCAGTGATTTTATTGTTAGTTGCGGTTGTCCTGGTTTCCGGAACCATCGGCCGGGCGCAGGATACGGACAGCCTGCTGTTCAAATTCGGGGTCATCGCCTATACGCCCCTGACGCCCACAGGGCAGTGGCTGGGGCTCAAGCCCTGCCTCAAGCAGATGGCCGGGCAAAAGCCCGATTTTATCCTGGTGCTGGGAGACTGGAGCGGGCAGACTTTGGAGAGTTTGATTCGGCTCAAAGAGATGGCCAGCCAAAGCAAGGTCCAGGTCTATGCCTTGCCCGGAGACGACGAGAAAAAGTTCAAGCCCAACAAGACCTGGCTAAAGGAATTCCAGGCCAGCCCGGCCTATAGCTTTGACCACAAGGGCATTCATTTTATCTGGATTTGCGGAGCCACTTTGCCCATGGACTGGCTCAAGCAAGAGCTGGACCGGGTAGCGGCTAGCAAGCCCGTCATTTACTGCCAGCCGGTCCCGCCGGCCAAGGATGATTACGCCCTGGACCTATCCAAGCCCATGGAGACGGACGAGCCCTGGACCACCCTTATTAAATACGCCAATGTCCGGGTGATGATCACGGGCCGGGTGAATGTGCACCGGCACTTAAAAGTTTACGGCACTCCGTGTTTTAACCAGGTCAACACTGTTTTAGGCAAGCAAGCCAAAGGCGAATACGGCCTTTACAGCGTGTATCAGAGCGGGAAGGTCGAGGCCGACTTTTTTGATCTGGGCAATCCCCAGCCGGACCTGACCCCAACACCGGCAGGACGCTGAACCGGGGTAGCAAGTTGGCCAGTTTCAGCTACAATTGAATGAAATTCACCAGAAACTTTTTTGACGGGAGTCATTTTGCGGAAATTTATCAAACTTGGGTGCGTGCTGTTGCTGCTCGGGGTTGTTTTTGCGGCTCCGGGGGCGCGGGGCCAGACGCCGGCAGAAGAGACCAGGCATTACCTGGACGACCCTTTCGGCGAGGTGACTTTCGGGCCGGAGGAAATACCCACCTACGGCAAAATGCTGGACCAGCCTTTTACCATTTCCCATCCCTTGAAATACCTGCAATATGTTTACGGCGGACATCCTGAGGAAGCCGAGGCTTCGTTCGAATATTTTTTCAAGGAGACCGGCATCAAAGGCCACCAGGCCCAACTGCTGGAACGCATGGGCAGGACCTTTTACCGCTGGAGCGAGCTTTTGGGGTACCGCTACCAGAACAAGGAAAGACTCAGCGAACTGGCCAGCCTGACCAAGGAACTGCGGACCATGGGCAACCAATTTATGAAGACCGCGACCGTGCTGGAAAGGCTCAGGGTCTACAAAGTGGCGGAAAAGTTCAAGGCCGCCAGGTCCTTTGTGCTGGCCCTGGTGGACCAGGGCGTTTACACGATCCCTGAGGTCAAGGCGGGGACCAAAGCGGACTGGGCCTATAAGGACGAGCGGAGCTATCTCTACGGCATGGAGCGGGGCTATGACCCCTTATCCTGCCAGAAGATAGAGCAGGATTTCAAAAGGACCATGGAATATTTGATGAGCCTGGAAGTGCCGGGCAAGCTCAAAACCAAAGAGGACCAGGACGAATACAGGGATGGAAAAAGGCATTATCGGGCTGGCGCGCTTAAAAAGTTAAAACTGTTCGAGTTCTAGGGAGTCCTCGTGGAACCAGGTTTGGCCCCTAACTGGCCCCGCACCAAAGAAAGATTCACCCGTTTTTGGAATGACCCCCATTGCGGCCCCCTGGCGGAGATCACCTGCCTCAAGCCGGACGCCCCAAAAACCCCAAAAAAATTCAGCTGGGTCTTGAACGAAGACCCCTGGTGGTGGCTGCTGCAGTGGCTGACCGGACCGGGCAAGGACGGCAACGCTACCTTCCCGGAGCTTTTGGAAAAGTTCGACGCTCATTTTGCCGCTCAGGGTTATTACGGGGACGCTTACCCGATGCTGTTCACCAATTTTGGGCCGGGCTCTTTGGCGGCCTGCCTCACGGGCTTCCTCCAGTTCAGCAAGGAAGGCGAGACCAGCTGGTTCGAGCTTCCTGAACCCATGGCCTGGGACAAGATCCTGTCCCTGAAGCTGGACCCGGAGCAATACTGGTGGAAAAAAACTCTGGAGCTGTCCCGGATGTTCCTGAGCAACAGGAAAGACCGGTACGCCATCAGCATCATTGACCTGGGCGGGGTCATGGATATCCTTTCTTCCCTGCGCACGAGCCTCCAGCTTCTCGAGGATGTGGCCGCTGAGCCGGACCTGGTCCTGGAGGCCTGCCGGCATATCAACGAACTGTGGAAGCAGGCTTACGAGGAGGTCTACCAGCTCCACCGGGCAGAAGGCGACGAGGGGACTTCGGCGGCCTGGATGGGGCCCTGGTCGCCCCAGCGCTGGTCGCCTTTGCAGGCTGATTTTTCCTATATGATCTCACCCAAACATTTCGAAAAAATAGAGGGGCCCATTTTGAGGGACCAGTGCCGGTTCCTGCAGCATAGTATTTACCACTGGGACGGAATGGGTCAGATACCGCACCTGGATACCCTGCTGGACATCCCTGAACTGGGCGGTATCCAATGGGTGCCTGGGGCAGGAAAGCCCCAGTGGGAAGACCCGCAATGGTACCCTCTTTACGACCGCATCCAAAAAGCGGGGAAAAGGCTGGTGGTGATCCTGCCTCCGGCCGAGGTGGTGAATTTCTGCCGCAGGTTCGACCGGACCGGGGTTTTTGTGACCACCAGGGCCGAAACCCCAGGGCAGGCCAGGGAGCTGGAAAAAGAGCTGGGAATTCATTCCTAGGCCGCGACTGGAAAAGACCCGGCAGGGAAAGTTTGTTATAATCAGGATATCTTATTTTCAAAACGGGGGGCGTGATGCTTGAAGCTCTGAAAAAACAGGTTTGCGCAATGAACCGGTCCTTACCGGGCCACGGCCTGGTGACTATGACTAGCGGCAATGTCAGCGGGTTTGACCGGAAGACCAGGTGCATGGTCATCAAGCCCAGCGGCGTGGCTTTCGACAAATTAAAACCTACGGATATGGTCGTGGTCAGCAGCAAGGGAGATGTGGTGGGGGGCAAGCACGCGCCCTCGGTGGACTCGCTTTCCCATCTGCTCATCTACCTCAAAAGGCCGGACCTGGGCGGCATTGTCCACACCCATTCCAACTATGCCACCAGTTTCGCCCTGTTGGGCAAGCCTTTGCCGGTCTATCTGACCAGCCACGCGGATGAGTTCGGCGAGACCGTGCCCGTGACCCGGTTCGCCTCTTCAGACCCGGACGACACGGGCAGGGCCATTTGGGAAACTCTTAAAAACTCCCAGATGCCGGCAGTGCTGGTGAGGCAGCACGGGGTGTTCACCTTTGGCAAGGACCCAGTGGCTGCGGTCAAGGCGGCGGTGATGATAGAGGATATCGCCAAGACCTGCCATCTGGCCCTGCTGTTGGGCAACCCCAAACCCCTGCCGGCCAGGGAAGCGCAGAAGTATTACTACCGTTACCATCATGTTTACGGTCAGGCAGCCAAACGCAAAAACATTTTTTACAAGATCAAATAAACTGAGGAGAGAACATGGCGGACATCCTGTTAAAAGACCTGTATGAGTGGTGCAAAATCCCAGCCAAAAAACTAGCCGGCCACCGGAAGGCCAAAGTCCCTTTCAGGCTGGTCAAGGACAGCGCGGCCATGGGCCGGCTGATGGCCCGGGAACTGGCGGACGAGATCAAGAAGCACAATAAAAAAGGCGAGCAGACCCGTGCCATCATTCCCTGCGGGCCCGCGTGCTGGTATGAGCCTTTTACCCGCCTGGTCAACAAGGAAAAGGTGAGCCTGAGGAACCTCGAAGTGTTCCATATGGACGAGTGCTTGGACTGGCAGGGCCGTTTGCTGCCCAAGAACCACCCCTACAATTTCAAGACTTTCATGGAAAAGCATTTTTACGGCGGCATCAATCCGGACCTGGCCGTACCGGAGTATCACAGACACTGGCTTTTGCCCAATACCTTCCTGGAAGTGGAGCGGCGCATTGCAGAGGCCCCGGTGGATTTCACCCTGGGAGGCTGGGGGCAGGACGGTCATGTGGCCTACAACCAGACCCGCAGGCACCCTTACAGCAAGGTCAATATCGAGGACCTCAAAAACGCGACCGTGAGGATGCAGGACAACAACTGGGACACGGTTTTGGCCCTGGCCCAAAGGACTTTTGGCGCGGCTTACCAGTTCGTGCCGCCCATGTCCATCACCCTGGGCATCAAGCAGTGCCTGTCCGCCAAAAAAGTGAGGGTATTCAGCGACACGGGAGCCTGGAAACAGACGGCTTTGCGGGTCGCCTTGTTCGGGCCCCTCACGCCGGAATATCCCATGACCCTGCTCCAAAAACATCCTGACGCTGTCATCACCGCGACCATAGAGACCGCCACGCATCCCATCAGCGTCCACCCGGAATGGGAACTGCTTTGAAAATGTCCTCCTGCTACGCCTGCCTGGTCGGCACGGGCGGCATCGGGTCGGGCGATTTCTTCGAGCTGGAAGGCCACCATACCCTGGGCAGGAACGAAAGCCGGGGTGCACGCCTGCGAAATTTCCATGATTTTTGCAAAGGCCACATCATCCTCCATTATCCGGCCAAACTGCTCGGAAAAAAATTCAAAGTCGTGCTGGCCGGAGCGGTGGGGAAAGACAGGGCAGGCCAGGATTTGCTGGGCCTGATGAAAAAAGCCGGTATAGACACCTCTTGCGTCAAAACCATCCCCGGAGTACCTACTCTTTTTTCCACCTGTTTCCTGTATCCTGACCGTTCAGGCGGGAATATCACGACCAAGGACAGCGCCAGCTCCCGGGTTACCCCCAAAGACATGCAGGCCCTGTTATCGGTTTTTAAAAAGTATACCGGCCGCGGCCTAGCCCTGGCCGCGCCAGAAGTGCCCATCGCAGCCCGGATGAGGCTTCTTACCCTGGCTCAGCAGTATAGGTTTTTCCGCATCGCGGCCATCACCTCAGGCGAAGCCAGGCAGGCTCTGAGGATGAGGATGTTCAGCAAGACAGACCTGGTGTGTTTGAACGAGGACGAGGCTAGCGCGTTGGCCGGGGTCAGCGCTAAGGCCAAGGTTAGCCGGGTGCTGCACAGGACTGCCGGGCTGCTCAGGAAGTTCAACCCGGCTGTGAGGATATCCGTAACTCTGGGAAGCAAGGGCGCCTATGGTTATGAGGCGGGCGGCTGGCAGTTTTTCCCCAGCTTTAAGGTCAAGGCGGTCAATTCAGCCGGGGCAGGGGACGCGTTCGTTTCCGGACTCATCATTGGCCTGGCCAAAGGTTTGCCTTTCCTCAACAAGGGGCAGGCGGATAAAAGAACCGTGGCCTCGGCCATGGGATTGGCCACTTTGCTGGCCTCGGCCAAGGTTAAATCAACGGATACCATTGACCTGGGCCTGACCGCAAAAGGCCTGAAAAAACACGCCAAAACGCTAAAGATCAAGCTTTCCCCCAGGCTATTTTAAAAAAGGACGAGTATGGCTAGAAAACAAGCTAAGACGGTTTACCTTATCGCCAACGGCGACCTCAGGCTTTCGGCCAACCAGGAATGCGAAGCAGCCCAGAGAGCAATGGAATCAAAACTTATAGCGGCTATCAGGGCCCAGGGCTGGTCGGTCCAGCGGGCGCATGGCTATGACCCCGTGGAAAAGCACAGTTTCATTCACAGCCAGAAGATGGGAATGGAGGTTTTCAAAAAGATACCGGTTGACGCGCCTCTGGTCGTGGCTGAGGCGGTTTGGGAATACAGCCACCATGTGCTTCCCGGTCTCTACACCCACACCGGCCCCATCCTGGTGGTAGCCAACTGGAGCGGACAGTGGCCCGGCCTGGTGGGGATGCTGAACCTGTGCGCCTGCCTGGCCAAGGCCAATATCCCCTACAGTTCTTTGTGGAGCGAAGACTTTACGGATGAATTTTTCCTCAGAGGTTTGAGGTCCTGGCTCGCCAAAGGTTTGGTGAAACACGACCTGAGCCATGTCCATCCGCTTAAAGAATATAATATTCCGGCCAGGGCCAAAGCCGCGGCTAAGGCAGTGGCCAGCGACCTACTGAAGAACAAGGCCATCATGGGCTGTTTTGACGAGGGGTGCATGGGTATGTTCAACGCCATCATCCCCGAAGAGCTTTTGCATCCGCTGGGTATTTTCAAGGAGCGGCTAAGTCAGTCGGCCCTGTATGCCAGGATGCTGACCGTGTTCGACCAGGAGGCCCGGCAGGTTTATAACTGGCTGGTCAAAAAAGGCATGCGGTTCCAGTTCGGGAAGAACGAAAAGACCGACCTGACCCTCAAGCAAGTGCTGGGCCAGTGCAAGATGTATGTAGCCGCTGTCCGGATAGCGGACGAATTCGGCTGTTCGGTCATCGGCATCCAATACCAGCAAGGTCTTAAAGACCTGTGCCCGGCCTCTGACCTGGTCGAGGGACTACTTAATAATGTAGACCGGCCGCCGGTGCGCCATGAGACCACTGGCAAGGTGCTTTTCAGCGGAGAGGCCGTGCCCCATTTCAACGAAGTCGACGAGAGTGCGGGCGTGGACGGCCTCATCACCTATCGCATCTGGCGCAAACTGGGCCTGAGCCCGGAAAACACCCTGCACGACGTGCGCTGGGGCCGGACATACTGGATGGACGGCAAAGATGAATTTGTCTGGCTTTTCCTCATTTCCGGAGCGGTCCCTCCGGTCCATTTTCCCAGGGGATATCGGGACGCTGTGGGCATGAGGCAGCCGGCCATGTTCTTTCCCCAAGGCGGGTCCACCATCCGGGGGGTGAGCAAGCCTGGACCCATTGTCTGGAGCAGGGTTTTCGTGCAAAACAACAGGGTCAAAATGGATATCGGCCTGGCTGAGTGTGTCCAACTTCCGGACCATGAGGTTGCGGAGAGGTGGAGGCTGACCACTCCCCAGTGGCCTATGATGAACGCGGTTTTAAAAGGCATCAGCCGGGACCAGTTCATGGCCCGGCATAAATCCAACCATATCCAGGTCGCCTATGCCCCAACGATGGAAAAGGCCCGGCTCGCCCTGCTGGCCAAGGCCGGGGCCATGAGGGAGCTGGGCGCGGAGGTGTTCGTCTGCGGCACGGGGTTGAGTGAGTCTTAGGGGTGTGTTAGAGTGTTGTGCAATATTTCTTTGATTCGTGATCCAGGGAGGCATAAATGAAATTCGAAGAGCTGAGGAACGGGAAACGGGCCAAGCAGGGGTTCCTTAATTACTGGAAAACCCCCCATGGCAGCCCGGTGGTGGAGATCAACTACCGCAAGGCCAATGCCGCACCCCAGAAAAAGTACGACTGGATGAAGGGCCAGGACCCCTGGTGGTGGACGATGCAGTGGCTGACCGGGTCGGGACAGACCGATATGAGCCGGATCAATGAGCTTTTGGAAAGTTACGACCGCCATTTTGATAACGAGGAGTTTTTTGGGCACGCCTACCCCTATTTCTTCGTCAATTTCGGGCCGGGCTCTTTGGCGGCCTGCCTGACCGGTTTCCTCAAGTTCAGCAAGGAAGGCGACACCAGCTGGTTCGAGCTCTCCGAGCCCATGGCCTGGGACAAGATCATGTCCCTCAAACTGGACCCGGAGAACATCTGGTGGAAAAGGACGCTGGAGATGACCAAGATACTCCTGCGTAACAGGAAAGACCGCTACCATGTGGGTATCCCGGACCTGGGGGGCAATATCGACATCCTGGCGTCCCTGCGCACCAGCCTCCAGCTCATCGAGGACGTGGCCGCGGAGACTGACCTGGTTTTGGAGGCGTGCTGGCATATCAACAAGCTGTGGAAGCAGGCCTACGAGGAGCTTTACCAGCTCCACCAGGCCGAAGGCAACGACGGCAGCTCGGCCTGGATGGGCCTGTGGGCGCCCCAGCGGTGGTATCCTTTGCAGGCTGATTTTTCCTACATGATCTCGCCCAGGCATTTTGAAAAGCTCATCGCTCCCATCCTGAGGGACCAGTGCCAGTATCTGCAGAACAGCGTTTACCACTGGGACGGGGTCGGCGAGATCCCGCACCTGGACCTTTTGCTGGCCATCCCGGAACTGGACGCCATCCAGTGGGTGCCCGGAGCGAACAAGCCCCAGTGCGAGGACCCGGAATGGTATCCCCTTTATGACCGTATCCAAAAGGGAAATAAGCGGATCGTCATCAACCTGCCGGCCAAGGATGTGGTCGGTTTCACCAAGCGGTTCAACAAGGCCGGACTGTTCCTTTCCACCAACGCGGAATCGCCGGAGCAGGCCAAAGCCATGGAAAAGGAATTGGGGATCTAGGGAGCCATCTATTAAAGAAGGAGTTTTGAGATGTTCCAAGGCAAGATAGGGTTTATCGGCGCGGGCAATATGGCTGAGGCCTTGATCAAAGGCATTTTAAAGGCCAAATGGGCCAAGCCCAGCCAAGTTTTGGCCAGCGATGTGGACAGGCTTAAGGTCAAGAAGCTGGCGAACAAGAGCGGCATCCAGGCCTGCTCCACCAATATCGAGGTTTGCCTCAAGGCCAAGGTCATTGTGCTGTGCGTCAAGCCCCAGATGATGGACGCTGTGCTTGGTGAGATAGGCGACGTGGTCGAAGCCGGGCAGACGGTCGTTTCCATTGCAGCCGGAGTGCGGCTCGACAGGCTCCAAAAACAGTTCGTGGCCAAAGTGCCTCTTATCCGGGTCATGCCCAACACCCCGGCCCTGGTCGGAGAGGCCATGTCGGTCATCAGCAGGGGAAGATACGCCGGCAGGAAGCAGGAGCAAATGGCCCTGGGCCTTTTCCAGGCCGTGGGCAAGGCGCTCTGTTTGCCGGAAAAGCAGCTGGACGCGGTCACGGCCCTGAGCGGCAGCGGGCCGGCCTATGTATTCCTGTTACTGGAGGCTTTGCAGGAGGCAGGAGCCAAGCTGGGTTTAGGCCGAGAGACCAGTTTGGCGCTGGCCCTGCAGACCGTGGGAGGAGCCAGTGTCCTGGCCCGGCAAACCGGGGAGGACCCGGCGGTTTTACGGCAAAAGGTGACCTCCAAAGGCGGCACGACCCAGGCGGCCTTGGAGGTTTTTGAGAGCAAGAAGTTCAAGACAATCGTCCAGCAGGCCCTCGCGGCGGCCTGGCGCCGGTCGCGCCAGCTTTCCGGAGGTTAACTTGCTGCACTGGATCCTCTCCGGCATCGTGTGGGCGTTCGACACGCTCTTTACCATCCTGTTCCTCCTCATCCTCTTGAAGGTCCTCCTGTTCTTCGTGCCTTCCCACAGGATGCGGCTGTTCAGGAAATGGGCCGGGTGGAGCGACTGGTTCGTCAACCTGGTCAAAAAGTTCGTGGACAGGTTCATCGGGCAGTTCGATTCCAGCCTGCTTTGCCCCATCATTGCCCTGGCGCTGTGCTTCCTGTGCGTCAGGTACCTCTCGCCCCTCCTATTCTGGCTTTCCAGCTACACCCTGCTCTGGCAGAGGTAAATCCGGGTTTTAAGCCCCAGCCTTCCTCCTTGTTTTACAAGGGGAAAACAACGATTTGGATACGGGGTTGAGGGAATAACCTCGTTGTGTTAAAGTGTTTACTCCAAAACGCACCGAGGAGGTATGGTATTTGTTAAAGCAACAGATACAGGAAGCCTGCGAAACCATCCGGCAGTATTCCAGATCCAAGCCTGATATCGCCATCATCCTGGGTACGGGTTTGGGCGCTTTGGCCAAGGAAATCAAGTCAAAAACCGTCATCCCTTACAAGAACATCCCCCATTTCCCCTTATCCACCGTGGAGACCCATACAGGCCAGCTGGCTTTGGGCAAACTGGCCGGTAAAAAGGTCGTGGCCATGGAGGGCCGCTTCCACCGTTACGAGGGTTACACTCTCCAGCAGGTCACTTTCCCGGTGCGGGTGATGAAAGCTCTCGGCGCCAAGGTCCTGCTGGTCTCCAATGCCTGCGGGGGCATCAACGGGCTCTACCGTCCCGGCGACCTGATGGTCATCAGCGACCACATCAACCTGTTGGGCGACAACCCCTTGATCGGCCCCAATGATAACGGTCTGGGGCCCAGGTTCCTGGACATGTTCGGGACCTACGACCCGGCCCTTATCCAGCTGGCCGCTAAGATCGCCCAGGAGCAGAAGATACGGTGCCACACGGGAGTTTACGCGGCCATGACCGGGCCCAGCCTGGAGACCGCCGCGGAATACCGGTTCCTGCGCACCATCGGCGCGGACGTGATCGGGATGTCCACGGTGCCCGAGGTGATCGTGGCGAGGCACAGCGGGATGCGGGTCCTGGGCATCTCGGTGGTGACCGACGAATGCGTTCCGGAGAACCTGAAAGCGGCGGACGTGCCGACCATCATCCGCATCGCCATGCAGACCGAGCCCAAGCTCACCAAGCTGATGCGGCTGGTCGTTCAAAAAGTAAAAGTTTAATCTAAAAGTCCAGAGGAGGACAGCGTGGAAAGCATAACCCCCATCAAGTGGAGCAGCGGCAAGATCCAAATTTTGGACCAGACCAGGCTCCCTTTCAAAAAGGTCGTGATCAACTGCCGGAGATACGGCGACGTGGTCAAGGCCATCAAGGAGATGAAGGTCCGCGGGGCGCCCCTGATCGCCATCACGGCGGCCTATGGCATCGCCATGGCCGGGCGCCAGGTCAAGGTTAAGAATTACGACAAGTTCGCCAGCACCATGAACGCCATCCTGGAGGCTTTCCGCAAGGTCAGGCCCACGGCGGTCAACCTGGGCTGGGCCGTGGACAGGATGAAGAAATGCATCGAGGCCAACCCCAAGCGGCGCGTGGACCTTATCAAGGACCTGCTGCTCAAGGAAGCGCAGGCCATGGAAAAAGAGGACATCCAGAACAACCAGACTATGGCTAAGCTGGGCACGGAGTTCATCCGGGAAGGGGACACCATCCTGACCCTGTGCAACACCGGGGCCCTGGCCACGGGAGGGCTCGGCACGGCCCTGGGGGTCATCAAAACCGCCCACCAGGAAGGCAAAAAGATCAAGGTTTTAGCCTGTGAAACCAGGCCTTATCTGCAGGGGTCCAGGCTGACCGCCTGGGAGCTCAAGCTGGCCCGCATCCCTTTTAACCTCATCACGGACAGCATGGCCGGGCATTTCATGCAGCGCAAGCAGGTCAACGTGGTGGTGGTCGGCGCGGACCGCATCGCCGCCAACGGCGACGTGGCCAACAAGATCGGGACTTACATGCTGGCCATCCTGGCCTGGGAGAACCGGCTGCCCTTTTACGTCGTGGCGCCCACCGGGACCCTGGACCTGAACGTCCCCTCCGGGGACAAGATACCCATCGAGGAAAGGGACTCCGAAGAGGTCACCACCGTCATGGGCGTTCCTATCGCGCCTCCGGGGGTCAAGGCCCTCAACCCGGCTTTTGACATCACCCCTTCGAGGTATGTCAGCGCCATCATTACCGAGAAAGGCGTGGTCAGGGCCCCGTATGTGGAAACGCTCAAGGCCCTCATGACCCCCCCGACCCTGTAGGCGGACACCCTTTTGGGGGATCCGGATACTGACAGGGAGCCGAAAAGAGACCAAGCGATGGCATACAAAGACACTTTAAATTTACCCGAAACGTCCTTTCCCATGAAAGGGGACCTGGCCAAGCAGGGGCCCAAGTGGCTCAAGTTCTGGGAAGACCAGGGGACCTACCTTAAGCTGCGCCAGCTGCGGCAGGGGAGGCCGACCTACCTTTTGCACGACGGCCCGCCTTACGCCAACGGCGACATCCACATGGGCACGGCCCTCAACAAGGTCCTCAAAGACTTCATCGTCAAATACAAGTCCCAGGCCGGGATGGACGCGCCCTACGTGCCGGGATGGGACTGCCACGGCCTGCCCATCGAACACCAGCTGGCCAAGGACAAACCCAAGGACTACGCGGCGGCCAACCCGGAGAAGTTCCGCAAGGAGTGCCGGCAGTACGCCCAGAAGTTCGTGGATGTGCAGAAGAAGCAGTTCCGGGACCTGGGCGTTTTCGGGGACTGGGACCACGCCTACATCACCATGGACTACGAATACGAGGCGAAAATAATAGAAGTGTTCGGCCAGCTGGTCCTACAGGGTTACGTGACCCGGGGCTTCAAGCCCGTTTACTGGTGCGCCTCGTGCGAGACGGCTTTGGCTGACGCCGAGGTGGAGTACCACGACCACGAGTCGGCTTCCATCTATGTCAGGTTCAAGGCCAAGTCCGGCCTGGCCAAGGCCTTCCCCAAGCTTCCGGACAAACCGGTCTATGTGCTCATCTGGACCACGACCCCGTGGACCCTTCCGGCCAACGTGGCCGTGGCCTTCCATCCCGATTTTGAGTATTCCGCCGTGGAGACCGATACGGAGGTCCTCGTCCTGGTCAAAGACCGTGTCAATCCCCTTATGGAACAAGGGCTTTTCAAGGGCAAGGAGATCGGCACGGCCAAGGGCGGCCTTTTGGAGGGTTGCGTTTTGGAGCATCCTTTCCTGCAAAAAGATTCCCGGGGCGTCCTGGCCACCTATGTGACCAAAGAGGACGGCACGGGCTGCGTGCATACGGCCCCGGGGCACGGCGAAGAGGACTACCACACGGGCGTCCGGTACAAACTTCCCATCCTGTCGCCGGTGGACAACAAGGGCAGGTTCACGGACGAGGAGCCGCAGCTCAAGAATTTCGGCCTGCTGGGCAAGTTCGTGTTCGACGCCAACCCCGAAGTGATCCGCATCCTCAAGGAAAAGGGCAATTTGGTCAGCGAGGGCAAGCTCAACCACACCTACCCGCACTGCTGGCGGTGCAAGAACCCGGTGGTCTACCGGGCCACCCGGCAGTGGTTCCTCAAGATAGACCACAAGGACCTGCGCAAAAAGATGGTCGAGAGCATCACCAAGGTGAAATGGTTCCCGGCCGCGGCCGAGCGCCGCATCACGGCCATGGTGGAGATGAGGCCGGACTGGTGCATTTCCCGGCAGCGTTACTGGGGAGTGCCCCTGCCGCTCTTTTACTGCTCCAAGTGCGGGGAGACTTTTTACAGCGAGGCGACCTTCAAGAAGATCGTGGAAGAGGTCAAGAAGAACGGGGCGGATGCCTGGTTCATCGAGGAGGCCTCCCAGCTCATGCCGGCCGGATGCAAGTGCACCAAATGCGGCTCCACCTCTTTCCAGAAGGAAAAGGACATTTTGGACGTGTGGTTCGACTCGGGGCTCTCCCACGCGGCGGTCCTCAACGAAAAGTTCGGCCTGACCTTCCCCGCGGACCTGTATCTGGAGGGGAGCGACCAGCACCGCTGCTGGTTCCAGTATTCGCTCATCACCAGCTGCGCGACCAAAGGCACGGCGCCCTACCGCTCCGTGCTGACGCACGGCTGGGTGCTGGACGGCAAGGGTTTGGCCATGCACAAGTCCGCGGGCAACGCCATGGCGCCCCAGGAGATCACGGGCAAGTACGGGGCCGATATCCTGAGGCTGTGGGTGGCATCCGAGAACTACCAGGAGGACGTGCGGCTGTCCGAAGAGATCCTGCAGAGGCTGACCGACGCCTACCGCAGGCTGCGCAACACCTGCCGTTACATCCTGGGCAACCTGCACGGCTTTGAGCCGGACAGGCACACGGTCCCCTATGCCAGCCTCCTGGAAATAGACCGATTCGCCCTGCATGAACTGGCCCTTTACCTCAAGGACGCCACGGCCAACTTCGAAGCCTTTGATTTTTACAAGTTCTACCAGCGGCTGCACCAGTATTGCAGCGTCAATTTAAGCGCTTTTTACTTCGATATTTTAAAGGACAGGCTTTATACCTTCCCCGGGGATTCCAGGGAAAGGCGGTCGGCCCAGACCGTGCTTTACGCCATTCTCCAGGTGCTGACCAAGACCATGGCGCCGGTGCTTTCCTTTACCGCTGAAGAGGTGTGGCAGAACAGCCCTCTGCTCATGAAAGAAGCGGAGAGCGTGCATTTGAGCGGCTGGCCTGCGGCCCCCAAGGAGTGGGAGAACGAAGGGCTGTGGCAGAAATGGCAAAAGCTCATCGCTGTCAAAAGCGACGTGTCCAAAACGCTGGAAATCGCCCGGCAAGCCAAGACCATCGGCACGGGCCTGGAGGCGCGGGTGACCCTGGGGGTCAAGGCAGGCGAAACTCTTGACCTATTAAAACAACTGGAGCAGGACCTCCCCATGCTCTTCATCGTGTCCCAAGTGGAGCTGGCCAAGGATGGCCAGACCGGGCAGGGGGCGTTCCAGGGCGAGGTCAAAGATATGGCGGTCAGCGTGACCAAGGCCAAGGGCCAGAAGTGCGGTCGCTGCTGGAACTACAGCGAAAAGGTCGGACAGGATGCCCGGCACCCGGAACTGTGCGAACGCTGCGTCAAGCATATCGGTTGAGGAGGTTTTTGATGGCGGGGGAACACGAGGATAAGGAGCAAGATCTTTCGGTAAAAATAAGTTTATTGCAGAAAAGCATCGACAGGCTGGCCACCCATCTGGACAAAAAAGAGATGCAGGATTACCTGGACCTGATCGGCAAGCCTAAACGACTTATCTGGACAAATTTTATTTCCGGCATGGCCCGCGGGGTCGGCCTGCTCCTGGGCGGGGGACTGGTCGGGGCGGTTGCCCTGGCAGTTGTGGTGGCACTTGTCGGTATCTTGATCCATTTTTTGGGCGGATTACCCTGGGTCGGACAAAGGTTCGAGGATTTTGTAGGATATATCACCCATCTGGTCGTGAAAAAACATTAAAATCCAGGTTTGACAGGAACGAGGAGGCCATATTCTAATTTTCTGGACAGCCCTGTCGGTCTTTGTGGTGGACCAGGCCAGCAAATTCCTGGTCAGGCACTTCATGCACTTCGGGGAGACCATCACGGTCATCCCTAACTTTTTCCAGCTGACCTACATCGGCAACCGCGGGGCGGCGTTCGGCATCATGGCCGGCTCTTTTTTCCCGTTCCAGCAGGTGCTGCTGGTCCTGCTCTCCTTTACCGCCATCGTCCTCATTCTCGTCTCGTCCCGGCAATGGCCCAGGGACTGGCGGGTAAGACTTTCCCTGGGGCTTATTTTGGGCGGGGCTTTTGGCAATCTTTTGGACAGGCTCAGGCTGTCCGGCCAGGTCGTGGACTTTTTGGATTTCGGGTGTGGCAGCTGGCGGTGGTATATTTTTAACGTCGCGGACTCGGCTATCACGGTCGGGATCTGCCTGGTCGTAGTTTATTTCATGTTTTTCACGGGCACCAAAAAGAAGAAAAGGAGAGCCTGAGGTGTTCCCCACCCTGTTGAAGCTCGGACCTTTGAGCATCCCCAGCTACGGTTTTTTTATTGCCCTGGCATTTTTGGCGGCCATCCTGCTGGCCAGCCGCATTGCCAAGTCTCAGGGCGAAGACCCGGACAAGATCGTGGACCTGGGCATCTGGATCATGATCTCCGGGTTGGTCGGGGCAAGGCTGCTGTATGTATGCCTGGAGTGGGGCTATTTCCGGGACAATCTCTGGAAGATCATCATCCCGCCCTATAGCGGGTTCGTGTACTACGGCGGGTTCATCGGGGGGTTTTTGGCGACCCTGTATTTCCTGTGGAGCCGCAAGATGAACACCTGGAAGACCGGCGATATTTTGGCGCCGGCCATTGCTTTGGGCCAGGCCATTGGCCGGTGGGCGTGTTTTTTCAACGGGTGCTGCTACGGCGGGCCGGTGCGTTCTAATTTTTTGCCGGGCCTGGTCTATCCAACAGGGTCTGACCCTTGTTTGCAATACGGGGCGGTCCCGTTGCATCCCACGCAGATCTATGAGTCCCTTGGCTGCCTCCTCATCTTCGCCTTGCTCCTGTGGAAGGAAAAACGCAAATCCTTTGACGGCCAGCTTATCTGGGGCTATGTGGTGCTTTACGGGGTCCTCAGGTTCCTCCTGGAATTTTTAAGGGGCGATGACCGGGGTGCTATGGTCGGGTGGGTGTCTCCTTCCCAGTGGATAAGTCTAGTGCTGGTGCCATTGGCTGTGGTGATGCTAATCGTTTTTGGGAAAAAAGCGCGGAAAGCGTAAAAAGGTCCGGGCGGTAAAAAATGGCTGTCGTAAAAAAGCTCTTATCGGTTAACCAGGATATGGTTGGTAAACGCCTGGATGTGTTCGTGGCTCAGAGCGAGGTAGTGTTTTCGCGGGAGCAGGCGCAGAGGCTAATTAAAGAAAACAATGTCCTTTTGAATGGTGCTCCGGCTAAAGCGCATGACAAGGTCAAGGCCGGCGACAAAGTGTCCGTGGAAATACCTGAGCCGGAAAAGTGGGAGGTCGTGGGCCAGGCCATCAAGCTGTCCATCGCGTATGAGGACAAGGATATCGTCGTGGTGGACAAGCCCAGCGGCATGGTGACTCATCCGGCAGTCGGGCATCCCAAGGACACGCTGGTCAACGCCCTGGTGCACCACTGCAAAGATTTGGCGGGCATCGGCGGGAAGCTGCGGCCCGGGCTGGTGCACCGGCTGGACAAAGATACTTCGGGGTTATTATGCGTGGCCAAGACCGAAAAAGCCTATGCCAGCCTTCAGGAACAGCTTAAGACCAGGGAAATGAGCAGGGAGTATCTGGCTGTAGTGCACGGCCTTTTCAGTGAGGTTAAAGCCACCATCCGTCTCTCCTTGGGACGGGCTCATTATGACCGTAAAAAGTTCATGGTCAGCCCGGGCAAGGGTAGGGAGGCGGTCACGCATTTCGAGGTCTTGGAGCAGTTCCCCCGTGACGCTTCGAGCTTCCTTAGGGTAAAATTGGAGACTGGAAGGACGCACCAGATCAGGGTGCACCTGTCCTATCTCAAACACCCGGTCTGGGGGGATGTGATGTACGGCCGGGGCAAGACGGACAAGACGCGGATGATGCTGCACGCCGCCAGGCTGGGTTTGAACCATCCGCGGACAGGGAAAAGGCTGACCCTGGAGTCGGAGATGCCGAAAGAGATGAAGGATTTTCTAGAAGAGATGAGGAGGGAGTCATGAAAGGTTCCTTTATTACCTTGGAAGGGCCGGAGGGTTGCGGCAAGAGCACGCAATTGGATTTGCTGGCCAAACACCTGGACGACGACGGCTACCCGGTCCTGACGACCAAGGAGCCGGGCGGCACGGAGATCGGCAAGCAATTGAGGGAAGTGCTGCTTTCCTACAAGACCAAGAATCTGTGCCCCAGCGCCGAATTATTTTTGATGCTGGCGGACCGGGCCCAGCATGTCCGCGAAGTGGTCCTGCCCGCGCTCCAGCAGGGATATGTGGTTATTTCCGATCGGCACCACGACGCGACCCTGGCTTACCAGGGTTATGGCCGGGGCATTGACCTCAAGCTCCTGCACGAGCTGCACCATCTGACCACGGCGGGGGTCAAGCCGGACCTGACCATCCTGCTGGACATAGACCCGGCCAAGGGTTTGGTCAGGGCGGTCAAAACAAAGAAAAAACAGAGCCAAAAGAACAAGGGCGACAGGTTTGAGCAGGAAGATATAGATTTCCACAGGCGGGTCCGTCAGGGCTACCTCGCCCTGGCCAAGGCCGAGCCCAACCGGTTTTTTGTGCTGGAAGTGGAAGGGATGAGCATCAGCAAAGTCCACCGTCTTATCGCGGCCCGGGTGAACGAGTTCTTTAAGCAAAAGGAAAGCTGAAAAAGACCGGTGGCGGAGATCTACCAGCGTGGGTTAAGATAGACTTTTAAAGGAGTAAATCTTTGTCAGAATTGCATTGGCATCCGTTTTACGAAGAGTGGGTCGCAGTCTCGGCAGACCGCCAGGCCAGGCCCAACTTGCCTAAAAAGAAGTGCCCATTCTGTCCGGGCTCTCCCAAAGTACCGGCCCAATATGAGGCCATATCCGTCAAAAACGATTTTCCTTCCCTGCATCTGGATTCCAAGTCAGGCCAGGCTCCCTCGGAACTATTTGGCCTAGCTCCGGCCACTGGGGCATGCGAAGTGGTTCTGTATTCCCAGCAGCACACCCAGACCTTTTCCACCCTGACCGAGAGCCAAGTGGATAAGGTGCTGGCCCTGTGGAAAGACCGTTACGAAAAGCTGGGCCTGATGAACGAAATCAAATATGTGTTCATTTTCGAGAACAAGGGCGAGGTGATCGGCGCGACCATCCCGCACCCGCACGGCCAGATCTATGCCTTTGGCCATGTCCCGCCCAAAATGAATAAAGAGATAGAGAGCCAAAAGGGTTATCACAAGAAAAAGGGGAAATGCCTGGGCTGTGAACTGGCCAGGGCCGAGTCCGAGGCCGGGGTGAGGGTGGTTTTGGAGAACCAGAGCTGGGTCGCTTCGGTGCCGTGGTACGCGCGTTACCCTTACGAGGTGCAGGTGCTGCCTAGGAGGCACGCAGGCAGCCTCATCGAGCTTAATGCTTTAGAAACCAAGGACCTTAACGAAATATTGAGGGACATCACCCGGCGCTATGACGGGCTATTTGGGTTTTCCCTTCCCTATATGATGCTGCAGCACGCGGCACCCACGGACGGGGAAGAGCGCCCCTATTACCATTTTCGCATCAGTTTTTTGCCGCTCCATCGCGGCGCGGACAAGTTGAAATTCATCGCGGGCTGCGAGACCGGGGCGGGCATGTTCATCACAGATATGTCGCCAGAGTGGGCCGCCGAGCAGCTGCGGAATGTCCAGGTTTGAACAAGGGAGAATGAGATGGCCGACCAAAGGGTTGAAGCGTTAAAAGCGAAATTCAATGAGATATTTACCAACAGCGGGCGCAAGCTGGTCGTGGTCAGGGCGCCGGGACGGGTCAACCTCATCGGCGAGCACACGGATTACAACGAAGGGTTCGTCCTGCCCATGGCCATTGACCGGGACATCCTTATCGCGGCCCAGCGCCGGCAGGACAACAAGACCCTGATCTATTCCATGGATTTCCAGGAGATGGTGGAGACCTCCCTGGGCACCCTCAAAAAAGAGGGCGAGCACGGCTGGGCCAATTATGTCAAAGCCTCCTTGTGGGCTTTGCAGAACACCGGGCACCACGTGGATGGGTACAACCTCGCCATCAGCGGCAATGTGCCGCAGGGGGCGGGTTTGTCCTCTTCGGCGGCCCTGGAAGTGGCCACGGCCCGGGCCGTGACCTGCCTGGGCGACTGGCAATGGGAGCCGGTCAGGATGGCCAAGATCTGCCAAAAAGCCGAGCGGGAATTCGTGGGGGTCAATTGCGGCATCATGGACCAGCTGGCCATCATCGCCTCCCAGCCGGGCAAGGCGCTTTTCCTGGATTGCCGTTCTTTCGAATACGAGAATATTCCGGTGGCTTTTAAGGACACCCAGTTCGTGGCGGTCTATTCGGGCCTGGGCCGCCAGCTCAAGACCAGCGAATACAATACCCGCCGGCAGGAATGCGGGGAAGCGCTCAGCCTGTTGAAAACCAAAAACCCCAAATACACGGCCCTGCGGGACCTCGGGATCGTGGCTTTTGAGCGCTACAAGAGCGTATTGCCCGAAGTGCCGCGCAAACGCGCCGAGCACGTGGTCTATGAGAACGAACGGGTCAACAAGGCCAAAGCCTGTCTCATGGCCGGGGACGCCAAGGGTTTCGGCGAGTTGATGGTCAAATCCCACCGCAGCCTTTCCCGGCTCTATGAGGTCAGCTGCCCCGAGCTGGATTTTCTGGTCGATGTGGCCATGAGCGTGCAGGGCGTTTACGGCGCCAGACTCACCGGCGCGGGGTTCGGGGGGTGCACGGTCAACCTGGTCAGCACGGCCAGCCTGGAGAAGTTCCAGGTCCACGTGGTCAATCAGTACAAACGGCACTACAACATCCGGGCGGAAGTCATCCCGTGCCTGCCTGCGGGCCCGGCGGATGAGGTAATGTAAAACAGTCCAAAGTCAGACTGTATTAGGAGGTTGAGGATGGTTGGTTCTTTAAAAGTTAACAACGGACAGAAGATAGTGTTCATCGGGGACAGCATCACGGACTGCGGCTGCCGGGAGGAGTTCGGGCCCCTGGGCAACGGCTATGTGCATTTTTTCGCGGACCTGGCCACGGCCCAGTATCCGGAGCGGCTCATTGTTTACGTGAACAAAGGTATCGGCGGGGAGACCATCGCTGACCTGGAAGCGCGGTGGGATGATGAAGTGCTCCGGGAAAAGCCCCACTGGCTGAGCGTTGGTGTGGGCATCAATGACCTGCACCTCCACCTGGCCGGAGACCCGCGCGGCGTGTCGCCGGAGGAATACCGGGAAACCTACGAAGCCCTGATGGAAAAGACCAAGAAGAACCTGTGGGGCACTTCCTTCGTCCTCATTGAGCCGTTCTATATCTGCCGGGAGGACGCCAAGGACGCTTTCCAGAGAGATGTCCTGAGGATATTGCCGGAGTATTTAAAGACCGTCGAGGAGATGGCGGAGACCTACAAGGCCCATATCGTAAAGACCCACCAGATCTTCCAGAGACACCTGCACCACCGCGACCCGGAATTCTTCGGTCCCGAGCCGGTGCACCCGGACCAGGTCGGCCATATGATCATCGCCGAGGAGCTTCTCAAAGCCCTGTCCACGGACACGCATCTCACCACCATAGGGGACAAGCAGTAACGCTAGTTAGGAGTGAAACAAAAAAGCCCTGGAGGTTTCCAGGGCTTTTTTCATTTGCAGGTGAAGATGGATCAGAAAGTGAAGAGTATGGAGAGCTGCTGGCTCTGGCCCATATTGGCGCGGGGCATCAGGGCGTAGTTGATCTCGGCTGAGGACATGCGGAAGCCCAACCCATAGGTGAAGCCGGTCGCGCCGTTCACATCACCCTGGTTCATCAATTTATACCCACCCCGCAGCGCCATCAACGACCTGAGCCATAGTTCCGCTCCCAAGGAGTAAAAATCAGCATTGCTGTCAGCTGGGGACAGGTTGGCATCCGCGGCAACGATGAAATTATTTTTTTCAGTATCGCCTTTTAAGGTAAAAGCGGACCGATAGGCTGTGCCCACCTTGAGGTTCAGGGGAAGGTCCGAACCGCTGACCTGGCCGCCGATATTCTGCACCGCGCAGGCCAGGGACAGCCCCGTACCCTGCCATCTCCAGCCGGCACCCAGGTCCGCGGCAAAGCCGGAGAGGGTTGAGCTGTCGATGGTCTGGTTGAGCACTTTGGCCGCGGCGCCCAAACTGAAATCGCCGACCAGGAGCCCGTAACCCAGGTCCACATGCATAGCGGTGGGAGTGAAGCTGCCCTGCCCAACCGGAAGGCCGGTGTTGGGGTCCAGGCTGTATTTATCCACGCTGCCGAAAGTTATATAGTCCACGCTGGCGGCCAGAGCGCTGTTGCCCAGGGGCAAGCCCCAGACCACGTGCTGGATCATGGAATCCTGGAGCCACATATTGTTGGCCAGTAAAAGCTGCTGCTTGTCCATATAGGCCAGGCCGGCAGGATTGGATTGCAAACCCTGTACGTCATCCGCGACGGCCACAAAGGCTTCGGCCATGCCGGTCGCCCTGGGACTGCTGGATATTTTGAGCCAGGGAACGGCCACCGAGGCATTGTCGGCATAGGCTGAACCCCCCAGGATCAAGGCCAGAATAAAAAAACAAAGAAATTTTTTCATATCTCTAATCTCCTTTTTGGTCAGGGTTGTATGGCTATGCGTTTCCACTCTGTATACATGGAGGAATCCGCGTTGACTACTTTGATCTCTATCCAGTAGAGGCCTGGAGCAAGTTTGGCCGCGCCGGTATCCCAGCACTGTTTGGCCGGGCCGCTGAAATTAAGGACCGCCACGACCTCCCCGGCGGTGTTGTAGACCGTCCATTTGGCGGAAGAAGGGGTGTTGTTAAAATACATACAGACCGGCTGGCCGGCTTTGACCGGCACCGGAGCCATGATGATCTTGGGTGCAGGGATGGGGGTGGGGGTGTCTGTGTAACAGGGGGAACCTCCGGTCACGGTCATATCTAATTCAGGCTGATAAGGGATCCCCATGTCATCGGCGGTATTGGTGTCTCCGGCGATCGAGGCTGATCCCTTTATTTTGAAGGTTCCACTGCAGGATGGAGTATAGGTGAATCCATCGCAAGGGAGCCAAATCGTACCCCCCGGACTGGGGGCAGTAAAGCTGTCCGTAATGGTGGAGGTGTAGACCAAAGTATTGGAGGCATTATACATTTTCAAGATCATGGTGACATTAATGGGTGTGCCGGTCGGGAAAGTGGTGGTTCCAGTTACCATCTTAGTATTGATATAGAACCACAGGGGAGTGCCGACAGGTACGGAAAATGATGTTGGCGTGGAAGAACTGGCGACGTTGGCATACCAATTTGAACCTGTCCAACAGTCCTCTTCGCCATTATAGCAATCCAGACTACCAGTGCCGTTCGTAATAGAATAGCCGCATGTCCCATAGGCCAGGAAGGCGATGGCTACCTTCCCATCCCCGCGCTGAGGTAGTTCGTTAAGCGGAATATTAAAATCAAATCTCATATGCTGCCACGGAACCAGGGGGCTGTAAGCCCATTGGGCCTGGCCCCAGTGCGAATCCAGCGGGGTGACTTTAAATTTTCTGACCTCGCCCTTATCGCCGAAGGCCAGGATGGAGGCAAAATCATCGTCACCTGGGTCGTTATCCGGGCCGAAATCCAAATGCCCTTTGAGCCGGTCTTTTTCTATGACCATATTCACGGCAATGGGGGCGCTGGGGTGACCTGAATTGGTGTCTAGTTTTTCAGTCTTGAAATTAAGCGTACTGCCCGGTTTGGCGCTGAAGGTATAAGGAACGAATGATTTTGTTTGCTGGGATTTTTTCTGATCATAGAGAGTAAAAGGGCTGAAAGGGAGGTCGCTGGTCTTGGAACTGCGGCCCATGAGGGTCAAAGTCAAGCTGCGGGCGCGGGCTGATTTAGGCCATTGCCCGATGAGGGTTTGGCCGTGCATTTCCGCGACATCATGGTCAACCTTGGCCAGTTTCTTAATAAGCGACTCATTGGTTTCCTGGTGCAGGAGCGCCCGGGGTTTCATGAGGACACCGTCCGCTTCCAGGGCTATATAGTCGTACTGGCTTTCATCGTTATCAGGCTGAGTGATGCGAAGTTTTAACTCAGTGCTCTTTCCGAACAGCGCTGCTGGAAAATCCAATTTCTGCTTGGATGGCGTTAAGTTAAAACTTAATTGCCCCACCTCCATCCATTGGCCATTATCCGCTAACGCTTCCACGATGGCGTGGCCCGGGGTTCCGATGAGGGCTTTCATGGCGTTTGCCCTGGAAAATAGGGCCAGGAGCAGAAATATAAATCCCAGCAAACTCAGTTTTTTGAGCATAAGACTTCTTTCTCCTTAGTTTTGGTCAGGGTTGTATGGCTATGCGTTTCCACTCGGTGAATACGTTGGTGTCAGGATCGACCACTTTTATTTCTATCCAGTAGAGGCCGGGAGCAAGCTTGGCTGCTCCGGTGTCCCAGCACTGCTTGGCCGGTCCGCTGAAGTTCAAAGTGGCGATGACCTCTCCAACGGTGTTGTAGACCGTCCATTTGGCGGTTACCGGGGTGATATCAAAGTACATGCACACCGGCTGGCCGGCTTTGACCGGCACCGGCGCCACAATCATCCTGGGAGCAGGTACGGGGGTCTGGGTGGGAGTAAAGGTAGCGGTAGAGGTTGAAGTGGCGGTACTAGTGAAAGTGGGAGAAGATATCCCAGTAGCTAAAACTAGGGCCGGAGAAAGAGCAACCATTAACAATAGTAAAAACAATATGGCTTTTCCGGAACTGTTTGTCATATTTAAAACCTTTCATAAAAAGTTTTTGTAATTTTCAGACAAATATAGACTATTTTGCAGCTTATTGCAATTGTTAGGTTTTTATTAGAGGCATGGACCCTTTGGTTTCAATGCAATAATGCGGTGGATAATAAATGGTTTCTTTCGGAAAGCCTGTAGCAAGGGTCAAAGCCTGGACAAAAAGCCTTTGAGGCCTACCTGGTCCTCCCCGAGGAAAGCCCTGGAAATATTCACTTCGGCGATGGTCGTGGCTCCCAGCCCTTTGAGGACGGTCTTGCGCTCTTTGAGGAACACGCTGACGTTCTGCATGTTGGGAAGGCTGACCTGGGCCACGCTCACAGGCGTCTGATGTTCCACCTCCGCGGAAGCAAAACTCAGGTCCGTCACGCCGTGGGCACGGAGGTATTCCCGGACCCCGGCTTCCTCTAAATGGGTGCCGTAATAAAGGGTGGGGTCGGATTTGGAGCAAAAGACCTCGAAGGCCAGCTCATTGACCCCGTCAAAATCCCTGTGCATCCTGTGGAAGTCATGCTCGGGTTTCATCATCTTGGCCATGGCCCTGACCCGCGACTGGAGCTTGTCCGGCTCGAGGCGCTCCACGATATAGGCCATGGTGCCCGCGGACCCGGACAGGCCGAACCTGTCCACCAGGGGAAAGCGCCATTCAAAACAGGGGTCGGGCGCCAGGGCCGGGCAATCGGTCAGCCCCAGGCTGTGCAGGGCCTTTTCATCCAGGGCGATGCCGCTGTTATACAGGCGGCCGTATTTGACGTGCACCTTGAAAGGTTGGTCCGCGTAACGCGTCCGGACATAGGCGCCCACGGTCTCATCCCGGGTGTTAAGGCGCGAGGCCCGGTTGGTGACCTCGTTCTGGTAGTCGCCGGTGCGGACATCGGTGTAGAGCTCGCCCACGGAAAGCCCGACGCCGATGGACAGGCCGATCTTGGGGTGGGCCGCTCCCTGGGCCGTGAGCACGGCCCGGGCCAGGGCCTCCTGGGGCGGGAAACAGTAGATGCGGCCGTCCCCCACTTCCTTGCGCCAGAGGGGGGTGCTGCCGGACTCGTTGACCTGGTAGAGCAGACGGCCGTAGACCTCCAGGGCGTTGCTCAGGTTCTGGCGGGTGGACATTTCCGTGGAGCCGATGACATCGATGAAATAGACCCCGCCCTGCTTGACCTGGCCGGAGATGAGGTTGGGGAAGGGGTCGTCGTAGCAGACGCAGGAGTTTTGGGACCATTTTTCCATGAGCTGGTCATCCGAATACTGGCCGGAAAAATCCAGGGGAGGCAGCTGCAGGCTGCTGAGTTTTTTGTAGTCCAGCTCGTCCATTTTGAGCCGGGCGTAGTTCTCCAGGATGGCGGGCAGTTCCCTGAGAAGGCCGGCCTGGGAAAGACGCTTGGCCTTCCTGGCCTGGCGGGCCAGGCGCCGCATCTCGTGGGGCGCTTTTTTCCAGTAGGGCAGCAGGCCGGACAGGTCGTTGAGCTTGGTGACCGCGAACTCCGGCAGGCTGGCCGCGAACGCCTTGGTGAGCTTGGCATAGACCGCGGCCTTGGCCGCGTGCCTCCGGAACAGGGGGATGGTGGAGAGCATCTTCTTGAACTCGCGGAATTTTTGCCAGGCTGAGGACCTTGCCCGCTTCCAAATGTTAACGGCCCTGCCTCCCAGAAACCAGACGGCCCCCGCGGCCGCCCCGGCGGTCAGGGCCTGGACCAGACGGCTGATCCATTCGGGCCGGGAAAGTTTGTCCTGGATGAGTTCCTGGTTAAAGGGATTGAGGAGCCAGGGCAGGAAGAGCGCGCCGCTGACCACTAAAAAACAGACGATGGCGAGGAACCAGTTCAACCCGTTGCGGGACTTTTGCTTTTTCCAGAACTGGCCGGCCTGGCGGATGTGCTCGGCTGTGTCTTCCAATCTTTCGACCAGGGTTTCGTAGGTCTTTTCATTGTGGCCCAAGGTGTTGGGCTCGGCCTCGAAAAGCCTGTCCAGGCACTGCACCAGGGCCGGGGTCAGGAAGTAAGCGTTGGGGTAGGCCAGGTAAAGCTGTTCCACTTCGTCCACGGGGCCGGGCGCGGGTTTGCGCCGCAGGGCATAGAGCGACAGGGGGCTGTCCAGGATGCGCTTGGCCATCATGCCGTTCATCACGGCTTCGGGCAGGTGGATGGTGTGGCTGTGCAGTTTGACCCGCAGGCTGTCGTAGCTTTCCTTGACCTTGCCGGGTTCCAGAAGCTGGTTGTGCAGTTCATCGCTGGCCCAGTTCGCCAGCACGGCCAGGGTGGCGCAGTAAAAAGGGAGTTCCGAGGAGGCCATGAGCTCCTGTTGGGCGGCCCGGCCCAGGAGGCCGTACCTGTGAAAGAGTTCTCCTTCGCCGTGGCCGTAAAGCAGGGTCCTGACCTCGGCGGGAGGCGCTTTGGCCAAGATCTTCTTGATGGAGGCCGGGAACACGAACCTTTTGTCCATCAGTTCGGCGGGTATCTTAAACGTTGTCTGGGGGCCGACTGGGGAGACTGTTGCCTCTTTACCGGATTGCTCGGGGGAAAAGATCTCCTCAAAGGGCAGCTTTTTATGGGCTTGTCGGACCGATTCGACCAGGTCCTCGAGGTTGATGATCTGGGCCAGTTTGTCTATGTCCGGGGTCTCGCCCTCGAAGACCAGGTCCACGATGATGGGACGGTCCAAAACCACGTCAAAATAGACCAGGAGTTTGACCTTTTCCCTGACAGAGACGGAATTTTTTTGCAGTTCCATGTGATTTTTCTGCCTTTCCTAACCTTAGCGATGTCTTTCTTTAGATTATACAGCAGGAATGGGGAAAAAACGGAGGCCTGGGCCGAAAGAATTTTTGACAACGATTATTTTCCACCAGGATATTTTTCTAACTTGACTTCTTTCTTTTACCAGCTAAATTAAGCTCATAAAATTAATGCATTTTGAGAGGAGACAGGCAATGAAAAGGGCTTTATTATTAGCAATAAGTTTGATGCTGGTCACGGGGGTGCTGGTCTGGGCGCTGACCAATTTCCAAAGCGCGCAGTGCGTGCTGGGGCAGACCAATTACACGAACAACGGGGCCAACGGCACTGTGGGAAGAAGCCTGGGAATCAATTACCCTGGTTCTGTTTGTAGTGACGGCACACGGCTTTTTGTCGCGGATGCGAACAATGACCGCATTTTGATCTACAACACCATCCCGACCTCCAATCTGGCCAGACCCGATGTGGTCATCGGCCAGACCTGTTTGAGTGATGTGGAAACCAACCAGAACGATTTCGTTACCCTAAACAACTATCTCAGCGACCCCCAGGGGGTTTACTGCGATGGGACGCGGCTTTATATCGCCGACACCGGCAATAATCGGGTCCTGATCTACAACACCGTGCCGACGGCCAACAACCAGGCCGCGGACACCGTGGTGGGACACTGGGGCTCTTCAGCGACCAGTGCGACCATGAGCTCGCCCTATGCCGTCTGGGGCGACGGGACCAGAATGGTGGTGGCGGATTACGGAAATAACCGTGTTTTGGTGTACAACAATATTGCCCTTCTGCCGGTCAGCAACGGTACCGCCGACCATGTCATCGGCCAGGCCAATATGACCGCGAGCAGCGCCAACGAGGGCGGGGCATGTTCGCAGTACTCTCTCTACGGTCCGAACGGGGTGAGCAGCGACGGCACCAAGCTTTTTGTGGCGGACCAGAACAACAGCCGGGTCTTGATCTACAACGCCCTCCCCACGGGCGCGGACCATGTGGCCGCGGACAATGTCGTCGGGCAGGCCAACTATACGGGGAACAGCCCCAACCAGGGAGGCAGTGTAGCTGCCGGAACCTTATACGATCCCTGGTCAACCTGGAGCGACGGGACCAAGCTATATATCGCTGACTACAAAAACAACCGGGTATTGATCTATAACACGGTGCCGACGACCCCGGGCGCTTCGGCCAATGTGGCCGTGGGGCAGGGAGACCTGGTCAGCGCTTCCAACCCCGGGACGAGCCAGACCAGTCTGGCCGCGCCCAGCGGTTGTTTCGCCAAAAGCTCCAAACTTTTCATCGCCGATAATTCCAATTGCCGGGTTTTGATCTACAACAGCATTCCCACCTCCAGCGGCGCTTCAGCCAGCGTGGTCGTGGGCCAATCGGATTTCGTTTCTGGCAATGTCAACCTGGGAGCCACGGCCTGCACTGTCTCGACCCTGGCCTCTCCAAGCGGAATCTCCACGGACGGGACCAGGCTGGTGGTGACAGATATCGAAAACAGCCGGGTGCTCATCTACAATACCCTGCCCACAACCAACTGCACCCCCGTCATCGTGGTGGGGCAGGCCAATATGGTCAGCAATACCCCCAGTGCCGGGGGTGCCACGGGCCTGTACTATCCCTGGTCAGCCTGTATCGGGGGTGGGAACCTGTTCGTGGCCGATACGCTGAATCACCGCGTGCTGGTCTATAATAACGTCGCGGGCCTTCCGGCCGCCGGAGCCTCGGCCAACAGGGTCATCGGGCAGGTCAACATGGCGAATCACAGCGCGAACGCAGGCGGAGCGACGTCGCAGTCATCCCTGAATGGCCCGGCGGAAGTGTGGAGCGACGGCACGCGTGTCTTGATCGCCGACGACTACAATAACCGGGTCCTGGTCTACAACAGTTTTCCCGCGAGCGACGGAGCTGCCGCGGACGCTATCCTAGGACAAACGAACGGCACCAACTTTGGAACCGGATGCAGCGCAACGACCATGAACAATCCGCACGGGGTCTGGAGCGACGGGACCAGGATCTTTGTGGCGGATTTCTATAATAATCGGGTGCTGGTATTCAATTCTTTCCCGGGCAACGGGAGCTACGCCAGGCCGGCCGATATGGTGATCGGCCAGGCCAATTTGAACTCAGGCAGTACGGGATACAGCGCCAGCACCATGAACTGCCCTGTCAGAGTTTGGGCAAGCAACGGACAGCTTTTCGTCTCTGACAACGGCAATTCCCGCGTGCTTGTCTTCAACACCATCCCCACGAGCAGCGGGGCCTCGGCAGACCTGGTCTTGGGCCATCCTGATTTCACCACGAGAAAGCCCAACGACAATGTAGATACCGGCCCTAACAACCTGTATTTTCCATATGGTGTTTGCGCGGCAGGGAACAATGTTTATGTGGCTGATGAAAATAACAACCGTGTGCTGGGCTTTCTTATCGTCCAGCCCACGCCCAACCCCGTCGTAACCGCGCCCAGCGGGAGCTCCTATGTCTATCCCCAGCCCGCCAGGGGCGATACGGCCGGCGTGGCCGTGGCCCTGAAAGGGCCGGGCACGATCAAGGTTCTGGTGTATAACGAAGGCGGCAGGCTGGTGGACACCCTGAACGGGACCGGCGCGGCCGGCACCAACAGCGTGCAGTTCTCCATCAAAAGCTTTGCGCCGGGCGTGTATTTCTACATCGTCCGGATCAGCTACAGCGACGGCAGTTCGGAGACCCAATCCACCAAAAAATTCGTAGTGATCAAGTAGGAGGAGGAAAAAATGAAAAAACAATAATCCTCGCGGCCGCAGTGATCTTGATGGCAGTGAGTTTTTCGCATGCCGCTACCGAGAACCCTCTTTCTGCGGCAGGCTCGGCCCTGGGCATGGAAAATAGCGGCGGCGGTGCCAGAGCCGGGGCTCTGGGTTCGGCGTTCGTGAGCGTGGCTGATGATTCCTCCGCCATCTTGTGGAACCCGGCGGGCCTGGCCGGCCTTACGGGCATGGAGGCGGCGGTGCATCATAATTCGTGGATAGCCAGCACCATGAAAGATACCGTGGTTTTCGGCATGCCGGTCAAAAATATGGGAGGCATGGCAGCTTACCTGGGTTATGTCAACTTCGGTTCCTTTGACCAGCGGGACAGCACGGGATTGTTAACAGGCAGTTTTAACGCCTCAGATATAGAAATAGGTGCGGGCTGGGGGCTGGAGGTCGCCAAAGGATGGAACGCGGGACTGACCCTCAAGGATACTATGCAGACCCTGTCCGATCAGAACTACAACTCCCTGGGAGCGGACCTCGGGGTCATCTGGAAGGCGGCCCAAGGCGTGAGGCTGGGCCTGGCCTATACCAACCTCGGCACCCAGGTGGGCGGCAGCAACCGGGCGTCGGGAGCCCAGGTCGGAGGTTCCTATAACACTACGGCCGGGGATAAAAACAATATGCTGTTCGCCGGGGCCCTGGATTTTGAGTCCAGCGGGGACGGCAAAGCGGAGTTCGGCGTGGAGGACAGTTATAATTCCCTGATAGCCGGAAGGATCGGTTATGTGGCCAATTTTACGGACCAGCAGCAGGGAGGGCTCAATGGGCTTAGTTTTGGGCTCGGGCTCACGATGCAAAAGTGGGTGCTGGACTACGCATTTTTACCCTATGGAGACCTGGGGTCTTCACAACAGATCAGCCTGGTGTACCAATTGGGGCAGTAAGGACAGACAAGGTTAAAAACAAACAAGAAAAGAGAAAAGGGGCGGCCTAAAAACCGCCCTTTTTTTCCTTACTAAGGAAGGGCAGAGGCTTTATCGGCCAAGGAGGATGGGATGAGCAAAGGAATGGAAGTTTGTTTTTATGACCAGGGAGCGCGGAAAGCCAGCCGTTATGTTTCCGGCACCCTTGTTTACGAGGAAGCGCTCCACCACGGCCGCTGGATAGGGCTTTACTGGTCGGCCAGCGGACAGGTGCAAAGGGAGAACCTCGCGGCCAGCCTGCCCAAAGAAGATACCATTGTCCTGCCCTATCATGCTTTTGACCTGGAAATAGACGGCCAGGACCTGCGTAACGGCTGGGAAATGGTGTCCACAAGCCAGCGCGAGGGAGCACGCCCTAATACTATAGAAGCCGTGGTGGAACTGCGCCATACCCTGCGGCCGCTGACGGTCAAGGTCATCACTAGGCTGGATGGCACGCCCTTTTTATGCCGTTACCTGGCCATCACCAATACGGGAGGCCGGCCCGCGGCCCTTTCCCGGGTCAGCCCCTGGTCAGGCCTGTTGTGGACCTGGAACCAGGGCGAACACTGGGGTGAAATGGCTCCCGCTCAAGAAGGGAACTTTTCTTTAGGGTGGTTCAATGGTCTGTGCCAGGGCTCGGAAGGCAATTTTCAATGGGAAAAATTGCCTGTAGGCTGGCGCCGGGTGGAGAGCACTTTTGGCCAGAGCGGATTTGGCAACCCGTTTTTTGTAGTACGCAACCAGGCCAACGGCGAGACGGCCATGATGTCTTTGGCCTGGTCAGGCAACTGGTACGCCGAATTTTGGAACGACCCCTTTCGCGACCTGGCCAACCAGCCGGCCAGGGGACTGAACCTGGCCTTCCGCATGGGGCCGCATGCTCCGGGGCCGCAGAGGGTGATCGAGCCGGGCGAGACCATCCAGACGCCGGAAACGCATCTGGGCCTCCTGCATGGCGGGGAGGATGAGATGGTGGGAGCCTGGCACGGACATTTGCGGGCCTCGGTCATCCCGCAGGCTCCGCGGGGCAAAGAGGTCTTCAGCGTGGCGGGCCGGGTGGTGGAACAGCCCGGGACCTGGATACACCGGGAGATAGAGATAGCGGCTGAAATGGGCGTGCAGTCTTTCATGGTGGACGCGGGCTGGTATGGGGATGATTTTGCAGGCTGGCCGGAGAATAGGGGCGACTGGCAGGTGGGGAGCTGGCTGCCTGGCGGCCTCAAAACCTGCCGGGACCTGTGCCACAAAAAGGGCCTTCTTTTTGGGCTGTGGATGGAGCCGGAAACGGTCGGAGTCAAGAGCAAGCTCAACCGGGAACATCCGGAATGGATGCTCCGCACGGACGATAACCGGGAGATTAGGAAGGTGCTGGACCTGAGCCATCCCCAGGCCGCGGCGTTCTTCAGGCAAGAGGTGGTCCGGGTCATCAAAGAGCACCAACTGGACTTTTTCAAGATCGACTACAACGAGCGTGTCGAGGAGGGCGGGCAGAGGCAGCGCCTGGGGTTCCGCGAGAGCGAAGGGTGGAGGCATTACGAGACGCTCTACAGCGTCTTTGACCAGGTGCGCCGGGAAATGCCCCAGGTGGCGCTGGAATGCTGCGCCAGCGGGGGCGGACGCGACGACCTGGGTATGATGTCGCGGTTCCACTATGCCTGCGAGTCGGACTTTTCCATGTTCCCGCGCAGCATCCGGGCCATCAACGGCCTGACGCGGTTTTTGCCGCCCGAAGCCCTGTGCTACTACCATAACCACATGCCGGTGGCGCACCAAAAGACGGACCTGGACACCCATTTGCGGGTCACGCTTTTTGCCAAGCCTGTTTTTGTTGGTTTCGGAGGGCAGGACGCTGACCGGAGCACGGCTTATTTCGAGAAAACCAGGCGGTATATCCAGATGGGTAAAAAATTCTGCTGGCCCATCATGGCCGCCAAGCCGGTTGTTTATCACCATACCCCTGACATCGGCCTGTACAGCCCGGCGGAGTGGTGCGTGCTGGAATACACCATGCCGGATAAAAAGGCCGGGTACGCCGGAGTGTTCAAGGTGGGGAGCGGTGCGGACGAGTACCTTTTGAGGCTGCGGGGCGTTGAGCTGGGAGCCACCTACGAGGTGGCCATGGACAACCAGCAGGAGAAGTTCAGGACCAGCGGCAAGGAACTAGCCATGACCGGCCTAGCTATCCGCCTGGAAAGCCCCATGACCAGTCAGTTGGTCATGTATAACAGAGTAGGAGGTTAGGGTGGCGACGGATTTTTCGAAATATAAGAGATATTACGGGGATGCGCTGGGGTATGAGCGTTTGCCCAGGAAGACCAGCAAAAGGCCTCCCAATATCCTTATTATAAATTCGGACGAGCACAACGCGGGTTACGCGGGGTTTAGCGGGCACCCTGTAGTCCGCACGCCCAATCTGGACCGTTTGGCCCGGACAGGCGTGGTCTTTGAAAACACCTACTGTCCCTATCCTTTGTGCTCGCCCAGCCGGCAGTCCTTTATGTCCGGGCTGTACTGCCACGAAATAGGGGTGTGGGACAATTCCTGCGCCATGCCCGAGGACACGGTGACCTGGGCGCATATCCTTTCCCTGGCCGGTTATGAGACGACCCTCGTCGGTAAGATGCATTTCAACGGCTACCAAAAATATTACGGGTTTGACCAGAGGCCCATCGGCGAAGGGTCCAGCGGCGAGGAGTTCTTTTCCTACGGCATCCGCGTCAGCCACGACTGGACCAAGCCTCTGCCCTACAGCAGCGACGATTACAGGAGCGGAGGAGGCAAAAGCGACTGGGACGCGATCATGGAAGCCGGGGCGGACAAGCCGGAGCGGATGCCGGCCACGCGGCGCGATTACGAGGTCCTGGAAAAAACTCTAAAAATTTTGAAGGAAAAGAAAAAGGAACCGGCCGGGCAACCCTGGGCCATATGCGCGAGCATCAATTTGCCCCATCCACCCTGGAAGGCCAGGAAAGATATTTTAGAAACCTACAAGGGTAAGGCTGATTTGCCGGTCAACACCAAAGGCCTGGGCCTGGACACCTGCGACAAATATATTCAGCGATATAACGGCAACCTGGTGGACCTGCCCAAGGAAGCCATTCTCAGGTGCAGGGAAACTTATTTTGCCATGATCACGGAGATGGACGAAATAACCGGCAAGCTCATTGATGTCGTGAAGGATGACCCCAACACGGTCGTCATTTATGTGTCCGACCACGGCGAGATGGCCGGCGAGCACGGGTTATGGTTCAAAGTGGTGATGCTGGAAAGCTCGGTCAAGGTGCCCCTGGTCATCAGCTGGCCCGGTCATTATCCCTCTGGCAAAAGGGTGGCCCAGCCGGCCTCCTTGATCGACCTTTTTCCCACGCTTGTGGACATCGCCGGCGTGGAACTGCCGCCCCACCTGCCTTTGTCCGGCTCGTCCCTTTTGCCGGCCCTGGAGGGAAAGGGCAAATGGGAGCGAAAAGACAAATTCGGGAAAGGGCTGGTGTTTGGCGAATGTAACGGCGAAGGCTGGAACCATCCGCGGGCGTTTATCCGGGACAAGCGTTTTAAACTGGTTTATAACCACACGGCAGAATGCCGGCTCTACGACCTCGCCAAAGACCCGGACGAGTTAAAGGACCTTTACGCTAAACCGGGCTACAAGGGGCCGTCCCAACGCCTGAAAAAGGCCCTGTTGGCCCAGTGGAACCCGGAGAAAATCGAGAAAAAGGTGTATATTTCACAAGCCCGGCGCCAGATAGCCCGCAATAAATTTACGGCCTGGGATGGAAATATGCGGAAAGAGTAGGGAATTCTATGAGTTTTTCGAAATTTAATGAGCAGCTGGATTGTTAATGAAATATGAGCCCTGGTAAGGCAGAGCATCTGGATGGAGGTGGAAGATATGGATTTTATTAAAATTTTCTTGCTCGTTATTTTAGTTTTTACATTTTGCGGTGCTTCCGTATTGCCGGCCCAGACCTCCAGCGTGACCCCGGTCACCAAAGCGATGGTAGAAGCAGACCACAACGCGGTCAAGGCCGACCAGGCTGCTCTCAATGCTGACAGGGAAAAAATGAAAGCCGACATCGCCAGCGGCAACAAGGCCGCGGTGGAGGCGGACAGGGCCCAGCTCAAGAAAGACTGGGGACAGCTGACCAGCGACCACATGAAACTGAAAGCCGCTGCCAGGCAACTCCGGCGCCAGCAAAAGCAATTGAAGAAAAACCTAACAGGGAACAAATAGGTTACCTTAGAACAAAATAGGAACCGATTATAAAAAGGCCTGGGGGTCATGTCCCGGGCTTTTTTCTTTTACTGCGGGGAAGTTGCAGAGCTTTGGATCTCGAACCAAACTGTTTTGTAATCCGGGGTGAGGCGGAAGGAAAGGCGCTTGTTCTCCAGTCTGCAGGGGACGGTGTTCAGGCGCTGGCCGGTCGAGTCCAGAGCGTAGACTTTGGCTGCGGCCGCCTCGGTCTCAAGGCTCACCTCGGCGTTAATACCCTGGCACAGGGTAGGGCCAATACCCCAATCCCGGCCAACCGAAGTCCTGTCCGCATTCCAGCCCATGTTCTGGTTCTCCACTTTACCCGCCGCGGTCAAAAGAAGGGAGTGGGATTGACGGACAGGCTGGCCGTCCATACTAGCTAAAACTAAAGTAAGAAAATTAGCGTCTGCGGATGTAATGGACAGGGGGCTGCTGGTAGCGGTACGCGTAGCTGGGAAACCAATGATGCCCTGTGAGACCGGGTTATCAAAGCTATAGAGGCCGTCCTGCCAGGCCAGGTTAACGGGCTGACTGGAAAGCTCAACAGCGGGACCAGTAGTCTCAACGGTCGGTGAGCCTTTGGCGGAGACAAGACGGATGAAAAGCTGGCTGGTGAGCGTGTCCGTCCAGGATGTATTTTGGCTTTGCCAAAGGTCTTCCATTTTTTTACCCTGGCCTGCAATAAGCTCGATGAGATTGTCGGTGGGAATGACCAAAACTTTTTTGGCGGATGGCTGGGCCGCTGAGTCGCTTCCCAAAAATATCCTGGCCGCGCTGGGCATAAAGGCGATCTTGCCGGGGTTGGTGTCGATATCGAAATACCCTTTTATTTTATCGCTATTCCACTTGGTCCTGTCACCGTTGTAATCGAACAAAAAGATGCCGTCCCAATCCTGCTGCAAGGCAAAAGACGCCAGCATGGGCAGGCCTTCACAGGCGTAGTCGCTGGGTGCGGGATGGTTGTATTCGCTGACCGTAAAAGGCTTTCCTTCCACACGGTAGGCAGCCAAACGCCAGAGCGTGCCTCCGGAAGCGTCCTTGGCCATGGCGGTGTTAAGTATGTTCCAGTCCACAGGGTCCCAGGGTTTATGGGGGAAACGGGGATGCTGCCAGTAGGCGTGCATGTCCACATAGTCCATTTGGGATTCCCGATCAACTCCACCCAGGCCGCCATAGCTGGCCTGCGAGCAGGTGACCATAGCTTTGGCCTTAAGCTCCTTCTTTATATAATCCCGCATGCCCTGGCTGTAGCGCTTTTCCATTTCCACCAGAAAGGCGGTGTAGTCCAGGCCCTGCCTGGACAGGGAGGAAACCGGCAGTTCAAGATTCTTGGCCTGCAGGGACCAATGAGCCTCTCTAGGGATGATGGAGCCTTTCATCAGGCGGAAGTCGGCGAACCAAACCTGTCCCAAAACGCCGCCCAGGACAAAGCTGAGGCGGTTGTGGTTGGGCTGGGGCTTGTCCGGGGTGAAATAATAAACATATTTTTTCCACTCGCCGGTGAGATTGACTGTTTCATCCAGTCCGATGTGGCCCCACGGCTCCTTATCCAGACCCGCGAAAAGCTGCATGGTCAGGGGAGCTGCGGACCTGGCCCAAAAGGAGAGGGTGTAGGCCTGGCCCTGGCTGAGGTCAAGGCCGCTTTGGTTGAACTGGATGTGCCAGGTCGCATCGCTCAGCTGGGTGATGGCGATATGGGCGGCTTTGCCGAGCGGGACTTGATCAGACCCCGGAATGTCCTCTACGCTGAGCTGGGCCTGGGCAACGGCGTGTTTTTCCAGATGCCAGGAGTTGGCACTCTGGGAGAAGTTCGCGTTGGCGAGAAGGTTGGGCTGGCCTGTTTCGCTTTGCATGTTCCAGGATTTTTTAAGGGCCGCTGTATTTTTGTATTTTTTTATAAGCCAGTCGTTCCACTGCCAGGTGAGCGCGCCAAGATAATAAGGAGGGAGGCTGGAAAGGTTTTTGCTCTGGGCGGCGCCCAGCAAAGTGTCCTCGTTGTCTATCTCTATGAGGGCCACGGTCGGCTCATCGATATATTTAGAGTTGGTGTAGGGGTTGAAATGGGTCAGCAGGTCGCGGGCGTAATCTTTTTGGCATTGGATCATCTTTGGGTCAAAGTAGGTCACGATGTTGCTGTGGCGGGGCAGCTTGTCCGTGTCCGGAAAACCGTCCGCCTTGTTGAACTCCCTGCCCACGTGCAGGTTGAGGTCCACATAAATACCCTGTTTTTTGAACTGGGAAATTAGATAGTCCATGCGGTCGAGCTGGTCCTTGTCCAGATGCTGGGTGTCCGGAAAAGCTTTGTCCCAGAGCCCAAAGGGCGCCTTGCGGGAGTCCATATGGTGCATACGGACCATATTGAACCCGTACTTGTGGAGACGGGCCACGACTTTTTCCGCGTCCGGTTTATTCGGGAAGTTTGCGTTAAAGGTGAAGTTGGTACCTAAAAATTTCACCCGGCGGCCAGTCTGGTCGAAAAAGTGGCTGTTTTTGGCCACAACCCGGCTCTGCTCGGTCAGGGGAGCGGGGTTTAAGGAAGAAACATCGGTGATTGTCATACTTGCGTCATCCCAGGGAATGACAAATGGGAACATAGCCGGGGCATAGGTGGTCTGGGCCTCAAGGAATAAGGAAAGGATCCATAGCAGAGCGAACCCGAGGAAAAAGATTTTAAGCAGTCTATTTTTTTGCATGTGGTTATTCTATCCCAAAACCCGTTCTATGGCAGGAGATTTGTTCAAAAGCGGGTAAGGGCTTCTTTTCAGGGGAAATACATTATGGTAGAGTTGAGTCTGTTAACAGGCCTGAACAAACTTTTGCGAGCAAGGAGTTTTAGTGGCCAACCACTATATTATCAGCGCTTTCGGGCCGGACCGCAAAGGGCTGGTCGATGAGCTGAGCAGCAGCGTGTTCAAGAACCATTTCAACATCTCCGACTCGCGCATGGCCATCCTGGGAGACCATTTTTCGGTGCTGATGCTGATAGCGGGAGAGGCCTCCAACCTGGCCGGGCTGACGGCGGAGGTCAACGGCATCAAGAGCCTGGCCGCGCAGGTCAAGGAAGTCAGCCAGCGGAGCCTCTCTGAGGACCGTTTCGAATACGCCATCCGGATCATGGGCAACGACGCGCCGGGTTTGGTGCGCTCGATCACCCACCACCTCAAGACGCAGGGCGCCAACGTGGCCAGCATGGAGACCTGGATCGCCCCGGCCCCGCACTCGGGAACGGAAATATTCAACATGCACATCGTCGCCGAAGTTCCTGGGAACACTTCGTTCAGGGAGTTCAAGGACAGTCTGGTCAAACTCTGCGATAAGCTCAACCTGGACGTGGATATCGAGCCTTTTAAAAGGGATTGAGCGGGCTTGGGGAGGTTAGGATTTGGAACTACGCGAATTTTTAGCTGACGTGCTCACCCTGTTCGCCATCGTCAACCCTATAGGGAATTTTCCCGTATTCATGGACCTCATGGCCAACTGGTCCGCCAAGAAGAAAGCCGCCACCCTCAACCTGGCTCCGCTTATAGGGCTCATCATCCTCCTCGCTTTCACCCTGCTGGGCCAGGAGTTGCTGGACGCCATCCACATCAGCTTCAACGATATTAAAATAGCAGGCGGGGTGATCCTTTTGGTCCTATCCATCCGCAGCCTGGTCTTCAGGCTCTATTCCCGCGCCGAGGTGGAGCGCCAGACCACACCGGAGATCAGCGCGGTGCCGCTGGCGTTCCCGCTGCTCGTGGGACCGGGCGCGATCGTCACGGCGCTTTTACTCCAGCAAAAGGACGGATTGGGCATGGCGGCTTTCATCGTGTTCCTGGTTTTTTTCATGGTCTGGCTCGCCCTGCGTTTCATGGTCCCCCTTTTCAGAGTACTGGGAGATTTTGGGGCCAAGCTCATTTCCAAGATCATGTACCTGATCCTGGCGGCCATCGCCGTGAAATTTATCATGACCGGCATCCTCAACTACGGGAAATGAGCTCCGACTCCTCGTCTTGCGGGCCACGGGGCCGTGTGCTAAAATGCGTGTTAATTTAAGGGTAGCAGGCTTGTGCCTCTACCCTATTTTTTTACGCATATTCCTTGTGTTCTAGGAGCATTAATTGGAAAAATACGTTTGTATCCACGGCCATTTTTACCAACCGCCCAGAGAAAATCCCTGGCTGGAAGAGGTGGAATTGCAGGATTCCGCCTATCCCTACCATGACTGGAACGACCGGATCACGGCCGAATGCTACGGGACCAACGCCGCTTCCAGGATCCTGGACAACGAAAAGCGCGTCATCGGCATCATCAACAACTATTCCAAGATGAGCTTCAATTTCGGGCCCACTTTGTTGTCCTGGATGGCAAAGCACCAGCCGGTCATTTACGAGGCCATCCTGGAGGCCGACAAACTTTCCATGAAAAAGTTCTCCGGACACGGGTCAGCCATGGCCCAGGTCTATAATCACATGATCCTGCCTCTGGCCAACCACCGGGACAAGGCTTCCCAGATCAACTGGGGACTGTATGATTTCAAAAAGAGGTTCGGCCGGGAGACGGAAGGCATCTGGCTCCCGGAAACGGCGGTGGACACCGAATCCCTGGAGATGCTGGCGGAGCGGGGGGTCCTTTTTACGGTGCTGGCCCCGCATCAGGCCAGGAGGGTCAAGCCCCTTTCCGGCGGGGAATGGGCCGAGGTCAAGAACGGCCAGATCGATACCACGAGGGCCTACCGGTGCGTGCTCCCCTCCGGCAAGACCATCAACCTGTTCTTTTACGACGGCAACATCTCCCATGAGGTGGCGTTCGGCGATCTTTTGAACAACGGGGAAAATTTCGCCAGGAGGCTACTGGGGGTCCTCAACCGGGAGGATGAGCCGCAGATCTCCAATATCGCCACGGACGGCGAAACTTACGGCCACCACCACCAGTTCGGCGAGATGGCCCTGACCTATTGCCTGCATTTCATCGAGTCCAACAACCTGGCCCGGCTGACCAATTACGGCGAATACCTGGAAAAACATCCCCCGCAGTTCCAGGCGGAGATCCTGGAGAACTCTTCCTGGAGCTGCGCCCACGGCGTGGAACGGTGGCGGGATAACTGCGGATGCAACTCGGGAATGCATCCGGGCTGGACCCAGGAGTGGCGCAAACCCCTCCGGGAGGCCCTCAATTGGCTCAGGGATTACGGGGTGATCCTTTTTGTCCAGGAAAGCGCCAAGCTTTTTAAAGACCCCTGGCAGGCCCGGGACAGGTATATCGAGGTCATTTTGGACCGCAATGAGGCGCAGGTGGATAAGTTCCTCCAGGAGAACGCGCTCAAGGAGCTTACCCGCGACGAAAAGACGCTGGCCATGAGATTGATGGAGATGCAACGGAACGCCATGCTCATGTTCACCAGCTGCGGCTGGTTCTTCGACGAGATCTCGGGCATCGAGACCGTGCAGGTGATGCAGTACGCCGCCCGGGTGATGCACCTCATTGAGGAGATCCAGGGGGTCAATCTGGAAGGGGAGTTCGTCAAGGACCTGGAGAAAGCGCCCAGCAATCTTGTCCCCAGCGGGGCCAAGGCCTACGAGATGTACGCCAAGCCGGCCATGGCCGACCTGTTCCGGGTCGGGGCGCATTACGCCATCACGGCCCTTTTCAGCGAAGGCCACGCGGAGGAGAGCTTTTGTTACCGGGCCAAGCAGGAGTCGTATTTCAGCCTGGGGGCCGGAAGGTCCCGCCTGGCCATCGGCAAGTCCCGGATCATGTCCCAGATCACCCTCAACGAGGAAGTCATTGATTACGCGGTCCTGCATCTGGGCGACCATAACATCAACGCGGGGGTCAGGAAGTTCAAGGGGGACGCGGAGTTCACGGCGATGAAAGAGGACATGCAGAACGCCTACGAAAAAGGGGACGTGTCCGACGTCATCCGGCTCATGGACAAACATTTCGGCTACAACAATTATTCCATCAGCCATCTGTTCACGGACGAGCAGCGGAAGATCATTAACCAGATCCTGCAGATGACCTACGACGAGATCGAGGACACCTACCGCCATATCTACGAGGACAATTACGCCATCATGAACTTCTTCCAGTCCCTGCGCATCCCGCTTCCCAGCCAGTTCTTCGTATCCATCGAAGAAGTGGTCAATCGGGACCTCAAAAAACTTTTTGATACGGAGCGGATCGACACCGCCAGGCTGGAAAAGCTCATCAAAGAGGCCCAAAAATGGAACCTCAAGGTCGGGGTCAAAGCCCTGGGCTTCGTGGCCAGCGGCTGGATCAACAATTTCATGAAAAAGATCAAGGAACACTCGGAAAACACGGCTCTTTTCAACGAAATGCAGAACATCCTGCGCCTGCTCAGGTCCATCAACCTGGAGCTCAACCTGTGGGAAGCCCAGAACATTTATTACGAGGTATGGCAAGAGGTCTACAAGCCGACCAAGCTCCAGGCCGATTGCGGGGACAGCGAAGCGAAGAAATGGGTCAAGGCCTTTGAGTCCCTGGGGCTGGACCTCAAGATCAAGGTCGTCCTGTAATCAGGATGGAAGGGACAAATCCGGAGGGTCCTCTGAGAGCACGGCCACGCCTATGAAGATCATCGCCGACCTGCACGTGCATTCCAAGTTCAGCCGCGCCACCAGCCCGCTCATGGAAGTGGAGAGCATGGACCCCTGGGCCAGGAAAAAGGGGATCCAGGTGCTGGGGACCGGCGACTTCACCCACCCGGAATATTTCAAGCTGCTCAAAAGCAAACTCAAAGAGGGGCCGGACGGCCTGTATCTCCTGAAAAAAGGGGGCTGTGGCACCCACTTCATGCTGACCAGCGAGATCAGTAGCATCTATTCCCAGGGAGGCAAGACGCGCCGGGTCCACACCCTTATTTTCGCGCCAGATCTCGCCTCGGTGGAAAAGATCAACAAGGAGCTGGCCAGCAGGGGAAATATCGCCTCGGACGGACGGCCTATCCTGGGACTGCCGGTCAAAGAGCTGGTCAAGATCGTCCTGGGCATCGACGACCGCTGTTTCCTGGTGCCGGCCCATGCCTGGACGCCCTGGTTCGCCGTTTTTGGTTCCAAATCCGGGTTCGACTCCCTGGAAGAATGTTTCGAGGAGGAGGCCAAGCACATTTACGCCATCGAGACGGGCCTGTCCTCGGACATGACCATGAACCGCCGGCTTTCCGCCCTGGATCACGTGGCTCTGATCTCCAATTCGGACAGCCATTCGCCCAGCCGTCTGGGCCGGGAGGCCAATGTCCTGGATTGCAAACTGAGCTACGAGGGGATCGTAAGGGCGATCAAGAGCAACGACAGGAAACAGTTCCTCTGTACCATAGAATATTACCCGGACGAGGGCAGGTACCATTACGACGGGCACAAGGATTGCGGAGTATCCCTGCATCCGCGGGAATCCAAAGAAAAACAAAATCGGTGTCCCCGCTGTTACAAACCCTTGACCCTTGGGGTCCTGCACAGGGTGGAGGAGCTGGCCGACCGGCCGTGGGATTTTAGCGACGAGCGCTTTGTACCCCAGAAGCACAGCGTCCAGTTGATCGAGATCATCGCGGAGGCCCTGGGCACCGGTCCTACCTCGGTCAAGGCGGGCAGATGCTACGAGGAAATCCTCAGCCACGGGATCTCGGAGCTGGACCTTTTGCTGGAAATGAGCCTGGAACAGGCGGCCAAGGCGGTGCCGCCCAAGGTTTTGGAAGGGATCCGCCGGGTCAGGGAAGGGAATATCGACATAATCCCCGGTTTTGACGGGGAATACGGCAAGGTCCTGATCTTTGAGGAAAGCAAGCGGAGCGCGGGCTTGAGCTCGAAAAAAAAGAAAAATGCCGGCCAGATAGAACTTTTTTGATCGTTAGCACAAGTTTGGGGGTATTGGTTGACAGGGGTTAAGAAGTATGATATTTTTGCACCCTCAACCGAATTGCATAGATAAATAGTTGATTTTGTCGTTGCAGATATTGGAGAAAAAATGAATTGGGCCAAAATAGGGGTGGGAATCGCTGGGTTCGTTATCGCGGGTTTTATGGCCACCCTTCCTGTTTGGGCCGCGGGATTCGAGGCCACTGAAGAAGAGCAATCCGAGACCAAAGCGCCCCAGACCCAGGCCGAGTTCACTTATAGGGCCCCGGAAAATGTGTTCATGGTCGCTGTGATCCCGGGGTTTGTCGTGCACGGACTTGGACATGTTATGGCGGACGACCTGAGGACCGGATACGCTTTATTCGGCGGTGAAATGGTGTCCCTGGCCATGCTGGGTTACGGGCTGAGGCAGGCCGCTGACGATGTGCAAAGCGGAGCCATCGGCAGCATCTGGGCGTGGGACAAATCCAGCGGGGCCAATATCATCTGGGGGGCGTCGGCGGTCTTTTTGATCACTTGGGCGGCGGATTTTTTGCACGCGCCCATCGCGGCCGAGGAATATAATCAGGAGCATCATCTGACCCCGACCATCGGCTTGGGGCCGCAAGGCCAGCCGATATTGCTGGTTCAGAACCGATTTTAGAAGGGAAGAGAGAGAAATGGAAAACTATTACGAAAGCATCATCGCGTTGGACCCGAGAGTGGAGGACGAAAAAGCGGCCAAGCTGATCGACAAGCTGAGCCAGATCATCACCCAAAACGGCGGGACCATCGAAAAGGCCGATAAATGGGGCAAGCGCAAGTTCAGCTATGAGGTCAATGGGCAAAAGGAAGGGAACTTTTTCTTCTTTTTATTCAAGACCTCTTCCCCCCAGACCATCGCGGAGCTGGGCGGCACCTGCCGGGTGACCGAAGAGATTTTGCAGAACATGACGGTCAAGGTCATCAAGGTCAAGAAGATCCCCGCCAAGCTGTCGAAGAAGAAGAAAAAGAAAGAGGTTCCGAGGCCAGCGGCGGTCAAGGCGTAATATCTCAAGGCCAGTTTTGGGAAGTTGAAGGAGGGCACGGTGGCTAACTTGAACAAGGTCCTTTTGATGGGTAATCTGACCAAGGACCCGGAACTCAGATACACCGCGGGTGGGTCGCCGGTCGCCAACCTGAGGATGGCGATCAACCATACTTATAAATCCGCCACAGGCGAGCAGAAAGAGGACGTTTGTTACCTCAACGTGGTGGTGTGGGGCAAGCAGGCCGAGAGCTGCGGCCAGTATTTGGTCAAGGGCAGCCCAATCTTTGTGGAAGGCCGTCTGCAGAGCCGGAGCTGGGAATCGGAAGACGGCAAGAAGCACAACATCCTCGAGGTCGTGGCGCTCAGGGTGCAGTTCATCGGGAAGATCAAGGGTGCACAGGCGAGCGAAGCGCCGGCCCCAGCGTCTGAAGGTACGCCAGCAGTTGAAACATCTACAGAAACTGAAGGGGAAGAAGTCCCCTTCTAAAGAAGGATGAATAAAGTGCCGCCTATAAAAAAAGGTAAGAAACCGTTCAAAAAAAGAAGGCCTAAGGGCAGGGAAGACCTCGATTTCATAGAGCCTAAGCGCAAACGGAAAAAGGTCTGTCGGTTTTGCGCTGAGAAGGTCGTCCATATTGACTTTAAGGACTTTGCGAGGCTGAGGACTTTCCTTTCCGAGCGGGGGAAGATTGTTCCCCGGCGGGTCACGGGCAATTGCGCCAAGCATCAGAGGCAGCTGACCAGGGCCATCAAAAGGGGCAGGAACGTAGCGTTGCTTGCCTACACCGCCGAATAGTCCATCGTCATTGAATCTCTGGCCGCAGTCATTCCACCGGCAATCCGTTACGTAAAACTTCTGAGGGAAACCGGGACCTATCATGGAACAAACGTTCTGGCTTAAAGTAAAGGATAGCGTTTTGGGAGGCCTGGCTTCCGCATTCCTCGCCTATGGCCTGCATTTCCCGGGCACGGCCGTTTTTGTGGTCTTGTTCATCCCATTGCCCCTGCTGATCCTTCTTGTGCGGTACGGTTTTGGATGGGGCAGCGTGGGAGGAGCGGTCAGCGTGGCCGTCGTCACTTTTTTGGCGGGCCCCCTGGACACGCTCATCTGGATCCTGGGGTTTTTGCCCATCATTACCTGCTTGGGGCTGGTCATCCGCAGACGCGGGAGCCTTAACCAGGCGGTTTTCAGCGGCAGCCTGATCAGTTTTGTCCTGATCTATGTTCTGCTGATTTATTCACCCAGGCTTTTTCACGCGGATGTCGTCGGTTCAAGCCTGTCCCAGTTGCGGACATGGATGGAAAGCGCTATCAAGACCTATCAGGACAACGGCGGGGACGCGGCCAAGGTGGGGATGGCCAGAGAATTGTGTGAGAACACCCTGGAATATATCAGGATCACGGTCCCTGCGCTCCTTTTTAGTTTTACCCTGACCATCAGCTGGTTCAATTACAGCCTAGTCGCGAAATACCTGAAAAGGGTTGACTGGTTCGACGGGGATTTTGCCCCTTTTACGGAATGGAAGGTGCCGGACCTTTGGATTTGGGTTTTTATCGTCAGTTTTTTCCTTTACTTTGCCGCGTCGTATCTGAAAGTGACCTTTTTGACGAACCTGAGCGTGAATCTTTTGACGACTTTTGCGTCGATTTATTTTATGATGGGTATGGCTATTGCTGCTTTCTTTTTTCAGAAATGGCAGCGGTCCTTTTTTTGGACCGTTATGCTTTTAGTGGTGATCATGCTGGAGCCTTTTTTAGCCATTTTGGTAGCGGTCCTGGGGGCGTTTGATTTTTGGTTCGACTTCAGGAAGCTCCGGGTGGTCTGATCAAGGCCCGGTTGGAAATATGCTGGATATCATCTATCCAAAATTAACGAGGAGGGTGTCAAAATGAAAGTGATCCTGAAAGAGAACATTGAAAAGCTGGGGAAAGTGGGCGAAGTCGTCAGCGTGGCCGAAGGGTATGCCCGGAATTACCTGCTCCCCAAAAAGATCGTCCTCGAGGCCACCGAGAGCAATCTGAAGCTTGTGGCGGACCTTCAAAAGGCCCACGCGGCCAAAGCCGCCAAGGAAAAGACGGAGGTCGAGGCCCTGGCCAAGCAGATGGAGAGCCTTTCGCTGGTGATCGAGAAGACCACCGGGGAAGAAGGCAAGTTGTTCGGGTCCGTGACCGCCCACGATATTGCCGAGGCCCTCAAGGCCAAGGGGTTCGAGGTGGACAGGCGCAAGATCGAACTGGCGGAACCCTTAAAGACCGTCGGCCAATTTTCCATCCCGATCGCCCTGGCCCACGAAATCAAAGCCAACCTGAGCGTCCAGGTGGTCGCGCAGGCCGCCCCGGAAAAGGCCGCCAAAAAGACAGAGAAAAAGCCAGCCGCGAAACGAACCAAGAAGGCTGATAAGGAGAGCTAATCCATGGTTCCGTCTTCTCCAGCCCCTTTCCAGGTGCCTCCGCACAGCCTGGAAGGGGAGCGCTCGGTCTTGGGAGCGATCCTCAGGGACCCCAAGTCGTTGATCAACATCCGGGAGCTTTTAAGCCCCGAGGATTTCTATCTTGATTCCCATAAGACCGTCTACCAATCCATCCTTAACCTTTACGACAAGAACCAGCCCATCGACCTGATCACGGTGAGCGACGACCTCAAGCGCCAGAATCTGCTGGAACGGGTCGGAGGCGCCGTGTTCCTGACCGAGATCCTCGACAGCGTGGCCACTTCGGCCCATGCCGCCCACTATGCCCAGATTGTCAAGGACAACGCGATGCTGCGGCGCCTCAACCAGGCGGCCAACGAGATCGCCACCCGTTCTTTTAAGGCTGAGGAAGAAGTGGACAAGCTGGTGGATTTCGCCGAGTCGCAGATCTTTTCCATCTCCCAGCAGGCCCTCAGGAAGGATTTCAAGGACTTCAAATCCCTTGTCCGGAGCACCTATAACGAGATGGCCAGCATCAAGCACGGAGAGGGTTGGAACTCCGGGGTCACCTCCGGGTTTGAACAGCTGGACCACTATCTGAGAGGTTTCCAAAACGGCAATTTCATCATCCTGGGCGCCCGTCCTTCGCTGGGCAAGACAAGCCTGGCTTTGGATATCACCCGGTGGCTGAGTATCACCCAAAAAGTGCCGGTCGCCTTCTTTTCCCTGGAAATGACCGCCCCCGAACTGGTGGGAAGGCTCCTTTGTGCCCAGGCAAGCGTCAACCTCCACGACCTCTATACAGGATTTTCCCAGAGCGACGATGTCACCAAGCTGGCCACGGCCGCAGGGTTGTATGACGAAGCCCAGATCTACATCGACGATTCCAGCTATTTGAGCTCCATGGAGCTCAGGGCCAAGGCGCGGCGTATCAAAGCCGACAAGGACATCGGCATCATCATCGTGGACTACCTCCAGCTGATCCATGACACCCGCCGGGTGGAAAGCCGGCAGGTCGAAGTCAGCCAGATCTCGCATTCTCTCAAGGCCCTGGCCAAGGAGCTCAATATCCCCGTCCTGGCGCTTTGCCAGCTCACCCGCAACATGGAAGGGGCGGCGCGCGGGGAGAGCCGCCGCAAGCCCCAGCTGTCGGACCTGCGGGAGAGCGGCTCCCTGGAGCAAGACGCGGACGTCGTTTTGTTGCTCTACAAGGAGCTCAAGAAGAACGAAGAAGAAGAGAGCGAAGAGGACCGGACGCGCATTTTGGAAGTGGCCAAGAACCGCAACGGGCCGCTTGGTTCGCTCAAGCTGGTGTTTATGAAAGAGTTCACCAGTTTCAGGCCGTATTCCATGGCCCAAGAACCCGAAGAACAGTAGGCCCCCTCCCTTGAACCCCAAGACTTGGGTCGAAATAGACCTCGAAGCCCTGCGTCACAATGTTTCTGCGATCAGGAATAAGCTCCAACCCCGCACCAAGATTTTGGCCGTGGTCAAGGCCAATGCCTACGGCCATGACAGTTCGCTGGTCGCGCCGGTGCTGGACCGCAGCGGGGTCGATGCCTTTGGAGTGGCAACCCCCTGGGAAGGCAAGGCCCTCAAAAAGCTGGGGATTAAAAAGCCTATCCTGCTCCTCGTTCAAGCCCTCCCCCAAGAAGCCGAAAAAGTCGTGGAGGCCGGCCTGGAGGCCTCGGTCTGCACTCTGGACTTGGCCGAGGCTTTGTCCCGGGCCGCGTCAAGGCTGGCGCGTTCCCTGAAGCGCCCATCCCTTACCGCCAATGTCCATATCAAAGTGGACACGGGCATGGGGCGTCTGGGCATTTTTCCCCAAGACGTCCTTCCGTTCATGGAAAAAGTTTCCCGGCTGCCTCATTTGAGGATCAAAGGCATCTTCAGCCACTTCCCCCTGTCCTACCCGGACAAGCAGTTCAGCCTGGACCAGATCAAAATGTTCAACAGGACGCTGACTGACCTGGAAGGCCGGGGTTTGGGAGGATTTTGCAGACACATGGCCAACAGCACCTCCTTGCTGTCTTTTCCCGAGTCGCATCTGGATATGGTCAGGCCGGGACTTATCCTGTACGGGTTGTATCCTCATCCAGCCCACCAAAGACACATCTCCTTAAAACCCGTCCTGACGCTGAAAACGCGGGTGGATTACCTCAAAAGGGTACCCGCTGGCACGGGGATCAGTTACGGCCACACTTTTAGGACTAAAAAACCAACCCTCATTGCGACTCTTCCTGTTGGTTATGGGGACGGGTATCTCAGACGGCTGGGCAACCAGGCTGAGGTTTTACTCCACGGGAAAAGGGTCCCGGTCGTTGGCGTCGTGTGTATGGACGCCTGCATGGTCGATGCGGGCAAGATCAAAAATGCCAGGATCGGCGATGAGGTCGTCTTGATAGGCAGGCAGGGTAAGGATATTATTACTGTTGAGGAAATTGCTAAAAAGTTAAATACTATTAATTACGAAGTCACGACCCTGATCACCCAGCGGGTTCGCAGGGTCGCCAAAACTGGTTAAAGAAGGGTTTTTATGCTGCAATACATCCGGGCGGTAGGCAAGACGGTCATTGCTTTTGTGGATGACCTGGGACAGATCCTCGTCTTGTTTTTCCAGACCCTGCAGCTGTCCCTGCAGAGGCCCTGGGAGATCCGCAATACCATCAATCAGATGGTAGAGATCGGGGTCAATTCCCTTGTCGTGACCACGATCACGGCGCTTTCCACGGGAATGATCCTCGCCCTGCAGTCAGGGATCACGCTGGAGTCCAAGATGGTGGGCATTTCCCAGTACCTTGGAGCAGTGGTCACCATTCCGATGGTGCGCGAATTGGGGCCGCTTCTGACCGCCATGATCGTGGCCGGTCGTATCGGCTCCTCCATTGCCGCGGAAATTGGGACCATGAAAGTCACGGAGCAGATCGACGCCCTGGTGACTATGGCCACCAACCCCATTAAGTACCTCGCCGTCCCCAGGTTGCTAGCCTGCCTGGTGATGCTGCCGCTTCTGACCATTTTCGCGGATGTGATTGGCGTGTTCGGGGGTTTTATCGTGGCTACGGCCAAGTTGAACCTGTCCGGGACCAGTTTTATTGATAACGCTCTGGATATGTTGACCTTAAAAGATATTTTCAGCGGTCTCATCAAGACCGTTTTCTTCGGGGCGATCATCGCCATGGTCGGCTGCTACAAAGGTTTCAAGACCACGGGCGGAGCCGAGGGGGTGGGGCAGTCCACGACCTGGTCGGTAGTCGTTTCTTTAATGGGTATCCTGGTATCGGATTATTTTCTAACGGCTTTATTATTTTAGCTATCCGCTGAGGAGATGTTTATGCCCGAACAAAAGGATGTGATCATTGAGGTCGCTAACCTGGGTAAATCCCTGGGTGGGCAGATCGTGCTCAATGGGACCAATCTCAAGATCTACCGGGGCGAGACTTTGGTCATCATCGGGCGGAGCGGCTGCGGCAAAAGCGTACTTTTGAAGCACCTGATCGGCCTGTTGCGTCCGGACAGCGGTAATATTTTTGTCGACGGCAAGGATATCACCATGCTAAACGAGGACCAGATGACCATCCTGCGGAGGAAGTTCGGCATGCTTTTCCAGGGAGCGGCACTTTTTGACTCCCTAGACGTGGAAGAGAACGTCAGTTTTGGGCTGCACCGTTACGGGGATCTGACCCCGGACCAGGAAGCGGCGGTCGTCAGGGAAAAGCTGGCCCTGGTGGGTCTGCCGGGGGTGCAGCGTAAAAAGCCGGCCGAACTTTCCGGCGGTATGCGCAAAAGGGTGGGCCTGGCGCGGGCCATCGCCATGAACCCGGAGATCATCCTTTACGATGAACCGACCACGGGCCTGGACCCGATCATGGCGGATGCCATCAACGACCTGATCCTGGACCTGCAGGCAAAGCTCCACAAGACCTCGGTGGTCGTGACGCACGACATGGTGAGCGCCTACAAGATCGCGGACCGGATCGCTATGCTTTACGAGGGCAAGATCATCGCCGAGGGGTCGCCGGAAGAGATCAAATCGAGCCAGGACCCTGTAGTGCAGCAGTTCATCAACGGCAAGGCGGTCGGGCCTATCGATATTATGAGGGGGTAGAATGAAACCAGAGACCAAAGTGGGTATCATGGCCACCAGCGCTTTGATCCTCCTGACCATTTTTATTTTTATGGTCGGAAGATTATCTTTCTGGCACGGCGGTTATACTGTCAACGTGTTGTTTTCCTTCGTCAATAACATCAAGACCGACGCCAAGGTTTTATACGCCGGCGGGGTGGGGATCGGCAAGGTCCAGGCCCTCAAGTCTGAAGGAGACCTGGTCAAAGTGGTCCTGGCCATTGACCCCGGGGTCAAGATCAGGAAAGACGCCGATATCACGATCTATTCCCAGGGTCTGCTCGGCGAAAAGTACGTGGAGATCAACGTGCCCACACGCCAAGCCGGTGTCGGTTACCTGGAAAATAACGCGGAGGTGAGGGGCAACGACCCGGTCAGCGGCGACGAGACTATGGTGACCCTGCATAAGATCGCGGATGTATTAAGAGGGGTCATCGGCGACCCTCAGATGAAAGAGGCTCTCATCAGAACGGTCCGCAACGCGGGGACCAGTATGCAGAACCTCAATGACATCCTGGAGGGCAACAAGGCGGCCATCCATAACGGCATGAAGAACTTCAGCCAGGCCTCCGAGACCCTCAACAGCCTGGCCAAGAACCTGGGCACTTTGATCAGCAACCTCAACGACCTCACGAGCGCCACCAACAAAGAACAGATTCAGAAAGCCATCAGCAACCTGGGGACCATCACCAGCCAACTGGAACAGACCTCAAAATCCCTTTCTTCCATCACTCAGAAGATCGATAGGGGCGAGGGAACGGTCGGCGCCCTGGTTTCGGACAAACAGCTCGCGGATGACATCAAATCCCTGGTGGCGGACCTCAAGAAAAACCCCTGGAAACTTTTGTGGAAGAAGTAGCTTGACGTGAAGACTAAGACCAGCTTTGTTTGCCAGGAGTGCGGTTATGAATCGGCCCGCTGGCTGGGCCGCTGCCCCGATTGCGGCAAGTGGAATACCCTCCAGGAAGAGGTCCAAGCTGAAGAATCCCCCCATGAGACCCTGCCCTTTTCCAAGAACCCGGCCCAGGTCACCTCGTTAAGAGAGGTCAAAGAGGAGGACGTCAAGCGCCTGAACACCGGGCTGGGGGAACTGGATCGGTTGATGGGCGGAGGCATCGTGCCGGGAAGTTTTACTTTGATCGGTGGTGAGCCGGGCATCGGCAAGTCCACTCTGCTGCTCCAGATGTGCCACTCCCTGGCGGAGAAGGGCTCCAAGGTTCTCTATGTTTCAGGCGAGGAGTCCGTGTCACAGACCAAACTGCGGAGCAGTCGTCTCAAGGCGGACGCCCCGGGCCTTTTTGTGCTGTCCGAGAACAACGCGGATGTCATTGCCCAGCACATCCAGCAACAAAAGCCTCATTGCGTGATCATCGATTCCATCCAATCCCTTTACCGTCCCGAGGTCCCGGCGGCGCCGGGCAGTGTCAGCCAGGTAAGGGAGTGCAGCCACCTATTCTTTTCCCTGTGTAAAAACTTGGGCATTCCCGTTTTCCTAGTGGGCCACGTTACCAAAGACGGGTCCCTGGCGGGACCGCGGGTTTTGGAACATCTGGTTGATACTGTGTTATACTTTGAAGGCGATCGGTTCCTCAACCTCAGGGTTTTGAGGGCTGTCAAGAACCGGTTCGGTTCGACCAACGAGATCGGCCTTTTTGAGATGCAGGAACAGGGACTGGTGGAGGTCAAGGACCCCTCCCGGCTCCTTTTGAGCGAAAGGCCCAGCCGTTCCTCGGGTTCGGTGGTGGTGCCCGCGATGGAGGGGAGCAGGCCTTTCCTGATCGAGATCCAGGCACTGGTCAGCCCGGCCAACTTTCCGGTGGCCCAGCGTGTGACCACCGGGGTGGATTACAACCGGTTTTGCATCCTGTTGGCGGTTCTGGAGAAAAAGGCCGGATTGCCGTTGCAGGGAAACGATATTTTTGCCAACGTGGCCGGCGGTTTCAGGACCACGGAACCGGCGACCGACTTGGGGCTGGCCCTAGCCATTGCTTCGAGCGCTCTGGACTGCCCGGTGCCTGAAGAAGTGGTCGTTTTCGGCGAGATTGGCTTGGCCGGAGAGGTCCGGGGGGTCCAGCACGCAGAAAAAAGGGTCATGGAAGCGGCCAAGCAGGGATTTAAAAAATGTTATTTGTCCCAGCACCAGCTTAAATCGCTGGGCAAAAAGGCGCCCCTGGAGGTCATCGGGGTCGCGGACCTGAGAGAAGCCATTGACCAGCTTTTACGCAGAAAAGATCTCAAAAAAGTTTTATCGTGATCACCGACCTTGCCTAAAGATCGACGGGTGAGGGGGTTTGTTTTAAAAAGACAGGAGGTGTTACGGAATGGGAGTTAAAAGACTTAGAGTTCTATTTGTTTTCTGCGGCGCTCTGGCCGGGGCGCTGATCCTGAGGAATATGGAAAGGGGTTTTTCCATCTGGGTGGGCGCCGCTGGCGGCCTCCTGATCTCCGGCATCATCGTTCTTTTGGAAGTCACCCTGGATAACATTTCCCTCAAGGAAACCGCATTGGGCGCGATCGGCCTGGCTTTCGGGCTTTTACTGGCATTTTTGATTTCATTGCCCATGACCGCCATCATCAATGAGGAGACTGTTCTGAACCTGGGCCGCTTGCTTTTGTATTTCTTCTTCGGTTACCTGGGCCTGATGGTCGGCATCAAAAAGAGGCAGGAGATCGCCCTGTTCGACCCGGCTCTCAACGCCAAATCCAAGATACTGGATACCAGCGTCATCATCGACGGCCGCATTGCGGACATCGTAGGCACGGGTTTCGTGGAAGGGCCGATGATTATCCCGCGGTTCGTTTTGCAGGAGCTCCAGCGGGTGGCTGATTCTTCCGACCCTATCAAAAGGGCGCGGGGGCGCCGGGGCCTGGACATCTTGAATATGATGCAGAAAAAGAAAGGCGTGGATATCAAGATCTTTGAGAAGGATTTTCCCCATATCCCGGAGGTCGACGAAAAACTGGTGGAGTTGTCCAAGGTCCTCCAGGGCGTTGTTGTGACCAACGATTTTAACCTCAACAAGGTCGCGGAACTGCAGGGGGTCAAGGTCCTCAACGTCAACGACCTGGCCAATGCGGTCAAATCCGTGGTCATGCCGGGCGAAGTCATGAGGATCAAGGTCCTGAAGGAAGGCAAGGAAAGCGGGCAGGGAGTGGGTTATCTCGACGACGGTACCATGGTGATCGTGGAGAACGGCAGGCATTACATCGGACAGGATATCGACGCCGTGGTGACGAGCGTTCTGCAGACCACTGCCGGGCGCATGATCTTTACCCGCAAGGCGGATAACCACTAAAACCAAGAGTCCGCTGAAAAAGTCCAATTAGAGACTTTTTCAGCTCAACAAGAAGGACGAAGCTCCTCGATTTCAGAGGAAATCTCGGAGTAACAGTCTGCTGAATGAATGTGAAAAACCACTCTTTTGGCAGACTGTTAACAGGAGGGCTTTTTGAGGGTCGCTGCCATTGTTCCGGCCGCGGGTGAAGGCAAGAGGATGAAGGGCAAGGTTAAAAAGCCTTTTTTACTTTTGAAAGGCAAGCCTATCCTGGCCCATACCTTGGATTTGCTGGAAAGACAGCCCTTTATTGAGAAGATCTGGGTGGCCGGACCGCAGGAAGAGGTTTCCTCCTGCGGGTTGATGGTGGAAAAATATCATTTGCAGAAAGTGGCCGAGGTGGTGGTCGGGGGCAAGACCCGGCAGGAGTCGGTGTGGAATGCCCTGAAAAAAGCCGGCAGGGAGTGGGACCTGATCCTGGTCCATGACGCGGTCAGGCCGCTGTGCCCGCCGGAACTGGTGCGAAAAGTGGTGGAAACAGCTGGGGAAACCAAGGCGGCCATCCTGGGAGTGGCAGTCAAAGACACCATTAAGTCCGTCAAAAGCTCCATGGTCATCCAGGAGACCCTGGACCGGAGCAAGCTCATGAGCGCCCAGACGCCCCAGGTCTTTGAGACCGGACTGCTTTTTGAGGCTTTTGAAAAGGCACTCGCGGACAAGTTCGTTTCCACGGACGAGGCCTCCCTGGTGGAGCGTCTGGGCAAGCCCGTCCGGATCGTGGAAGGCTCTTACGAGAATATCAAGATCACGGTGCCCGAAGATCTGGTGCTGGCCGACCTGATCCTGGGGCGGTATCAGGGACCTTTGGAAGTCGCCTAACCAGCCTTTCCATCTTGCAAACCCTTTCTCCCAAAAAGAAACTGAAATGAGGATTTGAATATTATGGATAAAAAGAACATAAGGAATTTTGCCATTGTCGCCCATGTGGACCACGGTAAGACCACGCTGGTAGACGGCCTGCTGCGGCAGAGCGGCGTGTTCAGGCAGAATGAGCAGGTCCTGGATTGCGTGATGGACAGCAACGAGCTGGAACGGGAGCGCGGCATCACCATTTTTTCCAAGAGCGCTTCTATTGTTTATCAGGGCGTCAAGTTCAACATCGTGGACACCCCCGGGCACGCGGATTTCGGCGGGGAAGTGGAGCGCATTTTGCAGATGGTTTCCGGGGTGCTTCTTTTGGTGGACGCCGCCGAAGGGCCTTTGCCCCAGACCAAGTTCGTCCTTAAAAAAGCCCTGGAGAAAAACCTCAAGATCATCGTGGTCATCAACAAGATCGACCGCAAGGATGCCCAGCCCGCGGAAACGCTGGATAAAATCCTGGATCTTTTTATCGCTTTGGGAGCCGAGGAGCACCACCTGGATTTTCCTCTCCTCTACGCCTCTTCCCGGCAGGGCATGGCCAAAGAGCATCTCCGCGAGGAGGGCAAGGACCTGCGGCCCCTGCTGGAAACCATCCTGAAAAAGATCCCGGCTCCCGAGGGCGATGAAAACGCCCCGGTGCAGATGATGGTCACCACTACGGATTACAGCGATTACCTGGGCAGACTGGCCGTGGGCAGGATCTCCAACGGTACCCTGGCCAAGAACCAGCAGGTTTCCTGCGTGAGGCTGGGCGGGGATGTGGTCAATTTTAAGGTCACCCATCTTTCCACCTATGAGGGGCTCAAGCGGGTGGAGATCGAGCAGGCCGGGACCGGAGATATCGTGGCGGTCGGAGGGCTAGAAGACATCAAGATAGGTGAAACCGTCGCTTCGGTGGAAAACCCGGTGGCTTTGCCGGCTATCCAGGTGGACGAGCCGACCCTGAACATGATCTTTTCCTCCAATAACAGCCCCTTTTTCGGCAAGGAAGGCAAATTCGTGACCTCCCGACATCTTAGGGAACGTCTTTATAAAGAAGCGCTGACCAACCTGAGCTTAAAGGTGGAAGATACGGACAGCCCGGATTCCCTCAAAGTTTCCGGCCGGGGCGAACTGCACTTAGGCATCCTGATCGAGACCATGCGCCGGGAAGGGTATGAGTTCATGGTCTCCAAACCTGAGGTCATCCTCAAGGCCGGGCCCAAGGGTGAGACCTTGGAGCCTTACGAGTACCTGGTCCTGGACGTGCCCACGGAATACGTGGGCGTATGCATGGAAAAAACCGGCGTCCGCCGTGGGAACATGGCCAATATGCACCCTTCCGGAGAAGGGCATACCCGTCTGGAATTTAGGATACCGTCCCGGGGATTGCTGGGATACCGGTCAGAGTTTTTGACGGATACCCGGGGCGAGGGCATCCTGAACCATATGTTCGACGGTTACGGAGAATACCAAGGGGCTTTGCCAGGCAGGAACCGCGGTGTTTTGATCGCCATGGAGCAAGGGATCTCCACGGCCTATGCCATGTATCAACTGCAGGACAGGGGCACTTTTTTCATCCCCAGTAGGGTAGATGTTTATGGCGGCATGATCGTCGGAGAAAACTGCAAGGATGACGATATCGTGGTCAATGTATGCAAAACCAAGGCCATGAGCAATATGCGCAGTAAAGCCTCGGATGAGGCGCTGACCTTGACCCCATACCGTAAAATGAGCCTGGAACAATGCCTGGAATATTTGGAAAAAGACGAACTGCTGGAAGTGACGCCCCTAAATTTACGCCTAAGGAAAAGACTGCTGGGCGAAACCGAACGCAAGCGCGTGCAGAAAAGGGAAGCCTCGGCCGAAGCCTAGATATAAGGAAAACAGAATGTTTTTGAAATACACCAAGCCTAAAAACATTATTTTTTATCTGGTTGTATTTATGGTTGTTCTGCTATTTCCGCATAGCAGGCTCTTAGCCGGAGGCGATGTCTCCAGCCTCATCAAGAAGCTTTCCAGCAACAGTTCAGATGTCCGCGTAACTGCCGCTGAAGCTCTGGGAAAGATGGGTCCCGATGCCAAAGAGGCTATCCCCAGCCTGGTCAAGGCGCTGGGAGATGAAAATTGGATCGTGCGTGAGACCGCGGCCGAGGCGCTGGGTGAGATGGGTCCCCTGGCCAGAAGGGCCGTGCCGCTCCTCATCAAGATGCTAGGGGATGGCAACCATATGGTCCCCATTCATGTGACCTATGCCCTGAATAATATCGGCTTGCCCAGCGTTAAGGACGTGCCTCTGCTGGTCCAGGAGCTGGGGGATGAAAATCTCCATGTGCGGATGGGTGCGGTGGATATCCTGGCCAAGATGGGGCCCCAGGCCCATGAGGCTGTCCCGGGCCTCTGCAAAGTTTTAACCGATGAAAATCCGGATTTACGAAGGCACGCGGCCAATGCGCTGTACTCTATGGGCTTGCAAGCCAAAGGGGCGGTTCCCAGTCTTATCAGGGCCATCGCAGACCAATTCAGCCGGGATGCGTCCATTGAGGCCTTAAGCGCCATTGGGCCAGCTGCTGTGTCTGAACTCATTAAAGCCCTGAGCGATAAAAACACCGATATTCGGGAAGGTGTTGCGAACGCCCTGGGAGAGATAGGCCCAGCGGCTCAGGAAGCTGTGCCTGAACTGATCAGATCCCTGGGGGATGAATATTGCCACGAGGTCGCTGCGGATGCCCTAGGTTCTATCGGGAAGGTTGGTTTACCCAGCCTCATTAGGGCGCTGTTGGATAAAGACCCGCATATTCGTTCAGGCAGCGCTGATGCCCTGGCCAGGATGGGACAGTCAGCTAAAAATGCCTTGCCCAGCCTTATGAGGGCCCTGGCTGATGAAAATTCCGGCGTCCGCAAGAGCGCGGCGAACGGTCTCGGTGGGTTGGGGCCATTGGCCGGAGAGGCTGTTTCCAGCCTGGACAAGGCGTTGGGCGATACAGATGCCGAGACAAGGGCGGCTGCGGCCGAAGCTTTGGGTAACATAGGGCCAGAGGCTAAAAAGGTTTTGCCCGGCCTGACCAAAGCGCTCAAAGACGGTGACCTGGATGTGCGCAAGCAAGCCCTTGATGCCCTCAAAAAGATCAAAACAGCAAGTAATTGAATATCTCTCTGCGCTATTTCAGGATGAGAGAGCAATTTTTAGTCATGATTACTCCCAAAAGGTGTATGTTGGAGCGTATGCCCTAAAAAATTACTTGAGCTTGGAGGAACGATCCTTCAGGCCGCTTAACCCACAGCACTCTCCAATATTTCTGCCCTTTTTCTGGTGCTCCAAAGCGTCTAATTGAGAAATGCAAAGCAGATTTCCTTTTGTTATAATTCTCTTGTTCTTACATCCATTCTTTTGAAAGGATAACGTGCCATGAGCGAATTTCCCAGGACCTCGATAGGCGGTTTGTCCGTTTCCAGAATGGTCATAGGGACCAACTGGCTTCTTGGTTTCAGCCACACCACTAATGCTAAAGACGTGTTCATTAAGGAATATTTCACAGAGCGCAAGCGAATCGCGGACATTCTTACCGTGTTTATGAAAGCGGGAGTGGACCTTTTGATCGGCGACACGACCCGGCCTTTCATGACCGACGCTATCAAGGACGCTGAAGACAAAAGCGGCCGCAGGATGAACGTAGCCGCCATCCCCAACTTCACAACCACGCCCGATACCCCGGCCAAGGGACTTGACCTCGATGAGGCCAGCCGGATGCTGGATGAACTGGCCAAGATGCCCCACGTCAAGATCTGCATGCCGCACCAGTGCACGACCGATAACCTGGTGGACCGGTGCACCCGCAAGATCCGCCATATCGACACGCTGACCAAGATGATCCGCGAGCGCGGGATGATCCCCGGTCTTTCGACCCACATGCCCGAGACCATCATCTACGCGGACGAGAACAAGGCGGACGTGGAAACCTATATCTCCATCTATAATTCCATGGGTTTTTTGATGCAGGTGGAGGTGGACTGGGTCCAGCGCGTCATCCTCAGTGCCAAAAAACCGGTGCTGACCATCAAGCCATTGGCCGCCGGGCAGTTGAGGCCCCTGCAGGGCTTGACCTTTGTGTGGAACACCATCCGGGACCAGGACCTGGTCGCTATCGGCACCATGACCCCTCTTGAGGCCCAGGAGGTCATCGATATCTCGCTCGCCTGCCTGGAGCACCGGACTGCCACCATCAAGCTGCAGGAGACCCGTTCCAAAGCCTCGGTCAAGACCAAGACATCCTGAAAGGTTTTCCCTTGGATAAAAACACCCTGCGTCTAGGGCTAGGCCAGATCAATGCGACGGTCGGCGACCTGGACGGCAATGTAGAAAAAGTCTGCAACTATATCCAGCAGGCGGACAGCCAAAGAGCGGATATTGTCTGTTTTCCCGAGCTGGTCCTGACCGGCTATCCCCCCGAAGACCTGCTCTTGAAACCCACCTTTATCCGGGACAACCTCAAGGCCCTGCACCGCGTGGTCCATTTCTCCTCAAAAACACCAAGGCTGGTCTGCGTGGTCGGGTTCGTGGACCAAAAGGACGGCAAAATTTTCAACGCCGCGGGGATCATCCAGGCCGGACGGCTGCTTGGTGTTTACCACAAGATTTTACTTCCCAATTACGGGGTTTTTGACGAAAAAAGGTATTTCACGCCGGGACAGCGGCCCCTGGTCCTGGACCTCAAAAAGGTTCGGGTGGGCGTGAACATCTGCGAGGACATCTGGTCCGACGAGGGCCCGACGGGCCGGCAGGTGGCTGCCGGAGCCCAGCTGATCCTCAACATCAGTTCCTCGCCCTATCATCTCCAGAAATGGCGGGAGAGGGCGGCGATCCTCAAAAGGCGCTCTTTGGACCATAAGGTCTTTATCGCTTACCTCAATCTTGTAGGCGGGCAGGACGAGCTGGTCTTTGACGGCCACAGCTTGGTGTATAACGACCGGGGCGAGGTTTTGGCCCGCTGCAGGGCGTTCGAGGAAGAAATGGCCGTGTTCGATATCGAGCTGCCGGCCCGGGAAAAACGGCCGAAGGGTCTTCCCGGGGTGGATAGGGTAACGGCCAAAGCTGTCAGGACCGGCGGGAATGAAACTGGAGCTTTGCAGCCAGCCCTGGCCCCTGTTCTCTCCGCGACGGAAGAGATCTACCGGGCCCTGGTCCTGGGCACGCGGGATTACATCCGGAAAAACGGTTTTACGGACGTGGTGGTGGGGCTGAGCGGCGGGGTGGACTCGGCCCTGACCAGCGTGGTCGCCGGTGACGCTATCGGAACGCGGAACGTCCACCTCGTCTTCATGCCGTCCCGTTTTTCCAGTCCGGTCAGCCTGCGGGACGCCCAGGAACTGGCGGACAACCTGGGGATCCCCTTGATGTCCCTCAATATCGAACCTATGTTCAGGGAATACTTGAAGGTTCTCAAGCCCGCTTTCAAAGGGGCCGGGTGGGATATCGCGGAGGAGAACCTGCAGGCGCGCATCCGGGGTTCTTTGCTCATGGCCCTTTCCAACAAATTCGGGTGGCTGGTCCTGACCACGGGCAACAAGAGCGAGATGAGCATGGGTTACGCCACGCTTTACGGTGATATGGCCGGGGGGTTTGCCGTATTAAAAGATGTGTTAAAGGAAAAAGTTTACAGTCTTTGCCGCACCCGGAACCTGGCCGCCGGGTTTTATCTCATCCCGGAGCATATTATCAGCCGGACGCCCACGGCGGAGTTGCGGAAAAACCAAAAAGATTCGGATTCCCTGCCGCCCTATCCTGTCCTGGACCCCATCCTGAAAAAATACGTAGAAAAGGACGAGTCTTTGGAGAGGATCGCCGGGTCGGGTTTCAGCCGGGCGGTGGTCAGGCAGGTGATCGGGATGGTGGATAAAAGCGAATATAAGCGCAGGCAGGCGCCGCCAGGGGTCAAGATCACTCCCAAAGCCTTTGGACGGGACCGCCGGATGCCCTTGACCAACCACTACGAAGGCTATGAGAGCTAAAATGAATAAAAGATTGGTTTTTTTGTTAATTGTAATATTCATTATGCCAGTCTTTGTATTTTCAAAAGGGAAAGGTCCTAAATTTGGTATTGGGGTGGAAGGGAGTAATTCTGGGATTGGAAACCTTGAGGATACAGAGGAGGATGAGCAATATTATGGTGTTAAGTTGTTTTGGCTTTATGGTACCAGCGATGCTGAAACTCTTTTTCTGAGGCCCTCAATTTCTTTTGATTATTATCGACAGGTCTCAATTCCCTCATATGTTTTTGACAACCCACCTATTTTGAAAAGTTCCTATGTGAGCCCTGCGCGGTTGTCTACAACCTTTGATTTCCGAGTGTCCCCAAAATGGATAATAAGTCCATATTGGGAAACCGGCATTGGCATTCTAATTAATAATGATTACACAACTTCTTTTCTTCTAGCATTTCCATTAGTTTTTGGGCTTTCAGCATCTCTTTTTGACAATAAGTTATTCTTAGATGTTGGGCTTAATATAGGTTTTTTGGTTGGCCAACCTACAGGGAGTTTGGTAAAAAAAATAATAGGAGTGGATTATGTTTTTTAAATTTGAAGAGTCTTTGTTTATTTATTGAGGTGTAAATGAAAGAAGAAACCAAAGAACCCGCCGTCAGTTCTCCCATGATGAAACAATACTATGATGTCAAAAAACAGTACCCGGGCTGCATCCTTTTTTTCCGGCTGGGGGATTTTTTTGAGATGTTCGGGGAGGATGCCAAAAAGGCCTCCAAAATTTTAGAGATCGCCCTGACCAGCCGCAGTTCCGGGGAGGGCCGGCAGATCAAAGTGCCCATGTGCGGGGTGCCGGCTCACGCCGTGGACAGTTACATTTCCAAGCTGGTCAACCGGGGCGAGCGCGTGGTCCTGTGCGACCAGGTGGAGGACCCCAAGCTGGCCAAGGGATTGGTCAAAAGGGACGTCATCCGGGTGGTCACGGCCGGCACGGCTTTGGAGAACAACCTCCTATCGGAGAAGACCAACAATTACCTCATTGCCCTGGTTGAAAACAGCGGCAGGATAGGCCTGGCTTTGGCTGATGTTTCCACGGGCGCTTTCAGTGTGGTCCAGTTCGAAGGGGAGGGGAGTTTCCAAAAGCTGAGCGACGAGCTGGGGCTACTCTCTCCCCGCGAATGCCTGATCCCTGAAAAATCCCTGAACGACGAGGATGAGCTCTGCCAGTTCCTGAGAAGGGAAATACCGGATGCTTCCATCCAATCCCTGGAAGACTGGGCTTTTGAACCAGAGGAAGCTTTTATGCGGCTGACCCGTTATTTTGAGGTGCCGACTTTGGACGGTTTTGGGCTGCCCAAATCCCACGCTGGAATCCCAGCGGCAGGAGCCATCCTGTACTACCTTTCCCAGACCCACAAAGTGGCCCTCAAGCATATCCGGGAGATCAAGGTTTATTCCAGGGAAAATTACATGGTCCTGGACCGTTCCACCCAAGAAAATCTGGAGCTGGTGCAGAGCCGGCATACCGGCGGGGTGGATGGGACTCTTTTGTCCGTTTTAGACCAGACCCAGACTGCCATGGGCGCCAGGCTGCTGCGCTACTGGGTCTTGCACCCGTTGACTAGCCTGGCAGGCATCCGGGAAAGGCACGGGGCTGTGGCTGAATTCAGCCAAAAGCAGGCCGAGCTCACCGGACTTACGGAGATCCTCCAGCAGGTCCATGACCTGGAAAGGCTTTGCGGCAGGGTGGGCAGCCAGATCGCCCATGCCCGGGACCTTCTTTCCCTCAAGCAGACCTTATTGCAGGTTCCAGCGGTCAAAAAAGTTCTGGCCGGGTTCAGTGCCAAGCGGTTGAAAACCCTTCATAAAGAGATGTTGCCTTTGGACGAGCTAGGGGCCCTTTTGGAGAAAAGTATCCGAGAAGACGCCAACCTGTCCCTCAAAGAAGGCAGGCTTATCAAGCCGGGATATTCCAAGGAGCTGGATGACCTGCTCCATATCAGCAAGGGAGGCAAGGAGTGGATCGCCCAGCTCCAGCAAAAGGAGCGGGAGCGCACCGGCATCGGTTCCCTCAAGGTGCAGTTCAACCAGGTTTTTGGCTACTACATCGAGATCTCCAAGTCTAACCTGGACAAAGTGCCTGATGATTACGACCGCAAACAGACCCTGGTCAACGCCGAGCGGTTCATCACGCCGGAGCTCAAAAAACACGAGGAGCTGGTCCTGGGCGCCGAGGAAAAGATATTTTCCCTGGAGTTCGACCTCTTTGTCCAGGTTCGGGACACGGTTGCCAAGTCCATCCCGGAGCTGCAGCAGGTTTCCCGGGCTTTGGCCGAGGTGGACAGCCTGGCCTGTCTGGCCCGGGTCGGCCTGGACCACAGCTATATCCAGCCGGAAATGACCGAGAACGGCAGGTATTTCATCGAACAGGGCAGGCATCCTGTGCTGGAACGCGTAGTGTCCGAAGGGTTCATCCCCAATGACACGGAGTTCAACGAACAGACCCAGATCCTGCTCATCACCGGGCCCAATATGGCTGGTAAGTCCACCTATCTGCGCCAGACAGCCCTCATTAGCTTGATGGCCCAGATAGGGAGTTTTGTGCCGGCTAAATCAGCCGTTTTACCGGTGGTGGACAGGGTGTTCACCCGGGTGGGTGCTTCAGACCAGCTCCTGCGGGGGCAAAGCACTTTTATGGTGGAAATGATAGAGACCGCCAACATCCTGCATTCAGCCACGGAAAAATCTTTGGTTATCCTGGACGAAATAGGCCGGGGGACTTCCACTTTTGACGGGGTTTCCATTGCCTGGGCCGTGGCTGAGTTTTTGCACGACAAAATAAAAGCCAGGACCCTTTTTGCCACGCATTACTACGAGCTTACGGAACTACCCTTGACCCTTCCCCGTGTCAAAAATATGAACGTGGCCGTGAAAGAATGGCGCGAACATCTCATTTTTCTCCGCAAGATAGTGGAGGGCAGCTGCGACCGGAGTTACGGCATCCAGGTGGGCCGTTTAGCGGGTTTGCCTCAAGATGTGCTGGGACGGGCCAAGCAGGTCTTGGCAGCCCTTGAAAAGGCGCATTATAAAGAGGGCGGCAAGCCGGCTTGGGTCAAAGGAGCGCCTTCGCCGCAAATCAGCCTGTTTGAATCCAAACCTAGCGAACCTTCCTGGGTGGAAGAAGAGGTCAAAGAGATAGACCTGAATGCAGTGACTCCCATGGAAGCTTTGAAGAAAATCAAAGAATGGCAGGACGGCCTCAAGTAGCAAGGGGAGTTGAGTATGATCCTTTATGTTGTTACGGAAACCTATAAAGAATACAGGAAGAGAAGGCAGTGGTCCCGGCACCGCAAAATTTTTGAAGCAGCGGCCAAAGACGCCTGCCTGGTCCTGCATTACAGGCAGATCAGCCCGGCGGTCATTTCCCGTATAAGGCCCTGGGCCATTTGTCACAGTGGCACCAGCACGGACTATGAAGAATACGATGTGATGAAGAACAAAGCTTACCGGGAAACTGTCAGGAACTGTACTGTGCCTCAGTTGGGCATCTGCGGAGGATTGCAATTATTGGCCGTGTTTTTTGGGGCCAAGGTGGCGCCCATGCGCAGGCTTAAGCCCAACGAACCGGAATCGCAGGGCAAGCCGGGATATTTCAATGAAATAGGGTTTTACCCGGTACGGATCAAAAAAGCCGACCCCCTGTTTAAGGGCTTGCCCAAGGTCATCTGGGTTTACGAGCATCACTACCGTGAGATCAAAACACCGGGGCCGGAGATAAAACTGCTGGCCAGCACAACCACTTGCCGGTTCCAAGCATTCCGCCATGTCCGCAAACCTATTTGGGGAGTGCAGTTCCATCCGGAGGAGACCGACAGGAACCATGGGGACGGAACAAAGATCCTGAAAAATTTCTTCAGCTTGGTTAAAAATACAAGGAGGGAGCATGAACAGTCCGGTAACCTACAATAAGGACCACTTCATCATAGGCGGGCGCAAGTTAAGGATCGCCGCCGGAGCCATCCATTATTTCAGGGTGCCGCGTGAACTGTGGCGGGACAGGATCTATAAAGCAAAGCTTTCCGGTCTCAATGCCATTGAAACTTATCTAGCCTGGAACGCCCATGAGTTCCGAGAGGGGGAATTTGATTTTTCGGGTAACCTGGACCTGGACGCCTATTTTAAGATCTGCGAAGAGGCCGGGATGTATATCATTGTGCGGCCCGGACCCTATATCTGTTCGGAGTGGGACAACGGCGGACTGCCTGCCTGGCTCAACATTAAACCGGGTATAAGGCTACGCACTTTTAACCGTCCCTACCTAGAGGCCGTGGACAAGTATTTTGACCGCTGCGTCCCCATCGTGGCCAAGCACCAGTTCGGCAACGCAGGGAACATTATCATGGTCCAGGTAGAGAACGAGTATCTTTGCCCTAAGCGGTTTGGAGGTAAAAGGTACATGGAATACCTGCGTGATGGCCTGAGGGCACGGGGCATCCACGTGCCTCTGTGTTCCTGCGACCACATGGCCCAACCTATCAAGGGTGTACTGCAGACCCACAACAACGGGGAGAATTTCAAGAAAATCTCCAAGGCCTATAGGAAAGCCTACCCCAAAAACCCCTTTATTATCACGGAATTCTGGTGTGGCTGGTTCGATTCCTGGGGCAACTCCCACAACACCAAAGACCCAAAGGTCATGGCCAAATACCTTAAAGATATCAATGATATTGGCGGAATGTATATCCAGTACATGTTTTGCGGAGGCACGAATTTCGGGTTTTGGGGCGGAAGGACCATTGGTTCTGACGACCACATTTTCATGCCCACAACATACGATTTCCACGCGCCTTTGGGAGAGGCCGGGAATATCACTCAGAAGTTCATCGATTTCAGCAAGGTCAACTACGCCATGAACGGACAAAAGGCTCCGGGTATCAAACCGACCCGGGCTCCCCAAAAACTTCTCAAGCTCCCCACTTTGTCCAGATGGGTTCACTTTGACCCGGTGGTCCAGGGGTGGAAAAAAATAAAGAAGTTCGAGTCCTTTGAAAAACTGGGAAGATACCTGGGCTACGGATTTTATAAAGTCCTGGCGCATTCCGCTGAGGCCAAAAGTTTAGCCCTTTACTTTCCCCAATATGGAGACAGGATCAAAGTTTTTGCCAATGGAAGTTATTACGGCACCTTTGGAAGGGCAGCATCCAAGGAGCCGGTGAGGGTATTGCTTAATAAGGGTAAGAACGAACTGTTGTTCCTGGTGGACAACATGGGCAGGTTCAACTTTAGCCTCCGGGTAGGCGAGCTGAAAGGGATTTTCGGGCCTGTGTTCACGGACAGCGTCAAGATCAACCCTGTCTGGGTGGTCAGTAAAGTAAAGAAGTTCAAATTCTATCCCAATAAACAGTGGGATGCGGAAATTTACAGCCATGGGGGAGAGTTAAAGAAAATGTGGCCGGCTAAACCCATGAACGACAGGGAGTTTATCCTGGCCGAAACTACTTTTGAGGCCAAGGCGGGCAAGCGATACTTTACCGAATTCATTACCAAGGATATGGTTTACAGGAGCCTTTTCATAAACGGAAAGCAGGTTTATTATGCACGCCCTAGCCATATCGCCACCGGCATCCTAGAAGTGGAGGTCACTAAGTTCGTCAAGCCGGGTGTCAATGAAGTAGAACTCTTTCAAGAGGGCCAGGACACGGCTTTCCTCAAGGATTGCAAGTTCGTTGAAGGCGGGGCAGAGCTCAAAGGCGAAATCCTTTTTGCACCCTTTGAGACTCTGGAGCATGGCCAGAGGAAGAAGCTTGGCCCATTGAAAATATGGCGCACGACCTTTGACCTGGGTTGGCCGGCCTATCCGGTCAGGCTCAGGATGGATGGAATGTCCAAAGGCCAGATATATCTCAATGGCAGGAATGTGGGCCGTTACTGGCAGCCCAAGCCCCAGCGGGATTATTATTTGCCGGAGCCATGGCTTAAAGGCAAGAACGAGCTGGTCATTTTTGAGGAAGAAGGCCGGGTGCCGGACAAGGTTAAACTTGTTTATGACAGTCATGAGGCCTTCGTAGGTTAAAGAAGCGTTGATTTAATTGGAAGAAAGGCTTGCGCATGACTTCCAAAGAACGGGTGATGGCAGTGCTTGACGGCCGGATACCCGACAGGGTACCGCTGGGGGAATATGCGGTGGATTTCGACACCGCCGAGAAGATCCTCGGCCACGAGACCTATTTCAGGGCAAAGGCCAAGTCACAGATCGCTTTTTGGGAAGGTCGGTATAAGGAAGTCGCGGAAAGCTACGAGAAAGACCATATAGAGCTCATGCATAAACTGGACCTGGACATAGTTTCGTTCGCAGCAGCCACCTATCAAATCCCCGTTCCTTCCAATGATGCTCCTCCACGCCGGATCGATGGCACCACCTGGGAAGACAAGTACGGCCGGGTCTATAAGTTCTCCGACGCTTCCATGGACATCACCTGCGTCCGGGACCCCGTGCTGGAGGCCAGGAAGTTCACCATTGCCGAGTTCAGCGGAGAACCAGCCCCAGAGGCTCGGGACGAGTGTTCCTGGGAAATTTTGGACACTGTAATCCGGAATTTCAAAGATGATAAGTTCATCTGCGGGCCCAGCGGCGGCGAAGTGGGCATAGTTTTTTTGGGGGACATCGAAAGGGTTGTCTGGAGCTGGCCACCAATAAGGAGACCGTCAAGGCAGCGACGAGTTATTTCCTAAAATCGACCAATATGAACGATGATGCCTGGCTCCATCCTGACAGCGACGCCGTGCTGTGGGGCGCGGACTTTGGTTTTAAGACCGGTCCTTTTATCAGCCCTGCCATGTTCCGGGAGATGTTCTTGAAAGCCAATAAGGAAAGGGTGAAGCAGGTCCATCGGAGAGGCAAAAGAGTGATGAAACATTGCTGCGGCAATGTTTGGAGCCTGATGGACATGTTCTTGGAAATCGGCTATGACGCCTACCAGTCCATCCAAACCAGCGCTTCTATGGATATCAAGAAAGTGAAGGAGCGTTACGGGGACCGGCTCACCCTGTGGGGCGGAGTGGACCTGGAGCACCTTGTCCACGGTACCCCCGAAGAGGTGCGGCAGGATGTGCGCCGGGCCATGTCCTGCGCAAAAAAGGGCGGGAGATTTATTTTGGGAGCCAGCCACTCCATTGCGGTGGGGACCAAATATGACAACTATATGGCTATGCTGGACGAATACTGGAAGCACTGCCAATACTGAGCGACCCATTGGTTGAAATATTTAGAAAATGTCGTTGTCTTTGGTTATCGCCTTAATAAAAGCGGTTTCTGAGGGGATATAGGGTTTGCCGTTTTTTCTGAAAATTTCATGGAACCATGGGGCAGGTTCAGGGCAGCTGTCAGGACTACCCCAGGGATATTTTGTCCTTGTTTTGCCGTCCACCAAACCCCAGTTGTAACATCCAACTTTTCCCTTTTTAAATTCAGGCAAATGGGTCAGGAACAGGCTCCCTTTGCCCCGGGCCATGTATTCGGTGCAGATCACAGGTCGGCCCAGGGATTTTAAGTCGTTGATGGTGCCCCGTAGATTTTCCAGATTGTCATAGTTGTGGAAGGTGATGATGTCAGAGCCTGAAAGCTGGGTGTGGCTGACTGACCGGTTGAGGGCCCAAACCCCTGAGGTCAGGGGTTGAATGGGGTCAGCGGTCTGAGCCCACTCGAAGGTTTTTTCCAGCAGGGGGACTGACTTTTCGTCCTGCTTGGAATTGCCGGGCTCGTTATAAAGGTCCCAGAGCAGTACCCGCTCATCCTGGCCAAAAGTCCTCAAGAGGCCAAGAACATATTTTTCCAGCCGGCCCCACTGCTTGGGCTCATTGACCACATCCACGCCCGGACTTTGGGCCCAGCCGTAATTATGCCGGCCGAATTTGTTACAGAGCTGTTTGCCCAGTTTTGGCTTGGGGTTCCAACAATCGTCAAACACGCAAAAAAGGGGGCGTATGCCGTGTGCCGAGGCGATGGCCAGAAACCGGTCAATCCTTTTTTTGAACCTCTCCGCGTCAGCGTGCCAGACCAGGTCGTGCAGATAAACGCGCACTGTGTTCATGCCGATATTTCTGGCCCAGCCGAGTTCCTTGTCGATGGTCCTGGGGTCAAAGGTGTCCTTTTGCCACATCTCCAGCTGGTTGATGCTGGTGCTGGGGATGAAGTTGCACCCCACGAGCCAGGGTAGTTTTTCATACCAGGCCCAGGCCTGTTCTTTTGTCCATCTTGGTTGCATTGGTCAATTCTCCTTTTGCGGATTTTCTTCAAACTGTTTTTGATATCATATTGTAATACTACTTAAAGAGATAAGAAAAAATAATTTGGAGGGATCCAGGGAAATGGCCCAGATTTCGGATCATTTTGACGGCAAAAGGTTCTTTAACGCGCGGACCAGGCCCAGGGGAAGTTTCTGGGATTTTCTGAAATGGATGTTTTCCCACCACCGGATGGCCTGGCAGGGCATGGAGCCTCAGCAGGCGCCGGCCCCTTCCCAGCGCAACAAGCCCGGCCAGATCCAGGTCATCTATGTCAACCATATGACTTTTCTTGTCCAGATGGCCGGAGTCAACATCCTGACCGACCCGATATGGTCGGAACGGGACAGCCCGGTGCAATGGGCCGGCCCCAAAAGGCAGAACCCACCGGGTCTAGCCTGGGAAGATTTACCGGCCATTGACCTGGTGTTGCTCAGCCACAACCATTATGACCATCTGGATAAGCAGACCCTGCTCAAATTGGGCGACAAGAATAGGCCTCTGGTTTTAACTCCGTTGGGGAACGAAAATTACCTGAAATTTCTTAAGGGAGTTCCCATCAAAGCAATGGACTGGTGGGACCAGATCAAACCTTTTAGAGGATTGGAAATAACCTGCGTGCCCAGCCATCATTTTTCCAGCCGTAGCCCTTTTGACCACAACAGGGCCTTGTGGGGAGGGTTTGTACTCAAGGCTAGAAAAAAGAGCGTGTATTTTGCAGGTGACACGGGATGGGATAGACATTTTCAGGAGGTCGCCAGCCGCTTTCCAAAACTCGACCTGGCTATCCTTCCCAGCGGCGCCTATTTGCCAGCATGGTTCATGCAGGATATCCACATCAACCCCGAGGAAGCGGTGCGGGCGTTCAAAATATTACGGGCCAGATGCGGCATCGCCTGCCATTTCGGTACTTTCCAGTTGGGCGATGACGTTCCTCAGCAAGTCATCAGCGGCATTGAGGAAGCCAGGAAAGATTTCAAGGTCAAACCGGACCAGTTCATCATCGGGCAAAACGGGCAGGACTGGAACTTCTAAGTTGCGGCTTTACTGGTTTGTTAGAACTTGATTAAATCTTTTATCTTTATTGACTATCTTGCGTATCCTTTTATAATTAAAGCATGTATCCTTATTTAAGGTCAGGAGGCACTCCATGAAACCATTTGAACGGCTATGCCTGTTTTGTATTGTTTTTACGGCTTTTTTGGCGTTTTTCATTGTGCCGTTGCGTGCTGACGATGTGGATGATCTTTTAGGGGGGGGAGCAAGGTCACTACGCAACCCCAAAAAAGCAACCAAAACACTGATATTGACCAGCTTTTAGACAACAACTCACCTTCTTCAAGCCATTTCCAAGAGGCTACCCCCGAAACCTACGAGAAACCCAAGCTCCAAACCAGCCTTTCCCTGATTCTAAACAATGAAGAGAAGGTTTTGAGCGCAGGCGAGAACGCCACGATCAGGTTCACGGTCAAGAACACGGGAAAAGGCGCGGCACGGGAAGCGTATGCCACTTTGATCCTGATCCCCGATAACACCAAGATCGCCATCAAGGGTGGCGAGATGGAAGAGAGCAGCTCGACCGGCGGGGATACGGTGTCTTCCTTATTGGAAACCGGCGGGGGCCAGTCTGCGGATAGGATCGCGATCGGGGACATCCCGGCCGGGGCCGATCTAAGCGGGCGCTTCACGATCGAGGCTCAAGAGGATATCGCGACTGCCGCGGTAGCCGCGCAGGTCAAGATCCAGGAAAAGAATTTCAGTTTCAGTTCGGTCAAACTGGTCTTCAAGACAACCAGCGTGGAGCTTCCCAAATTGGCCGTGACCAGCCACAATATTGCGGGAGAGAACGGCAGCAAGACCATCAAGCAAGGGGACGTCGCCACGGTTTCTTTCGCCATACAGAACCAAGGCAGAGGCAAAGCCCAGGAGGTCCAGGCCTACCTGGATTCGGGCCAGAAATTGGAGGTTGTCTCATCGCCCCGGGTGATCGGAGAGATCCAGCCCGGTAAGATCGCCACTGTGAGCTACCAGGTCATCATTCCGGAAGCGTTCAAAGACCAGGCCCTGCAACTGAGCCTGACGGTCAATGAGAAAAGGCCCTCGATCAAAGCCGCCCAGGATGTCACCGTGCCGGTGGTGGCCAAGGGGACGGAAGAACAAAAATACCAAGTGGCGGATACCTTCAACTCGGCGGACCTCGTCACCTACCCGCCGTCAGAAGTGGACGAGAACATCCCTGAGTACCAAAAGGACAACAGCAACGGCATCGCCGTGGTCATGGGCGTGCGCGACTATATGAACAAGGATATCCCCACGGTGGATTACGCCATCCACGACGCGGAGGCCGTCAAGGATTACCTCATCAAGATGTACGGGTTCAAAGAGGAGAACATCCTTTTTTACGCCAATCCTACCAAATCCAAGATGGAAGCGGTCTTTGGCACGGCTGAACGGCGCAAAGCCAAGCTCGCCCAGATGGTCAAGCCTGGGGAATCCAAGGTCTTTGTCTATTTTTCGGGACATGGCACACCGGCCCTTTCAGAGGATGGCCGGGCCTATTTCGCGCCGTCGGACTGCGACTTGAGCCAGGTCTCGTTCACGGGCTATCCGGTGGACGTTTTTTACAAGAACTTATCCCTTCTCAAAGCCGCCAAGACGACCGTGGTCATAGATGCCTGTTTCAGCGGTGGCTCGGAAAAAGGGACCCTGGTCAAAGGCGCCAGCCCGCTCCTCCTTACCCAAAAGGTCACGGGTGTGATCCCTGAGGGAGTCCAGGTCTTTTCGGCCAGCGAGGCCAACCAGGTTGCTTCCTGGTACGACGAAAAAGCCCATGGCGTTTTCACCTACTATTTCTTAAAAGGGCTGCAGAGCGGGATCAGGGATTCTGGGAAATTAAAGGATTTTCTACAGCGGGAGGTCCCCACGATGGTGCACAAGCTCAAAGGCGAAGAGAGGGTCCAAAAACCGTATTTCTCAGGGAACCAGGACCAGCCTGTCGTCCCCTGATCCGATCAACAGTTTTTGAATAGAACCAAAGGGTCAATAATTTATTTTAAAAAGGAGGAAGGAATATGTTTAAGAAATTGTCAGGAGTAATCCTAGCGCTGGCGGTGGCGGTCCTTGCCGGATGCGGAGGCAACCAAGCTGTCCAGGGGCCGGGCTCCAGCAACAAACCCGCCTGGATTGATAAAGGAAGGGCCGCGTTCCAAGGGGACGAAGCCAAATACATCTACGGCGTGGGGATCGTGTCAGGCATCCAGAATGTCTCCCTGGCCACTCAGACCGCGGACAGCAGGGCCAGGAACGAAGTCGCTAAGAACCTCAAGGTTACCGTGCAGTCCGTGCTGCGCGACTATATGGCTTCGACCACGGCCGGGGATTTCAAAAAGTCCTCGGAGGAACAGTACGTGGAGAGTACGGGCCAATCCATCACCGATATGGCTCTTTCCGGCGTGGAGATTATCGACCACTGGAAAGACCCTTCGGACGGGACGCTCTACGCCTTGGCCAAACTGGCCCCGGCTGACCTCTCCAAGAACCTGGACAGCATGAAGGAGCTGGACGCCCAAGTCCGGGATTATGTCAAAGCCAACGCGGACAAGGCCTTTGCCAACATGGAACAGATCATAAGCAAGCAGGAGCAACCGCAGACCCAGCCGGCCGGAGGGACCCCTACCCAGGGAAAATAGCCGGCTCTCTCCCTTCTGAACGGCCAGGGGAGAGCGGCAATGACAGGCCGACTACCATGACCGTTAGCGGAGAAGCGGTGGTGGACGCCCAGAGGGCGCCTGCCGAAGGATTCCGGCTCGCCCGTGAGGACGCCAGGAGCAAAGTCCTGGCCTCCTCGGGGCAGCAGGTCAAGTCCACCTTTTACGCCATTTCTGAAGAACATTCGGGACGCCAATACGATTCAGCCGGGGAATTATTGCAGGCCATCAACCGCGGGCTTATCACGGGAGAAAAAGAGCTGGACCGCTCGGGACCGGAAGACTTGGGTAGCGGTTCCTACCGCTACACGGTCAAGCTCCAGGTCAACGTGAAATACCCCAAAGGTGAGTCCGATCCCTTTTTCACCGTTCGGATGGAAGCGCCGAGCACGGTCAAGGACGGGGAGGAGATAGAGGTCAGGATCACCCCGGCCAGGGACGCTTATGTGGCGGTTTTTTCCGTAGACGAGGACGATCTGGTGTGGCCCCTGTTCCCCAATGACGCGGATAAGGCCGATTTCGTCAAGGGCGGGGAGACCCTGGTCCTGCCTACCCAGCCCATGAAAGACAACGGTATGGCTATTCGCGGCAGCCTGCCGCAGGGCAAGAACGAGTCCAGTGAAACCCTGCGGGTGGTCTGCTGTAAGAACCAGGTGAAACTTTTGGAAAACGCCGGGGCAAAGGTCAAATTCTTCGACCTTATTTCCAAACTGGTGGAAATGGACAAGAATACCTGGTGCCTGGGGACCGTGGTGTATCGTATTGTCAAATGAAAGTGAATTTAGTCCCAAATCTGTTCGTGAGGTCAGGGCCCAGATTCATCAAAAATATTGCAAAGGAGAGTGAAAAATGGATTTTAAACGATTAAAAAAAACAGGGGTCTTTATCTTTATGATGGCATTATTGGTCACTATTTTATTTGCCCCTGTTTTGGTCCTGGCCGACAGCTCAGATGCAGCAGGGCATGTGGAAAAGGCCAAAAGTCTTTTGAAACTCAAACAATATGACCTGGCCAAGGACGAAGCCTTGCTGGCCACGAAGGCCGATTCTCAGAGCACGGATGCCTGGATCTGCCTGGGCTTGGCTTACGAAAACCTGGGAAACAACGACCAGGCGGTGGCCGCCTACAAGAAATACCTCCAACTGGCACCGGACAGCCCCAATGCCAAGAAGATCAGCGACAAGATCGTCCAGCTGGGAGGCAGCGGGGAGTCCGAGACCGCGGGGATGGGTGAGGCCGCGTCCTCCAGTTCGGAAAGCGCTGCTACCAAGGTTGAGAAAGCCAAGAAGTTGATGAAACTGCAGCAATGGGGATTGGCCCGTGACGAAGCCCAGGGAGCGACCGTGAGCGATCCCCAGAACGGGGAAGCCTGGGTATGCCTCGGGATCTCCCAGGAAAATTTAAAGGACTATAACGACGCCCTGACAGCGTATCAGAGGTATTTGAGACTGGAGCCGGACGCTCCCAACGCCCCCAAGATCGTGGCCAAGATCGACACGCTGAAAACACAGCTCAAAGCCCAAAAAGACGAACAAGACCGGATCGATGAGGCCAACCGACTGGCCCAGCAAAAGCGGGATGAAGAAGAGCGGCAAAGGCAGGAGAGTGAAAAACAAAGCACCCAATACGACAACGATTGGTATTTCACCCTTCAGTGGTCGCCCCTTTATAATCCCTCCGTATGGGACCAGATGAACAATATGTTCAAATACAATATGACTTCGGGTGGGACCACACCTTATCTCACCAGGTCCGATGTGTTTACCAATCCCACCGCTATTGACGTAGGGATGGGATGGAATATCCTGGCGTTTGGTTACAAATACGTGGGTTCTTCGGGGACCCTAAATGGTCTGACCGGGACGAGTACTTCCGGCTATTCCCTGATGGATAACGAGTTTTATTTACGACTTTATTTTAATCTCAACAAGCCGTTTCAGATAACAGGTCCATTCCAATTCTTTGTGATGATTCAGCCTGGAACAGACTTGCAGTTCGTCAACTATTCCAATACAAAGGGTTATAACTGGTTGGGAGTATCTGATACCCTTAGCGCTGGAGTTGGGGTCAGAGCCCTATTTGGCTGGTTCGCTCCAGAGGTCAGCATCAACTATAATTACACGCCAAGCTTCCTGGCCGGCAATCTGGATTACGTGGACAGCAGTTACATCGACCACTATATCACCGGCGCGGACGGAAAATCCGTGACAGGCGATATGAGCGGCCTGGAGATTAAGGTGGGCGCGAGATTTTATTTCCTCTGACTGGCTGACCACGCCGTTTTTCCAAAGTAATTATCTCTCGGCTGTAAGTGTTTCTAAGCGGTCATCAAATCGCTGTATCTTTCCCCCTTTCTCACGGTAATATAATCCCCATGATTGACATCATTGATGTAGAAAAACATTTTGGGACGCGGACCATTTTTGACAAGGTGTCCCTGCATGTCGGTCCCAGGTCCAGGATCGCCCTGATCGGTCCCAATGGGTCGGGCAAAACCACGCTCATCCGTCTTATCCTGGAAGAGGAGCGGCCGGACCAGGGCTCTGTGGCCAAAGCCAGCCATTTGACCATCGGTTACTTGCCCCAGGAGGTTGGTATCCCCGAGGACGAAACCGTATTGGCCAGCGTGTTGAGACTGACGGGCCGCCGGGAAGAGCTGCTGGCCACCAAACAGGAGCTGGAGGAGCGTTTCAGCCGGCAGGGTGATTATCCCGGCCACGAGGAAGATCTGGAGCGCTACGGCCATATCCTGACCGAACTGGAACATATGGATGAATACCGCCTGGAGGCCTTGGCCAAAGAGGTCCTGACCGGCATGGGTTTTAAGCCGGCTGACCTTGGACGGAGGCTGGCCGAATTCAGCGGAGGCTGGCGCATGCGGGCCGTCCTTTCCCGTATCCTGCTTTTGTCCCCGGACCTGCTGCTTCTAGATGAACCCACCAACCATCTTGACCTAGAATCCCTGCTTTGGCTGGAAGAATATCTGCTGGACTATAAAGGAGCCCTACTGCTGGTTAGCCATGACAGGGCCTTTTTAAACCGCATGGTCGGGGAGGTCGTGGAAATAGAGCAGAGGGAACTTTTTTCCTATAAGGGGAGCCTGGATGAATACGAGTTCCAAAAAGAAAAGCATATAGAACTGTTGCGGGCTCGGTACAAGGTCCAGCAGAACAAGATCGCCCAAATCGAAAAGTTCACGGAGCGTTTCCGCTACAAGGCCACCAAGGCCAGGCAAGTGCAGAGCCGCTTGAAACAGTTGGAAAAAATGGAGAGGATAGAACTACCCGGCGAGCATACCAAGACCATCCACTTCGGATTCCCTCCTTCTAGCCGGGGCGGCAAGCAGACCGTAACGCTGGAGGAGGTTAATTTTGCCTACGGAGCAAAGAAGATCTTCCAGGGCTTGGATTGGGTCATCGGCCGGGATTCCAGGCTGGCCATTGTGGGGGTCAACGGGGCAGGCAAGACCACTCTGCTCAAGCTCTTGTCCGGGGTTGTGGGACCCACCCAAGGGAGCATCCGATTTGGCCACAACGTGGAGATAGGTTATTATGCCCAGCACACCGTGGACAGCCTGGACCTGCAAAAGACCATTTACGAGGAGTTGCACGCTACAACATCGGCAAAAACACCTCTGGAGCTGCGGAGCCTGGCCGGGGCATTCCTGTTTTCCGGGGATGACATCGACAAGCCCTGCCGGGTCTTATCAGGAGGCGAAAAGGCCAGAGTAGCGCTGGCCAAACTCCTTTTGAAGCCGCATAATTTTCTCCTGTTGGATGAGCCCACCAACCATCTGGATGCCCAGTCCAGGCAGGTCCTTTTGGAAGCGCTTTTGGCATATGAAGGGACCCTGTGTCTGGTCTCGCACGATCGCGAGTTTATGAGGCCGCTCATTGACACGGTGCTGGAAATAGTACCAGTGGAAGAATATTCCGAAGTTCGCAAACTGGTCGAGAATTACGACGATTACCTGGCCCGGAAAATGCGGGAAGCAGCTTCCTTGGTCCACCATACCGAAATGTCCGTGGAAAGCGCATCCGGGCAGGTCGTGGTCATGGATAGATCCGCCAGAAAGATGGCTAAAGAGGAGGAGCTTTCTCCGGAACAGGCCCAGCTGGAAAAAGAAAAAGTTGAGCAGCGCAAAGAATTAAAGAAAAAGCTGGTTGTCCTAGAGCAGGAAATTGCCGGCCTGGAAAAGCGGAAGCAAGAGATCCACGCCATCCTGGAAGTCCAGGGCACTTATGAGAACCGGAACAAGCTGGTGGACGTGTTCAAGGAACTGCACCAGATCGACAAGGCGCTAGCGGCCAAAATGGCCCAGTGGGAACAGATGAGCGAACAGCTGAAAAAGTGAAGTAGTTCTAGGCCGTAAAATGGTTTGGTATAATACCTTTAAATCTTTAGAAGGGAGAGGAAGATGAACAAGTTTGCCGGGTTTACGGATGAGGCGTCGCCGAATATCGAGGGGCAGATCGCGTTCCTCAAGGAGGTCGGCTGGAACGGGATAGAGACCAGGAATATCCGTTCCGGCGTTCATTTTGACGACGTGAGCGAGGAGGAGTTCAAAAACATAAAGGGCCAGCTGGACAAGGCGGGTATCAAGATCGTGTGCTACGGGAGCCAGATCGCCAACTGGTCCAGGCCCGTTACCGCGGATTTTAAAAAGGATACCGAAGAGCTCCAGCGCATCATACCCCGGATGCACCAGACCGGGACCAAGCTGGTCCGGGTCATGAGCTATCCCAATGACAATCTGCCGGAAAAGCAATGGCGCGAAGAGGTCATCAGGAGGATGAAGGAATTATGCCGCATGGCCGAGGACGGGGGAGTGATCCTGGCTCATGAGAACTGCTCGGGTTACGGGGAAACCCCGGAGGGGACTTTGGCCATGGTCGAGGCGGTCAAGAGCAAATCTTTCAAACTTATTTTTGATACCGGTAATCCTACCCACCACGGCGGGGATGTCATGGAATTTTATCAAGCGGTCAAGCATGAGGTCATCCATATCCATATCAAGGATTATGTAAAGGACCCGGCCGGGGACCATGGGTGCAGGGCGGTGTTCCCCGGGGAAGGCCTGGGCCGGATCCCGGAGATCGTTTCCATGCTGAAAAAGAGCGGGTATGACGGGTGGTACACTATGGAGCCTCATATCTCTTCGGTAGCCCATGCGGCCAAGGAAGCCGACCCAGTGAGCGACCCCAAGGAAGTTTTCAGGAAATATTGCCGGGTGTTCGAGGAAGTGTACGCCAAAGCTTGAACTTTAAAGACAAAAAAAGGGAAGACCAACCAGGTCTTCCCTTTTTTTATATAATTGGGGTCAGGTCTTCACATATAAGGTTTAGCATGATAGGATGTTGAACTATGACGAGACCATTGAGATTGCAATATGAGGGAGCTGTTTACCACATCACGAGCCGGGGCAACGGACGGCAAAAAATATATTTTAATGATGCTGACCGGAAGAAGTTTTTGCTTGTTCTGGCTGAGACCCTTTCCCGTTATTCCTGGAACTGCCACGCCTATTGCCTGATGAGCAACCACTATCATTTACTGATCGAGACCAGAGAAGCCAGCCTTTCGCAGGGGATGCGGCATCTCAACGGGGTCTATACGCAATCCTTTAACCATGAGCATAGTCGGGTGGGGCATTTATTCCAGGGCAGGTATAAGGCTATTCATGTGGAAAAAGGGGCGCATTCATTAGAGCTGTGCCGGTATGTGGTGCTAAACCCGGTGAGAGCGAAGATGGTGGAAAGGCCGGAACAATACAGGTGGAGCAGTTACCGGGGGACTTTGAAACCGCAGCACCGGCTGGGTTGGATGGACGGGAAATGGATCCTGGAACAGTTCGGGAATAACAGGCGGGAGTCGGTAAAACGGTATAAGGAGTTTGTCAGGGAGGGAATCGGGCTAAAGGAAAGCCCCTGGGAAAAGCTGACCGGGCAGATCTACTATGGGAGCGAGGCTTTTATCCGGAAGCATAAGATCAATGAGAGGCAGAGGGAGATACCGCAAGCACACAAGAGACCTTTGAGAAAAGGTTTGGCTGAGATATTTAAGCAAGGCGGGACAGCCGCGGAGATTGATGAGGGCGTTAAAGAGGGATATAAGATGGTAGAAGTGGCGAGGCATTTAGGCGTGCATTATACAACGGTAAGCATGAGGGTCAGGCGGCACAGAGAGAAGCAAAACTGATATGTGAAGACCTGACCCCGATTCCCTATATTTTTCCCGCTGTATCAATTTGCGTCATGGCAACATCAGTTGGATTCGACCAAACTTTACTCCATTTGTTTGTTGTTGTGTCCCGGGTTGAATATTCGTTCCATCAAATCTCAAAAAATTTATGTGATTAACAGGGCAGTCACAATTTAAATTACAATATGTTGCCGGATTTTTAGGGTCCCCTGGTTTAGATGCGCTATAGCCCAGATGAAAAGATGTTAATAAGCGAGGGAATGCTGCTTCCGCCTCGGGGACATTCTCATCAGGCACTGGGCCAGTAGTAACAGACACATTACAGTTATTTTGAATATCAGTAGAATTAGGAGAAGGACTAATAAAAACCTTAAATCCATTTCTGTCTCTCTTTGAATTATCTAACCAATAATTATCAAAAATATTCCACGGCCCAGCATCTTTTATCGGCGCAATAACACTTAAAATATGATTATTTGAATCTTTATAACTAACTATCACCCTTTTCAAAACAACCTCTTGCGGGTTTGAATAATTAGGTATCCCAAATACTGTCGTTGTATCATCTTTCGTTTTTGTAAACGGAAGAGCAACGTAGAATATATTTGTTATGGTTGAGCCAGACATAGGATTGGTAGTAGCAGTAACAATAAATGGTGAATTATCAGCGCCTGCAATTTGCATTAAAAGTAATAAAATGCAAGTGATACAAAACTGCAATCGTCTCACAACTTATTTCTCCGTTTTTAGGGCCTTGAAGTGGTCAAAGGTTTTAAGGTTCCTTAAGAATTCAGAGCGTTCCTTCTTTTTTTCCATAACATATTTATCTGTCTCATGACGATTGGGGTGCCCCTTAGGATAAGGTATCGGCCTGACATAGGAAACTGTGTCTAAAAAATCCTTTATTACTTGTTGATTATTATTTGGAAACCTTTTATTTAATAAATCAATAGTGCGAGAGTTTACATCCGAGAGCCCAATTTTTTCTTTTTGTCTCACTGCTACAGCCTTCTTAAGGGCACCTTCTGCTAAACTAAACCACTCAATCACACAATATAGGCGCACTCTTTCTTTGCGGTTAAACTTTTTAAAAAACCTTTCTGTCATATCGTCAAGTTCCTTTTGATAGGTTTTTATAAAGGGCTCATAATATGTTGGATTTCTATCCACCCCACCGATGCAAACCCAATACTTCGCCATAGTATGCGCAAGATTATTCAACAAATTGATATTTTCATCGCTTTGCTCAATACCACTTTGAATCAAAACAAACTTTATATACTCCAAGGTTCTTTCATCACCCTCACCTATCAAGGATTGAATACAAAAAAGGGGATGTGTAGATGTTCCAGAATTATGAATTAATTGAATCCATACTTGCTTGTCGTTTTTTTCTCCAGGGTCTATCCCCCCTATATCCTCAGGCGCTTGTCCGGACAAAGAAGTAGGGGGCAGGACTTGCTTCTTACTTGCGGCTTGAATTTCACCATTACTTGCCATTCCAACAAACACTAAAAGAAATGAAATTAAAAAATAAAACAATGTTTTCTTCCCCATATCCTGACCTCCTTAAAATTTTCTACTTTTATATTGATTTCTTTTCTACTTAAACTCCCCGCTTATGTCTTGGTTTATAAATACATTTTGCATAACTCTATGGCTGTGGATTTTTCCTTGGGGTGTCTGGCTGTCGCTCTCTGTCTCTGTCGCAAGGTTGCAGTTATTTATCGTATCTACTCTCTTTGTCTTATGGTGTACGATTTCCTTCCCATTTTCATCATAAACAGCCGACTCCATGGTGACGCCTGTGTTGCGGTCTATCCACGCTGTTTTTCGGGCAAACATTTTTTGCCCGCCCTGAGCTCCGCCGAAGGGTTTCCCTTTCGGCACAAAATCTACTGCCCTGTTGTTGCCGAATGACGCAAGCCACCCATCCGCACTCCTGTTCCTTTTGATCTCATAATTCTTGGTTATATCCTTCATGTCCTGCTTGCCCTGTGGTGAGTTTATCGAACCATTAAAATTCTCTCCTAACATATTCTTGAGTACCTCTTTTGTCTTTGCCGACTGCTCCTTTTTGCGCCACATCCCGTCTTTCCCTTTTATAGATATATCTGTCCCATCAACGATAACATCTATAGGGGTCAGCCCGTTCAGCATCTGCACATGTATCCGCATATTCTTCAGGTCAATCCCAAAGTGATAGCGTAAGGTTTTGGTCTTTGAGTTTATGGTGTGGTCCACCGTGACATCCGCTTGGAGTGTTTGGATTTTGTTCTGGTTGGTTTGGATCTGGCTTACTATTTGTTGCGTCTCCTGCTCATCCTGCGTCTGGGCAACGGACGGTCTATAAATATAGAAGACGGAAAAAAGAAGGATCAAAACAGATGTGATAGTTTTTGCGGTGAATGTTCTTGTGTCTTGGCTTTGGTTTTTGGGGAAGCAAACTGATTTGGAAGGAATTTTGGCCTTAACTTTTCTTTGTTCCATCGGTATGCCCCTTGTTCCCCTGTCTTTCAGGGAGGATAGCTCTCCCACTCAGCCTTTCAGCAGAGTCGGCTTTTTCAATGAGGAGTTAATTTTATAAAATCTTTAACATTTGTCAATAATACATATAGATATTAAGGGCTTTAAATTAGCTTGTATTTTAAGGGTTTTCTTGCTTTTACTATCCTATGCCCTTCGCAGCATTCGGAATATGTATCAAAATGTATCGTCGCAAATTGATTCATTGCTGATACAAATCGGCAATAGATGGCATGAGCAGATTAACGGTTTAGCGGCGTAAGCTCTTAGCGAACGGATCCCGCTCCTTAACTCTTTTTCCCTAACATTAGATATTCAGCCCAAGCCATTAGTGAGGCTTTGCTGAAATTCTTGAATATATTTTCTGGTGCCATTTTCGTCTTTTGTACATATGCCTCGTAATCTTTCCGCATCACTCTGACTAACTTAACCAGATCATCTTTCGCTTCTGCGGGAAAGATAAAGGGTGCGATAAAAACAAAAGCCTGCTCTGGAGTACCAACAAGCCTGACATACCAAATATTCCCTGGGACGACCTTTAGCTCAAAGGGCTCGTTCACCCGAATGATAGTCCATTCTTTTCCTGTCATAATTTCCTCAAAAACGATCCTTTCATCACGGTAGGATTTGAGCTGATAGAGAGTACAGTAGCTGTCCGCTAGGTGACGAAGGCAGGTCGGTCCAGGGTGATTGAGCTTACTGCCTTGTTCTTGAAGAAAACGTTCACAAATCGTCTCCTGTGTCTTACCAAAACGAAAATCAAGATGGAGCCAGGTCATAAAAAGACCGTCTGTAAGTCCTCCGGGCTGGCCTATTTTAAATTTCCGCTGAAAGTCACCGGATGCTTCTGTGAGAATCTCCTTATATTCGCCAAACTGGGTGAGTATCTTGCCCTGCAGCATGACCCCTTTATAGATGATCATGTACTCGTCGAGCATCGTGCCCGTCTTAAATTCTTCCGGCAAACTGGGATCAAATAGTGGCATATCACCTCTCCGGGCTAAAGTCATTGTTTTATAAGGGTATTCTATCAAAAATAGCTCACCTTATTTTATAAGAATAATGTGGGGTGGATTTGCCAGGGTTGGGGCACATAGTGGCATACCTGCCGAAGTACACCCTTGGCTTCGGCGCGGGTCTCGCTGGTTGGGGGACAGCGGACCCGAAATGTGACATAAATAATTGTGCACCTTTTGGAGTTCGTGTATAAATCTCCTTATTTAATAAGGACAAAATCATGCCTAAAAAGTTCGTGTATAAAAGTGGGGCATAAATATTAAGCTGGTTTTTCGACCTGAATGTTGAGGACAACTATGTAAAAAGCTTATTTTGCAATAGGTTTTATGACAACAGCTATGACAACTGCGGATTGGGCTTATCGGATCAGCGTTTCGAAGACCACGGGCCAGTCGCTTCGCCGACTAGGCGAGCTCTGCCCGTGGATGAAAAAACGATAGTACATACAATTATATCCTGGGCACTCCTTCATAAGGAACAAAGGAATGTGCCCGTTGATTGGTCATTCAGACCAATCAACCCTCTCCGAGAGGATTCCAAAGGAGGTTACTCCTTTGGTCAGTCCGCCGGAGGCGGGCTGAATGTTTTGTGGGAGCCACGGGCTGTGCCCGTGGGGGACCCACTTTGCCTCATGATTTCGGGGCTCCGGCTGGCATTCACGTCCTCATGGCCACGCGTTTTAGTGTGTTCCCGCCTTTAAAGGGCTGGGGATGAATGCCAGATGTTACAGCTTCTTTTTTCCTGTTTGGAGTTCTTTTAACAGCTTGGAATAGGCCTGGCGGTCCAAAGGCAGGGTCACGGTTTCGCCGAGGAAACTGGAAAGCACGATGGCGTTGGCCAGTTCCAGGGACATCCTGCCCTCGCGGCCGTTGCAACGGGGCTGGCGGTTTTCCACGATCGCGTTCAAAAGGTCCTGATACACGGGATAGTGGGCGATTGGGTCAGGGTCGGGGGATTGCGGGTTTTCCATCTCCATCTCCGGTGAACTAAAAGGCTCGTCAGCGGTCTTGCGGTGTTCGGACAGCGAAGGCACAAATTTATAGGTCTGCAGCTTGTTGCCCCTGATCTGGATGCCGCCCTTGTCGCCGACCACCTGGATCTGCCGTTCCAAACCCAACTCCACGGTGCTGGTGGAAAAAAAGCCCGGAGCACCGTTCTCGAACTCCAGCAAAGCCTGGGCCGTATCTTCGCAATCTATTTTCTGGATACGACGCTGGACCTTACCCGTGACTTTTTTGGGGAAGCCTGCCAGGTGGCACATCACATCCATGGTATGGGGAGACTGGTTGAGGAGCACGGCGCCTCCCTCTCCGGTCCAGGAGCCCCGCCAGGGGGACATCTGGAAATAGACAGCCGGCCGGTAATGGGGCTCCACGCAGAGCATTCGGAGAAGCGGGCCGGTGAAGCCGGAAGAGATCAAAGCCCTGGCATTTTCCACAAAGGGGAAGAAGCGGGACTGGAAGTTCACGGCCAGCAGTTTTTTGGCCTTGTCCGCAGCCTCGATCATGGCGTCAGCTTCCGCGACCTGAATGCCCATGGGTTTTTCGGTCAGGACATGAGCCCCGGCCTGCAGGGACTCGATGACCTGAGCGGGGTGGAAAGGATGGGGAGTGGCGACTACGTCGATATCCGGCCTGGTTTCCAGGAGCATTTTTTTATGGTCCGTAAAAAAAGGGCAGTGGTTCTCAGCGGCCCTGGCTTTCCCTTGCTCGGCATTGACGTCCATCATGCCCACGATCTCGATCTCTGGGATCCGTTTAATGGCTTTCAGGTGGGCGCCTTCCACGATCCCGGCATTGCTTCCGGTGATGGTCAAGCGGAATTTTTTACCTTTATACTTTTCTTCCATATTATTGCTCCTCCCCGTGAGATTTTGTTTAAAGGATATGTTAACGGCATTAGAGGAAAGTGTCAATCAACTGGGCGGTTAGGTGCCTGCTGCTAAGAGAAAACAAAAAAGGGGCGCGAAAATTTGCGTCTCGCACCCCTTTTTATGAGCTGTATATCAAAAATCTTTAATTGTCTTTTTATTTGCCCGCTTCCTTGTACTGCAGGGCCAGCTTTAACTGTTCGATAGCCTTGTCGCAGGCCGCCAGGGCGTCAGCGCGATGACCGCCGAAATCATGGGCAGCTTTTTGCAGGTCCCCCTTGGCCATTTCCAAAACGTGGATCGCTTTTTGAATATTGGGATATTTAGGTTTGGCCATGGCCGGGGTCACGGCAAACAGAGAAACCATAAGACCTAACACCAAACAGATCACTATAAACTTTTTCATTTTTAGTTCACCCCCTCTCTCTGGTATATTGTCTTCTTTAGCTAATAGAACAATTCAGCTGGCAGATAAATTTCATTTATTTTTGCGTTCGAGTGGCCCTGTTTTGCGCTTTATTCCAAAGGAAATATGGTAATCTAATGCAAATCGACAGCTTTTTAAAATTGTTTTGGAGGATGACATGAAGATCTCTGCAGGCCTTTTTGATCATATGGTTTTACAGAGGGACAAACGAAACCGCAGTGCGGGGAAAGTTGAAGGTTTTTGTTTCACCAAAGGTTCGGTCAAAGCAACCGCTGTGAAAGGCGGAAAGACAGTCAAGGGTTTCGGATCCAAGAAGGTCGGCTATGCCGACGGCTTCCGCTTTTCAGGCCAGCTGGCGGGCTTGCCTGTTGGCGGGCCTTACCAGATAGAACTTTGGATAGAAGACAGCCAAGGGAACCAGGCTGAGAGCCTGTCATTTAAAGACGTGCTGGTCGGCGACGTATGGGTCCTGGGAGGCCAGTCCAACATGCAGGGGCGCGGGATCCTCACGGAAAGGGAAAAACCGCATCCTTTGGTCAGGGCTTTTTACATGGATGACGCGTGGAGGGTGGCTGAAGACCCGCTGCACAACATGTGGGCGACCGTGGACCAGGTGCACATCGACCTGAGTGGCGGAAGACCGCCGGTAGATAAGGTCATGGGCACGGGACCTGGCGTTTCTTTTGGCCGGGAGATGCAAAAGCTGACCAAAATCCCCCAGGGGCTCCTGGTCTGCGGCCACGGCGGCACCTCCATGGCTCAATGGAGCCCCCAGTTAAAAAATAAGGGAGGCGCGAGCCTGTATGGAGCGACCCTGAGGCGTTTCCGCAAGAACGGGTCAAAGGTCGCCGGTATTGTCTGGTATCAGGGGGAGTCAGACGCGGATGGCACGGCTTCCCTGGTCTTCGGCCAGAACATGATCGAGCTTGTCAGAAGTTTCCGGAAGGACCTAGGTGACGGCAACCTGCCGCTAGTGATGGTGCAGCTGGGCCGTGTCATTGACCCGGCCAGGGACCCCAAACCATGGAACCTGATTCAAGAAACCCAACGGACCTTACCTCAGAGAGTAAAACGTCTTGCCACAGTGCCAGCTATAGATCTAGATCTGGAAGACAACATCCATGTCCGAGGTAAAGAGCAATGCGTGCTGGGAAGGCGGCTGGCTAGGGCCATGCACTTTATGCTCACCGGCAAAGGTTACCCGGAGATACAGCCGGACAAGATCGAGATCAAGAAGGGCATCCTGCCGGATATCTGGACTGATGTGGTCGTGACATTTAAAAATGTGGCGGGCCGTCTGCAGTCCAAGGGGTTAGCCAAGGGTTTCGCGTTGAACACCCAGGATTACGGTTATAGGGCCGACCTGAAGGGACCAAGGGTCTATTACCGGACCCTTGTCCTACCCAATGAAATCTACAAGTGCAGGATGCAATACGGAGCAGGGTGCAATCCCGCTTGCAATGTCACGGACAGCGCGGGCCGGTCGCTCCCGGTTTTCGGGCCCATGCCTTTATCGTCCACCATGGTGGCCAGCACAGGGTTCATCAAAAACCTTTGGGTGAGCAAATTCATGCCTTCGGCAGGACGATTGGAAAACCTTAGCTATCCCAAGGACCATATACCCCTGGGTTTCGCGCCTAGGATGTTCGGAGCCAATTTTTGCGACCTGCACCTGGAGCTCGGGGCCCTGAGGCCAAAGGATGTGCTCGTGTATTTCCTTTGCCGGTTCCATTGTGATGAAAGGATGAGCCTTTTCCTGTATTGCGGCTATGACGGCCCGACAAAGATTTGGGTCGACGGCCAGGAAAAGTATTACGACCCCGATGGCTGTGGACCCGCCAAGCCGGATGACGCCAAGATAAAATTCAAAGCAGGTAAAGGAAGGCACGAGGTGCTGGTGGGTCTTGGTTCCGACAGCGGCGAGGCATGGGGCGTTTTCCTGGACCTCTACCGCCTTGATGTTCCCCGGACTTTGCTCAAAAAAGGCGAGGGATATTACAAGATGCCGAGGGTAGAGCCTGTTTAAAGCCGTGGGTCCCCCACGGACACAGCTCGCCTAGTCGGCGAAGCGACTGGCCCGTGGCCCCCACAAAACACCCAGCCAGCTGCGCTGGCTGACCAAAGGAGTAACCTCCTTTGGAATCCTCTCGGAAAGGAAGCTGTTTATTATATTCGCGCTTATTCACCCACGGGCAGAGCCCGTGGTGCTCTAAGCGCTATCCCGATAGGAAGGCCTGGCAAAAAAAAGATGAAAATGCCGGATGGTCAGAACGAACTTACCCTCCTCAAGTCTCCCGTACCGACCAAATATGCCGGAATGTCCCTCATGGAATATCTCCAAAAGCGTTATCCCTACCGGAACCCTCAAGCCTGGCAGGGTGCCCTGGATGACAGAAAACTCCTGCTCAACAACAAGCCGGCCACGGGCAAGGAAAAATTGATAAAGGGTGACCTGGTCAGCTATTGGGTGGCCTTGAGGGAACCTCCGGTGGACAAGAACATCCAGGTCCTTTTTGAAGATGACCATCTTCTGGTGGCCAACAAGCCAGCCACCCTGCCTTCGCACAGCGACGGAAATTTTATCAAGCACACCTTCATCTTCCTACTGACAGAAATGCTCAAGCAGCGGGGTTATCAGGGGAAACTGTGGTTGTGCCACCGTTTGGACAGGGAGACCAGCGGGCTGATGGTGGTCGCCAAAACCAGGGAAGCTTTGGCAGACTTGCTCAGACAGTTTGAGTCAGGGGCGGTAAGCAAAGAATACCGCTGTATCGTGGCCGGTGTGATGGAAAAGGACTCTTACAGGGTTGACCAGCCCGTTGCCAGGGACGAGCAGAGCGAGATCTCCATACGCTGGGCCGTAGTCCCTGAGGGGAGCCCTGGGGCCAAGGAGTCCGTGACCGAGTTTAAAGTCCTGGAGAGGTTGGATGGATATACCCTGGTGGCGGCTTTTCCCAAAACAGGTCGGACCAACCAGATACGAGTTCATTTGGCCTACCTTGGCCATCCAGTCGTGGGCGACAAGCTCTATGGCCGGACCGACACCGAATTCCTGGATTACATCCACCATGTCAAAGCCGGGGGCGACCAGGCTTTTGGAGGCCGGTATGGGGCGGACCGCCAACTCTTGCATGCCTATGGGCTTTCCTTGACTCATCCGGTCAACTGCCAACCCATCACCTTTACGGCACCCTTGCCTGAAGATTTAATCAAGTTTTTACATGACAAAAAAGGCGAAAAGTAGTTAAAATTAAGCGATTATTGGACCACGCGGGGAGAGCAGATTGGAAAATTCATTCTACGATTTTTTCCACAAGGACCACCAAAGGATCAGGGGGATTTTTGACCATTACCAGGATTCCCTGGCCAAGGACAAGGAGCATTCACCAGAAAACCTGAGGACCCTCAAGCAGAGCCTGCATCGTCATATTCTTTGGGAGGACAGGTTGATCTTCCCTATCTTTGAAGCGGAGAGCGTTGCCTATTTGGCCAATTCAACCAAAGAGGTCCGGCGGGAGCACGGAGAGATCCTGAACCTCCTGAGCGCTATGACCAAGCGATTGGAGCAAAAAGGGTTCAGCGGGCCCGAGGAAGCGGCCTTGGAGACTTTACTGGAATCCCACACTTTCAAGGAAGAACATATCATCTATCCCTACATTGACCAGCATGTCACCCGCAACGAGAGGGAAATGGTGTTCAGGAACATGAGGAAAATAGATGCGGAAATCAGCTGAAACATTTGGCGTGATCTCGTTAGCCCTTATCCTTTTTTCCCTGCTGCCAGCCGGGAGGATAGGGGCAGACTGCGGCCAGACCGTCAACGTATCCGATGTGACCACATTGTACGACGCGGTCAAGGGGGCCAAGGACGGCGACTGCATCCTGCTCGCTGACGGCACCTACCATCTGACCGAGAACAGACCCTTGCGGTTCAATGGGGTCAACCGTGTTGTCCTGACCAGCGCCTCCCACGATCCTACCAAGGTCATCATCCAGGGCACCGGTTTCACGGACGACGGCTCTCAGTCATGCTCACCCCACCGGGGAGAGGAAAACAACGACTGCCTTTGGATCGCGGACAACGCCGTGTGCTCATCCATCACGGTCTCGGCCATCACTTTCACCGAAGCCTGCTACGGGATCAAGGTGTATTCGCAAAATTCACCCCAGGACATCGATATCCTCAGCTGCCGGTTCATCAATTTGGGGTACCGCTGCATCAAGGGGACGGCCGATACGGGGGGCAACGCCCATGCCATGCGCGGATTGATCAGGGACTGCTATTTTGAGGACAACAAAGTTCCGCCTCCCTGCTGGGTTTTCAACGGAGATTACATCGCTGGCATTGATATGATGCGTTTGGACAGCTGGACCATCGAAGACAACACTTTTCTGAACATCAAGGGCGCCCATGGCGGGGCCCGCGCGGCTGTTTTTATCTGGGTGGGATGCCAGAACTGCATCGTCCAGCGGAACCATATTACGGGTTGCGACCGGGGGGTCACCCTGGGACTGCCGGCCAGCACGGAAGAGAACGGGGACAACCAGGTCGTCCGCAATAATTTCATATCAGGGAACAAAGACAGCGCCATTGAAATGTGCAGAAATGACGGCTGCAAGATATACAACAACAGCTGTTACCGGCCGGATGAGGGTGGGTCGGGGATCACCTGTCTCGGTCACAACACGGTCACGGACACGAGCATCAAGAACAACCTGATGAACGAATGGCTGGAGACCTCCGGTTCCCAGTGCGATACCAGCAATAATGAGATCCATGCGACGGCGAATTACTGGGTCAATCCCGGGGCCGGAGACCTGCATTTGACCAGCCAGGCCGAGGGAGCCATCGGCAAAGGGGTCGCCTTGCCTGAGGTGACCGAGGATATAGACCACAATCCCAGAAAAGACCCGCCGGATATCGGGGCCAGTGAATTTAACGCGGGGCCGTCTTCCCAGCAAGCCCCCGCAAACCCCTAAACCCTTTACTTTTCCATTAAAAAACTTTCAACGGGAACTTTTAAAGTCCGGAATTGTCTAATTATTAGTAGGAAATCTTATTTTGGATAGTATAATTAACTTAAAGTACCTGGCAGGGTTCTAAAACAACCAAATTAAAGAAGATTATTCAAGAACAAGCGAAAAGCCGATCGTGGACGCGAGTCCATGATGGGAGAGCTAGCCGACTGACGCGCCTTTAGAGTACTTGGCGAGGGAGAAAAGTTGTCAGACACAGGGGCATACCGAAAGGTTCTTTTTTCATTTTATGGACTTCTCTTGGTCCTCGCGGCCATTCATTTGGCTATTCCCGCCCAGGCAGCCTGTCTGCATACGGTTAATGTGGCTAATGTGGTCGCTTTGTATAACGCCGTAACCAATGCCCAGCCAGGGGATTGCATCAAACTGGCAGACGGGACCTACCAGCTGAACGAGAACAGCCCCTTGAGGTTCAACAACGCAAATAATGTCGTTCTCACCAGCGCTTCCAATGACCCCACCAAGGTGATCATCCGGGGGATCGGTTTTATTGATGATGGCTCAATGCCCTGTTCAACCCATCCGGGGGAAGGCAATAATGACTGCCTGTGGGTCGCGGATTTTGCTACTTGCACCTCGCTGACCATCTCGGCCATCACCTTTACCGAAGCCTGCTACGGGATAAAAGTGAATTCCTATTCCTCGCCCCAGGATATCGAGATACTCAACTGCCGGTTCATCAATTTTGGATTCCGCTGTATCAAAGGGACTGCCGATACCTCAGGCAATACGCACGCTTTGTACGGACTGGTGCAAAACTGCTACTTTGAGGACAACAAACTCCCTAACACATGCTGGATCTTTAACGGAGACTATATCGCCGGCATTGATATGATGCGTTTGGATAGCTGGACTTTCCAGGATAATACTTTTTTGAACATCAAAGGAGCCGACGGAGGCGGGAGGTCGGCCTTTCAACTCTGGGTGGGATGTAAAAATTGCATTCTTCAACGAAACAAGATCTTAAATTGCGACAGGGGGGTCAGTTTGGGGCTCTACGGCTGCGGTGAAATAAGCGGGCAGAATATGACCGTCATGAACAATTACATCTCCAACCCGGTCGATTGCTGCATTGAAATGGGCTGGGTGGACGGCTGCAAAATTTACAATAACAGCTGTTACCGGCCGGATGACGGGGCGAGGGGTATCCGCTGCATTGCCTATAATACGATCACCAATACAAATATCGAAAATAACCTGATCGACGGCCAACTGGACACCTCGGGTTTGACGTCCGGGGTTGTCAGCAACAATTACCTGGGCACCCCGGCGAATTACTGGGTCAATCCCGCGGCCAACAACCTGGACCTGACGGCCCAGGCAGTGGGAGCCATTGCGCAGGGAGTGAGTTTGCCCGAAGTGACCCAGGATATTTACCTGCATCCGCGGCAAAACCCGCCTTGTATCGGGGCGGATGAAATTATTGTGACTCCGACCCCTAATCCAACTCCGTGCTCAACGTTCGATACAATCGCGGACTATAACGGCGGCACGGACCCGACCAGCAGCGGCGGCATCACCGCCATACTCCCTTCCGGATATGACAGCACAAGCAATACCACCACCACGGGGACCGCTACCTATGATGGCGCCAATAATCACGGCGGAGCGGGATATTCCATGAATCTCACCTGGAATATGCAGCCAAACGGATGGGTGTCATTTTTTAATTCTTTGGGAACACTGACCAATTGGACCAACTACACCCAGTTATCCATCTGGGTCAAGGGGAGCGTGGGAGGAGAGAGATTTCGCGTGCAGATAAGGGATTATCCGCTTTTTAACCAGGCGTGGTCATCGCAACAGACAGCGACCAACGCATGGACCAGATTTACTTTTTACCTGCCATCCTCTTTTACTGCACACCCGAGCGGGGGCACCATGCCTTTATTCAACGACATCTATGATCTAGGTATCATCCTGGACTCCACCCAGATGGGTAGCCATACGATTTGGGTGGATGACCTCACTTTATGCCCTCCGCAAAATTACACGCCGACCATGACCTATACGCGGACGTCAACCTCGACCTATACCGGAACACCCACCGGTACTTGTACGACGACCGGCACAATCACCCAAACAGCCACCCAGACACCGACCAGAACTTCGACCATGACGGGGACTGCTACCTCCACGCCGACCCAGACTTTCACGCCTGGCCCCAGCCAAACGGCCACCAGCACCCTGACCTCGTCCCTGACCGGGACAGTGACCACCACAACCACTTTTACGCTTACGGCAACTCAGACCCTGACTCCCAGTCTGACCCTGACTTCCAGCCTGACTTTTACCCAGTCCTACACGGGAACGGCGACCCAGACTGCCACCCAGACCATGACTTTCAGCCAGACCCGGACTTTTACCCAGACTTTTACCCAGTCCTACACGGGAACCGCGACCCAGACTGCCAGCCAGACCCGGACCTTTACCCAGACTTTTACCCAGTCCTACACGGGGACCGCGACCCAGACTGCCAGCCAGACCATGACCTCGACCCAAACCCTTACCTCCAGCCAGACATTCACGATCACCAATACCCCAAGCTATACCAATACAGCCACACAAACAGCGACTTTTACCCAGACTTTCACTTTTACCTGCACCCTCACCCCGTCCTATTCTTTTACTCCTTCAAATACCGTGACCCCGAGTTGTACCCTTACCTCCAGCATGACCTTTACCAACACAGCCACGTTCACACCGACAGCCAGCGGGCCTCTTTGGATTATGAAACATGTGCCTTATCCCAACCCGGTCCGGGATGGCAATGGGTTGAAGGTTTATATCAAGATGACCGATGTGCCGGACCAATTGATTTTCAAGATCTATACGACCTCTATACGTCTTGTCCAGTCCCTTTCGATCTACGACCCGGCCAATTCGCCTTTGCTCCAGATCGAATATGAAAACGGGGTGGCGCTATATACTTATACGCTGCCTTACGATCTTCTGGATATGCATCATGACCGTTTGGCCAATGGTATGTATTATTATGCTATCCAGGCCAGAAGGAACACCCGGGAAGCACGCGTAATCGGTAAATTCGCCGTGCTTCGTTGAAAGGGGTTGAACCCGGATACAGGAGGGCTTAAAAGAAAAGGAAATAGGAGAGGACCAGTAAGGTTCCACCCACCAGCATGAGCTTTATTTCCTGCTTGCGTTTGCCCTGGTATAAAAAGTAAATTCCCAAAAGACTCATAATGAGCGACAACACCGTTTTTATCACGAGCTAATCCTTCCTTCCCAACAAGATGTGCGTTCGGGCCTTTGAGCTCTTCTTTATCATCCTGTTCAGGATGTTCATGCAGCACAGCAGCCCCCGCGGGATATGGAAGCACCCTTTCCATTTGCCGCCTTTTAAGGGCAGGAGCACTTGGCCCTGCCGATTAAGGTATCCCCACCATTCGCCGTATCTCCTGTCCGGGAAATGCTTCCAGGTGTAATCGTGTACCCGGTCATACCAGGCTGCGAATTCGCGCCGGCCGGTCAGGTGCCAGGCCATCAGGCAGGCGATGAGGCTCTCCATGTGCACCCACCACAGTTTCTGGTCCCATTCCAGCTGCTGGGGCGGGTCGCCTTGGACATCCTTGAAATACAGGAACCCGCCGTACTGGGTGTCCCAACAGAATTTCATCTGGGCCAGGAGGGAGTCGCTGGCCCGCCGGACCATTTTATCGTCACCCATTTTGTCCGCGGCATTCATGATGAACCACATGCTCTCTATCCCATGCCCGGGGTTGAGCAGCCGGCCCTCGAATGAATCAAAATGTTTTCCGTTGGGTTTCACGTTTTCGTAGACAATTTTGGTCTTCTTGTCCACGAATAGGTCCATGACGGTTTTGATGTTATCCCGGGTGACCTTTTCCACATTGTAACCTGGAACAGCTCCCCCCAGTTCCTGGGCCAGGTTGACCGTAATCATGGGAAGCGAAAGGGACCGCATGGGCCGGGTCCCGGGGACCAGCTTATTATACTTGCCCTTGGGGTGGGCCTGGCGTTTTTGGATGCGCTCGAACGTATGGACCGCCAGGTCAGTTGCCCATTTCTCCCCCGAGGCGCGCCCGTATTCGGCGAAAGCCATGGCCGCGAAACAATCGGAAAAAATATTGTAAGGCTGGACCAGGGGCCGTCCTTCGCGGGTCAGCGAAAAATACCAATCCCCGTTCTTGTCCCGGCCGTGTTTCCGCAGGAAATTCGCCCCCAACTCAGCCATCTCCAGAAACTCCCTGCGCCGCGCCAGGGTATTGTAAAACTTGGAGAGCATCCAGACCTGCCGTGCCTGCAGCCACACGAATTTATCGGTGTCGTATACGCTGCCATCCGCCCTGAGGCAGGTAAAATACCCGCCGTGTTTGCGGTCCGGCGAATGTTCCATCCAGAACGGTATGTTGTCATTCCAAAGTTCATTCTCGTAGAACCACCTTAGTTTTTCAGGGTTATGGACCAGCATGTTTTCTGCCTTTGGGTTTAAAAAGTTTACTGATTGATCATCGTTTCTTGAGCCATTCCATGTAGTTCTCGTAGAGCCGCACGGATGACGGATGTCCCAGCATGGCCTTGCTATGCCTCGGATTCATGAGGCCATGGACCTGGTAGCACAGGATCTTTTCGCAGTAGGGGGAAAGGGCCCTGAGTTGGGCCAGGATACGGGCAAACGGAGCCGCGACGAGAGGTGTTTTTTTGAGCTCTCCTTCAAAATTGAAAACTTCCGTGTCCGCCCACAAGGGCACCTTGGCTTTTTTGTGGGCCTTGGCCAGCCCCCCATAAATGCTGTCCAGCTCCCAAACTTGGGCCGAACGGCAACCCACACTATCCTGGTAGGCCACATGGTCAGCTTCCAGCCGCTTGAGTTGCTCCACATACTTGCGGTCAGGGATGACAGTTTGGGTTCCGTAAGGCGCGATCAGCACTTTCCTGTCCAGTGCTTTTCGGCAATGCCGGCTCAGCTTATGGACATAATTCAGGTAAACCGTGGAAAAACAACCCTGCAAACCTTCCTCGACCGGCAAATACCAACCGCCGAGAGAGCGATGGTGCCCGTAGTTCCGTGCCAATTCCTGCGGCACTTCCCTGTGCAGAAAGCCGAGCTTGGATTCTTCTCTGGCGCTGTCCGAGTCCTCTTGGAAAAACCCAATACCTAGGTAAACTTTGATCTTCTTTTTATCCGCCTGGGAAAGCACTGCCTCCAGGGGGTCCGGGCATCCCATCTTCCATTGCCGGGTAATGACCCGCGAGGGATAAAACGACTTGCCGTGCAAGGTGACCGCCATCAGGACCAGGGTGTCCAATCCCAGCCCGCTGGCCTCGTCCACTTTTATCCGCCATTGGGCATCCGTGAACCTGGCGGCCTGGTCGTTCCAGTAGTCTCCGTCAAAAGGATTTTGGTGGTGAAAATCAAACCAACTGCCTGTTATTCTTTTTATCTTCTTAGAATGCATTGGTGGACTCCATTCAGACTTAGATTATATCCTGCCTTAGGCATCGGACGGAATATCATTGTTGGTAAACAGCGATGGATATCGCTTTAAAAGTTTCAGGGTAAATTCAGTCATCCTGGCGCTATCCACCAACCGGCATTCAGCAGGTCCGACCCGGCCTGTTTTCATAATACCCTCACGCAAATATAAGGGCTCCATCTTCCGATAATAAGCGGACCTGTCCATGGTATGGCGCAGGGAGGGGACCGGGATGACCTGTCCGGAATAATCCACGACCTCCAAGGGTTCCGGCTCAGTTGTAAAGGTTTGCGTGCCGGCCCATTCCTCCACCCCATGGAGCATGGTATTGAATTCCGTGGTGACGCCCAGGAACAGGATTTTGCCTTTCCGCTCCACAATACGGCTGAAAGGACTGCCCATGGCGCAAGGTGTCTGAAAGCGTTCATGTCCCGCAGTCATGGCCGCAGCATCGCGCCCCCAGACACCTACGGAATGGGTGGGATGCAGTGAGCGCATAACTCCGGGCATGGTGCGGAAGCTTTCGGTGATCTTTCCCACTCCTGACGGGGTTTTCCTCACCTCAAACCGGGGATTATTGCCATTGATGGCCGCGAAGGTAAAGGTGGGCATGACCAAAGAACCCTGAGGCATCAAAGCTTCCTGCAGGGCCAGGATGACCTCTGCAGGGCCTCCGGGTACGAAGCCCAGGCTTTTCAGCGAACTGTGCACCAAAAGCACATTGCCTGCCTGAATTCCCAGCGCCCTCAGGTCCCGCAGGATAATCTCTTTGCTTGGAGCGTTTTCCATAGCCCGCCTTTAATGAAACATGTCCTGGACCGCTTTGAGGTAAGCGTTACTTTCTTAAATATTATTTTTTCCCGGTTTGAGCTTGGAGGTGCGTCCCTTGTAGGCGAAAGTTCCGTTCAACCCTTTGGGCAGGATAATGCGCCCTTTCAGGCGTCCATTTTCCAGCCTAAGATCCGCTTCGATAAACCCTTTGGGGTGGGCCATGGTTCCCTTGGCCCAGGAGAGTGAACCGAGCTGAGGGGCTATGGTCACTGTTTTAAATCCAAGCGAACCGGGACGGATACCCAGGATGGTGGCAAAGTAATGGTACAGAGGGTGGGCTCCCCAGCCGTGGCAGTCAGAACGGGAAGGTTCGGGGGTTTCCACGGTGGTCTTAAAACCCTGTCTCTGCAGGCCGAACCACAACTCCATCCTCTGGAGCAGGATGTCGATGCGCCCCAAAATTCTGAGGGCCTCAAAAAGGTAGTGGCTGAAATAAATAGTGGTGCGGCACAGGCCCTTGTCGTTCAGCAATCCTTGGTCGATTTTTTTCTCTGTTTCCTTGTCCAGCAGCCCGCTTAGCAGGGCCAGGCACTGGGTATGCTCAGAAAAGTGTTTATGATGGACATCGTCGCTCATCAGACCCCGTTTAGGATCCCAAAAAACCTTTTTCAGCCGGTCAGCCAAAACTCTGGCCTGCTGGCGGCCCCTGCTGGCCAGCTCGGTTTCACCGGCCCATTCTTCGAGCTGGGCCTGCTGGGCCAGGACCAGGACGAATTGCCAGTTGACCAGGCCGTTTATGCCCAGGTCCGAGTCCGGCGACATGCCGATGGGCGCCCATTCCGGCACCCAGTCCATGAAGTTCCAACCCCTGGCAGCCTGGACCAGGCCGTCTTTGTTGAGATAGCCGCGGTAGCAGTCCAGGACAGCCCGAGTGCCGGGCAGCAGGTTTTTTACAGTTTTAAAATCGTCCTGCCACAGGGCGTAGTCATAGACCATAGCCACCCACCACAGCGAAAAGCCGGGGATGATGCCGGTGCCCCGATTAGGGTAACTGCACAGGGTGATGCCGGAGCTCAGGCGCCCAGCTTCGAACATCTGGATGGCTTTTTTGGGGAGGCGGTGGTCCGGGCTGATCAAATAGGTGGTCAAAGCTTGGAGCCGGGTATCGCCGATATACATGAGCTGTTCGTAGTAAGGGCAATCCATATAGGTTTCGTGGGAGCACATCTGCAGGGCCCGGAGCATCAGGGGCGTCACTCTCGCTAAACGGGGGTCGCTGGACTGGAAAGAACTTTCCATTTCCAGGGGATAGCGCGTTTCCCGCAGGCTGAACGACTCGATGACCAGGCTTTCGGTCTTGGTCTCGACCACGAACTCAATATAGCGGCCCGCCTGCCACCAGAGTGGGGTAAAAGTCCGGCGCTTCCCTCCGTCCGGGTAAAACACGTCGCCCACGCCGTAAAAGAATTTACCCTCTATCTCGTCCCGGTTCCCTTTGGGGATGTTGAACACCCCCTGTTTTTCCCACCAGGGAACATCGTTGTTCATCTTGCTTTCGTCGTGCAAGATGTTGTAAAGGCTTTCCGCCCAATGGACCCGCACCAGGCTGGCCTTGCCCCTGGAGACCACGAGAGCGGGATAGGCGCAGTAATAATTTTCCAGGTCCAGGATGACGCGCAGCCGGCTGTGGGGAGGCACCTTCACGGAGCCATCTCCTTGGACCATCCGGTCCCAGGCAGCGCTTTGGACGGGGTTATTCTCGCTTTGCCTTACAGGGACAAAGTCTGTTTTGATGCTTTTGACCGCACTGCAGAAACGCACCCGGCCCAAATGTTGGATGGTCTCCAGCATAGGCGGCAGAAGGGCAGGCCTTAAAAAATGATGGGTTGGCGAAACATTGTTCCGGACAAAACTGTTCTGGCCCGCAAGGGAAGCCTGAGCGGGTTTCCAGCCAGAACCCAGTCCTTTTTCAAAGCCCCAGGGGAAAGCATTGCCATAAATGGCGCAATCCGCGCCGGTGCCCAGGATCTCATCCTGGGTAATGAAGCCATACCCTTCCAGCTTTTTGGTTTCCCAAGGCGCTACTCCGGTCCCCAGGAGCTGGATGAACTGCTTGCCTTCAGGCGAAAAAAGAAAGCCCGGGGACACGGTCATCTGGGCCAGGGGAGAATAGGGGCCCAAAGACCAGACGCGGGCCACCAGCACATGGGCGCCGGGGGTCAAGTTCATGCGGTAGGACTCGTAGAACCAGTTGTCCTTGTCCCCGCGCTCGCTGCCTTGGCCGACTCTCTGGCCGTCTAGGAAAAGTTCGTAGCGTTCATCGGCGGTCACATGGACATGCAGGGTAGCCTTGCGTTTAAGGCTGAATTTCCTGCGAAAAGCCGTGACAAAAGGGGGTTTTCCCGCGTCCGGGCAGGTTATCCAGCGGCAGGGCCAGGCTCCCTGCGAAAAACATCCCACGCTTTGGACATCCTTGGGCCGGAAATAAGGGTCGTCGGAGATAAGGTAACGCTCGACCTTCTGCTTCATATTTATAGTTCCATATGCATGGCCTGGCGGACCTGTTCCAAAGTCTGCTGGCCGATTTCCCGGGCTTTTTGGACGCCTTGACGCAAAACCCGTTGGACATAGTCCGGATTTTTAGCCAGTTCCGCTCGTTTGGCTCTGAGAGGTTGGAGATAGGTGTTGAGGGTTTCGGTCAAAAGCGCTTTGAGTTTGCCGGCGCCGCCATCGCCAATGCCTGCGGCGATTTCGGTCGGGGTTTTGCCGGTGCACAGGGAGATGAGCAGGAGCAGGTTGGCTACTTCCGGCCGATTGGCCGGGTCATAAGTGATGTTACGGTCCGTGTCGGTCTTGGCGGATTTGATGAGCTTGGCGGTCTCGTCCTCAGTAGCGCTGAGCATGATGGCGTTGTTCCTGCTTTTGCTCATCTTCTGAGAGCCGTCCAGACCCAATATCATGGTGGCTTTGCTCAGCAGGGCCTGGGGTTCAGGAAACACCGGAGCTTGGGGAGAGAACCGCTCGTTGAACCGGCGGGCAATGACCCGGGTCAGTTCCAAGTGGGGGAGCTGGTCCTTGCCGACCGGTACGACATTACCCTTGCAGAACAGGATGTCCGCGGCCTGGTGCACGGGATAGGTGTACATGCCCGCGTTGATTTTTTTCTGGCCGGCGGCGAGTATCTCTTCCTTGACCGTGGGATTGCGGTCCAGCTCGGCGTTGGTCACCAGGGTGAGGAAGGGGACGATGAGCTGGTTGAGTTCCGGCACATGGCTGTGGGGAAAGATAAAAGTGCGGCCGTTCTCGGGGTCGATACCGGCGGCCAAATAGTCCAGGGTCAGTTGTTTAACATTTTCGGAGATGCTTTCAAAAGTATCCCGGTCCGTCAGCACCTGGTAGTCCGCGATGACGATAAAGATGGGGACGCCCATGTTTTGCAGGCGCACCCGGTTGTGCAAAGAGCCGAAAAGATGGCCCACATGCAGGCTGCCCGTAGGGCGGTCGCCGGTCAGGACGCGGAACTTGGCCGGGGTCTTTTGGAGTTCCAGCTCCAGCTTGGCGCTGCGCTCTACGGTCGCTTCAAATGTTCCGTAATCCATTGTTTCTGAACTGCTCATTGGTCATCCTCTTTCTCAATTAGATAATATGCAGGAATTGTAACAAAAAATGGGAAGGTTAGTCAGGTGTATTTGAAAGTATTGTGGCCAACATTGCAGTTCAGGCGTGTCCTAAATGAGGCAAATTATTGGTTCGTGGTTTAATATAGGTAGTAGGGAGGAAAGCGGGATGAGGAGGATTCTGCAGGTTGGCTCCTGGCTGGTTCTATCTTTCATTATAATTCCCCTAGTTCACGCCCAGTTGCCGTTTATAAATGTTACTGCCCCTGGCGCGACTCCCAATGACATAGTGATAGACCAGAGCAATGGGTATATTTACACCTTAGTGGCGGGCGGGGACCTGTGGCTATCCAAAGATTCAGCCGCCTCCTGGACAAAAATTAACAGCAGCCTGCCCACCGACTGCATGGGGCGTGCGGAATGGTTATCTGCTTTGGCAGTGGACAGCAACAATCACTATATTTATGTGGGGACCTGGCTGACCTCACCCTGTACTACTAACTATTATGTTTCAAAAAATTTTGGGGTCAGCTGGAGCATGATAGCCGGACATACGGATTATAGTAATACCTCTACTTGGTCAATAACCGTGGCTCCTAATGGCAATGCTCTTTTTGTTGGGCATTTTGATGGGACGGTCTGGGTCAGCACGGATGGAGGCAGTACCTGCTTTCAATCTACCCAGCCCGGTATCGTGGCTGGACCGCCGCCCCACGGTTCTTCGGGATGGGGGTATGTGGATGTCAACCGGGTCACCGGGGAAGTATGGGCCGGACATGAAACAGGTCCCAACTATGACACCAGCAGTGATCCTCTACGTTCTATATGGCGGTCCACGGACAATGGTTTGACCTTTACCCAAACTGCAGCGAATTATACCGCCTCTGGTTGCAATGCCTGGCCCGGGGCCTCTGGCAATACTTCTGGATTTGGTTATGACTCATTGGGGAACACCTATGAGCTGGGTTATGCCTTCCATAAATCCACGGACCATGGGGACAACTGGGGGAGTCCAATACCGATAGGTACTGGTTGCAGCACGTTGCCAGATCTGCGCCATGATATGGTAACCGACAGTAATGGCATCCTGTATGTCAGCATCCAAGCCCAGTTAGCCGGAGACACCGGGATGACCAACCATATTATAAGATCAACGGACAATGGAACTACCTGGAACGCATGGGATACTGGAGTGGTAGGTTTATCAGCGCCCCGCAGTTTGGCGATCAATTCCTGTGATGGGTATCTTTACACGCTTGCCAACAACGGCTTGTACCGCACCAGCGGGACTATACAAACTCCCGCTTGCTTAGCCGGTACCCCCACTCCTACAGCTACCCAGACTGCCACTCCGGGGATGACTAGTACTGCTTCCAATACGGCCACAGTGACCTGTACCTGGACCATTTCATCCACCTCTACTGTTTCCGGGACAGCGACCCAGACCCTGACAGCCAGCGCGACCGGCACAGCCTCAAACACGGTTACCCAGACCCCAACCAAAACACAAACCGCGACCATCACTCTGACGGGTACGGCTTCTCCGACCTATACCGTCACGCAGACCTTGACAGATTCGGGTACTCCCACTCAGACCCGGACGCCTTCCCAAACTCTGACCCCCAGCGATACTTTTACCCCTTCTCTGACTTTTACGAATACCCCGACCTTTTTCACCACCCCGCCTGCACCGGGGACATCCTTTATTTATCCCTCACCGGCCACCGGGAACACCGCGAACATCGTTTATTACATGTCCAGCCCGGGGAGTTTCAAGATACGGGTATATAACGATGCGGCGGAGCTGGTGGAGACCGTGGAGGGGAATACGCAGGCAGGGCCGCAGGTCAGCGCCATTGATATCAAAGACTTGGCATCAGGGGTTTACCTGTATATTATCAAGCTGGATTATGGTTCGCAGGGTTCCACTAAAATCGGTCCCAAGAAGTTCATAGTGCTGCATTGATTTGGTGTATCTAAGGAATGCCCCAGGTAATCCCCCCATGAGGGGATTAAATCCCCCCGTCTAAGAGAGCAGTATTTAGTTATTACTATATATACATCAAACAATCCCCCCGGAATCCCCCGATTAATCCCCCCGCAATCCCCCCACGAGGGGATTCAATCCCCCAGTGGAAATCCACGAAGAAATATTTGACCGGTAGGCAGGGGAAGGACCTGAATATCCCCTAAAAAACGAGATTTTTTGGAGGCATCCCTGTTTCATCAATCCAGTGGGTTCCTCACGGGCGGTTGGCTCGCTTAGACTGCCCTCGGCTTCGCCGAGAGGCGAGCGAAGCCGGTCTGGTCCATGATCTTCAAGGCGTGTCCTGGTAAACAAAACGCGGTAAAAACCATTGGTTTTACTTACATAAACAATACCCCATTAATATCCTCAAAATCCTTAATAAATCAGCCAAAACAGGTATAGAATTATCCCGAAGATACAAAAGATGGTTTGTTTTGGAATTAACTCGTTTGAAATTTACTAAATGGGAACTGAGGATATGCTGGTGAGAAAGATAAAAGTTGAGCAGTATGGGTCGGGTTGGAAATTCAACTTTAGCCTAACGGGTATGGCCTGCCTCTTTCTGTTCCTATGTTTTCTGATGTTTCCCTCGGTTGGCTGGGCGCAATATACGATCATTGATTGTATGTGTGGGCAGACCTTAAATAGCGACTCGGCCGGCTACTTTTACGAGCCGGGTTGGAACGCCATGCTTGTTACCAAAACTTCCACTGCCTATTATGATTGCTGTTATTCTTTGCAAATAACCGAAGGGGTCACCAATACCGGTACTGTCGCGGAGATCAAAGTTTATGATATCGGCGATCATGACCAGAATTGGGCCTGCTATTCGTCCGTGTCTTTTTACATGATGTCGATCACTACCGCTGCCATGCCTATTGTGCAATACCGTATCGGCCTAAGGGACGACTCTGGTAACATTGCTTATTCCAGCAGCCCCAGCAATTTGCTTACCGCGCCAACTTCCTGGACGCAAGTAACCGTCCCGTTAATATACCTGGCCAATCCCACCGGATACGACGGATTCCAGAGCGGCGTCCTTACCTGCAGTGACTTGAGCTGTATATACATGGTTGACATCGAAAACGATACGGCCGGTTCGACAATACTCATGAATGACCTTGCTTTAAATGGCCCTTCTTGCACGCCCACGTCTACCCTGACATCCACGGAGACCGCAACCCCGACATCTACAGCGACGGCGACAGCTACTGCTACGAGCTCAGCCACGGCCACGCAGACAGCTACCGGAACGGCGTCATCGACATGTACGGGCACAGCCACCGCCACTAGCACTGGAACGGCGACCGGAACCCCATCAGCGACAGCAACTGCTTCGCCGACTGTCACGGCCGGGAATACCAGTACTGCCACGGCAACGGCCACGGCCAGTTCCACGGCAGTTTTCACGAACACGGTCACTCTTACCATAACCATAACCAGCACCGTGACAGCCACCCGGACAGGCACAGCGACCAATACCATTACCTCTTCGCCGACAAACACGGCTACTTGGTCTGTGACCTACACTCCCGTGCCTACATCCACTGTGACCAGCACCAATACCCTCACCCAGACAACGACTCCAGTCCCAACCGTCACCCCGTCACTGTCGGTCACTCCTTCGAGCACCTTTACGGCTACCCCGACTTTCATCACCACGCCGCCCGCCGCGGGCACGACCTATATTTTCCCGTCGCCGGCCACGGGAGACACGGCCACGATCGTGTATTTCATGTCATATCCTGGGAGCGTTAAGATACGGGTGTATAACGACGCGGCGCAGCTGGTGGAAACCGTGGAGGAAGAAAATTTGGCCTCCGGTCCTCAGGCCCAGGTCATTGACACCAAGGGTTTGGCGACAGGGGTTTACCTGTATATTATCAGGCTGGATTACGGGTCGCAGGGCTCCACCAAGATCGGGCCAAAGAAGTTTACGGTGATCCATTGACCAACATCCTCGAAAAGCTGACGGTAGTCTGGCAGACAAGCGCTGACAATTGAAACCATGACCCGTGGCTGGATGGCACTATTTGATGACACAAATTTTATTGGGAAAGAACCTTGTCTTCAGATAGAATTAAAACCATCCATGACTTTTTAGCTCAGGAGTCCGCAATGGCCGAAGACCTTAAGATCAAAACCCGCCTATCAAAATATTTTGTTCTCTTATCCATATTTATAGCCGTCTTCCATGCGAATCCGGCCTTTGGCCAGAACTGCACCGTCGGTACATGGACCTCCAAGCTGAGCGGGTTCCTTGATTACATGAACAGTGTTTCTTTTCCCATCGGTAATACCCTTACCGGATGGATCGCCGGAGGCGAATCCGGGACCATCCTCCAGACCACCGACGGGGGAAATACCTGGAACCCCCAATCCTCCGGAACCAACGCTTTTTTGAGGTCCGTATGCTTTACCAGTACCACCCTGACGGGCTGGGTCGTGGGTAATGTCGGGACCATCCTTGGGACGACCAACGGCGGGTTATCCTGGTCAGCCCAAACCAGCGGGACGAGCAATAACCTGAACGGCGTCACCTTTGCCAGCACGACTTTGACCGGCTGGGCGGTGGGGGACGGAGGGACGATCCTGGCCACCACCGACAGCGGGGCGACCTGGACGGCCCAAGCCAGCGGCCTGACCAACATCCTTTACGGAGTTTCCTTTGCCAACACGACCACGACCGGGTGGGTGGTGGGCGCCGGGGGGGTCATCCTGGCCACCACCAACAGCGGGGCGACCTGGACGGCCCAGACCAGCAATACGGCCAACGACCTGAACAGCGTTTTTTTCTTCAATACAACGACCGGCTGGGCAGTGGGTGGAAAAGGGACCATCCTGACGACGGCCAACGGCGGGGCCACATGGACCGCCCAGACCAGCAATACGGCTAACTTTCTCTATGGAGTTTATTTTACGAGCCCTGTCAATGGATGGGCCGTAGGGGCGAACGGCATCCTGGTCACCACGACCAACGGCGGAACCACTTGGACACCTGTGACTTTGACCAATACCTATTTTCTTAGGGGGGTTTATTTCTCCAATGCCTCAACAGGCTGGATCGTGGGGACCACGGACACTATCCTCCTCACGGTCAACGGCGGCAACACCTGGACCACGGTCCATGGAGGCTTTCTCGCCCATCCTCTTTACTCCATCACCTTCGCCAATCCCAATGACGGATGGGCCGTGGGGACCTTCGGCAGGATCGCGGCCACGGTGGACGGGGGCAATACCTGGTCCTACCAGAGGAAAGTCACCACCCAGGACCTTTCCAGCGTCTCTTTTATCAGCGCGACCAACGGCTGGGCGTCGACCCTGCAGGGTTCCGTCCTGTTCACCAACGACGGGGTCGACTGGACGCCTGTCAGCGTCACGCCGAACGCCAGTCTCATCGGCATCACTTTTGTCAGCCCCAGCACGGGCTGGATGGTGGGAAAAGGCGGGTTGATCCTAAATTCGACCAACGGAGGGACTGTCTGGTCGGCCCAGGCCAGCGGCACGAGCAATAATCTCAACAGCGTATTCTTTATTTCCGCCACCACAGGCTGGATCGCGGGGGACAACGGGACCATCCTGGCCACCTTCAACGCGGGATCCGCCTGGACGCCCCAAGCGAGCAACACGATCAACAGCCTTTCGTCGGTCTTTTTCGCGGACGCCAGCCACGGCTGGGCGGTGGGAGCGAACGGGACCATTTGCAGCACCGCGAGCGGCGGATCCATCTGGTCAAATGAAAGCAGCGGGACCACAAACCTCCTTACAGGAATTGCCTTTGTGGACGATTCCAATGGCTGGGCCGTGGGGTTCGGTGGAATCATTCTGGCTACTCAGAACGGCGGGGCCAGCTGGACCTCCCTGGCCACAGGGATGCCGGCCAACAATATCTACGCCATTTACGCGACGTCCCTGAACAATGCGTGGATCGTGGATTCCAATACCGACATCTACAACTTTTCCTGTTCATCTTCCGGCCCTTCGGGTCCGCCTGCTCCGGTCAACGGCGTCTATATCACCACCAATTACATCACGGATTTCCAGCCGGGGGTGAGCAAGGTTTCCGTAAAAAACCTCAATGGCGGCATCCATATCGATATCTACAACGTCAACCGGGAAAAGGTGTTCAGCGCCGACTCGGGGACTGGCAGCGGGCTCAGTTACGACTGGTATTTCAAGAACAAGGACGGCGATTACGTTTCCTCAGGTCTTTATTACATCGTCCTAACGGATAAAACCAACTCGAAAAGCATCAAAAAGGTGGTCCTGGTCAGATGACCATGAAGAATGTTGTTAAAAACCCGGGATTTGCCGTCCTCGTCCTAACGGTTTTATGTTTATCCGGCGCCTGGCCGGCTGCTTTTGCCGACAGTTTGGGCACGACGGCGGCGCCGTTCCTTAAGAACGGTGTCGGGGCCAAAGCCGAGGCTATGGGAGAAGCGTTCACCGCCGTGGCCGACGACGCAACGGCTTTGTATTGGAACCCGGCCGGGCTGGCAACCCTCCAGCAGACGGAGATCGACCTCATGCACCAGATCGTCTGGCAGTCGCAGTACGTGGATTATTTGGCCTACAGCCAACCCGTCGAGGGTTTGGGCACCCTGGCGGGCTCCGTGAACACCCTGTGGCTGCCCCCGATCGAGGTCAACGACGACCTGGGCAATTACACGGGGGCCAATATCAATATGTACGACCTGGCGGCCAGCCTTGGTTTTGCCAGGAAAATATCAGGGGGTTTGAGTGCGGGGGTGGCCGCCACCTTCATCTACAGAAAGATCAACGAGTACACCAGTATGGGGTTCTGCGGAAACGCCGGTCTGATGGCGCCGGTCCCGGTTGTCGAGGGCCTGCGACTGGGCCTGGCCGTGCAAAACGTGGGGCCGGGCATGCAGTTCGACAGCGCCACGGCTGATACCGAGGACCTTCCCCTGACGGCCAGGGTCGGCCTGGGCTATACGCCCTATAAAGACCCGAATAACGGGAGCCAATTGACGCTTGCCGTGGACGGGGTGTACGCGATAGATTCAACCCTGTATCCGGATGGGGGGGCCGAGTATTGGTTGCAAAATATCCTGGCTTTACGGGCGGGCTATCTGGGCAGGCCGGACGGCCCCAGCTGGACCATGGGATTCGGGCTTAAAGACGTTGAACCAAGCTTCAGCGTCAAACTCGATTATGCCTACGATTACCAGCTTACCGCTTTGCAGGGTTTGGGCCCTGAACACCGTATTTCTCTGGCTTTTGGGTTTTAAAAGGCTGCTAAAAAGGTCATTCGACCCCTTACCCCTAGATTGACTAATGGCGTGATACAATATGTTTTTCGGACACTTTTCCAAAACAAGAGTAGGAGATTATGAGAACAAAATATAGATCCATTTTCCTGGCAGCATTCGTCCTGGCTGGCTGGGGAGCCGTGGTAGTCCTGGCCCAGGGTGGGACGGTAATGCCTCCCAATCCATCCGTATCGCACGGCTTGATGGCCCTGCCGGGAAAGTTAGCCCAGGGCGGCTGGACTGTATTGGTCCAGCTCCTCCTGTCCGTTGTGGCGGGAGCCTATGCTATAGAGCGGTTCATCCGGCTGCGCCAAAAGAACATCGTTCCCAGCGGATTGGCGAGCCAGGCCGACAGCCTCTGGAAAAAGAAGAAATACGAGGACATCCTCAAGCTCTGCCAGAGCCAGCCGAGCACCCTGGCCAGGGTCATCCGGTTCATTGTCGTCCACAGGAAAAATTCCTTTAACCAGCTGTCCAGCAGTGCCAATGACATCGCCTCCCGGGAGATGAAACTGCATATCCAAAAAGCCTACCCCCTGGCGGTCATCGGGACGCTGGAGCCCTTGCTGGGTCTTTTGGGCACGGTCCTGGGCATGATGCAGACCTTTGCCCTGGTGTCCGAGGCCGGAGCCCTGGGCAACGCTTCGCTCTTAGCCGGCGGCATCTCCAAGTTCCTCGTGTGCACGGGCACCGGGCTTTTTATTGCCGTGCCATGCCTGGCCGTCTACCATTACCTCAAGCTCAGGGGCATAAGCCTGGCCCACCAACTGGAAGAGGAAGTGGAAACCCTCCAGCACGGCTGGTTCCTGATACAGGAAAGCTACGATGAAGATAAACCTTGAGGACGAGGAAGTCATAGAACTGCCGATCATCCCTATGATCGACTGCGCTTTTTTACTGCTGGTCTTTTTTCTGATCGCTACCACCCTCAAACAGCCCGAAAAACTCGTCAACCAGGCCACGGTTTACCATGTGTCCCTTCCCCAGGCCAGCGCTCCCCAGACCATACCTTTGCAGGGCACCCGGAAGATTCTGGTCACGGCCAAGGATATCGTGGCCAGGGGAGTTGATGACAAGCACACGGACCGCTATGTTTCGCTCAACCAGCTGGTACAGGACCTGGACCTTTACCGGCAGGCGTGTGCCAAGCTCAACAAGGAGCCGGTGGTGGTGCTGGAGGGGGATAAGCAGGCGCAGTATGAGCGCATTATCCAGGTGTGGAACGCTATCCGCACAGCCGGCATCAGGCAGGTTTTTTTCGCGGTCCAACCGCAGTAGCGCAGCCACCTATGGATAAAAGCAACCCTTCCTTATATAAAAGCTCCAGGTCCTCCTCACCTTTTGTCCTTTTTCTGGCCATTTCTTTTGGATTGCACGCGTGTTTTCTATTATTAGTTGGCTTTTCCGAACCGGTCAAACAGGGCATTGTTCAATACGCCCAAAAACAGAGTTTGGCGGCCACCAAAGCCAAAGTGACGGGAGAGCTGCGTAAGGAATTTAACCGGCTGGTGCAGAAAAACCTGTCCAAAGCGGATGCCGACCAAGTGTGGCAAAAAGTCGTGCAGGACATGGACGAGAACCTCAGCCATTACAGCCAGGCTTTGGCAGACCCGGAGGCCAAAGACAGCCAGCTCAAGGCCGAGTTGGCCGACCTGGATAAAAAAATGGTCGCCGAGCTGGCACGAGAGGTGCATGACTGGGCCAGCCAGCAGGTCACGGAGAAGTACCTGGAGCAAATAAAGAAAAAGGTCGTTCGCCCGGCACAAGAGAACTACCGTCAGGAGGAGAAACAGGCGGTGGACCGGGCTGTGCAGGAAAAAGGCAGCCAGGAAAAAAGCTCAATGGAAGAAGCTTTCCGGGAATATTTCCAGGAGCACGAAGCCAGGGCTATGGAGAGCAGGCTGGAGGCGGAGTTTAAGAAGTCGCTTAACCAAAACTATTTTTATGACCCCAAAGCCGTTGCCCAGATGGAGGCCAGCCTGAAAGAGGCGTTCCAGGATGAGGTTCCGGGGCAGGCTGGCCAGACTGGCAAAGGCAATCCTGACCCCTCGCGGGTTGCCGGGGACAAAAAAAGCCTGGGGACAGGGAAGGCGAAAGGCAAGGGAAGCCAGGGGCCATCGGGCGAGTATTACGACCATTTGGTGGGCCAGTTCATTGACGATTGGGAAAACAGCGAGCCGGGAACAGGACCGGGAGGGCCTCATGGTTTGGGCAAAGGCTCAGGCAAACACCATGGTAAAGGTTCCGGCGCCGGCCAACCCGGAGAACCCGGAGAAGAGGGTTCTGGCGAGGAGCAGGCCAACGGGCAACCGGGAAGCCATGGTAAAGGCAGCGGGCATGGCCAAGGTGGCGTTGACTCGGGGAATTGCGGCACAGGACAAGGCGACGAGCAGGGACAGGGAGGAGCCAACGAACTCCTGGCCCGGCTGAGAGCATTGACGGCCAAGGGTAAAGAAGGCCAGGGAATCCCATCCGGCGGAAGTGCTCCATTGGGAGGATATGCCAACCTCAGGGAACAGGCTTTGAACGGCGGCCAGCTCCATCGCGCGCTGAGATTCGTCGGGTATTTCAACCAGGACCAGTATGATGAGCTGACCAAGGCGCTGCAGGGGCGTTCCAAGAACCCTGTCCAGGGAGATAACTGGGTGCGTATTTCCAGCTCAGGGGCGGTTTCACGGGCTTCCGCGGCCATGAACCTGGCGCGTTCCAATATCATGGTTATTCCAGAAGAAAATGCCGGGGCTCCCGTGGAAATTGTTGAAGAAAAGCCGCCCTATCAGCCTAATTTCAAGACCATCCGGTTCACCTTTATTCCTTATTTGAATAAGCCCATCAAATTAGACGGGGATTTGAGCGAGTGGAAGGATATTCCCGAACTGCCTATGGAAAAGGACTGGATAGACGGCTCCGCCCGCAACCCTTACCCGGCCATCCACCAGTCGGTCAAGGCGGCCTGGAACAATAAAGGGTTTTATTTCGCCTTTGATGTCACGGACCCGGACAAAGCTATCGACAAAGCCCATCCGGACAATTTTTGGGAGTCTGACTGCGCGGAGATATGGTTCGACAGCCAAAACCTCAAGGAAAAGCAGCGGGGTAGCGCTGGGGTCCAGCAGTTCTGGGTGTGGCCTTTTGGCGGGGCGGGCGCTCCTGGCCAGGCGGGCGGAGAGGCCGTTGTCCATCTCGTTAATAAAAACGAACAGAGTTATTATCAGGCTTTTGGATCCGGGGAAATACAGCGGTCAGCCAAACAGACCTCCAAGGGCTGGTCCATGGAAGCGTTTATCCCGGCTGAGCGGATCCAAAAACTGAACCTGCAGCCCGGACGCATCATGGGGTTCAACATAGACGTGCTTTTGGGCAACCCGCTGGAGTTTTACTGGGCGGGGAACTCGGATGTCCGCACCAGTATGAGGCCGGACACCTGGGGGGATGTGATGCTGTCCGGTTCTGACGCCAAGGTCAGCGTCGTGGCCAAATTAACCTCGGAGCTCTCGCCTGGGCAGAGCACTGGCCCAAGCCGCAGTCTCACCATAGGTGAACCGCTCAAGATCCAGGTGATTGACCCGGATATGAACCTGTCGCCGAACCAAAAGGACAAGGTCAGCGTCCTGGTCAGGACAGCCAGCGGAGCGGAGCAGGCCGCTGTGTTGGAGGAGACCGGCAACGATACCGGGGTTTTCGAGGGAGCCATCCCGACCACCCTGGCCCTGGGCGAACCTGTGAGCGGTAAACTTCCCGTTTATGAAGGCGAGACCATTGAGGTGGGATATGTGGACCAGGTCAGGTCCAACGCTAGCCAAAACTGCTTGGTCAAACTGACCGTCCCTACCAGCGTAGGCGCGACAGACCTGGCGGGACGGTGAAAATCGTCGGGCCGGAGTTTAAAAAACACCGGGTCACCTATGGAAAGCTTAACTCCTGACCCGGATTTGACGAGTGGTACAATATGATATATGGGACGCTAATCTCAGAAGGGAAAATATGACCACTTTAACGGCTAGCAAGGCAAGGGCCGATTTTTTTAAACTGCTGGAAAGAACCGGCAGGGAACATGACCCCGTCCAAATAACAGGTAAAAAAGGCAGCGCGGTCCTCATCTCCGGCGAGGATTGGAGAGCCATCCAGGAAACTCTTTACCTGCTTTCTATTCCCGGGATGAGGGAGTCTGTTCGCAAGGGGCTGAAAACTCCTGTCGCAAAGTGCAGTAAGGAAAAACGAACCGTCAAAGTCATCCGCTGAGAAAGGGAAGCATTTGTCATGAAAAAAAGTCCGTCTCTATACATTATTGCCGGTCCCAATGGAGCGGGTAAAACGACATTTGCGTTAAGATTTTTACCGCAAGTAGCCACAGTTCATTTTATTAACGCGGATTTGATCGCTTCGGGTTTGTCGCCCCTCCAGCCCTCGGCCGGGGCTCTGGAAGCGGGACGCGTGTTCCTTCGACGGCTGCATGAGTTCGCGGAAAAGCATATTGATTTTGCTTTTGAGACCACTCTTTCAGGGCGAACCTATATAACCCTGATCAAGCGCCTGCGCAGCCAGGGTTACAAGGTACACATGATTTTTTTGTGGCTTCCCAGCGTTGAACTCGCGTTGCGGCGAGTCGCGGACCGTGTTCGCCGGGGCGGGCATAGTGTTCCAGCTCCTGATGTCCGCCGCAGGTTCAGAAAGGGGCTCTATAATTTGTTCCATGTTTACAGGGAACTTTGTGATGTGGTCGACCTGTTTGATAATTCCAGCTCTAGGCCGCGGCTGGTGGCAACATGGAAAGGCTTAGAGAGTATAATCATAGACGCCGATACTTACAGTAAAATCTGCGTTCAAGGAGATAAGCAATGAATAAAAAAATAAAACAACCCCGTATTTCGGCCATTACGCAAAAAGCCGAGAAGGCACTCAAGGAAGCAGTAGCCGGGGTGGTCAAGGAGCATCAGGCAAGCGGGATGCCCTTGGCTGTCTGGAAAAATGGGAAGGCAGTTTGGCTCCCGGCTGATCAGGCTGGTATGAGTGTGCGCGAGCCCTCTCCTAAATATGGCAAAAACAACAAATGAACTGGCCGGATAACTCAATAGACCGCCGGTAAAGGTTTGCTTTAAAATTATCCGTATTTTGGAGAAGGATAAGATGAAAAGAACCTCATTTCTTCTCTTGTTTGCCCTGTTCCTCCTGCCAGTATATCTGCAAGCACAACAATCCAGGCTCATAAATACCTACGGCAATCTACCCCTGATATTTGAGCCCAATGTCGGCCAGACCGACCCGCAGGCAAAGTTCATCTGCCGGGGAGCCGGGTACAGCTTGTTCCTTAAACATTCTGAGATGGTGCTGGTGCTGAGGCATCGCAAGGCCGAAAGCAAGAAAGATAAAAAAGACATGATGAAGAAATTCCAAAAACCTGAGCCGGGAGAGGCTGAGGTTTTGCGGGTCAAGCTGGTAGGAGGGAATGAGAGCGGCCAGACCGAGCTCCTAGACCAGCTGGAAGGTAGGAGTAATTATTTTATAGGCAATGATCCCAGCAAGTGGCACACGGACATACCCAATTATGCCAAAGTAAAATTACATGAGGTTTATCCAGGCATTGACCTGGTGTATTACGGCAACCAACGCCAGGTGGAGCATGATTTTGTGGTCAAGTCCGGAGCCGACCCAAAAAATATCCAGTTCAGTTTTACCGGAGCGGAAGGCCTGAGCATAGATCAAAACGGAAACCTTATCATCAAAACCAGTAAGAGCCAGATAGTATTCAAGAAGCCGGATATATATCAGGAGATTGGCGGGGTCAAAACAAACATTGCGAGCGGATATGTTTTGGAGGGAGAAAATCAGGTTGGATTATGTCAAGTTTTCGGGTGTAAGTTGTTAAGTCCACGGGTAGTAGGTTAAGCAACATTTAGCAAGCCTTCCTGAACCAGATCACCTCCTTGAGATTTCCAGAGTTTTCTTTTAGACCAATTATCTTCCTGAGTGGTAGAAACAGACCAGACGATCTTAGCGACCTCCAATTCGGAGTGCATGGTGCCGGCAGCACGGGTGCGCCGTTTGATCTCGGCGATAAAGCGTTCGATGAGATTGCTGGAGCGGAGAGTGCGCCAGACATGCTGGGGTTCGTTCATGAAGGTGGTGAGGTTGTCGAACCTATCGAGAGCCATAGCCGTAGCTCTAGGATAGAGTTTCATCCAGCGAGCTTGGAGGCGGCCAAAGGCCTGGAGAGCCAGTTTGCGGGAATCGGCCCAATAGATAGCTTTGAAATCGTTAAGGAAGGCACCCCAGTCACGGCGAGGCATAATGGCTCTGAGGTTTCGGATCTTGTGGACCAGGCAGAGCTGGTGAGGGACAGCCAGGAGGTTTTTGACGGCCTGCTCAATGGCCTTGTGTTCATCGGAGATGACGAGCCTGAGGGTGTTGCGGTTAAGGCCTCTTTTGAGGAGGTCATTGATAAAAGCCTGCCAGGAGTCCAAGGACTCTCTATCGCCGAGAAGGAAACCCAGGACATGGCGATTGCCAAAGGAATCCATGCCTAGGGCGAGCAATAGAGCTTGTTTGGAGGTAAAACCAGGTCTTCTGACAGGCAGGTAGGCGGCGTCCAGGAGCAGGTAGGTGATGTTGGGAGGAATGGGACGATTCATCCACTGACGGATGGCTGGCTCCAAGGCGTTGGTGAGAGTGGAGACGGTGGAGTGAGAGAGCTTTGTGCCCAAAGCGGCATTTATCTCAGCGGCGGTAGAGCGAGTGGCAGCGCCTTTGAGCCAGAAGCGGATGGCGAGGAAGGAAGCCAGGCCTTTTCCAGCTTGTTTGAGGGCGGTAAGCAAGGGCGAGTGAAGGGACCCCTGGCGTAGAGCTGGTTTGTGCAGAAAAAGTCTGCCAAAAAAGCCGGGGACAGAGGTGGATTTAAAACCGTTTCTTTTAGGGCTGTTTTCAAGGCGTTCATAAGGCTGACGGCCCAAAAACTCGTCCCTTTCAGCCTCCAGTTGAATATCTAAAGCCTGGGCAATGATGGCATTGACCTCCTGGCCAATTACTTCCAGAGCGACACCGGGCTGTGCGATCTTTCTGACTTTTTCTCTGATTTTCTGATTCGTATAAATCTCAATTCTTTGGGATAATGACTTCACGGGTGTAGACCTCCTTTTATTTTGGGTTTGGTGACCTAAGCAATCACCTAGTCTACGCCCGTGGACTTATTTTTGGGGCCGCAAGGTTAGATTGCTGCAATCTAACCTTGCCTTTCCCCTCGTTGAAGTTACACCCAGGAATGGTACACAACCATCAGGTTGGGTTTGAGATGGGGAACTATGACAGAACAAAAGATTTGGTTGTAGATCCCGTGTTGGTTTATTCCACGTATCTTGGGGGAAGTGGGGGGGATTATGGCAATAGCATAGTTGTAGATAGCAGCGGAAATGCGTTTGTGGCGGGGGGAACTCAGAGTACAAATTTTCCCACAACGGGGGGCACCTATCAGACAACCTTAGGCAGCGGTTTTAATGCTTTTGTGAGTAAGCTTAACAGCACTGGGAGTGCGCTTTTATATTCTACCTATCTTGGAGGCAATGCTTCTGCTGGTGGCGATAGCGTAGTTGTGGATAGTAACGGAAACGCCTATGTGACAGGGAGTACCGGAAGTAATAATTTCCCCACAACTCTAGGTGCCTATCAGACAACCTTTAGTGGCACTGCAGCTGTTTTTGTAACTAAACTCAATAGTACTGGTAGTGCGTTATTATATTCCACATTTCTAGGTGGTAATACTAATGATGTAGGTTATGGCATAGCGGTAGACACCAATGGGAATGTCCATGTGACTGGTGAGACTATGGGAGGTTTTCCCACAACGCCTGGAGCCTTTCAAATAGCCCCTGGCGGAAATAATAATATTTTTGTGACTAAGCTCAACAGCACCGGGAGCGGATTGATATATTCCACTTATCTTGGGGGCACCTATGTAAGTGAGGGACTTGGCATTGCGATAGGTATTAATGGCAATGCCTATGTTACAGGTGATACCGACAGCTCGAATTTCCAAACAACTTTAGGTGCCTTTCAGGCAGTCTATGGCGGAGGTACTTCAAATGCGTTTGTAACCGAACTCAACAGTACTGGAACCTCATTGATTTATTCCACTTATCTTGGAGGCAATGGCCAAGATGAGGGCCTCGGCATTGCAGTGGACAGCAACGGTTATGCCTATATCACAGGTTTTACCGATAGCTCTAATTTTCCAACAACTCTAGGTGTCTATCAGGCAACCTATGAGGGAGTTAGTTATTATAATGACAACGCTTTTGTAACCAAAATTAACAATACTGGGAGCGCTTTGGTATATTCCTCCTATCTTGGCAGTGATGCCTGTGGCTTGGGCATTGCGGTAGATAGCAGCGGAGATGCGTTTGTCACTGGATTTGCCGGCGATGGTTTCCCTACCACAGCAAATGCTGATCAGGCAGCATTAGGTGGAGGCATTTATGATGCGTTTGTGACTGAGTTCAACAGCACCGGGAGCACGCTAGTATATTCCACGTACCTGGGAGGCAGCGGGTATGATATAGGCTATGGCATTACCCTAGATAGTAGCGGAAACGCATATGTGACAGGGCAGACTGGGAGTACAGATTTCCCCACAACGGGGGGTGCCTTTCAGCCAATTAATGGCGAGGGTTATCATCCTGCAGGACCCCCTTATAACGGAGCAATATTCGGTAATACATTTATTGCCAAGTTTGCATTGGCTCCCCCGACACCAACGCTAACCCCATTTCCCTACTTTCCATCGTCCGGAACAACCTATATTTATCCATCGCCGGCTACAGGAAATACAGCCACCATCGTTTACACCATGGCGGCTCCTGGGAGCGTCAAAATAAGGGTTTATAACGATGCGGCACAGCTTGTGGAAACCGTGTTTGAGAATAAGCAGGAAGGCCCCCAGTCAAGTATCATAGACACCAAGAGCCTGGTCACAGGGGTTTATCTGTATATTGTCCAATTGAATTATAACAATCAAGGTGCCAATCTAGGTTCCACCAAGATCGGTCCCAAGAAGTTCGTCGTATTGCATTGAGCGTCTCCAGCAGACCCTGAAAAAAGATATTGATATGTTCGAATTTCATGGTGCTGTAGCCCGGCAATCCAAACTCTATACTAGGCCCCATACCAAAAAAGATCCCCCTTTATAAAAGGGGCTAGGGGATTTAAACCCCGGTAGCCTGTCAGTCAAATCCCTCTGGCCTTCAGCCGTCTCCCTCCCCACGCCCTCAAGGTGCGCACGCATGAGCGTGTACGGGGAATGAAAAGAGTTTTCCAAAGGGAGAATATTATTGGAAACTTTCTTTGATAAAAATTATTTTGGTTTTTTCAGGGTTAAAAGTTTAGAATGGGTGGCAAAATCAAACAGTCGGAGGTTGAATGCGCAGGTCCGTTGATGCAAAAAAATACTTATTTCTTTGGCTGGCTTTACCGATTTTTTTGGCGTGTTCGCCTGTTTATGGTGCCGATAAATCCGTAGAAACAAGTGACCCGGCAGCCCAATATGTCCATGAGTTAAGCTCAGGTCAGAGCCAGGACCGTGCTTTGGCGGCTATGGCTCTGGGGTATGTGGCCTGCCCGGACCCGGATATTTTGCAGGCCCTATTCAAGGCTTTAAAAGACAAGGACGCGGAAGTCAGGAGCCATAGCGTCGTTAGCCTGGGCCAGTTGGACCCTTCGAATAGCCGTGTTGTCAGCGCTTTGATGGAAGCATTGGAGGACAAGGACAGAAAGGTGCAACTGAGCGCTATTAAAACTCTTGGGGGTCTAAAGCCAAAGCCGAAACAGGCTCTTCCTGCTTTATCGGACCAGTTGGAGAGCAGGGATAAAGAGATAAGGATGGAAGCGCTGGACGCTATCAAAGAGATAGGCCCCACCGAAAAGATATTGGCCATCATTAAAAAGGACTTGCACAGCAAATATCCCAGAAAGCGGGCCAATGCCTGCGAGTCCTTGGGTTTTTTTGGGCCTGTCGCCAAGACAGCAGTCAGGGATATCGAGGGGCTTTTAAAAGACAGGGGCGAGCCGGTTCGCAGCAGCGCCGCTTTTGCCCTGGGTTGTATCGGGCAGTCAGCCAGCCGCAGCATACCGGGCCTCATCGCTGCCCTATCCGACCCCAGCCCGAGCGTGAGGGCGAACGCGGCCGCAGCCCTGGGTTTTATGGGAACGGCCGGCGCAGAAGCCGTACCCAAGCTGGTCAAATTGTTGCAAGACAAGGATGAAAAAGTTAGGGGCAACGCCAGCGTATGCCTGGGGCATCTGGGGCCAAGCGCCTTGAAAGCTTTGCCGGACCTGATCGCCATGGCCGGTTCCGGGGACAGCGTCAGCCGGATCAGCGCCATCAACACCCTGGGGAGTCTTGGTTCCGGAGCCAAACAGGCCGTAACTGTCCTGATACATGCTTTGGGTGACAAGGACGAGCAGGTCAAAAACCAGGCCATCATCGCTTTGGGAAGCATCGGGGCAGAAGCCAAAGCGGCCGAGGACTCCCTCCTCAAAACATTCAAGAGCAAGAGCGCCGACATCAGGGCCAGCGTTTGCACCAGCCTGGGAGCCATAGAACCCGAATCCGACGAGGTCATCCGGGCGTTATTAGATGCCGTCAACGATGATGACCCCAATGTCCAGGGCAGTGCGGGCTGGGTTTTGCGGGGAGCCAGCTATGATTTCAGCATGGTCGTCCTGGACAGGCTCAGCGGGTTAAGGTCGGGGAGCGAAAAGGTGCGCTGTGAGTCAGTCAGGACTTTGGGGTGGCTCGGGTCCAACGCGTCGTCGGCCATAAAGTCTTTGGCCGGCTGTCTGACGGATGAGAGCGCTGAGGTTAGGAACGAGGCCGCGATCGCCCTGGGCAGGATCGGGCCGGACAGCGCCAGCGCCGTGCCGGACCTTACGCGGGCCTTAAATGACAAGGATAAAGCGGTGGCCAGCCAGGCGGCCTACAGCCTGGGGTTAATAGGAACAGGCGCCCAGGCAGCGGATCCCAGCCTGAGGCAATGCCTCAAAGACGCGGATTCCAAAGTCCGGGCCAACGCCGCTTTTGCCCTGGGCTGCATCGGGCTTGGCCAGACCGAGGATAAACTTGCCCTTATTGGCCTGCTGCAGGACGCGGACCCCCAGGTCAGGGCTGAGGCGGGCATTGCCTTGAATTCCTTCAGGAACCAGGCCGAATAACCTTCCTCTTTTAGGCTCAAGAGTTTAAAATAGGCGGATCGATCAAATCTTCAGGAGGGGAACATGGCAACAAAAGTTGTGGTCATCAACGGGAGCTATCGCAAAGGCAGGACGGTCGACCAGGCGGTTGACGAGATCGTCAAAGGCGCCAAGGCCAAGGGGGCTGAGGTGAAGGTCGTTTTTCTCCGGGACAAAAACATCAAATATTGCGCCAACTGCCGTTCCTGCACCAGGACAGCCAAGGGAGTCAGGGGGCTCTGCGGACAAAAGGACGATATGAACTCGATCCTGAACGAAGTGGATGCCGCGGACAGCCTGGTCCTGGCCGCGCCGGTCAACCATTATAATGTGACCGCCCTGATGCGGTGCTTCATTGAGCGCACTATCTGCTACAGTTATTGGCCATGGGGGGTGAAAACCGGCCCCAAATTAAGGGAAGAAAAGCCAAAACAAAAAAGGGCCGTTTTAGTCACTGCCACAGCGGCTCCTTCTTTTATGGGGAGACTGACCACGGGCGCTATCAGGATACTAAAGATCCTGGCCAAAGTTTTTAATGCCAAGGTAGTCGGCACCATGTTCGTCGGCCTGACCGCGGTCGAGGAGAAACAGGCCCTGACCGCCAGGGAAGTCAAAAAAGCCCAGGCTTTGGGCGCCAATCTGGCCTAGTAAAGGTGAAAAGAGCTTGAAAAAGAACCTGCTGTTTATTGTAGTAATGCTCTGGGCTGTGGCTGCGCCGGCCCAGATGAGCATCCCGGTCAAAGAGTATGCGCTCAAGAACGGGCTCAGGGTGCTGTTCATCGAGGAGCATAAAGCGCCGGTGGCGACCTTCCAGGTCTGGTACAGGGTCGGGTCCAGGCTGGAGCGGATAGGCAAGACCGGTTTGTCCCATATGATGGAACATATGATGTTCAAGGGCACCCAAAAGATAGGGCCGCGGGAATTTTCCAAGATCGTGCAGAGCCAGGGCGGCATCGACAATGCCTATACCACTCAGGATTACACCACCTTTTACGAGAATTTTGCCTCGGACCGGCTGGAGCTCTCCTTAAAACTGGAGTCCGACCGGATGCAGAACCTGGCTTTGCTGGATAAGGAGTTCCAGTCGGAACGGCTGGTCGTCAAGGAAGAGCGCCGAATGCGCTACGAGGACGATCCGGTGCATGCCGTGGTGGAACAGATGATGGCCACGGCCTTCCAAATCCACCCCTACCGTTGGCCGGTCATCGGCTGGATGCAGGACATCGACCGCTATAAAATCGAGGACCTGCAAAACTGGTACCACACCTATTATGTGCCCAACAACGCTTTTCTGGTCATAGCCGGGGATGTCGACCCGGAAGTCTTTATTAAAAAAGTTAGAGAGTATTTTGAGCCTATCCCCAGCAGGCCTGTTCCTCCCCAGACGACTTTTGTCGAGCCGCCCCAGCGGGGAGAGCGCCGTGTCTTCCTCAAAAAAGAAGCCAAGCTGCCCTTTGTGTTTGCCGGGTACCATACCCCCAACCAGTCTGACCCGGACAGCTTCAGCCTGGATGTGCTGGCGGTCGTTCTTTCAGGAGGCAAAAGCTCACGCCTCTATCAGAGCCTGGTCTATCAAAAGCAGCTGGCTACCTTTGCCGAGGGCGAATATGACAGGGTATCCCATGATCCTGAGCTTTTTTATGTTTACGCCGAGGCTTTACCCGGCGTGAGCGTGGACAAGGTTGAACAGGCCCTTTATGAGGAAATCGAGAAATTGAAAAAAGAACCGGTTCCTCCGACGGAGCTGCAGAAAGCCAAGAACCAGATCGAAGCCGATTTTATCCAGAGCCAGGATTCGATCTTTGACCTGGCCGGGGAGCTGGGGAGATATGAAGCATGTTCCTCTTGGAAAGACTGGGAAAAGTATCTACCAGGAATCCAGGCGGTCACGCCAAAGGACCTTTTAAGGGTTGCCGCCAAATATCTGACCGAAGATAACCGGACCGTGGGTATCCTGATACCGCAGGCTGAAAAAGACACCAGCCAAAACGAGGAGAAATGATGAGAAGAATCCTGGCTTGCTGCCTTATGCTGGCCCTTGTCTGTTTGAAACTGGAGGCCAAAGACCTGGGCCAAAGAGCGGTGATGGACAACGGACTGGTCGTGCTGGTTTCCGAACAACATAAGCTGCCTATTGTGACGTTCTCCCTGATGGTCAAGGCCGGTTCTTATTATGAACCGTCTGCCAAGGCGGGGCTGGCCAACCTTACGGCAAGCTTGCTGACCGAAGGAACCCTGACCCGTACCGCCACGGAAATCAGTAATGCCATTGATTTTTTGGGAGCCTCCCTGGGATCTTCTGCCGGAGCAGATACCGCAAGCCTCAACCTGACGGTCCTCAAGAAATATCTGGGTCAGGGGATGGAAATATTCGGCGACGCGCTTTTGCATCCCACTTTTCCCGAGGCTGAACAGCAAAGGGCGGTCAAGCGCATCCTGGCTGAACTAAAAAGGCAGGAACAGGAGCCGGAGGAACTGGCCCAACGAACTTTCCTTGGCGCTCTTTTTGGGGACCATCCGTATGGCAGGCTTGCGGAAGGAAAAGCAGAAACCCTGCCGAACATCACCCGTGAAGACCTGGTGAACTTCTACGGCCGTTATTATCTTCCTGACAACGCCATCCTCGCCATCGTGGGGGATATCACGAAAGAAGAAGCCCTGGGCATCGTCCAGAAGTGTCTGGGGTCCTGGAAAAAAGGGGACAAGCCGGTCGTAAAGCCGGAATATCAGACTCCAGCCTTGGAAAAGACCGTGGTCAAGACGATCGATAAGGACTTGACCCAGGCGACCGTGATCTGGGGCCATCCGGGCCTGTCCAGATTGAACCCGGATTGGTATGCCGTGACCGTGCTGAATTATATCCTGGGCGGAGGGGGATTTGCCTCGCGGTTATTTGAGAAGATCCGGGTGGAAAACGCTCTGGTCTATGACGTGGATAGTTATTTTGACGCCAAGTATTTCCCCAGTTTTTTCCAAGTCAATCTGCAGACAAAGGATGTAAGCACTCCGGAGGCTTTGAAGCTTATGGCTCAGGAAATACAGCGGATACGGACAGAGCCGGTTGGCGAGAAGGAGTTTGAAAATGCCCGGTCTTTCCTGACCGGTTATTTTCCCATGCGCCTGGATACCAACGCCAAGATCGCCGCCATGCTTCTGAACATCGAGCTGTTCGGTTTGGGGCTGGATTACGTGGATAAATATCCGAAGATTATCCGCAAGCTGACCAGGGAAGATGTGTTGCGAGTAGCCAAAACATATCTGAACCCGGAGAAATACGTGTTGGTGGTTGTGGGGGACCAATCCAAAATCCATTTGGATCAAGACAAGCCGTAAGGTTTTTTCAGCCCCCTATTCGTTACGCCCCCCTTGTCAAAAAAGGTGTTTTTTCTTAATATAAACTACCCTTGTAGGAAGATTGGCTTTGGGGTTTTTGCAGTACGCTTCACTCTGAGGGGAAACGCATTAATTTAAAGTATTTAGAGTTTTCGCAGTATCGAACGGCTGTTCCCCGTACGGGAACTGAAAAGAGTCGATGCGCCTAACTCTGAAAGGAAACAGTTCGCGGTACCGAGAGGCTTCTCGGTGCGCTTCACTCTGAGAGGTAACGCTTTATTATGTTGCCGGCAGAGTGAAGCGAGGGTGGTGGAATGGCAGACACGTACGCTTGAGGTGCGTATGCCGAAAGGCTTGCGGGTTCAACTCCCGCCCCTCGCACCATTGATTTTGAAGTGGCATCAACAATATAAGAATTGGCGAGCGTAGATAGGCGGACGCGGGAGCGTCCGCTTGAGGGAGTTGAAAGGCGGAGCACCTGGCACCTGCCAGAGGCAGGTAGGTGCGAGCCCCGCCTGGAGGCATCTCTCGAGAGAGAGATGACCGGAAGGCAATTTCCCGCCCCTCGCACCAGTTTTTTTTGACTTATTTCAAGACGGACTTAACCTTGCTAAAACCTGGTTTAACCCTGAGGTTTTCCTTAAATCGCTGGAGGCTTATGTAAGTGAAAGATAGTAGCGGGAATGAGATCAAGGCCGCGATGGTTTTGGATACCGTAGGCATGGTTTGCCCTTATCCCATCATCAAGACCTCGGAGGCTATCAGGGCGATCGAAGCAGGCGAGGTTTTGGAGGTAAAGGCAAGCGATTTCGCGATCACCATTGATATGCCCGCGTGGTGCCATGGAACAGGGCACGAGTACCTTGGCTATGAGCAAGACGGCAACATTGTTATAGTTTTTGTGAAAAAAATGAAAGGCAAAGCTTAAAAACGGTCATTAGAAAAAGTGTCAAAATTACCGGAAGAAATCCGGGTTTAGCCACTTGGTGATTTAGCCAAAAAATAATAAACTACCACGGGTTAACACCCATGGTATTAAAGCGGAAGAATTTATTATGTTTGCTACTCCTCCGCGATGCTCCGGGCTGGCAATTCATCCACAGGCTTATGCCTGTGGTTTTCTTGCCAGTAGTAGTAAAATATTTCAAAAGGAGAAACAGCCGAGTGCCGACTTATGAATACTCCTGCTTAAAGTGCGGGAATCATTTTGAGGTTTTCCAGAGCATCAAGGATGAGCAGACACCGGCCTGCCCTGCCTGCGGTGGTTCCGCCAAAAGGATGCTGGCGCAGAACGTCAATTTCATCTTTAAGGGCAGCGGATTTTATCAGACCGAATACAGAAGCCAGGAATACAAGCAGAAGCAAAAAGAGGAAACTAAGGCCACGGAAACCAAAACCAGCGGAGAGAACAAAGAGAAGAAGAGCGAGGTGAAAGAAACCGTCAAGGCAGACACCAAGCCCAGCGCGCCCGCGCCAGCCGAAAAGAGCGCGCCTGCCGGTTCAGAACCAAAGGCGCAGGGTGAAACCCAGAAAAAAACCGAAACCAAAACGAGTTCGAAAGGAGAATAGAAATGAGAAAAACATTATTGATGCTCCTGGTCCTTTTGACAATGGCCGGCCTGCCGGCTCCTATTTATTCTTCACCCGCAGGAGCGAGCGGATTTATCCCGGCTTCCTTTGCCCAGGTGGCTAAAATGGTCAAGCCGGCTGTGGTGAATATCAATACGGTGCAAGTGATCAAGAATCCCTGGAAAGACCAGGAAGGCCAGATGCGGGAATTTTTTGGGAACGACTTTTTCCAAAGGTTCTTTGGCGTCCCCGAGGGAGACCTCAAGCAGAACAGCCTGGGGTCCGGGGTTATCGTGGATAAAGCAGGGTATGTCCTGACCAACAACCATGTGGTGGAAAAAGCGTCCGAAATAAAGGTGAAACTCGCTGACGGCAGGGAGTTCAAGGCCAAGATCGTGGGCAAGGACAGCAAGACCGATATCGCCGTCATCAAAATACAAAAAGGCAGTGATTTTCCAGTGGCCGCCATGGGCGACTCGGACGTTTTGGAGGTAGGGGACTGGGTCGTGGCCGTGGGAAGCCCGTTCGGGCTGGAACAGACCGTGACCCACGGAATTATCAGCGCCAAGGGCAGGGTCATCGGCCAGGGTCCCTATGATGATTTTCTCCAAACCGATGCGGCCATTAATCCAGGTAACAGCGGCGGTCCCCTGGTGAATTTAAAGGGGGAAGTGGTCGGGATCAACAGCGCCATTGAAACCAACACGGGGTCCTATGCCGGAGTGAGCTTTGCCATCCCGATCAATATCGCCAAGAATATCTACAGCCAGCTTGTTAAGAACGGCAAAGTGATCCGGGGATGGCTGGGCGTCACGATCCAGCCCCTGACCGAAGAGCTGGCTAAAAATTTTAAATTCAGTTCCAAAGACGGGGTTCTCGTGAGCGGAGTCCAAGAAGGCGGTCCAGCCGATAAATCCGGGATCAAGAACGGGGATGTCATCGTGGAGTTCAACGGGACCAAAGTCACCAATCCCCGGGAACTCCAAAACGCGGTGGCTGCCTTTCCCGTGGACCAGGAGGCTGAGATAAAATATTTCAGGAATGGGGAGAGCGAAACCGCCAAGGTAAAGGTCTCGGAACGGGAAAAGGGAGAAGCGGCATACCGGGGAACTTCGGAAGAGCCGGAAGGCAACACAGAAAACAAGCTGGGCTTTGGGGTCGAGGAAATAACCGACCAGATCAGGGCGAATTACAAGATAAAGGCGAAGGAAGGCGTCATCGTGGATGCGGTAGACCCCTCCAGTCCGGCTGCCGAGGCGGGATTGGCCCAAGGAGACGTGATAGAAGAGATCAACAACCTCAAGGTTAAAGACCTTCAAAGCTTTAACAAGATCGCGGGCAGCCTCAAGGCGGGTGCAAACGTTGTCATGCTGGTGGAAAGACAGGGCATGACCCAGTATCTGACCTTCAAGGAAGCAGAAGCAGAAAAAGAAAAATGAGCATTGGTGAGGAGCGGGAAAAAGAGCCATGCAATTAGATAAATTGACCTACAAATCCCAGGAAGCCCTGGAACAGTCGCAAAGGCTGGCGAGTTCCAGCAGCCATTCCGAGTTTTTGCCCGAACACCTGCTATTGGTCCTGTTGCGCGACGAGGAAGGTTTTGTGCCGCAAATATTCAAAAAAGCAGGGGCTTCCGTCGGGCAAACCCAGCAGGCCCTGGAAAGGTTTTTGGGCGGCCTGCCCAAGGTCACGGGGGGTAGCCTGACCGTTTCCCCGCGCATGGAAAAGGTCCTTAATGGAGCTTTTAACCAGGCGGAAGCCTTCCATGACGAATATGTCAGCGTGGAACACCTTTTACTCTCGATCATGGAAGAAAAGGGCGGCGAAGCCGCCGGGATCCTGAAAAAGGCCGGAATAGGCTTGGAGCAAGTCAGGAAAGTCCTTGCGGAGCTGAGAGGCGGCCAAAGCGTCGTGGACCAAAACCCCGAGGAAAAGTTCCAGGCCCTGAAGCGGTTCTGCCAGGACCTCACGGACGCCGTAAAAAGAGGAAAGATGGACCCTGTCATCGGCAGGGAGGAAGAAGTGCGGCGCATTGTCCAGGTCCTGGCCCGGCGGACAAAGAACAACCCGGTGCTGATCGGCGAGCCGGGAGTGGGAAAAACCGCGATCGTGGAAGGGCTGGCCCAGCGAATCGTCAGGGGAGACGTGCCGACCACGCTCAAAGATAAAAGGGTTTTGTCCCTGGACCTGGGAGCACTATTGGCGGGAAGCAAATTCAGGGGAGAATTTGAAGAAAGGTTCAAGGCTGTTTTGAAAGAAATCAGCCAGGCGCAGGGGAAGGTCATACTGTTCATCGACGAGCTGCATATGATCGTCCGGGCCGGGGCCACAGAAGGCGGGAGCATGGACGCATCCAACCTCTTAAAGCCGGCTTTGGCGAAGGGCGAATTGAGGTGTGTGGGTGCCACCACCCTGAACGAATACAGGAATTATATTGAGAAAGACGCTGCCCTGGAGCGCCGTTTCCAGCCGGTTTTGGTAAAGGAGCCTTCGGTGGAGGATACGATCTCTATCCTGCGGGGGATCAAGGAACGGTACGAGCTGCACCATGGCGTGCGTATCCAGGACAATGCGTTGGTCGCGGCGGCGGTGCTTTCCAAAAGGTATTTGGCCGACCGTTTCCTGCCGGATAAAGCCATCGACCTGATGGATGAGGCGGCCGCGAAATTGAGGATGGAGATCGACAGCATGCCGATCGAAGTGGACCAGCTTAATAGGCGTATCAGCCAGCTGCAGGTCGAACGGGAGGCGCTCAAGCTGGAAAAAGATACCTCGGCCCAGGAAAGGGGCAAGAAGATAGACGAGGAGCTTAAGGTCCTGAAGGCAAAATATGAGGACGCCACCAGCCACTGGCAGAAAGAAAAGGACATTATCCTGAAAATACAGGACTTCAAGGCCAAGATCGAAGACGCCAAAAATCAGGAGCAGGCTGCGGAGCGCGAACAGATACTGGGTAAGATCGCGGAGATACGCTACGGGATCCTTCCTAGCCTGCAAAAGGACCTGCAGGAGTTCGAGGCGAAGTTGCAGGGCCTCCAAAAAAACAGGAAAATGCTCAAGGAGGAGGTCGGAGAAGACGATATCGCGGAAGTTGTCTCAAAATGGACGGGGATCCCCCTGACCCGCCTGATGGAATCAGAGTCCAATAAGCTTTTGAAAATGGAAGATAGGATCCATGAACGTTTGGTAAACCAGGACCAGGCGGTCACGGCGGTTTGCCGGGCCATCCGCAGGTCCAGGACAGGGTTGTCCGACCAGAACCGCCCGATTGGGTCCTTCTTGTTTTTGGGACCAACCGGAGTGGGTAAAACGGAGCTTTCCAAGGCCCTGGCTGAATTCTTGTTCGACGACGAAAAGGCCATTGTCAGGCTGGATATGTCGGAATACATGGAAAAGCACGAGGTGGCGCGCCTTATCGGAGCCCCTCCAGGATATATCGGTTATGAGCAGGGCGGAGCACTGACGGAGTTGATCAGGCGCAGGCCTTACGCCGTGATCCTTTTGGATGAGGTCGAAAAGGCGCACCCTGAAGTCCTTAACCTGTTCATGCAGGTTCTGGACGAGGGACGTTTGTCCGACAGCCACGGCCATACGGTCCGTTTTAACAACTCCGTCATCATCATGACCTCCAATATCGGTTCCCATGTGGTCCAGGAATTCTTTAACGAAGAGAATAAGATGCGCCAGGGAGTGATGGAGGAACTCAAGAGGACCCTGAGGCCGGAATTTTTGAACCGACTGGACGAGATCGTTTTTTTCAGACCTTTGACCAAGGACCATCTGAAGAAAATCATCGAGATCCAGATCAAGAAAGTGGAGGAAATGGTCAGGGAGAAGCGTTATTCCATCCATCTTTCGGAAGAAGCCAAAGATCTTTTGAGTCTGGAGGGCTACGACGCGGTTTATGGGGCAAGGCCGCTGAAGCGGCTCATCCAGACCAGGATCATGGACCCGCTTTCAGAATTGATACTGGAAAACGGCATCAAACAAGGAGACACCGTGAACGTGATAGTCCGGGGGAGCGAGTTCGCTTTTAAAGTTGTTCCAGCCCAATGACACCTTCCAAGCACAAAATCACTCATCTCAATGGTCTGTGGGTGATCCACAAGCCGATCGGGCCGACCTCCCACGACATCGTGTCCTTTATCCGTTCCAAATCAAGGATCCAGCAGGTCGGCCATACCGGGACCCTGGACCCTTTAGCCAGCGGGGTGCTGATTATATGCGTGGGCAAAGCGACGCGCCTGATCGAATATCTCAATGACGAAAAAGAATATGAGGCCGCCGTTTGCCTGGGCCGGACCACCGACACCCTGGATGCCGCAGGGACCACTGTCGCGGAAAAAGAAGTCCCTTCTTTGACGAAAGACGACCTAGAAAAGGTTTTGTCGGGATTAAGAGGCAAAATCCAGCAGATCCCGCCCATGGTCTCCGCGAAGCGGCACCAGGGCAAAAGGCTTTATGAGCTCGCCAGAGAAGGGAAAGAGGTCGAGCGGAAACCCGTGGAAGTCCATGTCAAACGATTGGATCTGCTGGGTTTCACTTCTCCGGTCATCAGGCTTTCTATTCTCTGCTCCGCCGGAACCTATATACGGTCTCTAGCGGCCGATATAGGGGAAAAGCTGGGGTGCGGAGCCTATCTGCAATCCCTGGTGAGGCTGAAAGTGGGTGCCTTTAGTCTCCAGCAGGCGCTGACTCCGGACCAGTGGGAAGAGAACTGGCTGTCTGACCAGGGCCAGCGGACCCTTGTTTCCATGAAAGAGGCCGCGGCCCATTTGCCTTCCATAACCATTGTCCCGGAAAAAGCCAAAGTGCTTCTGAATGGCCGTCCTCTGATCATTGCCGATGAGGACTATCCAAATCTCAACAATATTGATTATTTTGACCCGCCATTTTTATCTGTATTCCTTCCTGACGGTCCTTTGTTTGCCATCGCCAGCCTGAAAAGAAAGATAAAAGGATGGATCGTTAAAGTGGACAAAGTTTTTTTAGTCGATATTGATAGTGCCAAGTCCAATGTTTAACGACACTCCTCGATCTTTGGGAGCATGAGCTTGTATCCGGGAAAAAACTTGAAAATAGTGGCAACCTTGGGTGTTTTTGACGGGGTCCATAAAGGCCACCAGAAGATCATCAAAAAAGTCGTGAGCCGCGCCCGCGCTGTTTCAGGCAAGAGCGTGGTCATCACTTTCGATGTCCACCCCAATAAGGTCCTGGCTCCTGACAAATGTCCTTTGGCTTTGACCAATGCCGATATGAAATCAAAACTTTTTAAAAAACTCGGGGTCTCGGTTGTCGTGGTCATGCCATTCAACAGGCAAAGCGCATCCGTGACCGCAGAAAAGTTCGTTGAAAATTTTCTAGTAAGAAAGCTCCACGTTAAAGAACTTGTCGTCAGCCGCGGTCTACGCTTCGGCAAAGGCGCCAAGGGTGACATTGGATTGCTTAAGAAGTTGGGGAAAAAGTACTACTTCAGACTTCTCGTGCTCAGCCCCTGTTTGGAAGGTCGCCGAGTCATCAGCAGCACCTGGGTCAGGGCGCTCGTCCAGCAAGGGCGGGTTGAAAAGGCCAGTAAGTTGTTAGGTTATCCCTATAGCCTGCAGGGAAGGGTCGTAAAAGGCGATAGGCGGGGCAGGAAATTAGGGTTCCCTACAGCAAATTTTAAACCTGAGCATGGAGTAGCTCAACCTAGCCGAGGTGTTTATGCTATTTATGGAATTTTTGCGGGCAGAATGTATCCCGGTGTATGTAATGTGGGTATCAGGCCGACATATAAAAGACATGGAGCTGGGACTAGCGAAATAAAACCTTTAGTAGAGGCGCATTTTTTTAAATTCCAAGGCAATTTATATGGGAAAAGAATCATTGTCAGGATGGTAAAAAAATTAAGAAGCGAAAAAGCCTTCAAGAGTGCTGATTCCCTAAAAAGACAGATAGGGAAAGATGTTGTTAAGGCAAAAAAAATATTGTCTGCCAAGAAATATTCCAGGTGAAACGCGGATAAGAGCCTGGGCTTTGAAGTGTAAGTAATAGCAATTTTGTTTTTGCGGAAACGCACATGATTTATTTTAGGAGAAATTCTGCAGAGGGTGGTTAGAGTGAAAAGTGATATTTGTGTTTATGGCGGTACGGCTGCCGGCGTGGTAGCTGCGGTCGCCGCCGCTAAAGAGGGTCGCTCTGTCATACTGGTTAACCCTGTCCGCCATCTTGGTGGCATGACTAGCGGCGGTTTGGGGGCCACGGACATCGGTGACAAGAAGGCCGTCGGCGGTATGGCCCGTGATTTTTACCGTTTCATTGGCAACGCTTATGGCGTGGAAGAACAGTGGACCTTCGAGCCAAAAGTCGCCGAACAAGTTCTGAGCAACCTCGTCTTGGCGTATCCGGTAAAAATTTTTTCAGGAGAACGGGTAAAACAAATAATAAAAAAAGGACGCCGCATCCTTGGCCTCATTACCGAAAAGGGGACCCATATCGAGCCGTCCATGGTCATTGACGCGGGGTATGAGGGTGACGTGATGGCCCTTGCAGGGGTCAGTTACACGGTAGGCCGGGAATCTACAGCCCAGTACGAGGAATCCTTGAGCGGGATCCGCGGAGAGACCCCCATACATCAGTTTGAGCTGGATGTCGACCCTTATGTGAAATCCGGGCGGCCGGACAGCGGTCTTATTCCCTGTATCCAACCGGGTGACGGCGGAATACCTGGCGAGGGTGACAAAAGGGTCCAGGCTTACAATTTCCGTCTATGCCTGACCCAGGATAAAAGTAATTTCCTGGACATCGCTTCGCCGCATCACTACGACCCTTGGCGTTACGAACTTTTGGCGAGATATCTCGAAGCGGGCTATGCTGGCGGGACCCCGCAGTTCAAAGACTTTTTCCGCATTATCCCCATGCCTCACGGGAAAACGGATTTTAACAATTACGGGGGATTTTCTACCGATCATATCGGGGCGAACTGGCAGTACCCCGACGCGAACTATCTGCAGCGCGAGGCCATCTGGCAGGACCATATGGATTACACTCGTGGATTTTTCCACTTTCTCCAGTCGGACCAGCGCGTTCCTCCCTCCCTACGTGAGGAAGCTCAGAGTTGGGGCCTTTGTAAGGACGAATTTCAGGATACTCAGGGGTGGCCACACCAGCTCTATGTACGTGAAACCCGGCGTATGGTCGGCCTGTACGTCATGACGCAGGCTGATTGCCAAAAGACTAGGGAGGCGAAAGACTTTATCGCTATGGGGGCCTACAACATGGATTCGCACAATTGCCAGCGCATTGTCCAGGATGGTTTTGTCCGTAATGAAGGCGACGTTCAGGTTCAAGTTGAACCTTATGGCATCAGTTACCGAACAGTCATTCCCAAGGAAGAAGAATGCGAGAACCTTTTGGTACCCGTTTGCCTTTCTGCGTCCCATATTGCCTATGGTTCCATACGTATGGAGCCGGTATTCATGATCCTGGGTCAGTCTTGTGCGCTGGCCGCCTGTCAGGCTCTGGAACAAAAGAAAATCATCCAGGGAATCGATATTGCTAAACTCAGGAAAATTCTCATCCAGGCGGGCCAGATAATAGAATGATGCTCCTATTTATTAGTTGAAAAAGAGTTTTGTCTTTACAAAGGAAGCAATCGTTGTTATCCTTTTGAAGCATTTTGGTTTCACTGTAACCTTGTTCTCGGTTTGCTCGATTCACCGACGGCATTCTGGGTCTTGGTGGGGAAAACTTTCCCTAACTTTATGGCGAGAGAGGTGATTGCAGGTGACAGAACAAAAGGACAAGAAACAGAGTCTTATCAAGGGTTTTCAAATCCATCCTAAAGATACGGGTTCCTCTGAAGTCCAAATTGCCCTTTTAAGCGAAAGAATCAATCAGCTCATCGGCCATTTTAAGGTCCACAAGAAGGACCACCATTCACGCCATGGCTTATTGAAAATGGTCAGTTTGAGAAGGCGGCTTTTGGACTATCTGAAGAAGAAAGATCTGGACCGTTACAAAAAGGTCATTGATAAGCTGGGGTTAAGAAAATAAGACCATCCAGTAATTTCAAAATAATTGTGGGCAGGAAGGGTAAACATAATGGACAAAGTTGAGATTTTGGTAGGCGGCAAGAATTTAGTGTTCCAAACCGGCAAGCTGGCCAAACAAGCAGACGGCGCGGTTGTTGTTGAATATGGAGGAACGGTGGTGCTGGTCTCAGTGGTTGGGGCCAGGGAAGCTGAGGCCGACCAAGACTTTTTCCCCTTGACGGTCGACTACAGAGAACGCACCTATGCCGCCGGCCGCATCCCGGGCGGTTTTTTCAAAAGGGACGGAAGGCCGCGTGATAGGGAGATCCTGACCAGCCGGCTCATTGACAGGCCGCTGCGCCCTCTTTTCCCGGAAGGTTTTTTTAACGAGGTCCAGATCATCGGGGCCACCTTTTCCTCTGACCAGGAAAATAGCCCGGATATTCTCGCCATTATGGCCGCTTCTTTAGCCCTATGTTTGTCCCCTGTTCCTTTCGCCAAACCCGTTGCCGCCGTACGCGTGGGCAGGGTCAATGGCGGGTTTATCGTCAACCCCACTTTTTCCCAATTAAAAGAGAGCGATCTTGATCTAGTGGTTGCCGGTACCGATGAGGCGGTCACCATGATCGAGGGCGGGTCGAATGAGCTGGGCGAGGAAGAAGTGCTCAAAGCCATTGAATTCGCCCATCAGGAAATACGCCGGATCGTTGGAGCCTTGGCAGATTTCGTGAGAAAGAACGGCAAACCCAAACTGGCGGTCGAGCTGACAAATAAGGACGCAGCCGTCGCCAATGCGGTCAAGGACATGGCCTTGGAAAAACTCAGGAAAGCCAACCAGAGCTCGGACAAATTAAAGCGGCAAGAGGATATCAATCAGATCAACAAAGAAACCTTAGAAGCCCTGCTGGCGCAGTATCCTGAAAAAGAAAAAGACATCAAGGGTGAGCTGGAGGCCCTGGAAGTTTCCATCGTCAGGCATAACATTAGCGGGCTGAGTCAAAGAGCGGACGGCCGGCGCCTCGATGAGGTCAGGCCTATTTCCTGCGAAGTGGGCGTCCTGCCAAGGACGCACGGTTCTTCTCTATTTACCAGGGGGCAGACCCAAGCTTTGGTCGTGGCTACCCTGGGGACGGGGGATGACGCGCAAATCATCGAAAACCTCGAAGGCGAATCCAAAAAAACCTATATGCTCCATTATAATTTTCCTCCTTTCAGCGTGGGGGAGATCAAACCTATGCGAGGGCCGGGTAGAAGGGAAATCGGGCACGGCATGCTGGCCGAACGCGCCCTTGTCCCGGTGCTTCCCAAACCCGAAGAGTTCCCCTATGTGATCCAGGTCGTTTCAGAGATCCTTGAATCCAACGGTTCCTCATCTATGGCCAGTGTGTGCGGGGCGACCCTGGCTTTGATGGACGCCGGCGTGCCTATCAAGGCGCCCGTGGCAGGGATAGCCATGGGTTTGATCAAAGAAGATAGCAAGTTCACGGTTTTGACGGATATCCAGGGTTTGGAGGACCATTTTGGCGACATGGATTTCAAGGTGGCTGGAACCGCCAAAGGGATCACGGCCATCCAGATGGATATCAAAATTTCCGGGATCACCTCGGAGATCATGAGAAAAGCCCTGGAGCAGGCCAAACAGGGAAGGATGTTCATCCTCGGTAAAATGCAGGAGGCTTTGGCGGCTCCCCGGAGTTCGCTTTCCGCTTATGCGCCTAGGCTGGTGACCATCCAAGTCAATCCGAAGAATCTAGGCATCCTGATCGGGCCGGGCGGAAAGAATATCAAGCGGATCGTCGAGGAAAGCGGGGCCAAGGTGGATATCGAGGATTCAGGCAAGGTATTCATTGCCTCGCCCCAGGAAGAGGCCGTCCAAAAAGCCATCAAAATGATCAAAGAATGCACTGCAGAACCGGAGATAGGCAAGATCTACCTGGGCAAAGTCCAAAAGATCATGGATTTCGGGGCCTTTGTGGAGGTTTTGCCAGGGACCGACGGCTTGGTCCATATATCCCAGCTTGCGCCGGAAAGAGTCGGACAGGTAAACGATGTGGTCAGCGAGGGGGATATGGTTGTGGTCAAGGTCCTCGAGATCGATCCTGCAGGTAAAATCAGGCTGAGCCGCAAAGAAGCTTTGGTTGAAAACAAAGAGTTCAAAGAAATCATTAATCCCCAGAAATCATCCCCGGCTCCAAGAAGAGAAAGAAGATAAACTCTGGGTCTTTTCAGCGATCAAGGGATAGTTCTCTTTTTCTTGCGCATTCCTGCCTTAAAAGGCAAACACCACCTTTTCAAGCCGAGAGTACGCTATGGGTTATAAAAAAACTGTTTTAGATAATGGCATCCGGGTCATTAGTGACACGATGCCAGGCGTCCAGTCGGTTTCTCTTGGCCTGTGTTTTGAAGTGGGCTCCTGTATCGAGAAGGCTGCAGAAAACGGCATCTGCCATTTCATCGAGCACATGATTTTCAAAGGAACCCGCAAAAGAACCGCCCAGGCCATTGCCCTGGAAATGGACCGGGTCGGTGGCCATTTCGACGCCTCTACAGGTAAAGAGTCCACTGTTTATTTCGCCAAAGTGAATTCGAGCAAGGTTGAAGTGGCCTTTGAGGTGTTCTCCGATATTCTTTTAAATTCGCTTTTCAGAAGCCATGATATTGAGAAAGAAAAACGGGTCATCCTGGAGGAGATCAAGATGGTCGAGGATAACCCGGAAGAGTTCATTTATGATCTTTTTGCCCAGCATGTCTGGAAACAAAATTCGCTCGGTTCCCCTATTCTTGGCACCAAAGATACCATTTCCAAGCTTACCCGGAACGATATCCTATCCTTTTATCAGGAATGCTATAAGCCGCAAGCCATGATCGTTGCCGCAGCTGGAGCGATCAAACACTCCGCGGCGCTAAAATTGGCAAAGAAATATTTTGGAAAGATCAATAAAGTCGATGCGCCCATCCTGGAAAATTCTTTTTGCACCGGTTTTTATCCGGGAACAGAATTAAAAAGGAGAAATGTCAAACAGGTCCATTGCTGTTTAGGGGTCCAAGGATTTCCTTATAACAGCCCGGCGCGTTATCCGTTGGCCTTGTTTAACAACATGTTCGGTGGAGGCATGAGTTCCAGGCTCTTCCAGGGTCTCAGAGAAAAGCGAGGACTCGTTTATTCGGTTTATTCTTTCCATGATGGCTATCGGAATACCGGTGCATGGATCACTTATGCAGCTACTGACCCGAAGAATTTGATAAAATCGCGTGATATTATAATCGATGAAATCATCAAGGCCAGGAGGCGTGGATTCACAAAAAAAGAGTTAGAGAACGCCAAGGAGTGCATTAAAGGGTCCTTTATCCTGAGCTTGGAAGGAACCAGCGGGGTGTTGAGTAAATTATTAAGAGAAGAAAATTACTTAAAACATTTTGAAAAAGTTGATAATATTCTTGAGGAAATCAAGCAAGTCCGGTTAGGAGATGTCGACCAAATCACAGAAAAACTTTTCAAAGCAAAGGAACTAGCCATGGTTTGTTTGGGCGCAATAGCTAATCCTGAGGAGAAAAACATGAGGGCGGGGGAGGCAATTTGGCTGCCCTGACAATAAAGGTTAAAAGATTATCTCACGCGGAAGGTATACCGCTTCCGCAGTATATGAGCAAGGGTGCCTCAGGATGCGATCTTTATGCAGCGGTGTCCGAGCCTGTTACGGTCCTTCCCAATGAAATAAAACTGATTCCGACGGGTTTGTGTGTCCAGATTCCCGAGGGATTTGAAGCCCAGATCCGTCCAAGAAGCGGACTTGCCTTGAAAAATGGGATCAGCCTTGTCAATACACCCGGGACCATTGATTCGGATTATCGAGGAGAGATCAAGCTGATCATGGTGAATTTTGGCCCACAGCCCTTTACTATTCAAAAGGGTGACCGAATCGCCCAAATAGTTTTTCAAAAAGTTGAGAAAGTACAATGGGAATTAGTTGAAGAACTTGAGGATAGTCATCGCCATGACGGCGGTTTTGGCCACACAGGAAAATAGTTGTTTTTCAAGGTATAGTAAGGGAAATAATAGGGTTTTATCCATCATCCTGAGGGAGGAGCCATGGACACGCAAGAAAACCATCAAAAGACAGAACTCCAAGACCCACTAAATTTTAGTTGGAAATGGCATTTGAAAACGCTTGGGTTCATCCTTATTTTTCTTGTGGTTCTTTATCTTGTTATAAGGTTTGTTTTTCCAAAATAGTGGGGTGCTGATTTTTTTGTTACTAAAGGGAGTAGCTGCTCATGGCCTTTGTTCTTAGATTGAATTTAAAGACCAAACAAACTTTAGTGGGTATTTTGCTGTTTGTGGGGGCCTTTCTAACCCTGCTGAGCTTGTTAACCTACAATCCTGAGGATTATAATTTATTTTTGTATGGTTCAAAGGCTGTTGTCGGTGAGACACAAAAGGTCATTTACCATAATTGGGTGGGGATCATTGGCGTCCTGTTCAACCATATTGTGATTTATCTCTTCGGCTGGTGGGGATCGCTCCTAATCCCTTTTTTACTTGGTAATTTTGGGTGGAAATGGATTGTCAATGAAGTCGAAGAAAAGGTTTTATCTAAATGGATAGGTTTTGGTCTAGGTTTCTTGATGTGGCCAACCTTGATAAGCCTATGCACATCCTCTTATTCTCAAGAGTCTTTAAAGTATAGTAACCGGGTCGGCAACAGCTTAGCGGCCATCGCTGAGAAATTGATCGGCAAGCCGGGTTCCTTTCTGGTTGTCATCGGGCTTTTCTTAGCCAGCGCCGTATTAGCAACCGAACTGACCTTGTTAGATTTTCTTGCGAACCTTCGGAAAGAGTTAGTGGTGTGGTTTGAATTTCTGGCCGTTTTGACAAAGAAAACATGGATCGTGACCAGGGAAAGAATAAGGATCATCAAGGCCAACCGCCAATTCAGGAGAGACCTGGCTGTAAGAAACAAAATTGAAGAGAAGACCCAGATAGAGAATATAGAACCTGCCGGGAAGCCTCCAAGGGTCGATTCTGTTGCACCCGAGGTCGAATCTGAGGAAAGCTTACCTAAGGAAATAATAAATCAAACCGTTGAAAAGCATCCTGAGATCCGTAGGTTAAAAAAATCTAAGAATGCGAAATCCGCCTCTTTTGAAAGGCCTCCCTTAGATCTATTGTCTCTGCCTGAGGCAGTAACCGGGACCTTGAGCGCCAATGAGCATCAGGAACGCTCATTGATCCTGGAGCAATGTTTGCGTAACTTTGGCGTGGATGCCCGCGTCGTCCATGTTCAGCCGGGTCCGGTGGTTACCGTGTATGAATTGGCGCCTGCGCCCGGAGTGAAGATCAATCAGATCACCAATTTAAGCAATGACATGGCGTTGGTTTTAAAGGTCCAGGCGGTGAGGATAGTCGCCCCCCTTCCCGGCAAAGGAACTATCGGCGTCGAAGTTCCAAATCCTCAGTCCGCACTCGTCACTTTGCGCGAGATATTGGAAAGCCAGGCCATGAAATCGTCTTCTTCGCCCCTGTCCGTCGCTTTGGGCAAGGGCGTGCAAGGCGACTGTATGGTGTTCGAACTCGATAAAATGCCGCATCTATTGATCGGCGGGGCGACCAACACGGGAAAAAGCATCTGTGTGGCGGCCTTGGTGAACAGCCTTCTTTTTAGGAATACTCCAAATGAAGTCAGGTTGCTTTTGATCGACCCCAAAATGGTCGAGCTGACCAGCTATCAGGACATCCCCCACCTGTTGGTCCCAATCATCACGGATCCCAAAATGGCCGCGCTGGCATTAGAATGGCTGATAGGTGTCATGGAGGACCGATACAAGTTGTTGGCTAGTGTCAGCGTAAGAAACCTGGAAAGCTATAATTTATCAGCCCGGGAAGAAGGTTTTGAGCCCCTTCCCTACATTGTCGTGGCCATTGATGAGCTGGCGGATTTGATGATGGCCAACCGCAAGAAAGTGGAGGATGCCATCACCCGATTGGCCCAATTAGCAAGAGCCGTAGGTATCCATCTTATCCTGGCGACCCAGCGTCCCTCCGTTGATGTAATTACCGGGCTCATCAAAAGTAATATTCCCGCGAGAATCGCCTTCCAGATTCCCTCGGCGACCGATTCCAGGACAATTTTGGATAGTCAGGGCGCGGAAAAGCTGCTAGGGCGAGGGGACATGCTTTTCCTGCCTCCCGGGGCCCAAAAGCCCATCAGAGTCCAAGGCGCGTATATCAGTGAAATAGAAGTTAAAAAGGTCGTTGAGTTCTTAAAGAAGCAAGGGGTCCCAGATTATGATCAGACCTTTCTGGAAAACCAGACTTCGGGAACCTATCAAGGGGTTAGGGTTGAGAAGGATGAAATGTACGATGAGGCCGTGCGCGTGGCTGTCCGCAGCGGCCAGATATCTACTTCCATGCTTCAGAGGAAACTTGGTTTGGGTTACAGCAGGGCTGCGCGGTTAGTGGATATGATGGAAGAACAGGGAGTGGTAGCCCCTCAGGAGGGAAACAAACCCAGGAAGGTATTGATCTCCGAGGTGCCTGATACCCAAGAGATAAATGAAGTGCAATCAGCAAGCGCCAAGGTTGAGGATGATGACCGCTCAAAGGATGGGGATAAAGAGGAGAAGGAATCGTGAGGCGTTTTGCCTATTTTCTATTTTTCTTTGCTTTCCTTTATGGCTTTAGCCTCAACAGTTTAGGGGCAAAGACATTAACGACAGAAGAGATATTGGGACATCTTAGCAAGACCGAGGCCATGTCCCTAAGCGCTGAGTTGTCTGAGACCATCAAATTAAGGCAAAGTTTGCAAGAGGAAAAGATTGTTGGAAGCATCATTATTGAGAGGCCGAATAAAATATTCATTAATTTCCGGAAGCCGTCCGCACAGACATTTGTTTCAGACGGGAAGGTCGCATGGCTTTATACTCCCGAGTTAAACCAGGTTATCCGCCAAAACATTGATTCCTCCGAAGTTTTAAAGCAATTTGCCTTTCAGCTAGGACAGGAAGTCAGCCAATTACAGGAGCGTTATCAGATATCAGTCCTAGGGGAAGAGCGATCGGCTGACGGGAATTCCTATATCCTTAAGTTAGTCCCGAAAAAGAAGAACAGCAAAACTTACCATGAAGTGAAGCTTTGGGTTAATGAGTCGGGATGGATGCCCACCCAGACCTTAATTTATACTGCAAGCGGAAGTATGTTCTCGATCAAGTTGGACAGGGTCAAGTTGAATCCCTCCATTAATGCGGGTCAATTCAATTTTAAAGTTCCTTCTGGCGTTGAGGTCATCGACGGGGCCCTTTTAGCCCCAACTGGGACAAAGTAAATCGAAGGGGAGCACAGCGTGGATTCAGTAGGCGCCTATTTAAGTTCTTTGCGCAAGAGCAAAGGCGTTTCTTTAGAGGAAATCCAAAAGAGGACCAAAATTTCCTTGCCTCTCCTCCAGGCTTTGGAAGCAGACCATTTCGATAGTTTCAGGGGAGAAACCTATTTAAAGGGATTTATAAGGTCCTACGCCAAAGCGTTAGAGGTCGATCCCAATGCAGCTCTGGAAAAATATTCCGCATCCATCAAAAGGGTTGCAGTCTTCCAAGAGACCATAAAGACAAGAATGGAAGAAGAGGCAAAGCCAAATCCGAACCTTTTAAGACTTATCAGGCAAGCGCTGAAATGGGATAAGGTTAAAATTTGGGTAAAGTGGTTTTTGCTGGGGATGGTAGCCTTGTTGGCGGCGTATTTTGTATATATCTATTTTGTTCCTGCTCCTGCTGTATCCAAGTTTCCCTACGCCAAAAATTTTGTGGAATTTAAAAAAGCTCTTGGAATAAAGGACGACAATGTTTATCTTATTGGTATGGCTATTGATGATGTCTGGCTTTCAGTAAGATCAGACCTAATGCAGGAAAAGTCCTATGAGATGAAGAAGGGGGATACCAATATTTGGAAGGCTCGGAAAAAATTTTATCTCAAGATCGGCAACGCAGGCGGTTTGCGTTTACAGCTAAACGAGAAGCCTGTTGGCGTCCTGGGTAAGGCTGGACAAGTGATCTCTTCCTTAATGATTGATTCGAACGGTGATTTACACTTTAACAACGCTCAAGGGCTAACCGTGACCTCCAAGTCTGATTTGCCCTGATACGAAGAGGATAACCAATTTAGAAAGAGGGGTGCAAAGCTATGGCAGATTTTTCCTTTGATGCGGTATCCAAGGTCAATCTCCAAGAGGTGGATAATGCGGTCCAACAAGCTATGAAAGAAATATTACAGCGATTTGATTTTAAGGGAAGTCAGAGTCAAATTACTCTGGATAAGCAAAAGAATGAACTGACGATCATTTCAGATGATGACTACAAATTGAAAACTGTCGTTGACCTTTTTCAAGGTAAGCTGGTAAAAAGAGGCGTTTCTCTGAAAAGTCTGGAGTGGAACAAAGTGGAACCAGCTTCTGGCCAAACCGTTAGGCAGGTTGTTAAGTTAATCCAGGGCATTCCTCAAGAAAAAGCCAAAGAGATCGTCAAGGCTATTAAAGACACCAAGCTAAAAGTTCAGCCGCAAATTCAGGCAGATCAGATAAGATTTACAAGCCGTAGCAAAGACGATCTTCAAGAAGTTATGGCTATCCTCAAAAGAGGGGAGTGGGGGGTATCTTTACAATTTACGAACTTTAGATAAACTAAATAGGTTCTCCAGAACTACCTTATTAAAAATCATAAAGGAAAGGAGTAGCAATGAAGAAGATTGTTTCAAGTGTTATGGTGTTAAGTTTGGTCGTTTTATTTGGAGCAGCGTTATCCTTTGCCGCGCCAAAGATCCATGTTACTGAGGATTCCTTTGATTTTGGGAATGTCACTGGGGCGGAAATGTTGCAGCACAATTTTGTCATAGAAAACCAGGGTGATGCGCAGCTTATTATCGATAAAACACAGGCCTCTTGCGGCTGCACCTCGGCGATGCTGACTTATAAGAGTATAACGCCATTGGCCAGCGGGATCATGCAGGTTTCCTTCAATCCCCAAGGAAAAATGGGGCCAGTCAGTAAAACCGTCACGATCTTTTCCAACGATCCAGCCGCGCCACAAAAGACGGTAAGGATCGATACCGTTATCATGAGCGACATTTATAAACAGCAAAAAATGTCCCAGGGTTTTATCTATCTTGAGGCAGAGGCCACGGCGGACGGGTCTCTTTCTGTCAGTTCCGACCTTATGACCGAAGCAACTTACCAGTTGAAGAAGGGGGATAAAAAGATTTGGGAAGCCCAAAAAGGTTTTGTGCTGAAAATCGGGAATGCGGGTGGATTGAATCTGACGATGAACGGTAAACCCTTCAAAATTACCGGAAAGCTGGGCGAGGCTATTCCTTTGTTGGTCATTGATAATGGCGTCAAGAGCATGAAGGCTCCCAAACCTCCAAAACCAGCACCTACCGCTACGCCGGTTAGAGTCAATACGAGGATTCAACCTCAACCGCAACCGCGCATCATGACTGGCACTGCGAATATAGGCCCAAAGAAATAGATTACTTTTAAAACAATTGTAATCGTTTCTTTTTTACCACCTTTAAGCCAAGCTGAAGGATAAGGTGTTCTACGCGCACGATATAGTTGTGTCTATTTGGCTTATGGTGATAAGAATTTCCGTAATGTGAAGTCGATAAATTAATTTTTTAAAGGGGAACTTTTGCCAAGAGTTTATTGTGCAAGTTTGGGGTGTTCCAAGAATCTTGTTGATACTGAAGTCATGCTTGGTCTGTTAAAAAAGAAAGGATTTAATTTAACGGGCTCACCTCAGAATGCCGATATCATCCTAGTCAACACGTGTGCGTTTATTCAGGATGCCAGACAAGAATCCATCAATATTTTAAATGAGATGGCTGCCTTAAAAATCCAAGAGAAACAACTGCTGATCGTTACGGGTTGCCTCGCCCAGCAGTATCAGGGAAATCTTTTAGCTCAAATTCCGGAAATAGACGCTGTGGCTGGTCCTGGGGAAATTAACAGGATTTATGAAATATTTGAGAAGCTCAAAGGATCAGGTAAAAAGGTTATCAGAGTAGGCAGGCCGACTTATCTTTATCACCATCTAACGCCTCGTCTCAGGGTGACCCTCCCGCATACTTCAGTCATAAAAATATCAGAAGGGTGCAACCGACGATGTTCGTTCTGCAATATCCCTTTTTTAAGGGGCAGAATGAGGAGCCGCAAGATCGAATCGATCGTACTTGAGGCTAAAAGCCTGGCTGAACAGGGAGTAAAGGAGATCCAACTCGTGGGCCAGGATACATCCAGCTATGGATTGGAGCTTTACGGCAAGCATAAAACCGCGGAAATGCTTCAAGCTGTATCGAGAGTCAAGGGGATGGAATGGATAAGATTGTTATATTTATTCCCGGATATTTCCAATAAGGAAATATTTGAGATTATCAGCCAAGAACCCAAGGTATGTAAATATGTTGATATCCCGTTGCAGCATATCGACAAAAGGATATTGAGAACTATGAAGAGGCCTGGTTCTGAGAAGGAAACTGAAAACCTTATCTGGTCAATCAGGAAGAAAATCCCTGGTGTTTCTATTAGGACTACATTCATCGTTGGTTTCCCTGGAGAAACCGAGGGTGCTTTTAAGAAGTTGTGCCGTTTTGTACAGCGTGTGCAATTCGACAAATTGGGTGTTTTCTGTTATTCGTCAGAAAAAAATACCGCAGCCTCCAAGCTTTACCAGACCATTGCCCCCGAAATTCAGCAGGAAAGAAAGCATATCCTCATGACATTGCAGCGGCGGATTTCTTTGAAGAAAGCAACAGGAAAAATAGGTGATATTGTTAGGGTTATCCTTGATCATCCCGGGCATGATGTGAATTTGCCTGAAAATCTAGTCGGAAATAAATTAAAAAAAAGAACACGCAAGAATCACGAGAAAGCCTCTAAAGGGTCTATTCAGTGGTGGGTTGGCCGTAGCGAACACGATGCCCCGGAGATAGATGGGGAAGTATACTTCTCCGCTCCGAAAACTTTAAATATTAAACCAGGGCAATTTGTCCAAGTGAGGGTTACTAATGCTTTGGACTATGATTTAATAGGTCGGTATGAAACAAATTACTAAAATAGAGGTCATATTATGGGATTTGCCAATTTATTGACATTGAGCCGTATCTTTTTAGTGCCGATATTCATCTGGTTCATTATCCAGGATAAAATGATCACCTATTGGGCGGCTTTTCTGATATTTATTATAGCGGCCCTAACAGATTATTATGATGGATGGATCGCTAGACGTTTTAGGGAAATCAGCAACTTCGGTAAGATCCTTGATCCAGTTGCCGATAAAATATTGGTCATCTCGGCGTTAGTTATTTTTGTTATGTATGACGTTATACCTCCCTGGATGGTGATCATTATTGTTAGCAGGGAATTCCTCATTACGAGCATTAGGTTTTTTGCCCTGACCCAGAATCAGGTGTTGGCCGCTGAACGTTCCGGTAAGCATAAAACCATCTCCCAAATGACAGCCATTATCAGCACTCTTTTGGTATTAGCTATTTCTTCAACCACCGAACATTATCCTGCCCTAGCCCTTTGGTTCGCAAGCGGCTCGATTTTTGCGACACCATTGAATGAGTTTGTTAAATATGGGCCTTATTGGCTGATGTTCATAGCAACCGTATTTTCAATAACTTCCGGTGTTGATTTTGTCTGGAAGAACAAAAAACTATTTTATAAGGAACTTCTGTGAGATCTCACCTAGTGAAGATCGTAGCTTCAGTCTTTTATATAGGCCGTATACCCTTTGCATCAGGCACTTTTGGAGCATTGGCGGGTTTAATTTTTTATTACTATTTTCACAGGTCCATTTTGCTAGATGCTTGCATCATTGTTGTTGGTTTTTTCATCGGGGAATGGGTAAGCACGCGGGCAGAGATCATTTATAAAGAGAAGGACAGCCACAAGATCGTTATTGATGAATGCGTAGGGATGTGGATAGCCGTTTTCTGTCTTCCTTTTTCATATTTTTATTTTATTGCAGGTTTTCTATTGTTCCGATTATTTGATGTGATCAAACCCCTGGGGATAAGGAAAATACAAAAACTGCCTGGCGGATGGGGCGTGATGCTGGACGATCTATTATCCGCTGCGTTAGCCAATATTATCCTTCAAATAGTCCATTTAGCGTTTCCATTCTAGTATTTAAAGAATCTGAGGCGCCATGAAGGCTGAGATTTTAGCTATCGGGACAGAATTGTTATTAGGGCAGATTGTCGATACTAATTCCGCTTATATCAGCCAGCGGCTAGCTGAGTTAGGCATTGACGTCCATTATAAGACCGCTGTGGGTGATAATAGAAAGAGGATCTTGGCCGCTCTTGGAAATGCTTATAAAAGGGCAGATCTCGTTTTGGCCACTGGAGGGCTTGGCCCAACAGTGGATGACCTCACCAAGCAAACTTTTGCTGAATATTTCCGCATGCCTCTTTATTTGAATTCTGGGATTTTGAAACATATCAAGCGTATTTTTAAGCATCGCAAAACATTAATGCCTCTTAATAATGAGAATCAAGCGTGGGTTCCCAAAGGAGCCCAGGTAATTTGGAACCCTTTGGGAACGGCGCCAGGGTTTATTTTTGAGAAAGGCAGAAAGACAGGCATTATCCTGCCCGGTGTTCCCAGAGAAATGGAAGTCATGCTTCAAGGAGGCGTTATCCCTTATTTGATGAAAAAATCCAGTCGAGGCGTCATTTTGTCGCGGGTCTTAAAGTGCTGTGGCATTACAGAATCTGCTGTGGATGAGAAGATTAAGGACCTTTTTATTTCTTTAAATAATCCGACCCTTGCTTTGTTGGCCAACCATATGGAAGTTAAAATTAGGGTTACGGCAAAGGCTGGCAATATAGCTGAGGCCAAGAAATTAATCAACAAGGTCGAAATAGAGCTCAAGAAGAGGCTGGGCCAGTATATCTTTGGGACAGACAATCATACGATGGCTATGGTGGTGGGGGATCTACTTAGAAAGAGAAGACAGGTCCTTTCTGTAGCAGAATCCTGTACAGGTGGCTTGGTGGCAAATTGGATCACCAATTCACCTGGAAGTTCAGATTATTTTGATCGGGCCGTCATTACCTATAGTAATCAGTCCAAGAGGCAGTTACTGGGAGTTCCCTCTATCATACTGAAGAAATATGGCGCCGTAAGCCATCAGGCAGCCTTAGCCATGGCAAGGGGTGTCCGGAGGATCAGTAAAACAGACCTTGGGCTTGCGATAACCGGTATTGCCGGACCAGGAGGCGGTAGCAAGAAAAAACCAGTTGGATTGGTTTTTATGGCTCTGGATGCTAAAAGCAGTTCGATGTGGTGGGAGCATAGATTTTCTTTTAGAGAGAGGGTTACCATTAAAGAGCGTTCTGCGCAAATCGCTTTAGACCATCTCAGAAGATTTTTGTTAACTCGGGTTGCTCAACAAAAAACCTAAGAAGAAGGGGTCATTTTGGTAGAAAGTATTCTTGTTTTTCCCAGAGCTATTCTGGATAAAGTCGGTTCATTTCAGGGATTATCGCTGGATTATTCAAAATATTTTGACGCTATCTTGTCGTCCGGAACGTGTGGTTTTTGCCCCAGAAGTGAGGCGGAAAGCAACTTTGCTTTGAAGCAGATCATCCCCTACGTTTTATGCGTTCATAAGGGTGAGGTGCTGACCTATATCCGAAGCAAGACTTCCGGCGAAAGCAGGCTCATGCATAAGGCATCTATCGGGATTGGGGGCCATATCAATCCCTTGGATGGAACTGTTGCCACCAGGAGGGACCTAGAAAGAACTGTTGAGGCCGCATTAGAAAGGGAGCTGTCCGAAGAGGTTGTTATTAAAACAGCAACCAAGAGAAAAATGATCGCTGTTCTTAATGATGATGCCGATGAGGTGGGCAGAGTCCATTTTGGAGTTATTTATTTAGTTGAATTAGATAAGCCTTTAGTCGAAGTCAATAAAGCGCATCGCGAAGAAATAGCCAGGTTATTTTTTGCAAAACCAAATAGTCTTCTAAATGACACCTCTTTAAATTTAGAAGGCTGGTCCTTGGTATGTTTAAGAGAAATTGATGCCTTACTTAAAACCGATTAGTTAAATTATTAGTAAAATTCTCCATGGAGTCTGGAGTCCTCGATGAGATTATTTGTTTCTCTTGCAATAAATCAAGACATCAAAGAAAAAATCATGGCATTTCAGAAAGAATTAAGACCGGACTTGAGAGGGCTTTCTTTTGTTAAAGAAGAGGCAATGCATTTAACATTAAAGTTTTTAGGTGAGGTCCAGGATGAAAATTATGAGGCTGTTGTGAATGTAATCAAGAACGCGGGTCAGCTTGATCGCCCATTCAAGATTGAGGTGCTGGGAGCAGGGGTTTTCCCTAACTGGAAAAAACCAAAAGTTATATGGGTTGGAGTCAGAGAATTAGAAAATAGGCTGGAGAATTTGGCTGAAGAGTTCGAGAAATCGTTTGAATTGGTTGGAATTGCAAGAGAGAGCAGGAAGTTTGTGCCCCATCTCACGATTGCCAGAGTAAGGGGCAATGAGGGATTGAAACCAACCCTGATCCCAATAGCAGTCAAACTAGTGGAACAAAAAGCCGATTGTTCTTTTGGTCAGCAAGAAGTTACAGGGGTCAACCTGATGAAAAGTATTTTAACTCCAACAGGCGCTGTCTATTCCACCTTATTGAGCCAAGCATTCAAAGGTTGAATGCTATTCGTCGCCTTTGTGTTCATTTTCCGTGAAGAATGCTGATAACACTTTTCCCGCGATGGGTGCCGCGACATCCATTCCGGTTCCGCCATTTTCTATATAAACGGCTAAAGCAATCTTTGGTTTTTCAACAGGAGCGAAGCAAATAAACCAGCCGTTCAAACCTCCTTTACTGACGCTTCCGGTCGTCCCTGTTTTTCCAGCTACGGAAATGCCTATCACTGATGCTTTTTTTCCTATTCCCTTGACCGTGTCTTCCAGCATCATCTGGGAAATCTTTCTTGCCGTTTCTTTGGATATCGCGGTAAACCAGGGGGCGGGATGGTTGGTTTTGATGGGATCTTCATGGAAACTTTTAATTTCTTTGATCAGGTAAGGTTTCATGACCACGCCATCGTTAGCAATAGCGGCAGCCAACATGGCGGCGTGTAAAGGCGTGATCCAATATTTACCGACCCCGTTGGCCCATTCGGCTACTTGAAGAGAAGTGTCCGTATAGGCGGTCTTGCCCGCGAGAACAGGAAGCTCTATCGGCGGCACTTTTTGAATGCCGAATTTATTGGTGTATTCAAAAAGAGCGTCGGCGCCTAGCAATCGGCCTAATTTGGCGTAACTTACGTTGCAGGAGTTGTCAAAGGCCTCCTCCAGACTTTTGATCCTTCCGTGTTTTTTCCAGTCCAAAAAAGGCGTTCCATCTATGATCAGTGAACCTTTGCAGTGCAGCGGGAAGACCGTTGAAAGGTCTAACTTTTTTTCTAAAACCGCCGCTGTGGTGATGATTTTCGCTATGGAGCCCGGCATATAAAGCTCTTCAAAAGCCCTGTTTTTAAAGGGTTTATTGGGGTTGTCGCTGTTGTTATACCAGTCTTCGGTATCAATGCGTGAAGGGTTGAACAAAGGCTGGCTGAGGGCGACGATAATTTCCCCGGTTTTTGGGTCTAGCGCCACGATGGCCCCTTTGTTCCACCCCAGGATCTTGCTACAAGCCCTTTGCAAAGAGGCATCGATGGTCAGGGTAACTTTATTGCCAGGGAAATATTGGGCGAGAACTTTTTCCAATCCAGCCGAACCATGGCGGGAACTTACATAACCTACCAAATGGGCCGTATATTGAGAAAACGGATAATTTGATTTTGGTTCGGTTGATTCGCTGACCTGGCGTCTGGCCAAAGGCTGGTCAAGACGGTCGAACATGTAGGCCACAGAACCTTTATCCCGGTCTTGCCGGGCCCTGTCCAGTTCTTTTTGAGATTCGTTGTCATTGGGGTTCAAGGCCAGGGCCTGCTGGTATTCGGGAATAGCGGCTTCTAGTTCACAAAGGGCATGGTATGCTTCGGCAAGGCCGCGATGCGCTTTATAGTGGTTGGGCATAATTTCAACCGCGTGCTTGAATTCAACTAAGGCCTCCTGGTAGCGGCCGATAGCGATGAAGTTGCTTCCGAAAGAAAGGTGATTGAACAACCGGCTGGGACGCAGACCCTCGCGGGTCGCTGCCGCGTATTTTTCCTGTGCTTGGTCGAACAGGCCCTGGTACAAATAGACCAACCCCGTGGCATCGGTGATGCGGGGGTCATGATAATTAGAGCTTTCCAATTTTGACAATATGGCCAAGGCTCGGCTGTATTGACCTTCAAGGGTGCAGGATTTGGCGAGATATAAGTTCCAGTTGAGGATCAATTTTCCTGATGCTGCAAGCCAGATGACACATAAGAGGAATACACCTAAGATTATCCACCCAACAATAGGGGTGCCTTTCTTTGAATGATCTCGAACTGACCCAAGTGATCCCAGGCCTCTTTTGTTGAACATCGAACCTCCTAATTAGGAAAAATGCAAAGTAGGTCAAAGATTTCTAATATGATATAACACAACTAAAAAAAATGTTGTATTTTTTGCAGTTAATACTGGTTTGACCGTTTTGGGTTGGAGGGCTTTGGTAACCCTTTTATGGTATAGTGAAGTATTGATTTCAAAAGAAAATATGGAGGTGTCCATTGGTGGAGAAGAACAGCGAAAAATTAAAAGCATTAGATTTAGCCATATCCCAAATAGAAAAACAGTACGGCAAAGGGGCCATCATGCTTTTGGGTGAGGCTCCTGCATTTGATGTCAAAGCCATCTCAACTGGAACCATTGCTTTGGATATTGCCACGGGGGTGGGTGGGGTGCCGCGGGGCCGTTGTATCGAGATCTTTGGGCCTGACTCATCGGGTAAGACCACGCTGAGCCTTCACATCATCGCTGAAGCCCAAAAAGCCGGCGGCACAGCCGCTTTTATCGATGCCGAGCACGCTCTTGATCCCCAGTATGCCAAAAATCTCGGCGTAGATGTTGATAAGCTGGTCCTTTCGCAACCTGATAATGGGGAACAAGCGTTAGAGATTGTAGAAACGCTGGTGCGCAGTGGGGCGGTGGATGTCGTGGTAGTTGATTCGGTGGCTGCTTTGGTACCCAAGGCCGAGATAGAGGGAGATATGGGTGATGCCCATATGGCCTTACAGGCCAGATTAATGTCCCAGGCTTTGAGAAAATTGACCGCTGTTATAGGAAAAACCAATACCTGCTGCATTTTTTTGAACCAAATAAGAGAGAAATTGGGCATTATGTTCGGTAATCCGGAGACCACGCCAGGAGGCAGGGCTTTAAAGTTTTATGCCTCCATGAGGCTGGATATCCGTCGCATCGAAGCCATTAAAGAGGGGACCACTGTGGTTGGTAACAGGGTTAAGGTCAAAGTCGTTAAAAACAAGGTGGCGCCCCCTTTCCGTGAAGCCGAGTTTGAAATCATTTATGGTGAAGGCATTTCTAAGAATGGTTCTCTGATTGATACGGCTGTTAACTACAATATCGTGGAAAAGAGCGGCACTTGGTTTACCTACAACAATGTAAGGTTAGGCCAGGGCAGGGATAGTGCTAAGACATATCTCAAAGAGAATCCTCAAGTTGGCGCTGAAATCGAGCGGAAAATCAAGGAGCATCTCAGCCTTATCCCTAAAGCCTCTTCAGCCAAGACACCTGAGGATAAAGGTCATCCAAAGAAATGAGTTTACAGCCATCCTTTTTTATCAGGTTGTCTGCTTCTTGTTGCTCTAATGGTTTTTCGTAGTTTCTGGGACTTTCAAAACAACATGATGATGCTATAAAAACGCTAAATTTAAAATGAAGGAGAGGGAAATGGCTAAAAAAGAAAATCAGGTTGCGGAGAAAAATGTTGCGGGGGGCAGTGCTCCCAAGAAGAAGAGCTTGATCAGGAGGATCATTTTCTGGTGCGCTTTGGTCGTAGTATTTTTTATTGTGGCCGCTGCGGCAGCGTCGCTTTTTATTCCCTGGAATAAAGTCAAAGATAAGGCGACGACGGAGCTCAGTAAAACGCTTAATCGGAAGGTTAGCATTGGGAAAATTTTCTTCAATCCTTTCAATGGGATAGCCATAGAAGTGAGCAAGATTTCCATCAGTAATGCGAAAGGGTTTACCAATAAACCTTTTGTTGCTGATGACAAACTTATTGTGAAATTTTATGTCTTGCCGCTTTTTGTGGGCAAAGCAGTGATCAAAAAAATCCAACTTGTCGACCCGCAGATTTTGGTTGAAAGGAACAGGAGGGGAATATTCAACTTCACCGACTTGACTTCCGGTAAGTCATCTAGTAAGTCAAAAGCCAAAGCTTCTAAGGTGTCCTCCAAGTCCTCTGCTCCAACGAAAATCCCTGTGGATATTGTGATCTCGGAGCTCAGCATCAAGAATGGACAGATCACTTATAACGATGATTATTTAGCCACGCCGTTACGGACCCAAGTCAACAATTTCAATCTAACTGTTGGGCCCATCTCTTTAAATTCTAAGAAGCCCATGCAAATCTCTCTTGCGACGCAGATTGTCTTGAACAAGAAGGTCATTCCTCTAACCGTGGAGGGGGCCGCCTCCGTGTTCTATAACGAACAAAAAGCAAAAATTGAAAATATTGTTGTGAAAGCTCCTTCGGTTTCCATTTCCGTCAGTGGGTCAGTCAGTTCATTCCTGACCAAGCCCACGCTGGATGTGGATGCTTCGTTGGATGTGGTATTAAAGACCTTGGCAGCAGATCTTATTCCGCCCTCCCTGGTGGATTTTCCTGCAGCGCTTTCATTGTCCGGATCCCTGGATTTTAAAGCTAGCGTGAAAGGCAACCCCGAGGATTTGGATAAATTGAAGATTAATGGAGATTTAACCTTTGGAAAAATTGGGGTCAAATATTCCGGGTTTACTGCTTTTGATGATTTGGAAGGGACCATTCATCTGACCGAAAAAGCGGTATCTTCCAAGGGAATTACTTTTTTGGTTGGAGATTCACCGCTTAATTTGGACCTTAAAGTTTCCAACTATGTCCTGTCAGATTTAAAGAGCATGAAAAAATTAAAAGCCAAAGTTGCTATGCAGTTGTCCGGTAAGCAGATCAATCTGGATAAATTTTTTGATGCTTATTTAGCTCTCCCCTATGACGCGACCAAAGCAGACTCTTCTAGCGCTGCATCAGGGGCTTCGGTTGCTGTGCCTGATCTCAGCAAGAAAATACCGCCTTATCTAAGCGTACAATCAAAAATTAATGTTGATAAGGTGACACTTAAAGACCTGGAACTTTCCAAGCTGGCCGTCAAGGCGGACCTGGTCAAGCAAAATTTAGACCAAAGTTTTTTTGTTAATATCTTTGACGGTGGTGTCAATGAGACTGCAAAGGCATCTTTTAAGACATCCAATCCCACCTATACGGTCGCAGCTAAGGTCAAGGATTTCCACTTGGATAAGTCTTCCAATGGATCGTTACGGATTTTAGCTGCGTTCCTGGAAAGAAGGTTCAAGTCAAGCTCGTTGACTTCGAATGTTCTGAAATTCTTTTTTGGGAACGATCCCGCGAACTCCCCAGCCAAGGATATGGTCGCTGGGATTGTCAATACCCAGATCAATGTCGCAGGCCAGGGATTACAACCTAAGATGGCCAGGGAGAAACTCAAGGGCAATTGCCACGTAGATATAACCAAGGTCAAGATCTCCCACCTTAAAGCCCTGGAGAATGCCGCAGACACTCTTAATATCGCCGCGCTTAAGAAGGACCTGGACCTTGATGTCGTAAGGGGAGACTTTGACATTAAGAACCAACTGGTCACCACACACAATTTGGTCATGGGAGAAGGCGACAGCAATATGCTCAAGCTAAAGTTTGATGGCCACGTTGATTTTGATAAGAACGCAGATGGTGTCATGAACACTCGTTTGAATCCCCAATTGGTCAGCATCCCTGATTCCTTGAGCGCGTTTAAAGATGAGAAAGGATGGGCAGAGGTTGATTTGAGTTTGAAAGGCCCTTTGACCAACCCCCAAGTCACCGTTGAGCTCGAGAAGGCCGTAAAAAAGGCGGTTAATAAAAAGGTCGATGAGGTGAAGCAGCAAGTGCAGCAAAAGGTCGATGAAGAAAAGAACAAGGTTCAGAGCCAGGTCCAGCAACAAGTGCAGGATAAGGCCAAAGATCTTCTTAAAGGGTTGTTCCATTAATCCATACTGTCCGAGGTCAATATAGCAGTATGATATAAAGCCGATGGTTTTATGTTGGCCATCGGCTTTATTGTGCTGGTTTGATTAGATAGCCGGTTACCTTAGGCTTGCGTCTTTGCCGCTAAGTGAGTGAAGCTGAGGGTGAGTCTGACTTGTAAGGCGGGAATATTGAGAAGAACAGTAGTGGTGACCCTTGCGGCATTGATCCTCATGGGTTGTCCAGAAAAAATTAAACCTAATGCGCAAGTTCAACCAACGCCCATTGCAGCGAGTAATCCACAAATCTCTGAAGAGGCGGGCGTTACTCTCATGGCTGTGGGTGATATAAGTCTAGCTAGGCGCGTCTATGATGCCATGAAAGTTAAGGGGATGGACTACCCATTCGACAAGGTGCGGGACATTTTGAAACAGGGGGATGTTGTTTTTGGAAATTTGGAGTCTCCAATTTGTGATACTGGAAAACCAATAAGCAAAACTAAGGAAGTAATATTTCGGTCCCCGGTGGAAACAGCCTCTTCGCTAAAGAATGCGGGTTTTAACCTCCTTTCCCTTGCCAACAACCATAGCCTTGATTTTCGGAGCCCTTGTTTGATCCAGTCCATGGATCTGTTGGCTCAACTCCAGATCAACACTATAGGTGTGTTCCCGAAAACCCAGAGGATACAATCTCCTGTGATCTTAACTATCCATGGGATTAAGATAGCTTTTTTGGGCTTTTCGGCTGTTTCGCCAGAGGAGTTTTATAGCAAGGATAACGAAGTTTTTGTGGCCCCTTCGTATCTCCCAGACGTCAGAGAGGGGGTCAGGGAGGCTAAAAGCAAAAGCGACCTGGTTGTTGTATCATTCCATTGGGGACAAGAATACCAAGAGGCTCCGACCAGCTATCAAGTTAAGATCGGTCATGCCGCTATCGATGCGGGGGCTGATATTATTTTGGGTCAGCATCCTCATATTCTGCAGGGGATAGAGCATTATAAGAAAGGGTGGATCTTTTACAGTCTGGGCAACTTTGTTTTTGACCTCCAAAATGAAAAGACCTGGGACAGCGTGATACTCAAAATCGACTTGGCTAAGAACGGAATGAGGAAGTATGAGTTGTTGCCTGTGATGTTGGCGGACGGACAGCCACATTTAGTGCAAGGGGAAGATGCAAGAAGGATACTCAATGCAATTCCTTTAATATCAACTGAAAATATGGTATTTCCCAAGCAGAACGAAGGTAAAAAAACGGGTTCTGGAAAAAATTAAAAGCTTGGGGGAACTTTTTAGTGGGTGAGTTGTCTAATCAATCGGAAGAGCGTTAGGACGGTTTATGTTTGGCAAAAAAAAAGTGTATAAAGACGCCGCTGAATGGAAACTGATCCAAAGATGCAAAGAAGGGGACAGAGAGGCTTTTGACGAGCTCTTTAACAAATATCACCAGCGGATCTTTAACTCGATCCTGTATTTCTTTGGTGATGTGAACGAAAGCCAAGATATCTGCCAGGAAGTTTTTATAAATGGTTACCAGTCTATAAAGAATTTTAGGGGTGACTCGAATTTATTCACCTGGCTCTACAGGATAGCGGTCAATCTGGTCAAGAACAAGTTCAAACAGAGAGCTTTGCAGAAAAGGGTCATCACCTCAAATCCTGTGAATGAGGACGGAAAGTCCTTTATCGAAGAGGTGGCGGCCAAGGAGAACTCAGAGCAAGACGCGGAAAAAAGAGAGCTGATGCAGGCTATCCAGAGCGCTCTCATGGGTTTAGAAGAGGACAAAAGGATGGCCTTGGTCCTCAGAGAGATAGATGGACTGTCATACGAAGAGATAGCGAAAATATTGCGTATCAGTGAAGGGACAGTGAAATCAAGGATCGCCAGGGGACGTGGCATCCTGCAGAAAAACCTAAAATCGTTCCTTTGATGGAGAAAAAGGTTATGAAGCACCTTAGTGAAAAACAAATCTCATGTTATGTGGACGGGGCTCTGCAGGAAAAAGAGCAGAGGAAGATTGAGGATCATTTCCAATCCTGTCCCGGATGCCTTCAGAAAATAATCGGCGCCCAAAAAATCAGTTTCACCCTGCAAAATTTTCCGCAAGTCAGTCCGCAACCAGGAATGCTGGAGACGATACACCGACGGATCGGTTTCGAGGAGAAAAGGGTTGCCAGCCAGGAGCGCTTCAACTGGTGGCCTAGCCAGACTTGGTTCCCTCGTTTGGTATGGGTGGGAAGCGCCGCGGCCATCGGCTTGATCATTTTTCTTTCTGTTCCGAACCAAAAAGAAAATAATATCAGTGTGACTAAGAACAACAATACGACTGTGGCTACTCGAGTTGTTGCAGGCACACAAGTAAAGGGCGGAATTTTAACTAAAGAAAAAAGCGTTGAATTTAAAGGAAAAGGAACGCAGTTCTCTTCTTCTTTGGCCTTGAAGGTGAACTATCCTGCTGAGAAAAAAAATGTGACAGGACCCTTGACAAATAACGGCGCGATGTCCACCGCGGCGAGCAACGAAGTGGCCCAAATTCCTGCCAGCAGAACCCAGCCTGTCGGACAGAATGTCGGCGCTGGACCCAAGTACGCAAGCATGGCGCCAGGCAAGACCAATCCGACCAAAGCCTCAGGAGTATTGGGGAACGAGTCTACACCAATTCCAAGTCCGACCCTGTTACCTGCCAATCAAGTCGCCGTGGCTCATAATGTTTTTAATCCCAATAACGGAGAGTCCGTAAAGATCATCACCCAACTGGCGCAGTCGGGCAATGTGAGGATCGCCATCTACAACCGTCTGGGTCAGTTGGTCAAAGTTCTCGTCGATCAGAACAGAGATGCTGGCACTTATACCGACCAATGGAATGGTTTGAATGACGGTAGCAGTGTTGTCGCAAACGGTATTTATATAATCCACGTTATCGCCAATAACATCAACCAGACCCAGAAGGTCATTGTCATCAAGTAACCCACCTTTTGTCCTCTTGAAACCGTGTGGACTCAAAAGTGAACGCTCAAAATGTTTCCCTGCCTGAGGTCCTGTGCAAAATCAAAGTGTATTTTTCTGGTTAAATTAGACCAACGGCCAACTTACCGGACTTATTAGAAGTTTTGCCATTCATACTTCAAGGGATGGACCAAAGTTATTTAACCTATGCAAAATAACCCGTAGCTTTGTTACGCGGAGCATCATTTGGGATATGTGGAAAAGCGTTGCAATAATTCTTTAATTACGAGAGCTTTTTTAGCAGGGTTTGTTGTTTGGTGCAAATAAAAAACTATTGAAAATAATGAAGATAGTCAAGATGTTAGAGTTTAGTTAAATTTTTAGCTTGCAACTCCTTAAAAATCAATTAAAATCCTATCCATAAACTTAGAAATCTTAGGACAAATGTAGTAAAGAATAATATGTGATTAAAATCACAAAAAAAGGATATAGGTATGCTTGCAAATGTTTCTTATAAGTATAATATTAGGGGTGGAATTAGACGAAACAATCATCAATCGAAAAAGCTGGCTCAGAGCGTAAGCCTGAGTGGGAGAGCTATCCTCCTGGAATGATATCAGGAACAAGGGGCATACCGGTGATGATGGTCAATTGTGTGAAGAGAAAAAAAATAAAATTGAGTTTCCCTGCGCAACTAAAGACAAAGTCGCAACTTTTTTTTGAAGTTCTCGCCCATTATTTCCTAAATTCATCGTTCGCCATCATTAGAAAAAGTTTTGCCTTTTTTTTGAACAATGAAAAGGCTTTGTTATATATATGGCAGAGCCAAATCTTTCTCTTTTCAAATTTTGGACTATTAAAAAGGTTAATATTTTTCCAACCCCTTTTTCCATTCTGCCCAAAAAGTACTTTCCCAATGTCTGCTGGATATGATGGTCATCAGAAGGCCAGGTCCCAAAAACATTTTGAAGGAACAAATCGGCGTTATGTAATTGTTGCCCTGTTGTTGTTCGTGTTGATGATGCCAACCCTTGGATTAGCTCAGTCCTACATGATCGACGCGATGACTGGTGGGGGTATTCACAACGATTCCTGCGGATATTTTTCTTTTGGGGGAGGTGGGGCGCAGCAGAGCGTAACTTTCACAAAAAACTCCAGCAGTTACAATGACTGTTGTAATTCTTTGGAGATGGATTTTGGAAGCAGTGAGCCAAACGGCGGTGATGTCAATCTTCTGGATGGAGGCTGGCCATGCATGAATTGGGATTGCTACACTTCCATTTCTTTTTGGATGTGTGCGACCACTTCAGGGGTGCAATACCGTGTTCTGATAGAAGACGACTGGGGCAACGACACTTACAATTATTCTTCCTCTGGACTGACCGCACCGACCTCCTGGACCCAGGAGACCATCCAACTGCAGTGGCAGGCCAATCCCAACGGCAGTAATGGATTTCAGAACGGCATTTTTGAGGCCGGAGACCTGGACTTCCACTACATCAGAAAGTTTGCCATTGAGTGCTATACAAACAACGCGACCATTCTGCTCAATGACCTGCAACTCAACGGTGTTTCCTGCACATTCACAAACACAGCCACAAACACATACACACCCGCAAGCACATCGACTCCCACACCTACGCCTTGCAGCTCGACCCCAGCCCTGACTGACCTGGACATCGGCGGCCCAAGCCAGGCTGGGAGCGCGAGTTATTCCGCTCCCACCTACACGGTCAACGGCGGCGGGTCGGATATCTGGGGCACTGCTGACTCATTCAACTTTGATTACGCCTCTATGTGCGGCGACGGAACTATGACGGTGTTGGTCCCTAGCATGAGCAACGATGGTGATGGGTATGCTAAAGCGTGTCTCATGATACGCAATGACCTCACCGCTGGCGCCGCAAACGTTAGTTTGCAAATGGGTTATTCGTCCGGGGTTGATTTCGCCTGGAGGGGTACTGCGGGCGGGGCTTCTTCTGACGTGGGGTGGCATGGGGGACCCGCGGCGCCCTATTGGTTAAAACTGGTGAGGAGCGGGAGTACATTTACCAGCTATTATTCTTCGGACGGGAATTCATGGACACTGTTGGGTTCGACCACTGTTACGATGAACCCCACAGTCTATTGGGGCCTGGCCGTGTGTTCCCATAATAATACCCTGGAAACTGTAACCTACAATTACCTCTGCCTGTCCACAACCGGCTGTACTCCCACCCCCACGCCTGCTTGTTCCCTGACATTGCCCGCGACGCAGTACGGAGGCACGGGCGGGTTTGGTTGGAGTTCGTCTGCACCAAACAGTTCTACGGGCCTGGGGGCAACAGGGGATGGTTTGACCGTGCCTCTTGGCGGCAATAACGGTTGGTGGTTTATGGAGAATATGATGGGTACTTACTCCGGCGGGTCTATCACCTCTGTGACCTTATATGTCAAATGGGAGGCAGCCACTGCCGGAAATTATATGTATGCTGCCGCCACCTCTGACGGCACCACCAACGCCGGGACCGCTACCACCGCGACTTTTACCGCTGCCGGGAGCAGTGTTTATCAGACCGACAGTATGCAGTTGGCAGTGCCCTCCGGCGGATGGACAGAGGCCGAGGTGAACCAGATACGGGCGGGTCTGAGCGGGGGGTATTACAACTTTAACATAACCGTGGACTACATGTATTTGGTGGTCACCTTGAATACAGCCTGCAGTGAACCCACTGTTGCGTGCACAGCGACCGTGCAATCCGGGAGCTATGGAGGCTCAGGCTGGTCCAGCGCCACTTCCTCGAATCAGCCAAACGCCACGGATGGAGCTGAGGCGGATGGGGGACTGTTCATGCAATTGGTGGGCACCGGGTCAGGCTGGTACTATACCATTCCCTTGCGCGGGACCTACACCCAGGCCAATATCCAGGATGTAGTCGCCCATATCAAGTGGCAAGATGCCAATGCCGGTTGGGGAGGTTACTTTGACTACAACGTGGACGGCTCCACGAACGGGACGGTTGAAGAGCCTTTGGCGGCCCTCGCGGACAATACCTGGCAGACAGATAATATCACCCTGGCCCGGCCGCAGCCATCTGGATGGACCGAGGCGCAGATAAACGCATTGAGGTACGATATCAACAATCCCAACAATACCCACGGGATGGAGGTTGACCATGTCTGGTTTACGGTCAACCTGTTGACCTCCTGTTCCGAGCCCACACCCTGCACGACCTTTACGCTCCTTGGGAACACTTGGGGAGGCGTATGGTGGTCAACGGGTAATGGTAACAAGCCCAATGCCACGCCTATCCTCAACGGTTCCGCGACCGCCGTTGTCGGAGGCAACCAATCCGGATGGTGGTATGTGACCACGCCGGTCACCAACTATTCTTCTTTTGGCAATGTCACCGCGCACGTTACCTGGCAGGACAGCGATTATGTCGCGGTCTTCCAGTTCGGATGGGGCACCAGCGGCAGCGCCACGGATGACTATGTGGACCAGCGGTTCCTGGACCTCAATAACACCCAGCAGACCGATAGCGTGATCCTGCAGCCGCCGTCCGGAGGATGGACCGCCGCGTCTTTCAAAAATCTCCTGTTTGACCTGTACGAGACCAACGGTTATGGCAACGCGCAGGTTTCCACAGTTTCCTTTGACGTGCAGGTCATGAATTGCACCACCTCCACACCTACGGTCACGCCCACGGCCTTTAATACCTCCTGCGTGCAGATGTATATCGCGGGGAAGAGCGCGGAATTGCCCAGTGGGAGTGGAAATGGCAATCCGATATTTCCGACCAAAGGGTATCAAGGCACTGAAAATATCACGGGAAGCGGTGCCGCAAACTTCAATGCCTTTGAGAATGGAACGGATGGCGTGAATTTTCAAAATGGGTGGTGGCAAAATAGTAATTCTGCCTGGTGGAGCTGGGCGGGGCCAGAAGTAGGAAATATTTTTAATACTTGCGGCGGGGATATAACTTTTTACCTAAAGTCTTCGCAAAGTTATGAAGCCCGGGTGGCAGATCTCGGCAATCACGATACTTCGCATGGAGCCGCACAGACGATCTTTGATGTTTCTGATGATGGCTCTCGATCATTATTTAATTTTCAACTTACCGTGCTGTATGGGAATTTAATGTTTAGCTACGGAATAGACGGGGCTGGTGGTACATACTATGTTCCCACTGGAACTGAGGATAATTACATTGGAAACGGGGTTGTTATGAAAGTTAGGATAAGATGGGATGGCTCGAATTGTTATCTATATTTTAACGACATCCTGGTGCAAACCACAGCTTATACCCCTACGGCGGCAAGCTGGGGTGGTAGTTCGTTATTCTGCCTGGGGGCGATAGCAGCCGGTTATCCAGGGTACTGGAGCAGCAGCCTGCAGAGCATCGCTGATTTTCAGATCAGCACCGGGGAAGGCTCATGCGTCTGCGCTCCCACCTGCACGAATACCTTTACCAATACCCGGACAGCCACTTCTACGGCAACCTCCACCAATACCGCGACCTCTACCAGAACCCCGACCTCCACGGCCACGGCTGCACCCACTTCCACGAATACGGCTACGGCCACGGCCACGAATACAGGCACTAATACAGCCACAGCTACGGCGACCAATACGGCCACGAGAACTGCAACAAGCACTGCCTCTGCCACTACTACAAGCACAACGACCAATACGAGTACCGCGACAGCCACGGCCACGGTCATGAATACGAGCACCGCTACCGCGACAGCCACGGCGACTATTACAGTTACCGCGACCGCCACAGCTACTAGCAGCAACACGGCGAGCATTACAGCCACAGCCACTTCGACGGCGACAGCCACGTCTACCAATACGATCACGTTGACAGCCACGGCCACGGCTACGAACACTCAGAGCGCCACAAGTACGGCGACCAATACAAATACGGCGACATCGACATCCACGTATACCTACACGCAGAGCCCGACGAACACGGCGACGGCTACGGCGACGAACACGACGACAGCGACGTCGACGTCTATATTCACGTCCACGAGCACAGCTACGGCTACAGCCACGGCTACGAACAGCAATACAGCCACATCTACGTCTACCAATACGATCACGTTGACAGCCACGGCCACGGCTACGAACACTCAGAGCGCCACAAGTACGGCGACCAATACAAATACGGCGACATCGACATCCACGTATACCTACACGCAGAGCCCGACGAACACGGCGACGGCTACGGCGACGAACACGACGACAGCGACGTCGACGTCTATATTCACGTCCACGAGCACAGCTACGGCTACAGCCACGGCTACGAACAGCAATACAGCCACATCTACGTCTACCAATACGATCACGTTGACAGCCACGGCCACGGCTACGAACACTCAGAGCGCCACAAGTACGGCGACCAATACAAATACGGCGACATCGACATCCACGTATACCTACACGCAGAGCCCGACGAACACGGCGACGGCTACGGCGACGAACACGACGACAGCGACGTCGACGTCTATATTCACGTCCACGAGCACAGCTACGGCTACAGCCACGGCTACGAACAGCAATACAGCCACATCTACGTCTACCAATACGATCACGTTGACAGCCACGGCCACGGCTACGAACACTCAGAGCGCCACAAGTACGGCGACCAATACAAATACGGCGACATCGACATCCACGTATACCTACACGCAGAGCCCGACGAACACGGCGACGGCTACGGCGACGAACACGACGACAGCGACGTCGACGTCTATATTCACGTCCACGAGCACAGCTACGGCTACAGCCACGGCTACGAACAGCAATACAGCCACATCTACGTCTACCAATACGATCACGTTGACAGCCACGGCCACGGCTACGAACACTCAGAGCGCCACAAGTACGGCGACCAATACAAATACGGCGACATCGACATCCACGTATACCTACACGCAGAGCCCGACGAACACGGCGACGGCTACGGCGACGAACACGACGACAGCGACGTCGACGTCTATATTCACGTCCACGAGCACAGCTACGGCTACAGCCACGGCTACGAACAGCAATACAGCCACATCTACGTCTACCAATACGATCACGTTGACAGCCACGGCCACGGCTACGAACACTCAGAGCGCCACAAGTACGGCGACCAATACAAATACGGCGACATCGACATCCACGTATACCTACACGCAGAGCCCGACGAACACGGCGACGGCTACGGCGACGAACACGACGACAGCGACGTCGACGTCTATATTCACGTCCACGAGCACAGCTACGGCTACAGCCACGGCTACGAACAGCAATACAGCCACATCTACGTCTACCAATACGATCACGTTGACAGCCACGGCCACGGCTACGAACACTCAGAGCGCCACAAGTACGGCGACCAATACAAATACGGCGACATCGACATCCACGTATACCTACACGCAGAGCCCGACGAACACGGCGACGGCTACGGCGACGAACACGACGACAGCGACGTCGACGTCTATATTCACGTCCACGAGCACAGCTACGGCTACAGCCACGGCTACGAACAGCAATACAGCCACATCTACGTCTACCAATACGATCACGTTGACAGCCACGGCCACGGCTACGAACACTCAGAGCGCCACAAGTACGGCGACCAATACAAATACGGCGACATCGACATCCACGTATACCTACACGCAGAGCCCGACGAACACGGCGACGGCTACGGCGACGAACACGACGACAGCGACGTCGACGTCTATATTCACGTCCACGAGCACAGCTACGGCTACAGCCACGGCTACGAACAGCAATACAGCCACATCTACGTCTACCAATACGATCACGTTGACAGCCACGGCCACGGCTACGAACACTCAGAGCGCCACAAGTACGGCGACCAATACAAATACGGCGACATCGACATCCACGTATACCTACACGCAGAGCCCGACGAACACGGCGACGGCTACGGCGACGAACACGACGACAGCGACGTCGACGTCTATATTCACGTCCACGAGCACAGCTACGGCTACAGCCACGGCTACGAACAGCAATACAGCCACATCTACGTCTACCAATACGATCACGTTGACAGCCACGGCCACGGCTACGAACACTCAGAGCGCCACAAGTACGGCGACCAATACAAATACGGCGACATCGACATCCACGTATACCTACACGCAGAGCCCGACGAACACGGCGACGGCTACGGCGACGAACACGACGACAGCGACGTCGACGTCTATATTCACGTCCACGAGCACAGCTACGGCTACAGCCACGGCTACGAACAGCAATACAGCCACATCTACGTCTACCAATACGATCACGTTGACAGCCACGGCCACGGCTACGAACACTCAGAGCGCCACAAGTACGGCGACCAATACAAATACGGCGACATCGACATCCACGTATACCTACACGCAGAGCCCGACGAACACGGCGACGGCTACGGCGACGAACACGACGACAGCGACGTCGACGTCTATATTCACGTCCACGAGCACAGCTACGGCTACAGCCACGGCTACGAACAGCAATACAGCCACATCTACGTCTACCAATACGATCACGTTGACAGCCACGGCCACGGCTACGAACACTCAGAGCGCCACAAGTACGGCGACCAATACAAATACGGCGACATCGACATCCACGTATACCTACACGCAGAGCCCGACGAACACGGCGACGGCTACGGCGACGAACACGACGACAGCGACGTCGACGTCTATATTCACGTCCACGAGCACAGCTACGGCTACAGCCACGGCTACGAACAGCAATACAGCCACATCTACGTCTACCAATACGATCACGTTGACAGCCACGGCCACGGCTACGAACACTCAGAGCGCCACAAGTACGGCGACCAATACAAATACGGCGACATCGACATCCACGTATACCTACACGCAGAGCCCGACGAACACGGCGACGGCTACGGCGACGAACACGACGACAGCGACGTCGACGTCTATATTCACGTCCACGAATACGGCTACAGCCACGGCCACAAATACGAACACCAACACATCCACAGCTACCGCGACCAATACCAACACATCGAGCGCTACAGCTACAAGTACGAGCACCCAGACGGCCACGAGCACAGCGACCAATACAACAACGTCTACGGCGACATCAACAACCACGATGTCTATTACATCTACGGCAACTGCTACAGCTACGGCGAGTGCTACAGCTACGGCTACAGCCACGGCTACCGCGACCAATACCAACACGGCTAGTGCTACAGCCACAACCACGAATACGTACACCCAGAGCGCTACCAATACGGCGACAGCGACAGCCACTTCGACAGCAACAGCCACGGCCACGGCTATATTTACGTCCACAAATACGGCTACAGCCACGGCCACAAATACGAATACCAATACAGCCACATCTACGGCGACTAATACCAACACGGCGACCGCTACAGCTACAAGTACGAGCACTCGGACCGCTACGAGCACGGCGACAGCGACGGCCACCAACACCACGACAGCGACGTCGACGTCTATATTCACGTCCACGAATACGGCTACAGCCACGGCCACAAATACGAACACCAACACATCCACAGCTACCGCGACCAATACCAACACATCGAGCGCTACAGCTACAAGTACGAGCACCCAGACGGCCACGAGCACAGCGACCAATACAACAACGTCTACGGCGACATCAACGACCACGATGTCGATGACCGCTACAGCTACATCTACGGCCACCAATACCAACACCGCTACGGCTACAGCTACGGCTACCGCGACCAATACCAACACGGCTAGTGCTACGGCCACAACCACGAATACGTACACCCAGAGCGCTACCAATACGGCGACAGCGACAGCCACTTCGACAGCAACAGCCACGGCCACGGCTATATTTACGTCCACAAATACGGCTACAGCCACGGCCACAAATACGAATACCAATACAGCCACATCTACGGCGACTAATACCAACACGGCGACCGCTACAGCTACAAGTACGAGCACTCGGACCGCTACGAGCACGGCGACAGCGACGGCCACCAACACCACGACAGCGACGTCGACGTCTATATTCACGTCCACGAATACGGCTACAGCCACGGCCACAAATACGAACACCCAGAGCGCTACCAATACGGCGACAGCGACAGCCACTTCGACGGCAACAGCCACGGCCACGGCTATATTTACGTCCACAAATACGGCTACAGCCACGGCCACAAATACGAACACCAATACGGCCACAGCTACCGCGACCAATACCAACACAGCGACCGCCACAGCCACGAGTACGAGCACTCGGACCGCCACGAGTACGGCGACCAATACGGCCACGGCGACGGCGACAGCTACCAATACTTTGTCCATGACCGCTACGGCTACAGCCACAGCTACGGCTACGGCGAGTGCTACAGCTACCGTTACCGCCACGGCCACCAATACCAACACAGCCACGTCTACAGCAACCTCAACGACCACGATGTCTATGACCGCTACGGCAACAGCCACAGCCACGGCTACGGCGAGCGCAACCGCTACGGCCACAGCCACAGCCACCAATACCAACACGGCGACCGCTACAGCCACAACCACGAATACGAACAGTCAGACAGCTACGAACACGGCTACAGCGACAGCCACTTCGACGGCTACAGCCACGGCCACGGCTATATTCACGTCCACAAATACGGCTACAGCCACGGCCACGAATACGAACACCAATACATCCACAGCTACCGCGACAAATACCAACACAGCGACCGCCACAGCCACGAGTACGAGCACTCGGACCGCCACGAGTACGGCGACCAATACGGCCACGGCGACGGCGACAGCTACCAATACTTTGTCCATGACCGCTACGGCTACCGCTACCGCGACAGCTACAGCGAGCGCTACGGCTACGGCTACCGCGACAGCCACCAATACCAACACAGCTACGTCTACAGCGACCTCAACGACCACCATGTCTATGACAGCTACGGCTACCGCCACGGCTACAGCAACGGCGAGTGCTACAGCTACGGCTACCGCGACAGCCACCAACACCAACACAGCGACTGCCACAGCCACAACCACGAATACAAACAGTCAGACCGCTACGAACACGGCGACAGCGACGGCCACTTCGACGGCAACAGCCACGGCCACAGCTATATTCACGTCCACAAATACGGCTACAGCCACGGCCACGAATACGAACACCAATACGGCCACAGTTACCGCGACCAATACCAACACAGCGACCGCCACAGCCACGAGTACAAGCACTCGGACCGCCACGAGTACGGCGACCGCTACCGCGACAGCTACAGCGACGGCTACCGCTACAGCTTCGGCTACAGCCACAGCTACAGCGACCACAACGACTACATTATCGAACACGGCCACGGCTACAGCTACGGCTACCGCCACAAATACCGCTACAGCTACCGCTACTGCGACAGCCACCAATACCAATACAGCGACCGCTACAACCACAACCACGAATACGAATACCCAGACTGCCACCAGTACAGCTACCGCTACTGCGACAGCCACGGCGACAACAACGACCACGATGTCTATGACCGCTACGGCTACCGCCACGGCTACAGCAACAGCGAGTGCTACAGCTACGACTACCGCGACGGCCACCAATACCAACACAGCGACCGCCACAGCCACAACCACGAATACGAACACCCAGACCGCTACCAATACGGCCACAGCTACAGCCACGGCTACTGCGACCGCGACCGCGACAGCGACGTCCACGACTACGATGTCCATGACTGCTACGGCTACGGCGAGCGCTACAGCCACGGCCACGAATACGAATACTCGGACCGCTACCAGTACAGCTACGGCCACTGCGACAGCCACAGCGACATCAACGACCACGTTGTCGAATACAGCCACGGCAACGGCCACAGCGACAGCTACGGCGAGCGCTACAGCTACCGCTACCGCGACAGCCACCAATACCAATACGGCAACCGCCACAGCCACCACCACGAATACGTATACCCAAACCGCCACCAATACGGCCACCGCTTCCGCGACAGCTACAGCGACGGCAACCGCAACGGCGACAGCGACGACCACGATGTCGAATACGGCGACGGCTACAGCTACGGCTACCGCCACAAATACCGCCACAGCTACCGCTACCGCGACAGCAACCAATACCAATACGGCAACCGCCACAGCCACAACTACGAATACGAATACTCGGACCGCTACCAGTACAGCCACCGCTACGGCGACAGCGACAGCGACATCCACGACCACGATGTCGAATACGGCGACGGCTACCGCTACCGCGACGGCTACCGCGACAGCTACAGCTACCGCTACCGCGACAGCCACCAATACCAACACAGCGACCGCTACAGCCACAACCACGAATACGTATACCCAGACCGCTACCAATACGGCCACAGCAACGGCCACGGCTACTGCGACAGCGACTGCGACATCGACAACTACTACAACGATGTCTAACACTGCCACGGCGACGGCTACAGCTACGGCTACGGCGAGTGCTACAGCTACATCTACGGCAACAGCTACCTCTACTGCGACAGCGACCGCGACGGCGACGTCAACGACTACGATGTCCATGACAGCGACAGCTACCGCCACAGCCACGGCAACGGCTACCGCTACGGCCACAGCTACGGCCACGGCTACCAATACCAACACAGCGACCGCTACAGCCACAACCACGAATACGAATACTCGAACCGCTACCAGCACAGCTACCGCTTCCGCAACAGCCACGGCGACATCTACGACCACGATGTCAAATACGGCTACTGCTACGGCTACGGCTACAGCAACAGCGAGCGCTACAGCTACCGCTACCGCGACAGCCACTAATACCAACACAGCGAGTGCTACTGCCACAACCACGAACACGAACACCCAGACCGCTACCAATACGGCCACCGCTACCGCAACAGCGACGGCGACAGCGACGACCACGATGTCGAACACGGCCACGGCAACGGCCACAGCCACGGCTACGGCGAGTGCTACAGCTACATCTACGGCAACAGCTACCTCTACTGCGACAGCGACAGCGACGGCGACAACTACAACCACAATGTCGAACACGGCCACGGCTACAGCTACCGCTACAGCTACAGCCACCGCTACCGCGACCAATACCAATACGGCGACCGCCACAGCCACAACCACGAATACGAATACTCAGACCGCTACCAGTACAGCTACCGCTACCGCGACAGCCACAGCGACATCAACAACCACGATGTCAAATACGGCTACTGCTACTGCGACGGCTACCGCCACAAATACCGCTACAGCTACAGCTACCGCGACAGCCACCAATACCAATACGGCTACTGCCACGGCCACAACCACGAACACGAACACCCAGACCGCTACCAATACGGCCACCGCTTCCGCGACAGCTACAGCGACGGCAACCGCAACGGCGACAGCGACGACCACGATGTCGAATACGGCGACGGCTACAGCTACGGCTACCGCCACAAATACCGCCACAGCTACCGCTACCGCGACAGCAACCAATACCAATACGGCAACCGCCACAGCCACAACTACGAATACGAATACTCGGACCGCTACCAGTACAGCCACCGCTACGGCGACAGCGACAGCGACATCCACGACCACGATGTCGAATACGGCGACGGCTACCGCTACCGCGACGGCTACGGCTACCGCGACAGCCACCGCTACCGCGACAGCTACCAATACCAATACGGCGACCGCCACAGCCACAACCACGAACACGAATACCCAGACCGCTACCAATACGGCCACCGCTACCGCGACGGCTACAGCGACGGCGACAGCGACATCGACATCCACGACCACGATGTCGAATACGGCGACGGCTACCGCTACGGCGACGGCTACTGCGACGGCTACAGCTACAGCCACCGCTACCGCGACCAATACCAATACGGCGACCGCCACAGCCACAACCACGAACACGAATACCCAGACCGCTACCAATACGGCCACCGCTACCGCGACGGCTACAGCGACGGCGACAGCGTCATCGACATCCACGACCACGATGTCGAATACGGCGACGGCTACCGCTACCGCGACGGCTACGGCTACCGCTACCGCGACAGCCACGGCCACGGCTACCAATACCAACACGGCGACCGCCACAGCCACAACCACGAACACGAATACCCAGACCGCTACCAATACGGCCACAGCTTCCGCGACAGCTACAGCGACGGCAACCGCGACGTCGACATCTACAACTACGATGTCGAACACAGCCACGGCTACCGCTACGGCGACGGCTACCGCGACGGCTACAGCTACAGCCACCGCTACCGCGACCAATACCAATACGGCGACCGCCACAGCCACAACCACGAATACGAATACCCAGACCGCTACCAATACGGCCACAGCTTCCGCGACAGCCACAGCGACGGCAACCGCGACGTCGACATCTACAACTACGATGTCGAATACGGCGACGGCTACAGCTACGGCTACCGCCACAAATACCGCCACAGCTACCGCTACCGCGACAGCCACGAATACCAACACGGCGACCGCCACAGCCACAACCACGAACACGAATACCCAGACCGCCACTAATACAGCTACGTTTACCGCTACCTCTACGGCTACAGCGACGACTACGATGTCGAATACGGCGACGGCTACAGCTACGGCTACCGCCACAAATACCGCCACAGCTACCGCTACCGCGACAGCCACGAATACCAACACGGCGACCGCCACAGCCACAACCACGAACACGAACACCCAGACCGCTACCAATACGGCCACCGCTACCGCGACGGCGACAGCGACGGCTACAGCTACAGCTACATCCACGGCTACTTTGTCGAACACGGCCACAGCTTCCGCGACAGCTACAGCGACGGCTACCGCGACGGCTACCGCTACAGCCACGGCCACCAATACCAACACGGCGACCGCCACAGCCACAACCACGAACACGAATACCCAGACCGCCACTAATACAGCTACGTTTACCGCTACCTCTACGGCTACAGCGACGACTACGATGTCGAACACAGCTACAGCTACCGCTACGGCGACGGCTACCGCGACGGCTACGGCTACAGCCACCGCTACCGCGACCAATACCAATACGGCGACCGCCACAGCCACAACCACGAATACGAACACCCAGACCGCCACTAATACAGCTACGTTTACCGCTACCTCTACGGCAACAGCGACAAATACGTTGTCGAACACGGCCACAGCGACGGCTACAGCTACGGCTACCGCCACAAATACCGCCACAGCCACAGCCACGGCTACCAATACCAACACAGCTACAGCTACAGCCACCACCACGAACACGAATACCCAGACTGCCACCAATACGGCTACGGCTTCCGCGACGGCTACGGCTACGGCTACGAATACGTTGTCAAATACGGCTACTGCTACTGCGACGACTACCGCCACAAATACCGCCACAGCGACGACTACGGCCACGGCCACCAATACCAACACGGCGACTGCCACAGCCACAACCACGAACACGAACACCCAGACCGCTACCAATACGGCTACGGCTACGGCTACAGCGACCGCCACGGCCACCGCTACAGCCACCGCTACCGTGACGGCCTCCAATACCAGCACGGCGACGGCAACGGCAACGGCCACGAATACGTATACCCAGACCGCTACCGCTACCGCGACGGCGACCGCGACGGCAACGGCTACCGCTACAAATACGGCAACAGCAACGAACACGTTATCAAATACCAGCACCGCAACCGCGACGGCTACCGCCACAAATACCGCTACAGCCACGGCAACGGCTACGGCCACCAACTCCAACACGAATACTTCTACGGCCACAGCCACGAATACGGATACCCAGACCGCTACCAATACGGCCACGGCTACCGCTACAGCCACAGCGACCACGACGGCGACCGCGACGACCACGATGACGAACACGGCTACGGCGACGGCCACGGCGACGGCCACGGCGACGGCTACCGCTACGACTACAACCACTGCCACTAACACCAATACTTCGACGGCCACAACCACGGCCACAAATACTGACACTCAGACCGCCACTAACACCACCACGGCTACGGCGAGCGCTACAGCGACCGCAACGGCAACCCTTACATCTACAAATACGGCTACGGTTACCGCCACCGCAACGGCGACCGCGACCGCCACGACCACAGCGACCGCTACCAATACGAACACAGAAACCGCCACGGCCACGGTCACGAATACGAACACCCAGACCGCCACCAATACGGCCACGGCGACAGCTACCTCCACGGCGAGCGCGACGGCGACGACGACGGCGACGGATACGTTGTCCAATACGGCCACGACTACGGCGACGGCCACCGCCACGACTACGGCTACAGCCACCGCTACCGCGACAGCCACGAATACCAACACCGCGACCGCTACGGGCACAACCACGAATACGGCCACTCAGACCGCCACCGACACCACTACGGGCACGGCCACGAATACGGCCACCCAGACCGCCACCAACACCACCACGGCTACCTCTACGGCCACAGCCACGAATACGGCGACTGCGACAGTGACCAGCACGGGTACGAATACGGAAACAGGGACGATGACCAATACCGCTACCGCGACCGCTACCGCGACCACTACCGCCACGGCCACGGCCACAGCTACCGCTACGGCTACCGCGACCAATACGACCACGGCGACGGCGACGACGACGGCGACGTATACGATGTCGAATACGGCCACGGCGACGGCGACGGCAACCGCCACGACTACTGCTACAGCCACGACTACGGCCACGGCTACCAGTACCAACACAGCGACAACGACGGCTACGACTACGAATACGGACACCCAGACCGCCACCGACACCACTACTGACACGGCTACAAATACGGGCACCCAGACCGCCACCAATACGGCCACGGCTTCCGCGACAGCTACAGCGAGCGCGACGGCGACGACGACGGCGACGGACACCTTGTCGAATACAGCCTCGGCTACGGCGACGGCAACCGCCACGGCTACGGCTACTGCTACCGCTACCGCGACAGCCACGAATACCAACACCGCGACGGCCACGGCCACGACCACGAATACGGACACGGAGACCGCCACCAACACCGCGACCTGTACGGCTACCAACACGGCGACGGCGACCATGACCGGGACTACGACCAATACAGCAACATCCACTGGTACGGCTACGAATACGGACACCCAAACCGCCACCGCTACCGCGACGGCTACGACTACAGCTACCACTACGAATACGGAGACCGCTACGGCGACTGCTACCCCTACAAGTACGCCGACCATGTCTCTGACCTACACCAGTACGGCCACGAGTACGGCCACCCAGACCGCGACGGCTACCACTACAGCCACAGCCACTAGTACAGACACCTCGACCGCCACGGCCACGGCCACGAATACGGACACCCAGACCGCCACCGACACCACCACGGGCACGGCCACAAATACGGCCACCGTTACCACAACGGCTACCTCTACCAATACATCCACAAATACAGCCACGAATACCAGTACGAGCACCGAGACCATGACCGTGACTATGACCTCGACCGCCACGGCCACAGGAACGGCGACAGAGACGCAGACCGCCAGCGCGACCGCTACCAGTACGGCTACGCCTTCTTCCACAAGCACAGCCACTGAAACCATGACCGCTACGGTAACCGCCACCAGCACCTCCACTGCAACGGTCACGGAAACCGCCACCTCCACGGCTACCAGCACGATCACCAACACGAACACGGAGACCGCCACCGCCACCGACACCGACACCGTGACCCTCACCGTCACAGCGACCGCGACCAGCACTACTACCATGACGGCTACCGAGACCGCCACCATCACCCTGACGGTCACCGCGAGCATGACCGGCACCATCACCGATACGCCGACCTGCGCTTTGACCTGGGCATGCACCTGGCAAGATCAGGATATCGGCAATGTCGGCCTGACAGGCACCGCGGACAATTACTGCCAGCAGTTCGCCGTGACCGGCGCGGGCGGCGACATCGGCGGCAATGCCGACGCGTTCAACTTTGAGTCCCAGATCATGACCGGAGACGGCCAGATCATCGCCGAGGTGACCGGCATCGCTCCAGCCAAGGTCGGGGTGATGATGAGGGAGTCGCTGGATGCCGGCGCTCCCAACGCCTATATGGCCCTGTACCAGGGAGGCGTGGGAGGCTCGAAGGACGTATTCCAGTACCGCATGGCCGAAAATGCAGGCACATTCCAGAGCTCCACACCGGCGACGCCGCCCTACTGGGTCAAGCTGACCAGGATGGGCAACGTGTTCACCGGCTATCTTTCCACAGACGGCAGCAACTGGGTCATGGTCGGTTCACCGCAGACCATCGCTATGGGTATAAGCTTGTATGTGGGATTAGCGGTGGACAGCGGCAATGTCAACGCTTTGAGCACGGGGACCTTTGATAATGTCAGTATCCTTGGCCTGTCCTGCGGAACCGCCACATCTACCGCCACGTCTACCGCCACGGAGACCATGACGGCCACCGGCACGGCGACCGCCACAACGACGGCAACCACGACGGCTACGGAAAGCCCCACCGGCACGGCTACCGCTACGGCCACAGCCACCGGGACGGCCACGGTTACCGCCACGGCCACCGCGACCGCCACCGCTACGGCCACGAGTACCGCTACCAGTACGGCTACGGTGACGATGTCCATGACCTATACGGCCACCGCGACCTCTACCAACACGGCGACCGTCACGGCGACCGCCACAAAGACCGCCACGGCGACCAGCACCTCAACAAACACCCTGTCTATGACGGTCACCGCGACGTCCACCAATACCAGGACGAACACGGCGACTGCGACCGCCACAAGGACCGCTACGGCGACTAGCACCGTCACGGCGACCGTGACGTTGATCAATTCGCATACCAACACCAGTACCGCTACAGCGACCTATACCGCCACGGCCACAGCGACCAGCAGCCGGACCTTTACCGCCACGGCCACGGGGACCGTGACCACCACAAGCACCCAGAGCGGCACAGTGACTTTGACCGCGACCATCACTTTGACGCCCACTGTTTCTCCGACCTTCACCCAGACGACCACGGCCACGGAAACAGCGACCCAGACGGCCACCATGACCGCGACCACCACCATGAACCCGAGCTTCACGGTCACATCCTCCACGACCAGCACCGGCACCGCCACGATCACCCAGACGATGACGGTAACACCCACGCCGCAGTTCAGCGTCCTGACCGGGCTTGTCTATGACGCGCAGACAGGCCAGCCGATACCCGGCGCTCTTGTCCAGCTGGAGGACGGGTCGCAGACCTATGCGGATTCCACGGGCCACTATACCTTTGGTCAGGTCACACCGGGAAATCACACGGTGACCGGATCAAAGACCGGTTATCTGCCCACGAGCATACCGGTCTTTGTGCCGCCTCTGACCATTGTGACCCAGGATATTCCGCTGAACGAGAACCCAGGCGGCGACCAGTTGTTCCTGGATAAGAACAGGCTCTTTACTCAGGGCGGCCAGCTTAATATCAGGGTCTTCTTGGAGTCTCCGTCACAGACTTCCCTGAATATCTATAACCTTTCAGGGGATATCCTCGTCGTCAACCTGATGGACGGCATGTTCAACGGCGGCTGGACCTATACCAAGTGGAACGGCAGGAACAACTTTAACGACGAGGTGGCCAACGACATTTATCTGGTGGTGTTGAAGACCTCCAGGAAACTCATCATCAAGAAGATCGCGGTCATCAGAGGAGCAAAGCAATGAGTCACAATCCGAGGGGGCCGGACCCATGAAACAAAAAGCGTTGATATTATTAGGGTTGTTTGTGTTCGCCATTGCTTCCGCTGAAGCTGCGTTCACTCCAGGCACAGTGGGCCCGGCCTTTTTACGCATCGGAGTTGGAGCCAGGCCAAGCGGGATGGGAGAAGCTTTTGCCGCAGGTTCGGATGACGTGACCTGCGTTCCGTGGAACCCGTCCGGACTGGGGCTGGTGGATTATACCCAAATCACGTTCATGCATATGGCCTTTCTGGCAGACACCACTTATGAAGCTGTGTCTTTAGCCCAGCCTGTGGGGGTGGGCGCGGTGGCGGGAAGCTTTATGTTCCTGAACGTGCCCCAGTTTGACAACACGAACGGGATCGAGGCCTCAGTCACCTCGGGAGATTTCGCGGCGACCGTCAGCTATGGGACCAAGCTGGGGTATCTGTATCCGATGGGCAGCTGGATGGACCAGATGCTCGTGGGAGGAAGCCTGAAGATGGTGGGTTTGTACATCTCCGGGGTCAGCGCCTATGATTACCTGGCCATGGACCTGGGAGGGTCCTACAAAACATCCCTCCAAGGGGTCAATGTGGGGATGTCCCTGCTAAACCTGGGCGCACCCATTACCCAGTCCTCCACCGCCAGCATGCTTCCCGTGGCGCTGAGGTTAGGGGTCGCCTATGAATGGGATTCCGGCATCGACGTGGTGGACCTGATCCAATATCTGGACGAGACGACGTACCTGAATTGCGGGGTGGAGTGGTGGTGGGAAAGGATGGTCGCTTTGAGGGCGGGGTATAAGATCGGGGGCCCCCCCCTGGGGGCATTCAACGGTCTGACCCTGGGCGTTGGATTTCAATACGAGAGCTACCGTATCGATTATGCCTACATTCCTTACGGCGACCTCGGGGTAACCCAGCGCATTTCAGCCACCATGGCTTTTGGGGAGCTGGAAGTGGGGAGCGGGAAACTGGGAGCTCTCGACGACCTGTATTCCCAAGGGTTGATCTATTACGACCAGGGTCTTTTGGAGCCCGCCATCGAAACCTGGAAAAAGATCCTCCAGATCAAGCCAAAATTGAAAAAGGTGCAGCGCTGGATCTCGACCGCCGAATCTGAACTCAAAGAAGAGCAGAAGTCCGATGAGATCTCCCAGCGTGTCGCGGCAGGGGACCAGTTGTTCCAAAGCGGGAAATACGTGGAAGCTATCTTGGAATGGAAAAAGGCCAAAGAACTCAACCCCAAGCTGCTTTCGGTGGACAGGAGGATCGCCAACGCGGATAACTACCTGAAAAAAGTGGCTGGCACGGTGGATGAGTACAGCAAGAGGGCCCAGGACGATCTGAGCAAGGAAGACTATGTCGCGGCCCTGATGGAATGGGAATGGGTTTTGGCCGCCCATCCGGGTAACCAGCAGGCCCTGGATGCCATTGCCGCCATCAAGCAGGAACGCCAAACCAAGATCACCAAGCTGTACATGGAGGCTGTCATCGCCATGCAGAACCGGGATGTCTATAACGCGGCCAAAGACTGGTGCAAGATCCTGAAATTAGACCCTGACAGCAAAGATGCCAAAGACAAGCTGGAGGACAACAAGGAGCCTATCACGACTTTGAGCAAAGACCTGACCCGGCAGGGATACGACGAATATCTCCACGGGAATTTCCAAAACGCCAAGAAATACTATGAGCAAGCCCTGGCTATTGACCCGAACAATGAAAGGACCAAGGCATTGTTGAAGGACGCGGAAGACAGGATACAAAAATAAGGGCAGGGCTACGGGGCATGAGTCCGGAGGGCATGTAAGGTCACCTTTTTAAGGGGAGAGTTTTACGGTATCTAGGAAACAATTGAGAAAAGGGAATGCTGTGAATAAATTTTTTGGGCCAAACAGGAATAAGGGCATGCCGGAGGATGCTGTTAAGAAAAAAACCGATAATTTAAAGCCAATTTTCCATTTACACGCTAGAGCTACGCCCAAATTCCGCCCTGTTTGGGTCCGCCTTTTGCTTGTCCTGCTCATTGGATTCCTGATGCTACCCTCTATTGGCTGGGCCTATACTGACCCGAATCCAATGCTGGACCGAATGAATGGGTGTTCTATACACAGCGACCCGTGCGGTTACTTTTGTTTGCCGACTGGTGCTGTAAATATTGTTAAAAATTCCACCTATGTTTACGATACGGGTAACTGTAACCAATCTTTAGAAGCGGATTTTCCGGCAACAACCGGTGATGATCTGCAGATAAAAGTTGAGGATATCACAGGTGTCCCCCAAGATTGGTCCTGCTATACTTCTGTGTCAGTTTGGATGTATACAACCTCCAGCTCACCGGTTCAATATCGTATAGGTTTAAGGGACGATAACTCAAATTTTACCTGGTCTAGCAGCAGTACGCTGACCCTTCCACCAACAACCTGGACTCAAGTAACTGTCCAGTTGCAAATGCTGGCCAGTCCTACCGGATACGACGGGTTTACAAACGGCATCCTAAACCCCAATAACTTTAGTCAGATAGATTGCGTGGAAATCGAATGCGATACGCCCAGTGTATCCATATTTTTTAACGACCTGGCTTTGACGGGTTCTGCTTGCACCCCAACGCCTACGCAGACAGCCACATCAACGATTACGCCGACGCCTACAGCCACACCTTTTACCTATTCCTGCGTTCAATTTTTGGCCGATGGCAAAAGTTCGGAGGTTTCGGGTTCAACGGTCAACCCTCAGACGGGTCCCCCGGGTACTGTGATGAACTCGGGAAGCATTACTTATGATCCTTTTGAGCCTGCGGGCAGCCCGACGGATGGGATAGATTTCGCAGGAAGCGGGCCTAACTGCGCTTCCTGGAAATGGTCAAGTTATCCGGTTCAATATCTTTTCAACACTTGCGGCGGGGACATCGCGTTCTATATCAAATCCAATTACAGCTGGGCAAACGCGGGAAACAGGGGACAATCCGAGTATTTTGATGTCACGGATAATAGCGGCACTGAATTATGGACATTCAATATTTCCTCGATCAGCTCGGGAGGCGGTTGGATACTATTCAACTATGCCTGCGATTCAACTGTTTTTAGTGATTACGTGAACGGGTTAAACGATTCTAATTTTGGTTTGAATGTCGCAGCCAAAGTGCGACTGCACTGGGACGGTTCGAACGTCTATTTTTACTGGAACGACCAGCTCATAGCCTCCCACGCCTACGCGCCTAAAGCCCCCAGTTGGGGGGCTGGCAATCTCTTTAACCTGGGGGCCAGTGCTAATCCTTTTCCGCAATATCATCCTGCCATGGACGGCATCGCTGATTTCCAAATTACTTCCGCGGCATCCTGTTCATGTCTCGTAGCAGTGACCAACACTAGCACTCCTACGGTTACGCCCTTTAACCCCCCCTGCGTGCAGATGTATATAGCGGGGAAGAGCGCGGAAGAACCCAGCGGAACTGCCAATGGTAATCCGGTCTTTCCCACCAAGGGGTATCAAGGCACGGTCAATCTAAATGCAGGGGGTTCTGTAAACTTCAGTCCTTTTGAGAATGGCACGGACGGCGTATGGTTCGGCGCAGGCGGGCAAACTGGCAATTCAGGATGGTGGAGCTGGTCGGGCCCGGAAATAGGCAATATTTTCAGTACCTGCGGCGGGGATGTTACTTTCTACCTGAAGTCAAACATGAGCTGGGCTGCCAGACAGACTTGGGCTAGCGCCCAGTGGCTGGGTCATGCTTATGAATATGTCTTTGAGGTAAGTGATAACCCCTCCTCCTGTGATTCGCCATTTAATTTTGTTATTTATACGGCGTGTAGCGCAACTTGTTTGGAATTTACCTATGCGGCGGCTGGCGGCAGCGGAGCTTATACTGTTCCCGCTGGAACCGAGAATACCTTGTTTGGAAATGGTGTTGTGTTGAAAGTAAGAATGATGTGGGATGGAACTAATTTATATTTATACCTCAACGATGTTTTGGTGCAAACCACACTTTATACGCCTTTCACGCCGGCCTGGAGCGGAAACTCGCTATTTTGTTTTGGGGCTACAGCATCGATGGGATGCACTGAGGGATTCTATAGCTGTTTTGATAGCATCGCTGATTTCCAGGTAAGCAACGGAGAAGGAGCCTGCCCCTGCGCTCCCACCTGCACGGCGACATTTACACTCACTGCCACGCCCTCAGCCACGGCTACAGCGACCACAACAGCAACAAATACGGCAACGGCAACCAATTCAGCAACCCAAACAGCGACTACCAATGCCACTTCAACGGCTACCGAAACAAGTACGGCGACAACTACAGCGACTGCCACAAGGACAGCTACAGCCACAGCAACGGCCAGTTCTACCAGTACAGCCACTAGCACGCTGACCCAGTCCCAGACAGCCACGGCAACGGCCTCAGCCACCAGCACGGCGACGGCCACGGCGACGCTCACCACCTCACCGACAGCAACAGCCACGGCTACAGCTACCGCTACATTCACGGCCAGTTCTACCAGTACAGCCACCAGCACACTGACCCAGTCCCAGACAGCCACGGCCACGGCTACAGCTACCAGCACGGCCACGGCCACGGCTACGCTCACCACCTCACCGACAGCTACAGCCACGGCTACTGCTACCGCTACATCCACGGCCAGTTCTACCAGTACAGCTACCAGCACACTAACCCAGTCCCAGACAGCCACGGCAACGGCTACAGCTACCAGCACGGCCACGGCCACGGCTACGCTCACCACTTCACCCACAGCTACAGCCACCCCTACGGCAAGCTCCACTAATACGGCCACTAGCACGGCCACGGCTACAGCTACGTTCACCACTTCACCCACAGCTACTATCACGGCTACAGCTACAGCTACGTCCACAATCAGTGCCACCAGTACAGTTACCAATTCAGCCACATCAACATCCACATCCACAGCCACAGCCACGTTTACCAATACGATTTCGCCGACCAGTACGGGCACTTCCACAGGTACCGCTACTACCACAGCCACAGCTACGATTACGTCCACAGCCAGTAGTACGGCCACAGCCACCAGTACGCTGACCCAATCCCAGACCGCCACGACCACAGCCACAGCTACGGTCACAGCCACGGCCACCAACACAGCCACGGATACAGCTACGTTCACCACTTCACCCACAGCTACAATCACAGCTACGGCTACAGCTACGTCCACGGCCAGTGCCACTGGTACGGTCACCAATTCAGCTACATCAACATCCACAGCTACGTCCACGGCCACGTTTACCAATACGATTTCGCCGACCAGTACGGGCACTTCCACAGCTACCGCTACTACCACTGCCACAGCTACGATTACGTCCACAGCCAGTTCTACCAGCACAGCTACTAGCACGCTGACCCAATCCCAGACCGCCACGACCACAGCCACAGCTACGGTCACAGCCACGGCCACGAGCACGGCCACGGCTACAGCTACGTTCACCACTTCACCCACAGCTACTATCACGGCTACAGCTACAGCTACGTCCACAATCAGTGCCACCAGTACAGTTACCAATTCAGCCACATCAACATCCACGTCCACAGCCACAGCCACGTTTACCAATACGATTTCGCCGACCAGTACGGGCACTTCCACAGGTACCGCTACTACCACAGCCACAGCTACGATTACGTCCACAGCCAGTAGTACGGCCACAGCCACCAGTACGCTGACCCAATCCCAGACCGCCACGACCACAGCCACAGCCACGGTCACAGCCACGGCTACCAGCACGGCCACGGCTACGGCTACGTTCACCACTTCACCCACAGCTACAATCACAGCTACGGCTACAGCTACGTCCACGGCCAGTGCCACCGGTACAGTTACCAATTCAGCCACATCAACATCCACAGCTACGGCCACGGCCACGTTTACCGATACGATTTCACCGTCCAGTACGGCTACTTCCACAGCTACCGCTACTACCACTGCCACAGGTACCGCTACGTCCACAGCCAGTAACACGGGCACAGCCACCGGCACGCTAACTCAATCCCAAACCGCCACGGCAACGGCCACAGCCACTTACACGGCTACCACCAGCCCTACGGCTACCGCTACCAATACAGCTACAGCTACGTCCACAGCTACGGTCACCGCAACCGCTACCAATACGATCTCCGTAACCTCTACGGCCACGGCTACCATTACGGGGACCGAAACGGCCACGGTCACCGATTCACCAACAGCCACCAATACGGGCACAGCTACCAGTACACCCACGACCTCGCCGACCGCAACACCCACGCTCACGGCCAGCATGACCGTTACCCCATCCTCTACAGGGACCGAGACTGTTACTGCCTCCTCCACTGCAACAGCAACTTTTACTGATACAGTGTCCAATACCCTTACCATTAGCAATACCTTCACTAATACTGCGACCGCTACCAATACTGTCACCGAGTCAATCACTTTCACCCAGACTGCCACAGCCACTTCTTCCTGTACGGCGACCGAGACGGCGACCCCGCAATCCACCAATACCCAGTCCAATACCTTGACCACCTCGCCTACCGCAACGGCGACTTTAACCGGCACCGATACTGGGACCGTGACCATAACTTTTACTCAAACTTCTACGGCCACTTCGTCTTGTACAGCCACCGAGACGGGTACCCCACTGCCCACTAATACCCAATCCTATACTTGGACCACCTCGCCGACCTCTACGATAACTTTAACCAGTACCAATTCAGCAACCGCGACCGTGACCTTTACCCAGAGCGCCACGGGTACATCCACCTCGACGGCCACCAGTACCACCACTCCTTTACCCACGAATACATCCTCCCGCACACTTACGGTCACCTATACTCTGACTTCCTCTGGCACTTTTACGCCTACGCCTCCGGCCATCAGTGTCAATCTCAGAATTTATGCCAATAATGGCGAGCTGGTTAAAACCCTAGGGACGATAGTGGTTTTCGGCAATTTAAGCGACCTTACCATTACCCTTGGCGGTAGCGGAGCTTTTGTGGAGAACTCGGGGGTACCTCTGGATATTATCTTAACCACCAAGAAGGGGCAGTGGCATGTGAGCTGGGATGGAACTAACGACCTGGGTAATGCTGTTACCCTTGGAACCTACATTTTGAAGTCCGAAGTCAACCAGTCCGGCAACATTACCGTTTTCCTCAACAGTATTACGGTAACGAGCCTGGGGAACCAACTCAGTATTTCCATTTATACGCCGTCGGGCGAATTGGTCAAAGTGATCTACCAGGGCTACAGTACTTCGGGTGAGCTGACGGGAATAGCTTTGAGCAGCAACCTACTTCTGGCCGGTAGCAGTCAGAATGGGACCGTGGGGATAGGGGCTTTGGGGGATAGCGGGTTGTATCTTTCCGACAGCGGGGGAAGTTTGACACCCAGCAGGATCACCTGGGACGGAACCACCGGTTTGGGTAACATGGTGCAGAACGGTGAATTTATCATTAAGGCTGAACAAATCTATCACGGGGGGAGAGTAACCTTTGCCAAGAGCGTCACGGTACTGCAAGCCTCGACCAATGCCCCATTTGGAGCCAAAGCTTATCCTAATCCCTATAGGGCAGGGGGGACTCAAACCATATATTTCAAGGTTGACCTGAGCCAAAGCGCGAGTTTGAGGATCAATATCTATAATCTAGCAGGGAATTTGATCATTACTTTGAGGTCGCCGGGAGGGATGGGGACCCAAGTTTTGCCATGGGATGTGAATGCAGTGGCTTCAGGGGTTTATATTGCAGCTGTTGAGGCCCAGCCATTGGCGGCAGGGCCGACCTTCAAAACTGCGGTGAAGGTCGTTATTATTAAATAATAGGGAACAGTAAGATTTTAATAGGCGATACCGATAGGTATTAGACAGAGATGTTGCCCGGGCTATCATATTAGTTAAGCAGGTCCATATAAGTGTTTTCTCCGGGCTAACTCCTACAAAATTATATTGTTTTTTAAGGGCTAAAAATTGCATTCAATGTTTTTTTTGCTATAGTTTAATAAATATATTTTGCCTTTTATTTTATATAGGGGATTTAAGGAGAAAAACTATTAGAACTTTCTTTTATTACTTCATAAAGAATAGTTGCCGGTGGTACATCTCATTCCTTTTTATCCTTATTATTTCTAATCCATTCCCATCATTTGGCCAACAAAATAGTGCTGGAACGACTGGAGCAAATTTTCTTAAAATAAATGAAGGAGCCAGGCCCACTGCTATGGATGGGGCCTATACAGCCGTATCGGACGATTCATACGCTATCCTTTACAATCCCGCTGGATTATCATTGATGGACACCCGTGAAATTGCGTTGCTCCATCATATGTATTTACAAGGCATGAACTATGATTTTCTAACCTACGGCGAAAAAAATCCTTTATTTTATGGTTATTTTGGTTTAGGCATTGGCAATCTCCGTATGGATCCCGAGCCGCGTACTTGGGAAGACGCTTTTGGCAATTATGCCGGCACCAGCGGCAATTTCCAGTTCGCAGAGTACTTGCTTATCGCCAGTTATTCAACAAGATTGATTTATTTTGATGAAGAATCACCTTTTTTCAAGAATTCTTCCATAGGGGTGGCGTGCAAGGGGCTTTTTCAACAATTAGATATTTCTAAAACCTATGCCGCAGCGTTGGACCTCGGCTATTTGTATGAGTTGCCCAACTTGCAAACAAGGTTTGGCGCTAGCCTTAGAAATATCGGTACGCCAGTGTTAGATAGTCCAATGCCATTAGAATGGCGTATCGGAGTTGCGCAATACGCATTGAATAAACAGGTTCTTGTGGCTGTAGACAGCATCAGCCAGTCAGATAATACTTTGAGGATCAGGGCCGGAACGGAGCTTAGTCTGCGTTTGAATGGGCAACAGTTCTCATTTAGATGCGGCGGTGGGGCCAATGCCGATATCCAAGCCCTGGACCAGGCTAACTTCGGGTTTGGTTATTATTTTCCTATGGGCGACCTCCAGTGCCGCTTGGACTACGCCTATGCTCCTTTCACCGACCTAGGGACTACCAACCAGTTCTCCTTATCCCTGCATTGGTTACCGCCTGAGAACGTTGTGGATATTACGGGCCCTGAAAAAGCATGGCTGCCTGATCCGCAGGTCACCTTTGATACCGAAGTCAAAATCACAGAGCCATTAAGTAAATGGGTCATAGAGATCAAGAATTCCGCTGGTGAATTAGTAAGGCAGTTTTCGGGAGTTGGCCGCGTCGTGCCAGACCATGTTATTTGGGATGGCCGTTTTGACAGAGATAGACCTGCGGAGATGGGATATTATTCCTACCAGCTCATTGTCACAGATAAGAAGGGGAATACTATTGTAAGCGAGAAAAAAATACTCGAACTTCTGCATGCAATTGTTGAAGAACACGAGAAAAGAGGCATTGTCATCAAGCTGCCCAGCGAACTTTTGTTCGCCTCGGGTTCAGATGTTCTTTCCAAAGAGGCTCCGACGATCCTAGATGAGGGCGTAAAGATACTAAAAGAAAAATACCCAGATTCACACCTCTTGCTGGAAGGACACACAGATAATACTCCTATCCTGCCAGGCGGAAAATTCAGGGATAATATCGGTCTCTCGCAGGCGCGCGCCAATACGGTTGCCCAATATTTCTTCAGTAAGGGGATCGCCTCTGACCGTGTCAGCACACAGGGTTATGGAGATACCAAACCCATAGCCTCCAATGATACGCCCGAAGGCAAGTTGAAAAACCGGAGAGTGGAGGTTGTTATCCTGTCAGCCCAGACCAACAGCCTTTTGAGCGGCGCCATTACCCAAGACACAACTTGGTCACCGCAATACGGCCCCTATGTGATCGATAGCGACCTTCTTATAGCGAGTGGCGCTACCTTGACCATCTTGCCAGGAACAGAGATCAGGGTCAATGAGACCATGGGAGGAGAAGTTACTTCGTCTAACACAGAAAACACTGACATCTCCATCCGGGGCAGGATCATAGCGGTCGGAACCAGCGATCAACCAATCGTGTTCGAGCCAGGCAAGGGCCAGTCGTGGGGCGCCATCTACTTCGCAAAAGGAAGTGCATCCGATTCCAAATTGAGTTATTGCAAGATTACCGGAGGTAGGATCATTTGCCAGTATTCTTCTCCCGCAATTTCCCATTGTACTATTGATTACGGAGGCGGCATCGAGGTTGGACATGCGGCCAATCCCACTATTGAGAACAATATAATCACTTCTAATCAAAGAGCCCTTACTTTCTGGTTCAAGGACTCCTCGGCGACAGTTTCGAATAATAAAATCGCCAATAATCGGATAGGGGCCTTTATACAGGGATTTGAAAATATTACCTTGAAGAATAATAGCTTCTCGGAAAACAGCCTTAATTTGGCTAATCATGCTACTGCAGAGTTGGACGCAGGGTCTAACTGGTGGGGAAGTACAGATACTAACAGGATTCAAGCCCTTATGGAAGATGCCGAAAAAAGCACTGCTTTTGGTAAGGTAAAGTGGCAGCCTAATTTGGATAATGAGCCCAAAGTTGGTCCTTAAAAAAGTGCTATGATGGTGGTCAACTTATCCTAAAGAACAGGAGGCATTATAATGCCCAAAGCCAGAAGCCATCAAAAACGTAATATTGCTAAAACTAAGCCAAAAACCCAGAAGTCCTCTGGTTTGCCTACCCCTATTAAAATTGCTATCGTTGTAGTTGTTTTAATAGGGGCGTTCCAGTTTTTTTGGATGGCTAAAAGTTCAAATCAGGCCCCTCCGCCACAGTTTCCGCTTCCTTATATTAAGGGATGGGGTTCTTATGGACCTAAGCCAGGCCAGTTTAATGAACCCAGGGATATAACCTGTGATTTTGAGGGCAATGTTTATGTTGCTGATACTAAAAACTGCAGAATTCAGAAGTTTAACCCAGACGGCAAGTTCCTAAAAGTATGGGGGGGACAGGGAACAAAGGATGGCCAATTTCAAGGACCATGTGGCCTAACTGTAAATAAATCAGATAATATTTTGGTTCTTGACTGGGTCGATAATAGAGTCCAAACATTTAATAAAGATGGAATTTTTGTTAGTAAATTCCAGGGTGGATTTTACGGGCCATTTTCCATAACCGTTGATTTAGATGGGAATATATGGGTTTCCAACGCTGGGGGGCCGAATATACATAAATTTAGCGGCCATGGGGATTTTACAACGATGTTTGGGCAAAATGGCCGCAAAAAGGGACAGATGGTTGATCCGTCTGGAATTGCCGTAGATGAACAAAAGAATTTTTATGTTGTGGACCAGGGTAACCAGAGAATAGAAAAATTCGACGCCAAAGGACAGTTTCTAAAGGTTTGGAAACCGTCAAAGGACGTTGGGGCTAATTTGCGGCGTAATATTTTGAGCCCCCAGGGGAACCTTTATGTCCTTGATGAGGCCGGCAGGCTTTGGGTTTTAAACAAGGATTTAAAACCGCTGAAAATGTGGATCGATCCCCCGCAAGAAAAGCTAGGTGCTTTATCCGGGATAGCTTTTGATAAGAACGGTTTTCTTTATTTGACTAACTACAGAGATAACCGTATTTTAAAATTTGGGCCTCTGTCAGAGTAAACGTCCGCGGATTTTCTTGGCACAATGGTCTTGCCGCTAAAAAAATATGAAGGGTCATCAGCTAATAAACTTTTAAACAAGGGGTTTTTGATCGAATGCGTAAGCTGCAAAGGAAAAACAGATTCAATTGGGGCGCTTTTACGCTGGCCTATTGGCATTTTGGGGCAGGGCTTGTGGCCTTGGCTATCTTGGTCAATTTGATCGGAGTGTGGTCCGAAGTCGCCGCGTTGCCGATTATAAGTTATTTTGTGATTGCCGCAGGGTTTTATTTCATAGCCGGAGGCAAAAAATCTTTCTCTTTTATTGCCATTTATCAATGGGTTTCCAGGTTTATCGGCAACCTTGGGCAGCAAAAAGGGGACCACCCGAAAGAAATTGTTGAAAAAGGCCATAGCGCTGCAGCTTTACAAAAAGCCAAAATATTTTCGTTAATACTAGGGATAATATTAACTATAATCGGATTTTTTGCTGTAGTTTCTGAAAAGATATTATTTGGTTTCCCTACCTGCGGTTTAGGTCTCATCTTATTTGTTTGGGGCTATCCAAGGTCATTCATTCCTAGCAGTGGTTACTACGTTAAAGCCGATATTGATTCTGGCAATGCAATATCCAAAACCATGGATTTTCCCAGGGATATTGCTCTATTGATTGCTATCCTTATAGCCTGTTTTGCTCAACATTTAGTGGACCTGGATAAAATGGAGAGCTTACCAAAAGGTGGAATAGTGTTCTTTTTCGTAGCCATGGTCTTAGTAGGTTTTTCTTCTTTTAATCTTATGAAAAAGGACAGGCTGCGCACAGAGGTGAGCCTAGGTGTCATAACACCCAAAGTCGAAGGAATTTTATTGATTGTTCTTATCGTGTTTGGGGCATTTGTCAGGATTTATAAGTTAAATACTTTCCCGGGCGGAATCTATCAAGATGAATGTTGGCCTGCCCTAGACAAGTTAGCCATCCTGGATGGAAAATATACAACTCCTATTACGGTAGGTTGGGGTGATATACCCCTAGGATTATATTTCTTTGATGCTTTGTTCTATAAAATATTTGGCGTCAGCGAGTTTGTCATGCGCTTGCCTCCCATAATCATGGGGCTCCTCTGCATCCCCTTCTTTTATTTTATAGCTAAAAAGTTCTTTCACCCTTGGGTGGCTTTGACCGTAACGGCTTTTTTGACAGCCTCTCGTGTCCATCTCCATAACAGCAAGATCCCCATTTTCATGCCAATAGTTACTTTCGAGTTGATGTCTTTCTATTTTTTATGGAGGGGTTTAGAAACACAAAAGAAAATTCCATTTGTTTTGGCGGGTATATCGCTTGCATTAAGTCTGCATGGATATTACGCTGGAAGGATCATCCCCTTCATTCCTCTCGTGTTCCTTCTTTTTTTGATCTTGAGCGATCCTCTTTTCTTGAGAACTTATGTAAAAAATGTTTTTTTATTTTTAATTGTAAGCGGCGTGGTTTTTGGGCCTATGGGGCTATGGCTTTTCAATCATTGGGGATCAGCCAGCGGCCACATATCCTCCTATACTGTGTTCAGTCAGATGAAAGAAGACAGCAGAGTTACTGTTTGGGGGAGTTGGGCTAAAACGATTCTTATGTACAACTGGAGAGGGGACGAAGAGCTTTTAAGCAACCCTATAGGGATACGGGAGTTGGATTTTTTGGGAGGAATATTCTTTGTTTTGGGCCTAGGGGTCTGTTTGTCGAGGTGGTTTGAACCAAAATATAATTTTATATTTTGGTGGTTTTTACTTGGGCTTATCCCCTGTGCTTTTGCTCGGGGAGCGCCGTGCGAGAGAAGGGCGATAGTCAGCCTACCTGCGGTATATCTTTTAATGGGTGCTTTTCTTGATGTGTTTGTCATAAGAGCACAAAGGTGGCTTGTCCATTTTTCAAAAAGGAAAATACTTATAGGTATCTTGCTCGTTATTTTCTTTGTTGTACTTTGCGCGGGTAATTATTTAGCTTATTTTGGATATTACGCCAAGCAACCCATTAGTTCGTCCACATATGATTTTTTTGCCGGAGACCGGACTTTGGTAGCTCAACGTGTTGCACAGCTGGGGGCTTCCAGCCGCTCCTATCTTTCTGTTGATTACTTCAGCCACCCCTCGGTAAACTTTCTTGGTTATCACAAGAACACCCAGCCTTCCTGGTTTAACCCGGTTGACAATTTGCCGGTCCATGACCCCCCGGACAGGGATGCGGTTTATTTTCTGCGTAGCACCTATTTACCCCTTAAATCTTTGATGGGGCATTATTACCCTAATGGAAAGTATGAAGCTTTGCCTGATCCCTTTAAGCGGACCGGAGTTTTTGACTATGGTCTAAGGGGATTTATTTATCAAGTTAAGAAGGAAGATGTCGATTCTTTGCAAGGTCTCATGGGAACCTACCACCAAGGGCAGGAATTAAGCGGCAAAGTGATTAAAACGCAACTTGATAAGGACCTTAAATTCGACTGGAGCGTCCAGAAAATACAAGTGCCTTTTTCTGTGGTTTGGAAAGGTGCCCTCTACTCAAAGTTCTATGGAGTGCATGTTTTTCGTTTTCTGGGATCGTCGCATGCCTCTTTGTGGATAGATGACAAACAAATAGTCATGAGAAAAACCGATGATGCGGGCATGGCTTACGATATTCCCCAGGGACAAGTATTGTTAGCGAGAGGAGGGCATGCGATAAAAATCACCTGTTCTGAAGACCGGAAGGGAACTTTTGTTTTAGAATGGAAACAACCAGAATTCCAAGGTGCCAAGATGGAATTTGAGCCAATCATTAGGAATTATTTAACAAAGGAGTGGTATCCTCATGGTTTGAAGGCGATATTTTACAAGAGCCAAGATTGGACTGGAGAACCTGTTGCTGAAGAAAATGTTCCTGCTTTAGTTTACAATACCGCAAGCGCCCAGCCTCCTTTACCGCCGATATTATGGCCTCCTTTTTCTGTTGAATGGATCGGAAAAATTAAAATCGATAAATCCGGTCGTTATATTTTTGGAACGAATTCCAATCAGGGCAACTGGGTTTATATAGACAATAAGTTAATTGTCGACAATGGTGGGGATAGCAGGGATTGGTCTTATAGGGAAGGGGCAACTTTCTTAAATGCCGGCGTTCATTCTATTCACATTAAATCTCATATACACATGGATTATCTTGGACTTACTTTATTCTGGTGTCCACCTAATATAACCCAAAAGGAAGCTGTCCCAACAGAGGTTCTATACTACTAGGGATCACAAAAGGAAAAGCATTGTACTTCAAGAATATTGTTAAGATTGGAAAGGGAAACGGATTTAGCATCACGGTTATGGGCTGGCAAATCGGGGTTTTTATAGCTATTGCCGCGATCGTACTGAACCTTTTATTTTCGTTCACCAACCAACCTTCTTTAATTATATTAACCTATCTAATCTTGATTAGTTCCGTTTATTTTGTTTTTCAAAAGAAAGAATATCTGTTGTTCCAGCGAACCGAACGAAATATATTTCAAGAACAGTGGTTTTGGTTTTTGATTTGTTGCCTATTTTTGTTGTTAGGATATTTAAGTGTTTTTTGGATATCCGCGGTTGGGGTCCTTAGTTATATCGTAAGTATAGTCGGTTTTTCGTGGGTATTCCCCTGGAAAAGTCAGGCAGTTACCAACAATTATTTCGGCCATTCGCGGTCGCATTCCCAAATTTCTCAGGCCTGGCGTCGCAAAGGCATGATTCCTGCTGTAATAATTTTCATTTTAGTTTTAGGATTTTGGGGTCAATTTTATATTTATAAGGGTTACGACTTTAAGCGAAGCTTGCCCTACGGATTACCTCTATTTTCTTTAGCCCTAATATTCTTGTATTTCTTTAATAAAAATACCAATCAAATGAAATCACCTGATAATTATCTTTCCCCTAAAAAAACACAGATATTTCTGGCCATTATCCTGAGTGTGGGTGTCTTGTTCCGAATTTATAAATTTACTTCTTTCCCTTGGGGATTGTTTCCGGACGAATCAATTTTGGGGCAGGAAATCAATTATCTTGTTACAGGTTTAGGGCCTGCGATTAATTTCGACGGAAGATGGGGAAAATCACCGTTTATGGCAGGTTGGGGTGATGTGTTTATGCTGCCACTATGTTTCAACGCTTTATTTATCAAGATTCTTGGGCCCAGTGAGTTTAGTTTGCGTCTTGTGCATCTAATATTTGGGTGCTTATCGGTGTTCATCTTTTTCAGAATAGCAAAGATTCTTATGAGTGTTAGAAGTGCTTTATTAGCAACCCTTATTTTTGCAACATACCGAATGCATATTTACTATTCTAGATTTACTCTAGATCTGCATCTGATATTTTTTGAACTCCTTTTGATTTATTTTTTCTTAAAAGCATTTGTAACAGGAAAGAAAATATATTACATATTTGGTGGGCTTGCTTTAGGTCTCAGTTTGTATACCTATGTGCCAGCGAAAGTTTTTCCTATTTTATTGTGTGTTATAGCCTTTTATTTAAGTCTAAAAAATAAACATTTTTGGGGGCAGCATTCACGAGCGATATTATTCGTGACTCTTCTGGTGTTACTTGTTACTGGTCCGATGATTTACTTTCTTTATGTTAATCCCGGGGTATTTTGGGGGCAGATCCTCGGTAGAACTATTACAAGCGGCAGCACCTGGCTGCAATCTGTTAGTATATTTTTTGGAAATAGTTTTAGAGAGTTTTTTATGTTCAACAACAATGGGGATAGTCTTGGATGGATAAATTTGCCCAATCAACCTTATTTAGATTTTGTAGCCGGCATTTTCTTTGTTTTTGGCTTGTTTCTAGCTATTTTTAACTGGAGAAAAGAACGGTATTTCTTTTGTCTTTCTTGGTTTTTGATCGCTCTTTTACCAGCAATTTTTGCAAAAGATAACCCAAGATTTGCACACGCAGTTGCGGTTTTGCCTCTCCCGCCGTTATTTGTTGGTTTTTTTCTTGAATCACTAGAAACCAATATGGTTTATCTTTTACCCCGTAAGGGGATCAAAGTCTTTAGCCTTTTTGGTGTTGGTTTAGTTTGCATTATCGCTGTTTTAAACTTTAAGATATTATTTTTTAACCAAGTCAATAATATGTCTGTTTATGGCGACCAAGCCGGGGATAGAACCTCGATTAGCAGGGATGTTGCCTGGCATGGTAACAAGGCGCGAGCATATTTAACGATGAATTTCTTTGGCGACCCATCGTTAGACTTTCTCACCTCAGGGCAAAATTGTGAAACACAGTGGCTTGATTTTACTGAAAATATTCCCATTCATGATCAGCCTAACCGGGATTCTATCTTTTATTTCAATGCCCATTATTTTCCTGTTATTGATCTATTAAAGAAATATTATCCTGGAGGTCAAGAAAAGGATTATAAAGATCTTAGGGGCGATATTTTTTGTAAATCATATCTTGTGCCAAAGGAGGAGTTTAATAAAAAGCAGGGTTTGATGGGGAAGTATTTTAAAGGAAAACCTGGCTCTTCCCGGAAGCCATTTTTAGAACGCCTTGACCAATATTTTGTTTTTGATTGGGAAAAAGAGAAAATTGGCAGGCCTTTTTCAGTTGAATGGGAGGGCTTTATATATTGTGAAAGGTTCGGTATTTATAAGTTTCGCATAAAAGGAAATGATAAGAACACGCTATGGCTTGACGATAAACGGGTAACCTTTGCGGATTCCCGTGGAGTGTTGTTGCAAAAAGGAATGCATCGCATAAAAGTAACAATTTCAAATCAGATTCAAAGTAGCTTGGCACTTGAGTGGATGCGAGCAGTTGGGGCCAATGAAAAAAGTGTTGGTTTTGTTGTAGTCCCCCAGAATGTATTAAGTACGATCTGGGATGGTCACTATATCACAGCTGAATATTTTAAAAATCAAGATTGGAAAGGAGCGCCAGATTTGGAGGTGCGAGACCCTTTTTTATTATATTTAACGAACTTGCCTTGGGGGATTCCCTTGTCGGTAAAATGGGAAGGGAAAATACAGGTCAAGAAAGATGGGAATTATAGTTTTGACCTTGAAACAGATGAACAAAGTTGGCTTTTTGTTGACCAAAAACCTGTCATCAATAATAACCGTATGGGATGGGTAAGTCTAAAAAAGGGGATGCATAATATTTCTTTAAAATCCAAAGTGGTCAACTTTCCTCTATATTTTAAGGTTTTTTGGAAATCTCCTGATGGCCCAAGAGAGATATTACCTCATGAAATATTTGTCGAATAGGGGGTTGGGAAGAATGTAAATTAGTATAAAGATATTAAGGGATTAAGATAAGATATAAAGAAATTGAATTCGTTTCAATTTTGAAGTGATTGAACAGGGGTTAAGATGGAAGATTATTCAAAGGCAATTTTTTATAATTATGATTGCGTTTATTTCAAAGGCGAGAAGCCTTGCCATTACCATCTATTTTGCGAGGGCTGTCCTCATTATGCTCCTATGGGGCAAAGGATTTTGATCATTAAGTTAGGGGCTATGGGTGACGTGCTAAGAACTACGGCTATTTTGCCTAAACTAAAATTAAAATATCCTCGTTCTTACATCTGTTGGTTAACATCAAAAGAGTCGTTAGATTTATTGGAGGGGAATCCTTATGTCAATAGGCTCTTCTCCTATGATCTTGAAACTGTTATGTCCTTACAATTGCAAATATTTGATGTAGTGATATCTTTAGACAAAGAGCTCAGGGGAACCAGTCTGGCCACTCTTATAAAAGCCAAGGAAAAGTTTGGATACGGTATGCATGAAGAAGGGAATCCCTATCCTCTCAACCCTGAGGCTTCTTATTCATTTGCTTTAGGTATTTCCGATGAATTGAAGTTCAAAATTAATCAAAAAAGTTACCAGGAAATTGTTTTCGAAACATTAAATCTTTCTTTTGACCAAGATGAGTATGTTTTCCATTTGACAGAGTCCGAGATAGCAGTAGGCGAAAGATTTAAAGAGCAAAATAAAATATCAGGAAATACACTTGTAATAGGAATCCATCCTGGTGCGGGAAGCATTTTCGCACATAAATCCTGGGGTGTTGAACAATTTGCTTTTCTTGTTGACATGTTGAACGAAAAATTAAAAGCAACAATCCTAGTTTTTGGGTCTGGTAAGGAACAGGAAGGAATCGAAAACCTAAAGAAAATTTGTAAAGTACCTATTCTGGAAACAGGCTATAATAACAACTTGCGCAGATTTGCCGCTGTTTTAAATTGTTGCCATTTAATCGTATCGGGTGATACGCTGGCGATGCATTTAGCTATTGCATTAAAAAAATTAACGGTAACTTTATTTGGTCCTACAACACCAAATGAGATTTTGACATATGGACGAGGAGTCAAGATTGTAAGCCCTATTCAATGTTCGCCGTGTTATTTGCATTATTGTGAAAAGAAGCCACATTGTATGGAACTGATTAAACCCGAATCGGTGTTTGAAGCGATACTTAATCTTTTAAAACAAAACACAAAGAATATACCAGGGGTTTCTAAATGATGACGTCAAAAGTATATTTTGTTGGATTATCATTTTTTATTTTTTTATTGATGACTGTTTCAGATGGTATAGGTCAGGTTACCCAAACTGCTAATGAACCCGGAGGAGATTCTTCCGCTTTTCAAAGCACCATTACCCCGAGTAATTCAACGCTTATTACGGTTACTCCAACCCCAGGTGCGTCGGTTAATTTACCAGAAGCACCAATGCCCGATCTATTAATGAAGAAAGCTTCGGCGATCGATATTTCCACAACTTCAAATATATCAGCCCCTAATCAGAACGCTGTAAGCCCAAAGCCTCCCGCATTGGAACTGCCTGAACCTCCTCTTCCCAAGCTACAAAAAAACAAGGAAAATCATAAGCCCCAACATGCTAAAACTAACCAGTCAAAGAAAAAGACAAAGCCTTTACCAACAGCAACGCCTGATGTGCTTCAACAATTTATTAACGAAAAACCAGAGAATGTTTCTCTGCAGGGAGAAGTTTTGAGGGTTGGTGTTAGCAGCGAGCTTTGTGAAACCAAAATGATTAATCTTTTAATAGCTTTATTTGAAAAGAAATATTCAACTCTTGTTGAACCAATTTGCCAAGAGTCTTCAGCCAGTTTGGATTTATTTATGAAAGGGAAATTAGCTGCAATGATTACAAACTGGCAGCCAGAAATTGCACAAGCCACAAGCTCCGGCATTGCTTTATCAAGCAGGAAGATAATTTCCGACCCCTTTCTTTTAGTAGGGCCCAAAGAAGACCCTGCCAAAATAGCAAAAATATCTGATGTGGATATTGCCTTGAGAAAAATATACCTTGTAAAAGCTCCCTTTGTTTCCAGGGCAGATGATTCTGGAGATTGTTTAATGGAAAAAGAAATCTGGCAAAGGGCCAATGTTGTACCCAAAGGTAACTGGTATATTGAGGCCAAGTCTGGAATGCAAGACGCTTTAGTGCTGGCCTATAAGAAAAGGGCATACTTAATTGTCAATCAATCTCTTTTCTTAGCTTATAGCCAGAAAGGTAAATTCTCTGTTTTTATTGAGAATGCTCCGTTAATGGCCAATGAGTATTATATTCTAGTTCCAAATCCCGAAAAATTTCCTCAGGTCAATTGCCAAGGTGGGGGTGCAGTTAGACATATTTTTTTCCGCCGATGAAATTCAAGGTTTGATTGACCATTTTGGGGAAACTAAATTTGGGCGTCCTTTATTTAATTCAATAACAAATCATCAATGATTACCAGCCAAGGTGTGTAGGCATGAGATTGCCGCGGGTTTTAATAACCATTCCTGCTATTCTTTGTTTATTATTTTACCCTTCATCAGAAGTCTTATCGAAGTCAAAGAAAACCGCCACCCCAGACAAAGAATCCTTGGACTTCATTAAGAATATTTCAGTGGTGAAAAAGATTGTTGACGAATCGTTAGCGTTATTGAAAGCAGGTGGGGAGTCAGGGGCGAAAGCAAAAACTAATGCTGATGAAATTATTAAACATTTTACAACAGGGCGAAATTTGAAATTAGCGATGAAGAATGAGGAATTGAATTTAAAGGTCAATAACTTTAACGAAAACTATCATTCTTTTTTGAACGGATTTGAGACTGCCCAAAAAAGTTTTCAGGAATTTAAAAAGAAATATGATAAGTTGCGAAATTATTATTTAGAGAATAGAAAAGATAATAAATTTATTGCAAAAAAGATTCAGGATATGAAGCTGCTGCAGGGGAAAGCAGTTAAATTTAAAAAAGGCATTGATGAGGATAGGAAGAAGATCAGCGCCTTGAAGGATAAGGAGTCAAAAATAAGGACTATTTGCAGGCAGCAGGGAATCAGTTATTCGAGCCAATCGCAGGGACGCAACTCCCATCAATAGATAATAAATTTACTATTTTACTTGATAGCATTTTTTAGCATGAGCATTTTAGGCCTTTCTTTTCTCATTAATGATTCTTTGTCAAGTCACTATAAACCCAAGGGTGTTTATTATGAAAACGATTGGCAAGATTCATAATATTAATGATGCTGTAACTTATCTCGATAGTTTTGCAAATTATGAAAAAATAAGTAAGGTTGGCTATCAAAAGAATATATTTAATCTTAACGTTACGAATAGACTCCTTCAATTATTTGGCAATCCACATTTACAATTAAAAGTCATCCATGTGGCTGGCACAAAAGGTAAGGGTTCTATATGTTCAATGCTGGCTAATGCTCTAATGCATTGTGGATGTAAAACAGGTCTATACTTATCTCCGCATGTTCTGAATATTAGAGAACGGTTCCAATCTCAAGGAATCATGATCCAAGAGTCTGCCTTTATTTGGTTTACAAACAGTATTAAGAAAATATTAGGTGATTATCAAGATGTTTTTACGGCGACGCCTACAACATTTGAACTTTTAACAGTTATAGCATTCTTGTTTTTTGCAGAAGAGAATGTCCAGTGGGCCGTGATGGAAACTGGTTTGGGGGGGAGACTAGACGCGACCAATATTGTTTTACCCGAGATATGTGTTATAACACCGATTAGTTTGGACCATACTATGGAACTAGGCAATACGATTGAGGCAATAGCCAAAGAAAAGGCTGGCATTATTAAGCCTGGAGTTGATTTAGTTTGCGCAAAGCAGACACGTAAGGTCATGGCAGTTATAGAGAAAAAATGTACCGAGAAGACCAGCAGGATGCATCGGTCCGACAAGGACTTCCATGTTGTATTTAGGGAATTGAAAGGTTCGTTTCAAGAGTGTTCTTTTAGGAAAATAAAAGGAAAAATAATAAAAGTTAATGTGGGATTGCCAGGAAAGCATCAAGTCGATAACACCGCTGTGGCCATGGATGTTTTGGAGGTTCTTAAACAACAGAAAAAGATCACGATGAAGGCAGATTGTTTTTCGGGTTGGCGAACACTCAGGATGACAGGAAGATTTCAGATGATTGGCAGACAACCCCTATTCATTTTAGATGGGGCGCATAATGTAGCTTCAATAGCTGCACTCTGTGAAACAATTAAGGAGGTATTTCCTAGAAGAGCTATTAAGCTGATTTTTGGTCTTTTAAGGGATAAAAATGCTTATGCTATAGCTAAAATCTTACGAACTATAACTAAATTTGTGGTTATTACCCGAGTACCAAACGTACGTTCTTACTTGCCCAATGAGCTATTTCAGATAATTAGAAATTATTTTGAGCACATTGAAGTAATTCCCAATGTCTCAAGTGCCATAAAATGGTGTAAAAAGAAAGCACAACATAATGAGATTGTCGTTATTACCGGTTCGTTCTACCTTGTTGGAGAATCTTTGCGACTTTTGCGAGCGGATATCAAATCCCGAGGAATAGCATCTCCTTTCTAGGGATATATATTTTTTCCTCCTTTTATTGCTTAGGGTAAACTTTTTGCTATTATTTACATCATTATTATCTATTAATATATCCTTAGAGGGAAATTATTGAAATATGGCCCGAAAAATAAATAGATTTCTATTTAATTTTGGTATCTTCTTTTGCTTTTTGTGTTTTTTCCCTCTTTTTTCCCGCGCAGATTCCGGCAATAGTGCCGCCAATTTCCTGCGTTTAGGTTTAGGGGCCAGACCTACAAGCATGGCCGACTCTTTTGTCGGATTACCTGATGATGCTAATACTATGGTTTATAATCCAGCAGGATTAAGTATGTTGACTGGCGGAAGGATCGATGTCGAATATATCGATTTATATCAATTAATGGGAGGCGGTTACTTCAGTTTTGCTTCCCCTTATGACACGGGTGGTTTTGGTATTAATTTATTTTACTTATCGGCGAGTGATCAGTATCGAGACATCAACGGTCTGGCAGGAGGTGAATTTTCAAATGCGGACTGGTCGGGTTCAATAGGCGCTTCACGTTTGCTTTGGAGCAGGTTTAGTATTGGTGGTGATCTTAAGGTGGTGCAGGAGCAGATCGCAGATACTGTGAGTACAGTATTTGCACTTGATGTTGGGGTAATGCTCAAGGCGAAGAAGAGTCCTCTATGTTTGGGTTTGGCTTTACAGAATGTTGGGATAGGAGAAATGAAATATGTTAGTCAGGAATCTCCATTGCCAACGACCGGACGGGGTGGGGGTTCCTGGGTCATCAATGGTAATGATAATATTATTACTATTGGAGCCGAAGCAGACTATCAAGTGCCCGATGCGAGGTTAAGTATTCAAGGGGGCGCGGAATACAGCATTTTGTTAAATACCTCAAGCATCAATTTCAGGGGAGGTTATAAATGGATGCCTAATGTTTTGGGGGGTATGACTGGGGCAACTTTTGGTTTAGGTTTTGGTGCAATGAATCAAGAAATAAATTATTCATTTATTCCTATGGGAGATTTGGGAAATGTTCAGCATATTTCAATTAATTTAGCCTTTGCAGGAGCTGAAGTCCCGCAAGCCAAACCAACGCCAACCCCTTCTCTTGAAGCAGTAGCTACGGCTAAGAAAAAAGAGGAAGAAAACAAAAAGGCGGTTCAGGCCCAAAATCTTTTAAAACAAGGGGTAGATTTTTTCCAAAAGGGCGCAGATGAAGAAGCATTAAATTCTTATAATGAGTCTATACAGTTAAACCCCAATTTTGCCATGACCTATCAGTTCTTGGGCGATCTTTATCTTAAACAGAATAAATTTACAGAAGCCATTGTTGCTTATGAAAAATCCCTGGCTTTAGATCCCAACAATCCTCTGCTTTCAGAATGGTTGAAGAAATGGAAGGTTGAGCATCCTACCACTGCAACTGGTAAATTGATTGACCGAAGGAAAGCTATAGAGTTGTATTCCACAGGTTTGAAATTTTACCAGCAAAAGGATTACGATGGTGCCGTAGCCAGTTTATTGGATAGTATCGATAATGACGATACGATGTGGCAGTCCTACGAGGTTTTGGGACATTGTTATCTGCGCAAAGGCCAGAAATCTGAGGCTTTCTCCAGCTATAATAAGAGTCTGCTTTGGAATCCGGGTAATGCAGAATTAAAAGACTGGATGGAAAAGAATAAATAATTGGATAGGTTCAGTCGTTTTTAGTTCAAATAAAACCCACATATCACCGGAATTCTCTTCCTTAGTAGGATCTCTTTGTAGCTGCGGCTGACATACAGTTATTTGTAATTTAATTATTTAGAATTGATTTTTTATGCTGTTATTTATATAATTTTCTACCAAACTTACTAAAAACTTTAAGGAAGGGACATTTCAATGGCAACAGTAATGCGTTTAAGCAGAATGGGAACAATTAAAAAGCCGTTCTTTCGAATTGTTGTGGCTGATTCACGAAAAAAGAAAGAGGGGAGAATCATTGAAATGGTCGGTTATTTCCAACAGATAAAAAACCCTCCAATTGTAAAAATAAATGACGAGAAGGCTATCTTGTGGTTAAAAAAAGGGGCTGTTCCTTCTGAAACTGTCAAAAATATTTTTAAAAAAAGCGGTTTGTGGAAGATATTTTTAGAAAGTAAGAAGGCGTAAGCCGCAACTTTGTAACCAAGCCAGCACCAAAGGAGGTATTGGCACGATGAAAGAGTTAATTGAATATATAGCAAAGTCATTAGTCGATTCTCCGGAAGCAGTTTCAGTTAAAGAGGTTGATGGGGATAAAGTCAGTATCTATGAGCTCAGGGTTTCAACGCCGGACATTGGCAAGATTATCGGCAAAGAGGGACGAACGATCAAGGCCCTAAGGACAATACTGGCGTGTGCGGCAGCTCGCAGTAATAAGAGAGTGATGCTAGAGGTTTTGGAGTAGATTTGTTCCATACAAATCTGGTTTTAGTCGCGCAAATAGTAAAAGCATTCGGGGTTAATGGTGAGGCGCGGATCGTAAGTTGCAGTGAATTTGTTGGCCGTCTGACAGAATTAAAGGAAGTGTTTTTATTGGTTCCGAAAGGCCAAAAAATTCCTGCAGTTGTCGAGGCAGTCCGAAAGGATATCATTAAATTAGAATGCTTGAAGTCGCGTGAAGATGCCCAAAAGTTTGCGGGAAGCTTTATCGCAATTGATAAGAAATTTCTCAAGAATTTGCCGGAAGGCCGTTATTATTATTATCAGATTATTGGTTTGCAGGTATTTGATTTGCGGGGTTCTTATCTTGGAAAAATTAAAGAAATTATTCCCACGGGAAGCAATGATATTTATGTAGTTAGAAAAGACCTGGAAGAGATATTAATTCCTGCCCTAAAAGCTGTTGTTAAGAAGGTTGATTTAAAATTGGGTAGAATGGAAGTTGTCCTGCAGGAGTGAGTGTGTTTTGGAAAAGACAATCTTGAAGTTCTATGTTATTTCCTTATTTCCAGAAATTTTGCAGGGTTTTGTTAATTCCAGTCTTTTTAAAAAAGCTCAAGATAAGAATATTGTTGAAGTTAAGCTTCTGCAGTTAAGGGATTTTGCTAAAGACAAACACCGCACAACAGATGATGTCCCTTATGGGGGCGGTGGCGGCATGGTTTTAAAATGCGACCCGATTGTCAAGGCTTTAGGGTCAATTAAAGCAAGGAATAAAAAGGTAATCTTGCTGACGCCGCAAGGCCGACTTTTTACGCAGCGTAAAGCAGTAGAATTATCTTCTGAAAAGTGCTTGGTTTTTATTTGCGGACGTTATGAGGGGGTCGACGAAAGAATTGCTGCGCATTTTGTTGATGAGGAAGTATCTGTTGGGGATTATGTGTTATCCGGCGGAGAACTTGCAGCTGCAGTTATGATTGATTCTATTACACGTTTGATACCCGGCGTTGTTGGAAATAAGTCAAGTGTGGCAAACGACTCGTTCCATAGTGGATTATTAGATTTTCCCCATTATACTCGGCCAGTTAATTATTTAGGATGGCAGGTTCCGAAAGTGTTGCTTACAGGTAATCACCAAAATATTGAAGTGTGGCGTAAGAAACAAGCTATCAAAAGAACAAAATTACGAAGGCCTGATTTTTTAACCAAGAAGAGTTAACTAAAATATTAAGCTTGAATGGGAGGTTTTTTATGGACTATATTGGTTTATTAGAAAAGGAGCAGATCAAGAAGAACGCTACTGACTTTAAGCCCGGCGATATCGTTAAGATTTATTTAAATGTTAAAGAGGGCGAAAAGGAACGGTTGCAGATATTTGAAGGAACAGTAGTTGGGAAGAAAGGTGAAGGATTAAGGGAAATATTTAGGGTTAGACGTATTTCTTATGGGGTCGGTGTCGAGCGTACCTTTGCTTTAAATTCGCCGCTCATCAACAAAATCGTTGTTGTGAAAAGAGGACAGGTCCGCCGCGCCAAATTATATTACTTGGAAAGCAAAAGCAGTAAAGATTCCAGAATAAAAGAGCAAGCAGCTTCTAATGAAGAGATTGCAATAAAGAGCCAATCTTGACTAGGTCTGAGGCAGAATCCTTCGTCCATTAGGGGAATGGGATGACTTTTCGGAAGGTAATGCATCCTGATTTATTGTGTTATGAGAAGGATGCCTATCGAGCCGGAGCAAAATTGGTGGCTGGTATCGATGAAGCTGGAAGGGGTCCCTTGGCTGGTCCTGTGGTAGCTGCTGCGGTGATCCTCCCTCGTTCAAATCCCATAGAAGGTGTTAATGATTCCAAGCAACTAACCCCCAAAAACCGCGAGATCCTTTATCAAGTAATCAGTAAAATTGCCATAGCCATAGGTGTGGGAATGGCCGATGAAAAAGAAATAGATGAGCTTAATATTTTGCAAGCGACCTTTAGGGCAATGAGCAAGGCTTTGAATGATTTAAAAACGCCGCCTGATTGCGTCTTTGTGGACGGCCCGTTTATCATTCCCAACTTACCCTTTCGCCAACAAGCGATAGTATGCGGCGACCAACTGAGCGAATCTATCGCAGCTGCGTCTATCATTGCCAAGGTAAGAAGGGACCGTTTAATGGAAGATTATGATCGGTTGTATCCTCAATATGGTTTTATCCAACATAAAGGATATCCTACTGTCCGTCATCTAAAGGCGATTGCGACTTACGGACCTTGCCCGATCCACCGGAAAACTTTTTCTGGTGTTTTGAAGAAGATCGTCTGATCGTCATGGCTATTTATAACTCATTAACTCAAGAAACCGGCAAGAAAGGGGAGGCGGTTGCGTCAGTATTTTTAGCCCAAAAAGGCTATAAAATATTAGAAAAAAATTACCGGATTAGGGGCGGAGAAATTGATATTATTGCTAAGGACCATGATGTGTTGGTTTTTATTGAAGTCAAAACCAGACGGAACAAGAAGTTCGGCGATCCTTCAGAAGCTGTGACGGCTTTTAAGCAGAAGCAAATGAGCAAAGCGGCAATGATTTATGTGCAAGGAAAGAATTTAAGCAATATTCCTTGTAGGTTTGATGTCATTGGGTTGGAAGTTAAAGGAGACAGGGCGGTAGTGTCTCATTACATCAATGCATTTCCAATCAGTGCGGGTTTTTTTTGTTGACCTAATAAAAAGGAGTGAGACATGGGAGCTCTGGCGATTTTGGAAATGATGAGACCAAAACAATGGACTAAAAATCTATTGGTATTTGCGGCGCTTATTTTTACAGGTAACATCCTTAATGTCCAGATGGCCTTAAAATCAATAGTAGCTTTTATTTGTTTTTGTCTTGTTACCAGCGGTATTTATCTTTTTAATGATATTGTCGATCTGGAAGAAGACAAGCACCATCCCATGAAATCAAAAAGGCCTTTGGCTAGGGGCTCAGTAGCCCCAAGGCTGGCCGGTTTCGTTTCGTTGTTCCTTGCTTTATTGGGAGTCTTGTGTTCCTTATGGCTTAGTATTGATTTCGTCGTCATCTTATTAGTTTATTTGCTCCTTTTTATTGCTTATAGTTTTTTATTGAAACATGTTGTTATCATAGACGTTTTTACTATCGCTTTTGGGTTCGTACTCAGGGCTGCGGCTGGTGCTTATGTACTTAATCTCACCATTTCTCCTTGGTTGCTTATCTGCACGATTCTCCTTGCGCTTTTCCTTGGTTTAGGAAAAAGACGGCATGAACTTTTGGTATTGAAAGGGAATGCTCAAAAACATCGCAAAATACTAAATGAATATTCTGAAGGATTATTGGATCAAATGATATCGGTGGTCTCTTCCGCAACGGTGGTTGCATACTCTTTGTACACTTTTACTTCTCCTACGAGTGAAAAAAAGCACGGGTTGATGTTGACGATTCCTTTTGTCCTGTTCGGTATTTTTAGATACCTTTATCTTATGCATAAAAAGAATTTAGGCGGAAATCCAGAGGCGGTTTTGCTCTCGGATGTTTGGTTGGCCAGCGATATAGTTTTATGGGGCGTTTTGTCCGCCCTCTTATTATCCTGGAACTGGTAGGTCGCAGACGTGGCGAATAAAACAAAAAATATCAAATCTTTTATCAAATCGTCTTGGGATTATATAAATCCTTTTGATTTGCTTAATTTTAAATTTTTAAATGGCTTTGCAGGCTTTGGCCAGACCATCAGACGAATGACGACTAATCCTTATTTTGTCCCATTGGTCATTATTCTTGTCCTGGCAGGTTCTTTTCGATTCTACCGATTCAGCTGGGACGATTATCATCAGTTTCATCCCGACGAACGTTATCTTTTAGATCCTCAAACCTCTGTTTGTTATCCCCAAGAACCACAAGGGCTGCAGTACGGCTCTTTGCCCCTTTATATACAAGGTACGCTCCGAGAGGGGTTGATTTGGTTGCAGGCCTCGGGAGTTCTTCACAACATCGATATGGGGCGCGTGAATATTATTATGGGCCGTTTGTTATCGGCGTGTTTTGATCTTGGAACAATAGTGATGTTATTCTTTTTGGGAGCTAGATTATTTAACAAAAAGATCGGGTTATTCGCTACCCTTCTTTATGCTTTCACTGTTTTACCTATCCAGCTTTCCCATTTCTTTGCCGTCGATACATTTTTGACATTTTTTGTTGTTTTATGTTTATTTTCGGCTGCCGGAATTCTACTTTGGGGACATGCGAGTTCGTATATTTTTGCTGGAATATTTTTTGGTCTTTCTTTGGCTTGCAAAACAAGCGCCTTGCCACTTGCTTTAGTGCTACTTTTAGCTCACTTTATTCATTTCATGAAGGTTAAAAGTAAAACGGCGAGGAATATATTATGGGGCAAATTGCTTCTTCTTATTATCACTGCAGGAATTATATTTTTTATAGCAATGCCTTATTCTTTGTTGGATATAGACAAATTTAGAAGTAATAATGAAGAACAGGGTCGCATTCTAGTCTCAGGTATTTCTGATGTTCCCTATACTAGGCAGTTTTTCCACACAACACCTATTCTCTATTATATAAATAACATGGTCCGCTATGCAGTTGGGTGGCCTTTGGGCTTGTTATTGCTGGCGGGATGGATATATTCTATTTATAAGTCGCTATTTAAATTTTCATCCTCTAAAGTTCTGGTCTTATTGGCAAGCTGGACTATTTTTTATTTTGGCATAGTTGGTTTTTCGTTTGCCAAGTTTAATAGATATCTCCTTCCTATGATTCCCGCGTTCTGTCTGATGGGTGTTTATTTTATCTTTGAAATCAAAAAGGCTTTGCCTAAAGGTTTTCTTCAGAAAATTCCAATACCTTTACTTGTAATTATTGGCATCCTAAATTTCTTTTATGCAGTGGCTTTTACAAGTATTTATAGGCAAGATCATCCTTGGATAGAGGCATCTCGTTGGATTTATAAAAATATCCCAACTTCGTTAGTGCAACCAGGCCAAAAAACACCCCATCGTACAGTCATTTTAAATGAAGAGTGGGGAGATGACTTGCCAGTTCCTTCAGAAGGAAGAAGTATCACTGAATATGATAATAGAAAATTTGCGGTTCCTGAATATGACAATAACCAAAAAATTGAAATGATTCTCAATCATTTGCAACAGTGTGATTACATTTTCATGGCAGATAAAAGGGCTTATGGCACATACCAACGGATACCTGAGAGATATCCGGTCAATTATTGCTATTACAAACTTATGTTTGAGGAGCAGTTAGGTTACAAGATGGTTAAGGATTTTTCGTCTTATCCGCATATAGCCGGTCTTGTTTTTAACGATGATTACGCAGATGAAAGTTTTACGCTTTATGATCATCCCCATGTTTATCTTTTCCAGAAAACAGAGAACCTGCCTAGAGAGGAACTACAAAAACGTTTACAGCAAAAAATTGAGCAGACCGTGGCCAGTCTGAGTGAAAAGAATAGTAATTATAACGAAATTGTACGACAAATTAAGGGCCGCGGTCTTTCCCAGGTCTTGGCTGCAAATGAAAAGCTCCCGCAAAATAGGAATATAGGGGCAAGTCGTCGCGCATCGACGCCAATATTGGGCGGTGTTCCGTCGGTGGCTTGGTATTTATTGGTCTTAATTTGTACCTTGATCGCTTTCCCAATTTGTTTTATGACCTTCCGTTTTTTGCCCGACGCAGGATATGGTTTATCCAAGATCGCCGGAATTTTCCTGCTTGCCTATCTTAATTGGCTTCTTGTTAACCTAAATATTTTTTCTTTTTCACAATTTGGCGTATTAGGTTCACTCATTATTCTTATGGCTATTAGTTTGCTCCTTTTCTGGAAGAATCAAAAAGAGATAGTCTCCTTTGGAAAACAAAAGTATCGGATTCTTATTTCTGAGGAAATAATATTTCTCCTTGTTTTTGCTTTTTTCTCTATCTTTAAGATGTTCACCCCCAACATCCACGATCCCAATGGCCAAGGTTACAATGGGGGTGGTGAGCCGATGGGCATCACTTTCCTAAGCGGCATTATGAGATGCGCCACCTTTCCTCCTTTTGATCCCTGGTTGGGGGGAGGTCATTTGAACTATTATTATTGGGGACAGTTGATCATGGCGACCTTGGCCAAGATATTAGGGGTGGCCCCATCCATTGCCTACAATTTATCATTGGCTTTAATCTTCGCGTTAACCTACATCGGATGTTTCAGTATTGTCTATAACATGTCTTTCAAAATTTGGGCAGGTTTATTAGCCGGAAGCATGGTGGCTTTATTTGGGAATTTATACGGTTTTCTTTATTTTATGGAACCACTCATCAAGGCCTTGTCCAATTTTGACTGGTCCATACCGTTTGTTTCCTTGTCCCAAGTTTTTACTACGTTTATCGATAGTGCCAGACAATTCCAATATATCTGGGATTCGACACGATTGATCCCGCCGGATGTCATCAGCGAGTTCCCATATTTTAGTTTTATTTACGGCGATCTTCACGCCCACAATATCGCCATTCCTTTTTCCATTTTACCCCTGGGGATATGCCTCAGTTTCTTTAAGAGCTCCGAAAATGGTCTGGAGATCTTAGGCAAAGGATGGACAAAGTGGTTCAGTCTGTTGTTTCTTTCAATTACAGTAGGCGCTCTAGTCGGGATCAATACTTGGAACTATCCGGTGTGCCTGATGGTTTCCCTGATGACTTTAGGCTTGATCTTTTATTTTAGACCAAAACCAGGGCAAAACTTCTTGGTTCCTTTTATCATAACCTCTGTTTCTTTGGTTTTCCTGAGCCTTTTATCAATGTGGCCATTCCTTTATTATTTCCAGCCGCCCAGTTCAAATATCTGGCCGGTAAAATCTTTTACTGAAATAAAAAGTTTTTTGACGATTTTTGGATCACCAGTTTTTATCATCCTTTCATTTCTAGTCTTGAGCAGGAAACCTATGGCGGACAAGTGGCTGCGGAAAGCGAGGGGAAAAAACTTAATAAAAAGAATATCAAACCTTCTGACATCTTTCGTTTCCAGGCCGCCGCTGATATTTTGGCTCTTAATAGGTCTGTGCCTTTTGACGTTTTTCAATCTGGGCACTTTTGGTTTTTTGTTCTTATTATCAATCTATGCGCTCATTACTTTATTAAAGAAGAATGTCAGTAGTGCGGATAGTTTTGCGTTGGTTTTGACCTTTGTCGGTCTTTGTATCACGGCAGGCTGTGAGATCATCCATGTGGTTGATTTTATGGGCCAGGATGATCGTATGAACACAATGTTTAAATTCTATATTCAAGTATGGGTATTGTGGGGAATTGCCTCAGCCTATTTCTTCGCGAGATTAGTGGCTATTCTAAAGCCCTGGCTATTCGTGGTTTGGAAAAAAATATTAAATAAATTGGTCCTAGCCGCGAGCATAGTTGGTTTTCTCCTTTGCACCATCGCCTATTACTGGTTTTTCGTGGACTACAGTTGGTTCCTTCTCATTGTATTTGTGCTATTAGTTCCCTTAATTATATTGATAAAGCGCAATAAAATTACAGCCTTTATTTGGGCAGGTGTTTGTGGTTTTTGTTTGTTGGCGTGCTGTCTCTATCCAGTGATTGCCACTTATACCAAGTTCTTCCTGTGCTATAGTTTAAATGGCAGGCCTCCCTTGACTCTCGATGGGATAGCTTATATTGAGCAGCGCAAACCCAATGAATACCAGGCCTTGGCTTGGCTTAATGCCAAACAGGATAGAAATGAGATTATTTTGGAGAGAGTTGGTATTGATGGGGAGACCTACGGCCGTTGGAATACTCGCGTTGCTTCTTTCACCGGCCTTCCCTCATTTTTAGGGTGGAAAGGCCAGGAGAGGCAGATGAGGGCTTGGTATAAGCCAGAATATTCCTGGCAAGACCAGAACATATTGAATAAGAGGGAGAGCGACGCCGACCTTATTTATAGCTCATTGGACATTACCCAGACCCTGCAATTGATGAAAGACTACAGCATCCAGCTGGTTTATGTGGGAGACTTAGAGCGTGAGCATTATCCCCGAGCAGCGTTGGATAAATTCGCGAAATTCATGGACGTCATTTACCAAAATCCAGGAGTGATCATTTATCGGATTAGGGGGTAATTTGCTTTCTTCAAGCCCAATTTGTCTTTCCGTTATTATTCCTGCCTATAATGAAGAAGAGCGCATCGAGAGAACAGTGCAGCTGATTTTGAATTATCTAAAAAAAACGATCAAAAAGTTTGAAATAATGGTTGTTGATGATGGCAGTCGGGATGCAACTGTGTCAAAAGTAATGAGGCTGGCCAAGCAAGACAGGTCAGTCAAATGCCTCACTAACGGAAGAAACCTGGGGAAGGGGAGCGCTGTAAAAAAGGGCATGTTGGCCGCCACGGGGAAATATTGCCTTTTTTCCGATGCCGATCTATCTACTCCCATTAATGAATTAACTAGGATGCTCAAGGTGTTACAAAAAGAAAAATTGGGGATTGTTATTGGGTCCAGGGTTTTGGCTAAAGAAGAGCAGGTGATTCGGCAGCCCTGGTATAGAGCTTTTATTAGATTTATATTCAATAAAGTGGTGATGGTTCTGGCCGTACAGGGCATCCATGACACCCAGTGCGGTTTCAAACTTTTCAGCCGGGAGGCTGCCAGGGATATTTTTGTCAGGCAAAGGATCAGGCGTTTTGGTTTTGATGTAGAGCTGCTTTACATAGCCCAGAAAAGGAATTGGTCTATTAAGGAACTGCCTGTTTCCTGGTTCTATTCGGCTGGGACTAAAGTACATTATTTGAAAGATGGGGTTCAGATGGTTTTAGACCTCATTAGAATAAGATTTTATGATATCTTAGGATATTATTCGTGAGATTTGGAGGATTCTGGTGCTTTCTATAATATTTTGGTGGTTTGCTTTGGAGATTATTGGATTAGTGGCCTTGCCGTTGACCTTCTATATCTTTAGAAATCTCGAGGATAGGGGATATTTCTATTCAAAGATCCTAGGGCTCCTTCTAGTGGGGTATCTTTCCTGGATCGTGGGGTTAGTGTTTTATAAGGAAATGACCGTGATCTTGTCATTATGCATCGTGGGCGGCTTTTCCTTCTGGAGATACAGGAAAGAAACCGAAGCTTTTTGGAGCTTCTTACACAACAAAGCCAAGTATATAGCGATCGTCGAGCTTCTCTTTGCTGCTCTTTTATTGATGTTCTGTTTTGTCCGGATGCATGATCCTGCCATTGCCTCTACAGAAAAACCCATGGATTTTGCTTTTTTAAATGCCATTAATGTCAGCCCCAATTTTCCCCCGCATGATCCTTGGATGGCCGGACCAAGGTTCTATATTAGCTACTATTATTTCGGATATCTGATTGTTTCTGTTGTTAACAAATTGTCGGGAATACCTTCGGCCGAGGCTTTTAATATTGCCATTGCCACTTTCTTTGCTTTGACCGCTTTGGCCGCATTTACCCTTAGTTATAATATGACTAAAAAATACATTTTTGCTGTTGTGGGACTTGTGTTGGTCGCGGTGATAGGCAACCTAGAGGGAATCCTGGAGATCGCTTATGCGCATGGTATGTTCCCGGAAGGATTTTGGAGATGGTTGCATTTAGGCTGGGATAGCTGGTGGGAACCCGGCAAGGAAGGGGTCAAAGAGGCTGCCAATGCCATGTACCAGCCTTTATTGCATTTATCCCAAGGTTTCATCCCTGAAGAGAATTGGTGGTGGTGGCGGTCGACGCGCGTGGTCACCCATACCATCAACGAATTTCCCTTCTTCAGTTTTTTAATGGCTGATATGCATCCCCATGTCATGGCGCTACCTTTTGTTTTTTTGATGTTGGCGTTATCCCTTAATATCGTTAAAGATACGCATAAAGGATTTGCTTTTTTAGACGCAGGGTTGGAAAGCATAGTCACCTTGGCTGTGTTGGTTATTGCCGCTGGTTCCTTGGGTTTTTTAAATTCGTGGGACTTCCCGACCTATTTAGGTATTTTGCTGGTCTGTCTTTTATTAAAGGCTTATTTTAACGAGAAGAGTTTGGGCAAAAAGGTTCTGATTGAATGGATCATTGCCGCAGGGGTCATTGCGATGTTGAGTATATTGCTTTATCTCCCCTTTTATATCAATTTTCATTCCCAAGCCAAAGGTCTGGGGATTGTTACTGAGAGGACCCGATTCCACCATTTTATTATAATATTTGGGATCTTTCTTTGGGTCATGGGGGCGATGTTCCTCATGAAATGGATCCAGCTACTCCAGGACTGGAGGACCCAGGGAGCGAATATTCAGTCAAAAAGGCATTCCGTATTCTACTGCCCTGCGTGCGGAGCCAAGGCCAAAGAAGGGAAGGGATTCTGCGGCCAATGTGGCGCGGAGCTGCCCCAACACATAGAGCCCAAGGTCGTTTTGTTGGAGCCCGTGAAAACTTTTCAGCAGGCCTGGTTGAGATTCCAGGCCCTTCCTATATTAAATGGTGGGTCTGGCTTGGTCACGGCCATTGTTATCATTATCCTTCTGGTCATCCTTTCCTGGATCCAGCTGACCACGACTTTTTTGCTCTGTTTCATCTTATTCTTTTCGGTCTTTTTAGTCCTTTGCAGATATTACACCAGGGAGGAGGGTTTTGTTTGGGTTCTGCTGGGGATGGGCGCTTTATTGACCCTGGGTTGTGAATTCATTCATATCAATGATACATTCGGCGGCGGCGAACTGTCCCGTATGAATACTGTTTTTAAATTTTATTATCAGACCTGGGTGCTTTGGGCCATAGGTGCTACTTATGGAATATATTACGTTCTTGAACAGGCCTGGCGCTTAAAAGGTTCTTTTTTTAAATATCTTTGGTCTGCCTGCCTGTTTCTTATGCTTTTTTTTGGAATACTTTACCCGATAACAGCAACCTATAACAAAAGTAACGGGTTTAATGCCCCTCATCCTACTCTGGATGGCATTGCCTATTTGAAGGCGAACTATCCTGCTGATTATGACGCTATCGATTGGATTGAAAAGAACATCAAGCCGGTCCCCAATCCTCCTGTCATTCTTGAGGCATGGGGAGATGAGTATACCGATTACGCCAGGGTTTCCACGGTCACCGGATTTCCTGCGGTATTGGGATGGCCTGGCCATGAACTGCAATGGAGAGGTTCCTGGGATGAGCAGGGGAAAAGGATCAATGATATCGACAATATTTATAATACCCATGACTCCCAAACCGCCCGCCAGCTTCTTGCGAAATATGATGTCCAGTATGTCTATGTAGGAACGCTGGAAAGGAACGGGACGCCTAAAAAAGGACCTTATGATGGTGGCGGTCTGGCTAAATTCAGGGACTTTATGGATGTTGCTTATGAAAATTTCGGCGTCACGATCTATAAGTTGAGGTAATGCAGGATATATAACATCAATAGGGGAGACTTAGGTTCCTATGCAAAACCGGTCGGTCCTTAATGAGTATATTGCAATGGCTGTTCTCGGCCTGGTCATTTTAATTATGATGTTGATGATCACTTTTACGGGTCATGAGAACAAGCTTTATGTGTCCTTCCAAAAGATCAGTGAATGGGGTGCGCTGGGCAAAAAGGCGGGACAATTGAATTCTCCGGAGGGACTTGCTTTGGCTCCGGATAACGCATTGTGGGAAGCAGACAGGGAGAATCATCGCATTCAGAAATTCAGTTCGGACGGGAAACTGCTTCTGTCAATAGGCAAAAAGGGAAAAGGGAAATTGGAGTTTGATTCGCCCGACGACCTGGCAATCGATAAAAGCGGGAACATTTTCGTTGCCGATACCTGGAATCATCGCGTTCAGAAGATCTCGAAAAACGGCCAATTCGTCACCTGGTGGGGATCCAAGGGTTGGGGAATCGGTATCGGGCCGGGCGAGTTTTTTGGCCCTCGGGGCATCGCAGTTGATGCCGGGGGAAATGTGTATGTCACGGATACAGGCAATCATCGCATACAGAAATTTACTAACAACGGGAAGTTGATTAAGATGTGGGGCCAAAAAGGAGCCAATAACGATGAGTTTAACGAGCCCGTGGGCATCACTGTTGATGAAAAAGGCTTAATTTTTGTCGCGGATACCCATAATAGGGCCATAAAAAAGTTCTCCTTGGACGGAGATTTTATCAATCGATGGCCCATAGACGGATGGAATCAACTTAGAATAACTGTTGTTGGGTTTGTTGCTTCTGACCAAAGCGGTAAGATCTACGTCAGCGATCCTATAGGTAATGAGTTATTCGTTTATACGGACGTCGGCGCTTATGTGGGAGAATGGAAGAGGGATTCCAGCGGGAACCCCGCTTTTAATGCTCCAACAGGGATTGCCTCAGACCCGAGCGGAAATATTTTTGTGGCTGATGGAAATAACCGTATTCAGAAATTTATAAGATAAGATTTAGCCGATTTTCTAGAAGGGGATGTTTTTAATGGCCAAGCCAAAAAAGAGAAAAAGAAAAAAGGGGAACAATGTTTTTAAGGCATTGATTTGGCTGATTATTCTGGTGGCGGTCGGGATTTTGGTGTGGAAGTTTTTTAAAGAAAAGCCGTTGCCTTCCCTGAATCAGGATTGGGTTTTGATCAATACCATAGGCGGAACAGGCAAGGGGCATGGGCAGTTTAACCAACCTCGCCAGATCGGCTTGGACAAGTCAGGATGCCTGTATGTGATGGATCGCGACAACAACCGAGTCCAAAAATTCTCGGCGGCCGGGGAGTGGATGGCTGCTTGGGGAACGGCTGGAAAAGGGAAAGCGCAGTTTAACCAGCCTTTCGGCCTGGCTGTTGACCTGAATAGGGGATGGGTTTATGTCGTGGACACCTGGAATGAAGCCGTCAAGCGCCTTGATACCAGCGGTCAATTACTGAAGGTCATCAAGCCAAAGGCCTTTTCTTTTTATGGACCTAGATGCATCGCCGTTGCCCAGAACGGAGACTTTTTTATCACGGACACGGGTAACCATCAGATTGTTAAATTTGATTCAACGGGGGCGGTTGTACGCCAATGGGGTGGCAATGGTAGGAGAAAAGGACAATTTAGAGAGCCCGTAGGTATTGCTTTAGATAATGAGGAGCATGTGTTTGTTGCCGATATGGAAAATCACCGTGTCCAAGAATTTGACGGTGACGGGAATTTTTTGATGCAATTTGGTTATAAGAATTTCAAGGGAGTTTTCCCTCTAGAGCCTTACCTTTCCATTGATAAAGAGGGCCTTATTTATATCAGTGATTCCGGGGCCGGACGTTTCCAGGTTTATAATTCCAAGGGGAAGTTTATCGGCATTTGGGGCAGAAACCCCAAAGAAAACCCTTTTGACGGGCCCATCTATGTTCTTTTCAGCCCTAAACAAGAGGGTTTTGTTGTCGATAATGCATCACAAAAAATTTATAAATTTACGAGAAGATAACCGATTCATAAGTTAGAAAAAAAGTAAGGAGAAGGCCATGGCCAGTTTGAAAAAAAAACGTAAGAGCAAGGATCGCCGAAAGAAGAAAAAAGTTTCCTGGAGAGTGTTGATCGTCTGTGTCATTGTTGCTGTAGTTGTCATAGAGCTTATCCTGATGAATGCCCAGAAAAAACCGCCCACCATTCTTTTAAAGGAATCGTCCAGCTTTGGGATCAATGGGCGGGGGGCCGGTCAATTTTCCAGGCCATCTGGTCTTGCTTTGGACAATGAAGATAATATCTATATTTCAGATTCCGGCAATAAACGCGTGCAGATTTTTGACCCTAAGGGCAAGTTCATCAAAAGCTTGGACAACAGACTGCCTCCACTAAGCCTGCAGGAGCCCCAAGGGATCGGAGTGACCAAGGAGAAAAGAGTTGCCTTTTTAGATCCTCCAACAGGCGTTCTTTATATTGTATCCCTGGATGGTGCCCCCGGCAGGATGGTCAAGTCTTATAAGATCCCGGACAGCTATTATCCCCGCGGGTTATTTTTAGATTCTCAGGAGGGGATATTGTATGTCGCGGACACAGGGGAAGGAAGGGTCGTCAAGTGCAATTTAAACGGAGAAATCCTCAATCGTTTTGGTAAACATGGCAGCTCAAAGGGGCAGTTCTCCGATCCGCAAGGTCTCACGGTTGATGGAGATGGGAATATTTATATCGCAGATACTGGAAATTTCCGGATACAGAAAATGGACCGCGAAGGCCATGTCGTAAGCCAATGGAGGATCAGGGCTAGAGGAGACACTCCGCGAATGGTGCCATTTTCCCTGGTTATTGACAGAAATGGCAGGGTCGTTGTTTCGGACCCGCAAAATAGCGTACTCTGGCTTTTTAGCAAACAAGGCGATATCTTGGGTAAACTAATAAACAACACCGGTTCATTGGCTTCTCCCACGGGGATCGCGGTCGATAAGGCGGGTTTTATCGTTGTGGCCAACCAGGGGAGCGGGAAGATCGTTAAGTTCGAGCCTATCCCATAAATCCAATGATGAGAAAGTCAACTGACTCCATGCAGGGAAAAAGTTCTAGCCAGAGAGCAGAGGAAAGTAGATCAAAGAATCACGGTTTTCTTCATGGTGTGTCCCTTTTTTCAGATCTTTCTTCAAAAGATTTGAACGAGCTGGCCCGCAACCTCAAGGAAGTTTCTTATCCAAAAGACACTCCGGTGTTTTTCGAGGGAGAGCACGGGGACACCCTGTTTTTGATCAAGAAAGGTTTAGCCAAAATTTATCATACTTCCAGAGACGGCAGAACTAAAACCCTTTCCTTAATAAAGCAAGGGAATTTTTTCGGAGAGATGTCCATCCTGACGGATAAAGGTCGGAGCGCTTCAGCGGCTACGATCACCGCGTGCGATTTTCTAGTAATGGGCAGAACCGAGTTTTATAATTTGGTGGAGAAGAACCCATCCATCCCTTTCCGGATCATTCATACCCTTTGCGAACGATTGACCCAGGCCAACCGCCAAATCAACGCTCTCGCTTTGGGTAATTCGCGGGCGAGGATTGCGGATATGATCCTGTTTTTAGCCGACCAGTTTGGGCAAAAGGACGTTGTCCAAATCAAACTCATCCATCAAGACATGGCGGATATTGCGGGTGTTTCCAGGGAAACGGTAACCAAATTGTTGGGCGAATTCCAGGATGACGGCGCCATCAAGCACGACCTAAAAGAGATCGTGGTCGTGAACCGCGAAAAATTGCGCCGGTGGCTTTTATAATACCAAGCTATTTAAATTGATTGATTTTGAGGGAACAGAGCAGCGTCTGCTCTGTTTTTTTGTTCATTTTGAAAGGAAAATAAGGCCGGTATGCTTTCTAGGGAAAAAAGGTTGCAATTAGAGGATATTACCCTGGCTCCTTATGCCATGAAGAATAAGGAGAGCCTGGGAAGACGTTATGAGGAAGAGGAGCACCCTTATCGCGTCCCTTTTGAAAGGGACCGGGATCGAGTTATCCACTGTTCAGCTTTTAGGCGTTTAGAATATAAAACGCAGGTTTTCGTAAGTCATGAGGGGGATTATTACAGAACCCGCCTGACTCATACCCTGGAAGCGGCGCAGATCGGGCGCAGTATAGCCAGGGCTTTGCAGCTCAACGAGGACCTGACGGAAGCGATCATCCTGGCGCATGACTTGGGTCATACCCCCTTTGGGCACGCCGGCGAAAAAATATTAAATGAACTCATGGTAGATGAGGGAGGTTTCGAACACAATCGGCAGAGCTTGCGGATCGTCACTGAATTGGAAGAGCGGTATTCGGGTTTCCCGGGTTTGAATTTGAGCGCCGAGGTCCTGGAGGGTATCGAGAAGCATTCTTCGGTCTATGATTCGCCGGACCCTGGGGGGAAAAGTTCCGGGCCAGCCACTTCTTTGGAAGCCCAGATTGGGAATTTGGCCGATGAAATCGCCTACAATAACCATGATACGGACGATGGACTGACCTCCAATATCCTTACCGTCGATATGATGAAGAAAGTGGAGCTCTTCCGGGATGTCTATGAAGAAGGGGTCCGCCGATATCCCGAGATCGATGCTAGCCGCTTAAAGTACCATTTGATAAAGTCTCTGATCAACTGCCAGGTATCTGATCTTATCAATCAAACGGAAAAGAATATCGTCGAATTCCAGATCAAAATTATTGCAGATGTTAAGCGGCATGGGACACCCCTTGTCGACTTCAGCCAGAAAATGAAGGAGAATTTGTCGCAGCTAAAAGAGTTCCTGTTCGCCAACCTTTATAGGCATTACAGGGTTGTCCGCATGGAATATAAGGCGCAGCGGATCATCACGGAGCTGTTCCAGGTCTATAACGACAGACCGGAGATCCTGCCCTATAAGGTGCAGAGGCGTTTCCAGCAGATTTCCCCCAAAAAGGCCATCTGTGATTATATTTCCGGCATGACCGACCGGTATGCCCTGGAAGAATACAACAAGCTCTTTGATCCCCTGGAGAGAGTTTAGTTCCAGATCCTAAAAGAGGAGTTTTAATGAACATACCCGTATTTTCCAACCAACTCAAAAACGATCTCAAAAAGACCGAGGGGCTGATCCTCAAGACCCTGGCCGCCCAGCACCAATTCATGAACAGGCTGAACCTGCATTTAGCCCAGGCAGGCGGGAAACGGATAAGGCCCTCTCTGTTGCTGCTGGCAAGCCGGGCCGCTCGGCCGGGCCGGCCTTTGAAACAGTTCCAGAAGATTTATGCCCTGGCGGCCGGGGTGGAGCTGATCCACTTGGCTAGCCTGATCCACGACGATGTTCTGGACCATTCGGAGATACGCCGTGGGAGGAAGACGGTTAATGCTTTATGGGGCAATCCTCTTTCGATCCTGTTGGGCGACCATATTTACGTGAAGGCAGCCCATCTGGTTTCAAGGAACGGTGATCCCCGTATCTATAGTTTGGTCACTCGCGCTGCAGCTTTCATGTGCGAGGGGCAAATGCTGGAGTTGTTGAACCAATCCAACAAAAAGCTGTCCGAAGAGACCTACCTGGAGATCATCATGAAAAAAACTGCGGTCTTGATGTCCAGCTGCTGCCAGGTGGGAGCCCTTGCCCAGAACGCGTCTCCTGGCGTGGTCCGGGCTATGGAACGCTTTGGCAAGGCGGTTGGCATGGCTTTTCAGTTGGTAGACGACCTGCTGGATGTCTATTCCAACCCAAAAGAGCTGGGAAAGCCATTGGGAAGTGATTTTAGTGAAGGGTATTTGACCTTGCCCCTGATCCATAGCCTCAAAAAATGTCCCCAAAAGGAAAGAGAAAAGGTTTACAGAACATTAGAAAGGAACACGTCCGCTTCCACGATGTCTTTTATCAGGGGTTTCATATCAAGGTACGGCGGCAGAGATTATGTTCAAAAAAAGGCCCTGGATTACATCAGGTTGGCGGCCAAGGAACTCCAGCATCTTAAGCCTAGTCCGGCTAGGGATAATTTGAACGAAATATTAGGGTTCATCGTCCAGCGGAATCATTGAACTTGATGCCGTGGATTTCGGGCAGCTAGGTTACTTCAGCGATTGGGCAAGCGCCGCTATATGTTGGGGGGTTGTCCCGCAGCAGCCGCCAAGGAGAGCGACCCCTTGCTGTACTAGGGGAGAGAGTTCCCGGGCAAACTCTTCCGGTGTCACGGAATAAACGATCTTTCCCTCAATATAGTTAGGCAGACCCGCGTTAAATTTTGCCATCAGAGGGCCGGGGTAAGCTCGGTGCATCCTTTTGATCACTTCAATGTTGTGAGCCAGCGCCTTGCCGCAGTTAGCCCCCACCACGGTCGCCCCTTGCTGGAGCAAGGTTTCCACGCTCTTTTCGGGGGTGGCGCCCATGATCGTGCGAAAGTCCCTTTCAGGCCCTTCAAAGGTCATACTGGCTAAAATGACCTCGGCTCCAGCACGGCGTGCCTCAGCCACGGCCATGCTGGCTTCGTTCAGGTCGGTGTGCGATTCGACGACGATGATATCCGCCCCCGCTTTTAAAAGCACCTGGGCCTGCTGGAAAAAAGCCTTTTTCGCGGATTCCTCAGTGATATCGCCGTAGGGTTCCATCAATTCACCCAGGGGGCCCATGGAGCCGGCCACCCATTTGGAATTGACCTGTGATTTGCGGGCTATGGCCACGGCGGCCGTGTTGAGCTCCTCAACTTTATTTTCCTGGCCGGCCTTGGCCAGTTTTATGGCGTTGCCGCCAAAAGAATTGGTGTAGAGTATTTCAGCCCCAGCTTTGTCGTAGGAGAGGTGCACCTTCTGGACCGCTGCCGTGTTCGTCAGGTTCCATAATTCCGGGACCTCGGCAGACGACAGGCCTGCATTCATCAGTTCGGTGCCCATGGCGCCATCAAGCAAAACAGGGCCTTTTTTTAGGCGTTCTAGAAAGACATCCTTGGCCAGCATCAAAAACTCCTTTCTAAACTCCCACAATCATACCATTTTGAACATATTCCTGTCGAATTTCATAGAATCGACAAAAAGGTTTTGGAAGGCAGGGGACTGTTCCAGGGACAAGTGCTTGACCTTGGGCAGGATGGACGAGACCAGTTTTTTTCCGCCCTCGGGCATAAAGAGAGTCATCTTGGCCCCCAGCAGGGCGGCGTTGCCGACTGCCTTGACGATGGAAGCGGGCAAGGGAAGCAGCCCGATATACTCGCTGGCCTCCACGTTGAGGCTGTTACCGAACGCTCCGGCAAGATAGAACTGCGCCACCTCTTCAGGCTTGAGATCCAAGGACTCCATCAATATTTTTATACCTGAGGCGATGGCGCCTTTGGCCAACTGCAATTCCCTCACGTCCTTTTGCAGCAATTTGACCGGTTCCTTGAGCGTGAGCGGTTCGGATTTGATCCTTCCAAAGGGAGAGATCAGCCCCAGTTTGAGGCAGCAGCAAACGGCGTCGACCAGGCCGCTTCCGCAGATGCCCTGCGCTCTGCTTCCGCCGATGACATGCACGGAAAGCTTGCCGTTGTCGATGAAAACGCGGTCTATGGCGCCTTTGGCCGCGCGCATTCCCTGGGATATCTTCGCGCCCTCAAAAGCGGGTCCGGCAGCGGTTGAAGACACGAGGATACGGTCCTTATTCCCGAAGATGATCTCGCCGTTCGTGCCGAGGTCGGCGGCGCCCACCATCTCTTTGGATTCGTAAAGGCGGGTGGCGATTATCACGCCCAGGATATCGCTTCCCACAAACCCGCCCAGATTAGGGAGGAAAAAGACCTCTGTTTCCCGGGTCGCGCCTTCCCATCCTAGTTCGGCCCCTTTGAGGGAAACCCCGTCCATATAGGCTGACTGAAAGGGATAATGGGACAGGGCCGCGACATCATAACCCAGGAAAAGGTGGTGCATGACCGTATTCCCGACTAGGGACGCGCGGACAACCGGCATTCCGGAGGGGGCTGATTTCAACAGATGTTTGACCATCAAGGCGATCTGGTGGCGGACAAGGTTTTTCAGGTGTTCCAATCCATCCTCGGCCATGGCCGCGGCGATACGACTCATGATATCAGCGCCGAACCTGGCCTGGGGATTTAGGGACGCCTCTGTCGCCAATATCCTGGAAGAAGAGAGGTCCAAAAGCTGGGCCACCATGGTCGTGGTCCCGAGGTCAACGGCGATGCCCAGCCCCTGGCTCGGCGTGAAGGAAAATTTGGAATCGTCCGTGAGGATGAGGGCGGACCATTGTTTGAGTTGGATGGTCATGTCCTCGGTGGGACGGGCCTGGCAGCAAAGACGCCAGCCTTCGGCCCTTTCGTGGGAAGTCAGGATTTCCTTATCGAGGAGGGTCTCTTCAAGGCGGCCTTTGATCACTTTGATCATGCAGCCCCGGCAAACCCCTCTTCCGCCGCAGGGGAACTCGACGCCGTGCAAGACCAGCGCGTCGGCCAATAAAGACCCCGGTTTTATATCGATCAGAGCGTGAAGGGGTTCCACTAAAATGTGGATGAGGTGAGGCAAGTTGTTTCCCCTGGATTAAAGACCTCTTTCGCCGGAAAGAGGGTTATTTGCCGATGAGCTTTTTAGCCAACTCCACGGCGGAATGAGCGTCCTGGCTGTATCCGTCCGCGGTAATGTCCTTGGCAAAAGAATCCGTCACCGCAGCGCCGCCGATGATGACCTTGACCTTGCTGCGTTCGCCGGCACTGGCGATGGCCTTGATGGTATCCGGCATGGCCAGCATGGTGGTGGTAAGCAGGGCTGACATGGCCACAACCTGAGGTTGGTGTTGTTTGATGGCATCCACGAATTTCTCCGGCGCCACATCCACGCCGAGGTCAACGACCTCAAAACCCGCGCCGCCCAGCATCATCTTGACGAGGTTCTTGCCGATATCGTGCAGGTCGCCCCGCACGGTGCCGATGACCACTTTACCGATCGGTTTATAGTCGCTCTTGATCAAGGCAGGCTTGATGATCTCCATGGCCGCGCCCATAGCCCTGGCGGCGATTAGCATTTCGGGGACGAAATATTCACCGTTCTTGAATTTTTCGCCTACGGTATGCATGGCAGGGATGAGGGCTTTATCCACGATCTCTCCGGGTGCGATGCCTTCCTGGATCGCTTTACGGGTCAGCTCTTCAGCCTGGGCTTTTTTCCCATTTTCTACGGCCTGGGATAACGCGGATAGATCTGCCATGGTAAATCCTCCTCTAATTAGAATTTGTTTGGTTTCTCGTTAAAATCAAAACTGGATTAATATTTTATGCTATTTAAACCAAAAAACAAGTGGTTTATCGTCTGTTCAAGCCTGTTTAACGCGTCCTCGGTGAGGTTGGCCGAGGCTATCTTTTCGTCCTGTAAGAGTTATAATTTATAAAAGTTGTCGGGGCAAAAGGAGGGAACATGAAGCGTTTATTGTTTGTCCTAGTGATTTTCTTGGGTTTTTCCCAGGCTTGGGCGGATGAGGGCCAGTGGGGCGCCCTGCTGAATTTTGGCGCCGTAAATCCGACCAGCCCCTATGTCATCAGCTCGGATTATCCCGTGGGTATCAGCAACGAAATGGGCCTGGAATACCTAGCCCCGGACAGCGAAATCTCCATCTACCTGCATTCGATGCTTGTGCCCAGTCAGACCGACACCACCTACAAGATCATGAGCATCGCCCCGCTTTTCGGCGTGGGTTGGAACATCAAGCTCAGTGACAACGTCAATTTGACCACCAGCGTCGGGTTCGGGGTGGCTTTCAGCAAATGGGACATTCTCATGTCCGGTACAACCCATGATGTCCATAACGGAGTCGAGCTCGCCGTGGACCCTAGGATAGACCTTTTGTGCTTCAGAAACCACGACACGGCGATCAATTTCGGGTGCGACTACTTTCTGCTTGGCCCGGAAAGCGATTGGGGTTCGGAAAGCATGGGCCAGATCGGCTTGCATCTGGGTCTCGAATTCTTTTAGAGAGAAGTACTGAAAAGGGGACGAGAAAAGGTCGGCCCCTTTTTCTTTTCCAAAGGGTTTCCTTCGATCTTTCCTTTTGTCCTAAGACGCAGCGGCCGGGATTTCATGGCAGTTCTATGGCACAAGCTCTAGCAAAAAATATAAGGAGGAAAAATGAAAAAAATCGTTTTGTTCCTGTTGTTCATTCTGTTGCTAGCGGCAGGCTGGGTGGGGGCCGCAGAAGAGGCTAGGCCTCTCAAGATAGGTGTTATTGTCCAGAGCAATGACCCGGAGACCTGCTGGAACGCTCTTCGTTTCGCCAACCAATGCATGGCCAAGAACGATACGGTAAGGATATTTTTGCTGGGCAAGGGCGTGGAGCTGGAAAAGGCGGGGACCAAGCAGTTCAATATCAAAGAGCAAGCCGACGCGTTCCTCAAAGCCGGGGGTTTGATCGTGGGCTGCGGGACCTGCATGCAGCTGAGGGGCCAGGACAGTACCAAAGTTTGCCCCATCGGCTGTCTGGATGATATGTACGACATCGTACGACAGAGCGACAGGGTGGTCTGCTTTTAGTGATCCCCGCAGATCGAGGGAATTGACGAGATGGCTTTTAAAGAAGAGATAAAACAATATCTGGAGTACCTTCAGATCCAGCGCAACCGCTCGGGAGAGACGGTCCGGCACTACGGGGCGGATCTGAAGCAGTTCGCCGGTTTCGTCAAGGAACAGTTCAAGGTCGACAGGGCCGGCCAGTGCGATTATCCGATCTTCAGCGATTTTCTCGCCCATTTGCAGTTCAACGGCTATGAGTCGACCTCTATCGGCAGGAAACTTTCGGCCTTGCGCTCTTTTTACCGATTTCTGATCAAGCGGAAGCTGGTCAAGGCCAATCCCACCATCCGCCTGTCCAACCCCAAACAAAAAAAGAGGCTGCCCTCGTTCCTGAGCATCGAGGAGGTCAACGCCTTGCTGGGTTGCCCGGATGGGCACACCCCTGCGGGCGCCAGGGACAAGGCCATCCTGGAGGTTTTGTACTCCAGCGGCATACGCGTCGCCGAGCTGGTCTCGCTCAACAAGAGGAGTATTGATTATGAGGAGGGCACTTTCAGGGTAGTGGGCAAGGGCCGCAAGGAGAGGGTAGCCATGCTGGGAGACAAGGCTTTGGAGGCCCTAAAAAACTATCTCCCTTTCCGGGACGAGCTGGCCGGGAAAAAAAGCCCCGGCCAGGAGGCGCTTTTTCTGAACAACCGGGGTGGCAGACTGACCGACCGGAACATCCGGAGGATGCTGGACCGCTATTCCAGACAGGCCTCTCTGGGCCGGCACATCAGCCCCCATACCATGCGGCACACGTTTGCCACGCACTTGCTGGACGCCGGAGCGGATATCCGTATCGTCCAGGAATTGCTGGGCCATGCCAACCTGGTCACGACCCAGATCTACACCCATGTCAGCATTGAGCACCTCAAAAGCGTTTACCGCAAAGCCCACCCCAGGGCCTAGGTAACGCTTTTTTAATAGGTCTTTTAGAACTCCCCCCAGTCATGTTACAATGCTTTTGTTTTTCTAAAATATGAAGGTCGCTCTCCCCGCAAACGGGGCGAGGGGTAGTGCCCCGCGGACTTTTGTTGCGGGGTTTTCATTTTGGAGGTTTTAGTGGAGAGATTCATCAAGAAGGCCGCTGTCCTGACAGAGGCGCTTCCTTATATCAAATCGTTCCAGGGCAAGACTTTTGTCATCAAGTACGGAGGCAGCACCCTGGGGTATTCGGAAGTCGTGCGCAATATCTGCCTGGACCTGGTTTTTTTAAAGTGCGTGGGTATCCATCCGGTGCTGGTGCACGGCGGAGGGCCGGATATCACCAGGGAAATGCAAAGGCTGGGCAAAAAACCCCATTTTGTCCACGGGATGAGGGTGACGGACGCCGAGACCTTGAGGATCACGGCTAAGGTGATGAAAAAGATCAACGCAGAGCTGGTGGGCTTGCTGGCCAAAAGCGGCGGAACTGCCCAAGGCATCGCGGATAAGAAGGGGACGGCATTGTTCCTCAAGGCGCGGAAAAAGTACCACAAGGACGAAAAGGGCAATAAACAGGACCTGGGATTTGTGGGCGAAGTGACCAGGGTGGACACAGGGAGGATCAAAAAACTGATCAACAGCCCCGAGGCGGTGATCCCCGTGGTCGCGCCCCTGGGCCAGTGTTCGGACGGCCAATATTACAACATCAATGCCGACCATGTGGCGGCAGAGGTGGCGGTAGCGCTCCAGGCCCACAAGGTGGTGTTTTTGACGGACGTGCAGGGCATCCTTGTCGGCAAGGGCAAAAGGCAAAAGCTGGCCTCGTCTCTGACCAGAGTAGCGGTGGAAAAGCTCATCAAGCAGGGAGTCATCCACGGAGGCATGATCCCCAAGGTCAAGTCCTGCCTCAGGGCCCTCAAGGCTGGGGTGGCCAAGGCGCACATGGTCGACGGCAGGGTGATGCATTCGATTCTTTTGGAAATATTCACGGACAAAGGCGTGGGGACACAGATACTACACTAAATTCAAAGGACGGAATATGACGAGCGAAGAACTGATCAAGCTAGAATCAGAGGTGATCGGTCAGACCTTTAACCGGTTCACTGCGGTGGTGGACAAGGCCCAAGGTTCCCGGATATGGGACCTCAACGGCAAAGAGTATTTGGACTTTTTCGGCGGGCTGGCGGTATGCCTGATCGGGCACTGCCATCCCAGGGTCGTGGAGGCGGTCAAGGCCCAGGCGTCCAAGGTGATGCATACGAGCAACCTTTTTTACCTGGAGCCGCAGATCAAGCTGGCCAAGAAACTGCTGGACCTGAGTTTTCCCGGCAAAGTCTTTTACACCAACAGCGGGGCCGAGGCCAATGAGACGGCCATCAAGCTGACGCGGAAATACGCCAAAAAGAACCTGAGCCCTAACCATTACGAGATCATCACGATGAACAATTCGTTCCACGGCAGGACCCTGGCGACTTTGACGGCCACGGGCCAGCACAAATTTCACCAGGGCCTGGAACCGCTCATGCTCGGGTTCAAGTACGCGCCGTTCAACGACCTGGGCGCCCTGGAAAAACTCATCAACGAACGGACTTGCGCCGTGATGGTCGAGCCCATCCAGGGAGAGGGCGGGGTCAGGATGGCCGGGCCCGAGTATTTCAAGGGTTTGAGGGCGTTGTGCGACAAGAACAAGATGCTCCTCATATTTGACGAGGTCCAGACCGGTTTGGGGCGGACCGGCAAGATGTTCGCTTATCAGCATTTTGGCGTGACGCCGGACATCATGACCCTGGCCAAAGGGCTTGGCGGAGGCTTGCCGCTGGGCGCCTGCGTCGCCGGGGAGCACGTGGTCTCGGCTTTCGGCCTGGGCGACCACGGCACGACCATGGGAGGCAACCCGGTGGCCTGCGCTGCCGGGCTGGCGACTTTGGAGGTCATCCAGGAAGAGAATATCCTCAGCCACGTTGAAAAGATGGGCCAGTATCTGCTGGACCAGCTGGAGGAATTGAGGAAAAGAGTGACGCATATTACGGAGATCAGGGGCAAAGGGCTCATCGTGGGCGTGGACGTGGAGGCCGAAGCCAAGGCCATCGTGCGGCACTGTTTCGAGGCCGGATTGGTCCTCAACGCGTCCGCGGACAGGACCCTGAGATTTCTGCCGCCCCTGACTTGCAACGAGGCGGAGATCAACCAGGCCATCCAGGTCTTGGAAAAAGCCTTTTTGATGGTAGGCTAATCTGATTGAGGAGATAGAAAGAGGGAATTATGAAGAACAAATTTAAGCACAAACATATGATCTCTTTGGCTGACCTGAGCAAGGAGGACATCCTGCTCATCATGAAGATCGCCCGGGAGATCAAGCGGAAGCTGAAAAAAGGGGTGAAGTTTCAGCCCCTGCAGGGCAAGAACCTGGCCATGATCTTCCAAAAGCCGTCCACCCGGACCCGGGTGTCCTTTGAAGTGGGGATGGACCAGCTGGGAGGCCATGCCCTTTTTCTGACCAACGCGGAGACGCAGCTGGGACGGGGAGAGACCGTGCAGGACACGGCCCGGGTGCTGTCGAGGTTCGTGGATGCCATCGTCATCAGGACCTTTGACCAGCAGGACGTGGTGAACCTGGCCGCTCATGCCACGGTCCCGGTTATTAATGGTTTGACCGACCTGGAGCATCCCTGCCAGGTGCTGGCCGACCTGCTGACCATCATGGAAAAAAAGCAGTCGATCTCAAAATTAAAAGTGTGCTTTGTGGGGGACGGCAACAATGTGGCTAACTCCTGGGCGCAATTGGCGGCCAAAATGGGCTTTAGCTTCACCCTGGCCTGCCCTGAGGGTTATGAATGCCCGGATGAGGTTTGGAAAAAGGCCCTCAAAGCCGCGTTAAAGAGCAAAGCCGTTCTCAAGGCCGGTCATCACGCCAGCGAAGCGGTCAAGGGATGCGATGTTATTATTACGGACACTTGGACCAGCATGGGCCAGGAAGCCGAGGAACAGGCGCGGGTCAGGGATTTCGACGGGTTCCAGGTCAATGACCAGCTGGTCAAAAAGGCCAAGTCCGACTGCCTGGTCATGCATTGCCTGCCGGCGCACCGGGGACAGGAGATCACTTCTTCGGTCCTGGACGGCAAGCATTCAGTGGTTTGGGACGAAGCCGAGAACAGGCTGCATGTGCAAAAAGCCGTGATGGTTTTGCTCATGGCAAAAAAGAGATAGAGAGGGCTAATCATGGAACAAGTCAAAAAAGTTGTCTTAGCTTATTCGGGAGGTCTGGATACCTCCATCATCATTCCCTGGCTCAAGGAGAACTACGGCTGTGAGGTCGTGGCTTTTGTGGCCGATGTCGGGCAGGGCGATGATTACAGCGCGGTGGCCAAAAAAGCCAAAAAGTCCGGGGCGTCCCAGGTCGTGGTCAAGGACCTCAGAAATGAGTTCGTCCATGAGTATCTGTGGCCCATGCTCAAGGCGGATGCCGTGTATGAGGGCAAGTATCTTTTAGGTACCTCCATAGCCCGGCCGCTTATTGCCAAGCACCAGATGCTGGTGGCCAAAAAGGTTAAGGCCGACGCGGTGTCGCACGGCTGCACGGGCAAGGGCAATGACCAGGTACGGTTCGAGCTGACCTTCAGGCATTTTGACCCGCATATCCGGATCATTGCGCCGTGGCGGGAATGGGACCTGAAATCGCGGGAGGATGAGATAGACTACGCGGCCAGCCATGGCATCCCGGTCCCGGTGACCAAAAAGAAGCCCTACAGCATGGACCAGAACCTGTGGCATATCAGCTACGAAGGCGGTGTTTTGGAGGATTTGTGGAATCCGCCTCTAGCGGATATGTTTAAGCTGACCGTTGACCCTAAAAAAGCGCCTCAAAAGGGGCAGGTGCTGACCATTGGCTTTAATAAGGGCATCCCGGTTTCCCTGAACAACCGGAAAATGCCGGGCGTCCAGCTTATCCAGACCCTCAATAAAATAGCGGGAAAACACGGGGTAGGCCGGACCGACATCGTGGAAAACAGACTGGTGGGCATGAAATCCCGGGGAGTTTACGAGACCCCGGCCGGCACAGTGCTCTTGGCGTGCCACAAAGAGCTGGAGTCCATCACCCTGGACAGGGAGACCCAAAGATACAAGGAACTGATAGCGCTAAAATACGCGGAGATGGTCTATTACGGCCAGTGGTTCACCAAACTAAGAGAGGCTTTGGACGCGTGGGTCAACAGCACCCAAAAGACCGTGACCGGCGACATCAAGGTCGAGCTGTGCAGGGGGCTGGTCAACATCCTGGGCCGGAAATCCAGTGAGGCGCTGTACCACGCTGATCTGGCCACTTTTGGGGCTGACTCTGTTTATGACCAAAAGGATTCGTTCGGGTTCATCAAACTGTTCGGTTTGCCGGTGACTTTAAAGCCGGCTGCCAGCAGTCCGCTGAAAAAGGGGAAGTAAAAAATGAAAAAACTTTGGGGAGGACGGTTCAGCAAGGGGCTCGCCCCAGCGGCAGAGCCTTTTATGGCCAGCATTGCCTTTGACCAAAGGCTGGCTGTTTACGACATCAAAGGCAGTTTAGCCCACGTCCAGACCCTGGCTAAGGCCAAAGTCGTCACGCCTGCAGAAGCCAAAAAGATCACCAAGGGCCTCTTGCAAATCCTCCAAGAGGTCAAGGCGGGGAAATTTGTTTTTCAGGTGCAGGATGAGGATGTGCATCTGGCTATAGAGAAAAAGCTCATCCAAAAAATAGGCAAAGCCGGAGCCAAGCTCCATACGGCCCGTAGCCGGAACGACCAGGTCGCCTTGGACCTGCGGCTTTATTTGCGGGACAAGATCCTTTCCATCATCACCAAGGTCAAGAATGTCCAGATGGTCCTGGTTGGCCTCGGCCAAAAAAATTTACAGGCGGTCATGCCGGGCATGACCCATCTCCAGCCTGCCCAGCCCGTGCTTTTCAGCCACCACTTGCTGGCTTATTTTGAGATGCTGGAGCGGGACAAGGAACGGCTCTCCGACAGCCTCAAGCGGGTCAATGTCATGCCCTTGGGTTCCGGAGCATTGGCCGGAGTGGGCTATAAGCTCGACCGGAACTTTACGGCCAAGCTTTTGGGTTTCCCCAAGGTCACGGCCAATTCCCTGGACGCGGTCTCTGACCGGGATTTTGTGGTGGAGTTTTTGGCTGACGCGTCCCTGCTCATGGCTCATTGCTCGCGGTTGTGCGAAGAGCTTATTTTGTGGTCCAACCCGGCTTTCCAGTTCATCGAGCTGGACGACAGTTTGACGACCGGGTCCAGCATGCTGCCGCAAAAAAAGAACCCTGATCTGGCGGAGCTTTTGCGGGCTAAAACCGGCCGGGTTTACGGGCACTTGATGTCTCTTTTGACCGTGCTCAAGGCCCTGCCCCTGGCTTACAACAAGGACTTGCAGGAGGATAAAGAAGCGCTATTTGACGCCTGCGACACCCTGGAGAACGGCCTGCCCTTGTTCGGCCTGATGCTCAAGACCATGAAGGTCAACAGCGACAAAATGGCCGCTGCCTGCGATCAGGGATATATCCTGGCTGTGGATGCGGCGGATTACCTGGTCAAAAAGGGAATGCCTTTTCGGGAAGCCCATGAGCTGACCGGAAAAATCGTCAAGGACTGTCTCAAAAGCAAGATGACTTTTTCCGACCTGACCATCACTGAGTGGAAGGCCTATTCGCCTTTGTTCGGGGACGACGTGATGGATAAGGTCAGCCTTTCCGCGTCCATCCATAATAAAGTCTCCCTTGGCGGCACGGCCCCGGCCTCCGTCAAAAAAGCCCTTGCTGAAGTCTGGAAAAGGCTAAAAGCTTTTTAGCCCACACCTGCTTGAGCATGTTCAGGTCGTTTCCATCTCCGGGGCACACAGCCCAAGATAATGAGGGATGATCCTGTTGCTGGAGGAATGAACCATGATGTTCATAGTCGGAAACATCCTTGGCCTGGCCGCTCTGGCCTTGATATTCAAAAATATCCAATTGGTTTACCGCCAGTTTAAATACAATAACAGGCGTTCCGGAGTCCCTTTGGTCGCTACCTTTTTATTTTATGGGGCTGTCCGGCTTGCCTACCCCCAATGGTTCGCGGCATGGGACGGCCTGGTCCTGTTGGCCATTGTCCTGGCTGATCTGGGAACTTGGTTGCTGGCCATCTTTTTGTGCCGCCTCTGGCTGGGAACGGGGCAATATAAAAAGTAGGTTGAACCTTGTATTCTTTGAGCTGGAATCGCCTTGGACTTATCCCTTTTTACTTCCTTTTGGGGCGGGGCGGGAGCAAGACCTTCCTTAAATATTTCATGGGGACGCTGAACCTGAAGGTCTTGGCCGGGCACACGTCCTGGCAAATCCCGAGGGTGCCGGCCATGCTCATCAGGGCTTTGGCCTGATTGGGAGATAATGTCGTGCGCTTCTGCAAAAACTCCGTCATTTTGTCGAGGCCCGTGTTAATGCCGTCAGCATACCCGCCCGAGGTCATGATGGAAAGGTTCCCGTCCTTGATGGCGTAGGGTTCGTCAAACCAGGGCCTGTCTTCTATTTCAATGAGCAAAACCACTTCCGCGCCTATTTCCAAACCCTGCCCCCAGACTTCGCCATCGCCGATCACACCGTGCGTGTCTCCAACATACAGGTAGGCTCCGTCCACCCATACGGGTAAGTAAACCACAGAGCCTTTTTGCACATCGTTGGCGTCCATATTGCCGCCGTAATTGCCGGGAGTGGTGGCCAAGGCCTTGCCTTTAGCGGGAATCACGCCCAGCACCCCTATATTGGGTTTTAGGCCGATGGCGATGTGCTTATCCAAAATAGCTTTGTTGCTCCTTACCGGGATGCACAGACCGCAGCAGCTTCCCTGGCGTTCCACCCTGATGTCCTTGACCGTGATCTTCAGGGAGCTGCCTTTTTTGGCGCCATGGACATAGATGGGACCGGCCAGGGAATAGCCGTCAGTACAGCAGGATATTTTCATAGTCACCAGCGAGGCTGGCTCTATCCTGGCCACGGGTTTTTTCTTTTCCAGAAATTTGGTCCGTTTGCTGTTTTTGATACGGTATTGTTTCATGGCCACCCCTTTTTAAAGTGGATTATAACAAAAAAGACAGCCCCAAGCATTGTGTCCCATTACTTTGCAATGAACTTTTAAAGGGGTAAACTTACGGGTACTTAGGTCATCTTTACAAGGAGGTCTTATGAAAAAAATATTTTGGCTGTGTGTGCTTATTTCTTTGTCGAGTTTGGTTTATGCCGGGGATAAGGACAATAGCTTTACCATAGTGGGCATAGGCGGAGGCGGCACTTATTTAAAGCCGTCCATTTCTCCCTTTGACCACCAACTGATGATGGTTCATTCGGATATGAGCGGCGTCTATTGCTCGGAGGATGGGGCTAAAAAGTGGACCATGCTGGATTTTAGGTCGCTTTCCGGATGCCTGCAGACCGGCGGAGAAGCTTATCATCCGACTGACCCCAATACCATTTACTCGGCCAGCGCCAACAAAGAGGGCGGCGTCAAAGTGTCCCATGACCGGGGTAAAACCTGGGAAATGCTGGGGGCCGCTACTCCCTGGGGGGGAGATTTTGTGACCTGCCTTTATACCGGCGGTAAGGAAAAAGTGGCCATTCTGGCCGGGACCGAGGCGCGGTATTCCGGGGCAACTCCGCGGATATGGATGAGCGCTGACGAGGGCCAGACCTGGACCCAATGCCTGGAAGGAAAGGGACCGGCCATTGGTTTTTTCATGGACAAGAAATCGGCTTATGTCTGCACGGCTAGCGGGATATTCCGTTCGGACGATAACGGTAAAATTTGGCAGGAAAAGAACAAGGGATTAGCGTGGTTGGAGCTAAAAGGCTTTGGCGGGGCTATGGAGGCCAAAACCGGCAAGACGGTCTTTTATTGCACCATAACCTCCAAGAAGGAGGCAGGCGCTTTTAAAGGAGGAGTTTACCGGTCTCAAGACCGCGCGGATTCCTGGCAAACCGACATGGGTGAGGGCATGAATACCAGCCTGGGCAAAGTGGACGGGTACGGCGACGGCGATATCGCGCAGTACGGCCGGTTGGCTTTGGCGGAAAACGACCCGGAGACGGTTTATGTCAGCGCCGCGGGCACGGGATACTGGCCGCCCAAGCACCGTACCATTTACCGCACGGTCGACGGCGGCCAGCACTGGGCCGCGACCCTTTATTACGACCCTAGGCACAATGATTGCAATCTGGAGAATGGCTGGATGCCGACTAGCCTGTATTACGCCGCGGATGCCAATGATGGTGACGGCGACCTGAGCGTGTGCCGCAACGACGCGGATATTGCCGTGTATGCGACCGGGATGGCCCTGGTGCTCACCAACGACGGGGGCAAAACCTGGCACCAGGTCTACACCAGGCAGGTGAGCGGGAACAAACCTCCGGACAAGGACAGCACCTGGACCTCCATCGGCGCCGAGGACACCACGACCTGGAAATATGTGGTTGATCCTTTTGACCCTAACAGGACTTTTATCTGCTACACGGACATCGGCATGGCAGCCAGCAGCGACGGAGGACAAAGCTGGAAGCATAATATGGAAGGCGTGCCGGATGAGTGGCACAACACCACCTATGACCTGATCTGCGACCCCCAGCAGCAGGGCGTGGTTTGGGCCGGCTTTTCTTCCCAGCACGACCTCCCGCACTGGACCGGTGTAGGGGATGGATGGGTCGGCAAAGGAGGGGTGTGTAAATCAACAGACCACGGAGCGACCTGGGTGGTCAAATCCAACGGCCTGCCTGACGCACCGGTCAAGTCCCTGTGCCTGGACAAACAGAGCCCTGTGGACAGCCGGACGCTTTACGCGGTGGTCTATAACGAAGGGGTTTACAAGAGCACGGACGGCGGTGAAAACTGGGTGAAAAAATCGGACGGCCTGGCTAATCCGCAGAATATGCACTGCCTGGCCGTCACGATGGGGTCTGACCACAGCCTTTTCTGCGTGGTCACGGCCAAGCGCAAAGGCGGGGATTTCTTCGCCTATCCGGGCAGCGGTCTTTACCGTTCGCAGGATAGCGGGGACAGCTGGGAATATATCACGGCCAGCAACCCTCTGGTCTGGCCCACTGGGGTGGCTGTTGACCCGCGGGACTCCAAGATGATCTACCTGAGCGCTGCCACAGGGCCCAAAGCATCCCAGGGCGGAGTTTACAAAACCGTTGATGGTGGCAAGACCTGGACCAGGATGCTCAAAGACGAAGATATGAAATATTCGCCCTACCTGCAGGCCCATACTATTACGCTTGACCCTGATAAACCTGATACGCTCTTTATGGGTAGCGACGGCCAGGGCATGATGTGGTCCAAGGACGGAGGGGCCCATTGGGAAGAACTGACCGGAGTGCCCTTTGCCTGCCCCCAGCAGGTGACCTTTGACCCCCAGGACCCCACGAAGATCTACATTGCCACCTTCGGGGGCGGAGTATGGAAGGGTAATCTTAACTTTTAAACCAGCCTATTAATACTGCGGCCAGAACACCTTGGAGTGGAGCCAAAACAAGCCCGTTATGTTGCGCGGGCTTTCCGGGGCCGAGGCGTGGAAGTTTGGAAATACTATGATATTATCAGAATATTCCGATGGTTTAGAGAGGGGATGGGATGGCGGTGAGCATTTTGGACGGCACGGCGGTAGCAGGCAAAATAAAGGAAAGTTTAAAACCAGCCATAAAAGAATTGCAGGACAAAGGTTTGCCCCTCAAGGTCCAGGCCATCCAGGTTGGAGAAGACCCTTCTTCTAGCCTTTACGTCAGACAGCAAGCCAAGGCATTCCAAGAGATCGGCATCCCGTATGAGATAAAACAGCTTGGCCTGGCCTCCACGGTCGACCAGGTCGTGGCCGCCTTGGGGGAGTCCAACGCGGACGCCCAGGTGACCGGCATCATCTTGCAGACCCCGTTGCCCAGCCAGCTGCCCCAAAACATTCTCCAGTCCCTGATATTGCCGCTTAAGGATGTTGAGGGTGTGCACCCGGCTAATATGGGGTCTATCGTGTACGGAACACAGATCTGCGCTCCCTGCACGGCCCTGGCTGCTTTGACCCTGATCCTCGAAACCGGGGTGCCTCTTAAAGGCAAGGAAGCGGTCATTATCGGCCGCAGCGAGATCGTGGGAATGCCCCTGGCCATGCTGATGCTCCGTTCTTTGCCTTCCTCCAATTCTCCCACGGTGACGGTGTGCCATTCAGGCACGGCCAACCTGGCCGACCACATCCGGCGGGCCGATATCCTGGTCGCGGCCGTGGGAAGACCTCGTATGGTCAGTGGAGACCTGGTCAAACGGGGGTCCGTGGTCATCGATGTCGGGACCAACCGCATCGCGGTCGTCGATAAGGACGGCAAACCCGTGATGAACGAACAGGGAAAGCCGAAAATGATGACCGTGGGCGACGTTGATTTCGAAAAAGCCAAAGAGCGCTGCGGTTTCATTTCGCCGGTGCCCGGCGGGGTTGGGCCGGTCACCGTGGCGATTCTCCTCAAAAAAGCCGTGGAGTACGCCTCTTTGAACGCCAAACCTCAGGAGAAATAAGAAACAATGATGAAGGAACCTAAGAACAGGTTTTTGGCCCTGAATTTATTTTTAATAGCATTCCTTTGCCTGTGTCCCGCCACCATTTTCAGCCTCAAGGTCCCGGAAGAGCCCCTGGAAAAAAGGCTTATCTCTCCTGACGACCGGGTGCGGGCGGATGCTTTAAAAGAAGTGGCCAAGATCTATCCCGACCTGCAGCAAAAACAGGCCGCTGCCATGGTGGAGATCTTAAAAGGCCAGGACACCATGCAGAGCTATTACGCCAAAAAAGCCCTGGCCGTGATAGGCCAAGAAGCGGTCCCCATCGTCATGGCCCTTTTGAAGGATGAAAAGAACAAGGATGATTTTGTTGCCAGCGAGGCTTTGGCTGAGATCGGCAAGCCCGCGGTCCCGGACCTGGTCCAAGCCTTTTTGGACAAGAGCCCCACGGTCAGATTCCGCGCGGCCTACGCTTTTTCCAAGCCCTACCTGGACATCGGCGACCACTTGAACGACCTGGCCCAGCTTTTACTGGATAAAGACCCTCAGGTACGGCAGATGACCGCCCAGGCTTTGGGGCAGAGGGGCGCGAACACCGCAGATGTTCTGACCCAATTGAGCTGGACATTCCAGGACGCTGTTCCTGAGGTCAGGATGGCAGACCATGGACGCCGTTTTTGCCATTGGCGTCGTCCCCAAAGAATCCAAAACGAACCTTATCAAAATGCTCCATGACGCCCAGCACATGACCATCCGGGGCCGGGCGGCGGACCTGCTGGGGCTGATGGGCGAGGACGCCAAGGACGCCGTGCCGGAGCTCATGCAGGCTTTGAAGAGCGAGCCGGATAAAAACGCGTGCAAAAGCATTTTGATGGCCCTGCGTAAGATCGGCCATGTGGACCCCGGTATGGCCGCCTTTTTCTGCGGGGTGCTCAAGAACCAGGACGACGAGATCCGGGAAAGCAGCGTGACTATCCTGCTCAAAATGAACACAGGCGCCGCGGATGCCGTGCCCTGCCTGGTCCAGGCCCTCAAAGACCCGGACCGAGAAGTGCGGACCAAGGCGTTCGATTCCCTCAGGATCATCGGCGCCCCTTCGGCCAAAACGGTCCCTGATCTCATTCAGGACCTCAAGGACCCGGACGGGTTTGTCCAGTATTTCACGGTGATCGAGCTGGGCAACCTGGATGAGGTTGCCGCGGACGCGGTCCCCGACCTGCTGGACCTGCTTTCCCGCAACCCGCAGGGCATAGACAAAGAGACGGGGCCTGATGTCGGTTCGCTCATAACTTTCGGGCCTAAGAATCATTTCGCCAGCTTCCAGGACTATTACAAAGATTACCAGGATGGAGGCATCCGTAAATGCTTGATAGAAGCCTTGGAGAACATCGGAGCGCCCAAACCCGCGGCGGTCCCGGCCCTGGTCAATTATCTCAAAACAGAAGACCTGGGCCTGCGCCGGATCTGCGCCAAGGATATCGTGGAGGCGGGGTTCCAGTCCAAAGAGATGATCCCCCAGATGATGGAGCTCTTGAAGGACAACGATAAGGAACTGCGGAGCATGGCCTTCGACGGGCTGGAAAAAGTCGGGCCCCCCGCACCGGGGATGCTGCCTAAAATGGCCCAGCTGTTGGGGGATGGCGACCATTTTGTCCGTTATTGGGCCACGGTGGAAATAGGCCGGATGGGTTCTAGCGCGGCTCCGGCGGTCCCGGCCCTGCTGTGGTCCCTCAAGCAGGACCAGGACGAAGCGCGGGATATTGCCATGAGCGATTTTTCCTCGGGCTCAAACCCCGCCAACGAAGAGGCGGGCTACAATCTGGCGAGGGCCATGCAAGAGGCGGACTCGCAGGGTGTTTACAAGGGGGCGGTGCAGGCCATGATCAAGATCGGTCCGAAGGCCATACCGGGTTTGAGCGAGGGTTTGAAGGACAGCAACAGGGCGGTCCGCCAGGGCGCGGAATATGCGCTCAAGTCCATCGGCACCCCCGAAGCTTTGAAAGCGCTGAGCCAGGAGCCGTGATACAATCTTTGTATTGAAAGGGAGGTGGTGATAATGCCAGAGGTAAAGCAAAAAGGACCCATGCAAAGCCATCAGGCGGAACAAAAACCGTCCCGGTTCCGGCAGCTCATCCCAGGACCCAGGACCATCCTCATCATCCTCGGCGTTATCCTCCTTTTGCTGGCAGGCTACTGGAAATGGAGTTATGACCAGTTCCAGGCCAGCCACAGCCTTCCTGTCCTGACCAACAATTTAAAACAGAGCGACGATGACTTGGACAAGGTCTCCGGCGCCATCATTGAGCTGGGAAAAAAAGGACCTGAAGGAAAAGCCGTGATCCCTCTGTTGCTCAGGTATATCGAGGACAGGCACCTTTTGGTCAGGTTCAGGGCCGTGGAAGCCCTCGGCAATATCGGTGAGCCGGAGCCCAGGGTGGTCCTGGCCCTGCGCAAATGCCTGGGTGACTCCAGCGCGGATGTGCGCATGCGGACGCTGGAGGCGCTGGAAAACCTAGGCCCCAGGGCCAAAGCTTCTCTGCCTGAAATCTTCGGCTTCCTCAACGATGACGACAGGGACTTCAGGCTCCAGGCCATCAAGACCGTCAAAAGTATCTTGAAAAACGAGGTCATGACCCAGACGCCTACCATAACCCCCAGCCCGACCCAGACCCCCGTGCTTACTAAAGGGAAGAAGAACAAGGTGGTCGTCCCGGCCGCGCCAAAAGGAAAGAAAAAAGGCAAAAAAGCAGTTAAACCCATCCCTACCTGCACTCCCATCCTGCTGCCCCTGGTGGTGGACCCCAAGACCTTTGACAGCCTGATCAAAGCCACTCAGAACGATAACCCTGAGGTCAGGAGCGAGACCTGCAAGATCATCGCCAACGTGGCCGAATTGAAAAAGGGAAAGCTGGGCATCAAGACCAAAGTCGTGGTCAACGCCCTGATCCATCTCCTAAGCGACCCGGATCCGGACGTGAACGACCAGGCCGCAGGGGCGCTGGAGAATATCAACGACAGCCGGGGACAAAAGCAGGCCCGGCGTTACCACCAATTCGGGCGCCTGCAGGAAGTGCAGCAGTAGTCAAGGGAGGCCCATGTTAAAAACAACTGTTACCCTGGTCCTGGCCGGCTTGGGTGGTCTGGCCGTCGGCATCCTCGCCTTTGCCTGGCTCAAAAAAGTCTCTTCCCAGACCAAAGCCAAGACCGGCGATTTTGTCCTGCCTTCGCTCAAGTTCCACCTGCCTTTTTGGTTCATGCTGCTGGGGGCCATGGCGGCCGCCCATCTGAGCCGCTTCAGCCCGGAGCAGCTGGATATCCTGGAAAAAACGGCCGTGATCTTGTTCGTTTTTTCACTGTCGTTCGCCGTTTCCGATTACGCCGCCCGCCTGATGCAGTTTTACAGCGGTCTGGTCTCCCTGGATGTGTCCACCGCCAGCCTGGTCAAGATCTTCGTCCGGGTGGGGGTGCTGTGCCTGGGCGGTTTGATCGTCCTTTCCAGCCTAGGCATCGCCATCACGCCCATCCTGACCGCCCTGGGGGTCAGTTCCCTGGCCATCGCCCTGGCTTTGCAGGACACCCTTTCCAACATGTTCTCAGGGTTTTACATCATCCTCAACCGGCAGATCCGCGTCGGAGACTACATCAAGCTGGAGTCTGGGCAGGAGGGGTATGTCGTGGATGTGGGCTGGCGTTCCTGCAGGATGGAGGAGCTGTCGGGTAACATCATCATCATCCCCAATAACCGGCTTTCCCAGGCGATCGTGACCAATTTTCATTTTCCGGACCAACTGGTCACGGTCCCGGTCCAGCTGGGGGTCTCCTACGACAGCGACCTGGACAAGGTGGAGATGGCGACGGTCCTAGTGGCAGAGGAAGTGATGAAGGATGTGCCCGGAGGGGTGCCTGATTTCAAGCCAGTCGTGAACTTTCACACTTTCGGAGAATCCGCCATCCAATACACGGTCGTCCTCAAGGCTAAAGAGTTCGCCGACCGCTATGCTGTGGTCCACGAGTTCATCAAGAGGCTGCACAACAGGTTTAAAAAAGAAGGTATTACCATTCCCTATCCCCAGCAGGTCGTCCACCTCGAGCGGCGAGACAAGTCCACCTAGAACGGTGAGACAAGTCCACCTAGAGCGGTGAGACAAGTCCACCTAGAGCGGTGAGACAAGTCCACCTAGAACGGTGAGACAAGTCCACCTAGAGCGGCGAGACAGGCCCACCTGCCAATGTAAAACAAGGCCCTCGGTCTGGGGTTATTTTACCTTTTCAATGGTTACCTTATCGAGGATCACCGAAACCAGAGGTTTGTCGTTGGCGTCCCGCTGAACAGTGCTAAGTTTTTTGACCAAGTCCAAGCCTTCCACAACCTCGCCAAAAATGGTGTGGTGGCCGTTCAGCCAGGGTGTGGGTACCATTGTGATAAAAAATTGGGAGCCGTTGGTCCCCGGACCCGAGTTGGCCATGGCCAGCATGCCGGGCTCGTTGAAAGTATGGACCAGGGAGTCCAGCTCTTGTTTGCCCGTTATGGTGCTGGTTACCCTGACCTGGTCGCCGACTTTGATGGCGAATTCATCCTCAAATTGATAGCCCGGGCCGCCCCTGCCGGTGCCTGTGGGGTCGCCACCCTGGATCATAAAACTCGGGATGATCCTGTGAAAGATCAAGCCGTTGTAGAAACGGCCCTTCTTCTTATTACCGCTCACGGGGTCCATAAAAGACTGGGTGCCCTGGGCCAAACCTATAAAATTAGCCACGGTCAAGGGGGCATCCTTGTCGTAAAGTTTGCAGACTATCTTGCCTTTCTGAAAACCTTTGATGCTAAAGGTGGCGTAATAGCCAGGTTCCTTTTTGACGGCTTTGGCAAAAAGCGCCGAAGTGGCCAGGAGCAGGCTCAAGCAAACCAAAAGAACCGCTAAATAATTCATTTTCATTTCCGCTCTCCTCCCTTGAAAAGTCTTTGAAAATCCACAACAGAGAAAATCTAAAACGCCTTATTATACCTTAGTTTTCTCAGCTATGTTATACTTAACCAGTTTGTATTTCTAGTTTAAAAAGGAGCGCAAAGTTCCATGGAACCGGTGTTACAGCTGGCCCTTGATTTTGTGGACAGCCACAGGGCTATTAAATGCGCTGAAGAAGCGGTGAAAGGCGGAGTAACCTGGCTGGAGGCCGGGACCCCTCTTATAAAGGCGGAAGGCCTGCATATCGTCCGCGAGCTGAGGAAAAGGTTCCCCAAAGCGACCCTGGTGGCGGACATGAAAACCATCGATGCCGGCAGGCTGGAGGTAGAAATCGCGGCTAAGGCGGGGGCCAATGTGGTGGAAGTCCTGGCTTTATCCTCGGACGCCTGCCTGGGCGAATGCGTGGAGGCAGCGAAAAATTACGGCGTGGAGATCATGGCCGACCTCATCGAGGTCAACAACCCGGTCCAACGGGCGAAAGAGCTGGAGTCCCTGGGGGTGCATTATATCGGGGTCCATACCGGTATTGACGAGCAGATGCGGGGTTCCAACCCCTGGGAAACCCTAAAAGGGGTCTGCCGGGCGGTCAAGATACCCGTGGCCGCCGCGGGAGGCATCAACTCGGAGACAGCCGGCCAGGCTGTCCAGGCCGGGGCTTCCATCATCGTGGTGGGTGGAGCCATCCACAAGTCAGCGGACGCGGTCCTGGCGGCCAAAATAATACTCAAAGCGATAAAAAGCAGGAAGGCCATCAAGACCGACCTTTTTAAGCGTGTGGGAGCAGACCAGCTAAAAGCCACTTTCCTGAAAGTTTCCACGGCCAATATTTCCGATGCCCTGCACCGGCATGGCGACCTGCCCCATATCCTCGCCAGGGTGGCGGGGGCCAAGATGGCCGGCCCGGCCGTGACCGTCAGGACCTATCCTGGAGACTGGGCCAAGCCCGTGGAAGCCATCGACAAGGCCCGACCCGGGGATGTCATCGTGGTGGACGCGGGGGGCGTGGGCCCGGCTGTCTGGGGAGAGCTGGCCACCCTGTCCGCCCTCAAAAAAAAAGTGGCGGGGATCGTGATCGACGGGGCATTGCGTGATCTTCCGGAATTACTTAAAATGGGCCTGCCCGCCTTTTCCAGGCTCGTCATGCCGACCGCCGGTGAGCCCAAAGGGTTTGGAGAGATCAATGTGCCGATCAAGATCTCGGGGGTGAGGGTCTGCCCGGGTGACTGGATCGTAGGGGACGCCGACGGCGTGGTGGTTGTGCCCAGGGAAAAGGCCGTAGAATCGGCCAACCGGGCCATGGGCGTATTGGAAAGCGAGAACAGGATCCGGAAGGAAATAGAACAAGGGGGCACCTTGTCCAGCGTCACAGAGCTTTTAAAATGGGAGAAACCCGGGCATCATGAATAAACCTAACGCGGGAATCATCAATATCTGCAATAAGATCATCTGGTTCGGCCTGATCCTTTGCATCTTTATGGTCCCGCTTCTTTTCCTGACCATGTGCAACGACGTGTTCGAGACCAATAAGGTGATGTTCTTCCGTGTCGTCACCCTACTGATGCTGGCCGCCTGGGCTACCCGCGCTTACTTTTCGCAGCAGATCGATCTGGCCAAAACGCCGTTCGACGCACCCCTGCTGGGGTATTTTCTGGCCGCCCTGCTGGCCACCCTCTTCTCGATCGAGCGGTATACCAGCATCTTCGGCCAGTACGAGAACTATTTCGGGCTGATCGTGATCGCCCACTACATCATCTTCTTTTACTTTATCGTCAGCGAGGTCAAAACGATGCGGAGAGTTTACGCGGTCATCTCCGTCATGATCCTGGCCGCCGGCCTGGTCACTTTTTACGGTATCCTGCAAAGGCTGGACATGGACCCCGTGCCGTGGAACCCCTATTCCATCATCAGGACCCGCAATTTCTCCACCCTGGGCAATCCTGTGTTCCTGGCGGCCTACCTTATCATGATCGTCCCTGTTGTCGCCGTCATGCTCATCCAGACGCACCGGACCGTCTTGAAGTTTTTGCTGGGTTTGAGCATCGGCATCATGGGGCTTTCCATTCTGACCACGGAGACCAGGTCATCGGGATTCTTTTTCTTCCTGTATCTGGTCGGAGGGGTCGTCTTCTTTGTCTGGGACACGGTCCATCGGGGTACCCTGCTCAAGGAGAACAGGAAATGGCTCATCATGGCCGTGGTCCTCTTCGTGTTCTTCGCGGTCTGGCCCATATTTTCCTCGAGCATGGTGGCGCTAAACCAGCGGTTCAAACAAACCATGACCTACGACGGCCTGACCAAGATCCCCCGGCGGTACATTTGGACGGCTGCCTGCGAGATCATCCGGGATTATCCCATCCTGGGGACCGGACTGGACACTTTCCAAATCATCTTCCCGGAATACAGGCCTTTGGGTTACTGGAAGGTGGAATGGAACGGCACCCCGGAAAAGGCCCACAATGAGTTCTTTCAGACCGCCACGACCAGCGGGTTGCTGGGACTGGGGATGGTCCTGTGGATCCTGGCCGTCCTTTTCACCTTGGGCTGGAGGACCATGAAAAAGACCCGCGAAATGGAAAAAAAGCATTTGTGTTTCGCCTTTATGGTACTGGTGCTGGCTTTCCTATGGCAGAACTGTTTTAGTTTTACGGTGGTTTCGCTGGGGATGCAGTTTTGGACCGCTTTGGGGATTATCGCAGTTTTGAGCCGCATTGTGGCCAATGTGCCTGAGGCGCCGCTTCCCAAAACCCATTATATCCTCAAGTTCACCAAGGGGTTCATGACGACCGGCGTGTACCTGGTTTTCTTGGCCCTGGTGTTTTTCGGCTTTAAGTACACCTGGAATTTTTGGACGGCCGACGCTTATCACAAATTGGGCAATGAATTTTTCAGCCATGGCGGGGAAGAGTACCTGCGGGAATCCATGCAGCTGCATCAGAGGGCCGTGGAACTGAACCCGTATATGGAGATCTACCGTGTCAAGCAGGGGCTGACCTATGAACGGTCCGCCCTCTATATACCCAACGACCGCCGGGAATTTCTCCAAAAGGCCATGGACATTTATGCTGAAACCATCCGGCTCAATCCCTACAATGGCTACAACTACAGCAACCTGGCCCGGGCGGAGAAATTCTATTCCGAGATCTTTGACAGATCCAAATTCTCAGACGCCGAGGTCAATTATAAAAAAGCCATCAGCCTGGATCCCAATAACGCCTATTTCATCCTGGACCTGGCCAGCGGTTACATGAGCATGAACAGGATGGACGAGGCCTACGCTTATAGCAAAGATTGCTGCGACAAGTATCCCCAGTTCGCCGTGCCTTACGCTTACGAGGGTTATGTCGCCGTGGTCAGGAAACAGACAGACCAGGCCATCAACCTGCTTTCCGAGTCGCTCTACGGTGATAAGGACTGGTACGGGAACGTCTACGAGCAGGCGCATGCCCACAGCAATTTGGGCGTTGCTTTCATGAGCAAGGGACAGTACCCCAAGTGCCGGGATGAGTTCCAGGCGGCGCTGGCGATCGATGACGGGTACGAAGAAGGCCATTTAAATCTGGGTCTGGTGTACCTCAAGCTTCACGATACCGCGTCGGCCCTCCACGAGATGGAGGCCGTATTGAAGATCAATCCGAACAACTCGACAGCCAAATACTATTTAAAGACCCTGAGCAAGGGTTAAGCGGGGGTTCCCGTGCGTTGTCCTTTTTGCCATTACAGTGAAGATAAGGTCATTGATTCCCGGTCCAGCAAGGAAGGGGATTCCATCCGGCGGAGACGGGAGTGCCTGAAGTGCGGCAAACGGTTTACCACCTACGAGCAGATCGAGGAAAAACTTCCCGTTGTCGTAAAAAAGGACGGACGCCGGGAGCCTTTTGACCGCAACAAGATCCTGAGCGGGCTAAGGCGGGCCTGTGAAAAAAGACCTGTTTCCACCGAGAAACTGGAAGCCGTGGTGGACGAGATCGAACGGCAGCTCCAGGCCAATCCGGACAAAGAGGTGGCCGCCCAGGTGATCGGTGAATGGGTCATTAGTAAATTGAGGGAGTTAGATGAAGTGGCTTATGTGCGCTTCGCTTCGGTTTACAAGCAGTTTAAGGACATCAATGAATTTATGAATGAAGTCCAGGGGCTTAAGAAATAGGGTTTTTATACACGCCGGCAGGCCGTTACACCCTGAAAAAATGTTCGAAATTCTAACCAAAGTGTTATATTGTTTTAAGGCAGTTTGAGCTGATTTATTAAATATAAGGAGGATGGAAAAGGTGCCCACAAGACATAAGGAGATCGAAGAGACCATTGGAAACGCCGAGAGTAAATACCGCCTGGCTATGATGGCCTCTAGAAGGGCGAGGCAGATCAATGACGGCGCGCTAGTTCTGATTCAGACCAAGGCCCTCAAGCCGACTTCCATCGCCCTGGAAGAGTTTGCCCTGGGAGAATTCAAGGTAGAAGTCAACGAGAAGGAGACCAGAGTCTCCAAGGCTAGAACAGAACCGGCTGAAGAAAAAGAAGAAGAAAAATAGTTGCTGATCGGAGGTTGCCATGCCCGTTAAGAAGACATCGAAGGCTTCAGAAAAAGTGGAAAAACTCAAAAAGACTGTCAAGAAAGCCGGAGCCACGGTCCTAAAGAAAGTCAAAGAGCAAGTGAGCCAGAAAGTAGCCCGGCTAAAGGCAACGGCCAAGCGTCGTAAGGTTGTTGCCCCCAAATCTACTGAACCCGAAACAAAAGCCCCGGCCTTTCCCTCATCCACGGAACCTCCAAAGCACCACAGGCCGCAAAGGCAGGAAGAGAAATATGCTCTGCCGCAGGGTTATGGCGAGGAAAGGCTGGTACTGCTTCCCCGCGACCCGGATTGGATCTACAGCTACTGGGAGATCACCCAGGGCCGGTGGGAAACCACCCTGCGCCAGAACCAGGGCCAGGGTTACAAGCTGGTGCTCAGGGTCTATGACGTTACCGACATTGATTTTAACGGCTCCAACGCCCACGGTTACAATGACGTGGAAGTGGACGGATTGATTAATAACTGGTATTACCGCATATCCCTCCAGGAGAGGCATTATTGCGCGGAGATCGGCCTCAGGATGGACGATGGCCGGTTCATCACCTTTGCCCGGTCTAATACGGTCTTTATGCCGCGGGCAAGAGTTTCCCCCTACACGGACGAAGAGTGGATGGTCTTGGGGGAGGAATGGGAGAGGATCTTCGACCTTTCCGGCGGCAGGCGCAGGGCCCACGGTTCCGAGGAGTGGCGGCGTTTTGGAAGCGGCAGCGGAGGGTTTTGATGGCTTCCCCTGATGGCATGAATATCCTGCAGTCCCAGCTTCCAGGTTACAAGCTGATCAAGCAAGGCAAAGTCCGGGATGTTTACGAGATGGGAGACAACCTCCTCATCGTGGCCACGGACAGACTTTCTGCTTTTGACGTGATCCTTCCCAATCCTATCCCGCGTAAAGGCGAAATACTGACCAGCCTTTCCAATTTCTGGTTCAACAAGACCAGGTCTGTCATCGATAACCATATTGTTTCGACAAATCCCTGGCCCAGCGCGCAGCTCAAACCCGAGCTGGTTCCTTACCAGAAACGCAGCGTGGTGGTCAAAAAGGCCCAGCCCCTGGCTATTGAAGCAGTGGTGAGGGGTTACCTGGCCGGGTCGGCCTGGCAGGAATACAAGGAAAAGGGGACGGTCTGCGGGGTAAAACATCCCAGCGGACTAAAAGAGGCGGACAGGCTGCCGCAGACGGTCTTTACGCCGGCCACCAAGGCTCCCCAGGGCGAGCACGACGAGAATATCGATTTCGAAGGCGCGGCCGCCATCGTGGGCCGCTCCATCGCCGAACAGGTCCGGGACGCCAGCCTGAGGCTGTATGAAGAGGGCGCCAAATACGCTTTGACCAAAGGGATTATCATCGCGGACACCAAGTTCGAGTTCGGTCTTTATCAGGGCAGGGTCATCCTCATCGACGAAGTCCTGACCCCGGATTCCTCCAGGTTTTGGCCGGCTGATGCTTATCAGCCCGGTTCCAGCCCGGTCAGCTTTGACAAGCAGTATGTGCGCGACTACCTGCTGAAAATAGGCTGGAACAAGAAGCCGCCGGCGCCGGTGCTGCCCGATGAAGTGGTCCAAAAAACATCCGAAAAATATCAGGAAGCATTGAAAAGACTGGCTGGATGAAAAATGGGTAATGAAAAAGGTTATCTTTCGTTAGTCCTCCACGCGCACCTTCCTTTTGTCCGCCACCCCGAATATGAAGATTTCCTGGAAGAGGACTGGTTCTACGAAGCCGTCCTAGAGACATACCTGCCCCTGCTGGACATGTTCGAGGGACTTTTGCGGGACGGGGTGGATTTCAGGCTGACCATGAGCCTGACCCCGCCGCTTATCTCCATGATGACCGATCCCCTGCTGCAGGACAGGTTCTTGAAGCACCTGCACAAGCTTATCGAGTTGTCCGAAAAGGAATATGCCCGCACCCATTTCGACCCGAATTTCCACGAATGCGCCAAAATGTACGCCGCGAAGTTCAGAAGGGACCTGGATCTTTTTGAGAACTACTACCACCGCAATCTGGTGAGCGGTTTCAAAAAATTCCAGGACGCCGGAAAGCTGGAGATCATCACCTGCGGGGCCACGCACGGCTATCTGCCCTTGATGCTCAACCGAAAAGCCGTGGAAGCCCAGATCGCCGTGGCGGTGCAGTGCCACGAGAAGCATTTGGGCCGGAAACCCAGGGGGATATGGCTTCCGGAATGCGCTTACAACCCGGGAGACGATGTCCTGCTGAAGAAATACGGAATCAGGTTTTTTTTCGTGGATTCCCACGCGATCCTTTTTGGCTCCAAAAGGCCCCGTTTTGGAGTGTTCGCCCCGGTTTATTGCCCTTCAGGGGTAGCGGCTTTTGGAAGGGATATCGAGTCTTCCAAGCAAGTTTGGAGCGCCGTCGAGGGATACCCGGGGGATTTTGAGTACAGGGAGTTTTATCGTGACGTGGGTTTTGACCTCCCTATTGATTACATCAAGCCCTATATCCATGAAAGCGGGATGAGGATCAACACGGGCATCAAATATTACCGTATCACCGGAACGGGCAATCACAAGGAGCCCTACGTGCCCTGGCGGGGAACCGAAAAAGCCGCGGAACACGCGGGTAATTTCATGTTCAACCGGGAAAAACAGGTCGAGCATCTTTACGGAGTCCTGGGCCGGCAGCCTATCATCGTGGCTCCGTATGACGCGGAGCTTTTCGGCCACTGGTGGTATGAGGGCCCGCAGTTCCTGAATTTCCTTTTCCGCAAGATCCATCACGACCAGGACATCGTCAAACTGACCACTCCCTGGGAATACCTCCAAAAATACCCCCGCAACCAGGTGCTTGTCCCCAACATGTCCAGCTGGGGCTACAAGGGATACCACGAGGTCTGGTTGGAAGGGAGCAACGATTGGATCTACCGTCACCTGCACAAGGCAGCCGACCGGATGGTGGAAATGGCCGGATGGTTCCCGCAGGCGGAAGGTCTGGCCCGCAGGGCGCTCAACCAGGCGGCCCGGGAGCTGCTGCTGGCACAATCCAGCGACTGGGCCTTTATCATGAAGACCGGCACCATGGTGGAATACGCCCACAAGAGGACCGTGGACCACGTGGGCAGGTTCACCAAGCTCTACGAGCAGATCAAGAACAACCAGATCGACGAACCCTGGCTCGCCGATATTGAATACAAGGACAATATTTTCCCGGAGATCGATTACAGGGTTTACAGGGAATAGAGGATGAAACCACAGAAGAGGATTGGGCTTATCGCGGGCAGCGGGCAGTTCCCCATCCTATTCGTGAGGGCCGCGCGTCGGCACGGGGTCAATGTGATCGCCGTCGGTATCAAAGAGGACGCCAACCGCCAACTGGAAAAAGAAGCATTTGTCTGTGAATGGGTCCACGTGGGACAGCTGGGACGGCTCATCAGGATCCTGAAAAAATACGGCATCAAAGAAGTGGTGATGGCCGGCAAGGTCAGGCACCACCTGCTTTTTTCACCCCTGACCTTTGACTGGCGCGCGGTGAAACTCCTGGCAAGCCTCAAGGACAAAAAGGCCAATTCGCTATTGGGCGCGGTAGCCAGCGAACTGGCCAAGGAGGGGATCAGGCTGAAGAACTCCCTTTTATACCTTTCCCAGCTTGTTCCTGAAAAAGGAGTGCTTTCCAAAAGGGCGCCTTCTCCCAAAGAGTGGAAAGACATCCGGTTCGGTCTCAGGATGGCCAAGGTGATCGCCGGGATTGACGTAGGCCAGACCCTGGTGGTCAAAAATCAGGCCGTCATAGGTGTGGAAGCCATTGAAGGCACGGATAAGACCATTGAAAGGGCCGGCAGGGAAGCCCACGGCAACCTAGTGGTGGTGAAGGTCAGCAAGCCACATCAAGATATGCGTTTCGACGTTCCTGTGGTCGGTTTAAAGACTTTGACCATGCTGAAAAAAGCCGGAGTGACCGCCCTGGCCGTGAATGCCGGAAAGACCCTTTTTATTGAAAGAGAAAAATTCATCAAAGCCGCGGACAAACTGAAAATCAGCGTTGTGGCCATATAGCTTTATCTCCTGTAACCTTTCCTCCCAAATTCCAATTAAATTCCTTTAAAAATGTGGAACTTAGACGTTTTTTTGTTGTCCAATCAGACAAGCCTAGAAGTGATATACTTAAATTTTAAGGAGGTTGTGGATGAGAACCTCTATAATGGCCTGTAAATACGAGTTTTACTGCATTTTCCTGGCGGTTGCGCTGTGTCTTAACCTAGCAGGAATATTGTCCGGGCAGACCATTACCTGGACTCCCGTGGGATTGGGCGGAGGAGGTACCATCTATGCCCCGTCCATTTCCCCACTGAATTCCAACCTGATCTTTTGTTCCTGCGATATGGGAGGATTTTACCGTTCGGTGGATGGCGGCAACACCTGGGTCATGTTGGATTTCATGCAGATCAATTCCCTGGTGAATGTTCCCGGGGACGGGAACCTGATCAGGGACCGCCAGTGCCCTTTTGCTTTCAGCCCCACGGATGTCAATACGGTCTGGGGTTTTGGCGACCAAAAAAGCAATTATGCCTCCTATCTTTTAAAGACCACAGACCAGGGCAATACCTGGAGCGTGGTGAATGGGCCCTGGTCGGAGTATTTGACCTGCATTTACATTGACCGGGGGGACGCTTCCCTGATGTTCGTGGGCACGCCCACCAAGGCCTACCGGAGCATCAACGGCGGAGTAAATTGGACCCTGTGCCCTACTATCAGCGGTTTTGTGGTTAATTTCCTGGTGGACCAGACAACACAGCAGGGCAACCGCACCTGCTATTGCGGCACCAGCCAGGGAGTTTACCGGTCCTTGAACCAGGGAGCCACCTGGGCCCCTTTTAATACCGGGCTTCCCGCGTTTACCGGATCCTCTTACCCGACCAGCTTTGCCGGAGGCAGTGTGACCAGCCCGTCCAACCGCGAGGCCGCCTATGTGGTCATGCCCGGCCAGCCGGTCTATGTGTCCATCAACGGGGGGAACTGGACCCCTACCACCAGTGACGGCAACACCACCAATTATCTCCTGGCCGTGGCCGACAATGCGCCGGATACGGCCTATGTGACCGACACAGTCGCGCCTCTGGGCGCTGAGGTTTATAAAACCACCAATGATGGCGGTGCCTGGACCCAGGTTTTTAACGTCAATTGGAACGGGTACGGCCCCCAGCCCCCGAACGTCACGGTTGGCTGGGAAACTTTTGACCTGGTCCAGTCCGACTGGGTAGGTCCTTTTCTCAACGGGTTGAGCGTTAATCCTACTAACACCAACCAGGTGATGGCCAGTAACAGCGGGGACATTTATTCCAGTGTGGATGGGGGAAATAACTGGCAGCAGGTCTACTCCACGTCCGTGGGTACACTGCAGCCCAGCCAGCCCTGGACCTCTCGGGGACTGGAGGTGACCGGGGTCCATAATTATTACATCAACCCGGCCGATCCCAGCTATCACTATATCTGCTATACCGATATCGGTTATGCCTACAGCACGGACAGCGGGGTGAACTGGTATTCGGGTCCCAAACCCTATGTGATCAATACCATCTATGCCCTGGCTTTTGATTCCCATGCGGGTAAAACTTCCTGGGTTTACGCGGCGCAGTCCTGGCAGCATGATATTCCGTCAAAAGTAAGCGGACCCACTTTTCCCGGTTCCTGGGTGTGCGGGGGAGTCATCAAAAGCATAGATAAAGGCGTCACTTGGAGCGATTCCTACCACACCGGTTTACCGACCTACAACGGCCTGCCTCTGCCCATCACTTCCCTGACCGCGGACCAGTCCACCAATCCCGCCACTATCTATGCCACGGCTTACGGGTCTTCCAGCACAACCCCTGGTGCTGTTTATAGGTCCACCAACGGAGGCACCAACTGGAGCAAATGGTCCGACAGTTCTCTGGCTGTGGGGACCAATACGCATCTTTATACCTTGAGGATGCACAGCGATGGGACCATGTTCTGCCTCATTGTTGGGGACGGACCTGGTTATACCAACCCGGGAGGGCTTTTTAAGTCCGTGAACCACGGCGTGACTTGGACCAATATTTCCGCCAACGTAGACGGGGGCAGTCCGGCCTATACGCCCCAGGAATATAACGTGGACCCGTCCAACAGTAGTATCGTGTATATGACCTTTACCAACGGCTGGCAGCCTTCGGGCGACGCGGGGCTTTACAAGACCATCAACGGGGGCGGGCTTTGGACCCAGTGCAACGTAGACCCGGGACTAATCTTTCCTCGAATCATCGGGTTCCAGCCCATCTTTGACCCGGTCACCAGCTCTACCATGTACCTGACCACCAGCGGGCAGGGTTTGTGGAAAAGCTTGGACAGCGGCGGCACTTGGACAAGGCTGACGGGTCTGCCTTATGAATCGCCGCATCGGATGACTTTTGACACTGCCAATAACATGATATATCTTGGGTCTTACGGCGGAGGCGCCTGGAAGCAAAATCAGAACACCTCTACCTCGACCCCGACCTCCACCAGTTCGGCGACGACGACGCTCACCTATACGGCCACCCAGACTATGACGCCAAGTGCTACCCGTACTCCTACGACCACAGGGACCCAGACCGCCACGGCGACCATAACCCTGACCCCCAGCATGACCTTGACCCCCAGCCTGACACTGACACCTTCCAGCACAGGCACCCAGACCTATACCGCGACGCAGACCCTGACGCCGAGCCAGACCCTGACCCCTTCGCAAACTCTGACCTCCAGCCTAACCTTTACTATTACCCAGACCTGGACCAGTACCCCTACCGCTACCCAGACAGCCACCAGCACGCAGACTGCAACCATTACCGTGACCGCTACCAGCACCATGACAGGGACCAGCACCATGACCTTGACCCAAACCCTGACCTCCAGCCAGACCGCCACCGTAACCCAGACAGGCACCGCGACCAATACTCCCACGGTGACCGCCACGGCCACACAGACCAATACGGCAACCCAGACTGCCACGATCACGCAGACTTTCACAGTCACCATGACCTTCACGGTGACCATGACGGGGACGCAGACCTATACCTCGACCCAGACCTCTACGCCTTCGCAGACCCAGACCCCGTCTATGACCTTTACGCCTTCGTTGACTTTTACTAACACGCCGACTTTTATCACAACCCCTCCAACCCTTGGTACTTCGTTTATTTACCCATCGCCGGCAACAGGGGATTCAGCGACCATTGTTTACCTGATGGCAGGGCCGGGGACTGTGAAGATACGGGTATATAATGAAGCCGCGGAACTGGTGGCGACCATAGAGGAGCAAAAGCAGGGAGGGCCGCAGGCGAGCATTTTGGATGTCAGGAATTTCGTATCCGGTGTTTACCTGTACATGGTCAGCATGAAATACAGCTCAACATACACCTACCAGGGTTCTACCAAGATTGGACCTAAAAAATTCATTGTATTGAAATGAAGGGCCTGGTAGCTATCCTATATTCTCTCTGGTTAACTGTTCGGATTATTAGCTAGCAAGGGATAAAGTAGGGTAGGGTGTAGGCCTATCAGCGCAGGACGACGAATTTGCCGATGACCCTGTACTTCATAGCGCTATTACTGGTCTCAATGGCGTAATAATACAGACCGTTGGCAAGCAAGTTGCCGTTCCCGTCCGTAAGGTCGTAGTTAAGCGTGTAGGCGTACCTGGCCACATTGTTGTCATACACGATCTGCATATTATTCCCAGGTTGTTCAATATGGAAAGCCCGCACCAGCCTCATCCCGCAGGTGTAAAACTTGAAATTCATCCTGCCGGGCACGTCAGCCAGCTCCACATAAATGCTCATATTATTATGCTGGACAGGGTTGGGGTAGGGCACATGCTGCAGGATCTGCAGTTTGCCGCTGGGAGTCGGGGTAAAAGTCAGGGAGCTGGTCAGGGTGGCGCTTGAAGTCACAGTCAGGCTGGGGGTCACAGTCTGGGAAGGCGTCACGGTGTTGGTCACGGTAAAGGTGTTGCTAGAGGTCAGGGTCTGAGTAAAGGTCGCGGTTTGGGTAAAGGTGACAGTCTGGGTCGCGGTGACTGTCACGGTAAAGGTCTGGCTGGAAGTCAGGGTTTGCGAAGGGGTCAGGGTCTGAGTGGGTGAATAGGTCTGGGTGGCTGTGTTGGTAGCCGTGGCGGTCTGGGTGGCCGTGGATGTCTGGGTAAAGGTCAGAGTTTGCGTAGAGGTGCAGGTCTGAGTGAAGGTAGTGGTGATTGTAAAGGTCTGACTGGAAGTAGGTGTTTTAGAAGAGGTCAGGGTCTGCGTCGCGGTATAGGTCTGGGTGGAGGTGGTGGTGATAGTAAAGGTCAGGCTGGGAGTAGGGGTCAGAGAAGGAGTTACGGTTTGGGAGCTGGTCACGGTCTGCGTTGAGGTGGTGGTTATGGTAGCGGTCAGACTGGGAGTGAGGGTCAGGGATGGGGTTACGGTCTGAGATCTAGTGGTGGTCTGGCTGGAGGTGACCGTGGCCGTCAAGGTGGGGCTTATCGTAGGGGACTGGGTGACGGTGCGCGTCGCTGTAGCCGTGCTCGTGGAGGTCGGGGTGGAGGTAAAGGTCGGGGTTTGGGCGGCCTGGCTCAAGGCAATGATTTGCTGGGCATTGAGGTAACCGGGTCGGGTGGTAAGACCGCCGTCACCATTGACCAGGGTTTCCTCGTCCACCAGCACGTAGAGGGTGCCGTCGGCCGCGATCATGTCCGTGGCGCGGCTGGCCATATTCCCGCCCTGTCCCGCGGTCGTGCTGCCGTTAAGGGCCACGCCCAGGTCATAAGTAAAGGGAGTGGGGGGCACGGCTGGGGCGCTGTTCGCGGTAATGTCAAAGCCCACCACATTTAATTTCAAATTAGGTCCGGTCTGCATATCTATCCAGGATACATAGGCATAATTTCCCGTGACGATCATCCTTTCCCTTTCGGAGTATAGTACGAACATGTTGGGGGAAAGTGTCGGGTAGTTGCCGTTCCCTGCAGTGTTGTTCAACTGGTAGGTCCATTTTTCAGTCCCAGCATTGCAGTCAAAAACCGTGAGTGTGCTTGGGCCTGTCGGCGCTAAGGCTGGACCCGTGGGCTGGTTGCCCGGATGTCCTGCCGGACCGCCTCTGTTAGTGGGAGTTTGCGCGTTGAATATGGCGTAGACGATATATTTTCCGGCAGCGCCCAGGTTGGCCAAGGCCATGTTGGGCCAGATATCCGCCTGTTGCATATTGGTTCCCACGGACAAGTTATAGGTCTGGCTGGTTGACGGAGTGGCGTTGACCAGCTGGACCGTGCCGGCCACGGTCGGTTTCCAAGCTGCCCAGACACCGCCGGTCGCGCTATCCAGGAGAAAGGCTTTGTTCCTATAGGTACCATCGGTTTCCTGCCAGGCCTGGCCGGCACTGGTGAAGGTATAGTTGAATACGCTGGCAATTTTGACCGCGGTTTCATTCATGCCATTTCCGGTATAACCTCCGTCCAAGGGATACTGGTTTTGGTCCTGGTATTGCAGACAGCCCAACTGCAGGCCCTTTTGGACATCATTGGCATTGGGGCTAGAACTGTTGCCGGGAACAGTGGGGTCATAAGGGCCCATATAGTAAGCTTTGTCCTGGTTGACCAGGAAGCCTCCCCACATTTTAAATACGGGCCAGCCCAGATAGGTGTTGTAGGCCTGGTCCCAATCATGGCTGGCAGCCAGGCCTGTGTATTTGTTGATGAGCATCACACCGCCTGCCACATCATGACCCTCGTTTTTACTGGCTACGAGATATTCACTTCCAGGCTCACAATCATTGAAACCATCCTGGTTAGAGCCGTTTCCCGTAGTGCCGTAATCCCATGCATCAGGGGCCATACCTTCGGCGTCGGTTTTTTGGCTGTAACATTCCGCACGGGTCAAACCGTTATTATCAGTATTGCCCACTTCGCTGTAGGTGCGGACGCTGCGAATGCTGGGCCAGTTGGTGGCGAGGTTCCCATAGGCCCCGAAGGCTATCTGCGCATCGGTGCCGTCAAAGGAGCCGGAATTGGCCAGGGGATCGATAGCGGTTTTGTCGGCCATGTCGCCGCCAGCGTCAATGAATAAATAGCCTGTGTCAGGGTCCCACATTAAAATTTGTTCCGCTTCCTCGGCGTCGCAGACGTCTATCATGTTTTTGTAAGGGCCCCATCTTTGGCTGGTCGTGAGACAATTTAAAGCGTTGCCGGTATTGGCATCGAGGATGGTGATATAGCAGACATTGGTGTTGGTAGCGGCGTTGGGGTCCACAGAACCGCAGAGCGCCAGTTTGCCGTTTAGGAGGACGATATTGCGGGAATGTTCGCAGGCGAGGTGACCGCCTGTATCATGGTTATCGGGAGCTAGGTAGGTAAAACGCTTGGCCCATTTTAAACCTAGGGCAGAGGGAGTAATGGTGACGCTGGAAAAGCTGTCTTTTAGAAATCCCTTATAGCCCGGCCAATTCTCCGCAAAAACCAGCGGGGGTAAAATAATGATCAGGGTAAGGATAACCATTAAATTTTTGAATTTAGCCATCATGTTTCTCCGATTTGTGTATCGGTAGTTTATTTATGTATAATTAGACACCTAAGACCGAGTAGAGTTTCTGAAATGATAGTTCAAAAAGTACACTGTATCTTTGTGACTATTCGGAAGCATATTGCTTATGTTTTTCATGGTTTTTAGGGGAGGGGCAGCTGGACATTGAGCAAAATAAAACATAACGACCACCTTTACGCAGCCATTGATCACTATGATCCGTTGGTTGGTATCCCGGAATTGGTGATCGCAGGGAAAACTATCATAAAAAGAACTCATATTAACGAAGAGGATGAGTTGCACGTCCACGACGCGCTGGAGATCCTTTACATGAAACGCGGGGTGAGCAAGCGGTTCGGGTCAGAGGAGCCGCATTTTTATGAGCTGCGCAGCGGTCAGGTAGCCATCACCCAGCACAAAGAAAAGCACGGGGCAGCGGAGAATCTTTTCACCCCCTGTGAGATGTACTGGGTCTGCGTGTCCTTCGAGGCGCAAAAGAAAGGTAACTTTTTAGGTTTACCTAAAGAAGAAGCCTGGGCGTTATGCGCGAGGCTGCGGCAACTGCCCCAGTGCTGTTTTCCGGTTCCAGCTGTGGTGGAAACTTCTTTTGACCGGATTTTGGCCAACCTCAGTCTCCCCGAAAACCCATTTAGGGTATTGGACACCAGGGCTGCTTTGTTGGAACTTCTTTTGGCGGTTTTAAGAGCAGGGCAGAACGTGGCGCGTCCCCCGAGACAATCGGTGCTGGTCAAAGAGGCCATACAACTCATGAACCAAAACCTGGCCAGGCCCCTGGCCTTATCCGAGATCAGCAAAAAACTGGGCTGGGCTCTTTCCTATTTCAAGAACCAGTTCAAAAAACAGACAGGGCTTTCTCCAGCGTACTACTATCTCCGCCAGCGTGTTAATTGCGCCCGTGAGAAGCTGGCCAAGTCCAATGATCAGGTCAAGAAGATAGGGCTGGACCTGGGCTTTTCCTCCAGCCATAGCTTCACCATAGCCTTCAAGAGGGTCACCGGCCTGACGCCGCGGGCTTTCCGCTTAGTATCCCGGAAGAAAAGTTAATTCCCCCCTCGTCCACTGCTCACAACTAAATCATTCACAAATTACTATGGTTATGCTGTTAAGGTTGGAGAAGAACCGCGGGCTGTTAACGCAGGACGAAGAATTTGCCGATGACCCTGTAGTTGACCTGGTTTTTGGATGATTCGATCACGTAGTAATAAAGGCCGTTGGCGAGCAAGTTGCCGTTCCCGTCCGTAAGGTCGTAGTTGAACGTGTAGGCGTACCTGGCCACATTGTTGTCATACACGATCTGCATATTATTCCCAGGTTGTTCAATATGGAAAGCCCGCACCAGCCTCATCCCGCAGGTGTAAAGCTTGAAATTCATCTTATTAGGGACATCAGCCAGCTCCACGTAAATGCTCATATTATTATGCTGGACCGGGTTGGGGTAGGGCACATGCTGCAGAATTTGTAGTTTGCCGCTGGGAGTCGGGGTAAAGGTCAGGGAGCTGGTCAGGGTGGCGCTTGATGTCACGGTCAGGCTTGGCGTCACAGTTTGGGAAGGCGTTACGGTGTTGGTCACGGTAAAGGTGTTGCTAGAGGTCAGGGTCTGAGTAACAGTTAGGGTCTGGGTAAAGGTGGCTGTCTGAGTCGCGGTGACCGTCACGGTAAAGGTCTGGCTGGAGGTCAGGGTTTCGGACGGTGTCAATGTTTGGGTCGGTGAATTGGTCTGGGTGGAGGTCTGGGTGATGGTAAAGGTCTGGCTAGGAGTGGATGTTTGAGTAGAGGTCAGGGTTTGGGTCGAGGTGTAGGACTGGGTCGAGGTCTGGGTGATGGTAAAGGTCTGGCTGGAAGTCAGGGTCAATGAAGGCGTTACGGTCTGGGAACTCGTGAGCGTCTGGGTAGAAGTGGTAGTGATTGTATTGGTATGGCTAGGGGTGAGGGTAAGGGATGGGGTCACCGTTTGGGAGCTGGTCAGGGTCTGACTGGAAGTCACCGTGGAAGTTGACGAGGCGATGGGAGTCGGGGTCTGCGTGGCGGTGCGTGTCGCCGTGGCCGTGCTGGTTGCAGTCGGGGTTGAAGTAAAGGTCGGGGTTTGGGCGACCTGGCTCAGGGCAATGACCTGCTGGGCGTTGACATAGCCGGGACGCGTGGTAAGACCGCCGTCACCAGACACATAGGTTTCTTCCTCTACCAGCACATAGAGGGTGCCGTCAGCCGCGATCATGTCCGTGGCCCGGCTGGCCATATTACCTCCAGAACCCTGGGTCAGGCTGGAGTTGAGGGCTACCCCCAGGTCATAGGTAAAAGGTGTGGGCGGCGAGGCCGGAGCGGATGCCGCGGTAATATCAAAACCCACTACATTTAATTTTAAGTTAGGCCCGGTCTGCGTATCTATCCAGGACACATAAGCATAGTTCCCCGTAACGATCATCCTGTTCTTTTCCGCATATAAAACACACGGATTGGGAGGAAGTGTAGGGTAGTTACCGTTCCCGGCCGCGGTATTTAACTGGTAGGTCCATTTTTCAGTCCCGGCGTTGGCGTCAAAAACAGTGAGTGTGCTTGGGCCTGTCGGAGCCAGGGCCGGGCCCGAGGGATAGTTGCTATTGGACACCCCCCTGGTGGTGGGACTTTGGGCGTTAAACAAGGCATATACAATATATTTTCCGGCTGCGCCCAGATCGGCCAGGGCCATATTGTGCCAGATATCTTCCTGATGCATGTTGGCGCCGACGGATAGATTGTAGGTCTGTTCGCTTAGCGGGGTGGCACTGACCAACTGGACAGGGCCGGCCACGGTTGGCTTCCAGGCTGCCCACACCCCGCCTGTACTGCTATCCACAAGGAAAGCTTTGTTCCTATAGGTGCTATCCCATTCAACCCAGCATGGGGCAGGGCTGGAAAGCTGGTAGTCGAACACTTTGGAGGTCATGGTCGCGGTCTCGCTCATTCCCTGGCCGGTATATCCACCATCCAGGGGATATTGATTGACATCGTGGTATTGGATGCATCCAAGGCGCAATCCGCTATTGACGTCATTGGCGCCCGGCAGATTGCCGGCCTGGGTGGGGCTGTAGGGACCCATGTAGTAAGCCTTATCCTTGTTCACCAGGTAGCCTCCCCACATTTTAAAAGCCGGCCAGGCCAGGTAGGTGTTATACGACTGGTCCCAATCGTGGCTGGCAGCCAAGCCTGTGTATTTGTTGATGAGCATCGTGCCCCCGGCAAGATCGTGGCCTTCATTTTTGTTGACGATGAGATAATTGCTTCCCGGTTCCACATCATAGAATCCGGCTGAGTTAGACCCATCAGCTGTGACACCATAATCCCATTGGTCAGGCCCCATGCCCTGGCCCCCGGTCCTGGGATCAAAGCATTCTGCCCGGGTCATCCCACTGTTATCAGTAAAGGCGCCTAAATATGTCCGCACACTGCGGATCCCGGGCCAGTTGTTGACAAGATTTTGATAGGCTCCCACGGCCGCCTGGATATGCGTCCCGTCAAACGAGCCGCTGTTTTGCATCGGATCAATGGCGGTCTTGTCGGCCTGGTCTCCGCCTATGGCTAAAAATAAATAGCCTGTATCAGGATCCCAAGCCAGGACATGTTCGCTAAACTCTTCATCGCAGGTGTCCATCTGGCTCTTATAAGGGCCATACCTTTGGTTGGTTTGCAGACAATTCAGGACACTCCCGGTGTTGGCGTTAAGAACCGTTACGCAGGCTGTATTAGTACCAACATTGGGGTCAATTGTGGCGACTAAAGCCAGATTGCTGTTATACAGCGCAAGATTACGGGAATGCTCAGTGCCATTACTCCAGCCAGAGGTGGGAACAATAATATTGAAGCGCTTGGCCCATTTCAGACCCAGGGAAGTGGGAGTGATGGTGACGCTGGAGAAGCTGTCCTTTAAATATCCTTTATAACCCGGCCAGTTTTCAGCAAAAGCCGACAGGGAGAAAACCGCCAACAATAAAAAAGAAAATAGCAGGGTATTTAATCCATTTAATTTTTTGGCTGGCATTGATAACTCTCCATAAACCCGAGAATACAACAATATTACCTTCTAATTTGTTTTTTGTCTCTGATACAACTAATAATATTTAGACATTTTTTAATAAGGAAAGTTCCAGTTTTATTAAAGTTTAGTGGTTTTCGTACCTGGTTTCCTAACCCATTTTTTGGGTATAAATGGTAGTATAGCAAGGCTAGAATATGGTTGTAGGGCCTGGTCTATGAATAGATAGGCGGGGACTAAGACTTTTTGTGCTTTAAATAAAGGAAAATATTGTCAATGGATGCCATTAAAATGACAAATTTGGTCAAAAAGTATGATTCGCTGACTGCTGTGGATGGGATTAACCTGACTATCAAGCAAGGGGAGATATTCGGTTTACTGGGGCCCAACGGCGCGGGCAAAACCACGACCCTGATGATCCTGTCCACTCTCTTAAAACCCACCTCTGGCACCGCCCTGGTCAATGGATTTGACGTCCAGTCCCGGCCGGACAAGGTCAGGAGCACCATAGGTATGGTGTTCCAGGACCCCAGCTCCGACACGCTGTTGACCGGCTATGAAAATCTGAAATTGCACGCCTTGATGTATAACGTACCTATGAAAAAAATCGACCCGAAGATAAAAGAGGTGCTGACTTTGGTAAACCTCCTGGACCGCCAGAATGACATAGTCAAAAAATATTCGGGAGGTATGCGGCGCCGGATGGAGCTGGCCAGGGGGTTGCTGCATGAGCCGGAGATATTGTTTCTGGACGAGCCCACCCTGGGGTTGGACCCGCAAACCAGGGAACATATCTGGGACTATATCCAATCCCTGGCCAAAAAAATGAACATGACCGTCATCATTACCACCCACTATATGGAAGAAGCGGAAAAGCTGTGCGGCCGGATCGCTATCATCGACCACGGCAAGATCGTAGCGCTGGACACGCCGGACAGCCTCAAGCGTCATTTGGGGGGCGACCAGGTGGTCCTGCGAGGAAAAAGTATCTCGACCGGCCAGCTGGAACAGCTGAAGTTCGTCAAAAAAATAGAGCAGATGGAGGGGCAGCTGCGGCTGACCGTGGAAAATTCAGGCAAAAACCTGCAGGAATTACTGCGTGTGGCCGGGTCAGTGGAATTCGTGGAAGTGCATTCCCCGGACCTCAACGATGTTTTTCTCCACTATACGGGCCACGCTATGCGTGACCAGGAAGGGGATCCTTCGGAATATATCCGGACGATCTCGAATGCGGGCTCCAACACATGAACTTTAGCAAAGTTTTTAAAGGCATCTATGCTTTATGGTACAGGGAATTTAAAGTTTTTCAGAGAGAGTACAGCCGCATCATCTCAGCCATTTTCCTGCCCTTGTTCTGGTATTTCATATTTGGGTCGGGGATCGGGACCATTACCAAAATGGACGGGCAGGAATACCGGTTCTTTATTTTCCCCGGATTCCTGGCCATGACCATCATCTTCAACTCCATGTTCAACGGCGCCTATGTGGTGTGGGACAAAAAAATTGATTTTCTCAAAGAGGTCCTGATCACACCGCTTTCCCGTACCACCATTTTCTTCGGGAAAGTTCTGGGAGGCATGACCGATTCTTTATTGCAGGCCTGCATTTTGCTGGTCATCGGGGTATTCCTGGGTATTCCTTTCACCCTGGCCAGTTTAGGGCTGACCCTGGTGATGCTCTTTGCCCTGACCCTGGGTTTGGTCAGCCTGGGGCTTATCCTGGGCTCTTTGATGGAAAGTCCCGAGGGGTTCGGGCTGGTAGCCAGTTTTGCGGTCTATCCGTTATTTCTCCTGTCCGGAGCCCTGTATCCGCTGAAGGGCCTGCCGGCTTGGATGCGGGTCATCACTCACCTGGACCCGGCTACTTACGCGGTGGACGGCTTGCGGTGCGCCATCCTGGGCGCATCTTCATCTTCACTGGCGTTCCTTCCCAATCTTTTGATAGTGATCTGCTTTGACGTGGTTTTTATCCTCGTGGGGGCGTGGTCTTTTAACCGTATGAAGGTATAGCTACCTTGGGAGTTGTTTGGAGTCTGAGGGCGGAGCCAGGATTTAAGCCGCCATCTTATTGATGATATAGTGTCTTATCTTTCTCCTGCGCAGGTAACCGATGCTAATAAACTTCACTCCGTAGATATAGGACTGTTGGCGTATCATCTTCCAGACGGGTTTGCATTGGACGTATATTTTTTCCCAGTCGTCCGCGGTGTTGGAAAGGCTGAACGAGGTCAGGAAAACAGGATGGGAAGTCTTGAGCGGCTTGCTGCATTCGATGCAAAGCCCGCCTTCGCTGACGTCCACGATCTTGCCTATCATGACGGGTTTGTCTTTTTTATGGTAGGTGATCTCCATGGCCAGGTTGGTCCTGACCCTGGGATAGCGGCGCTGGTCATGGCGGGGCGTCCCGGAACGCCCCATGTCCTGTTTCTTATAGAACTTGGGGTGGAACTTGAGCCACCAGATAGCCTGCAGAAGTTTCCATTTGGTGAGGATGTCCGTGGCCATGAACTGGATCCCGAAGTAGATGGCGCCGCTTTCCTGCCGCCGCAGCATGATCCTGCCCCTGACCGCTCTGCAGATGATCCCGTTGGGCAGGCCAAAATTGAAAAGGTAGGTGTTCTGAAGTTTTAGGTCTGTCGCGGTGTAGATGCCCAACCCGCCGATGCTGATGTCGCCCAGATAACCGGTGGCCACGAACTGCTTGCTGTTCTCGTTGAAAATATCCGTGTTCACCACCAGCGGCAAACGGGTAAATTTTCTCCTGTTGTAATTCATGCTCAACTCCGCAAAAAGAAAAATCGCATACAACAACTATATATTACACTCTAAAAAGTCCTTTATCCAATGGGCATTAATTAAAGTTTTTGTTATGATTTGCCCAGGAGGTGTTTTCGATAGTTCAACGTTTTGCAAATGCGGTCGGGTGGGTCCCCAACGGGCAGAGCCCGTGGGTGAATAAGCGCTATCCCGATAGACCCGGAAAGGCCCTGTGTTCGAAACCCTTTTTAACATAATTCCAGAACTATTTTGGCGGTATCCCCTGGAGCTTCTTGGGAGGCACAGCCTCAGAGTGAAAAGGATGTTCTCCGCCATCAGCGGCAATGCCAGCGTCCTTATCTATACGGGAATGCTATGGAATGTCAGCAGCACCTTCCTGATCACCTTTCTTCCACTTTTTATGGCTGAGCAGGGTTTAAGTAAGGTCGAAATAGGGACCCTGACATCGGTCAATATCATTGCCCAGGTCCTTGGTTCGCTCCTGGGGGGATGGCTCCCGGAGCGTTTGGGGTTAAAAAGGGCGATCATGCTCACGGATATCCTCATCTGGCCGGCTATCTACGCGTGTTACGGTTTTGCCCACGGGTATTTCCTGTTCTTCATAGGGTCCTTCCTGTCGGGGTTCCAGGCCATCTGCTGGCCGGCCTATTTTTCCCTGGTCCTGAAAGGCTCGCCGAAACGCCACTCTCCCATTTATTTCGGTCTGATGCAGGTGACCTGGATCGGCACGAGCCTTTTTGTCTCTTTGTCGGGGATTTTTATCAAAATCTGGGGGGTTTCCTGGACGACCCGGTGGATCATGGGCATCGGATTTGTCCTGATGCTGATCGGCTGGTTCATGAGGCTGAGTATGGTCAAAGACACGAGCGTCCCCAGGAAACCCAGGCCCTTGATCGAGTCGCTCAAGGAGGTCGGGCTCACCAACTTGAAGGCCGTCAAGACCCTTTGGTCGAGGATGGATCTCAAAGTGTTCATGCTGGTCCACATCTTCGCCGGAACCGCTTTTGCCGTCGGAGGCACCTATCTGAACCTCTTCATCACCGACAGTCAAGGCCTGGTCATCAGGCCGGAATACCTTTCTCTGCTGATGGCCGTCAGCAGCGCCACGACCATCTTGTCCTTCTTTTTGGTCGTGCCATTCATCACCGGCAGGTCTCTGCTGGGATACCTGTTCCTCAGCGTCGTGCTGATGGGCCTGAGCGACGCGCTGCTCTTGATCACGCCAATTGGCGCGTTGGGAGTGGTCATCGTGTCTTTTGTGATCGGATCATTCGGAGGCGGGATCTACAACTCCGCGGCCAACGGTTACTGGGCCAGCCTGATGACCAACCAGGAAAGGCCGCGGATGCTGGCCTTGACGCAGATCCTGGCGTCTCTGATCAGTTTCCCCACGCCTATCCTGGGAGGGTACTTGTATGGCATCCATCCCTCTGCGCCCGTGGTGTATACGGCATCCTGCATGGCCGCCATCCTGGTCGTGCTGGTTTGGGTGGGTAAAATGGCACAAAAGCCCCAGTGGTTCAATTTTAAGTTCAAATGGTGACCTGCCCGGTTGCGTTGTCTTGTGATTTTAAAAGGGAATTGATATGATGCCTTTGTTAAGCAACTAAACATTAATAATCATAGGAGGTAAGCCGCTATGCCATCCAGCAGTATGCAAAACCTGGTAGGGGAGTTCACCAAGCAAAAGATCCAAAGGGTGAAGAGTCGCTATCATAATCTTCTTATAGAAATTCCTTCCTGGGGTTTTGGCAGGGGCGGCACGCGCTTTGAGGTTTATAAAGGGCCGGATGACCTGGTGACCACGGAGGACAGGATCAAAGCCGGCGGCCTAGTGCACCGTTTGACCGGGCAGGGCAAGACCATGGCCCTGCATTTTCCCTGGGACGGCAATTCCATGCGGGACGTTGAAAATATTAAAGGGTGGCTCAAAGAGGCAGGATTAAAGGCTGGAGCTGTCAATTCCAACATGTTCAACATGAGGCCGGGGACCGCTCTGGACCACCGTCTCCGGTTTGGCAGTTTTACCTCGCCTTGTGCGGACGTGCAAAAAGCCTCCATTGAACACAATATGGACTGCCTGGGCATCATGCGGACCTTGGGAAGCAAGAACCTATCCGTGTGGGTGCCGGACGGCACCAATTCGCCGGGCCAGATGAGCCTTTATGAACAAATGGAACGGCTGGAATATTCTTTGAAGACCATCTATAAAGCCATGCGTCCCAGCGAGGTCATGCTGGTGGAATACAAATTTTTTGAGCCCGGTTTTTACGCCACGGCCATCCCGGACTGGGGCCGCTCGCTCAAATTGACCGAAATGCTGGGCAAAAACGCCAAGGTGCTCGTCGACCTGGGCCACCACCCCCTGGGGACCAACATCGAACAGATCGTGGCCAACCTGATGTGGGAAGGCAAACTGGGCGGGTTCCATTTCAACGACAAGAAGTTCGCGGACGACGACCTGGCCACGGGCAGCATTGATCCCATGCAGTTGTTCCGTATTTTTTGCGCCCTGGTCGAGGCGGAGGACAGGGGACTGGGCAGGATCCGCGACCTGGCGTTCATGATCGACCAGAGCCATTGCATCAAGGATGCCACTGAAGAGATATTAGAATCCATGGAGAACATCGAGACCGCCTATCTCAAGGCCCTTCTGGTAGATTTCAGCCAGCTGAGGAAATACCAGCATAACTGCCAGGTCGGTTTGGCGGACCGTTTGGTGCGGTCGGCGTTCCTGGCGGATGTCAGGCCGCTGTTGCAGGAGATCCGCCGGTCAGCCGGTCTGCCCGCTGAGCCGCTGATGGCCTACAAAAAAGGACACTAGCCTTGGACGTTCTGGCGGCTGATATCGGCGCTTCCGGAGGCCGGATTATCCTGGGGTCTTTGAAAAAGGATCGCTTGGGACTCAAAGAGATACACCGCTTTCCCAACGGCATGCACGACCTGGCCGGACACTTGCATTGGGATATACCAGCCATCCTGGCCGAGATCAAGAACGGAATTCTGGCCTCCAAAAAGCACAGCAAAGCCATCGGCTCCTTCGGCATGGATACCTGGGGCGTGGATTACGGCCTGCTGACCAAGGACGGCGACCTGCTCAACCTGCCATTCGGTTACCGGGACAAACGCAACCAGAATGCCGGCAAACAGTATTTCAAAAAAATGTCTTGGAAGACCCTCTATAGCCTCACGGGCATCCAATTTTTGCCCTTTAACACCATTTTCCAGCTTACCGCCGAGATGGCGCGCAAGCCCAGGGTCATCGACAAGGCAGACAAGCTGTTGATGATCCCCGAACTACTGACCTATTTTCTTACGGGCGCCAAAGCAGCCGACCGCACCAATGCCAGCACCAGCCAGCTCCTGGACGCCAAGACCAGGGAATGGTCAGCGGTTATCCTGAAAACCCTTGGCCTAAAAAAGTCATTGCTCCCCGCAATCGTGGAACCAGGGACCAAGGTGGGTAAGTTTTCCCAGAGGGTCAGTCGAGATACGGGCGTGCAGTGCCCGGTCATCTTTCCGGCCTGCCATGACACGGCCGCGGCTGTGGCCGCGACCCCGGCCGAGACCAAGGATGATTGGTGCTACATCAGTTCGGGTACCTGGTCCTTGATGGGGCTGGAGCTCTCCAAACCCATCCTGACCGATTTTAGCCGGGAGAACAACTTCAGCCACGAGCTGGGCGTCAATGCCACCTACCGGTATCTTAAGAACATCATGGGCCTCTGGCTCATCCAGGAGTGCCAGCGTCTCTGGGCCAAAAAGGGGATGAAATTGACCTTTCCGGAGATCTGCCAGGAGGCTGAAAAACAACCCATGTCCGAATCTTTGATAGAACCTGACCATCCCCTGTTTCTGGCGCCGCAGGACATGACCGTGGCCGTCGCTGAGTATTGCAGGAGGTCCGGACAAAAGGTGCCGAGCGGCGTGGGGCCGACGGCCCGGTGCGTCTTCGAAAGCCTGGCCCTCAAATACCGACTGGTGTATGAACAGCTCAACGAACTGATGCACGGAAACGTCCGCACCATCCATGTTTTTGGGGGCGGTTCCCAGAACACCCTGCTCTGCCGGATGACCGCAGAGGCCAGCGGCTGCCGTGTCCTGGCCGGGCCGCAAGAAGCCACGGCTCTGGGCAACATCGGGATGCAGTTTATTGCCCTGGGAGAGATCGGTTCTGTGGCCGAAATGCGACAGCTCATCAGGAAATCGTTCCCTATCAAGGAATATCTTCCCAAAAACAGGGCGGCCTGGGACAAGTCCTTTGCCAAGTTCAAGGATGTCTCCTCAAAAATGGCTTCCTATACCTTCAAAGGCTGCTGATGCGACCCAAAACCAATACTTATTCCAAGAAAGATACTGTCCCTGTGGACCCCAAAATCTATCTGGCGGTGGACAACTGTTTTGCCGTCAAGCGTTGGACCAAACCCGAGGAATGGGTCAAAGTCATCAAGAGCTTTGGCATCCATTACGCGGAAGCCAGCGCGGACAACGAATGCGACCCTTTTTATATGGAACAGGGATATCTCAAGGATTGGGTCAGGGAAGTCAACAGGAGCTGCCGGAAGCATGGATTTAAAATAGCCAATTTTTATTCAGGTCACGGCTCCTATACCACCCTGGGTTTGTCCCATACCGACGGGCGGGTCAGAAAAAAGATGCTGGAAAAGTGGCTCAAGCCATTGGCCCTGCTGGCCAGCCAGTGCAAAGCGGACCTCGGATTTTTTTGCCATGCCTTTTCCGAAGCTGTGCTGCAGGACCCGGTCCGATACCAAGATGCGGAGGAAGAGCTTTATAATAACCTGGCCAGCTTGGCCGGGTTTTGCGCTAACCACGGGGTGGACTCGGTCGGAGTGGAGCAGATGTATGCTCCCCACCAAATACCCTGGACCATTCCAGGCACCAAAAAATTATTAAGAGAGGTTTATAGGCGGGGCGGCCATCAGTTTTACATCGCCATAGACACGGGACATCAGACCGGCCAAAGGAAATACTGTTATCCCACTTCCAGCCAAATCCTTGCCGCCATGAAAGCAGGGAGGAAAGGAAAAAGCCTCCAGGGGTTGTGGCTGGGCCCGATGAAGGCCAGAAATATTTTCCAGCAGGCTCTCAGGCAGTCAGCAAAAAACGACGACAAGGCTATCCGGAGCATTAAAGAAGTCATGGACCAGTATCCCTATCTTTTTTCCCAGGTACAGGACGGCGACCTTTATGCCTGGCTGGCCGAGCTGGGCTGCTATTCGCCCATCATCCATCTACAGCAGACAGACGGCAGGTCCTCGCATCATCTGGCTTTTACCCCGCAGAACAACAAGGCCGGCGTGGTCCAGCCGCAAAGGGTTATCAGTGCCCTGGCTGAGTCCTATCGCGGGCCGCAAGTTGAGGGTATGCCTCGGACCTGCGAAAAGATCTATATGACCCTGGAGATCTTTTCAGCCACGGCCGACATCAACGCGGATATTTTGGACAGGATGAAAGTTTCAGTGGATTATTGGAGGAAATTTATCCCCCGCGACGGGTGTAAATTGTCGGAATTGGTGAGGTAGAGTTTTTCATCCCTGGGCCCGGGCAACCCCTGCCAGAAGTTCGGCCCTGATTTTCCTGAAAACCGCAGGCTTTTTTTCGTATTCTACCAAGGTAGGCAGAACTGCCTTAGCCAAACGCATGGCTTTGTCCGGGTCGTTGCGGCTGAGCACCTGCAATAGTTCGTAATCCTGCACTCCCTCCAGCACCATCTCATGCCGAATGGAGTCCAACGGTTTGCCGTCCGGGTCGGGATAGACCAGGTGGCTGTCGCCTGCCGGGAGCCGGGTGGTCCCGTAAGTTTCCGTGGTCTCGGTGTCGGTAAAGGGGTTGGCATCGGGAAAACCTCCGGATACCCAAAAGTTAAAGCCCCAGTGCAAATAACCGGTCAGCCCCGCTTTGTGATTGAACCAGTGCAGGAGACGGGTGCCGAGGAGCGGCTGGTTGAGGAAACGGTTAGGGAATTTCTGACTGGGGGAGCAGCAGGTGTAATGCCATATTTCCTCGCCCAGAGCCTGGCGTGAGTGGAAAAATTCCAGATGCTTTTCCGCTTCCTGGGACTGGGGGCACCAGATATTGACGGTCCCGGCCAGTGCCTCGGAGCCCAGCAGGGCGTCCAGAATGGGCAGGCCAGGCGCGAATTCCCTGACCATATCCGTGAGTGCGCGGTAGGAAGCGGTGTTTTCCGGGATGGGCTCATCGGCCACATGCTGATAATAAAAAGAATCCCAGTTTTTTTCCCTAAGATGAGCGCTGAGCTGGGCCAAGAAATCTTTCAGAAAGGCGCGGCAGCGGGGATTTTGGGCCGGACATTTATTGAGGTTCTCGGTCTTTCCACCCTCCTTATGAATGATAAAGGGATTCAAGCCGTATTGGCTTTGCCAATTGTTGATGCGGCTGGCCAGATGAGTGCCTTCAATATACCCTATGGCGCCTGCCTGCTGGAAAGTTCTGACCCACTTATCAAACCGCGAGAAGTCGATACGGAGCCTGTTTCCTTTTTTGGTGAGGTGAAGAAGGTCGGACAAGGGAGTAAAGATAACATTGGCGCGGTGCAGGGCCAGGTCGCGGCCCCAGTGCGATAACAATTTCCAGTGCTGAGGGCTCCAGAGTTTTACTTTTCCGGCTTTAGCGATGTTCTGGGGGCTGAACCAATGGGTCAGTTTTAGGGTCCGCTCCTGGGGGCAAATGGCCGGAGAGACTTCCACGTTCAATTTAATGCTCCGGGAACTTTGGGGCGTTTTGATGGTCAGGGAACCCGTGTAAAGGCCAGGCACAGCTTTTTCCGGAATGGACAGGGTGAGCCAGAGGGGGATAGTGGAGTGCCCTGTGACTAGAGGCAAAAGGCCCGGATGAGCGGCTGGAGGGCTGTAAAATTTGGGAAAATTTTCCGGGTTTATTAGTGGGTCAGGGAAAAAACCCGCGGTGTTCCGGAGCCGCTGTGTTGGGTCCAGATACCAGGAAGGCCGGCGCACCGGCACATATTCCACCCGGCGCCATTTAATATCCCCAAGACAGAGCTTGCGGTTGGAGCGGAGCCGGGGTGGGTCGATCATGACCTCAAATCCGGTCAAGTCCTTGTCGGATTGGAATGCGCACTGGGCTGATTCCACGGCACCCCTGGCCACAAAAAGATCGATGGCTCTCTCCCTATAGCGCGGGACTGGGTCATCCTGGAAAACTTTGGTAAGACTATCCACTGGCCAGAGTGCTATCACAACAATCTCCTTTAGGCCGCAACCAAGCTTGTATTGGAAAACAAAATAATTGTAGCAGCAAGGCTATGGGGTTTCAAATGACGGGAATATTATCGTGCAAGGATTAAAATTGGCGGCAGTGAATTAAATGTATTCTTTGAAAAGGTCCCGGTGAGGAGCGGGGATGACTACCTTGCTGACCAGCATGCCGCTTTCGCCCGCTGATTGGGCCGCGGCTTCCACGGCCGCTTCGACATCGCCCAGCTTCCCGGTCATCAAACAGTATGCTTTCCCGCCGATAGCCATGGCCAAATAAACCCGTAACATGGTCACCTCGGCTGTTTTAGCCGCGGCATCCGCTGCCACGATGAGGCTGGCAGCTGAAAATGTTTCCACGACACCCATAGCTCCAGTTCCTTCAGGAGGGACCTCCACGGACTGGGCCAGGGCCGGAAAGATCGAAGGGTGAATGTTGGCGATGACGCCCTGCTCCACCACGGCTCCAGCGCCCATAGCCACGCCAGTGGCCACGCTGGCCTTGACCGAGGAAACATCACCGGTGATGGCGATCAGGTATTTGCCCGGGCAAACAGAGCGGGCCAGGATCAGGCTGACCGCGGCGGTTTTGAGCATGGCGTCCTGGACCTGGTAACCCAGGCTGATACTGGTCAGTTCGACGATCCCGATGGTGTTGATCTCCGGCATAGCTAAACCTCCTTTTAATTCGCCTCGATAGTGATCGTGCCCGTTATTTCCTTGATTGTTCCGCTAATACTGGCATGCAGTGGAGCGCCCAATTTTCCCTCAGGAACCTTGGCAATGAGCTCACCCTCCCTGACCGCTTGACCAATTTTCACGACTGGTTCGCAAGCCACCCCGACATGCTGGCGTAAAGGCAAGACGACTTTGGAAACGCTCAATTTTTGCTTTTGCAGAGGTGCCTTGTTCGTGAAACCGTTCAAATCCAGTTTTTGGAACAAAATCCTGGTAGGAGTGCGGCGATAGGGAAGCATGGTATGACTTTGTATGTCTTGTGGGGAACCGGCCCATTTAAGGTTCTTTTCCCTGGCTTTGGTCTTGGCCTGAGCGCAGACCGAACGGGGATCCAGGTCCTCAGGGCAGGATACAAAGGAACAAAGGTTGCATTCACAGCAATACAGTGTGCCCATGATCATCCTGTCCTTTTCAGGAGCAAAACCCAAGGCCCGCATGGCTTTATGCGGTTCTATGGGGTGGCCCAGCAGGTAACGGGGGCATTTTTCAGTGCACATGCTGCATTGGTCACAAGCAGAACGACCGATGCGGTCAATCATTTTTTGCGTCCGGCCATAACGTTTCAGCAAAATATGGTCAGCAGGGAAAACCAGCACTCCGCCCGTTGTTTTGGTCACCGGTTCATGGGGGTCGGTCAGCAGGCGGCCCATCATGACCCCGCCTACCAGAACGCCGTATTCGGAGCTGGTGACACCTCCGGCAGCTGAGATCAGCTGGCTAATGGGTGTGCCCAGGGGGACATTGAGGGTGCAAGGATCTTTAACAGCGCCGGCTATCGTCACGAACTTGGAAATCACAGGCCTAGCCAGGCCAATGTTGACCAGAGTCTCGACATTGTTGACCACGCAGCCCACCTGCAAAGGCAGGCCGCCTGGGGGGATGATCTTGCCCGTGATGTCATAAACAAGAATAAACTCATCTCCGGCAGGGTAAATGTCGTCCAGCGGGTGGATTTTTACCGACCTGGGCAAACTACCCTGCAGGGAGTCAATGAGTGCGTGGTATTTGTTCTTGATCCCGATGACAGCCTGGTCGGCGCCGGTGCGGGACATGGCGGTTTCCAATCCCTTGAAAAATTCATCGGGATAGTTGGCCAGAAGTTCCTTGTCCTTGTGCAACAGGGGTTCGCACTCAGCCGCGTTGACGATAAAAGTGGAGACCTTGGCCTGCAGTTTGACCGCTGTGGGAAACCCGGCTCCTCCGGCTCCGACAACCCCGTTATCCTGGATGAAATCAGCCATGACCTTCCTTTACACCACTAAGACATTGACCCCGCGGGATTTCAGCAGGGTGACGTATTTTGGGTCCACCAGGGTATCCGTGACCACGACGTTGGCCCTTTCCAGGGGAGCCAAAAAGATCGTGGAGTCGTGGCCGAACTTGGTATGGTCGGCCACGATGATGACCCGGTTGGAGACTTCGATCATTTTCTTTTCCTGTCCCACGATAAGCGAGTTGGAGTTGCTCAACCCGTTCTCGCTGATCCCTCCGATTCCCATAATGACCGTGTTGGCTTTGATCATGGACAGGATCTGCTCGCAAAAATGGCCCATCAGGACGCCCGAACGGGGATAGAGATATCCGCCGGTCAGGGAAACATCCACGGTTTGCGAGTCGTGGAAGATCTCGGCAATGGGAATGGAGTTGGTGATGACCTGCAGCGTCCTGCCATTCAGGTGACGGGCCACCTCGGCCACCGTGGAACCGCCGTCCAAGATGATGGTCGTGCCTTCCTTGACCAAAGTCGCGGCTGCCTGGCCGATGCGGCGCTTTTCCTGGGAGGACTGGGCGCTCCTATAGGCGAAATCCATATGGTCATCCTGCAGGTGAAGCGACAAAGCACCGCCATGGACCCTCCGGATAAGCCCCTTTTTTTCCAGTTCAGAAAGGTCCCTGCGGATGGTCGATTCTGAGGCTTGGAACTTCTTGCACAGGGTCTCAGAATCGATAAACTCCGTCTGCTTGAAAGATTCCTCTATTTTCAATTGACGCAATGCTGCCTTCATATCAAGGAGTATAGCACATTTTGAACAATTATGGAAGATATTGAATTATTTTGATTGACTTTGACCGATTGTGGAAGTATACTTTGGCCAGTTTAATAAGGAGGTTGTTTTATGGCCAACTTGACCAGGTCCATGGTTGCCGATGTAGTCCGGCAAGTTCTATTGGAACAAACAGCTTCTAAAAGTACCCCAGCCCCAGGGAAAGGCAAGCCGTCGCCCCTGGTGGTCAACGCCTCAGCCCGGCACATGCACCTCAAGCAATCCGACTTGGAAATCCTATTCGGGCCAGGCGCCAAACTCACCCCTTTTAAAGACCTTTACCAGGATGGTTTTTACGCGGCCAAAGAGACCGTGACCCTTATCGGGCCCAAGAGCCGCCTCATCTCCAATATGCGTATCCTCGGACCCCTGCGGAATTACACCCAGATCGAACTGGCCTACACCGACGCCATCACCCTGGGTATCGAGAATGTGCCAGTGCGCATCTCGGGGGATATAAAAGGAACACCGGGCGCGTATGTGATGGGGCCGGCAGGTCTGCTGGAACTTAAAGAAGGCGTGGTCCGCGCGGCTATTCACGGGCACATGAGCCCGTCTGATGCGGAATACTACGGGGTCAAGCACAAGGACATCATGAAACTGCGGGTCTCCACCGGCGACACTGAGGTCGTTTTCGACAAGGTCCACGTGAGGGTGGAGCCCAAATCAAAATTGGAAGTCCATCTGGACACGGATGAAGCGAATGCCTGCGGCTTGCACCGCGCCAAGAACGTCGAACTATTTAAATAATGTTGAGAGGGTTTTTGTTCCATGATCGGACACGATTCTAAAAGAAAGGAGATGACCCAATGAAGAACGCTCTAGGAATGATCGAGACCGTGGGCATGGTTCCGCTGATCGAAGCCGTGGACGCCATGTGCAAGGCGGCCAACGTGAACTTCCTTAAGTGGGAGCCGGCCGGTTCAGGCCTGGTGACCGCTTTTGTTGAAGGCGATGTGGCAGCGGTCAAAGCGGCGGTGGACGCCGGCGCGGAAGCCGCGGCCAAGCTGGGCAAGGTGGTCAGCGCCCAGGTGATCCCTCACCCGCACGAAGAGTTGTCCAACTATGCGGAGCCGGGGAACAAGAAAGGCAAATAATAACTTTTAAAAAGGAGACACTTTGATGAACGAAGCGATCGGAATGATAGAGACCAGAGGCCTGGCAGGCCTGGTCAACGCCAGCGACGCCATGTGCAAGGCGGCCAAGGTGGAGCTTTTGCACAATATCCAGATCGGCGGCGGACTGGTGACCACCATCGTCAAAGGCGATGTGGGCAGCGTCAGAGCGGCCGTGGATGCCGGTATCGCGGCGGTCAAGGCGGTCAACGGCGAGTTGGCGGCCTACCACGTGATTTCCCAGCCCCACGAGTGCATTGAGGAAGGGTTTTTAAAATAACCGTTCAAGGAGCAATACGCAGTGAAAATATTGGTGGCCAACATTGGCAGCACCTCATTCAAATACAGGCTCTATGAGATGGAAACCGAGACCGTGCTGAGCGAAGGCAGAGTCGAGCGGATAGGCCAGCAGGGCGGACAATTCCTGCATTACGAGGACGCCATCGACGCTTCCCTCAAGGAAATGGTGGGACCGGGCAAACCCCTGCAGTCCCTGTCCGAACTCAGCGGAGTGGGTTTCAAGACCATCGGGGCCAAGGACATGAGCGGCTGCCACCGGGTAGACGAGAGGCTTTTAAACGCCATGGAAAGCTACAATTTCCTTTTCCCGGCCCATAACCCTCCCTACATCGCGGCCATGAGGGCTTTCCAGCAGGTGGCCCCCAAAGTTCCTCTGGTGGCCCTTTTCGAGACCGCCTTTTTCGATTCCATGGCGGATTGCGTGTCGGCCTACGCCCTGCCTTATAAATGGAGGACAGAACAGCATATTAAAAAGCTCGGATTCCACGGGGCCAGCCACCACTACGCTTCTTTGCGGGCCAAGGCTCTTTGCGATAAAAAGGACCTGCGGCATATTTCCTGCCATCTGGGAGGCAGTTCCAGCATGGCCGCCGTCAAGGACGGGGTGGCCGTGGACACCAGTTTTGGCATGACCCCGCAGAGCGGCCTGCCGCAGAACAACCGGGTCGGCGACGTGGATGTTTTTGCCATCCTTTATTTGATGAAAGAGCTCGGTTTGACCATCGAACAGACCACCCTCATCCTGTCCAAAGAATCCGGCCTGGCCGGCTTGAGCGGGAAGGGCGGGGACATGCGGGACATCAAAAAAGCGGCAGGGGCCGGGGACTCCCAGGCCCAACTGGCTATTGATGCCTTTACCTACGGGGTGCGCCGGTATCTGGGGTCTTTTTTTGTGTGCCTCAACGGGGTGGATATCATCACCTTTTCGGGGGGGATCGGAGAAAAGGACCCCCTTGTCCGCAAGAACGTGCTGAGCAACCTGGAGTGGGCCGGGGTCAAGCTGGACCCAAGCAGGAATGAACAGGCCCTGGGCGACCAGGAGACCAGGATTTCCAGCGAGGATTCCCAGGTCGCCGTGTGGGTCATTAAAACGAACGAAGAGATCGTCGTGGCCAGGGCCGCAGCCCAGGTCATCGGGAATAAAAATTAAATATCCCTAAAAGGGGAAAGGAGATAGGCAAATGGCACAGCAAGCGATAGGAATGATCGAGACCAAGGGCCTGACGCCTCTGGTTTTGGCAACGGACGCCATGCTCAAGTCGGCCAACGTCCAGTTCAAAGGGTGGAAAAAAGTAGGCAGCGGGTTCTGCACCTGCTTCGTGGTGGGAGAGGTGGCCGCGGTCAAGGCCGCGGTGGACGCCGGAGCGGTGGCCGCCAAGGAAGCCGGACAGGTCGTCAGCGTCCAGGTCATTCCCCGGCCGCATGACAGCCTGGGAATAGTACTGCCGTAACCCTTTTTTCAAAAATCGAGGCCGGTCCGTGTTGAGCGACCGGCGCGGGAAAGAGAGCCAACCATGTTATTAGGCAAAGTTATCGGACAAGTGGTGTCGTCCCAAAAGAACCAAAAATGCCAGGGCATGAAACTGCTCTACGTGCAGCCTTTCATCACCAAGGAAGGCAAGTGGGCTCCGACGGGCAACACCTTCGTGGCCGTGGACAGCGTGGGAGCGGGCAAGGGAGAGTTCGTGATGTTCACCCAGGGCAGTTCGGCCCGGTTCACGGACGCCACCAAGGACGCGCCGGTGGACACGGTCATCATCGGCATCGTGGATTCCATCGAGGTCGAAGGCAAGTTAGTCAACAAGCCGTAAAAAAGGAGAACTTCTTATGGCTACAGTCACGATACAGGGCAAGGATGTGGACGTTTCCGCCATTGTGCAGGAAGTGGTCCGGCGTTTGCAGCCCCATTTAAAAGAAGATACAGCCCCCGTAAGGACCGCGGCTCCTCGGGGCGGCACAGGCGGCTCGGACGGAGTGTTTTCCACCATGGACGAAGCGGTGGCCGCGGCCTTGGCCGCCCAGCAAAAGGTCAAGCAAATGACCCTGGACGAGCGGGATGTCATGATCAAGGTCATCCGCGAGATGTGCGAACAGCAGGCGGAAAACTGGGGCAGGATGGAGTTCGAAGAGTCCAAGATCGGCAGGATGGACCATAAAATAGAGAAGCTAAAACTTGTCAAAAAGGTGGTCGGCGTGGAGGCCCTGAGGACAGGGGCCCGCAGCGACCACACCGGCGTGAGCCTGACCGCTTACGCGCCTTTTGGGGTCATCGGCATGGTCACCCCGGCCACGCATTCGGTTCCGACCATGGCCGGCAACGCCATCAATATCCTTGCCGCGGGCAACACAGCCGTTTTTAGCCCCCATCCTTTGGCCAGCAAATGCTTTGTGCACGCCCTGCGGTCCATAAACCGGGAGATCGTCCGGAAGACCGGCGTGGAGAACGTGATCTGCACCGTGGAAAAACCGTCCATCGAGTCGGCTGTGGAGCTTTTTCACCACAAGGACATCGCCCTCCTCTGCGTAACGGGCGGGCCGGCTGTGGTGAGGTCGGCCATGAAAGCGGGCAAGAGGGTCATCGCCGCCGGGCCGGGCAATCCGCCGGTCGTAGTGGACGAGACCGCCAACCTGGACAAAGCGGCCCAGGACATCATCAAGGGCGCTTCTTTTGACAACAACCTGCTCTGCATCGGGGAAAAAGAGGTGTTCGTCCTGCAGAGCGTGGCGGACGCCTTTATCGCGGCCATGAAAAGGGCAGGAGCCGTGGAGCTCAACCAGGAGCAGATCGCCAAGCTCACCCAGAAGGCTTTTACCATGGAAAAAGACAAGGGCGCCGGCTGCGCCCAGGCCCATGTCCAGCGCGAATTCATTGGCCGGGACACCAGTTTCCTGGCGGAGGCGGCCGGCCTCAAATTGAGCGGCCAGGTGGACCTTTTATTCGGCGAGACCGACGAGGACCATCCGTTCGTCCAGGAAGAGCAGATGATGCCCTTTGTTCCCATTGTCAGGGTGCCCAATATCGACGAGGCCATACGGGCGGCGGTCAAGGCCGAGCATGGCTATAAGCATACCGCGCTCATCCATTCCAATAACATCAACAATGTGAGCAGGATGGCCAGGGCCATGAACACCACGCTCTTTGTGCAGAACGCCAACTGCGCGGCCAGCCTGGGGCTGGACGGGCCGGGATACCTGAGCTACAGCATTGCCACTCCGACCGGCGAGGGAGTGACCACCCCGCTGACCTTTACGAGACAGCGCCAGCTGGTCATCGGCGGCAATTTGAATTTTACCTAGGAGAGCAACCAATGTTCTTAGCCAGAATTGAAGGCACTTTGACCTCCACGGCCAAGCACAAAAGCTTCCAAAACCAGAGGCTTTTAATAGGCCAGAGGGTCAACGCGGACTACCAGCCCGAGGGCGACCCGCAGATCATCATGGACAATATCGGGGCCGGATACGGCTCCCTGGTGATGGTTTCCACGGACGGGGACCATGCCCGCCGTGTGACCAACGACAAGAGCACGCCGAGCCGCCTGGTGGTCATAGGCATCGTGGACGAGGTGAGCCGATGAACTTAGGCATCGTGAGAGGCAAAGTCGTGAACCACAAGCTCATCCCGGAGCTTACGGATACGCATTTCCTGATCGTGGACACGCTGACCCGGGAAGATCTACGGAGCAAAAAGGGCGCGGCCACGGGCCGCCAGGTCGTGGTGGCCACCCATCTCAACCCGGCCGTGGGACAGACGGTTGGTTATGTGGAAGGCCGGGAAGGCACCAACGCCTATTATCCGAGGAATGTAGCGGTGGATATTTATTGCGGTTTGATCGTGGAACAGATCGATTACAGGCCGATCGACGGCCCAAAAACTAATTAAAAAAGGGGTGAGGAGAAAATGAACAGCATGGACCTGCAGGGAAAAGCGGTGATCACGGGCAGGGACCTGGAAGCGGCGGTCAACGCCGGAGCAGGGGAGATCGTCTTGTCCAGCGACGCGGTGGTGACCTCCACGGCCAAGGATATCGTGGTGGGCCATGGGATCACGGTCAAAAGGACCGCGGTCGTTATCATGAGGCCGGTCCTGGCCACCCCGGCAGGCCCCAAGGCCTATTTCGGCTCCATTGAGTCGCTGTTCAATTCCAGTGAAGCCATGGCCATCAAAAAAGAAATGGTGCAGACCGGCAGGAAATTATGGCAGCGGGATTTTGTGGACGGCAACGGCGGCAATATTTCCTACCGCATCTCGGACCAGTACGTGCTGTGCACTCCCACCCTGGTCAGCAAGAATGACCTGACCGTGGAAGACATCTGCATGGTCAGGCTGGAGGACGGCAAACAGGTGGCCGGCCACAACAAAAGCACCAGCGAGATCATCCTGCATCTGGAGATCATGAAAGCCCAGCCCAAGGCCAAAGCCTGTGTCCACGCCCATCCGCCGCACGCCACGGCCTACGCCATTACCGGGGTTACCCCGCCTAACTGCATCATCCCTGAGGCGGAAATATTCGTGGGCATGGTGGCTTTTTCTCCCTATGGCACACCGGGAACCAAGAGCGTGGCTGACCAGGTCGTGCCCCTGGCCAAAGACCACAACACCATCCTGATGGGAAACCACGGCCTGGTTTGCTGGGCTGATTCGGTCACCCACGCGGAATGGTGCGTGGAGGTCGTGGAGACCTATTGCCGGACCCTGATGCTGGCCGCCCAGCTGGGACAGCCCATCACCCGGATATCGGACAACGAGACCACGGCCCTCCTTGAAACAAAGAGAAAACTGGGCATCGTGGACCCCCGGTTCACGGGCAAGGAGTGCGCCCTGTGCGATGTTCCTATAGAGAATTGCGGCATCACGGTCTGCCCCAAGGAATGCCAGGCAGGAGCCAAGGGCTGCTGTAAAGTGCACGGTACCTCGGCCTGCCCTGGGAATTGCGGCAAAAGCAAGGCCGCGGGCCCGGCTGCCCCGGAAACCGAAGCCCTGATCAACCAGATCACGGACCAGGTCATGGCGGCGCTGAAGCTCAAGGGCTGAAGTCCGAAACATTCATGAATATCTCCCCAACAAGGTTTTTGTAGGGTAAAATCATAAAGTTGCAATAACCTTGGAGGGAACATGCCGGCCAAAGAAACTCTTTTAGAAAAACCCATGCCCCGCGAAACAGCCCACCGTTTGGCCCGCAGGACCCTGTTCGGGTTCATCGTCACTTTTTTGCTCGCCAGGATCATGGTTTTCCTCATCATGGCCAAAGCGGTCCCCAATATGTATTTTTTCACGCAGGGAACCCATGTGCACCACCTCAATTACGGCATTTTCCTGCTTTCCCTGGTGGCCGGCTACAGCGTGTTCCGCAGGCCCACGGGAAGGGCCGCTGAGATCACGGCCCTGCTCTACGGGGTGGCCCTGGCCCTGACCTTTGACGAGTTCGGGATGTGGCTCCATTTGGGCGGAAGCTACTGGCAGAGGGCCAGCGTGGACGGCGTCATTGTCGTGGCGGCTTTGATAGGCCTGGTCGCCTTTGCCCGTACCATCGAACGCTATGAGTCCAGGCACCTGTGGGCGTTCGTCATCCTGGCCGTGGTGCTGGTCGTTTTTAGCGTGGTCCTTTACCAGGCCGGGGACAGGATAGGCGGACTCGTGGGGGATAAGCTTCAGGAGCTGGAATCCTCCTCCTCGCCGTAGGACAGGGCAGGGGGATTGAATCGGAGGGAAGACCATGGCATTGACCCGTTGTTATAAATGCGGAGGGAAACTATCCAGCCAGACCCTCATCTGCCCGAAGTGCAAGACGCCGCAAAAAAGAGCGCTCTTGCCGACGGGAGTACTCAGCCGGTTCAGGATAATCGGGCTGGTCATATTCGTATTGCTTGGCCTGGCCATGCCTATACCCTCAGAAAATATTGCAGTCGTAATCATAATAAGGTCTATATTGATCCTCTTGGGTTTGACCATCTATTTTAGATTTAGAGCGGAGTAGAAGGGGAGAGTTTTGAAAATATTTTCCAGAGTATTTCCGTGGTTGCTGGCTGTCCTGTCCGGCGTCCTGCTTTTCCTGTCTTTCCCTCCCTATCCCACCTGTCCCATCATCTGGGTGGCCCTGGTCCCCCTTATTTACGCTGTGCTGCACAGCCAGGGCATCCGCCCGGCAGCCAACCTGGGAGCCGTGGCTGGCCTGGTCTTTTACGGCCTGTCGCTCAACTGGTTCCTCAAGCTGTTTGGGGTCGTGGCCGTCGCCTTTTGGTGCGTCCTGGCCATTTTCATGGCCCTGCACATGATGCTGCTAGCCTGGGCCTGGGACCAGCGTTTTATACAGGGAAAGGACCGCAGGTTTGTCTGGGTGCTGCTGGCCGGCTTGTTTTGGACAGGGCTGGAATTTTTCAGGTCAGAGGTCTGGTGGCTCAATAATTCCTGGATGAGCCTGGGATTCAGCCAGTCCGTGAACAGCAACATCCGGCAGTCCGCAAGCATCCTGGGCATTTACGGCCTGTCCGCTCTAGTGGTCTGGGTCAATGCCGGCGTGAGTTTGGTCCTGTGCCGCAAAAAGTCTCTGCTGGGCCTTTTGCTGCCCCTGCTTTTGCTGGCCGTGGCCTGGTTCTGGGGGGGGTACCGAATGTCCCATTTCCTGACCAAAGACGGCAAGCCTGTGACCGTGGCCCTGGTGCAAAGCGAGTCTTGCACCCTGGAAACCCTGGCTAGGCTAAGCCTCATTCCGGCGGCACGAAACGCAGACCTGTGCGTGTGGCACGAGGACGCTTTTCCCATCCAGCCCGGACAGGAAAACGCCTATTTCAAATTATTGAGCCGGAGCCTTAGAGGGACCAAGGCCATTACCCTGGTCGGGTGCAATATCGTGTCCGAAGACCTGAAAAAGGGGAGATGGCAGAATTTTGTCTGGGCCCTGTCGCCTGCAGGGAAATTGATCGGGCGCTACGACAAGCAGCATCCCATCCCCTATGTGGAAAGGCCCCTGCCTCCCAACCGTGATCCCAGGCCGCTAGAGACCAGCCTGGGCAAGCTGGGCATCCAGATATGTTATGACCTGGATTTTGAGAACGGCACCCGCAAGCTGGTCAGGGACGGAGCCCAGCTTTTGGTTGACCCCAATCTGGACCCTTCGGACTGGGGCGATGTCCAGCGCCTCCAGCATTCGGCCATGTCCCCTATGCGGGCCGTGGAATCAGGCTTGTGGCTGGTCCGGGCCGCCTCATCCGGAGTGTCCCAGATCATTGACCCCTTGGGAGAGATCCAAAACGCCATGCCTTTGGACCAGGAAGGGGTGCTGGTGGGCACGGCCTATATGCGGACAGGCGGCACTTTTTACAGCCGTTGGGGCTGGTTGTTCGCGCCCTGCTGCCTGAAGCTGTGCGTTTTGTGCCTGGGCTGGATGCTCGTGGAATGGTTTATCCGCAAAAAAAGGGAGGCGGGCGCATGAGATTACCCAGGGCCCCAAAGGGCCAGGCCACCGTGGAGCTGGCCATCATACTGCCGCTGGTCCTGCTCTTTATCTTTTGCCTGATGCAAATTGTGATGCTGTTCAAGACCAAATTCCTGGTGGATTACGCGGCCTATATGGGGGCCAGGTCCGCTTGCGTGCATTACGAAGACCCGCAGTGGATCGCTCACCAGGCTGCCGCAGGGGTCATGCGGTCGTCCTATCCGTTCCTTTCCGCAAACTGGGTCAAGGTTCCCTTTGCCACCGCGTCCCTGGCGACACCCAATTTTTACGGGGTCAATGTGGATATCATCTATTATGAGCCCCTAGTCTTCCCGCTGGTTGACCGGGTGATACTGCTCAACAGCGATCCTGCAAAAATAAATATATGGGGCAAACCCGCTTTGCCCTTCCACAGCTCCTGGAGCATGCCGATGGAGATGTTCCGATGAAAAAGAAAAAAAACAAAGGCCAGGTCCTGGTCCTCCTCCTGCTCCTCATACCCACCCTTTTTATTTTCCTTGCCTTTATGGTCAACGCCGGGGTGGCTGTGAGGAACAGGATAAAACTGCAGAACAGCTGCGACGCGGCCGCCCTGAGCGGGGCGGAAGTATACGCCAAATGTTTGAATGGACTAAAAATTTTGAACACGGCCTATTGCGTAGCCTGGGCATCTGACACGGGAGTTTTTTTGGACACGGGGATTGACCCGAATGTCAGGAAATTGTTTGGTATTCCCCAAGATATCATCATGAATCTGGGGCCCAGACTGATCCAACTGGAGGCCCTGTACATCGCCCAAGAAAACGGTTGCCAGCACCTGGTGAATGTCCCGCCGTCTCCCATCGTGGCCATCAACGGCGAAGTTTTGAACCCTTCCTTGGCCGTGGACCGCTTGACCTTGGTCGATTCCATTTTTGGCCAGGACACTGGAAAAAGAACGTTTTCCTACCAGCCCAAGGACGGCTCACCCCGCGTGACTGTGAGCGAGGACGAATGTTCGCAGGACAGGAGAGGCAGGTGGCATTATAGAGGCGTCGGAGAGGGCGGGATGTCCTATATCTATGTGAGGGAAAACCCTCCGAAAAAAGAGAACGGCGATGCCCTTATCGTGGAGACTGTCACGGACCACCGCGTGGCGGTATTTTGCACCCAGCCGCAGCAGTCCTGGCCCATGTCCTTCGGGCTGTTTGGTTTGGGCAAGATGTATGACCAGATGTACGCGGTGTCCGAAGCCGGCATAGGCGGCGGGACCCTTGCTCCGGTGGACCTGGACCCAACCAATCCCTACAAGTTTTACTCGGCGTTTTTCCAGCCTTTTATGCTGGAGGATCTAGTCGTCCCGGAGCTTAGCTCCATCATAAATGTACTGAACAAAGCGGGGGTGGCCAATATTGCCCACTAATAAATCCCGCATCAGGGGCCAGAAAGGCCAGGCGCTCATGGAAACCGTCATCATTTTCCCGTTCCTCGCCTTGTTCCTGGTCATTGTGGTATGGACGGGCTCTTTGTTGGTCCATAAGACCCGGCTGACCATGGCCGCGAGAGAAGCGGCCGTGCAATACGCCAGAGGAGCCAGCGTGCCGCAGATCGAATACTGGCTGAGGCAGAATGTGTGCGGAGGCGCTATGGGAATGAACCCCGGTAACCTCAGCGTGTCCGTGACCAGCACCCTGGGCCCTGATCTTTCGGAAGTCATGGATATCCTCGGCATCCTCGGGATGGACCTTACCGGATACAGGGTGGAGGTCTCCTACAGGGAAGGCCTGCCTTTTTTGCTGAACAGCGTGGCCGGCAACTTGATCATTTTCAAGGAAGACTGCGTCATTATGAAGCAGTGAGATAGCCCCAATATTTTAAAGGGGCCTTTTGGGGAGAAAAAGACATATGTCGCTGAAAAAAAAGATTTTAATCGTGCTGGGCCTGGGTGTGCTGGCTTTTTTAAAGGGTTTCTTGTTCCCAACTGGGTTCCAGGCCAAAGTTCTGGAGACCAGGGATGTGGCTCTTGGCAATGCCTTGCCCGCGCCAGCAGGGGCAGAGTATTTGGGCCAACAAATAATTGCCATAAACGGCTCAGCCAGCCCCATGACCATTTATAAGACCAGAATGTCTCCTAACCAAGTGCTGCAGTACTACAAACTCAGGGCAGGGCAGAACGGTTGGCAGGACAAATGCCGTCCGGACAGCCTCAAAGCATTGCTGGGATTGAACAAGAGTACAAGGAAGGTCAAGCCGGGTTCGCTCAGTCTGGGAGGATTTAAAAAAGGCGGGAAAGTCTTTTTGGTGGGAGCGTTCTCCAAAACCACCGGCACAAGCTATCTGGCTACCATGGAAATCGCGGGCACTGTGAATGGCTTGGCCAAAGCCAGACCCACGGCGAGCTTAAGCCCGCTTTTGGCGGAAAAATATTTCAAACGGATATTTTCCGAACAGCAAACAATAGGGACAAAACAGGCGTTTGCCGTGGTGTATCAGGGTAAGGGGTCGCGGGAGGCGGTCAAGAGCATGCTCATGGATAATATGAAGGCCAAAGGCTGGGCTTGCGCCGCCATGCAGGCCAAGGACGGCAATTATCTGATCAAATGCGGGAATGCCGGGATAGACGGCCAGGCGTCCGTTTCCAAGGATAAGAAAGGCGTTCCGGTTATAGTAATGTGGGGAATGAACAAGTAGTATTTTCACATGCCCATAAAGTTTTAAGATGAGCATGTGAAATGCACCTCCGCCCTTTGGGGCTACGGGCTGGGCTCCAGCTAAAGCTGTCGCCCAGTGCAAGGGGGATGACCAGATGATGGAAGGGGCAAGCGATGGCTGACGCAAGGGCAAGGATCACTATCAAAGGCAGGGTGCAGGGGGTGGGCTACCGTTATTTCGCGGAGGAAAAGGCGAGAAAGCAGGAGTTGAGGGGGTATGTGATGAATCTTCCAGACGGCAATGTGGAAACTGTGGTAGAGGGTGGTAAAAGTAATATAGAGGAGTATGTCAACGAACTGAAGACAGGCCCGCCCATGAGCCGGGTGACGGATGTTAATATTGTCTGGGAACCCTATCAGGGTAGTTTTACGGATTTTGGGGTTGAGTTTTGAAGGGCCGCCTTCGGTGAGCCCTAGGCCATCTTATTCCAATACCGGGAATTCCGTAACCCGGAGGCGGCTGGCGCCGTAGGGCACGAGTTGCAAATCCTCCAAAGGCTGGCTGGTCCTAGCCGGGCTTGCAGGCGGCGGGGCAGCCGCGCCGGAATCAATGACCCAGTAATCGACCTTCCTGCCGTGCACCATGATCCTTCCCGTAGTGTTCTCCGCCGTAAAAGGGTCCTCGTTCATTTTCCCGCGTAAAAATGTCGCTGTCTTGTCAGGGTGCCCTTCGTTCATGACCAGGGCGTAATTCCAGGGGCTTTGGGGGAACACCTGCCAGTAATATTTTTTACCCTCCTTGGGCTGGTAAGGATAGGCCTGGACGGCTTTCCATTGCTCTCGGATGGGTAGGGAATAGATGAGAGGACCGCGGACAAGCGTCACGGCGTTGTTGTAACCTTTTTCCACCCGGATGGACATGGGAAGTTCCATCACGAGGGTCTGGGTGCCGTGCCATTGCCAGATGACCTGATGCAGGGAGCCTGGCCTTAGATTTTCGATTTTTCCGTCCGGGAGTTTCAGGGTGGCCTTGTCGGTCCAGGAGGGCACACGGAAATAGATGGGGATGGCCGCGTCTCCGGCCACGGTGATCTGGAAATTCAGCAGTTCGTCAAAAGGATAGTCCGTCTGTTCCAGGATGGACGCCTTGACGCCGTTGACCTCGGTTTCCACGGAACAGGGGGAATAGGCCAGGCAAACCAGACCGCTGTCCGGGGTGGCCATCCACAGGTGGGTCGTGAACTTGGGCCAGGCCTGGTGCATGTTGGCCGTGCAGCAGCCGTAGTGCGGTTCCAGGCCGTAGAGGTTGGCTTCGCCGTTGTTGGTGGTGTAGATTGGCCGGGGCGTCCACTGACAGACCACCTGATTGGGCTGGTCGTCATACTGGTGGCCCCAGTAGTCCGGGGTGAAATAGCAGGGCAGGGCGTTAAAGGCGATCTTTTCCAGCCGGTCCGCCAGGGACAGGTCGCCGAGGGCGGACAGGAGGGTCTCCAGGGAGAACATGGTCTCAGCCACGGCGCAAAGCTCGGTGCCCTGCGAGGGGGAGCGGCCGGCCAGGCATTCGTCGCCGCTAAACAGGCCCGAAGGCTCTCCGTGATAACGGTCCAGGGCCTCAAAGGCCTGGCTGACCGCTTTTCTGTGCCGGTTCTCGCCGGTGAAGATATACATCCACCCGGGAGTTTTCAGTCCCATGGCTGTGTTGACCACATGGCCCTCCCAGGTCCATTGGACGGACTTGTCTTTTACTGGCAGGTCGGCGAAATGCTTGTCCCAGTCATAGCCCTGGCTGGCGGCCTTGCGGCCGAAGTCCAAAAGCCAGGGGTCGGAAGTCTTTTGGTAAAGCCAGTAGAGGGTGGGGAGCAGGTCGCCCCAGCGGAAAAAGTTCCAGCCAAACAACGGGCGGTGGTCGAGCTGGTCGTTCAGGCAGTGCAGGTCGTCCATCATGGCCGGGATGACGCGTTTGTCGCCAAAAGCCTCCTGATACTGCGCCATAGCCTTGAGGATGACGAACTGGGGCCAGGGGTCGCGGAATTCCGGAGGCCGGCCGAGGGAACCCGTGGCGCAGGGGCTGTTGTCCGGGCCGAGCCAGCCGTCGCTGGCCTGGTGTTCCAGAATGTAATTGAACCAGTATTTAACCTTTTTCTTGAGACCGCTGTCATCGGTCAGGACCGCCAGGGGGACCACGCCGTCGAGCCAGTAGGGGCCGCGCTCCCAGCCCTCGGCTTTGCCGCCTATCCAGCCGCTTTGAGCTATATCCGGCCAGAATTCGTCCAAGTGGCCGGACAGGCCCTGGGCCTGGACCTTGAGCTGATGGAGAAGCCAACCCTTGGGCTTGATAGAGCCCACAGGCAGGGGCTGGTAAGCCAAAGGTTTTAGCACGGACTGGTTGGTGATGGGGCCGGAATCCTGCCTGAAAAACTGGACGACCCAAAAGATAAGGGGGACCAGGGCGATCCCAAGAACAATAAGGTAAAAACGGAGTTTATTCTTTTTTACAGGAGGCAGCGGGGGTGGAGCGGGCTGCTCGGGCTCTTGAGGCTGTTCGGGCTCATGGGGCTGTTCGGCTGGGATGGGTTCTTGTTCGGTCATTGGAAAACTCCAAAATATTCCTTGAAGAATTTAGCGGTGTCCACGCTTTTGGCCACCCGGTGGGAAACAGGGCCCGAGGCAGGGGAAGTAAATAAAGTAGCCCCGGACTTTTCCTGGTCCGCGTCCACGGTGACCTTGACCCGGCCTGTTTCATACTGGCACAGCCCGGGCTCAAAGATGACCGCAGCGGCCAGGGGGTCGTGGAAGATGACCCGGTCAACTTTTTGGAACCAGACCTGGGCCATTTCCAAAACTATGTTGAGGGGCTTGGTCTGGAACTTTTTCCTGACCTCGGGAGCGGGCAGGGCGCATTGGAGGGTGACATCCAGGCCGATGCTGGTGAAATCCTTGTGGGGCGTGGAGTAAACCATGGCGCTGGCCACGGGGTCCACCAGGATATTCCACTCCCGGAAATGGCGTTCTGACTGGACGAAAAATTCGCCGGCCATGGCCACATGGTTTTTCAAAAGGGAGGGGATCTCGGGGTCCATGGCGAAAAGCAAGGCGATGTTGGTCAAAGGGCCGATGGTCAAAAGGGTGATCTCGCCTGGTCGCTGGCGGATAGTCTTTCTCAGGAAATCCACGGCAGTATGGAGAGGCCGGTCCAGGTGATGGGGCCGGTGTTTGATGGCGTGGTACTGGGGGACTTCGGGCTGGCCGGGGCCGAGGAGCAAGACCTGTTCAGCGCCGCAGTGGATGGGGATATCCAGCCGGCCCGCCTCAGCGCAGAGGATCTCGGCGCAGGCCGCGCGCTGGCGGGTATCGCCCGAAACCGTGGTGATGCCCAGCAGTTCGCAGCGGGGCTGGCGGAGCAGGTAGGATAAGGCTACGGCGTCGTCAATGTCACTGCCGATATCCGTGTCCAGAAGAACGGAAATTTTGTCCGACATTTTTGCTCCCTAGTTACAAAGAAGAACAAAGATATTTTACATTATTATGTAGCTTAAAATTGTGCTATTAATTATCCATCTGGTCAAGAACAAACAATCTTTGCCGGGTTATGGCGTTTAATTCTGAATTGTAGAAAGGACTCATCATGGATATCAAAAAGTTCCAAAATCCCGACACGATCCTCAGGCCGGCGCCGTTCTGGTCCATCAACGACAAACTGGAAACAGGGGAGACCGCCAGGCAAATGACGGACATGATCTCCGTGGGCCTTTCCGGAGGGTTTTTCCATTCCAGGGCCGGGCTGGTTACGGACTATCTTTCCAAGGAATGGTTCGACAATATGCGGGCCGCTCTAAAGGCGGCCAAGGAACACGACGGCTACCTGTGGCTTTACGACGAGGACCGGTGGCCCAGCGGCAATGCCGGGGGGCTCATCGCCGGGACCAAGGACGAGTACCGCACCGCTTTGCTGGACGCATACCTCCTGGCTCCGGGAGTGCCTCTCCCTCGCTCCCAAAAGGACCAGGAATTAAGGATGGTCTATGCCATTGAAAAGCGCAGCGGCAAGGACCTCTTTAAATACCGGGCCGTAGCGGTCAAGCAGGCTGGAAAGATCCAGAAAGAAGAACGGCTGGTCCTCATCCGGCGCTATGACTCCAAGGGAGCGTGGTGGAACGGCGAATCCTACGCCAACCTCCTTAACCCCGAGGCCATGAGGGAGTTCATTCGGATGACCCATGATGTTTACGCCAAGGAATTTCAGGAGGAGTTCGGGAAAAGGATACCGGGCATTTTCACGGACGAGCCCCAGATATGGCAGACCGACCACAGCCTGCCCTGGTACGAGGGTTTGCCCCAAGTCTACCGGAAATGGAACCGCAGGAACTTCTGGAACGACCTACCCTACATGTTCTTTGACGGCAAAGGAGCCAGACATATCAGGCTCCTGATGCACCGCGCCATTTTAAGGCAGTTCACCGAGGCCTACAGCAAGCCCATCTTCGAGTGGTGCGAAAAGCACGGGCTGGAGCACACCGGGCACTACAACGCCGAGGAATCCTTCACCTCGCAGATACGCTGCCATTGCGGCGGCGTCATGGCCCATTACCGGTTCCAGCACGCTCCGGGCATAGACCATCTCTGCCGCAAAGTCGACGGCCTGCTGCTGACGGTCAAGCAGGTGAGTTCGGCGGCCAGGCAGCTCGGCAGGAAACGGGTCCTGACCGAGATATTCGGCGTGTCGCGTCACACCAACACTTTCCAGGATTTTAAATGGCTGGGCGATTATGACCTGGTCCTGGGCGCGACCTTTTTCTGCCCCCATCTTTCCTGGTACACGGCCAAAGGCAGGGCCAAGAGGGACTACCCGCCCGTATGGAACTACCAGCAGACCTACTGGAAAGAGCTCAACCCGCTCAATGATTATTTCACGCGGGTCCATTACGCCCTGACCTGCGGCAAGCCGGGAGCCCATGTGCTTTTGCTGCATCCCATCGAGAGCGCCACAAGCGACCACCGTTTCGGGGTCGCCACCCGGACCGAATATTTCCAGCCCAAGGCCACTCCCGTGAATCCGCCCCTGGAGGACCTGAGCGACGCCCAGAGACTGGACGAGCAGTACCGCAAGCTGGTGGAGGCCACTTTGAACGCAGGATTTGACTGCGATCTGGGCGACGAGGGATACATCCAGGACCTGGGGAGCGTCAAGAAAGGCAAATTTGTGGTCGGCAAAATGGCCTATGAGGTGGTCGTGGTGCCGCCGTCCGTGACCTGGCGGCCTTCCACTTTCAGGCTGCTGCAAAAGTTCGTGAGCCAGGGCGGCCAGCTCATCTTCAGCGGAGAACTGCCCCTGGACATAGAGGGCGAGCCGGCAATGGAAAAATGGAGAGGTTTGGCCAGCCAGCCCGGAGTGCGGACGATGTCCTCCAGTATCGAGAACCTACAGGCGGCTATGAATGAGACCGTGCCCCAGAAGTTCAGGCTGGCCGGGTTGGACGGCAAATCCGTTCCGCAGACCTATGTCCACGCCAGGGAAGACGGCAACAACCTGATCCTGTTCATCGTCAATTCGGACAGGATCCACGATATGCATTATTCCCTTGTTTTAAAAAATGGGGCCAAGAAAGTCACGGCCCTGGACCCCCTGAGCGGGACGGCCAGACAGATGGAATCCCAGCGGAAAGGCAAGGATAGCGAGGTGCTTTTCACCCTGCCTCCTTGCGGGTCGCTACTGGTATCGACCGGGAACATACCCCAGGCCAGGCCGGTCAAAGGGCTGGGCTTGCCTGCCCAAACAAAACAAGTCGCTTTGCCCAAGTTGTGGGAGCATCGCCGGCTGGACGCGAACGTGCTGGTGATGGACAGGCTGGAAGCCTCTTTTGACCATGGCCAGACCTGGACGGCCCGCGACCTGGAATTCCGCATCCGTGAAAAGGTCGCCAAACATTTTGGCACGGAGGATGCCCTGTGGTGGCAGCCGTGGGTCGTCATCCGCAAGGGTCTTTTTAAGGACAGCACGGGACCCTTGACCCTGCGCTATAAATTCACCAGCGACGTGGCCAACCCCAGGAGCGCTTTTTTAGTCATTGAGGACCTGAACAAGGGATTCCTCAAAGTGAACGGCGTCCCTGTTCCGGCCAAGACAGGGGCCTGGCACTGGGACCGCGGTTTCGGCAAGGTCGACATCAGCCGCCTGGTCAGAAAAGGGGGGAATGTCGCGGAGTTCTCGGTCCAATACAATATCCTGACCCAGGTGGAGGCGGCCTATGTGGTCGGGGATTTTGGCGTGGAGCTTGCGGGCCCCTACGAAGGAAAGATCGTGGAAGAAACCAAAAGACTGGAGTTCGGGTCGTGGGTCAGGCAGACCTATCCTTTTTACAGCGGCAGGATGGTCTACTCAACACCGTTCCATGTCCGGAAAAAGGCCAAAACCTGGCTGCGGCTGAACCAGCCCTCGGGCATCCTCTTTAAGGTCAGGGTCAATGGTGAAGAGGCAGGGAAAATCCTGTGGCAGCCCTATGAACTGGAGCTTACCCCGTATCTCAAAGACGGAGAGAATCTTCTGGAGATCGAAGTGGTCTCTTCCCTGCAGAACAGCTGGGGACCCCTGCATGAAAAGACCGGGGACGACAACCAGTGGTGCGGGCCGGACGGTTTTGAGGATGAGCGGAACATCAAGGACGAGTTCTCGCTCTTTAACTACGGCCTGCTCGGAGGGGTTGAGCTGGTCCAGAAAGCCTGATTGTTCCCTGAAAGATCGCGGGCCCCAAGGCCCTGACCGCTTACGGAACGATCTTCGTGACGACCTCGTTGGAAGTGGCCGTGGAAGTCGCGCCCTTGAAGTAATAGGTCGCCTGGGCGCTGCTCTGGGCTGACTGCTCGCCGGACAGGCCATCCTTGACGCCCATCAGGTACAGGAATTCTCCCTTGGTGCCTTCGCCAACAGGCCCTTTGATGACGAATTCGATCTGGCCGGTATCGGCGTGGACCTTGCCGCCCTTCGTGAAGGTCTTCATGTCCAGGAAGTTCGGCAGGTAGTCCGTGATCGTCATGCCGTATTTCAGGAACGCGTTCGCCGTCCAGTTGATCTTGTAGGTAAAGTATTGTCCGCCTTGCTCCTCATAGTTCAGGACCAGAGCTTTGGTAATGACCACCACGGGGGTCACCACGGAAGTCACAGCCACCGTGGGTGAAATATGCACGGTGATCTCGGTCTTGCCGGGGGTGTTGGTCGGCGGCGGCGGCGCAGGGGTAAAGGTGCGGGTCGGCGGCAAGATCACGAGCGTAAAGGCCGGGGTAAAGGTATTGGTGGGCGGCACGGTATTGGTCGGCACCGGAGTGAACCCGGGCACCGTGGGCCTCGGAGTAGCCGTAGGCAGCGGCGTGCTGGTATTCACCGCCGTCGCCGAGAACGTAAAGGTCAATGGAGGCACTTTCGTTGCCGTCGAGGTCGGTATCGGCACCGGCGTCTCCGTCTGCGTGTAAGTGGCCGTGTCCGTAGGCCATAGGTTGAAATGCCTGCGGTAATAGTCTATGTCGTTGCCGCTGGTCTGCGAGATCGTGTGCTCGTAACTTGACAGCACCCCTATCCCCATCCCCGACTCGGGGTTTATCACCGCCGTCATATAATTGGGAGCATCGTAAATGGTGCTGTTCCACTCGGAATCGTTAAATCCATAGTTCAACCAACCCTTGGGCCCCAGTTCCGCGTAGTCCCGGTAGGGAAACTCCCTCCCGGCCGCCACATCCGCTTTGGTCAGGTATCCGGTGGACTGGTCATTGCCTTTGGAGATCATCAGAAGAATGTCATCCGGGTTGTGCAGCATTTTCGTGTCTTCAACGGATTCCTGGCTGGATTCCAAATACCATTCTTTCCCGTTGTCCAGCTTGACGTGAAGGAGGTAAAAAATGCTCATGGATTGAGGCTCGCGGTTGTAATTCTTCATGCAGAGCACGTCGCTGGCATTCAATATATCCGGCGGAATGGACCTGGCCGTGCAGGTCAACGGATACATCGGCGGATAATGCGGATAAACACGGTATTTGTCGTTAGCGGTCATCGTCACGTCCAACCAGACCGGGTAGCCGTTGACCCAGGCGTCCCCGGCGTCGTCGAACTGACAAAGAATGTCCGCTTCCACCGCTTTGGTGGCGTGAGAAGCGGCAGGGGATATTAAAAGGATCGTGATGACCGAGCAAACCAGTATTAGAAGGCGCGATAACTTTTGAAAGCCACGCATCTTAAGGACAACTCCTTGAACTTCTGCCTGATTAGAAGGCTTTTTAATCTTGCTTGTTTCTACTGCCTTTAGTTAAATCTAAAGGCGGGTTGGATAGGCTGTATTTCTTGCTGTATTTGTACCTCAAAATCGCATCAAAATAAAGGGGTGGCTTTATTTTGACCACAAAAAACCAAGCCGAGCATGAAAACGAGATCATTGACCTGGTGGATGACCGTAACCAGGTCATCGGGTCCGTAGTCCGGAAAGATTGCCACGGAAACCCCGCTTTGCAGCACAGGGCCGTGCATGTCTTTGTGGTCAATTCCGCAGGTCAATACTGCCTCCAAAAGCGTTCCCCGGCCAAGCGAATCCAGCCGGGCAAGTGGGACACTTCGGTGGGAGGGCATATCCCGGCCGGGGAGAGTTACGAGCAAGGAGCCTTGCGCGAGCTGGCGGAGGAACTGGGGATATGCCTCACTGAAAGCCGGAGCTTGATATTTTGCCATGAGTACGTGTGGCGTTCACCCGTGGAGACAGAACATGTGCGCACTTATATCCTATCCTATGACGGGACTATCCGCTTTGAACCGGTGGAGATCAGCGAAACCCGTTTCTGGAGCCCCGATGAACTGAGGGCCGGGCTGGGGACGGGCGGGTTCACTCCAAATCTGGAAGAGGAACTAAAGAGGCTGGGTCTGGCCGGGTAACGCCATTTTTTAGCCTGGGCTCTAGGGCGGCCAAGTCCCGGCTGAAAACAGCCTTGATCAGCATGGTGGCATAACATCCCCGGGGGAGCTGGACGCTCAAGTTCAGCTGGATATGCCCCGGATAAACGCTGTCCGGCCGTGTGTTCCATTCCAAAGATTCGGGCTTGACGAGAATGGGCCGGGGAGAGGGCTTGAACTCCGCCTCCCTTATTTTTACCCTCTTGAACAAAGCCGGCCTGAGGTTGTGTTCGTTGAGGACGCTCGTGTAGATATTTTGGAGGCCAGGGTCGGCGACGCTTGCTTTTGCGGCTGCCAGGGGCAGAATGAGCCCGCTCAGCGAACTTTTCACGTGGCGTGGCGGCTGGCCGGGGAAGACATAGTCGCCGGCTTTTCCCGGATACATTTTGAAGGGTGGAGGGCAGCGTTCCATTATTAAACGCCGGACCATTTCGTTCCACAGATAGGATTGATAGGCGCTGGCCGCCATGAACAGTTCTTCCCGGGGGATGCGGCTGATCAGGGACTGCAGGTCATCGGGCGTTCCGCGGAGGACGGGAAAGGCCATTTTTTCAAAACCGGTCTCAGCCAGGCCGGCGCAGGCCTTCCAGTCCTTCCAACTGCGGCCTAGCGCTGTTTTCCTCTGCTTTTCCTTGGTCTTGTCCTCAGGATGGATGGAAAGCAGGTAGGATTTTAAGGCCCCGTTCCAGTGCCTTTTCAGGATCTTTTCACCGAGGAATCCTTGCAAAGGGTCATAGCTTCCAAACCTCTGGTCATCGAAATAATTGGGGAAACCCTGGGCTTGCACCCTGGCTAGTTCTTCCAGGGCCTGGTCAACGGCCGGTTTAGTCAGTTTGCGGACCACGATGCGGAAACGGTTGGCCTTGATGAAATAAGGGTCCATGGGCCGGTCGCAAAAGCCCAGCCGGCGGATGGAAAAATTTTTGTCCGTGAAACTCCTGTCCTTTTGGTCATGGATGGTGATGGTCTGACTGGTCAGGCCGTAGCGGTCTTTTTTGCCGCCGTAGGCGAAAAGGCGCGAGGCTAACTTTGTTCTTTTGCTGATGGCCCGCAGGGCGTCCAGAGTGTTCCAGCCTCTTTTTTGCAGGACGTACACGCCATATTTGCCCTTCTCGCGGATGGGAAGGTCGCAAACCTCCTCAACCACGAAATCCTCGGGGCTAACTTTTATTTTCAGCGTCATCATGGGGAAAACCTCCGCTAGACAGTTTAACACAGGCCAGGTGGGGGATTGTGAAAACGACAGAGTATTACTATAATGTTTGGACTCATTCAGGAGAGGAGCCATTTATGTACAGGCCGCAGATCACCGTCGTGGATTGCACCATCAGGGACGGGGGATTGATGAACAACTCCCATTTTTCCATGGATTGCGTCAAGGCGGTTTACAAGGCCGTTTGCGAGGCAGGCATCCAGATCGTGGAGCTGGGTTACCGGAACAGCAAAAAGATGTTCGACCCGGCGAAATACGGGGCCTGGCGCTTCTGCGACGAAGAGATGATCAAACAGGTCGTGGGTGACAAGAAATATCCCGGGACCAAGATCGCGGTGATGATGGACGCGCATAAAAGCAGCAGCGAGGACCTTTTGCCCCGCCAAAAAAGCCTGGTGGATGTCGTCCGGGTAGCGACCTACGTCAAGGACGTGGACAAGGCCATCAAGATCTCCAATGACGCGAACGCCAAAGGCTACGAGACCACCATCAATATCATGTCCATTTCCACGGCCCCTGAAAGGGAGCTCAACGAGGCCCTCCAGCAGATCAAGGCCGAGACCAAGATCCTCGCCTGCTATATCGTGGACAGCTTCGGGGCCATGTATTCGGAGGATATCGACTATTTCGTCTCCAAATTCCAGAAACTGCTGCCGGGCATCGAGATCGGCATGCATGCCCATAACAACCAGCAGCTGGCTTTCGCCAATACCATCGAGGGGATCATCCGGGGGGCCAATTTCCTGGACGGCACACTTTACGGGCTGGGCCGGGGGGCGGGCAACTGCTGCCTGGAACTTTTGGTCGGGTTCCTCAAGAACCCCAAGTTCGACCTGAGGCCCATCCTGGACGTCATCGCCGGCCAGATCCTGCCGCTGCAGGAAGAGATCGACTGGGGATACCATATCCCCTACATGATCAGCGGCATTACCAACATGCATCCCGAAGAGGCCATGAAGATCATGTCGCTGAAAAAAAATGACCCGGCCCGCTACAAGTTCAGGGAGTTTTACGAAGAGATGCTGGAAGATTGACCGTTCCTAGGGGCCAAAAGAAAGTTGCTGGAGACAATCGGAAATGCCCGCCAAGATAGAGGTTGTACAGGGAGATATCACCCAACTGGAGGTTGACGCCATCGTCAACGCGGCCAATCCTTCCCTGATGGGAGGGGGAGGCGTGGACGGCGCCATCCACCGGGCTGCCGGTCCGGAACTGGCGGCGGAATGCTCCAACCTGGGCGGATGCGAGCCCGGCCATGCCAAGCTCACCAAAGGATACCGCCTCAAAGCCAAATGGGTCGTGCACACCGTGGGCCCTATCTACCAGGACGGCAGACAGGGAGAGCCCGCCTTGCTGGCTTCCTGCTACCATGAGAGCATGAAACTGGCGCTCAAGAACGGGGCCAAAACCATCGCGTTCCCGGCTATAAGCTGCGGGGTCTACGGCTATCCCATTGACCTGGCGTGCAAGATAGCCTGGAAAGAGATCAATAATTTTGTCCGGAACCATCCCGGTTTTAAAAAGGTGGTTTTGGCCTGCTATGACCAGGGCGTTTTAAGGGAATACGAAGCATTGTCCAAAAAATCCTAGGAAGGAGAACAGTATGTCCAAGCGTTCTATATTTTATCCTACTCCCTTAGTCCGGATAGAGAATTCCAGGTCGTCCGTCGGTGTGGAAAAAAAGACCGGATGGATACGTTCCATGGTCTGGAAGGACAAGCAAATCGACCTGTTCAAACAATTACAGCAGGAGATCCGGGGATATATCGGGGGCTTGCGCATCTATGACGAGGTCGATAAGAAGTGGTTCTCTGATTTTGACCAGAAATTCACAGTCAAGGATTTCCAGTGCGAAGGCAATACCATCACCTATCTCAAGCAGTTTGCAGGGGCGAAGTTCTCGGTCAAAGTGACCCTGAGCATGGACGAGGACTGTTTTACCTGGCATGTGGATATGGAAAAAAGGGGTAAAAAGGTCGCGGACCGTTCCATCCGGGTCCATTTTATGATCCCCATGATCGCGGGATGGATGGTGTGGGCGCCGGCTTATAAATCCGACCTTTTGTTCGACGGCATGACGACCTTTGATTACAGCTACAGCCAGATCCCGTTCTCGGGTACATCCCATGAGGTTGTAGTGCCCATCATTTCCCATTATGAACGGACCAAGGATGTCGGATATTCGGTCATCGTGCCGTACGACAAAAAGGTTCCCGCGGCCAAGTTCGAGTTCCAGAACGGGGACAGGGATTTCAACTGGGGCGGCCATGAGGTCGACCCGGCCAATTATCCGGTCCTGGAAGTGGTGAACTATTACATCGGCCTTATCAAGGACCGCCAGTTGCAGACCGAGGTCAAGGTGTTCTTCCACGAGGGCGATTGGCGGCCGGGATTGGGGCAGACCGTGGAGAAATACAGAGAATACTTTTATCCGGCCAATGACTGCATCCATGACAAGGCCGGCCTGTACCATTGCGGGACCCTTTCCACTTCTTTTAACGCGAAACAGCAACGGGCGCTGGGAATGACCTTTTTTGAATACCACGGTCATTTCCCCTGGTACGGCTACTACATGCCCAAGGAAAAAACATGGCGTATGTGCGCTATCGTGGAAGAGGTGGCCCGGAGAGGCAGGGGCAAGATCACTTACAAGCAAGCCATGCAGCTTTCCGTAAAATGTTCCCAGAAAGAACTGGCCAAAAGAGGTTTGCTGCCAAAAAATTATGTCATCCCGGAACTATACGACCTCAGCAGGGAAAGCATCCGCAAATCCATCGATAGATTCCTGGAATACGGGATAAACCCCATGTTCTATATCAATTTTTCGGACGGGTTCGAGCCGTGGGTCGAGGAGCATTTCAGCAGTTCCATCTGCACTTTGGAGAACGGCAAAAAACAAAATACCGGATGGCCTTTGCAGCGGCTGATGAACCCGGACCTGAGCGTGCCTTTTGGGAAGCATATCCTGGAAACCGCCAGGGAGATGATGGGAGTATATCCGCGGCTGGGCGGATTTTTTTACGACTGCTTCCGGCACGTGGGCATTGATTTCGCCCATGACGACGGCGTGACCGTGGCCAATAACAAGCCGGTTTACAGCGTCAATTTCGGTTTTGACGGCATCACGGAGCGCATCCACAAGGAACTTCTGGAAGGCCGGAACCGCTGCTGCTTTGCCAACAAGTCCCAGAACATCCGCTGCCAGAAATATGTGGACGGCATCCTTTTGGAAGGGGATGGCGATGTCATCGAAGAAAAGTTCTTTTATTCAGCCTTGGCCATGCCTTTGTTCACCCTCTGGGGAAGCGACGCCAGGACCGTCGAGGAAAACCTGAAGCGGTGCCTCATGTACGGTTCTTTCCCGACCACTCCCGCCCTGAGCGATATGTCGCCGAAATTAAGGGACAAGCAGTTCAAGGAAGCGATGAAGACCTACGGGAAGTACATCCCCCTTTATGAGCATTTCAAGCGCCGGGTTTTCTGTTTCGAACAGGACCCCATCCGGATGTCCAACGGCCTCATTGGCAAGCTTTTCACGGTGCCGGACGGGTACGTAGCCGGCATCATGACCGATGAGTTGAGCGTGAACGACAAGATATCGTTCGCCAAGGACAAATACGTTTACTTCCAGGTCAAGCGGGGCCATGACATCGGCCAGGTGCTGGTGCAGTATCCGGGGGACAAGAAGCCCAGGCCGGTGAAGTTCCAGTTCAACGGCAGCATCATCATGGTGCCATTGAAAGGGTATAAGAACTGCTGCGTGGTCAAGCTGGTGGTGACGCGTAACACGGGGAAACCGTTCAAGAGGATGCCTTTCCAGGAGGTCGTGGACAATTGCGGAGACCCCAAGGCGGCCTTTTTGGTCATTCACGACTGATCAAGTCCGTTCCCCGCGCGACTTGAAATATTACGGGCAGGGTTGTGCTAAAATCTGGATATGAAAAACTTGTTTAAATCCCTGGTCGGGCTGTTCCTCAGGATATTTTTGGAATGCCTTTATTTTGTCACCCCGCGTTTATCCTGGAACGCTATGTACCGCCTGTCCGATATGCTGGCCCGGACCTTTTATGCTGTCTGGCCCAAACACCGCAACATCACCCTCAAGAACCTCAACCTTGTTTTCGGCAAGGAAAAAAGCCAGCAGGAGATCAAGGCTATCGCGCTCCAGAACTATTCCTATATGATGCGCTCCGTGTTCGATACCCTGCGGACGCCGTATTTGACCCGCAAGGAATTGGAAAGCCATTTTCTGGTGACTGGCGAAGAGAATCTTAAACAGGCCCTGGCCAAGGGCAGGGGAGCGGTCCTGTTTACGGCGCACTGGGGCGGTTTCAGCATGCTCCCGCACCGCATCGATGAGCAGGGTTATGATGTCTGGTATCTTTTGCGGGCGCCCCATGATGAGCAGTTCAAGCAGTTCTATGTCAAGGTCATGATGCACGGGGGCAGTAAATATTTGTGGGATAACCGGGAAACCATTATCAAAGATACCATCAAGCTTTTAAAAGATAAAAAGGTGGTGGTCCTGGCCGGCGACCAGTATTACGCTACCGGCATCGAGATACAGTTTTTGGGACAGCCCACCTTGTTCACGGACGGGCCCATCATCCTGGCTTTACGGAGCCGCGCCCCGCTTTTGCCCTCCTTTATCACCCGCGGGCCTGATAACATCCACACGGTATCCATTGAGCCGGAATATGTATTCAAGGAAGGGGTGGACCTGAAAGAAAAGGTCCATACCGCACTACTTGATTTAACCAAAAACTTGGAGCAAAAGATCCGCACAGACCCCTGCCAATGGCTCTGGCTCCATCGCAGATGGAAAAATCTGAAGGGGATGTATTAAGCTCCTGCCTATTTGACGAGTGGTACACTATATGGTACGCTTACCTCAGGAGGTAAAAAATGACAACTTTAACGGCGAGCAAGGCAAGAGCCAATTTCTTCAAACTAATGGAAAGGACCGGCAGGGAACACGACCCCATCCAGATCACGGGTAAAAAAGGCAATGCAGTCCTTATTTCCGACGAGGACTGGAGGTCCATCCAGGAGACCCTTTACCTCCTTTCTATACCGGGGATGAGGGAGTCCATTCGCAAGGGGCTGAAAACTCCTGTCTCAAAGTACAGCAAGGAAATCAAGTGGTAGCCTGGAAAGTTGTTTATTCCAGGCAGGCACTCAAGGATGCCAAGAAGATATCCTCGGAAGGCCTTCATGAAAAAGTTGAAGCACTACTAGACATCCTATCCCATGACCCTTATCAAGCTAATCCTCCTTTTGAAAAACTTGTAGGCGACCTGGCAGGCGCGTATTCACGGCGCATCAATATCCAGCATCGTTTGGTTTATCAGGTTTTACAAGACACCCGTACCATCAAAGTCATCCGCATGTGGACCCATTACGAGTAAAGATTCTAGGAAGGAGAACAGTATGTCCAAGCGCTCGATATTTTATCCCACCTCATTAGTCCGGATAGAGAATTCCAGGTCATCCATTGGCGTGGAGAAAAAGACCGGATGGATTCGGTCGATGGTCTGGAAAGACAAGCAAATCGACCTGTTTAAACAGTTACAGCAGGAGATTCGGGGATATATCGGTGGACTCAGGATATTTGATGAGCTGGATAGGATATGGTTCTCTGATTTTGACCAGAAATTCACAGTCAAAGATTTCCAAGCCAATGGCAATACCATCACCTACCTCAAACAGTTTGCTGGCGCGAAGTTTACGGTCAAAGTAACCCTGAGCATGGAACAGGATTGTTTTACCTGGCACGTAGACATGGAGAAAAAAGGGAAAAACGTGGCAGACCGGTCCATCCGGGTGTATTTCATGCTGCCTTTGATCGCGGGGTGGATGGTATGGGCTCCGGCGAACAAGTCAGACCTGCTTTTTGACGGGATGACGACCTTTGATTACAGCTACGGGCAAATCCCGTTTTCCGGGACATCGCATGAGATAGTGGTTCCCATTGTTTCGCATTATGACCGGACCAAAGATGTGGGGTATTCGGTCATCGTGCCGTATGACCAGAAAGTGCCGGCGGCAAAATTCCAGTTCCAGAACGGGGGCAAGGATTTCAACTGGGGCGGGCACGAAAGCGACCCGGCGGACTATCCTGTGCTGGAGGTCGTGAACTATTACATCGGCCTGGTGAAGGACCGGAAGCTGAAGACAGAGGTCAAGGTGTTCTTTCATGAGGGAGATTGGCGTCCGGGCTTGGGCCAAACTGTGGAAAAATACCGGGAGTATTTTTACCCGGCCAATGACTGCGTCCATGACATGGCCGGGGTCTATTCTTGCGGAGGCATCTACACCTCCTTTCATATCCCCAAATACCGGGCTTTGGGCCTGAAATTTTTTGAATATCACGGCCATTTTCCCTGGTACGGACATTACATGCCCAGTGAAAAGACCTGGCGGGGGATCAGGGTATTGGAGGGCATCTACCATAAAAACAAAGACAAGCTGACCATGGAACAGGTTTGGAAACTGTCCGTGAAAGAGTCTTTTCAGGATATCCGCAGGAAAAAGCTGATGGATATGCCTGCGAAGATAACCGAGGATTACAAAATATTTTTTGAGCTTAGCCGTAACAACATCAGGAAGTCCATCCAGAAACTGTCCAAGGCTGGCATCCATTCCTTGTTCTATACCAATTACTCGGACGGCTTGGAACCCTGGGCCGAAAAGAACTTCCGGAGTTCCATCTGCCGGCTGGAGAACGGCAAGCCCATTAACAGCGGCTGGTATATGTGCCGTTTGATGAACCCGGATGTGCGGTTCCCCTTTGGCGCCATGCTGCTGGAGACCCTCAGGGAAATGCTCCGAGCCTATCCTGAGCTGGGCGGGTTTTTTTACGATTGTTTCCACCATGTGGAAATTGATTTTGCTCACGATGACGGGGTGACCGTGGCCCATAACCAGCCCGCTTACAGCGTCAATTTCGGGTTTGACAGCATCACGGAGCGCATCCAAAAGGAACTTCTGGAAGGCCGGAACCTGTGCAATTTCGCCAATGTGCCCCATACCATCCGGGCCATGAAGCATTTGGACGCGGTCATCCTGGAAGGCAACGGCGAGGTGATGGAGGAAAAATTCTTTTACCCGTCCGTGGCCATGCCTTTGTTCTTTTTGTGGGGCAGCGAGGCATGGGGCAGTGTGGAAAGCACGGCCGAGGAAGGTTTAAAGCGGTCTGTTTATCACGGCTGTTTCCCGACCACGCCTTCCCTGAACGAAGGCAGGGTAAATAAGACCGGGGGCAAGCAGTATAAAAGGTATTTGAAGCTATACCAAAAATTCCTGCCTCTCTATGAGCATTTCCGGCGCAGGGTGTTCTGCTTTGAGCCTGACCCCATGAGGATGTCCAGTGGAATGGAAGGCAAGCTCTATACCATCCCTGACGGCTATGTGGCCGGCATTATGAGCAGGGAAGTCGGGGTGGGAGACAGGGTCTCCTATGCCAAGACCAAGCATGTGTTTGTCCAGGTCAAGCAAGGCCACGACATCGGACAGGTTCTGGTGCAGTACCCGGGGGATAAAAAACCAAGGCCGGTCAAGTTCCAGTTCAACGGAAGCATCATCATGGTGCCTCTCCAGGGCTATCAGAACTGCGCGGTGGTCAAGCTGGTGGTCGACCGCAACACGGGAAAACCGTTCAAGAGGATGCCGTTCCAGGAGGTCGTGGACAACTGCGGCGACCCCAAAGCCGCGTTTTTAGTGAAACATGACTAGGACCAATTAAGTCAATATTACAATTTATTAGGAAGGAGATTCTGATATGAAGAAGCAGAAATTATTTTATTCAGTGTCATTAGTCCGGATAGAGAATTCCAGGTCATCCATTGGCGTGGAGAAAAAGACCGGATGGATTCGGTCGATGGTCTGGAAAGACAAGCAAATCGACCTGTTCAAACAGTTACAGCAGGAAATCCGGGGATATATCGGGGGCTTGCGGATATTCGACGAGCTGGAAAGGAAATGGTTCTCTGACTTTGACCAGAAATTCACAGTTAAGGATTTCCAAGCCAATGGCAATACCATCACCTACCTCAAGCAGTTTGCTGGCGCGAAGTTTACGGTCAAAGTGACCCTGAGCATGGAGCAGGATTGTTTTACCTGGCATGTGGATATGGAAAAGAAAGGCAAAAAGGTCGCAGACCGTTCCATTCGAGTGTATTTCATGCTTCCGATGATAGCGGGGTGGATGGTGTGGGCGCCGGCGAACAAATCAGACCTGCTTTTTGACGGGATGACGACCTTTGATTACAGCTACGGCCAAATCCCTTTCTCAGGGACTTCTCACGAGATAGTGGTTCCCATTGTTTCGCATTATGACCGGACCAAAGATGTGGGGTATTCGGTTATCGTGCCATATGACCAGAAAGTGCCGGCGGCCAAATTCCAGTTCCAGAACGGGGACAAGGATTTCAACTGGGGCGGGCATGAGAGCGACCCAAGAGACTATCCGGTTCTGGAGGTAGTGAACTATTACGTTGGGCTGGTTAAAGACCGTAAACTAGAGACTGAGGTCAAGGTGTTCTTTCATGAGGGAGATTGGCGTCCGGGCTTGGGCCAAACTGTGGAAAAATACCGGGAGTATTTTTACCCGGCCAATGACTGCATCCATGACAAGGCCGGAGTGTTCGTGGGAGGCTGGATAGAGACTTCCCTGCACGCCGAGGCTTATAAAATACTAGGAGACAAATTTTTCGAGTTCCATTGCCATTTCCCCTGGTACGGCTACTACATGCCCAAGGAAAAATCCTGGCCCGGCATTTTAGCTTTGGAACAGATCTGGCTAAGGTCCGGGAAGAAGCTGTCCTATAAAGAGGTTTGGAGGCTTTTTGAGCGCTATTCCCAGAAGGAGCTGGTTAAAAAAGGCCTTCTTCCCAAAGGGTTCATCGATCCCCGTATTTATAGGATGGACCAGGAAAACATCAAGAAGGCCATCGGACGGTTCCAGGCCGCGGGTTTCCATCCCATGTTTTACATCAATTTTTCCGACGGTTTTGAACCCTGGGTGGAAAAGTATTTCAAAAGCTCCATTTGCACGCTGGAAAACGGGAAATTGCAAAATACCGGCTGGATGATGTGCCGGTTGATGAACCCTGACCTCAATGGGCCATTCGGCAAGTATATGCTGAAAACGGCCAGTGAAATGATGCAGGCCTATCCCAAGCTGGAGGGGTTCTTTTTAGATTGCTTCAGGCACGTGGGCCTTGATTTTGCCCATGATGACGGCATCACCGTGGCCCATAACAAACCGGCCTACAGTATCAACTTCGGTTTTGACGCTATCACGGAACGGATGCACAAGGAGCTTTTGGAAGGGCAGGACCGCTGCTGCTTTGCCAACAAGACCCAGACCATCCGCTGTATGAAATACGTGGACGGCGTGATGCTGGAAGGGGACGGGGATAATATGGAGGAAAAGTTCTTTTACGCGGCCCTGGCCATGCCCCTTTTCTTTTTGTGGGGAAGCGACGCCAGGACAACCGAAGAGAACCTGAAACGGTCCGTCCTGCACGGCTCTTTCCCGGTCGCCCCGCAGATGTACGGAGTGCCGTCCAAAGCCAAAAACGCGAATTTAAAGCTTTATAAGAAATATGTGCCTTTATTCGGCCATTTCAAAAGGAGAGTGTTTTGCTTTGAGCAGGACCCCATGAGGTTGTCCAACGACCTGCAGGGCAAGCTTTTTACGGTGCCGGACGGCTATGTGGCCGGCATTATCACCGAGGAGCTGAGCGCTTATGACCATATCTCTTTTGCCAAGGACAAATACGCTTTCTTCCAGGTCAAGAGGGGCCACGACATCGGACAGGTGTTGGTGCAGTATCCGGGGGACAATACGCTCAGGCCGGTAAAGTTCCAGTTCAACGGAAGCATCATCATGGTGCCCCTCAAAGGGTATAAGAACTGCGCCATCGTCAAGCTGGTGGTGGACCGCAACACGGGGAAACCGTTCAAGCGGATGCCCTTCCAGGAGGTCGTGGACAACTGCGGGGACCCCAAGGCGGCGTTTTTAGTGTTACATGATTAGCTGGAAGATAATAAAAGTTATGTGGAACGACTGATAGTATTTGTCAGGCTAGATTACTTCCATCTCAATATAACCAACCCAATAAACCCTACTATTATTATACCTGTCACCAGATAGTCAGCGGACTTAAAACCCAGTTTAGTATAGATGCTTTTTTTGGCCACGGGCACGCCGAAGCCGCGGGATTCCAGGGCCATGGCCAGCAAATCCACCTGCCTGAAGGCGCAGGACAGGATGGGCACCAGCAAAGGCACATACCTTTTAACCCTTTCCCAGGGATTTTTCGAGTTCAAATCCAGACCGCGCGATTTTTGAGCTTCGATGATGGTCGTGGTGGTGTTGATGAAGGTGGGGAGCAGGCGCAACGCTAAAGAGAAGCTGAAGCTCAGGGTATAAGGAACGCCCATGAAAAGCAGGGCGCTGGTAATGTCCTCCAGGCGGGTGGTGGCCAGGAGCAGGATGCCGATGAGCAGGATAAAGCCGAGCCTTAAAGACATGGCCAGGCCGTAGAGGGTGCCGGCCCAGGTAAAGCGGTTAAAAGCGCTCCACATAAAGATCGTGGTGATGAACAGCACGGCCAAGGGCAGGAGCATGAGCTTGAGCTGGGCCTGGCAGCGGCCCCACAACAGGGCGGTCACGGCCAAGGCCAGCAAAACGGCCAAAAAGGGTATATCCCGCCAGAGCAGGATCATGATAAAGGCGATGACCATAGCCAGGAACTTGGTCCGCGGGTCCAGGCGATGCAAAAAGGTCCTTTCATTGGCGTATAAGAACAGTCTCATTGTTTTTTCTCCAGGCTTTCCAAGGCTTCCTCCAGGGTCAGGCAGGGACAGCCGAACAGGTTGCTCAGGCTCAGGATGTCCGGCGCTTGGAGATGGGTCCTGGCCAGCAAGTCCTCCTGGCTGAAGATGTCCCGGGCCGGGCCGTCGGCCAGCAGTCGGCCGTCCTTGAGCAAAATGACCCTGTCGCTGTATTGGGCCGCCACCCACATGGAGTGCGTGATGATAAAGATGGTCTGTCCGGCCTGGTTGAGGCTTTGGATCATCTGCATCATGGTCTTTTGCTGGCTGAAATCCAGGCCGGTGGTCGGCTCGTCAAAGATGAGCACTTCGGGCCGGGTGGCCAGGACCGAGGCGATGGCCACGCGTTTACGCTCTCCCTTGGTCAGGGTAAAAGGGTCTTTGGGCTCAAAACCTTCCAGATGCACGGCCTTCAGCGCTTCGGTGATGTATTGTTTTTGCAGGTCGCCGGTGATGCCCCGGTTGTTGGGGCCAAAAGCCAGTTCCTCCGCCACCGTATCGGAAAATATCTGGTGGTCCGGGTTCTGGAACACATAGCCCACGACACGGCCGAGCTGGGTCAGGGGAGTCTCACTTGTTTTTTTGCCATTGACCTTGATGGAGCCGGATTGGGGAAGGATAAGGCCGTTCAAATGTTTGGCCAGGGTTGTCTTGCCCGAACCGTTCTGGCCGAGGATGGCCACAAATTCGCCTTTTCGCACGGAAAAGGAAATGTCCTGGATGCCGGTGCCTTGCTTGTCGTAGCTGAAGGAAGCTTTATCCGCCTGGATGACCGGGTCAGCGGCTGGCCGCCTGTTCTTTTGGCTGACCATAGAGGCGAACTTTTGTTTGGAAAAAGTATAGCCGGCTTTGGCCAGGCCGGTTTTGGCCTGTTCTATATTTTCCGGCAAAGGAGACAGGCCCAGCTTGGAAAAGAGGTGGGGGAGCTGGGGCGCCTGCAGGGCGTTATCCGAAAAAAGAGCCATGTCTTTCAGGAGTTCGCCGGGTTTGCCCGACTTTTTGATCTCACCCTGGGACAGGACGATCCACTGGCCGGCAGATTGCATTTCCTGGAAGTCATGCTCCACCATGAGGATGGCGGATTTTTGTTCGCTTTGGAGCTTTTTGGCCAGGTTCAAAATGTCCTTTTTGCCCAGGGGGTCCAGGTCCGTGGTGGGTTCGTCCAGGATGAGGAGTTCAGGCTCCATGGCCAGGACCGCGGCCAGGGCCAGGCGCTGCTTTTCGCCGCCGGAAAGGGTCGCGGGTTCGCGTTTTTCCATTCCGGACAGGCCGACCAGATCCAGATAGACCTTGATGCGCCGGTCAATTTCGCTCACGGACAGGCCCAGGTTTTCCAGGCCGAACGCTATTTCCAGCTCCACGGTCGTGGAAAAGAGCTGGGTTTCAAAATCTTGGAAGATCATGCCGACGCGGTTAAAGAGCTCGTTGGGTTTTTTGCCGCCAGCTTGGCCGAGGACGGCCAGGCTGCCCTGGAGCTGGCCTTTGCGGAAGTGCGGGATGATGCCGTTCAAAAGCTGGCACAGGGTGGATTTGCCCGCGCCGTTGGGGCCCATCAGGACGCTCAAGGTCTTTTCCGGAGCAACCAGGTTGATGTTTTTAAGGGCCGGGTCAGTGCTTTTTTGGTAAGTAAAATTTATGTTATCCAGAGAAAAAGCGTCCATGGGTCAGCCGTTCACAACAGGATGAGCCCGCAAAAGGTCGCCAGGATATAAGGGAAGAGGGCTTTATCCAGGGCCAAAGAACCTTTGGGGCCTGGTTCTGGGAGCGTTGTTGCTGTTGGGGAAAGGGAAACCGGGGCCGCGGCCTTTTTTGCGGACACAGATGACTTTTTAGCAGGAGGCATCATGGTTGGTGTCACTGCTGTTGCTGTTTTAGCGGGCATGACGGCCTGGCCTTTGTTCAAAAAAGACTGGATGGTTTGATAATTGCCCAGATACATGCTTCCCAGAGTGCCGAAAACAACCAGCAAGATACCCAGTAAGCGGTTAACCGGGGGGAGGGGCTTGGCCGGGGGAAGGACTTCCTCATAATAGAGGCCCCAGGCTTTGATGCGGGGGCTGAGGACCATGAGCAGAATGGGGCTGAGGATGAGGGTGATGATGAGGTTGTTAAAAAAAATGATGTTGGCCAAAAAAGCAAAGGGCGCGAAATTGAGCCAGTCGATGCCCCAGCCGATGAAAGTGCCGCAGGCCGCGCTGGAACAAAGGGCAGCCAGTACGAAGACCACCACATGCTTGGCTGTTTTGAGGTCAGGATAGTCGGAGCAAAGGACCTGCCAGAGCTTGTAGGGAACCAGGCCGTAGAGCAGGTTGCCCACAAAACCGAAAAAACTGGCCAGGCTCAGGGTGCCGAAAAAATCGCCGATGAGGTTGCCGATGGCCGTGCCCCAGGCGCCGGCCGGGCCGAACAGGAGGGAGACGACGATGGGGATGGCGTTGGCCGGCCGTATTTCCGTGAAACCGGGGACGATCGGAAAAAGCTTAAAGGGTATGAGCACAGCCGCATAAAGGGCGGCGCAAATAGCGGTCAATACCACCATGCGGGTGTTTTTCCACATGCCGAACAGGTCTCTGAGCATGAAATCTCCCATCCTATTGATATTAAAACACCGCATCTCCCTCCGGAGTTGCGGCGTGCTCAAGTATGCGAGCTTGAGCTCGTGTAACAAGCTGCTAAAGGATCATTTTTAAATATGATAGCAACTTGTTTATTGTAGTGAGGTTAACAGGGAGTGTCAACATCGCGGCGCTAGAATTGGGCCTTAAAGCAAAAGCGCGCCAGTTATGATCATTAGGATAAAAGGAATGAGGGCTATGTCCAATGTTTTAGAACCTTTGGGCCTAACCACAGGGGTGGCGTTAATGGTCGTTGCTCCAGGAGCAGAGAGCGAAGCGGTTTTACCCAAATGCTTGGAGGGCGCGGGACGGGATGCTGGAGCCGTGGGCGTTGCCTGAGCTGTTGAGCCAGAAATATTGGTTAAACTGGTGAACCCTGATCCGCCGGATTTAAAATCCTTAAAGGAGATTGAATTACCCACCCAAAGCCCACCCAAGCTGCCCATAGTGACCAGAACGATCCCCAGCCATCCCACAATGAGGTGAGGGCGGTACACATGTCCCATGATCTCCTCATAATAGAGCCCCCAGCTTTTAATGCGTGGGTGGATGACCAGCAGCAAGATGGTGCCCAAGACCAGGGAGATGGCTCCGTTGTTGATCACAATGGCGTTGGCCTTGATGATGAAGGGGGAGAATTTGAGACAATCCATGCCCCAGCCGATGATATCAGCGCAGGCCACACTGGCGACGATAAGGCAGAAGAAATAAACAACAGCCTGTTTGACCGATCTAAGAGTGGGATATTCCCGGCATAAAAAGCGCCACATTTTATAAGGGATCATTCCATAAAAAAGATTGCCCGCAAACCCAAAAAAACTGGCCAGGCTCAAAGAACCGAAAAAATCCCCGATCAAGTTGCCGAAGGCCGAGCCCCAGGCGCCGGCCGGGCCGAACAGGAGGGAGACGACGATGGGGATGGCGTTAGCGGGCCGGACGTGGGCTACTCCGGGGATGACCAGGAACAGGTTAAAAGGGATCAGGATAGCGGCATAAAGGGCGGCGCAAATGGCGGTCAACACCACCATCCGGGTATTTTTCCACATGGTCACAAGTTCCTTGAACATGGCTCGCTCCCCCTTTTGGTAGAAACTGTGAGAATTGTAGGAGGACGGGTTCTTACCTGTCAAGACTTTTGGTGAATATTATGGTTAATCTATAAGTGAAATCTATTTATTGTATTGTATAATAGGAGGCGAAAACAGCTTGCAGGAGACTCGTTTGGCGCAAAAAATTAAACCATTAAAGATAGGGGATTTAACCGCACCTATTCCTATTATACAGGGGGGGATGGGTGTCGGTGTTTCTTCGTCCGGACTGGCTTCAGCCGTGGCCAATGAAGGCGGTATCGGTGTGATGTCCACGGCAGGGCTTGGTTTGTTTGAGCCTGACGGATATAGGGATTACCCGGGAGCGAACGCACGGGTCCTGGTCAGGGAGATCAAAAAAGCCCGTACTTTGACCAAGGGGATCATCGGGGTCAATATCCTGGTCGCAATGACCAATTTCGGCGACCTGGCCTCCACGGCCATGGAAGCAGGGGCGGATATTATTTTTTCCGGAGCCGGGCTGCCCTTAAAACTCCCCGGTTATTTAAAGCCAGGGTGCAAAACCAAGCTGGTCCCCATTGTTTCCTCGGCCAGGGCCATCCGGATAATCGCTAAAAAATGGAAGTCGAGTTATAACTATGTTCCGGATGCCGTGGTCGTGGAAGGGCCTTTGGCCGGAGGCCACCTGGGGTTCAGCGTGGAACAGATCAATGACCCGGCCTATCAGCTGGAAAAGATCGTCCCGGAGGTCCTGCAAGCGGTCAAAAGCATAGAGCAGGACTGCCAAAAGCAGATCCCGGTCATTTGCGGGGGAGGCATCTACACCGGCGCCGATATCCTTAAATTTATCAAACTGGGCGCCGCGGGGGTGCAGATGGGCACCCGTTTTGTCACCACTTTTGAGTGCGATGCCTCGGATGAGTTCAAACAAATGTACCTCGACGCCAAGCTCGAGGATATTGTTATCATCAAAAGCCCGGTGGGTATGCCGGGCCGGGCCATCACAAATAAATTTCTGCAGGCGGTCAGCCGCGGAGAAAAGATACCGTTCCAGTGTCCCTATCACTGCATCATTACCTGCGACTATAAAAACAGCCCCTACTGCATTGCCCTGGCCCTGCTCAACGCTAAATTGGGAAAAATGGACCTCGGGTTCGCTTTTGCCGGCCAGAACGCCTATCGCGCCACCAAGATCATCAGCGTCAAGGAACTGATAAGCACTTTGATGCAGGAATACTACGCCGCCCAGGCAGCCTCTTCCAGCGCTGTCTAACCAATCTTACGATTTTTGCCTCCCAAGATTATTCTTCTAAAGACCAAGTTATTAAGGTTAAAATGTTATTAAAGATCGATGAATTTTAGGGGGAGCAATGGAAATTCTCAATAAGATTCCTTTTGCTTTTAACTTGGCCGAGCTGATGAAAAAGGTCCGCGTGGAACCTGATTCGGCTGATGGCCATGATTTTAAAGAACTTGTGGAAAAGGCCAGGGGTATTGCCTCCCCCAAGGTGCTCTATAAGGACTGTTTCATCGAGGTCAAAGGGGAAGAGACCATAATCATTGAGGGCATTACTTTTACCAGCAGGACCCTGCGGGTCAACACGGGCAACATAGACCGGGTTTTTCCCTTTGTGTGCACCTGCGGCATGGAAATGGAAAAAAAGCCGTTTTCCAACGATGATCTGCTCCGGGAGTACTGGTGGGACACTCTCAAAGAAGCGCTTTTGCGGACCGGCATCGCTTACTTTGTGGAACACCTGCAAGGGAGGTATTTGATCGACCGGTCCTCGGCTATGGCGCCAGGTTCGGGGGACGCCGATGTCTGGCCCATCCAACAGCAAAAAGAACTTTTTAGCTTGCTGGATGGCGTGACCAAGCTTATTGGGGTGGTGCTGACCGATTCGTTTTTGATGGTCCCCAACAAAACAATTTCCGGCATCAGGTTCCCGGCAGAACGGGACTTTCGCACCTGCCAGGTGTGCCACAGGGAGGTCTGCCCCAACCGCAGCGCGCTCTTTGACGAGGCCTTATGGCGCTCTTTGCAGCATGATTGAGCAAAAGGTGTTGCTTAGCCTCGTGGTTAGTGTTTAAATTAAAAATTTGAGGGGAGACTAAATGAAAAAAGTTTGGGGCTTTATGCAGGTTATTTTATTGATCTTATTCCTGGGCAGTGCCCGCCAGGTCGGGGCGCAGGAGGCCGTGCCCCAGGAGACTTTGGACAAGCTGGAAAAGCAGTACTCAGAAATCGGCGTGCGCTTGAACCGATTTCTCAGCCGAACGACCGGTGATTACAAGCCTGCCAACAAACAAGCGGAACTGGATGCGTGCCATGACGGGCTGAAAAAGCTTTATGAACAAGGCAGGGCGCCTCTGGTGGAACTGGCTGACCTGTGGGCGTTGCAATGGAGCGTCCCCCATATCCTTATGCATGTTAAAAAAGGGGAGGACGGCCTGGAAGCGAGAGCTGACAAGGAATTATTGATGAAGTACGGGTCCGACTGCGGCTTCAAAGCCGATTGGTCGTCAGTGGAAATGGGAAATTATCTGCAGGACCACCCGGAGAGCGAAGCCATGCTGGCCGCGGAAAAATTGCAGGACCTTTACTCGACATTCGGGAAGCGGTCGCCTTACGCGTTGCAGGGATACAAGTTTAAATTAAGACCTTTTTTAAACGGGGAAACCGCACAGGGAGCCTGGGATGATGTAGCCGTGACCAATAAAGAGACCCGTAAAACGAATTTTACTGGTTTCTACGCCAAGCAGCTGTTGCTGGGCCGCCCAGACCAACTGTTCGGGACTGCCGCTAGAATGGGGATGGGTAAGGGGAACAGGTCGCAGGAATACGAGATCGTCCAGCCCGGGATACTGTATTGGCTGTGGGTCAGCGATGACAAGGAAGGAATAAAGGACGCCCTTGCGGTTTGGCGCAATCAGGCCAAGTGGGTGTGGAATAACGATAAAAAAATACCTGTTTCGACCCAGGAGCCCGGCCAGTACGAGATCAAAAAAGAGGACATAAAATATCCGATGAGCGAAGGGGAATTCCTGGAGGTCGTCAAAGGGATCATCGATGGATCAGGGCAAGCGCCCGCGAGCCAGGCCGCAGCTACCCCTGTCATTTCACAGTGAAAGTTCTATAATTTGCCATAGTAGGGTCAGCGGCTTGGTCCAAAAAAAGGCATTGTATTCTGAATGAGGAGGTATCTTTATGGGAAGAATAGGCAAGTGGAGCTTTATGGCGGTCCTTGCCGCGGTCATTTTTTTCAGCGGTTTTGGGGTGGCCAGGGCGCAGGATTCTGTTCCCCAGGAAGTTCTGGACAAACTGGACAAGCAGCACTCCATGTTCGCGGTCATGATCAAGAAATTCATAAATTTGGACTACGGGGAATATAAGGTCGCCGACAAGCAGGATGAGCTGGATGCCTGCCAGGAAGGTTTGAAAAAACTTTATGCCCAGGGCAAGGCGCCGCTGGTCGAGCTGGCGGACCTGTGGGCCATGCAGTGGCCCCAGAAGCATCTTCTTTTGTCACATCATAAGACCGAGAACGGCTGGGAACTGGGCATCGACAAGGATATTTTGATCAAGTACGGCCCTGATTGCGGCATCACGGATGACCCGACAAAGGTCAATATCGTTGATTTTGTCCAGGACCACCCTGAGGCCGAAGCCATGATGGCGGCCGAAAGGCTCCAGGAACTTTTTGTCCAGTTCGGCAGGAGATCGCCCTATGCTTATCAGGGATTCGAGGAAGACCTCAAGCCGTTCTTGAATGGAGTGGTCGGGCAGGAGGCATGGGGCGCGAGGCCGCGCCTTTCCATGGAGGAGGATAACCCCAAGAAAACCGACTTTGCCGGAAAGTACGTTGTTTTGGGATTAAAAGGGCTAATTTTCGGCGGCGGGGAATTCGCCACCTATGAGATCAATCGACCGGGCCTGCTCTACTGGTTATGGCTTTGCGAGGACACCGATGGGATCAAAAATTGCCTCATCGTCTGGCGGGACCAGGTCAAATTCAAGTGGGATGACGCGACCAACGTACCTGTCAAGACAGCAGATCCCGGCCAGTTCGAGATAAAAAAAGAAGACATCCAATATCCCTCCAATGAGGCCGCATATTTGGATGCCGTCAAAAAGATCATTGATGAATTAGGGCAAGCGCCTGTCATCCCTGCCAACGGGGTAACGCCCGCTCCAGCCACTTTACCTCAGTAAATTTTTTGTGTCCGGTTGGTCCAGGGGGGAAGGTTTTACGGCCAGAGTTGCTGAACTTCTTCTTTAGTTAATTCCCGTGTTCTACCCTTGGCCAAACTGCCGAGCGTGAGGGGGCCGATAGAGACACGGACTAGGCGCAGGATGGGGAGAGCCAGAGCTTCCAGGATGCGCCGTATCTGCCGGTTCTTTCCCTCGTCCAACACGATCTCCAGCCAGCAGTTGATCTCGCCTTTTCTGAGGATAGAGACTCTTTTGACTTTCCAAAGGGAACCGTCCAGAAGAATGCCTTTAACCATTTTTTCCAGAGTTTCCGTTTGCGGGATAGTCTTGACCTGGACATGATAGGTCTTGTCCAGATGGCTGGCCGGGTCGGTGAGGCCGGTGGCCCACTTGGTGTCGTTGGTAAAAAGCAAAAGCCCTTCGCTGGCCATATCCAGGCGGCCAACCGGTGAAAGCCAGGAGCCGACAGCCGGAGGCAATAGGTCGTAAACGGTTTTGCGGCCTTTTTCATCCGAAGCGGTGGTCACATAACCCCGGGGTTTGTTGAGCATTAGGTAAAGCTTGGGGCTGGGTTTGAGGGCCTGGCCATCTACTTTGATGAGGTCATGGCTGGGGCTGATCCGGAGTCCTGGGTCTTGGGCTGGTTTTCCGTTGACGCTAACCTTGCCAGTCAGGATGAGTTTAACGGCTTGCGAACGAGAACAAAAGCCCAGCTTAGACAAGGCGCGCGCCAGGGGAATTTTCAAGTTTTTCGTTTTTTCCATGCCTAAAATATAACGGTTTATTACCAGTGGCTCAAGACCCTTCTTTCCCAGCGTGTTTCTTGACAGTCAACCATCCAAAGACTAGTATTGTGCCTATCAGTCAAAAAATAGAATTAAGAAGGGAGGTTTTTTGTGAATAGAGGACTTTGTGTTCTAGCCGTGTTCAGTATGGTTTTAAGTTTGGCCGTAAGTTCCTGGGCCGACACCGGCCTTGGGACGATCAATCTGGGCTATGGGACCTTTACCGGGGTCTATCATTACCCCCAGACCAACCTTACGACGGGTGTCACCAAGAACCAGTCGGAAAACATATCCACCAGCCAGTTGACCTTTGAGGCCGACCTGTTGGCCAAACTGGCGGATTCCCTGTACGGCGGTATTGAAATCGGCATTGACACCCCCCTCAGCTCCTATTCTTTTGATCTGACAAAATATGGGATCAACCCCCTTCCGGGGAATATGCCGGGCTTCAATGTCGCAGGGGCTGGTTGGGTCGGTACCGGAAGCACTGCCTCGGTCAAGCTCACAACCATGCCTATCCTGGCCAAGGCCGAATGGGTGAGCAATGTCGGCCCCGGTTCTTTTTCCCTGGGAGTTGGCGTGGGACCCTTGCTTCTATTAATACAGTCGGAAGAAGTACTGGATGTTTACCCAAGCAAGTCCAACGCAACCCTGAGCGAGGTCGTTACCGCGGATAATTATTCGGTTTTCACCGTTTTTGACACCGTGGTGACCCCTGGTTACGGCATTTCCCTGGGTGCCAATGATACGCTCAGCCTGCAAGTGCCGCTTTCGTTCACCTCCACCGCCAGCCAATTTACCAAGATCAATTCTTCCACCCCTAATCCCGGTGACGACAATCCCCAGTATGCCCCTTTGACATCAGGGGGTAGCACGGATTTCGGGGGGTTTGTATGGGGCGTAAGTCTGGCCTGCATGCACAAGTTCTAAATTAAGTTTCAAATATAACCCCTCTTGGATGAATCATCTGAGAGGGGTTTTTGTTTTGAAGCTAGGGTGGAGACGGGTAGGCATGGAAAACAAAGCGAAAAAAATAACTTATAAGGGCTGGAAGAACTGTTATGGCCTGTCCAACAAGGCTGTTGAACTGGTGGTGACCAGCGATGTGGGCCCCCGGGTCATCCGTTACGGGTTTAAAGGCGGGACGAACGAATTCAGAGAAAACGAGAAGCATCTCGGGAAAAAAGGCGGCAAGGAATGGATCAATTACGGCGGGCACCGCCTGTGGCATTCTCCGGAAAACATGCCCCGTACCTATGTGCCTGACAACGGGCCGGTCAAGGTGGAACACCACAAGCAATTCACGAGATTTATCCAGCCCGTGGAAAAACCGACCGGCATCCAAAAAGAAATAGATATAGACCTGGCCCCGGGAACGAGCAGCCGTGTCAGGCTGGTCCATCGGCTCCGCAACCTCGGTTCCTGGCCCGTGGAGCTGGCTCCCTGGGCGCTGTCGGTCATGGCGGCAGGCGGCAAGGCTGTCATCCCCTTGCCTCCGAGAGGTTCCCACACAGACCCGGCTAACCTGCTGCCCAAGAGCGTCATCTCGGTCTGGTCCTATACAGACCTCCAGGACTCGCGCTGGACCTGGGGCACGCGCTATATCATGCTCCGGCAGGATGTAACCAAGGAAAATCCCCAGATGCTGGGCGTGCTGGACAAGGACGGCTGGCTGGCCTACTGCAACCACGGGAACCTGTTCATCAAGACCTTTGGCTATGAAGAAAACCGGCTTTACCCGGATTTTGATTGTAATGCCGAGGTCTATACCAGCAATGTAATGCTGGAAGTGGAAAGCCTGGGACCTTTGGTCAAGCTGGAGCCGGGCAACTTTGTGGAACATACGGAGCAGTGGCATTTGTTCAGGGGCGTGGCCATGCCCAGGAATGACCAAGATGTGGACCGGAATATACTGCCCAAAGTAAGGTCAGTGCTTTGAGGGACATAAAGTGAAGACCTATCTCATAGATGGTTACAATCTCACCATGAGCCAAGCAGGGAAAAAGCTTTTCCAGGCCAAGACTAAAGAAGACCAGCGTTACGCTCTTTACAAGCTGCTTAAAACCCTTATCCAGACGGACCAGGATATTAAAAATATCATCGTATTCTGGGATTCGCGCCAGGCCCCACACAGTGAAACTGAGCAAATATCCTCCAATATTTCCTTTGTTTACAGCAATCATGCCGATGCGGAGATAAGGAAATGGATAGACCAGGAAGAGGTACCAAAGGAAAGCATTATCCTTGTTTCAGACGACGGGTATCTTCGCAGTGAAACTTTTGGGGTGGGCCATCAGCAAACCAGAGAGTTTTTGGCGGATTTACATCTCGGGAGTTAACTCCCTTGCAACCATGCCTAAACCTCATTTTGGGGTATAAATCTCCTTTATTTTGAGGCGTTAATAAAGGGGTTTTAGGATTGGGGTATAAGGGCTAGTCCCAAATCCCCGGTATCTTGGTGCCGCATACAGGGCAGCGGCCGTGTTTCAGGTTGTTCTGCTGGATATCATAACCTACCCTTTTGACCAATAAAGCATGGCAATGCGGGCAGTAGGTGTTTTCGCCATCGCTGCCGGGCACATTGCCGAGATAGACGAAGCGCAAGCCGATTTTCATGGCGATGTTGCGCGCCTGTTCCAGCGTTTCGATTGGCGTGGGCGGAAGGTTGCTGAGCTTGTAGTCCGGGTGGAACCGGGAAAAGAACAAAGGCGTGTCGGGCCCCAGGTTGTCGTACACCCATTGGCTAAGCTTTTCGAAATCCCCGGCACTGTCGTTGCGGCCGGGGACCACCAAATTGACCACCTCGGTCAGCACGTTCAATTTTTTGAGGAGCTTGAGGCTGGTGAGGACCGCATCCAGCCGTCCACCCACATCATCCCTGTAGAACTTTTCGTCCATCCCTTTGAGGTCCACCTTAATGACGTCAAAATAAGGCGCGAGCGCGGCTAGAGGCTCCGGGTTGATATAGCCCGAAGTGACCATGACATTGCGCAGTCCGTTTTGTTTGGCCAGGCGGGCTGTTTCCAGCATGTACTCGTAGAAAATGACTGGTTCGCTGTAGGTGTAGGCAATGGAGGGGATGTGATAAGCCAGGGCGGCCTTGACGATGTCCTCAGGAGAGGTGAGTTGGGTTGACTTGACCTCTTCGGGAAAGGACTGGGACAAAGACCAGTTCTGGCAAAAGGTGCAGCGCAGGGGGCAGCCGACCGTGGCCAGGGACAGGATGCGGGAGCCGGGGAGCATATGGAAGACCGGTTTTTTTTCAATAGGGTCGACATTGATGGATACAGCCTGGCCATAAACCTCGGTATAAAGCTTGCCGTCCTTGTTCATGCGCACGCGGCATTTTCCCTTGGCCCCCTCCGGCAAAAAACAATTAAAAGGGCAGAGTCGGCACTGGACACCCATATCCGCTTTTTTCCAGAAATGAGCCGGCCTGGCATAGGACGGATTGGCCGGAGCAAGAGAGAACACGCAGGGAGATCTTTGGCTTAAAAACAGTCCTAGAAACAATGAGGTTATGGCCAGGGACAGGCCAAGAAGGGCATAGTGGCGCGCTTTAAGGTTCACGGCTAAGCCTCCCCTGCGAAGAAATGACAGCGAGAAGCAACAGGGCGCTCAAAAAGGCCGTGGCGGTCATCCCCATCAAAGGAATGCACACCAAAGGCACGAGCAGGGCGGCCAGGCTGGAGCCAAAAAGGTCGAAAGAATAAAGCCGGGGAGACAAGTTTAGGGCGGAGTTGTCGAGTTTGTATGCGGCCTGGCCTTCAAGATTGAACGCCGCTCCCAGGAAGAACCCTCCCACAATATTCAAGAGCTGTACCACCAGGGGGATGGAAAGGACCTTGAAAGTGGATGAAAAAAGACCCTGGTAAAGAAGGCCGATGGCCAGCACCCAGAGCACGCTAAGGCAGGCGAACATCAAGCGTTGGAAAGCCTTGGTTTGCTTAAAGATAAGCGTGTAGCCGCTGCCCAAACTGAGCCCCAGCATGAAAGCGGCAGTTATAAAGGCGTAGTAGAAATAGATGAACCCGCTGACAGACTGGTAAAAAAGAAGAAGCAGGATCTCGCCGGTCATCGCATTGAAACCCAGGAAAAACAAATAAAGGGAATGCCGGTCGGCCAAAAATAGGTGTTTGAGATTTTGCATTTTGGCGCCGAGCAAAGACAGGACCAGGACAGCCAGGAGGGCCAAAGCAAACCAGGATTGACGCAAGTCCGCTTTGAGCTGTTTTTTGAGGCTGTTGAGGTACAAGCTCATGGAAAAAAGATGGTTGACTGTTTTGTTGCCCGCGGAATCCAGGAGCCCGTCAAACTTGCACAGTCTTTCGGGAGCAATGTATTCGTCCAGATAGGGTTTGTTCAGGGTCAAGGGGGCTGGGTGGAGCTTTTTCAATTTGCCGAGCAAATCCAGGCTGGTGAGTTTGAGGGGGGAATTGGAAGCGAAAAAATAGAATTTTTCCGCCGGTATAAAAGCGACCTCGCTAAAACAAGTCCGCAAGGTGTCGCGGATAATGCGGAAGTTGGCCAGGGTATAGGGGTCGGAAAAGTTCTCCTCATAACGAAGGCTTAGGACAGCCACGCCATTGGGATTGAGAACCTCCCGGACCCGTGACAAAAAATTGTCCGAGAAATAGCGGTTGTCCGCCAGGCTCGTGGGCAATTCCTTGGCAATGAGCACAAGGTCGTACTGTTCTCTGCCATGGCTGGGCCAGCGGAAAGGGTCGGCGTGAATGGTCCCCAAGGCCGTGGCTCCCGGCCAGGGGTTGTTTTGGTCAAAATAAGCGTCCAAAAGGAGGTCCAGTTTGTTGTCCTGGAAGATCAGGGTGATCTCCTGGGGTTTAAATCTCAAAAGCTGCTGGAGCTGGGGCGGGGAGCAAAAGCCCAGCACCAATATTTTTTTGGTTGATGGTGCGGCCAGGGCTGGCAGAAGTCCGGTTTCCTCATAGGGCAAAGTGTCCCAGGAGAATAAGTTTTCTCCGTTGTAATAAGTTGTCTTGAGGTTCTGGTTCTGGACCGTGGTCAGGTCGCCGTAAACCGACGGCTGGGTGTTCAGAACCTGGGAATGGCGGAACTGTAGCTTGCGGCTGAGCTGGATAAAACCATTGGAAAAACCGGGGAAAAGGTTGAGGATCAGGAAGACCAGGAAGATGGAAATAAGCAGGGAAACCAGCGGAGAGGAATGGCGCCTGGCCATAAAAACATGGAGCACGACTATCAGGCTAAAGGCATAGATGAGAGCGTCCGGCCTGTTATCCGTGGAAAAGGTGATGACCATACCGCCTATAAAAGCGCCCAGAGATTCCAAGAGAAAGACCTGGTTGAGGGACAGGTGGGAGGGGTTTCTGGCGCAATAGGCGGTAAAGCAAAGGCCGATCAAAAAGCTGACGGGCGCGATGAGGCAAAATGAGATAAGGGAGATATAAACGAGGTTGGGCAGGGCGGAGAACTGGTAGAACCCAAAGATGGCTCGGATGATAAAGATAAGGACAAAGACAAGCCAGGCCGTGGCGCAGGCTGTCCAGTCAGGAAGCTTTTCCCAAGTTTTCAAGCGGTCCGGCAAAAAGCGGAAAAAGGAACTGCCCAGGCCGCTCCCGCACAGCCAGGAAAAGAAAAGGATGCCCAGGACCACTTCATTCCTGCGGAACAAGACAGAGAGTTCCTGCAGCAGGATGGTCTGGCTCATTAGAGTGAGGATGCCATAAGCAATGATCATAATATTTGCGCTACTCCTTAATTACCCCTCCTTTGTAAGGAGGGGTAGGGGAGGTAGACCGGTCTGCCGATCTACCCCACCTTTTTCCTCCCCTTACAAAGGGGAGGATTTAATTTTTCTGGTCATAATACAGATATAACTCCTTGCAGGGTGAACCAGATGCCGGTCAAAACACCCAGATAAGCACCGACCCGTTTAAAGGTTTGCTGAGGCAAAAGGTTGATAATGAACGGCGCCGGTGTCAGGTATAAGGTCGTCCCGATGAAAAGAGAGATAAAATACAGGGCCGTGGGCACAAGGTCTTTGATGCTGATCGCCTGGACCAGGGCCAGGGCAAAGGGCGGACACAGGTTGATGCCCAGAAAAAAACCGGTCAGCCAGGGAAGGCTTTTTAGGGAGACCCGGGTGTGCAGGCAGGCGTTGCAGGCCTGCTCACGGAACAGGCACCAAACCGAATAGATCAGGACCACTAGAGCGGCCAGGATGAGAAGCGTTCCCTTGATCCGGGGCGTCAGAATATTTTGTAAAGACCGGCCCAGGAGCACGGTGGCTGCGGCAAAGACAAGGTAGGCGGCCAGACGGCCCAAGGTGAACTCCGTGAAAATAAAGATCTTGTGACGGAGAGTTGCCCGAGGGCCGGTCAGAAGATAGGGAAAAATAAACGGCGAGCAAAAGGCCGTGCAATAACCGCCGATGGTCAAACCCAAAACAAGTCCTTCCAGGCTGGTCTTGATCATCGGGCCACCGCCTTTAAAAGATTTAACAGGGCCAGTATCCCGCCGGGAACGTAGAACAGGGAAAGGGCGCCGCCGAAGCACAGGGATATAAAAGGAAGCAGGGGGCTGGACTTTTTGTGGAACAGCGTGGGGATAATGGCTTTCTCCGGGCAGGCGGGTATGCAGCGGTAGCAAAGGGTACAGTATTGGCTGGCCTGGAAAATCTTGCCCTGTTTTTCTATTTTTTCTATGGCAAAGCTGGGGCAGGCCTCAGCGCATTTCCCGCAGCCGATACATTGGTCCGCTTTGATAGTTATCTTGTACGGCGTGAGCTTATGCAAAAGAGGCGGAAGGGAGCCAAAGGGACAGATCATACTGCAGAAAGTCCTTTTTTTGGTCAGCAGGGGAAGTCCCAGCAGAAATACCCCGCCGATGGAAACATAGGAGGCCACCTGCAGGGAGTAGGACGGAGAATCGGGGTCCAAGTTTTCGCCGGTTATTTTCAGGGGACAAACCCACTGGCAAAAGACTGGTTCAAAATATATAAAGGAAACTAGGACTAGAAAGATAAAAAAGGCCAGCTGGAACTCCCGTATCCTTTTGGTATCAGGAATCTTGAGCAAAGGTTTTTTTAAGACCTGGGACAGGGTGTCATCAATGCCCCCAAAAAAGCAGACCCAGCTGCAAAATCCACCGCCATTGACCAATACAACCAGCAGCCAGAGCACGCCTAGGCTCAAGACTCCGTATTTAAAATAAGTAGCGTTGATTACACTGAGGAGCTGGCTGTAACCGTTATTGAGAAAATTGGCGGCCAAGCTGATGTGGCAGTAGGGGACAAACGTGCTTTCGGTCCTGGTGGATAGATGCAGGTTCAGCAGGAAAAACAGGGACAGGCAGGCGAAATAAAAGGTGCGGGCCACGGAAACCTTGCCTGACCTTTCCATCCAAATATAGAAGGAACAGACAGTCAGGACCCAGAGCAGGGATAGGGCTAACAGTACCGGCTGGCCAAGGTACAAGGTCAGGCTCAAAGTCATGAGCAGGAGCAGTAAAGCTAATACTCGCAGGTACATATGGTATTCCTTAGGATAGGTCTCAGAATGTTTACATCATTATTATATCAGTGGTTTTCTTCTTTTTGTTCCCCCAGTTTAATTATGAAGTCATTGCGAGGAGCTTGAGCGACGAAGCAATCTGGCTTTGGGGCAGAGGTCATAGAAAAAAGCGGGAAAGGTTTGACATGGGGGAAGACGGGGAGCAAAATCAGATTTAAATAAGTTATTAAGGGGGAGAATATGGCTCTAAAGGAAAGCAGTTTCAGGTGTTCCAGGCTGTGCCACATTTTGGGGAATCCGGTGACCTACAAAATATTGGAAGCCCTGCTAGAAAAACCAAGATATGCACCCTCTGAGTTAGCCAAGAAAACCCATAGGACGGTTTCTACTATTTCAGGACATTTGAAAAACATGAGGCTTGCGGACCTGGTCCGTTTTGAGGCCAGAGGCAATCAAATCATGTACCGGGTCAAATACAGGAAAGAGGCCAGAGCTATCATTGAAACACTCAAGAAATATGTGGAGCAATCAGGTAAACCCGCCTCAAATTATTAATATAATCCTGGGTCTCTTTTTATAAGGATTCTTGTAGAGACCCGTTGAAGAACCATTTAGGTTCTTCAACCCTTCGGCCATTCGGCGATCGCCGTAACGCCGAAATAGATAAAATCCGGAAATGTTTGACAGGGGGGATGGGGGAGAGCAGAATTGGGATATGATTTTAGGCGGGGATTGGGATTAGAAAGTAGGGAGGATGGTTATGGATAAAACAACAGTGGTTTTGCATGAAAGAAAAATGGAACGAGACAGGAGGGAGGCGCTCAATAAATTTTTGGGGCTGGAAGACCAACGCATCAACTGTATCAAAAAAACATTCCCGCACTTCATGAATGGGGCTGTTTACCGCGCTTTCAATATGCTTTTTAAAGAAAAGTACCGTTCATCGAACGAGCCAAAAATTCTGCCTTTTAGTGAGGTGGTCCGGTCCGACAAAACCGAGGAAAAAGGCACGGGCTGCTATTTTTTGGAAGGACCGGCTGGTGAAAAGTTTGTGGTGGAGCCTGTGTTCAATAAAGAGTTCATTAGGAGTTCCTTTGTGGTTATGTTCGCCGAAAAGAACCTTAAGTGGGGCCAGACTTTTCTAGGAGAGTTGGAGAAAAAGGCCAAATCTTTCAAGGGATGTATTTTCAAGGATGACGGGACCATTTTTGAACTGGAAAAAGAATACACCTGGAATGACATTATCCTGCCGGAACCGGTGAAAAACATGCTGCTGGAGAATGTGGTTAATTTTAAAGGTCAGAGGGATTTTTTTGTCAAACACGGTATTCCCTACAAAAGGGGACTGCTTCTTTACGGAGCGCCGGGCAACGGCAAAACCCTGGCGGCCAAGATCATTGCCAGTTTGTCCGGCCTCAATGTTATCTGGCTGACTGCGGGTCAGAATATGGGATACGGACGTAACAACATAAGCGATATCTACGATTTTGCCCGTGATATGGTGCCTGCCCTGATCCTTTTTGAGGATATAGACCTTTTCTCAGGAGACCGTCGTTACGATGAGGGGGGGATGCTGGGAGAGTTGCTCAATCAGATGGATGGGCTGGAGGTGAACGACGGAGTGGTTACTATGGCCACAACCAACGACGTGACTTTGTTGGATAAGGCGCTGGCGGCGCGTCCTGGAAGGTTTGACATCAAAATTCATTTTGACAACCCTACCGAGGATGCGCGGAAAGAACTCTTAATCCGGATGCTGAAAGACGCGGTTCTGGAAGCGCCGTTGTCCGTAGATTACTTTGTGCGTAAGACCAAGGATTATTCCTGCGCTCAAGTCAAAGAAGTAGCCTATCGCTGTATGATCTCGTCCGGCAGACAGGAGCCTGCTGTCTCTGACGGCAAGCTTATCATCCGCGAGAGCCACGCGGCGCATGCTCTGGATTTTGTGGAAGCTCAGCATAAAGCTATCGGATTCTCGGAAGCACAGGGAAAAGTCCGGGTGGAAGCATAGGAGGTTACTATGTATATGGACAATACAGATATAGAAATTACAAATCTGTTTGCTGAAGCGAAGGGACGATGCCCAACCTGCGGTAATTTTACAGAGTTTTATATCGCGGGAGAATATGATGAGACCCGCAGGATAAAGGAAGGCGACCAGGAAGACCGCTTTATAGCTAGGAGACTGCTGGAGCAGAAAAAGTTAATACCTAATTCGGTATGGCCAGGTAAAGAACCATTACCGCAGGAAAATGTCGGTATATTCTTAGAGTTCTTAGATTACTTAGATGTAGATTGCATAAAAAAAGAAGGTTTCCCATGGTTGTTATCCTGTCGGCGGTGTGGTGCAAAGGCCTTTGCGGATGATTCTTTTGGGCGAGCAGGCATAATGAAGGGTGTTTCTGAGCTTGAAGATATGTCCAGGAAGGTGGAAAAGCCTGTTATGGATACGATGTGGCCAGCTATTTTGTTTAAGGATTGAGTAGGTAGTCAGTTGAAATATAGATTAGTATGATGATGATTTTAGAACCTAAATTAATGAGAGAGGAGGTGATTTAGATCATGAATGATCCACATAAAACTGAGGAAATTTCCCGCCAAATTCAGAATTTTTCGATACAGATTCAAAATCGTCAGAGAACCATTGAGGGTATAAACCGGGACAAAGAATCCAAAATGCGCGATTTTGACTCGCGGATAAAAAACGAAGATGATCAGATAAAACAATTAGAGCGGCAAGTTGATAATTTGAAGCGGCAATTGTAATTACATCAAAATTGAATTTTAAAGGCGGGAGAACGTTTTGGAAAAAGAAGTGACGGTTAAAAAACTACTTGAAAAGTATAACGAACTCGGCATTCCGCATTTTCAAAGAGGGCTCGTTTGGAATGACGATTCTGTTTCAATGCTTTTAGAGTCTCTTTATTATGACACCCCCATAGGAAGCATTGTGTTGTGGAAACCAGATAACCTAAGCCAGGGAGTTCCTTTATCCGATCAACCGTTCAAATATTTGATCATAGATGGCCAGCAAAGACTTCGTAGTCTGCATAGTGTATTTATCAATGATGATGACGCTAGTGAGGAAGAGGCACAAGAAGAAGACCCCAGGGTATGGTGTTTGAACCTCAGGAAAATAACGTCCCTTAATAAATATTATGCAGAAACAAATAGAGAGTTTTCATTGTTCATCAAGATCCGCGACCCCCTATTTGATCCTTCGGGTCAACAGGAAGTTAAGAAAAAAACATATTTTGATAATAATTTTATCCCGCTTAAGCTTCTAAGGTTTATTGACAGCAATGAAGATCGGATCAAAAAACTGATACAGCCCTTGGACCCTAGAAATATTGGGGAGATGTTCAACAAGCTTCGTGATGAGATCAGGGCTAGTATAGACCAGATGTTAGCTCGCCCTGTGTTTGTGGTTATGTTGGAAAAGAATAAGTCATTTGCGGAGGTCATAGAGCTTTATAACCGCATCAATAGCGGTGGCAAACGGGTGGATGCGGAAGAGATCGCTTATGCAACGCTAGTTTCCTTGTTTCCTGATACCCCCAAGCAGATCGAAAGGATTTTCAATAAATTTCACGGTCCAGAAATAACAAAAGAATTGCATCGAGATTCCATTTTCCAAAGAATCAAAGAACAACATTTCGGTTTTAAGCTATTTATAAGAACTTTTGTCCAGGTCTGCAGTTATCACTTTGATCTGTCTCTAGGTTCAAGTGGCTTTTCATTCGCCATCTTAGAGAGCGATACTTTTCTTAGGACGGTGGAAAAACTAGATCCAGAAGCAAAAGTACTGTTTTTCAATAAAATGTGGGAGATAACAGAAAATATACTTGTGCATACCCGCACCCTATTGGAGAGGATTCTGAAATGTGACGATCTTCGCTTCTTGCCAGAAACCAACTCTTTACTTCCTATTTTCCAGATCCTGATCAAATTTTATCCAGATCCTCCTGGACCTGATGATTGGTTCGATCAAGACGTAGAAAAGAATATTACTGCCATCTATTTTCAGTTGGCGCTGGTTTACAGGTCTAACCAAAAAATAATGAAATTTATTGATTCGGTTAATAAGGCCAATACGCTGGAAAGTGCGCTTGATAAACTAAAAGAAGACACAAAGATCCTTGAGGAGAAATTTATTGATAACCTAAAAAATCCCATGTCCTTAAATGATAGATCGATCTTGTTGTTGTATTGGCTTTTACGTCATAGAGGAGCCAAAGATTTTTCATATAAATTAAATCATGTTTATAAACCTGATAAATTTCAAAAACCCGAGGCTAATCTATGCACAAAAGAAGAGCCTCAAAAGCAGCATATTATTCCTTATTCTAAACTCAAAAATATTTTTAAAATTACCGAAAGAACAAGATTGAGTACAGACAAAGTGAACAATATAGGGAACATTACCTATATTTCCAGTTTATTAAATTGTTTTGATGGCGTTGCTGAAAAAGCATTAGAGCTTGATCAGGAGGATCCTGAAAATTTAATAAAGCATTTTTTGCTGGAAGAAGATAAAGATAAAAATAAAGGTAAATATAAATTGGTTCTATCGACTTATGACGCCCTAACTAAACCAGATAAAAATAATAATAAAGATCCAGAAAATGCCTATGAAACGTTTATTAACGCTAGACAACTATTGATTGCGAATGCGTTCCTTGACTGGATCAATGAGCTATCGGATTTCCCCTGTAAACCTTGTGGTATCCAGCCGGCCAATAGGTTGGGAAAAACATTGGTGTCTTCTGAAAATAAATTCCAGTCTTCACTAAGACAAAAATGGGACGAGGATATGTTCTTTGGGGAGATCAAAAAACAATATTCTCCAACCGAGCAGAATGTATTTAAAATGCTTTATGAGTTTTCCGATCAAAATGCGTCCCATATCAATTGGGGTACAGGTGTAACCAGAGGTTCTTTCAGCCCTGTTTTCAAACAAATATCCCCTAGCTCTTTGTACACTTTACGCTCCAATGGACAACTGAGCATCAACTTCGGCGGGCTAGGTCTGACCAAAGAAATGGAACATTACCGAGACAGGTTTAAAGAAGAGCTAGAGAAAAGTACCGGGTTACGTATGCCTCCAGACATTAAAAGAACCTATCCAGTATTTTCTTTAAATGAGTGGGCTCTCGAAATCGATGGATTAATAAGGGCAATTAAAAGTGCTATGGAAATATCTCAATAATATTTTTAGAACTATTAGCATTTAATACAACGAATGGATCTATTAATGGATGAAGATATTAGGCCAAAAGATCAGGAAATAGCCTCAGAACGACTTTCACCCTCACGCCTTGTGCAAGCCAGTATATGTCCGCATCTTGCCTACCTGGAAAAGTTTGGCAATCCAAAACAGAAGATTCCTGATTCCGCTGGCGAGAAACGCAGAAAAGAAGCGGGGTGGGCCTGGGAGAAACAGCTCGTCTCTACCATACCAGACATCGTTGAGCCGGAATGGGACGAGAAAAACTTATCCGCTGGTTTCAAAGCTACACTTGGACTTATGAAAGAAGGATATTCCTATATCCACGGAGCCGTGCTGATGGCTCCGTCTTTGGCAGGTATCGCGGATGTGCTCAAAAAGGTCCCCGGCCACTCCAACCTAGGTGATTATGCCTATGTGCCTATTGAAATCAAAAGTCATAAAGAACCCTCTAATACCGATATGCTCCAAGCCACAGCCTATAGCGTCCTGCTGGCAAAAGTTATCGGAACCTTCCCTGAGCAGGCAGGCATCTGGCTAAATACCGGCAAAACCCATTACTTCAACCCGGCTGAAAAATTGGACTACTTTCAGCAAACCCGGGACTTGCTGCAGGATATCCTGGCCGCCAAGATATCGACCGATCCCATCTGGTGCAGGATTTGTGTAAACTGTTCCTGGCTCAAGCATTGCAACCAGACCAGGGAGGATATGGATCATCTTTCCCGGCTCCCCAACGGGGGCAAATCTACTGTCGAAAAGTTGTATGCCATAGGAATCAAGACCGTCCGACAGCTTGCCGGGATGAAATGGGATGATCTAAAAGGAAAAACTAAAATTAGCGATTCACCTCTTGAAAAACTGTGGCTCCATGCCAGGGCCAGGGTTGCAGGCAAGCCGCTCATGATCCAGAAACCTAAATTTCCGATCGGCAAGCCGGTTATCTTTTACGATATCGAAACCCTGGGGGACAGCGTTATCTTGCATGGCCTGATCATCCTGGATCAGAACGGCACCAAAACCTCTAAGTTTTTCTTTGCCGAAACCCCTGCGGATGAAAAGCAGGCCTGGCATGATTTCCTCGATTTTATGGCTGGATACAAAGACTGCGTAGTCTATACCTGGACAACTTTTGAAAATGAATTTGTGGAGAAATGCTGGAAGCAGTACGGGGGCAACGAACTAGGCTACCTCCGGCTGAAAGACGGCCTTGCCGACCAAAAAGAATGGGCCAAACAGAGCTTCGCCTTTCCCGTGAGGAGCTATTCCATCAAGGAAGTTGCCCCGGTTTTTGGTTTCCGCTGGCAGGCCGAGGATGCGGGGGGCTTGAACTGTGAGGCGTGGTATGAAGAATGGCTCAAGTCACATGATGTATCCTTGAAAAACAAAATCCTGAATTACAACAAGGATGATGTTATGGCTATGGTGGTGATATATGAGGAATTGCAGAAGTTAAGCAGGGAATGATCTTCGGTATTCTATTTAAAGAGGAGGTTTTTATGGAATCGAGCGTAAAAAGTTCAAATTTAAAGTCTGGCAACAGGTTTGATGAAACTGTCTCGGCTTTGCAGAAATCAATAAGAAGGGGTAAGGAATACGAATCCCTGTTTTTTTTCTGGGATTTGGCGGAAAGCGGTTATGACCTCTACGCCTGGAAGAGACTCTGCATTTGCGCCGTGGAGGATATAGGGCTTGCCAACCCGAACGTAATGGTTCAGGTCAATGCTCTGGCGCAGATGTGGGAGAGCTTGCGGAAAAAAGAGAAGGATGACAAGACAGGCGAGTCCATCATTCTCCTGCCTGAGAAAAATATCGCTGCCCTTGCCATTATCCTGATGTGCCGCTCTCCCAAAAACAGACAGGCCGATGATTTGGCCGCTTGTGTGGACACTGACTGGAAGGCGGGAAAGGTCGTCCCGATACCGTCGGAGGCTATTGATGGTCATACGCAAACAGGCAAGGCAAAATTAAGCCAACAGGCCAAAGAACAAGGCCGGGAATTCGTAGATTTATGGTGTCACGAATTTTACGAGGGAGCAGCGCGTAGTAACTGCCCTGTGGAAGTTGATCTTGGCCCAACAGGGGTAAATTGGATGAAGGAGCAGGCGGTACGGACTGGATGTGACTATGCTTTATACACAAAACCAATTTCATTAATGGAAAAAAACAAGCCCAAAACGTGACCCGGGGTCGCGGCTAACCTTCTCCCTGCCCCAGCCTCTTTCCGCAACTATCCTTTATTCTCCCGCATTTGATTAATGCTATAAACCGTGGATTTTTTTGGTGCCTTCCTTAATTCAACCCACCCTGAGATTCCAAGCCGGACAAATCCCTTGTTTTACAATGGTATTTTAGCGGAAATGCCAAAACCCCTTATTTTATAAGGCTAAGAACACACCTTGGTGGGGTGGCAGAGCGACAATTTACATAAATTATGTAAAATCTGGGAGGCCAGCTAACCCGAAAGAGACGCAAAAGTGGTGAAAGTTTCAACACCCTAGTTGGCCCCGAACTGTGACATAAAATAATACCCTTCTTTTGGAGTTCGTGTATAAACGTCCATATATAATAAGGCAAAAATCACGCCAAAAAAAGTGTGACATAAAAGTGTGACATAAAATCTCAGCCAGCTTTGCTGGCTGAGACGCAAAGGTGAGACGTATTTTGGGAATGAACTTATGACAAGCGTTTATGACAACAACTTTTTGTGCTTATTTGACAAGGGGTTTTATGACAACCGTTATGACAACCACCTGAATTTATGACAACTATTTATGACAACTACTTTTTGGCCTTATTTGACAAGGGGATTTATGACAAGTGTTTTACAAAGGGATTCATAGAAATTAATGGATTCCCGCTAAAAGACTGCGGGGATGACTGAATCGAATTGATGATAAAGCCTTAATGCTCTCCGAACACCTGGGCGGTGAAGCGCTGGAGCACGGTGTTTTTATCCTTATAAGCAGAGCTGTCCAGCCCGGCTTTGTGCCCCAGCTCCTCCAGATAGGTCTGCTTGTCCCAGCCCTGTTCCACGGGAACCTGTGGCAGGAAGACCCCGGAATATCCGCCGTTTTTGAGGACCAGCCCGTCACGGCCGACCTGTATCTCGTCCAGACTTTTGACCGGGATCAGGGGAGACATGGCCGATATCTCTATGTGGATACTTTTGAGTTCTGCAGGGGTGACCGGCCTGAAACGGGGATCGTGAGCGGAAGCGTTGATGGTGTTCTCGATGACGCCCTCTACCAACGAGGTCATGGGGATGATATAGCCGATGCATCCGCGCAGGTTGCCTCCCAAGGTCAGGGTGACAAAGACCCCGGATTTGGCGCGAAGGGTGTCGGTCACAGTGAGCTTTTTGAGGTCAGCGGTAAAATCATCCGTGCCCTCTTTGACGAATTTCTGCAGGACCAGGCGCGACAAGGCCAGCAAAGTCTTTTTTTCCTCGGAGGTCAGAGCCCCGGCGACCTTGGCAGCCTGGGGTTTTTCACCCAGCATGCCGAGGGCCAGGGAAACATAACTGACGCTGTTGGAAAAGTCGTTAAACTGGTCGCCGCTGGTCGTGTAGTGGAGCAATTGGCCCTGAGCCTGCCAGTTATTGATCTCAAAGATCTTTAAAAGGACCAGGATGGGGTATTGGCCGCAGATGGTATCTTGAGTTTGCTCTAAAAATTGGGCAAACCCAAGGAAATTTCCCTGGGCAATGAGGTTGGCAGCTTTTTTATCCAACTGGTGGATACCATCAGGCACGGAGGTTTTGAATTTGGGAGTGTAATCGAACCGAGTGCCATAGTGAGTGAAATCGGAACTCACTACCAGCAGGGTGTGTTCATCGATGATAGCGCTGATGGCGCGGGCTGTTTTTTCCAGGTCGTTTTCATCCAGCTGGCCCACGATCATAGGTACCAATTTGGCTTGGGGAAGCACGGTTTGCAAAAAGGGGATCTGAACTTCATCCGCGTGCTCCCTGGTCTCTTCTGTTTCATTGGACACATGGGGAAAATCCTGCTCTTTAAGTTTCTGGATGGCTTCTTTATCCGAGGCATAGCGGCCCAGCGGTGTATTGTAGATGCGTTCGTTGACCACCACTCCGCGATAACCTGCATAATGGGCGGGAGCCAGTAGAATGACGCGGTGGATGGAATCTCCTTTCCCTTCGATGGTTTTATAAGAAAAAGCAGCGGTCGGCCCGCTGTACTGGTATCCGGCATGCGGGGCGATGATCGCCCGGGGAATATATGATAAAGGGTTTTTAGCGGCAGCCAAAAACTGGGTGAGGTTCTGTTTGATCTCGTCTTTGGTAGCCGGGTAAAAAGCCCCAGCATTGGCCGGTTTCCTCTGGACCTCCTGGGCTGAAGCTTTACAGCCCGTGGCAAAACACAGGATGAGTATTGGTAAAAGAGAAAGAAAATAGTTTTTTAGCATGGACGCTCCTTATAGAAGGGGTTAATTTCTAAGGATAATTATAGGCTATCCCTTTTAGACCGCAAGAAAATCCTTATTGCAGGCTTTTGCCGAGGGCGATTTCCAGGTTGAGCAGGGCTGTGGCCGCGTCCAGCTGGGCTTTGATGATATTGGCGCGGGTGCTGAAAAGGTCCAGTTCGGCGTCCAGGACTTCGGTGTGGGTCCGGGTGCCGGCTTTGAGGCCGAGGGTGGCCAGACGTACGCTTTCCTCGGACTTGGCCAGGGCCCGCTGGCGGGCAAGGTACAGGGTAGTACTGTTGACGAGCTGGCGTTTCCAAAGTTCCACGTCATCCGCGGCGTGGAGCTGGAGAGACCGGGAGGCCTGTTCGGCCTGCTTGACCCGGGCGGCAACTTCCTGTTGACGGGCAAGGGTCAAGCCGCCGTCAAAGATATCCCAGTTCAAACTTAATCCCCAGTTATAAGAACGCTGCCAGTCCAGGGGAATGACGGCAGGATCAAAAACCTGGGTGTATTTGTAATATTCTTCGTCAAGGAACAGGGAAACTTTGGGCATGAGCAAAGACCCAGCCAGGGCCAGGTTTTGGGCGTCCGCGGATTCCTTCCTCTTAAGGCTGGCTTTGATGTCATCACGCGGTCCGTCACTGGTCTTGGCCAGATAATCCCTGGGGTGGTCCGGGGGCAAGGGAAGTTCGCCTTCCAAAGGACTGGTGTCTTCCGTGATCCCCATGGTCTGATTTAAAGTCCGGCGGGCCAGCATAGTGTTGTCCGTGGCAATGTCCTTTTCCGCCCGGGCTTCTTCCATCTGCGCTTCGATGCGCAGGACATCGAACGAGGTGGCCACACCGCTGTCCTCATTGGCCTTGGCCAGGTCCAGGTGGGATTGCAGAGTGTCCACATTACGCTGGGCTACTTCTTCCAATTCCTTGGCCGCCAGAGCCTGGTAAAAGCAGGTTTTAACCTGGCGTTCCAAGCGGAAGGTGGCAGACGAATAATCAAGTTCCGCGGCCTCGTATTCCAGATCGCTGCCCCGCCAGGCATTAAAAGTGCTCAGGCCGTCAAAGACCGTCCAGGTCAGGTCCATGTCCCCGGTCGTGGTGGGATAGGCTCCGGGCAGAACATAGGCTAGGGGTCCCAAATGAAGACCTTCCAGTGGATAGTTGGCGTCCGAGATATTGCTGCCCCTCAGCGTGAGATGTGGCAAATTGGGTGAAAAGGTTGCCAGCCTTTTCCAGGAAGCCGCTTCCGCGGCGGCCTGCAAGCGCTGGATATCCGGGTTGTTTTCCAGGGCGATCTTAACTGCCTGTTCCGTAGTCAGAGCCCAAACCCTGCTGGAAAGGACAGCCAGAATAAGTATAAATACTTTTAAACGGGTATTCATTTTTTATAAACCTCCTAAAAAATTAATCTGCCTGCGCTCCCTGGGGTACGTGTCCCACCGGTTTGTTAGGTAAAAGAAAGGAAGCCAACATCCCAATGCCCACCGCAAAGGCGGCAAAAATAAAAGTATCTTCAAAGCCTCCCACGAAAGCCATCTTGTGTACATACCCGCCAACGGCCATGGATGCGATCCGGATGGAATTAGCCATGCTGAAACCAAGCTCGTGCGCCCGGGACGAGACATTGACCATGGCTTGGTGCATGGCTGGAGACCCTCTGTCGACCAGGGACCCCATGGCTCCGGTATGAAAAACGGTCCGATGACTCAGGATCGTGGTCAAAACCGCTATGCCGATAGCACCACCCACCTGCTGGGTGATGTTGAGCATGGAAGAGGCCATAGCGACCTTGTTTTTTGGAACAGAATTCACCGCAGCGGCCATGATGGGGGACATCAGCAAAGGCATGCCCACAGACCTGATCAGGGTAGGGTAGATGATTCCCCATAAGCCGGTGTTGACATCGATGGTCCTGTATAAATAAAAGGAGTAGGCGCAAAGCATGAGGCCGAAAATACTGGGCAAGCGAGGTCCTATTTTATCGCCCAGACGTCCGGCTAAAGGCATGACTACGGCCACGACCAGGGAGCTGGGCAGGAGGATCAATCCGCTGTCAATGGGTTCGTAACCCATTATATTTTGCAAGAATAAAGGGAGAAGGAAGATGCCTCCGAAAAGGGCCACCGACCGCACGGCGCCGACGATGATGCAGGACGAAAAAACGGGGATGCGGAACAGTTTCGTGTCAACGATCCCATCAGTCACCAGGCTTTCGGTGACCAGGAATCCGGCCAGGCCTAGGATGGACAGGAACCAGCAAGTGATAATATAGGTCGAACCCCAACCCTCTCTTTCTCCCTTGGATATGCCAAGTAAAAAAGCCACCAGGAAAGTGGTCAGGGCCACAAAGCCGGCCAGGTCAAAATCCCGTTTTTGGGAGTGGGGAGGCGTGTCCTGTTTTAGCAGGGCCATAGCCAGGATAAATCCGATGATGCCGACGGGTATATTGACGGTGAAAATGGACCGCCATCCGTAATATTTGGTCAAAAACCCGCCCAGAGTTGGGCCGATGGCCGGACCCATGATGATGCCGATACCCCAGATGCCGATGGCCTTGCCCCTTTCCTGGGGAGGGAACACCTCGGAGACCATGGCCATACTGGTGGGCCCCATAGCGCCTCCTCCCAAGGCCTGAATGATGCGGGCGATGATCAAAGAGGGCAGATTCCAGGCCAGGCCGCAAAGAGCCGAACCCAGGGTGAACAAACCCAGAGCGCCCAAATATAATTTTTTATGACCTATGTGGTCGCGGAACCATCCGGTCAAGGGCATGAGCGCGGCAAAAGCCAACATATAACCTGTGACCACCCATTCAATATCGTCCACATTCACGCCCAGGTCCGCCATCATGGTGGGCAGGGAAACATTGACGATGCTGGAGTCCAGTACGGCCATGAACATGCCGATCATGACCACGATCAAAACTTCCCACTGATATTTTTTGTCGTAAACCTGTTCTGGGGGCATTTTTGTGTTTCCTTCTGGGTTGGCTTAATGAACCTTAATCTTGACCTCGACCGACTCCCCAACCCTGAGCTTAAGGTCGGGATGGGAGTCGAGCTTGATCTTGACCGGGATGCGTTGGACCAGCTTGATATAGTTCCCGGAAGGGTTTTCCGCGGGAATGAGGGCGAACTGGGCGGCGGAGGCGGCATCGGTCTCTTCCACAGTCCCGGTCATCCGGCCGCCTTCGTCCACAGAAATCTTGACCGGCTGGTCCGGCTTGACTCGTCCCGCATAACCCTCCTCAATATTGCAGGAAACCCAGGCAGTATCGATATCGGCCAGGGTCAGGGCGGTCTGGTTGGGTTCAAGAATATTACCGACCTCGGAGGTCCTTTGGATCACGATGCCATTGACCGGACTTTTGAGGTTGCATCGTTCCAGGGCCAACTCGGCTAACTTCAGGTCGGCCTCGGCGGTCTGGGCCGCGGCACGGGCCACATCCAGGTCGCGGGGGGGGACGCCTTTCTCATTGGCCAGCTGCTGGGTCCGGCGAAGGTTGGCTGCAGTCAAAACCGCCTGAGCCTGGGCCCGTTGGAGCTGGGCCTGGGCCGCGCGCGGGTCGATTTCCAGGAGGACCTGGCCTTTTTGGACCGTGTCGCCTTCATCCACGTTGATCTTCAAGACACGGCCGCCGGCCGGGGCTTCCGGAGCAAGCCGGATGATGGTCGCGGCGATGCGGGCGTCATTGGTAGAAACATAAGGAAAGAAAAAGAAAAGCCAGACCAAAAAACAAAGAAAAAGGACACCTAGAGTGATCCAGGCAGCCAAGCGGGCTCGGGGATGTTTCCACCAGGGGTCAGGTTTATTACCATTATTATTGGGTATTGCAGAAGGGTATGTATTCTGAGCATTTTCACCAGGCATTAATGGCTCCTTTCAAGGATTAGTTGACTGTTTGGCTGTAAGTTTATGGATGATCTTGTCCAGTAAAGCTGAAAAAACTTTGACCTCGCTCTGGCTGAGAGGAGAAAGGATCTCCTTGGAAGCGCTGGCAAAATGCTTGATAACTTTAGCGTCCGCCTTTTTGCCTTTGGGACTCAGGGTAATTACCGAGCGGCGACGGTCCGTCGGATGGTCATGTTTGACTATCCATCTGTGTTTGATAAGACAATCAATGGTTTTACCCGTGGCCGCGGGGTCGCATCCGCTCAAACGGGATATCTCGGCTTGGGACAGCTTGCCTTCCCGGGCGAGATGCCGGATAAAGCCGCCCTGGATGGGGTTCAGTTCCAGAGCCTTGAGACGGTGGGAGGACAACCGGTAGGCTGCCCTTCGGACAAAAACAATTTTTTTTAGAATGTCGTCAGTTTTCATAAATATCCAATCCCATTTTAATGGACATATCTATTATAGATGTATCCATAATAATGTGGTAGTATGTTTTTGTCAAGTTTTGGTGTCGCTATTCCACAAGCAGGATACATATTGGTACAAATTGGTACAAAAATGAGAAGCCTTTGATAGGGTGCTCGGTTAATATCATAGGGTCAGATTTTTTCAAAAAATTCCTATTGCCAATAGAGGGCAGGTATGGCAAAAAAGTGTTTTGCAATTATCAGGCTTTTATAGGGAGCTATATATAATGAAGTCGACGAAGTTATCGGTCCTTTTTTCTTTGTTGATCGCTTATCAGGTTTCAGCCGCAGCGCCCCTGACCCTGCAGGACTGCTTTAAGGCAGCTTTGAAGAGGAGCGAGGTTTTGGCCACACAGCAGGAGTTCGTGGTCCAGGCTGAGGAACATTTTAGTCAGGCTTGGGGCAGTATCATGCCCAATGTCTATGCCTCTTATCTTGGTTTTGTACAGGATCCCAGTCAGATAACCAGCGTTATCGGCGCCTCGCAACCTGCATGGCAAAACACCCTCAAGGTGACAGCAGATCAACCATTATTCAGGGGCTTTAGAGAGTACGCGGCGTTGGACCAGACCGGGAAACTCATCACAGCTCAAAAGCAAGCCTATGAGTGGGCAGGGTTGCAACTTTATAGCGATGTAGCGCAAGGTTTCTATGCACTCTTATCGGTGCAAAAGGATCTCACGGTCGTGGATAGCGAGCTTGATCTGTACCAGAAAAGGATCAAAGACCTACAGGACAGGGTAGAGATAGGCCGTTCCAGGCTCACGGAAGTCCTCACAATACAGGCTTCCCAGGCTAGCCTTCTGGCTAATAGGGAACAGGTGTCCAACCAGGTGGAGGTAGCTAAAGAAGTGCTGGCCTTCCTGACCGGTCTGGATGAAAACATCCAGCTCAATGATATGGATGAGGTGCCGAGTTTGACCGATCCTCTGGAAGCCTATTTAGCCAAGTTGGATAACAGACCGGATGTACTTACGGCCAAGAAAAACCTAGAAGCGGCCAAAAACAATATCACAGTTACCAATGGAGCGCATTTGCCTTCCGCAGATGCCATCGCGGACTATTATCCCCAGCGTCCCGGACTGCTGCAAAACGTGGCCTGGGATGCCGAGATCGTGGTGACCCTGCCGATCTTCACCGGATGGGTCCTTTCCGCCAACGATAAAATAGCGGATTCCCAGGAAAGACAGAGCGAGCAGGCCCTGAGCAGCGTGGAGAGGATGGCTATTGAGAATATACGCACAGATTATAAAAATTTGAAATCCGATTTGTCCCAATTAACGATGTATCAAAATTCCGTTGAAATTAACGAGAAGAATTATAAGGCCAATCTAAAAGATTATAATAACGGCCTAGTGACCAACCTGGATGTGCTGGTAGCCCTGACTTCTTTTGTGGATGCCCAGAGAGCCCTGGAAAAGATCCGTTACTCGGCCAAGATCGACTACAACCGTTTGCAGGCAGATACCGCGGGCCGGCTGGATTGGATAGAGGAGAATAGGAAATGACGCTTTCAGATGTTTCCATAAAGAACCCGGTTTTTGCCTGGATGCTCATGGGGGGCCTGATCATTTTTGGGGCCATTTCTTTCAACCGCATGGGAATCAGCCAGCTGCCGGACGTGGACTTCCCGGTCGTCAACATTACCCTGACAGACGAGGGGGCGGCGCCGGAAACCATGGAAACCGATGTGGTGGACCCTATTGAAGGAGCTGTTCTGCAGGTGGAAGGTGTCCAGGACATCACTTCCCAGAGCAGGGAAGGATTAGCCACGATCACGGTTACTTTCAGTTTGAGCCGCAATATCGACTCAGCTTTGGCCGATGTTCAAAATGCCGTGGTCGGCGTGCAAAGACAGCTGCCCACGCAAATGGATCCTCCCCAATACAACAAGACCAATCCTGACGACCAGCCCATTGTCTGGGTTGCTCTGGGCGCCACAGACCCCAAGGTCAGTTTGCGCGACATGATGATCTATGAGCATGACGTGCTGCAGGACCAGTTCGCCAGCGTGGATGGTGTAGGCCAAGTCAGGCTGGGCGGGTATCTTGACCCCAATCTACGCGTGTGGATGGATGGCAAAAAACTTAAACAATATGAATTAACGGCTCCGGATGTTATCAATACCATCCAGAGCGAACATGTGGAGTTGCCCAGCGGCCTACTGGAAACCCTCGTGAAAGATTCCAATGTGCGCACCATGGGACAAACAGAGAGCGTTAAGGAATTTGGGGACATGTATATCAATCTCCGCGGAGGCGGACCGAACTATCACCCCATCCCTCTTAGAAAAGTGGCCACCGTGGAAGAAGGACTGGCCGACAGGCTGAGTCTCAGCCGTTCCAACGGTGCCCCGGCAATTGGTATGGGGATTGTTAAGCAGCGGGGAACCAATGCCGTGGCTGTGGCCCAGGCCGTCAAAAAGAAGCTGGTCGAACTGAACAAGACCGTTCCTGCGGGGATGAGGTTGTCGATCAGATTTGACAGCACCAAATTCATTCAGAATTCGGTGCATGACCTGAACAAGAACCTAATCCTGGCCGGACTGGCCACAGCTTTTGTGTGCTGGATTTTCCTGGGATCCTGGACCGCCACTTTGAACATTCTTTTGGCTATACCCACTTCCATCATCGGTGCTTTTACCATTCTGTATTTTTCTGGTTTTACACTTAATACCTTCACCTTGCTGGGTTTGAGCCTTTCCGTGGGAATTGTCGTGGATGATGCCATCATGGTCCTGGAAAATATCATTCGGCACCAGGAAATGGGCAAGAGTAAAGTGCTTGCGGCTATGGACGGAGCACGCCAGATCACTTTTGCGGCTATGGCTACGTCCCTGGCCATTGTGGCCATTTTCCTGCCCGTGGCTTTTATGCAGGGGATCATAGGAAAATATTTTTACCAGTTCGGCGTCACCGTGGTGGCCGCGGTACTTTTATCGCTTTTGGAAGCACTGACCCTCACCCCTATGCGTTGCTCCTCCTTTGTGTCCTCCGGGGCAAGGACGTCCAGATTCGGCCATTTTGTGGACCAGGCGTTTCGTGCTACGGCAGGGGCTTACAGAAAAGGGCTGCAGAGGGTCCTGAATTACCGCTGGACGACGCTCATCGCGGCTTTGCTCATTGCTTTGGGTTCCATGACCGTGGCCGTATTTCTAAGAAAAGAACTTATTCCGCCTCAAGACCAGGCTGTTTTTATTCTTACCATTAAAACTCCGGTGTGGGCTTCCCTGGATTATACGGATGCCAAATGTAAAGAAATGGAGAAATTTTTTTCCACCCAAAAAGCTCTGGAGGGATATTACGTTTCCATAGGGGGCAATACGGGCGGGCAATTGAACCAAGGTTTTGTCTTCGTGACCATGAAACCCAAGGGTCAGCGTCCGGTGGACCCGGTTTTGCACCACCAGCTGAGCCAGCAGGAACAAATGCAGATCTGCCGAAAGGCCCTCAATAAGATCCCTGATTTTCAGGCTTTTATCCTGGACCTTTCCCAACGCGGATTTTCCACAGGACGGGGTTTCCCCATCGAGATCGCGGTGCGAGGGGATGATTGGGACAAGCTGGCCCAGTACAGTGTTCAGCTGAAACAGGCCATGTCGGACAGCGGAATGATGACCGATGTGGATACGGATTACCTTTCCGGCATGCCGGAAGTGGATGTAGTGCCGGACCGGTATAAAGCCGCACAGCACGGAGTCAGTGTGTCTACCATTGCCCAGGTGGTCAATGCCATGGTGGGTGGCGAAAAGGTAGGCCAGTATCCGCGTTCCGGGCATGAGGATGACATCCGGGTCAGGCTTGTCCCGGACCAGCGCACCAAACAGGAACAGATCAATGACCTTTTGGTTAGGAACAACCGGGGTGAGGTGGTGCCCTTGTCGGATGTAGTAACCCTGACCAAACGCGACGCCTTGCAGCAGATCAACCGGCAAAAGCGCCAGCGCACTGTCACCATTTATGCCAATGTAACCAGCGGCAAGTCCCAGCCCGACGCTCTGGCTAAGACACAGGAGCTTGCTAAAAAGATCCTGCCCAAAGGATATTACATCGCTTTGAGCTCGGGTTCCACGGCGTTCAAGGATTCTTTTAATAATCTCATTTTCGCCCTGCTCCTGGGTGTGATATGCGCCTACATGGTGCTGGCGAGCCAGTTCAACAGTTTTGTGGACCCCTTTACCGTGCTGATGGCGCTCCCGTTCAGCCTTTCCGGGGCTTTTCTGGCTTTGTGGCTTTCGCATCCCTTGGGACTATCTCCCGACCAACTGTCCCTAAATATCTATAGCCTGATCGGCCTTATCCTGCTCATGGGTATTGTGAAAAAGAACTCCATCATGCTGGTGGATTTTACCAACGAGGTCAGGCAGAAGAAAAAATTAAATCCCCATGATGCTTTGTTGGAAGCGTGCCCCATCCGTTTCAGGCCCATCCTGATGACTTCCGTGGCTGTCATTGCAGCGGCTGTGCCTGCGGCAATGTCGCGCGGTGATGGATGCGAAACCCAGATCCCCATGGCCACGGTCATTATCGGAGGGGTGCTGGTTTCCACTTTTTTTACTTTGTTTGTAGTGCCCTGTTTCTACAGCGTGGTGGCGCCTTTGGAAAGCCGGCATGCCCATGAGGACAGGCTGGCTGAGGCCCTGGAACAAAAAAGGCTGACTGAAGAGCAAGGACAAATCAAACAGTAAAATACCCCGTTAGAGGTTGGTTAAATTATGGCAGTTTATGAATACGCATGTAAAAAATGTTCCCAGGTTACCGAGGTCAGCGCTTCTTTTGCTGAAAAAGATAAAGGGCTGGATGTGACCTGTTCCCAATGCGGCAGCAAAGATGTGGCCCAGATATTCACCAGCATGGCGTTTATCGGCCCCTCTTCCTCATCCGGCGGCAGCGGGTCCAGATCTTCTTCTTCTGGCTGCGGTTCCTGCTCCGGCGGTTCCTGCGGCTCTTGCGGTTGTCATTAAGCCCTAATCGATTCCTTCCCAATGGTTCCTAAAGCTAGCTTCCTATTTTTCACCTATTATGTGCGTTACTAGGACATGCTCACTCAGGGTTGGGGGGTCTGGCTCTCCTTATAATTCTGAAGATGTTGACGGGCATTCTGCCTGACTTGGTCCAACTGGTTGAGGACATCTTTCTGTGAATTTTTCGTACCTTCAACAGGCGTCGCGGTTATTTCAACCGTGGCTTTCTGGGGACTCCCCTGAGGCGCTGCTTTTTCAGCCGTTTTCTTAGTCGGCATGAAGCCCGCTTTGGGGGCAGGGGTCGGAGAAAGGGCCAGAGTAGGAGTCTGGGGTTCTAGGTAAAACTCAGGCGGCCCGGCGGGAATCCCGACTTTGTTCAGGTCCACTTTTACCGGAGGTTGGGGGGCCGAGGAGGCCGTCGCTGAACTCTGGCGGCCGGCCGGCACTGCGACCTTGCCGGCATTATTACCGAATTCCACCAAACCCTCAAAGACCGTGAGCGTGGTCTTGCCGGCCGGCGCGGTTTCGGCCTGGAACACCGTGCCTTTCACCGCGATGATGCCATCTCTAGTCCTGATCTCAAAGGGCTCGGGCCGATGGGTCAGCTTGGCCCACAGTTTTCCGGTCAGGAGATGCAGGACTTTGACCAGGGTGGGGCGGGTTTCGTTCCTTTCGAAGCCAGGGGCCAACATCTGGGTATTCTCCCCAAGGCTGACCTTTACTCCGCCGGCAAAGAAGAGCCCAGCGGCAGAATGCAGAGCTGTTTTAACGGTCTCGGAATCATAGACTGGGTCGCCGGTTTTGACAGGCTGGAAGAGCGAGGAATTTTGGCGCTGGATAAGAACAACACCCTGTACATAGGCAAAGGTCCCTAGCGGGGGGATCTTTTCGCCACATCCACCCAGGGCAAGGATAGAAAAATAAAATAAAACGAGCAGTATTCTTTTCATTACTTTGACATTTCCCTCCAAATGGGTATTGCGCAAGACCATTATAGGAGGATTTTATGGGGTTCAAAAGGAAAAAGAATGAAAGGCCAGTATGTTAGTTCTATCTGATCACTACGCCTACTATTGCTGATTTGTTGCTCTCCCTGCCGTCCAGGCCCACGGCCGTAATGGCATAATAATAGGTTTTCCCCTGTTGGAGGTGGCCCTTTTTGAGACGCAAGCTGACCTGGTTGAGAGGCGAGGAGTTGATGCGGTAGAAATTGGAGTCCGGTTTGTTGCTGTAGTAGACAAAGTATCCGAGGATGGCGTCAGTAGGCGGATTTCCATTCCAGCTCAGGATAATGGCTGTTTTGTCCTGCGTGATATCAAGCCCCTGAGGAGCGCTGACCTTGGGCGGTTCTGGAGTGGGGGTCAGGGTAGGGGTGGAAGTCCTGGTGATCGTGGGCGTGCTGGTCTTGGTGGCGTAAATGGAAGCGGGAACCGCGGATACATCCTCGGAGAAATCGCTTTCCAGGGGAGGCTTGTGGTTGCCGTTTACCGTGGTGACGCTGAAATAATAAGGGGTATCGTTCTTGAGTCCCTGCGCGATGAAGAAGTGGTCGCGGAGCATGTCAATGTTGAGTTTTTGGGGTGTTTCGCCGAGCATGCGTTTCACATAAACATTGTAGCCGGTCACGCCCGGCTCCTGGCTGGGTTTCCACTGGATCCTGGCGCCGCCATCCATGGGAACCACTGAGACTTCCGTGGGTTTGGCAGGAGGGAGCTTTTCGGCGATGACCCGGACAGGCATGGACAGGTCGCTTTCATTCTCGCCATTCTCACCGATCAGGACCGAGACCGCGTAGATGAACTTTTCCTCTGCCGGGACTTTTTTGATGATGAGGTCATTGTCCATCAGGCGGACTTTGTTGATCCTGTGGAAAGTTTTGCCAAAAGCCACGGCATAGTAAACGTTGTATCCCCAGAACTCGCGGTATTTGGCCTGGTCCCAATGGAGAAAGAGTTTTTCCTTGCCGGCCTCGGCCACCAGGCCGCTGGGAGGGAGCAGGAGGCCTTTTTTCATGTACTCCACGCCCTCGCCAAAACGGATGGTCAGACTGGCGCCATAACTGTCTCCCAGATTGACCAGGGGGTCATAAAATACATCCAAGATCAGGGTTGGTTCTTTGAGGCCCACGCCCACGGCGTAGGTGTTGATATCCCGGTTAAAATGATAGCCGCCGCGCAGGGCCATCTGGTTGTAAAGGGTCAATTCGCCGCCCACACTGCCGTAAAAGGTATTGGTGTTGGCAGGTTCCACGCCGTCCACGTCAATGGTCAGGTCGTTGTCTTCGGAAACCAGGTAAAAAGCCAGGCCGGCCCGGTAGGTGAGAGGCAGGGGGTCGGCTTCGCTGATAAAGGTGACCGGGGTGCCGATATTCTGCACCGCGGCGCCGAACTGGAAATTGTCGAACAGGTCGGCATGCAAGCCCACATCGCCGGCATAGGCCGTGGCGGTGTAATTCAAGAGGGTGCGCTGGATATATTTGGCGGTAAAGCCGAACTCAATGGGGTTAAATATCCTCTGGCCGTAGCTCAAGGAACCCGCGATATCCTGGGCATTGGCGTCCGTGAGGTTGGCCGGGTCGTTGTTAAAGCTGGGCATATACAGCATGGTGGCGCTGATGCCCAGGCCGCCGTAGCGCCACAGGGGCATGCCAAAGGACACATACTCATAACTCAAATCTTGGATCCACTGGTTGTGCTGGAGGGTCACTTCATACCAGGGGATCTGGGCCAGGCCGGCCGGGTTCCAGTAGGTAGCCAAAGAATCCGTGGCGATGGCCGTGTAGGCGCCTGCCATGCCGATGGCCCGGCCACCTTCATCCATGCTCAGAAAATCCGCGCCTGAAGTCGGTCCGCCGCTTGCCCCGATCAAAGAGGGGAATAAAAAAACGGCATAAGCCGTGAGCGCCAATGCTTTCCTAAAAGTCATCTGTGAGCAGCCCTTCTCCAGTTCCGTAAGATATGGCTTACTTGATCACGATCAGCTTGCGGTTGTCTTTGAACGACCCGACCTGGACAAAGATGATATACACGCCGCTGGCCACGTTGCTACCGCTGGCTTTCCCGTCCCAGGTGACCATGTAGGTGCCCATTGCCTTATGCCCCTTGTCCAATACTTTAACCAGGTCGCCGTGCACACTGTAGAGACAGACGTAGACATCAGCGTCGGCCGCTACCGAGTAGGTCACCGTGGCCAGGTCTCCATGCAGGGGATTGATGAAATTTTTGTTGACCGCCATGCTGGCGACCGGGGTGGTCAGGGTGATCTGGACGTCAGAACTTCCAGCGTTGATGATGAGCGTGTTGGCAGCGGGGTAGAGACCGGTGTTGACCCTCGCGTTAAAGGTAAAGACCGTGCCAGAAGCCGGAGAGGTGGCCTGGATGGTGACGTTGACGTAGGCATCCTGGGTAAGGGTGCTGGTCACGGTCAAGCCGCCGATGATGACGCTGCCGCCTCCGCCAGGGACAGTGACCGTGCCGCTGTCGGTCCGGGCGGACAGGGCCGTCCAGCCCGAGGGGATGGCTATATTGACCCCGGTCAGGGTGTCGCGGCTGGCGGCCGGGTTTTTGACCTGATAGAGGATCGTGGCCGTTGAGTTCAAGGTCGCATTGACGGTCTGCAGTATTTTGGCCGTGAACTGCGGAGGCCCGACCACATAGACCGTGAGGGCGTCGGCTGAAGCCGGCGAGGAGTTGATGCCGGAGACCGTGCCGGTATCCACGGTCGCGGTCCAGGTCAGTGACTGGGCCGTAGCCGGAGTGGTGATGTTGGTAAAGGTAAAGATACAGGTCTGGGATATGGGTAATCCGCCGTTGGCAAAAGTGATATCCACCCGTTTGGTCTTGCCGTTGTCCCCGTTACTGGGGACCGAGATGGCGGCGGTAGTGACGGGGAAAGCGGCGATATTGGTAGCTTGGAATTGGTAGTCGTGGGGTACAAATATATGGGCCGCGGTGATGGAGACGCCAGAAGGGCCGGGTAATCCAAGGTTGTTCAAAGCATAGGCAAAGGTCGCTGTTCTGGATACTCCCACCGCGTTGGGCAGGACAAGGGCCAGTGCCCTGGTCGGTGCTTGGGCCGCGGTCAGGGCCGTAATGGTCAAACTGCCGAACAAAGGCATCTCGTTATCAGAAAGGCCGTAAGCCGTGGTCGTGGCGGTCACGCTGAAGTAGTAGTTGGTACTGCTGACAACCGTCCCGATATCGCTATAAATAGAGACCAGGTCCGTGCCGGTGGGGGTGAGGGCACCGGGACCATAGGTAATGGTCAGCACATTCCCGTTCACGCTGGCTGATCCGGTCAAACTTACCGCTGAAATATTAGTAAAATTAGAGGGAACATTAATCACAACGCTTTGCAGCGGTTCGGTGGTTTTAGCTGTGTCTGACATGTTCCTTATTTGGTAGTCAAGTTGCGTCCCTGTCTGATTGCATAAGATAGTGTTGCCTCCGCCGGGCACGGTCAGGACCGCCTCTACCAGCGGCGGGTCAAATACCCCTACGGACATGCTGCCGGGAGAAAGCGGATTGGCCGCAACCGTGCCGCCTAGGGAGCCGGTCACATTGACCGGCCACAGGGCTGGCGCTGCTGACGCGGCCGAAGCGGTTACTCCGAGATAGACAGTCAGGATGTCCCCGTTGCTCAGGGCTGAAGCGGGCGCTGAGGCCGAAACCGTCAAGCTGCTGAAACCGCCAACCGGACCCAACCAGGAAGTCCCGCTGCGGCTGTCTGTGATATTAGTTACCTGCATCCCCGAAGCTGGGTAACCAGGAGGCAGGCTGATGAATACGTTGTTAATAGTGTCTCCGCCTGCACCGCCGGTATTGGTGATGGTATAGGCGAGAACGCTGTATAAATTCAAACCCAGATTTTGCGGAGCAACAGAGGCGATCGCGCTCAGGTTTTCGATACCGACCGCACCTAGACCGCTGACCGGAGTGGACCCATCCGCGCTAAAGGCGCTTACGGCCAGGGCTGTCCAGTTGAAGGGAGCCGCCGTAGCCTGGGCGGTCAGGGTGATCCCCAGACTTACCGATCCCATGTTAGGTATAGAGGGAGCGCCGATGGCGGTCAGGGTAATATCCTGGCCGCTGCCGTTGTAATAACTGCTCCAGGGCCCTGAAGTCGAAGTGGCGGTCATATTGACCGCGCCCATGATGGTAAATCCGGCCGGGACGCTGAATATGTATGAGTTGATATTGTCGGCGTTGGCACCCCCGGTATTGCTAAAGGTGGCCGTAAAATACTGGGTCTGGTTGATATCCACGGCCGGCGGAATGACCCATCCCTGAGAACCAAACGGACTGACGCGTACTCCCAGGTCATTGGGCTGCCAGCCAGTGACGGCATTGGTCGCGCCGGCTTGGCCCGTGGTCCGTACTCCCCAACTGGTGTAAAGACCGCTGGAACTGGCTGCCGGGGTCGTGGCCGTGATGGTCACATAAACATAGCCGTTGGGGGGTATGCCGTTTCCCGTGGCGGTCAGGGTCACCGAAGAGCTGTTAGAGGCGATAGTCCACGAGTCAGCGGAAGCCAGCACGGGGTTCACAGCTGTGATGGTGTAATTGGGAGGCAGGCTGATGAGGAACGAGGTCAGGTTGTCGCCCGTGGTGCCGCTGCCCGTATCACTGAAAGTGAGCAGGAAGCTGCGGGACTGCGACACCAGGGCCGTGTTGGGCGTGATAAACCCCTGGCTGCTGACTGCGGCCGCTTTGACTTTCATGTCGCCGTTCCCGGGAACCGCTTCCACGGGGGTGGCGCTGGGTATGACCCTGCCCGTGAGGTTGGCGGAGATGGCGACCGGCGTTGCCGCTGCCAAAGGCGCGGTGACCACGACGCTGACGCTTACGGATTCGGCGTTACCCAGGTAGTTGGCCGAGCCTTGGGCGGTCATGGTTACGGTCAGGCCGACGACAACCGGCGCGTTCCATGTTTTCACGCCGGTCGCGGGAGAAACCGTGACGCCGGAAGCGCTGACAATGGCCCAGCCGGCCGGGAAAGTGAACTGCGCGCTCTGGATGTCATCGCCTAGCGGGGCGCCGCCCCCTGTGTTCGTAAAAGTGTAGACAAATGTCCTGGTCTGGCCCACATCCACCACGCGCGGGGTGATGATGCCCAGGGCCGAAAGGGTCAGCGAAGTCACGGTCAAGCTGTGGCCAAAGGTCGCGACCGCGGTTGAGGTCCCTCCGTAGGCTCCCACAGCGGAAAAGCCGCAATACATCTGTCCGGAAATGCTGGTGGAGGCCGTGATGGTGATGTCCTCGAAATCCGGGGTATCCAACCCCTGCCCCGTATTGGCGGTCAGGGTGATGGTGTTGTAGCCCGGCGTCCAAGAGCTAATCCAGGTCTTGGTGCCGGTAGGGCCGGTCACGCCCGTGACGCTTATGGCTGCCGGGATGGTGATGACGGTTTTCATATAGGCGTCGTCCTGGCCGGAGGTGCCCCCGTTGATCATTTGGAAGAGGTAGGGGCTGGCGGCCTGGCCGGGGACCATGGTGCTGGGCGAAACGAAACCCTCCGGAGGAAGCTGGAAGGTCCAGGTGCTCGTGGAACCGCCCAAGGGGACCTGGACCAGGTCAGGGTTGGCCATGACCGCTGACCAGTTATCCACAGAGTAGGAGCTGCCGGTGTTGGCCGTGATGGTGAGGTAATCCCACTGGCCGGCGGTCAGGCCAGCATAACCCAGGGTGATGGTGCCGCCGCTGGCTACGGGGGTGGTGACCAGGGTGGCCAAATGGCTGGTCACGCCGGTCACCGTAAAGCTGCTGGGCACGGTCACGGCGACCTGGGTGACAGCCTTAGGCGCCGAGACCATATCGATGGAATAGATCAATTTGATGCTGTTCTGGCCGATATCCAGCTGCGTGGGGCTGATGCTGGCTGTAGCCGTGGGAGGAGTGACCGCGTTGATCTGTTCGTTGGTGCCTCCGGTTGCCGTAAGGTACTGGTAGGCTACAGTGCTGAACAGGGTGGTCCAGGTCGTGGTCGTCACGCCGGTCGGACCGGAGACAAGCAGGCTGACCGTAGCACTGCTGCTGCCGGCCGTAGCGGTCAGGCCTCCGGGAAAGAGCAGGGAAATAGACCCTGGTAAGGAAGCCGAGGGATAGATCATGGAGGTCACGGATACGTTGGCGCTTGTGCCTGTGATGGTGATGCCTGAGAAGAATTCTCCGGCTACCCCGCCCGGAATGGTGACTATGGCGCTAGCCAGCATTTCCGGCGAGCTGGGGCTGTTGGTGATGGTGTAGGTCAGGGTCTGACCCAAGGACCCCGTGGTGATCTTGTGGTCATAGGGCGGTGAGAATGATGTGGTGATGCTGTCCGTCGCCGAGGAGAGCCCAACCACTCTGACATCCGTAGATCCCGGATACACCTCCGAAGTATCGGTGAAAAGACCTCCCGAATACTTAAAGATTGACCTCCAGGAGGCGTCCGGAGGTATGAAAAGGCTGGTCGGGGTGTTTACGGAAATGGTCACAGTGTCCTGGGCAGTGACTGACAGGTTATTGACCCCGTCATACACGACCTGGACAACACCGTCATGAGAGCTGTCGGCGGCCTGCAGGATGCTGGCGGTGCCTTTGACGCTGTTGGCCGAATTAATACTATAGAAGTTACCGCCGGGCAGGGTGATCCCTCCAGGCACCGTGATGTTGACCGCGGCGACAGATCCCAGCCCGCCGGGGTTGTTCAAGATAGAGTAGGTCAAGACCGCTGGGGAGTTGAGAGGCGCGACATTAGGGCTGATGGCCGTGGAAACCTCGCTGCTGCTGGCGCCGTAGGGGATGACGATGTAACTGGGAGTGCCGACCAGAGGGGCGTCCACTTTGATACGGCCCTGCTCGTCCCCGCCTGTATTGAAAAGGTTGAGGAGCACCTTGCCGTTGATCATGGATTGGCCGTTGACATAACCGTTGGCAGATTCCACGCGGGGGCTGCTCTGGTTATATTTGACCGGGTTTCCCGCGCTGTACCCTGAGACGCTGGGCCAGTCATGGCGATCATAGGTCAGGGTCAGGGTTGGTCCGCCGGCAGTCCCGTTGAACAGGAAAATGACTTGGACCTCCATCTCGGCCCAAAGGCTCCCGCCAGTCATATTTTCCCAATACAGATAGAGATTCAGGTCAGAAGGTTGTTTGGAGCCATCGAGGGAACCCGTGAACCCGCCCATCACATAGCTGATCACATTGGCGGCAGGAGGGGGGCCGAGCCCGCTGCCATCGCCATAAAAATAGTTAAAGTAGTCATAGGTGTAGATGCTGGGAAAATTGGCGGCAGGAAAATTGTCATAAACCGTGACAGCCCCAGCTGTGGTGGTCAGGACGCCCGGAACGGCATTGGTGGTGGGCACGCCGGCGTTGGCCCTTTGCAGATACACCGTCGTGGTGGAGGCTTGCGCTGGTAAATAAACCAGCCAAGCAATAAAAATCGCTAGAGCTATTATAAATAAGAACTTCCGCATGCTTTTTCTCACCGCTCTGGAATGTAAGGGATTTTAATTAATAATACGCTATTATAACTCAATCCTGCTCCATTCTCCAAATTAGACACTTCAAATCCCGGTAAGTTCCCGGCCAGAAATGTTTTTTCTGAAGCTCCAGGAGGAGGCAGTGAATCCCTCCTGGAGCAGGAATTTCCAGGAAACCCCTACTGTAAAAGTTCCTGGTAGGAGTACACAATGATCCCTTTGGGGACCAAATTAGGCGGGGCGTTGTTGACCAGGCCCCGGTCATAGACCCAGCGGATCTTATTAAAGATGGCCTGCGGAGAGGATGTTCCCATGGTCTGATATTGCTCGCCCAGGCCTCCGTAAACGGTCAACTGGGGGATCCCGCTGTAGGAACCGATCGTGGTGAAGTAAGAGCCTGTGGCCGAAGTGTAAAGGTAAGCGTCCACCTTGCAGTCGTAAGGATTTTGGTAGTAGCGCGCGTCATTGCGACGGTCCGTGGTCAGGGTGATGTTGCCTCCGGACAAAAGCAAAAGGCAGTCGTTGGAAGGATTGGTGAACGGCTGGGAATAGGTGAAAGAACCCACGATCGTCGGGGTAAGGGCCTGGCGATAGGGCGGGTAGGAGCCCGGGACCAGCTGGATCTGGCTCACATAGAAGTTTTTCCAGTGGAATTTTTCCAGATTGGTCGCTTCAAAACCGACCTGGATATTACCCCAGCTGATCAGGTTGTCCAGAGTAGCGTCGCTTAAAGGATAACTCAGGGTGGTCCACCCGAAGTTGGAGCTGGTGTCCGCGTTGTAGCCCACGTGCCCGATCGAACTCGGCCAGCTAGTGGGCAGACCAAATTTTTCTGTCACATAGTGGGTGCCCCCATAGTAGTCCCTCTGGGGGATGACCATCTGCAGATAAGGATCCTCGTAATCAAAAATATGCGTCCCGTTGGTGTTCCCTCCGCACAAAGTCGTATTGCTACAGTCCGTGTCATCGTGGGACATGAGGATGTGGGCTAGCAGGCAGTTATTGTCCACGTAGGTCTCCTCACGGGCAGAGGTGAAATTGAAGGTCTCGTCAAAATAGGCGTTATAGGCGCCCATGGGACCTACCCAGCTGCCGTCTTGTTCCAGGATGTCGGTGGACAGGGCCACGATATTGTTTCCCGGAGTCTGGTTGGGTGTGGGCACGGCATACAGGGCCACGGAAGTTGGCGTGCTGGTGGGAGTGCCGGTACTGGTGTTGGTGCCCGTGTTGGTAAAGGTTTGGGTAAAGGTACAGGTATGTCCTCCGCTGCAGGTAGGGGTATTGGTAGCGGTCTGTGTGTTAGTGGGAGTTTTGCTGCCCGTAGGGGTGTTGGTAAAAGTCCTTGTTGTCGTGAAAGTGTTAGTGGGGATAAAGGGAGTGCTGGTGGGCACATAAGTGGTCTGGTCAAAAGTAGTAATGGTGGAAGTGCCTATATTGTCGTCGGAAAAAAGGTCCAGCCGGATGACATTGGGGAAGGCGGAGCTCCCGTATAGTTCCGTGATCCTGATATTGGCATAGCACAGTTCAAAGTCAGAGGCGCTGGAATTGGAGGGATTGGGCATTTCATAGCCCAGCGTGACATTTTGGAAAGTTTTGCCGGCCAGGCTGGTGATGTCAATATCCCGGTGGTACCAGGTGGCCCAGGCAGAGCCGGTCACTTGGGCGTTGGGGTCGGCGGTGATGCCCCCTTGTAGGTCGGTCAGGCCGATGCCGCGGGTGGTGCCCACGGTCCCGCCGGTCAACACCACGGCGCCGATATAGTTTTGGTTGGTGTTAAAGTGGGGGTAATCGGCGCAGGGATTGGACTGGTATACATGCATGGGCTGCTGCACGTCATAGGACAGGAAGATCTTGTTCCCGGCCTGCGAGGGCGAGGGGATGACCGGGGGAATGGGATAATTTTTAATCGGGATGAAACAGTTGACGGTGCCGCTGCCGGCCAGGATATGACCGAGCAATTTCAGGGAATAACCCGTAGTGTTACGGACCGCATCGCCGCTAGGATTGCTGAAATTGGGGGTGGGCAGGGTGCTGGGCGGAGACATGCTGCTTTGGAAAGTGTTCATGGTGGACGGCGACCAGTTGCTGGCAGGCCCTGTGCCATCCTCCAGGGTCGTGCTGTTTTCGCTGGTCCCGATGGTGGTGTAGTTATCCCCGGAATAAAGGGTGTCCCCGAGGATGTTGATGCCCTTGGTGGCCAGGATGGTTATTTTTTTGTTATTGAGTCCGCTCAGCCAAGGTATCTTGCCATGGACCGCGGCCTGGCCGATGACCATGACCAGCATGCCGTTGGGATAGTTGGTTTGGTTCATATAAGAGCTGAAGTGCCCGGCGGTGATGTCTCCCTGAGCGCCTGTGCCGAGCAGGGACAAATTGATATCCACAGAATCAATATTCCCGTCGTTCCTGGAATCTATCTGGTTGACATAGGCCGGCAGGCTGGCCTGGTCCAGGGCAATGGTGGTCAGGCCCGAATAGTAGGCGTAATTGAGGACAGAGAAGGTCACAAAGCTGCTGCCGCGGCTGCCGTCCATCCAGGCCCCATCAGGAGGCGAAGAAGCGCCGTTGTGGTATTTGGTGCCAAAGGGATAGGCAATATTGGACATGATGTTGAAACTGGGGCTGGAGCTGGAACAAGCGGTCAAATTCATGCCGAAAATGTCATTGAAGTCCTGGGAATAAACCTTTGTTGCCGGACTTGTTGACGGGTCTATAACGATGGTTTGAGCGGCGCCCACGCCGTAGTCGGAATAGTAGTTGGGATTGAGGGAGGTGGGGTCGTTCTGGTTCAGGTATTTGGCGTTGCAATAGATGGTGCCGCCGCTAAAGGTGAGGACGCCGTTGACATGCAGGAATCCGTCAAAAATAGTGGTCCCCCCCCCTGAAATCCCGATGGTCTCGTTGGAGTTGACCAGCCGGTTAAAGGTCAGGGGATTCACCAGGGCGATCGTGGACCTGGTGTGACGGCCTATCTGGGTGTTGCCCACGGCGGCGAGCGTGGTCACGCCAAAAGAGTAGGAGTCTATCTGGTATAGATTGTTCCCCTCAAAATCGGTTTGCGGGACCGCCGGCGAGCCGGTGACCAGCTGGCTCACGGTCACGGTCAGGTTGGAAGCGTAGGCTCTGCTGATGGTGCTTGGGTAGGCCGGAAGACCGTACACGTTGGTGCGGATGTCCGCGAGAGCCTGGTCCACGCCGCTGTTGGCCATGCCGATGGCCTGTTTCATGGCCCGCTGGTGAGTGGTGAAGCTGAGGTGCACTCCCACCAGGTTGAGCAGGGAGGTGGTCACGATCAGCACCAAAAGGGCCACGACGAAGATAAAGCCCAGGAACCCCTGGCCTTTTTCACTCCGGATATAGGCAAGGAGACGGCGAAAAGACGAGCCCATCCGGATCTTATTTTTTCGTCCGAAATTTTTCATAGCTGCCTCCTTTTGGACTGGCCGGTTCCGGGGTCACTTTAGGTGCAACGGAACGACCGCTGTTTGTAAAAAAGCATGATGCTTGATCCCCCCAAAACCTTTGACTGAAACGCTCAGGGCGATGCCGACCAAAGGGGATCCCGTGGTCGGCGGATCGTAAAGAAATGTGATGTCGTCAAAGGAAACATTGGGGTTGTTGTACGCGTTGAGGATGTCCGTTTGGGTGCTGTTGATGGCGTTGTAGGGATTGGTGGTCCAAAGCTTGCGGAACTGGTCCATCTGGTTGGTGATGGGAATGGGGGTGGCAGTCACGGGAGAAGGATCGATGTACTGGTAGAGCAGGTAGCGGCCGCTGCTTACTTTGACCAGGCGGTAGATGATCTGGTCGTCGTAAGCAGAGTCCTGGGGGATCGTCAGGCTGGGCACCTTAAAACAAATCTCCTGATAATGCGGCCCGGGAGCCGGGGTGGGTAAGGCGGTGGGCGCAAAAGAGGGGGCCGGGAAGGTGATGCTGGTGGCCTGCCGGATCATCCGGGTCATTTCCGACATGCTGACCTCAGCCACCTCATTGGCCAGCATGTCGCTTTGCCCCTTGTCAAAAGCCACGAAAACAAAACGGAGGAACATGTAAACTCCGCCCATGGCCATGCCCATGATCGCGGCCGCCATGACCACTTCGGTTAAAGTGTATCCTTTTTGGCTCCAGCCTCTCCGGAACCTGCTTGAAATGAACTTGCCCGATTTGTTCATATCATGTCCTATCTGGAGACAGAGTCTGTATCTGAAGCGAGTTTGACCTGGGTTTTGTCGTCATAAACCTCAACGGTTACATTGTAGCCGGGCGGAGTCGTGTTTGTGGCCGAGATCATGGTTTTCAGGCGGTAGCCCGGGTGGGTGCCGCCCAGGGCGTTCCAGTACGTATCCGAGGGGACCAATGGCTCTGCGGAGCTGTAGGGGTCGTTGCTATTGCCCATGACGGAGAGGTCAATAAGGGAGAGAACGCAGTTGGGATTGCCCGGGTTGCCGGGATTACGGCCGACCCTGAGCTGGTCCACGAAGAAGTTGAAGTTCTGGAGGTTCCAACTGGAGGCGCTTAGGTTGCCGAAGGTCAGGGTGATGTTTTCGCCGGTCGCAAAATCAGCGGTGGTGGCCGTGGTGGTGACCGTGACCCAGCTGTCCTGCAGGGCTGTTCCCGAGGTGGGGACCGTGGCGGTGCTGCCGCTGCCGCTCAAGGTCAGCGTAACATTGGTGCCTTTCCGGAGAAATACGTCGCAAGCATAGAAATTGCCAAAGTCCTGGCTGGTGTCATAGGTGAGGGTCATGCTGGCTGAGGCGGGGTGCGAGCCGACCAGGGTCACGGTGCCCATGGCGTCCGGCGGGTTGTCTTTCCACCAGCCGTGGCTGTTGCTGTCGGCCGTAGTGCTGCCAGTGGCGGGGATATTGGCGTCCGAAGTCTGCCCCGAACCCTGGGGAGTGAAAAGGTTGACGATGTCGCCTCCCTGGCCGTCTGTGAGCTTGATGTCCTTGAAGTAAGAAGTGTATCCGCCGTTGGTGCCGGCCACGCTGCCATCCACGGCCGTGCACAGCCAGCTTATACTCTGGCCGGTAAAATCCTGGGTGGGATTGCCTGGGCCGTATTCGTCGGTCAAGGGAATAATGCGGTGGTACCATTTGCCTTTGGCGTATCCTTCCAGGTCCGTAGAGGGGTGGATAGGGACGTGATTCTGGTCCCATAGGTAAGGACTGGCGTCACGTAAAGCGTTGCTCTGGTTATTGCCGCCGCCGCTCAGGTCAAAAAGGTCTATGCCTCCGGTAAACTGGACGTTATCCGTTCCCCCACTGTTACTATAAGGGATATATATGTCATACTCCAGGAAGGTGCCATAAGGGATGATAACAGGACTGGAATAGGGGTCGGCGATGCGAACATAGCAGTATTTGTAGCCTCCGGTGATCGTGTAATCCAGCTTTAATTTTTTGCCGATGACCACTCTGTTCATCATGTCGTCTGTCCCATTGGAGGAGGGCTGGATGCTGGCTGAGGTGGCCTGCCTGATGGAAAAGTCGTCTATCAAAACCTGGGCTGTTTTGGTGACCAACAGGAAATACGCCTGGTAATCCCCATAGGGCCCAGTAGTCAGGGTGACGTTTTTTATGGACGGCTTGGGGGATTCGCTGTCCGTGTTGGGTTTGAGCACGGTCGTGCCCACCCGGGAAGCTGACCCGCCCGTAGGGCTGTAGAGGTAGAAATATAGAGCTTCGCCGGCGTTGTAAGTGCCGCCGTAAAACTCGTAGACGAAGTCAATAGAATAATAAGTATTGGCATTGAACCAGGTGCCCGTGCCCACCGTGCTGGTGATGGTTGTGGGGAAGAAAGAACTGTTCGATGATCCCGTCGCTCCTCCCAGCGAATAGGACCCATAAATAGCGGTTGGGGTGATGTAGCCGCTAACTCCTTTTGAAAATTGGGTCGAGGCCCAGCTGTTGCCTTCAAAGTTTTCGAAGTAGAGGGGTTGGATGCTGTTGTCGGTAAACGGGCCTTCGTTGGTCACGGTGACCGTTCCCGAAGAAACATCGGTGCCCTGCCACTGATTGGCCATATAGGTGCCGTCGTCTATGGTCTGGACCAGCCAGTTGGGGGTGCCGGTCTGTTTGATGGTGATGTTGAAAGAGCCGTTGACCGTGTCGTTGCCGGAAAGCAGTTTGGTAAAGAGCGCTCCCTGCAAGGTGGCCGCGGTCCCAGTGTTGGGCTGATAGTAATAGAGGTTCCAGGGCAGGTAGGATTGCTGCAAAAGGTCATTGATGTAAAGGTCCTGCTGGCGGTCGTATCGTTCCACGTCAAACATGTAGACCTGAAGAAGCCCTTCAAAGCCGCCGGGAGGGCCCGTGACGGTGAGAGAGATGGTCCCCGGCGTTCCGGCCGTCGCTGTGGGGCCGCTGTACCAGTAGTTGATCTTGCTGCCCGGGGTCAGGGCAGGCGAGGGGAAGTTGCTGGCCGCGGCATAACCAGCCGGGCACGAAAGGGGCATGGACGGGTAAGTGGCGGTGTAGGTGACGCTCATGGCATAGGGAGGGACCGGGGTGGGCGAGGATAGCCAGCCGCTCCCAAAATACTCCCTCAAATTATCCTGTCCATTGACCACCAGCGGAGTGATGGTAACGCTGGTGATGAGGCCGGTCAGGGAGCTGAATTGCGGGTTGAATATCAGCAGGTTCATCTGGGGCTCGATGGAGTCAAAAGGAATGGCTTTCCATTCTTCCACCCGTTCGTGGGCCAGTTCGTCGGCAATGATGCGCTTGTTCCCGCGGAGACTGCCCTCCAGGGCCTTTTGAAGGGTCACCGCGGTCATGGCGGCCATGGTCATAAAGATCGTGATGCCTATCAGCAGTTCAGCCAGGGTTTGGCCAAGCTCGCCGCCCGCTTTCTGTTTTAAATAGGTAGGTCGTTTCATAAGCGTTCCTTTTTTCCGTTTTTCGAACCGCTTCTACCTTAGTATATAGCATTTTTCATGCCCACTCCACTTTACCGGGAACACAATAAAACAAGCCTCTTTTAAAAGGAATTTTTTGGGGCCGGAGGGATATTGGCAGGTTTGGGTACATTTTTATCCAACTTGGGTAAAAAATTCCCCATTAGGTTGATCAGGGTTTTAACCGGCTGAGAAGGGTTTTGTAGCTGATGCCCAGCTTTTTGGCTGCCTTGGATTTATTGCCCCCAACTTCTCTGAGCACGTCCAGAATTTTGCTTTTTTCCGCCTCTAGTTTGGCGTTCTTGCCCAGATCTTTGAGCCTGGCTGGGGACGCGGGCTGGGATTCCAGGAAAGAAAAGTCAGCGGAGGTCAGGGTCGTGCCGGGGCACAGGATCATGGCCCGCTCAATGACATTTTGCAGTTCCCGGACATTTCCAGGCCAGGGGTATTTTTGCAGGAGGGCCTGGGCGTCTTTGCTGAATCCAGAGATCTTTTTGGGAGAGTGGGAACGGAAAAGTTTCAAGAAGTGTTCAGCCAAGAGGGGGATGTCTTCCTGGCGGTTCCGGAGCAAGGGAAGGTGGATGGGAAAAACCGACAGTCGATAGTACAGGTCTTCCCTGAATTTTTTATCGCGGCTGGAAGCCAGCAGGTCGTGGTTGGTCGCGGCGATGAGCCGGAATTGGGCCGTGATGGTTTCCGTGCCTCCGACCCTCTCAAACTTTTTTTCCTGGATGACCCGGAGCAGCTTGACCTGGACATTGGGGTTTACGTCACCGATCTCGTCCAGGAAAAGAGTCCCTCCTTTGGCCAGCTCAAAACGACCCTGACGGCGGTTGGTTGCGCCAGTGAACGAGCCTTTTTCGTGACCAAAGAGCTCGCTTTCCAGGACACCCTCGGACAGGGAAGCGCAGGATACGGCCACGAACGGCCCTTCCGCGGTGGGGCCCAGGGAGTGGATAAGCTTGGCAAAAAGCTCCTTGCCGGTGCCGCTCTCGCCGGTCAAGAGCACTGTGGTGTCGCTGGGTGCTACTTTTTTGGCCAGCTCGATGGCTTTTAGGAACACTGGCGCTTGGCCAACCAGCTCGGGAACCCTGGCTGACTCCTTAAAACTTTGGCGTAGGGCGATGTTTTCCTGCTGCAAGACGGAAAACTCCATGGCCCGTTGGACCAACAGCAGGAGGTGCTCGTTGTCAAAGGGCTTGGACAGGAAGTCAAAAGCCCCGTGTTTCATGGCCTCAACAGCGGTCTCCACGGTCCCGTAGGCGCTCAGGAGGATGACCTGGGTATGAGGGTTGCGTTTTTTGGCACTACTAAGGACGTCAAGGCCGCTTTTTTTAGGTAATTTCAGGTCCGTGATGACCACGGGGAAAGAGCCGGTTTCCAGCTTATCCATGGCCTGCTCGGCGCTGGTGGCCGTTTCCACCTCATGGCCAGCTTCTTCCAGAAGCTGGCGCAGCATTTTGAGCATGCTTTCCTTGTCCTCGACCACCAATATCCTAGGCATTTTTCGCGTTCTCCTTGGCCGGGAAGATAAGCCTGAAAATAGAGCCTTTGCCAACCTTGCTTTGCACCTCTATCCTACCATTGTGCTGGGTCATTATGCGATGGACAATCGCGAGGCCAAGGCCTGTGCCTTGCAGTTTAGTGCTGAAAAAGGGATTGAAAATTTTATCCAGATCCTCCGGCAGGATGCCCTTGCCCTGGTCCTCGACCTCGACCACCACCGCCTTGTCAGGAGCCGAAGAAAATGCGCGAAGTTTAAAAGCGCCGCCTTCGGGCATGGATTCCACTGCGTTGAGCAAGACATTATAGAACACCTGCCTCAGCCTGGCGCCATCCGCCATGACCGGGGGAAGGTTCTTGGCGATCTGGCAGGCAAAGGTGATCTTTGTTTTTTTCTTCTGTTTGCGGACCGAGTCGTACACTTCCTTGAGGGTGGCGGCCAGGTCCACCGGGGAGGCTTTGGTCTGTTCTGGACGGGCAAAGTCCAGGAAGTCCGTGACGATCTTATTGAGGAGCTCGGTCTCCTGGATGATGTCCTGCGCCAGTTTGTGACGGGTGTCCCCGGGCTCTAGTTTGTTACGGAGCATGGTGGCGAACCCTTTGAGGGTGGCCAGCGGGTTCCTGATCTCGTGGGCGACTCCGGCCACCATCTCTCCCATTGCCGCGAGTTTTTTCTGGCGTTCAATTTCTTCGGACATTTTTTTGAAGGCGGTCACGTCATTGAAAAGGAAAGTGCAACCCGTGATCTTCTTGGCCCGGTCATAGACCAGGGAAGAGCTGGCCCTGAGCCAGCTGGGTTCGCGGGAGGCGTTCTCCTGCAGGAACTCCTCCTGGAAAACGAGCTTGCGTTCTTGCAGGGCTTGCTTTAACAGGGTTACCCAGCGGCTGGATGGGCCAAAAAGCTTTTCGCAGGTCATGCCTCTCGTTTTTTTCTGGGTCAGGTTGAGCAGGGTGGCTGCGGCAGGGTTGAGAAGCTTGAGGCGGTGCTGGGGGTCAAAGAACAGCAGCCCGCTGTTGAGGTTTTGCAGGAGGTGCTGGGTGTAGGTCTCCAGGGATTCGGCACGTTCCCTTTCTTTTTCATAAAGCTTCTGTAACTCTATGTCCTTTTTTTTCAAGTCCTCTTCCAAAAGATGGAAGGTCTGCGTGATGAATTTTATCTCGTCCTGGGTTTGGAGGTTTTTTTCAGTGTCGGAAAGGTTTTTTTGGACGCCCTTAGCCCTTTCAAACAGTTGGCGGATAGGTTGTATAAAAACATAAAAGATGAAGAAAACGGTCCCTAGCAGGAAGAGGACCGCTAGGGTCAGCATGTAAATGACAAAAGTAGGGTCGGACCTTAAAAGCTCTATGATCTGGGTAAAGATGGGCAAGTTCGTCTCCCTTCTGGCTTTGATTATATATAGGAAGTGGGCATTTTCACAAATAATTCCTTGTAAAAAGAGTTAGTTTGTCGAGGCAAGGATAGTAAAATAAACTTATCTTTAGTATCGGGGAGTATAGATGAGCAGGATAAAGTTTTGGTCCATAGCTGGAGCCATTATTTTTAACCTGCTTTTGTTTATCGCGGTCTCATCGATATTCCTGAACCGCATCCACCACCATTGGATATTGCCGGCAGCGTCCTTGGCCATGGGCCTGCAACTGGCCGTGGTGGATTTCGTTCCTTTTATAAGGCGGTCCTCGGCGGCTTATGTCCTCCGGAGCAGCCTGCTCTGCATCCTGGCCGTCTATTGCCTGATAGGATTGGCCAGGGTCCAAACCATCTTTACCTGTTACCAGCATTGCTCGTTGAAGCTCGCTGGGATGTGGATATTGGCTGGATTGATAATGGTTTGGGGAGCCTATCATTACGAAAAGAAAAGCCGCTGGTTCAAAATCGCGAGGTCCGCTGGTATTATTATGACAGTTACCGGGGTAGTCATGCTTGTATTCTATCGATAGTAGGGAGGCTAAAGATGAAGGCTCTGTTCTATTTCTGGAAATGGCTAAAAATAATTGTTTTGGTCATTCTGCTGTTGGGTTTGACCATCCAGGAGTTCGCTTTAATTGGCCTTCTGATGATGAGCCCTGGGGAGTTTAAGCACCCTACTGTGGCGCATCCGGCTTGGATGCTCCTGGGACTTTTGGCGGCGGCCGGACTGCTTGGCTGGCTGCTCTATTACATTGGAAGATCCATAGTGCGGATTCTCAAGGAAAAGGCAGAGGAGGTCCCGGCGGGAGCTGTAGACCCGAAGGTCAAGCGGCGTAAATATTTAAAGATATTTTTGGAAGCTGCCGGGATAGTCATTTTCATCATTTTTTTATATGTTTCATTCTCGAAGTTCCCCAAAATGTTATATAAGGGGGGCCATGAAGGCAGCACCAAAGGCAATGCCGACTCTATCCGCTCGGCTTTATCCATATATTATGGTGACCACCAGGGTGCATGGCCAGCCAAGTTGGACCCGGACCACTGGGATCAATGTGACATGTCGAGTTATATCGAACCATTGCCTAATGCTATGGTTTGGCACGAAGGGAGAGGCGAAAAAGACAGCAACGCGGTCGTCACCCTCAAGCCTGACCAAGTGCCCTCGGGCCCGGGAGACGGCTGGGCTTATGACAGCACCAACGGCCAGCTTTATGTGAACAGCAATGAAAAAGATACCGTGGGAGTTTCCTATACCACCTACTAAGTTTGACATTATCCAGCAAGAAAAGGGCGGCGATATGAAAGGGAAGGGCTGGAAAAATATTTTTCTGGAAGTCTGGAAGTGGATAAAGGCAATTGTCTTTACGGGGTATTTTATTTACTTCGCTATTCTAGAAGTAGCGCTACTCACGGTGAAGATTCCTGAGGCTGTTGAGCTCTCCATGCCGGAGACCAAACACGCCTATCTTGAGCTGTCCATCTATATTCTCGCTGCTTTAGTGACGCTCATCCTTCTTTACCTGCTGGCCAGGCTGGTCATCAGGACCGTCAAGGCCAAAGCCGGTACAAGGCAGGCCGCTCAAGGAAAAAATGTTCTGGAGCGGGGTTTCAGAATGTTCTTTGAAGTAGGGGCGGTGGCCTGTTTTATCTGCCTTATCGGCCTTTTATATAACGACTCAAAAGTGTCGCCTTATATTGAACACAGAGGGCGTAATCAGAACAACGCGGGTCTTTTGCGCTCCACCCTGGCTATTTATTATGGCGACCACCAGGGCCGTTGGCCGAAAGCGCTGGGCCCGGAACATTGGGAAAAGTGCCCGATGTCGGCGTATCTGGACAGTATCCCTGATGCCTTTATTTATCACGAGGGCAAGGGTGAGGTACGGAGCAATAAGGTTTCCGCCCTAAAAGCGGGTCAGCTTCCTGCTGGTTCCGGGGACGGCTGGGCTTATGACAGCACCAACGGATTTATTTTCCTGAACAGCAACGAAAAGGATCCCTTGGGAAGGCCGTATACTTCTTATTAAGGCTGCTTATTTTTTATGGCAACCTGCCAAAAACTTAAAGTTGGGGGTATTTATAAATGAACAAGGATTTTTTACTAGGTTTTGATATTGGCGGGACCAAGTGCGCGGTCATCCTGGGCCAAAAGACAGGAGACGGGGTCAAGATCATGATCAGAGAGTCTTTCGCCACACCCCAGGGGCCGGGTCCTACCCTGGCTTTATACGCCACGAGGGCCAAACACCTTTTAGCCAACCTTAAAATAAACCACAGCCGTCTGCTTGGACTGGGGATCAGCTGTGGGGGACCGCTGGAAAGCAAAAAGGGCGTGGTGCTGGGCCCGCCCAACCTGCCAGGATGGAACCGCGTCCCTATTGTCTCCTATTTCAAAAGGAAATTCGGGCTGCCGGTTTATCTGGAAAACGATGCCAATGCCTGCGCTGTGGCCGAGTGGTTGTGGGGCAGCGGCAAGGGCTCCCGCAACATGGTGTTCCTGACCTTTGGCACGGGCATGGGCGCCGGTTTGATCCTGGACAAAAAACTTTACCGGGGCACCAATGACTTGGCCGGCGAGGTCGGGGCCGTCAGGCTGGCGGAGTCCGGGCCGGTCGGGTATAACCTGGCCGGTTCCTTTGAAGGATTTTGCAGCGGCGGCGGCATTGGCCGGCTGGCCCAGTTGGCCCTGCAAAAGAACCCGGACAAAAAGACGGTTTTAACCCCTGACAGCCTCAGTGCCCAGGCTGTTTTTGAGGCGGTCCGCTCCGGGGACGAGCTGGCCGAAGAGGTGGTCGCCGAATGCGCCAAATATCTGGGCCGGGGACTGGCCGTGATCGTCAATATGCTCAACCCGCAGAAAATAGTGATCGGCAGCATTTTTATCCGGCAAAAAAAGCTGTTGTGGCCCATAGCTGAAGCAGAGCTGAAAAAAGACGCGATCCCCATGTCCCTCAAGGCCTGCAAGATCGTTTCCGCCAAGCTCGGAGAGCAGGTCGGCGATTACGCGTCGTTGGCCGTGGCTATGACAGCGGGCAAGGTCTAGCCGGAAAACCAGGGAAGTATTTGACACCCTGGGTTTGTTTCCCTAAACTAACATTATTTAAACCAAGGAAGGGGAGAGATGGCAACTTTTCAGGAAACGATACGCAAAGGATTGAACGAGAGCGCGGCCATCAAAATAGACATGGCCAGGACCAGCATTGGCATTATCGAGCGGATCGCCCGCCAGGTCATCAAGAGCCTTAAAAACGGGGGGAAGCTGGTGGTCTTTGGGAACGGTGGAAGCGCCGGGGATGCGTCACATCTGGCCACGGAGCTTGTCGGCAGGTTCCACAGGATGCGCAGGCCGTTGCCCGCCCTGGCCTTGAACGCGGACGACGTGCTCCTGACCTGCATCGGCAATGATTTTGGCTATGACCAGGTCTTTTCCAGACAGGTCGAGGCGTTGGTGGAAAAAAGGGACACAGTCATCGCCATCAGCACCAGCGGCAGGTCTCCTAATGTCATCAGGGCTTTAAAGGCGGCCAATAGAAAAGGGGCGTTTACCATCGGGTTTACCGGAGGCAAGCCTTGCGCTTTGAGCAGGGGGGCCAAGTTGAGCCTGAGGATTAACGCCACAAGTTCGGCCAGGATCCAGGAAGGGTATATGACCGCTATTCACATCATTTGCCAGCTTATTGACGAAGAGTTCAGTCCTGCCAGCAAGTAATCAATCTTTGTTCTCTATTTGTCCCTGAAATCAACGGTGGAAGTGAAGGCGATCCCCGCGGCTATACGCAGATCCAGGTTAATCCCGGAAAACGAGTCGGTATAATCCGTTCCGTTGATCGTGGCCTTAGCCTGGCCGAGATAAGCGCCTACGCCGCCTCCAAAATCCAGAACATAATTGGCATAGTTGGTTTTATAGATCCATTGGTGCCCGAGTTCAAGTTCCGGCACCAGGAAAGTTCCGGAGCCGTTACCCGTGTTGCCAGGGCCGGCCGTGTAAGTCCCGTTTGTCCCCGCGATACCCAGCTTGGGGCCCCAGTAAAATCCCTGGATAGCTTTATCGCCGGGATAGAGATGGTAAGCGACATTGAGTTCGCCCCATCCTAGGTCCCAGTCGTCCTTTGTTTCTTTCCACCCAATGATCCTAAAAGCCACAGAGTGTCCCTTGTCCAGCCGCATCTCGTAGCCTAAATCCAAGGCCCGCCCAAAAATACCCAGGGCATTCAAGCTGACATCGGAGAGATATTGCGCTTCTTCTTGACCCGTGTCCGCTTGGGCCCAAACCAGGGTTGAGTTGGGGATAAGAAGGATCAACAGCATGGAGACCACCGCAAACTTTTTCATCAAGAGTCCTCCTTGATCAGCACAAATATAGTGACAGCCGTTACATTTTATCAATAACCGGTATAATATCCATAAAAAATCGTAAGCTTGTCAAAGGATACCTAGTGCCAGAAAATCCGCAGCGGCCCTTTAAAGGCTTGGCCAATATCAAGCAAGTCCTTCGTTCCTTCAGTTCGCGGAACTACCGATTATTCTTCACAGGCCAGGGCATTTCCCTGATTGGGACCTGGATGCAGAAGGTCGCCATGCAATGGCTGGTCTACAGCCTGACCGGTTCGGCTTACCTTTTAGGACTGATGGAGTTCGGCGGACAGATCCCCATCCTTTTTATCGCGCCTTTTGCCGGGGTTCTGGCCGACCGGTTCAGCAAACGCCGGCTGCTTATCCTTACCCAATCCCTTTCCATGCTGCAGGCTTTTGCTCTTACCTACCTGGTTTTTTCAGGCAAGGCCTCTTTTCCTTTCATCATGGGACTGAATATCCTGTTGGGTGTGGCCAACGGCTTTGACGTGCCCATCCGGCAGTCCTTTGTGGTGGAGATGATCGAAAAAAAAGAGGATCTGGGCAATGCCATCGCCCTCAACTCATCCCTGTTCAACAGTGCCCGGTTTATAGGCCCTTCCCTGGCTGGAATGGTGATCAAGATGCTGGGAGAAGGGCTTTGCTTTCTCTTTAACGGCATCAGTTTTATCCCGGTCATCTGGGCTTTTTGGGCCATGAAAGTGCCAGCCCAAAAGATCGCCAAAAAGGGAGGACGGGTCTTGCAGGAACTAAGCGAGGGGTTCCACTATGTCAGGGGGTTCAAGCCGTTAAGGGATATCTTGCTCTACCTCTTCTTTATAGGGATGATGGGAATGCCCTACGTGGTGCTGATGCCGGTGGTGGCCAAAGATGTCCTGCAGGGCGGGCCCCATACTTATGGTTTTCTTATCGGCTCTACGGGCGTAGGCGCCTTCCTCGGGGCCGTTCTCCTGGCGTCACGCAAGAACGCGGCTGGCCTGGAAAAGATCATACCCTTAGCTTCGGCGTGCTTTGGGATATTTGTCATCGCTTTTTCATTCTCCCGGAACTTATGGCTTTCCTCCGGCCTCCTGGTCCTGGCCGGTATCTGCATGATCACCCAGATCGCCAGCTGCAACACTCTCACCCAGACGCTGGCCGATGACGACAAGCGGGGCCGGGTCATGAGCTTTTATACTATGGCTTTTATCGGTTCCGGGCCATTCGGAGCCTTGATGATGGGCAGCGTGGCCAGCAAAATAGGGACGCCGCACACCATCCTGGGCGCTGGGCTGTGCAGCTTGCTGGGTGCCGTGGTGTTTTACAGCAGGCTGCCGGAGTTCCGCAGGCTGGTCCGCCATGTGTATATCAAAAAGGGATTGATCGAGGATATTGCCGAAGTTGAGGTCAGGAGTTAAATGGGCAGCGGCAAGAAGGTCTTTCTTTGCTACGCGCTTATTTCCGCTTTTTCCCTGGTCACTTGCCAGCGCAAGGGCTCGCTTTTGAGGTAACGCCGCAACTCTTCCACCATGTAACGGCCCATGCGCATGATCTCGGGCCCCATAGACCCGGCCAGATGGGGGGTCAAAAACACATTGGGCAGAGCGTAAAGGGGGGAGTCCGCCTCCGGCGGTTCAGGGTGGGTGACATCCAAAATTGCCTGCAGGTCGGGCCTCTTGGCCAGCACCGCGATCATTTCTTTTTCATTGACCACGGCTCCCCGGGCCGTGTTGATAAAGGCAGCGCCAGGTTTCATGGAGGAGAGCAGGCTGGCGCCGACCATATTCTCGGTCTGCTTGAGCCAGGGTGTGTGCAAAGAGACCACGTCGCACTGCGAAAAGATCTCCGTAAGGGAAACCAGTTTTACCCCGAGCTGCGACGCCGCTGGAGCGGATACAAAGGGGTCATAGGCCAAAACCGTCACATCCATTTGTTGCAGTTTTTGCGCGACCAAACGCCCGATCAATCCCAGGGAAACGAGTCCCACCTTACTGTCAAAAGCGCCGGGGACATTGACGCTTTCGGGGAACGTCTTTGCCTCCCGGACCGACCTGGCATAACCAAACGCTTTTTTCAGCCCAAAGGTAATGCAGGCCAAAGTGTATTCGGCCACAGGGACGGCGTTGGCTTCGGCGGCCGTGGTGATGACAATGCCCCGTTTCCAGCATTCATCCGTAATAAAGGAGCGGATGGACCCGGCAGCGTAAAAAACAGCTTTGAGCCGGGGGGCGGCGTCCAAAAAGGCCTGGTCCAACAAGGGCATGCCCCAGCCGGAGAAGATAATGTCAGCTTGAGCTAAAATTGCTGGGTTGTTTTTGAGCGTGTCCCTGGTCTGGTGAGGGGCGTAAATATCCACCAACTCGGCGATCTGTTGCCGCACTTCTGGGCCATAGGCGTGGGTATAGGAGTATTCGTCCATGAGGTATAAGCCTTTGGGCATATTCAGCTCCGTGAAACAGGATGGTCGGATTATATTACACAGGCTGAAGCTAAGGCAAGACGAGGTATTTGTGGGTCATGACCAGACTGCCAATTTTCTCCTGTTGCGGTTATAATGCCACCATGAACCCCCTATGCGATTATCATATGCACACTCCCTTGAGCGGGCACGCGGGCGGGGCGCCCAGCGAATTCGTGGAAAGGGCCATCAGCCTCGGCCTGGAGGAGATTGGTTTTTCCGACCACGCCCCGCTTTTATCCCACGATGACCCTTCGATCACCATGAGCAGGGCCCAGGTGCCCGAATACCACAGGATGATCGAGGAGGTCCGAGCCCGCTTTACCGGTAAGACCCGGGTCAGGATAGCCCTGGAAGCGGATTACTTGCCTGGATATGAAAAACAGACCAGGGCTGTTGTGGAAGCCTATCCCTATGATTATATCATCGGGTCCGTGCACTTTATCGGGGACTGGGCTTTTGACGACCCTAACGCCACAGAAAAATGGAACGGCGTGGATGTGGAAAAGACTTACCGTGATTACTATAGTTTGCTGAGAAAAAGCGCGGAATCCGGCCTGTTCCAGATCATGGGGCACGTGGACCTGCCCAAAAAATTCGGGCACCGGCCCAAGACCGACCTGACCATGGAGATACGACGGACCGCAGAAGCTTTCCAAAAGTCGGGGGTGGTCGTGGAGATCAACACAGCTGGGTTGCGCAAGCCTGTCCAGGAGATCTACCCCTCTTTGGAGGCTCTGAAGATCTACGGGGAGGCCGGGGTCCCCATTACCTTTGGTTCGGACGCGCATGCCCCCCAGGAAGTGGCCGCGGGTTTTGAGGCCGGAGCCGACCTGGCCAGGCAAGCCGGTTATAAGGAGTATGTTTTATTCAAGCACAAGAAAATTGTAGGGGCCGCCAGTCTTTGAAGTAATGCTTTTTCAAGTATAATAGGTTCAAGATAGTCTTGGTCCGGAAAAAGGAGTACGGGTGCTTTATTTCTTGTTCACCGATATCGAAGGTTCCACGGAAAAGTGGGAAAAACATAATGCCGAGATGAGCAAGGTGCTGCTCCGGCACGACGCCATTTTAAAGGAGCAGATCGCCAAGTTCAAAGGCCGTATCATCAAGCACACCGGAGACGGGGTGTTCGCCGTGTTCGAAAAAGGCGACCTTCTGCAGTGCGCCATTGAGGTGCAAAAGCTATTCCAAAAGGAGCCGTGGGGACCAATCGGCGACATCCGCATCCGCATGGCCATACACGGCGGCATCGCCGAGGTCAGGGACGAGGACTATTTCGGCCCTGATGTCAACCGCACCGCCAGGCTTTTAAGCGTGGGCTGGGGCGGCCAGATTCTGGTCAGTCCGCTTATCGTCAAGGAGATCCAGCCTCCGGCCAATGCCGTGTTCGAGGACCTGGGCGTGCATCTCCTCAAAGATCTTGGCGAACCGCAAAAGATTTACGGCCTTATCCATCCAGACCTCAAGAACAAAGAGTTTCCGCCCCTGCGCTCTTTGTCGGGACGGTCTCAAAACCTTCCTTACCAGACCACTCCATTCATCGGCAGGGACCAGGATATGAAAAACGCCCTGAAGCTTCTGGACAACCCCAGCTGCAGGCTGATGGTCCTCGTGGGCAGCGGGGGCATGGGCAAGACCAGGCTGGCCTTGCAGGCCGCGGCTGAGCGCATCGAAAATTACGGCCACGGCGTCTATTACGTGCTTTTGGACTCTGTCAGCAACGGGGAACAGCTTGTTTCGTCCATTGTTTCCACCCTCAAGATGGCGCCCAGAAGCTGGGAAAACCTGAGAGACCAGCTGTTGGCCTACCTGAGGGAAAAGGAGATGATCCTGATCCTGGACCATTTCGACCGTCTCCTGGGGGAATCCAAGCTCATTCTGGATATGCTGGCGATGGCCCAAAAGCTCAAGGTGGTCATCACGACCCGCGAGCAGGTCAACACCCAGGGCGAGTGGCTCATCACGCTTGCCGGCCTGAATTTTCCTCAGCCCAACACGACCCAGGAGCTGGTCAACTTCGAGTCGGTCAACCTTTTTAAAGAATGTGCCCGCCGGGTCCAGCCCAATTTCAGCCCCAACGCCAAAGAACAGGCCGCCGTGGCCAAGATATGCCGGATGGTGCAGGGGATGCCCCTGGCGGTGGAAATGGCCGCCTCCATGGTGCGTTCCATGACCTGCTCGGAGATCGCCCATGAGATGGAAAGCCATTTTGATTTCCTGTCCTATGGCGGCCAGCCGGTCTCCGGCCAGCACCGGGACCTGCGGAGCGTTTTTGAGGAGTCCTGGGACCGTCTGGACAGGGAACAGCAAAGGCATATCCTCCGTCTGTCCGTGTTCCGCAACGGTTTTTCCCGGGAGGCCGCCGAGACCGTCTGCCAGACGACTCTGCCACTGCTCAACCAGTTCGTGCAAAAGTCCTGGCTATACCGGGACGATTCCGGCCGTTATGAGATGCCGGAGCTGCTGCGGCGATTTGCCGCGGAAAACCTGCAAGAAAACCCGGGAGAACGCGAGGATATCTTTGACCGGCATTGTGCCTATTACGCCATGTTCTCCTCCCGTTTGGTCCCGGACGCCGAACGGCCCAAGCAGGACAAGTTTTTCCAGGAGACGGCCGAGGAAACCGCTAATGTGGTCCAGGCCTGGCAGTGGGCTTCCCAGAAAGGCAAAAGCGAAGAACTGTCCAAGATGTTCCAGCAGGTTTTTAAGTATTTTGAAAGCAGGGCGCTCAAAGCCGAAGGCGAAGAGGCCATGGCCCTGGCCGCGGAAAGCATCCGCAAACATTCCAGGGCCTCCGGCGTCTCTTCCCAGGAGCAGGCTATGTTCCTGGGCAGGCTCCTTTTCGGCCGGGGCAATTTCCTGGTCAGCCTGGGGCGGCTGGAAAAAGCCAGAGCCGTGCTCAACGAAGGCCTGTCCATCTTCCGGCGGGGAAAGAATTACGGCGACCTGGCCCAGACCCTGGTCAAGCTGGCCAAGATAGAGACCCTGACCGGCAACAGCCTTGGCGCCCAGAACCTGGTGGAGGAGGCCCTGGAGCTGTTCAAGAAAATGGGCGACCGGGAGGGCGTGGCCTGGTCGCAGATCCATTTGGGAGGCATCACCCTGCACCAGGACCTGGCCAGGGCCAGCCGCCTGTATACCGACAGCCTGGAAATATTCAAGGACACTAACGACGCCCACGGGACCATGTGGGCCCTGAACCACCTCAGCCGGGTGGCCATGGAAAAGGGGGATTTCCCGACCGCCAAGGAACGCCTACTGGAAAGTTTGGAGATGGCCAAGAAGCGCAATTCCAAGTGGGCCCTGGGCTGGTGCCTCAACGCCCTGGGCGAGCTGGCCCGGTTTATGGGCGAGTACAGCGTGGCCAAACAGCTCAGCCTCAACAGCCTGGACACTTTCAGGACCATCGACCATTCCTGGGAAGAGGGGTGGGTGCTTGATAATATCGGCTATTCCTCTTTTTTGGAGGGTAAAAAGGACGAGGGTCAGAAACTTTTGGAAGAAAGTCTCAACATCCTGAAAGGGACCGAGGACAAGGTGTCTTTGGGTTGGTGCCTCCTGCACCTGGCGGCCGTGACTCTGGATAAAGGGGAACTGCCGGTCGCCAAACAGTTCATCCTCGAGGCCGAGGACGCCTTCAAGAAGATCAATTACAGCTCCGGGCAGGCGTTCTGCCTGTGCGGCTTGGGAGATATCGCCTACGCCAAAGAGGATTTTCTGGAGTACAAAAAATTCTACCCCGAAGCCTTGAAAATGGCCTGGTCCACCAGGTCTTTGCCCGCCACCCTGGAAGCGTGCGTGGGTATGGCCAGACTGCTCCAGCAGGAGAGGAGCACGCCGGCGGCCGTGACCATGCTCAACTTTGCCATCAAACGGCCGGAGAGTTACAAGGAGACCAAGGTCAGGGCCCAGGCTTTCCTGGATGAGATCAGGGCCGGTTTCCTGCCCCCGGTGTTCGCGCAGATCGAGGAAAAGGCCAAGAACGAAAACCTGGAAGGCACCGTGGAAAACCTCATCGGCAAACAGCTCTGGTGACCGCTCCCCGCATAAATCCAACCGACCTCTGGAAGACCCTTCCCAAACCCTTCGTGGGACTGGCGCCCATGGACGGCATCACGGACACCAGTTTCCGCAGGATCGTGGCCCTCGTCGCCAAGCCTGATTTTATGGTGACCGAGTTCGTCAGCGTCAAGGGGATCCTTTATGCCGTGGAAAGCGAACTCTTAAGCCTGGTCTATCACGAGAGCGAACGGCCGGTCATTGCCCAGCTTTTCGGGTATGAACCCGAGGATTTTTTCCTGGCCAGCCAGCTGGTCTGCGCCATGGGGTTCGACGGGGTGGACATCAACATGGGCTGCCCGGCCCGGGGCATTGCTTCCAAAGGAAGCGGCGCCAGTCTCATCAAAGAGCCGGAAAGAGCCCAGGCCATCATCAGAATGACCAAGAGGGGCGTGGAGCAGTGGGCAGGCAGCGGCGAAGTTAACCTGTTCAACCAAAAGCCCAAAGTAAAACGCTGGTTCGAGGAAAAGTGGCTGGCCAGCCGCCGTAAAAAAGCCAAGCCCGGGCTTATCCCTGTCTCTGTCAAGACACGGCTGGGCGTCCAAAAGAACACCATTAAAGAATGGCTTCCTTTCCTTTTGGAGATGAAGCCCCAGGCCATCACCATCCATGGAAGGACTTTGGCCCAAGCCTACAAGGGCGACGCTGACTGGCAAGCCATTGGGGACGCGGTCCGGATGGCCAGGGGGTCAGGGACGCTCATCCTCGGTAACGGCGATATCGACTCCCTGGGACAGGCGCGGCAAAGGGTGCGGGAAACCGGAGTGGACGGGGTGATGATAGGCCGGGCTGCTTTGGGCAATCCCTGGGTTTTCAGCGGCCTCAAAACTTTCCGTAAAAAGGGGACTAGCACCTTAAAAGAAACCAGGGTGAGCCCGGCCGAGAGGCTGACAACAGCCCTGGAGCAGGCAAAACTTTTTGAAAAATTCAGGGGCAGGCAAAGGTTCGCGGCTATCCGCAAGCACCTGGCCTGGTATTGTTCCGGGTTTGAGGGCGCCAGCCAGTTGCGGGCTCAGCTGGTCCATACCAACAGCAGTAGCGAAGTCGCTGGTTTGTTAAAACCTTATCTCAAGGACAAAACCCTCTATGAACGGAACTGACCGGAAGATCATCCTGGCTTCTACCTCGCCCCGGCGCAGGGAGATCCTGTCCCTGCTGGGCGTACCCTTTGAGGTCGTAGCCCCGAAGTTCGAGGAGCCGGCCACAAGCAGCCAACGGGTGAGCAAGATGGTGGCGGACTATGCCCTGGCCAAAGCCGGCTCGGTGGAAAAAGATTTTCCCGGAGCCATCATCATTGCCAGCGATACCCTGATCGAGCTGGACGGCGAGGCCGTGGGCAAGCCCAAGGATAAAGAGGATGCCGTAGCCATTTTGGGCAAGCTGCGGGGTAGGAAACACCTTATCTGGACAGCGGTGTTCGTTGTGGACAGTATTAGCGGCGCCGCGACCATGGACACCGAGAAAATTGAAATGGAGTTCAAAAAGATGAGCGAACAGGACATCAGGCAGTATGTGGCCAGCGGAGAACCCTTGGATAAGGCCGGAGCCTATTCATTGCAGGGCCAGGGTAGGCCGTTCATCGCCAGCCTCAAGGGAGATTTTTTGGCGGCCGTCGGTATGCAGCTGAAACCCATTGCGGGTTTTTTGCGCAGCCGCGAGGTCCGTGTCGCCCTGGATGTGGATAAGCTGTACCGGGATAAAGATTTTATGAACTGGAAAAGCTTTGCGTAATTTGTAATATGGTAAGATGGTTCCGCAGATATTACATGGCGAGAAAAGAGCGCGGCTATTATGAAGATATTAGATAAAACAATGGCTTTGGATGAATTGAAAAAGATGGCGTCGGCCAAGTTTGGCGACCTGGTCAAAGTGGTCGTGGACGTGGAAAGGGAGATTGTAGCCTTGGACGGTGAGCTGCATAGCGACCTGGAAGCCTTGCTTTTGCAGGATGGATCGCAACAGCAAGACCTCTGGGGCGTCAATCTGTACCCGGAACAACCGGGCGACGCGTTCGTTGAGTTTGATTCCATGATAAATTTGAGGCCGTCCCAGGGCAATCGCAGCAGGGGTGTGGATGATATAAATATCCAGGGTAAAATAAGAAAGATCGTGGACAAGAGGATCAGTAGATGAGCTCGCAGGATCAACAGGCGGTTCTGGACCGATGGCAGCAGCTTTCTTTTGTTGAGCAGATGGCGAATGTGGGAAGTGAAGTGGAGCGGTCGCTGGGCTGGCGGAATAAGAACAAAGATTACGGGCAAAGGGCTTTTGAGCGTTCTCTGGACCTCATGGATATGACCATGGGAGATGTCAGAAATAAGAGCCGGTTAAAAGAATTAGCCCGTGTCCGTGAGGCCTGGTGCGATTTTTTCGCGGGAAGCAACCAGTTTTTCTCCACGGAACAGTCATGGAAAAAGTATTTTTACTCTTTTAATTTTGCCGCCAGAAGGAACTACTAAAACAGGGGAGACATAACATGCGTGCGCTTTTACTGGGCAAAAAGGCAGAGAAAGTCAGGGCCTATTTTTCCCAATTTAAGATAAAAGAAGTCAAAAGCAATCCCCAGGTCATCATCACTTACGGCGGGGACGGCACTTTGGTCGGCGCTGAATGCAAATATCCCGGCATCCCTAAAGTGCCCATTCGCTCCAAGGACCACTGCCTGCCGTGCCCGGAGCACACCATAGAGAGTATCCTGGGCCGCCTGGTCAGGGGCAAGCTGCCGCGCCAACTTTTTCCCAAGGTGGAGATGCGCTGGCACGGCAAACGCAAGGTCGGCCTGAACGAAGTGGGCGTGCACATCACCAAGCCGGCTTCGGCCGTGCGGTTCCGGCTTTACGTCAACGGCCAGCCGTATGTGGCCGAGGAGATCATCGGGGACGGCATGGTGGTGGCTTCGGCCTTCGGGTCCACGGCTTATTTCAGGTCCCTGACCCAGGGCAGTTTCCGGCAGGGCCTGGGCCTGGCCATCGTCAATTCCACCAACCCCATCCACTGGGCGGTCCTGCGCGAGACCGATACCATCCGGATGGAGATAGACCGCGGCCCGGCCCTGGGCTTGGCGGACAACGACCCGGACCACTGGAAGCTGGAGGCCGGCAGTATTGTGGAATTCAGCGCCCATAAGAAAAAAGCCGTTATTTTGGGATTTGATTCGCTGGGCTGCACCCAGTGCGTCCTGACCCCGCCTCGCCCGCCCCGGTAACCTCTCTCTATGGAGCATCTTTTAAAAGACCTCAATGAGCAGCAAAAAATAGCCGTCACCTACGGCGACGGGCCCTTGCTTATCCTGGCCGGAGCCGGGAGCGGCAAGACCCGCGTCATCACCTACCGCATCGCCTACCTTATCAAAGAGAAAAAGGTGGACCCCCGGCACATCCTGGCCGTGACCTTTACCAACAAGGCGGCGCAGGAAATGCGGGAGAGGGTGGTCAAGCTGGTGGGCTCCAAGAGCCGGGATATCTGGGTGTCCACTTTCCATTCCAGCTGCGTCAGGATACTGCGCAAAGAGATCCAGGTTCTCGGATATACCAAGGATTTTGTCATCTACGACACGGACGACAGCGAGCGGCTGGTCAAGGAGTGCGTCCTGGAGCTCAACAAGGACGAAAAAGCCCTGCGGCCCAGGACGGTCTTGGGCACTATTTCGGGCTGCAAAAACGAGCTTATCGGGCCGCAGGAATACGAGGACAGCGCGGACACGCCCTACCAGCAGAACGCGGCCAAGATCTACCAGCTCTACGAAAAAAAGCTCAAGGCCAACAACGCCCTGGATTTCGATAACATCATCTCCCTGACCATCCGGGTTTTCCGGGAACATCCTGAAGTTTTACGGCGCTGGCAGGACCGGTTTCCCTACATCATGGTGGACGAATACCAGGACATCAACACGGCCCAGTATGTTTTGACCCAGCTCCTGGCGGCACGGCGTCTCAATCTCACGGTCGTGGGCGACGAGGACCAGAGCATTTACCGGTTCAGGGGCGCGGACATCCGCAACATCCTGCGTTTTGAGGAGGACTATCCGGGCACCAAGCTCATCAAGCTGGAGCAGAACTACCGTTCCTATGGGTTTATCCTCAAAGCGGCCTGGATGGTCATCAAGAACAACACCCAGCGCAAGGATAAAGTTTTATGGACGGCCAGGGGGGAAGGCGAAAAGGTCAAATTCCTGCAGACCGTGGACGAGAGGGAAGAGGCCGGCCGGGTGGTCAGCGAGATCCAGCGCGTCAGGATGCGTGAGGCCAGGCCCTGCTCGGACTTTGTGGTGCTCTACCGCACCAATGCCCAGTCCAGGAACTTTGAGGACGCTTTGCGGATGGAGGGCGTGTCCTACATTGTCATCGGCGGCGTGAGTTTTTACGAACGCATGGAGATCAAGGACGTGCTGGCCTACCTCCGCCTGCTGGTCAATCCTTTGGACAGCGTGAGCCTGATGCGCATCATCAATGTGCCTTCCCGCGGTTTGGGGGACGTGTGCGTAGGCAGGGTCAGGGAGTTTTGCTTCCAGGCAGGGATCAACCTTTACCACGGCCTGGGCCGGGCCAAGGAAATATCCGGGCTGAGCCCCCGCCAGCTGGAAAGCCTGACCGGGTTTTACCAGTTGTTGGAGGACCTGCGGCAAAAAACCAAGAACGCTTCGCCTTTTGAGGTGGTCAAAGAGATGCTGGAAAAAAGCAGCTACCTCAAATACTGGCAGGCTGACGACAGCTCGGAAGCCAAGAACCGCGCGGAGAACGTCAAGGAGCTGGTCAACGCCATCAAGGACTATGAGGAAAAAGCCGAGAACCCCACTCTGTCGGGGTTTTTGGAACAGGTAGCCCTGGTGCAGGATGTGGACAAGCTGACGGACAAAACCAAGGCCGTGACCCTAATGACCATCCACAATGCCAAGGGTTTGGAGTTTCCCTATGTGTTCCTGACCGGCATGGAAGAAGGCCTTTTTCCCCATAACAACTCCATAAACGAGGATTTCGGCATCGAGGAGGAACGCCGGCTTTGCTATGTGGGCATGACCCGGGCCAGGGAAAAGCTCTATCTGACCGCCAGCGTCCAGCGCCGGTCCTACGGCAACCCGGTCTGGAACCCGGTTTCCCGTTTTGTAGAGGAGATAGACCCGGCCTTGCTGGAGGAGGAGCGGGGGTTTGTGGGCCGGTCCATGCCTGTGGAGCGGTTCGAGGAAAACCTCAGGATAAAGCAGAAAATAGAGGAGGGTTTTGAACCGCAGCCCACTTTTATCACGGATGAAAACCAAGAAGCACCTTCTGAAGGTGATGAAGCTCCGCTGGTCAAGGTCAGTCTGGGCGACAGGGTGGTCCATCCTGAGTTTGGCCGGGGCACGGTAATTTCCAAGACAGGCAAGGGAGACAAGGCCAAAGCCGTGGTGTCGTTCCTTAACGCTGGCAGGAAAAATCTCCTGCTCAAATACGCGAAATTGAAGAAGATGTGAGCCTTTTCATTAGTTAGGAAATGGTATTACTTTGATTCTCATCCGTGTATAATTAGGAACAGGAGGAATCATGCAGCACACTATTAAAGCCTATGTTTTTAAAGGTGAGAAATTTTATGTGGGGGAATGCCTTGAAATCCCGGTAGTCACCCAGGGGAAAACGATCGATGAAACGGTCCGTAATCTTCAGGAGGCCGTTGCACTTCATCTGGAGGGCGAAAACCTTCAGGAGATGGGGCTGGTCAATAATCCCAATCTGCTAGTTACCATGGAATTGGAACCTGCCGCTAGTGTCGCCTAAACTCAAAAGACTTTCCGGAAAAGAACTCATACAGATATTTTCCCAATTTGGTTTCTCCATCCATGCCCAAAAAGGCAGCCATGTCAAACTGAGGCGAACAGGTTCATTGGGGGAGAAACAAACCCTGACGATTCCCAACCATACAGAATTAGATACAGGCACATTAAAGGCCATTCTGCGCCAGTCTTCCCGCTTTATCCCAGAGCAGGAACTGGCACCCCATTTCTACTCCAAGTGAACTTCTAAGCAAAACCCGTCTGCTTTAAATCCTCCATTACTTCAGTCCCTATAATCCATAATTATCTAGTTCTCTCACTTGCAGGTTTGCGCAAACCCGCAAATAGTCAAAGAATAGCCCTCCAAGGTATCCCGCTAGGTTTCTGCTAAAATACAGGTGTCAGTAAAACGAGCCGGACGATAGGGGCGCGCATAGTGGTGCGCGGCATTTTTTTAAGAAGTCATTGCGAGCAAAGCGAAGCAATCTATGGTTAGTATCAGATTGCTTCGTCGCTTACGCTCCGACGGGGCACTACTTTATAAGTATCTGCGGTAACTGCCCGTTGAATAGTCATTCAGACTATTCAGCCGCAATGACAATCTGATAGGGCAGGCAGGGGAGATGGAAAACACAAAAATAGAGGTGGTAAAAAATGGGATTTAATTTGAAAGGTCTTTGGGAAAAGCATAGGGGAGTAACCTCCGTGTGGCTCATATCGTTGATAGTTCTTCTTTTAACGATTGATTCTAATTTATCTTTGTTGTTATTTTATTTTTTTGTATTTATTTTGGGCATCATTCTATTGGTATATATAAATAGGCGAAAACAAAGGAATCAAAAGATCAGTAGACTGTTTGTTTTGGTATGTATCTGCTTGACCATCTTTGGATTATTGGATTTGATCTCTGTATTATTGAAAATATTTATGAACGGCCAAGCTGATCAATTGGATTCCCTTTCGCGTACAATACATATTTATGGCTCTTTCATTTTGTCTTTATCAGTTTTTTTATTTGGGCTAGTTTTAATCTCAGAAAAAAGTATGGCAAGGATGGGATGGATACAAAATGGCCTAAATGATAGGCACAAGGCCCTTGGTTTATGGGTTTTAAAAATCATTGGTGTTGTGAATATTTTGTTGTGTCTTTTTTTAGCGGCTATAGTTTTTAATACTCATTTCATATTGCTTCCCGATTTACAAAATAGAGAGCGTGTATCAATATCCTATGATAAACAAAATAATGTGCTTACGGAAAATACCTATAAAGATGGGGAATTAATTAAACAAAGAAAGGCTTTTGGCAAAAGTCATGTGCTTATTGAAAGCACCTATAAAAAGGGGAAATTAATTGGGGAAAGAAAGGTCTTTGGCAAAGGAAATTATTTGCAGAATAAAAAGTGAGCCAAAAACGGGAAAATAAAATTGGAGGTCATAAATGAACAGCATTAAACCAGGAAATATCGAGGTCAGGGTAGAGGGGGAGTTGGGGGGTTTTAAGGCGGAGCTAAGGGCCAAAACCGTCCAGCCGGGGTTGGAGGTAGTGACGCTGACCCTTACCGCGCCGAAACCGGAGGTGCCTAAACCTATATCCCTGAACTGGGTTTTCCCGGGCAAGGATATCCAGTGTTTTTGGGCGCCCCAGGGCAATGTGCATAATTTTCTTTACACAGATTGGAATAAGCCCCTGGAGTCCGAGGCCGCGGATTCTTCGCCGGTATGCTGTTTATTCAGCCAAACCGGAGCCAACCGTTTAACTTTTGCCTGTTCGGATGCCCTGCACTATATACAAAGGAAAGCCGGGTTGCGTGAAGAGACCGGCGCGTTTATTTGTGCGCTAACCTTTTTTACCAAACTTCATCCGGCCATAGATCATTATGAGGTCAGGTTGCGGTTGGACACGAGGGATATACCATATTATGAGGCATTGCGGGAAGTGCAGGAGTGGTGGGCTGGTCTGGGGCTTTATCCTCCCTGCAAGGTGCCCTCTGACGGCAAACTGCCTATGTATTCAACCTGGTACAGTTTTCACCAGGCTGTGTCGGCCGCGAGCATAGAAAAGCAGTGCGCTTTGGCCAGGGAACTGGGTTTTCATTCCATGACCATGGATGACGGCTGGGAAACAGAGGATGAACAGCGGGGCTATGCTTTTGCCGGCGACTGGCAGGTCTCCAGTAAGCGCATCCCGGACATGGCGGCTCATGTGGCTAAAGTCCACCAGCTGGGAATGAAATATTTGCTCTGGTTCTCCATATCCCTGATGGGCAAAAAGACCAAAGCTTACCAGCGTTTCAAGAATATGGCTTTGCGGGATAATGGGGACGCCATAGTGCTGGACCCCCGTTTTCCCGAGGTCAGGGAATATCTGGCCGGAACTTTGGAGCATGCGGTCAGGGATTGGAAACTGGACGGACTAAAGCTGGATTTTGTGGATAGTTTTGCCACCTGCTATGAAGATGTGCAAAAATCCGAGAAAGGCCAGGACTTTGTGGCGGTCACTGAGGCCACGGACCGGCTGATGACCGAAATAATGGAGCGGGTGAAGCGCATCAATCCGGAGCTTTTGGTCGAGTTCAGGCAGGGATATGTGGGCCCCGTGATGAGAAAGTACGGCAATATGTTCCGGGCAGCGGACTGCCCCTACGACCTTTTGCAGAACCGCCAGCGGACCCTGGATATCCGTTTGCTCGTAGGGAAGACCGCCGTGCACGCTGACCCGATGATGTGGAATTACGACGACCCGGTAGAGGCGGCTAGCCTGCAGTTTTTGAACTCCATGTTCGGCGTGCCTCAGGTTTCTATGCTGTTAGACAAACTCAGCCCGGCCCATCTGAATATGGTGCGGTGGTGCCTGAGTTTTTGGCGGGAAAATGTTGATGTGCTGATGGATGGGAACATCAAACCTTTGCATCCAGAAGTCGGCTATCCTATGGTGACAGCCGACACAGCCAAAAAACGGCTGGTCGCTGTATATGGCGAAAGCCTTGTCGTCAATCTGGGAGTAAAAATCCCGGTCAAACTGCTGATCATCAACGCTACGGGCCAGGACCATTTGGTGCTGGAGTTTGCGGAGGATTTGGGCCAGCGTAAGATGCGAATATTTGACTGCCAGGGCCGGTTGCAAAAAGAGGAGAAAAGGGAATTCAAAAAGGGGATATTTACGGTCAACCTACCCAGTGCCGGGGTCATATCTTGTGACGCCTGCTGAATCCCTCAGGGCGCTAGGGCCTCAACCTCCAAGCGGACCATGTGAACATGGGTGTTCCCTTTGGCGTCCAGCGGGAAACCGCTGATATAGGCTCCAACGATCTCGTTCAAAAAAGCATCACGCAGGTGCTCGGGCACCCGGTCAATGTAAGGGAACCAAGTCGTCCTGAGCCAGCCTTTCAATCCTTCCACGCCGTTTTGCTCCATATCTTTGCCTATCAGTTCAACGCGGACCGGTTTAAAACCGCTTTGTTCCAGCCAGTTCCGGTATTCTTCAGGGCCGTAAAAAAAGTAGGGGGAGACCATGTCTTTAAAGTAGGGTTTCCAGCGGGGACGCTGTATGACCTCTCCGGCGATGGTGTCAATGATGTCCTTGGCGTTGCCGGCTCCGCCCATCTGGAAAAGGAGTTTTCCGCCTGGTTTGAGGCAGTCCCTGACACCGGCCAGGACCTTTAATTGGTCTTTGACCCAGTGCAGGGTGGCGCTGGAAAAGGCCAGGTCGAACTGCCGGGGCAGCCGGATATCCTGGGCGTCCATGCGGGTGAAGGAAAGGTTGGAATACTGGCTGGAGGGAAACTGTTCAGCGGCGTGGCTGACCATCTGCTCTGAGGCATCCAGGCCGAGCACAAGGCCGTCGGGGACCGCCTGCGCCAGCATGGCCGTGACCTTGCCGTCGCCGCTGCCGATGTCCACGATGGATTCATTTCCCTTGAGCTTAAGTTTGTCGATAAGCTCCCGGGCCCAGCCCAACTGGGCCGAGGAATTTTTGGCATAATCTCCCGCATTCCATTTGGGTTCTTCCGGCTGGCCCATGCAATCTCCTTGGCAAATTTCGATCAGTAAACTCTTATTTGTTGCCTATGATCACAGCGAATTTCCAATACTTATAAAGACATTCAACTTTTTTGAATCCGGTCCTTTTTAGTTCCATCATTTCTTTTTCAACGGTTGTTTCCTTATCCAGAGTTCTTCTTTGTTTCCATTTAATAAGCTCTCCAGGATTCTTTATAGCCAGGAGATTATTTTTGATGTTATTGATCCACAATGTTTCGTATTTTTTGTTGATAGCCTTATCTTTTGCATTGTATTGATCAATGTTCAAAAAACACCCCTTAGGTTTCAGCATGTTCAGTATTGCCCCATATAATTTAATTTTATTGGCTGCTTTAAGGTGATGAATAGATAGTGCCGAAACAATAAGGTCGTATTTTTGGTTGGGAAGTTTTTGGGAAAAATCATCGACAATAAAATGAAAATTAGAGTGACCGGCAAACCTGTTTTTAGCTCTATTCAGCATTTCTTCTGAAATATCCACCAAAGTAAAATTTGCCTTGGGAAAACGATCGAAAAGTATTTTGGTCAGCAGGCCTGTGCCAGCACCCAAATCCAATATGTTCTTATAATCCTGCAATGCTAAAAAATTTACCCCGGATTCATAATAGTCTTGGAGAAATGGGATGAATATTTTGCGCTGCGCATCATATTTGTTGGCAGCCTCGTTAAATTTACGTTTTATTTGATAACCAGTATTCATCGTTGTTTAAAATAACCCTTTCATTAGTCTTTAGCTTGAAGGCTTAGCGTTGTTCTTCCAATTCTGCCTGGCAGGCGCAGAGGCAGGCGCCATAGATGAGGATGCCGCCGGAAATATAGACCCAAAGGAGCAGGGCGATGATACCGCCAAAAGTGCCGTAGACCGCGTTGAGGCTGGCGTATTTGGTCAGATAGCTGACGAAAAGGCTCTCCGCCACAGCCAGCAGGACGGTGGCGCTCAGGGCTCCCAGCCAGACATGAGTAAAACGAGTGGGCCGCTGGGGGGCAAGTTTATAAAAAATGAGCAGACTGAAAAAGGAAACCACGAGCGGGAGGACCAAGTGGCGCAGGATAAAAACCAGCATGTAGCCCTGCTCGGATAAAAGGCGGCCTCTGACCAAAAAGCGGTTGATTAGAGGCACGAAAATCCCGAGGAGCAGGGCGATCATCATGCAGACCAGTAAAATAAACCCTTTGAGAGGCAATTTCCACCAGCTGGACTGGGGGATATTCCAGGCCCGGTCAGCGGCCGAAAGCAGGGTTGTGATAAAACCGACCGCCACCCAGAAAAGGGAAAGAAAAGCCAGGGTGCCGGCCCTGGCCCTGGCCCGGGTCAGCCCGGAGATGGCCCCGGTCATAAATGTCTGGGTCCGGTCGGTCAAAGGCAAATAGCTCTGGATATAATGGGTGGCCTGTTGGACCGCGAAGTCCTGGCTGATAAAATCCGAAGCAATGGTGATGAACAGGATGGCCAGGGGGAACAGGGCGAAAAAGGCGAAATAAGCAAAGGCGGCGGCCCGGTGCGAACCATCGATGCTGTTGAACCGGTTGAACGCCCTGACAAAAACCGTCCAGATGCGGATGGGTTGGATGGACTTCTTTTGCCGAACCACTTTGGTTACCGTCCCACTATGAGTATCTTGAAGGTCCCGGGAAGGATGCTTGGCCGGGGATGGGGTTTGTCCGCTGTGGCCTCCGGCACTGGGCCGAAATCGGCCACGGCCAGGTAGACGCGGTGCCTTTTAAGGTCAAGGGCCATGGTCCTGGCGCCTTTTTGGGTGTCCACGGTCTGCATGACGGTGTAGGTGTCGGGTGAGTCCTCGTGGATGACCGTGAGCGTCCCGTCGCCGCAAGAACAGAAAATAAGTTCGTTCTTGGGATCAAAGGCGCAGGCGTCCGGGTGTTCGCCGATGGGAAGGTCGGAGATCACCTTACCGCGGTCCGCGTCCATGACCACCATGGTCTTGTTGCCGCAGACCGAGAAGAGCCGGCGGTGGACGACATCCATGGCCAGGCCGGTCGGATTTTGGCCTTCGGGAGCCAGGGTCCATTGGGCCGTCACGGTCAGGTTCATGGCGTCAATGCGCAGGATCTCGTTCTTGTCTTCCACATTGACCCAGACCGTTCCCTTGTTGTCGGAGACCGCGAATTCAGGTTTACCGCCCATGTCCAGAGTGGCCGTTACTTTGCCTGTAGCCCCTTCCAGGACCGTGGCGGTCTGGCTCCTGCCGTTAAAGGTAAATACCTGGTTGGTGTAGGGTTCGTAAAGGATAGCGTCCGGATTGCCTCCGACCGGGACTTCTTTTATGAACTTGCGGTTCTTGAGCCAGAACATGGTGACCGTGGAAGCCCTGCCGTTGCTGGTGAATCCCCGGCTCAGCTGGTTAGCCAGGGCAACGCCATGCACGCCCGGGGTGTTGGGGATGGAGCCCACGACCTTGGCGCGGTCCACATTGACGACATCCACCTGGGTCCCGTGGGAAACATAGAGCAGGCGCTCCGAGTTGTCCATGGTGAGGTAGTCCCAGCCGCCGTCGCCCGGCACGCGGATCTCTTTAAGGACCTTGAATTCCCGATAGGAAGCAAAGGCGCTGCTTGAGGTAAAAAGGACTATAAAGGCGAGTAAAAATTTCAGTTTCATATATTCCTCCTTATGAGAATGGCAGCTAGGCGTTAACATCGGAATATATTACCTCATTTTTTGCCTGTTGTCCTTGACAAGCTAAAAATTGTCCGGGGGACGCGGGGCCAGGTTTGTCCGAAAGAAGGCCTTGGGAACACTTGACAATAAAATGGTTTTTCACTAGAATTTTTTTCCACAACAATTCAGGAGTGAAAATGATCGAAGTCGAGCATCTGGTAAAAAATTTCGGCACCAAGACCGCGGTGCAGGACATTTCCTTTGAAGTTAAAAAAGGGGAGATCCTTGGTTTTCTCGGCCCCAACGCGGCGGGCAAGACCACGACCATGCGCATTATCACGGGTTTTCTGACCGCCACCTCAGGGACCGTCCGGGTCGCCGGACACGACGTCAATAAAAATTCCCTGGCAGTCAGGAAACATATCGGATACCTTCCGGAAAGCGTTCCTCTGTATCCCGACATGCGGACAAAAGAGTTCCTCGAGTTTTCCGCCGCCCTCAAAGGCCTGACCGGCGCCGCCATCTCCAGACAAGTGGGCAAAGTGATGGAAGAATGCGGGATCACCCATGTAGCCAAGGAACTTTTGGGCCGGCTTTCCAAAGGTTACCGGCAAAGGGTGGGTTTGGCGCAGGCCCTGGTGTCCGACCCCGAGGTTTTGATCCTGGACGAGCCGACCGTGGGGCTGGACCCCAAGCAGATCATCGAGATCAGGGAACTCATCAAAGGCCTGGGCGGCGAGCATACCATTGTTTTGAGCACCCACATCCTGCCCGAGGTCAGCATGACCTGCGAACGCGTCATCATCATCAACGAGGGCAAGGTCGTGGCTTCGGACACCCCGGCCAACCTGACCAAACAGCTGGAAAAATCCTCCAAAGTCCTTATCCAGGTCAAAGGGCCGCAAAAAGAGGTCATCAAGAACCTGTCCCAGGTGGACGGCGTGCTGGATGTCCTGCCCCAGGAATCGTCCGATGACGAAGCGGCCAGGTATATGGTCGAGTCCAAAGTGGACGTGGATGTCAGGGGCGACCTGGCGGAGAGGATCGTGAAAAAGGGTTACACGCTCTTGGAGATGAGGCCCCTGGAAATGAGCCTGGAGGACATCTTTATCAAACTCGTGACCGATGAGGACGAGGGGGGAGGCAAGGCTAAAAAATGAAACGCTGGCTGGTGCTGTTCAAAAAAGAGATGAATTCCTACCTTTATTCTCCCATTGCTTACGTCACCGCGGCCATGTACTTGGTCGTGTCCGGTTTCTTCTTTTACAATATCTTCGCTTACTACAGCATGATCAGTTTCCAGATGATGAGCCAGCGCCAATACGGCAGCATGCCGGACCTCAATCCCACCGAGCGCATCCTGAGGCCGCTTTACCTTAATATTTCCCTGGTGGCGATCTTTATCGTGCCCCTCCTGACCATGCGCCTGTTTTCGGAGGAAAAGCGGTCGGGAACGGCCGAAGTCCTTTTTACGCACCCTATTCAGGACCGCGAGATCGTCCTGGGCAAATTTTTGGCTTGCCTGGGTATCTACCTGTGTATCATGGGGGTCACCCTGCTCTATCCGCTCCTGGTCGTGATCAGCGGGTCCCTGGAGATCGGACCCGTGATTACCGTCTATGCCGGATTGATCCTTTTGGGGGCTTCCTTTATCTCTTTCGGCCTGCTGGCCTCCGCCCTGACCGAACACCAGATCGTTTCCGCGGTGGTCACCCTGGGCGGCCTGCTGCTGCTTTGGGTCCTTAACTGGGCCTCCAATTCAGCGGGGCCGGCACTGGGCAAGGTCATCGGCGAGATATCCTTTTTCCCCCATATCGACAGCTTTATGAAAGGCGTTTTTGATACTCACGACATCCTGTATTTTCTCCTGTTCACGGGTTTCTGCCTGTACCTGACCCTGCAGGCCCTGGCGTCCAAGAAATGGAGAGGTTAAAACCATGAATACAACCATGAAAAAAATGGAAAGCGTCCTGGCCCCGTATTTCCAGGCCCTGGCCAGCGCCGGATTCTTTTTGCTGGTGGCCACAGCCCTAGGCCGCATCATCACCGGAGAAATGAGCTGGGTCCTGTGGGTATTCCTGGTCACGGGCGCGCTGGCTCTCGCCGTTACCCTGGTGTTCCGGGCCAAAGCGTTCTGGAAATGGATCACCCAGAGTTCCTTCAAGTCCGGCGCCAATCTAGGCCTTCAGGCCCTGGTCATCCTGGGCATTCTAGTGATCGTGGAAGCCATAGGGCTCAATCACAGTTTCCAGTGGGACCTCACCAAGAATAAAAGGTTCAGCCTTTCGGCGCAGTCTGTCAGCGTTCTCAAGGCCCTCAAAGCGCCGGTCAGGGCGATCGGTTTTTTCAAGAAGAACACCGACAAGGACATGTCCGATCTTTTGAAAATGTATTCCGGCGTCAACACCAAGTTCAGCTACGAGTTCGTCGACCCTGACCGCAACCCGGCTTTGGCCAAGAATTACCAGGTCACCCAGTACGGCACCGTGGTTTTCATATGCGAGAACAAGACGCAGAAACTGAACGGCACTACCGAGGAGCAGGTCACCAATTCCGTCATCAAAGTCACCCGCGAAGGGACCAAAAATTTATATTTCACCACGGGACACGGAGAGGCTGACATCAGCCAGGATGGGCCGCAGGGTTTGAGCCAAGTCAGGAAGACCCTGGAGGACGAAGGGTATGTGGTCAAGCCCCTGCTTCTGGCGCGTGAAAAAACCATTCCCAACGACGCCACGACCTTAGTGGTCTGCGGTCCCAAGACCGACTTTTTGGCCAAAGAGCTGAGCATGCTGACCGCTTTTGTCAAGAACGGGGGACACCTGATGGTGCAAATCGACCCGGATACCCGCACCGGCGAGCTGCGTAAATGGCTTTTGGATTACGGGGTCGAGGTGGGGCACAACGTCCTGGTGGACCCGCTTAGCCGCCTTTTTGGGGCTGATGTCCTGGTCCCTGTGGTCACCCAGTATGAAGACCATCCCATCACCAAAGATTTCAAGGTCATGACCCTCTTTCCCTATTCCTGCACGGTGGACCAGGCCGCGAAGACGCCCGCGGGTTCTACGGTCCAGGTCCTGGCCAAAACAAGCCCCGGGAGCTGGGCCAAGACCGACCTGGGGGCCCTCAAAAAAGGCAACGGGAACTTTAACACCAAGGAAGACAAAAAAGGGCCGCTGCCTATTGCCGTGGCCGTAAGTCTGGATGTCCAGGCCGCCACCCCCAATGACGCGGCCAACAAAAAGCCCCAAAAGGCCGCGCTCGTGGTATTCGGGAATTCTTCGTTCGTGCAGAACAACTATGTCAACATCTCGGGGAACCGGGACTTGTACATGAACGCCCTCAATTTCCTGGCCGAGGAGGGGGATCTGATCGCCATCGCGGCCAAAGAGTCGCAGTTCGTCCCGATCCTGCTCAAACCCTGGCAGGGCAAGCTGATCTTCGTGGTCCCCGTGATCGTCCTCCCCCTGTTGATCTTAGGCGCCGGTGGTTACATCATCTGGCGGCGCCGTTCTGTTTTCAGGTAAACCCAGCATGAAATTCAAAAATACCCTGATTATCCTGGCCGTTTTCGCGCTTTTTTTAGGTTATTACTTTGTTTTTGAGCGCAAAAAACCAGCTCCCCCGGCGGAAACAACGACCAAGGTCATCACCAACCTGACCAAGGACCAGGTGGACCGTTTCAGCCTGGACAAGGCGGGCACCCATATCGTTTGTAAAAAGGAAAAAGGCGTATGGGCGGTCATCGAGCCCAGGCACGCCAAAACAGACCCCAATGACTTGGACCGGTTCCTTTCTTCCGTCGTGGACTTGAGCAGCGAACAGGTCGTCGAAGAGAGCCCGCAGGACCTGAGCATTTACGGACTCAAAAAGCCCTATCTGACCATCCAGCTATCGACCGCGGACAATAAGACCAAAACAGCCATCCTGATCGGCGACAGCAATCCCTCCAACACCATGAACTACATGAAACTCAGGGATTACAAGGCCGTGCATGAAATCTCCATTACCACCAAGAACAACCTTGATAAAAGTTTATATGACCTCAGGGACAAGTCCCTGCTTTCTATCCAGGAGGATGCGGTGGACAAGATACAGCTCGCGGAAGGGGACAAGTCCTTTGTCCTGGAGAAAAAAGCGGGGACCTGGTATATCACCAAACCCTTCCGTCATCTGGCCAATAACGACAGGATCAAATCGGGTTTGCGCACCCTGGCCCACGGAACAGCCGCCTCGTTCGAGCAGGAGCCTTTGACCTCGCCCGCCACCTACCATTTGAACAAGCCACTCAAGACCATCGATTTCTGGCAGGGCAAGGACAAGCAGAGCATTTCTTTCGCGCAGGTCCAGGAAAAGAACGCCAAGGTCTACTACGCCACCCGTTCCGCGGTTTCCGACTGCGTCAAGGTGCAGGAATACATCATCAACGCGTTCAACGCTAAACAGGACGAACTGATGGACAAGAAAATCTTTCATATGGACATAAACCAGGCGGACAACCTGGAAATGACCACCCCCGCCCTGCATCTCAAAGCTAAACGGGGCAAGAACAACCTGTGGTCCGTGACCGCCGAGCCGAAGGCGAAGATCGACCCCAACCAGATCAACAGCCTGGTCTATGAGCTATATGCCATGGAGTACAGCAAAGCCGTTGACGCCAAAAGCGTTACCGAAGCCCAGGCGGGATGGTCCAAACCCCAGGCCACCATTACCTGGGTTATAAGCGGTTCGCCTGCCACCAAGTGCTCCCTGGTCGTCGGAAAGAATTCCGCTGACAATACCAAGGTCTGGATCAGATCCCAGGACCCAGGCGAAGCTTACCAGATCGACAGGAGTTTTTTGGATCGCCTTCCCAAGGCTAAATAGTCCGTTTTCCGGTCTCGCGCTCTCATGGCCCGCCAGCCTCCCATCTTGAACTTCACCAGTGCCGTGTTATGATAATATCTTTCAACGAAAAGCCATCATGCTAAAGATGAGGATAAACTTTGAAAAAAGAAGAGATCGACCATGTGGCCAAGCTGGCCCGGCTGGCTTTGACCGACGAGGAAAAACTCAAATATAGCGACCAGCTTTCCAAGATTTTGGGTCACATGGAGCGCTTGAACGAACTTTCCGTGGAAGGAGTGGAGCCCACGGCCCATGCCCTACCCCTCACCAACGTATGGAGAGAGGACCACGTGACGCCTTCTCTGCCTCAGGCCGAAGCGCTCAAAAACGCTCCGGACCCGGACCATAATTTCTTTAAAGTACCTAGGATCCTGGATTGAACAGGCGGAACACCTTGCCCTTGGCCAAGAGCCCAATGCAAAAAACCGTTTGCGTTTTGATTTTAATGGCATTGTTAAGCCCGTGTTTTAGCGGCATCCTGCGGGGAGACGATTCCAATCCGGTCAGTCTGACCGCTACGGCGGCACCCAAGCCATTGCCCTCAGGGGCAGCCATTTTCCTTTATAACTTTCCCAGCGGCGAAGATTTGAAAAGCAGAATGGAAAGCCTGGATAACCAGCTCAACCTGTCTTCGCAGAACCCCTATGTCTTTTTGATTGGTTCCTACGAACTTTTGGAGGCCTTTTGGCAGGCGTATCCCGAGGAGAGGCAGGCCCTGAAACTGGCCTGCCAGCAGGGGAAGGCCATTCTCCCGGCTGCGACCGGGAAGTTCCTTTACTGGAATATGGGTTCCGAGGCCCTGGGCCGGGAACTTGGCCAATTGGGAAGCATGCAAAAGTCTTTTCTGGGTCTTAATCCTGTTTTGGCTATCGCGGACACCCCGCCTCCCCAGACTTCGATGCTTTCTTTGCTGGGACAGCAGGGGATACAGAGGCTTTTCGTGGTCAGGCCTAGCCTTACCGGGGGAGCCCGTTCCTGGTTTTTTAGCACTGGGCCAGGAAGCAAATTGCAAATCAATGAAATGGGAGCGCTTTTCCCGCTTTTACAACAATGGGCAGGACTATCAAGCCAGTCTGTGGTGAATGTCCAGAACGAGCAGGCGCTTGATGAAATTTACCGGGCGGCTGATCCCGACCTGACCAGGCCGTTCCTGCTTTTTTCCAATATTGGACAGGATGTTTTTGACCCCACGGCTTTGCTGCAGCAGGTGGCCGAATGGAACAAGCTGAACAATCTCCCGGGGGTCGCTTTGGCCGGCTTGGACCAAATCCCTGCAGCGGCGAAAGCGGCGTGGCCATCCCCCAAGACCTCCAGCGGTCCGGGCTTGACCAAGACCGCCGGCATAGAACCTGACCTGGTCCAGTTCTGCGAAGGCCGGTTGCTGACCGCTGAAAAGTTCGCGACCCTGGCTTGGGTCGTGGGAGGCCGGAACTACCCCAGGGCTGCCTTGGACAAAGCCTGGCGGACTTTGTGGCTGGGAGCTCCAAAAAACAGGAAGGATTTGCTGCAGGCCAGCTATGAATTGAGCCAGGAGATTTTAGCGAATTCGCTGCAGTTCATTTGCTCCAAAATCCATACGGCCAACAGGAACATCTATCACGGGGTAGGCCACGCCGTGGTGGTCTTCAATCCTTCTTCCAGTTCTCAGGGCGGCGCTTGTCTGTTCGAACTTTCTAACAAGATCTTTTTTGGCAAGCCGTTCCTGATGCTGGACCGCAAGGCGAACCAAATCCCGTACAAGATCCTGGAAAAAGGCCCCAAACAGCGCCTGGTCTATTTCAAGGCCGATGACGTGCCGGCATTGGGATGCAGGGTCTATTACCTGGTCCCGACCAAAAAGAAAGATATCGAAGAGTCCAGCGGACCCCAATTCGCCATTTCACCGGCGGAACTTTTCAGGCAGCCCTTCCTGCCCGGCGTGTCGGTGCCCTGGAAAATGGGAGAATTGCCCAATGAGCTCAGTTTCATTTCAGCCAGTCCGGCTAATGTCGAGGTCAGGTCCCTCAAGTTGAGCGGGTTTTTCTCTTTTGCCCAGGAAAAGAAAGACATGAGCGACAAGGCCGGCATCGTCCTGGAATTGGCAGAGCAGGAAGGCAAGAAAGCCACGGCCGAATTGAAATTTTGGAAAAAGATCCGCCGGGCGGACCTGGTGGACTCCCAGGAAAACGTGAACAAAGAGGGCGGTGACACGGCGGTTTTGGATGTTTCAGACAAAAAATTCACCCTTTCCCTGGCTAACGGCGCGAGGGGACGTTTCCTGCTGAATTTTGACAATGCCCTTAAGCGCAAGAAAAGCTGGCCGTGCCTGGGGCCCGAAAAAGAGACGCTGCAGCCTGTTTATCCAGACTATTGGGAAAGGGGAGCCTTGGAGCTGCCGCCCCTGGGAGGGCAGCCTGTTTTCATGGGTTTCACGGAACCGCAGGTCAGGCATTTCAACGAGACCGCGGACCTGACCCTGAAGGTCAACAACAATTCTTTAAAAGACCTGGACGAATCAGTCGTGCTATCGTATCCCAGAGGATGGGTGGTCAAGCCCACAGAGATCAGGTGCAAACTAAAATCCGGCGAATTCAGTACCTATCCCATCCATGTGCAGATAAAAAAGTCAAAGGAGACTGGAGCGGTCCAGCCCTGGGCCAGACTAAAGGCTGACTTGTTTGACGGCAAGCAGGAGATCAGGGCTGTGGCTGATTTTATCCCTGGAGATGCCAAGCAGTTACCGGAGGAGGTCAGCACCAACCTGCAGGAAGATCCAGTGGCTTTGAGTGCCGGTGATGAAGCAGGCTTTCAGATAACCTTGGAAAACCTTACCGAAGAGTATATCAATGGCTATGTTACTCTGGACCTGCCCTGGCAGGCTTGGCAGGGCGTGCCAGGCGTCGATCTTTTGAATATTGAACCGGTTGGCCAAAGCTTTTATTTGAGGAGCGGGGAAAAATTGCCGGTCCGGTTCAAGCTGAACGCCTCTTCATTTTTACCGGAAGGGAAGTACAGTGTGCTAGCCAGGATATTTGTCGAGGGCCGGCAGCAAGGGACCCAGGCCGTGGAGGTCACGGTCAGCCGGCAGGCCCCAGCGGATAAGGGAGAATAATGTGGAACTTTTTGAACTGACAGCCCATGAGATCAGGGACAAAATAAGGAACAAGCAGGTCAAGGCCAGGGAAATTTTGGACGCCTGCACCAAGCGGATAGGAGCTTTAGACCCCAAAGTTCACGCTTTCCTGGTCCTGATGAAAGACCAGGCTTGCGCCAAAGCCGATAAAGTGGACCAGCAGGTCTCTAAGGGCGAAGCCCTGGGTCCGTTGGCCGGCGTGCCGTGGGGCATCAAGGATGTTCTGTGCACCTACGGGGTGGAAACAACCTGCTCCTCTAAGATTCTAAAAGGGTTTTTGCCTCCCTATGACGCCCATGTTGTCCAGAAGCTGGGCCAAGCAGGAATGATAGGATTAGGGAAGACCAACATGGATGAGTTTGCCATGGGGTCATCAACGGAAAATTCCGCTTTTGGTCCGACCAAGAATCCCTGGGATTTGATGCGTATCCCTGGAGGTTCCTCAGGCGGCTCAGCTGCTGCTGTGGCGGCGCAGTTCTGCCCTGTGGCCTTGGGAAGCGACACAGGAGGTTCCATTCGCCAGCCTGCTTCCTTGTGCGGTATCGTGGGCATGAAACCCACCTATGGCCGGGTATCCCGGTATGGTTTGATCGCCTTTGCCTCTTCCCTGGACCAGATCGGGCCTTTTGGCCGGGATGTCAGGGATTGCGCCCTGGTCTTGCAGCAGATCGCGGGCCATGACCCCAAAGATTCCACTTCAGCGCCTTTGGCTGTGCCGGATTACGAGAAAGCCTTAGTCCCGGATATAAAAGGCTGGCGTATTGGTGTGCCCAAAGAATATTTTGTGGCAGGGATGGATAAAGAGGTGGAAGAGGCGGTCAAAAAAGCGTTAAAGCATCTGGAGTCATTGGGGGCAATTGTGGTGGAAGTTTCTTTGCCCCATACTTCTTATTGCCTGGATACCTATTACATCATTGCACCCTCGGAAGCCTCGTCCAATTTGGCCCGGTTTGACGGGGTTCAATACGGTTTCAGAAGCAAAGAGATGGAAAATCTCAACGAGATGTATATGCAGACCAGGGCGCAGGGTTTTGGGCCGGAGGTTAAACGCCGCATCATGATCGGGACCTATGCCTTGAGCGCCGGTTACTATGACGCCTATTACCTCAAGGCGCTTAAAGTCCGTACGCTCATCAAGCAGGATTTTGACAAGGCTTTTGAAAAATGTGATGTCATCATGACGCCGACCTCGCCCACTTGCGCGTTTAAGCTCAACGAAAAAATGGACGACCCCTTGCAGATGTATCTGTCTGATATTTTCACTATTTCAGTCAATCTGGCGGGGTTGCCGGGCATTTCTTTGCCTTGCGGTTTTAACAAGGATAACCTGCCTATCGGCCTGCAGATAATCGGTAAGCCCTTTGAGGAAGAGAAGATTTTGCGTGCGGCCTATACTTATGAACAATCCACGGAATGGCATAAAAAGAAGGCGTCAATTTAATGGAAACGATCTGTTCGGCCTGGGGGAGCCTATGAACAAATACGAGACCATCATCGGCCTGGAAGTCCACGCGGAAATGAAAACTTTATCCAAGATGTTCTGCGGATGCTCCACGAAGTTCGGGGCTAGCCCCAATACCCAGACCTGCCCGGTATGCCTTGGGTTCCCGGGGGTATTGCCAGTTATTAACAAACAGGCCGTGGAGTTTGGCATCAAAACCGGCCTAGCCCTGCACTGCGAGATCGCCAGCCAGAGCAAGATGGACCGCAAGAACTATTTTTATCCAGATTTGCCCAAAGCTTTCCAGATATCCCAGTATGATAAACCTTTGGCTTTAAAAGGTTATGTGGAGGTAGAGGTTAACGGAGCCAAGAAAAAGATAGGTATTACCCGCCTGCATCTGGAAGAAGACGCCGGAAAACTGGTCCACACCAGCAAGGGCGGACAGATCGGCGCGGCTGAAGAGAGCCTGGTGGATTATAACCGGGGAGGGGTGCCTTTGATGGAGATCGTGAGCGAGCCGGATATCAACAGCCCCGAGGAGGCCTACCAATACCTCTTGTCTATAAAAAGCATTTTGGAGTACTTAGAGGTCTCGGATTGCAATATGGAAGAAGGGAGCTTGCGCTGCGACGCCAACATCTCCCTGCGACCCGTGGGGCAAAGAGAGTTCGGAGCCAAGGTCGAGATCAAGAACATGAACTCTTTTAAGAATGTCCGGGACGCCCTGCAGTATGAAGTGGAACGCCAGACCAAGGCTTTGGACTCTGGTGAAAAAACCCATATTGAAACGAGGCTTTGGGACGCGGGCCACGGTAAAACGCAGCTTATGCGCAGTAAGGAAGAGGCCCATGATTACAGGTATTTTCCTGAGCCGGACCTGCCTCCTATGGCCATCAGCCGGGAATGGGCCAAGGAGCTCCAGGCGACCTTGCCGGAAATGCCTGAGGCGCGCAAGGACCGGTTTGTTTCCCAGTACGGCTTGCCTGTGTATGATGCCGGAGTTTTGACTTCTTCCAAAGCGTTGGCGGTCTATTGCGAGGCAACCATCAAGGCAGGAGCACCGGCCAAAGATGCCAGCAACTGGATAATGACCGAGCTTTTGGCCGGTCTTAAAGAATCAGGAAAGGAAATAGAGCAGTCGCCTGTGTCCAGCCAGGCCATGGCCGGGCTCATTGGTTTAATCAAGAATGGGACCTTGAGCGGCAAGCTGGCCAAGGAAGTATTCAAGGAAATGTTCAGCTCAGGCAAACTGGCTGAGCAGGTGGTCAAGGAAAAAGGCCTGGTCCAGATCACAGATACGGATGCCTTGTCCAAGGTCATTGACGAGGTCATCAACGCCAACAAACAGCTGGTGGATGAGGTTAGGGCGGGCAAGGATAAAGGCAAGGGTTTTTTGGTCGGGCAAATCATGAAGGCCACTCAAGGCAAAGCTAATCCCAAGATCATCAATGAACTGCTGGAGAATAAGCTGAAGGGATAAAATTATATGGGGTGGATGACGGGATTCGAACCCGCGACCCTCAGATCCACAATCTGATGCTCTAACCAGCTGAGCTACACCCACCACCTTCGAAAATCGTATCAAGCTGAAAAAGGATTTTAACACTTTTCATTTTCTAAGTCACCTTTTAACCTTTTATTTCCGTATTTTTGATAAAATTGAACAAATATTACTTGAGGTGAGATATGTGCGGAAGGTTTGCTTTAAAGACACCTATAAAAACAATTGCTGATGAGTTTGAAGTCACGGAAACTGCCCTCTATGCGCCTAGATACAATATCGCACCCTCCCAGCCTGTTTTGGTGGTCCGCCTGAACAAAGAAACAGTGAAGCGGGAGGCCACTTTTATGATGTGGGGTTTAGTGCCTTCTTGGGCCAAAGACCCTGGCATAGGCCAAAAAATGATCAATGCCCGGGCCGAGACAGTAGCTGAAAAACCTTCCTACCGCGGTCCATTTAAGAACAAGCGGTGCTTAATACCCGCGGACGGGTTTTACGAATGGCAAAAACTGGATAAAGGCAAGCTGCCCTATTATTTCCATTTAAAGAGCGGCAGGCTGTTCGCTTTCGCCGGTTTGTGGGAATTTTGGGAGGATAATAAAGGTAACGAGCTTTTCTCCTGCACCTTATTGACGACCCAGGCCAACGAAACGATGAGTCCTATCCACCAGCGCATGCCTGTCATCCTAAAAAGAGAACAGTATAGATTGTGGCTTGATCCGGCGACCGGCACCATCGAGGCATTGCGGCCGCTTTTGCAGCCTTTGCCCAGCACGGAGATCGAGGCTTATCCGGTCAGTTCCCGGGTCAACAATCCGGACAATGACGACGAAAAATGCATGGAACCGGTGAGGTGAACCATTCCCATTTTAAAGCCATGGTCAGTTTATATTGTCCGGTGCAGAGACGGCTCTTATTACACCGGCATAACCAATGACCTCAAGAAAAGGGTCAAAAAGCATAATGAGGGGAAAGGTGCTCTTTACACTAAATTCCACAAGCCGGTCAGGTTGGTTTTCAGAGAACCCAGTCCTGGACGTTCCCAGGCTTTAAAACGGGAATATGCCATAAAGCAGATGACCAGACGACAGAAAATAGATCTGGTCAAAAAAGGTAAGATTAGGAAGAGGAGGGATGTCTAGTGCCGAATGGTCCTGGTTTCAACCAGGTTGGAACCCCTAAAGCCGATCGTGCCTCAAAAAATACCATTGTTGAGGCAAAGACTTTGATTGCGTTCATGTGGGCCCAAAAAAAAGTACTGTATCTGGGATTATTGTTCGCGATCTTGCGCATGGTCGCGGTGACACCCTGCCCCTGGCTGTTCAAGATCGTCGTGGATCAATGCATCACTCCGCCGGATATCAACGGCATTTTAGTGGTCTGTCTGGTTTTTGTCGGCTTGATGGTAGTGCACTACATTTTTTCCCTTGGCGGGGCCATTGAAATAGCCAAAACCATGACCCAGATGATGCTGGAATTGAGAAGCGATATTTTTGATAAGCTGCAGTATTTGAGTTTCGGATATTTGGACCAGCAAAAGACCGGGCGGCTCCTTTCCAAATACGCGTTTGACACCCAGAGGGTCGAAGGCGCCCTGACTTCGCTTTTAGTCTCCTTTTGTCCGCAGATCATCTACAGCGTCAGTATTTTGTGTCTGTTATTGTTCATGCACTGGCAGCTATGTCTAGTGCTCCTTTTGCTTATGCCTTTCTATGCTTTTTTTCGTTATTATTTTGCTGAAAAGATCCAGCGGAGCAACTCCACGGCCCGTTTGGCCCAGGAAAAGCTGACCGGAACCGCCAGTGAGCTCATTACCGCCTTGCGCCTGGTGAGGAGTTTCGGGGAGGAGAAGCAGGCCAATGAGCAGTTGAACGAAAGGAGCCAAACTTATGCCCAGAGCAAGTTGCAGTTAACCCAAATCAATACTATCTTCGGCACATTCACCTATGTCAGCACGCAGGTCCTTTATCTCATTGTGGTGGCAGGCGGCGCGTATTTTGTCATCAAAGGCAGTTTGACCCTGGGTACTTTGATCGTTTTTATTTCCGGCATGCCGATCATTTTCAGCCCCATCCAGTCCTTTAGCGCTTACAGCGACCAATATTACCTTGGCCAGGAAAGTTACTTGAGCATCAAGGAACTATTGGATGCGCCTTACGTGGAGGAATGGCAAGGCAAAGGACGCATCCCTAATTTCAGCGGGGAGGTCAAATTTGACCATGTCAGGTTTTCATATGCCTCTACGGGCACAAAAGTATTCAAAGATTTCAATTTGATCATCAAGGCCGGTGAGCACATCGCCATCGCGGGGCCGTCAGGTTCTGGAAAAAGCACCTTGGTGAATCTGTTATTGGGGTTGTACAAACCCGAACAAGGATTCATCTATCTGGACAGTCAGACCCAGGAATCCCTGGATATGAGATGGCTCAGAAAACAAACAGCGGTCGTCATGCAAGAAAACTTTTTGCTTTCCGGGACCATCCTGGAAAATATACGCTTCGCCAGAGTAGAAGCCACGGAAAAAGAAGTGCAGGAAGCAGCGCGTCTGGCTAATGCCGAGCCGTTCATTCTCAAGATGCCTGAAGGGTACAAGAGTATGCTAGGCGAGAGGGGAGTCAACCTTTCGGGAGGCCAGAGACAGAGGATTGCCATTGCTCGGGCCATCCTGCGTAATCCCAGGTTGCTAATTTTGGATGAGCCCACCTCCGCCCTAGATTATGAGAGCGAGAAGCTGATCCAAGAAGCTCTAGAACGGCTGTCGCAGGACAGGACGGTCATCACGATCGCCCATCGGCTGAGCACCATCAAAAACGCGGACCGCATCATCGTGCTTAAAGACGGGGAAATCGTGGAGCAGGGCAAGTTCGACGAGCTGATGAAACAAGGCGGGTATTTTAGCGAAACTTTGGCTACTCAGGTATCGTCTTTAGGGGAAGGGTAGAATGGGAAGAAAAGTGTTGGGGCCTTGCGTCCGCCTATCATAGAGGCGCTTTGCGCCTGGAGGGAATTGGCTTGCGGTCTCGACGCTGCCGCGTCTTGCCTCCAGCCTGGGCTTGACAGGCACCCAAAGGGTCCCCGCCTGTTTCCGCCCTTCAATTCCCTTTGTAGTGGCAGACGCTGTCGCGTCTGCCTATTATAGAGGCGCTTTGCGCCTGGAGGGAATTGAACCCCCAACCTTCGGATTCGAAGTCCGCGGCTCTATCCAATTGAGCTACAGGCGCAGCAAACTGATTGAAAAAACATTGTATCATGGGTATTTTGCTGTCATAACTTAATGATGACTGCGGTCGATAAAGAAAAAAGTGGACAGATGAAACAAGGCAATATTATATTAATGTTTGCGTTATAATAGACCTCGTTAATTTAATGTGGGAGGAGTCTTAATAGTATGAAAAAAAGTATTTGGTTGTTAACAAGTATTGCGGTTTTATTCTGTTTGCCGGCATTTGCTGTGCAGGAAATAGACCTGGACCTTCCCAGTCCACCAACCTATACTCCGTTACCCACTGAAGCTCCCACGGAAATCCCCACTGGAGTACCTACGGAAACTCCTGCGCCGGTTTTCACGCCGATGCAGGCTAACACGATCACCGACACCCCCGAGATCATGGAAATAGAAAAGGAAGCCCCTACCGAGGTGCCGACCCCAAAACCAAAAAAACCTGCTAAGAAGAGGGTGGTCTTGGAAGATCCTGACCTACCCGCCATTCCCGCTGACCAACTTTATTTCCTGGGCAAGTTCGGGTTCCTGGCCCCGGATGTCCTTTCCGCCCATGGCTGGCTTGAGAGCGGCACGGAAAAGGACAAAAAAGTATTTGGTTTAAATGATGAGATAATCCTGAAATTAGATCCAGCCAGGAAGGTCAAGCCCGGTCATTTGTTCGTGTTTTATCGCGAAGCAGGGTTATTGAAAGATCCGGGAAGCGGCCAAACTATGGGGGATATGGTCAGACCCTTGGCTATTGGCGAGGTCGTTCGCGTGATCAATACTCAGACGGTCGTTGGCAAAATTACTTATTCTTTTATGACCTTGTATCCCAACGATAAATTTGTGTTTCTCAACTCTTGGAGGGTTACGCTGGGGAGCGCGGCCGAACAAAAAGAGGAAACTAAGGGCGTGCTGGTCGTGGAGCAAAACAACAAGAGTGCCATTTTGATGGGAGACTCTGTCTATCTAAATATTGGAAGCGTTGAAGGAGTCAAGGCGGGAGACATTTTCCATGTGGTCAAAGAAGACGCCACAGAAGGGAGCCCAAGCGATCCCTTTGTTCCCATTGGTGGTTTGAAGGTCCTAGGGGTTCTGCCGCACAGCTGTGTTGCCCAGCTGAACTGGAGTAAGGAATTGGTCAAGCCCGGCAGTCCCGTGGAAAAAGCCACGGTGGACTTAGATAAGCAGGCGGAAAAAGCACCGACCCCGGCCAGCCAGGTACCTGAGGCTGGCGTGACCCCTACAGCTGGCGTTTCGCAGTAGTATTTTGAAAGGGAAAAAGTGCAGATAAGATTCCAAAGAGTTAGTTATGGCGGATGGAGAAATTGTTACAAGATCTTTAACAAGTCGGTCGACATCATTGTCACGGCAGACGTCGGGCCCAGGGTCATCCGTTTTGGCTTTAAAGGAGAACCCAACGAGTTTTGGGAAAACACCCCAGTGGTGGGGAAAAAAGGCGGCAAAGCCTGGGTCAATTTTGGTGGCCACCGGTTGTGGCATTCTCCTGAATCCATTCCCCGTACCTATTATCCGGATAACTTTCCCGTCAAAGTTGAAAATCATAAAACTTTTCTTCGATTCATTCAGCCCGTAGAGAAGACCACCGGTATCATCAAAGAGATGGATTTTGCGTTTTCCTCCCCGGTTACCACAAAAATAAAAGTGACACACCGGCTCCGCAATGTCGGCCAATGGCCGGTGGAGTTCGCGATCTGGGCACTTTCCGTGATGGCGCCAGGGGGTATGGCCGTCATCCCTTTGCCACCCAGGGGGCCCCATTCTGATCCGAGGAATCTGCAACCTAAAAACCTTATGTCAATGTGGTCCTATACTAATCTCAGGGATCCGCGTTGGACATGGGGTGAACGCTATATACTGCTCCAGCAAAGCAATAATGAAAAGCCTCAGAAGGTGGGAGTATTGGATAATGAGGGTTGGGTGGGCTACTGCAACCATGGCAACCTTTTTGTTAAGACTTATAAGGTATTAAAGGGAGTTTCTTACCCTGATTACAATTCCAACGTGGAAACCTTTACCAATGATCAGATGCTGGAAGTAGAAACTTTGAGCCCGTTGTCAGTCGTGAAGCCGGATGGTTCTATCGAGCATGTGGAATTTTGGTATCTGTTTGAGAATGTGGTCAAACCCCGAAACGATGAGGACGTCGAAAGATACATCCTGCCTAAGGTAAAACCGCTTCTTTAATCATTCCAATATCTGAAGGGAAACGCCCCTATAGAGGGACTGGCGTATCAAAAAGCGATTTTGATGCGCCAACTCTCGGAAGGAAACGCCTTGTTATATCTCTGCAAGAGCTGGCGTCCCAGGAGGGATTTGAACCCCCGACCAACGGATTAGAAATCCGTTGCTCTATCCAACTGAGCTACTGGGACGCGTTCTTAACAGAGAATTATTATATCAATAAACTAAATTATCCATCATAAAACAGCAGTAAAATCTTTGTCCGGGCATCTTGGCAGGTCTGTCTTGAATTATTTTGGATGAGGTATATCATTTAAGTATAGCCGTACATTTTTAAGGTGTTTGCCACTGCTCAGGGCAGAAAGCCAGGCTTAAACAAGCTGGGCTCGGAAAGGCAAGCAGTTATCTTAAAGTGTACGGCTTTTTTTAATTTGAGCAGAACAAAATTAAGGTTCTAAAAGAAATTTTTAAATAAAAAAAGCCCCTGGTGCAAGTTCCCAGGGGCTTTATTAGTTTTCTTTTGTTGTTTAGAGTTTCACTACGTTGATCGCTTGTGGTCCTTTGGAACCTTCGGTGATATCAAACTCAACCTGGGCTCCTTCGGGAAGGGTCTTAAAACCGTCGCCCTTGATCCCCGAAAAATGTACGAATACATCATTCCCTTCTTCAGGGGTGATAAAACCGTACCCTTTCTTTTCGTTAAACCACTTTACTGTACCTTTAGCCATTACAACTATCTCCTTTCTGATATTGTTGCTTTGTTCCGTGTTCAACACAAACCACTTGCTGATTTGGAACGGCACAGCAACATAGAATATGGGGAATATCATACCGAAAAAATAATAGTTTGCAACTTTTTTCCATGTGATGTATAGAGTTGAGGCTTATTCGATACTAATAATTATGGAGAAACATTAGAATATCATTGGAAAGGCTGCAAAATTAACATTGTAAATGGCAATTGCAAAAAGCAAATTTTGTTTATTGATTTGATAAAAATTTTACGCTTTTGTATGATGAAACATCACATGCGCCTGCATCGAACGGCTGTTTGATGCGTTTGCAATTGTATTGAAACGCTTTATTATATTTTTGCTTTGCAAAATGCAATTGCGCCTGCGTCGTAAGGCTGTTACGACACAGGGCGCCTTGAGTGGAATCGCATTATTTAAGTTGCGCCAATGCGCCTGTAGCTCAACGGATAGAGCAGTGGCCTCCGAAGCCACCCGTAGAGGTTCAATTCCTCCCAGGCGCACCATTTTTATTAAGATCTGAAATTTTTTTGCTGTTTGGCGAGTTCGATAAAGGCCAGCATGTTCTCCAAGGGCACATCGCCTTCAACGGCATGGGCCGGAGCGAAAATATATCCGCTCCGGGACCCCATTTCCAGCAGGTGTAGGGTTTCGCAGCGCACATCCTCCGCAGTCCCGAAGGGCAGGGTTTTTTGGGTGGACAGGCCGCCAAAAAAGGCCAGCTTCCCGAAATATTTTTTCATGAGCATGTCCGTGTCCATGACTTCAGGCTGGAAGGGGTTGAAGCAATTCAGCCCGATGCCGACCAGATCGTCAAAAATTTCATCCACATCGCCGCAGGAATGTATGATCACATACTTACCGGCCTTTTTTACTTCGCCATACATCCTTTTCAAGACAGGATAGATGAACTCGCGCCACAGCTTCGGGCCCATTTGCAGGCCGCGCTGCTGGCCCCAGTCGTCCCCGAATTTCACCGCGTCGATGTCATATTTCATAGCTTCCTTGAACTGGGTGATATTATAGTCAGCGATGGTATTCAGAAGGTCATGGACAAACCCGGGGTTATCGTGAAAATCCATCATCAGATTTTCCATGCCCCGCAGTGTCCAGGCCCTTTCGTAAAGCGAGAAACCTATGGCGAACATACGGAAGCAGTCGCCGTTTTCTTTGATCGCCCTGGGAATATCCTTAAAGAACGTAGGGTTCACGGGGTCCGGGAGTTTGAGGTCTTTGAGGGTCGGCTCAGGTAAAACGCAGTTTTTCACGACCCCGATATCTTTATCTATGCTGCGGTCCCAGACCACCCCAAAAATATCCCTGAAGCGGCCGTTGTCCACAGGAGTAACATATCCGATGTCGTTGCCCAGGTACAGGAGATGGTTTTGTAGAAGACCTTCCAGACCATTTTTGCCGCAATGTTGAATGAGTTTTTCCATTGCTTCCTGGGTGAAACCGAATTCCCAGGGGACATAGGGAGGTTTTTTGAAGTCCAGGGCCATCTTGACCACATCCCGCTTGGTCACGACTGGCTCCTTTCCTGATAATTAGATAGTAGAAAAAACATGTGGTTCAGGGTTACACTATTAAAAATAATTATAGCCCAAGTGAAAGGGAGATTGATACAAAAGTATGCGAGCGGCTGTCCTGCGGGGCATTAAAAAGATAAAAATTGAGGAGATGGAAAAACCAAAGCTCCTGGAGCATGAAGCACTGGTCCAGATCAAATCCGTAGGTATTTGCGGATCCGACGTGCACTATTTCAGGCATGGCCGGATCGGCAATCAGGTGGTCCGGGGTCCGCATATCCTGGGACATGAGCCCAGCGGTATCGTGGTCAGCGTGGGAAAAGAAGTCGCGAGGCTTGCGCCGGGAATGCGAGTGGCTGTTGAGCCCGGAGTGCCTTGCGGCAAATGCGAACACTGCAAGTCGGGACGATATAACATCTGCCCGGATGTTAAATTCCTGGGAACGCCTCCTTACCACGGGGCTTTCCGGGAGTTTCTGGCTTGGCCGACGCATTGTCTATTCCCGGTCCCTGAAAACATGAGTTTTGACGAGGCGGGTTTGGTGGAAACCTATGCGGTGGGCGACTATGCGGTCGAGCTGGCCGGGCTGAAAAAGGGTGAATCTATCGCCATAATCGGATGCGGGCCGATCGGTATTTCTACTTTAAAAGCAGCCAGGCTGGCCGGTGTAAAACAAATATTTGCCATAGATCTGATCAAAGAACGCTTGGATTTCGTGAGCAAATATACGGAAGTCACGGCGATCCATCCGCCCACCCAGGATCTTTTTAAAGAGATCAGCAGGTTGACCCGCAAGCGTGGCGTAGACGTAGTTTTTGAGGCAGCCGGCGCCAGAGAAACTTTGGGGCAGGCAGTCGAGATAGCGAGGGTCGGCGGCAGGGTAGTGTGGATAGGGATACCGCAGGTGGATAATATAGAAATCCCGGCCCATATTTCGCGGCGCAAAGAACTGGTCATAAAATGCGTGCGCCGTTATAAGAACAATTATCCCCGATGCATCAAGGATATTTCTTCTGGAAAAGTCGAAATTAAAGATATAATAACCCATCGTTTTCCCCTGGACCAAATAGAGCAAGGGTTCAAGCTGGTTGAAAAATACCGGGACGGCGTGATCAAGGCCGTTATTGAATTATGATGAAAGGAGATAGCAATGGGTGAGGCTAAATACGCGCTAGGTCTGGATTACGGGACCAATTCCGTAAGGGCTTTGGTCGTGGATATCGGGAACGGACAGGAAATAGGCACCCATATTTTCAATTACGAAAAAGGCGAACATGGGATCATCCTGGATAAAAAGAACAATCTCTTAGCCAGGCAGCATCCGGCCGATTATGTCAAAGGCATGGAAGTAGCCGCCCGAAAAGCGCTCAAACAGGCTGAGACACACAAGGGTTTCCGACGGGACCAAGTGATAGGAATCGGCGTGGATACCACAGGCAGCACGCCCATCCCCGTTGACCAGCAAGGCCAGCCTCTGGCCTTCCATAAGGAGTTCAAGAATGAGCCCAACGCCCTGGCCTGGCTTTGGAAAGACCATACCGGCTATGCTGAAGCTGCGGAGATCACCGAGTTAGCCAAGAAGCGCAACGAGCCTTATCTGGCCAAATGCGGCGGCTCGTACTCCTCAGAATGGTTCTTTTCCAAGATCCTCCACTGCCGGCGCGTGGCGCCCAAGGTTTTCCAGGCAGCCTACAGCTGGGTGGAGCTGGCGGATTTTGTCCCGGGTGTGCTTACGGGATTACAGGACCCCTTGACCATGAAAAGGGGAGTGTGCGCCGCGGGGCACAAGGCCATGTTCAATCCCCAGTGGGGCGGACTTCCCAGCAGGGAATTTTTATCCGCCTTGGACCCCGAATTAGGGGCTCTCAGGGAAAGGCTTTTTTCCACTACTTATACCTCTGATGTAAAGGCCGGGACGATCACTCCCCGGTACGCCAAAATGTTCGGCCTCAGGCAGGACACGGCGGTCAGTGTCGGCGCTTTTGACGCCCATATGGGCGCTGTGGGAGCGGGCATCAAGCCCGGCGCTTTGGTCAAGATTATCGGCACCTCTACCTGCGACACCATGGTGGCGCCCAACATGAACAGGCTGGGAGACATTCCGGGATTATGCGGTATCGTGGACGGCTCGATCCTACCGGGTTACTACGGTCTGGAGGCCGGCCAGTCGGCTGTGGGAGACATCTTTAACTGGTTCGTCATGCACCAGTCCTCTTTGTCGCATGAGGCCTTGACCAAAAAAGCCGCCAAGACTAAACCCGGCCAAAATGGGTTATTGGCCCTGGATTGGAATAACGGCAACAGGACTATTTTGGTGGATGCCCAGCTGTCGGGATTATTGTTAGGACAGACCTTGCACACCACTCAGGACGAGATTTACCGGGCTTTGATCGAGGCCACGGCTTACGGAGCCAGGGTCATCATTGACCAGTTCGAAAAGTACGGGGTCAAAGTGAACGAGATCATCAATTGCGGCGGTATCGCCGAGAAAAACTCCTTTTTAATGCAGATCTACGCGGATGTGTTTGGCAGGCCCATGAGGGTCTCCCGTTCTTCGCAGACCTGCGCCCTGGGCGCGGCCCTGTTCGGGGCGGTGAGCGCCGGGCCGGCAAAAAGCGGTTTTCAAAGCGTAGAACAGGCCCAGTCGGCCATGTGCGGGCTCAAAAAGGTTTCTTACGCGCCTAAACCCGAGAACCAAAAAATATACGACCGTTTATTCAAGCTATACAGGGAACTGCATGACGCGTTCGGCACTCCGGATTTCAAGGGGAGCCTTTATCATGTCATGAAGGACCTTTTAAAGATCAAAAACGAAGTCAATCAATAATAAAAAGGAGGAAGCTATGAAGTTGCCTGAAGTCAGGTTAGGTCTGGTGGCGGTGAGCCGGGATTGTTTCCCCATTGAGCTGTCCAAAAACAGAAAAAAGAGGGTGCTGGAAGAATGCGCCAAGCAAAAGGTCGGCGTCAGTGAGATAAAAACCGTCATTGAGAACGAGAGCGATGTCCTGAAAGCACTGGGAGAGATCAAGGCCCAGGGTATCAACGGCCTGGTCATTTACCTGGGAAATTTCGGGCCCGAAGGCCCCACCTCCATGCTGGCCCAGAAGTTCGGGGGGCCGGTCATGCTTTGCGCGGCGGCGGAAGAGTCGGGCAAAGACCTGATCAACGGCAGGGGAGACGCTTACTGCGGTATGCTCAATGCCTCCTACAATTTTAACCTGAGGCATCTCCTCCCTTATATCCCAGAATACCCCTTGGGCACCGCGTCTGAAGTCGCGGGGATGATCAGCGGGTTCATCCCGGTGGCCAGGGTCATTTTGGGGCTTTCCAAGCTCAAGATATTCGCTTTCGGTCCCAGACCCCAGGATTTCCTGGCTTGCAACGCTCCTATCAAGCCCCTTTATGACCTGAAGATCGAGGTCATGGAGAACAGCGAGCTGGACCTTTATGACGTGTGCCAGTCGGCGGCCAAAGACCCGAAGATCGACAGCGTGGCCAAGGAAATGGCCAAAGAGCTGGGCAGGGGAAATACTTATCCCGACATGTTGAAGAAACTCGCCCAGTACGAAGTGGGATTGACCAATTTTATGGATAAGAACCTGGGCGCCTCGGAATTCGGCATCTTTGCCAACAAGTGCTGGCCTTCTTTTGAAAAGTATTTCACTTTTGTCCCCTGCTATGTCAATTCCAGGATGGCCCAAAAGGGCATCCCGGTGGCTTGCGAAGTTGATATTTACGGGGCCTTGAGCCAGTATATGGCCACCCTGGCGACATTCCAACCGGCCACCTTACTGGACATCAACAACACCGTGCCCAGTGATATGGCCCAAAAAGCCGGTAAAAAAGTCAAAGGATACGGTCCTACCGACCTGTTCATGGGTTTTCACTGCGGCAATACGCCTTCCAGTTGCATGGCCAATTGCTCCCTGAAATACCAGCTCATCATGCACCGTCTGATGGAGCCGGGCAAAGACCCCCAGATCACCCGGGGAACCCTGGAGGGCAGGATCAAGGCCGGAGACATCACCATCTTCAGGCTGCAGTCCACGGCGGATACCACTCTCAAAAGCTACATGGCCCAAGGAGAGGTTTTGGACATTGAGCCGCAGTCGTTCGGCGGTATCGGCGTATTCGCCGTCAAGGAAATGGGCCGCTTTTACAGACATATCCTGATCGGCCAGCATTTCCCGCACCACACCGCCGTGGGTTTCCAGCATATTGCCAAGACGCTATTCAGCGCGGTCAAGATGCTGGGAGTCAAGGACGTGTATTTCAACCTGCCCAAAGGTACCTATTACAAGAATGAAAATCCGTTTTAGTGCGGGTGGGTGATGGCAGGCATAAATGAACGGGATGTCTTAGGAGCGCTAAAGAGCATCGTGGACCCGGACCTAGGCCGCGATATCGTGAGCCTTGGTTTTGTCAAGAATATCAAGATCGAGGGAGGCAAGGTCAGTTTTGATTTGGAGCTGACCACCCCCGCCTGCCCCATCAGGGAACTCTTCCAGTCGCAAAGCCGGAAAGCCGTGCTCAACCTCCCGGGCGTCAAAGAAGTGGATGTCCGGCTGACCGCGCGGGTCCGCCAGGGCTCCTCGACATCCTCCAAAGAAGAACTTTTATCCGGTGTGAAAAATGTGATCGCCGTGGCCAGCGGCAAAGGGGGAGTGGGTAAATCCACGACCAGCGTCAATCTGGCCCTGGCCCTCCAGCAAACCGGGGCGAAGGTGGGACTGTTGGACGCGGATGTTTACGGCCCCAGCATCCCTCTGATGATGGGTTTGACCAAAGCCCAGCCGGAGATCATGGACGACGGCAGGATGAAACCCGTGCTTGCTTTCGGGGTTAAGGTCATTTCCATGGGGTTTTTGACTGACGCGGATACGCCCGTGGTCTGGCGGGGACCGCTGGCCAGCCGGGTCATCCAGGATTTTCTGGCCAAAGTGGAATGGGGCGAGCTGGACTACCTGCTCATTGACCTTCCTCCGGGAACCGGGGACATCCAGCTGACCTTGTGCCAGTCCGTTCCTTTGACCGGCGCGGTGGTCGTCAGCACTCCCCAGGACGCCGCTTTAAATATCGCCCGCAAGGGCATCCGGATGTTCCAGCAGGTCAAGGTGCCTATCCTCGGACTGCTCGAGAACATGAGCTATTTTGTGTGTCCCCACTGCCAGGCCAGGAGCGATATTTTCAGTCATGGCGGAGTTTCCAAGGCCTGCCAGAACATGGGCATCCCGTTTTTGGGTGAAATTCCCCTGGACCCCGGTCTGGTGCTTTCCGGCGACCAGGGCAAACCGCTTGTCGGGTCCGGTAAAAAGTCCCAAGCGGCCAGCGCCTTTCAGGAGGCTGCCGGCCGGCTGGCCAGCCAGGCCAGCAAAGTCAACATCGAGACCAGCAAAGTCACGGTCTTCCCGGTGGAAGTCAAAGGCGATGACGAGGGCCAGTTGATGATCAAATGGAGCGACGGCCACGAAAGCACCTACCAGGCGCGGCGATTGCGGTTCCTGTGCCCGTGCGCCGGCTGCGTGGATGAAATGACCGGCCAGCGTCTGTTAAAGGAACAGGACCTGCCTCAAAAAGTCACGGTTCTTGAGGTGAGCCCGACCGGACGCTACGGCCTGCAGTTCAAGTTCAGCGACGGGCATACCATGGGCATCTACTCCTTCTCTTATTTACGCCAGCTTTGCGTTTGCGGACATTGCCCGGGCCTTGGTCCTGAAGGCCAGGGAACACGGAAAAAAGACAAGTGAAGTCACCGCTCAAGGCCCTCCTCTTCCTTATTCTGATATTATGCGTTTTTTTCTTTCCCGCGGTGACAGGCCGGCGCACCCTGCTCTTGAGCGTCAATGACGCTCCCAGCATCCTAGCCCAAGGCGCTTACGGGAAAGATATTCTCCCTTCGCCTTTTCACCGGACTCCCGACGATATTTCTCCGGCAAACTTCACGGAGCCGCTCTTAAAAGTAGTGGGGCGGCAATGGTGGAAGGAACATGTTTTTCCGCTCTGGAATCCTTATAACGGTTTTGGGAGCCCGCTGGCCGCGGATATGCAATCCCAGCCTTTTAACCCGTTGGTCATGCTCTTGTCCGCTGATTGCACTCCCTATACCTACAACCTGTTCCTGCTCTTGAGGCTTTTGATCGCCGGTTTTTTCACCTATTTATTCGCGGCGTATTTTCTGGACAGGATGTCCGCGCTCTTTTCCGCCATTGCTTTTATGTTCTGCGGCTACTACATCCTTTTCCTTAATATGCCGCACCTGAGCGTGGAAGTCCTGCTTCCGGCCTATTTCTGGGGATTGGAGAGGATGCTGCGGGTGAGGGATAGGAAAAACCTCCCCATCCTGTCCATCACTGTTTTTCTCATCATGGCGGGAGGCATGCCGGAGTCGGCCCTGTTGGTCCTTGGATTCGGCATGATGTATTTTTTTTACCGTTTATTCACGGACAGGACTTTTTCCGGCCAAAGAACAAGATTGAGCCTGGGTTTAGGGCTGGCTGTGGTCCTGGGTCTAGGTTTGGCGGCCATCCTGCTGGTCCCATTTTTCGAATTGTTAAGGCAGTCCTATGACCTGCACCGGAACGCGAACGCACAGGGAAACCTCCCGGGCCTGACCAAGGACAAGGGGTTTTGTTTTGCCATCACTTATCTGCTTCCTTTCATATTTGGGCCGACCTATGAGAATCCAGTCCTGGGCATCACCTTTATCCGGGGTTACACGGGCATCCTGGTCGCTTTGTTCGCCTTTTTGAGCCTGCTTTTACTGGGACGGCCGCGCCAAACCAAAAACCTGTTTTGGCTCGTGCTTTTTCTAGCGGTCTGCAGTGTCCTCATGCTCCTGAAAAGATACGGCATCCCGCCCGCGCAGTGGCTGGGCCGGTTGCCTATCCTAAATCTGGTCATTTTCCAAAAGTACCAGGAGCCGCTTTTAGAGTTCGGTTTGGCTTTACTGGCCGGCGCCGGGCTGTTCGCCCTTCGCCGGCAGACCATCCCTTCCAGGCAAGTGGGCCTGGTCCTGGGACTTTTTCTTATAGCATTCCTTGCCTCAGGATTTTTCTTTATAGGGTTTTTTGAAGAAGCGAGCTGGAGAGGCAGCCTTTTTTACGCGAATTTAGGGCTAGGGATCGTCCTTATTCTAATCACAGGGGGCCTGTATTTCCTTTTGCGCAAAAGGCCGGTCGTTCTTGGCGCTGTCTTTATCATCCTTCTCATGGCAGAGATGTTCTTCAATTTTCTTTACCCCTGTTTTTACCTGCCGGATAAGCTTCCTTTGGCCTGGCAAGACCCCTATCAAGGCGCTCCTTTTATAGGGTTTTTACAGGCCCATACCAAGGACCACAGCCGTGTTTTCGGCCAGGACAATATTTTAAATCCCAACTGGGCGGGCGTGTTCGGCCTGGAAGACGTGCGTTTGCTGGAGGCTTTTTACACCAACCGTTATATGGATTTCATGAACAATTTTTTACGGGAGCCAGGCTCTGAGACCCGGTTCCTGGAACTGTCTTCGGTCCGTTACCTGATGGCTGAACACGACCTCAGAAAAGCCGGGCCCGCGCAAACCAAGGGCTTGCCCAACTTAAGACAGGTCTATGACCAGGAGGTCAAAATATTTGAGGCTCCGAGATGTTTGCCGAGAGCCTGTGTTTTTGAGCATGTTACTTTGGCCAAGGACGGGCCGGAGGCGCTCAAAATTCTAAAAGAGCCCAAGTTCGACCCCTGGCACAGCGCAGTGATAACGCTGAAAGATGTAGCGGGGGATACCCAGCAGCTCGTTGACCTGATCAATAGTAATAAAAAGCCTGTGGCGGCTCAGCCGCAAGACCTGGCTGAGTATGGCTCGCAAAGAGCGGTCATCCGGGCTAAAATTAATAAACCCGGATTTTTGATGTTCACCGACGCTTATTATCCCGGCTGGAGAGCCTTTGTGGACGGCCGGGAAACAAAGATCGTCCCCGCGAATTATCTGTTCCGCGGGGTGTTTTTGGAAAAAGGCCGGCATGAAATACAATTCATTTACCAGCCCAGTTCTTTCAGATGGGGGGTTATCATTTCGTTGGCCAGTGTTTTGTTTATAGTTTTATTGGCCCTTGGGGGGCCGATATTTTGACCATGAAAGAGCATTGAAACATGCGGTTTTTGTCTAAAAGCACAGTTTTTCTGATTGTAATCCTGGTAGCTCTTGGCTGCGGTCACTCTAAGCACAGCGGCTTGCTTCAAAAAGCTCCAGGCGACTATTGGGTGAGGACCGAACTGGCCTTTGGTTTGTCCAAGCCCGGCAATAACGTGGTTACCAGCAAGGAGTGGGACAGGTTTTTAGCGCAGGAAGTTACTCCGCGTTTTCCAGAGGGCCTTACGGTCTTGAGCGGTTATGGGCAATACCTGGACCATTCCGGCAAGCCGGTGAGGGAAAATTGCCGCTGGCTAATCCTGCTTTACCGGCCTGATGAAAGCACGGATAATAAGATAGAAGAGATACGCAGCGCGTATAAAAAACAGTTCCAGCAGGAATCGGTTTTAAGAAGTTCATCCGTGGCCAAAGTTTCATTTTAGGAGGGGCTAATATGAAAGTGGAAATACCATACGGCAAAAAAAGACTAAGCCTGGAAGTCCCGGCTGATACGGTCGTGCTGAGCCCCAATTACCCGCCGCCTCTAAAAGACGAAAAAGCGGCATTTATGGAACGCCTCAGAGCGCCGCTGGGTTCCGCTCCATTGGCCAAGCGGGTTAAACCTACTGACCGCGTGGCCATTGTCATCTCGGATATGACCCGTGCCACCCCCAATGAGCGCATCGTGCCCTGGATACTGGAGGAGCTGTCTTTTGTGCCGCGTAAGCAATTTGTCATCGTCAACGGCACGGGGTCTCACCGGGCCAACACCAAGCCAGAGCTGGTCAGCATGCTGGGCAGGGAAGTCGCGGACACGGTGGAGATAGTCAACCATGATGCCTTTGACCAGTCCACCTTGGCGGGTCTGGGCCGGACAGCGGGTAATATCCCGGTCTGGGTCAACAAGCAATATCTGGCCGCTGATTTCAAGATCGTAACCGGATTTATCGAGCCCCATTTTTTCGCGGGGTTTTCCGGCGGCCCCAAGGGTATTTTGCCCGGCATTGGCGGTATCGAGACCATCCAGGCTCTGCATAGTGCGGCGCTCATCGGCCATCCCAAATCCAGTTGGGCTATCCTGGAGGACAATCCTCTGCAGCAGGCGGTCCGGGAGGCCGTAGCCCTGTGCCCTCCGGATTTTATGGTCAATGTGACCCTGGACAGGGAAAAACATATCACCGGTATTTACGCGGGCCATTATTTGGAAGCCCATAAGGTCGGCTGTCAGGAAGTAGTCTGCACCGCCACCCAGCCGGTCAATAAGGCGTTTGATATTGTGGTGACCAGCAACAGCGGTTATCCTTTGGACCAGAACCTCTACCAATCGGTCAAGGGTATGGCCGCGGCCGCCCAAATCGTCCGGCAGGGCGGGGCTGTCTTATTGGTTTCGGAGTGCTCGGATGGCCTGCCTAGTCACGGTAATTTTAAGGATATTTTGAAGATGGCCAAAACCCCCCAGGAACTCCTACAACTTATCCAAAGCCCTGGGTTTTCCAGGCATGACCAGTGGGAGGCCCAGAAACAGGCTGTGGTGCAGTGCAAGGCCGAGGTGTATCTGCATTCGTCCCTTTCTGAGGAAACGACCCGGCAGGCCATGCTTCTGCCTGCTCAGGACCTGCAGGCCACTTTTGACCAGCTCAGGTCAAAATGCGGGTCAAAATGCCGCGTGGCGGTTTTACCAGAGGGACCATTGACCATCCCTTATATAAAGTAGTTTTTTTTCTAAAGGCTTTTTAATCGCCGAAAACTAGTATAAAATTACCCCCTGGTAATTAGATGACCCATTAACTAGGTTAAATCTGTCGCAGAGGAAAAAATGAAAAAATTTGTTATCGTGTTTTTATTGGTATTGGTTCCTTTATTAATACTGCTAAGGGTGCAAAATTCCTGGCCGGTCAATGTGGTCAGGAGCTATGGCACCCTGCCTCTTGTCTTTGAGCCCAATGTCGGCCAAACGGCGCCTGATGCCAAGTTCCTCTGCCATGGCGGGGGTTATAGTCTGTTCCTCACTTCTTCAGAGATGGTGATGGTGTTCAGACATTCCAAGAAACTTGGGATAAAAGAGAAATACATGAAGACGGATCTCCACTACAGAGAGCTGGGAGAGGCCGAAGTGCTTAGGGTCAAGCTGGCCAATGCCAATGAAGGCGCCCAGACCGAATTTTTGGACCCGCTAAGCGGAAAGAGCAATTATTTGATAGGCAATGACCGCAAACAGTGGCATACGGATATTACCCAATACTCCAAAGTCAAGGTCAAGAATATCTATCCTGGCGTGGACTTGATCTATCACGGCAACCAAAGATTGGTAGAGCATGATTTTATGGTCCAACCAGGCGCTGATTTTCACTCCATTCAGTTCGTTTTCAGCGGAGCCCAGGGATTGAGCCTGGACCAGGGCGGCGACTTGGTCATCAAGACAAAGCAAGGCCAGATAGTTTTTAAAAAGCCGGATATTTACCAATTATTCAATGGGGTTAAAAATAGCGTTTCCGGAGGATACAGTGTGCAGGGGAACGACCGGGCGGGGTTTACCGTGGGGGTTTATGACCATACCGTCCCCCTGGTCATAGACCCGACCCTTCTTTATTCCACCTATGTGGGGGGGAATAGCGGTGACCAGGGCAATGGGATCGCCGTGGACAGCGCAGGGGAGGCCTATGTGGTGGGAGGCACGCAATCCGTGAATTTTCCCACACTTGGCGCCCTGCAGCCCGGTTTGGCAGGAACGCAGAACGCTTTTGTGTCCAAGATCAACGCGGCCGGGACAGGTTATGTTTATTCGACTTATTTGGGCGGCGGCGGAATAGATGGGGGCCAGAGTATTGCCATTGACGGGTTTGGCAATGCTTATATCGTGGGATTTACTACTTCCAACAATTTTCCCTGTGTAAATGCTATTCAAGGGGGGTTGGCCGGAGCAGAAAACATTTTTGTGGCTAAAATCAATCCGGCAGGCAACGGCCTTGTTTTTTCCACTTATTTAGGAGGCAGCAGCCAGGATGCGGGTTTGTCCGTTGCTTTGGACAGCGCGTTCAATGCCTATCTTACGGGAGCTACCAGCTCGCCGAATTTTCCAACTGCCAACGCTTTACAGCCGGTTTTTGGCGGCGGGGCCTGGGACGCTTATGTGACCGAGATCAACGCGGCTGGAGGCCTTGTTTTTTCCACCTACCTGGGAGGAAGCCTTAACGACCAGGGGAATGGCATCGCCATTGACGGCGGGGGGAATGTGTGTGTGGCTGGAGTAACTATGTCCATGAATTTTCCAACGCAAAATCCGTTCCAGGCCGCGGCTTTGGGCACGCCGACCGTATTCGTTTGCAAGCTGGCGCCAGGAGGCGGCTCCCTGGTGTATTCGACCTATCTCACGGGGAGCATCAACGATTTTGGGCAGGGGATCGCAGCGGATCCTTCCGGAAACGCCTATGTGGTCGGTGTCGCGGAATCGTCGGATTTTCCTCTCAAGAACCCCATCCAACCCACGCTCCACGGAGGGGTCGAGGACGCGTTCATCACGGTGCTCAATCCTGCTGGCAGCGGTCTGGTCTATTCCACCTTCCTTGGAGGCAGCGGGGTTGATGAGGCCCTTAGCGTGGCCGTGGACAGCAGCGGTAACGCCTATATCACCGGCGACACTTCCTCCTCTGATTTTCCGCTGGTCAACCCCTACCAGGGGATATTGGGAGGCGCGGGGTTTGCTACGAACGCCTTTGTGGCCGAGATCGATGCCGCGGGAGATGCATTGCTCTTCTCTACCTTTTTAGGGGGAAGCGTGTCGGAAAGCGGCTTGTCTATCGCCGTGGATGGCGGCGGGAGCATGTACGTGACCGGTAAGACATCATCGCCGGATTTTCCTTTGCTCAACCCGATCCAGGCGGCATACGGCGGGGGCCAGGATGGTTTTGTCAGCAAGATAGGCATGACCCCTACGCCTACCCCTACCAACACCCCCACTTACACTCCGACGACAGTTCCCACGCCTCCCATCAGCATTACCTACACCTATCCCAATCCCATCGATTTCACCCTGCACCCCTATGTCACCATTGCTTTTCCAGCAGATTCGGATATCAGTATCAGCATCGTCAATATGGTCGGAGAAACCGTGGCGACTGTACCGGCTGCCCAGATCCATGGAATGGAGGGGTGGGCGCGCTGGGACGGCAAGGACAGCAAGGGTAAGCTAGTGGCCAGCGGTATTTATTTTTATTTTGTCAGAAGTTCAAAACTGCGGATGCGTCAGAAGTTCACGATCCTGGATTGAGCCTGGAAATGTTCTTAAGGTATTCCCCCGTTTTACCCTTTGTTATATAATAGCTTCCCTTCGGTGGGTGATTAGCTCAGTTGGTAGAGCAGCTGACTCTTAATCAGCGGGTCGCAGGTTCAATCCCTGCATCACCCACCAACCCCAAAAATAGTGCTAAACTTGGTTTGTTAAAAAAAGAATTGCCAGTGGGCGTGTTTAAGGAGGTCCGGGATGCCCGAACCAGAGAACCCATCCCAAGCCAGTTCCAGCAGAGGCATGTTAAAACACCTCTGGATATCCCTCGGTATCATTGCCTTTGTTCTTGTTCTGGTGAAGGGGCTCAATGGCCTGGTGGAACACGATCCTCAAAATGTCATTGATGGCGCCCGGGCCAGCCTGGATTTTTCCGCCTTAAAGAACGAATACCGCAAACTGATCCATGAGGACCCCAAGAATTTAGTCTATCACCGCGGCTATCTCGACGCTCATTTGGCCCAACCCAAAGTAAGGCATACGCGATACAGCACTATAGAACGAGATGACAAACCCATTCTTGCGGAATACAACAGTTATACCCAGGTTCCGGACCCCGTGATCCGGGATATCGGCTTTTACGGACTGGGATATTATTATGCCAAAAGCAACGATCCGGACGCGGCGCTCAGTTTTTACGGCAAAATACTGAATAGAGAACTACCCTACCTTAACAATTCAATCGGTTTTGTTTATCTTCACAGGGAACAGCCTGTTTTGGCCCGGCAGGCTTTTTATCGCGAAATCGCTTTAAAAGGAAATATTGACGGAGCGGTGCAAAACCTGAGCGAAATGTTCTACCAGCACCGCCAGTTAGACGAACTAAGAAAACTGAAGAACGACCCCGCCCTTGCCAGCCATGTTCCACCGGCGTACTTGAGGTTCCTAGCTCTTTATGAAAACGCTTTTGTCGGGTATTTTCAGATCCTTTTCAAGGCCCAGCGAAGCGAGATGGCCTGGGACAGCTTACTGGCCAGCCTTGTCATCGCTTTGATGTTCCTGATCTATATTTATTTTGTCGATATTTTTGAAAAAGAAAAAATATCTTTGTTTGTCGCGGTCTTTGGGATGGGGATGGTTTCGGCTGTTCTTTGCACGATCCTATACGATGCCGCGGATTTTTATCTTGGTTTTGCCCTGACGGGCAAGGACTACCCGGATATCCTTTTTTATATTTTTGGGGTAGGGCTGATCGAGGAGTTTTGCAAGGCGGTGCCGGTCCTCATTGTTTTGCTGGTCCTGAAAAAAATCAAAGAACCCGTGGAATTATTCATTTATGCCGCGGTGTCGGCCTTGGGATTCGCCTGTCTTGAGAATACAGGTTATTTCAGCCGCGTGGCCATGGGTCTGATCATGGGACGCGCCATGATCGCGGTCGTCATCCATATCTGCCTCACCTGCCTGGCGGTTTACGGTATTTTTTACAGCCGATTCCGGGCCAAAGGCCTTGGATGGCTCTATATTCCAGCCTTTTTTGGTACGGCCATGGTGGTGCACGGCCTTTACGACTTTTTTATCACCTCGTCTTTAGGGTTTTCGATCTTGTCCACAGTCCTGCTTGTTTTTATGATGCTGGCCTTCAGGAACATGGTGGAGAGCGCCCTGGACCTCGACGAAAATCTTCAGGCTGGGTATCTTAGCGTGAACCTGACCCTTTATCTTTTTTACGGCCTTTTAGCCATCTTTTTAATGCAGTTCGCTTTCCTGGGCATCCGCTATAATTTTGGGATGGCGGTCAAGAATATGGGGTTGGAGGCGCTAAAGTTCTATTTTCTGGCCTTTGTTTTGATCGTCGATTTTGGCAGGCTGAAGATCGTCAAGAACAAGTGGCATTCTCTGTTTGATTCTGCTAAAGATTAATAGCCAGATAACAATTTATCGCGCTGTTGACTTGTGATTTTGAAAGGAGGAAGTGTATGCATTGCAGGAAGTGCGGCAAGGAGATAGCCGACTCGGCAACGGAATGCGTGTTTTGCGGGGCTGCTGTATCCGATCCATCCAGGGAACAAAAGACAGTCCAAGCCGCGTCTGGGGATTTTGCCATTAAAACGATCTTGTTGAGGGCGTTGGGAATATTGGTCTTAATCGGCAGCGTATTTAGCGCCATGTATATTTGTATCGTGTACTGGAAAGTCCATATTCCAAAGATGATCAACAATGTGGACTACGGCGGAGACCAGGTCAATCTGCCGGCTCTTGGGGGAGCATTTGGACTTCTCGCCTTTGGAATCATCTGTTATTTATTATTTGTCATCATCGCGGATATCGCTGATGATGTCAGGGCTATGAAACGGTAATTTTACGGACCTCAACAGATAAATTTTCTACATCCCCCTTGATAACAGGCACTGGGGCCGACCATTTCCGGCCGCCGTCCGAGGAAGCCGAGACACACACGCCGGGACGGCTGAAAGCCAGAAGTAAGACGCCGTTCTCGCCAAGAATTATTTACAGGGACATACCAGGGCATCACTTGGACAATTCGACAATTTTGTCAGCTATGGCGTCGCGCCACTGGTCCAGGGTATCCGCGTCCTGGGGCTGTTCCTCAGCCCAGGAAAACCACTCGTCGTAGGTGTCGCTTTTTCCCTGGTAGCGTTCAGAGAGCGCCTGGTCATAGATATTTTGAAGGAAAGCGGACTCTTGTTTCTCCTTGCCTTTGGCCTTGGCTACGCGCTTAAGCGTTTCAATATAACGGCGGTCATCCAGGCCTTCGCGAATAGCCTCATAAAAGGGGCTAGGGATGGTACGAAAAGGAGTGTCCCAGCAAATTATGGAATTGTCGCCTTCGCTGATGTCAAAGCGGGCGCCCCAGTTATACGCCCATAAAAGCATGCCGGTGGTGCCATGGGCACCATACCAGAATCCCCAGGAAAACCTCTGGTGGAACGGCTCTTTGGGAAAACCGTATTCCCAGTAGGTCTTGCCGGCGGCGAGGACCTTGGTCTGCATGGAGGGGTCCTGCTTATGCGCGTCAGTGACAAAGACATCGATGTAGGGCAGGAACACCATGCCGGCTTTATTATGGATGTCGGCGCCAATAAGAGTGCCGGGGGTGGCATTGTCGCGTATCATCTTACACACATCGTCGAAGTGTGGTTGGAGATAGGGCCCGGCGCCGAGGCAGACCGATTGGAATTCTCCGGCTCCATTGAGGCCTGATTCGCTGTACTTGGCCGGCTCATCAAAAGGACTCAGGATAAGTAAGGGCCAGTCATTGTCCTTGGCTGCCTTGCTCACTTCCTTAATCCACTGGGCCAACAAGGGCCTCACTTCGTCGATGACGCTGTTGGGATGGGCGCTGGTCAGCTTACAAAATTCCTTCCACGTGGGCACTTTGTCCTCCCAGGAGGTCTGATGCATGATGCCGTAAAGATTGCGTTCCGTGGACATGGTCAGGGGGAATCTAAAAGGATCCTCGCCCATGAAGTAATAGGCGCTGCCCCAGCCGCGCTGGCGGGCTCCTTGCATCCACTCGTTCATCAGAGTTGTGTCGATGACCAGCTTTTCGTTCTCCTTCTTCAAGACAGGCGAAAAGGAAAAAGCCCAGAGGTCAACCATGTTCAGGTTATTTTTCACCGCATAGGAAATGTCGTGGAAAGGAACGGCCCCCATAACACAGCCGCCGGCTTTGAGACCGGCCTCGTCCATAGTAAGAAGGCGGATGGGCCTTACGACCACATCCAGGGGGACCTTTTCCGTTATTTTATTGGTGCCGCTAACGGCGCTGAAGGTGATCTCGCCGCGATAAGTTCCGGGTTTGGCGGTTTTGGGGTCTGTTGCAAAAGATAACCAGAAACTCTGGGACTGACCGGCTTTGATTGATGCTTCATACAAAGGCCAAAGCCTTTCCGCGTTAAACCAAAATTTGCCGTCGCCGTGGGGCTCCAAGGCGTATTCCATGGTATAGCGGTCGCATTGGACCTGCAGAGTGTTACCTTTTTTATTCTTCAGGTCGCTGACGGAAAAGGTGACCCCGTCCAGATTATTCTGGTTGGCATAAACACCCAGTTGAACCGATTCGGTCTGATTAAGAGCCAAGCCTATTTTGATAGTCTTGGCGATAGCGTCTTTTTGGGGCTGGTCAGAAGGCAAAATGGGGTCTAAGTAACTGCGGGAAAAAGGAACGCAGGCTTTGGTCTGCCATTCGTCCGGAAGAACAGCCGCCGTGGCCGTCAACTGGATGATCTTGGACGGGTCGTGGCGGAGCTGGGCTTTGGCGATCCACGCGCGGGTTTCGGCGTTATACCGCTCCTCGTCAGCAGAGGAAGCTTTTCTCACGCGGACCCCCCTGATGTCCAGGTTGGCATTTTCGTCTGTCGCGCGAATGGAGAACAGCTGTTTGTTCCCGCCAGCCGGATTGCCAGGACCAACATAGAGATAGTCCCAGGAAACAGGGATGTCGGCTGTTTTCCACTGGCCTGAGGCTTCGCCGCCAAAGCGGTGGAGTTCGCTTGAGGTATTGTGGTGTTCGCAATTTCCAAAAGAAGAAACAATGGCGGGGGAGGATAAGTCGTCACGGTAATCTATTTCCAGAACATAAACTGACCCTTCCTCAGGACGAGGAGTTTGCCCCCACCAAGCAGGGATGGTGAAAGAACCTGTTTTGGCTTTAAGGACCTTGCGGACGACCTTGTCTCCGATTTTTTCAGGGGCTGACCACGATGATTCGTCCAGGGCGGTCAGCTGGTCGGCCGGGATTGTGACGAGAAAGCCGTCTCCGGCGTGCAGTCCTGTAGCAGCCAAGACGAGCAAGCCTATAGCTGCTCCTAAAAAGCCGGATTTGAATTTATTGTCGTTACAACGTGACGGGATTTTGATCATTAAAATTTTCCTCCTTCCGGGATCATTACAATATCATTAAGGGATAAGCTTACCATGTCCGTTACTTTGAAAACAGGGCTCCAGGGAAAAGCAGCGGAAGATATGTCTTTTAAATGTTTTGGTAAATTGTTAAAATTTTGAACTTGTCAGGGTTTTAACGGGGAAAGGATGTTTTTATGGACAAAATGATCATTCAAGGCGGGCATAGTCTCAAGGGCATCGTGGAGATCAACGGTTCCAAAAATGCCGCACTTCCAATTATGGTGGCGGCTTTGCTGGGCACGGGCGCAAGCACGATACGCAATGTCCCTGTTCTCAATGACATTAATACCATGGCCAAGTTGTTGGACATGCTGGGAGCCAAGGTGGACAGGCAGGCTAAGACCCTGCTCATTGACCCATCCGATTTATCCAAATGGGAGGCGCCCTATGATCTAGTCCGGACTATGAGGGCCTCTTTCCTTGTGCTGGGCCCGCTTCTTTCCAAATTTGGGAAAGCCAGAGTGTCCCTGCCAGGCGGATGTGCCATAGGCGCCAGGCCCATCGATATCCACCTAAAAGCTTTGGAAGACATGGGCGCGAAGATCAAGATCTGTAAAGGTTATGTCGAAGCCACTGCAAAGCGGCTCAAAGGAGCTGTCCTGGGGTTGGATTATCCCAGTGTAGGAGCCACAGAAAACATAATGATGGCGGCTGCATTAGCTGAGGGCACTACCATCATTGAGAACGCGGCCCGGGAACCAGAGGTAGTTGACCTGGCCTATTTTCTCAAAAAGATGGGTGCTAGGATCACTGGAGAAGGCGGATCGGTCGTAAAGATCGAAGGGGTGAAGGAGCTGAAAAAAGCCGCTAACCATTCCGTGATCCCTGACCGAATCGAGGCGGGTACATTTCTGATCGCGGCCATGATCACCCGTAGTAAGATCACCCTTGAGGCGGTATCACCGGAGTGTTTGGGCGCTGTGGAACCCAAACTAAAGGAAGCAGGGGCCAAGCTTTCTTATTTCAATAACTGCATCGAAATCCAGGGCCCCAAAGTCATCCAAGCCGAGAACATCCAAACAGCGCCGTATCCCGGGTTTCCAACCGACCTGCAGGCCCAGTGGATGGCTCTGATGACCGTAGCCAAAGGAACAAGCACGATCACGGAGACGGTCTTTGAGAACCGATTCATGCACGCCAGCGAGCTCATCCGCATGGGCGCCCAGATCAAGATACGGGTCCAGAACGCCGTGATTCGTGGCCCGGCGCAGCTATCTGGCGCCAAGGTGATGGCCTCGGACCTGCGCGCCAGCGCGGCTCTTGTGTTGGCCGGTTTGGTGGCCAAGGGTACAACTGAAATCAACCGCGTCTACCATCTGGACCGCGGTTACGAAAAGATAGAGGAAAAATTGAGGAAACTGGGCGCCAAAATAGAACGAGTCAAGGACCGCTAATCCCCATGATTACCCAGGAATCCATCCGGAATTTTTGCATTATCGCCCATATTGACCACGGAAAATCCACTCTGGCCGACAGGCTGCTGGAATTGACCGGCTCCATTGCTCTCCGCAACATGAAGGAGCAGATATTGGACAAAATGGACCTGGAGCGGGAGCGGGGTATCACCATCAAGGCCAAGGCGGTGAGGATGAAATACAAGGCCAAGGATGGCCGGGAATACCTTTTGAACCTCATTGACACGCCGGGGCACGTGGATTTCACCTATGAAGTGTCCAGGAGCCTGGCCGCCTGCGAAGGCGGCATCCTGGTGGTGGACGCTTCCCAGGGTGTGGAAGCGCAAACCTTGGCCAATACCCGTCTGGCCGAAGCTCAGGAATTAAAGCTGGTACCGTTTATCAATAAGATCGACCTTAACAACGCTGATATCGAAGGGACCAGCGTTCAACTGGAGAACATCCTCGGGTTTGAACGCTCCGAGATGGTGCTGGGGAGCGCCAAAGAGGGCAGGGGCACTGAGGAGATTCTGGAGGCGGTCATTGCCAGGGTGCCGCCACCCCAAGGAGACCCGGCAGCTCCGTTACAGGCGCTTATCTTCGATTCAGATTACGATTCCTACCTAGGTGTGGTCGTGTTCGTGAGGCTGAGGCAGGGTTCCCTAAAAAAGGGCCAGCAGATCTTGTTCATGTCCAACGCTAAGTCCTACGAAGTTCAGGAGGTCGGCGTGATGCTGCCCCAGAGAGAAGCGGTGGCTGAATTAACTGTAGGCATGGTGGGATATATCGTGGCTAATATCAAAAATGTTGCTGACGTAAAGGTCGGGGATACAGTCACGGATGCGGCTAGACCCACTAGCAAGGCCTTGCGCGGTTATAAAGAAGTCAAGCCCATGGTGTTTTGCGGGTTTTATCCCATTGAGGCGGAACAATACGAGATCCTCCGGGAGGCTCTGGAAAAGCTGAAACTCAACGACTCCTCGCTGTTTTTTGAACCTGAAAATTCGGTTGCTTTGGGGTTTGGTTTCAGATGCGGTTTCTTAGGGCTGTTGCATATGGACATTGTCCAGGAAAGGCTGGAAAGGGAATATAACCTGAGCCTGATCGCGACAGCGCCTGGGGTCAAATTTCAGGTGATGCTGAACGACGGCATGATCGTGGAGGTGGACAGTCCCAATAAAATGCCCTTGCCGCATGAATTCGCCTCTATGGATGAGCCTTATATCACCGCCTACATTTTTTCGCCCGCTGAGTTCGTGGGGCCGGTCATGAACCTTTGCCAGAACCGCAGAGGAAACCATCTCAATACCGAATACATCAGCAAGGACCGCGTCCTTATCACCTATGAGCTGCCCCTGGTTGAGGTTGTGCTGGATTTCTTTGACAAGCTTAAATCTTGCACCAAGGGCTATGCGTCTCTGGATTATGAATATGCGGGTTATAAGCCGGGCGAGCTGGTCAAGCTGGACATCCTGGTCAACGAAGAACCTGTGGACGCGCTGGCAGTGATCGTCCACAAAGACAAAGCCTATGAAATAGGCAAAACTTTGGCTGAAAAACTCAAGGAGCTTATTCCGCGGCAGATGTTCCAGGTGCCTATCCAGGCTGCCATCGGAGCTCATGTGATCGCCAGGGAAAATATCCCGGCCATGCGCAAAAATGTGATAGCCAAGTGTTATGGCGGCGATATCACCCGTAAACGCAAATTGCTGGAAAAGCAAAAAGAAGGCAAAAAGCGCATGAAACACGTGGGGCGGGTGGATATCCCGCAAGAAGCTTTTTTGGCGGTCTTGAAAGTGCGCTAAAGGTTTAGGATAATACGGTTTTGACCTATGTGCGTTAAAACAGGGCATTGAATTCTAGAAAGGGGAGAAATGTTTGAAATAACTGATAAGCAAATCTTTATTGGAGCGATCATTCTTTTCATTGCCGCGGTAGCCATCAGAATAACTTGGAGATTTTATCAGCCAGCATTTCTTAAGACTGTGCAGGAATGGGTGGAGGTTCTTTTAACCGCCATTGTCTTGGCTTTGATTATGAGGGCGTTCGTGATACAGGCATTTAAAATACCCTCGGGCTCCATGGAGGATACCTACCTTATCGGGGACCATCTTCTGGTCAACCGCTTTGTTTTTGGCATACGCAACCCTTTCAATAACAAGACCCTGATCAGGATTCGTTCACCCAGGAGCGGCGAGGTCGTTGTTTTCAAATATCCCCAGGATCCCAACCGTGATTTCATCAAACGCTGTATTGGAGTACCAGGTGATATCATTTCCATGAAAGGCCAGCAAGTTTTCCGTAACGGCCAGCCTTTGGTTGAGCCCTATGCGGTCCATAAGTCGCAATTCAAAGATTACAACCGTGATAATTTCAAATCCATAACAATTCCTGCTGACTGTTTTTTTGTTATGGGCGACAACCGCGACGACAGTTATGACAGCAGGTTTTGGGGGTTTGTCCCCTATGACAACTTAAAAGGTACGCCCCTTTTAATATACTGGCCGCTGGACAGGGTGCGGTTAGCGCATTGAAATGAACCCCAATAAACCAAAAGGACTTTATTTTCACCTACCCTTTTGTCTTTCTCGTTGCCCATATTGTAATTTTAACGTGGTGCAAGGAAGAAATCCCCCAATTCCTGATTACCTCAAAGCGTTAGAACATGAGGTGGAACAAAAAAGCTACTTGGCACAAGGACATAAGTTCACAACTATTTATTTTGGAGGAGGCACGCCGTCTCTTTTTGCACCAGAAGCGATTTTACATATTCTTGAACATTGCAAGAGGGCATTTAGTTGGGAAAACGAACCAGAAGTAACCTTAGAAATAAATCCCAGAACAGTAACCAAAAACAACTTGAGGAAATATTGTGATATTGGCGTTAACCGCATTAGTATAGGTGCACAAGCTTTTGATGACAGTTTATTGAAAGCCTTAGGTAGAGTTCATAAACAATTAGATAATCAACAATGTCTGGAATGGAGTAGGGAGGCGGGTTTTAAGAATGTTAACATTGACCTGTTGTATGGTTTACCAGACCAATCAGTCGAGCAATGGGAAGAAAGTTTGGAACAGATCCTCACATTCAAACCGGAACATTTATCCCTTTATTGTCTTACAGTGGAACCAGGCACTGGTTTGGAGAAAATGGTCGATCGAAAAATGGTGGTAATGCCTCCGGAAGAAATGCAGGTGGCCATGAACCTAAAGGCCCATGATTTTTTGACAAGTAAGGGATTTGTCCACTATGAGATCTCCAATTACGCCCTTCCGGGACGGGAAAGCCGGCATAATATGATCTATTGGAACCAGGGAAAGTATCTTGGGCTGGGGTTAGGCGCTCATTCTTTTTGGGATGGGGTAAGATCGTGGAATGGCGATAAATTGCCTGATTATTTACAGAAATTGTTTAATGGCAGTTCTCCTTTAATGGGAAGCGAAACCTTGAGTCCTCAACAGCAAATGTCCGAATATGTTTTTCTTCATTTGCGAATGCTTAAAAAAGGAGTAGAAACCACGGAATTTAAAGAAATATTTGGTTTGGAGTTTAAAAAAAGGCATGAAAAAGAGATAAAATACTTGGTTTCTGAAGGATTCCTTGAAAATCAAGGGGAGTCCTTTATGTTGACTAAAAAAGGAATGCCTTTAGCTGACCGTATAGCTGAAGAATTCTTTTAGCACTTAAGCGTTTCCTTATCCCACCAATATTGGGGACACAATATAAATTGCGCCAATGCCCCAATTATATGAAAACCTGCATGCTTAAAAAAATTCTGTTGACAAGGAGCTAGGATTACCTTACATTGTATCTGCTAGCAGGCGTAGCATCCATCTGCTAGCAGATAACTGGTGAGATATAATAAAAATGTGAGAGGAGGTGCAAGGATAACAGCATAGCAATTACTTGGGAAGAAACCCCCAAAAACCAGTAGGGTGCCATGATAGGCCCCTAAGTTTCAAAATATAGAAAGGAGTACAAAGGAATGGCAATGAATATTAAACCATTAGGCGATAAGCTGGTAGCAAAACCCATTGAGGAAGAGGAAGTTAAAAAGGGTGGCATCATCATCCCTGATACGGCCAAAGAGAAATCGGCTCGCGGTACGGTAGTCGCAATAGGATCCGGGAAGCTTTTAGAGAACGGTCAGAGAGCTGCTATGAGCGTCAAGGTCGGAGATAAGATCCTTTTCAATGATTATAGTCCCAAGGAAGTCAAAATCGACGGGGATATCTACCTCATTCTCAGCGAGGAAGATGTTCTGGGGATCATTGTTTAAATTCAAGCGTTAAAAATACTTTAAGGAGGGATTAGAAATGGCAAAACAGTTATTGTATAGCGAAGAAGCTAGAAAAGCCCTGCTCAATGGAGTGGATAAGGTTGCCAACGCGGTCAAAGTGACCCTGGGTCCTCGCGGGCGTAATGTGGTGCTGGACAAAAAATATGGTTCCCCGACCATCACCAATGATGGCGTGAGCGTGGCCAAGGAAGTGGATCTGCCGGATCCCTTTGAGAACATGGGCGCCCAATTAATAAAAGAAGTCGCCTCAAAAACATCCGATGTCGCTGGCGATGGAACGACTACAGCCACGGTGTTGGCCCAGGCTATCTGCCACGAGGGCCTGCGCAACGTGACCGCCGGAGCCAATCCAATGGCAGTCAAAAGAGGGATCGACAAGGCCGTGAACGCGGCCGTGGACGAGCTGAAAAAGATCAGCAAGCCGGTCAAAGACAAGAAAGAGATTGCGCAGGTTGCCGCGGTATCTGCCCACAACGACATGGCCATCGGTGAGCTCATTGCCGACGCCATGGATAAAGTAGGCAAGGACGGGGTCATCACCGTGGAAGAGGCCAAAGGCACTGAGACGACCAAAGAATTGGTCGAAGGCATGCAGTTCGATCAGGGTTATCTCTCGCCCTATTTCGTGACCAATGCCGATAATATGGAAGCAGTGCTGGAGGATCCTTATATCCTGATCCACGAGAAAAAGATCAGCGCCATGAAGGACCTTTTGCCCCTTTTGGAAAAGGTCGTGCAAAAAGGCAAGCCGATCCTGATCATTTCCGAGGACCTGGAAGGTGAAGCCCTGGCGACCATCGTGGTTAATAAAATACGCCAAACCTTGTCCTGTTGTGCGGTCAAGGCCCCTGGTTTCGGGGACAGGCGCAAGTCCATGCTGGAAGATATCGCCGTTTTGACCGGTGGGAGCGTGATCGCCGAGGAGCTTGGCCTCAAGCTGGAGAACGTGAAGCTGGACGACCTGGGACGCGCCAAAAAAGTGATTATCGACAAGGACAATACGACCATTGTCGAGGGCGCGGGCAAGAAGTCCGAGATCCAAGCCAGGATAGGCCAGATCAAGAAGCAGATCGAGGACACCAAGAGTGACTATGACAAGGAAAAATTACAGGAGAGGCTGGCCAAACTGGCCGGTGGAGTGGCGGTCCTGCAAGTGGGCGCCGCGACCGAAACAGAAATGAAAGAAAGAAAAGCACGCGTGGAAGACGCCCTGCACGCTACCCGCGCGGCCGTGGAAGAAGGGATCGTGCCCGGCGGCGGCGTGGCCCTGCTCAGGGTCATCAAATCCCTGGAAGCCCTCAAGGTGGAGGGAGACGAGATGCTGGGAGTGAATATAGTCAAAAGATCGCTGGAAGAGCCCATCCGCCAGATTGTTTTTAACGCGGGACTGGAATCTTCCGTGGTCGTGGATAAGGTCAAAAATTCAGGGGTGAACGACGGATTTGACGCTTTTGCGGGCAAGTACACGGACATGGTGGCCGCGGGGATCATTGACCCGACCAAGGTGACCCGGACGGCCCTGCAAAACGCCGCTTCCATCGCCTCGCTGATCCTGACTACAGAAACGTTGATCACAGATATTCCTGAAAAAGAAAAACCCATGCCGCAGATGCCGGGCGGACATGGCGGACCGGAGATGTATTAAAGACGGGTGAAACAGGCAGCGGGCCTGCCTGATACGCAGGCCCGCTGGCCAAGTTGATTTTATACAATATTTCATAAATTCAGAAAATTGATCCGAAAAGAAAATGCTTAGTAAATGTTATAACGAAAATATTATTAGTGGAGTTCAAAATGTTGAGCGCACGGAAGCAAAAAATATTAAAAAACCTACTCGAAACACACCATTTTTCAGGAAAGCCCGTAGCTTCCTTAGATTTGGCCAAAAAAACCAAGTTGGGGTTGAGTTCAGCCACGCTACGTCACGAGTTAGCTGAATTGGAAGAGCTGGGGTATCTCCATCATCCCCATGCTTCCGCCGGCCGTGTTCCCACAGAACAGGGTTACCGGTTTTATATCAATGAACTTTTAACTTCCAAGCCCCTGGAAAAGCCTGATGAGGAAAAGATCAGAGAATTAAACAGCTATCCCTCCGGCCAAATGGATGATTTTTTGCATGAGGCCTTACAGACGCTTACCCTGCTTTCGCATTACACGGGCATTGCCGTGGCGCCGCGGCTTTCCCAGAGCGTGCTCAGCCATATTGATTTTATTTCCGTCAGCCCTAAAAAGGTACTGGCGCTTCTGGTCAGCCGCTCGGGGATGGTCAAGCACAAGATGATCAATTTAAAAGAGGCGATTGCCGAAGAAGATCTCAAAAAGATCAGCTCGTTTATCCAAGAAAGTTTTAAAGGCCTGACTTTAGACGAGGTCAGATTGTCTTTGCTGAACAAGCTGGAAAGAGACAAGGAAACATACCGGGACCTTTTGAAGCAGACCATAGCCTTATGCAAGGAATGTTTCACGGAAGAGGCCACCGAAGAAGTCATTGTGGAGGGCATACCCTCTATCCTGGACGATCTGGACCTAGAGGAAGAAGAGGAGCGGAGCATCCTGAATTTTTTGAGCCATCCTTTTTCCTTGGGAACTTTTTTCCATGAACACAATTTAAATCCCGGAGTGGAGATATTTATCGGGTCTGAGAGCCCTTTCAGGGAAATGCGGCATCTCAGCATGGTGCTGACACCCTACGAGATAGGAGGGCATCCTATAGGTGCCCTGGGAATTATCGGCCCCATGCGGATGGAGTATGAAAGAGTCGTTCCCCTGCTGGAGTATACCGCAAGAAGCATAAGTGACTATTTGAACGAAAGATTTTAAACATTGGAGAAGGGCGCAGCTATGGGAAAAGATAATGCCAAAGAAAAAAACGAATCTGAGGTCCCCGGGGCCGAACCCGCTAATAAGGAAGCAGAAACAGGCAAGCAGACCCTGGACACCTTAAAAACCATGCTAGAGGTGCAGGAAAAAGAAGCCAAAGAAAATTATAACCAGTTTTTAAGGGCTCTGGCTGACCTGGACAATTACAAAAAGAGAATGGCCAAAGAAAAGTCTGAATTTTTCTGGTCAGCCGTTGTCGCGGTCCTGGAGGAAATGCTTCCAGTGGCGGATAGTTTGGAAAAAGCTTTGGCTGTACCCAAGGACAGCGCGGGTTACGGGGACCACCTGCATAAGGGACTGGAGATTACCTTGAAACAGTTTCAAAAAGCGCTGGAAAAGTTCGGGGTCAAGTCCCAGGACACCGCAGGCAAACCTTTTGATCCTCATTTCCATGAGGCGATCGGCCACAAGGATACGGATGACCTGGAACCGGAAATGGTGGCCGAAGAAATGCAAAAAGGATATTTAATAGAAGGTAAAGTGTTAAGGCCGGCAAAAGTACGTGTTTCCAAGCCTTGTAAAAAAGACAATATCCAAAATCAAAAGTTAGACACTTAAAATGAAAAACAGGAGGTAAATAAAATGAGCAAAGTGGTTGGAATCGATTTGGGAACAACCAATTCCGTTGTGGCTTATGTCGAAAGAGGGGAGCCGGTCGTCATCCCCAACAGCGAAGGCAACCGCCTGACCCCGTCTGTCGTGGCTTTTAATAAATCCGGGGAAAGACTGGTAGGCCAGGTGGCCAAAAGACAGGCCATTACCAATTCCGAGCATACGATCTTTTCCATCAAAAGATTCATGGGAAGAAAGTTTGCCGATCCAATTGTTGAAAAAGACCGCAAAGTGATCCCCTATGCTTTAACTCAGGCCAATAACGGCGATGTCAGAGTTAAAATAGACAATAAAGATTATTCCCCCTCGGAAATATCGGCCATGATATTACAGAAACTAAAAGTGGACGCCGAAGCTTATCTGGGAGAGCCAATCACTGAGGCCGTGATTACGGTGCCCGCTTATTTCAATGACAGCCAGCGGCAGGCGACCAAGGATGCCGGCGAGATCGCTGGACTCAAAGTATTGAGGATCGTCAATGAGCCCACGGCTTCAGCTTTGGCCTATGGGTTAGATAGTAAGAAGAACGAAAAGATCATCGTGTATGACTTGGGCGGCGGGACGTTCGACGTGTCGGTCCTGGAACTGGGAGAGGGTGTTTTCGAGGTCAAATCCACCAACGGCGACACCCATCTGGGTGGGGATGATTTTGACCAACGCTTAATGGACTATATCGCCGATGAGTTCAAAAAAGAACAGGGGATTGATTTGCGTAAAGATAAGATGGCTTTGCAGAGGCTCAAAGAAGCCGCTGAAAAGGCCAAGTGCGAGCTGTCCACTGTCCTGGAAACAGAGGTCAACCTTCCGTTCATTACAGCCGACGCCACCGGCCCGAAGCATTTAACTATTAAAGTGACCAGGGCCAAATTGGAACAGTTAACTGCGGACTTGATCGAGAGAACTATCGGTCCCTGTGAAAGTGCGCTGCGGGATGCCGGACTGCAGGCCAAGGATATTGACGAGGTCATCCTCGTAGGCGGACAGATCCGTATGCCCAAGGTCCAGGAAACGGTCAAAAAAGTGTTCGGCAAGGAACCCCACAAGGGAGTTAATCCAGATGAAGTGGTGGCTGTCGGCGCTGCCATCCAGGCCGGGGTCCTAAAGGGCGAGGTTAAGGACGTTCTGCTTTTGGATGTGACCCCGCTTTCCTTGGGCATTGAAACTTTGGGCGGAGTGTTTACCCGGGTCATTGACCGGAACACCACCATCCCCACGCGCAAAAGCCAGATCTTTTCCACGGCGGCCGACGGCCAGACCGCGGTGAGCGTGCACGTGCTCCAGGGCGAAAGAGAAATGGCCTCGGACAACAAAACCCTGGGTCGGTTCGACCTGGTCGGGATACCTCCGGCGCCCCGCGGGATGCCCCAGATAGAAGTCACTTTTGACATCGATGCCAACGGCATCATGCATGTTTCGGCCAAGGATAAAGCCACGGGCAAGGAACAGGCCATTGCCATCACCTCTTCTTCCGGGCTGGATAAGAATGAAATTGAGAAGCTGGTCAAAGAGGCTGAGGCGCATTCGGCCGAGGACAAACAGAAAAAAGAAACCGCGGAAGCCAGAAACCAGGCCGATACCCTGGTCTATTCCATGGAAAAGGCCCTGGAAGAGCACGGCAGCAAGGTGGACGAGGGGACGCGGAACAACATCAAAGAGGAGATCGCCAATACCAAAAAAGCGCTGGGAGGCAATGACGCGGAAACCATCCGCAAGGCCGCGGAAAAGCTTTCCAAGGTTTCGATGAAGTTGGGCGAAGAGATGTATAAGAGCACCCAGCAAGCACCAGCAGGCCAGGCAGGGCCAGAGTCCCAAGCCGGACCGGGTCCGGAAGCGGCCCCCCATGACGATAATGTCCAGGATGCCGAATTTAAAGTCGAGGATGAAGGCAAGAAGTAAGGTCACGGACCCAGGCCCGTGGATGAATGGCCAGTTGTAATGAGCAAAAAAAGATAGCTGAATCGGTTCCCTGATCGGGTTGATGGCCCTGCGGCGAACTTTTTAAAAGACCGGCTGGAACAGGATAAAAATGGCCAAAAAAGATTATTACGACATACTGGGCGTGCAAAAGAACGCCAGCGATGAGGACCTTAAAAAAGCTTACAGGACCCTGGCCAAAAAACACCATCCCGACGCCAACCCCGACCACCGTAAGGAGTCCGAAGAAAAGTTCAAGGAACTTAATGAGGCGTACAGCGTTTTGAGCGACCCTCAAAAAAGGGGAGCCTATGACCAGTTCGGGCACCAGGCCTTTGAAGGCGGAGGTTCCCCAGGATTCAGCCAGGGGGTCCCAGGGACAGGTGCTGATTATTCGGACATGTTCGGGGATATTTTTGGCGATCTTTTCGGAGAGGGCTTGGGGTCTTCGCGGCAAAGGTCCCAGCGGGGCGCGGATCTCAAGTATGACCTGGAAGTGAGTTTTCGCGACTCGGTTTTTGGCACAAGCGCGGATGTGGAGATTCCGCGCATGGAGGCTTGTTCTGTTTGCCGGGGATCTGGAAGCGCTCCAGGAAGTTCACCCAAAACCTGTCCCGAGTGTCAGGGCAAAGGTCAGGTAAGGTATTCCCAGGGTTTTTTTTCTATTTCGCGGACCTGCAACAGATGCCGTGGAGAAGGGACCATCGTGGATAATCCCTGCCGTGAGTGCAAGGGCCAGGGAAGGGTCAGGCATATCCGGAAAATCTCAGTCAAAGTGCCTGCTGGAGTCGAGGATGGAGTAAGGCTCAGGGTGCGCGGGGAGGGTGAAGCCGGCGCGCGCAAAGGAGAACGGGGTGACCTTTATGTTTTTATTCATGTGGCTTCCGATGAATTTTTTGAAAGACAAGGGGATGATATTTTGTGCGAAATACCCATCACCTATTCAGTGGCCGCTTTGGGGGGGGAAGTTGATGTCCCGACCTTAAGCGGGAATGTCAAAATGAAGATTCCTCCAGGGATACAGTCTGGCAAAGTTTTAAGGCTCAAAGGCAAGGGTAGTCCCTCGATGCATGGTTATGGTCGTGGCGATCAGTTGGTACAAATACAAGTCGAGGTGCCGGTCAACCTCACGGACAAGCAGCGGGCGCTTTTAAAAGAATTTGATAGCTCAAAAAGCGAAGATACCTATCCAAAAATCAAGAGTTTCCTGTACCGTTTCAAGAAACTATAATGATAGCCATATAGTTTTGGTGATAAAATAGGTAAAGATTATTTAGATAAGGGGGAAGTTGTGGCGCCTACCAAAGAGGAGCTCATAATAGCTGCCGGGCAATTTTTAGGAGCTTTCAGACTGGCCATATCAAATATCCAGCTTTATCCCGTAGGAAGCAAGGCTGTCCAAGATTCCCTAGATTCCGCCGCCAAAATATTAGAAACCATTACCGGCCAGTTTGAGATCCTTGCGTTTTCAGTCGTAGACAATCAGTTGTTGGTTAACGGTCACCATCTAGATTCGAAGAGTGAAACATTGTCCGCCGCCCAGGCCATGATCAAGCTTGCCGAATCGAGAAAGCTGCGAGGGGTTATTTTTGAAAAGGGAGTAGCTAGGCAGGAGTTGTCGTCTTTTCTGGAAATCATGAGCCGCAAGCCGAGGAAAGAAGATGCCAGCGAAAATCTTGAGGAGAGCATGAAAAAGGCTGGTATAGATAAAATCCGTATCAACAAGATGGTGTATGTAGCCGTCAATAATGAAGGGGAGAGGATTGAAGCCAAGGAAGAGCCTCTAGATATTGAAAAAATCAAGAAGTTGTCGCGCGAGGAATTAAACAAGCAGATCGACGGCGAAAGGGGAAAGTATAGTCAGCTAGAAAAAGAGGTTAAAGAAGGGAAGAGGTCTGATTCAGACTTGGCTATTTTGAAAGGAAGGCTGCAACAACTTTTGGCTTTGTCCCAGGAGAAGTTCGCCGCCTTAGGTGCTGGGGCAGGGCCCGAAGAGGAAATTGGGCCGTCGGCACTTTCCCATGAACAAAAATTAGTCCAGAACGCTGAAAACCTGTTCAGCCAAGAAGCCGACAGATTGCTACTGCCGGAAAACAGACAACAGTTGGCTCAACTGATTAAAGACTTGGACGATATCAATAAAATGCCTCTTGCCACCAAGATTGTAGATAAAGTAGCTGCGAACTTAGAGAGCAGTCTCGTGACGAACCGGTTGGAGGCTGTCCGCTCCTTTAAAGAATTAGAAAGCACTGTGGACACCCTGTCGGACAAAGCTGTCCAGCAAAACCTTGACGAGAAGTTTCTGGTCACAGAGGATAAAGAGGTTGAAGAGCAGGTATACGTGGAATTGGCCGAGCTCTTGGAATCAGGGGCCAAACGTTTGTTCAGGGAAGGAGATTATGACCGAGGAGAGCAGATTATCGGAATGTTTAAGCGTCATACTGTTGAACCCAATAAGGATTTTTCCCGAAGGCTGGATTGTGCCAATGAAATTTTAAAGCGTTTAGCCGGAAGTGAAATCCTGCAGATTTTGATCAGTGACCTGCGGTCTGATGATAAAAAGACCCAATCGCAAGCCTACGGTGTGGTCATGAAGTTCGAGACAGCCTCCATTCGTCCACTCATTGATGCTATCAAAGAAACAGAGGATTACCACCTGCGTAAAGTGGTCGCTTTTGTTTTGAAGAAAATAGGCGAAGGGGCAGTGTGGGAACTCGTCAAAGAAATAACCCCTCAGGTGTCTTTGGAATCTGCCAAAAGGGTCATTGAGGTCTTGGATGGATTGGGATACCAGGACACCATGATCAATCAGCTGCAGACCGCCTTTTACCACCATAATCCCGCAGTCCGCCAAGCAATCCTGCGGTGTATCAGCCGAATCGGCAGCCTGAAAGCCAATCAATTCGTATGCAGCGCGGTATCGGATGAAGACCCTTCGATACGGCTAGAAGCAGTCCGCCAATTAAGTAAATTGCGATTTAAAGAAGCTGTTGAAACCCTCGTTGAGTTAATAAAAATTAACGGCCTTTTTGGCAATGAACCCGAAGATCTGTTACAGGCTGAAGCATGCGTTTCTTTGAGTCAGCTCAGGGACCCGGAGGCTATATCTTCTTTAATGGGAGCCGCTGGCAACCAAAGTATGTTCCAGAAAAAGAAAAGCATCAAAGTCAGAGTGGCTGCGTTGCATGCTCTTGCAGCCTTTGACCGTCAGGATGTTACGGTATTTTTAGAGAAGCAGGCAAAGAGTAAAAATGCGATGATCAGCAAGGTCGCCCAAGATGCTCTTGCGGCGCAGCAAGAATATGCCAAGAAAAGGGCATCCCAGGTCGTTTAGTACAACATCACCCAGCCCAACTCGGTTAGGCTATGCGGTTTATTGTTTTGGTAGAAAGTAAAGAAGCAGAGCCGCCAGGAAGGCCAATAAGCTAGTAACAGAAAATGCCGCAAAAACTCCAGCGTATTGCCAAAGCAGTCCCATCAAGTAGGAAGCGGGTAAAGCCGCAAGTCCTAGACTCAAATTATAAAGACCATAAGCTGTACCCCTGAGATTTGCGGGAACAAGATCTGCGACAAAAGCTTTTTCGGCGCCTTCTGTTAATCCTGAAAAAGCTCCATAAACCGCAAAAAGCACCCACAATAGCCATGATTGTTGGCATAAGCCAAAACCCAGATAAACGAGACCGTACAGCACCCATCCGGTGATGATCAAAGGTGTCCTGCCAAGAACATCGGATAAAATTCCCCCTCGCCAAGCACTCAAAACTCGTACGGCGTTGATCATGGCCCACAAAAAAGTTATTCCTAAGAGGGATTCCCCAAGAGATTTGGCCCTTAATAACAAAAAAGTATCACTAGAGTTGGCCAGGGCAAATACAAAGGCGATCATAAGATATTTTTTGAATTTAGAAGAAAACGGCTTGAGGCTGAAGCTAGGCAGGGCCCTCGTGGAAGAAGGTTTTTTTTCGGTAACCAAAAAACCAAACGTAAGGACGCATAACAGCGAGGGGATTGTGGCGATCCAAAATAGCATCCTGAGGTTGGAAAATCCTAACCCGAGGAACAAGGCAGCAATCAACGGCCCCCCCACAGCTCCCGCATTGTCCAAGGCCCTGTGGAAACCAAAAGAACGTCCGAGTTGATTTTCGTTGCAGGAATCCGCGATCAAGGTGTCGCGAGGGGCTGTACGGATTCCTTTCCCAAAGCGGTCAGAAAAGCGGATCAGTAACCCCTGCCAAGGGGACATAGCTATGGCCAAAAGCGGCCGGCTGATGGAAGAAAGGAGGTAACCTGTAAGCCCAAGGGGTTTGCGGGAGCGCAGGGTGTCGGATAGCCATCCTGAAAATAATTTTAAAATACTGGCTGTACTTTCCGCGACCCCTTCAATAAGACCGAAAAAAGAAACCGAGGCCTTTAAAGTTTCAGTAAAAAAGATTGGGAGAAAGGGATAAATTATTTCAGAACTGATGTCGTTAAAAAGACTGGCCAAGCCCATAACTTTAACATTTTTTGGTATACCCACCTTAATATTTTTGGCGTTCATCAATTATCCTTTCTATTTTGGAATTTAACCGTTTAAATATTAGAGCAGCAAGGAAAGCAAAGCAACATCCAATGAAGGCGCCACCAAAAACATCCAGAGGATAGTGGTCCCCTACATAGATTCTGGAAAAAGAAACAGCCAGGGCTATGAATAGTAAGGGAGCCAGCCAACGCTTGAATAATAAAGCCAAAAAAATACTGCCAGCAAAGATATTGGCCGCATGGTTGGATGGGAATGAATATCCGTTTGCGCCCATCAAAACGTGAGCACCGGGGATCATCGTAAATGGCCTAGGCCGAGCAACTAAATGTTTGATGATGTGGCAAAAATAATCTGTTAGCCCGACGGTTAAAAAGATTGTGCAAATTACGATGGTTTGCCTGATTTTATTCTCTGAAAATAGTATGGTCAGTAGTGTTAGCAGAGCTAGAGGCAGATACCAATATTCCTGTCTGCTGAGAATGGGCATGCACCAATCAAAGAATGGATTTATTGTCTTTTGATTGAGGAGCAAAAATATCTGCCTATCCCAATTGGCTATCATTGTGAGCAAGCGCATCTCCCAGAATAATTTAATCTACCGACCCATTTTAGAAGAAATTTAATTAAACCTCAAGAAATTGAAGTAACCATGCTGTCATGTTTTTGGAGGCTATGTTATATTACTTCTATTCTGAGAACGGGAGCGTTCGAATTTGAGTAGATACAAGCAGACTGAAAACCTTAAAATATTGCTTCATATAAGCCAGGCCGTTGGATCAGTTTTGGATTTACAGGAAATCTTGCACCGGGTTGTGGACATGGTTGCCAAAGTGACCCAGGCTCAATCCTGCTTACTTTACTTGTATAATTCCCAACAACAGGAATTGGTCCTCATGGCTTCGAAAAATCCCCACCCTAAAATGTTAGGCAGGCTTCGTCTGAAGATGGGGGAGGGAATTACTGGGTGGGTGGCAAAAGAAAAAAAGACTGTTGCTATATCAAATAATGCCAGCGAAGACGCGCGGTTTAAATTTTTCCATAATCTTCCCGAAGATGTTTACGAAGCTTTCTTGTCTGTTCCAATATTCCACAAAGAACGCCTTATCGGCGTGATGAACCTCCAAAAAAAGAAAGCTTATCGTTGGAGCCCCTCAATTATTGAGTTGATGGAAGCCATTGCAGTGCTTGTCGGCTCAGCAATTGAGAATGCAAGATTGTTTAGGGAAGCGCAAAATAAAGCCAATCAAATCGAGGCCCTTTCTAAAGTAAGCCATACTATTGTTTCGAGCGGTTATCTTGGAGAGATCCTGAACCTTATCGTTGCAGTGACCGCCGAGATGATGGGCTCAAAAATTTGTTCGATCATGCTGTTGGATAAAACCGGCCAGGAGCTCGCTATAAAGGCAACTCAGAGCTTAAGCAAAAATTATCGGCAAAAACCGCCTTTAAAGGTTGCCCGCAGTGTTAGCGGAATTGCTGTCCGCGAGAAACGAACGGTTACGATTCTTGATGTCCGGGACGACAAACGCTTTGCTTACTCAGAGTTGGCTAATGAAGAGGGGCTGGTATCACTTTTATGCGTGCCAATGATGATCAAAGATCGAGTGATAGGGGTCATTAATACTTACACGTCTTCCCGCCATGTTTTTGAAGAAGAAGAGATAAAAATATTGCAGGCTATTGCTAACCAAGCTGCGGTTGCCATTGAGAATACGAACTTGATGGACGATGCATTGGCCAATAAAGAAGCCCTAGTATCAAGAAAGATGGTCGAGCGCGCCAAAGGAATACTGATGAAAGAACGAGGAATCACTGAGGAAGCGGCTTATAAATTCATCCAGCAGCAAAGTATGAATATTAGAAAAACCATGAAAGAAGTTGCAGAGGCTATTATTTTAGCTTCAGAAATAAAGATGTGACTGGAGCCAAAGAATTTTCAGGGATAACTTGACAGGTATTGCTCCAGGTGGTATCTTTCAATAAATTTGAATTTTTTAAAGACAAAGGCGTCTTTGATGTTAAATGCGGCAAGGACGCCTTTTTTGTTTTTAAAATATTATGAAAGGGAGGTTGGGTTCATGACGGCTAAAGCAGTTTTGGAAATTTGTAAGAAAAAAAATATAAAAATGGTGGATTTAAAATTCATCGATATGCCAGGGGTTTGGCAGCATTTTTCTGTCCCGGTGGACAAGTTGGACGAGGAGACTTTTGAGACTGGCGTTGGTTTCGATGGTTCTAGTATCCGCGGGTTTCAGGCTATTGATGAAAGCGACATGCTCCTTATCCCTGACCCGAATACAGCCAACATTGATCCTTTCTGTCAGATTCCTACCTTAAGTCTTATCTGTGATGTCAAAGAGCCAGGGAAGCAGATCAAAGAATACAACAGGGATCCAAGATATATCGCCCGTAAAGCTGAGAAATATTTGGGCACCACAGGAATAGCGGATGCCTCTTTCTGGGGACCTGAGCTTGAGTTCTTTATTTTTGACGACATCCGTTTCAACCAGACCACAAACAGCGGTTATTACTTCATCGATTCCATAGAGGGCAACTGGAACAATGGCAGGGAAGAGAACCCCAACTTAGGATATAAAATCCGTCCTAAAGAAGGTTATTTCCCAGTGCCTCCGACCGACAGCTATCAGGACCTCAGAACAGAGATGGTTCTTGAGCTCCAGAATATGGGCATCGACATAGAAGCCCAGCATCATGAAGTCGCCACGGGCGGTCAGGCGGAGATCGACATGAGATACAATGCGCTCCTTGTCCAGGCTGATAATGTTATGATTTACAAATATGTCCTGCGTAATGTGGCCAAAAGACATAACAAAATTGTGACTTTCATGCCTAAGCCACTGTTCGGGGACAACGGGACCGGAATGCATATCCATTCCTCCCTTTGGAAGGCTGGAAAACCCTTATTCTTTGATGCCAAGGGATATGGAATGCTGAGCGAAACAGCTTTATTCTATATCGGGGGTATTTTGAAACACGCATCTGCCTTGTTGGCTCTCTGCGCGCCTTCCACCAACTCCTTCAAGCGCCTGGTGCCTGGATTTGAAGCGCCGGTTAATCTGGTCTACTCCCAGCGCAACCGTTCGGCGGCCTGCCGTATCCCGGTATACTCACAGGATCCGAAGCAAAAGAGGATAGAGTTCAGGTGTCCTGATTGTACCTGCAACCCCTACCTGGCTTTCCCGGCTATTCTTATGGCTGGTCTCGACGGGATCCAAAATAAGATCCATCCAGGGGCCCCTGTAGATAAGGACCTTTTCGAACTACCCGCTGAGGAACTAAAGAAGATCAAAGTCGTTCCAGATGCGTTGGATAAATGCTTGGTAGAACTGGAAAAGGATCATGACTTTCTTTTGAAAGGTGGCGTATTTACCAAGGATGTCCTGGAAACATGGATCAATTACAAGAGGAGCAAAGAGGTAGACGCCATCAGGCTGCGTCCCCATCCATGGGAGTTCTACCTTTATTTTGATCTATAATCGTATCTGGTTGTTTAGCAGATTTTCACATAAACCTTCCGTTTGCAAATGCAGACGGGAGGTTTTTTGTTTTTCAAAAGAATGATGATATGATTAATAAAATTTTAAGCTTCTAATGCAGCCTGTTCCTTACTAATCAGTAAACAGACGCGAGGAAAATTGTATGAATCAATCCGAATTGCATAATAAACAGGCGATAATTTGCGGAGAGTTAAGGATCCCTGCAAGCCTCTTTAGCATTATTTTTTGTTTATGGGCCCTCTTCTTGATCCCCATTTATATAGCAGTTGCCTGGAAGACCGTATCCTTGGAAGCTGTTAAAGGTTCTTTGTTCTCTTTGTGGGGCGAATCTGTTTATTCTTTGATAGATTTTCAATGGTTGTATCGTACCTGGGAAGTCCTTAAAAGAATCTTTGATTGGAGCCGTTATCCAGGCGGATTGGGTCTCAATCAACAATTTCAATTATTTGGCCACTACACAGCTGCTTTGGGGTGGCTTTTTATTCTTCTTTTATCCGCACTCGAGTTAGGCGATAAAATTCTAGCGCTATTAGGTATCTTCTTACCTCTTAATCAGTCTGGGTGGTTAAAATTATCCCTGGGTCTGGGTTTGACTTCTCTTTTAGTATTCGCTTTGGGTTTGGCTGGCCTTTTATTTCCTCTAGTAGCATGCCTTTTGGTCTTATTTTTTTGCACTGTTTTTTTAGAGAAGTTCATCTATCAAAAAAGGTGGCGACGAATTTCCCTAGCCAAACTTAAGCCTTTTATTATGGACAAGATTTCCCTGGTTTTGCTTTGCTTATTATTTCTAACTGCTGCAAATAACCTAGCAGGCCAGTTGGCACCCGAAAGGTTTTATGACGCCCTTGTGTATCATTTGTCGGTGCCTTTTTCATTTATCCAGCATCATAAAATCTACCAAATCCCATCAAATTTTTTTTCAAATTATTCTATGGGCTTGGAAATGCTTTTTTGTCTGGGAAGCCTGCTGCATAGTGAAATGGTAAGCAAGTTATTATGCTGGTTTTTAGGTTTGGGTTGTTGTTTTATTCTTTTTGATCTGGGCAATAAATATTTTAATCAAATGGTCGGTTTTATGGCTGCAGTCATGTTTTATACAATCCCTATTGTTCAAGTCAGTTCGTGGGAAGCCGCCGTGGACCTGGGGATGACTTTTTTTGTTCTAAATGCTGTTTCCGCCTTCCTAAAAATATATTCACAAGAACCAGTTAATAAAGGGGAAGTGTCATCCGGGGCGGCATTGCCATGTTTATATATCATCGTAATTTTGTCCTCCTATGCTGTTATGACCAAGTACAATGCAGTTTTCTGGGTCATTCCCTTATTTTTGATATGCGGGTACGAAGCTTCTTGGTTCTTAAATATTCGGCGCTCGACCCTTTTGAAGAATACCTTGATTGCCGGTATTGTTTTTTTGACACCATTATTAGTGTATTGGATTAAGAACTTTGTCTTTACCGGTAACCCCTTTTTTCCCTATCTAGGCTCAATCCTTGGTACATGGCAGATAGACCCACAAAAGCTTAACCATGTGCTTGGTGAACAACATGAAAAGTGGGCCCATACTTTTGCGGAGTATTTGGCGCTGCCTTGGAACCTTACCATAAAAGGCGATACGGGAGATTCTTTAGTTGGCCCTTTGTTACTGTTGTTTTTGCCTTTTTTACTTTTTATAAAAAATCTACCGCGGTATATGCGGATCGTGGTTATCCTTTTTCTGTTTTCACTAGTTATTTGGCTCTCCCAAACCCATATTCTTCGGTTTTTCGAGCCAGGCTTAGCTCTGATGTGTTTAATTTCCTGCTATGTTGTTTATGTTGCTACCAAAAACTCCAAATGGCTGGGTTTTGTAGCAGTGGTGATTATATTTATTGTTTCTTTAGCCAATATGTTCAGCGGCGCAGTTTTGTTATGGGGCAATTTGGATCCCTGGGGCACTGTTTTAGGGCTAGAGAGCCAATCCAATTATCTTAAAAAATGGATGATGAATTCCTCTTATGATTCGCTAGAGTATGCCAATAAAAATCTTCCAAAGGAGGCCAAGGTTCTGTTCGTAGGGGAAACCAGGGGGTTTTATCTTCAGCAAAATTTTATTTCCTGTACCGCTTATAATAACAACCCTCTTTGGGTGGCAATCAAAAAAAGCAGGAATATCAAACAGCTGGAAAAGGCCCTCAGGCCTTTTAATGTGGACTATATCCTATATAATGATATGGAAACAACGCGTTTGCAGATGCAATATGACATTTTTCCCTTGGAAAGGGAAGATTACCCGCTTTTACGGGAGTTTTGGGAAAAGCATCTGCAGATTTTGTATGACTCGAAGGGGTCAGGGGTTTATAGGATAGATTTCCAGGGCGAGGTCAAAGGGCAGCAGTTGCCCAAGGCGTTCCTGCCCTCCACTAGAGCTTATCAGTATTTGAGAGACCAGCAATACGAGCTGGCTTTAAAAGAATACCTTAAAGCTATGGCGGTCGGTGATGTTAATTCGCCCAATTTATGTAATTTGTCGGTTGTTTATATTCGTCTGGGCCAATACTCAAGTGCTCTTCAGTATGCACAAAAATCCGTGCAGTTGGACGACCAAAATAGTGTGGCCCATGAAAATTTAGGCATGCTTCTCATGTATTTTGGGAAAAGGGAACGAGGGGTTAGGGAGCTAGAAAGAGCGAGCCAGTTAGAGCCGAACAATGATAGTTATGCTAAAAACCTTCAGCAAGCAAGAGGGTACTGAAGTGCTATTTAGGAGTTTCATGAGTCGATTGAATTGTGGTCCCAAATTAATTGCCGCTATTTTCATTCTTTTGTTAGGCATAATTTGTTCCAATCCCCTTGAAGGCACAAAGGTGGTTGAGGCAACTTTTCATTTGGCAGGAGACGATGGGGCTGAAGCCTGGATCTTCGATTATCCTGCAGCAACTCGGAATAATAATAATGCCACGACTCTCAATACTATCCCTCCCAGTGTTTTTCACAACAAGACCATCCTTTGCATCAAGAATTGGAATCATGAGCCACAGAGCGTCGATTGCGAGTATATCCTTATATTAAAACTAGATAACGGGCAGACGATTTGCGTGGATAGTGGTGAACATCAACCTGATACAAAGCTTATGCATTTTCCTGATGCGCCTGCCGCAGATCCTCAGGGTTGGAGAAAAATAGATTTTGATGATTCAGGGTGGGGTGGTGTAGTTTTTCAAACCCCATCACAGCGTGGCGGTGATATTTTTAAGAATCCTTGCACGGACTCTCCTGTAGATGCCATTTCCAGCCATGAACATGGCAATAATCCAAACCTTGCCAATGAAATGGATTATTATAGAGTATTGATAACCCTTCCTATTGAAGAACCGACCCCTGTGCCTGCGGACACTGCCACCAGCACCCCATCAGGTACGGCCACTCCCAAACCGGCAAATACCTCGACCCAGACGGCTACGCCCCTAAAGACCGCCACGCCACTGCCGACCTCAACCCCTATGCCGACAGCAACAATGCCGCCTGTGTTTACGCCGGTGCCAACCAGCACTGCCTTGCCAATGGCGACGTTCACGCCTGTTTTCACGGCCACTCCAATGCCAACGGCAACGCCGGTACCGCTTATGTTGACTTTTACGCCGGTTCCTTTTACTCCTACGAATACGCCGATACCTGCGGTACGCAAGGCGCCTCCACCTATCCCTCCGGCAACCCTTGCTCCGACACCGCGGGAGGTTCCTACAAGACCTTTTGTTTTACTCATTGCTCGGGGGACCCCTGCAATCACATTTACCGCGACTCCGGTCCAGTTGGTCCTGGTGAAGACTTTGGCGCTGGACTACAAAGATAAGAATGAACAAAATTATATGTACAAGATAAATTGGTTCTGTCCAATAGAGCTGGAGACTGGATTTAAAATAGTTGACCAACTTCCAGATTTTTTAGAAATCAATGGATATACTCAGGGCGGTAAATATCATGCAGATACTCATAGAATTGAATTCAAAGTACCCGGTCCTATTGTCAGGGGGTCGACTGGCGAGTTGTTTTTCATTATGAAGAGAGGGCTGGACCAAATTATTGCCCCGGATAAAGGGACGGCTCGAAGCAGGGCTACGGGAATCTATGTCTTTAACGATATTTTATATTCGGTAAGTTCAAATGAAGTCATTACAAAAGTAGAACCTCAAGATCAGAATAAAAAATAAGACCAATTCGAGATTTTACGCGGTCAATTCGTGGGTGATCATTATTTTTACCCTTCATGGCAGCACATAAGGATTACTTCTGGAGCAGTCACAGTGAGAGTTAAATCAATAATTGCTGTTTTATTTTTTTTTATTCTTTTTGCTGTTAGCTTTGTTCCAAAAAATTTCGCCACCAAAGCGGTGGAAGCGGACATTCTTTGTCAGTTCGACGACGCCGGGGACGCCTGGGTCAACGGCTACCCGGTCTGGTTGGACGTGACGATGACCGCTAACGACAAATACCGTGTTTATCCGCATTATCCGCCGATGTATCCGTTGACCTGCACGGCCAGGTCCATTCCGCCGGATATATTGAATGCCAGCGACGTGCTCTGCATGAAGAATTACAACCGCGAGCCTCAATCCATGAGCATTTTTTACCTCCTTCACGTCAAGCTGGACAACGGGAAAGAATGGTATTTGGAATCCAGCCAGGAATCCGTTGAAGACACGAAAATGCTGCACAACCCGGATGACATTCTTCTGATGATCTCCAAAGGCAATGACCAGTCCACCGGATACCTGACCAAAGCGGATGTGGCGGCCGGGAGGGAGTTTCCCTACCGGGACTACGCGGAACTGGGGCCCAAGGGTTGGTTGAACTATGGATTTAACGATTCCGAGTGGAACAGCACCATTTACGATGCTCCCAATTATATGACGGCGGTGATAAACCCCGAGTCGGGGATGGGGATAGGAGTGCTGTCAAGTTACGAGCACACGATCTCGCAGACCAGCGGCAACGACATAGACTATTACCGCAGGCATTTCAACCTATGGCCTACGGACACGGCCACTTACACGCAGACGGAGACGCCGGTGCCGATACCGACCTCGACGGCGACGAAAGTGCCTCCATTGACCTTTACGTTCTCGGCGACGGCGGTGAATACCAGCACGCCGCTGCCTACGGCTACTCCGAGGCCCACGGTGCCCGGGTTCACTCCGGTGCCGACCAATACCGTGCCGCCCACCAATACCTTTACCCAGGCCTTTACGCCTGTTCCGACCAATACGGTACCAGCTACTCGAACCTTTACGCCTATGCCGCCAACATCCACCTATACCCAAGCTCCAATACCTGCTAAAGCGTTCACGGCAGTCCCCCAGCCGACTTTACCTCCGACCCCAGTGCGTGTCCCTACTCAGGAGTTCATCCGGGTCATGCGACGCGGTACCCCGGAAATGACCTTGACGGTGACCCCTGTCCAGCTGTTTTTGGTTAAAACCCTGGCTCTTGTATACACTGATAAGAATGAGCAAAGGTATACCTATAAAATAAGCTGGTTCAGCCCTATAGACCTGAAAAATGGATTTAAAATCGTTGATAAGTTGCCTGAATTCCTCGAGTTAAGAGGATTCACTGAAGGTGGCGAATACGATCCAGTACGCCGAGAGATCGTGTTTATCCTCAGGGAGCCTGTTGTCAAAGGTATGTCGGGAGAACTTTTCTATGTTATGAAAAGAGGACTTGATCAAACAATGCCCCCGGGCAAAGATATATTCCGGAGTAAAGCCACAGGCATTTATGTTTATCATAATATCCTTTACTCAGTGAGCTCTAACGAGGTTATCACTAAGATCGAACCAACTGAGCAAAACAAGTAGGTTTGATATGATGAAAAAATATGTAATTTTATCGACGGTTTTATTCTTTTTATTTTTCAGAATTAGCTCTGCTGAGAAGATAGTTAGCGCAGAAATAGATGCTGCGGCGGATGATACGGGAATAATCTACCTCAATGGAAAAACGATTACTTATTGCGGTATACAGGTTCTGTCAAAAACTGCAGTAGCCCCAAGCCTGTTTAAGACGGAAAATATTTTGGCAGCGCAGGATTATAATTATGGAGGACCTCAAGGAATAGGTTTTCTTCTCATTATACACACGGACTCTGGAAGGACGATCTATAAGGCCAGCGATGATGAAGATGCTGGTTGGAAATCGTTACGCTATGGACCAGGTGACCCAAGAGGAGCAATTCCTCCTGGCCAGGATCTAAATGCTCCAGCTCCGGACTGGGCTAAATATGATTTTGATGATAGTAGCTGGGATGCTCCCGTAAATATCGTAGAGCATGTGAAGTTCCCCTTGCCACAAAATCCAGACACTGGATTAACCATCAATGCTCTAAACTTTTTTCCAGACGGCAAGTCTGACAATGGATATGACAATAGCAACAACTATTACCGTCGAAAGTTCCGGTTGGATTTTCCAACTCCGACAGCCACGCCGCCAGACACTGTAACTTTCACCCAAACCCCTATTCCGTCTTATACAACTGTGTTGACAGCAACGGAAACGCCTCCCTTCAGCCCGACCATGGCCGCTACGCCGACGGAAATCCCGACCCGGATTGTTGTTTTCACAGAAGTTATTCCCTCGCCATCGTTGACAGAGATTCCGCTTCCACCAACACCAAAAGCCACGCAGGTTTTTATTTTTACTCCTAAACCCAGCCCGTCACCTTTACCGGCCATGAATACCCCTACAACCGTAGAGGTTTACTCTTTTAAGCCAGGGGTACAGGAGGCAGTTGCTACAACCACTCCATCAGCCGATGTGGAATTAACCAAGTCTCTGGCTGTATCTTACGAGGACAATAATGAAATGTCCTTGACCTATCAGATAAAGTGGAAAGCGAACTCATTATTAAAAGAAGGATTGGTTTTAACTGATATTTTACCTTCCTTTTTGGAGTTGAAGGGAATTTCCAAGGGAGGAAAATATAATTCTGAAAAGAATGAGATCCGATTCCTTATCAAGGGCCCTGTTTCACGGAATTCTAGAGGAGAAATATATTACATTGCTGGCAGGAAAAATAATGGGGAGGGAGAGGAAGCAGGGCATGCCACGGCTATTTATAAGTCCAAAGGGAAGGAATGTTCAGTAGTGTCAAACGAAGTAACGACTAAGCTAGAGCCATGATTGACCTTTGATGGTTTTTATGTTTTTATAGTCCTAATTTAGTAAAGTCCTACCAGCTAAAAATGGCTGGATTTTTTCCGGGAGAGGAATGATTTATGACCAAATTGTCAGAGCTTTTTACAAAGAAAAGAAGGCTCGTTGTTCAATCTGTTGTTTGGGGGGCCCTGATCCTGCTAGTGGCCATCGTCTTATACTCCCTTTGGCTGAGCAGAGCTGTCGCTTATGTGAACGGAGAAAAAATATCCTATTACCAGTTCAAAAAGAACCTAGATTTTTATCTTAACCAGACGAGGACCGGAAGCGCCGGCAAGAAGCTGCCGGGACCCCAGGGAAAAGAAGAAATGATGAACTTCAGGAATCTGGTGTTAAGCATGTTGATCAAGAGGAATATTATAAGGCAGGGTGCTAAGGCGCAGGGGATAGAAGTTTTACCACAGGAGATTGACCAGCAAATCTCCCAAATGAGCCAGCGATATCCAAATTATCAAGCTTTTCTAAATGACCTCAAGAATCACGCATTAACCTTGAACGATTATAAAGATACTCTTTACTGGAACGTGCTCGAAGAGAAGCTCAAAGAGCCCTTTGGCCGGAATTTGAGCGTAACAGCCAAAGAACTGAGGGAGTATTATACAGCCAACAAGCGGCAGTTCAGCATTCCCGTTCAGTTCAACATTAAGCATGTGTCCATTAAAGATGAAGCGCTAGCTCAGCAATTAGGTAAGCGATTAGCCAGTCATCCGGGAGATTTTGACGATGTAATTCAGGCAAACTCCAATGACCAAATTAGTAAAGCCAAAAAAGGGGTTGTCGGCTATGTGGCCCTTAATCGGTTGCCTCCGGATATACAAAAAGTCATTGGCAATTTGAAAATCAACCAAATCAGCACCCCAATAAAAACGCAATATGGTTTTGAGATCATCCAAGTTTTGGGGAAAAAACCACCTCGAACGATTACTTTTGATGAGATGAAGCAATTCGGCAAACAGGAAATCTTAAACATGAAAAAAGAGCAGGGATATGACCGCTGGTATACCAATCTTACCTCTTTAGCCAACGTTACTATTAACCCTCTTTAGAGGTGGTTTAAATTTTTATTTTATTTCTAATTTATTTATTGTTTAGCGCCCTCCCTATTAATGCACAGACGGCGTTGAGTACTTCCTATATTGTTGTAGTCGATCCAGGCCATGGGGGAAGTGATGCCGGTATTACGGCGACAAACCTTTTGAAAGAAAAGGATGTTGATTTAGACCTGGCGGAGATCGTAAAAAAAAATCTTGCGGTCCGTCCAGAAATTACTGTTTTTTTGACTCGTTCAGACGATAGCGCTTTATCTAATACCTCTCGTGCAGTTCTGGCCAACCGGCTGAAGGCTAACCTTTTTATTTCTATCCATTGCGGGGAATTATTATCGCCATCTTCAAATGGTTTTGAGATCTTTCTTCCACGTGTTTCTGTAATCAATCCAATCGGCCGAACTAATGCAAGCGTGCCCAATTTCAGCCTTTGGGAAAACCCAAATCCAGAAAATATGGAGGCGTGTATAAGATTTTCGAAGATATTCCAGGATGGGTTGTCTATGCTTTTCCAAAAAATACAGCCTCAAGACGCCCCTTGTCCTTTTTTGGGTGCAAAACAGTCGTCCTCCGTGCTTCTAGACGGTTTGTCGATGCCTGCGGTAGTATTAGAAATAGGAAATTTAACGAACCAGAAACAAGCTGCCCTACTTAATGATGAAGCTTACAAGCAGGAGTTGGGGAGAAGTATTGCGCTTGCTATTGAAGAATTCTATATTAAAAGGTAATCAAGGTGAAAAATATCAGAATTAAGAAGAAGACCGTACCTTTGTTCAGGGTTATTCTTATCGTGAGCGGGGTTTTTGCCATCCTTTGGTTGGTTTGGACTTGGATAGATATAAACTATCTGCCCTCTACAACACCTGGACTGCCTTTATCCTCAAAAGAACAATCGTTGCCAGTAAGCCTTTATTTTATCGCAGAAAATGGGGTTTCATTGGAACCTGAAAACAGGATGATTAGTTTAATTGACCAGTCTTTCAGTGAAAAGATCAAGAAAACCATAGAAGCCCTCATTGCAGGACCTGAAGATAGGAGAAAATATAGGGTGATTCCTGCTGACACAAAGTTGTTAGACCTTTTTATTGATGAGAAATCAAATCTCTATTTGAATTTCAGCAGGGAGTTTAAGGGTGAATCGGCCAGTAGTTTTTATAGCGAATATTTGTTTGAGAACGCCATTGCTGGGACGGTGAAGAAAAATTTCAGAGATATAAAAGCAATCCAATTACTTGTTGAAGGTCAACGAGACGAGGATTTGTTCGGACATCTAAATGCCGCAAAGGCTTTTACTTTAGATGAAACGGTGATTAGATAGATCATTCTGAGCATTCGTTAATGTTGAGGTGAAATGATGAGGGGTCCTATCGGGATATTTGATTCAGGGCTTGGTGGGTTGACTGTTTTAAAGACCATAAAAAGGGTGATTCAGGGTGAATCGATCGTTTATTTGGGTGATACGGCGCATTTGCCTTATGGATCAAAGTCCAAAGATACCATATGGAGCCTTTCCCTAAAGAATATCGATTTTCTTTTAAAAAGGAAAGTGAAGATCATTGTAGTGGCTTGCAATACCGCATCGGCGCTTTGTCTTGAAGGGCTGGCGAAAAAGTATTCTTTACCTCTTTTGGGGGTGATAGAACCAGGGACCCTAAGAGCTATCAGGGCAACTAAAAATGGTCGGGTAGGTGTTATAGGGACTCACTCGACTATTCGCAGCCGAGCTTATGAAAAAAGCATCAAAAAATATGCCCCGAACTTAAGGGTTTATAGTAAAGCCTGCCCGCTTTTTGTTCCATTGGTTGAAGAAGGATGGGCAGGATCAAAAGTCGCGGAAAATATCGCCGACACTTATCTTCGTCCCTTGAAAAACAAGAAGATCGATACGCTGATCCTAGGCTGCACCCATTATCCACTCTTAAAAAATGCCATCAAAAAAGTAATGGGGCCCCGCGTGACACTGGTTGATTCGGCCGAGGAAATCGCTGCCCAGGTTGATAGAATTTTGGAGGCTTGGCCAAAAAATGCCACGCATTCTTCCCGCCGAAGATTTTGTGAAATTTATGTAACCGATGTTCCCCAACCCTTTTCACGTCTAACCAAGAAGATACTGGGCAATATGTCATGCAGGATTAAAAGGGTTTTGATAGAATAGTTATATGATTTTGAGGAGGGCGGAATTGTGAATTCGGATGAAAAATTCAAAAAATATATTCAGGAAATTATAAGCGAGATTGAGAAACACAAATGGTATGAAAGCGAAAAGATAGGTAGAAATATGGGCGGCAATGCAGCGGCTTTTGACTGGTTAAGCAAGCATTATGAAGGTTGGAAAAAGGCCCGCCAAAACCACCCAGGAAACACTAATTGAGATTAACCAAATCCCTCATTCATAAGTAAAAAGCGCCTATTTTTTTTGGGATTCTTTTTTAGGCGTTAGTTTTGGCATCACCGTTTTGGTTGGCGTTATAACTGTCTGGGGTAGAGCTGTGACAGGGATATTGGAAATTTTTCCCGCGGTTTCGTTACTTAATACAAAAGACCACGTGGGATCCATCCCATAATCCTGGCTGATCTGTTTTGGTTGCCTTCCCGCAGCATCAATGGTGAAAATGTTAGGAGTAGCCAAGGACCCCATTACAAATACAATTTGGCTGCCATCGCAAGCCCATGAAGGGGACCATGCCAAAGGCTCAGGAATATGCAGCGCCAACGAGTCAGATAGGGGTGTGGCGCCGGTTCCATCGACGCTCATCACCCAAAGGCTGGGGGTCGTGAAAACACCATAGAGATAGGTAATTTTGCTGCCATCAGGGGACCAGGCCGGCGCATAACTTTGGTTATTATAAGTTAAAGGATGCAAGTCGCTCCCATTTCCTCCTATGACCCAGATATTTTTTGCTTGTTTGTTGATAAGGGTAAAAGCCAATTTTTGGCTATCAGGAGACCAGGAGGGATTGCGGCATTCATTGTTGTTAGTAATTTTGATTAAATTCGTGCCGTCAGGTTGTATGGTCCAGATATTTGTTTCATGATCGTTAAGGCGGGTAAAAGCTATTTTTGAGCCATCAAAGGACCAGGCCAATTCCTTGACCGATTCATCGGCGATTAAAGTTCGGGGGTTGGTCCCATCGTGATTAATTAACCAAATCCCTTGATATAGGAAGGCTATTTGGTTACTGTCTGCGGACCATTGAGGGGGGGCTTTTGGCGAAAGATCTTCTTCCAAAGTTAAGGGAATAGGTTTTTTCTGGACCTTATCCATGATATAAAGATGCCATTTTCCTTTGTCTTGACCAAAGAAAACTAGCCTATTTCCATCAGGGGACCAAGCCGGCATCTTAATTTCGCCATTCCAGCTCAACAAGTTCTCAGAAGATTTTGTTGCATAATTATAGCTTCGTAAAAAAAAGGAGTTGTTTTGTTTGGAAACATAGACGATGTCGCCGGGTATTTTAACAGCCTTTTGTACTATGACTGGAGTTGTTGAAATAGCAACTGTTTGTTCTTGTTTCTTTTTACAAGACAATCCGAGTAGTGATACCAATAGAACGACCATCAGTAAGGCCGGAAATCTATGGCAAAACACAAAAACCCTCGACATTGTCACGCTCCTTTCGCTTTCTCGCAAGTTCGTTTTCATTGATTATCTATCATTTTTTGATTGTGTCAAGTTTCCGCAAAAGATATTAGGGAACATCTAGGTTTTATCTGGGGTTCTTTCTTAGGATTCCCTGATATGGATTAAAATGGCTGTTTTTTGTGCCTCATCAAAAGATGTGGAATAAATCTCGACACAAAGAGGATTCTTATTCAAGCTTTGTATGGAAATTTGTTGTCTGATCCACTTGTTTTTTGCGTTCAGGGATTGCTGGAGTATAGCGGAAAATTCGCTCTCCTTGATTACATCAAGAATGTGCTGACCGACGAGATTGTGGTCTTGAAAAGCCTGAGAATAGATTGCCACAATCCTGTTTTCGTTATTGACCAAAATGAAAGAGCTGCCACTAACTGTTTCATGAAAATTGAAACCCACCTTTTTTGCCGATAGAAAAAGAAAAAGTGCTGCCAAAATAATACACAGAAAAAAAACAACTTTGTAGAAGAATACCTTTTGGTAGGTATTTTCAGTCCTAATGCTCAATCGTGCCAAACCGCAAAATCTATCCTTTACCCATATAGGCGCGGCAAGGTCGAGGAAATGTTCTTTATTATTAACATAGGGAATAACAAAACCTTTTTTCTCTTGCAAGGCTTTGGTGGTGAAGACGCCGTTTTGCTGTTTGCCTATCTTGTTTTTGTCCGTATGGGCCAGTACCTGGCCGCTGGTGTTTAGAAAAAATGCTTCAAAAACAAAGTTGTTTTTCGTTAGCGATTTGACAGTGTCTACCAGAAGCAAATCGTCTTTCTGTATGAACGCCTGACAACCCTTTTGAACCATATCATTTAGCAATATTTGCGATCGGAAGTCGTCGGTTTGCAACAGGGAAGCATAGGTTTCCTCAAGAAGCCAACCTATGATAAACAAATTCAAGGCAAGAATTACAGTTAGACTTAAAAGAAGAACAGCCCCCATTTTATTCATAACGCTAATCACCTTTTCCTTAAAATATTGATATAGAGTATAATATTTGCGGAGAAACAGCAATTGCAGTCATTCTTATTTTACAAGGGAAAATAATGCTGGATTTTCAAGAAGATAAAAGAGACTTGGTAAAAAGTGCCTTTCTTTACAGTCAAGAGGGTAAATGGGTCAAAGCCATGGAGGCCTATGAAAAAATAGTTAAACTGGATCCCCATGATTATAATGCCATCAATGCTTTGGGTGAAATGTACGCAAAAAGGGGTCTTTTTATTGAGGCCTTTGTTCAATTTATTGCAGCAGCTATGGGTTATGAAGAACAAGGAAACGCAATGAAATCCGGTAATCTCTACAAAAAAGCCTCCCGATTAGACTTGACTGGCGCGGACCGCGAATTGAAAAAAAGACAGGAAGCTATTACAAAAATTGCCCTTGCCCTTGAGGCGATCGAGGCTCAAGAAAACGAAAAAGCCGAAAAGTATTTTAGGGAGGGGTTGGAACTATCTCCCCAGTCGGCAGAGTTTATATGGCGATTTGCCGAGTTTCTAGAGAATATTGGTAGAAATGAGGAGGCCCGGAAATATTATTCAGAGGCAGCCTTGATATTCTTTGCCAGGGGCAAGAAAGAACTGTCCTTAAAATCTGTTCAGCGGGCTTTAGCCATTGACCCGCTCAATGAGGGGGCCCAAAAGATCCTTCAAGATCTGCAGGCCGGGGGAAAATAATATCGTGACCATGATGCAGCAGAGAGCTGCCAAAGTAATCACTTTTGGTTGCCAAATGAATTTTCGTGATTCTGAAATTATTGTCGACGGTTTACTGAAAGACGGGTACGACATCACGGAAAATCTTCCCGAGGCGGATATAGTCGTCATCAATACCTGCAGTATCCGTCATCATGCCGAACACCGCGTATCCAGCCTCTTGGGGAGACTTAAAGACTGGAAGAAAAAAAAGAAAGGGAGGCAAATCGGGGTTTGTGGTTGTATGCCTCAGCTATACAGGGAAAAGATGTTTGCAGGCGCACCCCAAATTGATTTTTTAGTGGGTAGTCAGGCTTTTGGGCGTTTTCCTGAGGTGTTGGGACGCATCAGAACCGGCAAGAAGCATCTCGTGGAAATCGAGCCGGGTGTTAGTAGGGTTATTTATAACTCCCAATTTAGGGCCCATAATTTTAAGGCCCTTGTGACCATTATGGAGGGTTGCAACCTGTCCTGTTCCTATTGCGTAGTGCCTTTTACCCGCGGGGCACAAAGAAGCCGCTCTTTGTCCAATATCATTCAGGAAGTCACTGACCTGGCGCTGCGTGGATATAAAGAAATCACCTTATTGGGACAGACCGTTAATGCCTATGGGTTGGATTTGAGCCCCCCTGTACGTTTTATTGACCTTTTGGAAGCATTGCAAGGCATTAAGGGTCTGCTAAGAATAAGATTCAGCAGTCCTAATCCAGTATTTGCGTCCAAGGAATTTTTTGAAAAAGTCAAAACCCTTGATAAAGTCTGTGAACATTTTCATCTGCCTGTGCAATCAGGAAGCAATAAAATATTAAAGGCTATGAACCGGGGATATACTAGGGAAGCCTATCTGGACAAAATAGCCTCTCTGAGAACGATTATACCCCGCGCCTCGGTAACGACAGATATCATTGTTGGTTTCCCTGGTGAAACCGAGAAAGATTTTTCCGATACAGTCATGCTCATAGAGAAAGTGCGATTTGATAATGCTTATACATTCAAATATTCGGCCAGACCCCAAGCGTCGGCTGCGACACTTCCGGACGACGTGAACAATGAAACAAAAAAACGCAGATTAAGGGTTGTGAACGAGACTTTAGAAAAAATTCTTGTCGCCAAGAATAAAAAGTTATTAGGGACAAAGGAAGAGGTGCTGGTCGAGAGGGTCGTGGCAAATCACCGCGGGACCCCAGATCCCTTACGGAGCCCTCTTGTTGGGCGCACCCGGACCTTCAAAGAACTCATTTTTGAGGGGCCTGTCCACCTGATTTCAAAGACAGCCCTTGTGCAGGTTTCACAAGTTTTTGCGTGGAGTTTAAGAGGAAAATTCATCTCCGAATTACAGGTTCTTTGAGGGATGAGACGTGAGATTCCAACGAATTGGCCTAATTTTTATTTTATTTATCCTTGCCGCTAGCGATCCCGGGCAAGCTGGCCTTAATTCCACTATTTTAGCGCCTGTAAAAAGTTTTATAGAAAACTCCCTGTCCAAACAGATCGGCAGGGCTGTGATTATCAAAGATCTTTACGGGAACCCCTTGAGCGAACTAACCGCCCAGGGAATTTCCATAGCCAACAGCGAAGATCCCTCCTCGGGCAGTCTATTTAAGCTGGACAAGATCGTGTTGAAATATAAGCCACTAAAGATGTTCTCAGAAAAAGCGAGTTTGTTTGAGATTGTGGACAGCATTACAATCGTAAGGCCCACTTTTTATTTGAACAAAGAAAAGAGCGGGCAATGGAGTTTTTCCAACGAGGGCTCAGAAACAAGACAGGAAATCATGGCCAAGCCCGCTATTCAGCGAAAACCCCAAAGCCCATCAATGCAAAAAACACCGAGCAAAGCTGGCAACCAGCCCGACATGTTTGCCGGTCTTAAGGGCAAGTTGATCATCGACAGTGGTAAGCTAATTTTGACCGACCTTTCCAAGAGAATAGTGGCTAAGGTCGACGACATCCAAGGCAACCTTGATTTTAATCAGGGTCGTTTTAAATTTACCGCGGTATCCAATGACCATTCCCAGGCTGACATTTTTTTGAGGGGGGATTTTAACCTTAAGACGGGCGAGACTTCAGGCAGAGTAAAGGTCAACACCATTGACCTTTCATCCTACAGTGATTTTTTGACGTTTCTACCAGTAGAACTCAAAAAAGGATATTTAACGGCTGAGTTAAACTTGGAATCGGGCCAGGGAACTTTAGAGACATTGCTTGACCGATTAATCCCGGCAGGTAAGATTCAAGTTACAGGAGCGCAAGTATTGATGCCGCCCCTTAAAGATGATTTTAAAGATGTCAATCTTGAGATGTCCATAACTAAGGATTTTGTCCAAATCGACAGCTTAATAGCTAGCATTGCCGGAAGTTCCTGCGCTGTTTCGGGAAAGATTATGGATTTCAAAAATCCAATTATTCACATGGATATCACCTCAAAACAAATTCCCCTAGATATTTTTAAGGATTATATTCCGTTGAAAAATCTCACTTGTACGGGCGAAGTGGATATTGTTGGAAGCGTTAACGGTCCCCTGAACGCCCCGCGTGTGGATTTTGGTTTAATTATTCAACAAGCAAAAATCAACAACCTGGATTTTGTCCGCACCTCTCTGACAGGGTCTTTCAACGGCGGCCTTTTCGCTTTAAAGGATTTCAAGGCAGATTGTCTTGGTGGGTCACTATCCGGTTCAGGGAAGATCAACTTTAAATATGGCAACAATCCTGAATTGGCCCTGAAATTCAATGCGGACGGCATTGATTTGGCAACTGTAAAAGCCGTTTTCTTTAACCAATACGATTTGGCTGGCAAAGTCGACGCAAGCGTGGAGATTTCTGGCAATCCAACAAAATTGCACTGGGAAGGTCATGCCAATACCCTTGGGCCGTTCTCCGTGTTTGGCAAACAATACTCTGCTTTGACCGCGGAAATGTCGGGTGGTTCCGACAGTGCAAAATGTAACGTAGCTACAGCGGACGGCCGGTGGAAAATCGGGGGTGCTTTGAGGTTCGACAAGGGAAGACTTGTTTTTGATAAACTTAGAAGCGATCTAACAAAGGTACAAGTCAGCGAGTTGGCCCCCCTCATAAGACCATGGGTCAGCCTAGATAATGTTAGTGGATCACTTTCCCTGTCCCTTCTGGTCGATGGAAATCAAGACCTGCCCACCATGAGCGGGGAACTAGCCCTCCGCAACGGCATGCTCAATCGGTTTAATTACGACTTCATTGATATTCCCGTCGACTATCAAGGGGGCGTGTTCCAGCTTTCATCCAAGGATGACGCCTCCAAATCTGTTGTTGTGCAGGCTAGCGGTAAAAAGGTGATGACGATTTCAGGCGCTCTCCCTTTAGTTTGGAGTAAAAAGGGACAAGAAGCCATTCAGGGGCGCGAAATGTCCCTTAGGGTCATGAGCCCAGAAGGGGACCTTGGGTTATTGGCCGCTTTGCCAGGAGTTGCTGAAGCCAACGGCCAGATCCAGATAGATTTGGGAATCCGGGGCACTTATGCCAATCCCATCATCACGGGTACTTTATTTATTCGTGGCGGGCGTATTATTCCAGAAAATATTTATTTGGTAAAGAAAGGGATTCATGAGAGAGGGCACCCTATCGAAGATATCAATATTGAAGTGCAAACCAGCCAAAAAACAGACCCTGTGGACGGTCAAAACAAGAACTATTTTGAGTTTAAGCGGGGAGAAGGCAGGGTAGACCGCACTTTTAACATCACTGGTTATCTTTGGGCCACGCAGTGGCTGCCCGATTCCTACAAGGTGCGATTGGTCACGGACCACGACCAGGGGGTTACTTTTAATTATTTGCCGGAGATCATGCGTGGATATGTCGATGCTGACATCACTTTTCAAAAGGGCATGACTAGGCACAGGCTGGGGAAGGACGGCTGGGTCGAGGAAAAGGACAGCGCGCCCCACCAGGAGGTTTGGGGAAATCTGAACCTGGTGGATACCGCGCTTACCTACAGCCCCCAGGCCAGCGCTCTGGCATCCCAGGCCGGGGGCCGGTCTTTCCTGGACGACACGGAGTGGAACATCAAGGTCGGTTTCAGAAAAAGGCTGCAATACGTCAACCAAGACGGCATCGGCAGACTGGCCCAGGGCGCTTTCGGGCTCAAGGGCGTGGACGTCAAGCTCATCACGAACATCGCGGTTGATATGGACACGGACCCTGCCCGTAATTTTATTCTGCTCGGAGGCAGGGGCCCGGTGATCAAGACAAACGGATTCATCTATTTCATCAAAGATAAAGGCCAGTTTACCTATATCAACACCCAGTTCTCTGTGCAGGACAAGCAGTCCTCCTCAGTGGACACCTCGATCAATGCCAATAACCCTGCGTCAGGATCCGCTTCCACGACCGGAGGGAATTTAGGGCAGACTTCGGCTGCCAACAATAACGTGTACCAGGCGAGTTCAGAGATCGGCGCGGGTGAAAAGAACCGCAGCCGTCTGGAATTGATCTACAGCGAGACAGAAAAAAAGAACAAGTTGTATCTTTTTATCTACGGCAAGACCAATGCTATCAAAAACTCAGGCATCAAAGACCCCGCCACCGTCAACACTCCAAGCCCCAAAGACCTGGACAGCGTCACTTTTTATATTGCCCTGAGGCCGCCCAATCCCGATGAGATGAGGGAAAAAGGCAGCATGGGCGCTGAAGAGTTGCCTTTTGTGGTGGAGTTTTCGTCCAGCCCAGCAATCTCTAATGGCGATATCGCCACCTACCTGACCCTGGGCAAGAGCTTTTCGGGAATGCAGGGTCAGAACTTTCAGCAACAAAGCATCGACGCCCTGACCGATACCTCTTTCAGGTATTTTTTCGGCTGGTTTTTTAGAAGTGTTTCGGGCTACCTATCGTGGCTGGCCGACGTGGTGGCGGTTCGGCAGACTAGTGAAAAGGCCCAAGAGGATACGAATACTACCGCTACAGTATCTCCCCAGGCAGTCACCCAGACCGCGATTCCCCAGGCGAACCAGACTAATGTTGCCAGTCTTCTCAAGAACGTGGAGTTCGAGCTGGGCAAGAATTTCACATCCAACCTGTATGTGAACTACAAGCTCGTTCTGTTGGACCAGGATCCTTCCGTGGTCACGACGGTGGGGGGGTCTGGTACCCCCACTCCTCTCAATGTTCTGGGCTCTTCCATCAATGAGGTCATTGGTCATAAGATCGGGGTGGAATACACTCTAAGGGAAGGAAGGAAGCTCAGCTATTATAAGGATTTGAATTACTACTACAATGAGTGGCGGGTCGATTTTACTGTGGTGAGTTATTTTCAAGGGTATGTGCCCCAAGATGGCTGGGAATGACCAAATTTTACTTGACATTACTATAATTGACCAATTAATATGTTGTAACTTTTTCGGTATAGGAGTTCTAAGTGTACGCAATCGTAGAAAGCGGAAGCAAACAATTTAAAGTCAAACCCGGGGATGTCCTGGATATGGAGACTTTGCCGGGAGCAATTAACCAAAAGGCTGAATTAAGCCATGTTTTACTTGTTGCTGACGAGCAAAAGGTGACGGTCGGAAATCCTTATGTTCCTAACGCCAAGGTGGTCGGAACCATCCTGGGCCAAGGCAGAGGCAAAAAAATCATCGTATTCAAGTATAAAAGCACAAAAAGCTACGCGCGGATCAGGGGGCACCGTCAAAATTACACGCGCCTAAAAATAGACGAGATATTGTTGTAAAGGAGTCAGTCCATGGCAACAAGTAAAAGCGGCGGTAGTACAACAAACGGAAGGAACAGTCCAGGGCAAAGACTAGGTATAAAGAAGTTCGGGGGCGAATCTGTTTTGACCGGACAAATCCTGGTCCGTCAAAGAGGTACTAAAATCAAGCCTGGGTTTGGGGTGGGCATTGGCAAGGACGATACTTTGTTTGCACTAAAGAAAGGTTTTGTGCAGTTTTCCACGGTCCGTGAAGGCCAGAAAAAAGTAAGCATTATCGACGCTGTTCCTTCAAAAAAGTAGTCCATCTTTCCAATAATTCAACCTTTTTGCCCAAAAACACCTTAGTTTTTTTAATTTCACCAGACTTATAATGGTTTTGAGATATCTTGGTTTCCATTCAAATCACTTTGGAGGCAATAGAATAGATGTTTATTGATGAAGCCAAAATCGTCCTTAAAGCAGGTGACGGCGGTAATGGTTGTATGGCATTCCAAAGGGAAACTCGCAGACCTTTGGGCGGTCCTAGCGGAGGCAATGGCGGGAACGGCGGAGATGTTTTTCTAGAGGCAGATCCCAGGTTGACCACTTTGCAGGATTTCCGCTATCATCCCCACTACAAAGCTCTGGACGGCGAAAACGGCGAAGGTGATGACTGCACGGGCAGGGGGGCACCCGCTCTTATTTTGAAAGTGCCTGTGGGCACCATTGTAAAAGATTCAGAAAATGGCGAGATATTGGCTGATCTAAAAAATCCCGGATCAAAATATTTAGCTGCTAATGGAGGGCGTGGCGGCAGGGGAAATGCCAGCTTTAAATCTTCCACGCATCAAGCGCCTACCTTATTTGAAAAGGGGGAGCCAGGAGAGGATAAGATACTTTTGTTAGAATTAAAGTTACTTGCGGACGTTGGGCTTATAGGTTTTCCTAATGCGGGTAAATCTACATTGCTTTCACGTATCTCTCACGCACATCCCAAAATAGCGGATTATGAATTTACGACTTTGACGCCCAATTTGGGGGTAGTTAAAAACGATTTGGGGGATAGCTATACTGTAGCAGATATACCTGGTCTGATCGAAGGCGCGCATCGTGGCACGGGATTGGGAATCCAGTTTTTGAGACATGTGGAAAGAACGAAGTTGTTAGTGCACCTTATTGATATGTCCTCTTTGCTAGATGATGAGATGAAAAAAAAGAAAAGAGGACCTTTGGAAGATTTTAAAATTATCAACAAGGAGTTAGCAGAATACAGCGCTAACTTAGCCAAAAGACCCCAGGTCGTTGTAGCCAACAAGATGGACCTTTTTAAATCCACCGCGGAATATTCAAAGCTGGCCAGGTCACTCAAAAGGAAAAAGATAGAATGTTTCCCCATATCCGCTTTTACAGGCCAAGGCATCCCAGAACTACTTAACAGGCTGGCCTTTTTGGTCAAAAGCCTGGCTCCTGTTCCGGATATGGAGATTGCCTCAAAAGTTTATAAAGCGGAAGCTAGGTTCAGCATCAAACAGGAGGGCAGGGATATTATTGTTACTGGCAAGGAGCCCGTGAAATGGTCAAAGATGACCGATTTTGGAAATTTTGAGGCGGCAACTAGATTCCAGACGATCATGCAGAAAATCGGATTAATCGACAACCTAAAAGAGCTCCATGTTAAAGTTGGCGACGTGGTCATGATTGAGGATGAAGAATTTGTTTGGACCGAGGAAGGATTAATAAGCGCAGAAGAAGGGTAAGTAACCAGTAAAAGTTTAGAGAGAACGCACTTCATATTATCCCTTTTAACCCTCCTTAGGCAATTTTTAAATCAATCTTTTAAAAGTAGTATAAACTTACTGGAATATTTTGAGGTTTCATTGACAAGCACAACAGGTAGTGGTATATACTCAATCCTCACACAAGGTATATGGTATAATGCAATAAGGAGGGAAGATGAGTTTGAAAGAACATTCTTTAGATAAAGCCACGGGAGTCGAAACAAAACCTCTTAAAGGAGAAGGCAAGGGGTTGACGATCAAGAGAATTCTCACCAAACCGGGAGTCCACCCGTTCGACGCTATCCAATGGGAAAAAAGAACGGCCGCGATTACCAATGACAAGGGCGAGATAATCTTCGAACAGCACGACGTGGAGTTCCCCTCGACCTGGTCTATGACCGCCACCAATGTGGTAGTGTCCAAATACTTCAGCGGCAAGATGACCGCGCCCACCCGTGAAAAAAGTCTGAAGGAACTGATCACGCGCGTTGCCAAGACCATCACCGGGTGGGGGAAGCAATCCGAATATTTTGCGACGCCGGAGGACGCGGAGGCCTTTGAGGCTGAACTCACGGCCTTGCTGGTGAACCAGAAGCTGTCCTTTAATAGCCCGGTGTGGTTCAACTGTGGCATCGAAGCTAAGCCGCAGTGTTCGGCATGCTTCATTAACTCCGTCGAGGATACCATGCAGTCCATATTGAACCTGGCCGTGACCGAAGGGATGCTGTTCAAATACGGTTCGGGCACAGGATCCAACTTATCCCCCTTGCGTTCTTCCAAAGAATCCCTGACCAGCGGCGGCAAGGCCTCAGGTCCTGTTTCTTTTATGAAAGGTTTTGACGCATTCGCGGGCGTCATCAAGTCGGGCGGCAAGACCCGGCGCGCGGCCAAGATGGTTATCCTGAATATTGACCATCCTGATATCGAAGAGTTCATCAAGTGCAAAGCCAAAGAGGAAAAAAAGGCCTGGGCACTTATTGATGCGGGATATGACGGATCGTTCGGCGGGGAAGCTTACGAATCAGTGTTCTTCCAAAACTCCAACAACAGTGTACGAGTGACCGACGATTTCATGCGAGCGGTCATTGACGACAAAACCTGGCAGACACGGTCAAAGAACGGCAAAGTTATGGAAACTTTTAAGGCTCGTGAACTGATGAACATGATAGGAGATGCAGCTTGGGATTGTGGAGACCCGGGCCTCCAATTTGACACTACTATCAACGAATGGCACACCTGTTCCAATACCGCCCCTATCAACGCTTCTAATCCATGCAGTGAATACATGTTCTTGGACGATTCTGCATGCAATCTAGCCTCCATGAACATATTAAAATTTATCAAGGAAGACGGCACTTTTAATATCGAAGAGTTCAGGCACGGCTGTAAAATATCCATTATTGCCCAGGAAATCATAGTCAGCAATTCGTTATACCCGACTGAAAAGATATCAAAAAACAGCGAGCTTTTTAGACCCTTGGGTTTAGGTTATGCCAATTTAGGAGCGTATTTGATGCAAAACGGGCTGCCTTATGACAGCGATGAGGGCAGGGCTACTGCTGCGACCATTACCGCGATTATGACCGGTGAAGCTTATAGAACATCGGCCCAAATTGCCCAGCAAAAAGGACCTTTTGAAGGTTATCTCAAAAACCGAGAACCTTTCCTAAAGATCATTAACAAACACTGGGAAATGGCCAAAAAAATAGATAAAACTTTGGTCAAAGATGGCGAACTTATAGAAGCCGCTAAGGATGTTTGGGAGGAGGCGTTCATTCTGGGACAGCAATTTGGATTCAGAAATGCGCAGACCTCTGTTTTGGCGCCCACGGGGACCATTGGTTTTATGATGGACTGCGATACAACGGGTATTGAACCGGATATTGCCCTGGTTAAATATAAAAAACTAGCAGGCGGGGGGTTGATCAAGATCGTCAACCAAACGGTTCCGGCGGCTCTAAAACGGCTGGGTTATAGCGAGGCGGAAACCAAAGCGATTATCAACTATATCAATGAGAACGATACGATCGAAGGGGCGCCGTATTTTAAAGAAAAAGACTTGCTCATATTTGACTGCGCTTTCAAGCCGGCCAAGGGACAGCGTTTCATCCATTATACAGGCCACGTTAAAATGATGTCGGCGGTCCAGCCATTCATTTCGGGAGCCATTTCCAAAACGGTCAACATGCCCAATGAGGCGACGCCTAGAGACATCATCGATACCTACATACTAGCCTGGAAATTGGGGCTCAAGGCTGTTGCCCTTTACAGGGATGGGTGCAAAAAGGCACAGCCGCTGAATGTGAAAGCCGATGATACCAAAGCCAAAAAGATAGGTAAGCCCGTACGTAGGCGTTTGCCGGACGAAAGGCAGGCCATCACGCACAAGTTCAATATTGCCGGCCATGAAGGCTATATTACGGTGGGTATGTACGAGGATGGAGACGCCGGAGAGATATTTATCGTTATGGCCAAGGAGGGTTCCACTATTTCGGGGCTGATGGATACCGTGGCTACCATGGCATCCTTGGCTCTGCAATACGGAGTTCCTTTAAAAACTTTGGTAGATAAGTTTAGCCATACAAGGTTCGAGCCATCCGGATTCACGGGAAACCCACAGATCCCCATCGCTAAATCGATCATTGATTATGTTTTCCGGTGGCTGGGTTCTAAATTTCTGGCAGATTCCACAACGGAGAATGCGTCGGCCGAAGCGGCTAGTGCCGCGAGGACCCCTGATCCTAGCTCGCTACGATTCCAAGAAGAGAGCGCCCACAAAGGCCAGAAACAGGCTTTTGAGCTGGAAGCAGACGCGCCGGCGTGTTCTGAATGTGGGTCTATAATGGTGAGAAACGGAAGTTGTTATAAATGTTTGAACTGCGGGGGAACCAGCGGTTGTTCTTAGAGGTTCTCTAATGGAACCTACGTCATCTTTTTTAAGATGTCTTTCATGATCTGATTCTGTACAAAACGCTCTAGATCCTCGAGGTCTGCCTGATTGATCGAGATGATCTGGATGGCTGCTCGATAAGCCGGTGCAGCTTTGCCTCTGTCTTCCTGAACGCGGACCACTCTCACCAGTGCCCTCAATGTCCTTCTTGCATTGGGCAAAACCATTTCTATTAGAAGCTTTTGACCAAAAAATAGTGGCGTATTGCTGACTATCATGATGCCCCCCGATCCAATATCCTGGGTTATGGCTTCGAGGGTCTTTTCTTGTTTAGAAAATTCGGACAACACTGTGCTGTCCACTGACTGATAATTTTCTTTAATATTAAGGCTGGATATTTCTTTCTCATTAAGCGGGGTAAATTTTATCTTTATTACGACATCCACCCGCTCGTGCTTTCTTTTCTCAAGCCACCCTGTGTTCTTTTCCATGATAACTCCTATTGCAACCCGTAGGTTTTTAGGGTTTATTCAAAGCAAGTTTACCATGAGAAGCGAAAATTTGAATGGAAAACATCCGACTGAAAACATCTGTTATTTTTTAATCAAGGGTTGCATATATCTATTAAATGTGAATAATTGGGAAAATAGATGCTTATATTTTTTGTAAGGAGGACAAATCCATGAGATATGATCCTTTTACCTTTGATATTTTTGAAGGTTTGGACAAAGAAAAATATATCCTGGCCATTTATTATTCTGAAGCTGAAACATCGGATCTCTTAATGCGGTCGGCTGCTTTGGCCGTTGAGCAAACAACCGGAACGTGGCAACCGGTCCCAGAAGATACAGATACGGTCAAGAAAGTTAGCGGCGGACGGGTCATCGGGGTCCATGAAGTACCTAGTTACGAAGATATGGTTCCGCCTGAAGTGAAGACCCGTAAATTCATTATTATTGTTGCGTTCCCGATCATTAATATCAATTATCAAATACCAGAATTGATTACGACGCTATACGGCAATATTTCCATGCTCAGCCGGCTTAAATTGCTAGATGTTTTTCTTCCCAAATCTTTTGTCAGCCATTTTCAAGGACCAAAATTTGGCATCGCGGGTATCCGGAAGCTTTTGGATGTTCATGGACGCCCCCTCTTATGTGGAATGATCAAGCCTTGTGTGGGAATCTCTGCGAAGACTGCGGGAAAGTTGGTCTATGAGATGGCTATGGGAGGGATTGATATTATCAAGGACGACGAGTTGTTAGCCGATCCAGAATTTTGTTCCGTGGAAGCGAGATTAAGCGAATGCATGAAGGGCATCCAAAAGGCTTGTAAGCAGACCGGCAAGAAGACGCTTTATACCATCAATGTGACCGATACCCCATCACTTATGGTCAAAAAAGCATTAAAGGTCCAAAAGATGGGAGGTAATGCTCTTATGGTCAACGCCTATGCCGTTGGATATGGCGCTTTACAAGAATTGGCTGAAAATAAACAGATAGAACTGCCGATCTTGGCCCATCCAGCCTACGCAGGAAGCCAGTTTGAGTCGCCTCTTTATGGCCTTACCTCCAATCTTATTTTTGGAAAATTTTTGAGGTTGAGCGGGGCCGACATGCTAATTTACCCCGGACCCTTTGGCAAGGTACCATTAGTGAAAGAAAAAGCCGTACGGGTGGCACATGAATTGACTTATCCCATGTATAACCTGAAAAAGGTTCTGCCTGGGCCAGCGGCCGGGAATTATCCTGGCATGGTTACTGAAATGATGGAGTATTTTGGGAACGATTTTCTTATTGGTGCTGGTGGGGGGATACACGCGCATCCGGACGGGGTAGTGGCCGGGGTGAAAGCTTTTTACCAGGCCATCAAAGCTACTTTAAGCCATACTCCGCTCAGGGTTGCGGCCGAATCCAACCGAGAGCTAAAAAAAGCTTTGGATAAATGGGGCGTGTTCGGTGAGAAGAGCGGGACATACGATCTGACCAAGTAAGAACGAAACGAAAGGTTAGGCTAGTATTATGGATGGAAGAGCCAGAGTTTTGACTGCAGTGGGTCACAAAGAACCGGACAGGGTGCCCATTACTTTTGATTGCGAAGCGGAAGTCAAGGTTATACTCAAAGAGCATTTTAAAATCAAGACAGATGATGAGTTGTGGAAAGCCGTGCACGCTGATACCCGCGAAGTACAAGTTACCCATCATTTCAAAAATATCGGTGAGAGGCCGGGAGGAATTAGTACTTGTTTCTGGGGGTATGGGACACGAAAAGTGAAGTACGATTTCGGCTATTTATACGAGATTGCTTATCATCCCCTGGGGAATTTAAACACGGTCGAGGAGATTGAAGCCTATCCCTGGCCGACCGTTGATGAAACTACATATGAAAATATCAAGACCGCCCGACAGAGATATCCCGATGTTGCGGTCATTGCGGATATCACCCATGGATGTTTTTTTAACGCCACTTTTATGAGGGGACTGACAAATTTTTTGATGGATATGGCTGAGAATCCGGCTCTAGCCAAAGCCATTTTAGGAAAGATAACCCATTATATGTTTCCGGCGGTCGAACGGCTGTGTTCTGAGGCTGGCCCATTTTTCGATATTTATTATATGGCTGATGATTTTTGTACTGCTCAGGGGCCGATGATTTCAGTCCCCATGTTCCGGGAATATGTTAAGCCATACCTACAGACAATCTCTGATATTTTGCATAAACACCAAAAAAAATTTCTGCTCCATGTGTGTGGTAGTGTCAGGAAATTGATGCCGGAACTCATTGAGGCAGGGGTGGACATCCTTGAGCCGATACAAACTACGGCTGTGGGCATGGAACCAGAAGGGCTAAAAAGAGATTTTGGAAAAGATATTACTTTTTATGGTTCCGTAGATATTTTAAATATTCTACGGAAGGGCAATCCTGGGGACGTAAGAAATGAGGTCTTAAATAAATTCAGACTTTTGGGAAATGGCGGGGGGTTTATCCTAGGTCCCTCCCATACTTACATTCAACCAGACGCGCCTCTAGAGAATATTTTGGCTATGTACAAGACCGCTTACGAAAATTGTTACTACCCCAAGAGCTATTAACTATTGAGCAAAGGGTTGTGCAGATGACTGAACGTCCCATTTTTGTCTATAAAATCAGAGAGTCTCTATATCTCAATATTACTAATCGGTGTACTTCAGAGTGTCTTTTTTGTGATCGTAAAAAAAAACCGATTGTCCAGGGATTTGACCTGAGCTTAGCCAAGGAACCATCAGCCGAAGAAATTATAAGGGCAGTGGGGGATACTAAACAATATAAAGAGGTTGTTTTTTGCGGTTTTGGTGAGCCGACTCTGCGATTAGATTGCCTGAATCAAGTGGGGATGGCTTTGAAAAAATCGGGCGGAAATATCAGGCTAAACACTAATGGGCATGGAAATCTGATTCATAAAACCAATATTGTTCCGGGCCTGGCCAGATTTCTGGGAGCTGTTTCCATAAGCCTCAACGCTGAAAACAAAGAAAAATATGTTGCCTTATGCAGGCCAGAATTCGGGGAGGCAGCTTTCCAGGGGGTCTTGGATTTTATTGGTGAGTGCACAAAATATATACCAAGGGTAGTGGTCACTGTGGTGGGATTACCAACTATAGATATCAAGGCATGCGAAACAATAGCACGCGAACTTGGCGCTGAATTCCGGGTCAGGGAGTTCGGACAGATCGGGTAATTTAGAGAGGTTCGGAAATGAAAAACCAGTCGGATGTTATCATTATTGGTGGTGGTATCATAGGTTTGGCAATAGCCTGGCGGTTGTCCCAGAAAAAACTAAAAATAACCATCCTGGAACGGGGACTAATAGGTAGGGAGGCTTCCTTTGCCGCTGCAGGAATGTTGTTGCCTTATGGCGAATCCTTTGAAAATGACGATTTTTTCCTATTAAATCAAGCAAGTAGCCTTTTATACCCTGCCTTTATACGAGAGCTTGAAAACTTTACCGGGTTAACTGCCGATTACATCCCGACGGGCGTCTTGTATCCTGTGTATAAACAAACCGAAGAGAAAAAACTTGTATCCCAGTTTATGTGGCAAAACAAAAGAGGGCTTGTTTATGACAGGATGTCTAAAAAGGATATGTTGGCCCATTGGCCTGGGGTGTCTAGTTCTTTTTTAGGAGGTTTTTATGTACACAATGACCATCAGGTGGATAACCGGAAACTGACGATGGCGTTGTTGTCTGCCTGCAAGTTATTCAATGTCAATATTCAAGAGAAGCAAGAGGTCGTCGGTCTACTAGAAGAGCAGACGGTTGTTGAGGGCGTGAAAACCAAGTGTGGTAGTTTCAAAGCTGCCTGGGTCATTAACGCAGCAGGGTCATGGGCTGGGAAGCCCTCTTTGTGCGTTCCTTCTTTAAAAGTTCCCATCATCCCTATCAGGGGGCAGCGGGTTAATTTGCGGATAAGCAATACAGCGCACCGTTCCCACCTAAAAAATGTTGTTTTTTCCAAGGGATGCTATTTAGTTCCTCGTAAAGACGGTACTTTGATCTTAGGCTCCATAGAAGAAGATGTCGGTTTTGACAAAACCTCTACGCCCGAAGGTGTGTATCGCTTGCTAAAGATGGCACTTCAGACCTATCCTGGAATAAAAAATTACAGAATGGAAAGCGTAGAAAGCGGGTTGCGACCAGCCGCGCCCGACCGGTGGCCCATTTTGGGTTTAACACCTATTCAGGGGTACATTTTAGCAACAGGTCATTTTAGGAAAGGAATACTTTTGACTCCTATTACAGCGCAGGAGATATCAGCGTTAATATTATCAGGCCGAACTTCGGACATTATCAAGCCGTTCGGTATCGACCGGTTCAATATAAAAAGAAGGGGCCATGCAAATTAGAGTTATTTTGCTAGATCAAAAAGTTAAAGATATAATACTGCAGTCCTTGCTCATTTTGTTCATCTCTATAATATTGGCAGTGATTAATCAGGTGCGCGTATATTATTTAACAGAACCTCAATCTGGTCCTGTTGTGGATCAGGGTAGACATGTCACATCAAAGCGTATTCCAAATGATAAAAGGGAAATAATTTTTGTTAATCAAAATTTATTACAGCCCGCTTCATCTAAACAGCAGATTAAAACCATTAATCTTGCTACGGCTTTGATTTTATTCAAGAGCAAAAAGACTATATTTATAGATGCAAGGTCCTATGAGGAGTATTTAACCGGACACATTCGAGGAGCTATCCCTTCGCCCGTAATCTCTAAAGACCCGGGCGGAGTTTTTAAGCTTTTGAAGAAAAACAAAAACAAGCTCATTGTCACTTATTGTCATGGGACAGAGTGCAATCTATCCAAGGAAGCTGCTGAGGTGCTGTGGGATTTTGGTTACAAGAAAGTTTGTGTTTTTTTTGGGGGTTGGGATATGTGGAAAGAAGCCCGCTATCCCATCGAACAGGGTGACGAGGAAAAGTATGTCAAGAAAAAATAAGAGTGCCTTATTTTCAAAATTCAGGCCAAGTCAAAGGATAGAGTTAAGGCGCCGCAATAAAAGCCATGTTCCCTGGTTTTTGCCACTCATATTTTTGATTGCCAAATTAACTATCGGCCTTTTATTCATTATTTCCGGGCTAGGCAAAATAGTTTATCCGGATAAATTTCTAAAGACAGTTTATTTGTACGATCTGCTGCCTAAAGTGTTTGTTCCTATTTTTTCGCCCATCATGTCTTGGCTGGAATTCACCTGCGGGGTTTTTGTTTTGTTCGATGTTTTTGTCCAGAGCGCAGCCTTGATCGTTTCAGTGTTACTATCGGTTTTTATAGCGGTCATTACCATAAGTCTTTTACGGGGTTTCAATCTGGACTGCGGTTGTTTTGATTTGTTAGGTTGGGGGGAAAAGATAGGAGCAGGCGTCTTAATTAGGGATTTTTCTCTCTTATTTCTTTCGGTTTTGTTGGTTCGGTTTGGTGGAAATAGGATGAGGGTCTTTGGTTTGCTAAAAAAATCTAGAAGCTCGGGAAAGTCCTAGTTATTCGTTTTGTTATTGTCATTCAGAACACGAATGTATTATGATATATTTAGTAAAGTATGAGCTAACAAACTGGATAAAAGGCTTTTGGCGCTTAAGAATTTGTTTGGGAGATTTCCTTTGTATCAGGCTTTAACAAAAATTGCTAAAGAACACGAAGAATGATTGCTCGGGGTTTTTAGCCTGTTCAGGCAGTAGAAGATAGACTTGTTATGTGATTGGTAAAAACTTAATGGTGTTTGGAACAGCCAATTGTTTAATAAGTTTTGTGGTCTATTGATGCTGCTTTTTTCTTCCGACATTTTCAGCTAGTTTTTCATGGGCCACCCTTTTTATTCCTTTTTTAGCCAAAAATATTCATCAAACAGTTGTTTCCATTTCATATTTTGCCTAAGGAGGCGCACATTATGTTTTTGCCTATTATTATTGGCTTAGCAGGAATTGGTTTAGGTTATGCGGTCAGCACCTATTTGGTTGGCTCTTACGTGGGTTCAAAAAAAGATCAGGCATTAGCAATATTAGATGACGCTAAAAAACAGATCGATAACGCAAAAAAGGAAACTTCGGTCGAAATGAAGGATTTTTTTTACCAAGAAAGGGCCAAGTTTGACGAGGAGGTCAAGAGCCGCCGGAATGAGATGCAAAACCTCGAAAAAAGATTGAATCAACGCGAAGAAAACATGGAGAATAAATCAGAAACCCTGGAGAAAAGGGAGCGGGATTTAATAGGAAGAGAAAAAGAGTCTGTCCTCAAGGAAAAGGGTGTTCTCGAGAAAGAGCAGAAGTGCTCTGCGCTTATCGAAGAAGTAACCCAGCGTTTGGAGAGGATTTCGGGGATGACAGCAGAGGCGGCCAAAAAATCTTTGTTACAACAGCTAGAGGAGCAGATCCGTTTGGACGGCGCAGTCCTCATCAGGCAAATAGAAGAAGAGACTAAGGAAACTGCCGAGAGAAAAGCCAGGGAAATAGTTAGCACAGCCATTCAGCGGATTGCCACAGAGCATACCGTGGAGTCCACGGTTTCAGTTGTTACTCTGCCCAACGAAGATATGAAAGGCAGGATCATTGGCAAAGAGGGGCGAAATATTCGTGCTTTGGAAATGGCCACTGGTGTCGACGTGGTTGTAGACGACACTCCTGAGGCTGTTATCCTTTCTGGATTCGATGTGGTTAGGAGGGAGATTGCCCGTATAACCCTTGAGCGTTTAATTGTGGATGGACGTATCCATCCAGCCAGGATTGAGGAAGTCGTTGCCAAAGTGAGAGAAGAGATGGAGACTAAGCTCAGCGAGATAGGGGAAAAGGCCTCTGTAGACGCAGGAATTCCTGGATTACATCCCGAGGCGATCAAGTTGTTGGGGCGGCTGAAGTATAGGACAAGCTATGGCCAGAATACTCTCATGCATTCACTTGAAGTGTGTTATCTTGCAGGAATAATGGCTGCGGAATTGGGTGCCGATGTGGCTGTAGCCAAGCGCGGAGGCTTGCTGCATGATATTGGCAAAGCGGTTTCCCATGAGGTAGAAGGTTCTCATGCTCAGATTGGCGCTGATATGGCGCGCAAATTCAACGAATCTCCCAAAGTTCTCAATACCATTCAGGCGCATCATTTTGAGACTCCCTTTCAGTGTCTTGAAGCCGTGTTGGTTCAAGTAGCCGATGCGGTATCCGCTTCCAGGCCCGGCGCACGCAGGGAAATGCTAGAAAGTTATATTAAACGTTTGGAGAACCTCGAAAAAATCGCTGATTCTTTCTCGGGCGTCGAGCGAGCTTTTGCTATTCAGGCGGGGAGGGAGATACGAATCATTGTTGATCATGCGGAAGTGGATGATATAGGGGCCAGCCAATTAGCGAGAGATATTGCCAAAAAAGTTGAAAAAGAATTAGAATATCCGGGTCAAATCAAGGTGATCGTTATACGCGAGACAAGGGCTGTTGAATATGCCCGGTAGCTATTAAACAACCGCCATTTTCTAAGAGAGGCTGCTTGATGAATGTTCTTTGTATAGGCGATATTTTTGGGAAGCCTGGCAGGTTGGCCGTTAAGGGATTATTACCTATTTTGAAGAAAGAAAAAAAGATCGATTTTGTTGTTGCCAATATTGAGAATGCCGCTGCTGGTTTTGGCATCACCCCCTCGGTAGCCCAGGAAATCTACGAGTCTGGAGTTGACGTTTTAACTTCTGGAAACCATATTTGGGATAAAGAAGAGGTCCTAAATATTATCGATTCTGACCCCAATTTATTAAGACCAGCTAATTACCCTCCAGCAGTACCCGGCAGAGGCACCTGTCTCTTTCAAGTTAATGGCTTGCTGGTGGGCGTCATTAACCTCATAGGCAGAGTGTATATGAAAGATTTTGAAAGCCCTTTTACTGTCGGGTTAGCTGAAGTCGAAAAATTGTTGAGCAAAACTAAAGTCATACTTGTAGACATGCATGCCGAGGTAACTTCAGAAAAGCGGGCAATAGGATGGTATCTTGACGGAAAAGTTAGCGCGGTGTTTGGCACACACACCCATATTCAAACAGCGGACGAAGCCATTTTGCCCAAGGGGACTGCCTATATTACCGATCTAGGAATGACCGGTCCGCATGATTCTGTCATTGGTGTGAAAAAGGATATTATCCTAAAGCGATTCTTGACCCAGTTGCCAACGAAATTAGAGGTGGCCAACGAGGATATTAAGCTTTGCGGCGCATTTATTGAAATAGATGTGTTGACTGGCAAAGCGAAAAGAATCGAGCGGATTCAAAAGTTCTTCCACCCTTAATTAAAATGGCGATTAGTTCTGCGTAAAGATTTATAGAATGATTTTGCCGAATAATAAAATTGACCAATTTCCTTTATTTACTGAGACTTTTCTTGACACCCTTCTTTTTTACTGCTAAATTTAATATTGGGTAAAAATCTAAATATAAATTTTCTTCTTTCTAAAGGAGTTAGCAGAAGAGAGAGAAAAGGATTTTTTATGGAAGACAAGAAAACTATCGTAAAGATGGCCTTCGTGTATTTTCAGGAAGGCCGCTGGGATAAAGCGATCGCCGAGTATAAGAAATTGCTTACGATGGATTCCAGCGATTTGAATGCGCACAACATGTTAGGCGATGCTTATGTGAAAAAAGGCGAATTAAAGGAAGCCTATAAAGAATACTCTTTTGTAGCTGAGGCGTATTCCCAGCAAGGGTTAATGGATAAAGCCAATGTGGTTTATAGGAAAATGGCGAAGTTTGACCCTGCCAATCTAGACGAATCAGCAAAGGCTAAACAGGGGGTCATCAAACAAAAAGTTGCCGCCGAAACCGCATTAGAGCAAGGTCAGCCGGATAAGGCTATTGATGCCTATAAGGAAATAGTAAAAAACGATCCCGAGGATTTCTTTTCACGCCAGAAGTTAGCCGAACTTTGTGAGCAATCTGGCAGGGTTAAGGAAGCAATCATGGAATACATGTCCATTGCTGAGGCTTTTTTCAGCAATCGGTTGCATAAAAAAGCTATGGCTGTTTTTCAAAAGGTCTTAGTGCTTGAGCCTAACAACAGCAACGCCCATGCGGGGTTGGGTGAAATTTACGCAAAAGAAGGAATGGAAAGCGAGGCGAAGAAGGAGTTCCTCAGTGTGGCGGAGATCTGTATCGAAGAAGGGCAGCTCGATAAGGCATTAACCTATAGCCAAAAATCTGTTCAGCTGAAAAGCATAGAGGCTTATTATTTGCTGGGCGTTGTTTATTTCATGAAAGGAATGTTCGATGAAGCGAAAACCCAACTAGAAACCATATTAAAGTACAAGGTCAACCACAAAGGAGCCCTTCTCCATTTAGCCAGAGTTTTTGCTAAGCAAGGGAAGATGGATGATTCTCTTGCCACCTATGGGAAAGCACTTAAATTAGAACCTGATAATGCCAATATTCATTTGGAAATGGCAGATGTTTACGCCAAGAAGAACGTCCTAAAAGATGCAGCTGTACATTATCTAGCAGCCGCTGAATGTTATGTCAAAGCTAATTTATTCGACAAAGCCCAAGAGGTTTGTCAAAAAGCCATTGCTATTTCCCCAGACAGCCTAGAGGCCCATAAACAGGTAAGCGAGATATTGGTGCAAAGGGATATGAAAAAAGAGGCTGCTGTCGAGTTTTTATGGTTGGGGAATTATTACCAGGCTAAAAATGATCCTGAAAAAGCCAAGCAGGCCTTTGCATCTGCTTTGGAATGCGACCCGCAAAGCAGTGATCTCAAAGCAAAAGTCGAAAGTGCACCGCAGGTTGGGAAAATACCAGATGCCAGTATGCCTATTGAACCTTTTTCTCAACTGACGACTAGGTCGACTAAGGGGCCTGCTGTTCAGGAGACCGTTGCCTCCGCAAAACAGCCCGTTCCCAATGTTGCTGTTCCGGGAGAGCCTGCGCCTTTAGATCCCGCCCTCAAAATGGAAGTAGATATGCACGCAAAGATTGGAGATGTCTTTGCAGGGAAGGGTTTGTTTGATGAGGCCCTTGAACATTATCAATCTATCTTGGCGCTGGTTCCAAATCATCCAGAAATAGTAAGAAAAGTCGAAGAGATTCGCAGTAAAAAAGGATCAATTGTAGATTCCGCTACAAAACAAGTGATGCCACCTCAAGTGGATGTAGTCGGCAGGAAGAGCGAAGCCGTTGTTCATAGCGGAAGCAGTGGCGTTACGCCTCCGAAACAAGCTGAAGAAGAGAGACTTTTTGCATCTGTTCAGCAACGCAAAGAAAGAGAGCACCTCGAAAAACAGATTGACGATTTGCCGGATGGCAGTAAAAGTGAAGAGATCCCCCAGGAATTAATGACCACGACCGTGGCGGAAATATATCTCAAAAGAGGCTTGATCAAAGAATCCCTTAAAATTTATAAAAAATTGTTGGAAAAAGACCCTGATAATGCCGATTTAAAAGCCAAGATCAATGATATAAACAACAAGCTTGCCATGCAGTCAATGTCAAGCGCATCCAAAGATGCGGGTGTAACCGCGGCCTCGGCAAAAATTCCCAAAAAAGGCCGTGTCTCTTATGTCTAATAATCAACCGTGTCGTGCATTAGGCCGGTAGAGTTGGAGGGTTCTCTTTGAGTTACGAAAAGTTTTACGGCTTCACAGAACAGCCTTTTTCTAACGCGGCGGATAGTCGTTTTTTCTACGAAAGCGACCAGCATTCTGAAGCAATTGTGAGGATCCTTCACGGCGTTAAGACGATGAAGGGTCTCGTTGTGATGGTCGGGGAGATGGGCGCAGGCAAGACTTTATTGGCCCGGAAACTGCTGGATCGTTTACAGACGGATGAGTATGAGGCAGCCTTGCTGGTTATTGTTCACACTGAAATATCGGCTGAATGGCTTTTGAGGAAGATAGCGCTGCAACTTGGTGTAGCTGAGCCAGCTGAAACTAAGAGTGCGATATTGACCCAACTCTATAACCGCCTTATGGAGATCTATGAACAAGGGAAAAAAGCGGTGGTCATTATCGATGAAGCCAATATGCTGCAGACCCGAGAGATCTTTGAAGAGTTTAGGGGCCTTCTCAATCTAGAAGTCCCTGGACGCAAGCTTATTTCCGTCGTCCTGATGGGGCTTCCTGATTTAGACAAATATCTAGCTTTGGACCCCCCCCTTATGCAGCGTATCGCCGTAAAATTTACCCTAAAATCTTTGGACCCTGTCTCAACCGGCAATTATATTAAGCATAGACTTTCCATCGTTGGGTGCACTAGGGAAATTTTTCTTCCTGACGCAGCTCTAACTATTTATCAGTTTAGCAAGGGAATTCCTCGGCTGATCAATACGCTGTGTGACAATTGCTTGCTAGAAGGTTATTTAATCAAAAAAGAGGTCATTTCTTCGACTATCGTGGAGCAGGTTGTGACGGATTTGGGCCTTGATTTAAAGAAGTAATGTTTCTGCAATTAGAGACAAAGATAAAGCAAACCCTCCAGAAGCAATCATTGATTATATTTCTCGTTTGTTCATGAGGTGTTGAGTCATGCGGCGTCCGAAGATTGGTTTGGCCTTAGGCGGGGGTGGAGCTTACGGTTTGGCTCATGTGGGAGTGATCAAAGTCCTCGAAAAAGAAGAAATCCCGATCTCAATGCTGGCAGGAACAAGCGCTGGTGCTATTATTGGGTCGTTGTACGCATCCGGGCTCAAGGCTTCTCAGCTTGAGGAAATAACGAAGAAAATTAAATTTAGAGACTTGATGCATATTTCTATTGCCAATAATGGTTTTTTTAATGCAATCCCTTTATCAAGATTTGTTGAAAGTACAACAGGCAAGAGCGATATCAGCGAGATGAAAATTCCTTTTTACGTCGTTGCTACCGATTTGCAGTCAGGCAGCAAGGTTGTGTTAGAGAAAGGGCCTTTGGGCAAGGTCGTTTTGGCCAGTTCGTCAATACCTGGTATATTTCCACCGATACATTATGAAGGGATGATCTTGGCTGACGGCGGGATTGTTGAAAATGTTCCCGCACGGACATTGCAAGAGAAAGGCGCCGATATCGTGGTGGGGGTTAATGTTCTAGGTTGCGTGCAGAAAACGCAAAAACTGGATACTATTCCCGATCTGATTATTCAGACCCTTCATCTATTTTTGATCCAAGGGTCCAAATCAATAGCGGAGAGCGCTGATATTATGATATGCCCCAAAATAACGGACGCTGAACCTTATAATTTCAAGAAGGCAAAGGTTCTTATTGAGGCGGGAGAGCAAGCTGCCGTGGCGGCCATGCCACAATTAAAGGAAATTTTGGAAGAATACAAAAAAAGGGAGCCGTGGCCACGATGAAAAGTCCGTGAAAAATTGTTTGTGGAATATGTGATGGCTGTTTTAGATCTATAGAAAGGGGATGCCTATGATACGACGTTATTCTTTACCAGAGATGGCCGCACTTTTTTCGGAAGAAGCAAAATTCGACTCTTGGTTAAAAGTTGAATTATTGGTATGTGAAGAACAAGCCAGGCGTGGGGAAGTACCTAAACAAGCATTTAATAAGATCAAGTCAAAAGCAAAGTATTCTGTCAGCCGTATTGAGGAACTTGAAAAACTTGTTAAACACGACCTAAATGCTTTTCTGGAGGCTGTGGGCGAATCCGTTGGGCCAGAGGCGCGGTACCTGCATCGGGGGTTAACATCTTATGATGTTGAGGATACAGCTCTTTCGTGGCGCTTGGTCAAAGCTTGCGATATTATCACCGATGATCTCAAAAGATTGCTTGGTGCTGTAAAGACTAAGATTAAAAATTACAAAAATACAATCATGATTGGCCGGACCCATGGCGTTCACGCAGAGCCGATCACCCTTGGATTTAAATTTCTTGTTTGGCATGAGGAAATTAAGCGTAACCTTCAGCGAATCAAGCAGGCTAGAGAAATGATTGCTGTGGGAAAACTTTCTGGGGCAGTTGGTACTTTTGCGAACATTTCACCGGCAATAGAAAGTAAGGTATGCTCGGCTTTGGGGTTAAAGCCCGCTGTGGTTTCTACCCAAATATTGCAAAGAGATAGACACGCACAGCTTGTTGTAACTCTTGCTCTTATCGCTAGCTCATTGGAGAAGTTTTCCACTGAAATACGCAATTTGCAGCGCACCGAAATTCTAGAGCTTGAAGAGTATTTTTCTGCATCCCAAAAAGGTTCTTCCGCTATGCCCCACAAGCGTAATCCTATCATCAGCGAACAAATATCAGGCCTGGCGCGGGTTATGAGAGGGTACGCCCTGACGTCCCTTGAGAACATTTCCCTTTGGCACGAAAGAGACCTGACCAATTCATCCGTGGAAAGGATTGTAATCCCGGACAGTTTGATCCTATGTGATTATATGCTGAATACATTTACTCGCATGTTCGATAAATTGACCATATATCCTGACCATATGGCCGAGAATATCGAGAAAACTTACGGGGCGATTTTCGCCCAGCGGTTGATGCTGGCGTTGACTAAAGCAGGGATGCACAAAGAGAAGGCTTACCGCCTTGCCCAATCTCTTGCTATGGAGGCTTGGGAAAAAAAGCGGCCCCTAAAGATTTTGGCCGAAAATGACCCAATGATTTGCCAATATCTTGAAAAGGCCAATATCGAAGGTTGTTTCGATGCCAATGCTTATTTGAAGAATTTACCTAAAATATTTAAGCGTGCAGCTATTGAAAAAAAATAACAAAGGACGAATTTTGATAAAGACTATCGAGGTTGCGTATAATCACAAAGTAAGGGATCCATTAGGAGATGGAATTAAGAAGAGCATTCATGAGATGGGGACTACAGTCCATCACGTTAGATTCGTACAGCTATATCAAATAAAAGGCAATTTGAGTCCATCCCATCTGAAGCTATTCTGTGAAGATTTGTTAACAGACCGAGTTAATCAAAATTACTCCGACCATCATGTTCCTGTGCCCCGGGGTTCTTCTGCCGTAGAAGTTTGGTTCAAGCCAGGGGTGACCGATGTAGTAGGCGAGAGCGTCTTAAAAGCAGCTCGAGATATGGGCATCTTTACTCTTTCAGAGGTAAGAACCGGAAGTAAGTATATTCTCGAAGGAATCTCAAGCCTTATAACCACAAAAATTATAGCGCACGAGTTGTTGTCTAACAGTTTGATTCATTCCGTAAAAATCATAAAAGGAGATCATTAAGAAGTCCTATGGCAAACCGTGTGCGTTGCAAGAAGGTCCTCTTAAGACCATTAAGTTCTGAGGGACTTTTGAAATTAAGCGACAAAGGAAGCCTTTCCCTCAATTTATCTGAAATGCGGGAAATCCAAAAATATTTTTCCAGAGAAAAGAGAGAGCCCAACGATATAGAACTTGAAACATTAGCCCAGACTTGGTCAGAGCACTGTATTCATAAAACTTTTAAAGGGTATATTCGATTTGGGCATACAGTCATCGACAATATGTTTAAAAAAACTATCGCGCGGGTTACCAGGGAACTCAACAAGCCGTGGTGTATTTCTGTATTTAAGGACAATGCAGGAATTATCACTTTAGATAAGAGCCATCATGTTGCTTTTAAGGTTGAGACGCATAACCATCCGTCGGCCATTGAGCCTTATGGAGGGGCCAATACAGGTCTGGGGGGCGTGATCCGGGATATTTTGGGAGTTGGTCTTGGCGCAAAACCTGTCATGAATACCGATGTATTCTGTTTTGCCAGGCCCGATTTTCCTTCTTCGTCGATCCCAAAAAACATTCTTCATCCCTTACGTATTATGAAGGGAGTTGTAAGTGGGGTTCGTGATTACGGAAATAGAATGGGGATTCCGACCGTTAATGGGGCGGTCTGTTTTGACGATGGCTTTTTAGGGAATCCTCTAGTTTTCTGTGGGACCGTCGGCGTGATCCCCAAAGGCAAAGCCTTTAAAAGGGCAAAGACGAATGATCTCGTGGTCGTTGTGGGAGGCAGGACAGGCAGAGACGGCATTCATGGGGCTACTTTTTCCTCAATAGGATTGAAAGAGAAGACAGAAGGAAGCGTGGTGCAGATTGGTAATGCTATTGAAGAAAAAAAAGTTTTAGACGCCTTAATCCTGGCCAGAGACCTTAATTTATTTAATGCTGTCACCGATTGCGGGGCCGGAGGTCTTTCTTCCGCTGTCGGTGAGATGGGTGCTCTGACTGGAGCTGAGGTTCATTTGGAAAAAGCCCCACTTAAATATAAGGGACTATTGCCGTGGGAAATCTGGGTCTCGGAAGCCCAAGAAAGAATGGTCCTGGCAGTCCCCCCTCAAAAATTTGCCCGACTGAAAGAAATATTTGATTTTGAAAATGTTGAAGCAACAGCGATTGGGGTATTTACCAGATCTCGACGCCTCCGCCTTTATTATTCAGGCGCAAAAATCGGTGACCTTTCTATGGACTTTTTACACGATGGCTGCCCTCGCCAAACCAAAACGACCAATTGGGTAGAACCATTCATCCCGGAATCAAATCCCGATGAGCCCGCTAACTTAGGAAAGATTTTGATAAGGCTTTTGCAAGACCATAATATTGCGAGCAAGGAGTGGATTGTTAGACAGTACGACCATGAGGTTCAAGGAGGGAGTATCCTGAAACCTTTAGTGGGAGTCAACAATGACGGACCTGGTGATGCTTGTGTTGTTCAGCCTGTTTTAAATTCATCTAAAGCGATTGTGGTAGGTTGTGGCATCAACTGTAAGTTTGGAAAGATCGACCCTTATGCCATGGCCTCTTCAGCCATTGATGAAGCCATGCGCAATGTGGTATGCGTCGGAGGGGACCCCCAAAGAACGGCATTGCTCGATAATTTTTGCTGGGGTAATCCGGATAAAAAGGACCAACTAGGTGGCCTCGTTCTAGCCGCCCAAGCTTGTTATGATATGGCAAAAGTGCTTGAAACCCCTTTTATTTCGGGAAAGGACAGCCTAAATAATGAAAGTCAAGCTGGGGCTATCCCGCCAATATTATTAATTTCTTCAATTTCGGTCATCCCGGATCGAAGGAAGGTCGTTTCTATGGATCTAAAAAATCCGGGCGATTTTATTTACCTTATTGGAATGACCAGAAATGAATTGGGCGGATCTTGTTACTTTGATTTATTAAAAGCATCAAGTCCCAGGGTTCCCTTTGTTGACCCGAACATGGCGAAGGAAGAATTTAAAGCGATCCACTCAGCCATCAAGAGCGGTCTAATAGTAGCCTGCCATGACTGTTCCGAAGGCGGATTAGGAATTGCTGCTGCAGAAATGGCCTTTGCAGGGGGGGCGGGGATTGAAATAGACTTGAGGAAAGTGCCATATAGTGGTGAATTGCGTGATGATTATATTTTATTTTCCGAGAGCAACAGCCGTTTTCTCGTTGAAATAGAGCCTCGGATGCAAAAGAAATTCAATCAATTTTTCAAGAAAGTGCCGTTCAGTCTGATTGGTAAAGTGAATAAAAGTGATTTATTTGTTGTTCGGGGATTCAATAAAAAAGTGATTATCAGAGAGAATATAGCTAATTTAAAAACTGCCTGGAAAAAGACGCTAAACTTTTAGTGAGTTTGTTGTATTCGGAAGGAAAAAAGAGTAATGTCGAAAAAAATTAAAGCAGCGGTGCTCAGAGTAGCTGGGATTAATTGCGACAAAGAAACAGTGCATGCGCTCGAGCTGACAGGCGCTGAACCTAGTTTGTTAGCTGTAAATACCCTCGTAAAAAACAAAGATATTCTGGATCCCTATTCTTTAGTTGTCATACCAGGTGGATTTTCCTATGGCGATGATATTGGAGCTGGCAAAATATTTGCCAATGAATTGAAATATAAATTGAAGGCAGAACTCGAGCGATATATTGGACAAGGCCGTTTAGTTATAGGAATTTGTAATGGTTTTCAAGTTCTTATTAAGTCTGGATTTTTGCCTGGGTTTAGCCTGTCTGATGAAAGACAGGTGGCAACTCTGACTTTTAACAATTCTGGCAGGTTTGATGACCGATGGATCTACCTTAAAACAAACCTCTATTCCTGTTGTGTTTTTGTAGAAAATCTGCCCGAACGTTTTTATCTACCTATCGCCCATGGCGAGGGAAAATTCATGGTGGATGGAAAGAAAACTTTGGACAAAATTATCAGTAACAAACAGGTTGTTTTCCAATATATTAAAGAAAATGGCCAATTCGGTTCTTACCCCTGGAATCCAAACGGTTCTGTTGGTCATATCGCAGCTATTTGCAATGCCAAGGGCAATGTCATGGGTATGATGCCACACCCCGAACGTTTTTGGAGCTTTTATAATCACCCGCGATGGACCAGAATGGACAAAACGGGCGGTTCAGAAGGACAAGGTTTATCTTTTTTCCGGGCAGCTATTGCGTATGCTTCCAAAAAACTAAAAAACGGATGATTAGCATAAAAGGGGAGGATAATCGGTGGACTTAAAAGAATATTGCGGTGTATTTGGTGTCTATAATCATCCAGAAGCTGCGAAAATAACTTATTTGGGTCTTTATGCCTTACAGCATCGCGGGGCAGAAAGCGCAGGGATTAGTGCGGCGGATGGCTCCAATTTGCTTACTTATAAGCAAATGGGCGTGGTCGCTGATGTGTTTAATGAAAGGATATTAGACAGCCTGCCCGGTCATTTGGCCATAGGACACGTGCGGTACTCTACCACGGGTTCTTCTGAGTTGAAGAACGCGCAGCCTATTCATGTGGAATATGGCCGGGGCTCTTTAGCTGTGGCCCATAACGGCAACTTGGTTAATGCCGCCTTGATCAAAGATGAGCTGGAAGCCTATGGCTCCATCTTTCAATCGTCTTGCGATAGCGAAGTGATAGTTCATTTGATCGTTCGTTCTGGGGAAATTTCTTTCCTTGATACCGTTATCGACGCATTGAAAAAGGTCAAAGGCGCCTATTCCTTACTTGTCATGACGCAAAAAGAGTTGATTGCGGTCAGAGATCCGAACGGTTTCAGACCTCTGTGCCTAGGGCGGCTGGGAGATGCTTATGTAGTTGCTTCGGAAAGTTGTGCTTTTGATATTGTGGATGCGACCTATATCCGGGATATTGAGCCTGGCGAGATTGTTATCATTAACGAGCGCGGTTTAAAATCCATCAAACCTTTTGCTCAAACAGTCCCTACCCCATGCATTTTTGAGTTCATTTATTTTTCCAGGCCGGACAGTATTATTTATAACCATGACGTGGAAAGTATCCGAAAACAATTGGGCAGGATGCTGGCCAGAGAACACCCTATCTCTGCAGATTTGGTGGTGCCAGTCCCTGACTCCTCCAATACTGCTGCCCTAGGGTATGCCGAAGAATCGAAGATCCCCTATGAAATAGCTCTCATCCGGAACCATTATGTGGGGCGTACGTTTATAGAACCAAGCCAGAGCATTCGGGATTTCGGGGCCAAGGTTAAATATAATCCGGTGAGGTCTTTACTAAAAGGGAAAAGGGTTATAGTGGTTGACGATTCTGTAGTGAGAGGCACAACCCAGAGAAAGATCACGAAGATGCTCAGGGAATCAGGGGCCAAAGAAATACATTTGAGGCTGAGTTCACCTCCCATCATGTATCCATGCTTCTATGGCATGGATTTCCCGACACGCAAAGAATTAATAGCCGCCACTCATACTCTGGATGAAATTGCCAGATATCTGCGTGTTGATAGTATAGGTTATTTGAGCATAGAAGGAATGATGATGGCCTCCGCAAAGGCCTCTTCAAGTTTTTGTAAGGCCTGCTTTGATGGTGTCTATCCAGTGCATTTTACTGAAGAGCCTTCTAAGGAGAAATTGGAGAGGAAGTGCTGAATGAAAAAATTAATTTCTGAGAAAATTACATACAAGCAATCAGGGGTAAATATTGATGCAGGAAATGAATCGGTTAAAAGGATCAGGGCCCATGTGCAAACTACTTTTGGGCCGGAAGTTCTGGCGGACATAGGGCTATTTGGAGGACTTTTTGATATTAGCCGCGTTAAATCTTCTGAACCCGTACTTGTTGCGTCCGCTGATGGCGTTGGGACAAAGTTGAAGGTTGCCATTGCCATGAGGCAACACGATACTATTGGAATAGATCTTGTGAATCATTGCATCAATGACATTTTAGTGCAGGGTGCCAGGCCCTTGTTTTTTTTGGATTATTTTGCAGCAGGTAAACTCTCGCCTCGTATTGTTGAAGAAGTCGTGAAAGGAATGGCAAGTGCATGCCGTCGGGCCGGGTGCGCTTTGATTGGTGGTGAAACCGCTGAAATGCCCGATGTATATAAAAAGGAGGAATATGATCTCGCCGGTTTTATTGTTGGATTAGTGGACAAAAAGAAGATCATTGATGGCAAAAAAATAAAGCCCGGGGATGTTTTAATTGGCCTGGCTTCTTCAGGGCTCCATACAAATGGATACTCGCTGGCCAGGAATATATTCTTCAACAAGATGAAATTAAAACCGAATTCCTTTGTTCGCGGTTTGGGCAAGACCATTGGAGAAGAATTGCTCGCCGCACATCGCTGCTACAGCCAATCGGTGCTGCCGTTGTTGGACCGCTTTCAGATAAATGGAATGGCACATATTACTGGGGGCGGTTTGCTGGAGAATATTCCACGAATTCTGGCGGATGGTTGCCAGGCTTATGTTCGCAAGGGTTCTTGGCAGATACCCAAGATATTTGAACTCATTCAGGAGAAGGGGAAGTTGTCAGATAAAGAAGCTTATAGAACATTAAATATGGGTATTGGACTGGTGCTTATTGTGCACCCAAAAGATGTCAAGATGGTTCTGAGGTCTCTCAATGTAACCGAGCGTTGTTATGTCATTGGCGAGATAATTAAAGGAGAAAATAAAGTTAAGATTTCATAAGTAGAAACCTAGGCTTTGTGTCAAGTAAGCTCAATTTTTGCCGAAGGGCAGGGTTAGTTAAAAGAACAACATTTTTTTCTCCAGCTATTGTAAATATCAAATTTGCAAGCTAGAATTAGCCCTAAATATTATAAAGAAATTTCAAGCTAAAGAAATCTGTGCGGGATATGTTTTATATACATTTATGATAAGGAGGCACGGTGGCAAGAGTAATTAGAATTTTGGCGTTATTGAATTTAATCCTTTTGCTGACGATTTCAATTTCATCTGCTCAGAATACAAACTACGCGGGGGAGTTCCTTTCCATAGGTGTAGGGGCCAGAGCTTTAGGTATGGGTGGTGCTTTTGTTGCAGTAGCGGATGATGCCAGCGCGGCTTACTGGAACCCAGCTGGCTTAACGTTTATCGACAATATCGAAGTGACCGGTATTCATTTAAATCCAAATGAACTTCAGAATTATGATTTTATTAACTACGCCCAAACATTTGAAGATTTTGGGACCTATGCGATAAGTTATATAAGACTAGGTTCGGATAATATCCCCCTAACAACCAGCAGCGGCCCAACGATCAACTCATACTTTTCGGATTCAGAAAATGCTCTTTTGCTCTCCGGAGGTCTGCGAGTTTTCAAGGGAGTTGCAGTGGGGCTTACCGTTAAGTATATTTTTGGCGGCATTTTAGATTCAACTTTTAGCGGCTATGGTGTGGATGTCGGGGTGCTTTTTAAACCTATTCGGCAACTTAAGTTGGGCGTGAATGTTCAAGATGCATTAGGGACATCAATAACTTGGCAGAATACCCCTTCCCAGCCGACCGATGTTATTCCCTTGAACGTAAAGATTGGAGGCGCATTCACTCAGCTTATCAAAGCCATGGATAGCAGGGTCACCCTGGCTTTGGATGCAGACACCAAATATGATTTGAGAACACATGGGGGAATGGAGCTGTGGTATAAGAACACGGTAGTGGGGCGCATTGGTTTTATTAATCAACAGAGCATTCAACAGCCGCAATTGACGCTAGGGGCAGGATTTATCGCGTTCTTCCTGGAGTTAGATTATTCCTATGTCAATTACGATTTGATGCCATTAAATTACTTTTCAATTATTGCGAGATTCTAACCAGCTTATAAAAAGAACTTAAGCTTTTCTCTAAAAAGGAGCAGTGATGAGCTGCTCCTTTTTTACAATGGAGCATAAAGCTCTTCGTATTTAATCGTTATCTTCCTTTTTTTAAAGAACGACCGTGTGTTAAAGTATTTTAAATAGGAGCATTTCTTGGATTTCCAGTCGGTTATTAAAAAACTAGAGCTGTTTTGGAAGAAGCAGGGCTGCCTCCTTGTGCAGCCCTATGATATGGAGAAGGGTGCTGGCACTTTCAATATGAACACCTTTCTGAGGTCGTTAGGTCCTGAGCCGTGGAGTGTCGCTTATGTAGAACCTTCTCGTAGACCCGCCGATGGGCGTTATGGTGAAAATCCCAACCGTTTACAGCATTACTACCAGTACCAAGTTCTAATAAAACCAGCCCCTAAAAATATCCAAGATCTTTATTTGGAAAGCTTAGGAGAACTTGGTTTTAAACTAAGACAACATGATATTAGATTTGTTGAGGACGATTGGGAGTCTCCTACTTTGGGTGCTTTTGGGTTAGGCTGGCAGGTTTGGCTGGACGGAATCGAGATTACCCAGTTCACGTATTTCCAGCAAGTAGGGGATATCGAGTTAGAGGTAGTTCCCGTGGAGATAACATATGGTTTGGAACGCATCACGATGTATATCCAAAACAAACAAAGTGTTTATGACATTGAATGGGCCCAGGGAATTCCCTATGGAGAACTTTATAAAGATAATGAATTTCAGTTCTCAAAATATAATTTTGAGTTGGCAGACCCAGAGTTTCTTCTGCGAACTTTTGAAGGATATGAAAAAGAGGCTAATAGGCTTTTAGCCGCCAAGCTGGTGTTGCCCGCCTATGACTGCATGCTCAAGACGTCCCATCTTTTTAATCTTATGGATGCCCGCGGCGCTGTCAGTGTAAGCGAAAGAGTCGGTTTGATTGCACGAGTGAGGGCTTTAGCCCGTAAAGTAGCTAAAGGGTACTTAGAGCTAAGGCAACTTAAGGGTTTCCCTCTTTTAAAAGGCGATAAACATGAAAAAGGCGAATAGAAAAAGAGTACCAGCGAAAACTATTAAAAGGCGTAAGGTTGCCAACCTCAAACAACCCTCAAGTTTGATATTGGAAATAGGTTGCGAGGAACTTCCTTTTTCCTCTCTTACTGGAGCCATTAATCGTCTTGAGAAGATTGCAGCGGAAAAGCTTGCCTCACAACGAATCGCCTATAAAAGTCTCCAGGTTTTTGGCACACCACGGCGTTTAATCCTATTGGTCGAGGGAGTAGCGGCCAAGCAGCAGGAAAGGCAATGGGAAGTTCAAGGTCCGTCTAAAAATGTGTCTTTTGACCCCAATAATACGCCCCTAGCGCCAGTGATTGGTTTTGCTAAGTCTCAAGGGGTTTCTGTAGGTGAACTATTTATCAAAACCACAAATAAAGGGGAATACGTTTTTGCAAATCGATTTGATCGTGGAGAAGAAACTAGCCTTGTGCTCCCCAGGTTGTTGCCGGAGGTAGTAGGCTCAATCGAATTTTCTAAAGCCATGCGCTGGTCGGCAGACAATTTTAAATTTGGACGACCTATAAGATGGATTCTGGCTATATTCAAGGACACAGTCATTAATTTTTCCGTTGCTGGGGTACAATCCTCCAATTTTACTTTTGGGCATCGGGTTATTTCTAACAAACCTATTAAAGTTTTAAATGTGGCCCATTATCTATCAGTAATGAAGAAGAACGCAGTCATTATTGATCCAGAAATTCGGAAGGGGATGGTCATTGAAAATATTAATAAGGTTGCATTGAGTATTAAGGGTGATCCAGTTATGTCCCCGGAACTATTAGAATTAGTGAATAACCTCATTGAATTTCCAGGAGTTTTAAAAGGAGATTTTGACGAAAAATACAGGGCCCTTCCTGAACCAATTTTAATAAGCGTCATGGAAGAGCACCAGAGGTATTTCCCTGTCAGGGAAAAGGCAACCGGTCAATTGATGGCCAATTTTATAAATGTTCTGGACGGCCCGAGAAAGAGCGCAGGCGGAATCAGGGTCGGGAATAATGCTGTTCTTGAGGCGAGATTAAAAGACGCACAGTTTTTTTATGATGAGGACTTGAAGAATAATTTAGAACAAAAATGGGTTGGTTTAAGCCGGGTTACTTGGCATATCAAGCTAGGTTCCATGGCAGAGAAGAGCATGCGCCTGGAGATTCTTGCTTCTTATATCGCGCAGGGATGGGGTGCTGGTCTTGAAGACACTAAGGAAATCGAGAAGGTAGCCCATCTGTGCAAGATCGATTTGATGTCCAATATGGTAAGGGAATTTCCTAAATTACAAGGAGTTATGGGACGTATTTATGCGGAACTGCAGCAAGTATCTCAAGCGAAGGCGATCGAAGAGCATTATTTGCCCCGCTATGCCGGGGATAAGCTACCCGTGACCCTGGCAGGATCAAGTTTGGCTCTTGCCGATAAAATAGATCAGCTGGTTGGATTTTTGGGCGCAGGCATTGAGGTCAGCGGTTCCCAGGACCCTTTTGGTTTAAGAAGGGCAGCAAGCGGGGTCGTTTTATTATTATTGGACAGGCCCCTACAAATCAAGATGGCCGATTTAATCCAAAAAGCTTATGAGTTGTTTGGTAGCCAATTGACCCAGCCCATAACAGCGGTTAGGTCAAAGATCGAATCCCTTTTTAAGCCAAGATTAGAAGCGGTCTTAGACGAGAAAGGGGTAAGGTATGATCTGAGAGAGGCTGTTTTGGCTGGGGAGTTGACCTATTTGGACGGGGTGATCAATCGAGCCCTTGCTCTCTCGGAATGGCAAAAACAAAGTGACTTTGCCACTTTGGTAGTAACTCTCATCCGCGTGTTAAATATCCTTCCCAAAGATAAAGTAGTTTCAGCAAGGTTCAACCCGGAGATCAGTAGCGATAAGATTGAAAAGGACCTGTATGAGCTTTTAATGCGCGAAACAATAAATACTTTGCCATTTATTAAAACCCGCGATTTTACTAACTACAAAAATCATTTGGAGAATTTCTGTCCTTTAATCAACAAATATTTTGATAAAGTGATGGTGATGTGTGATGACCCTGTGCGACGTGAAAATCATTTGGCCCTTATGCAACAGATAAAAGAGTACTTGCAGAATTTAGCTGATTTTTCCAAAATTGTTGTTGATAAACAATAAGGAGAAATTGTTTTCTGTGTTAATACATTCGGGAGGTTGGTAAAAAATGGGAAAAAAAACTTTTAGGATATTCAGTAAAAATATCCTTCAACCAGAGGGTGCTTTTAGGGCAGGTATGATTACTATTAATGGCGGCATTATCGAAAACCTTGATTTTTCAGACAGAGCTGAATTGTTTTCGCGAGGAAAGGGCCGCCGCGACACCATGCAATTCGAGGACGCTATCGTCACTCCTGGTTTTATTGATTTACATATACATGGAGGGCTTGGCAGCGATTTTATGGATGGCGACCAACACAGTTTTATCAATATTTGCCGATATCACGCTGCCGGAGGAACGACAAGCCTCTTGGCCACTACGGCCGCGGCCCCATTGGATAAGATCCTCAAGGTATTAGCTACAGCCCGTATTTTAAAGAAAAAATCAGGTTATGGCGCTCAGGTACTCGGGGTCCATCTGGAGGGACCTTTTTTTAACATGGAGTATAAGGGTTGTCATCTTCCCGAATATGTCAGGAATCCGTCGCCCCGAGAAGTACGGGCCATGTTGAGATACGCCGATATCATCAGCAGGGTTTCGCTTTCTCCTGAGATCCCGTATGCTTTAGAAACAACCCGGTTATTTAGGAAGCACGGCGCCGTAGTGGCTGTCGGACATTCTGGCGCAGATTACAAGGTTGTGGATAAAGGGATCAAGGCCGGGATGACCCATTCCACACATCTTTTCAATGCAATGTCCAGGGCGGTAAAAAAAGGTCCAAGCCGCATCCCGGGGGTTTTGGAGACCATCCTGGTCAGGCCGGATATAACTGCAGAAATTATTGCTGATGGGCTCCATGTTCATCCTTATTTCATGAGTCTGGCCATCAAAGCCAAGGGATGGGACAAGGTTTGCACCATTACGGATGCCATGAGGGGAGCTGGTATGCCTCCAGGTGTTTATGCTTTCGGACCAAAGGACGGGAAAAAAGTTATCGTTAAAAACGGTATGGCTGTAGTTCCCGAAGGCACAGGCTACGCCAGCAGCGTGATCCGCATGAATCAAACCGTCCAGACCTTGGTAAAACAGATTGGCACTCCACCTGCGGACGCCTTACGTATGGCCTCTTTTGTCCCGGCGCGTATTATGGGTATCCATGACCATAAAGGCCAGATCCTCCCTGGCCATGACGCCGACTTGGTGGTCCTGGACAAGCAGTTCAACGTGATCCGCACCATAGTCGGCGGGAAAACCGTTTTCAAAAAGGGATAATTTCTTTCCCGCAGACTGGCAAATTTCCAAAACCTCAATATAATATTCACTGTTTAAATTTCCGCATCCTTCCAAAGATGGATAAGCAAGAATATGCCGATCACATTGGGTGTTTTAGGGTCAGGCAGGGGTTCCAATTTTGATGCCATCCTGCAAAATATAGATAAAAAGTCTCTGGATGCCCGTATCGCTGTTGTGATCAGCGACAAAAAAGACGCCCCATTATTAAAAAAGGCCGCTGATCATGGAATAAAAAGCGTTTTTATCGTTCCTCAAGCCAGCCAAATCCGCGAGGATTATGACCGGCAAATCTTGTCAGTGCTTCAGAAGGAAAAGGTTGAGCTGGTCTGCTTAGCCGGATATATGAAAATCGTCACTAAGGTATTGGTCCAGGGTTTCCCCAATAAAATATTGAACATCCATCCTGCTTTGCTTCCTTCATTCAAGGGGCTACACGCCCAGCGGCAAGCGTTGGAGTCGGGCGTTAAGGTCAGCGGATGCACTGTCCATGTTGTTAATGTGGAATTAGACGCGGGCCCTATTATTATCCAGAGGGCCGTTGAAGTTAAAGATAATGATTCAGAAGAGACTTTGTCCGACCGGATACTGGAACAAGAACATAAAATTTATTCGGAAGCTATTTCTTATTTCTCTGAAAACAGGATAAAGATCAGCGGCAAAAAAGTTATTATTGGGATTAAGGGAGCTTAAATGGTCAAAATCCAGCGTGCATTAGTCAGTGTTTTTAATAAGGACGGGCTCGGCGACCTACTGAAAGAATTGGTCCGCTTTCGCGCCACCATTATTTCCACTGGTGGTACCGCCAATTTTATAAAAAAAGCGGGGCTGGCGGTCACGGACGTATCCCAAGTCACAGGATATCCTGAAATGATGGACGGCCGGGTCAAAACGCTCCATCCGGTCATTCATGGGGGGCTGTTGGCCATACGCGGCAAACCCGACCATGAGAAAGCGATGAAAGATAATAATATCCTTCCGATCGATATGGTCGTGGTCAACTTGTACCCTTTTCAGGAAACCGTGAAAAAGCCGGGGGTTACTTTGGAGGAGGCCATTGAAAATATTGATATCGGCGGCCCGGCCATGCTCAGGTCAGCCTCAAAAAATTTCCAAAGCGTCGTAGTAGTTCCGCACCCCAAGTTTTACCAGGAGGTCATCAAGGAGCTTCAGGAAAATCATGGGTCCATTGGGGAAGGGCTTCGCAAAAGATTGGCTGTCGAGACCTTTAAGTTAACCTCCGAGTATGATACCGCGGTCCACAATTATCTTGCCTCACAACTCACGGGTAAGGCCGACCCGTTACCGCAGGTGCTTCATTTAACTTTCCAAAAAAAACAAGATTTGCGGTATGGAGAAAACCCACATCAAAAAGCCGCCTTTTACTCTGAATTTGGAGTCAAAGGGCCTAGTTTAACCAATGCAGTCCAACTGCACGGCAAAGAGCTTTCCTATAATAATATCGTTGATTTAGAAAGCGCTCTGGATATTATCAAGGAATTTGAGGAGCCTGCCGTGGTCATTATCAAACATAATAACCCCTGCGGCGTAGCCAGTTCCGACGACCTTGTCGATGCTTTTCAAAAGGCCTATGTCTGCGACCCCACCTCCGCTTTTGGGGGTATCCTCAGCGTTAACCGCAATGTGGATGGCCGCCTGGCCGACAATATGGTCAAGACCATTGGTTTTTTCGAAGCTATCATTGCCCCCTCTTTTGACCCAGCGGCCCTTGATATTTTCCGCGCCAAAAAGGACTTGCGTGTTTTGAGCATAGGCGATCTTCATCGGCCCGTGGACCCCGCAAGCCTTGCCTTCAAAAAAATATCAGGCGGGCTTTTATTGCAGGATAACGATTCGCTGACCTTAGATAAAACCTCGCTTAAAGTGGTGACCAAGGTTGCCCCGACCGATGAGCAAATGAAGGACCTTATTTTTGCCTGGAAGGTCGCCAAATACGTCAAGTCCAACGCCATTGTCTTTGCCAAAGGCCGGGCCACCGTGGGAGTGGGGGCTGGGCAGATGAACCGGGTGGGTTCCGTGGAGATCGCCTCCAGGCAAGCGGGGGCTAAAGCGCAAGGCGCGGTATTGGCTTCCGACGCTTTTTTCCCGTTCCGCGACAATGTGGACGCAGCCGCCAAGGCAGGCATCAAAGCCATCATCCAGCCGGGGGGGTCAATGCGGGACGCGGAGTCCATCAAAGCCGCTGACGAACACGGCCTGGCTATGGTCTTTACCGGCATCAGGCATTTCCGGCATTAGACGGGCTGTACTTCATGAAAAATCAGGTTTTTAGAAATATTAATCTAAGGCAAAGAGGGAAGCCTGTGCTGCACCGGGAAACAATCCAGTTTTCCCTGAAGTCAAAAAATGTTAAGCCATCGCAGGGCAGAAAGCCTTTTGTGAAAAGCAAACAGGAAGAGGGAAGGTCATGAAGGTTCTGGTGGTCGGCGGCGGGGCCAGAGAACATGTGCTGGCCTGGAAGCTGTCGCAGAGCGTAAAAGTTAAAAACCTTTATGCGGCTCCGGGCAACCCGGGCATAGCCGAGCTGGCCCAGTGCATTCCCATCAAGACCGAACAAATACAAAAGATGGCTGACTGGGTCAAAGCAGAGAAAATAGACCTGACCATCGTCGGTCCCGAAGCGCCTTTGGCCCTGGGCCTGTCCGATGCCATCAGGAAAAACGGCCAACTGGTCTTCGGCCCGTCCCAAGCCGCTTCCAAACTGGAATCCAGCAAGCTGTTCGCCAAAGAGATCATGAAAAAATACAAAATTCCGACCGGTTTCTGCGAGACTTTCACGGACGTGAAGCAGGCGAAAAGTTACGCCGCGCATCATCCTTTACCCATGGTGATCAAGGCCGACGGGCTGGCCCAGGGCAAAGGGGTGACCGTGTGCCAGACCCGTGAACAGGCCCACCAGGCCCTGGATCAGGCCATGACCGAAAAAGTTTTCAGCTCGGCAGGCGATACGGTGCTGGTGGAGGAGTATTTGGAAGGGGAAGAGGCTACGGTGCTCGCCCTGGTGGACGGCAAGGATTTCAAGGTTTTGCCATCCGCCCAAGACCACAAGCGGGCGTTGGACGGGGACCAAGGACCCAACACGGGCGGCATGGGCGCCTACAGCCCCGCGCCCGTGGTGACCCCCGCTGTCGCCAAAATCGTTGAACAAAAGATCATTAAGCCTTTGGTGGAAGGGATGGCCAAAGAAGGCATCCCTTACCAAGGCCTGTTGTATGTGGGTTTGATGATCACGCCTCAAGGACCCAAAGTCATCGAGTTCAATGTCCGCTTTGGCGATCCGGAAGCCCAGGCCGTTCTCCCGCTTCTTAAAAACGATCTAGCCGGCCTGATGCTGGATACCGTTGAAGGCCGTCTTGCAGAGGTTACTTTGGAAACGGCTTTTGAGGCATGCGTTTGCGTCGTGCTAGCCTCCCATGGATACCCCGGACTGTATGAAGTGGGCAAAGAAATATTTGGTCTTGAAACCGTGAAAAATATCCCCCAAACCGCAGTTTTTCATGCCGGCACTGTCGCTAAAGATGGTAAAATTCTTACTGCTGGAGGAAGGGTGTTGACGGTCAGTGCCTGGGGAGAAAGCCATCGTGAAGCTTTGAACCAAGCCTATCAGGCCGTAAAAGGGATCTCGTTTGAAGGGATGCATTTCCGAAAAGATATCGCCCATAGATTAAATCTCCAGCGGTAAAGCCAAAAGCAAATCTGTTCAGGGGGGAGGTTTATGGCAGAAAAACCATTAGTATTAATCGTGATGGGCAGCGACTCTGATCTGCCGGTGATGCAGGAAGCTGTCTTGGTGTTGGAAGAGTTCAAGATCCCTTATATCATGACCATCACTTCCGCGCACCGTTCTCCCCAGGCCACACGCCAAATCATCCAAGAGGCCGAAAAGAGCGGGGTAGAAATTATTATCGCCGGGGCAGGCGGGGCAGCCCATTTGGCCGGAGTTATCGCGGCTGAGACCGTTTTGCCTGTCATTGGCGTAGCCATGATGACCCCTGTCATGGGTGGTTTGGACTCCCTGTTGTCCATGGTGCAAATGCCCGCGGGGGTCCCAGTGGCCGTTACAGGACTTGGCATCAGCGGAGCCGTGAATGCCGGGGTTTTAGCGGTGCAGATGTTAAGTAAAAAACAGTCCTCCCTTAAAACTTCCTTGGAAAGTTACAAAAAGAAACTCGCCCAAAAGACCATGCAAAAAGGGGAAGAGCTGAATAAGTTGGGGTATGCCAAATATATTGAGCAAAAGTTCAAATACAAAAAATAGCGTTTTTCCCCAAGTCGTTAAGGTTGATCCGGCGAATCCTCCGAGATTCGTCATTAAGCAATGCGTGGCCTTGCTAAAAAAAGGGGAAATTGTAGCGTTCCCCACTGAAACCGTTTACGGTGTGGCAGCGGCCTTTGGTTTGCCTCGCGCCCAAAGGAAACTTTATAACGCTAAAGGCAGAGCAAAAAATAAACCTTCTGCTTTGTTGGTCCATAGCCGGAAGCAGGCTCTAGAATTATGCGGTCCCGTTCCTTTGTTCATTAAAAAAATGATGGAGTGTTTTTGGCCGGGTCCCTTGACGCTGGTTTTGCCGGATCGCAAGGATCCGGGAAAGACGGTGGGATTACGGTATCCGGCAAACATCTTGGCTTTGTGTATCTCTAGGATGTTCAAAAAACCGCTAATATTGACCAGCGCCAACAAAAGCGGCCGACAAGAAGCCCGAACAGCAGGAGAGGTTGTCAGCCAGTTGGGAAGATATGTTCCTTTGGTCCTGGACGGCGGGCGAGTCAGATATGGCCGTGTTTCCACGGTGTACCAGTGGACCCCGTCTTTTGAGGGAATTTTAAGGGCAGGGGTCGTCACACAAAGGCAGATAAAAAAAATTAAATCAGGAGCCGGAACAAAATGAAATCTATCGCGCTGGGCGCGGACCATGCGGGTTATTCTTTGAAAGAAGCCATAAAAAAGTTGTTGGCCGAGATGGGGTTTGAGATCAAGGATTTTGGGGTTTTTAATGATAATCCCTGTGATTATCCCGATAAAGCTTATGAGGTTGCCGTGGCCGTGGCGGAAAAAAAGTATGATGCCGGTATTTTGTTCTGTGGCACCGGTATCGGACAGGACATTGTGGCCAATAAAGTCCCGGGGATACGCGCTGCTTTATGTTTAAACCCCTTTATGGCTCAAATGAGCCGCAGCCATAACGACGCTAATATTCTCGTGCTTGCCGGCAGGATCCTTAACGTGGAAGAGGCCAAGCAGATAGCCGGTATCTGGGTGAAGACGCCGTTTTCCAATGAAGAGCGCCATGTGAGGCGGCTGAAGAAAATAGGGGAGATCGAGAAGAAAATATTGAAAGAGAGAGGAGCCAAGTAACATGGACTTGATCGCCAAATCGGACCCGCAGGTCGCCAAACTGATCCAGCAGGAAAAAGACAGGCAGGAAAATAACCTGCAAATGATCGCCTCTGAAAATTACGCGAGCAAGGCTGTCTTGGCCGCCCAGGGAAGCGTCATGACCAACAAATACGCCGAAGGCTACCCGAACAAGCGGTTTTACCAGGGCTGCGGTTACTATGATTGCGTGGAGCAGCTGGCCATCGACCGGGCCAAGAAACTGTTCAAAATGGATCACGCGAACGTCCAGCCACACGCCGGCGCGCAAGCCAATATCGCCGTCTATTACGCCCTGCTCAAACCGGGAGACATGATCCTGGGCATGGACCTTGCCGCGGGCGGGCATCTTACCCACGGCCAGCCGTTCACTTTTTCAGGCAAGTATTACAAGTCCGCGCTTTACGGGGTGAACAAGGACACCTATCTCATTGATTACGAGGTTCTAAGAAAATTAGCCGAGATGCACAGGCCCCAGATCATCGTGGCCGGGGCCAGCGCCTATCCCCGTTTCCTGGATTTCAAGGCCTTCAGCGAAATCGCCAAATCCGTGGGGGCTTTGCTCATGGTCGATATGGCCCATATCGCCGGGCTGATCGCCGCGGGCGTGCATCCTGATCCTTCTCCCTATGCCGATATCATCACCACGACAACGCATAAGACGTTGCGCGGTCCCAGGGGCGGCATGATCCTTTGCAAAGCCGAGTACGCCAAAAAGATCGACTCCGGGGTGTTCCCGGGCCTGCAGGGCGGGCCGCTCATGCATGCCATTGCCGCCAAGGCGGTGGCGTTCCAGGAAGCCTTAAAACCCTCTTTCAAAAAGTATCAACAGCAGGTCGTGGCCAATGCCAAAGCGCTGGCCGCGGCTCTTCAGGCAAGGGGATTTGAGCTTTTGACCGGCGGGACGGACAATCACCTGATGCTGGTGGACCTGCGCAGCAAGGCTATCACGGGCGCCGAGGCGGCCGTGGCCCTGGAGCAAGCCGGTATTGTGGTCAACAAAAACCGCATTCCCTTTGACCCCCAGACCGCTAGCGTGACCAGCGGTATCAGGATCGGTACTCCCGCTTTGACGACCCGCGGCATGAAGGCCAAAGAAATGCAGATGATCGCCGGCTGGATCGACGAGATCCTGTCCAACAAGGACAATACCCAGTTCATGGCCAAAATACGCCGGGAGGTCAATAAACTTTGCCGCAAGTTCCCAGTTTATCGCTGACCGGGCATCAATACCTATTCCTGTATTTCGCCACTTTTCTAGCGTCCCTTTTTTTGTCGTTTCTCCTCACCCCCGGCGTCAGGCGTCTGGCCAAAAGACTCGGAGTCATTGACAGGCCGGACAGGAGAAAGGTCCACCAGAAAGTCGTCAGCCGCTGGGGAGGGATGGCCCTTTTTCTGTCATTTTTCCTTACCTTTGGGTTGTGGCTCGGCTTATCTGCCAAATTCAGGCGGTTGGTCAGCTACGACGACTGCCAATTGGCGTTTGAGTTCACGGGTATTTTTTTGGGAAGCTTGGTCATCATGGCCCTGGGCCTTTACGACGACTTCAGGCCCCTCCCGCCGAAGTTGAAACTTTTGGTGCAGATCCTGGCGGTGGTCCTGCTCATGTCGTTCGGAATAAAGATCAGCGGCTTTACCAACCCCTTTACCGGGCACGATATCGTGTTGAACAGTTTTGGAACGACCGTCCTGACCTTGTTCTGGGTCGTGGCCCTTTTGAACGCCTTTAACTTCATCGACGGCCTGGACGGTTTGGCGGCCGGCGTTGCTTTTATCGGGGGGGTGACTTTTTTCGCGGTGTCCCTTATTTTGAAAACCCATGCCTCACCAGAAAACTTGGGCCATTTGACCTTTACCGCGCTTTTATCCTGCGGCCTGGCTGGAGCCAGCCTGGGTTTTTTAAAATTTAATTTTTCCCCGGCTACCATTTTCATGGGTGACGGAGGCTCCCTGTTCTTGGGATATATCCTGAGCGCCATCGCTTTGCTGGGCGCTTTCAAGACCACGGCCACCGTGTCGGTGTTCATCCCGTTTTTAGTGTTGGCTATCCCGATCCTGGACGCTTTTTGGGTTATTTTAAACAGGCTTTTAAAAGGCAATCCTTTATCCAAACCGGACAAAACGCATATCCACCACCGCCTGCTTTCCAGGGGATTGACGCCCCGGCAAGCTGTCGGCCGGGTCTATATTGCCTGCAGTTTTTTCGCTTTGATTGCTATACTACTAGCGTGGTTTAAGTGATTTTTCCTGTCAAGGAGGGTATCTATGCTAGAAGAGACAAAAGATGAAAAAGAACACTTTAAGGAGATGTTTTTAAGCCTGGTGGTTTCTTTGCAGAGCGCCGCGTATATGCAATTGGGCAAGGTTCCCAATCCCCTCACCGGGGAGGTCCAGCGGGACTTGGAGCAAGCGCGCTTGACCATCGATATGGTCCGGATGCTCAGGGGAAAAAGCTCGGGGAACCTTTCGGAGAGAGAAAGCGATTTTATCAATAAAGCCATTTTTGAACTTGAAATGAACTATGTTGAGGAAGGTAAAAAGGGGACCATTATATCTTGAGCCGCACCCGTGTATTGTCCGCCCTTTTATTCCTTGTTTTAGGACAGGCCTTTGTTTGTCTAGCCCAAAGTTTTGGCCAAAGCGCCTGGGTCAGCGCGGCTTTGATCTCTTTTGGGCTGGGTGTTTGGCTTGTTTGGCGTTCTGCCGGCCCATCAGAAGGCCTCAATCCCTCATGGCCGCGCCAAGGCTGGATGTGGTTCGCGGTATTGGCCATATTTTTCCTGGTTCGGCTATACCGGTTTAAATATTACCTGTCCTTTCCTTACGGCGATGAAAGTATGGAAGGGTGGGATTCTCTGGAGATCAGCCGCAACCACGGCTATCTGCCTGTGTTCTTGCCCTGGGGCGGCCGGGTGCCTTTGTATCATTATCTGGCCGCTTTTTATGAAAGAATAACTTCCCCCGACTTTGCCATCCTCAGATTTACCTCCATGAAATTCGGTTTTTTGTTTTTTGTAACCTGCCTGTTCCTGGCCAAGCAGTTGTTCGGCTGGCCGGTTGCTTTGGGAACGGCTTTTTTTATGGCCTGCGGATGGTGGCCGGCGCTATTCAGCACCATTGCCATTTACTCGGTTTGCTGCCCTTTGTTCGTGACCATCAGCCTCTATTTTCTGGCCAAAGCATTCACCAAACATCATTGGTCCCAATTTGTCCTGCTGGGGATAAGCCTGGGCCTGGGTTTTTACAGTTACACCGCATTTTGGGCCATCTTTATCTTCATCGTTTTGTATTTTTTCTGGGCTCAATATTTGGACAAGAGATTTTGGCCCGATCATTTCATTAAACTTTCTTTCAGTATTTTATTATCCCTTGTTCTCATCAGCCCTCTGATTTTCTATGCCATCAGGGAGCCCCATTTTTTCTTTCTAAGGCTTAACGACTCGTCCCTGTCCAGCGCTAAAAATATCCCGCTTTATTTGGCGGGTAATTTATTCAGGCTGGCGGCTTCTTTCTTTTCAGACTGGATAACCCTTAGTTTCCTGGACCAGGTCACCTCCATATTCTTCCTGATGGGCATCGTTCTTTGCCTGAAGAATATAAAGAAGCTGTCGTATGCGACCTTGCTCCTGGGGTTGGTTGTTTTTTGCCTGCCAGGGTTGTTGAGCACCAACAGCACCTCCATATTCCGTTTGGATGGAATGATGCCTTTGGTTTTTATCACGGCGGGATTGGGATTTACCTGGTTCTTTTCCAAGGTCAAATTCCCGGCCTTAATGATCTTATTAGCAGTTTTAGTGGTCCTGTCCAATCTTGGTTATTTGGACATGGCGGTCACAGACCCGGCTTCAACGGGTTTTCTTGACGCCAGACCAGCCCAACAGGCAGGGGAGTTCATCTCCCGGCTGGGCCAGAAGGGGAGGGCTGCCTATTTTAACGGCTTTGACCCATTTGATTCAGTCTGGGAAAACTATATTGTTTCCTCTTCAACAAGTTCGCCCGGGGCCTCCAAGGAAGCCGCCAGGGATGTAATATTTAGAGTGTCCTTTGCTTCACGCGAGGCGGTTTTGCGTCAGAAGCTATCTGGGATAAAATTTGTCCGTTTCCCGGCATCAAATCAGCAATCAACGGTGATGCTGGCCTGGTTGCCGGCTGAAAAGAATGGTATTTTGGCGCCAAGGTTAAAAGAGCTCAACGAGGCCGACGCGTTCCTTTTAAATTTTGACCGCGGCAAGGCCCGTTCTTATTATGAAGGATTATTACAAATGCGTTTGTGCCCGTTGCTGGAAGCCAGCGTCTTGGAGCGGCTGGCGCAGATGGCGGTCAGCGAACACAAAACCAAGTCGGCCATGGAATATTACGGAAGAATCTTGAAAATGGGTTTTGACTTTCCTGATGTTCAGATGAGAGGCTATCTTTTGAAAGCGATATGGGACAGCAAGATCTTTCCGGACCTGTCAGAACAGGAGAGATCCCGGTGAAGCGGAAAATAATCGTCTTGTTCGGCACCAGGCCCGAGGCCATCAAAATGGCCCCGGTCATCAAAGAATTGGAAAAATACCGCGCCAAGCTCCAAGTAAAGGTCGTGGTGACCGCCCAGCACCGGGAAATGCTGGACCAGGTTTTGGGTGTGTTCAAGATCAAAACCGACTATGACCTTAACCTGATGAGGCCTGCTCAAACTTTGGCTCAGTTGAACAGTAGGCTCTTGTCCTCCTTGGAAGCGGTTTTCCGCAAAGAAAAGCCCCAATTGGTCCTTGTCCAGGGGGATACGACCACCACCATGGCCGGAAGTTTGGCGGCTTTTTACCAGCGCATCCCCGTAGGCCATGTCGAAGCGGGCTTGCGGACCAGCGATAAATACCAGCCCTATCCGGAGGAGATCAACCGCCGCATCACCACACTCATCGCGGATCTTCATTTCGCGCCGACCAAACTCTCCCGCGCGAACCTGCTCCAAGAGGGAGTAGCCAAGGAAAAAGTTTTTGTGACAGGCAATACGGTCATCGACGCCCTTCAACAGGCCGTTGCCCTGGCCAGACGGCAAAGGTTCAGTTCTTTACAGCGTGTCTACAGCCATTGGGGCAAGGTGGTCACCGTCACCGCCCATCGCAGGGAAAATTGGGGCGCTCCCTTGCGGTCTATTTGCCGCGCTATTAAAAAGCTCGCACGGGAGTTCCCCAAAGTTTTGATCGTCCTGCCCGTGCATTTGAACCCGCAGGTGCAAAGATCCATCAACCAATCATTGGGCGGTCTGTCCAATGTCCTTTTGTTGAAGCCTTTGTCCTACCTGGAGTTCGTGACGCTGATGGACAGGTCTTGCCTGCTTCTGACCGATTCGGGAGGCATCCAGGAGGAGGCGCCCAGCCTGGCCAAGCCCGTTTTGGTGCTGCGAGAGGTCACGGAAAGACCGGAGGCGGTCAAAGCCGGAACAGTCAAGCTGGTGGGCACCCAGGAGGAAAAGATCTACAGATCAGCCAAGACGCTTTTGGTCAACTACCGCGTTTATCTTAAAATGGCCCAGGCCGTAAATCCCTATGGGGATGGCAGGGCCAGCGAGCGGATCGCCGCAGGGGTGATGAAGTATTTTGGATTTAAAGCGAAGAAAACCAGTATTTTCGATCCTGCTTTCTAAATTACCAGTCCCTTTTTGATACAACCACCTCCGACTATATATCCGTCCTCGTTATAAAGGACTAGATGCTGACCGGGTGTGGGCGCGAAAACAGGCTGGTCAAAACTGACCTTAAAAGTAGCAGGGGAGCTAGAGGTGATCGCGCAAGCCTGGGGCTGGCCTTGAGAACGGATTTTTGCCCATAGACGGGCGCCTGCGGTGAACTGGTCCGGTATGAGCACATTGATTTTTTTAACTTCAACGAAGTCCGTGTAGGCCTGTTCCCGTGTCCCCACCAAGACCGTATTTTTGATGGGGTCGATCTTCAACACATAGACCGGTACCTTGGAAGAAATGCCCAGGCCGCTGCGCTGTCCCAGGGTGTAGTGGTGGATGCCTTTGTGGATGCCCATTTGCTGGCCCTGCAGGTTAAAGATAGGTCCTGGCCCGGGCTTGTCCCTGCCCGCGAAAACTTTTTGGTAATCCTCCTCGGCGACAAAACACAAGTCCTGGCTGTCGGGTTTTTCCGCCACGTGCAGGTTGTACTTGCGGGCGACTTCGCGCACTTTGGTTTTGGACAGGTCTCCCAGAGGGAAGAAAACCTGCTTCAGACGCTGGCGGGGTATGCCGTACAGGAAATAACTTTGGTCGCGGGTCTTATCTTTGGCCTGGCCAAGAAAGTAATTCCCTTGATGGACCAGCACGGTGGCATAGTGGCCGGTGGCCAGATGCTGGACATGGAACTCTTGCTCGATCAAATCCCAGACAGTTTTAAATTTTAGCTGCGTATTGCAGTCCACGCAGGGACTGGCCGTGGCGCCCTGCAGGTAAGAACGCCGGAAAGGGTCGATGACTTTTTTTTGGAACAAGGCCAGGGTGTCCACCTGGTAATGCGGAATGCCCAGATGCCGGCAGACTTGGGCCGCTTCGTCCCCGCAGCAATGCCGGAAAGGATTGCAGTTGTCGGACATTGGGATTTTCATGGTAAATCCGGCCACATCCCAGCCCTGTTCCATCAAGTCCAGGGCCGTAACACTGCTGTCCACCCCGCCGCTCATGAGGACCGCCACGGCTTTATCCGGTTTTGGTATAGACCAGGGTCTGAAAGAAGGTTGAAAAACACTTGGTTTGGTAGTCATGGGGATATTCTAGCTTTTTTGTTCCTATTATGGATAATGTTAAATTATCATCTCGCTAAATATGTTTTTTGTGGAGGAGTCTCATGGCTGTTCGTATTGTTAAATTGTTCACCGTTTCCTTAATGGCCGGGTTTGTCCTTGGTAATACCTTTGGATGCGGGACAGTTGCCAACAGCGGGATAAAATCTTCCGCAACTCCGGACTTGTCCGCTCCGCTGGCCAAGTCCGAACTGGCCGGGCCTTTCATGGACCAGGTCGCCCTGGCTTTGACCGGCTGGGGACAGGATGTCCTGCAAAATTCTGGAATGGGTTCCAGCCAGCCTACCGCGAACTACTCCTACAATTTCCCCGCGGGAGGGAACGCCAGCATCAGGGGGCAATACGCGGCCGGGGCGTCGGACAAATACCGCATCCTGGCGGCGGAAATAGATATCCTTATTTCCAACCTGCGCATCAATTACAAGGGAATGGATTACACGGCCAGCGGTAATCTGCATCTTAGCGGCAATGGAGCGCAAAATTTCAACGGGACCGCCATCAATGTTTCCACCTCGGGCAACTGGAGCTGGGGCTTGCGGGGCAGCTATTCCTGCGAGGGGGGCAAGTATAACGACAGCTGCGAAATGACCGGGGGCCTGCAGTACAGCTTTTCCGGGACCCTGACCCCCATCTCTTATTTTATCAGCGGCACCTGGAATGCTAACGCTTGCGAACAGCCCCACAGCGGAAGTTTTTAAAACCCTGCAAAAAAAAATTGAACAAAGGCAGGAATTCATGCCAGACAATGAATTAGACGACATAGCTCCGGTAAGTCCTTCAAGCGGCAGGTCTTTTCGGAGCATTGAGCCCAACCTGCGCCACCCCTTTGTTCCCTTGATCCACAGACGAAAGAAAGTGACAGCAGAGGATATCGCCGCTGAGGTCAAAGCGCCCTTAGCCGAGGTTCTGGCCGACCTGAAAAAACTAGAGGAAAAGGGTATTTTGATAAAACAGAAGAAAGCACGGAGCGACCTTTACTCCATCCATCCTGCTCACCAGGTCCCCAAGTCCCCTGATGGCGAGCATCATTTTGACCAAGAGGTATAGTTATGGCTCACACATTGAATGAACAAAAGATCATAGCCAAAGTCAGCAGCCGCCTGGTCCCTTATTTATTCCTTTGTTACATCTTTAATTACCTGGACCGGTTCAACATCAGTTTCGCGGCCATGGACATGCGGTTGGACCTGGGCTTTGGGGACGCGGTCTACGGGTTTGGGGCAAGCATGTTCTTCGTGGGCTATGTGATGTTCGAAATACCCAGCAACCTTATCCTGCAAAAAGTCGGGGCCAGGTTATGGATGGCCAGGATCATGCTGACCTGGGGCATCATCTCCACCTGCATGCTTTTCGTCAAAACACCCTTTAGCTTTTATCTGCTGCGATTTATCCTGGGCGTGGCCGAGGCCGGTTTTTTCCCGGGCATGCTTTACTACCTGACCTTTTGGATTCCTCCCAAAGAAAGGGCCAGGGTGTTCGCCACCTTTTTGACTTCCACTTCTTTGGCAGGCGTCATAGGAGGCCCTTTATCGGCGGCAATTCTCAAGATGGATGGCTTTGGGGGTATACGGGGATGGCAATGGCTTTTTCTGACCGAAGGCATTCCCTCCGTGATTTTGGGAATCATGACGCTAATATACCTTAAAGACCGGCCCACCCAGGCCAAATGGCTGACTCCCCAGGAGGGACGCTGGCTGGAAGCAAGATTGGATAAAGAACATCAGGCCGTGGCCAGGGAACACCATTACAGCCTTTGGCAGGCCCTGACCCATCCCAAAGTATGGCAGTTGTGCTTTTTGTACTTTGCCATTATCATAAGTTTTTACGGGGTTTCGTTCTGGCTGCCGCAGATCATCAAGAGTTTCTCCGGGTTTACCACCACCTGGGTGAATATCCTGGCGGCGGTCCCTTTTTTGGCGGCGTCCATCGGCATGGTGCTTATCGGCCGGCATTCGGACCGGACAGGTGAAAGGCGCTTGCATTTGGTGGTTTGCACTTCCGCGGCTGCTTTGGGTTTGGTCGTGGGCGCCTGGGCCATGGCCAATCATCCCTGGCTCGCTTTCGCCAGCCTTTGCGTGACTGCGACGGGCATCTGGGGCACGATGGGCCCGTTCTGGTATGAACCCACGGTGTTCCTGACCGGCGCCGCGGCGGCTGGCGGCATAGCCCTGATAAATTCCGTGGGCAATGTGGGCGGGTTTGTAGGCCCCAATATCATTGGATTGGTCAAAGAACTTACACATAGCTTTACCAGCGGTTTACTGGTCCTGGCATTGACCCTGTGCGTGGCCACAGCGCTGGCCTGGACCCTGAAAGAAAATAGTTAGAAAGGAGAAAATATGGCTTCGAAAGTATTTTTTGCGCCTTTGGAGGAAAAGGCCGCTCCCGATAAGATTGAGCGTAGACTCAAGGACCTGTTGGACGCGGCTAACTTTGAAAAATTTATCCCGGAAAAAGATTATGTGGCGGTCAAGACCCATTTTGGCGAGGGCCATAGCAGGGAAAAGGTAGTGCCTCCTTATTTTTTTAAATATTTATCCGGCCGTATCAAAAAAGCCGGGGCCGTGCCTTTTTTCACGGAAACCAGCACCTTGTACAAAGGTGGTCGTTCTGATGCTGTCAGCCATATTACTCTGGCCCAGGATCACGGCTATACCTTGGAGGCCACGGGCATGCCCATCATCATGGCCGACGGGCTCAAGGGTGATTACGAACACGAGGTTAAAATTACAGATAAGCTCAAGGTGGCCGTGGCCGGCCTGCTGAAGCGTATCAACGCCATTGTGGCCGTTTCCCATCCCACGGGCCATATAGCCCTGGGTTTCGGGGGGACTCTTAAAAATCTTGGAATGGGCCTTTCGTCCCGCAAGGGCAAATTGGCCCAGCATTCCAGTCTAAGACCCCAGGTCGACCAGGCCAAATGCAAAGGGTGCGGCCATTGCCATAAATGGTGCCCGGCTGATGCCATCACTTTGAAAGATAAAAAAGCCCATATCGACGAAAAACTCTGTTTGGGCTGCGGTGAATGTCTGGTGGAATGCGGTTTTGACGCCATCCTTTTCGACTGGGAAATGGACACCATCACTATCCAGGAGTCCGTGGCCGAGCATGCCTTGGGCGTGGTCAAGGACAAGCAATGCTTTTTCATCAATTACAGCCTGAACTTCACCAAAGACTGCGACTGCATGCCCCAGGCCAAGAAAAATATCGTCACGGACCTGGGGCTTTTCGCTTCCAGCGATCCCGTTGCCGTGGACGAGGCTGTTATCACCATGATAGAGGAACGCGGCGGCAAACCGATGGACCAGCTGGCCTATGAATCCATCGACCCGCGGGTTCAGACCAAGCACGGCGAGAGGATAGGCCTGGGAACCAGGTCCTATGAGCTGGTCAGGTGCTGAAAACATTTTTAAAAGATAATAAAAGTTTAATCCGATACTGGGTTTGGCCTCTTATTATATTTTTTTTCCTCATTTTCCGGCTATGGCAATGGAATCTTTTCCTGCATTTCACGGTAGGAGATGAGGGCTCCCAGGCCATGGATGCCTGGCAGATACGCCAGGGTCATTGGCTGCCTGTTTTTTTACCCTGGGGCGGACGATTGCCTGTGACCAACTACCTCTGTGGATTGTGGTTCCTTGTGTTTCCCTGCGAACCCCAGAGCCTCCGTGTTTTCGCGCTTTTAATGGGAGGCGTTACCTTTTTATTCATGATTGTTCTTTCGAAAAATCTATTTGGCCGGGATATTTCTTTAGCAACCGCTTTTTTGTTATCCGTGGGATGGTGGCCGGTATTTCTGCAGAGGACAGGGGAATTCGCCTGGGCCAACTTTTTTTGGGTAACCCTGGCTTTATATTTTTTGTGGAAATCTTTTCAAAAACCTGGCTGGCTCCATTTCATTCTTTTGGGTCTGGGCATGGGCCTGGGTTGTTACAATTACTCCGCATTTTGGGTATTCCCGGTTTTTGTATTTTTATTTGCTGTTGGCAGTCTTTTCTATGACCGAACCTGGGCCGGCCAGCATTGGCCCAAGATCATAGCGGCTTTTGTTCTTATGGCCATACTTTTGGTCCCGCTTATCCTTTACGCTATCAATAACCAGGGTTATTTTTTCTACAGGCTCAGGGATGTTGGTTTGTTCAACCAGCCGCAATGGGGCCGTTTGCTGGGACAAAATTTATTCAAGCTATTTGCGAATTTATGGCCCAGGGGAGATCAGGCGGCCTATTTTGATGAAGCCACTGCTGTCCTTTTTCTCTTGGGAATTATATTTTGCTTTATAAAAATCAGGGAATTTAAATATGCTGTTCTTCTCTTAGGGTTAGTTTGTTTTAGCCTGCCTGGCTTACTCAGTTCGGATGCAAGCGAGTTTGTGGGCAGAATGAACGGTTCATTGCCTTTTCTATTTATGCTTGCGGGGCTAGGCCTCATTTATGTTATGGACCGCGCGGGGAAGGCCAGGGTTTTGCTTGGGCTAGGGTTGGTTGTATTTATGGCTGTGTCCAATATGTCCATTCTGCAAAATGAATTTTTTAAATCCACCCATTTGAGCGAGTATGAGGCAGGAAAAATGGCGGGAGGATTGCTGGACAGGGGAAGGGCTGTCTATTTCGCCGGGTTTGAGCCGTTTTCCTCAGTGCCTGTTGAATTCATTGCCGAAGATTGGAGAAGGGAATTCCAGACACAGAAACCCAACATCCTTTTATTCAATCTAAATATTCCGAGCCGGACAGAAGTGCTACGCCGGAAGATAAAGGGTGTTGAGTTTTGTTCATTTCCCAATAACTCTGGTTCAAGTCCGATTGTTATCGGGATGATCCCATTACATGGAGGTCGATCCCTTGTCCAAGATACTCTGGCCATCAAGGAGGCGGATGCGCAACTCCGGTGTTTCCAGACTCAGGGGGCCACAGAAAAATATTTGCGCCTGGCTGAAGTGGTGCCTGACCCATTTTTAAAAGCCTGTTTGTGGGAAAGGCTAGGACTCACCGCCAAGGCACACAGGAATCATGCTTTATCCCTGGTCTATTTTGAAAAGTTACTTGGAACAGGTTTTGATTTTCCAGAGGTCAAACGAGAAACGGGGAAATTAATTGCCGAGCGAGATAACATCATGGAACTGATGAAAAAAAAGTACGGAGCTCCAAAGCTGTAAAATTCCAGGCAAGTTCCTTCCGTTCATCCATCCACGAAATCCAGTAATTTGTCGCTTAATATTCTGGTTGTGTTGCCATAATGTTGTAAAATAAGACTATGGACCCCAAAAAACAAATAACAGTCAAAGACCCTGTTTGCGGCATGGATGTCGCGCCGGCTCTGGCCGCCGGAAGTTTTGTCTACCAGGGGAAGACCTATTACTTTTGCAGTAAACACTGCCTTGTGGAATTTGAAGAACATCCCGAACAATTTCTCGTTGATAAAAATAGCGAGAATACGCTGTTGGCCAAAGACCCTGTTTGCGGCATGGATGTCGCGCCTGCTTTAGCCAGGGCCAGCACCATTTACCTCAATAAAACCTATTATTTCTGCTCAAAACACTGTTTGAACAGGTTTCGGGCTGAACCAGGGAAATACACTCAAAACAGCCCATTTGAGAGCGAAAAACAGGGCATTGCAGGGCCGTTTACCTGCCCCATGCACCCGGAAATTGAACAAAGCCAGTTTGGCGATTGCCCGTTATGCGGAATGTCTTTGGAGCCTATGGCCTATGGCGGCCAGGAAGACATCAACCCGGAACTTTTAAGCATGACCAGGAGATTTTGGATATGTTTAGGGCTGACTTTGATCTTAATGGCCATGTCCATGTTGGGGGCTGCCCTGCTGCGCTCCACTAGTTCCGGCCAGATCCAACTGGCTCTGGCGACCCCGGTTGTTTTGTGGGGAGGTTGGCCATTTTTTCTTAAGGGATGGAGGGGGATACTCAAAGCCAGGTTCAATATGTTCACTTTGATAAGTTTAGGGACGGGTGTGGCCTACCTGGACAGTGTCCTGGCCACGCTGGTGCCGCGGATTTTCCCAGCTTCTTTTTGCGGGCAAAACGGCTTGCCCCCGGTTTATTTTGAGTCCGCGGCGGTGATCATCTCCCTAATTCTTTTAGGCCAGATATTAGAACTCAAGGCCATCCATAGGACAGGAAGCGCCATCCGGGGGCTGCTTGGCCTGACGGAAAAAACAGGATTTGTCGTGTTGGAAAACGGGACAGAACAAGAAAAAGAGATCGAGAAAATCCAAGTAGGGGAAAGCCTGCGGGTCAGGCCGGGCGAAAGGATATCTTTGGACGGCTTGGTTCTTTCCGGTGAAAGTTATGTGGACGAATCCATGGTCACCGGCGAGCCCAAACCCATCATGAAGAAGGCGGGAGACGAGGTCGTGGGCGGGACCCAGAACACGAACGGCACCTTGCTGGTCAAGGTGCAAAAAATCGGCTCGGATACTTTTCTGTCGCATATGGCGGACCTGGTCAGGGCGGCCCAGCGAAGCAAGGCGCCTATTGAAAACCTGGCTGACCGTATTTCAGCTATTTTTGTTCCGGCTGTCATGGTTATCAGTGTCGCGACTTTTTTACTCTGGGCCTGGATAGGACCTGAACCAAGATATGCCTATGCGTTATTGAACGCCATTGCCGTTCTGATAATAGCCTGCCCTTGTGCTTTGGGATTGGCCACCCCTGTTGCGGTGACCGTGGGCATAGGCAGAGGCGCAGGCATGGGCATCCTGGTCAAGAACGCCGCGGCTTTGCAGTGGCTGGAAAAAGCAGACACTTTGGTCATAGACAAAACAGGCACCCTGACTGAAGGCAGGCCAAAATTGACCGCGATAGTGCCTGTGGGAGATTTGGCTGAGAAAGATATTTTGGAGCTGACCGCCGGCGTGGAAAATTTGAGTGAGCATCCCTATGCCCAGGCCGTGGTCCAATATGCCAAAGAGAAGAATGTCATTTTAAGAAAAGCAGAGTCTTTTCATGCCGAACCGGGAAAAGGCGTGTTGGGGCTGGTCGGGCAGAAAGAGGTTATTATTGGCAATCTGGGTTTTTTAAAAGAAAACAAGATGGCGACCCAGGCCGCGGAGAAAAAAGTTAGCGAAATGAATTTGATAAGCCGGACCTGGTTTTGTTTTGGTTATCAAGGAAAAGCGCAGGCTATCTTCATCGTGGAAGACCCCATTAAGCCGATGACCAAAACGGCCATTGATGAACTTAAAGCTTGGGAGTTGAAGATCATCATGGCTACCGGCGACCAAAAGGCCAGCGCTGAACAGGTCGCCAAAGAATTGGGGATAACCGAAGTCCATGCCGGATTAATTCCCCAGGAAAAATTTAAATTGATCGAAAGCATGCAGCGACAAGGCCGGGTCATAGCCATGGCCGGAGACGGTATCAACGACGCGCCGGCCCTTTCCCAAGCGCAGGTGGGAATAGCACTTGCCCGGGGAACGGATATCGCGGTCCAAAGTTCATCTATAATATTAGTAAAAGGCGACCTGGGGGGAGTGGCCAAGGCGGTCCGTTTAAGCAGGATGACCATGCGTAACATACGCCAAAATCTTTTCCTGGCCTTTTTTTACAATGCCTTATGTTTGCCTTTGGCGGCTGGAATTCTATATCCCTTTTGGGGGTTGTTGTTGAGTCCCATAATCGCCAGCGCGGCTATGAGCTTAAGCAGTCTGACCGTGGTGGGCAATTCCCTTAGGCTGCGTAACCTGAAAATTTAAGGACACAGTGTTTTTATGTGAGCCCAACTATCTTTTTTTAAGGGCGTGATATACTTGCTGTTCAATTTACTCATTTTTAAAGGAGTTTAGATGTTTATCCAGGGTTTGCTGATCTTTCTGCTCTTGTTCTTTTTGCCTTTAGTCTACATTTATCCGCCAGCCCGCTATGGATTGGCAGCCACCGTTTTAGGGTGGATAGCGTATATCCTTTGGCGCGTTTATGGCAAGCAATGGGGCATGAGTCCAGAGCAAAGGTTTCGGCAGGACCTTACCAGCATCAAGATGCTTGCGGTTAACAAGGATTTCGTAAAGGCACACCAGGAATACGACAAATTTGAAGCCAAATACGGCAAAAATACCCTTTATTCCAAGACCATTAAAGAATGCCTGGCTTTTATTAATACCGCGGAAAGCAAAGGGGCGCTTAAATTACCCGTTCAAGTGATAAAGAGGCAGACTAAAGATAATCAAACAGAAAGCATGGAAACATCAACACCGGGTACATTGTCGACCGGCGATATGCTTTTGCCCCCGGTGAAAAAAGAAACTATTGCAGAGAATCCAAGCCAGGGTGAGCCAGCCCAAGAAACTCAAAAGCAAGGTCCCAGCCTGGTCACTCACAATAATATGCCTTCAGACTTCAGTTCATCGAAAACCGCCATGCCCGAAGAACCAACTGCGCCCGCCTCCCCGCAGCAGCCCGAAATGGAGAAGAAAACAGGGGAAGCTGAGAATGATAGCTTGCGGAATTTAGGACAACAGAAGATAAAAGAACTCCTAAAAGTGCAGGACGAGGGAGCCGTCCTGGAGGACCACCAGGATGCTTCGTCCCGAACCGACGCGTTGACCAAAGCGGTGGCGCAGTTGATGGAGCAGTTATCGATGTCGGATGATGAGGGGAAGGGCCGAGAACGCAGAAAATTTAGAAGAGTCGAGGTTGATATCAAAATAGAGGCCATCTCTTTTTTTGAAGAGTCTACCCAGCTAGGTGAAGCCCATGTTCTCAATCTCAGCTCTGGCGGGGCGCTATTAGTGACCAAGGTGCCGGTCAATGAAGGGGACAGTTTACATATCCCCAGTATTTTCCTGCCCAACGGAACCAGCATAAAAGATGTCTTTGCCAAATCCGTCCATCTTCAGAAGAAAGAGGGGCGTTATTTAATAGGCGTTGAGTTCATGTATTTGGACGATAAAGAGAAGAAGCTTCTTGATGATTTTATTGACGCCGTGTCTCCCCAAAAAAGTGGACCCAGATGACGGTGAAGGATCTCCCTATCAAGGTATTTCAAAAAATTTTGGGAAATGGGTGAGATTTTTGCTGCCCTGGGGAGTAACAACGACCATATCTTCCAACCTGATCCCTCCGAGAAAAGGATAATATAGCCCAGGCTCCACCGTAATGACCTCTCCGGTCCTAAGGATATTGTTGGAAGCCCCCAGCCGGGGATTTTCATGGATGGACAAGCCGACGCCGTGGCCTGTCCCGTGAAAAAAGCCCTGCATCTTGTTATCCTGCTGGCCGGTCGTATATCCGCTCTTTTCAAAAAATTGATGGACCGCCCTGTGAACCTGTGAGCCTTTTATTCCGGGTTTAATAAGGTTCAAGGCTAATTCCTGTGCTTGCAGGACCGACTTAAAAAGCTTTGTCAGGGCCGGGGATGGACGGCCTTTGACGAAGGTGCGGGACATGTCGGCGTAATAAAAAGTCGTCAAGGAACGGGGGAAAACATCAAAAACAATAGGCTGGCAGGGACGCAAAAGGCCATGGCCTTCTTCGTGAGGGTCGCAGGATTGGTCGCCTCCGGCAACGATGGTATGGGCGCCGGAGCAGCCTTGCTCCAGGAGGCGGACTGAAATGAATTTTTGGAACCACTCGGAGGACAGGGGGGTCTTTTCGAACACAATGGTTTGCCCCCGTATCCTGGAGCGGCGGAGAATTTCCACCACCTCTTTCATGACCTTTTCCAGGGTTCGTTGGACCTGGACAATGGCGTGAAGCTCATCCGCGTTTTTTTGGGATCGTTCCTCCAGGAACAGGTCGTTGTCTGGAATAATGGTCAGGCCTTTTTCCCTGAGCTTGTCCGCCAAGCCGACAGGAAAAGACGCCGGCACCGTTATTTTCCGGATGCCGGCTTCCAGCATTATTTCGAGGATCGTTGCTGGAAGCGTTGAGGAGCCGTTTTTTTGCGCTGCTCTTTTTTCATATTGGGATATAGGGAGCACTTTTTCCACTTTGGCCTGCCTTTTGGCGCGGCCAAATTCCAATTCGCTGACAAATATCTTTTTAACTCCCGCAGTTTCTAAAAAGACAAAGGGGTCAGGCGCCATAAAACCTGTGGCATAATACAACAGGGCGTCCTGTTCTGAGCTCGCCACCATCAATATGTTTTGTTTGCCAATTGGCATCAACGGGTTCCATCCGGCCTTTGGATCCATAGGCCATCATTTAGTTGCCCTCCCTTTATGCACCATCACGCTGTTTTTTTCAATATCAGTGTGTTAATATTTCCTGCAAATCCATATAGAACTTGGATTTTTAGGGGAGTTGAGGGATGCACTATTTTCACTACAAAAACCATGAATTGTATTGCGAAAATGTCCGGGTGGCCGCCATGGCCGAAAAATACGGCACGCCCCTTTATCTGTATAGCTCGCGCACTTTGGCGGAGCATTATCAGAAATTGGACGAGGCGTTTGAATCAGAAGACCATCTTATTTGCTATTCCGTGAAAGCCAACTCCAACCTGGCCCTATTAAAAAATTTATGCCGGATAGGCAGCGGTTTTGACATTGTTTCCGGCGGGGAACTATACAAAGTCCTTAGAGTAGGCGCTGACCCGCAAAAAATAGTGTATGCCGGGGTTGGAAAAACTTTTGAGGAGATCAACTTTGCCCTGAAATCCGATATTTTGATGTTCAATGTTGAGTCTGAGGCTGAAATTTTGGCGATACAGACCGCGGCTAGGCGCCGCCGTCAAAAAGCCAGGATATGCCTGAGGGTCAATCCTGACGTCAACGTGGATACCCATCATTATATCGTCACTGGAAAAAAGGGGAACAAGTTCGGCATTTCCATAAAAAACTCCAGGAAACTGTTTAAAGACTTGACCGCTTCTAAATACATTCAAGTCGCCGGGTTGCATTTTCATCTTGGGTCTCAAATTTTGAACCCTAAACCTTATGCTGAAGCGATCGGGAAAGTTTTGGGCTTGTTTAATGAAGCCAGACAGATGGGCCATCCCTTGTCTATCCTCAATATCGGGGGAGGAATGGGCATTGGTTACGATAACGAAGCGGCATTTTCCGCCAGGGAATTCGCCAAAATTGTCCTAGCCGAAGTCCGCGGCCGTCATTTGAGACTTTTGTTAGAGCCAGGCAGGTATCTCGTGGGGAACGCGGGCATCCTGGTGACCCGGGTCCTTTATCGCAAAGAGAATGGCGGAAAAAAATTCGTGATCGTGGATGCCGGCATGAACGATCTGATCAGGCCCAGTTTGTATGGCGCCCATCACGCGGTTTTGCCGCTTAAAGAACGGCGCGCTCTGCAAGAGACCGTTGATGTCGTCGGCCCGATTTGCGAATCAGGGGATTTTTTGGCCAAAGACAGGCGGCTGGCCAAAGTTAACGCAGGAGATTATTTAGCTGTCATGGGCGCAGGCGCCTATGGCTTTACCATGTCTTCAAATTACAACTCCCGTCCAAGGGCCGCCGAGGTTCTTGTACAAGACCGCCGGTTCATCCTGGCAAGAAAAAGAGAAGCCTTTCAGGATTTAGTGAAGGGTGAAAAGTTGGCCTGATACCAGGTGCGTTGAACCGCTTGCTCGATCCTGCAAATTCAGAAATCGACCTTAATGAAGCAAAAGTGCTAAAATACGGCTATTTAAGTTGGAGAAAGGGCGCAAGAGGAAATGTGGATACCGTTCGTTAAAATGGCAGGAGCCGGCAATGACTTTATAGTCATGGATAACCGCCGGCCGGTCTATAAAGGTTCGTGGCCCAATCTGGCTAAAAAAGTCTGCGACAGGCATCGTTCCGTCGGGGCAGACGGCCTGCTTTTGCTGGAGCGTTCCAAAAAGGTTGATTTTAAAATGCGGTATTTTAACAGCGACGGCAGTGAGGCAAGTATGTGCGGCAACGGCGGCCGGTGTATGGCCAAGTTCGCTGAGATCAAGAAAATGACCGGCAAAAGGGCTGTTTTTGAAACTAAAGCCGGCTTGTATCAGGCTTTGATCAAAAAAAACCTGGTAGAATTGTCCCTGCCCCCGGTGGAATCCTTCCGCCTCAATATGAGGGTGCGGTTGGGTAACAAGACCATCACGGCGCATTTTATTGATTCAGGGGTGCCGCACGCGGTTATTTTTGTTCCAGAAGTAGGGCGGATCAATGTGCAGGGATTGGGCAGGATATTGCGTTTTCATAAAGCATTCGGTTTAAAAGGGACGAATGTTGATTTTGTGAAGACTACGGGAAAGTCCGGCATCCGTATTAGAACTTACGAAAGAGGCGTGGAAGATGAAACCCTAGCTTGCGGGACGGGAGCCGTGGCCAGCGCCTGCATCGCTTCCTTAGTGAAAGGGCTCAAGCCGGCCATCAGGGTGCGGACCCAAAGCGGCCGGGATTTGATCGTGGATTTTAGGAGGCTGGGCGATATTTTCGAGGAAGTTAAATTAACCGGAGAAGCCCGAGTCATTTGTGAAGGTAAAATATTGATTTAAATAATGCAGGAGGATGAAATGTTCGAAGGGTCGATGGTAGCGCTTATCACACCTTTTAAAAAAGGAAGAATTGATGAAAAAGCGCTTAAAAATTTAGTGGCGTTCCATGTGGGGAAAAGCGATGGGATCGTGCCCTGCGGAACCACGGGCGAATCTCCCACTCTTTCTCCAGAAGAGCACGAGCGCGTCATTGAGATCGTTGTTAAAGCCGCGGCCGGGCGTATTCCCGTCATAGCTGGGACAGGTTCCAACAGCACCGAGGAGGCCCTGGCTTTAACCCGCCACGCCAAAAAAGTTGGAGCGGACGCTGTGCTTATGGCGATGCCCTATTACAACAGGCCCAGCCAGCAAGGCCTTTACTTGCACTTTCAAAAAATAGCCAGGGCCGTTGACATTCCCATCATCCTCTACAATATTCCTTCCCGGACCGGCGTGAATATGGAACCGGAGACCGTATTAGCTCTGACTAAGCTCAAAAACATAGTTGGAACCAAAGAGGCTAGCGGCAACCTGGACCAAATGGGCAAGATCATTTCTTTGTGCCCGCCTCAATTTGATGTTATATCGGGGGATGACAGCTTGACGCTGCCGTTAATGGCTTTGGGCGGCAAAGGGATTATTTCGGTCGTAGCCAACATAGTGCCGGAGCAGATGTCCCAAATGGTCCATTTGTTCCGTCAGGGCAGGGTTGAGCAGGCCCGGGCCCTTCATTATCACCTTTTAACATTGATGAAAGCTATGACGCTGGAAATCAACCCGGTTCCCGTCAAAACCGCTGCGGCCATGATGGGGTTGTGTTGTGAAGGGGTGCGGCTGCCTTTAGCGCCGTTATCTTCGGAGAATAAAGCCCAACTACGGAGTGTTTTGAAAAGTTTTAAACTAATTTAAACCAGGAGCTGCATTGATCAAAAAAAGCAAAGAAGTGCCCATCGTCATTTGCGGCGTAGCCGGCAGAGTAGGCCAGGCTATTTTGAAGTCCGCAATGGCCAATAAAAACTTAAAGGTTGTTGGTGCCGTGGAAAAAGCCGGACATCCCTGTCTAGGCCGATGGACTGGGGAACTTGTTGGATCCGCGGAGCGCGGGGTGATCATCACGGACGATTTGGCGTCTATTCTGAGGCGCGGCTGGGTAGTCATTACTTTTACTGCCGCAGAGGCCTCCATGAAGGATTTGAGAACAGCTGCGGCCAAAAAGTGTCCCATCGTGATAGGGACGACTGGTTTTACCAATGCTCAAAAAAATGAGATCCAGCGGGCAGGTAAAAAAATCCCTGTCCTCTGCGCTTCCAACATGAGTATCGGCGTCAATTTACTTTGGAAAGTGGTCGGAGAGATCGCGGGTGGCCTCAAAGATTTTGAAGTTGAGATCGTGGAAGTTCATCATAACAAGAAAAAGGACTCTCCCAGCGGCACGGCTTTGACTACCGCGCAGATCATCGCGGAGCGGACGGGAAGGAGCATTCAAAAAAATGCTGTTTATGGCAGGCACGGTCAGTCGACGCTGCGTAAACCCGGCGAGATTGGCATCCATGCGGTAAGGTTAGGTGACGTGGTGGGGGAGCACACTGTTATTTTTGCCGGTCCTGGGGAACGGTTGGAGATAACTCACAAAGCCTACAGCAGAGATAATTTTGCGCTTGGTGCATTGAAAGCGGCTATTTTTCTGTACGGCAAGAAGCGGGGAACCTATAACATGAACGAAGTCTTAGGGATAAATTAAGGATAAAAGTGAAAAAATTCTGCGAGTATTCGGAAAAATTAAAAAAATTGCCTCCCTATCTTTTCATTCAAATTGACAAAAAAAGGGCGGAGGCGCAAAAAAAAGGCGTTGATATCGTCAATATGGGCATTGGGGACCCCGACCTTCCCACCTCGCCAACCATTATCCGTGAATTAAATAAAGCAAGCTGGGATGCGGCCAATCACCAATATCCCTTAGGGGTTGGGATGTTGCCTCTCAGACAAGGAATCAGCCGCTGGTATCAGAAGCGGTTTGGTGTTCATTTGGACGCGGCAAAAGAGGCGGTCGTGTTGATCGGTTCTAAAGAAGGGATTGGCCATGTTCCTTTAGCATTCGTAAATCCAGGCCAGTATGTCCTGGTGCCGGATCCGGGATACACTGTTTATAAAGCCGGCACTTACTTTGCCGGCGGCATTCCCTATGTTATGCCGCTTTTGGAAGACAACGGATTTTTACCCGATCTTGCCGCTATCCCCAAAGCTATCCTTCGCAAAACAGCCATGATGTTCTTAAATTACCCGAATAACCCTACGGGAGCCATGGCCCCAGCTTCTTTTTTTAAAGATGTCGTCAGAATGGCAAAGAAATATAACTTTTTAGTTTGTCATGATGCAGCATATTCTGAGGTCTATTTTGACGACAAAAATAAACCCTTGAGTTTTTTAGGGACCCCTGGGGCAAAAGAGGTGGGATTAGAATTTCATTCCTTTTCGAAAACATTTAGTATGACCGGATGGCGTATTGGGTTTGCGGTTGGAAACGCCAGGGCGGTGGAGGGCCTTGCCAAAGTAAAAGAAAATTTGGATTCAGGGGTTTTCCGGGCCATTCAAGTGGCTGGACTGATAGGCTTGCAACAGTTTGACCAAATCAGCAAAAAAATCAGGAAGATATACAAAGCCAGGAGAGATTATTTTCTTTCCCATACGCAAGGCATTTTTGAATTTCCCTCATTTGACGCCACCTTTTACGCTTGGGCGAGAGTGCCGGGCAAGATTGACTCAACTGGTTTTGCTGCGAAACTCATTGAAAGAGCAGGCATCATTGCTGTCCCGGGATTGGGTTTTGGCAAATACGGAGAAGGTTATATCAGGTTTAGCTTAACCTTGCCGGAGGACAGACTTAAGATTGCAGTCGATCGGCTATGCAAATTCTCCAGAGAAGTTCGCTGAGCTGTGAGGGTGACGGCTTATATAGGCCTTGGCTCGAATTTAGGCAATAGGCTGTTAAATTTAAAAAAAGCTGTTACATTATTAAAGAGTAAGCAAAAAGTAAAATTACTTAAGATTTCTCCGTGTTTTGAGTCCGAACCATTATATTTAAAACAGCAACCCCAATTTCTTAATGCTGTTATAAAGATAAGAACCGGATTAAGCGCCATTGATTTATTGAGTATATTGAAAAAAATTGAAAGAAAACTCTTGAGACAAAAGGGCGAACGGTTCGGTCCGAGAACTATAGACTTGGACTTGTTGCTTTATGGACGAAAAAAGTTAAAAACGCAGGCGTTAATGGTTCCGCATCCCAGAATTTTGGAGAGGGAATTTGTTTTGAAACCTTTAAGTGAAATAGTTCGAGTGATTTCATATGGGCCAAAGCGCGTGCTATTAAAAAACATTCCACGTCTAGATCAAAATGTACGTTTGTATAAAAGAAAATGGTTTGGATTAGTCGCTTAAGTTTGGAACATTAATAACAAGAGGGGTCAATGGATCAGGGACAAGGAAAATATACGGTTGTTGAAGGGGTTTTGGGGGTTGGTAAAACAAGCCTTTGCGAATTCCTGGCGAGAGAAATGAATGCGCGGCTTATTGCAGAAAATGTCGAAGATAACCCCTTTTTAGCAAAATTTTACAAAGATATGCGCGCCTATGCCTTTCAGGCGCAGATGTTCTTTCTTTTAAGCAGATTTAGGCAGCAACAGGAGTTGCAGCAACAGGATTTATTTAGCCGCAATATTATTTCCGATTTTCTCTTTGCTAAGGACCGCATTTTCGCCAATATAACCCTTGATGAGAACGAGTTAGTTCTTTATGACAGACTTTATAATATTTTTAAAGAAAAAGTGCTTAAACCGGACCTGGTCATATATTTGCAAAGCAGCACGGAGATCCTTCTGCAGCGCATACGCAGGAGGGGCAGACCCTATGAAAAGGATATATCGCCTGAATATATCGATTCCCTCAATCAGGCCTATAATTATTTTTTCTTCCATTACAACGAAACACCATTGTTAGTCGTCAATACCACGGACATTGATTTTGTCCGTCGCTCTCAGGATTTGACGGATCTTATCAAGCATATCCGTGAAATGAAGAAAGGTACTTTTTACTACACCCCTTCGGGTCTAAGCGAAAAGTCAAAATAGATTGACTAGGAAGGCTGTTTGTTTTCGTTGAAAATTGTTAGGTCTGTCCAGGAAATGTTAGCGGTTTCTGATAAATTAAGGAAGAGCCGGAACGGTATTGGTTTTGTTCCCACCATGGGTTCTTTTCACGAGGGGCATCTCAGTTTATTGCGAGCAAGTAAAAACCAATGCTCAAAATCCATAGCGTCAATTTTTGTCAACCCCTTACAATTTGGGCCTAACGACGATTACAGCCGTTATCCCAGGGATGAGGTAAGGGATATAAAATTGGCCAAGAAAGAAAAAATTGATTATTTATTCCTACCCAATGTCAGGGAAATGTACCCTAACGGTTTTGGCACCCAAGTTTTAGCAAGTAAAAAACTGACCACGATTTTTGAGGGGGCTCTAAGGCCTGGCCATTTTCAAGGAGTCACTTCTGTGGTGGCCAAGCTTTTCAATATTGTGAAGCCTGATTTTGTTTATTTTGGTCAAAAGGACGCGCAGCAAGTCGCGATCATCAAACAGATGATAAGGGATCTCAACTATGATTTAATTATGAAAATTCTGCCAACTGCACGTGAGAAAGACGGCCTGGCGATGAGTTCGAGAAATCTTTATCTATCTCCCTTGGAAAGGAAAGCGGCGCCCGTTCTATTCCGGTCGCTTCAATTTATGCAATCAATGATACAATTAGGCGAAAGGCAACGAAGCCGTTTAATTTCTAGAACGACAGAGATGCTCTGCACAGAAAAACTGGTTAAAATCCTATATCTTGATATTGTTGATCCAGACAATTTTTTTGTTGTGAATAAAATTAAGGGGAAAATTCTAGCTATAGTATCTTCCCAGATAGGTAAAGTGAAATTGATCGATAATTTTGAAATGGAGATTAAATAAAAGTTATGTTGCGAACTCTATGTAAATCTAAGATTCACCGCGCCACAGTTACAGAAACCAACCTCAATTATAAGGGTAGTATCACCATCGATCAGAAACTTCTTGTGGCCGCGGGTCTTTTACCCTTCGAGCAAGTCCAGGTTTTAAACATCAATAATGGCCAGCGCGCAACAACATATTGTATTCCAGGGAATAGGGGCAATGGCGAGATATGCCTGAACGGCCCCACGGCCAGGCTAGCCCAGGTAGGAGATTTGGTTATTATAATAGCCTACGGTCTTTTTGATGAGTCCGAATGCATGCATTTTAAGCCGGCTATTGTTCATGTAAATAAGAAAAACAGAATCATCTCTACTTCGAAGAGGATTAAAGGAAGGATTTAATTGAGAGAGATATGAAAACGAGAAAAGTAGGAATTATAGGGTGTGGTGGTATTGGCACTGTTTTGGCCCAAAATTTAGAAAAAAGATTTCCTCAACTGAAACTTGCTGCCATTTGCGATAATGACCTGGCCAAGACTAAAAGATTGTTAGAAACTTTATCTTTAAAGCCGAAAGTTTCCACTTTAGCGGCATTAGTTAAAGATGTTGACATTATTGTAGAGTGCGCTAATCAAGCTGCGGTGTCTAAAGTTCTCAAAGAATGCGTAAGGTGGAAAAACAAGAATGTCATTTTTCTTTCTGTTGGAGCGTTGCTCTACGAAGAGAAACTGATTATCAAGGCGCAAAGCAAAGGACTAAATATTTTTGTTCCTTCAGGGGCGATTGGTGGGATCGATGCCATTAAAGCCGCGAAACAAGAACATATCGACAAAGTGATCCTAGTTACCTCAAAGCCACCAAAAAGTTTTGCGAACGCCCCCTATATTGTTAATAAAAAGATAGATTTGGAAAAAATTAAGGTGCGCACAGTCATCTTCGAGGGTAATGCCCTAGAAGCCGCTAAGGCATTTCCAGCCAATATTAATGTGGCTGCCACACTTAGTTTGGCCGGTATCGGACCAGAAAACACTCAAGTGAAGATCATTGCTGATCCCTCCCTTTTTATCAATGTGCATGAGATAACTTTGGAAGGACGATTTGGACGAATGGTGTGTAGGACAGAAAACTTGCCGTCAGCCGCTAATCCCAAAACCAGTGCGCTGGCAGCTGATTCCGCTTTGGCTTTATTAGAGGGGTTTGTTAAAAATATTAGGGTTGGTTCTTAGGAGTTGAAGAGGTTTTTTCTTTGCTTCCCTGACACAAAACACAGTATTCCACAAAAGGCATGGCGCGTAATCTTGCCAAAGAAATTTCTTTCTTGCAATTTTCGCATATTCCATATGAACCCTGTTTAAGACGCTCTAAGGCCAAATCGATCCGATTCCAAATTTCGGTTTCACGATTTAATAAAGTGCTTTCCATTGACTGTTCAAACTCCATTGAGGATAAATCCCCAAAATCCATTGGTGCCTGGTTACGGTCATCGCTTAACTCATTCTTTTTTGTATCCATTTCATGATGAATTCTTTTACTAAAATCTTCGCGAAGATCTAATAGTAATTTTTTTAACATTTGTTTTCTGTCTTTAGCTAATTTTTTCATTATCTCCTCCAAAACAGACTATGCTTTTATGTGGTTTTAAAAACTTTATACAATTACCACTGGAAACAGTTAAAATCAAGAGAATTTAAAAATTTATTTTAGCAGATTGGCATTTTGGATATAATACTAACTGTTTTGTTCGTATATTTTATGTATTCCCAATGTTTAGGAGTAATTTCAATATGATCGCAGTAGAAGCCATTGGCGTCACAAAAAGTTATGTAAGAAAGCATCTCTTTAAGAAAATCACGCATAGAGGTGTCATGGATTTCTCCATGCAAGTCCAGACAGGGGAAGTGTATGGTTTGTTGGGCCTTAATGGGGCTGGTAAAACAACAACCATGAAACTTTTAGTAGGACTGATCTTTCCCGATAAAGGTGAGATTAAAGTACTAGGACAAAATGTCCAGCAAATTCCTTTGAAAAATAAAATCGGTTATGTCCCTGAGTTGCCATATTTGCCCTTATATCTAACAGCGGAGGAGACTCTGAACTATTACGGGAAATTGTATGATGGTGACCGTCGCCGCATCAAGGAAAGAATCAGAAGTCTTATTGATAAGTTGAATCTATCCGGATTTATTAATAGAAGACTCTCCGAATATTCCAAGGGGATGTTGCAGCGTATCGCTTTAGCTCAGGCGTTGATCAAAGACCCGGAAATTGTCTTTTTTGACGAGCCCATGTCAGGTTTGGATCCTTTGGGATATAAAGAGATGCGAGATATACTCATAGATTTAAAGCACGAAGGGAAAACCATCATTTTTAATTCCCATTTATTAAGTGAGGTTGAAAAAATTTGTGATCGTATTGGCATAATTGCTGATGGTAAATTAGTTGATCAAACTTTTATTAGAGATATTAAAAAGAAAAAAGACAGTTTAGAGCAGCACTTTATTAAAGTCATTGGTAAAGCTAAGAATTCAGATTCTTTGGGGAATAAGAGAATATGCATAAAATAGCAGTGATGGCCGAATTATTCCACCTTTCGATGATGAGGGCTAAAATATATTCTCTTTTAGTGGTTTTCCTTATCACCATGTTAGTTGGTGTATTGCTATTACCAAGTCTTATCCCGGGTGTTGATGAAAAAGCATCGATTGACCTTGGGTTTGTTTTGATCGAATTACTGGGATTATTTACCGTAATTTTTTGCCTTTCTTTCGGTTTTTTTAAGGAACTTGAAAACAAAACTCCTCTTATAGAGCTGACTAAACCAATTTCACGGGGACAATTTCTTTTGGGTAAGTTTGCCGGTACAATTTGGACTTTATTTTGGGTGATTTTTTACTTAACCTGCTCATTGTTTTTTATCATGTTGGTAAAACAAATGGCTTTTTCGCCAATATTTTTATCAATCCCACTTTTTATTTATTTTGAATTAGTTGTTGTTAGCAGCGTGGCGATATTTTTCTGCATCTTTACTACTTCTTTACCAACCAGCGTTCTTTTTACGCTATTTGTGTATGTTTTGGGTCAAGGGAGCCACCAAATCTATGCGTTCTCCCAGCAAATCAAAGATCCGGGAGTTAGGGTAATATTAAAAACATGTTATTACTTTTTGCCCAATTTAAGTTACTTCAACCTAAAAGACCGCATTGCTGAAACTCAATATTTTGTTTCCTTACCCTATGCGTTTGAAGTTGTAGCTTATGGGTTTGTCTATAGTTCTTTTTTATTATTTTTATCCTACCTGGCTTTCAAAAAGAGGGATTTCTAATTGCTTTTATCAAAAAGAAATCAGGCATTGATTTTGATTCTATTTCTGATCACTATCTTAGGCTTGGAAGTACATCTAAATAAAAGCACATCATCGCTATTTCTACGGTCTACCTTTTGGTCCTCCAAACAGCAAAAATCGCCCATAATTATTACGGCAGTCACTGTGGGGGTTAGGCGGTTTGTCGCTGATATGTTATGGTTGGACTTATTACAGTACTATGGTGATTTATCAAACCGGAAGGAAGGGTACAGGCAATATTATTCCAAATTGGTCATGATCACTGCGATGGACCCGCATTTCGTCTATGCCTATATTAATGGCGGAGCCGTATTAGTATGGAATCTCAACCGGATTCCTGAGGGCGTCGCATTGATGGAAGAGGGGCTTCGGGAAAATCCATCGGCAAATCGATTGGCGCTTTTACTGGCTGCTTTAGCTTTCCAAAAGACCCATGAACTCAAAAAATTGATTCCCATTTTAGAAGATATTGTCCGTTGGCCTGACCATCCACCAATCTTAGAACGCATGCTTGGCTTTATTCTTGAAAAAGAGCATAAATGGCAAGAGGCCTATTTGCATTGGGGTTGGGTAATAGAGAATACTAAGGATTTATCAATCAAAAATACTGCCATAGAACATGCTCAGAATCTGCTGGTCAGAAAAATCAGGAAAAATCAACCTTTGAGCAAATAAAAGTAAGGTGGTTTGTGTGCAAGATTATATTGTTGTTAAAGGCGCAAGAGAACATAATTTAAAGAACATCACGGTTTCTTTGCCTCGTAATAAATTTGTAGTTATAACCGGCATTTCTGGTTCTGGTAAATCTACTTTGGCCTTTGACACCATCTACGCTGAAGGCCAGAGGCGGTACGTAGAGTCTCTTTCAGCTTATGCTAGGCAGTTTTTGGGGCAGATGGACAAACCTGATGTAGATTCAATCGAAGGGCTTTCTCCGGCCATTGCCATTGAACAAAAATCCGGAAGTCACAATCCCCGCTCAACAGTGGGCACAATTACTGAAATTTTCGATTATTTAAGGCTGCTGTATGCGCGCATTGGAATTCCGCATTGTCCCAAATGTGGCCGTGAAATAAAGACACAAAATGTAGATCAAATTGTTGATCAAATCTTATTCCAGCCCATTTCAAGCAAAATACATATCCTTTCTCCGCTTGTCCGAGGTCGTAAAGGTGAGTACCGCCATCTATTTGAAAAAGCAAGGCACATGGGATTTGTTCGCGTTAGAGTAGACGGTAAACTGTTTGATCTTTCTGGAAAAATTTCGCTTGATAAAAATAAAAAACACCAAATTGAAGTGGTAGTGGACCGTCTTGTTGTCAAACCTAGCGAAAGGAAGCGGTTGGCTGATTCGGTTGAGACAGCCTTGAAGTTGTCCGAAGGTATTGTTACGGTGGAAATTGATGGGAAACAAACTAGTTTTTCAGAGCATTTTGCTTGCTTATATTGCGGTACTAGCTTTGAGGAATTAAGTCCCCGCATGTTCTCCTTCAATAATCCTTATGGGGCCTGCCCGGACTGCAGTGGTTTGGGTGTGAAAATGGAAATTAATCCGTCCTTAGTAGTAGATTTCAAGCGCTCTTTAAAGGAAGGGGCCATCCTTCCGTGGAACAGCCCTACTGCCTATTACTACCAACAGCTGATTCAGGGGCTGGCTGCCCATTATCATTTTCGCTTGGATATCCCGTTTGGGAGCCTTAAAGAAGAATTTCAAAATATTATTCTTTACGGTACCGGAAGTGAAAAGGTCGAGATACGTTTTCAGAAACAGGACAAGGCTCATGAATATTCCATGCGCTTTGAAGGCGTTGTTAAGAATCTGGAAAGAAGGTATCGAGAAACGCAATCAAATTATATTCGTGAAGAAATAAGCCGGTTTATGCAGGAGCTTCCATGCCCAAGTTGTAAGGGATTGAGGTTAAAACAAGAAAGCTTAGCAGTGACCGTGAGCGGCTTATCCATTATCCAGTTAACTGATTTATCGATTAAGAGGGCGCTCAATTTTTTTGACAACCTAAAACTAACGAATAGGGAAACGCAAATTGCAAAACAAATTCTAAAAGAGATTAGGGAGCGGCTGCTTTTTCTTTCTAATGTTGGTTTGGATTATTTAACCTTATCTAGGCCGGCTGAAACTCTAGCTGGGGGCGAGTCGGCACGCATCCATTTAGCTACTCAGATCGGCTCCGGCTTGATGGGTGTTTTGTATATCCTTGATGAGCCCAGTATCGGTCTTCACCAAAGAGATAACGAGCGTCTTTTAAAAACACTGCACCATCTACGTGATATTGGGAATACGGTTTTAGTCGTAGAGCATGATGAGGCAACAATTAAATCTGCCGATTTTATTGTGGATATGGGTCCTTCAGCTGGGCAAATGGGTGGCAATGTGGTGGTGGCTGGGAATTACTCCGAAATTCTGGCTTGCGACCAATCCATTTCGGGAAAATATCTTAGGAGAGATAGTTTCATACCCGTCCCGAGGCCAAGGCGAAAGGGTAACGGAAAATATTTAGAAATTCGAGGGGCCTCGGAAAATAATTTAAAAAGTATAAACGTAAAAATCCCGTTAGGTACTTTCACTTGCGTGACCGGTGTATCTGGTTCGGGAAAGAGCAGCCTTGTTACTGAAACATTGGGGCCGGGTCTAATTCGAGAGATCTATAAAGTTAAAAGTAAGCCCGCAAAATACGAAAAAATCCTAGGTCATGAGAATTTGGACAAGGTCATTAACATAGACCAATCTCCCATTGGCAGGACGCCACGTTCCAATCCTGTTACCTACACCGGAGTTTTTGATGACATAAGGAGCTTGTTCAGTATGTTGCCTGAATCAAAACAAAGGGGCTATAAGCCAGGACGATTTAGCTTTAATGTGTCAGGAGGAAGATGTGAAGCCTGCGAAGGTGATGGAATTCTGCGGATTGAAATGCACTTTTTACCTGATGTGTATGTACCCTGTGAGGTTTGCAAGGGAAAACGCTATAACCATGAAACTCTAGAAATAAGATATAAGGACAAATCCATAGCGGATGTTTTAAATATGACGGTTTCTGAGGCGTTTGAATTTTTTAGATCTATCCCCAGCATAAGCAAGGTCCTATCAACATTACAAGAGACGGGATTAGGATATATAAAGTTGGGTCAACCTGCGACTACTCTTTCTGGGGGCGAGGCTCAAAGAGTCAAGTTGTCCTCAGAACTTTGTCGGAAAAGTACTGGGCGGACGTTTTATATTTTGGATGAGCCGACAACAGGCTTGCATTTTGCTGATATTGATAGGCTTCTCCAGGTTTTGTTTCGCCTTGTGGATTCAGGGAATACTGTTTTAGTTATTGAACATAACTTAGATGTTATCAAAACAGCAGATTATTTGGTCGACCTAGGACCGGAGGGCGGGGAAGAAGGTGGCGAAATTATTGCCGAAGGAACTCCGGAAGATATTGTCAAAGTTAAAAAGTCTTATACGGGTTCATATTTAAAACCAGTACTGGAAGAGGGAGTAAAATTAATAGCTTCGATGTTAAAGAATTAAAAGCCGAGTATTTATTGTTTTTGATTGTAATTTTTTGATGTAGAATCATAATCTGAGCATTCAATTTGCGGGGGAATAAAATGTTCCTTGAAAATACTTTAGAGAATTATTTGGAACGTTTAGCTAGTCATGCGCCAACTCCAGGCGGTGGCAGCGCCTCGGCGTTAGTTGGCGCATTGGGTTGTGCGTTGCTAAGTATGGTAACGCATTATACTTTAGCTAAGGAAGATTTGAATAAACACGAAATGGAGATGAAAGGCCTTCTTGCAGAATTGGAAAGAAGGCGTGGATTACTTCAAAAATTGACCGAAAAAGATGCTGAAGTCTATGGAATGCTAAATAACACGTTTAAATTACCCAAAAATACTGAAGAAGAGAAAAAATATAGAACTTTGGAGATTCAGAAGGCCTTAAAAAGTGCAGCAGAGATTCCTTTAGAGATAACAACGCATTGTCACGCTGTTATTAAAAAAGCTGTGATCCTTTGCGAAAAAGGTAATTCGGCCCTTATTAGCGATATTGGGGTTGGGGTTATTTTTTTGCAGGCTGCTTTTCAAGGGGCCGCTTTAAATATTGAGACAAATTTGAAATACATCAAAGATGATATATTTAAACATGAGGTGCGCAACCAATATGAGGAAACGTTGCGAGAATGCGAAAGTTTAGCCAAAACAATCCTTGAGACTATTGAAAGGGCCATTATTAAATAGCCCTAATACCTATTATTTGCCGTATTTAAGCCCCTAAATTGGCTAGTCCCGAACATATTTGACATTCTTTTTTAAGGTGTTAAAATTAGTTAAGAAATTTTTTCGTAAAAAAGGTTTGAATTTAGGGGAGTTGTAAACAAAAGATATGACCCAATTCAAATTTGTGTGCCTATCCCTAAGTATTTTCTTTGTAGTTTTTATGCTGGTGTTCTGTTTTCTTTTTTTGCCTATTGTTAATGCAGAACCCATCGGGGGTACTGCTGCTTCTTTTCTTAAAATCGGCGAGGGAGCAAGGGCAGTAGGAATGGGCGAGGCATTTACTGGTCTTGCTGATGACGCTACCGCATTATACTGGAATCCCGCGGGGTTGGTTACCCTCAAACAAAGCCAAATGACCCTTGAGCATTCCATGTGGTTTCAAGATATCAATATTGAATATGGGGTTTTGGCGATACCATCCATTGCCAATATTGGTGCCATAGGAGCAAGCGTTTTGTTCCTAAGCACCTCTTCCATCAGTCAAACCACCGTCGATATCACCCAGCAACCTGAAACAAGCCCAGGCTCAGGCGTTGCCAATCAAGCATATTTTATTGACAACACAGGACAAACTTTTTCCGCTTCTGACATGCTTATTACACTTGGTTATGCTTTGAGAGTTTTTCCTGGTTGGCAAGGTGGTTTATCGGTGAAAGTGATTAATGAAAGCCTGGCCGACAAGAGCGCCTTGGCATTTGGCAGCGACCTCGGAGTTTTATGTACCAATACAGGCGTGCGCAACCTGTCTGTTGGTATGGCGGTACAAAATATTGGCACTTCTTTGAAGCTAGATCAGAATGGTTTTTCGCTGCCCTTACAATTCAGGCTAGGCAGCGCCATGAAAGTGCCTGATAAGAATGTAGTTTTTGTTGCTGACTTTATCCAGCCCAACGACAACACCGGGCAACTTAATTTCGGTTTAGAATATTCTTCCTATTACAAATCAATCAATATCATAGGAAGACTTGGATATAAATACCAGTTTGGGCAGAATGATTTTGAAACCAACAATGGTATTACAGCCGGTTTAGGATCGGCTTTCATGAACTTTGAATTCGATTATGGATTCGAGCCTTTAGGGGAATTGGGAAATACTCACCGTTTTGATTTGACCTTTAAGTGGTAGTCATTCTCTTCTGGTTGCCAATAAAAGATTTGTTTCTAATTTTTACGTAATTATTTACTCCTGAGTGTGAAAGTTGACAGCTTAGTTGATTTCTGATATTTTTTTGGAAGCTAATTTGTTCAGAAATATTAATTAAAGGATCGGGGGGCTATATGCCGACAGAGCAAGAGATTTTGGAAAAAAATTCTAAGGTTTTTACAGACGGGGAGGTTATTTTTAAAGAAGGTGAAATTGGCGATAAAATGTTCATCATCCAGAAGGGTAAAGTTAAAATTGTAAAACGCATGAAAGATGTGGAAAAAACATTGGCAATTTTACAAGAGGGCGATTTTTTTGGTGAGATGGCTGTTATCGATAAGGCTCCGCGCTCTGCTACGGCCATAGCTTTGGAATCGGCGAAGTTAGTGGCGCTGGATGAAAAGGTTTTTGAGCTTCACATGCAGACCAATCCTTTGATCGTGAAAAAGATCTTAAAAAAGATGAGTTCGCGTTTGAGGGAGGCTGACAAGCAAATCGAAAATCTTTTGCTAAAAGACAGCAACAGCCGTGTTGCTAATTCTCTTTTTAACCTCGCCCACAAACACGGCGTGCCTTGTGATAATGGCATAAAGATGGATTTTGCTTTGGGGCCGACAGAACTGGCTAACCAGGTAGGTTTGAGCCAGGATAAAGTTCAAGAAGTAATAGAAAAAATGCTCAAAGCCAAGGTAATAAAACTTGTTGATAATCAAATTATTATTGTTAGTTTAGAAAGCCTTGAAAAATACATTAACTTCTTACAGATGATGGAAGAATTCGGCGCCTGATTTCCCAGAAAAATTCAAAAAATTAAAAAAACCTCTGTGCTTCAGAGGTTTTTTTTTGGAAAAATAACGATTATGCACAAAAATGATCTGATTTTAGAGGTTAAGGGACTCAGTAAACAATTTGGCGGACTCTCGGCACTGAAAGATATAAGTTTTTCCGTCAAAAAAGGGGCTATTGCCAGTTTGATTGGACCAAACGGCTCAGGTAAAACGACTCTGTTCAATTGCATTACGGGTCTTTACAAGCCGAGCTCTGGGGCCATTTTTTTCGGAGAAGGTAGTCGTGATATCACTAAGCTGAGACCTTACAAGATCATTAATAAAGGATTGGCGAGGACATTCCAGAATATTAGACTTTTTGCGAATATGACTGTTCTAGAGAATGTACTGGTGGGAAAACACAGAATGATCGATTTTCACTACCTCCATTTAGCAGCCATAAAGGATCATCTTAAACATGAAAGTTTAATCGTCGATCAGTCCATGGGTATCTTAAAACTTTTTAACCTAGATGACGTGGCGTACGAACTGGCCTGCAACATATCCTATGGCCACCAAAAAAAATTAGAATTGGCCAGGGCCTTTGCCACAGAACCGTCAATCCTTTTGTTGGATGAACCGGTGGCAGGAATGAATCCGAGTGAAATCAAAGAAATGATGAATGTCATCAAGTTCATCAAAGATAAAAATCTTACTTTCATCATCATTGAACATAATATGAAAATGGTCATGGGTATTTCAGACCAGGTCATAGTGTTAGACCACGGTGAAAAGATTGCGGATGGTGATCCGCAAAAGATACAAAGAGATCGCCGCGTATTGGAAGCCTATTTGGGGAAAGGGACGCAAGCTGCTTAAACTTGACCAGGTTTATTCGTTTTATGGAAACATTCCTGCTCTAAAAGGCATCTCGCTGGAAGTAAAAGAGAATGAGATCGTAACTTTGATCGGCGCAAATGGAGCGGGTAAGACAACAACGCTCATGGCCATCTCCGGTTTGATCAAACTTTCATCCGGGAATATTTATTTTGGAGGCAGGGCGATCAGTTCCTTGCCTCCCGAAGAAATAGTAAAGATCGGGATTTCGCAGTGCCCAGAAGGCAGACAGATATTCTCTGATCTTACGGTTATGGAAAACCTCGAACTGGGTTGTTTTGTCAGGAAAAATGCGCAGGGGATCAGGCGCGACTTGGATAAAGTTTTTGATTTGTTCCCAATACTCAAGGGAAGACTGCGCCAAAAGGGAGGCACTCTCTCAGGGGGCGAACAGCAGATGCTGGCTATGGGAAGAGCGATCATGTCCGACCCTAAACTTCTTTTGTTCGATGAACCTTCGCTCGGTTTGGCCCCGAAATACGTTCAAATCATTTTTGATACCATCAAAGACTTTCACAGAAAAGGGGCTTCCATTTTGCTTGTTGAACAGAACGCCCAAATGGCTCTTTCTATCGCGAATCGGGGATATGTTCTAGAAACAGGGCGGATTGTTCATGAAGATACGGCAAAAAAACTGTTAAAGAACAAGATAATACAGAAATCCTACCTGGGCGGTTAAAAGGCCACGGCACATAGCGATATATTCCCTAAAACATGTTGCTATTACCTTGGATAAATGCCAAATTATTATTGTTTAAATAAATCTCGTATGTTAAATTCAAAATGTTTTCAATCGATCGGGGCGTGGCGCAGTGGTAGCGCACTCGCTTGGGGTGCGAGGGGTCGCCCGTTCAATTCGGGTCGCCCCGACCAATTTTATTAATATTAACCTAATCTATTTTGTCAAGGCAGGGCAACCCTTTCATGAAAATCAAACAAAGCAAGGAAAGGGTCGGGGCGTAGCGCAGTGGCTAGCGCACTTGCTTCGGGAGCAAGGGGTCGCCCGTTCAAATCGGGTCGCCCCGACCATAGCATGATTCAAATAGGGAACTGTTTTCTTTGTGTTGTTTTATTGTTCATCCTTTTTGGAAATACCTTGTTAGGTTATGAAAAGAACGAAGACTTTTCTTTTTTTCAAGATGCTCTATCCATCAACGGGTCAACAGGCTGTATCTTTACCCCGGATATGAATATTCTTTCAAATAACTTTCTCAGCGTAGGGATTCATAAGTTTGACATTAAGGTTAACTATGGCTTATTTTCCTTGGTTGAGATAGGTTTTAAAAGCCAGTTAACCATAGATCAAGATTGGCAGGATATCTTTACTTCCGGACAGATTAATTCCAAATTGCAACTTTTCAGAAATAAGTATTTCGGTGTTTGTGTCGGCTCTGAAACGCCTTTTTCAGCACCTGCATCCCCGTACCTGGTCATGGGCCTAGCATGGGAAAAGTTGTTGTTTGGTTCTTTCTCAAACTTTGGTTATGGCAAAGAGAAATATGACGGTTTTTTCGGGTCAACGGGACTGGTCCTTTATCCTGGCTTGATGCTTTTAGGTGAGGATGACAGCAGGAACATTAATGCTGGAATCAGGTTTTTGCTTTCTCAACGCTATAAATTTGATATGTTCTTGACAAGAATCAACCAATTCAATGATATTAATAGCGAGGCGGATTTGTTACATAACCACCTTGTTTTTGGACTGACCTATAGCGAGTATTTAGTTTTTGGTTTATAAGCGAACGTTAAAATGTCGACACAAGAAGATCGTGTTGATCTATGTTGTTGCTTGAAATGATCTAAATTTTTTAAGATGGTGACCCCCATTGAAAAAAAATAGAAAAAGACACAAAAAGGTCTTTCAAAAACATTCCCGCACGATCAAAAAGGACGGCGAGGATTTATTCGCCCTGTCCGAGCCCGGTTCCCGCCAGATCGATACCGGTAAGGAAGAACGAAAAGACGACGACGACAATGAATTGCAGCCTGAGACCCCCGAAGAAGAGGCTGAGGAATCCGAAAGTCTTGTCGTCATCAAGCGGACAAGGACGTCGAAGGGCGCTCCCACAATAGATTCTGTCAGGCTTTATTTGAGGGAGATCGAAAAGATCCCTTTGCTCACGAAAAAAGAGGAAGTGGACCTTGCCAAGAAGATCGAAAAAAGCAGTCTTGACGCCAAGAAGGCGTTGATCAGCGCCAACCTCCGCCTAGTGGTGAGCATCGCCAAGCGATATTTAAACCGCGGCTTACCTTTGCTGGATCTTCTCGAGGAAGGCAATCTTGGTTTGATCAGGGCGGTCGAAAAATTTTCCTACAGAAAAGGTTTCAAGTTCAGCACCTATGCCACCTGGTGGATCAAGCAGGCCATCACGAGAGCCATTGCCAACCAGGGAAGAACGATCCGCGTGCCTGTCCATGTTGCGGAAGCCATTAACAGTTGTATCAAGGTCACGCGGGAGCTGTCCCAAAAACTGGGGCGGGAGCCTGCCTTGCATGAGATCGCCAAGGCGATGCATCTGTCCGGCGAAAAGGCCCGGGATATCGTTAAGATGACCATCAGGGCTACCACTTCCCTGGAGTCTACCCTGGGTGAGGACGAAGGCAGGCAATTTGGAGATATTTTAGAGGATAAAAATGTCGCCTCACCGGCTTCTTCGAGCATGACGCGCCTAAGGAATGAAAAGACCATGGATTTTTTGGAAACCTTAAGTTCCAGGGAAAAGAAAGTGCTTTGGCTGCGTTTTGGACTGCATGAGGAGTTCCCCCATACTTTGGAGGAGACCGGAAAGATCATCGGGGTAACCAGGGAAAGGATCAGGCAGATCGAAGCAAGGGCGTTACGCAAGCTCCGGTATAGTATTATGAAAAGAGACAAGGACTTCGTTGAGTTTTTAAGGGAAAGTATTTAGGAGGGAATATGGTAAAAATGAATTTGAAGGTCATAAAGAAAAACATCAGGGAAATACCTGACTTCCCCAAAAAGGGCATTCTTTTCAGGGACATTACCCCTATGCTTAAGAACGGCCCTCTTTTCAAAGACTTGATCTCTTTTTTAGCTCAAAGATACAAGAACATGGGGGTCGAATCCGTCGCCTGCGTTGAATCGAGAGGGTTCATTTTTGGGGCCGCCCTAGCCTATGAGCTGGGGGTCGGATTTATTCCTTTACGCAAGCCTGGCAAATTACCTTATAAGACCATCCGTGAAGCATTCAGTCTTGAATATGGAAAAGCGTCTTTAGAGATCCATACGGACGCCGTGAAAAATGGGGAAAAGGTAATCATTATTGACGACCTTTTAGCCACAGGCGGGACTATAAGAGCAGCGATTGACCTCGTGGAAAAACTGGGGGGGAAGGTTATGGAGGTCGTTTTCATTATTGAGCTCAAAGCTTTGGGCGGCAGGAAGAAATTAGTCCCCCATAAAGTCTTTTCGGTTGTGGAATATTAAATCGAAATTTTGATGTTAGAATAGAAACCTCCGCGCAGTCCGCTGTGCGGAGGTTTGTTGTCATTGGGCCCCCGTAGCTCAGATGGATAGAGCAGCGGTTTCCTAAACCGCGTGCCGGGTGTTCGACTCACCCCGGGGGCAAATCAACTAAAAGCGCCGCAGGTATTGCGTATTTGTTATAATATTCGAGAAATTTTGAACAGAAAGGTAAAAGATGAAAATTATATTGGAGCAAAAAAATAAGGCTAAAGCAAAAAACGCGGAATTGGACTCCTTACGCCAGGCCGTGGAATACGTGAGGACCCATAGGGAAAATTCCCTGATCGCCCTGGGTGTCGTCGCCGCCCTAGTCATCCTGGTGCCGCTCTATTTTCAAAAGCGGGCTTCCAATTTTGAAAAAGCCCAGGATCTTTTGACCCTGGGAGGCGCCTACACCCGCCAGCCCGTCATAAAAACGGACAGCAAATTCAACTTCGCTGGCAACCAGTACTTCCATTCCAAGGAAGAAAAATACAAAAAAGCCACGGAGACGTTCCAGCAGATCCTCAACCTGTACCCCAGCAGCCCAGCGGCAGGCGACGCTGTTTTCAATCTTGCGCTTTGCTCTTTTGAATTAAAAAAATACGACGAGGCCTTGGATTCCTTCCAGTCCTATCTGAACAAATATCCCAAAGGAAAATATAAATACCAGGCCTTGCTGGGGACCGCTTATTGCTACGAGCAAAAAAAAGACTATCGCAAGGCTATAGATATCCTGGAACAAACCAGGAATTTTGAAGGCGGGGCAAAGTTGTGGAAAGCCGAGGCTTTATACCACGAAGGCCTTTGCCTGTTGAACAGCGGGGAAAAAGCTAAAGCCAAACAAACATTGGAACAAGTAAGCAAGGAATACCCTGGCACCATCTGGGATAACCAAGCCAGGGAAATTTTGTAGCCACTCCAGGAGAAGCCATGTTAGAGGGGAAACGCATCATCGTCGGCATTACCGGCAGTATCGCCGCTTATAAGGCTGTTGATGTGGTCAGAAGTTTGCGAAAGCACAAGGCCGAGGTGATGGTGGCCATGACCAGGTCCGCGGAAGCCTTTATCACGCCGCTGACCTTGGCCGCCTTGTCCCAAAGGCCCGTCTACCATCAGGTCGTGGATGGTCCGGATGCCTGGAAAATGGACCACATCTCTTTTGCGATCAACGCGGACCTTTATTTGATAGCGCCGGCGACCGCGAATATCATTGCCAAAATAACCCACGGCTTGGCTGATGATCCAGTTTCCCTCGTCGCGCTGGACACCTTGGCGCCGATCTTTATGGTCCCGGCCATGAATACCAGGATGTACCAGAACGCCGTGACCCAGCAGAATATCGCTTTGCTCAAGTCCCGCGGCTGCTCTTTTTTAGGGCCCCATTCCGGGCCTTTGGCCAGCGGCGAATCAGGTGAAGGCCGGTTCTTGGAGCCCGCCGAGATCGTGGACGCGGTCTTAAAATTCTTCAGTAAAAAAAAAGACCTGAATAATTTTTCGGTGCTGGTCACGGCGGGCCCCACTGTGGAAGCCTGGGACCCGATAAGGTATTTTACCAACCGTTCGTCGGGCAAAATGGGGTATGCCCTGGCCAGGGCCGCTCAGCAGAGGGGGGCCAAGGTCACCCTGATCAGCGGGCCGACCAATCTGGAAGCGCCCGCAGGGGTCAAATTTATCCCTGTTCAGAGCGCCGCGGAAATGAAAACCCAGGTCTTTAAGAACAGGGAAAATCATAAGGTCATCATCATGTCCGCCGCTGTGATGGATTACAGGCCCCAGGAAAAATTAAAAACAAAATTCAAAAAATTAGCCCTTACTGTCGATCTCAAGCTGGTGCAAAACGAGGATATTCTCGCGGAATTAGGCAAGACCAACAGGTCCAATTTATTAGTGGGGTTCACGGCCGAGAACGAAGCGGACCTGGTCAAAAACGCCAAGGCCAAAATAAAAAACAAAAAACTGGACTTTATCGTGGCCAATCCCATAGATTCGATGGAAACGGGGTTTGGAAGCGATTATAATAAGGTGACCATCATCAAAAAGGACGGACAGGCCAAAAGCTATCCTGTCCTCCCCAAAGACCAGGTTGCTGATATTATTTTGGACCAAGTCGCCCCAGACCTGGCCAAAAGAAAGCGGGATAAATGACCGACAAAAACCTTCAATTTTGGCGCAAAAAGATCAATGAGATCGACGACCGTATCCTGGGGCTCCTGAACGACCGCGTCACGGCTTCCCTCAGCATCGGAAGATTGAAAAGCCTGAACCATACCCCTATTTTTTCCGATCCCCGTGAAAAACAGGTCATCAAAAGGCTGACCGGTTCCAACCGCGGGCCCGTCAAGAACGATTCCTTGACCTCCATTTACGCCGAGATCATGTCGGCGGCCCGCAGCCTCCAGAGCCCTTTTTCCGTGGCTTATTTCGGACCGGAAACTTCTTTTACCCATCAGGCAGCCATCCGGCGGTTCGGCCATTCCACCCACTACCATGCCTGCATGACCATTGCCGAGGTTTTTGCCGAAGTGGAAAAGGGCAGGGTCACCTGCGGCGTGGTCCCCATCGAGAACACGACCGAAGGCGTCGTCAACCATACTTTGGACATGTTCATGGATTCCTCTTTGATGATCTGCGCGGAGATCCTGCTCGAAGTGCATCATTTTCTGGCCGCCAAAAGCGGGAACATAGGCAAAATTAAAAAGATCTATTCGCACCCCCAGTCCTTTGGCCAGTGCCGGGAGTGGCTGGAGGAGAACATGCGCGGCGCCGAGCTCATCGAGGTTTCCAATAATGCCAAGGCCGCCGAGCTCGCGGCCCATGACCCCCAGAGCGCCGCGATCTGCCCTGAGTTGGCCGCCAGGAAGTGGGGCCTGAGCGTCCTGGCCAAGAACATCGAGGATTCGTCCAGCAACGTCACGCGGTTCTTCGTCATCAGCTGCAACGACAGCGAGCCGGCCGGGTGCGACAAGACCTCCATCATGTTCTCCATCAAGGACAAGGTCGGAGCCCTGTATGACATGCTTTTGCCCTTTCGCAAGAACACCATCAACCTGACCAGCATTGAGTCCAGGCCGTCCAAGAAAAAGGCCTGGGACTATTATTTTTTCATCGACATGTTGGGCCACAGGCAGGACAAAAAAATAGCCAAAGCGATCAAGGAGCTGGAGCGGAAATGCCTGTTCCTGAAGATCCTCGGTTCTTATCCCCAGGCGAACTTGTAAACTCAGCCATTCTTAAAAAGGAAAAACACCCTTGAACCCTAGGTTGGCAAGGCCCGCGCTCGCTTCCCTGGAAATTTATGTGCCGGGCATGCCCATTCAAAAGGTAAAAAAGAAGTACGGCCTGCGGGATGTCATCAAGCTGGCTTCCAATGAGAACCCTTTAGGACCTTCCCCCAAGGCGCTCCGGGCCATAAAAGAGAACCTCAAGAACATCCATTATTATCCTGAGGGCGATTGCCCGGACTTGCGCCAGGCTTTGTCGAAAAAATGGAAGGTACGCCCGGAATGTTTAGTGTTCGGGAACGGTTCCAACGAGCTGCTCATCCTGCTGGCCCTGGCTTTTCTGGACCCCGGAGACGAAGTCGTTTTCTCAGCTGAGAGTTTCGTGGTCTATACCACCATGGCCGGCCTGATGGGGGCCAAAGCAAAGGCCGCTCCGGCCAGGCAGCACCGCCATGACCCTGAGAGGTTAGCAGGCCTGGTCACCAAAAAGACCAAGCTCCTTATCCTGTGCAACCCCAACAATCCCACCGGCACCTTGTTAAGCAGGGGAGAGCTGGACTTTATTGTCGCGTCCGTTAAACGCAAAAACCCGCAATGCCTCATGGTGTTCGACGAAGCTTATGGGGAATATGCGCCTCCTAAAGATTTTTACTCCGGACTTCATTATATTCCGGGCCCGGTGCCGATCATTGTCCTCAAAACATTTTCCAAATATTACGGCCTGGCGGGTCTTAGGGTAGGCTATGGCATCGCCCCCCAAGAGATCATTGGATACCTGGAAAAAGTCAGACAGCCTTTTAATGTGGATCATCTGGCCCAGTGCGCGGCCAGAGCGGCTTTGACCGATGCCAGTTACCAAAAAAAAGTTTTAAGGACAAACGACCAGGGCAAGAGGTTTTTGTCGGAAGGTTTTGCTAAAATGGGGTTAACTTTTACCCGGACTTACGCGAACTTTATTTTTGTGGAATTGCCGATTTCTAGTAAGATTGTGTTTGAAAAACTGATGAAAAACGGGGTTATCGTCAGGCCTGTCAGCGCCAGGCACATCCGGGTGACCATAGGCACTGCGGGCCAAGATAAAAAACTGCTGGATAGTTTACGGGCTGTTTTATAGGGAGAATGCGAAAGCCGTGAAGAAAAAAGGCGGGAACATGCAAAAACCAGTTGTGGCTATCATTGGAGCGGGTTTGATCGGAGGCTCTTTGGGCCGGGTATTGGTGAAAGAACATTGGGCTAAAAAGGTCATGGTTATCGGCCGCAATCCCAAAAAACTTCGTATCGCCCTGGCTTTAAAAGCCTGCCACCAGGCCACCACCGACTTGAGCGCTGTCAAGGACGCTTCCGTGGTGGTCGTCAGCGCGCCTATCCTTGATTCCTTGAAGATCATCGCCAGGATAGCTCCTTACCTTAAACCCGGCACTATCGTGACAGACTGCGGCAGCACCAAAAAAATAATGGCCGGTAAAGCGCAGCGCCTTGTCCCCAAAAACTGTTTTTTGTGGGAGCGCATCCCATGGCCGGTTCGGAAAAGGCGGGCATCCGGAATTCTCAGGTTGACCTTTTTAAGGACAGCCTCTGCGTTGTCACGCCTGGTCCCGGTTCCAACCCGCTTGCCGTTTCCAGGGTCCGGCGGATGTGGGAGAAGGCAGGCTGCCGCACCCTTATCATGCCGGCCGCTGATCATGACCGGCGCATCGCTCTGACCAGCCACTTGCCCCATCTGGCGGCATCTATCCTGGCGGAAATTTTACGCCGGAAAAAGGCCGGCGATGGACAGATATTAAAACTGGTCTCAACGGGTTTTCGGGATACTACCAGAGTCGCCGCCAGCGACCCGGCCATGTGGAGGGATATCCTGCTGACCAACAGGGAGGCCCTTCTGTCTGCTTTGGGTATTTTTGAGGCTGACCTGAAAAAATGGAAAGCGTTATTAAAGTCAGGCAACGGCCCGGCTATTGTCCGGGAGTTCAAGAAAACGAGCCAATTCAGGAGAAGCCTGTGAGCGCAGAGAATAATACGGTAGAGATCGCGCCGGCCAAAAAAGTGTCGGGCAGCATCAGGGTGCCCGGCGACAAGTCCATCTCGCACCGCGCCGTCATTTTTGGCGGCATCAGCGAAGGACAGACCGCGGTGACCGGTTTTTTGAACGGGGAAGATTGCCTGCGGACCGTCCAGATATTCAAGGACCTGGGGGTGGAGATCACGGACAGCGAAAAAGGGGAGATGCTCATCCAGGGCAAGGGTCTTCACGGCCTGACCCAGCCCCAGCACGACCTTTACGCGGGGAACTCCGGCACGACCATGCGGCTGATGCTGGGCATCCTTTCCGGACTGAACATCACCACCGCCATCAGCGGCGACGAGTCCCTTAACAAGCGTCCGATGATGCGCGTGGTCGCGCCCTTGCGGGAGATGGGTGCGAACATCAGGGGCGACAACGACGGAGAATACGCGCCATTGACTGTCCAGGGCGCGAGATTGAGGCCCATCGACTATAACCTTTCCATAGCCAGCGCTCAGGTCAAATCTTCCATCCTGCTGGCTGGCCTTTACGCGGAAGGCAGGACCAAGGTGACCGAGCCCATGGCGTCGCGGGACCATACCGAGAGGATGCTGGAGGCTTTTGGGGCCGAAGTGACCAGAGAGGGTTTGTCCGTGACCGTGACCGGCCAGCCCAAGCTCCTGGGCAGGAAGATCGCGGTGCCGGGAGACATTTCTTCGGCGGCGTTCTTTATGGTCGCGGCAGCGCTGCTCAAGCGTTCCGAGCTCACCATCGAGGGGCTGGGGGTCAACCCTACCCGGACAGGTCTTTTTGATGTATTGAGGTGGATGGGCGCTGACATCAGCATGAAGAACCGGCACGAAGAGTGCGGCGAGCCCGTAGCGGATGTGACCATCAAGGCCTCCAAGCTCAAAGGCACAAAAATAGGTGGAGATATCATCCCCAGACTTATCGACGAAATACCCATCATCGCGGTGGCCGCGAGCCTGGCTGACGGCATCACCATCATCCGCGACGCGGAGGAACTGCGGGTCAAGGAGACCGACCGTATCAAGGCCCTTTCCACGGAACTGCGCAAGATAGGGGTGCGCGTCGGGGTCCTGCCGGACGGTTTGATCATCCACGGACAGCCCCAGCTCCAGGGAGGTACCGTGGAAAGCTACGGCGACCACAGGATGGCCATGGCCCTTTCCATAGCCGGCTTGTTGGCCGAGGACAAAATGGTGGTCAATAATGTGGAATGCATCAATACTTCGTTCCCCAATTTTTTTGAACTCCTGGACAAGGTCGTCGCCAGGTAGATCTACATTCAACCGAGGTGTTCAGTGGCTTTAAAACTAAAGATAAACGACGTCAATGTATCCGGCCTGGATGTCCTGGTTTCGCCCCGCGAAGTAAAAAAAAGATACCCAGCCTCAGCCAGAGCTCTGGAGACCGTTGTTTTGGGCAGGGAAACCATCAAGTCCATCCTGGCGGGAAAAGACGACCGGCTCATGGTTATTGTGGGGCCCTGTTCCATCCACGACCCCAAAGCCATCCTGGACTATGCCCGGCACTTAAAAAACCTGTCAGAGGGCATCCAGGACAGTATTTTCGTGGTCCTGCGCACCTATTTTGAGAAGCCCAGGACCACCATAGGGTGGAAAGGCTTGATCAACGACCCCCGGCTCAACGGTTCTTTTGACATCAAATCCGGCGTATTCACGGCTCGCCGCATCCTCCTGGCCATCAACGAGATGGGACTTGCTTGCGCTTCCGAGGCCCTCGACCCCATCATCCCGCAGTACCTTTCTGACCTGGTCTCCTGGGCTTCCATCGGCGCCAGGACTATAGAATCGCAGACACACCGGGAAATGGCCTCCGGCCTTTCCATGCCGGTCGGTTTCAAGAACAGCACGGACGGCAGCATCCAGGCAGCCATCAACGCCATGCAGTCCGCCACGCACAAGCACCATTTCCTGGGCATTGACCAGAATGGCCAGAGCGCGGTGGTCCGCACCAAAGGCAACCCTTTTGCCCATATTGTCCTGCGGGGCGGGGGAGGAAAGACCAATTTTGACCTCAAGACCCTGGTCCGGGTCGACCACAGCCTGGCCCAGCACCATCTGTTGCGGGCCATTATAGTGGATTGCAGCCATGACAATTCCAGCAAGGATTTCAAGAACCAGGCCGGGGTATTCAGGCAGTCCATCGGCAATATCCTGCAAGGCGCTTCCTGCCTCAAGGGCCTGATGCTGGAAAGTAATATCCACGAGGGCAAGCAGGCTGTGGCCAATACGCCTAGTAAGTTGAAATACGGGGTCAGCATCACGGATGCCTGCATTAGCTGGGAAACCACGGAGTCTTTGTTGCGCTACGCTTATTTAAAACTGAAGGATTGAACTGCGGCCGGCCTTAATGATTAAAAATATTTTACTAGCCATTGTTGTCATTTTCGGCTTTTTCGCGTCCTCTGCGGTTTGTTTGGCCGGGACCCAGCCCAACATCCTCTATCTTATCGAAATCAATAAACTTGCCCCAAACGACAGCAGATGGAAAACTTTGTTCAGCCGGCATGATAACGCCTGGCCTGACCTTCCCATCACAGGCAAGGTGAACAATTTAAATCCAAGTAAATATGCTCAATTTTTTAAAACTTTGGAGGCCAATAACATCCCAAGGTGCCAAATTGATTTTGAGTGCCCGAAACAAGAGCTCAAGCAATACGCGAAACTTCTGCATCGGATAAAACAGGCCCATCCCAAAATAGAACTATCCATTGTTGTTGAGCAGAGGTGGCTGTTTTCGCTCTATTTTGGGGACCTGCTTCCTGAGATCGACTCCTTCATGGCCAGGTTGGACCCCTCGGCCGTCACTGATTATCCAATTGTGAACATAAATGAAGAAAAAATAAAAAGTGTTGCTTCCCTGTGCGCGATTTTTAAAATGCCCTATTACTTGCTGGTCCCTCCCCGGAAAAACAGGCCGGACCAGTTCGAGGAAGACAGGCTCAGCCTGTTCCAGGATATGGTCAACCAGTTAAGGAAAATTTCAGGAGACCTCAAAGAACAGTCCTGTTCAGGGTTTGCTCTGGAAGCCGGTCTTGGCAGCATCAACAATTTATTATTGTCCGACCAAGTTGCCATCCGTGAACCGCAGAACAGCCCCTTTTTCGTGAGGCTGGTGAAACTGGACCGCAGCGATTACGCCGTGTATTTGCTGAGTTCGCCGGAAACAGCGTGCTACAAAAAGGTCTATTTTGACCTGTTCTGCGCGGCCAATACCGTGGACCGGGTCAGGACCATCAAGGGGTTCAAAGTGAACGAGGTCCTTGCCAGGCCCGGTGTTTTGCGCATTACGGGCAGGCCGGGAGGCCCGCTCAAGAAAAAGCTGGTGGCCCGCATCGTCGTCAACAGCCACAAGAACACAAGTATCCTGAAATTATCCAAAGTTTTCCTGGGTGCCAATTAATATTTTTGCTTTTAGAAGGAGAGCGAAACTATGAAAAACAGGGAGTTTGTAGATAAGGTCGTGGTCGTGACCGGCGGGGCCAAAGGCATTGGTGCCTGCGTGGTGGACGTCTTTTTGAGCTCCGGCGCCAGGGTGGCATTTTCCGACTGTGACGCCAAAGCCGGGAAATGGAGACAAAAGCTCCTCAGACAAAAGTACGGGCTGGGGAATGGGGAGGTCCTGTTCATCAGGGCGGATATGGGAAAAGAGGCGGATGTCCGGAGGTTCATCAGTACGGTCCTCAGCCGATTCCAAAGAGCGGATGTGCTCATCAACAACGCGGGCATGGCCTGGCAGACGAGGTTACAGAACAGGCCTGTGGCGGAATGGGACAGGGTCCTCAGCGTGAACTTAAAAGCCGCCTACCTGTGCTCCCAGCTCCTGGCCAAGAGTCTCAGCCGGACGGGCGGAAGCATCATCCATATCGCCTCCACCCGCGCTTTGATGAGCGAACCGGACACAGAGCCGTATTCGGCCTCCAAAGGCGGCTTGCTTGCTTTGACCCATTCTCTGGCTGTCACCCTGGGAAAGCACGGGGTGAGGGTGAACTGCGTCAGCCCGGGCTGGATCGACACCTCGGCCTGGCAGGTGCCTCCTAAAAAGGCCAAGCTTACTGCCAGGGACCATAGCCAGCACCCGGCCGGCAGGGTGGTCAGGCCGGAGGATATTGCCCAGGCGTGCCTTTTCCTGGCCTCAGGCCAAAAGGCCGGCTTTATCACCGGCCAGAATCTGGTGGCGGACGGCGGCATGACCATTAAGATGATCTACGAGGAGTAAGTGTCTTTGACCTAAACTTAGGTCAAAACGACCCCCCATGTTTGACCTAAGATTTGACCTAAGTTTTTGACCTAAGATTGCACCTCATTTAACTGGTGCTATAATCCGGCCAATTATGGAAAAACCCAATAAATCCTCATTTAGCCTGTTAGCCGTCCTGATAGTCTCCCTTGTTCATTGCCCCCTGGCCATGGCCGGCAGTTGCGGCTGTATGAAGAACGGACACGCCATTTATTGGGAGGGGGAATGTACCTCTGCCGAAATGGCCGCTCATGGATGTGATAGTCAAGGGGGTTCTTCCGGCAGCGGCGGCGGTTCGGACGCGGTTGGGAATGCCGCTTATAATTTAGGATACTCCATTGGGCAGGGGATCTTTGGGGGCAGTGATAATTCACAACAAAGAGGAGAACAGGACCGTGAGGCCGCGGAAGCGCGCCGCATGGGAGCGGAAAAAAAGGACGCGGACGAGGCCAAGGCAGCGGAGGAAAGGCGGGCCGCGGAAGAAAAACGCCGGCAAGTGGAGTTTGATCAGAACAAGAAACAAGCCCTGGGTGAAATGAAAGGGGGTTCCCCGGACGAGGAAGAAAGCACGGGAGAAAAGGGAATCGGTTCTGCCGACAGTTTAGGGCTCAAAGGAGCTGATGCTTCCGAGGACACGGACGGCCTCAAGGATGCTTCCGAAGACACGGCCGCGGCAGCTCCGGAGGGGAAAAAACCCCAGGCCAAGCAGCCTAAAAAAGAACAGATCATTGCAGAGAAAGACGGGGTCATTCTGACCAAGAGGCCCGCCAGCATCAATGAAGATAGGGTCTGGATCACGAACAACAATGCCTACCCGGTTGATGTCGATGTTTATATGTCCCTTGCCGCCAATTGCAACCATTCGTTCAAGGACGCGACGGTCGGGTCCGGGAAATTTGTTTGCGCGGGATGGGTCGTCAGAAATAGCGTTACCGCTCCCTGGTCCTATACCGTGGGGATGAATATTTCCAAACATAGGTCCGGCGGCGTTTTCAATTACGCCCCCTGACCGGCCTGGGCTTTCAGAAAAAGACGATGAACTTGCTTCTCATTAAAACACAGGAGGCGTTATGAAAAAAATATTGGGGCGGATGGTCTTGCTCCTGGGTGTGGTCTGTCTGGCTGTTCTTGTGACCCGGACGGCAGTGGCCGGGTCTCTCGAGGACCTATTGAGGGAGTCTCTGGATAAGACTAAAGCCCATAATGTGACTGCCTCCCCCACTACCTCAGACACCAGCCAGGAACCTGCTCTGACCTCTACCCCGGCTGAAAAACCCAAAGCGCCCCTGAGGACCAAGGGGACTTTGAAGCAATACCTGGCTGACCTGAAGGAATATCCCGAGGACCAGGAGTTGCGCGAAAAGGTCATCAAGTTGGCCCTAAAAGAAAAGCCCGCCATACCCGAAGAGGCCAGGGAGTATTTTGTCATGGCCAACAGCGCGGTAAAAAAAGCCAAAGCGGACGGGGATTACGACAGGGCCATCGGAAACTACCAAAAGGCTTTGCTTTTAGCACCCTGGTGGCCGGAGGCCAACTATAATCTGGCCAGGACTTTGGAGCTGCGCCATCTCTACGCCAAGGCTATGGCCTCGCTCAAATTTTATCTGCTTTCGTCACCGCACGCCAAGGACAGCCGCAAAGTGCAGGATAGGATCTACGAGCTCAAGGATATTGACTCGCGTTTGCATACTTTTGCCGGGAAATGGATCGTTGCTAAAACAAGATCAAGCTCCAATGATCCGAACTTTGCTTCTGATTCTACGATGGGCATATGGCATGGTAGTACCTTCGATTGCTCCCGGGCCGATCAGGTCATTGAATATAGTATTGATGCTGAGGAAAACCTTATCCAGACCTATGCGGGCAAAACAGATTCTGTCGGGAAGGTCGTTGAAAATAAAGTCTCCTATAAAAAAGATGTCGAATCAGTGGGGACGAAATGTCAGGTTGAGGGTAGTATGACCCTGTCAGAGGACGGCAACAGCATCAATTCACGCGCAACAGTATTGACTGAAGGGAGCTCCCATCCCTTCAATACCGATGGGGTATTGGTTCGCTGCCAATGAACTGCCTTCGAGGAGACGAAATGAAACCTGTTACTTCTTGACAATTGACACGAAATAATCGCCCCGCCTCCAACTATTTTTCCGCCAGTTTTTAGAGGATGCCACCGTAGAAACGGCCAAAGGCATAGGCCAGCATCACCGCCATGATCAGGGCGCCCAAGCCAGCCACGAGGACATGACTGGTCCGGCGAAGTTCAAACTTACCCACGCGGCAGAGGAGCAGGTAGGCCAAAATGAGATTGAACGAGCCCCAGAGCACATTAACGAGGGCGGAAGACAAACCCTGCCCCGGCGGAGAAGCGAACGGGCTTTGAAAAGGGTGGCCCGTGATCCCGCTGACAAAATGCGGGACCGCATTGCTGAGAAAAGCCCCTCCGAAAAAGTAAGAAATGGTGTGGTTCCAACGCATGGTGCAATTCCTCCTCTCGTTTTTTAATATGATGATACCCCCGGCTGTTTCAGGCCGTCAAGCCATGGACCAAGTACTCTCCGGGGTCGCAGTAGAGGATATTTGGGCATAGGTGGCCAGTACTCCAAATTCTTGTGCGGCAGGGTAACCCTCGCATTGGACCTAAAAAACAGCCAGGATGGTTTTATACGCAAAAATATGACTGCGGTAGGGTTTGGTGTAGATCTTTAGCGGGTGATGGCTATCTTGCCAATATGCGTGACCTTGGAATTGCCCCGGACCGCCTCGACGCTGAAATAGTAGATGCCGTTGGACAGGCCGATGCCTTTAAGGTCTTTGATGTCCCAGGGGCAGGCGTTCAGGCCGTAATTGGCGGGGCAGCCGTCCAAGACCCGGATGAGCAGGGCGGAAATGGTATAGATCTTGATGGTCACCTTGTCCGTGTCCGAAGTGGGCAGGACATAGCTCAGGTTGATGATGTCACCCGTCTTGAAAGGGTTGGGATAGGCTATCACGTTCTGCACGTCCAAGGCCGCGATAACAGGCGTCAGGGTAGGGGTGACCGTGGCCGTGCTGGTGGGGCTGCTGGTCAGGGTCAAGGTCGCGGAGGTGGTCCTTGATCCGCAGGGTCTGGACATGCAGATAGCCAGGAGGCTGGGGGTCGGAGTCGTGGTCGCAGTTGCCGTGGGAGTGACGCTGGGGGTCAGCGTGGAGGTCGGCTGCCGGGGGTCGCCGAAAACATACAATCCCTTGGCCGAAGCGGAGAGGACCACCACCCTGTTGTCAGCCAAGGCCGGCGAGGACAGGTTAAACCCGGCCTTGTCCACGACGACCGGGATGGCGTAGCTCCACAGGACCTGGCCGTTCACCGCGCTGATAGCGTAAAGGGTGTTGGTCGAATCGCCGATATAGACCACATTGTTGGCCACAGCCGGGGAACAGCTGATACTGCCTTTGACGCTGACCGGGAATCCCTGCAGCAGGGAACCGCTGGCGATATTGAACCCAAAAACTTTATTATCCAGAGTACCGACATAGATGTTGCCGTTGGCAATGGCCGGACAGGAAAAGCTCCCGGCTGTCAGGGTCAGGGGAAATCCGGCCACAGGATTGCCGGTCAAAAGGTTCCAGCCGTATAATCTGCCGTCCACGGTGGCGGCGTAAAGACAGCCATGGTAGATGACGGGAGAGGCGTTAAAACTTTTGCCGGTGTTCAGGGGAAAACCCGTAGCCGTGACCGGAAGGCCGAGAGGCCATCCATAGACCCTGCCGTCCAGGGAAGTCTGGAAGACCAGGGACAAGATGCCGCCTGGAGTCGTCAGGGAAGCGGCGTCCAAAGGCATGGAACTGACATTGCCCGTGCTCACGGGGAAACCGGACAGCAATCCTCCGGTCTGGCAGTTCCAGGCGTATATTTTTGAATCCGAGCAAGGTTCATAAAGAAGGCCGGACAGGACCAGGGGAGGCGCCCAGACCGTGCCGTTTAAGGTGACCGGAAAGCCCTTAACCAGGACGCCCTTATCCTGCGTCCAGGCGTAGATGGCGGCACCTGTGCCGGCGTAAACAATGCCGTTGGCCAGGATAGGGCTGGTCATGCCGGCGGCGGTGGTCAGGGCTATGGGGTAACCTGGTTTGACCGCGCCTGTATTCAAATCCCAGGCGTAAAGAGTATTATCCATGGTGGCGAATACCGTGGAGTTGGCTATGGTCGGAGAGGTCGCCGTGGCAAAGTTCTTACGGGTTTGCAGTTGGTCGGCTTTCCAAAGCAACTGGGTATCGCCAAGGTTTAGGTTGAAACTGGGCTGGTAACGGGTGCCTTTGGGGAGGTCTCCATTCGGGCTTAAGGTGCCATGACGGTCGACCCAATAGTCAGAATGGGCAAAACTGGGAAAAAACAGGGCCGCGAAAATGGCCCAGATTAGAATGGACTGCTTTCTCATAGGCCCTACCTCTTGGCGATAATTATAGCACAGCCCAATTCAGAATTTGATTAAGGTAATTGTCTCGATATTATTATTGATGGAGTTGTTATAGAAGTTGAAGCTATTATTTAATGGAAACCAAAGGTCTTTTTTGAAACTGGTAATTAATGTGATTGTAATAATTTATTGAATAATGTAAAACAAATTATTGCGCATCTGATAGAAACCATCTTAAGGAAAGCAAAATTGTGGTCATCGCCATAGACGGGCCGGCAGGCTCTGGTAAAAGTACTGTAGCCAAAATTGTCGCTGACAAAATGAACTTTATCTACGTAGATACCGGTGCCATGTACCGTGCCATTACCTTAAAGGTAATGGAAAACGGCCTGGACTGGAAAGATACTGAAAAAATTCTTGAATTGGCAAGAAAAACCGATATTTCCTTCAGACATATTTCAGGAGACCAGCGTCTATTTATTGACGGCAAGGACGCTTCGGAAAAAATACGGACACCTGAAATATCCAAGCTTACCTCAGAATACACTGCAAACAACCCGGGAGTCAGGGAAATATTGGTGTCTATGCAGCGTGCCATGGGCAAAACTGCGTCAATAGTCATGGAAGGCCGAGATATAGGATCTGTAGTCTTTCCCAATGCGGATAAAAAGTTTTTCTTGGATTGCGAAGCCGAGGCCAGAGTGACACGACGTTATTTGGAATTCACAAAAAAAGGCATAGAGGTTGACCGCCAGGTCCTTAAAAAGGACATCCTTAAGAGGGATCAAGAGGACATAAGTAGAAAAATGGGACCTCTAGTCAAGGTGCCGGAAGCCTTTTATATAGACACCAGCAAGCTGACCGTAGAACAGGTAGCGCAAATCATTATAAGCGTGGTAAAAGGTAAAGCATGAAGAGATCGTACCTCTACTCAGCGGCACATATTATTTTTTGGCTGTTTTTTAAGATTTTTTACAGATTGAAAGTTATTGGCCTGAATCATATACCAAAAAAAGGACCGCTTATTTTGGCGTCCAACCACGCGAGCTTTTTGGATCCCATTGTCGTAGGCACAGCTGTAACGAACAGGCAGATCTATTACCTGGCCAGGGATACTTTGTTCACCAACAAGATTTTTGGAGCCATCATCAGGAAAGTGCATTCCATTCCCGTAAAAAGAGGGAGTGCTGATCTGGGGGCATTTCATAGCGCCCAACAGGTCATGGAGCAAGGGGGGGCGGTATTGTTGTTCCCAGAGGGCACCAGGACTAGTGACGGAAATCTACAAAAAGCCAAAAGGGGGATGGGGATCATGGCCCTGGAATCCAGGGTTCCTGTTGTGCCTGTTTATGTGGAGGGAACATTTAAGGCCCTTCCCAGAACAAGGAAAATGTTAAAATTAAGTAAAATATTTGTTTGTTTTGGAGAGCCAATAACATTAGAATCTTTTTATTCAATGCCAAGTAACAAGGAAGCGTTCCAGAAAATAAGCGATGCGATCATGGAAAAGATTACGCTATTGAAACATAATCTAAATAAAACTGAAAAAGTTTAAAAGGAGCTTTGCATGCAGACCAACACCGAAAACGAACTAAACAACATGGAGGGCGAGGGGCAATCCATGCCCGAACTTGAGGCTGAGATTAACGCTAAAGTTATGCCTGATAATGAAATTTACGCTGAGAGCATGAAAGATAAAGAGGCTGGCAGCGTGGTTAAAGGAACTATTATTCGCATCACGGACTCAGATGTATTCGTGGACATCGGATACAAATCAGAAGGAAACATCCCTATCGAGGAATTTAAATCGCTTGACGGCACGGTATCCGCAAAGGTAGGAGACGAGATCGAGGTTTTTATCCGTCAACAGGAAGACCGGCAGGGCAGGGTAATTCTATCCAAGAGCATCGTGGACAGGAAAAAGATCTGGCAGACTTTGGAAGAAAAGTTCCGGAGCCAGGAAATCCTGGATGCCAAGCTGGTCAAGCAGATTAAAGGCGGATATCTTTGTAATATTGGCACGGAAGCTTTTCTTCCAGCCTCCCAAGTTGGTTACAGGCATTCTTCCAAAGAAGACGTCCAAGTGGGTAGTGTCCTCAAAGTCAGGATAATAAAGTATGACCCCGCACGGAAGAACGTTGTGGTTTCTAACCGGTCCGTCCTGGAAGAAGAAGCAAAGAAAAATCAAGATCAGATGATCCAAAATTTAAAGATGGGAGACAAGATAAAGGGCCGCGTAAAAAGCTTGACGGATTTCGGTGCTTTTGTGGACATCGGCGGCGTTTTCGGGCTGCTCCATGTCAGCGAGATATCTTGGAACCGGATCAGCAATCCAGCAGAAAGTCTCAAGGTTGGGGACGAGCTCGAAGTTTTGGTTATTAATATTGATAAGGAGAAGGGAAAAATTTCGCTGAGCCTTAAACAGCTGGCCCAGGACCCCTGGCAGGAGATCGAAAGCCGGTACCAGGCGGGGATGATCGTCAAAGGGATCGTCAGGCATATTACTGACTATGGCGTGTTTGTCAGCTTAGATAACCAGATCGAAGGGTTGATCCATATTTCGGAAGTTAGCTGGGATAAGAGCGCTGCCCATCCCAGAGAATACCTAAAAGCTGACCAGGAAATAGATGTCAAAATATTAAAAGTGGATAAAACCGCTAAGCGAATTTCCCTGGGGGTAAAACAGCTGCAGCCCAACCCCCTGGAAACGGCCCTGGAGAATCTTTCTGTGGGGTCTCTGGTCACGGGGACCGTGACCAGCCTGGTTCGCTACGGTGTTTTTGTGGAGATCGTGCCGGGCGTGGAGGGTCTCGTGCATAATACCGACATAAGCTGGAGTGGCAGGATATCTACCGAAGAGATTTTGAAAAAAGGCGATACGGTTAATGCTATTATATTGTCTATCGACAAGGAGAACGGCAAGGTCTCTCTTGGGATCAAACAACTGCAACCAGACCCTTGGTCGATGGTGATAAACAAATACAAGGTGGGCGATATTGTTACGGGAAAGATTTTGAGATTTACCACCTTTGGGGCTTTTGTGGAGATAGAACCGGGCATTGAAGGCCTGCTTCATATATCCCAGATAGACACAAAGCGGGTTGCAAAAGTGGAAAATTTCCTCAAGGCGGGCGAGCAGAAAATTATGAAGATCATCAAAATTTCACCTGAAGAGAGAAAGATCAGTCTCAGCATTAAGAAATATTTGAAAGACCAGGAGCGCGAAAAGAACCCCGAGAAGATGGGGGATATCTCGCTGGAAACGTCATTATAAAATCCTAAGGTTTATGCAGGGGTCCAAAATGGACAAAAAAGCACCGATTATCGTTATCACCTTGCTAGCGATCCTGATAGTTTTCCTTGGGCTGTGGTTGGCAATACCAAGGCACACCCCAGCAAAAAAAGGCTCTGCAGCAATCAAACACCCGAACACCCAGAGCATTTTACAGAAACCCATCACCTATATAAAAAATAAATGGGCCTTGCTTAGCCAGCCCCAGAAGCAGACGGTGGTATTGGATGATTTTGAGGATGCGAAAACTGATTTTGACTGGCAGACCAACGGTTATGTCGTTTTAAAACCGTCGAACCAACACGTCAAATCCGGACTGATGTCTTGCCAGGCGACCTTTAAGATCCCCTCAGATTTTAATTCGTCTGACTCGACTGCCGTTCCGTTTTACACCGAAATTACAAACATTTCTGTCTCTGCCAAGTCTTATTCTAAACTTCTGACCATTACCGCCATATCCCAGGGCAATTTACCCGTAACCTGGAAATCGACCATGGTGCTGAGCACACAATCCTTGACCCCGTTGTCTGTCTATGACTGGTCAACTTTTAAATCGCTAAAAGTTTCGGTCTATAATCCCCAAAACAAAACGCTTACGCTTGAACTTTCCGTCATTGATAGCAAAGACTATATTTACTCTCAAACCTTCAAGCTTGACAAGAACAAAGACACCCTAGTCGTGATGGACTTGAACCAATTGACCCAGAACTCGTTGAGTACGGATGACATCAAGGCCGTAGAATTTTCTCTGGATACGACCAATGAAACGAGCAACCCCGTCCTTTACTTCGATGATTTTTATTTGAGTTCTATTTGAAGCATCTGGTTTTTGCTTGACATGCCTGAGTTAACCGTTGTTTCTGAACAAAACATATTCTATTTTTTATAGTGGATCAGATAATGCCGGAGTGGTGGAATGGCAGACGCAGAGGACTCAAAATCCTCCGATCGCAAGGTCATGCGGGTTCAAGTCCCGCCTCCGGCAAATTATTCTAGCGGAATGAGCCCATGAAGCGTCGGATAAACCAAAATTCAAAGGGAGATTCTATCTCCAGGTTTATCACTTATCTAGCTGTGGAAAAAGGGCTGTCAGCCAACACAATATACTCCTATGAAAAGACTCTTAGGGAATTCAAAGCCTATCTTTCGCAAAAAAATCACGACCTACTTAAAGACACGGACGATCGCGGCGTCTCGCTCTATATCAAATACTTGAGCGAGAAAAAACTCCAAGCCTCCTCTCTTTCTCAGAAAATTAGCGCAATTAAATCGTTTTACAAATACCTGGCCACTAGGAATGAATTGGGGGAAACGGTACTTTCCGAAATTGAATTGCCAGCTAAATCCAAGTTGCTACCAAAAGTGATCTCCCTCAAAGACATAAAAAATCTGCTATCTTTAGAAAATTCAAAGGATCCTTTTTTTTTAAGAAATATCGCTATGCTGGAAGTACTCTATGGAGCAGGGCTCAGAATCTCAGAGCTAATGAATTTAAAGATTGAAAATATAAACTTTGACAACGAATATTTAAGATGCATCGGTAAGGGAAACAAAGAAAGGATGATACCTCTTGGCGGAGCATCTATGATCAGACTAAAGGCGTACATCCAAAAACAGCGGCCTAACCTTAACCCATACAACAGTTCTTATCTGTTTCTGACCAAATCGGGGAAAATATTTTCGCGAACGGGAATTTGGAAGATAATCAAATTTTATTTTAGACAGGCTGGTTTACCTGCCAATATCACCCCGCACACCCTGCGTCACACGTTTGCCACCCATCTGCTGAAAAGGGGGGCGGATTTAAGAAGTGTGCAAGAAATGTTAGGACACACTAGCATTTCTACCACGCAGATATATACTCACTTAGAAGCCGACTCCTTGAAAAAGTACCACAAAAACCTTCATCCCAGGAGCTGAGTTGCTTTTTCAGTGACAAACTCTTAAAACTTCTTTGTATTGAGGATAAAGTATGGAAAAGAACGAGTTAAAGGATATTCTGGAAAGTCTTTTATTTGTTTCCGAGGGGCCTTTGGATGTTCGTACTGTAGAGAAAGTGCTAAACATCAACGATACGAAACTGATACAAGCCGCCCTTAAGGAACTTATGAATAAATACGAGGAAAACCCCGGAGGGTTTCATATTGTTGAAATAGCCAATGGTTATCAGATGTGCACTAGGCAGGTTTTTGCGCCTTGGATCAAAAAACTTCTACAAGCGAACATCTCAAATAAACTGTCCAAACAGGCTTTGGAGACCTTGGCCATCATCGCTTACCGTCAACCTGTCACGAAGGTCCAGATTGAGTCGATTCGGGGCGTGATTTCCGACGGGGTCTTAAATACTTTAATGGATAGGAATTTGATAAGGTTGGTCGGAAGGCAGGAGGGGATAGGAAGACCCTTTCTTTACGGCACCACGAAGGAATTTTTACAGCAATTCGGCCTCAAGGACCTTAAGGACCTTCCGACCATCAACGAACTTGATCAATTGTTCTCCAGGGACGCTGGCCTTGTGAATAATGCCAGCAAATAATATTATTTGCGGAGATTAAATGGAATTTTCACTACAACTTAATACGTTTGACGGCCCCTTGGATCTTCTGCTTTACCTAGTCCGGAAAAACGAGTTTAATATTTTTGATATTCCCATTCTAAAGATCACTAATGATTTCATTGCCTATGTCAATTTAATGAAATTTTTTGAAATGGAGGGTATAGGAGAATTCTTAGTCATGGCATCCACCTTGATGCAGATAAAGTCCAAAATGTTGCTTCCCAGGGATGAAACTCAACCTGAGGAGGTTGACGAAACTAAGGACGAACTGATCCAGCGGCTGATAGAGTATAAAAAGTTCAAAGATTTGGCTACATCTCTGGAACAAAAAGAATTGCTGCAAAGGGATATCTTTGGGAGCGGCTCAAAAGCGGTTGCCTATATTTCCAAAGGCACAGAGATATTGAAATTAGACCTTTTTGACTTACTGGGAACTTTTAAAGAAATCACTGACAAGCTTAAACCGGAGTTTATCCATGAAATTGCTAAAGACGACATATCGATAAGCCAAAAAATCAATGAACTTTTAGACTATTTTACAAACAATGAGAAAGTCCAGTTCAACGATATCGTTGCCAAACAACAGAACCTACTTCACAAAGTAGTTTTATTCTTGGCATTACTTGAATTAATAAGAATTAAATCGATTATCATATGGCAAGATAAAGCATTTAGTGATATCAATATTACTAAAATCGATTTGCAAGCTGAGACCGCTTGAGAAGCTGATGTAGCTCAGTTGGTAGAGCAATCGATTCGTAATCGATAGGTCGTCGGTTCAAATCCGACCATCAGCTCATTTCTTTCTAAGAATGGATAAAAATAAGGCCGCATGCAGCGCCTCCTTTATCTTCTATATAATTTTATTTTATTTTTATTAATTTATTTAATTTGCTTCGGTTGCTACAGCCAGCCAATAGCCGATAAAGATTTATTACTTAAACAGTATATGGATTCTTTAAGGGATTTTGAAAAAGGTGATTATAGGAGCGCCCAAGCCGGCCTGAGCAAGATTGTTTCGTACGGCAACGAAGCACCTTATGCAGATAAGGCGCTTATTTTAATGGGATATATTAATTTATTTGAAAGGAATAGTTTCAATAATTCTTACGATAATTTTGTGAGATTCCTTGAAAAGAACAGCAATAGTGATAGATTTGTCTGTAGTTATGCTTCGCTTTTATTGGCTGATTCTTGCTTTTTTAAGAAAGATTTTAAGAAGTCTTGTTATTATTACAATTTTGTCGTAAGAACATTTAGGGATGTTGAATGCGTTGATATGATTAGCTATAAAATTGGTGAGTGTTTTTTTTATGAAAACGATTTTCGTAATGCTATTAAAATATTCCAAAAACTCATAAAAGATCAACCCCAATCGAAACTAGTACCAAGTTCTTTGTTTTTCTTAGCGGAATGCTATATTAAGCTTAATGAAAAAGATAAGGCAGAGGACATCCTTTTCAGACTCCGCTCAGGTTATAAAAAAAATTATTTGTCTTTGTAATTATTAATTTATCTGGTTTAATTGCTTTCTACGGGAGGAAATTATGTATCGAAATTATTGCCGTTTATGTTTTTTATTAATATTTATTTTAGCTTTTACGACTCTCTATGCCCAGGAACAATTTGGACAGCAGCCAAACCCTGGTGACAATCCACAGGTTCAAAATGTTACCACTTCCTCATCAACGGAGGAAGGCACAGGAGAGGAGATTGTCCATGTGCCTATTACCATGTTTAAAGTGAATGGACAAACTTACGTCACGGGCGGTGATTTCAAAGAGAACATGACTTTTAGGGCAGCTAATAGTCCATATGTCATAGTTGGAGACATAATCATACCGCCGCAAGTCACCCTGAGCATTGAACCAGGAGTGGTGATTAAATTCGGGGGAGATGTGATTTTTCCATCAACAAAACCGGATTTAGTTTTAAAGATATTAGGGACATTAAAAGCTGTGGGAACTCATGATAAACCCATTCTATTCACTACAAACGAGGGAACTTCAAGCTGGGGGGGCATCCTATTTGGAGAACAATCGACCAAGGATTGCATGATTCAACATTGTCAAATCGAAGGCGCTAAAACATTTGCGCAAACTGGCTCTGTAACTATGGAAGACACTCAAATAAGTCGCGAAAAACTTAGCCATACTGTTGTTGAAATACCTGAGGTCCTAACCGGAACCAGCAAAACATCGAGTTCTTTAAGTAATGCCCCCAAAGCCTCAGCAACTGATGAAGAAGGTGGTTGCTTTGGATTGTCTTTCTAAGGCCACGCAATGATAAGTAGCATGACCGGTTATGGATACGGCACTTTCTATTATTTGAATCATACTGTAAATATTGAAATACGCTCTCTCAATTCAAAATTTCTTGAAATTAACCTAAAATTAAGCGTAAAGTCTTTCAAAAAAGAAAACCTCATTTTTAAACTACTAAAAAAGTCATTTAATAGAGGGAAAATTGATTTAACCGTAGATATATTTAATAACAATAACACAAACTACAAATTAAACCCCAACCAAATTAATGCTTATTTAAATGAATTAAAAAAATCAAAATTGGGAAGCATATATAAAAATATAGGCGAATTCCAATTACTTTCTTTACCAGGGTCAATTGAACGTTTGAATATTAATCTATTTGAAAATAAATTATTTTGGAAGAAGTGTATTAAATACCTAGTAAAAATAATAGATAAAACAAAAAAAGATAAAGGAATTGAAGGAGTTTATTTAAAAAAGTGTATTCTGTTAAATATTTTTAAATTTCATAAATATATTGATAAATTAAAAGCTAGAATTGAACAATATTTGAATAATGAATATATAAAGGCTCAAAAAAGCATAAAGTTATTAATGGCAGCTAAAGATAACGAAAAAAAACAAGTAGTAGAAATTATAAACAAATTTTTGGAAAGAAATATTATTTCTGAAGAAATTGACAGAATCAACTCACATATTATAAAGATAAAGAATTTATTGGAAAACTCTAAAAATTGCGGCAAGCATTTGGATTTTTTATGCCAAGAATTAAATAGGGAACTAAATACTATAAATTCTAAGTGTCATGATATAAATGTAATAGAACTTTCAATACTAGCTAAAGAAGAGATAGAAAAAATAAGAGAACAGGCGCAAAACATAGAATAAAATGGGAAAGAACAAAAAAGTTATAGTAGTTATTTCAGCGCCCTCAGGTACCGGAAAAACAACCATTGCCAACCGTTTAATTAAATTAAACAAAGCGTTAACTAAAAGCATATCATTCACAACAAGGCCACCAAGAGATAATGAAAACGATCATGTTGATTATCACTTTATTAATTCAAATGAATTTAAAAAACGTTTGAATAAAGGGTATTTTATTGAGTGTGCAAAAATTTATAACAATTATTATGGCACAAGCGTTCAAAATCTAAGGAGTATCACAAAATTAGGAAACATCCCTCTTTTAAATGTCGATTATAACGGGAAAAAACATATTGATAAGTTTTTCAATAAAACAGTTTCTATTTTTGTTTTGCCTCCTTCAAGATCGTATTTAAAAAAAAGACTTGTAAAAAGAAACACTGATGTTAAATGCGAAATCAAAAAACGTTTATCAAAAATAAATGAAGAAATAAGCAAGATATTTCTATATGACTATATTGTTGTGAACAGGGACTTAAATAAAACCATTAAGCTGATTAATAGAATTTTGTTTTGTGAAGGTGTTTTTTAATACAAGAAGGTTAACATAATATATATTACCGGACATGGCCTTTATCATTGAATTAAATTCCTTATTTCTTCAAGCTTTTCAATTACTTTTGATAAATTAGGCTCTTTTCTATCAAGATTAAATCCTAATTGCTTATTCTCTTTCTTTAACTCTTTAATTCTACGTTTTGCGCCTTTTATAGAAAACATATCCTGATACAAGAGTTTATAAATAAATTTAACTGTTTCAATATCTTTATATCGATATCTTCTTTGCCCTGTCGAACTTTTCTCTGGTTTAAGATCTTTAAATTCCTTTTCCCAATATCTTAGTATATAAGTAGGAATTTTTGTTAACCTACTTACTTCACTTATTGAATAGAATAATTTGTTGTTTACAAAATTAGTTAGGAGCAACTTTGACCATCTCCTTTAAATTTTTGCTGGCCTTGAAATGAGGTATTAATTTCGCTGGAATCTGAACTGAAACACCGGTTTTGGGATTTCTACCTTGCCTTGCAGCCCTTTTTTTGATTAAAAATGTTCCAAAATCTGTAATTTTAACCTGCTTTCCTTTTTTTAAGGATTCTCGAATTGAATTTAGTATGGCTTCAACTGCAAGAACTGAATTTCTTCTTGAAAATCCAAGAGTTCCGATACTTTTTATAAGATCTTCTTTAGTCATCATTCCTCCTTAGTTCATAAAATATTATAAATTCTAAACTTAAGTATTTTCGGCTTTCCCGGCCCTAGTCATCAGATCTTTAATGGCTAATATAGGTGATTTTTCCTTAAATATTACATTGTAAATTTGTTCGGTAATGGGCATTGAAATATTACTTTTTTTTGAAAGTAAATAAACTGCTTTAGTTGTTGGAATTCCTTCAACAAAATCTTTTCTTGAATTGAGAATATCTATTAATTTGCTACCTTTCCCAATTTGCTCACCAACAAACCTATTTCTACTATATTTACTATTGCAAGTTACTATTAGGTCACCTAAACCGCTTAATCCAGTAATTGTTATGATTTTCCCGCCTTTTGCTTTAGCAAATCTAGTTATTTCAGCAAGTCCTCGTGTAATGAGAGCAGCTTTGGTGTTACTTCCTAGTCCGATACCATCAACTATTCCTGCCGCAACAGCAATTACATTTTTTAAGGCTGAACCTAACTCAACTCCAACTACATCATTACTTGTGTAAACTCTAAAATTCCGAGTTATAAAAAGATTTTGAATTGTTTTTGCAATTTTCCTTGATTTTGAAGCAACTACTACAGCTGTGGGAACATTTTTAATAACTTCTTCCGCATGACTAGGGCCTGATAAAACGCAATAATTTCTTATTAATTTGGGCACCTCTTCCTTAAACACCTGCGATAATGTTTTCAGCGATTTCCGTTCAATTCCTTTAGAAACATTAACAAAAATTGCACTTTTCGGAAAGAATGGAGCAAACTTTTTTATAATTAACCTCGTTTTTTGTGAAATTATTGCCAGAACAATAATATCACTCAGGGCTAAGGTGTTAGCAATATTATATTCGATTCTAATAGAATCCGGTATGGTAATTCCTGGTAAATGCTCCTTATTTTGCCTTATTTTCCCTAGCTTTTTCAAGTAATTTTCAGAAGGATCCCATAAAGTAACTTGATTCCCTTTATTATTTAACAAAATAGATAAAGTAATGCCCCATGATCCCGCCCCTAATACTGTTATTTTCAGCTTGTTTTTTATGATATTTTTGCTTTCTTATTGTTTTTTTTGAACAAAACAAAGTAATACTCATTACCTTCAATAAGTCTTCTAATGTTATCTCGATGTTTTAATATTATTGAAAAACAGGCCAAAATACTTAATAAAAGAACGGGTAAGGGTTCTGAAAAAATCCAAATTAAAAATGGCAACAAAATTGCTGAAATCAAAGAACCTAAAGATATGATGTGCCAGATAAATATGACAATGATAAAGAAAATTAGTGTAATGCTTGCTGACAATGGGGATAAAGCAAAAAAAACACCTGCGCTGGTCAGGACGCCCTTGCCTCCTTTAAAACCTAAGAAAACACTCCAATTATGGCCAGCAATTGCTGCGCAACCTACGCCTGTTCTTATCCAAGAATTGACTGGATAATCTAAAATAATCCCAAAATAATTGCAAAATATGGCGACAGTTAAATAACCCTTTAAAAAATCGATAATAAATACAATTATTCCTGGCAAAGGCCCAAGAATCCTGTAAACATTGGTAAATCCAATATTGCCACTACCTTGTTTTCTTATATCAATACCTTTTAGTTTTCCTATGATATACCCCGTTGGAAATGAACCGATTAGATATGAAACTGTAAGAATAAAAAATACAGACAACACGAGTTAGCACTCCATCGTTTAGTTTTTATGATTTTTAGCCAAATATATTTTCAAAGCTGTACCAAAAAACCCAAATTTATCTCTGATTCTATTTTCCAATTGACGCCTTAAGCTAAAATGAAAAAGATCTGGTCTGCTGACTTTAATCAAAAACCTGGGAGGATTGACCCCAATTTGCGTTAAAGAATTTAATGTAAAAGATTTCCCTTTACGTGAAAATCCTTGTTTCGAAGACATTTCCTTTAAAATTACATTTAATTCTTTTTGTTCGATGGTTTTTTCGTTAGCAGCTACTATATTATCAATCATCAGTTTCAAATTTTCAAGACCTTCCTTTTTTAGAGCTGAAATGAATACAATTGGTGCGTAATCAGCAAAAAATAGTATTCTTTTTATTTCACTAGTGTATTGTTTTTTTGTTGATTCCAAACCATCTGTTAAATCCCATTTATTGACAACAATTATTAACTTCTTTCCTTCTTGATGTATGTACCCTGCTATTTTTTTGTCCTGGTCCTCTATCCCCATAAGAGCATCTACAACATAAAGTACCATGTCGCTTTTTCTGATATAAAGTAAAGACTTAGTAACCGCTAAATCCTCAATATTTCCCTGAATTTGTTTCTTTTTCCGAATTCCGGCTGTATCAACGATAGTTAGGATCTTCGATTCTAACTTTATATTAAATTCAACAGAATCTCGCGTTGTGTTTGGAACTGAGTGAACAATCATTTTATTTTGTCCTAAAAGAGCGTTGACCAATGAAGATTTCCCGACATTTGGTCTGCCTATAATGCAAATAGTTTTTGTCAGCAATTCACCGCTGGGCGACGTTTGCAATCTTTTATTAATGAAATCACTTAAGTTGTCTTCTAATACTTGTATTCCTCTATTATGCAACGCGGAAATAAAGACCGTCATACCTAAACCGAAATTCAAAAATTCTTTAGTTCTTGGATTTTTATTGATGAAATTGTCGTTATCCACTTTATTTACAGCAATTATTACCGATTTATTTTCGTGCTTTCTGATAATGTCCAGCAATTTTTTATCACTATCACTAATACCTCGTAAAAAGTCCAAAACATAAATAATTATCGCAGCTTCAGTAATCGATTGAATGACTCTGTTGTTTATTTCAGTTTCAATGTCCCCTTTATTTCTTGTAAATCCACCGCAATCTTCCAGCCAGACAAGCGCATTTCCCAGAGAAACAGCTCTTTTTTGTCTGTCCCTTGTTGTGCCAGGAGTGCTGTCCACAATGGCAATATTTTTACGAATAAGCCTATTGAACAAAGTGGATTTGCCCACATTAGGACTCCCAATAATTGAAATTTTGGGCAGATCGTTGTTGTCTTCTAGTATGGCCTGGATTGGGTCTGATTCCCTGCCAAGTTTTCTTGATTTATGCATTAGTCCGCCAATTTATTATTTTTAAATTATTTTTTTAGTTTTCGAATATCAGTGGTAATTTCCGGCGTAGACTTATTATGGTGAATAAGCCACCTAAATAGATAATCCAGCCCTGAAATGATCGTCAACACAAAAGCCACGATGATTGTGCCCGCCATCCAGCTTTGGGTTACAACTAATAATCCCGAGGCGTTCAATAAAATTGCAAGGATCGAAATCATCTGGCAAAAAACAGTGATTTTTCCAAGGATGGAGGGCAGAATATAAACGGTGCCATAAAAAATATATGAAAGCACAAAACCTATTAAAATGAACAGGTCCCGGCTGAACACAAAAACAACATACCAGGCCGGCACCAATTTATAAAAAAGTAGAGTCACCAAATTCGCAGAAACCAAAAGCTTGTCCGCCATGGGGTCCAAAAAGCCCCCCAGGCTTGACTTCTGGTCCAAGGCCCTGGCCAAAAAACCGTCTAAAAAATCTGAAAACGCAGCGACCAAGAAACAGATCAAAGCGAGTTTATAATTTTCCTCGATCAGATAAACGAGGTTCACGGGAATGAACAGGACTCTGATGATGGTGATAAAGTTTGGTATGGTCAAGGTTTTCTTTTCCACTTCACCCTTCCGATCGCCCCAAAGAGCCGCGTTATGACGCACCTTGCCAGGCGCTTTAAAATATTATAGTATGTTATTCAAAATTCGGAGTAACTATCTCATGTCTTCAAAACAAAATAAAAAAAATTGCCCCCTTCAGGCTTCCCAGTATATATTTCCATGTTCCCAAAAGGTGTATATACAAGGAAGAATCCACGGGATTAAAGTGCCTCAGCGCCAGGTTTTGCTTTCTGATCAAAAAACGACGGTGACTCTTTACGACACCAGCGGACCATATTCTGACCCTAAGGTCACTATTGATTTAAGCGTTGGTTTGGAACCTTGGCGGAATCAATGGTTAAGCCGGCAGAAGGACATTGAGTCCGGTTCTTTTCCAACCTCTATGGCGATCCATGGCCATTCTCAAAGACACTGTTTTAACCCCAATTTCAAAAGAAAAATTTTAAAAGCTACGCCTGGCCGCAATGTTTCCCAAATGCATTACGCCAAAAAAGGCGTCATCACCCCGGAAATGGAATTCGTGGCGCTTCGTGAAACCCGAGGCCTGCCCTCCCCTGCTCAAAAAAACGGGCGGCCTTATCCCCAAATCACGCCGGAATTCGTCAGAGACCAAGTCGCCCAAGGGCAGGCCATCATCCCGTCAAATATCAACCATCCCGAGCTGGAACCCATGATCATCGGCAGGGACTTTCTAGTCAAGATCAATGCCAATATCGGAAATTCAGCCCTGGCCTCTTCGGCCCAAGAGGAAGTGGAAAAAATGATCTGGGCCATTCGCTGGGGCAGTGACACCGTGATGGACCTATCTACTGGTAAAAATATTCACCAGATCAGGGAATGGATCATTCGCAATTCGCCCGTTCCCATAGGTACGGTCCCCATTTACCAGGCCCTGGAAAAAGTGGGTGGCTCCGTTGAGGACCTTTCCTGGGAAGTTTACCGTGATACCCTCATTGAACAAGCGGAACAAGGTGTGGACTATTTCACCATACACGCCGGGGTCCTTTCCCGGTTCATTAGGCTAGCTAATAAACGCCGCACCGGCATTGTGTCACGCGGCGGGTCGATACACGCGAAATGGTGCCTTATACACAAAAAGGAAAATTTTGCCTACACCCATTTTGAGGAGATTTGCGAGATCATGAAAACCTATAACGTCTGTTTCAGTTTGGGTGATGGGCTCCGTCCGGGTTGTATCGCGGACGCCAACGACAAGGCGCAGTTCCTGGAGCTGCAGACTTTGGGCCGGCTGACCCGAATAGCGTGGAAACACGCTGTGCCGGTCATGATCGAAGGTCCGGGCCATGTGCCTCTGGATAAGATCAAGGAGAATATGGAAAAGCAGATGAAATATTGCCACGGCGCCCCTTTTTACACTCTGGGCCCTTTGGTGACCGATGTCGCGGCCGGTTATGACCATATCACCAGCAGCATCGGGGCTGCCGTGATCGGCTGGCTGGGGTGCGCCATGTTGTGTTATGTGACACCCAAGGAGCATTTGGGTCTGCCCAACAAAGATGACGTCCGCAATGGCGTGATAGCGCATAAGATAGCCGCCCATGCCGCTGACCTGGCCAAAGGCTTTCCCGGGGCCCAGGAGCGGGATGACGTGCTTTCCCAGGCTCGCCACGATTTTCACTGGTCAGACCACTTCAACCTCTCTTTAGACCCTGAGACAGCCAGGGATCTTCACAAAAGTTCAATGCCCAACCCTAAGTTCGGAGAACATTCAACCTTTTGCTCTATGTGTGGCCCTAATTTTTGCAGTATGCGGCTGGCCAAAGATATCCATCGTCTGGTCCACAGTAATAAATAATAAAGTTTGAAAATGGAGGTAATAATGTCAGAAGTATTGATCGACCAGAAGGTCAAAGATCTGCTCGGAAGCATGTCCCTGGATGAAAAGATCAGCCAGCTCACTTCGGCGAGGGCGGACTACATCCGGGATAAAAAAGGAAAGTTCTCCAATAAGTTGGCCATGAAATATATGAAACACGGCATCGGCCAGCTGACCAGGACCTTCGGTTCCTTTGGTCCGGAACATATGGACGCCTACAAGATCTCCGCGCGCGTGAACAATGAGGCCCAGAGATTCCTGCTGACCAAGACCCGCTTAAAGATTCCCGCTATGGTCCACGAGGAGTGCCTGGCCGGCCCACTGGGCTACGGTTCCTCGGTGTTTCCCCAGGCCATCGGCTTAGGCTGCACCTTTGACCCGGACACCATTGAAAAAATGACCAGCATCATCAAGAGGCAAATCCGCGGTATGGGTGGCCACCAGGGTTTGGCCCCTGTCCTCGATGTCCAACGCGATGCACGATGGGGACGCACTGAGGAGACTTTCAGCGAAGATCACTACCTGGTCGCGGCTATGGGCGCAGCTTATATTATGGGCCTGCAGGGCAAGGACTTGCGGTCAGGCGTCATTGCCACCGTCAAACATTTCGCCGGCCACGGCTGGTCTGAAGGCGGCAGGAACCTTGCTCCAGCCCATCTGACCCCGCGCGAATTCCACGAACAATTTCTATTTCCCTTTGAGGTCGCGGTCAGGTTCGCCGAGACCTATTCTCTGATGAACGCCTACCACGAAGTGGACGGCATACCCTGTGCGTCCTCCCGGGAGCTTTTGACCGAAATCCTTCGCGAGCGATGGGGTTTCAAAGGGATCATCGTTTCGGATTACATGGCCATCCCTATGTTGCATACTCACCACAAAGCCCTGGGTTCGCTTAAAGAAGCGGCTGTGGCCGCCCTCGAGGCCGGTTTGGACATCGAGCTTCCCGAACGGTATTGCTACGGCAAGCCTCTCAAGCAGGCCTTTAAAGAAGGGCTCATCTCCATCGAGACCATCAACCTCTCGGTTTCCAGGATGTTAAAGGTGAAATACTTGCTGGGCCTTTTTGACAACCCCTTCGTAAATGAAAAAAAATCAGCCAAAAATTTTGACACTCCCTGGGACCGCAAATTCGCCCGCGAGCTGGCCAGCAAGACCTTTGTCCTTTTAAAGAACGACGGCGTCCTGCCCCTCGATATGAAAAAAATAAAGAAACTCGCCGTGGTCGGCCCCAATGCTGATACCACCCGCTGCCTCTTCGGCGATTACCACATTACGGCCCACTGGAACGCACCAAAAGATTCTATCCGCATGGTCTCCATCCTCGAAGGCATCAAGAATAAGTGCGGTAAAAAGGTCCAGGTGCTCTATGCCCAGGGCTGCAAGCACAATGTCACGACCGCCGTCGGGCCTGAAACTCCAGCCAATATGTTCGAGGGCGGTAAAGACATGGATCGGAGCGGATTGGCCCAGGCCGCGGTGGTGGCCCGCCAGGCCGACGCCGTGATAGCTTGTATCGGAGACTATTCCGGTATCTTTTTCAAAGGTTTATCCGGCGAAGGCTGCGACCGCGAGAACATCCGTCTCATGGGCGCGCAGGAGGACCTGCTCAAAGCTTTGGTCGACACCGGCAAACCCGTCATCTGTGTGCTCACCAACGGCCGTCCCATCGGCTCTTTATACCTCCGCGACAAGGTCAACGCGGTCCTGGAGTGCTGGTATCCTGGCGAGGAGGGCGGCAACGCCGTGGCGGACACCATTTTCGGGGACTACAACCCGGGTGGCAAACTAGCCCACACTTTTCCTAAGGACGCGGGCCAGATCCCCATCAACTACAACCGCAAGTCTTCCTCGTTCGGGGATTACATCAGTATGGACATGAAGCCTCTCTTCCCTTTTGGCCATGGTCTGTCCTACACCAAATTTGAATACAGCGGTCTGGCCATCACTCCGCGGTCTGTGCAGACTTCGGGCGTGGTCAAGATCAGTTTCACGCTCAAAAATACGGGCAAGGTCGCAGGAGACGAAGTAGTCCAGCTATATCTGACCGACGAAGCGTCCTCTCTCGCCCGGCCCAATATGGAATTAAAAGGTTTCCAACGTATCCATCTCAAAGCGGGACAGAAGAAAAAAGTGACTTTTGAATTAGCGCTAGAGCAGATGGCATTTTTGGATAGGAATATGGAACTGGTGGTGGAGCCAGGGTATTTCAAAGTCATGGTGGGCAGTTCCTCGGCGGACATTCGCCTAAAGGGTAGGGTCAATGCGGTCGGTAAAATAAAATTTGTTCCTGAAAGAACTGTTTTCTTTTCCAAGGTAACGGTCAGCTAAAAAGTAAATGTAGGGGCGTATTGCAATACGCCCCTACAAATTCCGTTCTGATTTATTCTTTATCAATGCTGTATTTGCCCGGGCCGACGAACAAAAGGCCGGCAAAAACAAAAAACACCTCAATGGCATGCGAAGCAGTGGCCATGGTATCGTGCATGGCGTAGTGCATCATCATGGCCACGACCATGTTAAAGCAAAGCAGGGCGCAAGCCGGACGGGTCATAAACCCGAGTATCAGCAGGATGCCTCCGCCGAACTCCGCGAACGCGCTCATAAATCCCCAGAAGGTCGGCGCAAAGGTGACGCCGAGGTTCCCCATGGCTCCGCCCAATTTCACCCACATGTCGGGCCCGGCCATCATTTTTGGGCCGCCATGGACAAAAACGAACATGATGCCGACTCCCAGGCGCGTTATCAGCAGCCCCAGGTCTTTGAACTTCCCTAAAAATTTCAGTTTTATCAAATTCATCATGCTTTTCCCTCCCCTATTCGAATTATTTTATGATTATTTTAGCACTAATCCAAAAGCAGACCATGCCAAAGGTCATAATAAAAACCGTAAAATTGTGCCTAATCCACTTTTTCCTATCCGCTACAGTTTTGCTTTTTTCCCAGTTGAGGGTATCATCATTTTTATGATTTACGTATTTAAAAACCTCCAAAAACCACTATCCATTTTTTTAATTTTCACTATTATTGGTACCCTCATTTTACCTGGCTTGGTTTATGCCAACAGCTCCCATGACCTTAATTTTTATGCTTTTGCTGATCATAACTTGAACATTAATCCCAAAAATCCTGGTGATGTAAAAAAGGACGCTCTGGCTTACTGGAGCGGTTTTAAAACACGAGAGGAATGTGAGAAAGAAAGGGTATATCTAGTCGCCAATGATACAGGATATGAAACGCTGCTGGGAGTTGGTATCGGTGCGACGCTGGGCGGTCTCGGAGGGGTATTTTTATCCCCAGCCAACAGCTCCGATTCCCTTTCGGAAAGTGCTAATTTCAACTGGACACCTCAGGTCGCCATGCTGGTTGGCGGCGTCAGCGGTTACTTTATCTCCCAATGGCTCTATCCTTCAAAAATTCCAACCTGCGATTGTTTGCCCACAACCGAGGAACTATATCAAAAAGAAAAGGCTGCCCATCCTAACGATTTTGAAAACCCTAAAACTGTGAGCGGCCCACGTTTCACCAGTTATAAAGATTGCCTGAATACCCGACAAAATATCATCTTCGGAGGTACCATGCTCGGCCTGATCGGAGGAATGCTCCTGGGAGGAGCTATTGGTTATTATGCTTCCCCCAAAAGCGCTCCTGATGAATATAATTTTACACCCCTCATCACTGCTCTCCTGGGCGGGACCATCGGCGAGTTTTTGGGTGGATGGTGGGCATCTACCTACGCGCCTGACTGCTCCAAGCCACCCGCAGAATTTACAGGAGGCAGTGAGCCAGCCCAGCAGAACCAGGCTAACGTCTCCCCCAACAAGCAGCCATCCCTGGAACTAGGTAAGGAATACCATACCCGTGAAGAATGCCAGTGGATGAGAGAAAAAAATGCCTATGATCTTGGTCCCTATTTTGCTATCGGGCTTGGGCTTAGTTATGGGATATACGCGGTCATGGGCAAAAACCATCAAGACGCCAGCAGTGGTCTTGTAGCATTTGTTCTAGGAGGCCTCTGGGCTATTACCTTTAAGACCTATCTTAACCCGTCCTCCTATCCTGATTGCCGTCCCTACCCTTCGGCCAAAGACCTCAAAAAATGAAAATATTTTTTTCCATTATCACCTTTGTTGCCTTGCTTTATTCAGCTTCCTGCTCCTGTGCTGATTGGGTGGAACAGGTCCATGAGGACCAGATCGCTACGTTGAATTTCGTGCCCAAAACATTCGACACTCCTTTTAACTCTACAGAGACCATCTATCCCATCTTGGACCTCCAGTACGAAAAGTATTTTAATAATTATTTTTCTTTCATGGTCAAAGGGAATTATTGGAATGCCAGCGCTGATAGATGCGGTTTAACTTCTGACGGGATCACCGGGGGCTTCAAAATGTATACCTATCAAAACGCCCCCAATGGGTTTTATCTCTTACTTTGTTATCTTTACCAGGATATTAATATTCATGCGGATAATTTAGGGACAAAAAATGACACCATTTCAGCTTTCGCGTCAGGATTAGGATATCAATGGATATTTGACCATCAATGGAGCATTGACCTGCTCATGATTTCAGCCGGCAATCAAAATATCCAGTCCAACTACTCATTCCCAGGAGGTGTTAATTCTTTTACCGTTGAATTCCGCCTCGGCCTGGGTTATGCCTGGACCAAAACAACCCATCACTATGAGTAATTAGGACTAGGAAGGTTTTTTTGTGTCCGCCAGAGATTGGGACGCTAAACCGATGCGGACTATCCGGATGAGGTCCGCGGACGGAGTGTTGTTGTCCGCCGGGTGCAGGAGTCCGGTCAGGTTCCTCACGATCTGGAGGGGTGTCATGACCACTCCCCAGGGCACTCCCCACCAGCCCAGGAACAGAGAATAAATGAGCCCTTTGATACGGAATTTATTCCCGCAGGAACGGCAGCACACATGCGGAGTGCTTTTGGAGTTCGTGACAAAAATGAACGAGGATACCTCGTAGGAGTTGTGGACATCCACGGGCCCGTTCCCGTGGCATCTGGGGCAGGTGCCAAAGAAGATCTCCCTCGCGGTCTTTTCCGCTACGGCCAGCGGCACATCCTTAGCCAGGACCAGAGGAGCGCCGTTCTTGGCGCATTTGGCGCTGCAGAATGTATATTCATCTTTGCGTATCCCGCCGAAAAGTATCGTTGTTCCGCAGTAACTGCATACAGCCATGTCCGTTTCCCTCCTTCTTATTTTTTGTTCTTCCCCTTGGCTAGTTCTTCCAGCATGGCCTGGTAGGCAGGCTTGGGCTGGTAATCCTTGTCGAAAATGAGCGCGTCTCCCTTGCCGGGTTGAAAACTTGGTATCCAGGAATGGGCGTCGGTGAACCCCCACATCAGCAGGCCTTTGACCTGGGGCGTTTTAAGGCAAAAATCCATCATATCCCTGTAGCACTGGGCCTGTTCCAGTAATTTCTCCTTGGTGGTGGGAAGCTTGATAGACACATCCAATTCCGTGACCATGATTTCCAGTCCCAGTTTCCCCAGCCTCTTGGCATTTTTAGTCATATCTTCGCTGGTGCGCCAGCCTTGCTCCAGTATATGGCACTGCCAACCCACTCCTGAGACCGGGATCTTATTTTTCATGAGGTCCGCCAGCAATCCGTAAACAGTCTCGGATTTTTTTCCCATATCTTCGGCACTGTACTCGTTATAGTAGAGCTTGGCCTTGGGGTCGGCCTTATGCGCCCACTGGAAAGCGAGGCTGAGATATTCCGGACCGAGTTTTTGGAACCAAAAAGAGTCCAGCCTCAGCCCGAAAGTTTTATCGTCAATAGCCTCATTGACCACGTCCCACTGGTCCACTTTGCCCTTGTAGCGGGAAACAAAGGCCGTGATGTAATCCTTGAGCAGGTCGTTGACCTCTTTACCCGAATAATGGCCTTCCTTGAGCCACTGGGGCACTTCGTGATGCCAGACCAGGCAATGCCCCCTTATCTTCATCTTGTGCTTTTGGGCAAAATCAACCAAGGCATCCGTATCCTTGAAATTGTAAGTATGTGGCCCCGTCCAGACGGCTTTTTGTTTAAAAGCATTCTCGGCCACCAGAGCGTTGAATTCCCGGGCTAAAATGGCAGTGTAGGCGGCGTCCTTGTAAAAGGCTCTCATGTCCACGCAGGTTCCGATCAGAAAATTCCTTTTTTGGGCGTAATCCCGCAGATTGGACCGGCCACCTCCAGCTTGCGCCACGCTGGCAAAGGCAACCATTAGCAAAGGCACGAAAATTAAGAGCGGTCTTATCACAATATTCCCCCTTTTTATCGGCCGACCAGGCCCATCAGCCAGCGGTTTTCCGGTGAGGCGAGCTTGCCCTTCCAATAACTTTGGATGTTCTTCTTGATCCATTGCTTTTTGCGCATGGCCACGATGAGCTTGTCCACATAGGGCTGGAACAGCGAGTATCTCAGCATGTGGTCGGCGATTTTTTGCCGGATTTCTTTTTCGCCGGCCTTGTCCTTTTTCATCGCCCTTTTCACAAGGCTGTCCAGTTCCCAGCCGCGCACAAAAGGAGAACAGGCAAAGTTCAACCAGGCCAGCATCCTGCACTTTTCGAATATAACCGGCGAATCCTTGGTCGTGACATTGTAAGGTTTGACCATAAAAGCATAAGGATTACCCAAAGTATAAAGCTTATCGACATTGCGTTCCGGTCCCCAAAGCCCGAGAGTTCCCACGGCTCCCTGTTTTTGCCAGGCCCGGGCCAGTTTGAGCTGGCTTTCGTTGCGCCTTGCGTCTTTGAGCGGATGGACCACGAGGGCGTCGATATGGTCGGTGCGCAGTTGCTTGAGCATGAGGTGGAGATGACTGGGTTGATAATAAACCGGCCCGCCCACTTCCTCGCCGGCCTCAAACCCGTGGAAAAAATTCCAAGCAATGATGCGCGCTTCTTTGTGGCGTCCCAATTTGTGAAGCGCTCTGCCCAGAGCCAGGCGCTCGGGCTGGTATGTCACGTCGAACCAGACAACTCCACTGTCCAAACATTCTGCCACAATCTCGCACTGCTCTTTGGGAGAAGCCGGCGGGTCGTTTCCCAATTGCTGGATAAAGCTGTGTCCCCCCAGGATGAGGGGAAGTTCTTTGGCCATTTTAGGTCGCTTGGAAGAGCTTGTTTAATCCCGGTCGATGCTGTATTTGCCTGGCCCCGTGAACAAAAGGCAAGCGAAAACGAAAAAAACCTCAATGGCGTGCGAGGCCACATCAATGCCCTGGTGCATGGCGAAGTGCATGGTCATGGCCACGATCATATTGAAACACAGGATTGCCGCAGCGGGCCGTGTCATAAACCCCAGGACGATCAGGATGGCCCCGCAAAATTCAGCCATGGCGCTCATGAATCCCCAGAAAGTCGGGGCAAAACTGACGCCTAGGTTCCCCATGGCTCCGCCGATCTTGACCCACAGGTCCGGTCCTCCCATGACTTTGGGTGCGCCGTGCACAAACACGAACATCCCGCCGACCCCCAGCCTCATCGCCAACAGTCCAAAATCCTTGAACTTACCCAAAAATTTTAGTTTCAGTAAATTCATCATGATTCCTCCTTTGTTGAGTTAAATAACCTTGTTTAGTTTACCACCAAAAATCTTTTCATCCAGGGAACGGCCTTGACCCAGTGCCATTGGGGTCAGGCCTGCATTTTCTTCTGCGCCAAAGCCTGGGCCGCGATATTGACGCGCACGATCCTGACCAAAGCTTCCGAGGGCAGATTGGTTTCCGTAGGGTGCATGATCCCAAAAAGGTTCTTGGCGAGATACCACGGGGTCATCACGAGCCCCCAGGGAAAACCCCACCAGCCCAGGAAAAAGGTGTAGAGGAATCCCTTGAGCCTTTGCTTGTTCCCACAGGAGCGGCAGCAGATGGACGGATGGCTGCTGTAGCGGGTCATAAACAGGAAGGACAGCACTTCGTAGGAAGTATGGAGGTCCACCGGCCCTTTGCCATGGCAGCGGGGGCAATCGCCGAAAAAGATCTCCCGCGCCGTTTTTTCGGCCAGGTTCAGGGAGATGTCCTTGGCGTGGACCAGGGCCGCGCCCTGCCTGGCGCATTTGGCCCCGCAAAAAAGGTATTCATCCTGCCGGATCCCTCCGAAAAGGATCGTGGTGCCGCAATAACTGCAACTGGCCATTTTCCCCCTCCTAAGACGTATAGCCCCTGGTGAACAAAAGGCTGACCGCGTAGCCGGCCACGGCCGCGATGAGGCCGATGAACATCATCTCCAAAGCGCTTCGCCAATATTTGCCGGCCATGACCTTGGCCTTATAAAACCCTATCCCGAACAAAACCAGGGCGGAGACTAGAACGGAAGCAACAAGTCGCAGGTCTTGGGGAAAAATAAAATAGGGAAAAAGCGGGACAAGAGAACCCAGCAGGGTGGATATCCCCACCACTGCCGTTGTTTTGTAAACAGCCGACCAGGGCATCGGCGCGGCAAACCCGAGCTCCTCGCTCATCATGATGTCCAGCCAGATCTGCTTATCGGAAACGATCTTCTTGACGATCCTGTTCAGCAGGTCGCCTTTAAAACCCTTTTTCTGGTAGATCTCCCTGATCTCTTCGGTCTCCCTTTCCGGGAGCTCTTCTATTTCCCATTTTTCCCTGGCTAGTTCGCTCTCGTAATGTTCTTTCTCGGATTTAAAGGAAGTATAGGCCACGGCGGTCATGGACAGGGTTTCGGCAAAAGTAGCGGCCAGGCTCACCCCGATGATGATCTTGGGGTCCGAGGTAGCGGCGGAAGCCCCGAAGATGACACCCAGGACATTGACCAGTCCGTCCTGGCCTCCCAGGATCACGTCCCTCAGGGTGTTCCCTTGATAATGCGTTTCCGGGGTTGGCAGGGTCGCGTTTTGACTTTTCTTAATACTCATCGGGTCACCTCAAGGGTTGATGATAAACCAATTGTACCGGCCAAACAAGTGGATGAAAGTCATTTAATGGACTTTTAATCAGTACGGATTGAGTTATAATCTTTTTGGAATTATTTCCGTCATCTTGCTGAAAGGAGTCGTTCATGGCCGATTTTAAAGAAAAATATATCCACGGTTTCCATCATTTTCTGGCCCACCACAGCGTCAAAACCATGCTGGTCTCCAGCGTGATCATCTTGGCTACGGTCATCTGGCTCATATTTTTATTCCATCCCCTGCCTCCCCGCACCATCATCATGGCCTGCGGCCCCGAGGGAAGCGCCTACGAGGTCTTTGGCAAGCGCTACAAAGCCCTGCTGGAAAAGCAAGGCGTTGACCTGATCGTCGTCCCCACGGAAGGCTGTATGGACAACCTCAATCGGTTGAACGACCCCCGTTCCGGAGTGCAGGCGGGTTTTGTCATGAGCGGCCTTTCCGAAGAAACCGACACAGAAGAACTATTATCGCTGGGCACCATTGGTTACGAGCCCATGTGGTTCTTCGCCCACCACACGATCACGGACCGCGGCCTTTTCTCATTAAAAGGCAAACGGGTCTCCATAGGCCCGGAAGGCAGTAACTCCAGAGTGCTTTTCAACCAACTTTTGAAACGCAACGCGCTTGATATCGGCTCTTTCAAGGCTTTGAGCTACCTGCCCGAGGAGACCGAAAAGGCCCTCTTGTCGGATAAGATCGACGCGGCGGTCATCGTGAGTTCCCTGGCCTCGCCCGTGGTGCGCAAGCTGGTGCGTACCGAAGGGATCGACGTGGCCAACTTCACCCGCGCGGATGCCTATGTGGCGCTCTTTCCCTCGCTCAGCAAGGTCACCCTGCCGGCCGGTGTTTTTAACCTCGAAAAAGACGACCCGCCGCACGACCTCAACCTCCTGGCCGCCAAAACCAGCCTCATCGTGCGCGGGGACATGCACCCGGCCCTCCAGTACCTTTTGATGGAGGTCATGAGCCAAGTGCACAGCCGCCGGGGCTTGATGCACAAGGCCGGCGAGTTCCCGGCCCCGGATTCCCTGGAGTTCCCCTTGAGCCCGGAGGCACGGCACTACTACAAGTCCGGCAAGCCTTTCCTGCAGCGTTTCCTGCCTTTCTGGCTGGCCGTCCTTTTGGAGCAATTCGTGGTCCTGCTCATCCCCGTCATCGGGCTGATGTACCCTCTGGTCAAAGGCCTTACCGCTTTGTACGGTTGGGGAATGCAACGTAGGATATTTTTGCTCTACGGCGAGCTCAACTGGCTGGAATCCGAGCTCAACAAACTCGGGAACAAGCCCCCGACGCCGGACCTTAAGGAGCGGATGGATCATTTGGAGGAGCGCACCAACCGGGTGCGTGTTTCGCGCAAATACATCCCCATGCTCTACAGCCTCAAGGATACCCTTTACTTCGTGAAGGACCGGATGGCCCAGCAGGGTAAGAAATAGACTTTAACCGGCTAGCTCCCTGAGTTTTTCCACGATTTCGATCATCCCAGCGGTGTCCAGGTCGCAATATTTTTCCAGGTTCGCCCTCACCGCCTCTTTGTCCCTGGGGTCCACGGTTTGGCCAAAGGTCACCCGGCAGTAGTCGCTGGTGGCCACGGCACCGTTGGCGATCCCCATCCCTTCGTAGCTCAGGCTGGTCAGACACGGCAGCACGGCCTTGAGCGAGGCGCTGCCCTGCTGTGCCGGATGGTAGTAGAGGAACCTCCTAAAAGGCTCCAGCAGGTCCGCCATCCTCTTGTTCGTCCGGGCCGCCCAGTTTTTGTATTGCGGATACGCTTCAGCGGAATCCCGCAGCACGCCTTTTTCAAAAGCGTCGTTGTAGGCGACGATAGAGCCTTTGGCGCCCAGCAGGGACTTGAGCTGTTTGAGGATCTCCGGCCTCGGGTCGATATCGCCCGGAGCCAGGTAGGCGTGGCCCTGCGGCCGGGCCCCTTTTTCTTTGACCACGAACAAGGAGTATTGGAAAGGGATATTTTCATAGGGGCTGGACCGGCTATAGGGCGGGATAGCCAGCCCCATGGTCTCAAAATCCAGGAAATAAAGCGGGTAGGCCAGGCCACCGAGGAATATTTTGATCCCTTTTTTGTCCGCGTAGGGCTGTTTGCTTCTGACGCATCCGACCTGGATGGCCTGCTTTGGCGAGAGCTTGGCTTTTTCCGGCAGGCCAGCCAGGCTCAATATCCCCTGCCCCATCCAGCGGAACGCTTTTTGGGTCCCGCTGACCAAGGAAAAAACACCGTCTTCCTGGGGTAAAAACCCCCAGCACATTTCCATCAGCGGGCACTCGTGGGGAGTACGGCATTGAGGTCCGATTTTGATCTCCGGCGCCTGCTTTTGGTCCAACACTTGCCGCAACCTGGCGGCCTCCCGGATGACCTGGGGCACCAGCTCTAAAGTTTGGCTGGTCACATCCTGCTGTGCCAATAGTTTTTCCGGCTCCAGCTTTTCTTCACGCACATATTCCCTGTCCAGGTACATGACCGAGCAGTTGTTGATGGACAGCCCTGCGCCCTCGTAAGTCCACCGTTGATAGGCCGTGTCCAACAAATGCTCTTCCCTGACCCCCGTGGAGCTTTTGACCTCGATCAAGTCCCAGCGGTTGGCCGCAACAGGGACAAGGATATCGGCCAGGGCGTAAGCACGGCCAAAAACAAAACCAGCCTCAAAAAGCGGTTTGCGGGCTTTGGCGGCTTCCAGGGATTTCCTGGACTGGGCCAGGGGATTGTGTTCCCTTTCCAGCTTTATCCCGCCCGGGAAAAGAGTGCGGGCCAGTTCGCCCACCTGGTTACCCTGGTCAAACGCCGCCTGCACCGCGGGGCCGGGTTCCGGAAAAGCGCTGGGCTTGTGGATGGCGTACCACAGGAGTTTGGGGCACTGCAGGCCGTTGAGGAACTTTGATTTGGACAAAAACACGCCGCTCACAGGCCCTCGATCACGATGGCGTTGGTCTCGGCTCCCTGCTCGCGCAAGGGCGCCACAGCGGCGTACTCAGGCGAATTCCACCAGCCCTCGAACTCCTGCATGGTCTGGAACTCGATGATGATGAGGCGTTCGGGCTTCCATTTTCCGGCTAAAAACTTGACCTGGCCCCCGCGGACAAGGTATCTTCCGGCGAATTTGTGGATGGTTTGCGGGGCCCTGCGGATATACTCGTCGTATTTATGCTTGTCGATGATCTTGGTGGCTTCCACGATCAGATAGACTGACATTGCCTAGGCCTCCACTTATATTTACTTGATGACTTTCAGGGCTTTGAGCCAGTCCAGCACCCTGCTTTGGCTGGATTTGACGCTCGACCCGCGGATGGCCAGACCTTCCAGCACTCTGGCTTTTGGACAGAACTTTTTAATGTCTTCGACGCTGTTCCCCATGCCGCTGCCCTCGTGCGTGCAAAACGGGAGGATGGTCTTGCCGGACAAATCGTTTTCCGTCAAAAAGGTTTTGACCGGCATCGGGAAAGTACTCCACCAACAGGGATATCCGATAACGACCACATCGTATTTCTTAAGTTCCGCCACTTTGCCCTGCAAAGCCGGCAGGGCGCCGGATTCGAGCTCGCTCTTCGCCTGCTTCACGCAGGCGTCATAGTCCTCGGGATAGGGCTGGACGGACTTTATTTCAAAAATATCTCCCCCGGTCGCCTGACGGATCATTTCAGCGATCACCCGGCTATTCTCAGTGCGGGTAAAATAAGTTATTAGAACCATAAGTCTCCTTTTTCGGATCCACTCACTATATTAACTAGTATAACTTTTATTTAGTGCCAAATACTATGCAGCGGATAGACCTCTAGGGAGCACAGGCGCACCTCGCCGGACACGGCAAAAAGTTCCAGTCCATCGCTCCCGGCCGCGGGCAGTACCAGGCAGGTGATGACTTCCCTGCCCTCATTGCCGAAAATCTCGACCGTGCACTCATCGATAAAAATATGCATTTTGATCCGGTTAGCCACAGGAGCCAGCGACGCTTCAAATACTTTTCCAAAATCCGGGGCCACCATCTGGCCTGACTCACGGCGGTCCACAAAAAGTTTGCCTTCCCCGGCGCGATACCCTACCTTTGTACACTCCATCTTACCCTTGAATACATTAAATCCAAACTCCTTGGCCGTACCCAGTTCAAATTCCGCCACGATCTCCAGCGCGGTGCCATGGACAACCTCCAGCAAATTTATACCAGGCTTGACCAACTGACTCTTCCATTGCCTTGGCTTCCCGCGTATTTTTTTCATTTCCTCGATGGGCGTCTGGGTCAGCCGCAAGCCCTCCGGAAAAGTTTTCAATTTAAGCTCATGGGTCAGGGTCAGGCAGCCCCCTTCGAACGGCTTGGTCGGCCAGACATTATGATAGCTCCAATAAAAAAGCCAGGAGGTCATCAAACAGCGGCCCTGGGGCTCGTGGCTCCAGGTCTGGGAGGCATAGGAATCAGGGCCGAAGTTCATGGGTATCTTGGCGGACTCAGGCAGAAATTTGTGCCCGTCAAAACGGCCCACCACATACCAGCGTCCCGCGCCATTGAGCACCCATCTGGTCTGTCCAGGGTCACCATCCACGCTAAGTTCAAAAAGGTCGGGGCACTCGGTATCCAGCCCCTCATTATCGCTTTCGAACTTCCATTCGACGAGGTTTGACGAGGAAAAAAACCGCACCTTTCCGCCGGCCACGATGGTCACCCAGCGCTGGGTCGGTTCGTGCCAGAACAGTTTGAAATCCCGGAAATCAACAATATCGGCCTGTCCTGGCCAGTAACGCAGCTGCGGAATGACCGGGTTTTTTTCGTACTTAAAAAACTGCCGTCCGTCCGCGCTGTAAGCCAATGCGCCGGATTGACGGCCCTGTTCCTGGGGGTCCATATAGGTATAAAGGCAGACCAGGCCGGGTTTACCGTTGAAAAATCCACTGGAGTCCTTTTGATCCACCACGCCGCTTCCTGACCAGATAGCGCCCAGGCTGTCCGGTTCGATGGCCGGGGCCAGATGGGTCCAATGGATCAGGTCAGGGCTGACCGCGTGGCCCCAGTGCATCTGGTCTGCCAACCCGGTATGCTTTCCCCAGGTCAGGGGGTCTGTTAGCCCGGGATGCTTGTGCTGGTAAAAAAGGTGATATTCCCCGTTGAAGAACACCAGGCCGTTGGGGTCGTTGATCCAGCCCTCCACCGGCGTGAAGTGGTATTGCGGCCTGTACCGTTCGGTATAGCGCCGGGGATCCCTGGCTGAGGCGTCCAATATTTTTTGGTAGACCAAAGCCCGGCCATGAGACATAGCAGGTATTTTTGAACTCATGTTATCTTCATTTTCCAATATACATCTCACTTTAAGGGTGTGCGTTTTATAATTTACGGCCCAGCAACAATTCTATCCCCCTTCAGATATCTGTCAAACTTAAACCAATTTTTATTGCACCTACCAAAATCTGGAAAAAAATGTAAAATTACGCCTGTATTTAAATGTCGCTATGAAAGAAGTTTTATGATTAACAGTAAAAACTATCTATGCCTCATATTGGGCATTTTAATCACTTTGGCTTTTATGTCTCATCTAAGCCTTTATGCCCAAGAAATGTTATCCGCCCCCAGTCCGGTCACCCTCGCGGCGCAGAGCCAGGGATCGCCCAAACATTCCGTTGTATTATTTGCTCCGCAGATGGGCTGGACCAGCGATACGGTGGTGATCCCGGGGTCATCCAATCTCAGCCTATCCGGCCCACTCTATGGGATTTTTATGATGTATGCCAATCCCAGCCTGTCCATCGGCTGCTTGGGCCACTATTCTATATTGGACAACACCGTAGAGAACGGTTTTATGTTCTATGTAAACTACTATATGTTTGCCGACCAGATCTGGCAGCCAGCCTTTGGTTTTGCGATGGACTACCTGGATACTAACTCGGTCCTCCAGGGAAATATCGCTCAGACCATGGGTACGGATTCAATAGCTTTGAATACCTCTGTGTTTGCTTTTCACCCCACCCTGGGACTGTCTTACAAAAATGATTTCATGCGTCTGACCCCTTTCGTGGGATATTTCAGCGAAGAGTACGGCATGACCATGGTGGCAACCGGCACGGGAGGCATGGAGGGTTACACCATGGATAATACGGGTGCTTGGCTTAATTACCTATCCCTGGGAGCAAAATTGGAGCTGAATATCATGCGCTTCATCAGGCTGGACCATAGATTTTATTTCCGCATGGCCCCCGGCGAGCGGGCCTATTTCACCACCCGCAACCGGCTGGATATTCTGGTGACCAGGGACATCGGTGTTTCCCTAAAGATCGATTATTTTGAAGATCCCATGGAAACCAACCAATTCTTCTTTATCGGCCCAACTTTCGCTTTTTAGAAATTCATGATTGGTGGGCAGGGCTACCTTCGATGTTTGCCTTTGATATACTTAATATCTGTAATTCATTTCAATGAAAGGCCGCAAATTATTTAAAGGAGGTTCCCTGATGAAAAAAATAATGGCACTTATTTTATTAGCCGCCATGTTTGATCTGGCGGGGCTGGCCCTGGCCGACGATAGCGAGATCACGGCACAGCAGCTGGTCAACGATATAAACGACAATGGAAATTTTACCGCTGTGGTGGATTTCTTCCTCGGCAACACCCATCGCCTGTGCAAACAGTACTACAACCAGAGCGCGGAGTATGTGACCGACGCCAGGATACAGTTGCACGGCGAATCCTCGGTCACGGATATCAACGGCGGGGACAGCACGACCAGGCAGCCTTTTGGGGAGTGGGACAACGACCCCAACTCGGCGGGCCAGCTCATCAAGCATGACATTTTTGTGGATTTGAACTATATCAATTCCATCACGGTCGTGACCGACCCCGGTTTTGGCATCCAGCCGGACAACCAATCCCAGACGGTTTATCGGACAGCATTCACCACCACAGACGGACAGACCATCACGGGAAGGTATGCCATTGTTTTTGCGAGCCTGGAGATTGCCGACCAAATTGCCTCGGAAATTCTCGCTGTCGCCAGCAACCAGGGAGCCCTCGTCAAGAAGATCAGCCACAAAACCGTAAAGTAGCGGAAGATCGCTTAGCGCTCAACGAAGGACTATAAACTTTTTCGGCCCTATCTTGGTAGAACCCTGGTAAGTGTATGTGGAATTGTATTTGATGCTGACCATGTACAGGTAAACACCGGAAACAAAATTTCTGACATCCAAAATACTCGCCTGCGGCCCTCCCTGCCTTGGCTCTTCTATGGTCGCCACCAGTTCCGCGGCTTCGTTATAAACCCGTATCTTCACAGTCCCCGGTCCTAGCATCAGGTAAACAATGGTCGCTGAATCACCTGTTGCCGGCGAAGGGTAAATAAACGAGGTGCCTATTGTGGGCGGGGTGGTAATAAAAGTCGGCGTATTGGTAAAAGTCAACGAAGGCGTGAAGGTCATGGACGGGGTCTGAGTCTGCGAAGGCGTGGAGGTCTGGGTCGAGGTATAGGTCTGCGTCGAGGTCATGGTCACCGTGGAGGTCATAGTGACCGTAAAAGTCTGCGTGATGGTGGCAGTCTGGGTCGCTGTATAGGTCTGCGTGGCCGTGGCTGTCACCGTGGGGGTATTAGTCGCTGTTCCTGTCTGGGTCACGGTGCTGGTCTGGCTGGAGGTCAGGGTTTGGCTGGAAGTAAGCGTAGCTGTTCCGGTCATGGTGGCCGTGCCGGTCTGAGTGGAGGTCGCTGTCTGCGTCTTAGTGGCGGTCGTGGTTGAGGTAGTTGTGGCCGTCCCGGTTTGGCTTTGGGTAGAGGTCTGGCTCGAGGTCAAGGTCAGGGAAGAGGTGTTGGTCTGGGTAGAGGTATTGGTGATCGTGGCCGTATTGCTGGGAGTAAACGTTTGGCTGGAAGTCAGGGTCTGGGAAGGGGTCAGGGTGATGGTATAGGTGGCGGTCTGGGTGGCCGTGCTGGAGGCTGTCGGTGTCTGGCTGGCGGTCGGGGTTTGGCTTGTGGTCGCGGTTGCGGACCTGGTAGCGGTCGTCGTGGGGGTCGCAGAAGGCGTCGCTGAAAAAGTCGGCGTTTGGTTCGGCACATATTCATAAGCGCCGATATCCAGGGCGCCGTCGCTGACCCTGGCCGTGAAGGTGAGCTGCTGTACATACTCGTAGACCGGGACCCCTGACTGGGAGTTCCCGCTGCCGTCCACATAATTAAGGGGCGGATTCTTCCCCTGATTGATGCATCCTGAAGAGGCCAGCAGGTGATAATTGTTAGCGCCGGGATTCACAAACCCGGGCGCTGCCCCCAGGACGCTGTTGGCAAAGGTGCCGGGTATCGTGGCCGTACTAGGGACCCAGTTATAGGAACCTGAGACATTGGCCGGAAAATTGGGGCCGTTGGTGGTGTTGACCAAAATGTTGCTCCCTACCATGATGTTGTTAGTCGCCACGATAGAGGCCCCGGCGGCAGAGGCATTTAAGAACGCGATGTGCGTATCGTTGGCGACCATCGTATTGTTTATGACATACATGGTCCCATTATGGGCGCCTCCGATATCCTGGCCGAAATTGACATTCTGCCAGTCATTTCCAGAACGGCCTGCCAGAGTGACCAGGGTGTTGCCGATCAAGACCGCGTTGCTGTTGGCCGGCGTGGTCGTGGTGTCATCGACAAAATTCACTTCCCCGTTGGCTGAATTCGCGATGTAGTTGTATAAAAGGGCCGTGAAATGACCGCGGCTCTTCACATTGAACCCATTGGGCGCGTCATGGATGTAGCAATACTGGATGGTCGCGTTCTGGCAGGTGTCGATATAGATGTTGTGCGGAGGCCCGCTGCCCAGCGCGCCGTTGTAGTTGAACTCGCAGTATTGGATGAGCAGGTGGTCGTTGGAGTCGCACATCAATCCCATCTGGTTGTCATGGATATAGCAGTTCTGGATGGTCGTATCGTCGGCCCCGCCGGTGATGCGCAGCCCGGAGCCGTTGCCCGAATCGTTCCAGCCGTTCTGGAATTCGATATTGTCTATGACCCAATGGCTGCCGTTGATCTGAAAAAGCGCCCTGGGGACAGCCCCGGCACCGGTCACGTCAAGACCTGTCCCATCGATGACCGGCTTTGGCGAACCTATGCCCACGATGGTGATGGGGCTGACGGCTGTTCCGCTCTCCGTCCATTTGATGGCCTCATTAAAATACGGGGAGGCCTTATAATAGACCTGCACAATATCCCCGGGCTGCAAATTCCCCACCGCGGTATGCATGGCGGTCAAACTGGCATAGGTTTTGCCGGGACCCACCGTATAAATATTGGCCTGCAGCAAAGCCGCATTTGTAATTACAAAAACTGCCAACACCAGTAGTTTTACGCGCATCCGTGCTCCTGAAAAATTAGACAAGACTATCACAGTAAAGTTCCACTTCAGAAAGATCGAAGGAATACTTAAAAATGTGATATTTTGTGATGCGGAGATTTTCAATGTTTGCCTAGGGTCTATTTCTTTTTGCAAGTCCAACCCGACCCTTTTTATCAAATTCAGGTTAACTTTTCAGAATGAGTAATGATTAAAACTGGCATAGATTTAATTCCTAATCGCCAAGCTGCTTTAATACGATGACCACCATCCTGATGCATTCCGTAATCTGGAGAATAATCTATCCAAGGCAAATTAAACATAATGCCCTTTTGCATTTCTTTTTTAATCTGCCTACACCAATACCATGTCATCAAACTCATCCACAACCATCTTATATATTTGGGGTGCCATTCCTTTTTAAGTATTTGAAAATACTCCCTTGGTGACATCCACCTAATTTCAAGAAACACACCGCTTGCAGCAGCTCTCTCCATATCCTTTAAATAAGAATCAAAAATATCAACTCCAGTTGAATCAACTCGGAATGGTTGTATCAATTTATTTAATCTCAATTCGAAACTACAAAAAAGAACGGGCAGGAAGACATGCTTGAAAAGTCCTGATACTCCCCGTAAAAGCTCCCCCTATTCGTAATTTTTCCCGTGAATGAACCTATTACCTTTTTTTGGGCATCCACTTCCCTTAGAGAAACAAGACCCGACGACTGGATGCGGCCAACCAGTGCCAGGAAGCGGCCGTTCTTTTTGTGGTTCCCGGTGAACGACTGTCCATTGCGGGTAATCTCCAGGGATTGCATGTCAGCCATGTTCTTGATGCTGCCCACGACCTGTACCGTGTATTGTTCCCTAAAAAGATCATAGGAAGTGCTGAAAATATTTTTTTGGGGAACCGCGAAAAAAGGATAGACTTTGGTTTTATTTGCGTTTTGCCACTCCCCCTTGTAAAGGCCGTACACCTTGGTGAAATGCATTGTTCCTTCATAGTTCCCGTCCATATCGAACTCATCAAACTCGTTCATGTTTCCATGAACTAGCAAATAATCATTGGGATTGCCGTAATTGTAATCCCCGGTCAATCTGTCCCCCTCTGTTTTTAAATGCATGAACACCATGTACTTGAAATTGATCCCACCGTACAAGTCCACGACCCCTGGGTCTGGTTTTGCGAGGTGAGCAGGAGTATTTATTTTTTGCACAGCTTCATCTATATCAGGAACCAGGGACGGGTCTTTCCTGGCCTCCTGAATAATGGGCAGCAAAATCTTGGCTTCAGGCCCCATCTGACCAAACACATGGATAGCCTCTTTTTGGACATAAGGACTGCGGTCTTTTAATGCGCCATACAAGGCCCGCAAGACCGCTTTTTTATCATAGGGCCACATTTCCCCTAGCTTATCCTCGACATTCATCTTGATGCCGTCGGACTCGCTACTGCTTTTCAGCATATCCAAAAATGCGTCAAAAACCTCTTTGCGGACCGGTTGGATTGAACCCGCGGCATTGACCACGGCAATGCGCACAGGTGGACGGCTGTCCTTGAGAGCATCCACCAAAGCATTGATAGTCCCTTTCTCGTAGGGCCAAATCCTGGCCAGCGCCCTGGCTGCGCTTGAACCCACGACCACGGAGCGCTGCTGATCTTTGAGCGTCTCAATTAGGCTAGGCACGGCGTCCCTGGCCTCGATAGACATATCACCTAGTTGGTCTGCCGCTCGGCTGGCAGCCTGGTCGTCTTTTCCGGTCAGGTTTTGGATAAGCCCCGCCACAACGCTTGTATTGGTCATAGCCTGAGGCGTGACGGTCAGAACACTATTCCCGCTGTTCTGGCAAATCCCGTGCTCAAGACACAAAAACATCGCTGAAAATATCAGGATGACAGAAACTGCTATTTGCTTTTTTTTGTATTCCCTAAAATTTCTAATCTTAAACTTCCTCATGGTTTTATGTTCCTGTCCGCGTTGCCGGTGAAGAAGGGCATCTGGTGGCGGTCCCCGTACAACCGGCGCGCCAGGGGGGGGATCTGCTCTTTCAAGTAATGGTCCATATCCCCGCAGGTCTTGATGCCTTGCTGAAGGCCTTTCAGGAAAAAATAGGTGAACAAGCCGTGACTCTTATCGGCATACCACGAAGCCACCTGGTCCGGTTCGCTGGCCGTAAAAACCTCTATCCCTTTGGGAACTATCCCGCCGGCCTTTGACGACAGGACCAAAGGACTAGCCCCTTTGACCAAGGTACCTTTGTTCGACCCTCCGCTAAAACAGGCATCGATGACCACGGTGACCGATACGGCCTTGAGGCGCGCTAAATTTTTGTAAAAAGTATTAAGGGGATATCCTGTCAACGCTATCTTGGACGGGTCACAATCCGCCGGGGCTAAATAAGCCCGGCCATCCTCCAGGCTGGGTATGCCGTGCCCAACGTAGTAAACGAAAACCGGAGACTTTCCCGGCTTGACCCAATCCGCCAGTTTACCCTGGGGGTTGGTCTCCGTGCCAAAGATGGCCTCCAGCTTTCCTTTGCTGGGATTTTCATAATAAAGGATGTTGTCCTCTTTGAATCCCAGGGTCCTGACTAGGTATGTCCTGAAAGTCATGGCGTCATGGATGGCATAGTCCACGGCGGGCACGTCTTTTTCATCGTAGTCCCGCACTCCCAGGACAACGGCCACCCCGTCCGGGTTTTTGTCCCCGCCGGAAGGGATTTGGCTGTCCACATCCGAATCAGGATAGGTGATTTGGCCCGGGGTGGACGCAGCATGCTCCAGTCTTTGCAAAGCGTCTTCGGCCAAACTGTTGCCCTTCTGTGCCGCCGCCTGGTACAGCTTCTTGGCCAGCTCCATATCCACGGTAGTACCCTGGCCGTTTTCATACATGCCAGCCAGGTAATAGATCGCGTTTACATTGCCATCCTTGGCGGCTTTGGTAAACATAGCCAACGCTTTTAAATAATCCTTTTCCACACCCAGGCCATTTTGGAACATTAAACCCAGGTTGCACTCCCCGTCCATGCTTCCCTGATTCGCGGATTTCATCGTCCATTCAAAAGCTTTGGCCATGTCTTTGGGAACTCCGCCCAGACCGTTCCCATACATCATCCCCAGGCCGCATTCGCCCGAGGCATCGCCTTGCTCCGCGGATTTTTTGAACCATTCCAGCGCTTTGACATAATCCTGCGCCACCCCCACCCCGTTAAAATAAAAGAAACCCAAATAGGCTTGGCCCGTACTGTTGCCTTGCTCCGCGGATTTTTTGAACCATTCGAACGCCTTTCCCTGGTCCTGTTTTACACCCATACCAACCTCATACAAGGAACCCAGAGCGCTCTCTCCCAACGCATTGCCCTGCATCGCTGATTTTTCTGTGTATTCAAATGCCTTTTGGTAATCTTTATCCACGCCCAGGCCGTATTGATACAAAAAGCCCAGGACCCTTTCTGCATCGCTGTTGTCCTGGTCAGCCGCTATCTTGAACCATTTGTAAGCATCCGCAAAATCTTTTTGATAAAAGTATTTCATCCCTGTCGTTAGCGCGGCCTTTGCATCTGCTCCATCCTCGGCGAGCAAAGTTCCCGTTGAGAAAACAAAGATAGTAAAAGATAAAAATATGGGTAGGAATATTTTTCTCATGTAAGTAATTTTAATCCCTTCTTAACCAAAATTCCGCCTATAAAATGGTTTTTATTCATTTATTCCACTTCTCCCCCTCCGCGCCTCGAGTTTATCGACAGATCGCCTTTTTCCTACTCACCAATAGGCTTGACGATGGCATAACCAACTCGCGCGATATCTTTGCCTACATCATCGAAACCTAATTTTTTGGCTTTTTTATACCAGCGCAAGGCTTCGCGCATATTCGGATTCACACCATCCCCGCGTTCATACATATCACCTATAAATTTCGCGGCTAAACCATCTCCGTGTTCCACTGACCTGCCAAACCATTCCAGGGCTTGCCGCGCGCTTTTCGTTACCCCAAGGCCATCATGATAAAGAAAACCGAGGTTAAGCTCGGCAATGTCGTCGTTCTTTTGGGACGCTTCGTAAAACTGCGAGTAGGCTTTGTCGTAATCTATGGGCACGCCCCATCCCCTCATGTACATATCCCCTATTTTCCTTTGCGCGTAGCTATCTCCCAGGTCCGCTGCCTTTTGAAACAACTCCAAAGCCTTCTTATAATCTTTTTTCACAAAATGCCCTGCTAAATAAGAATCGGCTATATTGGTTTGGGCATAAAAACAACCTTTGTCCGCGGACTTTTTATACAACTCAAACGCTTTTTTTTCATTTCGCTTTACAGCAATCCCGTTGAAATACATGGTTGCCAAATTATTCATACAGTAGGGCTCGCCCAGCCTGGCCCCTTTTTTGTAATACCAGAGGGCCTTCTTAGGGTCCTTTTTAATTCCTAACCCGTCCAAATACATGACTCCCACTAATTCAACGGCTTGCGCATCTCCCTGGCTTACGGCCTGTTGCAGGTCATAAAAGGCTTCCTTATATTTCTCTGCATAGAACAAGCTTTTGCCGTTCTTTGACCATACAGACTCCGCGCAAACGAAGAGCGGGCAAAAGAAAACAGCAAAAAGCAGGACGAACATCCAATATTTCAAAACTCACTCCTACCTTTATTTTTCTCCATCCGCGCCCCTGGGCTCACTTGTCATTCCCGCGAAAGCGGGAATCCAGATAACAACTATCACTTAAACTGATTTATTAAATTTATTTCGAAAAATTAAGTTACCCATTTTACTTGCTATTATTCTGGTTAAAAATCCACCGAGCGATGCAACATATGAATAAAGACCTATAAGAGATGAAATATAAAATGGATAACTAATTCCAGAAAGACCGAACTTAAACGTAAAAAAAACCGCTCCGACAAAAATTATAAAACATCCCAAAAAGACACCAAGAGGCTATATCCAGAAATATTTTGGGAAGCTTAAACTTAAAAAATATTGAACAATTAAAATGAATATGATTGACCAAACGGCAATGTCGCTATGGGCTTTAAAAAAATTGACAGAAATAAGCACAACAATTGTTGTGGCAATAAAACAGGCAGCAAAAATTCTATGCGTTCTTTTTTTAAATAAGTCGCCTAATTTTGATAATTTCATTTTTCCATCTCCCCATCCGCGCACCTGGGCTTTGGACAAATTCTACTCCTCAAAAATCCGGTTTGCCCACTCGTCCCTAGGACCTGGACGCGGGCACTCTCACCCCAACAAAACCTGGTCCTTAGGCAACTCTGGGGCCAAAGGAACGCTCACCTCATACACTGTTGCCCTGCGGGAGCCCTTGCGGGCCAGATGGCCTGTTTTTACGAGTTTATTCAGATGATACAGGATGGAGTTGGGGTGTTTGCGGAAGGTGCGGGTCAAATCCCTCATCTTGAAAGTCCCCTTGGACCGGCCCAATTCCAGGATGAGATTGGCCATGACCTGGCCCTTAGGCAGTTTGGGGGGCCGAGAGGTCTCGCCAGCATGGCTGGCGGACTGGGGGCTGGGAACCGGCTCAGGGGCGGTCCTTGCCCCACTAGGTTGATAGACCTGGTGAGGGATGAGGCTGAACTCTTCCAAAAGCACCTGGATGAGCTTTCCTGGTCTTTGGACGACCTTGAGCAATAGGTTCACCTGTTTGGGGCTATCTGCCCCTATTGCAGAGCTAAAATAGGTCCTGTAGGCTATTTGGGCTAGAGCTAATACAAAACAACCTTCTATAGTGATTCCCAGGCTGGCCATAGGCCTATGGCCGTAAACAGGCGTTGCGGAGATGATGCCCGCCCAAACCAGGCTTTTGAGGGCTATACCCGCCCCTAACCACAAAAATAAGGTTTTGACCGAGAACAGGTTCCTCCAGGCGGTTGTTCTGGGTTCCTGACCTTGGATTTCTATTTGGACGATCCAAATCGCCAAAAAAACCAAATAAACTTGAGTGAAAACCTTGGTTCTGATGAAATATCGCAGTAATAGGGTCGTGTTATAGGGATAAAAGGCCGAGTCTAGGCTGGACTGGCTTACCCAGGTCAGGATGTCATAGGCTCGAAGCTGGAAAACTATAAAGGCCAGGTTAAGGACTCCGACCAAGGTTAAGAGTAACTTTAAGGTTGGTTTAGGTATGTTGGGTATGTTTTGCATGGTTCAGATTATACACGAAAACACAAAAACAAGGGTCTAAATTATTCGTTCATAATAGCGCTGTAATGACAAGCATTGAATCAGCACTTCTAAAGTCAGGGTATAAATGTTTTGCTTTAATTTAAAACCTAAGGCCAGGATACCCTTATTCCCTTATTTAACAAACTACCTGCGAAATCTTGTGGATAATAAACGTTGTAATAATAGGTAGTTTTAAAGGGTTCCTAACAGGCAGCTGCAGGATAGTTTAGGCTCCCCTGGCTTCCAATCCTTGGACCCCAAGCTCCCGGTTCTGGGTTCCAGTTAGCCCCGGGGTCAAGCTAGCCTCAGCCCCCGGAACCAACCAAGGCCACCTAGCCGGCCGGGTCCGGTCAGCCGTTGGCCTTGACCCTGGTCAGCCTCCCAGCCCTAGGTCTTGACCCAAGGCTCTAGACCGTCCCTGCCAACCTAACCGGATCAGGGTTCGCAGCTAGGCTAATTTACCTAAGCTTTACTCTTTCTATCTTGGAAAACTAGTCTCTTTCTGTTTTAGTAAAAGTAACTATTATTTTGTTTGTTATCGCAAGCGTTAACCGGTATTATCTAATATGGTTTGTTGGGAATTAGGTTATCAAAAACTATTGGATTTGCTGAAGTTATCCCAATTCCCCGCCAAAGCCAATTATAGTCTGTAAATCAGGGTTTAATTTCGGCTTGGATTTGCAACAAAATCTATTCTTAATATTTCTAAGAAATGACTTCAACTATAATTATTTTGTTACATATAATATCTATTATATTTAATAGATTTGTTGCTCGTTGGGGAGTCTTGTCTACCTATTCCCCAGCCCGTATATTCCCCTTATCAATACAAGCGAAAATGGTGTTTTTCGGACCTAACCCATATACCCTTATTCTCGATAAACTTCGAAATTAGGGCCATTTTCATGCGAAAACCCTTGTTTTTATGGCCTTTTCTGCACTTTACCGCTCTTCATCCCATACTCCCTTTTTTCACCTAATCCCGCTTTGTTATTTAGGCGGCATCCTGCAAATCTCTTATTTCCTGGCCTGTTTTCAGGCTTTAATCCCTGTGGATCAGGGACCCTGGTTCCTGACCTGGGAAATACCTTATTTCCTGGACATTTCCTAAGTTTCTGTAGCCAGCTAAGGTCCCTTTAAGGATTGGTTTGCCGCCTTTTGTCCAGAAAAAGACCACTTTTAAGAGCAATATAACTTCATTAATTCCATAGTTTTTTCTCAAATTAGTTCATTCTGATGCGAATTCAGGGTATTGGGAGAACCGGCCCAGCCGTCAAAAAGGACCATTAAATCAAGGGCTTAGAGAGATATACCCGTTCTAACAACCCAGATTTGCCTACCTAATAAATTGTTATTTAATACGAAAACCGTTGCATTTGCAGGAGATTCGGCAGAAACAACCCCTAAATACATATATTTTAAAGCAACTCTCGTGTTTAGAGGGCTTTCCCCCTGCTGGAAAGCTATCCTATGCCCCCAAATGTCCACGAAACAACTGCTTCCTGTCCAGACAGGGCCAGCTTATTAAAGCGATAGGCCTGTAAAAGCCTCATGAATTAAGGGTTTTCCAGGGCTGACCAGGGATGCCTGTCTGTTTACGACAGCTAAGTTCCGTTATTCCATACTAAATTCCCCTGCTGGACCGGGCTGGATCCGGGCCGGTGGCTAGAGATTGACCAGGGTTGGAGGTGGCGGAAACTAACCGTTCTGGGTTTTTTGAAGCTAGGGTAATTGCATGTGTCTCTAGGATTTTTTCAAATTAGGCCTATTTAAATGCGAAATCGCCCATTTTTCCCGTTCCAGAATAAGGAGAAAACCTGGGAAGCCCTGTTGAGGCCCAGAACCCGGGAAAACTTTAAAAAGCCTTTATAATATAAGAGTTTTGTCGCCGTTCTATGGGACATTCTACACAAAACCCTTATAACACAATCGCTTTACAGCCTACACCCTGTTCTCCCGCCGTAGTCTCTTTCTTTATATATATAGCCTCGGGAGTTTCCGGGCTGCTGAGAGCCTGATCTGTGTAAAACCTTTATCCTATCAGAGTTTTGGGCTGATTTGGGGAACAGCCAGATACCTGACCGTGCCTGCTCCCAGGGGATAAACAGCGTTTGTGTCCAAATTGAGGCGGGTGTAAGACCTATGGGCGTAAGTGGATTAATTTGTTAAATTTTTCAAATTTGAAGCAATTTCTGAAGATTATTTTAGTATTGGAAATATTAGCAATAGGCGTATTTCTAGTTTCACGCTATCGCAATTAGCAACTAACTCCTTTAAAACTGCATATTAAAATGTAGCTGTTTTGTGGCAACCAAAGGTGGGTTTTTCTGACTTTTTGGACTAGGCCAATAACTCGAGGACTTGATGGCTGGTCGTTTTATCCAGATTGACAGGCGTGAAGTTGAACTCATTTTTGAGCCAGGTGAGCTGGCGTTTGATAAAGTGCCGGGTATCCCGCTTAAAAGTTTCCACGGCCTTGCCCAAATCCCCTTTTCCCCTGGCCACGGGCAAAAGGTGCCGGTACCCCAGGGCGAAAGAAGACTGCATGGTCTCGTTAAAACCCTTTTCGCACAGGCTTTTGACTTCAGCCAGCAGGCCGGCCTCCATCATCCGGTCCACCCGCTGGTCCGCCAGGTCATAAAGCTTTTGCCGGGGCCTTAAACACGCGATAGCCGTGATATCAAAGCCGGACAACGGTTTGGGCGCGGTTTGGCCCTTTTTCCAATGCTCGGAAATGGGTTTACCGGTGATCTCATAGACTTCCAGGGCCCGGGTGAGCCTCAAAGTGTCGTTGGCATGGATGGCCTTGGCGGCTACGGGGTCCACGAGCTGTAATTTTTGATGCAGGGCCTCATTCCCCTGTTTTTTGGAGGTCTCCAGGAGACGGTCACGGACCGCGCTGTCCGCGGCTGGGGCCGGGAAAAATCCCTCCAGCAAAGCCCGCAGGTAAAGATAGGTGCCGCCCACCAGCATGGGGATCTTGCCCCGGCTACTGATGTCGCGGATGGCCACCAAAGCCCTGGCGCTGAACTCCGCCGCGTTAAAAGGCTGGTCAAAGGAAATAATGTCCAGCAAATGGTGCGCTACGCGGGCCCGCTCCTCCCGGCTGGGCTTGGCCGTGCCGAGGTTGAGCTCGGTGTAGATCTGGAAAGCGTCCGCCGAAATGATCTCAGCCCCGAGCTCCTCGGCCAGTTCGCAGGCCAGGCTGGTCTTGCCGACCGCGGTCGGTCCGGAAATAATTAGAATTCTATGTTTAAATTTTTGATTATTCATTTATACCTCGGTGTGTTGCACTTCAAATCACTCGCAAACTTTTAAAGTATAGCGCTAAAAATCTCAATGTAATTTTTTCGATGTTTCGGCTTTGGATTTTAGGCCTTGGACCTTGGACTGTTTTTGGACCCTGTTTAGATGTGCACTTGTCCCCTGAGGGGCCGTCCCTGCTCCTGGCTGAGGCGGGCCGCGTCGGTCTTGAAATTGAGGAGCTTGATGCCCTTGTCCACGGTGTTCTTGTAGATGACCTCCATGTCGTTGTATTCCGGCTGGGTCATGTTGATGCCGTAGAGGCCACTGAGGCTTGAGTACTGCCCAATCATATGGTCGCCCTTACCGCAAAAGTGGAGGCACCCGCCGTTGAAAATATCCAACAGGGTCTGGTCGTAAGGTTTAATAAAACGAGCGTAATTATCCGGCGAAAGGTTGGTGCAGGAGTCTTCGCGGATCATCAGGCTCCCCTTTTGCATAAAGCCCCAGTGAAAGGTGTAAGGTCCCGCGGGCTGGAAGGATTCCTGCCATTTTTTCATGAACTTGATGTAGGTGTCGGTCATGAGCCCCAAAAAGCTGTCCAGCAGGTCCGGCTCGTCGTAAATAGCCAGGAATATGTCGCTGCCCCAGACCAGGTCGGCGCTGTCCATGGGCCCCTGCAGGTCAGGATGGTACTGGTACACGAATTTCCCGATCTTGGGGTAGCGTTGGGCCACATCCCTGAAAAATCGTCCCATGTCCATGACCTTGGCCCCAAAACCGGCGTCCAGGTCAGGCACGCCTTTGTCCACCAGATCCCTGATCTTTTTGTTGTCCCCCAAGGGTTTAACCGTGGGAAGCGTATCCAGTTCCTTATCCAGCAAAAACAACTCTGCCCCGAACAGGCTGGAGATGATGCCTGTGCCGTAGTTGCTCCGCACGCACAGCAGGTAACCCTCGCCGTTCTCCAAAAGGTCGGAGCAGGTTTTGTATTCCCGCAGGGCCATGAGTTCGGTGTTTTCCAGGGTGTCGTTAATAAGGACCTTGGGCCATTCGACCCGCGGGACCGACCTCTGGAGCCTCCTGGGCTCGAAAACCTCGCTCTTGGACTGGTTTTCCGTGAATTCCACCCATTGGGTGTAAAGCTGGGTCTCGACCTTTTCATCCAGCCGGGATTCCAGGTCATCAAGACAGCGTTTTAATGTATCAGCCATATCGCTCCTAAATACAGTCCGAGGTCTCAGGTCCAAAGTCCAAAGTTAAAATACAAACTCAATCCATAGCACATTAACTATGCCGTAAACATTTAAAGTATAGCGCTAAAAATCTCAACATAATTCTTTTTTCGATATTTCAGCTTTGAATTTTTTCTTACCTTGGACTTTGGACTTTTGACCTTGGACTTGTTTAAGTTCTCTTGAACCATTTTTCAATTTCAGGGACCGTGATCTTGACCATGGTCGGCCGGCCGTGGGAACAGGCGAACGGGTGCTGGGTCTTGACCAGGGCCTCCAGGAGACCGTAGATCTGTTCGGTCGTCAGGTTGTCCCCGGCCATCACTGCTGAGCGGCAGGCCATGTAATAGAGCATACGATCCAGAAATTCCGAGGTTTGAGGCGGCCTGGGTTTCTCTAAGATGTTCTCTAAGAGAGTGATGAATAACTCCTTCAAATTCTTTTGTTGGAGCATGGACGGCACGGCCTGCAGACTGCAGGTCTGCCCGCCGAGCATGGAGAGCTCAAAGCCGAGTTTGGCCAATACCTCCTGGTTGCCCGCGGCAATGCTTTTTTGGCTCGGGGTCAGGTCCAGGGTGATGGGCAGCAACAGATTTTGCGAAGCCAGGCCCTTTTGGCTGTATTTGGACAGTACCTGTTCGTAGAGCACGCGCTCGTGGGCCGCGTGCTGGTCGATCACCCACAGGCCTTCGCTGTTCTCAGCCAGGATGTAGGTAGCGTGCAGCTGTCCGAACACTCGGGTGAACTGCTGGACAACCAGGCCAGTCTGGCTGGGTCTCCCCTGCTGGGCTGGAGATTCCGGTTCAGAGGTCGAGCCAGTTCCGCTGGTTTTATACAAAGCAACCGGTTCATTTAAAGCGAGATGGCTATTATCCGTTAAAGCTGTTCTTATGGCCTTTGGGTACTTCTGGCTGGAACGCAGAGAACCGTAAAAAGCCTGGCTGCTGGACGGGCTGTCAGAGGGGATTGTGGGGATATAGTTGGCTTTGGCCAGTGATTTTTGGATCAATGTGCTGAGCTCGCGATAAATGGCGCTCTCGTCCTTGAAACGCACTTCTTTTTTGGCCGGATGCACGTTCACGTCAAAATAGGCCGGATCCAGCTCCAGGAAAAGGATTCCCACGGGATAACGGCCGGACATGAGCAGGGTCCGGTATCCGCTGTAAAGGGCATGGCTCAAAACCCGGCTCTCGATAGGCCGGTTGTTCACAAAAAAGTACTGGGTGTTGCGGTTGGGCCTGGTTAAAGCCGGTTCTCCGATATAGCCGTTGATTGCCGGCATCCCAGCGTCCGACCGCAGGTCAGGCTGGGGAACGACCTCGACCAGCTGGTCGCAGAAACTCTTTCCGAACACCTGGGCCAAACGGTCTTTTTTGTTCTTGGCTGGCACTAGCTTGAGGCTGGTCTTGCCGTCCAGATGGACCTCAAAACTCACCTCTGGGCTGGCCAGGCTGTATAAAGTGACCACCTGCATCAGGTGGGAGATCTCGGTGGACCGGGATTTGAGGAATTTGAGGCGCGCCGGCGTATTAAAGAACAAATGCCTGACCTCAATGGTGGTGCCGTCAGGGCCTGAGGTTTCACTTTTTTGGGGCGGTTTGTGGCCTTCCACGACCACCCTGACCGCAGAGCCCAAAACTCCTTTGGGCTTGGTCAGCAGGTCAAAATGCGAAACCGAACTGATAGACGGCAGGGCCTCTCCCCTGAAACCGAAGGAGCGCAGGCTTTCCAGGTCGTCAAAACCTGAGATCTTGCTGGTGGCGTGACGTTCCAGGCACAAAAGAGCGTCCTCAGGCGTCATACCTGAGCCATCATCTTTTACTTTAATAAGCTTGGTTCCATCCCCTGCGATCTCAACGAAAATATTTTTAGCGCCCGCGTCCAGGCTGTTCTCGATAAGTTCTTTCAGGACTGAGGCCGGTCTTTCGATTACCTCGCCTGCCGCGATCTTGTTGACAATATGGTCAGGCAAAACTTTGATCTTGCTGGGCAATGAACCACTCCTTCTTAGCTAATCGATGAACGGGTTGTGTTTTTTTTCGTGGCTCACAGTGGTCGGTTCGCCGTGGCCTGAATAGATCGCCGTTGATCCCGGCAAGGCCCAAATCTTTTCCTTGATGGACCTTATAATATTATCAGAGGAACTGCCGGGAAAGTCTGTGCGTCCAATGGATTCTTGGAAGATAGTATCGCCGGAGAACAGACCGGCCTGGGTCAGGTAGCACACGCTGCCCGGAGTATGGCCCGGCGTGTGCAGGACCCTGAAAGTGATGCCCTGGACACTCACCTCTGAGCCGTCCCTGAGCAGTTGCTGGGGCTTGGGGGCTATAACCGGCGCTCCCATGAACCCGGAAAGGTTCTTGGCCGGGTCTTCCAAATACGGGGCATCGAACTCATGGACCAGGACCGGCGCCTTGGTCTCCTGGGCCAGGCCGGTCAGGCCAGCGATATGGTCAGCATGTCCATGTGTCAGCAAAATATACTTGATCTTGAGCTTGTTATCCTTGATCTCCTTAAGTATTTTGGCAGGACTGCAGCCTGGATCAATAACCACTCCCTCCAATGAATCCTGGTCATAAACCAGGTAAGTATTCTCGAAAAAGGGCTCCCCACTGTCTAAAACCAATATTTTCAAAGCAACTCCCTCTCAGCCGTTTGCTAGGTGATTTGGCGGCCGATTGTCAATAATTTTTTTATGGCATATTTTTTTATCAAGAAAAAAAATGACTTAACCTTTAAAGGTTATATTAATATATTACTCATCATTCATTGACTTTACCACTAGACAATTTTAAAATGTGTTCCTCAAAACCAAGCAATTATTTATAGGAGCAATATGCTTTTCGTGCCATCCGCGGAAGTAAAAAAGAGTTTTCCTATTTCCATCAAAAAAACTGACAAAGAGACCTTTACCGCCGAGTGCCCCCTGCTCCCCGGCTGTGTCAGCCAGGGCAAGACCAAAAAAGAAGCCTTCCAAAATATCTCCCGGGCCATCGAGCTTTTCCTGCAAAATAGCGCGTCCCCGGCGTTTGATGTGGTTTATCAAGAGTCAAGCCATCCTTGCTTGTATTCTCTGCGTGAATTTAACGGCAAGATCTTCTGTTGCAGCAACAGGGATGGCGTCATGTTCTCCCAAACCGGTGACCCTGGTTCCTGGAAGACCATCCTGCTGACCCAAGCCACTTCCCAGTTCTTTAACCCCCTGAAACAGAAAAATAGCGGCAAAAACAAGCCCAAGGAACCTGAAAACGCCGAAGACTTGACCCCTCAGGTGTATTGCCTGGAATCCGGCACCCTGGACGGGGTTCCCCTGCTTTTTGCCGGTACCAATTCTTACGGAAGGGTTTATTCCACCAAGGACGGCCTTTCCTGGAACTGCCTGGCCGAGACCAAGCAGGACCGCATCCACAGCCTGTGCCATTTCCGGGACAAGCTCTACGCGGCCTCGTCCACGCCCGGCAGGATCCTGCAATTTAACGGCAAGAGCTGGTCCGTGGTGTTCGAGACCAGCGAGGCCAGCTGCTGCTCCCTGGCGATCTTCGAGCGGGCCTTGTTCTGCGGCACCTATCCCAACGGCATCATCTACCGCTCCTACGACGCCAAGACCTGGGAAAAGGTCTGGCAGACCGACCAGTCCTTTGTCCAGGCCTTCCACGTTTTCAGGGACAAGATCTATGCCGGCACCAGCAACAAGGTTGCCGGCGGCGCGGTCTTCTGCTCCGGCAACGGCAAAACCTGGAGCTCGTGCTTCAGCAGTTCGGAGGACATCAACTTTTTTTGCTTCACTTCCTTCAACAACACGCTCTACGCCGGCACCGGCGATAAGGGCAAAGTCTACAAGACCAGCAACGGCGAGGAATGGGAGACGGCCTTTACTCTGCCCGACGATGGGGTCCGCAGCATGGCGGTCTACGGCCGCCGGCTCTACGTGGCCACGGAAAACTCCGGCAAGCTCTACAAATCCGGTTTTTCGGACAGCCCCTCGCCCGTGGAGATGTCCGAGCCCCTGATCACCAAGCTGACCTCCTGTTCGGCTACTCTGAACTGGACCACCACGGAACCTGCCCCGACCATCGTACAGTACGGTACCAGCGGCCTGCTGGACCGCATGGTCACGGACCAGACCGATACCTACAAGCATGCGGTGGCCCTAGGGGACCTCAAGTCCAACACGACCTACCATTATAGACTGGTCAGTTCCTTGACCGGCGGCTCGTTCCAGGAGGTCAAGGAAGGCAGTTTCACCACCAAGACCCCGGTCCTGCCTAAAATCAGTTCCCCCAACCTGCTCTCGGCCGACGGCTGGTCCAACCACCGTGACTTTATGTTCCAGTGGGAAAACTCGTCTGAGATCGACGGCCACTACTACATCCTGGACGCCTTCTCGGACACCATCCCGGACATGGAGGAAGCGCATTTTACCAAAAAGAACAACCATATCTTCCGCGACATCGCCGACGGCGTCTGGTATTTCCACCTAAGACCCAAAGACACCTCGGGCAACATGGCTGACACCTGCTGCCACTACCAGATCAAGGTCGACACCGTCGCGCCTATCCCGGTCATCAACTCGCCTTCACACCCGGACCAGCAGGAGTGGTACAGCCACAACCAGCCGCAGTTCACCTGGGCCACCCCTCACGACCTTTCCGGGATCGAGGGCTACTACCTCTGTCTGGACAAGAATCGCGATACGGTCCCGGACGAGAGGAACTCCATCTGGACCACCCAGACCGGGTTCCAGTTCAAGAACATCGAGGACGGCATCTGGCACATGCACGTCGTAGCCAAGGACAAGGCCAACAACCTGAGCGAACCCGCCCACTACGGCGTGTGCATTGACCTGACGGTAGGTCAGCCCACGGTAAGCTCTCTGACGCATCAGGACCCCAAGAAATGGTACAGCCATAACCAGCCTGTGGTGCACTGGCAGTCGGCCAGGTCCAAGTCGGGCATCCGCGGTTGTTTCTACCAGCTCAACCAGCAGCAGGATTTTGATTTTAAACCGAGCAAGGGGATCTGGACCAACAACCAGACCATCAACTTCGGCGAGAAAGAGGACAGCGTTTGGTATTTCCATGTGATGGTGCAGAGCCAGGCCGGATGCGTGAGCCCTGCCGTGACCCTGCCTGTCCGTATCGACACGCACGTGGATACGCCCAAGATATATTCGCCCACGCACCCTGACAACCTGGCCTGGTACACGGAGACCAAGTCGGTCTTTGAATGGGACGCACCTGAGGACCTGTCCGGCATCGCGGGGTACTATTTTGCGTTCGACCAGAACCCTCAGACCATCCCCCACGCCACCACCAGCGTCTGGACCACGGGTACCAGCGCCAGTTTTCAGGACATGAACGACGGGTCCTGGTATTTCCACCTGGCGGCCAAGGATATGGCCGATAACGTGAGCGAACCTGCCCATTATCAGATCAATATCGACACCGTGGCCCTAGCACCGACCGTGACCTCCATGACCCATCCCAGCGAAAACGACTGGTCCCGCCAGACCGAAGCGGTCTTGACCTGGCTTTGCCCTCCGGACCTATCCGGGATCAAGGGCTACTACACCTGCCTGGACCAGGAAAAAGACACGGTGCCTGACCCGGCCACGGCTGATTTTCTAGAAGGGACCGAAATCAAATTCGACAACCTGAGCGAGGGGACCTGGTATTTCCACATCACCAGCGCCGATTTCGCGGGTAACCTCAGCAAGCTGCCGTTCCACTACAAGATCCAGATCTCCACCAGCGTCACGCCGCCAAAGATATTCTCCCCCACGCACCCCGAACCCGGCCAGTGGTACAGCGAGACCCGTCCGCTCCTGAAATGGAGCGAAGCAGTGAGCCTGTCCAGCGTGGTGGGCTACCTCTACTGCTGGGACTCCAATCCTGACACCGTGCCGGTGGAAGAGACCAGCCTGTGGGCCCTCAAATCCGAGATCCAGCTCACGGCCCTGCGGGACGGAATATGGTATTTCCACCTGGTGAGCAAAGACCAGGCGGGCAACAAGAGCGAAGTCGTCCACTTCCGGTTCAATATCGACACCCAGTGCCAGTCCGCCAGCCTCCTGTCGGATTCGCATCCCGACCAGGGCCGCTGGTATTCCGACCCGGAGATCAGGATGAAATGGACCATGCCGGAGGACTTGTCCGGCATCAAGGGTTTCTATTATTCCCTGGACAACCATCCCCAGACCGTGCCGACCCAGGAGAACGGCATCTTTACCCCGGACACCAGCGCCACGGTCAGGGCGGACAAGGAAGGCCTATATTATTTCCACCTTTGCGCGGTCGACAACACGGACAACCTGAGCCAGGCCAGCCACCACAAGGTCTGCCTGGACCTTTTGGCGCCCCACACGACCGTGCATCCCCTGGGCAACTTCCAGCGTTCCCTGGCCTTTACCATCCAATGGAGCAGCAACGACAATTTCTCGCTGGTGGACTACTACGACGTCCAGGTCAAGGAAGGCGTCAATGGCACCTGGCAGGACTGGCTGACCCACACCACCCTGACCTCGGCCACTTTTTTCGGCATGGATGCGTTCCAGTACAGTTTCAGGGCCAGGGGCCGGGACAAGGCGGGCAACCAGGAGAATTTCCCGGAGGCCGAGGCCCTGGTAACGACCACCATCGACGTGACCCCGCCGCCTCCCGTGGTCAACCCCAAATCCGTTTCCCTGGCTGAAGGCTACATCGAACTCTCCTGGGAAAAGGTCAGCGACCCGGTGAGCGGCACCCATTTCTACAGGGTCTACCGTTCCACCGAAATGGGGCTAACCGGTGACCTTATCTCGCAGGACCAAAAGTTGACCGACGAAAAGTTCATGGACTCCCCGAACAATCTGGAGCACGGGCAGACCTACTATTACACCATCCACGCCGTGGACAAGGCGGGCAACGAGCAGACTATGGGCAACAAACAGGCCAAAGCGCTTTGCGACAAGTATTCCACGGCGCCGGCCGTCACTTCCTCCACGCATCCGGACCAGCAAAAATGGTACTACGAGGACACGGTCGTTTTTAACTGGACCACGCCGGAGAACAAAGGCGGCATTACCGGGTTTTACTACGCCCTGGACGCTTTTCCTTCGACCGACCCACGGCCACCCATGGCCCTGTGGACCAAGGACACCAACCTGACCCTTTCCAACATGAAATCGGGCACTTGGTACTTGCACCTAGCTTCCAAAGACATCACCGGAAACCTAAGCTCCACCTCGCACTTTAAAGTCAATATCGACAGCAACAAGCCCAAAGTGCCCATCGTGTTCTCTCCCACGCACCCGCTGCGGAATACGTGGTACGCTGAAACCGATATCCTGTTCAAATGGGGATGTTCGGCCTCGGTGGGTGGCATCGAGGGTTACTACTACAAATTTGACCAGAACGAGAAGACCGTTCCCTCCAGCAACGACGGCACCTGGACCCTGGAAAACAGCCTGTTCCTGTCCAACGTCAAGGAGGGCAAGTGGTATTTCCATGTGGTGGTGGTCACCTCCAGCGGCCTGACCGGGGAGATCGCGGCACATTACCCTGTTTTTATCTCCAAAACGCCCCCGCCTCCCGAAGCCCAGTCGCCTACCCACCCCAACAGCCTGGAAAGCTACGAGAACGACAATCCCATCTTCAGCTGGATCGCGCCCAACTTCAAGGACGGGGTCAACGCCTATTATTACCTGCTGGACCAGAACCCGGAAACAATCCCCACGGAACAAAGCACTAAAACCCAGCTCTTTAACGCAACTTTTAACAATATCAGCGAGGGGAACTGGTATTTCCATATCGTTTCCTACAACCCCCAGCAGGGCATAGGAAAGATCGCCAGCCACGTTGCCATCAAAATAAAGCAAAAATACTCCATTGTGTGCGGCAGGGTGCTGGATGAGTACGGAACCAAGCCCGTGAACCAGGCCAGGATAGACCTGATGCAAAAAGGCCAGCTTATTCGGACCATAAACACCAACACCAATGGCCAGTATTTCTCCGGGAAAATACTTAAAGGCGAGTATGACCTGCTGGTCTCTATCCCCAATCAGCCCATACTGAAATTATCCAAGGTATTTGTGGAAGCTCCCGTGGTCAACCTGAACATTAACCGGGATATTTTTGCTTATTATCATCCCGTGGAAAACAGCGTGAAGTTCTACTACCTGGCCTTGGAGAACGGACTGGTGACCATTGAGATATCGGACCTCAAAGGTAATAAGCTGGATAAGATCGAGGGGAATGTGTATCCCAAGGAGTACAGCGGTTTGGAATGGAAATGCCCTGTCAAACTCGTGGCAGGAACCTACCACTATCGCCTGAGCATGCACAGCCTGTCTGGCCAGACCATACGCATGCCCCTGCAAACATTTAACGTCTAATCTCGCCTATCAATTCTAATACCTGCAGAACCAATCCTATATCTTCATCTTTTCCAAATGAGGTTCATCAGTCCAGGGTTGGACAACCAGCTTGTCCTGGCGGCCATGGCCTGAGCAAAGGACCTCGACCTTTGCCTGCGTTCTCAGGTCGCTATAACGGGCCGTTATACTGGCGATCATCTCGTGCTCGCCGGAAGAAGGCTCACCCAAGGTGATTGTGAGGGGTCCAGGCCCAGCCGGGATGGAATAGGCCCAGCCATGCTGTTTATAGGGCTCTAAAAGCCTGGATTCAGCCTCATTGCGGGAAACCACGATCCTCAAGTTCTTGTTGATCCTAAAGTGCCTTCCTGTCCTGAGCAGGATGACCTTTTCCGCGGAAAGGTCTTTGTCAGTTATAAACTCATTGTTCAAATAGTCCTTGAGCCGTTCAGAAAAGTTCTGGTCCGTCAAAAGGCAACAACCGCCTGCTGGTTGGGGGTAATTTTGAATACCAAACTTTTGGGCCAGGGCTATCTGCTCCTTGCGGCCACGGCCTTTGATGGCATACATCTGTTCCCTTTTGACCCAGCCTTTGGTTTCCGGAATAGTGGGAGCTAATACTTTGGCGGACAATGGACGGACGATCAATCCCTGCAGCCCGCTTTCCTCCTCAATGATATTGAGCGCACGCAAGTGCTGGGACATAGGCCGCTGTCCTATTACCTCGCCGGTGACTACAAAATCAGCTTGGCCCTCTTGGATCAATTTTTTGGCGTTTTTGAGCATGTAGATGCGGCAGTCGATGCAGGGGTTCATAGCCGAACCGTACCCGTGACGAGGATTGAGGAGCGCTTCGGAATAATCCGCGGAAATGTCCACAAGGTCCACAGGGACGGACAGGTTGGCGCCGGCTGCCAAACTTTCGTTCTGGATATAACCGCCTTTTTTGTCTTTGAGACCCAATCTCCGTTTTTGCTCGATCATGCAAAAGCCTGTGTAAAAGTTGATAGCTTTGACCTCGATACCCATCTCCTGGATGATCTTGGTGGCTAGCATGCTGTCCAGGCCGCCGGACAACATGGCCAGGGCGACTGGTTTTTTCATTTTAACGGCCTCTCTTCCCCGCCCAATCCCTGCCGATGATGACCACCAGGTCGGCGTCCCTGCTTGAAACATGGGGAGCATATTGGATGCTCTTGCTTTTTATCTTTTTGGAGAGCTTCTTTAAAAAAGACTTGTCCTTCAAACGGGTAAGTATTTTTGTCTTTTTGTAATGGAAATTATCTGCATTGCCTACAAAAATAAAATCCAGGTCCAGGTCGGCCATGGCTGCCTGCATTTTCCTGCCCAATTTAACTACCCCGCAGCCGTTCCATATCTCGGCCTTGTATTGCTGAACGGGTGCCGTCTTATTCTTGTTGGCTGCTACCGGTAGCGCTGAGGCATTGCTGGTGGCTTTCCAATAGGAGACACCGTGGAGCCATAAAGGCTCTCCAATCAGGGTCGCGGAATCAACCTTCTGGAACGAGACTAGCGCGCACTTTTTCATCAACCATAAAACATCAAAAACCGACAAATTTGAATCCATCTGTGAGGTAAGATCAAAGAGGGTGGCTGGCAGCCCGAAGATCACAAGGGGTCTGCCCACCCTGCCCCATAAAGCTTTTAAGAATAATTGCTGGCGTTTCAACCTGCCGATATCTCCCTTGCCATCCGCCCTAAACCTGACATATTTGAGGGAGTCCATACCGGACAGGTATTGGTATCCCGGCTTTAGGTGGATGTAAAGCTTGTTGGCGTGGTCTTCATAATCCATCGGTCTGTCGATGTTGATATAGACCCCTCCCAAGGAATCCACCAGGCCTATAAAGCTTTTGTAATTGAGGTGGATATAGAAAAAGATCTTTTTGCCCAGTAGGTCATCAGTGGTCTGCAAGGTCAACTGGGCAGCCTTTGGCGTCCTGCCTATGCTGAAACCGTAAGCATAAGCGTAGTTGGCCTTGGCATAGCCGGCACCCGGAATGGAGACCAAGGTGTCCCGCGGAATGGACAACAAATGGATCTGTCGTGTAAAGGGCTGAAATTCGGCTAGGATCATAGTGTCAGTGTGCTGGGAATTATCGTCAAAATCCGTGCCCAGCAACAAGACCGGGATAGTCACGCTGAGGAAATGGCACGCCCAGAAAAAAACACCAAGGATTACAAAAAATATGAAAAGCCTTAAATATTTTTGAGCCAGCATAAGGACCTTGGATCAACGGGCAATTTATTTTTTTTCAAATAGGCTGTCTTGTGGAGCAAAGTCTTTTTGGCTGCCCTGTCCAGGTTGTCAAAGGACAGCGTCCTGATCATATCCACATCTGGATATTTTCGGAACGGCTCGGAATAATCGGACACATAAACGATCTTTTCCAGCTTGGACATAGAGGGCCGGCCTGTGCTGTGGTGGCGGATGGCATCCAAGACCGCTTTATCGCTTATATTGAATCTTTTCCGGGCTATCTCATAACTGATGGCCGCATGGCGCAAGCCGCGGTTGTTTTGTTCCAGTCCGATGAAAGGAAAACCTTCCTTTTTCATTTTCTTGAACCAATTTCCGTTTTTCCGGCAATACCCGGCGTCATGGAGCAAGCCCGCAATATGAGCTTGTATTGGATCCAGCCCGTAATTGACCGCCAGGGTCTTGGACAATATCCCTACATTGAGGGAGTGGACGTATTTTTTCCTGGTGAGGTTATCGGAAAGCCAACCGGATATTTTGGCGGCTAATTGCTTGTTGTAAACAGTCTTGGGCATGCGATCGGCCTTTTAAAGAATTAATACGCGTATTTTATCTCAGATTTTGGGACATACCACCTTATAAAATTATAGCTGATCCCTAGGGGTGCAACCTTGATGTTGCGGAACCTTTTGTCTATGGCCACAAGATTATCCGGAACATACAAGAAAACATACGGCTCATCATAAGCGATTAGCTCGTGGATCTTATTGTAGATCTTCTTTCGTTTTTCTTGGTCAAAGGTCTTGCGACCATCCAAAAGGAGCTGGTCCACTTTGCTGTTCTTATATGAAATGAAATTGTACTCATTGGGCCCTGTCTTGCTGGAATGCCAGATGTCGTAGCAGTCTGGGTCCAGGCCCAGGCTCCAACCCAGCACCACGGAGTCAAAATTACGCTGGCGATCCACTATGTCCATAAAAGCGGTCCAGGCCAGGATCCTGATATTGACCTGGATGCCTAGTTTGGCTAACTGTTGCTGGATAATTGTAGCGCACTGTTCCCTGGCTTGGTTGCCCTGATTGGTCATCAAGTTGAACTCGAAAACTTTGCCGTCCTTGACCAGTTTCCCAGACTTGTCTTTTTTCCATCCAGCCTGGCTGAGCAGCATCTCGGATTCCTTGAGATCATATGAATACGGTTTCACGTCGTAGTTGTAAGCCCAGAAGGTCGTGGGATAAGGCCCTGTGACCCCATGGCCCAAGCCATGCAAGATCTTTTGGATGATATCGTCTTTGTTGATGGCATGGGCGATGGCCACACGCACCCGCCGGTCCTGGAAGATCTCCCTCTTTAAGTTAAAGCCCATGTAAATGTAATTTAAACTCGGATACTTGAACTTGTGGAATTTGTCCAAAAAACCCTTTTCTGAGGTTTCCTGTCCGGTGAACTGGTCTGGGGTCAGAGTCATCTGGTCTACCTCCCCTTTTTGTAGGGAAAGAAATTGGGCCGACTGGTCGGGGATAACTCGGTAAGCGTAACGGTCCAGGTACGCCCGGCCTTCGAAATAATCCTTGTTGACCTCCAGTTCTATCTTCTCAGCGGTTTTCCATTCTTTGAACTTGAAAGGCCCCGTGCCGATAGGCTTGCGGTTAAAACCTGAAGTATTGATGTCCTGGTTTTCCAAAATATGCTTGGGCAGAATGCCGATACCCCAACTGTCTAAAGCCGGCGCAAAAGGCTCGCTGTATTCTACCTGAAAGGTGTATTTTTCCAGGATCGTGGCTCTTTTGACCAAGATGTAACTGCTTGCATAGGGCGTCTGTGTTTTTGGGTCCACCAGCTTGTCCCAGGTGAACTTCACGTCCTCGGCCGTAAAAGGCTGGCCATCATGCCAGCGTACGTTCTGGCGAAGGTAAAAGGTGATGGTCAATCCATCTGAAGAAATTTTCCAGGACTTGGCCAGGTCCCCCACCAAATGAAGGTCCTTATCGTATTTAACCAGCCCGTTGAACACCAGCCCGACAATGTCACCTGAGGCTGAATCGGTTAAAAGAATGGGATTAAGTTTAGAGGCGTCACCAATGGAAGAATCCACCAAAGTATCGCCGTAAGAGGGCTTGTCTTCCGCGCAAAGAGGCAAATTCGCTAAAACGAAAAAAGCGCAAAGAAAGAATCGGCAAAGAAAGCGGGCTAGCGGACTTTTCCCCAACATTAGTGTTGAGGCAGCGGGATGGGTGTATTGGAGGCTGTAGCGGAAGTGGGAGTGACCATGAACTCGGATTTAAGCTCGTTTTGGAGCTGCGAGGTGACGGTTTGATGCGGCAAAATGGCCAACAACAGGGTGGTCGCTAGGAAAACCCCGAATAAAATGTAGGTAGCCCTGGTCAGGATGTTTTTACCTCCTGAAGTCCCCAAAAGGGATTGGGTCGCCCCTCCTCCGAAAATATCGCCTATGCCTGAACCTTTGCCGGACTGCATCAGGATCGCGATGATAAGGGCAAAACTTGTGATGACCAGTACAAAATTCAAAAATCCAATCATAATTTTCCCCTAAACATTGTATTTGATTATTTTCTCGAAAGAACCGGCATCCAGGCTCGCGCCTCCCACCAGGGCTCCGTCGATATCAGGTTGGGCCATGAGCTCTTTGATGTTCTCGACTTTGACACTGCCTCCATATTGGATTCTGACCTGTTTGGAGACCTCTTCGGTTGAAGCCTCGCCTAATAGTTTGCGGATATAGGAATGGACTTCTTGAGCCTGGGCTGAGGTCGCGGTCTTGCCCGTGCCAATGGCCCAAACAGGCTCGTAAGCGACCACAATCTTGGGCAATTGGGCGGGGGTCAATCCCTGGATCCCGCCCAGCAACTGGTCTTTGACCACGCTTTCCGTGACCCCTTTTTCCCTTTGCTCTAAAGTTTCGCCTAGGCACAGGATAGGTGTTATCCCGAATCCCAAGGAGGCCTTGACCTTCTTGTTGACGAGGGCGTTATCCTCTTTGAAATATTGGCGGCGTTCCGAATGTCCCAGGATGACATAGTGGCAGCCCGCGTCTTTGACCATCGCGGGAGAAATCTCTCCGGTAAAGGCTCCATTCTGCTCCCAGTGCATGTTCTGGGCTCCCAGTCGCACGGAGGAATTTCGTAAAAGCTCCTGGACAGCCCATAGGCAGGTGAAAGGGGGGCACAACACCACGTCTGCATGGGTGACATTGCTGCAGGCGTGGACTATTTTTTCGGTAAGATCTTTGGCCTCGGTGGCCGTTTTATTCATTTTCCAGTTGCCGGCTATGATCGGTCTACGCAAGTTCATTCCTTTTTAGTGCGAAGATTTATTTATCCGTAAGAGCGGCCACACCGGGCAGCTCTTTGCCTTCCAGAAACTCCAGGGAGGCTCCCCCGCCGGTGCAGATATGGGTCATCTTGTCAGCCAGGCCCATCTTGGTGATAGCCGCGGCCGAGTCACCGCCGCCGATGATAGTAGTGGCCTTCAAACCGGCCAGGACCTTGGCGACCTCGAGAGTGCCCTTGGCAAAAGGCGCCATTTCAAAAGCACCCATAGGACCGTTCCAAATCACGGTCTTTGCGTTTTTGAGAGTATCCCCAAAAAGTTTGATGCTATCAGGCCCAATATCCAATCCCTGCCAGTCCGCTGGGATATCGCCACCCTTTTGGATTTTGACGGTCGCAGCTGGGTCGAAACGGTCCGCGATAACATTATCAACAGGCAACAGGAAGTTGACCTTTTTCTGCTCGGCTTCTTTCATGATCTCCTTGGCGAGGTCCACTTTTTCTGCCTCCAGCAGGGATTTCCCGACTTCCCTACCCATGGCCTTGAAAAAGGTATAGGCCATGCCGCCACCGACGATCAACGTATCCACTTTGTTAAGAAGATTCTTAATGACTTCGATCTTGTCTGATATTTTGGCCCCCCCTAGAATGGCGACAAAAGGTCTCTGAGGATTGTCCATAGCCTGGCTCAAGACGCTCAACTCCTTGTTCAGCAGGAAGCCCGCCATGCAAGGCTTGATGAACTTGGTCACCCCGGCTGTTGAGGCATGGGCCCGATGCGCGGTACCAAAAGCGTCGTTGACATAGGCATCGCCGAGTGAGGCCAGCTGTTTGGAAAATCCTTCGTCGTTGGCCTCCTCCTCTTTATGAAAGCGCAGGTTCTCTAAGAGGATAATGTCTCCGTCCTTGAGGCCGTTAATCATGGACTTTACCGCGTCACCAATGCAATCCTCGGCGAAAAGAACGGGCTTTTTCAGGATCTCGGAAAGTTTTTCAGCCACAGGTTTCAAGCTGAATTTGGCCTTGTCGTCCGGCTTGCCTTTGGGGCGCCCCAGGTGGGACATCAGGATGACCTTGGCTTTCCTTTCAACCAAATATTTGATGGTCGGCAGGACCGCGACAATCCTGGTCTGGTCCGTCACCTTTTGTTTGTCGTCCAGCGGTACATTGAAATCAACACGCACCAGGACTTTCTTACCTGCGGGGTTATAACCCTCGAGGGATAGTTTTGCCATTTTTATAGACCTTTTTTGGCGATATAAAGGGCCAGTTCGTTGACCCTGTTGGAATAGCCCCACTCATTGTCATACCAGGCTATGACCTTGACCATGTTCTTGTCTATGACCATGGTGCATAAGGAGTCAAAAATAGCCGATTTGGAGTTGGTATTAAAATCCTTGGATACCAGCGGCATGTCGCAATATTCCAAATAATATCCCAGGGGACCTTGCGAAGCTTTTTTGAAAGCGGCGTTGACTTCTTCCACTGTTGTTTCTTTTTCAGTATCCACGACCACGTCCACGACTGAGACATTGGGGGTGGGTACCCTCATGGAAAAACCATTCAGTTTGCCTTTAAGTTCAGGGAGCACAAGGGCAATAGCCTTGGCCGCCCCTGTCGTGGTCGGTATCATGGAAAGACCGGCTGCCCTAGCTCTTCTCAAATCCTTATGTCCGAAATCCAAAACTACCTGGTCATTGGTGTATGAATGGATCGTGGTCATTAACCCCCGCTTGATGCCAAAAGTTTCCAATAAAACTTTGCAGACCGGAGCAAGGCAATTGCTGGTGCAGGAAGCGTTGGAAATGATGTGGTGCTGGGCTGGATTGTATTTGTCCTCATTGACGCCCAAAACAATGGTAATATCTTCATTTTTACCAGGCGCGGAAATAATGACTTTTTTGGCTCCAGCAGTTAAGTGGGCTGAACATTTTTCCTTATCTGTAAATTTCCCCGTGGATTCGATGCAAACTTGGACGCCCAGGTCTTTCCAGGGCAATTTAGCGGGGTCTTTTTCAGAGATGACCTTGATTGTTTTCCCGTTTATCACCACACCGCCCTCAACAGCCTCGACTTTGCCCGGAAAGGTCCCGTGGACAGAATCATATTTAAAAAGATGGGCCAGGGTCTTAGGGTCGGTCAAGTCATTGACCGCCACGAAATCTAGCTCGCCCCAGACTTTGCTGTTCAAAGCGGCAGCCCGGACGACCAGCCTGCCGATCCTACCAAAACCATTGACACCAACTTTTGTGGCCATATTAACCTCCTGAAAAATATTTAAAATAATTCCTGCATATTATGACATTGCCCTTTTGAATTGTCAAGAATAGGAGGCGCAGAAGGTTAAAAACCGTATAGCAGGGAGATCCTGTGAATGGCACCCATCCCTTGCGAGGTGGCATTTTGACTGGTGAAGGAATAATCCAACTCCGCCATGAAGTCCTCCGTGGCCTGTTTGATGCCTACCCCCAGGCTCAGCGAAGGAGCATCGGGCCTGCTCATGTATCCTCCTCGGAAAATAAGAACGTTTTGTAACGAATATTCCAAACCGTAATCACCGTAAATATAATTATCGTTAGGTACCACCATATCCGCCGCGATCCCGACGGCATTATCCGCGTCACGGTAAATCAGACTGTAGGCGCCCACTTTGCCGACCAAAGGTAGAACACTTGAGGCGCTGATAAATTGAATCGGGGTGCCAATATTTTGGATGACCGCGCCTATTCTGACATCTGGGTCTGAGATAATCTTGCAGAGAAGTCCAAAATCCCCGGCGAACCCTATGCTTTGAAAGGTCCCCAGCTGGTCCTGGATATATTTTGCGGTAATCCCCAGGCTGAACTTGTCCCCTAATTTCCGTGAATACCCCAGGGTCCCGCAGATATCATAAACGCTCCAGGTCTGTCCCGTAAGTTTTCCTGAATCATCGTTGACGTCAACGGGAGACATCCAAAAATAGGTTGCCGAGGCTCCCAGAGCGTCATCATTCCCTATTGTCTGTGCATAGGCTAGATAATCCAGATAAACCTGCTCGCCCCATATGTCATGCATAAATATTGCTTGACGGTCCTGCAAAAAAGAAAGGCCGGCTGGGTTCCAGTAAAGCGATGTGACGTCATCCGCCGCGGCCGTGTAGGCTTCACCCATGCTGGCAGCTCTAGCGCCAACTCCTATTTTTAAGAAAGGGGCGCCGGTCTCGCCTATCCCAAGGGCCAGTAGGTTCCCTGGGACTAAGAACAACCCCGCTAAAAGGACTATCAATCTAAATTTATTCACGGTTTCATCCTTCCTATTTCACCAAAACAATCCGCTTGATCCGCTTTTCGTTATTATGGACAAGAATCATAAAGTAAACTCCGGAACTGACCTCGTCGTTGTTGGAATTTTTTAAATACCAATCGGCGTGGTCCAATGTTACATAACAGCTGTAAACTTTCTCGCGGTTCACATTATAAATCTCAATGGTGGTGCCCTTGGGAATGCTCTTGATGGAGATCTTGCTCGCTCCAGAGACATAGTTTGTGATGATATTTGAACTGATGTATGTAGTGCTCAAATCTCCCGGAGTGGGAGAATTGGTCACAGTCGTTGTGTTTGTAGGTGTATTGGTAATGGTACCCGTCATCGTCGATGTGGGTGTCTCACTGGACGTCAAGGTCAGAGTGATGGTCATGGTTTCTGTCCCTGTCCCACTTTGCGTTGGTGTGGGCGACTGAGTGGAAGTATTCGTGATCGTGCCGGTCTGCGTTTGCGTTCCTGTTTGCGTCAAGGTGGCGGTCTCCGTCCCGGTGTTAGTGACAGAGCTCGTCAAGGTAATTGTGCCGGTTTGAGTAATGGTGGCTGTGACGGTGATCGTGGCGGTTTGGGTCACAGTGGCTGAGACAGTTGCCGTATTGGTCGCGGTACCGGTCGAGGTAACCGTCCCGGATTGAGTCGCCGTTGCAGTCTGGGTGGCAGTAACGGTCGCAGACGTAGTGTTTGTAACCGTACCCGTGGAAGTAGACGTATTGGTCTGGGTAGCAGACCCGGTTTGCGTCGCGGTCGCTGTGGCAGTACTTGTTCCCGTGATGGTATTCGTTGAGGTCGCTGTCGCGGTCAGCGTGGAGGTCAAAATTTGGGTCACGGTCGCAGACGCAGTAACCGTATCCGTATTTGTCCCTGTCACTGAGGGCGAGCTGGTGGCGGTTTGGGTCGCCGTTTGGGTGGCTGTCTGGGTTGCGGTTGGAGAAGTAGACTGGGTGGGAGTTGAAGAAGAGGTTACTGTACCTGTATTGGTGACGGTAACAGTTATGGTAGCCGTTGCAGTATTGGTATTTGTGCTGGTGGCAGTACTGGTTTGAGTTACGGTGTTAGTAACCGTAGAAGTTGCCGTGCTGGTATTGGTATTCGTGGCGGTAGCGGTCAGAGTCAAGGTTTCCGTAGTTGTGCTCGTCGCCGTCTGGGTGGCCGTTGCTGTTGCGCTATTTATAGGCGTGTCGGTTCCAGCAGCCATTGTCGTTACTGTTTCCGTTGCAGATTGAGTTGCCGATTCAGTCGCTGTCTGAGTCACTGTACCTGAAGCAGTCTCCGTATTTGTATTTGTGGCGGTCGCAGTTTCCGTAACTGTGTTGGTTGCTGTCTGTGTCACTGTTGCTGTCACGCTATTTACAGGTGTGTCGGTGCCGGTGGCTGTTGCCGTTCCTGTTTCCGTAGCCGTTTGAGTTGCCGATTCAGTCGCTGTCTGAGTCACTGTACCCGTGGCCGTCGCCGTGTTTGTATTTGTGGCAGTCGCAGTTTCCGTGCCCGTGTTGGTTGCTGTCTGGGTCGCTGTTGCTGTCGAACTATTTACAGGCGTATCGGTGCCGGTGGCTGTTGCCGTTCCTGTTTCCGTAGCCGTTTGAGTTGCCGATTCAGTCGCTGTCTGAGTCACCGTACCTGAAGCAGTCTCCGTATTGGTATTTGTGGCGGTCGCAGTTTCCGTAACACTCTCTGTAGTGGTTCCGGTTCCGGTTTCAGTGAGTGTCCCTGTTTCCGTGACGGTCTCAGTGGTGGTATTCGTTCCAGTGTCCGTTTGAGTCGAGGTAGCCGTCTCGGTTTCAGTGGCGGTGGCCGTTTCAGTGCCAGAAGATGTGGCTGTTTCAGTAGCAGTGTCTGTCTTGGTAGAAGTGCCTGTTTCTGTAAGGGTGTTTGTTCCCGTAGGGGTCTCCGTTTCTGTTGGCGTCGCAGTTGGAGTATAACTCTCAGTCGCCGTATCCGTAGCCGTCACAGTGGTTGTCTCAGTGGTCGTCTGGGTTTCGGTTTCAGTAGCCGTTTGTGTGGCAGTCTCCGTGACCGTCTCCGTCGCCGTTTCTGTAGCTGTCTCAGAAGGGGTCGGTGTCGGTGTACTCGTAGGCAAACACTCATTCATCACGTACACCGCGCCGTTGCCGGACCTGCTGTCCGTACTAACACCTAAGCTGCCCATGACCAGTTCAGGAGAGCTGTTGCCGCATAAACTGCCAATGGCTATGGAGTTAGGAGCGCCTAATCCGTTCCCCCCGTTCGAGACATCTCCATCATAGCGTGCAGCATAACCGCCCGCAGAAAGGTCTACACTGCCAGAGCCTAGAGGCTGGCCTATTACATAAACACAGCCATTATTTGTTCTGCCCAGCGTGCTCATCTGGTCGCCGCCGATGACCAGGGCGTTCAACCCGTTGCAGCCGCAATTGCCGATGGCCAAGGCACTGCCAAAATGCTGGCCACTATCGCTGGCCCCTGCAGAAATATATTCCACATCATAATTACCCACAGTAGTGATATCCCAGGTATAGCCTGTGGAACTGCCGGACGGAAATCTTGAGGGATCAAAATAGGCCACCCGGACGGCCCCGCCCCAGTTGACCCCATCCCAGGATCTTGGCCCTCCAACCGCCAGATCAGCCCCACCGTCATTGTTCAGGTCCCCGACAGCAACCGAAGTCCCTACATTATAGGTAGTGCCTGCACCAGAAGTGATCTTTACATTGTAGTTTGACGATGCCCCCATAAGGTCAACGACATTCCCAAAACCAGCGGGAAAATTAGCGGGTGTGTCCTGTGTGTTATAAACAATATAAGTAATGCCGCCATTGTCTTCCCCCATGATCAAATCCGGATAACCGCTGTGGTTTATGTCGCCAATGGCTATATCAGAACCCAGATTAGGATAAGTGTTATTACCGGTGTCCCCGTCAAAGCGCACATTCCAATTAGCCGAATTGGACATATCTACGACATTGCCTGTACCTGTCAAAGTCAGGTTCCCATAAACCACATAAACAGACCCGCACATATCTCTGGCACCACCATACGGCGATCCAGCAGCATCCGCCATGACCAGGTCGTTATGCCCGTCATTGTTCAGGTCTCCTATGGCCTCCTTCCATCCAAAAGTTGCGTAGTTATAATTTGCATCTGGAGCGTCAAAACGAATATTATAATTAGCGGGATTGGTTATGTCATACGTCACGCCCGGCCCATTAACGAACCAGCCTGAGGAGTAGAACATGACGAATACAGCGCCCACTCTGCCGGAAAAATAGCTGGACCCTGTAGTCCCAATGACCAGGTCGTTATGACCATCACCGTCCAGATCACCGATAGCCAGGGAAGTCCCCAGGTAATTGTTATCATCTGAACAGTGCCAACGCACATTCCAGTTGGTTGTTATATCCAGGTCTTTATCCAAGCCAGGAGTAGCACCGGGAAGCTGGCCGTAAATCACATATACCGAACTATCTCTTCTGCTGCCCGACACAGCAACAACCAGGTCATTGATGCCGTCGTTGTTCAGGTCGCCTACAGCCACCGATAGGACACCGGCGACATAACTATCTACTGCGCCGGAATAACGGGTAAGATAGTTGGTGAGGGTCGCCAGGTCGTAAGTAGGGTCTATGACCTGTTCGCTCCGTGCTGCCACAGGCACGGTCAGGTGCAGCTCCAGCACCCCCTTGCCTGCTTCCTGGTAGGCCCGCACCGAGTGCTCCATCTTGGCGATATCAGACCAGTCATACCGTCCCACCTTGATCTTATTGTCGCTGACAAAGCCCTCGTCAACCTTGAAGGTCACTGACGCGCCTTTGATCAGGGGAACAATATAGCGGTTGAGTCCCGGATAGTTCTTGGCAGGCCTTTCATTCTCCACATGGGCTTTGAATACCAGGGCATGGCCCTTATCAGGCAGCTCGTACTCTTTATCCTCATAGATTACCTTAGTGCTTTCAATGCGCTGGAACAGGACCACTGGCACTCTTTTGCTGTTCTGGGTTGAATTTTTCACGTCAATGAGCTGCTCAATGGGTTTCTTGCCGGAAAAGCTGGAGACCTGATCCGCTAGCCTGTACTTGGCGCTCACGCTGACCTGCTTATCAGGACTGCTCACCTTGATCTGCTTGAAGGCAGGCGGCACCTTTTGCGTCGGATCGCCTATCCGTGTGGCCAGCAGGACCAGCCCGGCCAGGGCGCCCAGCAACACGCAGCTCTGGATGACCCTGGCCACCGCAAGCCCTGCTTGTTTTCCGAATTTTATCCTAACCGCCATGTCGCCTCTTGACCTAGAATTTTATTCCGAGAGAGATCCTGTTCAGCAATCCCACATATTGGCATACCCCAGCGCGTAATCCACCTCGTAGGGTTCCACCCTCAACCCGATGCCCACGCTCAAACTCAGAGTCAGTGTCGGTCGGCGTATCTGCCCGTAAACTATTGGAGGAAAGAAACAAGAGCAACTCCAAGATCGTCAAGAAAACGGTCTTTCTAGGCAAAAAAACCATTTTAAAAACAAAAACGCTCTCTTCAATGTTTCCGCCTGATTAATGAGATAAAACTATTATATGGCAAAATCAGGAATGTGATGAAGGAATGTGATTTAAATCACAAAACAGCTTGATGAAAAAAAGAGGAGTAGATCTTTTGATTTAGATGGGTTTCACTGCTTTTCTTTGCTGGTCTTATATAAAAGAAGCCTGTATTCATCGGCAACTGCTGCGACAAGCTTGCCGTCCAAGGATATTTTGGGCCAAAGGTCCGCATTGGCGATACGACCAGCCCATATCTTCTCTCCCTTGGAACTCAAGAGGTAGAAATTTTTCTTGTCACTTTCTTCATTGCCTAAAGATTTTCCAAAAACTACATATTGGCCGGCTTCGTCAGTGTCAACATAGCTGGCCACGGGCGGAAATATATTGAGGGACTGCATCATCTTATCCGCCTTCAAGTCGTAGAACTGCAGTTCTCCCTTGGGATAGTCGTAAGAAATACCCATGAACAAGGAATCCCCGCGAGAAGTAAAGCATCCGAAGTTGGAACGGTGGCCTTCGAATTTTTTAACCATTTTCCCTGCCTTATCCCATACTTCGATATTTTTGCCGCCACTGATCAATACTTGGGTCCCGCTGTTGTTCATGGATATATGTTCATAGGGAATGCCTTCCCTGGGGATGGATATGACCCGCTGCTCCGTTTTGATAAAAAAGATTACCGCCTTGCTGGTCAGGACCGCGAAATTAGGCGAATCAGCTGCAAAACCTATATCACTGATCTCGCCTGCATTGACCCGATAAGTCGATAACAGCTTGCCCGTTATATCGTAGAATTGGACTAGTTTTCCCTCGCTCCAGGCAATGATCCTTTTGCCGTCAGGAGAAATAAAAGGGAGGCTTGTCCTGGAATTAAATTCCTTCACCCAATCTATATTCCCGGAACGGTTGTAGCAAAAAAGTTTGTTCTTCGTTCGCTTGCTTTCCAATTGATTAAAGATATTCCCTGCGACCAGATGGCTCCCGTCCCTGGAAATGCTGTTCTTGGAAGCCACGATCACCCACTCGTTCTGCCCATAACCGGGATCGCTTTTCCACAAAAGTCCCAATTCATTGTCAAAAGCGTAAAGCCTGCCTTTATCGGTGCTCAACCACAGGACGAACTTGTCACCCTCCCCTCCAACACAATAACTCATGATGCGCTCATCGGAGAATTTATACCTTTCCACCAAAGGCAGCCCGCCCCAAAGGCCCGCTTGGTAGGACCACCACCCCGCTACTCCCGCAAGTAACAAAACGACGACCACTAATAAATAAATCCAAGTTCTGCTGGGTTTTTCTTCAACATTACGCTTCACCAATTTTTCTCCTCCTGTGCGCCTTTTTTGTCAGAACGATCTTGGGTTCTGCCCCCAAAGATGGGAGGCAATCCCATCATTTGGCGCATCTGGTCAATTTGATCTTCTGGCGACTGGCTGAACATATCACGTTTCTGTTGTTTGCCTTTTTTTGCTTCAGGATGAAAAGAGCTCTCGTATTGTTTGGACTGGTTTTTAACAATTTTCTCAAGCTCCTTCATCTGGCTTTCAGTCATTTTCTTATACTTGGGTTGGCCTTGCTTCTGGCTCTCCTGTCCTTGGCTTCCCTGCTCCTCCTGGTTCTGTTTCTCATCTTTGGACTTCCCTTGTTTTCCCTGGTCCTTGGAATTCTTTTGGGACTTTTTTTGTTCTTTATCCTTGTGCTGCTCGTTCGGACTGGACTTCAGCTTTTTCCTGGCCAGATTAAGATTGTATTTGGCATCCTCGTCATCTGGTCTGAGAGTTAAAGCCTTTTCATAACAACCGACAGCCTTTTCCCACGCCATTTCTTTATAGTAGGCGTTTCCTTCGTTGTAACAAGCTTCGAACAGGCCCGATTTCTTGGCCAGTGAGTTCTCGTAATTTTCTATCGCCTGATCAAAATTTCCTTGGCGGTAAAAAACATTACCAAGATTATAATACGATTCAGCAAAATTAGGGTCTTCATTTATTGCCTGCATATACCTGTCCCGGGCATTTTCGAGATCCTGCTGGCTAAACATCTTATTTCCTGACCTGTTATCTAAATAAGCCGGTATTCCCATGCCCATGGAACTGAAAAAAACAAAAACCATAATCAAATAGAACCCCAGCCTGGAAAATCCAGGTATTTTTAATGAAATAAGGTGAAATATCAATTCCAAAAGCAATAGCGCCAAAGCTCCAGCCACAAAATAAGGATAAAGATCCTCTGACTGCTTCCTGCGTTTAGTTTTAAAGACACTCTTTTGTAAAGTTTGAATTCGTCTGGCCACGTGAGCCAAGGCATCCGTGCTACTGGCAAAAGTGTATTCCCCGCCAGTCAAAGAGGCAATTTTTTTAAGCAGGGCTTCGTCCAGAGTGGTCACCACCTCCTGACCCTGGAATCTCTTATATTCCAGTCTTCCCCACATATCATAGCCTTCCGGAATTTTCGCCCCTCCGGGAGTCCCAATCCCCACGGTAAATATCCTGATCCCGTTCTTGGCTGCTTTTTGGGCTGCCCCTATGGGATCAACCCCTTGATTATTTTCACCGTCGGTCAGAAGGAGTAAAACAGCGGACCGGTTCTCTTCTTTGCCAAAAGCATTGACCGCAGTTTCAATGGCATCTCCGATGGCGGTGCCGTCGTGCTCTACGGTATTGAAATCCACATGGTCCAGCAACATCAATAAGGTGTCATGGTCCATGGTCAGGGGACACTGGACAAAGCTGCCCCCCGCAAAAACGATCAAACCGGCTCGGTCGCCCTTCAGATTTCGGATGAACGAGGACAGGACCAGCTTGGCGGCCTCTAGGCGGTTGCCTGGCTGAAAATCCATCGCTTTCATGCTGGAAGAAGTGTCCAAAGCTATAAGAATATTCAAACCTTCGGTGTTGACCTCCTCGTAACTGATACCTCCCTGGGGTCGCGCTAAAGCCAATAAGATTAGGACAACGGCACCAACAAAAAACACCCTTTTTGTTAACAACCTCCAGGCCTGGTTGTTGTTTTCCATTTTTTGCCATAGGTTGGGGCTACAAAAAATACCTTTGGCCTTTCTGGTTTTCCTCTCAGCCAGCCACAGGCCAAGCCCAATAGTCGGCAGCGCCATACAGACCAGGATCAGAAAAACTTGGGGATAAAGCCAATCCATGGACCCACCCTTCTCTCCGCCTGCTGTTCTAAGCTGGTAAAATCTTGAACCAAAACTCGTCTAGTAAGAAATAAAAAATCAACAGACCTACCGCGGCCATCAAAAATGGGAAATAATCTTCATTTGTACGGGTGTAGATCTTTTGTGAAAATTCTTCCTTGGTCATCTGGGAGATGCGGGAGTATATCTCAGCCAATTTTTTTTCATCGGTCGCCCTGAAATACTGGCCCCCGGTCATGTCCGCGATAGCCTGCAGGGTTTTTTCATCCGGCTCTTCAACCATATACACCCCCCCAGTTCGGGGATCTATCAAATATTGTTTTTGGCCAAAGGGGTTTATGTAGGGCATGGGTGCTCCTCCTTTGCGTCCGATCCCGATCGTGTACGCAATGATCCCCTTGGTCGCGGCCAGGCGTGCCGCCTCCAATGGGGGCACGCCAGTATTGTTGACCCCGTCACTGGCCAAAATGACCACCTTGCTCTTTCCTGGCTCCTTGTCCAAGACATTGACACTATTGACCAAGCCGTCACCCATAGCCGTGCCGTCGACTGTCACGGTCCCCACTTCTACCTGATTAATGAAATTGGCGACGATCTCTTTATCCAAAGTCAGTGGGCACTGGGTGAAGCTGCGGCCTGCGAATACCACCAAACCTACCTGGTCATTTCCCTGCAGCCCTTTGATAAAATCGGTCATGACGGCCTTGGCCGCCTGGACCCTGTTCTGGGGCTTGAAATCTTCGGCTCGCATACTTCCTGAAATATCCAGAGCCAGGACGATCTGAATACCTTTTGATTTTTCCTCAGTCTCTTTGACCTCGGTCTGCGGCCGGGCCAACACAGCGACCAACAGGATCACAACGGCCCCCTTGACCATGATCAAAAAATACCTGCCTACGAAGCCCCTCGTGAACCTCCAAGAAGGCAGTCCCCGGAGGGCCGAATAAGTAAAACTCCCTCCCCGCCTTAAAGATTTAATTTCCAAATATACCAGTAATGGCAAAAGAAGGACCAAGACCCAAAAAAACTGGGGATATAAAAATTTCACCTGGCTTTTTCCCTTTCTTTAAAAAATCGGATGAGAGGTTTAACGGGGTCCTGACCCGTATATAGGCCGATGGAGTCAATTCCGTTCTTTTTGAACACCTGGGCCATTTTGGCCGAGCGTTTCTGGCTGAGGCTCTGGATGGCCTGGAGCACCCGGGGACTGGAAGTGTCCACCAAGCGCAGGACCCCTGTTTCCGGGTCCCTCAGCCTGATTAGCCCGAACCTGGGCATCTGTTCCTCGGCTAGGTCCTTGATGGTCACAGCAATGAGGTCGTGTTTCTTGGCGACCCGCTGCAGGAGGGACTCATGGATTGAATCCACGATAAAATCCGAGACCATAAAAACTGTGGCGCTTTTCTTGAAAGTTCTGGCCGTGTACTGCAGGAAACTGTTGATATCCGTGGCGCTGTGCCGGGGTTGATAATACAGAAGTTCCCTCATCATCCTCATAATATGCCGGCGGCCCTTACGGGGCGAAATGAACTTTTCCACCTGGTCGGAGAATAGCAAAAGACCGACCCGGTCATGGCTCTGCAGTGCGGAAAAGGCCACGCAGGCGCAGAATTCTAGGGCCAATTCTCTTTTGAGTTGTTGTTGCGTACCGAAACCGAATGATCCGGACACATCCACGGCCAGTAGAACTAGCAATTCCCTTTCTTCGATATAGGTCCTAACATAAGGGTGGTTGAACCTGGCCGTCACATTCCAGTCAATGGAACGGATATCGTCCCCCTCTACATATTCCCTGACCTGGTCGAACTCAATACCCTGTCCTTTGAATGTGCTCAGATACCCGCCGTGGATGGTTGTCTGGACCAGTTTTTTGGTGGACAGCTCCACCCTTTTCAGCCGGTTCAATATCTCGGGAGGTATCATCTTGCCTTCCTTTTTTGAATAAAAAATTCAGACATCTGAAAAGCTTTCCGCCAGCGGTAAGTTAAAAAATATGTGTAAGGTGATTTGACCGGGTTGAACAAGTTATCCAGGATGAGATGGTGCAAATAGCCGATAAAGATCCCTACCAGCAGGGGCCGCGCCCCGTAAAAATAAAACAGCAGGCCAAAAGGGATGATGAGCTCGCAGGAATGGAGGACCAGCCTGACCTTTTTAAAAGCGCACTCCTGGCACAGCCTGTAAAAATTTCTCAGGTCATGGTTCACTTTGGGTTCCAAATAGAAATCCAAGAAGTGGTCTGCGTCGATAAAAATACCGACGAGCAGACAGGCCAGGCAAGCTTCCCAGCCGGGGACAAAATATTTGATGATCGCGGCCGCGGTCACGCTGGCCGCCACATGAGAGCCCGGGGACATGCTTAAGGGACCTTTATCTTCTTCAGTATCTCGGCAATGATGTCTTCCGAGGTTCTTTCCTCAGCCTCGGCCTCGTATGACAAAATTATCCGGTGGTTAATCACGTCATAAGCCATTTCCTTGATGTCATCCGGGGTCACGTATCCCCTTCCGTTGAGCAAAGCCAAGCCCTTTGACGCTTCCGTGAGGAAGAGCGAGGCCCGGGGCGACGCGCCGTATTCGATCAGGCTCTTGAGGCCGGGCAACCCGCATTCCTGGGGGAACCGAGTTGCGAACACGATGTCCACAATGTATTTTTTTATCTTTTCGTCCACATAGATCTCGGCCACGCTCTCGCTAATGTTGAAAATATCCTTGGGTTTCAGGACGCTTTCCACTTTGATCTCATGACCCGTGGTCATCCGCTCGATGATCTCCAGCTCCTCTTCCTTGTTGGGATAGCCAACCTTGACCTTGAGCATAAAGCGATCTATCTGCGCCTCGGGCAGGGCATAGGTCCCCTCGGTCTCGATGGGGTTCTGGGTGGCCAGGACCATAAAGGGCGGTTCCAGCTCGAACGTATCATTGCCGATGGTCACCTGTTTTTCCTGCATGGCTTCCAAAAGCGCGCTTTGCACCTTGGCCGGAGAACGGTTGATCTCGTCGGCCAGCACCAGGTTGGCGAAGATGGGCCCCTTTTTAGTGTAAAACTCACCGGTCTTCTGGTTATAGATGCGCGTGCCGATCAAGTCAGCCGGCAGCAGGTCCGGAGTGAACTGTATCCGCTGGAACTTCGCTTGAATGCCCTGACAAAGCGTTTTGACGGAAAGGGTCTTGGCCAGACCAGGCACCCCTTCCAACAGCACATGGTTGCGCGTAATCAAAGAGATAACCAGTCGGCTGATCAGCTTTTCTTGTCCAACTATCACTTTTTTAATTTCATCAATCAAAGAGTTCAGCAGCTCCACCTGCTGCCTGGCTTGGGCGGACAACTTTCTGACTTCGGTCATGCTTGTTTCCTCCTCATATTCTAATTTTGATAAAAGAAACGGCCCTGCGGTAAACCTCTTCAGCCTCCTTGGCCGAGGGTTCATGTTTTGCGAATTTGACCAGGTCGCACTCCTCCAAAATATCTCCGATACCCACGATAGCTTTCTTGTCCATCCCGACTTTATTCAATCTTTTCAGAAGCTCGTTGGTGGTGCTTTCCAAGGCTCCAATATTATACTTCTTCACATAAAACTTGCGTAGGCTCAGGGAAACATACAAATAGAACTGGGTCAGCTCTCCCCTGTCTTTGGCCTTGAGCGCCATTAGAAGGTCATTGGCTATTTCCTGTTCCAGGCTGACGCCGGTCTCTTTGGCTCCCCCGGGCTGGGTTGTTTTTTTCGGCCTCAAAAAATACCAGACGATCGCTAGGACACCCAGAACCACCAAACAATAAAACCACCAAGGCAACCCAGAATGGTCCGGCAAAGATCCTTTGATATCCCTGATCTCTTCTGGTGTGGGCGTGCGAGTCAAGTCTTGCTCGTGTTCCGGGGACACGGGGCCTGTCTGGGGTGCAGTCCTGGCTTGTGGCACAGATGACTTGGAGCTCAAAACCTGGATGGTCACGGTATTGGACTGCAAAACCTGCGTCTTGCCAGTTGCCGCATCTGTATATTGGAGGACTGCTGGTCCGATGGAATAGGTGCCTCTTTTGGCCGGGGCCAGCTCGTATTTTTGCTGGGTCACGGCTTCCATTTCACCGTTCATAAAGGTGGCATTGCTGCTGCTGAAAGATCCCACTACCACAAAACCGTCAAAACGCTGCGGCGTGGCCATATTGATCACGCTACCACCCCGGATGCATTCAATAGTATAAGTAAGGGTATCTCCTACATACAGCTTGTTCTTGTCCACGGTAGCGGTAACGGTCACATTAGCGCCAAAAACATTAGTGCAAATAAATAGCAAAAAAAATGTTAAAAACAAGGCCGATCTGGTTATTCTCAAAGGAACTCCTTTTGCGGACTTTAAAATATTATAAATAAATTCATTCCCAAAACAAAGCTTTTAGAATCATTTGTGACCTAAATTCATATCCATCGAGGATGAATTTGGAGTAAAATCCCGATTATGAAAACAGTACACCTTATCTTTAAAACCCATCTGGACATTGGCTTTACCAACTTTTCCCGAACAGTGGTCAGCTCCTATTTCGAGCGCTACATCCCCTCAGCCCTGTCCTTGGCCTGCGAAATGCGCGAGTCCGGAAAGCCGGAGCGGTTCATCTGGACCACAGGCAGTTGGCTCATCTATGAGTATCTCGAGCAGGCCGGAACTAAAGAACGCAAAATTATGGAGCAGGGCATTATGGCCGGAGATATTGCCTGGCACGGCCTTCCCTTTACCACCCATTCCGAACTCATGGACGTTAGCCTGTTCCGCTTTGGGCTCTCGTTATCCCAGCAACTTGACCGCAGGTTTGGCCGCAAAACTATCGCCGCCAAGATGACCGATGTTCCGGGCCATACGCGGGGTATTGTTCCCCTCATGGCCGAAGCAGGATTAAAATTCTTGCATATCGGGGTCAACCCGGTGTGCCCGGCGCCAATAGTGCCTCCGGTATTCCTCTGGAAATCCCCGGAAGGAAGCGAGCTCATCGTAGCCTACAGCGCTGATTACGGCCGGCCCATCAGCGTCCGGGGACTGGAAGATGTTTTAGTTTTCGCCCACACCGGCGACAATGCCGGCCCGCAATCCAGCGAGAAAATCCGCCAGGCTTATCAGGAGTATCGCCGGAACGATCCCGGAGCCAGAGTCATGGCCTCGACCATGGATGCTTTCGCGGCCAAGCTCCTCCCTCTTAAATCCAAACTGCCGGTCGTGACCAAAGAGATAGGCGATACCTGGATACACGGCGGAGCCACAGACCCGCTCAAAGTCGCCAGGTACCGCGCCTTGTCCAGACTGCGTTCCCAATGGGAGGCTGATGGTCGGGCCAAAAAATACAGCCGGGCCTTTTACAATTTCAGCAGATCCCTGCTCCTGATCCCGGAGCATACCTGGGGCATGGACGAAAAAACCCACCTTGGCGACTATGTCCACTATTCCAATCCTGATTTCCAGGCCGCGCTTAAATCTGACCTGGTGCCGGAATCGGCAGTGCCTGGCCGGTTCCAAGAATTTGGGCAGTTTCGCAAAAACGCCCCTGAACCCCGGCGCTTCAGCACCTTCGCGGCCTCCTGGCAGGAACAGCGCGACTACATTACCCAGGCCCTGGGCATGCTCAAGGCCGCGCCTTTGGCCAGGGAAGCGGCACAAACCCTGGCTGAACTGAAGCACAGGAAGAACAAGATTCCTTCCGGGTCCAAGCTAGACGCCTCCATACCATTTACGGCAGGCCGGTTTACGGTCCAGTTCGATGCCAGGTCTGGTGCCCTCACCAGGCTGCAATTGGGTGCTGCAGGGCCATCCTGGTGCGAAAAAAGCCATTCCCTGGGCCTGTATAGGTACCAGACCTTTTCCCAGGGCTCCTACGACCGCTGGCTCAGGGAATACCCGCATGACCTGGAAAAATACAGGTCCTGGGCCATCCCGGACTTTACCAAACCGGGAATGGACAAGGCCAAGCCTCAGCCGCAAGAGGCGTTTTGGAAACCGCAGTCCGCTGAGTTTAGTTTTAAAAAGGGCCATAAGTCCGACACGGTGTTCGTATCCCTGAAAATGCCCGCCAAGGCGCAGTGCGATTACGGCGCGCCCCAAAAGGTCTATCTCATTTATGAGTTCCCTTATGGGGAGAGTTTTTTCAGGATGGACTTATGCTGGCTGGAAAAAAGGGCCACGCGTCTGCCCGAGGCCTCCTGGCTGTCCTTCTCACTGGCAGTGAACCGGCCTGAACGCTGGAGAATGGATAAGCTGGGGCAGATCATCTCGCCCTTGGAGGTGGTCAGTCATGGCAACCGGAACATGCATGGGATTGGAACCGGAGCTTTTTATAACGGGCCTGAAGGCTCACTGGCCATCGAAAGCCTGGATGCTCCCCTGGTCGCGCCGGGCACGCCGCGTTTGCTGCGCTTTGATGACAGCCAGCCAGCTTTGGCCGGGGGGATGCATTTTAACCTGCACAGCAATGTCTGGGGAAGCAACTTTCCCATGTGGTATGACGACGACGCCCGTTTTAGGTTCATTGTCAGGCTTGGAAATAGCCCGGCCTGACCTATGCCACCCACGCACAAAACAGGTTAAAGCCGGCGTGACGGCCTAGGACGTGGCGAGAATACCTCCAAAATATCCCGTGGCCGTGATCAAACAGGCCAACAACAGCAGGGGTATCCATAACCAGCGCCTGGACCCGTGCACATAACTCAGGGAAAATCCCAGCCAAAGATACAACATCGTAAAAAATCCAAGCATGGCATGAGTGTGCAGGACAAGACGCAATGGCCCGTTTAAAAACTCTCCGGCTTGCATTTTCCCTGTGATCAGGGCAGCCACCGCTCCGACTGCGGCTAAAAACAGGAGCAGGCGGCAGGAATTGTACAGGGAGGGCCAGCGGAGGCTCAACAGGGCGAACAAAACAGCCGCCATTCCCAGGGCTACGGGAAAATGAACGATCTTGTTGTGCGGGAACTTGACCATGGCCTCGCCATAGTTGATGGCCGCCGGAGCCACATCAGCCGGAGCAACCACAGCGGTCGGTGCCACCTGCGGTTTATTGGCTGCTTGAGCGGCAGTCCCCGCCAATAGCAGGTATGGAAATAAAACAAACATGATAATGACGGCCCATCCCCCTAAAAATATTTTGTTTGATCTGAACATAGATGACCCTCCTTTTCTTCTATCATTTTTTAACAGGATAACCGATGGTATGCCCAAAAAGCGGCCGCTGTGTGGAGCGCAATTTTAATTTTTCTTTCAATGTCGATTTGTTGCAGTTGTGGAACCATGAGGCCAGACCCTGGGAGGCGCAGAACAAATACACATTGGCGGCAATGAGACCGGTATCCACGAAATAATAGGATTTCTGGACTTCCGGGTCAAGGAGCCCGGGCTCCTGATAACCGGCCGTGTGGATGAGTTTATCCACATCCGCGACGTAGATGAGACGAACAGGCGCCTTGTCTCCAAAACTGGCCTGGCCCTTGCCTATGGCCAAGGAACGCAGATCTTCTCCCGTCACCGGCAAGAGCCTGTGTTTTACAGCCTCGTAAAGATAAGCGCCATGGCCCAAACACACATAAACATCTATTTCCTGGGAGTTGCTCGCCGAGCCTGCTGTCCTGCCAGGAATGTTGAACGGCCCTTTTTTACGGTTAACCCCACAGGCAGCCCAAAGCATGCTTGATAGGACTTGCAGAGGCATTTTTTTATCGCTTATCTCTCTGACAGTCTGCCTTTTCTTCAACGCCTTTGATACAGACATCCCATCTTTGGCTTTCGGTGCTGGAAGGTTTACTGGAAAAAGCTGCCTGCGGTTGAACCCAGCGAATTCCAGCACGTCGCTGTCTTGTTCAAAGGTTTTTTTCATTTTTCGTCCTTTGGTCCGGCGGAAAAGGCTACGACTTGAATGCTTTTTGTTTCATGGCGTTCTTGGTGGTGCGTTTGACGCTATACATCACATGGTCCACTTTTTTCATGATTTCATCTACTGGTCCCTTGGGATGTGAGAATGTGCCGACACCGATGCTAAAAGTGACCGGCCATCGGCTCATCTTCATCCATTGGTTAAGAAAACGTCTTACCCGGGCTACCAGGTCCTCGGCCTCTTGAGACCCCATGCCCGGCAACAAAAGGGCGAATTCGTCCCCGCCCAGCCTGGCAGCCATATCCGTGGCACGGATATTCTCTTTTAAAGTATTGGAGATAAGCACGAGACATTTATCGCCCGCATCGTGGCCCTGCGAATCGTTCAAAACCTTGAAATTGTCGCAATCAATATAAACTACCGTCAGCGGTTTTTTATCCCTAGCACACCTTTTGATCTCAACTTCGGCGGTTTCAATAAAATGCTTGCGGTTCGCGATGCCGGTCAAAAAATCGCTCCTGGCAGCTTCCCTTTCCCTCTGGATGGCGTTGCGCAGTTCCGAAACCAGATAGATGAGGATGACGAAAATGAGGAAAAAACCAAGGCGGACCGAAAGGTTCCAATAAAGCAAAAAGGGGTCTTTATGGTAAAGATGAGACCGTATCTCGGTCTTGCCCCACAGGACAGCGCTTACGCACGCGGTCAGGACCCCCATATTCCTGCCGAAGGTCCAAGTGACCAGAAAGATGGGCACCAGGTACAGAATGGACAACCCCATTCCATCAATGGTCCGAAAATCGATTTGGTCTATGGCCACGACCATGAAAATAGCTGTGATCAGGGAAAGAACACGGTGCTTGGAAAAGAAGTTGGCCAGCTCGCCTAGACGGCGAAGCCGGACTGGCCTGAAAGCTAAATTCTTCAAGGCTTAACCCTTTCCTTTGCTTTTCATGTTGGATAGGAATGATCTGACAATTTGCTGGATCTTGGAAGGCGTCAAGCCCTCATTATCATAAAGGATGTCCAGGCTGCCGTGCTCCACGAAATGGTCGCCAATACCCAGGCATTTAACGGTCACGCTGTTAATACCCTCTTGTTCCAGAAGTTCCAGGACCCCGCTGCCCATGCCTCCCGCAACCACATTGTCCTCAATGGTCACAAAAGCGGAATACTTTTTAGAAAGTTCCAAAATAAGCTCCCTGTCCAAAGGCTTTACAAACCTCATGTTCACGACTCCGACCTGGATGTTTTCTTTGCTTAAAAGTTCCGCGGCAGCCAAAGCAGGCCCCACCATGTTGCCCACTGCCAGGAGAACGATCTCTTTACCTTCCCTCAGCATGACGGCTTTACCCATTTCTATGGGGGGGCACGGCTTTCCCGGCTGCACAGACTCTTTACCTGCGCTTCTCGGATATCTTATGGCGATAGGTCCAGACTCGTAAGCTATCGCAAAGGGGACCATAAGCTTTAAGTCAGCATGGTCTGCCGGAGCCATGATCACCATATTGGGCATCATTCGAAGATAGGAAAGGTCGAAAACTCCATGGTGAGTGGGGCCATCCTCGCCCACCAAACCCGCGCGATCCAGGGCAAAAACCACAGGAAGATTCTGGAGGCAGACATCGTGCAGAATTTGGTCAAACGATCTCTGCAAAAAGGTCGAGTAAATGGCTGCCACAGGACGCAGTCCTTCGGAGGCCATACCTGCCGCGAAAGTGATGGCGTGCTGTTCGGCCATGCCCACATCAAAGAACCTCTCCGGGAAGATCTTGGAAAATCTTTCCAGCCCGGTCCCATCGGTCATGGCGGCCGTGATGCCCACGACCCTGTCATCCCTTTCGGCGGCTTCCACGATCGCATCACCAAAAATCGCGGTGAACTTCTTCCCCGCAGACTCGACAAGGGGTTTACCGGTGGCCAGATCAAATGGGGTCACACCGTGGGACCATGCCGGGTCCTTTTCCGCCAGCGGGTAGCCTTTGCCCTTTTTAGTAATGACGTGCAAAAGAAGCGGACCTTTGAATACCTTGATCTTGTGAAGGATTTCCAGCAAAGCCGGAATACTATGTCCGTCGACAGGGCCAAAATAGGTGAACCCCAACTCCTCGAACAAAACACCCGGCACGACCAAACCTTTGACTCCTTCTTCAATATGGCGGGCGAGCTGAAGCATGGGTTGCACGAATTGATGCGGCGCACGTTTGATCACCTGCTCCGCGGCAGCCTTGGCCTTGTGGTAAAAATGGCCCGTGATGATCCGGTTAAGATAACCGGCCATGGCGCCAACGCTTTTGGAGATCGCCCACTCATTGTCGTTCAGGATAACCAGCAAGCCTTTTTTTAGATGCCCAGCCTGGTTCATAGCCTCCAAAGACATGCCGCCGGTCATGGAGGAATCTCCCACCACCACGACCACCTTATAGTCCTGTTTGGTGATCTCCCTAGCCATGACCAGGCCCAAGCCTGCCGACATGGCCGTAGAACCATGGCCTGCCCCAAAAACATCATAAGGGCTTTCCGTGGGCCTGCTGAAGCCGGCCAAACCCTGGTACTGCCTGAGTGTGGACATCTTTTCCCGCCTGCCGGTCAGCATCTTGTGGACATAGACCTGGTGGCTGACGTCCCAGACGATCTTGTCCGTCGGGGTATTGAAAAAATAGTGCAGCGCCACGGTCAGCTCTACCACGCCCAGGTTCGCCCCCAAATGACCGCCGGTCTTGGAGACATCGCGAAGCAGTTCTTCGCGCAACTCCTGGGCCAACGCGGGCAGGTCCTCTGGCTTTAGTCTTCTAAGGTCCTGGGGATATCTAATTTCTTCCAACAAAGACACTTTTTAACTCACCTCATTTTTATAAAATCTGGCCCAGCTGGGGTATTCGCTACATCAAACGAGGCAGGAAATACATCGAAACTGCAACCGCGATCCCCAAAAACGCGCCCGCGAATACTTCCAGGGGTGTATGTCCTAACAACTCAATCAGCCTTGCCTGGGGAATAGCCTTGCCTGCATAAAAATCGTCCACCACCATGTTCAGCATGGCGGCCTGGCGGCCAACCGCCCGGCGTACGCCGGCGGCATCGCTCATGGTAACGAAGGAAAAACATAATGCGATCATAAAATAGGTGCTGCTCCACCCTTCCTTCAATCCGACCATAGTGGACATGGCTATGACGAATGCAGTATGAGAACTGGGCATCCCGCCCGTGCCGACCAACAATCGAAAGTTGAGCCTGTGATGCTTACGATAATACAGGGCCATTTTAATGCCTTGGGCAATGACCCAGGCCAGAGCACAAGCTATAAAAATCTGGTTGGTAATAATTTCTTTCAGCACTCAACCACTCCTTTTACAATTAGCGTTAACTTTGGCGACGCACGAGGTAGTCGGCAATATGCCTCAGCGGCTCAACACGTTTAGGGCTGAACCTTTTCAGGCAAACCTTAGCCTGGTTAACCAGAAGATCAGCCTCGCGGTAGGAATCCGCAAGTCCGTAAAAGGCTGGATAGGTCGCTTTTTTCCTGGCTGCGTCCGTTCCGGTCTTTTTGCCCATAGCCTTGTCCTGACCGACAACGTTCAAAATATCATCACTGATCTGAAAAGCCAGCCCCATTTTCTCCCCATATTGGGCCAAAGCTCCAATCTCTCCTGCTGATGCCCCAGCCCAAGCTGCCCCTGCCTTTAAGGCTTCTTTGATCATGGCCCCGGTTTTATGAGTATGGATATACTGCAAAACAGGCAGGCTGATGGTCTTGCCCTCGTTTTCCACATCCGCGACCTGTCCACCGACCATACCCTTGGAGCCTGCCGCGAAACCAATGCCAGATATTGCCTGCATAGCGTTTTTCTGGCGCTGACCAGGAAGTTCGGCGGCTTCCTTGGCCAGTACGTAAAAAGCCTGGGTCAAAAGGGCATCCCCAGCCAATAAGGCGACCGCTTCGCCAAACTTTTTGTGGCAAGTCGGTTTCCCCCTCCGGAAATCGTCATCATCCATGCAAGGCAAATCATCATGAATAAGAGAATACGTATGTATAAGTTCAAAAGCACAGGCCACAGCCATCACTTTTTTCGTTTGACCACCAACCGCTTCGGCAGCAGCCATCACTAGGATTGGCCTGAACCTCTTACCTCCCGCGAAAACGCTGTAGTGCATAGCCTTGTGCAGACTGGGAGGAAATTCCTTGGTATCCGGAAGATAGACAGGCAAAGAACGGTCTACTAATTTTTTTCTGTCATTTAAATATTTTTTTAGGTCCATCGCATCCCTGATTAGAGCAAATTGTCTTGAGTTTTATTTTTCCTTGGCCTTGCTTTTTTGCTCCTTGTTTTTGGCTCAAGACTCCCTTCTGTTTCTATTGTAAAAGACTCTTTCGATTCCGTCGCGGGAAAATCTCTTTCGACCAGATTGCCACCTTTATCCTTGGTCAAAACTTTGACCCTCTTCTCTATTTCGTTGAGCTTGCTGGAGCAGAATTTAACCAGGCCCACACCTTCCTCAAATAGTTTGAGGGAATCATCCAAAGGCAGGTTCCCCTCCTCTAGTTTCTGCACTACCATTTCCAGTTTATTAAGCGCATCTTCAAACTTTTTAGGTGTCAATGGGTCAACCTTTCTCACGGCCCTTTTTTTCCAGTCTAGAGATCAACAAACCCCGGGCTACCTTGCTCTCTAAAAGATCGCCTTCCTTGAGCAACGAGGCATCCGTGACGACTTGCCTTTCGGGTAATTTGAGAGTTATGCTGTATCCCCTGTCCAGGACCGCCAATGGACTTACTGCTTGAAGAGCCCGGGCAAGCTCCTTGTACCTATTCCGACTATCGGTCAACCTTTGGAGGAACGAATACTTGAGGTCCTCTGAATAATGGTCCAAACGCTGAATAAACCCTTCAAAAATAGCCAGAGGACTCTTTAATTTCCTATTTTGCTTCAAAAAACTAAATCTTTCGCGAGCCTGCTGTAAGGATGATAGCAGATTTTGGGCCATTTTTTCCCTGTAATATCCCAGTTGCCGTAAAAGCTCCCCCCTATCAGGCGCCGCCAATTCAGCCGCTGCCGAAGGGGTCGGCGCTCTTAGGTCGGCCACAAAATCGGCAACAGTAAAATCAACCTCATGGCCTACCCCTGAGATGACCGGCACCTTGGAACCCGCTATGGAGCGGGCTACTTTCTCCTCATTGAAAGGCCACAGGTCTTCTAAAGAACCCCCGCCTCTGGCCAAAATGACTACATCAAATCCCCCATAGCTATTGATCTGATGGAAAGCGTCTTCGATGGATTCCGCCGCACCTTCACCCTGGACTTTGATTGGATAAAGGACCAGCTGGATTTGAGGACATCTCCTTCCCAGGACGGTCATGATGTCATGGATGACCGCGCCCGTCGGAGAAGATACGACCGCAATGCGCTCAGGCAAAAAAGGGATCGCGCGCTTGCGTGACGGCTCGAACAATCCCTCTTTTCTGAGCTTTTCTTTCAACTGTTCAAACGCGAGCTGAAGAGCACCTTGCCCTGAGGGTTCCAAAAATTCAACCACCAACTGGCATTCGCCGCGGGCCTCATAAATTGCGATCCGGCCACGGCATTGGACCTGCTGTCCGTTCTGGGGCTGGAATTTCAAATATTGGTTGGCGCCCCTGAACATAGCGCACCTGAGTACGCTGCTCTCGTCTTTGAGGGTAAAATAAATATGACCTGCTTGGGATTTGCTAAAATTTGAAATTTCTCCTGTGACCCACAAACTATGCGGAAAATGATCAGCTAAAACTCCTTGTAATTCCGAAATTATTTCAGATACTGAATATATTTTTTCCATCATTCTTCTCCGCTGTTCAAGTCACGAATCCCGACTGAATCTTCCGAGAAAACAATCATCCAGTTGGTTTAAAAAAGGAACTGTTTTGTTTTTCCTTATTCAGTTCCTTTGGTGTGTTATTAATAAAGCCGATATCCAATGTAGGTTTGGGAAGGAGAGGCTAACTTCGGGAACTGACTCAGGCTGTCCAAAAGACCAAAGATAGAAAATTTTTTCTTTTCGTTGACCAGGATCGGTTTGCCCACAATACCCGCTAATCGGGCAGCAAGATCCACTGCGTCGTTGAGGTCCCCCACAGAATCGATCAAACCCAGGCGGCAAGCCTCTTTCCCGGAAAATATCTGGCCTTTAGCAAGGGAATGAACCATATCCCGGATCTGTTCGGGATTAACCTCTTTTGAGGGAACGTTGCTTTGTTTGGCAATAAATGCTTTAAAAGCGTTTTGGCGGCCCAAAATGACCGCCCCGACGAACTGTTCATAAAGATCGTTGACCGTCGCCTCAAAAAGACCCTTTTCTTTCTTTGTCAATGATCTCCAGGGCGAACCAGCATCCTTGTAATCGCCGCTCTTTATCACCTCAAACTTCACGCCGATTTTCTTGATAAGTCCTTCCAGGTTAGAAAACTCGGCGATCACGCCGATGGATCCCGTGATACTCCCCTCGTCAGCCATAATCTTGTCCGCCGAACAAGCAACGTAATATCCACCCGACGCACCCATATCAGCGATCGACGCTACGACTTTTTTGCCTGACTTCTTGAATTTCTGTATCTCTTCGTAAATTTCCTGCGACGCAGCCACGGTGCCTCCCGGCGAATCGATGCGCAGCACTACCGCGCTGGTCAAATCATCGTCGATATATTTATCCAGAGACTCCATGATCTGGCGGGCCGTCCCCTCGCCGATCTCCCCGAAGAGATTGATTACCACGATCTTTTTACCCAAAAGACTTTTGCTCAAACTCCGGGTTCCCTTAAGGGCAAGAACTGTTTTCAAACCCTCATAGGCGGTAAAGATCAGGATTATTGTGACCACAATAACTGAGATAAAGAGGAAGGGTTTCCTTCTCATGAGCGTCTCGACTTAATGCCAGAAGGGTTGCAGGTCATTCCAGGGGTCATTGGAAAGATTAATCAGATTGGTTCCATCCGCCTTCATCTTGTAAATCTGGAAACGGCTGTCCCTATTGGACACGAAAACGATCGAATCCCCTTCCGGAGACCAACTGGGATCCCCATCCCAGGCGGAATTATTGGTTAACCTGGTTAATGCATGGGTATTGAGGTTCAAAGTGTATATTTCTGCGTTGCCGTCCCTGTCCGAATAAAAAACGACCGTGGTCATATCCGGCGAAAGAACCGGGTGGCGGTCATTGGCCTTACTGTCACTTAAAACGGTAGGGAAAGTCCCGTCGATATTGATACGGTAGATCTGATACTTTCCTGAACGGTTGCTGTCAAAAAAGATCTGGCTTCCATCAAAGGTAACTGAGGGATTTCTTTCGTCAAAGTTATTGTTGCTCAAATTGATTGTTTTGCGTGTCACCTTATCCATCAATACAATTTGGCCGTTTCCATTTGAACTCCAAGAATAAACGTAAAACTTTTGATCCGGTGTTTCCATAGGCCCAAGCTGGTCGCCGTCTACAGATTCCTCACTATCAACAATGACACCAGATATGTTAGCTCTGGAAATCGATCCGAATTTCTTTTCAAAACTGGTATAGACGAATTCCTCGGGATTTGTACTCCAGTGGGGATAAACATGGTCGTAGGCAGGATTAGTGATATTGAGAACCTCCCCGGTGGCTGTCTCTAATATGGATATCTGTGACGCTTTATATAAATGATAAGTGAATGCAATCTTCTTGCCGTCTGGCGAAACCTGCGGCGTCTGCTCAATGGCCATTGATTCCGTAATCTTTTTCTGGTGCTGGCCGTCCGGGGTGGATTCATAAAGTGCCCAGTACCCCTTTCTATCCGACTGGAAAACGATCTTTTCCCCATCTGGATACCAGCAAGGATGAGAATTATTGCCCTGAAAAGTGATTTTCTTTTGCTTCTTCCAAGAATCTTTAGCCTGAGCAACAAAAATATTAGAGATGGTTTTAACCTCTTTGGTGGAAGGCATCCAAATACCTTTGGTCACCACGTAGGCCAGAACCTCACCATCTGGCGACCAGGCCGGCTGGTCGTAATCGGCCTCACCGCTCATAATCATTTCCTCTGGACCCCCTTTGACTGGGACTATCGCTAACCCGTTGTGTACGCCGACCTTTTTTTGGAAAGCGATCTTGGTCCCATCCGGAGACCAAGCTGGGGAATTGCATCCTTTGTCATTAGGATTAAGTACTGTAGCACTGGTTCCATCCGCCGACATGACCCAAAGACATTCTGAACCCATAGCATCCGAAATAAAGGCAATTTTATCTCCCTGGGGAGACCAAACCGGGCTGGTTTCTGAGAAGCCGTTCCTGCGCAATCTTTTTTGGTCAGCCCCATCATTGAGCATGGTATAAATCTGAAAGTTTCCATCGCGGTTAGAGTAAAAAACCAACCTGTTTCCCACGGGCGACCAGCTGGGAGACCAATTGCCATAACTATTGATGGTGATCCTCTTCTGGTTTGAACCGGTATCGTCCATCATGTAAATTTCTTTGGTAGTATCACGGTCAGAAACAAATATGATCTTTCCGCTGGAATTTATTTGGCTATTTAATGAAAAAGCGGAAAGAGGAGACAAGATTGATACAAAAAACAAGATAATAAATAACAATTTGCTACAATTTTTGATCATTTAATGCTCCGAATTATTTTTCGTTTGATTTAGTGGATTATAGCACAATTCTATATAAAAAAGGATTTGTCACCATCTCCTGCAATATGAAAAATCATAGAATCTATTAAATTATTAAACCTCAAAAATCTACTAGATCGCCTTTTTTGAGACCTATTCTCTTTGCAATTTTCTGATTTATTTCCAAAGCGTATAGAAAAGACTTTTCAGGGAAGTATCGCTTGGCCTCATTCAAAGGTTCCATATCCTGGATCCCTACCACCCGCTTCCGGATATCAAGAAAAATTATAGTTAAAGGCAGATAGGTGTTTTTCATCCAGAAACGATAAACACCTTGCTTATTGAAAACAAAAAGCATGCCAGAATGTTTTGGCAGGATCCTCTGGAGCATCAAGCCTTTTTCTCGCAATTCATCATTATCCGCAACAGTTGCCTGGATATTAAACGACCTCTGTCCTTTTAAAATGATTTGTATGTCTTTCGCATCACAGGATAACTTTCCTAAAAAAAGAAGAACCAAAATTATCAACTCTAATTTCTTCATTATTTTCTTTCCCTAAAATCAAAGCCTTAAAATTCTGAAATTACTGAGAAACGGTTTGCTCCGGACAAGCCCTGACTGTCTTCATTGACGAATGAATAATCAATACCGGCTATAAAATTTTCTTCAAAATTTCTCAATCCTATTCCAAGGGTTATTCCTGGAGAATACTCCTGGGCTTTATATCCTAAACGCAAAGCGATTGTATCTTTATACCAATACTCCATACCCATGCTAAGGTAGGGATCGATCTCCACGCCCGCAACTAGGTCAGAAGCCAAACCTAATCGATGTTCATCTCCCTTGAACAACTTATAATAGGCTCCCCACCTGCTTAACAAAGGGAGGCGCTCCAGATCAGAGATGAATTGCACATCAGGACCTAGATTTTCCACTGTGGCTCCAAGCTGCAAAGAAGGAAATAAATAGGGCTTATACAGGTAACCCAGGTCGATTGCCCATCCTGTGGCGTTGTAGGGACCCAACTCCATTTGGATTATCTTGAAATTAATTCCCAGGTTATGTTCCGGGAAAAACTGATAGCCATAACTAATGGTAACCGCAAGGTTATAAACAGACAGATTTTCACCAGTTCCATTCGGCATATTATCGGAAGTCGCCTCAAAACTTGGCAGCCACAGATAATTGAGGGAACCCCCCAGAACGCCGTAATGGCCTAACGGATTAGCATAGGCAAAATGGTCCATATAAACATCCTGTCCCCAAGCATTCCGCATATAGGTAGCTTGTTGTTTATCTAGAGAAGGCAAGCCGGCTGGATTCCAAAAAATGGCATCCACGTCGTCAGCGACGGCAGTAAACGCTTCACCCATTCCAGTGGCCCTTGCGCCTACTCCAATCTTCAGAAAAGGCGCTATTGTTGTACCCGGATCCGCACAAAAGGCATTTTGATCTACAAAAAACAATACAAAGCATAAATAAAAAAGCAGGCTTTTCTTCCCCATCGCGTTAATTCCTTTGTTCATCTCGCTAAAATTAGTTTCTTGATTTTCCGATCTCCTCGACCATCTGTTAAAGCAATGAAATAGAGACCAGAAGCAACATAAGAACCGTTCATATTTTGGAGAAACCAACGCACGTTACCATTAGTAGCATCAGAGGTGGAAAAAGAAAATATCTTATCCCAATTAATGTTATATACAGTAATCTCACATTGGATGGGAAGCTGATCAACAGTCACGCGACTTTGTCCAGGCTGGAAATTTGTAATAATGTTTGGATAGACCCTAACCTGGTCTAAAGATACTGGAATCTGGGTGGGCAAAGGAGTCGGGACGATTGTCACAGTGGAAGTGGCAGTAAAAGTCGGGGTTTCAGTAGAGGTCGCTGTTGCCGTAGCGGTCGAAGTGTCCTGCGCCTGAGCCATTTGGCAGAGGCAGAAAATCGCTCCTGTTATCAAAAAGGCCATTAATAAGATCCTTGCCAAAGGTATCCTCCGTAAATTATTGACCTTCCAGATAATCCTCAGCTTCCAAAGCAGCCATACAACCCGTTCCAGCTGCCGTAACAGCCTGCCTATATACATGGTCGGCGCAATCTCCCGCAGCGAATATCCCCGAAACACTGGTTTTTGAGCCCCCTTTCGTGACCACATAACCTTTTTTGTTGAGTTCTAATTGTCCCCTTAAAAATTCTGTATTAGGTTTATGGCCAATGGCCACAAATAAACCACCGCATAAAATTTCTTTTGTTTCCATTGTTTTTGTGTCTTTGATCCGCAAACCCTGAATTGTTTTGTCTCCCAAAATATCTTCAACAACTGAGTTCAGGTTAAAAGATATCTTTGGGTTATTCCGGCTTCTTTCTAGCATGAACTTACTAGCCCTGAACTGGTCCCGTCGATGGATGATCGTGACATGTTGGGCAAATTTTGTCAGAAAGTTGGCGTCTTCCATGGCGGTATCACCGCCGCCAACCACAACAACATCCTTGCCCTTGAAAAAGAATCCGTCACAGGTAGCGCAAGCGGAGACACCATGCCCGAACAGCCGCTTTTCCGAGGGAAGACCCAAAATCTGGGCTGAAGCGCCCGTACTCACGATAACAGTACGTGCCTGAACAGTCTTGCCGCTGCTTTCAGTCAAAACAAAGGGAGACACCTTGAAATTCACCTGGCTGATCTGTTCCATGACGATTTCTGTTCCGAATTTTCTTGCCTGCTGTTCAAAGCGAGCCATCAGCTCAGGACCTAAGATACCTTCTGGAAAACCTGGAAAGTTTTCTACTTCCGAGGTAATGGTCAATTGGCCTCCCAATTGTGGCCCGGCATAGAGAATAGGTTTTAAATTCGCCCGGGAACTGTAAATAGCCGCAGTATAGCCAGCTGCGCCTGAGCCAACTATCACAATATTCCTGACCATCTAATCTGTTCCTCCAGGTACCAGGAAAAATCTCTTAACCTAAAGTCAACCTTAAGGTATAGTAATGGCAATCATTTAGATATTAGCAAGATAAAAGGGGTTTTGCTATTGAAGACAATGTCCATCTCTGCTTTTTTCCCCACTTATAATGAAGAATCGAATATAGAAAGGTTAGCTCTGAAGACCACCAAGGTGCTCCGGTCATTGACCTCGACCTACGAGATCATCGTGGTCAATGACGGCAGCAAAGATAGGACCGCCGCGGTGGCAGCAAAGCTGCACCGGAAAAACCCCCACATAAAACTCATTTCACATAAAGTCAACCAGGGATATGGCGCGGCGGTCAAAACAGGCCTTTTCAGCGCGAAGTATGATTATGTTTTTTTTACTGACGGGGACGGCCAATTTGATGTCTCTGAGATACATAAACTGTTACCTCTAATGGCGCGCTGTGATTTAGCCGTAGGATTCCGCATCAAGCGCCAAGACCCTTGGCACCGCCGACTCAACGCTTTTTGCTGGGGCAGGCTGGTTAATTTACTATTTCACCTAGGCATCCGGGACGTGGATTGCGCCTTCAAACTAATCAAGCGTAAAGTTTTGGGCAATATGACCCTTGAGGCCAAAGGAGCCATGATCAGCACCGAACTTCTGGCCAGGGCTAAAAAGGCCGGCTTCACTATTGAAGAAACAGGGGTACATCATTACCCCCGGACAGCAGGAAAACAAACCGGCGCCAAAATCTCCGTTATCTTGCGGGCATTCAAAGAACTTTTTAAACTATATCTGAAACTTCGGTAAACGCCCCTAAAAAAACTATTAAAGGACAAGAAGGTCATGTCCGATAACTCTCTTTCAATGAAGCCCGGTCAGCAACAACACGGTTTTTTACTCAAGAAAGTAACTGAACTGCCTCGACTACGAGCAACCGCTTATGAGTTTGTGCATATAAAAACAGGCGCGCAACTCTTTCATTTGTGCTGCTCTGACACGGAAAACCTTTTTGCTATAGGTTTTATGACCTTGCCAAAGGATAACTTTGGTCTTCCCCATATCCTAGAGCACTCGGTTTTGGGAGGTTCCCGCAAATATAAGGTAAAAGACCCGTTCGTGGAAATGCTCAAAATGAGCATGGCGACCTACCTTAACGCCCACACCTATCCGGATCGAACCGTTTACCCCCTAGCCAGCAATGTTGAAAAGGATTTTTTTAATCTGGCCGATGTCTATTGCGATGCGGTCTTTCACCCTAACCTCACTGAAAATACCTTCAAACAAGAAGGTATCCACATCGAATTTAGCGAGAAAAACAACCCGCAAAGCCCTCTCATCTATAAAGGGATAGTCTATAACGAAATGAAGGGTGTCTTTTCCAGCCCGGATAATTTGGTGATACGCCAGACCTTCAAACGGCTCTTTCCCAACTCGGTTTACGGAAAAGAATCAGGGGGAGATCCCGAAGAAATCCCCAATCTGCAATACAGCGACTTTACACGTTTTTATAGAAAATTTTATCATCCCTCTAACGCCAAAATCTTTATTTACGGTAATATTCCTACCATCAAACATTTGGAATTTTTAAACAAAAAACTGCGTCCATCCAATCGGAAACCTCAGCATCTGTCCATACCAAAACAAAAACACTGGGTAAAACCGAGACTAGGCAAAGAATACTATGCCGTTTCTCCAGGGGAACGAACCAAAAGAAAGACTTTTATCTATATCAACTGGCTTTTGGACAATGGAGGGGATCCTGCCCGGAACATGGAAATGGAGATTTTGGAATTGATCTTAGTGGGTCACCAAGCCGCCCCGCTTAGAAAAGCTCTTATTGATTCCAAATTGGGGCGAGACCTCTTCTATTCAGGCTATTCTGGAGGCATTCTAGAAACCGTATTCGCGGTGGGGTTAAGGGGAAGTAACCTTAAATATCGGGATAAAATGGTCCGGCTGGTTCTTGAAACCCTGCAAACCATCGCGAGGCAGGGTCTGTCCCCAGAACAGGTCGAATCAGCTTTCCACCAAATGTCCTATTCGATATCGGAAGTGACTTCCCTTTATCCGTTAAATATAATGGAAAACGTTTTCGCAGCCTGGAATTACCTACCCGATCCCCTTTTATTGCTTCAGGGAAACAAGCTCCTAGATGACCTGAAAATCCGTTACCGCAAGAATCCTTCGTTGTTTAGCACAATCATCACGGAACGACTTCTTAAAAATCCCCATCGTCTGACCATGACCTTTATTCCTGATCCTTATCTCGGCCAAAAAAAAGAACGAAGACTTTCGGATAAATTAACCCAGTTTAAATCCTCTTTATCCCATGCCGAGCTGCAAAAACTAGCCTGCCAATCTGAGGCTCTGGAAAAGCTACAAAACACCCCTAATCCCCCGGAAAGGGTAGCCGCCCTGCCCCACCTTCGCATCAAGGACTTACCCTCGAAACCCAAACACATTCCCATATCACTGAACTACCTCAATGGCCAAAATGTTATCCTAAAAAATAACATCTTCGCTAATGGCATAAACTACCTACAAATTGCAGTTAATTTAAACGGCCTTCCCGCTCATCTTTACGCATATCTGCCTCTTTATGGCGAATGCATCCGCAAAATGGGTGCAGCAGGTAAAGACTACATCAAATTAGCCCAGCAAAAAGCAGCGTGTACAGGCGGCATTGGATTCCATTCCATTCTCACTTCTCATGCTGATCATCTCTCAACCCCTCTGCATTATTCAGTGTTCTCACTGAAATCGGTTGACGACAAAATCTTCGATGCCTTGTCTCTTTTGAGAGATTTATTTTTTGAAATGGAACCCAAAGACACTCACCGGCTCAAAAACGTTTTGATCCAATATAAAACCTCTCTACACGCTGCCATAACCCAAAACCCTCTAGGCATGGCTCTGTCGCGCGCCTCTCGTGCCCTCTCCCCTAGTTTTTTGCTATCAGAAACAATGACTGGCTTGGAACAATACCGGCTCGTCTGCAAGCTGACTGACCATTTTGATAAACACTGCCCAGAGATAACAAATTCAATTTTAAATATCCGCGACTTCATGCTAAATAACAATCGGATTACAATAAGTTTCACGGGCTCCGATAAGATCTATCCCCGGTTATCAGAAACATTAAGCAACTGGTTAAAACAAATGCGCCATAGACCAATCCCGAAATATCCATGTTTATTAACCTCAAAACCGGTTAGCCTATGGGAAGGATTGAGCGCTCCTCTTGAAGTTGCCTTTTGCGCAAAAGTTATTCCAGCCCCACCCATTTCATCCCCTCATTCCCCATTCCTAGAAGTCGGCTCTCATTTACTAGACCTTGGATACTTCTTTGAAGAAATAAGGATAAAGGGAGGTGCTTACGGCGGGAATTGCAGGTATTCAGCGGCAGACGGCTCTCTTTCCTTCTTTTCTTTCAGGGATCCGTGGGTAAAAAAGACATTGGATATTTTTGAAAACACTTTCCAATATGTGAACCGCCAATCTTGGAATAAAAGCGAGATATCCCGAGCTATTATAAGTACAGCCAAATCATTCGATCGACCTATTAGACCAGAGCAAGCCACTACAACCGCTTTATGGCGTCACCTAGCTGGCGAAACTCCTATTAAACGGGAAAAACGATATGCCGTGATAATATCTTCCACTACAGCTAAGGTAAAAAATGCTTTACTAAAGGTATTAGAAGCCAGCCATCATAAGGGAGGTGTGTGTGTTATTGCCAATGAGGATAAGCTACTAAAAGCTACTCAAGAAATGCCCAAAAATAAGCTGAAATTAGAAAAAATTACTGAATAACTGGCAAAATTACTCACCTTCGGTTTTGCGTCGGATTAAATCAGAGATTCTATTATCCAAGTCCTGTCCTTCCAAGAAAATCCCAGCCAATTTTCCACTACGATTAAATAAAAGAGTAGAGGGCACGTTATTGATGTCATACAAAACAAACAATTTATTCTTCCAGCCATTCTCGTCGTAAAACTGTGGCCAAGTAACATGGCAATTTTTGATCCACTGCCCGAACTGTTCTGTAGGCATAGTGTCAGCGCTAACCCCTATTATTTCCAAACCTTCCTCATGATACTTCTTATACAATTTCTTAGTATCAGCTATTGATTTTTGGCAACCACGACACCATGTAGCCCAAAAATTAACTAGTAATAATTTCCCTTTTAAACTTCTCAGACCCAATTCCTCGTGGCGAAGTCCCTGAACACTAAAAGCTTTTGCCCCGTTCTCTGCAATTTGGGCAGCATAAAACATATCAGCATATTTATTCTCAGGCCGTTGGGTCTTTCTTAGGATAGACTTTAAATAAGATACGGTCTGCGCCATTCTACTTAATTCACCTAGCTTGCCCTGTTCGCTAAAAAGCCACTCGCAAACATCACATAAACCAGATAAATTAGGAGAGATTTCGCAGGTCTTACCAACAAGGTTGGCAAATTGATCCAAAATATCCCTTTTGTCATCAGGGGATTTGGTATTCTTTAATAACAACGCAGTCTTATAACTCGATATCTCAATGGAATGAGAGCTATCTGGATAATTAGCGGTAAAATCAGCAATTTTCTGCCTTAATATTTCCAAATCCATTGAACTCGCAGAAAGATGCTGTATTTCAGTAAAATCCTCAGATTCTCCCAGAATTGTCTTTGCAACTAAAAGAGACTCCACAAATATCGTGGTCAAAATAAAATAAATTAACACTGGTAAAATATATGTGTTCAACAATTTTTTTTTGTTTGAATTCAATAGATCAATAGCCCCTTCTCATATTCTATGACACGCAATACCAACACCATCAATCTTAAATAACTTTTCTGATAATCTCTTCAACCAGGGTTATTGCAAGTTTTATTGAAAAGTTCGTTCCCCGGTCTTCAGGATAAACCTGGGCCATACTTATGTGATAGAGATTAGGTATGGATGTGACCAGAGGAGGAATTTTCTTGCTATAACCTATTTCCATGACTGGCTGCGCAAACAAATCCTTGAATAACCATTTTTCCTTAACTAAAAATCGCTCATATTTTGGAAATATCCTTTTCAAATGAGGCTCATATTCTACAAGTAACTGGTCGGCACTCATTGAAAAATATCGATGTTTCTGGGACAAATAGTTGCCCAGATACATATACACATTGCCTTGATAATATTTCCTGTCTATCAGGTTTGTATGCTCCACGATGCTGGTCATAGGCACTGTTGAGTCACTGATATTCAGCCAATAGATCGGCGTTAGGCTTTCTTGAAGCTGCAGCACAAGGCACAGTGCTCCCAAATAATCAATTTGTGAATAATTTTTCTTAAAATCTTGTGGAGCATCGGGCAAAAGCTTAAATAATAGGGATGGAGCCAAAGTACATACTACTAGGTCGGACTTAACCTCCTGCCCTTCAGCCAAGATACCTACCGTGCGGTTGTTTCTTATAACAATCTTCTCGGTGCCCGTCTTTTTGTGGATTTTTCCACCCTTTTTAACGATCTCCTCTTCAAGCTTATTCACCATGGCCATGAAACCACCTAGTACATAACCGAGGGTTTCCCGCCCGTTCCTACGGCTGCGCGCCCTTGTAGCCAAACGCGCCCAAAACCAAGCCATGGATATTTTGTTAAATTGATCGCCGAACTTCGCTTTTAAAAGCGGCTCCCAGATTATTCTATAAACATTTGGTCCTGTATATTTCTTAAGCCAAAAAGCAGCGGTGATCTGCTCAAACTTTTTCCAATTTTTCAATTTTTGTAGGTAAATAACTGTTAAACCAAACCTTATTTGATCAATAAAATTTAGGGGCTTAAATTTGAGAAGATCAAATGGCGTTCCAAAATCATAAACTTGGCCATCATGAAACATTCCCATTTTTGGATGTAACCACATTAGATGATTTTCAAGGCCCAATTCCCTAAGCAACTCAATATAATATGAATCCGTAGTAAAGATATGATGGTAAAAATATTCTAAATAGGTTCCTGATGTTGGAAAACCGGCCGCCAAACCACCTAAAATTTCTTCTTTTTCAAAAAGCTCTACTTCAACGCCTTTGTTGACCAATTTATAAGCTACAGTTAAGCCAGCTATTCCACCCCCAATGACAACAACCCTCATAAATCCCCCTAACCGCGTGATTGCTGAAGATCTTTAACGGATAAATGGTACCGACCAAGGAAAAAGAGACCTAATAGAATGATTGGTACAAGCACTACTATGTGTACGGCAAGTATGTAACAGCGCGCGAGCTCTGCCTGGACCGAGAATAGGACTAAAATAGCAAGCCCACTGCCTTCAAACACACCTAGCCCACCGGGTGTGGAGGGAACCAAAATCGCTAAGTTAACCACGGACATCAGCAGAAACACCATGGGAAGGCTTATTGGCACATTAAACGCTAGAGCAACCAGATAATAGGCATAGCTCTCAATGCTCCACGAAAGAAGTGAAAGGAAGGCGACCGCTATCAAGTCCAATGGGTTTTTGAGAACAGCTAAACCATCTATAAAGCGGTCCAGAAACATATGGATTTTTTGGGCCAAACCCCGGGGCAGGACGCCCAGAAACCTCTCAGCCAATTTCAGTGACTTGTTTCTATAAAAAAGTAGACACAGGCATACACCCATAGGAAATAAAAATATCCCCAGTACGCTCAAAATTTTGAGTGGCTTTACAATCGCACCGGCTCCGGACAAAATGGCCGAACTTACACTAAAAAAACATAGTATGGTAAGACCATCAAATAGCCTCTCTACCATAATTGTGGCAAGGGATGCGCTTTTGCTAATCTCTTCCCTTTTACCGAAAAGATATGCCCTAACCACCTCACCCATGCGAAGCGGTAGGATATTATTGGCCATGAAACCAATTACCAATACTGAAAAAAGCCGTCTAAAGGGAACTCTCTTAATTGTTTTAATGAGGAAATGCCAACGCCAAGCCCGGGTCACATAACCAAACAAGTACACAGCCACTATTAGAGGTAGCATCAGGTAGTTGGCCTGGCGGAAGGACATAATCATTTGTGTCCGCTGGTTATTCCTGAAAAAAAAGTACAGGCAGACTATGCTGAGAACCCACCCCAAAACAATCATTGCTTTTCTCATTAAACTCCTTATTTCAGTCAAATAAAATATATTTCAAACTTAAAAAAAGAAAAGACCTATAGCCTGTAACATAGGGTTTTTCGTCATCCGAATTAACGATTATTTTTTAGATATTTATTTTTATATTCTTTACTGATGATATCCCCTAATTTCACAGAAAACCGCTTATTATGAATTAGCCTCAAACGAAAAAGAACGAATAGAACCATAACCCATAGAGTCGAAAAACCATAGATCAGGCTATTCTTAAAATTAACCGATGAGGCGTCATTAAAATATCTTGTGGGGACGGGGATTTCGGTGATTTTAAATCTAAAGGCCTCAGCTTGCGCAATGACCTCAGAATCAAAAACGAAATTATCTGAGTTCAACAAGAATGGGATTTTCTGCAGAAAGGTTCTGCTGTACGCCCTGAAACCTGTGTGTAATTCCGAATAATGCTTCCCGAAGGTTAAGTTTTCGATAAAAGTCAGAATCCTGTTGGCTATGTATTTGTAAAGAGGCATGCCGCCGTTGAGAGCTCCTTCACCAAGCATCCTAGAACCTAACACCATGTCAGCATGTTTCTCCTCGATAGGCTTGATAAGTTCCGGTATGAGCCTGGAATCATATTGATAATCGGGATGGAGCATGACTATAATATCAGCGCCAGACTTTAACGCCTCCAAATAACAGGTCTTTTGGTTCCCGCCATAACCTTTATTTTGTAAATGGACAACAACCTTGATTCCCAATTTTTTTGCAACTTCTACAGTTTTGTCGTGGCTTACATCATCCACCAAAATGATATGGTCAACAATTTTTTTTGGAATATCTCTATAAGTTTTTTCCAGAGTTTTAGCGGCATTATAAGCAGGCATTACAACGATAACTTTTGGCTTTTTCAACGCAATCACCTATGGTGTTAGTAAAGAAGGCGGCAATATTTCTTTCGCACCCATTGGGGGTAGCCAGTAAGCTTCGATACTTTTATCAAAACCCTTGGTAAAATATTTTATAAGAATAGAATGCGCTCCCCTGACCAGATCTATACGATTTTCTAGATTTTCTAATCCATTGTTTACTAAATTATTAACAACTAGCTTGTTATCTATATATAAAGCGGAACCCTGTTCCGATTTGAGTCCAAATGTATAAAAACCCGATTCGGGGGCGCTCAGGATTCCCTTCCATATAACGCTAAAAGCACCTGTTAAAGGCAACGCTGGATCTGGACGAGGCCCCTCAAAATTTCCCTCTAAAATATACCAAGAATACAAAACAGTAGGATCGACTCTCGAAACAACTGGCTTACCCTCCCAACTAGTATTATTGAAATAGAGGGCAGTTAAACCGTGGCCATACCTTTTCTGCTTAAAAATATTATTAACATCCTCTTTGGGTATTTCAAAAGATATAAATAAAGGTTGACCCCAAGGATCTCTTTCTTCATAAATCGACATATGGGGATAATAAAAATAGAAAATATCTTTTAGCGATAACCTCGACGGATCCATAATCACTCCGATGTTCTTAGAATTTCCTTTAACGTAGGGCAGAATGTAATTTAAATATAAAGGGTCGTAATTTCTCTCTTTATAATTATTGAACCAAACTTGAGAATAATTACAAAAATTAGTTTCTAAATAAAAATGGTAGTCATTTTCTTTGGACTTAATATACTCACCCATTCTATTTTGCATTGGGTCAAAATCGTAAAAAACATCGTGATTCCTTGCCTGAACAATAAAGTAAATATAAAAATTATAAAAACCTATGGCGAGCAGCACCAAAATAAAAAAGGTTATAAAGATGGACCTTTTAATTTTTGGAAAAGCTTCCAATAGGGATTCCCAAGTTTTATACATAGAAACAGCAGCAAAAATGAGTACAACAGGGAGCGTTCCGTTAACCCGGATCGAATGGGGCGCAGCATCCCAAAGAGAAAAGATACCCGGCTGCAAGTTAGCAATGTAAACGACTAATAAGAATAAATATTTTTCTTGTTTAATATTTCGTAACGCATAGAAAAATCCTACAGTAAAAAATATCGCCGTAAAAGGATCTAACATCGGCCAACGCGGAATATTATGTCTTGGCCGCGGATCTCCTTTAAAATTATTCATGGTTAACACACGATAGATATTATCTATTAACGGTCTCCAACTTCCACCGGCCCTATCAATATCATTCCAAACCGATGCGGTTTTGAACCTTTCGAAAACTGTTTCAGGATTTCTTATGGTATAGACTAGCAGAGGAGCATAGGCAGCCATAAAACATAGAAAAACGATTATCAAAACCAAAACATTGTTTTTTATAAAAAAAGGGTTTTTAATAGTTTTGTAGACAACATAAAGAAATACTAAAAATGGCAATAAATACGCCGAGTGATAGGTATTCATGGCCAAACCCATGGAAAGGCCGGCAAGGGCCGCCAGCCATTTCCGTTGTTTCTCTAGAGCCATAAAGAAAAAATAGAAAGTAGACATAATTAGGAAGGGCCAAAGTAAACTACTAAAATTAATGCGGCTAAAATTTATATGCCACCGGCTCACCGCTAAAAGAAAAGCTGCAACTAAAGCTATTGGTACGTTAAATATATATCTGGCAAAACAATAAATCACTGGAATAGTAAGAACCCCTAATGTTGCAGGCACAAGTCTCATTGACCAGGCGTTAATACCAAATATTTTGTAAGAAAGAGCCGTGAAATAAAAATGCATGGAAGGGATAGCGCCACCCCCTGGCCAATAGGGATGTTTGATAAAATTCTGGTAATCTGGGATAGTGAGTATTTTTATCCCCTCAATAGCATAATCACACTCATCAAGGTAGATTCCGGAGGGAATAAATCTCAAATTGAAGTACCGCAAAAATGCTGCAATAAGAATGATACAAAATAAACACAATGCTTCTTTGGCCCAGCTAAATTGCTTCCCTGAATCTTTAGATTCAGATGAGTCGAAATGAAGTATGAGACCATAAGCACCGATTAAATAAATTATCAGGCCAGCTAAAAAGAACCTCAACTCCATAGCGCTAATTTCCAGCCCACTGCCTGTTGAAAATTGACCTATAGTGAACAGCGCTTGCCCACAGATAACTATTATAAGTGCCGAAAATAAAATCACTCTCGATTTTATTCCAGTTTTCCGGATACTTCTTTTATCGGAAGACTTGAGGGCTACTTCCGCGTAAGCATTGTGTCGCTTTTTTAATAGCTGGAAATTTGTAAACCATGCGGGCCTGGGAAAGGTAAAAATGGCTAAAATCCCAAAAGCAAGATACAAAATTGCCTTGAAAGTCTCATCCTGCATGAGGGACATTTCACTTAAATAAACGGCTAAACATGTAATGGCTACCCAGAAGATTCTTAAGCACCACAACAATATTTTCCCGGGACCCTTTACCTTCAATGCCAACGCCCCCTATTTTTCAATAAATTACTGCAAAAAGTTATTTTGTGGCATAAACCGTCATTGCCCCCGTATGCAGAAAAAAAGACCATTTCATAAAGAACGCTTCATCAAAAATCCAATCCAGAAGTCTTGCAAGCGGCTTTGCTCTTTCATAGTGATACAATCGCACAACTAATCTTTTGAGAGTAACTAATTTACCACTAGGTTTGATATCCAATACCTTGAAACCTGCCTTCTCCAAGGCTAATTTAATCGTTTTGTGAGAAAAGAAAAACAAATGATCTTCCTTAAAATGAAACCACTTGCGCCCCATAAACCGCCTTAGAAGGCCTCCGGCATTGGGGGTATTCAAAGCCAAGATGCCGCTGGGCTTAAGTATCCTATATACCTCCTCTAGCTCTGTAATTGGGAAAGGGACATGTTCAATGACATCATCCATTACTATGACATCAAATAAATCACCGTGAAATTTTGCCTCACGCAAAGTTCCTGTAAAAACATCTAAACCAAAGTTTTTTCTGGCATATTCCGAAGCAAATTTAGAAATTTCTACTCCCCAAGTCTCCCAACCCCTTGACTTAGCACCATCCAAAAAGAACCCGGTAGCACAACCAATATCTAATATTCTTCCTGTTTTTTTATATTGTTCTATTGCCGTCAGACGTCTTAGAAACAATCTTCTATCCAAAATCTCTTCTTTAATGATATAGGTATCATAATATCCCTTTGTCTGGTACATCTTTTGAAATTCATTCTGGACTATACGTGGATTGGCATAATTCAAACCGCAACCAAGACATTTAACTACATGGACGATCTTTTTTGTCGTAAAAAGTGGCCTATATTTTTCTGAACCACACACAGCACAACGATCGACTTTCTCGAACAACCCCATAGAATTCCCCTTACCAGCCAAATCTTAATTTCCAAGGAGTAAAAATAGCTTCGGCTACGATTTTTTTAGACATTTTTGACATTCCTTGTCGGCGATCCACAAAAATTATAGGTATTTCTTTGATTTTATATTGCAATTTATATGCTCTATAATTCATTTCAATCTGAAAAGCATATCCGTCAGAACAAACCGCATCTAAATTAATATTTTCTAGTACTCTCCTTCTGAAACACTTAAATCCCCCAGTTAGATCTGTTAAGGGCACCCCCGTTATTATTTTGGCGTAAAACCCACCACAAATACTCAATAGCAATCTCCACAACGACCAATTAACTACGCTTATTCCATTAACATATCGTGATCCTATGACTAAATCATAATTCTTCATTGAAGACAAAAATTGCAAAATATATTTGGGATCATGAGAGAAATCCGCATCCATTTCCATGATGTAGTCATATTTCTTTGAAAGGGCATACTTGAATCCAGCAATGTAGGCCTGTCCCAAACCAAGCTTAGCAGGCCGGTGTAGCACATGGACAAATTTATGTTTTTTAGCAAGACGATCCGCTAAAGCTCCGGTTCCATCTGGGGAATTATCATCAACTATCAAAATATCCAAACCCTGGCCAAGGGCATTGATTTGCTTGGCCATTTCCTGAATATTTTCCTTTTCGTTATAGGTAGGAAGAACAACAAGAGTTCTTGGTTTCGCCAATTTCATTTCTCCGGCAATAAAACTTCAGGAGGAACCCACTCTTTACTCATACCTGGAGCTATCCACCATAACTTTATTAATGATGTACCTCCTTCTTGCGCATATTTAACTCGAATCGGATAGGTACCGCGGTCAAGTTTTATAGCGCCTTCCTTTTCACCACCTTCCAAACTTAATAACTCAGAATTGCTAATTTTTAATTCACTATGCCTGTTAGAATTAAGACCAAAAACATATTCCCCGTCTTTTTTAATTTTGATTTTTCCAAGCCATTCGACCGACCATGGCGCAGGGATAGGATCTGTGACCCATTCAAACTGAATCATAGGGGCACTAAGGCAAAATTCTGGGGTTTCCTTCCATTGCAACCCTCTGTAATACAACCCCTTTAATCCATTTGGATAGGTTAATTTCGCACAAAGGTTGGCAGACGGAACAATCTGTAAAAGTTGTGGGGCTTGCCCGCCATAAAGTTTCAATATCCCGCCAACCATCGCCTCACCAGCCAATTTAATTTCATGCATCCCTCCTATTAAATAGAGGCTGTTTTTTCTCATTTTTATTCCGCCAGAGCTATTAATAAGCACTTTCCCATCAACGACCAACACCGAGGGTTCGGTAGATTGAATCCCAAAATAATAATTACCCTTGTCAGCACAGTAAATTTGGCCTTTCCAATGAACCGATAAATTATTCCCGGTCGGAAGTTGATCTTTTCTCCATTCAAAATTAATCTCACTATCGGTCCTTTGGGCAACAAGTTGACCGTTCTTAAAATACTGACCCATCAAACCTTGATTTTCAGCGACTTCCTCTTTTTCAACTTCATAACCAAAGAACATGAGCTCATTCCAGGGGTCTCTAAATTCCCGTAGATTTCCATGGGGGTAATAATATTTAAATAGAGGAATGAGTGCTTCGTGGTACCCCTGGAGAATATAAACAATACCCTTATCGGCAGATTCTTTTACTGGAACATCTTGATAGGCATAAAAATAATGGTAGCTGCTGGCTAAATCTCCAGCAATAAACTTGATTGTTGGGTGATCAATGTGGTCGGATATAATCCTATATTTTCCGTTTAAGCTTTTTATATACTCCCCCTGAGCCATTTCAGTAGTAGAAAAGGATCGCCACACATCCCAATTAGCGAACTGCCTGTGAAAATAAATATCGAAGTTTGCAGCGGCAATCGGAATTAAACTAACTAAAACCAAAATCACAAATATCAGCTCCCAAGTAGCTCCAAATAGTTTTGTGAATAACTTCCAAGCATTATCAATAAAAATAACTGCAAAAATAAAAATTGCTGGAGCCGCACCTAAAGTTCGCAATGCTTGGGGCGCCTCTATAGTTAACACTCCGGGCATTATCATGATCCCCAACCAGCATAAATTGAGAAAATTTAAAGATCTTTGTTCTACAAAAACCCTACGGCCAAACACCGGCAGTAAAGCAAAAGATGCTATAAAATCAAAACACACAAAACCCAAACCCAATGTGCAAAATATAGAGGATAGAAAATCCAAAAGAGGAACTGTAGGAAGATTGTGACGCCCGTTTCCGTCACCCCAAACAGTATATTGATAAATTGTGAGCTTAAAATTGCTCCAAAGAACCGGTAATAATTGGTTTTTAGGGACATTATTGAAAATAGAAACTTGATTTGATCTACCCATGAACTGGGCAGAATGAGTCAAAGCATAAAAAATAATCGGACTACTTATTAATAAAGCAACGACTAAACAAATGATCAAACCCCACATGTTTTGCTTAATAAAATTTCGCGCTGTCAGTGTTTTATAAAGAATAAATAGGAATATAACCCCGAAGAAAAGCCTAAGAGCTAAATAAGAATGGAGAAAAAATCCCAGACACAAACCAGCCAATACAAAAGAAACCTTATTATTAAACTTAAGCCCTCGTAAAAGAAAATAAAGTACAGTTGCTTCTAAAAAAGGTGCCTGAATAGCATTAAAATTAATTCTACTGAAATTGACATGCCACCGCGAAACTGACAATAGAAATGTGCCTATAAGTGCAGCTCGTTGGTTCCAACCTATTCTCAAAAGGAAATAGAGGGAAACTAATGTCAGAATACCGAAAAAAGCAGCTTGAAACCTTAAGGTTGTTGTGGTAACTCCAAAAACTCTAAGAAATAAATTAAGGAAGTAAAACCATTGGGCAGGCTCGGTACCTTCTGGCACATAAACCCTAATCGTATTGGCATGAAATTCTTGTGCGATCAAACCATTGCTTGCCTCATCATACCAGTTACCACTAGGTAACGAAGTGATTTTATATAATCTAAAAAAAACTCCGATTGCCAAGACAATCAAGAAAAGAATTATCTCCAATTTAATGGGTAAAGGCTTAAGATAATCTGGAGATTCATCTCCCCCTTTATTCCAAAAAGCAACTAAAAGAAAGATGGAAGCAATAAAATAATAACCGAGGCCGGAAGTTCTATTCAAAGCTGCCCATTCTTTTTGACCCAACATGCCCAAATATAAAGCAATAACTAAAGCTGCTATCTGAGCCAAAAGAATAAGAATGTTATTCAAGTTATAATCTGTCTTAAAAATTTTTGTCTTTTTATTTTGAGGTTCGGCGGGTTTCCTTCGCAGAACTGACTTGCTTCCCGGGAACCATTCTTTATTGATTTTGCTATCCTTGAAACGCGGCCAAAGAAATAAGGGAATGAAGCAAAGAAAACAAAAAATAAAACAAACAACAGGGAAACCAATAAAAAAGAAAAACTGCCCAATAAAAAATAAGAAAATTGTCAAAACAATTAAATAATATTTATTCACTCTTAACTTTCGTCGAAACAGGATAGATTAAATGCACCTTTTGGACTCTAAAGTTTTTGTCTAGCACATATATATCATTGTTCTTATCAGCAGCTAGCCCTAAAGGCGAATCAAAAGCACCCTTCTCTGTAATGCCCAGAAGATGCCCAGCATTTGAAAATACTTGCAAACATCCATTATGTTGGTCGGAAAGAATAATGTGTGCCTGTCCGTCTGAAGTTAAATATGGCTCAATGGCATAGCCACCGTCAGGGCCTGCCGAATATGACCATAAAGTCACAGTCGAACCATCAGAACTGTATTTGTGAATTCTATGGTTCCTGGATTCTGCAACATAAATAAAACCATCAATATCTCGCGTAATGCCGATGGGCTCACCAAGCTGGTCGCGCCCCCTTCCCGGCTTCCCCCATTCCTTCAGTAAATTGCCCTGTAAATCAAACTTACAAACTCTATGATTCCCCGTATCAGTAATATATATGCATTTATCGCCATTGACCAATCCCCTTTGTCCATAAAATCCAAATTTCCATTTTTTAATAATTTTTCCATTGCGATTGAATTTTTTCACAAACCCCATTGCATTATCATTAACAAAAATATTTTCCCAGTCATCCACGCAAATGCCATTTGGATTTTCGAAACCTTTCCAGATTGCTAACGGCTTACCATCTATCGAAAAAATATCGATTTCTTTATTTTTTGTATCAGAAATATAAAGTTTTGAGCCGTCTAGCGCAACAGCTAATGCTCGGCCATCCTTCTTACTCCACTGCTGAAGAACTTTGACCTTGATAAAAACTGGCTTTTGCGAATGCTGATAAATTTTATAAATTAGACTTGTTACAAATATTAAGAAAATAAATAATGCCCAAAAAATAACCTTTAAACTAATTTTTCTACTTATCATTTTTTTTCTCATATAATTATTAAACTCCAAATGTAATTATATTAAATATAACACTAAACATGCCAATATTAAGTCCTGAATTCTTAAAAACTTTTTTTACTAAATTTTCAAAAAAACTGAGAAAAACTCTCTTTGTTCCTTTATTTTTAGGAAAAAAGAACAAGTAAAGTAGGACAGGACACCAACAAACATGACCAAAAAAAGCCTTAATATTTTAAATAATCTATGGGTGTTTTTAAAAATTAAATCAGAATAGCCATACCCAACATAAAGCACAATACCCATAATAAGAGCAGCTAATAATATTTTATTAAAAGCAGAGAATAATTCTTTATTAGCCACAAAATTAAATTTCTTCTTTAAATAGTATAAATACATAAAGAAGGACAGAATGCTAGCAAGTGTAGTGGCAATAGGAGGGCCGCAAAAATTTAACTCTTTTTCAAATACTTTGAAGTAGATATTGAGAAAGATATTGGCCAAAACGCTTATCAATCCGATCTTCAGTGGAGTCCAAGTGTCGTAGAAAGAATAAAAGGCAGCCACAAATACTCTATTAGCGGCGATAGCAAATAATCCAATGCTAAATAATGTGGATACTAACGCCGTATTATTTACATCTACTGAATTGAATTTCCCATATCCAAAAAGCAAATCGTTTATTGGTTGACTTAGAACACAAATGCCTACGGAAGATGGTAGTATAAAATAGAAAACCAATCTTATTGCATCATTAAAAATTTGCTTCGCTTCGTTAAGATTGTTCCGCGCTATACTTGCAGACAAAGTTGGCAAAATTACGGTTGCAATTGAAATACCAAAAAGGGCTAAAGGAAATTGCATCAATCTATTTCCATAATTTAAATAAGTTACACTTCCTTGTGTAAGCAAAGAAGCAATTAATATATTAACGAACAAATTAATTTGAACAACCGAAAGGCCCAATACCCCTGGTATAAGAAGCTCGACTATCTTTTTAATAAGAGGATGAAAAATGTTAATAATAAAATTGTATTTAAAACCCAATTTAAAAACATTTGGCATTTGAACAACTAGTTGCAGGAAGCTACCCACTAGAGCCCCAATGGTCCAGCCAATAATTTGTTTTTCAGGATCAGGACCGTATAAGGGGCATAGATAAAATCCGCTCAAAATCATAGCAATATTAAAAAGGCAAGGAGCAAATGCCGGAAGACTGAAGTTGCCGAATGAATTTAATATCCCCATAAAAAAAGAGGCTAGTGAGATAAAAGCTATGAATGGAAAAAGTATTCTTGTTAGTTTAACAGTTAATTCAAGTTTGTTTGGAACTGCAGAAAACCCCCAACCCAAAACCTTAACTATGAAAGGACTAAATACAACTCCCAAAACAACTATAAAAATGAGAATAAACACAAGTAGATTAAGCACTAAATTGGCAAGGCGCCACGCATCTCTTTTGCCGTTCTTTTCTAATATATTAGAAAAGACTGATACAAATGCAGAACTAAAAGATCCCTCAGCTACTAAATCACGCAAAAAATTTGGGATTCTGAAAGCAACATAATAGGCATCTGATACAAATCCGGCCCCAAATAGGGCTGCATTGATTGAATCCCTAACATATCCCAAAATCCGGCTTGATAACGTGAATAAACTTAATATAAAAGCATTTTTTGCCACTCCCCTTGACACCACTCTCTCCCCTATTCAAAATAAATATTGTGAAAAAACAAACTTTCTAATATATTAATAGAAATTTATTTAGAGAGGAAAAATATGCCTATACTTAAATCTTCAATAAAAGATGTAAGAAGAACACAAACACGTACATTAAAAAATAAAGCTCAGTTAACTATTATTAAAGGTTATATAAAGAAAATCCGGAATTCAAAATCTTCCGAAGAAGCAAAGAATATTTTGAAAATGGCAATATCGAGTATTGATAAAGCTAGTAAAACTATTTTTCATAAAAATAAATCAGCAAGGCTTAAGGCTAATCTCTTAAAACTGTTCCGCTCAAAATATATTAAATAAAGCATGCTCTTTAAATAACCCATCGCAACTCTTCATTTTGCATTATCAAAAAATGACCTTAAAAACTTTTCAATAGACATAATTCAGAATATAAGCTTGATATCTCCAAAGTAATTTTTGTATGATAGCACTTCCTTTATTTTCATAATCTAGGTCTATTAATTTATTTACTAATAACATTACTTTTTCATTTTTCAACTTTTGGCCATCAATAAATTGCCTTTTTTGTTTATAGGGAACACGCATCGCTTTCAATATTGAATCTAAATTACCATCATGCCTCGCCATCTCCTTTACTTTAACTAATACTTTATAAAATCTATAAAGTTTAAAGAATATCAGAATAAAATTTGTTTTATCTTGGCTGAAACCCTCTAAATTCTCCAAAGCATAATAGCCATTTCTTACCAATAAAAAATTAAAACTGTCAAAATCAATAATTTTATTTGAACCCACCAATTTCAAAACATCTTCATACAATATATTTTTTCTTTGCCCAATAAATTCAGCTAACTTATCCAATTCGTTATGCAATGAATATAAAGATCCATCTAGATGATCTAATAAGGTTAATAATGATACATCGTCAATAGTCAAACTCAGTTTCTTTAAACAATTCAGAGCCTCACTTTTATATTGATTATCCCATAAAGGCCAAAATGTTATAACCTGCCCTTGTATTGAAATATTCTCAATAAAATTAGAATCTTTAAATAAACCATTAAAAAGGAAAATCAGCCAAGTAAAAGATGTAGGATTTTCGAAATATGGAATTAATTTGTTTCTCTCTTTTTCAGTAGTTTTTTCGAATTCACTAACTATTATCAGCCTATTTACATTCAAAAAGGGAATGGTTTGTGCCTTTTCTATGATCTCACGTGCACTCAAATCTTTTCCTGAAATAATATCAATATTAATATTCTGGATGTCATCCCCAAACAACAACTTCTTTATATCAACAATAGCCTGCCTTTTTAAATAATCTTCCTGCCCATCAAAAAGCAATAAATTGCATAACTTACTTTGAGATAAGGAACTTTTAAAATCATCTAGGGGGATTTTCTTTGAAGGGTTTGGCAATTTCTACCAGCCAAATATTGTACGATTAACAATTTCTTGTGCTAACTCTTGATAAACCTGGAGTTGTACTTCTTGCTCTGTCTGCGGCACACCTATAGTAGGCGCGACTTTCCAAAATATTTTTGTCTTACATTCATAGTTTTGTTCAGACCAAAGAGAATTATTATTTATTAAATCTAGGAAATTTAAATTCAAAAGAAGTCTCATTTTATATTCTTGTACTGAACCCTTTTGGTCAACTAGCACCGGCTCCAAAATATACTGAACTATCTCCCCATCCAACTCAGCATCAGCTTCAGACTTATTCTGAACAACAGTTAAATAACCACCTTCGATCAATTTCGCCTGTGATACAAACTGCTTCACTATTGTATCGGTCAGAACTCCTTCAATATTATATTGCAATGTATCATTCTTAAAGATTGGGATATAAATTCTTTTGATGTGTTCCGGCAATACAGCTTTATAGCTATAACCACACCCAAAAAATAAAAATAAAATAAAAGGAAATACCAAAAAAGTAATTAAATATTTATTTTTCAAAATATTGCTCCTAATTATAATTTTTCTATAAGGTTCTACTAAGTTCTTTTCAGTTAAAATCATTTGTTTGAATTATATCTAAAATATGGCTTGGGAAAAGAGGCCCCGCGCTTTGCTGACCACTTCCGATTTTTCTCCTGTACCAATCTTGTTGAGAAGGCAATATATTTTCATATAGTGCGATTAAAGCATATTTCCCGTCCGGCGTAAAAGCTATTCCCCATGGAGACCCTGACAGATCTATAGTCTCAACAACCTTTTCTTCAGTTAAATTGATAACTGATATATTATTACTTATATGATTTGTAACATAGGCATATTTTCCACTAGGCGTTAAAGCAATGCCAGCAGGCCCATCACCTACTGTGACCCTTGTTTTTTCTGATTGATTCTTGAGATCAATAATGGAAATGTTATTGCTTTTATTATTTACAATATACGCAAAGGTATTTTGAGCGTTAATGGCCACCCCAACAGGTAGATTGCCCCCAGCAATGCTATTAACAACCGAAAAGTCCGACAAGGACATAAAAAATATATTTTCCTTGTTATTATTAGTAGTTATTAGAGCCAATAGACCATCCCGAGTCATCGCCAGTCCTATGGGTGAACTTAATAAAGGAATAGCCGTTTGTAAACTATGATTGGCAACTTTAACTACCGAAATAAAAAATGCTGTTGGATGAGTGACAAGAGCATATTTCCCATCTGGCGTAAAAGCAATATTTTCGGGTTCATTCTCAAGGGCAATGGTTGCTATGTTTGAGTGTTCAGGCAAACTAAAAACGCTGATATTTCTCGCACCCCTATTGGCTACATAAAGGATTTTCCCATCAGGTGTTATGGCCAAGCCTACCGGACCACTATTAACACCTAGAGTTGTAAAGATGTTCATATCGCTCAGCCGCAAAACAGACACATTATCAGAATGCGAATTTGTAATATAGGCATACTGACCATCAGGGGTGACTGCAACATAAACTGGATTTTCTCCAACAACTACCTCGCGATATATTGTGGGGTGAACACTGGCAGGGCTACCTTCTATTTGAATATTCTTTAAATTAGTTGCGCAACCAAATAACAAAGTCAGCAAAAAAACTATTTTTATGACTTTCCCATATTCCATAGTTTTGGCCTAATTAATATATTGTAATCAAAATAAACTTCCACTTAAGCTGCTATTATATCCGAATTGCTTTTTTCTTCATAGCCGCATGCCTCATTCACACAGGTATAGGTATTATTTCCACCCTTATTGTATTTTTCGACCATAAATGGCTGATTGCATTTTGGGCATGGCCTTTTGACAGGTTTATTCCAAGTGACGAAATCACATTCCGGATAACGGCTACATCCATAAAATAACCTTCTATTTTTGGTTCTTCTCGGCACAATATCTCCATTGCAATCCTTTTTTGGACATTTTATCCCAAGGCTAATTGATTTAGTAGTTTTACATTCAGGATATCGCGAACAAGCTAAAAATTTTCCGAATCGCCCATGTTTAAATATCATTGGGCTGTTGCATTTTGGGCATTTCTCTTCAGTTGCCTCCTCAGGTTTAATTTCAAATTTCCCATCACCTATATCCCTTATCTGTTTTGTATTCTTGCACTCGGGATAACCAGTGCATGCCAGAAATTTCCCAAATCTTCCCCATTTTATGGACATAGGCTTGCCACATTTTTCACAAATTTCATCAGTTTGAGTTTCCATCTCGCTTTTAACGTCTCTCATCGTTTCTTTGGCCGCGTCAACATCCTTTTTAAATGCTCCATAGAAAGCCCCTAAAACATCAGTGCGCTTCAACTGCCCTTCTTCTATCTTATCTAATTCATCTTCCATTAAAGCCGTATATTCAACATTAAAAATATCTGCAAAATTATCTATAAGTAGCTCGTTAACAATCTTGCCTAAACTTGTGGGATATAAACGGCCTTCAAGTTTTTCCACATAACCCCTTTCAACAATCGTTGAAATGATCGGAGCATAAGTGCTCGGACGACCAATCCCCTTTTCTTCAAGAACTTTAATCAACGATGCATCATTGAACGCTGCAGAGGGCTGGGTGAAGTGCTGCGCGGGCTTTATTTCAACTAGTGTTAATAAATCGCCTTTGACCAAATTCATTTTTACATTTATTTCTTCCTTCTCTGCCATATCTCCATTTTGGTCTCCATCAGCCTCATCTTCTTGATATATAGCTAGATATCCCTGGAATTTTATTGTGTTCCAAATTGTTCTAAAAAGTCCCTTATCCCCATTAATATTCGCAGTGAATATTTCAAAAATCGCAGGATTCATCTGGCTTGCCAAAAATCTCTGCCAAATAAGCTTATAAAGCTTGTATTCATCCTTATCCAAATACCCTTTTATTTCATCTGGATTCCTCGCAACCGAGGTAGGTCTGATGCACTCATGAGCATCCTGTATACTTTTTTTGCTTTTAAACTGGTTAGGTTGAGAAGGACAATATTGGCTACCAAAGACATCCTTGATGTATTGGAGCGCTTCAGCCTGAGCCTCAGAGGCAATTCTCACAGAATCCGTTCGCATATAAGTAATGAGTCCAGTCAAACCTTCTTCCCCAACATCTAATCCCTCATATAATTTTTGCGCGATCATCATCGTCTTTTTTACTGAAAAACGCAGCTTGCTTGATGCATCCTGCTGTATCTTACTTGTAGTGTAAGGAGAAAGGGGATTCTTCCTTTGCTCTTTAGTCTCTGTCTCTTTTACCGAATAAGTAGCATTTTTCAATTTGTTTACTATCTCTTGCGAAAGTTCTATATTAGGTATCTCTGATTTTTGCCCATCCCACTCAACCAGTTTTGACCAAAACTGGCCACCTCTCTCGACATTTAAAAGAACTTCTATGGACCAATATTCAACTGGCTTAAAGGATTTTATTTCCTCGTCTCTTTCACAAATTAATCTGACGGCAACAGTTTGCACTCTCCCTGCACTCAAACCCCGCCTAACTTTTTTCCACAAAAGAGGGCTTACGGAATATCCCACTAACCTATCTAAAATTCTCCTCGTCTGCTGAGCCTCAACCATGTTCATATCGACATTGCGTTTATTTTCAAAAGCTTCTTTCACTCCTTTTTTAGTAATCTCATCCATTGAAATTCTGTACATTGTTTTCCCCTCAAAAATTTGCGATAAATGCCAGCAAATAGTTTCTCCCTCACGATCCGGGTCTGCAGCGAGATAGATAGTGGATGATTTTTTTGAAGCGGCTTTTAATTCCTTAATTGTTTTCATCCTTTTTCTTATAGCAATATATTCAGGATCAAAATTACCCGCAACATCAACACCCAATCTACTTTTAGGAAGATCTTTGACATGCCCCATGCTTGCCATGACTTCAAAACCAGGCCCTAAAAACTTTTTGATAGTTTTGCTTTTGGCTGGCGATTCTACGATAACCAGGCTCTTTTCCATTTTACCCTTTCTAATATTGGGTTCTGATGAACTTTTTCCCGCCAATTTGTTTAATATATCCTTTGATTTCAAGTAGCATTAAAATACCTGATATTTGATTTATAAGCAAGCCAGTCTGCCGACATATTTCATCAATATGTAAGGGATCATACTGTTGCAACACCTCCAACACCTTATTTTCGTCCCCTACTAACGGCTCTAAAATTCTGACTTGGTCGCCACCATCTTTAAGTTGTTTTGAAATTCCAAATTCGTCTAGAATATCGCCAACTTGATTTACTAATTTTGCGCCATTCTGTATCAACTGGTGAGTTCCTTCGGTATTTTTGACACCAATACATCCTGGAACAGCAAAAACTTCTCTACCCTGCTCCAAAGCCCAATTGGCTGTTATAAGTGCCCCACTTTTTGATGAGGCCTCAACAACAATCGTGCCAATAGTAAGGCCGCTAATTATTCTATTTCTGCGTGGAAAATTTTGTGGTAATGGTCCGGCAGTCATAGGAAATTCGGAAAGCAAGCACCCTTTTTCGATCATCCTATTAGCTAAATTTTTGTGTTCTGGGGGATAAATATAACTTAGTCCACAACCTAAAACTGCCGAAGTGCTCCCTCCAGCCTCCAAAGCACTCTGATGCGCAACGCCATCGATTCCCCTAGCCAATCCGCTTACGATCGCAAAACCTTCACGGACCAACTGTGCGCATAACATTTTTGTGCATTTTTTGCCATAAATACTTGCAAAACGTGTCCCTACAACCGCAATCGATTTTTTTCTAAATGCAGCCACTTCCCCCTTATAATAAATAACAGAAGGAGGATCATAAATATTTTTTAATAGTTCTGGATAATTCGGCTCGTTGATAAATAAAACTAAGACACCTGCCTCTCGAATCCTCTTGATTTCCTCATCAACTATTTTTTCTTTCTCAGCTTTCTGAATATCTGCAATTATGCTTTCGCTGATTCCTTCCACTTTTTCAAGAACAGTTCTACTAGTTGAAAAGACCCTGGCTGCATCACCGCAAGTCTTGGTCAAACGCTGGATTTTAACAGGGCCCAACCCTGGAATCATATTTAAAACCAATAATGCTTCTTGGGTATTCATAGAATTCCCTTAAATATGCTTTCGATACAGCTTAACTTTTTGTGGATTTGGAGCAGGGGAAAAGGACTCAGCATTTAACTAAAAAATATCCCTTGCCTACGTGCCTGAGGCTATTAAAGGTAGTATTTTTTTTAGTTCCTCTGTGGCTTTTACCTTTTCAACTACCCTTATTGTCTTTAATTTAACATCTTCCTGCCCATTGATTCTTGTTCCAGTAGAGCGAACCTGCTTTAAGTAATCGAAAATTTCCGCAGTTATTTTCTCGCCTGGGACTAACACTGGGATACCAGGGGGATATGGCGCATAAATTTCTGCGCTGACCATTCCAATTGCATCTTTAAAAGGCATCTTTTTGGTTTCAGAAAATACGGCTTCTCTTGGACTCATAACCACTTCTGTGGTGAAAGAAGGCCAACGTAAAGGCAAGGTCTTTTTTCCGCCTTCTTCTTTACTATAATATTTTGAAACCTCACGCAAGCTATGGACGAGACGCTGGATTTCACTTTTTTTATTACCAATACTCACAATGAAAATAATATTTGTTAAATCGGCATATTCTGGTTGAATGCCATAAAACTGGTTCAATATTCTTGAGACTTCTAATCCTGTCAATCCTATCTCCGAAACCTTAACAGTCAACTTTGTTGGATCCAAATCAAAAATGCCAGGCAACCCAATCATTTCGCTACCAAAACATCTTATACCGGGTATTCTATTAATTTCTTGCCTTGCTTCTTCTGCTAAAGTAATTGTTTGACTTAATAATTTCTCTCCTTCAGTAGCCATTTGCATTCTAGCAAGATCTAAAGATGCCATTAAAATATATGAGGGGCTTGTGGTTTGAAGAAGTTGCAATATTTTTTTCAATCGGCTTAGATTGACCCGCTTGCCTTTTGCATGCAACATTGAAGCTTGCGTCATACCAGAAATTATTTTATGCGTGCTCTCAACGCACATATCTGCGCCAGCTTCCATAGCAGAAAAAGGTAGCTGGTCATGAAATTTCAAATGTGGCCCGTGGGCCTCATCAACGAGAAGTATCTTTTTATGTTCATCACATATTTTGGCAATCTCACCAATATTAGTAGCAATTCCGTTATAGGTTGGATTAGTTACAGCCACCGCCTTTACATCAGGGTTTTCCAAAATAATTTTCAAAATCTGGTTTGGCGTTACATTGCAGATAAGATTAAAATCGTCATTAATTTCCGGACGGACATAGAGAGGCTCTGCCCCACTCAAAATAATTCCCGCCAGGACAGACTTATGGGCATTCCTCGGAATAATAATTTTGTCCCCAAAAATACAACTACTCAAAATCATGGCGTGGTTTCCACCGCTAGTTCCATTAACTAGAAAAAACGAGGCGTCAGCGCCGTATGCTTGGGCGGCTAATTGCTGGGCTTGTTTTATCACAGTTCGGGGATCATGAAGGGAATCGACCTCTTCCAGTAAAGTGAGGTCCATATCGAATATTTTTTCCCCAACAAAATTCTTGAATACTGGCGGGATGCTATTACCGTGCTTGTGACCCGGGGTATGAAAAGATATCTTCTTTTCTTTGGCATAATTTAAAACAGCTTCAAACAATGGCGCATGTTCCTGTGACAACAACCTCTCCAATTTGTTCTCCACTAAATTAATGTATAAATAGGGCTTTGGTCCCTAATAACTCTGGCCTTTTTTCTCAAAGTGGTCCGTAAATCTTTTGAAAGCATAAATATTCCATGATGAGTAATACCATCATAATAACGTAAATCAGAAATACCTCTAGCCTTTAATCTCAAATCAACCTCTTGCCCCGATAATTGCTTTGCATCAACTCTTGAGGAAGCAACCGCAAAACCCCATGGCGTGCAAAAACTCGGGACAAATGCTTGATACATAGAAACAAATTTAAAAACTCTCCTCAGGGTAGCATGAACGGATAAGTAACATTCTATCTCCAAGCAGCTTGTAGATCCGGCTTGCAAAGAAATAAGACCATTATCTGACAATCTGTTAGCCACGGTTTTATAAAACTCTTCTGTAAATAATAGATATGCAGGACCTTCGTTGACAGGCTCAGAAATATCAATAATAATCACATCATATTTATCACGAGACTTTTCAAGAAACTTCCTACCATCTGCGCAAATGACCTTTGCTTTTTTATTTTTGAAAGCCCCTTTATGCCATTCTGGAAGATACTGATTACAATATTCAACGACTTCCCTATCAATATCAATCATAAACACTTTTTCAACACTTTTATGCTTGAGAACTTCTCGTAAAGTAGCGCCCTCTCCTCCACCTATGATTATTACTTTTTTTGGGGCAGGATGGGAGATCATGGCGGGATGCACAAGACTTTCGTGATAGATATATTCATCTTTTAGGGAAGACTGAATTTTACCATCCAAAATAAGGCATTTACCCACGACATATTCTTCTGCAATGTCAAAAGTCTGATATTTTGTTTTTCCTGAAACGAGGTATTTTTTAATACCACGCATATGCGCTTCGTGTTCATTAAAATACTCTATGAACCAACGGCCATTTTTAACATCCATATTTCTGTCCTTTAAAGAAAAAAGGGCATAGTTTAAAAAGCAAACAACTGCTCCTTAACTATACCCTGCTCCTTAGCTGCAAAACAATAATTATGCAGCCACTTTCATGGGTTTGTGTTTCAATTCTTTTTCTGGGATATCTAAGCTGCCCCTATTAAGTTCCATCGCAGTCTTATTTTTTGCTCTAAACTTGGTGGCTATATACTCATATGCTATCCAAGGGTTAATATCATCTCCGCAAGTAAATAAATCCACAGCCGCATAACCATATTCCGGCCACGTATGAACTGCCAAATGCGACTCAGCAATGACGACTACACCGCTTACACCATGAGGATTAAACTTGTGAAAAACACTCTGTACAATATGGGCTCGGCACTCTTTTGCCCCCCCAATCATAGCATCTTCAACAAGTTTAAAATTATTCAAAACATTTTTATCGCAATCATAAAGCTCAATCAGGATATGTCTCCCAAGAGCCCTCAATCTATTTCGTCCTCCTCTTTTTATTAATATTTCCTCTATATGATTCGGAATATAGCACAAAAAACGAGGCCAATCAATTTTATTTGCTATTTTTTACTTGTTTTAAAAAAATTATTTAAAAAAAACTTTCGCCAACTCATACTCTTCGAGAGGAACAGTTTTTAAACTCTTGAGGGCCTCTTCAAGAGGCACAGCTATAATGCTTGATCCCCGCATGGCGGCCATATATCCAAACTTGCCTTCCTTAACCATCTCCGCAGCTTTAACTCCGACTTTTGTTCCTAAAATTCGATCAAAAGTGGTAGGCGTACCACCCCGTTGCATATGTCCTATAACTGCGGTTCTCGTCTCAAAACCTGTCCGTTTCTCAATTTCTTTTGCTAGAGTTTCCGAAAGATTTCTTTCCTTTAAAATCATATGACCAAATGCATCAAGCTTTTGTTCCTGGGAACTGACTTCTGAAAGCCCTTTGATATCCGAACCTTCAGAGATCACAACAATTGAATATTTTTTACCCCTAGCCCTTACTTTCTTGAGGTGCTCACACATTTCCTCAAGATTAACAGGAATTTCTGGTATTGTGACCCAATCTGCCCCACAAGTGATTGCGGTATAAAGGGCGACCCAACCAGCATGCCTCCCCATGACTTCAAAAACCATGACACGCCGATGGGATTCAGCCGTATCTTTCAGGCACATAGCCGCGTTGGCTGCCAATGATACTGCTGTATCAAAGCCAAAAGTATAATCTGTCCCATTTAGGTCGTTATCCATGGTTTTTGGCACACCAACAACATTAAAACCATCTTTAAACAATTTGTTGGCCACACCCAGGGTATCTTCTCCTCCCAAAGCAACCAGAGCATCAAGTCCCAAACTCTTAAAATTTGCATGGCATTTTTTAACCATAGCCGGATCCTTATATGGGTTAGTACGGGATGACCCCAAAATAGTTCCACCCTTCACAATAATATCTTCTACATCTCTTAAGGACAGAGGGACGGCAACCCCTTCCACCATACCCCGCCAGCCTTCTTGGATACCTAGCACTTCCCAGCTATAGTCAAAAGCCTTCATAGCCACACCCCTGATAGCTGGATTCAAACCCGGACAATCACCTCCGCCAGTTAAGATTCCTATTCTTTTAATCATAACCCCTCCAGAGAATTAGTTATTTAACTTGATCCTGGTTGTAATTAATGAATGGCTTGAGAAGATTTGTGAACTCCATGGGAATGATAAACTTTGTTGAAGCACCCTGCCCAACGGTTTTAAGGGTATCCAAATATTGCAAACTCATAGTCTTAGAATCGATTTTTTTAGCAGAATCATATATCTGCGATAACGCTAGGGCATAACCTTCCGCTCTCAAAATAGCTGCTTGCCTGTCCCCTTCCGCATTTAGGATTGCAGCCTGCTTTTTCCCTTCAGCAACGGTTATGGATGCTTGCTTTGTACCATCCGATTCGGTCACTACAGCACGTCTGGACCGCTCTGCAGACATTTGCCTGGTCATGGCATCCTGAACGTCCTTGGGTGGTATGATTTCCCGGATTTCTACCGTATTGACCTTGACTCCCCACCTCTCTGTGGCTTCATCTAATTTAACTCGCATAATCTGGTTTATCTGGTCTCTTTTGGCCAGCACATCATCCAAAGCTATGTCACCGACCACCGCCCTGAGGGTAGTAGTAGCCAACCCCTGTGCGGCACCAACAAAATTAATGACCTGGACCACGGAAGGGATGGGATCAATGACCTTAAAATAAATCAGAAAATCGATATTGATGGGCGCATTATCCTTGGTGATACAAGTTTGCTGTGGTATTTCGATGAAGAATTCCCGTTGGTCAACCCTGACCGGCTGATCAATGAATGGCCAGAGCAGGACTATTCCGGGACCTTTCTGCCCGATGCATTTCCCCACCCTAAAAATGACCAATCTCTCATACTCTCTGACGATCCGTATCGCGCTAAAGAGCACGATAATAAAAGCAAGCAAAAGTATTCCTATCACAACAACCATAGCCTACCTCCTTTTAATTTTTTTTTACTTTAAGCATAAAACCATCTCTGCCCTCAACAGATATTTTTGAGTCTTTGGTAATCGTAATTTCCGAATAGGCATTCCAGTTTTCACCGGCTATTCGCACAATACCGTGCGGCATGATATCGGTAACAGCAACACCCTGCGCGCCAATCAATATCTCTGAACCGATCCTTACCTTACCCTTTTGTGCCTTGTAAACTGATCGGACAGCAAATAAAAAGAATAAGGTCGTGACTACAACCACGGAATAAATAACCACTAAAGAAAGCCTGTATTCAGGCATAGCCGGATTAAATAAAATAGAAGATCCCAAAAATAGAGCGACCATTCCTCCCGCAGTAAGAACTCCATGAGTTGAGGCTTTAATATCAACGATAAAAAGAACAAGAGCTAAAATAACCAGTAAAAAACCGGCAAGATTTAAGGGCAGGTTAGAAAAAGACATAAATGCCAAAATAAGACATATTGAGCCAACTACTCCAGGCACAATAGCTCCTGGGCTGGCTAATTCGTAGATAAGACCGTAAACACCGATAAGCATAAAAATGTAGGCAATATTGGGATTGGCCAGATTATGTAATAAATTTTCCTTCCAACTCATGGAAAATTCTCTTACCTGCGCTCCTCTGGTGTGCAAGATAATGGATTTGCCGGTTGTCAGCTTTATTTTTTTACCATCAAGATTAATTAACAAGGAAGGAAAATCTGAAACAATCATGTCAATAATACCGGATTTAAAAGCCTCTTGAGAAGTTAAGGATATGCTTTGACGTACCATTTCCTCTAATATTTTTTGATTCTTATTATTTTTTTGGGCCAAACTTCTGATTAAGGCTGCAGCGTCATTAGTTATCTTATCGGAAGCTTTGTTCCCGGAAAGATCCACTGGATGAGCGGCGCCTAGATTGGTTTCGGGAGCCATAGTCTTGAATGGGGCAGCCAAAGTGATGAAAACGCCTGCCGAGGCGGCTCGGGCACCGCTGGGACCTATATAGATGACCACAGGAACAGGAGAGGCGATGATTTCCTGAACCATTTCGCGCATGGATTCATCGAGCCCTCCGGGAGTATTTAATTGAAGGATAACGCATTCTGCCTGTTCACTATCGGCCAACTTCAGTCCGCGCTTGAGGTAATCCGCTTGAAGCGGATCAATATGGCCCGTAACTACCAAATGAATGATCAGAGGCGCAGGCTGAGAATATGTAAGAGGAGGAAAAACCAATGTCAGAACAAGTAAGAATAAAAGGCCAACCTTAGCAAAAAGACCAATTTTATTTTGTTCTATCGTATTCATTTCTACTTCTCCCAAAAGTAAATTATTTTTGTTCAGACGCAGATACTTCCTTAATAAAACTGCCCACGGTTCTGAACTTACGATACCTTTCTGCGACTAGATTCTCAACTGAACCACTTGTTAGTTCGCCCAAATTCTTCTTGATGGACACCCCCACGACCTTAATTGTTTCTTCTGGATTTCGATGCGCCCCCCCCAAAGGCTCCAAGATAATTTCATCGATTATTTTCATTTTCAATAGATCATCAGCGGTCAATTTTAGATAACCTGCTGCCTTAGGTGCCTGAAGACGGTCCTTCCAAAGTATGGCTCCGCAAGATTCAGGCGAAATCACCGCATAGATAGAATGCTCCAACATTAAGATCCTATCGCCCATAGCCATGGCTGAAGGCCCCGCCGCTGCCCCCTTCTCCAATGATGACCACAACAATAGGGACCCTTAGCACTGACATCTCCCTCAAATTAACAGCAATGGCCTCAGACTGCCCCCTCTCCTCTGCCCCCACACCAGGAAAGGCCCCCGGAGTGTCTATAAAGGTTACGATAGGAATCGAATATTTTTCTGCCAATTTCATCAGACGCAACGCCTTACGGTACCCTTCCGGGTGGGGCATTCCAAAATTTCTATACAGATTCTCCTTGGTATCCCTGCCCTTTTGTTGCCCAATGACCATTAAGGGAGCTCCCTCAAACTTGGCCAGGCCACCGACAATAGAAGGGTCATCGGAAAAATGGCGATCTCCATGCAGGTCGATGAAATCTGAAAAAAGCAACTTAATATAATCGAGAGAGTAAGGTCTTTGGGAATGTCTTGCTATTTGGACCTTTTGCCACGGGGTAAGGTTCTGATAAATCGTTTTTTTGAGCCTTACAGCTTCGCTTTCCAATCCCTGCAATTGCTTCGCAACGTCTTCTTTTTTGTGTTTTGAGTCGTTACTTTTCAGTTCCTCAATCTTTTTCTCAATCTCTACAATTGGCTTCTCAAATTCAAGGTCATGACCAGCCATATATTCTCCTTAACCCCAAATGATATTAGAAAAAATAACGAACTGATAAATTTTATCACGATCCTAATCAAAGAATTTCACAAACCATCAATAACCCGAGTTTAAGGATTTTTATTCGTTGGCGCAGTGTTTAACGCTTCTGGGTTCTCATTGCTGGTAAACCCCTGCCAATTCTCAAACCGCACTTGTAAAGATAAATTATGGATTAGCGACTGGTCGATATTATCAAGACCCAAAGAATAATCGAAACAACACCTAGTACCGGCAAAAGGAAAATCTAACCCCAACCCAAAACAGGGCAACAAATTCCTAACACCAGCCCTTATAAAGAAATGATCTTCCATGGTGTATTCGGCGCCTAATCCCCACTTCCAGGTTGTTAAATAACTGATCCCATTTTCCAAGTCCCCTGCAGCTTCCAAGTTCTTCACGACTGGATAGGCCAAACCAATCCTTCCTACAAAAGGCAGGTGATCGACAGCGCCGCTTAAATTCCAGCTAAGGTAGCTATAAACATCCTGCAACATAAGACCAGCAGACCAGCCCTGAGGATCCTTATATAAAGTACCCAGATCAAAACCCAGCCCAAAAGCATTTTGGTTATAAAGATTCTGCAGAAGCACTTTAAGGTTCATCCCAAATAACCAGTGGTTATTAAAATCTTTCCCCCAGCTAAGGTAAAAACAATCTTCCGAATCCGAAAAAAGAGAGTCTGGACTTAAAGTATTGGATTGTCTCGCTTCCAAATCATTACCCGCTGAATAATTTACCAACATAGCGGACAATACGCCGTACTTATTTAAGTTGTGGTCATAGCTGATGAAATTATGCGAACGATTTAAAGACAAAAGAGATACTTGGCTATCAAATTCAAAATTTTTTAATTGACCAAGTCCTGCGGGATTCCAATAAGCAGCCGTCCCATCATCGGCTAAGGCCGTAAAAGCACCTATCCCCAAAGCCCGCGACCCAATGCCCGAACCCAAATAAGCTGCCGGGGATGATCCGCCGTCGTCATCCGCAAAAAGAGAGATGAAACAGGCGATCAAAACAAAAAAACCAAACCATAAAATAAGCAACCCTCTGCGGCTTATCATTTAAGCACCACAAGTTTTTTGATCACCGACACCCCTCCGCCGTTGATCTTGCAAAAATAAACCCCATTGGCAACCGCCTGTCCAAGCGCATTAGTTCCGTCCCATCTCAAGAAGTTATACCAACCTATCGTTACTTGGCTGGCCGGGACAGTATATTCCCATGCCACTCGGCCCGCACAATCGTAGATCGCAAAATTGACGCCCTCGACACGCGTCACATTAAAGACAATGGTGGTGTAAAGGTTCTTTTTTGGAGAAAACGGATTAGGATAATTATAGGCGCGGCTTCCCGCTGGAGAACTATTGGATTGACTAACATTCCCTAATATATATCCGATGGCCCTATCAACATTGATTCTTCCATATCCTGTGCGTTGGTTCCATATTCCCGCCGCGCCCCCGTCCACCGGGTCGGCAGTTCTTTCAATGATAGTTCTGATGGTATCAGGAGAAGCCGCCGGGGACAGAGAAAATAAAACAGCAGCCAAACCCGCCACGGCAGGCGATGAAAAAGATGTACCAGCCAGAAAACCGTAATCATTGGACCCTGACACATAAGCGCCGCAGGGATTTCCGGCAAAACCATTGGCGGTGCTTAAAATATCGTCTGAACAAGTGCCATCCCCGGCGCCTCCGGGCGCTACCACAGAAATCCCATTCCCATAATTAGAGAACCAGGTCAGCTTATCACAGGAATCCGTAGCTCCCACAGGCATAACGTTAGGATAGGCCGCAGGATAATCCAAAGTCGGTTTCCCGTCGTTTCCTGTAGCGGCCACAATAAGACAGCCTTTTTTGTAGGCGTAAGTCACGGCGTCCAGCTCTGCTTGGCTGGAAGTCGTCCCCCCAAAACTGCAATTGATCACTTTAGCCCCGTGGTCAGCAGCATAAAAATATCCAGGGATAATGGATGCGTCAGAACCACCGCCGTTTTGATCTAAAACTTTTATGGGCATGATATAACAGTTCCCCGCCACTCCCACGATGCCCGCAGCATTATCGGATTGGGCGGCTGCCACCCCCGAGACATGGGTTCCATGACCGCCCACATAATCACCGCTTTCATCGGTATTGTTATCATCGGCAGTTGTGGCTCCCTCGGAATAATTGACCCCGGGGAGAATTTTTGCTGTGGTGGTTAAATCTGTCAAATCCTGCAGGTCCGGATGATTCGGCCTGACTCCCGTATCCATGATCGCAATAATGGTTCCTGAATTGGGATTTCCAAAACAGGCGTTATAAGGCCTGGCTGTGGAAGTTACATAATGCTTTGAAGCTACGTCTAGTTGGATCCTGGCTATGTTCCATTGGTATTGAGTTCCCGAACCCAAGTAATAGGGATCGTTCAGGGCTGTCCAGGTCACCGGAGAATAGGAAGTGCACTGCAAGGCATGCACTTTATAGTTAGGCTGGGCATATTCGACGAGCGGGTTGCCTTTAATCTGGTTGAGAAAAGTCACGGCATCCACTCCGCTCGGCACGACCAGATGATGGATAGAAATTTGAGGAAAAAAGTGCTTGCGAGTGAGTTTATTCTGCCCTAGGAATTTCTCGATCTGGTCATCTGTGGCCGACGACTTGAACTTTACCAGTATCTCTGAGGGGACATATGAATTTTGTTCAAGACTTTTGAAAGGGATCGCCTTGCCTGCCAGATTTTGCCCAAAGCACAAAAGCAAGAAAGCAAGGACCACGCACCCGAAGTTTTTATGCACAGCTCTCCCTTGGTCTGATTATCTGCGCCGATAAACTTGATTCAAATTCTGAGCCATCTGGGTCAGCCTGCTGATCCTGCGTCCTGTGGAAGGATGCGTGCTGAAAAGTTGGAGCAGGAAGCTTTCCCTCATGGGGTTCACAATGAACATATGCGCCGTGGCCGGAGTCGCCTCCTGCATGGGCAGTACTTTAACCCCTTCCTCCAATTTTTTAAGGGCATTGGCCAAGGCCAGCGGCTTGCCGGTCAGTTTCGCGCTTCCTTCATCCGCGGCAAACTCCCTGGACCTGGAAACAGCCAGCTGGATAAGCATGGCCGCGATAGGGGCCAGGATGATCATAGCGATCATTTCCAATCCGTTCCCCCCCCTTTCATTGTCCCTTCCTCTCACGCCACCGAAAATCATAGCCCATTGCAACATATGGGCCAGCATCGTGATGGTCGCTGCCATGGTGGCTGCGATGGTGCTGATCAAGATATCCCGGTGTAAGACATGGGAAAGTTCATGCCCAATGACCGCTTCCAGTTCGTCGTCATTTAAGATCTGGACAATGGACTGGGTAAAAACAACCGCCGCATGGTTGGGATTCCTACCTGTCGCAAAAGCATTGGGAGACTCCGACGGGATCACGTAGATCTTGGGCATAGGGATACCGGCTTTTTGGGTCAGATTGCTCACCGCCCTATAAATAGAAGGCGCGTCTTCCCGGCCTATCTCTTTGGCGCCGTACATGCTCAGGACGATCTTATCGCTGAAAAAGTAGCCAATGAAATTAGTGACCAAAGCAAAGCAAAAAGCCAATATCAGGCCCTGCTGGCCGCCCAGCCATTGTCCCACTCCCATAAAAACTAAGAAGAGCAAAAGCATCAGTAAAGTGGTTTTAAAACCGTTCATCTTATTTTCCTCCTAGCCACTTGGTTTGAAATCCCGGCCATAGGCCGGGGTTGAAAACCTGCCCGTAGCCCAGCTTCGCTGGGCGAGGGGGCAGGCAGAGTTGGCTTGTTAAAACTATTTTAGCCAAATCTGACCCAATCAAACATCATTTTTTCTTTTATTTGGTGACCCAGCCCATAGGTAAAAGCGTTCATTTTTTTGCCATCCTGGGCTTGGATGGTTTTTACCAAAAGAGTCCCTTTTCCTGTGCTAACGACCCAGCCTGTATCTTTAACTATCTCTCCTATGATACCAAGCTGACCCGTGCTATCAGCTTCTCTAACCATTGCTTCCCAAACCTTGATAACCTTGCCGTTGAGTGTGCTATAAGCAGCAGGCCAGGGGTCCATGGCTCTCACCTGATTATAGATCTCCCTGGCACTCCTGCTCCAATTGATCAGGCCATCCTCTTTCCGCAGCATAGGGGCAAAAGTGGCCTCTTGGTCGTTCTGTTTTTCCCTTGTTTCCCTACCCTGCCCTATCAATCCCACGGCCTTTAGTAGAAGTCCGGGTGCGCTTTGTTGCAGGCGGGATTTCAGGGTTTCCGTGGTATCTTGGTCGGTGATCTCTACTTTTTGTCTCATGATCACATCGCCGGAATCCATTTTAAGGTCCAGGAATTGTATAGTCAAGCCCGTCTCGGCCTCACCCGCGCAGATTGCCCTGGTTATGGGAGCGGCCCCGCGGTATTTGGGGAGCAGAGAAGCATGCACATTGATCCAGCCTTTCACCGGGATGCCCAGTATTTCCTGGGTCAAAAACTGGCCGTAGGCCACCACCACACCCAGTTCGGGCCGGAGTGCTTTTAACTTTTCAGCAAACCCCTCGTCCATTACGTCATTCGGCTGCAAAACCGGCAGACCCAAAGAAACAGCCAGCACTTTGACAGGCAGCGCCAAAACATTCATACCCCTGCCTTGCGGCTTATCGGGCTGAACGACTACGGCGACGACTTCGTGGTTTTTTTGGAGGGCTTCCAGGCAAGGCACGGCAAAATCCGGGGTCCCCATGAAAACGATTCTCATCTTGGAGCACCCCGCTCATTCATCTTGAGCCTGGGACAACAATTTCATCCTGGTCTCGAACTTGACCTGGTTGATCTGCCTTCTGTAGGTGAAAAGCCTCTGCCACCAAGGCAAGTGGTCAATGAACAAGATTCCGTTAAGGTGGTCCAGCTCGTGCTGTAAAGCTTGGGCCAGCAGGCCTGTGGCTTCGATGGTGTATTTCTGACCTTTGAGATTTAAAGCCTCAACCTTTACTTCCACCGCCCGTTTGACCTGGGCCCTGAACCCCGGCAGGCTGAGGCATCCCTCATCCAGCAAAACCTCGCCCTTTTTTTCAACTATGATGGGATTGATGAGCACATACAGGTCTTTCATGTTGGTTCCCTGGCTGGTATCAATAACCGTAACTTGCTTGGATACCCCGATCTGCGGGGCAGCCAGGCCGATACCCTTATTTTCATAGAGGCCCTTGATCATTCGTTTTACCAACGCCTTGATCTCATCATCAACGGAAACCACCATTTCGCCCTTTTTCCTCAGCACACCTTCACCCAGGGTCCTTACCTGTTCTTTTTCGGTTTCTTCTGCCATGCTGCTTCCTTTCTTGCCCTAGGCCATACCCATAGGGTCGACATCAATACTAATCAAAACACGGCCCAACTCAAATTTATTTTTAGCCAGCTTCAGCTCAGACTGGCAAAAAGCCGCGAACTCCTGCCTTTTGGCTCCCCGAATCAGCATCTGCCAGCGGTAAAAACCCTTTATCTTCTCGATAACACACGGCGCCGGCCCTAAAATTTTGACGCTGGCCGTCTTTTTGGCTGCCAGTGCTCTCTCCAAATCTTTTCGAAAGTCCAAGCTGGCCTTTTGAAGCATTTCCAGGTCTGTACTTTTAAAGATCACCTGGGCCATCCGGCTAAAAGGAGGATAGCCCAGCTCCTGTCTATATTTTAACTCTTTTTGGTAAAAAGCGTCATAATCCTGGCTCTTCGCGGCCTGGATGGCATAATGGTCGGGCACAAATGTCTGAATGATCACTTCTCCGGGTTTTTGCCCCCTGCCCGCCCTCCCGGCCACTTGGGTCAAAAGCTGAAAAGTCCGCTCCCCTGACCGAAAGTCGGGGAAATTTAAACTGGTATCCGATGAGATGACTCCCACCAGGGTCACCCCGGGAAAATCCAAACCCTTGGCTATCATCTGAGTGCCCACCAAAATCTTCGTCCTACCCTCTTTAAATCGCCCCAGGATCTCCCTGTGAGCGTTTTTTTTGGTTGTGGCGTCCACATCCATCCTGTCCACCCCTACCTTCGGGAACATGGCCCTGGCTTCTGCCTCCACCTGCTGGACGCCGACCCCGTATTTTTCTATTTTTTTGGAACTGCACATGGGGCACACCTGAGGCAAAGTGGTTTCATACAGGCAATAGTGGCATTTCAGTCTATTGATGCCCAGGTGATAGGTCATGGCCACGCTGCAGGCCGGACAGCGGAAAGCATATCCGCATTCCACGCACAGGACAATGGTGGAAAACCCCCGGCGGTTAAGAAATAGCAGGGCCTGCTCCCCGTTATTGATGCACTGGCTCAGCTTATTTTTCAATTCGCTGGAAATGAGCAGGGTTTTGTTGGCCTGCTTGAGTTCGGTCCTCATGTCCACGACTTTGACCTGGGCCAAAGGCCTGTCCAATATCCTTTTCTTAAAGACAATGTGGCCGTACTCTTTTTTTTCAGCGTAGTATCGCGATTCCAGGGAAGGCGTCGCCGAACCCAGCAGGACCAGGGCTTGGTTCTGCTTGGCCCGCATGAGGGCAACGCTGCGGCAATGGTAACGGGGTGTTTCGCCCTGCTTGTAAGAAGTTTCCTGCTCCTCATCGATGACAATGAGACCCAGCTTGTCCAAAGGGGCGAACACAGCCGAACGCGGCCCCACCACCACCCATGCCTGGCCGGACTTTATTTTCGACCACTCTGCCAGCGACTCCTTTTGGGTGAGCCGGCTGTGCAGGGTCGCCACGCTGTCACCAAAAATGGACTTGAAGTGGTCCATGGTCTGGGGCGTCAAGGATATTTCCGGCACAAGTATCAAGGATTGCCTGCCCAAGCTTTTCATGAATGAAGCGCAGCGTAGATATACTTCGGTCTTGCCGCTGCCGGTCACGCCCTGCAAAAGCGTCACCCCGAACTTTTGCTCAACCATTTTGGGTTCCAGCACAGCCATGGCCTGTTTTTGTTCCGGGGTCAAAACAAAAGTAAACTTTTCTGTTTGCCGGCTTTCCTCCACGCGAACATCAGTTGGCGCGCCCGAAATCCCCTTTTTCTTTTCCACCTTTTGCTGGATTGTAATGATTCCCTGCTTTTCCATCTGGGCCAGAAAGGCAGTGGGATTTTTCCATTTCAGCGCCTTTTTTATCTGGCCGACAGTCACCTTCTTTTTCTCGATTAGAAGGTCAATCAGCTCATTGGGCTTCGACCGCCTTTGTAATAGAGCGTTCCCGCTCAAAGGCAGTCGCGTCAAACAGCGCGTTTGACGTGGACTTTTGGCTTCTTGAACTTTGACCTTGTCTTTATTTAAACTAATTATTGTCTTCTCTTCCCAATCCCCCAACCCGGGCAAAGCGGCCTGCAAAGCCTCACCCAAAGAGCACACATAGTATTGGGACATCCAGCGGCACAGGTCCAGCATGTTTTCGTCAAAAACAGGCTGGGTATCCAGGATATCCTCGATATCTTTCAGGACGCTGACACCGGAACTTTGTTTCAGCCCGACCACAAACCCGGTCGTCTTTTTATTGCCAAAAGGGACGAACACCCTTTTGCCGACTCGGACAAGCTCTCCCCACTCTTCGGGTATCTTGTAGTCAAATACTTTGTCTATGGCCAGGGGGATGGCTACTTCTGCAATGGAATAGTTCATTTTGAAATCCTGTAATTCCTTTTTTGTTAAGTTGCGCTATAGTGTAACATCAATGACAAAAACATAAATGCGCTACCTATTTTAGCAACTTTTTAATGGGGAGATACTGAATTGGGTCTGTTGGAAATAATACTCCTGGTCCTCCTGGGCAGTCTGGTCGGGATGCTGGGTGCCGTGTTCGGTATTGGCGGCGGCATCCTGCTCATTCCCGCCATGGTCATTTATCTACATGTCCCCATGCTCAATGCCATAGCCACCTCCCTGGTCACCATCATTGCCACTTCCAGCGCGGTCGCGGCCATCAATGTGGAAAAAGGCATTGCCAACATGCGTCTGGGGTTGTCCCTGGAAATCTCCACCTCCTTGGGCGCCTTGAGCGGCGCTTTCATCGCCAGCCTTCTTTCCCCCTATTTTCTTAAATTCTTTTTTGCCCTGCTCGTGGTCGCTTCAGCCTGTACCATGTTTTGGAGAGGCCTTGCCAGCCTGCGGGGAAAAAATACCGACGAAGATTATTTGCCTCCATCAAAAGGAGAGATAGGCGGGGAATATTTTGACCCGGCCACCAAAAAGACCATCGGCTATGGCGTGAAAAAGCTGTCTTGGGCCATGCCTATTTCTCTCGCGGCAGGCGCGCTCTCCGGCATGCTGGGTATAGGCGGAGGCATCATCCAGGTGCCGCTCATGCATCTTGTCTGCGGGGTGCCCATGAAAGCCGCTGCCGCGACCAGCAACTTCATGCTGGGCGTGACCGCGGCCACCAGCGCCATAGTTTTCTTCCAGCACGGCCTGGTCATTCCTGACCTGACCGCGGTTTTGGTCATCGGCGTCCTTGCGGGTTCTTCCCTGGGAATGAAAATATTGGCAGGGGTCAAAAGCGAAAAACTGCAGGTGGCGTTCAGCTTGCTCATGTTCGCCATAGCCGTAAAAATGTTTTTCAACCTGGGAGGTTGAAAGCGATGAACTCTGAACAACAAGTGAAAAAACTCATACATTTGGTCTTGCTCTGGAGCGTGTGGACCAGCGGGACCATTATGTTCCTGGGCCTTCTCAGCTCTTCTTTATTTTCATTCAACCCCGCCATCGGCCTGGACATCACTCTGGCTGGCATTCTTTTATTGGTCCTGACGCCTGTCCTGCGGCTGGTCATGCTCATCTATGGTTATGCCAAAGCAGGAGAACGCAAAACCGCACTCATCGCCCTGCTGGTCACACTGATAATGGTCTCCGGTTTCCTGATGAAAAAGTAATCGCAGTAAATTTCCATTTTCTGCCAACCCGCCAAAAATGTCACTTTCATGTTTGCGCAAGCGTGAAAGTGACAAATCCAGGGTTAAAGGTTTACTGATTCCGGGGATTAAATGCGGGGCTAAAAACCCGCCGGCGGAAAAATTGTGAAGAAGGCTTTTTTAATCATTCATCCCGTGACAGCGTTTCCGTTGTTTTACGGGAGGAACAGTGTCTATGGGGGTTGGGCAATCTTATATTTGAAGACTTGAATTTAATTTATGTTTAGTTTAATGAATAACGAATTTTGTTTTTATTAATTCACAGACGCAATTTTTCCCAGATTCCTTGGCATGATTTTTTGCTAAGTTAGCAGCTTTTTGATGATCCAATCCCTTTGAGTAGGGAGGATGCTCATATGAAAGACCAATCGAGGCGGTGAGTTTCACTGAATCCACACTTCCAGAAAATTGTAGTCTTTCAATCTCCTTACGAACTGCTTTTGCAAATTCAATCGCCATTTTTTGTGTGCAATTTGGAAGTAGATATGCAAACTCATCTCCACCCATTGCATAAGCATACCCATAATAATTTACGCAACGTTTTAGCAAATTATGCACCGATGGCAGTATCTCTTTATCAACAACAGTCTCAGTAAAATTTGAATTGAGAAATTTAAAATCGTCGAGATCAATAAATAGAACTGCTATACCAAAAAACCCATCGATCGACTGCAAATCTTTTGATAATAATCCGGGAGCATCAAGTATTTTGAATTTTTGTTGCTTCTGCCGATATTGAGAGACAACTTTTTTCTTTTTACTTCCATGATCATTTATGTTATTTGCTAATAATAGAGTACTACGAAACTCTTCGCGCTCGGATGGTTCCAATTTATTCTGGTAAACTGTTGTTGGGACATTATAATCTTTCGCCACCAGCGCCAAAGCTGCTTTTGTGGAAATTCTATACTTACTAGCCTTTTTACTCACCAAACTATTAACTCTTTTTACACTTTTTCTAATTTTATTTGCAATTTTTGTCATTATTTTTAAATCGAGAAAACGGGGCCGCGACATTTCATTTACTCCGCTTTGGTGTTAAAAGTGTTCTTATGCTTTGTAAAGGAGCATTAAGTATCCTTGATATTTCTTTTGCATCAATTCCATAATTAGCCAGGTATCTTGCATAATCACCAACACCCCGTTTCCGCGTTGATTTATTACTAAAATCCTTATCCCCATTTAATTGTTTTATTGATAGTGAAATTAATATGTTCAGCTTATTAGATATATCTTCGAGTATTTTTTCACTCATGTTTAACTCCCTTCAACATATCGACAACTGTTTGCTTTGTTATATGAAGTTGTCTGCAAATATTGTCCTGAATTACACCTTCCTTATGCAACTCCAACACAAGTAAATGGCGTAAAAGATCAACAACAACGTCCAATTTCTGATCAATTGTTTTAGATTTTGATCTTTTCATTTTTTCCTCCTCTCAAATGTTTTACAATTCGATTTACTTGATGTATATCAACCTGCACAATTTCTCTAATCTGATGCTGTGTCAGACCGGCAAGACCAAGCTGCACAATTAGTAGATCGCGCAATAGATTTTCAACTACTTTCTCTTTAATTTGATTCTGCTTTCCCATAATTTATTTTTCCTCCTTTTTTAGACTATAAATTTCCTTATTTATATAGTTACTTGATCTTCCTAATATTTCTGCTATCACCAATGGCTTTAGACCTAAATCGCTTAAAGTTTTAACCTGCTGTCTAAGAGTAGCAATATTTTCTTCTTTCCGTCTTAAGAGAAGAGCTATCAATACCATCAAAAGCTTGTTTGTTGACTCCAATGTTAAATTGCCTTTATTTTTCATATCATTTAGCCTCATTTTACCTATGCAATAATATATGATGGTAATACAATGTTCAAATAATCCTTTAATTTAAAAGGTTTCTACTATTACTAATATCCGAATCTTATTTATTATTGTAGCGTAAAAGATGGATATTGTCAATGCATAAAGATATTTTTTAACTATTCCTAAAGATATGAATTAGAACTAGGTCTCTACCTATTAGTTTTCTTACCTACTACTGCCTCTTTTCTCACTAAAACAATACTTTACGCAGTAATGCACAAAGAAAAATGCGAAAATGGAAACATTGATTGTTTGAGGATTTCGGGGGTCTAAAGGCAAGGCCTGAAAAGCTGAAAATGGGTCGGGGGGAGGCGGGGAAAATATTGTTTATGAAAACCTTACCTAAATTTCTTCCAATTAGTTTGAAAGTCTAATCCCTTTATATGTCTGTAGAAAATCAATAGCCTCATCCGTGTTAATAAATTTTGCCTCAAAGATATTACCATTGCTGTATTTAATAGAAATCTCAATCCTATGAATAGAGGCTAAATTTTTACTAGTGTCATATTTGACAAGAAAATCAATTGCCTTATCTGCGGAAGGAAAATTAAAAGCCCTCCCGTGGAGAGGCAAAATACTAAATTCCAATATTTTTCTATCCACAGTTCTTTCTAAACTGGCAAGAAATGTTTTTACAGATTTAATATTTTTCGCAACAAGGCTATTAGCAATTTTCCGTTGATTAGTAATAGAAAGGCTATTCCATTTTTGTATCTTTTTGGAGAAATCCTTATCTGGTGTATTTTCATCAAAAGAAGCATCTAGTCCCATTGACCTGAATGCTTTAACAACTGCCGGATAGGAGAAGTAAAGCACCACAAACCCAAGAGATTTGAGTTGCTTCAGTGCTCCACCAGTAAATTCACCAGCTAGAATAGCTCCCAAAAATGGAGCTGATGCCCTATATGTTGCTGATAATGGAATAATGGCACCTTGGATTTCCTGGGCTTTGTTTCTAGAATGTTTTGTATATCTACGCCAGGCCGATTCAATAAAAGCCACTGGAATTCCAATTTTCTCTCCTGTACCACCTCTTTCTAATACAAAATCCAAGTCATGCAAGTTTCCGTTTAGGTCCCTCCATGCCACTTTCTTTCCAGACCTTGCTGGCCTAGATCCTTTCTTATCCAAAAATAGACCATTATTTTTTGCAAATTCAGTTAGAAATGGTTCGATTGCAGCCTCAAGAACGTCGCCTATAATCTGACCAAATTTATGAGAAGGTGATACAGCCACAGTTATCCTTTCACCCAAAGACGTCCCTCTTTTAGAGGAACACGGTGCTTTCTATTTTTCCATTTTAAATTTCTAACTCTGGTCTGTTCAAAATTGAAGGAACGAAAACCAACTGACAATGCTAATTTTCCTAACCATATATCAACAGGAACATAAATGCCATAAGGAGCCGAATCACCAATTACAAAACAAACTTCCGCATTCTTAGTCGTTATACGGCGCAATTCTTTCCAACAAGCCGCTAAATCCTTGAAATAAGCAGCAATCATAACATGGTATTGTTTTTTACCACCATGATTCACACGTTCTAAAGCCAACTGTTGGCAAACAGACCTAATCTCAGATCGAATTGGTTCAAGGAGCGGGTCACTAAGTAATAAATCAATGTCGTTGCTAATACCTGAAACATGTTGCGTGCAGGATCTCAAAAGATGTTTTCTTATTGTTTCCTGTAAATCAGACCACCCCGAAATTTCCTTCCAAAAACAAAGTTCCAGTCTAGTGGCATCTGCATAATCATAATTATTTGCATATGGAGGAGATGTAATGACCAAGTTTGCCCAATTTGACGGAATCCCTGAACAATTTCTAGCATCCCCCTTAATAACTATTGCTTTTCCACCATTGTCATAACTTTTAGCAGCCATTATATCGTCACAAAACATTTCGAGCTTCTTTTGAAAAACTATAAAAGGTTTTCCGACCTTTGCTTTTTGTTTGTTAGGCAGAACATATTGCCATTGTGCCGTTCCGGCATGCGAACACTCCCTCAATATTGACGTTAATAAAAGCCATAACACCTTTAAATCGTCGGAAATCTTTTTGGAGGCCATCTTGTCCCAAACAATTTTAAGACAATCTAACTCCAGTAATACGTCATCTGTAAAACATTTCCGAATCAAAACAGGATAACCAGAGAGACTTCCTTTAACACCACGTGCTTTAGATACAAGAGCTAATCCTAACTTAAATAGACTCTCTGCGTCACGCCGCCAAAGAAGCTTTGCTTCAGCAATTTTATGTACAAATGGATGTGGCTCAAGGCCAAGGCCATCAACCCCACATAACTGACTTTCTATTAGAACAGTACCAGAACCAGCAAAAGGGTCATAAACATGCAAATTTGAATTTTTTATCCTACGAGACTCAATAGTTTCTCTAACCCAAATTCCAGAGAAACCTGCTGAATAGCGGAACCATCTATGTATTGGCAATGACATATTATTTGAAAATGTTGATGATGTTGCATCAACACTTCGGCCTATATTTGGTGATAACAGGGCTAGCTGTGTCATTAAAATCACTCCTCCTTATTACAAATTACAATATCCTAATTTTGCTCTCCCACCCTCCCCTTGTCAAACAATTCCGCATTTTTTCTATTTCGGCGTTACGGCGATCGCCGAATGGCCGAAGGGGATTGGATGAGGTTTAGGGCTGGGAAGATGAAGAACGGCCTGCAACTGCCACATATTTCTTAAGTGTTTCAACGATGGCTCTGGCTTGTTTCCTATATTTAATCCTGTACATCATTTGATTGCCTCTGGCTTCAAAACGGACCAGGTCCGCAAGCCTCATGTTTTTCAAATGCCCTGAAATGGTAGAGACCGTTCTATGGGTTTTTTTGGCTAACTCTGAGGGTGTGTAGCGGGGTTTATCCAGCAGGGCTTCCAGTATTTTGTATGTCACCGGATTTCCCAAAATGTGGCACAGCCTGGAACATCGGAAACTGCTTTCCTTTAGAGCCATACTTTCCTCCTATTCCACTAAAACAATATGTTGATTTTCCTCTTTCCAGGGCACATCTTCTTAAGTATTTATGGAATATACCCGTTGAAGTACCATTCAGGTACTTCAACCCCCATCCCCCGCGTCAAACACCCATCCAATCAATTGATTATTTCGCTGTTTTATTCCATTCAACAAGGACAAAATTCTTGGAGGTTAATCCCATTCTCCGCATAGCTGTTCTTTTCCAGGAAATTTGATTGGGCCTCATTTTGTCCGACCCCTTATGTTTTAATTCATAAAACCTTATTTTCCGGCCTTTCCACGCCACAACATCCCAGCATCCTGATAGCGGTTTATTTTTGTTTCTTAATGGCAATTTTTCTTTAATCCATTCAGGCAACAAATTAATGCCACCACGAATTTTCATTGATTTCCAGATGCGATCCTTGTAGGCGTCGGCCCAAACAGCATTCCAGCCCTGGCGTTTTTTTAGCCGAACAAAAGCTATTTCAGGAAAAACTGAATGGCCTTGATCCATAACATGAGGCTTATGGTACGATCGAATCAATGCTGTCGCGCCTTTTGATCTACTCATTTTAAATGTTAGATGTACGATTGGCATAAATCCGCTTTCAAAAAAATATTCTTCTATCTTTCTTTGTCATCCCGACCGCTCACCAAAACAATAACCTGATTTTCCTCTTTCCAGGGTACATCTTCTTAAGTATTTATGGAATATACCCGTTGAAGGACCACGTGCTAAAGCACGCATGCTTGAGCATGTTCAGGTCCTTCAACCCATTTCGGCGTTACGGCGAATGACGAAACGCCGAAGGAGAGGCAGGCGCGGGGCTAGGGTTTTTTGGTTGGGGGCGTGTAGGCGGCCAGGGCCGGGGTCAGATACACGAGGATGTAGCTTTTCTCATCGTGGCCGAAGTCCCAGCTTAGCCAGGAGATATAGGGCACTCCCCACACATTGGGCCTGTGCCGGGTGTAAATATGGCTGGTCAGGACGACCGTTTCCCCCAGCTTGCAGACCACGCTGCCCTTGTAGGCCGTGGCCTCCCCGCTGAACTGCTCAGGGGCCAGCAATTCCAGGTCTATCTTGTTCTCGATCCTATTCCCAGTGAGGAGCGTTGCCTGCAGGGTCAGTTTGGAGCCATTGAGGAGCGTCGCACTGCTGGGCTTGTCCGGTCCGGCAGGGTCGCTGTTCTCCACCAGCAGAGCCGGGTTGTCCAACTGTCTGGCATAGCCGTCCCTGATGAGCAGGTCCATCCGGCCCCTGAACGCCGCTGGCTCAAAAACTCCGGTCTGCTCCAAAGGCATCCCGGCATTTTCCACCTTGCCGAGGTCGATCTGGGCCAGTTGGATCTGGTATCTCAGCATGGTCTGAACAGGGGTCGAAACCGGCGTGGGAGCAGAGGCCAGACCCAGGTTGGTGGAGAGATCGACCCCGGCCACTTTTACCCTGGCCCGGACGCCGCCATTATTGTTAGTTCTGGTAGAACGATGATTCCTTTGGCTCTGGATAGTGATCCTGTCCAATGTCCCCTGTCCAATGTCCACGGTCGAAGACTTTGGACTTGGGACCGTATTTGTCCCTTGCTGATCTTGGACGGCGTTTATCACCGTCACCCCGATGTACCTGTTCCTTCCCGCCTTGCCCGGCAGGGTCAGGGTGCATCGGCCTGGTTGCAAAGCCGTGACCTTGATCTGGTCGTCTCCGGTGGTCCGCAGGGACAGGATGCTGGTGTTGTCCACGAAACAGCCGGAAGGGTCGCCCACCGTGTAAGTTTTGCCTTGCCCTTTCCCCAGGGTCAGGGTGTCGGTATCCTGGGACTTGGCCAGGACAGCCAGGCCAAGCACTAGGCAGAAACAGAGGAGCCAGGTTCTTTTCATTTTAAAGGACCTCTTTTCGCCCGGTACCGGCTATTGCGGCGTCCCGTGCCGTCTTTTTCCAACGATCCCTCGCTGACAAGCTTGCTGGTATAGCGTTCCCGTGTCCTGGTTTTCATGTCTAAAGCCTCCTCCAACTCATTGGGGGTAAACCAATCATCCCTTTTAATGGCCCAGTCCATGATCTGCTGTTTGGCCGCCTGTCCCTGAGCCTCTCTTTTTCCCTGCTGAGGTTTTGGGGCGGACTTTTGGACCGGATGATCAGGCGCTGGCTCAGGCTGGGGCTTTTCCTGGACCGGCCCGGCCTCCGCATCTATGACCCTTGTCTGGTCAAGCTCCTTGAATTTAGGCTCCGGCTTGAGCATGGAGTCCGCCCACACGCTGAACCATACATCTTTGAACAGACTGCCAAAAGACTCCCTGACCTTTTGGAGCGACTGAGGGGCCACGCTATCCCTGACCTCCCGCAGATGGTTTAGGATGCTCTGGCTGGCCCACTGGACCAGGAATGCCAACATACACAACCACGCCGTCAGGTTGAGAAAAAAGACCCGGTTATCGTCCGGGGTATAGATGCGGTACACGCCTAAAAAGGCGATCCCGTGGCAAACGAGCCACAGGCAGAACCAGGCCCTTAGGGCGCGAAAAGAGGTCATCTGACCTACACTCCTGGCTGGATCGTCCTGAAGAGCCCGGTAAAGCACCCAGCAGCGGGCCTCCTGCAGGAAGAGATAGAGGAATAGGAAAATGATGTAGAAAACAAAGGGAACGCAGGACTGGCCCAGATCGGTCAAGAAATAGGGGTTACTTCCCAGGCTGACATGGACCCATTTTTGGTGGGTGGTCAGATAGCCGTCTACAGGGGTGATAAACAGGCGGTAAATCACATGAACAAAGAATACCCAGCCGAATATCCAGACCAGCAGGCCAAAGATACCCTGGGTGTCCTTTTTTGGGGTTTTGAGGGTTTTTAAAGCGTCCACCATAGGGTAGTCATTATATCATCCCCTTGGCTTTTATCCGCCAGTTTTATCCGCCAGTTTAGCCACCAGTTCTTACGGCCAGTTGGCGGTTAAATTATGGCGGATAGATCTTGGCGGTTAAATGTTCTAATACTTCCTCGTCGGCTTTCCCTTGAACTTCCTTAAGGTCCTGGCGTGATAGGCGCGGCCGGTCTTTTCCAGACGCTGTAAGTATTGAGTCAGCTCCGCTTTATCCCGGGTATGGAACGGCCCGCCTTCTTTCAGCACAATATCCATCGGGTCAATTTTATTAGCCGAGGTTTTCATCATATCCCGGTGCCACTGGCTCAGGAGTTTTAGGCCCTTTCGCACGACCAGGTGCTTGGCCTTGGCCAGGTTATTGGTTTCATGCGGGTCCTTGGCCACATCGAACAGCATAAGCTCGGTGAAATCCTTGAGCCCGGTATCATAGGTCTTTATCAGTATCCAGTGGTCGAACACCACTGACCGCTGACAGCTCCAGGCGCATTGGCTGACCACCACATAGTCCCTGGAATAGGACCTGTTCTTCTTGAAATAAGAGGCAAAGCTTTTACCGTCCCACAGCTTGGGGACCTGTAAACCTAGAACATCCAATATTGTGGCCACAATATCGGTCTGGTAATGCAGGCCTTCATCCACGCGGGGGCTGGTCACTCCCGGCCACTTGATAATAAAAGGAACGCGCGAGGTGATGTAGTCAGCCGTGTGGTGGTCGCCGTAAATATTGAGCTCACCCTGATTTTCGCCGTGGTCCGAGGTGATAACAATGATGGTCTCGTCGTATATCCCCATTTTTTTGAGCAAATCCACTACCCTGCCTACATAAATATCCGCGTAATAAATTTCAGTATCATAGCCGTCTATCCACTTTTTAAAGTCAGACATGGTCTTGATCTCTGCGGGCAATTCATCCAGAGCGCCCTCCCATTTCTGGTTGCTAAAACCCCAGAGGTCTTGAGCGCTGTTGGGCCCATAACTTTGATACTGATTTTTGAGGATATCCTCGTTCATCCAAGAAGGCGGAGGGTCTTGGGCAAAAGGCTGGCCTATATCCTCGGTGTGGTCATAGGGGTTGTGGGGGTCCCAGCAGTTGATGTGCAGAAACCAGTTATCCTTTTGGCCGTTGGTTTGTATCCACTGGAGGGCCTTGGGAAAGATGACATCCGCGTTTTCATGGCCAAAGTCGCCGGTGTTGTGCATCTCCAAAAATCCGGCATAGAACCACCAGGAATTGTGCCTCTCTGCAAAAGGGCTGACCGAGGCCGTATACATGCCGTTCTTTTTCAAGACCGTGACAAAGGAGTCTCTTTCGGCGGAATTATGGAATCCCCGGGTAATGCCTTCGGGAAAAGGGTCGGCCGCCAAACCGCCATGATTGACCACACCGGTATGGATGCCGAATCTGCCGGTCCAGCAGGCACTGCGGGAAGGCAGGCACGGCGCGTCAGACACAAAGCACTGGTCAAACCGCACTCCCTCCCTGGCCACCGCGTCTATGTTGGGCGTGGTGTTTCTGGGATAGCCGTAGCATCCCAAATGGTCCGCCCTAAGAGTGTCTATATCAAGATACAGTATTCTCATTGCCGAAGTTCTCCTGACCGCAAATAGCCTTGATATGCTCAAATATTACTGCAATCCCACCCGATTGTACAATTAAGGAACTTTTGCAGTATTATATTAAACATTAGGGAGGGTTATCTTTTGAAAGCTATCATGCTTATGTTTGACTCACTGAACCGCCACATGCTACCGCCTTACGGCTGTGACTGGGTCCATGCCCCCAACTTCCAGCGCCTAGCCGCCAGAACCGTGACCTTTGATAAATGCTATGTCGCCAGCATGCCCTGCATGCCCGCCCGCCGGGAGATCCACACCGGCCGCTATAACTTCCTGCACCGTTCCTGGGGCCCTGTGGAACCTTTTGACGACTCCATGCCGCAAATACTCAGGAACAACGGTATCTACACCCATCTGGCCAGCGACCACTACCACTACTGGGAAGACGGAGGCGCGACCTATCACAATAGATACAATTCCTGGGAATGTTTCAGGGGCCAGGAAGGCGACCCTTGGAAGGGTGAGGTTAAAGACCCTTATCTCCCCAAATTCATCGGCCAGGCCCGGCGCCAGGACCAGGTGAACCGGCAGTACATCACTGCCGAAAAAGACTGGCCCCAGACCCAAACCGTTTCCGCAGGGCTGGAATTTATCAAGACGAACAGGCAAAGCGACAACTGGTTCCTGCATATCGAGACTTTTGACCCGCATGAACCCTTTTATGTGCCCAAAAAATACCAAAACCTCTATCCCCATTCCTACAAAGGCCCCTTGTTCGACTGGCCGCACTACCGCATGGTCACGGAAACTCCGGAGCAGGTCAACCATATACGCCTGCTCAATGCCGCTCTGGTCAGCATGTGCGACCACAGCCTGGGCCGGGTGCTGGACGCCATGGACCGCTACGGACTCTGGAAAGACACCCTGCTCATTGTCAATACGGACCACGGCTTTTTACTCGGTGAGCACGACTGGTGGGCCAAAATAGCCCAGCCTTTTTATGAAGAGGTGGCCCATACTCCCCTGTTCATCTGGGACCCGCGAAGCGGGAAAAAGAACGAGCGCCGTCAAAGCCTGGTGCAGACCATAGACCTGGCCCCGACCCTGCTGGAATATTTCGGCGTCGCCCGACCCAAGGACATGCAGGGCCGTCCCCTACGCCAAACTATCGCCCGGGATATGCCCGTGCGCCAGGCGGGCCTGTTCGGCATCCACGGCGGGCATATCAACTGCACGGACGGCCGTTATGTGTATATGCGGGCGCCAGTGCGGGCAAGCAGTACTCCCCTGTTCGAATACACCCATATTCCCACCCACATGAGCAAGTTCTTCAGCTGCGGGGAGCTGAAAGACATCCGTTTGCAAAAACCGTTCAAATTCACCAAAGGCTGCAGGACCATGAAAATAAAAGCCTGGCCCCCGTATAATGCCCATCGGTTCGGCACCCTATTGTTTGACCTCCAAACTGACCCTCATCAGGAGCACCCACTCCAGGATAAAAAAATAGAGGCCAGGATGATCAAGCTGATGGTTGGGTTGATGAAAGCCAATGACGCCCCGCTAGAGCAGTATAAACGGGTAGGAATTAAACAACCAAGATAGCCAATGGGGGTATAAGTATTGCTAAGTGGCGGCCCCGTGGCATTTTTTGTATTTTATGCGGCTGCCACAGGGGCAGGGGTCGTTGCGGCCAACGGACTTGGGCTGGGAAAGATAGTCCTTACCCGCTAAGAGAGTCATGATGTCCGAGGCCGGCCTGCCCACCCTGAGCATATCAGCAAGCCTTCCCAGATAAGGGCCGGCAAAACCGAAAAAGGCTTTATACCCTTCGCACAAATAGTTCAGCCCAAACTCTCCATCCGCGGTTTTCCGGAAGCGATGCTTGGGGCACTCCCCGTTACAGGCATACAGGAACTGGCATTTTCGGCAATAACCCGGCAGGCCAGCGGATTTGTCCTGGCCAAATTTTACCTGTTTCTCCGAGTGCGCCATTTCAGCCAAAGGGGCTTCCATCATATTCCCCAATTTTAACTCCGGATACACGTAATGGTCGCAGGGAAACAGGTCGCCGTTGTGCTCCAGGGCCAGAGCCTGGCCGCAGGTCTTGGAAAAATAGCACAGCGTGGAGGAACGGCCCATCTGGATGCCCAGCTGCACGTCAAAAAGCTGGACAAAAACCTTTCCCACATCATGGTGCACCCATTCCTGGAATATTTCGTTAAGAAATTTACCAAAAGCCAGAGGCTCCACGCTTGCCTCGCTGAGTAGCGGGCTCGCCTCACTGAGCCTTGGAGCTTCCCCGCTATCTATTTGGGATGGCGGACCCGCCAGAGTACCGCCGGAGATGACCCGTTCCACCAAAGGTATGAACTGCAGAAATGTTGCCCCGCTTTGTTTCAAAAACCGGTAGACTTCCAGGGGCTTCTGGGAATTAGCGCGGTTGACCACGGTCAGGATATTGAAATCCACCTGATGCTCTTTCAAAAGCTCCAGTCCTTCCATCACCATTTCAAAAGTAGGCTGGCCTGCTTTATCCCGGCGATAGCGGTCATGCAAAGGTTCAGGCCCGTCCAGGCTCAGCCCCACCAAAAATTTATTGTCCCGCAGGAACTTGCACCATGCATCATCTAACAGGGTCCCGTTGGTCTGGATGGCGTTGAATACCCGTTTTCCCATCGGCAAATACTTTTTTTGCAGGTCTACGGCGTGCTGGAAAAATTCTATTCCCAAAAGGGTCGGCTCCCCGCCCTGCCAGGCAAAGCTTATTTCCGGAACATCCTGGGCCTCGATATACTGGCGGATATAATTTTCTAATACTTTATCGGACATCTTGAAATCTTGGGTTTGCGGGTAAAATTTTGTTTTCTCGGTATAAAAGCAGTATTGGCAATCCAGGTTGCATACCGGCCCGATGGGCTTGGTCATCACATGAAAAGCACGCACAATATTTGGTTTCACAGTATTATTTTATCTCCTACCTCGATATCATTTAGCGGGGCGCAATACTTCCCGGGCAATAACCAGCCACCGTTTGACCTGGGCGATATCTTCGGCCATATCATCATGTACCTTTTCAATGGCCTGGGCGCACACGCTGTAATGGCGGCCCTGACAGAGCCGCACAATGCGCTGCAGTTCCCGGCGCATCTTGACCTCGTCCGCCAATAACACCTCGGTATTAAGAAGGCTGATGTTTAGAAACTTTATTGCAGGCACATTGGACAGCGTGGCTTCCAAGTCGGTCCAGTGGTTGACCTCATGCACCTCGAGAGTCTTGATCTGTTCCAGCATTTTCTGGACCGGAACCTTGTTGCCGCAGGAATGGATGTAGGGGATCTTGCCGTGAAAAGCCTCCAGTTCCAGGTAGCGCGGCAGGACAAATTCCTCGAACATAGCCGGGGATATGAAGGGAACATTTATCCAGTCATCGTGTATCTGGGCCGACTCTTCCCTGCTGCCGGAAAATTGGCGGTAGGCTTCCCACCAGCGCATACGCTCTTGGTTCAGGTATTTCATCAGGCCGTGAACGAACTCCGGACGTTCTGCCGTGTCCATGATGAAGCGGTCATAACCGCGCAACTGGATAGCCATGTCCAGGGGACCGCGCTGCCAGATAGGAAAAATAACATTGAGCCGGTCTTTGCCCAGTTTTTTCAGGTCTTCGTACAGCCGGAAGATCCTGGGCATAAACCCGCTGGTCTTGAAATCATGGGGCTTCAGGAGTTTCAGGTCCGGAGTGACGCTCAGCGGATGGTCGTCCTGGATGTGCGGAACGCCGTCGTCCTGGTGCCGGACATCGAGACCGACCAGGGTATACTCAAAATACATGCCCACGGCCGCGCTCACATCCATACCGAAAAAGCTGTCGTCGCTGAAATTTTCGAGGCAGAAAAGTTTCTGCCTGAGCTGCATCTCGCAGTTAAAGACCGCGTTGGTGAGGTATTTGTTCAGGTTGTAGCCGAAAAGCTGGACCTCTCCCAGGTTTTCCAAATAAGTGTAAAAGCGGGGCTCAAGCGCGTTCTTCCTCGCCTGGTGCGCAGGGCTGGCGATCTTGCTCTGGAGCTCGTCCATCAACTGGTCTATGGTCACAAAGTACCTCTTTGGGAATTTGGAATCCTTAGAATGATGCGATGAACTTTTCCGCCTCTTTAACCGTAGGAAAGGTCATGTGGAACACGAGTTTGCGGTCTGGAAATTCATTCCAGATCCGGCGCACCATCTCCGGATCAGCGCCGCGTACAACGACAACTCCCTTCCCCAGGCTGGCTATACGATGGTAAGTGTTCTCTATGGCTTCCTTGGTTTCCTGGAGCCCGGGCATGTACTGGATCACGTCTAACTCGGGAAGAGCGCACAACGCTTCCAGATGCTTGAGGGCCTGCGGTCCGTCCAGATGGTAGGTGACCGCCTGATAGTGGCTGGCCTCGTGAACCAGGCAGGGAATCGCCAGTTCCCGGAAAAGATCCGGGCTGATCATGCCTGAACAATCGCACTGGATAGTGTTGATGCGTCCCGGGTGGTACATGCCGTTCCAATTAAGGCTGCCGGTACGGTCCCAGTCGCAGACCTCGGCCATGCCCTTGACGACCTCATCATAAACCGCGCAGACCTTTTTCAGCGCCGCGGCGATCTTCTCCGGACAATCAGCCAGATCCATCAATAACTTTTCCGGCCCGCGGAGGGCCGAAAGCGCATCCAATCCGGCTGAAAGCACCGGCATATTGATGAAGAGTTTCCCGCCCAAGCGTTCCCTTAAGGTACGGATAATTTCTATAGTTTTAAGCCAGGGGGCCGACTCGGCATGCAGGCGGATCTCGAAATCATCCCAATTTTCCACGCACGGCACGATCCAGCCCGTATTGGACCCGTAGCGCATTTCCGCCCCGAGAAAGTTGGCAAAATGTTCCGGCCCGAATTCCATCATGAAGAACGGGATAGCCTCTGCGAGAAAATGGCGGCTTAGTCCGTATCCTTCGATCGCGGCGATCAGCGGTTCCAGGGGCTGGTCAGGCCGGACCGGATAAGGCATTTCCACTCCGGAAAATCCCAGTTTCGGCACAACGATGTACAGCGCCGGACGGCCCAACTGCCGCCCTTTCCAAAATGCGTCCCAAAAATCCCGCGCCTGTCCTAAGTCTTTTTTGAATTCTAGGTCTTGAAGGGTATTCACACGATGGTCCTCTGGCCGTACTGCGGGACGCAGACCTTGATGTCCGGGTACTTCACCGCCATGTAGTCCGCGAAAAGCGCCGGGTTCTCCATGTTCCCCTGGAACATGTCAAAATGTGCCGGGACCGTCAGCCGGGGCTGGATCGCACCAGCCAGGTCTGCTGCCTCCTGGTAGGTCATGTTACCGATACAGTTTGAGCGAAGGCGTTTCGCGTCCCTGCCGTTGATGGGCAAAAAGGCCAGGTCCAAATTCCAGAAGCGCAATATTTCCTGCATGCCTTCATACATGCATGTATCCCCGGCATGGTAAACGGTCAATCCGGATAATTCCAGGACAAATCCCAGGTAGGGATGGAGTCCGGTGTTGGGATCAGCGTCAAGGAACTCATGGGCCGCGGGGACTCCGGTAATCTTGATCCCGCTATGTTCAAAGTTGATGAACTGATCAACCCCGGCCACACGCTCCAAAGGCAGGTTTAATTCTCCCGCGACGCGCGCGCGGAGGAGATCCGGCACCACAAACTTGGCCTGCGGAGACGCCTTGGCCAGCATGGGCCAGGCATCCCGGTCAATATGGTCGGCGTGGTCATGGCTTCCCAGAATGAGCGTCGCATTGGCGATGTCAGAAGGTGCCAGAGGCGGGGCGGCCTGGCGTCCCTGGATGGGGGTCAGGAAAGGATCCAAATAGCATACCCCTTCCCTGGATTTCAGCACGAAGCTGTGCTGGCCCAGCCACCAGAACGCGCAATGATCAGCATCGGGTTTGTAAGAATCAATATCCTGAATAAGCTCTTTACCTGTTTTCATAGCTCACCATTCTACTACCTGCCCAAGGGCTGACCATCTGAAGATCGACCCAAGGCCGGTTGGTTTTCATCAATACACGCATTCTTTGGCGGCGTCCGCAAAAGCCTGGAGACAGGCAGGATCGCCCTGGAAAAAGTGGTCCGAGGGGCAGAGGATATATCCCGCATGGTCCTTGGTGGCCTCAAAACATTCCAGCACCAGCTGACGGGCCTTTTGGGGCGTGCCGTTCTCAAAGCCTGCGTTCTGGTCGAACCCGCCGATAAAAAACAGCTTGTCTCCCACCCTGCGGGAAGCCTCGGCCAGATTACAGTCCCCGCCCTTGGCCGGAGGGGTCATGGTCTCCAGGCCGTCAGCTCCGCTTTCCACGACCAGTTCCAGCATGGGCATCAGGCCTCCGCAAAAGTGGTTGACCACCTTGAGCCCGGCCTCGTGCATAAGCACGTTCTGGCGCTGGTCATAGGGCAGGCCGAACTCTCTGTAAAATTTTGGACTGATGACCGTGCTGGACCCCGCGCCTCCGCCGACCTCGACCATGTCCGCGGGTGTGCCCTTCCACATCTCGGTCACCCGCAGGGTTTTTAGGACAATAGCCTCCAGGATATGGTGCAGGGTCTGGGGCTCATCCATCCCCAGGACAATGGATGGTTCGGTGCCGAACAGGGTGCAAAAACTCTGCCACGGGCTCCCCTGTCCCGGGCTGAACGGATGGGACCGAACGATGCCTTTATCCCCCAGACGCTCCTTGACCTGCTGAATGGGAGCAAAATCAACCGCGATGGGCACGGGGCAAAACTTGTTCCAAATCTCAAAATCCTGGATATTTTTCAGCAGATGTTCCGTGTCAAAAGCAGTGATATCCGTATGCAGGGCTTTTCTGCGCAGAACTCCCTTGGGGGTGGTGATGGTCTCCAGCCCGGCCCTGTTGCCGTTGGCGTCACGGCCGAGGTCCGTGTATTTGACCGACCAGTTGGCCAAATCTTTCTGGTCATAGATATAATGGGGGCTGACATAGATGGCGTAGTCCATACCGAATTTCTCATAGGCCTGCCATTCATCCATACCGCCCAGATAATGGTCGAGGTAATACGACATCCATCCGTGCACCTGGCAGGGAAGCCGGTCGGGACGGCCGTTGGACAGAGCTGTCAGCATTCGTTCCCGTGAAGTCATGGCCATTTTTTAATCCTCAGGGTAGGTTTAAAAGGTTCTTGACTAACTGGTACTTGTCGCAATCAACCCTGGATTTGACCGCAAAAGTCCAGGCCCCCCTGTATATTTTCCCTGTTTGCAGGTCGGTCACATTGACCGATGCCACATGCAAACCCATGCGCAGGTGAAAAGGCACTCTCCAGGCCACCAAACCTTTTTGGGGATCAAACGAACACGGATACGATACCTCTCCCAGGCGGCCGACAATGGTCACATCGGCGGGAAAAGCCTGGGGATCAATCACGGCGCTGAAATGGGGGTCGCGGCTGTGGATAACGCTGCCGTCTCCCGGCTGGGGCGAGTTAATAGCCAGGGGAAGATAGTTCAGCCATCTTTTGAGGGTTTTAGGCCCCTCTTGTTTGCTGGCCATAAAACGGTAGATCCGTGAGGGATCGGCTGGATAGGGATTAACCCCGTCCGTGGCCAAGTCCAGGGTTTCATATCCTGCCTGCTTGGCTAGGAACGCTACAGCTTCGGTGTAATCTCCGTAGGGATAGGCAAAATGTCTTACCGGATTGCCTAGCTGTTTCTCCAAAACTCTTTTGGAGTCCTCCAGCTCGAACCTGATACGCTTGATGTAGTCAGCTGGTTTTTCCTTGTCCAGAAAACGGGTCAAATGGGCATGCGTGATCGAGTGCGAACAGATGGTGAACCCTGCCGCGGCCATTTCCCGGCACTGGGGCCAGTCTAAAAAAGCCGGCGCGCCGATGCAGGAGGTGACCAGGAACAGGTTGGCCGTAAACCCCAGCTTTTTTAGGACGGGAAAAGCCACGCTATAGGCGCTTTTCCAGCCGTCGTCAAAGCAAATGATCACGGGCTTGGCAGGAAGGGGCTTCTTCAGGTTTTCTTTCAGGAAAATATCCATGCTCACAGCTTCATAGCCGTTGTCCTTTAGGTACTGCATTTCCGAGGCGAACTTCTCGGGCTGGGTATCGATGACCGAGCTTTCTTTCTTCACGGTCAGGTCAGTGCTGAAACGGTGGTAAGCCAAAATAGGGATGGAAATCATTGGGCGGGGCTTTTCCTGGCCAATTCCGTACTGGCAGAGGACTACGGCGAAAAGAGCGATACAAAGGACTAAGATTTTTTTGTTCATCATAACCAAATTATACTATACCCCCTTTTTGTCCTTCAGAACTTTCATGACTTCCTGCACGTCTTTCCACACGAACTTCTTATTGTCCGGATGATACAGGCATGCTGCCGGATGGTAGGTGGGGACAAGGGGAATTCCTTCATATTCGAACAGCTTGCCTCTCAGCTGTCCGATGCTGCGCTCGCTTTGGAGCAGGGTTTTGGCGGCAAAAGAACCCAATGCGCAGATGGCTTTGGGCTGGATGATCTTTAGCTGGTGCTTGAGATACGGCTGGCATTGTTCTATTTCGGAAGGTTGGGGCTCGCGGTTCTGGGGCGGCCGGCACTTGAGGACATTGCAGATAAAAACATCTTCCCTTTTGAGCCCCATGGCCTCAATGATCTTGGTCAGCAGCTTGCCGGCCTCGCCCACAAAAGGCCTTCCCTGCAGGTCTTCTTCTTCTCCGGGCGCCTCGCCCACGAATACAAGCTCAGCCGTTTGCGGACCTTCCCCAAAAACGAACTTCTTGCGCGTCTTGCCCAACGGGCATTTTTGGCAATCGCAAATGGCTTTATTAAAATCCTCCAAATCAGTCAACTCAAAAGGGTTATTTTCAACTGATTTTGAACTTTGAACCGCATCTGTGGTTTTACTGAGCGGTGTCCCTAATTCCAGCACTACCTTTTCATCGTGGAGCTGTCGTTCTTTAATATGGTCCTTTAATAGCTGGAGGACCTCTCGGCGATTACCGTTGTTTTTCATAGGCGATCTTCAGGCCAGTTAAGGTAAGGTCCTGGTCAATGGCGTTAAACAGCCCTGTTTTCTTAAATAGAGGAGCCAAGCCGCCAGTGGCAATGACCCTGGGCTTACCCTTGAGCTCCTTCTTAATGACGCTCAATATTTCTTTTATTTGTCCAATGCTTCCATAATAAAGACCGGACTCTATGCACTGGATAGTATAAGTGCCAATGGCTGTGGCTGGTTTTTGGATCTCCACTTTGGGCAGTTTGGCTGTTCTCTGGAACAACGCCTCGGCCGAGATACCTGCTCCCGGAGCGATCACGCCGCCCAGATACTCGCCTTTCCTGGAAATGACGTCAAAGGTCGTGGCCGTGCCGAAATCCACTACAATAGCCGGTCCGCCGTAGAGTTTCCAGGCAGCTGCCGCGTTGACCAGTCGGTCGGCCCCGATCTCCCTGGGATTTTTTAATTTAACCTTTATCCCCAAACGGGTGCTAGGGTCAACCCATAAAGGCGCTTTCTTGAAAACATTTTTGCAAAGCCTCGTCCATATCGGCGTCAAAACCGGGACCACGCTTGCCCCGGCAATACCCTGAACAGCCTCAACACTGTCTTTTAGGTAGGTTTCCACGAAAAGGGTATATTCATCCCAGGTCTTGTTGATATCGGAATGCAGACGCAGGGTGGTCAGCAGCTTATCCTTGTCGAACAAACCAAGGACAATATTGGTATTGCCTATATCAATGCCTAGGAACATAAAACCTCCGTCTTTTCATACAGCCATCATATATTTACTTGGTGTTTTTGACAACCTGCCCGGAGTTTGCTGGATGCCCGGTATGGCTTGGTTTTTCCAGGAAAATATTCATACCGCAGCGCTTGCAATCAAACTCCAGCCGAAGCTTATGTCCTTCCTCGTCGATGAGGAATAATGGCTCTGCCAGGATTTTTTTGCTCCCCATCTTTTGACATAGGCCAAAATCGTATTTAAGGCAATAACGGGTCATCATCACCTTGTGCCCGGCCATGTCCTTTCCTGCTTCTGCCGCCGGTTCCATACGGGAAACTCCGTGCCTCTGGTAAAAAGCCCGCGCCCAGCGGTTGAGGACATTGCCCTGGTAGGTCAGGTCCTTTTGGAAATAGGGCTCTGCGTTGGGGATCAACGGTGATTCCTTTTTAGGGCGGTTCAGAACTCTGGCATCCGCCAGCTTTTTTAGGGCGTCCCGGCGCAGGCTATTCAGCTCAGCGGTACGGAGAAAACACACAGGTTCACAATGGGCCTCAACGGTATCGCATCGGAATATTGTTCCGCCCGTGCTTTTAAGTTGGCTGGAAATATTGGCCAGGGCCTTATCGGCATTTTCAGCGGGTTCGAGCTTGCCTTTCCATATAGCCATGGCTTCATTGCCGTCCTCATCCCTGACGGATAACTCCAACCCCCCCGCTACTGTCCGAAGAATAAATTTCACTGCAATAGCCCGCTGTTTGGGACTGCGGGCCAAACTGCTCAAAAATTCATGGTCATGGTTGCGGAAAATAACGGTTCCTGGGAAAAGGCCCTGTTTTTTTGTGACCGTGATGGCTTTGCCCTTGACCGTTTCAATGGAAGTGCCGCAAAGCCTCATCTGCTGGTCAAAAAAACTGATGCCGTCACCGGGCTTGAGAAGCGCTGCAGTTTCCAGGACCAGCCCGTCCTGAGTGACCGCCTTGACTTTGCCCACGGCCTCCCCTGTCATCTTCGGCGTCAATGGCTGCCCTACAGGTTTCCGGCGGCCAAAAAGAAAATAACTGGTCGTGTAGCCCCGGTTAAAAGTCTTGTTGACGTCCGGCACAAACCCAATTTTGGAGCTCCCGCTGGAGGACCTGGCCATTTTTTTGTGCTTAAGAATCTTGTCTATCTCAGCCCTATAAAATGCCGTGGTATTGGCTACATAGTTCTTATCTTTGAGACGGCCTTCGATTTTAAATGAAGTGATGCCATTATCCAAAAGTAACCCCAAGTGGCTGGAAAGATTGAGGTCAGCCAGAGATAAGAGATATTTTCCGTCAATTCTGACCAAGCCGTGCTTGTCCACCAAATGGTAGGGTTTGCGGCAAGGCTGGGCGCAGACACCCCGGTTGGCGCTGCGGCCTCCCATGCAATAGCTCAGGTAGCATTGACCGCTGTAACCCACGCATAGGGCTCCGTGCACGAAAAACTCCAGCTCAATATCCGGCGCTGCCTGGCGGATGGCCCGGATCTGGCCCAGGTCCAGTTCCCTGGCCAAGACAGCCCGTTTAAAACCCGCTTTTTGCAAAAAAGCGACCTGTTGTGGAGAGGCATTGTGAATCTGGGTGCTGGCGATAAGAGGGATGGCTGGGAGGTCGCATTCTAAAAGGCCGACATCCTGGATAAGGACACCGTCCACGCCAATCTGGTACAGCTCCTTGATGAGGTTGACCGCCCGGAGGACTTCTTCATCTTTGAGGATAGTATTTATCGTGACATAAACATTGGCCCAATAAGGATGGGCGTATTTGACCATGGCCGCAATATCTTCGATGGAGTTGGCCGCGGCTTCGCGGGCGCCGAAATAGGGGCCTCCCATGTAAACAGCATCAGCCCCGCAATCGATTGCGGTTTTCCCGCACTCCAAATCTTTAGCCGGGGCCAGCAACTCGATCTTTTTCAAGGTCACCTCTTGTCAGTCATTCAGGAAGGTCAATGCCCTTATTCCCAGGGCAAGATGCGGCGTTTGATCAGGTCAGGTAGTATCTTGTTAAGCATGATGGGGGTCAGGAAGCTGCGGTCATCTTCCTTGCCGTACCAAACTAGTTCTTTGATCTCGGAATGGGGGCTGGGGCTGCCCGTCAGCTCCCCCTGATACAACTCCATCTCCAAAGTCTTATGCACTTTCGGATCGTCCACAGCCGCCTTATCGGCATAAGTGCCAAGGTAAATAAGATTGGAAAGGGAGACTTCACCCAGCTCTTCCCTCAGCTCGCGCTGAAGGCACTGCAAAGGCGCTTCTCCCTGCTCCAGGCAGCCGCCGGGCATGATCAATTTGGAAGTGGTGTTGTCCTTGCGGCACATCAGGATTTTCTTGTCCCTCAGGATCAATACCCCTATCTTGTTATAATCAGCCATTTTCCATTTCAGCCCGCATTGCAGAAATGTTTTCTATTCTCCAAGGACCTCATAGTAAGCCTGGGGATGCTTGCAAGCCGGGCAAATATTAGGCGCTTCGGTGCTCTCGATAATCATCCCGCAGTTCATGCAGTGCCACTTTACTTTGATCGCTCTTTTAAATACCGTTCCCTTGGACTCGTCATCCGCCAGCTTGCGATACCGCTCCTCATGGAACTTCTCAACTTTGGCGATCTGCACAAAAGTATTGGCAACTTCAGGAAAGCCCTCTTCGCTGGCCACTTTGGCAAAGTCAGGATATAGGGTTCCCCACTCCATGTTCTCGCCATCTGCTGCGGCTTTTAGATTCGACAGGGTGCTCATGATCATGCCGGCCGGATAAGAAGCCGTGATCTCCACTTCTCCCCCTTCTAAATATTTAAAGAACAGCTTGGCGTGCTCTTTTTCATTGTCCGCGGTCTCCAGGAAGGTCTTTGCGATATGCTCAAAACCTTCCTTTTTAGCAGCGCTCGCGAAAAAGGTGTAACGGTTCCTGGCCTGGGATTCTCCGGCAAACGCCTTTAAAAGATTTTGCTCTGTCTTGGTTCCTCTCAAAGATTTCCCCATTTAGCTTTCCTCCTAGTCCTGGATTTTTATCCGCCGCTAGGCTGGATAAAAATCCAGCCCAGAAACTCGCGCCAGCGAGTTGGCGGGGCACACCCACTGCTATTGTTCCAATAATTAAAAGCAGTGGGTGTGGATTGATCTTTAATTACTTTGATTTTATCCTGGAACAGCTTAAAATTTCAATCCCGGGTTTAACTTCGTACGGTTCCTGAACGTAAATTTGACCGCTTCATTCACAAGGATGCAGAGTAATCCTGAGCCAAAACACACTAGCAGTCCGTGCCAAGGCAGCCTGCCAAACTTAAATATGTCTTGTAACGCCGGCACATACAGAATAACGCACAATAATACCAAGGTGCCTAAAGTGACGAGCCAAAGAAAGTGATTGGGCTCGCGCAAGGTTTCCAGGATGTTCTTGGTCCAAGACCGGTTGATAAAGATCAAACTTAGGTTAGTGATCACAAGGATACTGAATATCATAGCCCTGATATCATTATCGTTCTGGCCGAACCATTTAGATACGAGCAACACGCAAAGCATGATAAAAAACACGAACATCCCCTGCAGTAAACTGAAAAAAATAGAAAGCTTATCGATAATAGGAGCGTCGATCCTGCGGGGCGGTTGCTTCATGGAGTTCTTTTCTTCGGCCTCTGCTTCAAATATGACCGAGCAGGCCGGGTCAATGATAAACTCCAAAAAAGTAATATGGACAGGCAGTAAAAGCAGGGGCCAGTGTAAAAGCACCGGGGTCAGCGAAATACAGGCTATCGGGGCATGGACGGAAAAAAGGTAAGCCATGGATTTTCTTAGGTTACCAAAAATACGCCTTCCCAGCCTGACCGCCTGGACGATGGAGTTAAAATCATCGTTCAAAAGGACCAGATCGGCGGATTCGCGGGCCACATCGGAGCCGCGCTCACCCATGGCGATACCGATATCCGCGGTCTTGAGCGCTGCTGCGTCATTGACCCCGTCACCGGTCATGGCCACGACCTCAGCATTGGCTTGGAGGGCTTTGACCAGCCGTAATTTCTGTTCCGGGGCCATCCGGGCATATACATTGACTTCCTTGAGCCTGGCTGCCAGTTCGCTGTCACCCAACGCCTCGATGACAGAACCGGTCAACACTTTATCCGGGTTTTCCAGCCCTATTTCCATGGCCACATTGACGGCGGTTTCAGGATAATCGCCTGTGATCATGATGACGCGGATGCCGGCCTCATAACATTCCTTCACGGCCTCAGGGACCTGGGGCCTGACAGGGTCGGACAGACCGAGCAAACCCAAAAATTCAAAATTAAAATCATGTTGTTCTTTAGGTAAAAAATCGCTTTTAAAATACCCTTTCGCGGCAGCCAAAATCCTGAACCCCCTGCGGGCCAATCGGTTGATGTTCTGCATCACCTTTTGCTTCGCTTCCTGGTCCAAATGACACAGCTCCATGATGGCCTCAGGCGCCCCTTTAGCGGCGATCACGTAGTCCTTGCCTTCTCTGGACCGCCAGACATGGGAAAGCGCCATCAATGTCTTGGAAAGAGAGTATTCCCGGATATGCTCCCAATCCTGGTGGTGATGTTCAAAAGGCAGAATAAAGGGGTCACCAAGCCGCTTGATGGCCCGATCCATGGGGTCAAAATCCTCCAACTGACTGGCCAGGATGCCGAATTCCACCAACTCGTGGTACTTATCCGGCAAAACATTTTTAACGGATGAGTTTATGTCGTAGTGGTCATCCTGGACACAAAGGGATGTGACGGTCATCTGGTTCATCGTTAAGGTCCCGGTCTTATCCACGCATAAGACTGTGGTCGAACCGAGCGTTTCGATGGCTGGAAGGTTGCGCGTCAGCACCCTTTTCTTTGACATTCGCCAGGCGCCGAGGGCCATAAAAACCGTGAGAACGACCGGGAACTCTTCGGGTAACATAGCCATGGCCAAGGTAAGACCTGCCAGCAGGGCATGGATCCAGTCACCCCTGGTCAACCCATAGATCACAATGACCAGGATACATAACAACCCGCCCAAACCAGCCAGCACCACGACCATCTTTTTGTTCTGTTTTTGGGAGCTGGTCTCAACAGGCTTGATACTTTGCAAAACCTTGCCTATCTTCCCAACTTCGGTCTTCATGCCCGTGGCTTGGACTTCGGCATAGGCATAGCCCTGCACGACCAGAGTGCTGGAGTAGATATAGGGCGTATCCTGGCCGCCGGGCTGGGCCGTGGGCGCCAGACCTTCCTTCCACTCTGTCTTGCGGACAGGCACGGATTCACCGGTTAACAAGGACTCATCCACGGAAAGGTTCTGGCTGAAAAGGACCTGCCCGTCCGCCGGCACACGGTCTCCTTCGGCAAGTACCAAAATATCCCCCGGCACCACTTCCCGTCCGGCGATACGTTTTTCCACGCCCTGCCGGATCACCAAAGCGCGGGGACTCGAGAGGTCCCTCAGGGCCTCCAGGGCCCTTTCAGTCTTGCGCTCCTGGTAAAAGCTAATGGTCATCATGACAACGACAAAGCACAGAAGAACGGCGCCGTCCTTGTATTCCCCCAGCAAGAAAAAAACGGCCGTGCAGGCGATCAATAGCAGGAACATGGGTTCTTTCAAAGTGTTGGCGAGGATATTTAGGATGTGCCGGGGCACAGAAGACTGCAAATGGCCGTACCCCTGTAGGACCTGGATCTCGTTATAACCGTACTTTTTTAGCCTGGCTGCGGCTTCCTGTTCGGACAGCCCGGAAAGTTTTGGATCTCTAATACCCTGAACCATAGCTGCCCTCTTCTCCATCAAGTCTTTAAGGTTAAATGGGTGATATCTCCGGCATGGACTTTATGGACCACCCCGCTGTCCAATCTGACCAACAGGCTTCCGTCCGTATCCAGTCCCACAGCCAGCCCCTCCAAAGTCCGGCGTCCGGTCGCTATTTTGACCTGCTTGCCGATGGTTTCGCTCATCCCTTCCCACTGGGGTAGGAATCGGGCAAAACCCTGGCCCTGAAACTCTTTAAAATGCTCCTCAAAACGGAGCAATATTTTTTGGATCAGCGTAGGGCGGGACAACTTCCGGCCTGTTTCAATTCTCAGCGATGAGGCAAGCCTGCGCAATTCCGCCGGAAAATTACGGTTTGTCTGGTTGACATTCAACCCTACCCCAAGGGCGTAAAACTCAACCCTGTTCGAGGTTGTTTTTGCTTCGGTCAGAATGCCGCAAACCTTTTTGTGGTTCAGATAAATATCATTGGGCCATTTGATGGCGCAATCCAGGCTATAATCCCGCTTTAAGGTTTCCACGATGCTCAAAGCCATCAACATAGTGAGGGATGCGGGCTGCACCAAACCTGCTGAGGGCTTGAGGATAAGGGTCAGCCAAATGCCCTTGTGGTCCGCAGAATGCCATTTGCGGCCAAGCCTCCCCCTTCCCCTGGTCTGGGTCTCCGCCAGGACCAAAGTCCCGTGTTTGGGGTCAATCAGCTTCAGGGCGAACCCGTTGGTGGAATCAATGGTGCGGAACACCAACACCACTTTGCCCAGCGAGTTCGTTTTGAGGTGTTTTTGGATCTTTTCGGGCAAAAGAGATTCAAGTTTGGGCATAGGTGCTTCTACCTATCTTGTTAGGGTTGAAGGCAATGGGGTTAAGGCTCAAGAACCTTTGATGACCAGGCTGATGTCCATAGCTCGGACAGAATGGGTCAAAGCCCCGACTGAAATAAAATCGACCCCTGTTTGAGCGACTTGGCGCACGTTGTGCAGGTCAATTCCACCGGAAGCTTCCAGTTCCACCCTGCCCTTGACCTGGGAAACGATCTGTTTCATATGGGGAATGGTCATGTTATCCAGCAAAAGCCGGGTGGCTCCCCCCCGTATGGCCGGCAAAACTTGGGAGACCTTGGTGACCTCTACGATGACAGGTTTTTTACCCCTTACTTTCCTTACCGCCCTCTTGACCCCTTCTTCAAAATCCACGAACTCAAAATGGTTATTTTTGACCAGGACGGATTCAGCTAAGTCCATGCGGTGATTGGTGGCGCCGCCTTTCCGCACGGCGTATTTCTGTAATAAGCGGAAACCGGGGATGGTCTTGCGCGTGTCCAAAATGACCGCCCCGGTCCCTTTGACCTTTTCCACAAAACGGGAGGCCAGAGTGGCTACCCCGCTCAAATGCTGCAAAAAATTCAGGGAAGTCCTTTCGGCTTGGAGCAAAGAGATGGCCCGTCCTACAACCTTGGCCAGCACCGCATCTTTTTTGACCCTCGCCCCGTCCGAAAGCAGCTTTTTGAATTTAACGTCCTTATCCACTATTCTAAAAACCTCCCGGGCCACGTCCAGGCCCGCGAGCACGCCCTCCTGCTTGGCCACGAAATAACCCTGGCCGTGGATATGCGGATCAATGATGCCGTGCGTGGTAATGTCACGCCGCACCTTGTCTTCCATTAACGCCTTTTGGATAATGGCCCGGACCTCAGCCGGATCGACCCTCATGGCTTTTTTCATTGACTGCTATTCTCCCTTGAGACGGCGCAAATATTCATCCAGCTTATCCCTTTGGGCGGCCCAATCCTGGGCCTTGGCTTTTTCCTGCTGAATGAGGTGTTCCGGGGCTTTGGCCAGGAAGTGCTTGTCAGCCAAGCGCTGCTCCAGTTGTCCAATGAGCTGGCCCATCTTTTCCTTTTCCTTGAGTACCTTGGCCTTTTCCTGTTCGATGTCCAGAAAAGAGCCCAGGGGAACATAGACCTCGATATCGCCGAGGAACGACTCAGCGCACAATTTCGGCTTCTCTATCTTTGTACCTAGAACAAGCTTCTCTGCCTTGAACAAACCGGTCAGCAGTTGCTCGTACTTCTCCAAAAGTGCCTCTTCCTCTAATGTCTTTACCTTGATGGAAATATTAAGTTTTAAGCCGGGCGGAACATGATAACCGCTGCGCAGATTCCTTACGGCGGTCACAGCCTGAATGATCAGATCCATATCCATTCCAGCAGGAACGTCACGGTACTTATTCTTAAGTTCGGGCCAATCTGCCACGCAAAGACTCTGCGCTGGCTTGCTGGCAAATGGAAGATTATTCCATATCTCTTCTGTAATGAACGGCATAAAAGGATGCAGCAGCCTGAGGACCGTGTCCAGCACAAAGAGATGGACTGCCAGCACCCGGTCTTTATCCGGCCCTGGGTTGGCGCAGGAGGGTTTGGTTAGCTCCACATACCAGTCGCAGTACTCATGCCAGGTAAAATCGTAAATGGCCAGTGCCGCGTCATTGAACCTGTAACCGTCCAGGGCCTCTTTGACATCGGTCGCTACCTGGTCCAGCCTGCTCAATATCCACCGGTCGAACAGGCTGAGACCGGCCTTGTTAATTTCCTCGATACCCTTGGGCACGATCTCTCCGCAGTTCATAAAAAAGAAGCGGTTGGCGTTCCACAGTTTATTGCAAAAATTCCTATAGCCGTTGATGCGGTCCTCGTCCAAGGCCACGTCCCTGCCCTGCGCCGCCAGCGCCGCCAGGGTGAACCGCAAAGCGTCGCAGCCGTACTTGTCTATCATTTCCAAGGGATCCACGACATTGCCCCTGGATTTGCTCATTTTCTTGCCCTCGGCGTCCCGCACCAGGGCGTGGATATACACGTCTTTAAATGGCACTTGGCCGGTAAAGTGTATTCCCATCATGATCATCCGGGCCACCCAGAAAAAGATGATGTCAAAAGCAGTGACCAGGCAATCAGTGGGATAAAAGCGCTGTAGGTCTTTTGTTTGATTGGGCCAACCCAAGGTCGAAAACGGCCACAATCCGGAGCTGAACCAGGTGTCCAGCACGTCCTCATCCTGTTTGAGGTTGGATTTACCGCATTTCTTGCACTTTACCGGCGCCAACTTGGCCACGTTGATCTCTCCGCAATCCTGGCAATACCAGACAGGAATGCGGTGGCCCCACCATAATTGGCGGGAAATGCACCAGTCCCTGATATTCTCCATCCAATCAAAATAAGTCTTGCTCCAAGTCTCCGGGACGATATGGATCTGTTTTTCTTTGACAGCTTTGATGGCTGGTTCGGCCAGCGGCTTGGTCTTGACGAACCACTGCAGGGAAACCATGGGTTCGACCACGGTCTTGCAGCGCTGGCAATGCCCCACGGCGTTCAGGTGCGGCTCGGTTTTGACCAGCCACCCCTGTTGCCCCAGGTCTTCGAGCACTTTTTTCCTGCAGCTAAAGCGGTCCAGTCCGGCATAAGGCCCGGCCTCTTTGGTCATCTTCCCGTCCGTGTGGATCACTTTGATGAAAGCGAGACCGTGTTTTTTACCGATCTGAAAATCATTGGGATCATGGGAAGGCGTGATCTTGACCGCGCCGGTCCCGAAGGTTTTATCCACGTAGGGGTCGGCAATAAGCGGGATCTCCCGGTTGAGCAAAGGCAGGATGACGGTCTTTCCGACGACCCCCTGGTATCGGCCGTCCTCCGGGTTCACGGCCACTGCCGTATCGCCCAGCATGGTCTCCGGCCTGGTAGTGGCCACGACGATCCCCTTGTCTTTTGCGCCTGGAAAGGGGTAGAGGATATGGTAAAGCTCGCCTTGGGATTCCTGGTATTCCACCTCCAGGTCTGAAAGCGCGGTGCCGCAGCGCGGGCACCAGTTAACGATATATTCGCTCCTATAGATCAGGCCTTCCTCGTATAACTTCACAAAAACTTCGGCCACGGCCGCAGACAGGCCCTCGTCCATCGTGAACCGTTCCCTGGAAAAATCGCAGGAAGCTCCCAGACGCCTGAGCTGGTTCAGGATCTGGCCTCCATACTGCTCTTTCCACTTCCAGACCCTTTCGACGAACTTCTCGCGGCCTAACTGCTGCCGGGTCACGTGTTCCTTGGCCAGCTGGCGTTCCACCACATTTTGCGTGGCGATACCGGCATGGTCTGTACCCGGGATCCAAAGGGCGTCGCATCCCTGCATCCTCTTAAAACGGATGAGGATGTCCTGCAGGGTATTGTTCAGGGCATGGCCGAAATGAAGGGCTCCTGTCACATTGGGCGGAGGAATGACGATGCAATATGGTTTTTTTGTTCCGTCAGAACTGGCCTTAAAAAAGCCCTTTTCGGCCCAAATAGCGGACCAGGCCGCCTCCACCTGATGCGGTTCGTACTTTGATGTCAGTTCGCTCAAGGTTCAGACCCTTTCTTTGGGATCCGGCGGAAAAGTTGTTCGAGGGGATTACTTGTGCCCGTCTTTGAGAAGTTTGTATTCGATGCTTTCCACGAGGGCATCCCAGGAGGCTTCAATGATGTTTTCTGAAACACCAACGTTCCCCCATATTCTTCTGCCGTCCGTGGACTCGGTCAAAACGCGGACCTTGGACGCAGAGCCCGCGGAAGCGTCCAGCACCCTTACTTTAAAGTCGATCAGGGAGACCTTTTTCAGATTGGGATAAAACTGCTCCAGGGCCTTTCTGAGCGCGTGGTCAAGGGCTTCCACGGGTCCGTCCCCGGAAGCCGCCGTATGCTCTTCAATGCCGTTGACTTTAAGCTTTATCGTGGCTTCGCAAAGCGGCTTGCGGTTGCCTTCTTTTTCCACGGTGACCCGATAACCCGTAAGGTCAAAGAATTTACGGTGCTTTTTGAGCGTCTTTTTCACCAAAAGCTCGAATGAGGCTTCCGCTCCCTCAAAGTGATAACCCTCTTTTTCGAGTTCCTTGAGATGCCTGACGATCTCCTGAACACGGGGGTCGCCCAAGGCGAGCTTGATCCCCTGCTCATTGGCTTTGACCACCACGCTGGTGGCGCCAGACTGCTCTCCGGACATCAGGAAGGTCCGCCTGTTCCCTATTTTGGCTGGGTTTAAATGCTCATAGGTCTGCAGGTCCTGCTGCAGGGCGTGGACATGCATCCCCGCTTTGTGCGAGAACGCGCTGCTTCCCACAAAAGGCTGCTCCGGTTTATGGGCGATGTTGGCCAATTCGCTGACATACCAGGAAACCTTGTTCAGGTCTTTGAGATTCCGCGGATCAAGGCAAACCAGTCCCATTTTAAAGGCCAAATTCGGGATGACCGAACAGAGATTGGCATTGCCGCAACGCTCACCCATTCCGTTGATGGTCCCCTGGACCTGGGTGGCGCCGGCCCGCACTGCCTCTATGGTATTGGCCACTGCACAATCCGAGTCGTTATGGGTATGGATTCCTAACCGTGCCCTGATCCGTGATTTGACTTCCCTGGTGATTTTATAGATCTGTTCCGGGATCAAACCGCCATTGGTGTCGCAAAGCACGATCCAGCTGGCACCGGCCGCTTCGGCCATAGCCAGCGTCTTGAGAGCATACTTCGGATCTGCCAGATAACCTTCGAAAAAATGCTCGGCGTCATAGATGACCTCTTTGCCTTTGCTTTTGAGATATGCAATGGTGCTGGAGATCATGGCCAGATTCTCTTGCGGTGATGTTCTCAGGACCTTGAGGACATGAAGGAGCCAACTCTTGCCCATCACCGTGACCGCCTTGGTCTGGGCGCTCAAAAGCCCTTTAACGCTGGGGTCTTGGCCTACGGGCTTATTAGCCTTGCGTGTGCTGCCAAAAGCCACGAGTTTAGCGTTCTTGAGATGAACAGAACGCATCCGATGAAAGAAAGACAGGTCCTTGACGTTCTGGGGATTGGTCATGCCGCCTTCGATATAATCCATGCCGAACTGGTCCAACCGCCGGCTGATCATGATCTTATCTTCTATGGAAAAAGAGACCCCCTGTCCCTGGGCCCCGTCTCTCAGGGTCGTATCATAAAGAAGAACATCTTTTATTATTTTGGACACTTTTCCGCCTCCAATCCTTTAGTTAGCTCCTGCCTATCTTGTTCAACTGGAATTTTTTATGGATCACCTGAACAGCCTTTTTGACCTGGTTTTCAGTTATAACACAAGAGATCTTGATCTCAGAGGTGCTGATCATATCTATGTTGATGGCTGCCTGCGCCAGAGCCTCGAACATTTTCGCAGCCACGCCTTTATGGGATCGCATCCCCACCCCGATGACGGAAACCTTGGCCACGCGGTTGTCCACGACCATGCCTTTGGCTTTGATGATCTTGCAGACCTTGGCCGTGATCTGCTGGGCGGCCTTTAATTCATTCCTAGGCACCGTGAAAGAGATATCCGTCTTGCCCTGCAAGCTGGTATTTTGGACGATGATGTCCACGTTGATATCCTGTTCGGCGATCTTTTTGAACACAAACGCCGCGAGGCCGGGCCGGTCCTGCACCCCGCGGATCGTGATCTTGGCCTCGTCCGTTGAATAAGCCACGCCGCTGACAACCACTTTTTCCATCGATTTAGCCTCCTTGGTGACATAGGTCCCGCTGCCCGGTTGGTTGGACCGGATCAATAGGGGGACATTGTAGTTTTTCGCGTATTCCACCGAACGGGCGTTAAGCACCTGGGCGCCCATGCTCGCCATTTCCAGCATCTCGTCGTACGAAACAGAATCCAACTTCCTCGCGTCCGGAACGATGCGGGGATTGGCGGTAAAGACCCCTTTGACATCTTTGTAAAACTCGCAGATCTCCGCCTTTAAAAAAGCCGCCAAAGCCACGGCGGTCAGGTCCGAACCGCCCCGGCCTAAGGTGGTGATATCTTCATTAACGGTGCGCCCCTGGAATCCAGCCACGATGACGATCTTGCCTTCCTGCAGGGACTTTTTTATCCTCTGGTTCCCTATCCTAACGATCCTGGCCTTGGTGTGACTGCTATCCGTGACAATATCGACCTGCGGTCCTGTGTAAGAGACCGCTTTGTGGCCCATGGATTTTAGGATCATGGCCAGGAGGGCGCAGGATTGCTGTTCTCCGGTCGCCAGCAGCATATCCATTTCCCTTTTGTCCGGCGTCTCGGTGATCTTTTTAGCCAGAGTTATGAGGTCGTCGGTCGTGTCCCCGGGAGCGGAAACCACGACCACCAGCCTTTTCCCTTTTCTTTTGGTACGAAGGATGACTTGGGCCGCTTCCTTCATTTTTTCAACATCGGCCAGGACCGCTCCGCCGAACTTTTGCACAACGATAGGCAAACCAGCACCCTCCTGAAGTTGACAAATTTCAAGTATTATACAATTAAAAGCTTTGTTTGCAACCTGCCCTTCGGGGAACATTGAGGCCGGAAAGAGCATCGAAATGACGGCCAGGTAAATCCAAAATGGAGCAATTCAAGCCGTTGTTATTACCTTTACAGGCTGGCTTCTGCTGGAGGAGGGGGGCGCCGAAGAGAAGCTAATCTTTGGTTAGAGAAATAAAATAATCCATCATGTTCCAGCCCTGGTCAAACTGCAATGAGCCGGCCAAAGCTGACTGCTCGTCGAATGCGGACACCCCGTCGGGCTGGACCCCCGCCCCGGCAATGAGAAAAGGCACCTTGTCGTTATTGTGCGTGCGAGTGGAAATGGGTGTGGGATGGTCCGGGCAGGCTACGATCCTGTAATCGCCTAGTTTTTTCAGGCCTTCCACAAGCGGACCCACAATCTTCTCGTCGATATCTTCTATTGCCTTGATCTTGGAAGCCGCATCGCCATTATGACCCGCCTCGTCAGGAGCTTCCACGTGGATCCAGACAAAATCTTCCTTTTTCAAGGCCTTTAACGCATACTCGCACTTGCCAGCATAGTTTGTATCCAGATATCCCGTGGCACCGGGAACATTGAGGACTTTAAGCCCGGCATAGATCCCAATACCCTTGACCAAGTCCACGGCCGAGATGACCGAACCCGTGATCTTGTACTTTTCCGTCAAAAGCGGGAGGGTGGGCTTTTTGCCTGAGCCCCATAGCCAGATCATGTTCGCGGTGTTCAGCTTTTCGCGGCGTCTGCGCCAGTTGACCTCGTGCCCCTCCAAAAGCAATTGGGAGTCCTTCATCAATTGGCAGACGAATTTCTTGCCGGTTCCCTGGGGCAGGTTGTCCTCAATGGGTCGGCCCATGATGTCATGGGGCGGCATGCATTTCAGCTGGTCAGGGCCTCCCTCCCACACCATGAGATGCCTGTATCCCACGCCTGGGTAAAAATGGATCTTTTTGGTACTAAGCCTCTTCTCCAGCATCTCGATCAAAAGTTTGGCCTCTCCGGTCGAAATATGGCCGGCACTATAATCCAACATTTTCTCGTCCTTGACCGTCACCAGGTTGCAGCGAAAAGCCACCTGGTTAGGTTTAAGATCTATGCCAATATTGGCGGCTTCCAAAGGAGCCCTGCCGGAGAAATACTTCTTGGGGTCATAGCCCAGCAAGCTCAAATTGGCCGTGTCGCTGCCTGGCGCCACGTCATCGGGGCATGTTTTTAAAAGCCCGCTTTGGCCCTGTTTGGCCAGCTCGTCCAAATGGGGTTTTTTAGCTGTTTGCAAAGGGGTTTTATCCCCCAATTCCGGGATAGGCCGGTCAGCCGCCCCATCCAGAACCAGTAACACATATTTCATATTCTCTCCTTCAGGATTAAATCGTTATGCATTATACCACGCACATTTAAGGCCTAATCCGCTAACCACAAAAGCAAGCAGGTATAATATAATAGGTCGCTAACAAAAAAAGAAAGGGCTTTATGTCAAAAATTTATACCCATACCGGCGATGAGGGCACGACAGGTTTACCTAAAGGCCGGCGTGTCCCCAAAGATTCCCTGCGGATAGAAGTGCTGGGAACGCTCGACGAACTCAATTCCATGCTGGGCACGGCGGCCTCTTTTGGTTTGGACCTTGAACTCCAAAAAACATTGAAGGCCCTGCAGGACGATCTCATAGCTCTTTCTGTGGACCTCAGCAATGAAAAAAATATGGCTGACCAGAAAAAAGCAGAGAATCTAGAAGGTCTAATAGACACAATGAGCGCTGACTTGGAACCTCTGAAAAAATTCATCTTGCCTGGAGGAACTCAGGGAGCCGGGTTATTGCACCTAGCCCGTACGGTCTGCCGTCGGGCCGAACGCCGCCTGGTCTCCCTTTCCCGTCAGGAAAAAGTTGACTCAACGGCCCTCAAATACCTCAACCGTTTATCCGACTGCCTTTTCATTATGGCCAGATTAGAAAATAAGAAAAAAGGCATGGCCGAATCCAGCGCTGACTAAAGCGCTGGCTACTTTTTTGTATTAAAGTAATACCTTCCGCCGATAAATCCGTTGAACAGAAAACCGCCGTTGGGAGAAAAATTGATCACCGGCGCCAGCTCCACGAACACTTCAAATGGCGCCTTTTCCAACAGGTATGAAAAACCGACCGGGATGCGCAGGCCGACCTGCGTTGTATTGGATAACGTGTCGCTCAATATCCTGGCGCCCAGTCCATAATATATAGGCAGTTTGCCGTTCTCCACCTGGACCAGGGTGAAATCATGGAGCAGATAGTCGCCTTGCAAATAGGCCGTGCTGTAGTTACCCGTAAAGGACCAGGAAACCGCCGCGTCAATGGCCGTAGTATCCGTGACCCACAACTTACCGCATAACCCAGATGGCTCCCCGATAAAACCGCCTAATCCCAGACCCTTTTCCTGCGCCTGGCTAGCCGTGCAAAATAATAGGACCGTCAAACCAAAAACAAATATAGTCTTTCTCATAACTCCTCCTTGTTTTAAGGAGCCGATCGCCCCTTGTCTGAATATTGTAAAAATAATATCCCGTTCCTTTTAAAATACCACCTGTTTTTTATCAAGCCCCATACTCCCCTAAAGACGCTTTGGGAAGACAATGGTGCAAGGGCGAGGTTTACCTGGCGGGAGTAACAACCTTTGATTTTTCATTCCATGTAAAAGAAGCAATGCTCGCTTCAATAGCCCTGGCCATCAATTGATAGCGGCTCGTGGCTAAACCATAGGTAAGCTGCACAAATTGGCTGGAATCTTTGAACATAAGCAGCTGCAAAATGACCACATTCCCTCTTTCGGACATGATCTGCACGATCTTGATCCCGTTGTACTGAAAAACGTCCGTGCCTAATATTTTGATGACATTGCCGCGGCTCAAGGCATTGGCATAGGAACTGGCCAGCACATGGAGGCTGTAGCCGTTGACATCCTTGATCCCGCTGTCGACCAAGCCTATTTCCAGGAAATCACTGAGCAGTCTGGCCTTGAAAGCTATGGGATACCTGTAGTGGAGGTCGTCTTTGGCTACGCTGGGCTGGAGCAGCCATCCGGCCGGCGGCCTGATGGAGTATCCTACTTTAGGATGCGTGTATCTTGTGCCAAGCATTGGATCTGTTTTTGAAACCGGCCTGAAGGACATCTGTTTAATGGTCGCGTACGCGGCCATCTCCGCTGACTTGCTCTGGCACCCTACCAAACATAAAAAAGGAATAACTATAGCAAGTAAATAAATTGAGTTCCTTTTGACGAACTGCAATTGGTTTTTCAATCAGATTTCCTTTTTAAAATTCAAAAAAATAAGGGAGACTTTTAAGGGCCTCCCTCATTTTTCTACCCAACAACTATTTCGTGACCGTTACGGTCCTGCTTTCAACCGTGATATATTCAGTGAAAATGTTAAGGATAATGTTCACGATGGACATCTGTGTCTTGATCGTGTAATCCGAGGCACCACCGGCCATCTCACGCGTATCCACATTATTCAACGGCACTAATCCCCATATGGCATACCACTGCCATTGCTCTACAGATTCTCCGCTACTACCGCCGTTGCCGACGATATGGGTATGGGCCATGCATCCGGCCATTGGCAATACGAGCACCACCAGACAAAACAACAGGATCAAACTTTTCTTCATAAATTCACCTCCTCAGATTAGTTTTGAAATCGATTAACTCCCTAAATCTACCCCACCGCACTAATAAGTCAAGTTAAAATCTCCATATAGAATTATAAGGGATCGCACAACCACAGCTCTCCGTCCCTTGTCACGACCAAGAGCCTGTTATCAGGCGTGATGTCCCCGAAAATCGCGGGTACGCTGAGGACATTGGCCGGATTGGCGCCGTTCTGGTCGTAGCGGATGACGCCCTGGCTGGTAAAGGCAACGAAGCCCTGCCCCGGGTCCCTGAGAAGAGCGTCGCAAAATCTTCCCCGGGGCTGAAGAACAGACGCCATGAGTTTCAAGTCGTGATCGACATGGAGGAACTGCAGGCTTCCGTTCATGCCTACGGAAAACCAGTAAGAACCATCCCGCAGGGTAACCCCGGCCATCAAACGGATTTTCTGGCCTTTGGCCCAATCAGGCGCATTGGCTTCCACGGCTTCATCTCCCGTACCCCGGAATAGCCGTAATCCATTGCTTGCGTCCGAGACCAGCCAAAGGTCGTTTCCCAGACAAAAAGCGCCCATAAGTTGAGCGACGCCTTTGAACCACCTTTTTTTGACGGTCCTGTCGTGCCGGGACAGGATCTGCTGGACCGGATTACCTCTTCTCATCAGCATAAGCTCGTCATCAAAAAGCTCCACCCAGTTCGGCATCTTTTCCAGGACTTGGGTGTCGTTCATGGCATCGAGCCCTTTCCCGAGAAAATGCAGCGCCGGGGTATCGTCATCCACAGCCACACCGGTCCCGTCATTGAACAACAGCGCCGCTTTGACCGAGCTGACCTTTCCCGGGATAGTTTGCTGGCCGGAATATCTGAACCAGAGGCTGGCCTTGTCGTCCTGGGAAACTTTATAAAAACCCTGGTCCCCCGGGCTGGCCACGACCAGACCGTCTCCCTGCCAGACTATGTCCTCAGCCTGATAAACCTCGTTTTGGGTGAAAGAGTGGGCCAAGGTATGGCGGCTGTTAAAATGCAGCAGTGCGTCGGTCTGAGCCTTCCTGCCTGAGATGAAATATCCGCCTTCCTTGTCCCAGGCCACATGGAGAGGCTGGAGCAACGCGAACCCCACGCCCCGGTGGTCCAAAGTCAGCGGGCTGTTCGGGTCATAAATAACGACCTCTGACCGGAAACTATTGGCCACAATGACCCTTCCCTGGTTGTCCACAGCCACGCTGAGGGGGTAAACATCCCTGCCCAGCTGGATGGTTTGAAGCGGTTTGTTTTCAGGGGCAGGCGAATAAACATGGACACATTGGTGGGCGTGGTCGGCCACGTAGAGTTTGTCATCGGGCCCCACGGCGATCCCGTGGCTATACCAGGTCGAGGTTTTGACCGCGCTCTCGGTCCTGACGCCTTTTAACTCCAGGGCGTCCCTCATGGTCAGCGAAGGGTCGAATCTTTGCACCCGGAAGTTGAGCAGATCGGAAATATAAACATAACCCTTGGAATCCGCCCGCACACAGCTCGGCTTCCATAACTGCCCGTCATCCCAGCCCCAGCTGTCCAAAAGGCCGGTCTGCTTGCCGTTAGCGTCAAATATCCTGACTCGCCCTCCGCCGCTATCCAAAACTATCTTGCGGCCGTCCGGAAGGACCGCCACGGATGAGGGCATGCTGTAATACGGCCCGCCGTTATCATTGACGTCATAGCTCTTGCTCAACTGGTAATTCTGGTCCAAAAGGACCAGGCGGGCCGGGTCTGCTATGGTTAAAAACAGGTTTTGGCCTGCTGCAGCTAATCCGCCGGGCACGCTCAGGGAAATATTGTTCAGATTGGTGCCGTCAACCACCGTTTTTAAAACGCCGTCCTTCCAACTGAGCAAACAAGCCCTGCCCGCGTCGCTGATCAGCAGACCGCCGTCCCTGGAACACACCCTGGAAGGTTTGACCAACCCTTCCTTGGGCCCAGTTAAAACTTGGAAGCTTCCGTCCTTGGCCAGTTTAAGCACTCGTGAATGGAGGGTATCGCAGACTACTACTTCATCACCGTCAAAACAGACTCCCAAGGGCCCCTGCAGGTCCTTGGCCAAACATTTTGCCTCGACTTTGCCCTCCGGCATCTCGTCGCTAAAACTCATGACCTTTCCTGAAAGCGGACAGGTATAGGCGATAGTTCCCTGGTGCCAGCAAACCTCTCCGCATCTTTCCTGCACATCCCAGGACTTGTCTATCTTCCATTCTTCGCTGAGAGTCAGCCTCAAAATCCTGCGGTTACCCGTGTCCGCTACTAGTAACCGGCCCTGGCCGTCACAAGCCAAACCTAAAGGACTAAAAAGGTTTTCCTTGTCTCCCCATCTGCCCAAATATTTAAGATCAGCGTCAAAATGAAGTAAAAGGTTGGCATCCGCCACAACAAAGGAACCATCGGCTAACCTACAGGCGGCATTAGGCCGAAATAGACGACTGGTCTTTTCTGCTGTGAGTAACTTGGACTTTTTATAGGCTGTCTTGACCGGTATCGCGGCCTGACCGCTATCCGGATTGGACGCGACTGTGTTTTTGGCCCCGTTTCCCTTGAGGGATTTCTGGTAATCCAAGCGCGCCTGGCTGAGCTTATCGCTGACAAACGGTCTCTTGACCAATTCTCCGCTGGTGGTCCAGGAATAGGTCTTATCGCTGTATTTTATCCGGCAGACGACATAGCCTGCATAAGGAGGCAGGACAGGTAATTTCGCCTGTCTGGGTTCGATCGTATCCAGTGAACCGTGCCATTGGCCCAGTACAGATGTCCGCCCATTACCCACGCCCGCTGTCTCCACGGTAAGGTCGACTTTCCCCAGCGGCCTTACCGGCTCCAGGAAAACACTGGTCCCATTCTCGTCGGATTCCAGGTGGCAGGCCAGGTCGCTATTCCCGCAATCTATCCCTTTGAGGTCGTGGAGGACCATCCACTGCTCCTTCCATTCCACGGCTGCCCCGGGCAGGAGCTCCGCCCGTTCGTCATGGGTCGGCTCCCCACCCGTGAACATCTCGCCAAAATCCGAATACCATTCGGGATTGGTGAACCAGAACTTGGTCCCTATGGTCTTGCCCGGCTCAAAGGTCCGGAACATGCCCAGCTGGCGGTCATGCAGATAAAACCCGCTGAACTGGTCTGACTGGGCCAGGGGAAAAACGCCGTTGGAATCATGCCACGCCCGCAGATAGCGCATGTCCACATTACCTAAAAACGGCCAGGGGATGATCATGTTGCGGGTAAAATTCCAGGCGGATTGGTGGGTGATGACCCGGTCCGTAGGCAGGGCCAGTTCCACGAACTCGGTGCAGGGCACATACATATCCACCCAAAGGTCCCAGACCTTGGTCCTGTCCGTGGGATTGGAAATTTTGAAATCCGTTTTCAGGGCCGTGGCCCCCGGCTCCAGAGTTATGCTTGTGTCCATCCGCAGGCCCGTGACATAATTCTCCACCCGCCAGGCATGGAAAACAGCCCCTCCTGATTTCAGGCGGATGACTTCATACTGCCAGGGCATATGGTCCGTTGCCGTATGCCCGAAGAACGGGAACCCCCATTTGATGGAACCGAAATGCACCATGTAGCCCAGCCCCTCGTCGCCGTACATGGTTCCAAAATCAGCCTTTTTCTTCTGGAAAACCGGGCTGGCTCCGTTCTTTTTCCATATCAGGTCGTAAACCCTGGCCCCGAAATCCGGGATGAACCTTACCTTGAGATACTCATTTTCCAGGCAGACCAGCTCCAACTCTTTGGGTTTGGACAGGAAGGGATGGCTGGGCTCATAGCGGGGCAAAGGATATCCCATGGTGCCCGGGAGCCAGGTGGAAAGCGAACCATCCAGGTCAGGCACATCCACCATGAGCTTGTCATGGGTAACCGCGACCGGTCCGGCCCAGAGGGAAAGACCCGATAATAATAGGACCAGCACAAACAGGATTCGTCTCATGGCTTGCCTTTCTTGGAACTGATTTGTCTCAGACTGAAAATTACCTTTTCCAGGGCAAGTTTACCCTTGGAACGGACGATTAGCTACCCCTGTGGTCTTGGATGGATTTGCTCTGCTAAAAGAAGTAACTGAGGCTCACCTGGTTGGAAATGCCCAGGTCGCCGTAAGGAAGGTATGCATAATCCACCACAAAATTCTGGTACATCAACCCCAGCCCTGCCCTGAGTCCGGTCAGCCCTTCCAGCTCCATGTTGGTCAGGCTCACCTGGTATCCGGCTCTAAGCGCCAGCACCGAATAAATGATATCTTCGGCTCCCAGTTGGACCTGGTTCATGCTGTTGGACTCCACCTGACCGCCCAGTGCAAGATAGACGCGGTTTACCCGGGAAAGCCTGACCATATAAGAGCCTCCCAGCCTCAGTGCGCTGTCCATCATGCCGCCGTTCACCGCTGTCCCCAGATTGGAATAAGACAACCCTAACCGTATCTGCTTGGTCAACTGCTTCATCACGCCGACATTGCAGGCAATGGCCGTGGAACCCTGTCCAGCCAGGGTCAGCTGTGCGAACTTCACGGTCCCCCCGCCATAATACCTGTCCACTATTTCTGCCCCAAAACCCAAAGCCACTTCGACATTGCTGGCCGTGTAGTTAGAGGTCAAGCCTCCTCCAATGTCCCTTCCCTCGAAACTCCCGTAATTCACGTAATTCAACGCTCCGCCAAAGGTCCCGTACTCGACGGGCAAAGCCACGACCAGGGTCTCCTGGTCGATGTCGGTCAGCCAGCTGTTGTGATGCAGGGATATCTGCCCGCTGTCCAGCATGCCCAACCCTGCCGGGTTCCAGAACAGGGCCGAAGAATCATTGGCCAAACCCACGAAAGACGAGCCCAGCACGTTGGCCCTCGCGGAAATACCAACATCATCCAGAGGCATGGCATAGGAAGCCGAAGAAAGGACCGTGGATTGGGCCCGGCCCAGGCAGGGCAGTGCAAGGATTATTATGATGAGGACTAACTTTTTTATCATCCCTTCTCCTTAAATACTCATTTTAGCACTACAAACTTCTCTAGGCCAATTTTTGTTGAACAGGGAAGAGTTTCCTTTTCGGTAAAAAACAAGAATTGGAGGCCCCTGAATTTAAGGAAAGCGGTAAACATGAGAAGGCGGCTGGAAAATTACCGCATGTCAATTGTCAATGCGACCCCGTTCACTCCGAGACCGGCCCGCCTAGACGGCGAATCACGTCTGGATCATGCGAACTCCTAGGAGGCCTGAATGGAGCACTACCTAATTATTGCCTCAGGTTCCTAGTCTATCTCTTTTTCCAGCCCTGAACATATTCCCCTGCTTTTACCAGTTATCAGGTCAGTATTAATGACCGGGGGTGGTGCTGGTATTCGGCGAGGTTGGATTAGGGAACCCCGAGGTTCCCGGCAGTCCAAACGGAGAGAAACTAAAGGGCGACTCGCTTTTTTTGGTTGAGGTATGGTGCTTGGGCGTGGGTGTTACCTGTGGGAACCGGGGTCTCCTGCGCCTTCGCCGCGATAGCGGTCTCGGTCTGCTGATCGTGGAATCTCTCTTCTTGGTAGCAGCCTTCACAGCCAATTAAAGCAAAAGATACAACAAGAGATACACCGAGCAACAAAGCGGTCAAAAAGGCCGTTTTTACCATAACCCCTCCCTTTGGAAAAAATATTAAACAGCATTGAGTTTTACTATACCCCACAGGACGCATGTTTAAAAGGGGGCACCTTGGATGAAAGGTTCTGGGCCGCCTGCCCATGTATTTCCCCGCCCAAGAGGCTAGGGTATTTGCGGGAAGGAACAAGCCGGAAAACAATGGTTAAATTCAAGATCCAAGACCTAACGCCATTTACAAGAGCATTTTGGGCTTGCAATGTTCCTAATAACGCACTAATATTCCAAATAATAAACCCAAAAGTTACCAAGGGAAAGGGGAAACAGTGAAAAAGATCATCCGTTCGGCTGTGGTGACGCTGTTTTTAACCACTCTATTTTTTATGCAAGCCCGGGGTCAGAGTGATAGCGGTAAAATCTCCTTTTCTAGAAGTTTTACCTCCACTGTTGTCACCGGAAATAGCGGCAGTACCGGTGTGCTGGGCGATGTCACGGAAATAGGTTATCAAGCAAAAGGGATCTTCCTGGGTATTGTAGAGTCCAATAAATTCGTACAGCCTGTTGCAGGAAATCAGCAAGCCGATCTTGGGCTGATCACTACCACAGGCATTGATCTAAGATCAGAGGTGGGGCCGGGAATATCCCTGGGAGGTGTGTTTGGCGTTTCAGCTTTAAGCGGCTCCCTAGCAGGCACTACCATGCCGGGTTTTGAAATACAAGCTATCGTTAACCTTATCCCCGGTATGTTCATATCGCTCTCACAGTCTTGTCAGCCAACGTCCGCTCCCGTTGATGTGCACAAAGGGGGTGTGGGAATCGGCACGCTCCCCGGCATTAATTGCACAACCGTGGGAATTGGAGCAACAGGCAGTTTTAATTTGTAGCGCTGCCAATCAGCGGGTGTCAGGTCTAAATCTTAAGTCCCTCCTTCTCATCCGCACTTCTGAGTCTCAGACAGATACTGAACCAGGGTCAGATCCTCACCTATAAGATTGCCCCCGCCGTTCCAAAGCTTCTATTTGGGACATTAATTGGGACATGTCCCAATTGGGGAAGCTTGACGCTCACCTGACTATCGCCAGCTTTTTGATGATGGTGGTCAATGCAGCACGATGAACTTCTTGGGGACGATTTTGGTGGAATTGCTGATGGCTTATGGTGAAGACCTACTATGGAAGCTTTTAATAACGTTTAAAACCCCAGGACATTAAGGACCGACTTGAGGTCGGCTTTGACTTCCTTGGGCTTTGGCGAGACCGCGATGGCGCGGTCAGGGTCTTTGAGACCGTGCCCGGTCAGGGTGCAGACGATGGTGACGGGCTTCTTGCCTTTTTGGGTGGGTTTGTCGAAATACCCGGCCTGGCTGAGTTTGAGCACACCGGCCACTGACGCCGCGGAAGCCGGCTCGCAAAACACGCCTTCCAGGCAGGCCAGCATATTGTAGGCCTGAACGATTTCCTCGTCTGTGACCGCCTTGATGAGGCCTTTGGACTCGTCCCTGGCTGCCACGGCTGTTTTCCAGCTGGCTGGGTTGCCTATTTTGATGGCTGTGGCCAGGGTATGGGGGTCTTTGACCGGCCGGCCCAGCACAATGGGCGCGGACCCGGCGGCCTGGAATCCGAGCATGACCGGCAGGTTGGACACGACCTTGCGGGATTTGTATTCTTTGTAGCCTTTCCAATACGCCGTGATGTTCCCCGCGTTGCCCACGGGCAAAGCGTGAAAATCCGGAGCTTTCCCCAGCACATCGCATATTTCAAACGCGGCGCTTTTTTGGCCCTCGATGCGGTAAGGGTTCAGCGAATTGACCAGGGTCACCGGATGCTTTTTGGTGATAGTTTTGACCATTTCCAGGGCCTGGTCAAAATTTCCCTTGATGGCCAGAACCTGGGCGCCATGGACCAGGGCTTGGGCCAGTTTGCCCAGGGCGATATTGCCGGAAGGGATGAGCACAAAACATTTCATGTCCGCCCGGCTGGCATAGGCCGCCGCCGAAGCAGAAGTATTACCCGTGGAAGCGCACATGACCATCTGGGAACCCTCTTCCTTGGCCTTGGAAATGGCCAAGGTCATGCCCCTATCCTTGAAAGAGCCTGTGGGGTTGAGCCCTTCGTATTTGAGGAACAAGCGGACACCCTGGCCGACCTTGTGATTGAGCCGCACGCATTCGATGAGCGGAGTGTTGCCCTCCAGCAGGGTCACGACCGGGGTCTTGGAGCTGACAGGCAGATATTGGGCGTATTTGCGGATGACACCGGGCCAGGCAGCTGACACGGCTACTCTCCCTTTTCCATGCGGATGAGCACGGTCTTTTCCTTGACCACATTCAACCCGTCTATTTTCTGCAAGGCCTCTTTGATGTCCTTTTCCAGGCAGTCGTAAGTCGTTATGATGACCGGCACCTTGTCCCCTTTTTTTCTTTCCTTTTGGACCAGGGACGAGATGGAAATGTTGTGTTCACCCAAAATGCCCGAAACAACGGAAAAAACGCCCGGATTGTCAAGCAAAGTGAACCGCAGGTAGTAGCGGGAGCGCACCTGGTCCATGCTCTTGATGCGCCGGGCTCTCTGGCTGGTGGCCCCGTGGCGGAACCCCGAGGTCTTGCCGGCGATACCCAGGAAAATGTTGCGGGCCACAAAGATCATGTCGCTCATCACGGCGCTAGCGGCCGGCATCTGCCCGGCGCCCAGGCCGTAGAACATCAGGGGGCCCACGGCGTCGCCCGTGACATAGATGCCGTTAAAGGCGTTGTCCACCGCTGACAAAAGATGCTCTTTGGGGATAAGGGTGGGATGGACCCTCAATTCCAGCTCATCCTCCACCTCTTTGGCAATGGCCAAAAGCTTGATCTCGCAGTCGAACTCCTCCCCGGCGTACTTGATGTCCAGGGGAGATATCTTGGAAATGCCTTCCACATGGATCTTATCGAGCGTCACGTTCATGTCAAACCCCAGCATGGCCAGGATGGCCAGCTTGTGGGCCGTGTCCCAGCCCTCCACATCCAGGGTCGGGTCAGCCTCGGCAAAACCTTTTTTCTGCGCCTCGGCCAGGGCTTCCTTGAAAGACTTGTTCTCATGGGTCATGCGGGTCAGGATATAGTTGCAGGTGCCGTTGATGATGCCGTAAATGCTCTCGATGCGGTTGGCGGTCAGGCCTTCGTTGAGGCACTGGATGATGGGGATGCCTCCGCCCACGGACGCCTCAAAATAGATCTCCACCTTGCGCTTCTCGGCATGGGCAATAATGTCTTCCCAGTGCTCGGCCAGGAGCGCCTTGTTGGCCGTGACCACGTGTTTGCCGTTGTCCATGGCCGCCTTGATCCAGGTCCGGGCCGGCTCCACCCCGCCTATAAGCTCCACGACCACGTCCACCTCGGGGTCCTTGATGACCTTATCCACATCGTTGGTGGTTTTGATGGAGGGAACGCCCAAGGCCTTGAGTTTATCCTCATCCTTGTCCAAAATCCACTTGATGTTCATTTTGGCACCGATCTTGCCCTCGATCTGGGCGCGGTTCTTTTCCAGGACCTTGACGATGCCGCTTCCAACCGTGCCCAGGCCCAGCAACCCGACATTGATGACGCTTTTCATGACAAAGCCACCTTGATCCTTTCCAGACCGTTCTCAATATTGGCCATGGAGGTCGCGTAGGAAAGCCTCAGATACCCGGCTGCCCCGAACTCATCCCCCGGCACGAGCGCCACATGGGCGCTCTCCAAAAGATAGGCGGCCAGGTCCTTGGCGTTCTTGATCTCCTTGCCTTTGATGGACTTGCCCACATAGGCCGAGAAATTGGGGAACGCGTAAAAAGCCCCTTCGGGCAAAGAGCAGGTCACTCCTGGGATCTTGTTGAGGAACTGGACCATGAACTCCCTGCGTTTAGCGAACTCCGCCACCATAGTCTTGACGGCTTGTTCCACCGAAGCCTCACCCGCCAAAGCGGACAAAGCCGCCTTTTGGGAAATAGAGGTCGGGTTAGAGGTGGACTGGCTCTGGATGTTGGACATGGCGCTGATGACATCCTGCGGCCCGCAGGCATACCCTATCCTCCATCCGGTCATGGCAAAGGTCTTGGAAACGCCGTTGACCAGGATGGTCTGCTGGAAAACCTCCGCAGAAAGGGAGGCAATGCTGTAATGTTTGAACCCGCCGTAAACAAGCTGGTCATAAATTTCGTCGGATAGGATATAGAACTTGTTCTTGACCGCGACCTGGGCGATCTCCAGCAGGGCCTCTTTTTTGTAGGCCTGCCCCGTGGGGTTGGACGGGCTGTTCAGGATAAGGACCTTGGTCTTGGGGGTCACGACCTTTTGCAGGTCCTGAGCCGTGAACTTGAACTGGTTCTTTTCCGAGGTCTGCAGGATAACCGGCTTGGCTCCGGTCATTTTGACCATCTCGGGATACGACACCCAGTAAGGCGCCGGAATGACAGCCTCGTCCCCTTCCTGGCAGATGGCCAAAAGCGCGTTGTAGATGGAGTGCTTGGCCCCGCAGGAGATGAGGACCTGGGCCGGCTGGTAATCAAGCCCGTAGAGTTTTTTGAGCGAACCGCACACAGCCTGTTTGAGTTCCGGTATTCCCGAGGCCGGTGTATACTTGGTGAACCCCTGGTCAATGGAGTCAATAGCCGCTTTTTTGATGTAGACCGGTGTGTCAAAGTCCGGCTCCCCGGCCGAGAATGAAATGACATCCACCCCGTCTTTTTTCATCTGTTTGGCCTTGGCTTCAATGGCCAAAGTGGCCGAAGGCAGGATATGGCTGGCTAACTTGGATATCCCTAACATATTCCCTCCATGTTTTTTTGTTAATATACCACAAACTCCGCGGGCTTGGGGCTACGCGGCCTATTTAAAGACTTTTTTCATGTTTTTGAGGGCCTGCTTCAAGCGGTCCTCGTTCTCCACCAAAGCCATCCTGACATAACCTTCGCCCCATGGCCCGAACCCGATGCCGGGCGAGACCGCGACCTCGGCTTTTTCCAGGAGCATGATGGAGAAATCCATGGAATTCATGTGCTTGAACTTCTCCGGGATGCGCGCCCACAGGTACATGGTCGCTTTTGGTTTTTCCACGGGCCAGCCCATCTGGTTCAGGCCCTTGACCATGACATCCCGCCGGCTCTGGTAATGCCTGACGTTCTCCTCGATGCAGTCCCGGGGCCCCTTGAGAGCGGCAATGGCCGCCACCTGGATGGGCGTGAAGATGCCGTAATCGATATAGCTTTTTAGATTGGCCAGCGCCTGCACCATCTCGCGGTTGCCCACCAGGAAACCCACCCTCCAGCCGGCCATGTTGTAGGTCTTGGTCAGGCTGTAGAATTCCGCCCCGACCTCTTTGGCCCCGCGGGCCTGCAAAAAGCTGGGAGCCTTATAGCCGTCAAAGGTTATGTCGGCATAGGCAAAATCATGGACCACGATGAGGTCCTCTTTTTTGGCGAAACCCACCACTTCCTCAAAAAAACGCAGGTCCACCGTGGCCGTGGTGGGGTTATGGGGATAGCTGAAGATAAGCAGTTTGGGTTTCGGCCAAGTATGCTGGAAAATATCGCTCAAGTTGGGCACGAAATGGGTCTCTTCGGTCACGGGAAAAGAGATGAGGTTCCCGCCTGCCAGGGTCACGCAAAACGAATGGACCGGGTAGGTCGGCGAAGGCGCCAGCACCACGTCGCCCGGGTCGAGCAAAGCGAAAGCCAGGTGCGAAATGCCTTCCTTGGTCCCGATGACGGCCACAGCCTCTTTTTCTGGGTCCAGGTCCACTCCGAACCGCTCGCTGTACATTTGAGTGACAGCCTTGCGCAGATGCGGGATACCGCGGGAGGTGGAATAGCGGTGCGTCTTGCTGTCCTGGACCGCCTCGATGAGTTTGCGGACGATATGGGGCGGGGTGGGCCTGTCAGGGTTGCCCATCCCCAGGTCGATCACATCCACGCCTTTGGCCCGGTTTTCGGCCTTTACGGCGTTGATACGGGCGAACAGATAGGGCGGCAAGGTTTTAACGCGCTTGGAAATTTCCATGATACCTCCCTAGATCAATGAAACGATAAATTTTACTCTCCAGGGATACTGACGATCTTCCTGAACTCTTTATATCGCTGATGGATATCGTTCGAGGTCAGCTCCTGGAACCTTTCCACTCCGAATTTCTCCACTGTGAAAGAGGCCATGACAGTGCCGTAAACCATGGCCCGGCGCAACAATATGGGATTTAACTTGCCGTGGAATTTAGACAGGTAGCCCACAAACCCTCCGGCAAAACTGTCCCCGGCTCCCGTGGGGTCTTTGGCGTTATCCAGAGGGAACGCGGGGACCGCGAAGAGCTCCATCTTTTTACCGAGCTGATGGAACATCAGGGCGCCGTGTTCGCCTTTTTTGACCACTACGACCTTAGGGCCTGCCTTGAGGATCTCTGAGGCGGCTTTGATCAGATTGGAGCAGCCGCTGAGCAGTTTGGCTTCACTATCGTTCAAAATAAAGACATGGACTTTGGGAAGATTCTGCAGCAAAGCGTCCTTTTTTTGGGTGATCCAATGGTCCATGGTATCGCAAACCACCAATTTGGGGTTTTTGACCTGACGCAGCACCTCTCCCTGCAAAAGCGGGTCGATATTGGCCAGGAAAACACAGCTTTCCTTGGTATAACTGGCCGGGAGTTCCGGGCTGAATTGTTCAAAGACGTTCAGCTGGAGGCTCAGGGTATCCCGCTGGTTAAGGTCTTCATGATAACGGCCGCTCCAGCGGAAGGTTTTACCGTTCTCTTCTTTTAAACCCTTGAGATCGACCCCGCGGGATTCTAAAAACTTGATGTGCGGCCTGGGAAAATCTTTGCCCACCACCGCGACCAGCTTGACCGGCGTAAAAAAGCTGGCTGCCGCGGAAAAATAAGTGGCCGACCCGCCTAAAACATCCGCCACCTTGCCAAAAGGCGTTTCTACTGTGTCCAACGCCACGGAACCTACGACCACAACGCTCATATCCGGCTGTCCTCCCTTTTTCCCTGGACTGCCTCAAAAATCTGCGAGGCATGATAGGAACTTCTGACAAAAGGCCCGGAAAAGACATAAGAAAGGCCCATTTCCTTGGCCAAAACCCCGTAGGACTCAAATTCCTCAGGGGAGGCATAACGCTCCACCGGAAGGCATTCTGGCCTTGGATTGAGGTATTGGCCAACCGTTACAATATCACAATTGACCGCCTTTAGGTGCCGAAAAACTTCCCAAACCTCCTCCTGGGTCTCTCCCAAACCCAGCATAAAGCCTGATTTGGTCAAAAGATTGGGAGCCATACTTTTGACGGCCCTCAAAACTCCCAGGGAACGCTCGTAAATTGCCTGCGGCCTCACCTTGCCGTAAAGACGGCCCACAACCTCCAGATTATGGTTGAAAATATCAGGCCTTGCTTCGCATACCGTGGCCAAAGAAGCTTCCCTAGCCTGAAAATCCGGGGTCAAGACCTCTACGACCGCCTTGGGCCTAGCCTGGCGTACAGCCCGGATAACCCTGGCAAAGTGGCCCGCCCCGCCGTCTTCCAGGTCATCCCGAGTCACAGATGTGATGACCGCGTAATTCAGCCCCAGGCTTTGTACTGCTTGAGCGACGCGGTCTGGTTCCCCTGCATCCGGAGGCTGGGGCTTCCCCAGGGACACATTGCAAAAACGGCAGGCTCTGGTGCAAAGATTGCCGAGGATAAGAAAAGTGACAGTGCCGTTGGAATAGCACTCGCCCCGGTTGGGACAAAGGGCGTTCTCGCAGATGGTCTGTAAACGATGTTCCCTGAGCAGGGTGCGCATTTTCTGCACAGCACGGCCCGGCGAGGAAGGTTTTTTGAGCCAGGCAGGGAGATTACCGGTCAGCATGGGTTCTTTAAGAACCCTCTTTGACAAATATTGAAAATCCTTGATAGGAAAGAAGCAACAAGGTGGCAATGACCGCCAGGATGGTTACACCTAGGATTTCCAAAGAGATGGGATTGATCTCATGGGCGTTGCATTTGGCCATAACGCCCCCATGGGGACTCGGCGCAAGAAAGTAATAGTGGATCTCCTTGCCGCTGGAATCATGGGTCTGTATGCCCAGCTGGTCGATCATAGCCTGGGGGATATCCTCGGTCAGCGGCGCGTTGGGGTGAGAGGCGTTGTACTCCTGGACCGCTTTGTCCAGTTTCATCAGGTTGATGCGGCACTGCAGTTCGTCCTTGGGCCAGGTGACCAGCTGCAGGACATAAACGGCCGCGGCAAGGACGAACCAGGCAATGACAAATGTGACGATGGCCCTCATCAAAGTAAGCTGCCGCCGTTGGACTTGCTCCATGATCCCCCTCGCTCTCTGTTTTAGCAAAGTTTTTATATCAAGACTAATATATTAGCTTTTCTTAACCTCATTATCAAAAGGATTCTTCAATATCCACAAGTTTAAGCGTTTCCAGACGAGAAACAAAATCCTGCGTGGCGCTTTTATTGAACCTGAAAGCATCAGCTGCGGCCCCGTAAATATTACCGCTGTAAAAAAGGAAAAAACAGGTCCCCCAAACCGCGGTGCCCCCCGTGTCCTCGCGTTGGACGGCGTTGACGCACAGATAACCGAACAGCCCATTGAGCAGAAAACTGGCAATGGCGTCCGACGTCCTGCCACAATAGAGCTGGCCCAGGCCGGGCAGCACCAGCGAGCAGAGCCCTGACACCACCGGAGAACGGCTGGGGATATTTGAAGCTTCTCTAAGTCGCTGAGTGGTCTTCTCGGACATGACCTTGATGTCCATCCAGGCCCCCGGATTTTTACTTGCTTCTTCGAATGCGCTCCGGGCGCCCTGAAAATCGAGCTGATACACCTTGGCCCATCCTTGCAGGTATAAAGCCCGCGGCGCCAAAGGAGACTCGGGGTTATTTTTCAAAAACTCAACCCAGTGCGACTGGGCATCCGCGTAATTTTTTTCATAATAGTAAACATCACCCTTCTTGACCTCGGCTTTTTCAGCCCACGGGCCATTGGCCTTCAGTTCTACGGCCTTATCAAAATAAGAAAGTGCATCCGTGAATTGTTTCCCTCTCAGGTAACAAACACCAATCTTGTAGGTGATTTCCTGGGCATCAGCGCGGGCTGGGCTAAGGAACAGGCACCTTTTGTACTCCCCCACGGCTCGGTAATAATCTTTATCCTCGAAAAGGCTGTCCGCAAACTTTAAAGAGGCCTCGTTAGAGATCGGGGCTTGTCCAAAAATGATCCGGGGACAGCTATAAAGCGCCAGAAAGATCAAAAAGCAGACTGATAATTTTATTCTCATAACAAGCTCCCCTTCCTCATTCTCAAATTGGGAACAAAACAAAAAGGTTTCTAAAATAAATATTATCCTCTACCCTGTCCTCAAAATGCTTAAGCCTGGGATTGTAATAATATAACCCCGTGATGCCCGGATGGTCGCGCATCAGCCTCTCGGCGGCCATCACGGACCCCTGCAAAATGCCGCATCGGTCAACGGCCAGAAAAGCGTATTGGGAACACGAAGGATTAAAATTACACCGGGAAGGAATGGCCGGGGAAATAAATACCTGGTAGAACTTGATCACAGCTTGAAAAACCAGTTTTGGCGTGGTGATTTCGCCTGCATCGCTAGAAATTTCAGGCTTGCGGCTTTCGATAGAACCATTGGAAGCCTCCGAATGGGATGGCTCCCAGGGCCCCCAGTAGTTGCTTTCTTGGTCCCCATATAAAAAACCCGCCATACTTAAAATTGTTGGTATCAAAAAAAGGATGAAGGTGGGGAAAAAACGGGTAGTCCTGGGGTTGCTGCTAGCCCTCATTGGGCAGCGCCGCCGCTCGGCGTACTAGTGGTGCTGGACACAGCCGGAACGGGAGTGTTTACCGCAGTAAGCACTGGAGTAGGCCCTGGGGTTTCTGATTTGGCTTCAACTTTGTCAGATTTGGCTTGGGACTTTTTTGCGGGAGAGATCGGAACTGCCGTCGGCGTCGGCAACGGCTTGGCAATCAGGAAAAACCGGGCGTCCTTTTTCAAACCCGCCAGTTCTTCGTCGCTGTAAGCCTTGGCGCTCAAACTATTGTCCCAATAAACCGCTTGGTTCAAGTATTTGATGGCATCCTCGGCATTGTTCTTGTTCAAACACACAATAGCATAATAATAACTCCCTAAAGGCTGGGAAAGTTTATATTTCATGCCCTCTTTAAAAAATTCAGCTGCTTTGCCCTGATCGCCTTTGCGCAAATAACAAATCCCCATGGAGACTAAAGCGTCAGGCCAACCGTTAGGTTTGCGTCTTTTCATCTCCTCGTATTTGGAAAGAGCTTTGTCCCACTGGTTCATTTCAAAATAATAATTCCCGTAGTTATAATAGATTTCCGCGTTTTCCGGATCAATATCCAATGCCTGCTCAAATTTCGTCTGAGCATCCGGATAGGCCCCGGTTTTGTAAAGGGTCAAACCTAATAAATTCAAAATTTTAGCATCTTGAGCATTGATGGCTAGGGCTTTTTCAGCAAACTCCCTGGCTTTGGCATAGTCGCCCTGCTTGCTATAGACAAGACCTAGCCCATAATAGGCTTCTGCCAGCATGGGTTTAATTTTAAGGGCCTCCTCAAATTCAGCTTGCGCTTTATCCATTACGTCCGTTTTCATCAAGGTAAACCCCAAATAAAGATGTGCTTCGGCATAATCACTTTTTAGTTTTACCGCTTGGCTAAGATATTCCACCGCGGAGTCGTATTTTTTCTGCTCATAATAAAGGACGCCCAGGTTGTAATAGGGATCGGGATAATCGCTGTCCATCTCAATGGCCTTTCTATAGGCGTCAATCGCGTCATCGACCATGCCTCTGTTGTCGTATTCAACTCCGGCATTATTGTAGGCTACCGCGTTATTTGAACGGGCAAGAACAGTGGAGCCAAAAAAGAGTAACCCAAGAACAGCGATCAATAAAAAGGTTATCCCTGCTTTACGAACCACAAGAAGCCTCCTGGAGTAAACAAAAAATGCCTTTACCTCTTTTGGATTTTACCACGGTTGTTCAGTTTATAAACAAAAAGCAAAATTTCCGCGACTACTTTATAAAGGTCAGGCGGGATCTCCTGTTTTATATCGAGCTTGGAAAGGACCTCGACCAGGTCAGGGTCTTCATGGATGAAAATATTGTTCTGTTTGGCTATTTCGATTATCTTCTCGGCAATGACCCCGCGGCCCTTTGCCACCACTTCGGGAGTGCTCTGTTGGCCAGGTTGAAATTTTATAGCAACTACGGATTTTCTTTTTTCGCGCTCAGTGGCCATAACCCGCCTCAGACTTTAATATTGATTTTTCCAGGATAAGGTTGCTCTGGGGGTTCCTCAACCCTATCTTCCCTGTCAGCGGACCCCCACTGGACCGGATCAAGATTAAGTTCAAATTGGCCCATGGATGATTTAAGCTCATGCTCAAATTGCGAAGCCCATCGGGCCAAGGTCTCATTGGCAAAATTTATTTTTATATTTGCTCTGTCATTTTGTAGCTGAGCTTTTATTTTTACTTCGCCCAGCCTGCTCGTTTGAAGGGTAAAAAGCAAATTGACCGGATCCGGCCCTTTGAGGGCCAGCTTCTTCTTATTGCGGTATTGGATCATGACCTCGCCATGCTGCATCCCCTGGTTCAGCCAGAAAGGCAGTTGGAGATAGATGGTCCTGGTGGGGATCTGAGGCGATAAATTATTCATCATCTGCTGACCCGTGATGGTCTGCAGGACCGACTCGACTTTTTGCTGGAGGTTCTTATAAGTTTCATTTTGAGGATCGGTGCTGCTATTTAAAGAATGGCTTATCTTCCCAAGGATCCCCTTCAGGTCATTTTGAATGGTATTCTGCAGGGTAGGGTCACCCAGCGCGCTCCTCAACTTGCTTTCTAACTGGATCCCGCCGTTTTCAACATAGCTTTCCAGCTGAGAAGAAATTCTTTCCTGGTTCAATTTTAGGGATACTTCCGCATAGGTTTGCATAAAATTTCCAATTTCGGTCTCTAAACTCTTGGGGAGCGCTCCGCTATTGCGCAAACTGGCAATCTCCGCCTTCATCGACTCTATTTCCTGGGAAAGAGCTGGATTGGTCGTCAGAAAGTATTTCGCTATTTTTAACGATTCGCCATTGATGGGTAAAGAATGGGCCTTTAAAAAAACAGCTATTTCAACGGCCTGGTTTAGAGTAATGCCTCCTCGTGAAAAAGGCCCGGAGGACCGGCTCAGGGTATCCTGGACCTCCGCCGCTGCCTTTTTCTCCCAGACAGAACCCTCGGGAGAACTTACGCGCCCCATTACTCTCTGCAGTAGGTTCGCCTGCTTAGGGTCTAGAGCGATATTGCTGAGTGTTTCCAGCCCGCTATGGTTATTCCAGCTGGAAACTTTATCTTCAAGATTTGAAAGACCGATAAAAAAATTGTTAACTTCGAGACGCTTCCCGGCATCGTCCCCTGCGGTTTGGAGCAAGATATCCCTGGCTGCCGTCAAATCTGCCTCGTCTAAGGAAGAGGACATAAATACTCCGTCCTTCAATAGAGATGCTTGGTCTTTTAACAGTCCCACCATGTTTTTTAGAGCTCCATCGCTTGAACCTGATGCCATCTGCTCCATTTGCTTGAATGGAACGCTGCCAAACACCTGCTCGAAGCCCTTGGTGATATTACCAATCTGCTGCGCTGAAACTTCCTGAAAATCTTTCCCGAGCGTCTGGATAGCGCTTTCCTCCTCAGAAGTTGTCGCAACTTTACTCATTCTCAGGAACAATCCCTGAAAAGCCTGATTCTGGATCTGGCTCGTTGGATAATTGGCGCCAATATTGCGGCTCAGATCCTGCAAAAGGCCGTTCAGGCTTTTGCCGCTTTGTGATGTCAAACCAGCCTGCCAAGAAGCCAACTGGTTTTGCCAATTTTGGATCTGGGCATTGATGAATTGCCGCTGCCCTGCAAGAAATAATCCAACACTATTTAAAAATCCTGGATTTTGCGCGACTATTCGGTCTTGCTTGAAAACATCCAAGGCAGCCTTTTGGAGGTCCAAGATAGAATTAGACAAGCTTAAAGGATTCAGATCCTGGCCGCCCGCGGTAAACGCAGCGTAATTTTCGGAGAACTTTTCAAAACCACTAATGTAATTGGCAAAATTGTCACCCCCGCCATCAGTAAGCGGAACACCTTGAAGTTGAGCTAATATATTTTCTCCAGAATTATTTTCTAAAATTATAGATTGTTGATTGCCGTCCGCCTCATCTTGAATTTGGCTTATAAAATTCATCTGCTGCCTGAGATTATTCTTCAAGGCCGATAAAGATGTGAGCATGGGAGAACTATTGGGCATAGTTTGCAATCTGGCTTCTAGTTCTGAAAGCTTGTTTTGGATCTCATCAAAATTGTTTACTAGTTGGGAGATGGTACTGAACCCATTTGATCCTGCAGAAGCAGTATTTTGCGAAAGACCTCTCACGCCATTGAGGACCTCAAGAATATTATCCTTTGTGACAGGAATGTTATTGTTTATAAGCTGCCTTGCTATGGTCAGGCTCTGCTCATTAAGAGGCACTTTTAAACTGCCGACAATGCCCATGATATCCGGGGAAGTTGACTGTTCAATCATACCTGCAGCCGCAGACTCAGGCAGCAGTACCCTCAGAATGGCTTTATCACCAAGGCTCGTCACTTGGGCATTCAAAATGTCTCCCTTTTGAAAAGTAAGATTTGGCGACTCGGCCACAACATTAAAGCCCTTAATATTTAAGAGCATCTTGTTGTCTGGAAAAAGCTCCACGACCCTTCCTGTAAGACGCTGGCCAGGTTGTAGGCTTTGCTTTAAATCAGGCCAATCCTTCGGCGCCAAATAAATATTAACTGTTTGACCTGTGGCGTTTACAACAGCCATGGCAATTCCTCCACTAAAGGTTTTTGTTATTTAAATTTAGAATGAGCTGCACTTCCCCTTCGTTCATACTAAGGAGCTCAGAAATCTGTTTGGCATTTTTCCCTTTGGCAAATAACTCAGTAACCATTAAATACTTTTTCTTTTTTAATGGTTTGGGTTTGGGAGGATTGATTTTTTCTGTTATTTTCTGCAAATCAACTTTGTTCTGCCCTGTCGCACCAGAGCGAGAAGCCCATTTGGCAGGCTCCGGTGTCTGGAATTTATTCTGGCTAGAACTGCCCAACGGCTCAGCCTGAGGGACCGAAGGGGGCTGCGTGTTGACCGTTTGTTTATGGGTTTTCTCATTTTTCTCTAATGTAAGATGACCCTGTGAAGCTGCTTTCTTTATTTTTTCAATTCTGCGGTCAGCCGCTTCAACAAATTTTTTTAATTGCCCAAGTTTTTTTTCAATATCACCAGATGTCAGCTGGCTAATTTTGTTAAGTTCTAAGGTAAGCTCGGTGATGTTATCTTGCATTTCCAAAAATTCCTTATAGATTATGGAGCTTCCAGACGGCTTGACCAGACGATAGATATAATGCAGAAGTAAACCCACGAAACAACAATCTATAGTGATTTGAAGGACTACAAAAATATAATACATAATTATTCTCCCTAAAGAAAAAAGGAAGGTTGCCCTTCCTTATTTTATTGTACACAAGGTATTTAAACCATGCGTGCGCTTTCCTAATCTAATCATCGCTAATAACCTGAGCCCTAGCGCCTAGGCCCGCCTAACTATGCTAGCGAATTGAAACCGCTCTGTTGAGCATCAGGAGACGCAGAATCGCTTTCGCTGCCAGACTCACTGTTTTGTTTTAATGATTTATTCCTGCGATAAGGCTGGCTTCTCTTCCGTCTTGAGGGGTTGGCGTTTTTTTCTTCTGTTGCTTCAATTTTGCCTGAAGGGTTAGTTTGCCGGACCTGGGCCTGCCTTTGGACGACCCTTTTCTGGAACTCAGAACCTAGGCCCACCTGCTGGTTACTCATCTGTTGCTGTTGGTTCTGCTGCATTTTTTCTAGATCGGCGGTTCTAAAATAAATATTCTGGATATCGATCGGTCTAACCATAAAGATCCTTTATCCCTTGTAGGGACCTATTTTGATCTCACCGTTATCCTCAAGAATTGTGCAATATTTAAGCTCTTCATTGACCTGTCTGTAAGCCTTTTGAATGGTGATCTTTACACCGGTATTCATCATTCCCATGACTATTATCCGGCCTTTTTTAGTAAGCCGGATCTTTTCTTCCTCTCTCTCCAGTGTTACCAACTGTTCCTGGAGGGGCTTGAGCTCAGCGATCAAACTGAACTGATTTCGAGTTAGCTTGGCCATCATTTCTTTGCGGGGCGCAGGAAGCCCCCCTGGGGTCTTTGTAGCCAACTCCTTTAAAAAGGCCAGGCCTTTTTTGATTTTATCCAACTCCTGTTCGGTATGTTGAATTTTTGCAGTCAGCTCTAGGACTTCCTCGCGGGTCTGGGGTTTAGTCCCCACCTCAAGCTCAGTTAAAGTTGCGAAGTTGGAGCCGTAAACTTTCGCTGTGATTTCGGATCCAGCGATGGTTAACCCTCCCACAATCAGCCCCTTTTTCCCGGAAACAACGATCTTCTCACCAGCCGTTACTTTACTATGCATGATGGCTTCATTGACTACGATATTTTTTTCTGTCTCAGCGGTGCAATTACGCAAATATTTTGCAACAATATCTCCCTTGGCTTTAATAATGGCATGGTCGTGACCTAACACTCCACCCTTTAAAGTGACCTTGCCGCTACTAATGACCTGCGCTCCCTCCACGACTCCGTCAACTAAAATATCACCGCCCGCCTGAATTTTAAAATCATCCTTCACATTTCCATGAACAATGACGCTCCCTACAAAATCAATATTGCCAATGGAAAAATCTACATCACCCTTTACTTCATAGATGGAGAGAACCTGCAACTTCTTGTCGTTATAGGCGACTTGGCCATCGATTGCCGCTAAGAACAAATTCTCATCATCTGGCGATTTTTCAACACCCTTGCTCACAACAACAGAAATATCTTTACCGGGCACAGGAGGTGTTTCTTTACCGGTGACGGACTTTCCAGGCTTTCCTGGGGTAGCCGGGATCTTCCTGGCTAACTGCTTCCCCTTGGTTACATTTTGGATCGAACTGATATTGTAATAGTCAATGCGTCCGTCTTCTAATTCTTCAGGCTTCAGCTCTTTTTCTTTCTTGTTTATATCGATAAAAAATTCTATCGAAGCGTCAACCCCTGGCTCCCCCTTTTCTCCAGTCGCAATGACTGTTTCAAGAACATCATCTTTGGGGGGATTTGCAATAATATTCGCAACGGTTTCCTCCTTGACTCCATAAACAACACCCGCAGTAGCTAGAGCCAAACGAATATCCTCTTCAGCGACTAACTTTCCACCCGGCTGAGGAGGTATTACTGTAATGGTAGCCGAACTTTCATCTTTGGAAACTTGAATAAACACTTGTGAATCTATTTTGCCTTTGGGTCTCTGCTGGCTGTCGGTATTGTTGGCGGGTATACTAGGTTTATTTTCCACAAGCATCCTCTTTCTTCACTAAAATCAAGAAAACAGATAACTAAATATTTCCAAGAAATGCCATTCAAACTATATCAAACATTGATGAAAAATCAAACCTCCGAGCCGCTATCATTTCTTGCCGTAATTTCAGCAAAATCAAATGGTTTAATGTCATCTTGGGGTTTTTCTGAGCCAATAATGTTTTGCTTTTGCTTTGTAAAGGTCTCACCATTATTTATGCCTATTCCTTCAACAGGCACTCCGGCATATTTGTTATCGTTATAATTGATATTTTTTTTAACTTGATCCTTGTTTTGTTTTGAAATAAAATCCCTTGGGTTTACCCCTAAATCAACACAAAATTCATCAATTGCTATTATGAATAGATAACCTAACAAACCAAAAAATAACAAAGAAACAATCAACCATAACGGCAAGTACTTCAAATCTTTTCCATTAACTAGAAAGGCTAATCCAACCAAGGCGCCCGAAATTGTTCCGCTATATATGCCCACTTTCAACAAAAGCATCTTTTGGACAGACTTATTGCTCATATTTTCCCTCAGCAAAATCTCTTAATATAATTAATTCGGATTGAAAATCATTTTGAGTACATCTAAAAATACAAAGGTCTTATTTTTTTGTCAGTACAACGCGGCACCTGAGATTGGGTTGAGTCTATTATGGGCGATTATCAATGATATATCTTGCTATTCGACTTGGATCAGCAATTTCTATATCCTGAGGAACATTTTGGCCAATAGTAAGATAGGAAATGGGGATGGGAAATTGGATTGCAGCATTAAGCAAAACTCCGTGGTTTTTAGTTTCGTCAACTTTTGTAATGATTACCCTTTTCAATGGGAGAACAGAAAAATGATCATATATGGTTTTCATATCGCTAAAATTTGTTATTGCCGAAATTAATAAATATATTTCGACATTCCAACCCCTGAACAACTCCTGCAAATCTTTCAGTTGGCGAGAGCCGTAAGGACTCATTCCAGCTGTATCCATAAGAATTAAATCTCTATCTTTAAAATTATTAAATATAATGCTCAGCTCTTGTGGCTTCGTAGCTACACCAAGGCCAACATCTAAGATTTTTGCATAGGTTCTTAGCTGCTCTACGGCTGCAATTCTATAGGTGTCTAAAGTAACTAACGCTATCTTCCGGTTTTCTTTTAAAGAGTAATGAGCGGCTAACTTGGCTAGCGTTGTTGTTTTACCCACTCCGGTTGGCCCTATCACTGCGACAATTTTACTCTTTCCGGAAACAACTTTTATGGGTCCTGAAGTTTTTATATAAGGAATCAGCCATTCTCTAAAAGCTTTCTGAGCCTGCAATTGAGAATCTGAAAAAAATTGGGGGGATTCTGCTTCGAGTTGCCTTAATAACGATTTAGCTATATCTTCATGGACTCCGCGATGTAAAAGAGATTGGAACATCTTCTGGAAGGGTAACGATAAATTGGTATTTTCTTCATGGCCTTTGATTTTTAATTTAGGACGCAAAATTACTTTCATCTCATTCAATTCACTTTGTAAAATAGGGGTTTGCCATGAAGGAGGATTTCCAAGAGCATTGGAAGACTTGGGGTTCAAATCCTCCTTCTGCGACGAGACGTTAACATCCTTCTTTCCAAACACTTTTTTTATCGAAGGGAAAAAAGCAAATCTTCCTGGAGTTTCCTTCTTTTTTTCCACACCCAGATCAACAGTAACCTCAACGATCTTTTTGCTAAAAAGACCAAAAATACCACCTTCCCTGACTTGCCTATTGTTTAAAATGACTGCATCTGGGCCGACTTCCATCTTAACCTTGGCAAAAACCTCCTGAATTGAATTGCCGGTAAATCTTTTAATTTTCATTTGGAATACCTACAATTCCCAAGGATTGGACTTCGACATTAGAAGATATATCATTAAACGATAAAATAACTAGATTGGGCAATATTTTTTCAACAAATCTTTTCAAAAAGGGTCTAATAACAGGAGCACACAATAATACAGGCAAAAAACCTTCCCTGGCAATCCTTTCAATTTCTCTGGCTAGACTACTGAAGATCTGCCTCCCGACTTTTGGTTCGATAGCCAGCACATAACCTCTCTCGGTTTGTTGTATACTTTCCTGGATGATTTGTTCTAGTTTTGGATCAAGGGTCAACGCAGGCAATTTACCCTCCTCATTGAGGTACTGTTTTGTGATAGAACGATTGCATGCCTGCCGCGCATATTCCGTTAATGTTTCTAAATCCTTGGTATTCCTGGCCTGGTCGGCTAATGCTTCGAAAATAGTCACCAAATCTCTGATGGAAACTTTCTCCTTTAATAAATTTTTTAAAACCTTTTGGATCTCTCCTATCATCATCAAAGAAGGCGTCAACTCTTCTACTACTGCTGGATTTGTCCGTTTCACATGATCGATCAGTTTTTGAACTTCTTGGCGCCCTAATAATAAATCTGCATTGAACCTGATTACCTCTGTAAGATGTGTGGCAATAACTGCTGTGGCGTCGACAACAGTATAGCCGGCAAGTTCTGCCTTTTCTTTTTCAGCTTCTGTGATCCATTGGGCAGGAAGACCGAAGGTCGGCTCTTTGGTCGGTATGCCAGAAATATTCTCAGTAACAGCGCCAGAGTTAATGGCAAGATAATGTCCCAAAACGATTTCGCCCTTTGCAACTTCAGCGCCTTTTATTTTGATAAGATAATAGGTAGGCTTTAATTGGACATTATCCCTCACCCGTATGGGTGGGACTACCAGCCCCAAATCTAACGCAATTTGTTTTCTAATATTTGTGATCCGATCTAACAAATCGCCCCCTTGAGACACTTCAACTAAAGGAATAAGCGCGTATCCGAGCTCGATCTCTAAAGGATCCACTTGTAACAACGGAACCATGTCTTCTGGAGTTTTAACAGCCTCCTTTTGCTCTTTTGCCTTGGACTCTTTTAAAACAATTTCTTGGCTATAAGCTTTGGACATAAGATATGCTCCAATGGCACATAAAATTGCGATCATAATAAAAGGCACTTTGATCCACGATGGAAAAATAAGACCAAAGACAAATAATACCGCTGCAACAACATAGAAAACCCTAGGCTGATGAATGATTTGCCTGGAAAGGTCTTGCCCAAGATTGGACTCAGAAGCCGCTCTTGTGACAATCAAACCGGTGGCTGTGGAAAGCAAAAGGGCGGGAATCTGAGTCACCAGGCCTTCGCCAATTGTCAGGATAGTGTAGGTCAATACAGCCACACTGGGCGCGAAACCCTTTAAGGTTACACCGATGGCCAGACCGGCAATAATATTAATAATGGTAATAATAATTGCCGCGATGGCGTCTCCACGAACGAATTTACTCGCGCCATCCATGGCCCCATAAAAATCTGCCTCCTTTTCAATACCCCGGCGTCTCGCCCTAGCCTCATCGTCCGTGATCAATCCCGCATTTAGATCCGCGTCAATTGCCATTTGTTTGCCAGGCATAGCATCTAAGGTAAAACGCGCAGCAACCTCAGCCACACGCTGAGCACCGCTGGTGATAACAACAAATTGAATAACTACGATGATCAGGAATATGACCGCACCAACCACCACGGCTGTGATATCACCGCCACCACCAACCACGAAACTTCCGAAAATCTTAATGACTTCGCCTGCGTAGGCATTGGCAAGGACAAGACGTGTGGCAGAAACATTTAGGGCCAATCTGAAAATAGTTGCGATTAAAAGAAGCGAAGGAAATACGGAGAATTGAAGGGGCTCAAGCGTATACATCGTGACCAATAAAATAGTTAGAGCCGCCGTTATATTCAAAGTCAGCAAAAGATCCAACATGATAGGCGGCAGAGGCACTATCATCATCACAACCACCACAACAACAGCAATCGACAAAATAACATCGCTATATTTGGTCCAATTGTTCATAGAAGGTAGAGCTAAATTTTCACCTGGCATAACATCAAACCTCTTTTTGTAACAACGAAGGACTAATCAACAAGGATGGCCCCTCTAATTTCACAGTATGCATATCCCCATGTTCTCTCAGCCTGTATATAAACGCTATGATTTCAGCAACCGTTTTATAAAGATCAACCGGGATTCTTTGCCCGATTTCTGTTGTGTCAAACAGCGATTTGGCAAGGACTCTATTTTCTATCACAGGTATCCTAAATTTAAAAGCATCCATTTTAATCCTTTCGGCCACTAAACGAGTACCCTTGGCGACCACTACTGGAGCGCCTCCGTGTTTCTTTTCGTCATCTTTATACCTTAGTGCCACAGCTAAATGGGTTGGGTTTGTAATAACAACATCGGCGCTCGGTAAATCTTCCATCATCCTTCTGCGCGCCATCTCCCGCTGAATAGATCTTATCCTGCTTTTTATATAAGGATCGCCCTCAGTTTGCTTCATCTCGTCTCTAATTTCCTGCCTTGTCATTCGAATACTTTGCTCATATTGCCATTTTTGATAAATAAAATCTAATATAGCAATCACAAGTAGGGCCAATAACAACCTTAAACAAAGCTTGAAAATGATCGATGCAAAAAAATAAGCGAATGCCTGCTTATCGGTTCCTCCAGCCAATAAAATGGTTGGGATTTCTTTTTTTAATGTAACAAAAGTTATGCCAACAATAATTCCTATCTTCAATAAAGATTTTATCAGCTCAGCAAATGTTCTTAAAGAAAATATCCTCTTGAAACCTGTTACAGCACTGAGATTCTCCCATTTGGGAGTAAGAGGAGTTACGGAAAATAAAAACCCAAACTGAATTACATTAGCAAATATCGCCGCCAGGAGAACAATTAGCAAAAAGGGGAATAGCAAAACAACAAAATGGACCATAAACGTCTGAAAATTATTTGCAAAATTATCCTGATAGATCTGAACATTGGCAATTTGACCAATATGTTTTTTCATTAAAGAAGCTATTTGTTCATAAAAAACATTACCTTCGATGTTAAAATAAACCAAAGCGCTGATTAATACTAAAACTGCATTGACCTCGGCGCTTTTTGCAATCTGGCCTCTTTTTCTGACTTCTTCCCTATGCCTAGGGGTTGCCGGTTCAGTTCTTTCAGGATCAGCCATTTGATTTCACCTGCAATGCAGATTTGATTTAACCGACTGCAATAAGTTAAATTGGTCAGCTTTTTATCAAAACAAAATTTACATTCTCCCACATCATTTTGATAATATTTTGAAAGAAAGGCAAGAAAAAAGCCATGGTTAGCAATATTGTAATTATTCCGACAAGAGCATTAATTGGCAAACCAGTCATTAAAATATTTAGTTGAGGTATTGTTCGAGCAATAATACCGAAAGCGATATTAGTGAGGAGCAGAACAATCATTACCGGACCGCCAATTTGCAGCGCTACCATAAATAGCTTCCCAGCCAAATCAATTAAAACATGGACTAATGTTCCCGAAAGAACGAATTTCCCAAGAGGAATCAAAGTGAAACTTTTTACAAGGGCCTCTATTAAAATATAATGTCCATTCAGACACAAAAAAATTAGCAAGGCCACAATATAATAGAATTGCCCCAAAATGGATATTTGCATACTATTTAACGGGTCAATAACATTAGCTATACCAAATCCGATTTGGAGATCAACAACCTGACCGGCCAGTTGAACGCCAACAAAGAGTAAATAAATAATTGACCCAATAACAAGCCCAAGCAAAATCTCTCTTCCAATCAAAAGTATAAATCCATAGGTTGTATCAGGAAGAATTCCTATTGTTGCGAACGGATATAGAATAAGGGCGATAAAAAAAGAGGTCCAAATTTTCACTTGAGGCGGGATATTCCTACTGCTGAAAATTGGCGCAACTAAAAATAAAGTAGTAACTCTAATAAATATAAGAAAAAATACTTCTATTTGGACAACAGAAAGAGATAATAAATTCAATACATCCTCTCCTATCAACCAAAACAATCGAATTGATTTATTGGCAAGCGCTATTTTATATAAGCAGGAATATTATTGAACAAATTCACGGTGAAGTTTATTAGGACAGACAACATCCAAGGACCAATAAATATTAAAGCCAAAAGGGTCACAAGCAGCTTGGGGACAAAGGTTAAGGTCATTTCTTGTATTTGGGTTACTGATTGAAAAATACTTATAATGACCCCTACAACAAGGCCCAAACCTAATAATGGCATCGAGATGATTAACGCTAATATCAGCGACCTATTGCCCAGTTCTATAGCCACTTCTGGTGTCATTTTATTCCCTTGTAATTAACGGAAACTTGTAATTAAAGCACTAATTAATAAGTTCCAGCCATCTATCATCACGAACAATAAAAGCTTAAAAGGCAAAGAAATCATAACGGGAGGTAACATAAGCATGCCCATAGACATCAAAGTACTTGCCACAATCATATCAACAACAAGAAATGGGAGATAAATAACAAAACCCATAGTAAAAGCAGTTTTTAATTCACTGATGATAAATGCTGGGATCAACACTAGTGTTTCAACTTCATCAGGGTTTGCGGGTCGTTTTGATTTAGACAAGTGAATAAATAAAGCTAGGTCTTTTTCCCTAGTTTGTTTCAGCATAAACTCCCTTAATGGCGCAATAGCATTTTTTAAGGCCACTCGCTGTTCTATTTTTCCATTCAAATAGGGAGTAAGGGCATTATCATTAATTTTTTGGCCAACAGGAAGCATAATGAAAAATGTTAGGAATAAAGATAAACCAACCACGACTTGATTAGGGGGAATTGTTTGAACACCCAAAGCTTGTCTTAAGAATGAAAGGACAATCACTATTCTGGTGAATGATGTTGTCATTATTAAAATGGCCGGAGCCAAAGAAAGAAGGGTCAGTAAAAATAAAACTTCTAAAGCTGATGAAACTTGCGATGGATTTTTAGCTTGACCAATTTCAAAGGATATTTTAGGGATGGGGATATTCTGAGAAAATGATAATTGTGTTTGAATGCACACAATAAATATTGTTAACAAGACAATAAAAGCAATCTTTTTTCTGGCCATTATTCTTCTTTCTCAGTAGGCGAGTTAGGTCTTTATAAAGTAATACTAATTTAAGCTTTTAGGGAAAAAACACAAGAAATTATTTACTAAACTAATAAATACTGCTAAACACCAGTTCCATTAGTTTTTTTTAGCCCTTTAATCTTCTCCTTGAGAACACCGTTAACCTGGTTAGTAATTTTATATGTATCGCTCCAAAGATTCCTTTTACTAAGAGCATTATAATGTTCTAAGTGATCCTGAAAAGCTTTGCTAGACTCTTTCTCGTCATAAGAACTTGATATTTCCTTTATATTTTTATCTCCTTTAATCTCGGACAGCAAGAACAACTTGTTTTCGCTTGAACCAATGATAAAAAAACTGCCAGACACTCTTATTAAATAAAGGTTCTTTTTAGGTTCCAGTGTTATTTTTTCCAGAACCTTGATATTTCGAACTTGCTGTTGAAATAAATCTTTAGTACCCACTTTTTTTAGAATAAAAGAAAAAAAATAAATAACCGCAGCAACAAATACTAATGAAAATACAACCCTGACAAAAAAGCCTAAAGATAGGACTTCCGGTGCTACGGGGCCTTTCTCGACATTTTGGATTTCTTTTTCTAGGTAAGCGGCTTGAACGGTAGGGGTAACGCTATTTATAACGCTGGTATTTCTAGCGATCACGGAAAGGCTCGATAAAATAACACTGCAAGAAAACAGGAATACAATTAACTTTTTCATTCATAAACCTTTAAAGATGCTCAATTCGCTCTTGAGGGCTGATAATTTCAGTTATTCTCACGCCAAAATTCTCATTAATAACCACTACTTCACCTTTAGCAATTAGTTTTTCATTGACCAAAACATCCACGGGTTCTCCAGCCAATTTATCCAGCTGTATAACAGACCCTGATCCTAGGCTGAGAACTTCCTTAACATACTTATGGGTCCTTCCAAGCTCTACAGACACAAGAAGCGAAACATCCATCAGGAGATCAATATTGCTTTCCTTACTACCCAAAGTTTTGTTCAACAAAGGTGGCATTTGAACAGGTTGCACGACTGGAGCTGAAGTTTCTTGAAAACTGCTAGTATTAACACCTACTTTAGACATACCGGCCTGCGCCTCCATTGCTTGCGTTGCTACCGTGGAAGAAGTTGCAAGCTCCTTTGCCATAGCAGCGCTTAAAATTAGGTAAATATTACTGTCAGCAAAGCCCTCGACAGAAAAATTTATTCCCATTTTAACAGCTTCGGATCCTCCTACCAATCGCGACATAGCATTACTTTCACTATCCAATGTAATCTTGCGAATATCCGGAGCGCTGCTCGTAATCTTTCTTGATGTGGTCATAGATAACGACGTAACAAGTGAATCCATCATCTGGCCAAGAATTTCACTCGCTGCTGAAAAATAAAGGTCATCGAGGGTTTCAGGAGCTTTCCCGCCTGCCTCACCAATCATCAAGCTGGCCATTAAGGCCGCATCTTTTTCTTTAAAAAGAACTAATTGATAACCCTCCAAATCACCGCCAAGTTGAACACGGATATTCACATAGCGGCTAGCATCTTTCTTAAGTTCAGCCCAAGGCACCTCGACAACCTCACTGGGGTTAAGTTCCACATTTTTCCCCAGTAAAGCGGCTAGATTCGAAGCCACTGGAATAATTGCAGTTTTAAAAACACTCAATAATTTGCTTTTTTCTGCTTCCAGTAGGCTACCCATCTAACCCCTCCTCTTGTTGTTTTAAAATCGAAACAATTTGCACTCCCTTCCTCTTTCTGATCAAACCAGGTCGCCCACTAAATGTGTGCCTATCCCCAACATAGATTTTTAAATCCTCGTTAATCCCGTTGTCCAATCTGACGACATCCCCAACTTTCAGACTAAGCAAATCCCTGATCGTGATATGCGTAACGCCAAGCTGGACGCTGACCCGGACAAAAGTTGTTTTCAAATTCTTTTTCAAATCTTCAGCAGAAATCCCGCTTTCAGCTTTTTTTACAACGGTGAACCACTGATGAGCGCTTAATTTGGAAATTATTGTTTCTAGTACAACATAAGGTATACACACATTCATCGTACTGGTCACGGATTTGATCTTTACTTCAAGGTTTATAAGAGCAACAGTCTCGTCCGGCGACACGATTTGTACAAAAAGAGGATTGCTCTCCATAGCCTCTAATTTAAAATTTAAAGAAGCAGCATGCTGCCACGCTTCTTTGAGATTATCCAAAGCCCGCTTTACGACTTTTTCCAGAATGGTCATCTCTATATCGGTAAAATCCCTCTGTTTCAAAGGCGGGTTTCCTGGCCCACCCAAAATACGGTCTATCAGAGTAAAAACCAAAACAGGGTTCATTTCAAGAATTGCAGTTCCCTGTAATGGGGACATACTGAAAATATTAACATTAGTAGGATTTGGAACACTTTTCAAAAATTCTTCAAAAGTAATCTGGTTAGCTGACAAAACCTTGATTTCTACCACGGTCCTTAAATGAGTAGATAACGATGCAGCAAATAAACGGCCGAAATTTTCATGCAACATTTGCAAGGTACGCATTTGTTCATTGGAAAAGCGGTCCGGCCTACGAAAATCATAGGGCTTAATTTTTACTTTCCGCTCTCTAGGTTCCAGACCTGGCTGGGAAGCCGGGGAAACACCACTAGCATCCTCCCCTTCTTTCTGGCTGCCTGCTGCCTCTTGTGATAGAACCCCTAAAAGGGCATCCATTTCCTCTTGAGAAATAGCTGCCACATTTCCTCCCTTATCAGTAAATTACTTTATTGAATTGCAAAATTGTCAAAGAAAATATTCACAACTTCAGTGGTTGTCAAAACTGCGCTCAATTTTTGCTTCAGTTCTTTCTTCAGCGCCTCTTTACCTTCTGGAGTGGAAAGTTCTTGTGATGTCTTACTGCTAACAACGACGACCACTATATCCTTCAACTGTGCGTCTCTCATTTTAAGTTCAGCTTTAGCATTATCATCCCCAGTCCCCTCAGCTCCGGTTTGTTGTCTTTTGATCTCGAAGCTGATACCCAACTTAACATAACGAGGCTCGCCCGCGTCAGCAAGGTTCAAAATGAAATCACCCAAGGATTTGACCGGGCCTATTTCCGGCGTTTCTTTAACGACAACCTTCTTTACCTCCGGAGCCTTGGTGTTCATCACAAAAATCGTGATAATGACACCAATGAGCATCAAAACAATCGCTAGCAACAAAACCGTCACCAGCGTCATCTGTTTTTTAACTTCCCCGCCTTGCTGAACGTCAGCCATAAATTCAAACCTCCTTAAAGATTATTTAGAAAAAATCATTTCCAATTTACTTGAATAGCTTCTTCTGGTGATAAAAATGGAGCTTGCGGCACTGCGACCTCACCAGTTTTCTTAGACGGCTCGATTTGCAAGAGAACGATATCGACCCTCCGATTCAATGTCTTATTTGATTCAACCGTATTCGGAAGCAGAGGCTTATACTGCGCATAACCTGCCGCAGAAAGCCGTGACGGCGGAATATTTTTCTGCTCAATCAAGTATCTGACCACGCTTGAAGCCCGCGCCGTAGAAAGTTCCCAATTGGAGGGATACAGTCCTCCTTTTACGGGAGAGTCATCCGTGTGGCCTTCCACAGCAATCTGATTAGGCATTTTCTTAATGACGTCTGCCACATCAGAAAGGACCTTTTTTGCCGCCGGCTTCAAATCAGCTTTTCCTTTATCAAAAACTACTTCATCTGTCAACAAACTGATAACCAAACCGCGTTCATTATACCGCACCAGGACATGGCCCGGCAAACCACGTTTGGTCAAATCAGTTATCTTTATCTTGGCTTGGCTATACTGGACATTGTAATCGGATAGAGAAAAAGGCAATATTTCAGAAGCCGACCCTGTGTTCATGGGGGCCTTTCCGCCCGTCATGATGCCGCCAAACGTGGCCCTTAAATTTTCCAGAAGCTTTTTAATATCTTCTTGGTTTTCAGCAGCAACCGAATACATTACGATAAAAAATATAAGCAGCAGGGTGATCATATCCGCATAAGTGAGAAGCCACCGCATCATTCCTGCGGATTCCATATCCGTTTTGCCGCCGCCACCTGGTTTAGGACGGGCCACTATTTCTTTTCCTCTTCTGCAGGCTTTTTGGTCATTGCGCCTTTGATTTTGGGCGGAATAAACGCTCTCAATTTCTCTTCAACAATCCTGGGATTATCCCCTGCCGAAATTGAAAGGACCCCCTCGATCATAACCTGCCGCACGAGCACTTCTTCCGCGCTTTTAGCTTTTAACTTGAAAGAAATAGGAAGGAAAATCAGATTGGCGAACGAAATCCCGTAGAAGGTAGCGATAAAAGCAACAGCCACGGCGGGACCTAACTTGCTCGGGTCGCTCAAACTACCCAACACTCGAATAAGACCCATGACAGTACCTATAATCCCCATAGTTGGCGAAAAACCGCCCATGGTTCCAAACATCCCTTCACCTAGCTTATGTCTTTCCTCCAAAAAGGCCAGGTCGGTTTCAAGGATATTGCGTACCAATTCCATGTCTGTTCCATCGACCACTAGCTGGATGCCTTTCTGCAAAAACTTGTCTTCCAGTTGTCCTGCTTCATCTTCCAGCCCGAGTAGGCCTTCCCTCCTGGCTTTGGTGGCAAAACCTACTAGGATGGTGATAACTTCCATGGGATTCATCTCTGTTGTGGTAAAAGTTTTTCGCAAAACTCCTGGTATCTCCTTCAATTGTGCCCAGGGGATACTGACAATTGCCGCTCCTGCCGTGCCGCCCAAAACGATTAATGCACCTTCAATATTAAAAAAAGTACCAAGATGCGACCCGCCTATCAGAATAGCTGCCAATAAACAACCCCAACCAACAACCAATCCCAAAACACTAGACAGATCCAAGTTATCACTCCCCTTTTATAAACTTTTTAACTGTTTCCTTGTTCTTGCTGGGTATAATACTCCTGTTTTCGAACAATTGGAAATGCCTTTTGGCGATATTCAATCACTTTTGCAACAACTTCTGCCGCTGTTTCTTTGACCACAATTTTCTTCCCGGTTGTTAAAGAGATTATTGTTTCCGGGGTGGAATCAATAAATTCGATTAATTCGGCGTTAGTAACAAATTCCTGATTATTTAATCTCGTTAATTTAATCATATTTTTCCTAATAAGCAACCCTCTAGGCTGTTTTTTTACAGCCTAGAGGGCGCCCATTTTATATTGATATTACTTTTAAACCCCGCCTTGACCCAACGAATCCAGGGTACCGAGCATATTATCTACCTCGGTAACTACCCTGGCGTTGGATTCAAAGCCTCTCTGGGCAATGATCATATTGGTCAGCTCGGTGGCCAGGTCCACATTGGACCCTTCCAGAGAACCTCCCTCGATATTGCCCAGGCCAAAGGTTCCGGCTGAACCCACTACTGGTAATCCAGAGTTAGAGGTAGACATATATTGATTCCCGCCTACCCTTGTTAAACCATCTGGATTGGCAAAATTCGCCAACGCCACCCTGGCCAGAGTGATATTTTTCCCATTAGTAAAGGAACCAACAATATTCCCTGATTGGTCCACACTGACCCCATTCAGGGTACCATCTGTATATCCATTCTGGTCCTTTACATTGGGGTCACTGTTCGGCACATATGTTTCTACTCCATTTTCCAATTGATAGGATCCAGTTACATCGCCAGTCAAACCATCCCGTTTCCCAAACTCAAACACATTGTTAACCTGGGCAACTGGGTCTCCACCCGCCAAATTATTTCCAGCATTTGCCCATGTATTGGGGGTGCCGAAATGTACCTGAAAGTTCATTGAAGAAATAGCGCCGTCGTTTAGAACCAAGGTCCCAGCATCAGGTGGAGCTGGCTGGAAGCAAAGAATTGGGTCTGCCTGCATAGCATTTGCACCGGCAGTTGGGAATCCCCCATTATTTGCTAACGAACCATCAGCATTAAATTGTATGGTACCCCAAACCTTGCCGGTCACTACATTAGGCAAACCATTAGGATTCGGGGCATTGGCATTAGTGTATTCCAACCCAGTCCCACCGATACAATTAGTATTAGAAGGGGTTACTCCACCGGTCGTATCAAAAGCATACCAATCCCACGTCGGTGAATTATCGGCGTTATTGGCATCTTTGAGGTACCAGAATGTTACCTCCTGAGGATTTCCCAGCGAATCATAAACAGTGGTTGATGTAGTGGCATCAGGAGTCACATTAGCAAATGGATTTGTATCCCCACTAGGTATAACTAATCCCCCACCTTGCAGCGTTGAAACATCGGTCCCTCCAAGACCAATCATCGCTGTTATATCAGCGTCTGTTGCATTAGCGGCGGTATTCTGATCCAAATTACCCTGAATATCAACAAGGGTTGTCTGTTGAGCGATGGTCAGTCCATGCTGAGGGATATTGATATTTGTTATAGCAGAAGTATCAGAAGTATTCATTGTGATACTATCCCCTTGAATTACCGTATTAACCGCCACAGCAGGAGCAGCAGGTATGTTGAGGCCGTCCTGAATTTCACTGGCCACCCAACCCTGAGCAATAGCACCACTCGGAGAGACCAAATTGCCGTCATTATCAAAACTAAAACTCCCATCGCGGGTATAAGTGGTGTTCAGCCCGGTCTTGGTGACAAAAAAACCATTACCCTGGATAGCCATATCCGTAGGACTACTGGCGGTTTGGATGGCACCCTGGGTCATATTCATAGAAACCGATGAGATTTGGGTGCCTAAACCGATCTGCCGCGGATCAATACCACCCGTGTTGGATGATGAGTCATAACCGCTGGCGCCAGAGAGGGTCTGGCTGAATAGATCTGAAAATTCTACCGTACTCGACTTATAACCCGTGGTGTTGTCATTGGCGATATTGTTACCGATGACAGTCATCCACTGGTTGAACGAACCTAATCCTGATATTGCTGCTCCCATTGCTCCTAGTAACGCCATATCGATCAACCTCCTTTTGAGTTTGGAGTCCCAATTTACTATTGGGCTCCCCGATTCAAGCTTCCTCAACGAGGTCCAGCTTGAACAATACATAATTTTTCTAACTTTATAGAATCACCGCACTATCAATGTTGGTGAACACATTGTCTTTCATGCTCTGGCCGTCCACAGCCGTAATGACCGTGCGGTTCTTGACGCTGACCACTAACGCCAGATTATTGTTCATTACCAACAATGACTCGCGCGCCCCTTTGCTCGCTGCCTTATTGACTGCCCCATCAATCTTGGAAAGATCCTGGGGGCTGAGCTGGATATTCCTCATTTGCAGCCTTTGTAGCGCATGCGCGGAAAATTTGACCGGGGAGGTCTTATCCGCCGCACCTTGGAAAACATCCTGGAATGAGGGTCCAGCATTAGCGGGCTTTTTGACAGCTCTGTCTTTTAGCAAATCTGGAATGTTTTGAGTCTGTCCTAGGGACTGGATCCTATCTACCACCTGATATCACCTCCTTTAATGGTTTATGTTTCTTTACATTACGGTTGTTACATTGGATAAAGGTACGGTCGAATTCCCCACCAAAAGCGTCGTATTGCCGGTGCCGTCAATGTGGACTTGGCTGACGACTCCCTGGGTCACTGCTCCGGTCTTGGGGTCTGTCGCCGCGATAGTTTTGCCTATCATCGCCACTCCGCTGTATAAAGACTCGGAATTGCTCATGGACTGCAGGGTCGTCGACATATTGGTCATGGCTGCCAGGGAACTGAATTGGGCCATTTGCGAGGCCATCTGCGTATCATCCACCGGATTGGTCGGGTCCTGGTTCTCCAGCTCTGTGATCAGCATATTCAGAAAATCAGACTCGGTCAATGCTTGGCCAGAAGCTAACGCATTAGTGTCCTTTGTGGTGTTTGCACTACTGGTCAAACTGCTCAAGATACTGCCAATGCCTGTAGACATCTCACTCACCTCCTTAAGATTAAGAATATTTAAGCAAAAACATCCACTAAACTGTCGCTGCCGATACGGTTCAGGGAATAATTATCTTCGCTAGAAATAGATCTCAATGAAACCGGCAAAATGTTAGGGTAATCCGCCCTTTCCCAATTACCCGCATTGTTCCCGTTCTGGTTAAAATTGCTCCCCGTGAAAACATTTAAATTTTGCAGATGGACTCCCTCAGCCGCAAGAGATGTCTTTAAAGCTCCCAACTGGGACTTAAGGACATCGCTGACCGCAGCATTGGGGGTTTGGATTGAGGCGGAAAGAGCATTCTGGGTATGAGTGACTTGGAGCAACAGGGTCCCTAAATGTTCTGGTTTAAGCACAATATTGATCTGACTGACTCCTGCATTTATCATAAGGTTAGCCTTTTCAACAATTTGGCTGAATACCTCATCATTGACCGATTTCTGCACATTATTTTGGAGGATTTTCATATCACTGTTACCAGGCCGGCTGCTGGCTAAATCCACAACGCTGGGGTTTAAGCCAATCTGCAGGTCCTCCGGTTTCACTTGGGGAGCTATGATCGGCAAGCTGCTACTTCCGTTAAAATTATTGCCTCCGGAGATTGACAGGCCGCCACTGCCCATAAGGCCAACAAATGCCTTTAATTCAAGGGGATTTCCGGTATTTTGAGGATTTTGAACGAAGTTGTTGCCATTATTATCTAGGGAAGAAACGGTCTCGGGCAGAACCTCGTGATTTTGATTTAGCACCACAATATTGGATTTTGCGTTGGCTACCCCTATATTCTGGCCAAACTGGCCGGAAAGAACTGCGTTTATTGCGGGAACCTGGGTGTTCGCTGCAACAACGTAATTTGATGCAGGTATAACTGGGGTATTGGAAGACTGCGGTGCACCTAAAACATTCTCTGAAACAACCGGCAGCTCATCATCAATCGACTTATTTATATCGTAGCTGCTTTGCATAGAAAGCATCTTTTCTGATGGTGAATTATTGAGGGAGCCGGTTCCCGCTTGCGTACCAGTAACCTGATTAAATACGTCTTGATAATTTGATAAATCCAAATTTTGACCTTCCGTCGTACTGCTCACATTCAGCACAGCGTCATTATTTAAGGCACCTTGGCTACTCAATTGGTCGTCAGTTACTACGTTTAACCCAGCTCCCGCTGCATTGCTCGTAAGTGCTTCTGACGAAGTCGCATTATTAGTAGCAATAGAATTGCTCTCAGCCTCAGGAATAAAATAGGCTCCCTGATTGACAGCACTGGCCCACAAAGCTCCCGCCATGATGCTCGATTGGGTAGCTGTCGGTTGAGCCATGTCCTTCGTTTGTCCATCACTATCTTGCCGGCTAAGAGTTACCGAATTTTCCGTCCCAAATGTTCCCATGCTTCCGCTATCTGAATAGAGAACTGGCTGATCTCCCCGGTATAGTGGAACAGGCGAAGCAACTGCTTGCGGTTGAACTTGGATATTGGGTCCGGCAGTACTTAATAAAGGATCTGCGCTTGGTCCGGAGAACTGCGAAACAGCTGGAGAGCCAAGTTCGTGTCCATAAATTAAACTAGCAACTGGACTAACTTTGCTGGAATCTGTCAATGCACTTAGATTTGAGGAAGCGAAGATATCCTGGCTCACTGAATCAATCTGGCTGCCCAGGATGTTTTCACTCGCGGGCGACATTGTCGCAGCATCAATAGAGCTATTCTCTTTTATGGAATCTGAAGCGGACACCTGCATTTGCTTTTGGCTTACCACAAGACCCTGCTGTTCTTGACCTTGCTGCGGCACGATATTGTTGCTGCCAAATACGCCCTGGGTCTTAAGCTCAAATGAACCGTTTGCCTCACTCTCGTTATCAATGTAAGGTAAAGAGGGTGCGCCGTTACTCATCACGCCTTGATTGGAGGGAACACTGTTTTGCTGGACCTGCAGATTATCTATTGTCATGGCATTATAGCCATTTCCGAATAAATTGACCTCATTGGATTTTTGGGATTGGACTAACTGATCAGGAACATTATTCCAGGCATGATTTTGATTCGAGACTGGCATCGAATTAACGTCGCTTATTAACTGCATGGTAGCCTGGTTTATTTTTTCAGGATCGACATTTATTGTGTTGGGACTATTTTGAATGGCGGGTGAAATAGGCAGGCCAGCCAATCCCTGGCTAGCCGCAATGAAAGCATCACTGAATGTCTGGCCACCAGGTGTTCCCTGCTGCGATTGATTGCCAGCACCATCAAGGAAATTCAAGATAGGTAGTGCCTGGGAGGGTTGATTGATAATCATTTGATCTGCCTCCCTTCTGCAGGAATCAAACAAAAACAATGAGGCAGCAACAAACAATCATCAAATATATTCTTCATGAATTGAGAAAGATAAACTTCAAGAAAAAAACTTTGGTGGGTTAGGAAATCTTTTTTGAGATCTAAATTGACCGCTCTCATTTTCCTCACCTGCAACGTGAGGACATAAAACTGATTGCTTCATTCATTCAGCAACCATTGGCTTCTGCTAAGCAGTCCAGCCATTTATGTCCTAAATTTTTCTGTTTCTATTCTTATTTATACTCCTAGATCCAGCTTTGTCAAGGGTACCCCTTAAAAGTCTCTGAAATACCCTGAAAAAAACTTTATAAAATGAATTTAACCCTGAAAATCCTACAACCCCAGCAATATCAAAGCTTTTCGCTAATATACCGATTTCTCGAGATTTCATCGAGAAAATGCTGTTCCCACTTATCCAGTGTTTTCATAAACAATAACAGGTGTTTTTCTCTCAGACGCTCTAAAACCTTCTTTTTCTTTGAAGCTTCTGTTAGTTGGGTCCTCTTTTCGTCTATTTCCTTTAAATCTGCCTGTATTTTAACTTTTTGTCCCCTAATATTCTGCATTATCAGATCCAGATAATTTTGATATTCGCTTAATTCCTGTATTCCCATATCTTTAGTTCTTTTCTTGGCCAACTCGTCTTGACAATCATCCTTTTTATCAACCAAAACCTCGAGATGACGCATATCCTCTTGCAAAACTGATTGGGAGGCAGAAAACTCCCTTTTTAAGGCTTCTTCGATAGTTTTCCGATAATCCAAGACAGGCTGTAATGAAAAGCTAAATTTTTTCAATTATGCTCAATACCCCGATTTTTGAGTTTATAAAGCAGGTTGTTTTTGGTCAGAAGGGGCCGAAACGAACAATTTCCCCATCCCATCTATGGTTTCTTGGAATGAAGACTTTTCTTCAACAGCCTGTTTCAAAAACGATTCTATTGTATTCACATAATGCAAAGCAGCATCAATTTTGGGGTTGCTGCCAGAGACATAGGCCCCGATATTTATCAAATCCCTCGCGTTTTTATAAACAGCCAAATATTCCCGGATCTGCCCCGCGATATTCTTGTGGTACTTCGGAACTAGGTCGTTCATGAGCCTGCTGATGCTTTCGAGGATATCAATAGGGGGATAATGATTCTGGGAGGCCAACTCCCTGGATAGAACTATATGACCATCCAAAATAGCACGCACCGCGTCTGAGATTGGCTCATTGATATCATCCGCCTCGACCAGAACAGTATAAATTCCCGTAATATTGCCTTGGTGTGAAGTAGTACCCGCTCGTTCTAGCAATCTGGGTAACATTGAAAATACAGAAGGGGTATATCCTTTTGTTGCGGGTGGCTCACCTATCGCCAGGCCTATCTCTCTTTGGGCCATCGCCAGACGTGTGACAGAATCCATCATTAAAATGACCTTTTTCCCTTGATCTCTAAAATATTCTGCAATGGCGGTTGCAACAAAAGCGCCCTGCACTCTGACCAGCGGGGGTTGGTCAGAGGTGGCCGCCACCACCACGGATCTTTTCAGCCCGGCTTCGCCAAGGTCCTTCTCAATAAAATCCCTGACTTCCCTGCCTCTCTCACCGACTAGTGCAATAACATTGACATCAGCTTCAGTATATCTTCCGATCATACCTAGCAGCGTGCTTTTTCCAACACCACTGCCGGAAAATATACCGATCCTCTGGCCCTGCCCACATGTCAACAAACCATCGATCGCGCGTACCCCAGTGACAAGGATCTCATGGATACGCTGCCTGCTATAGGGATGAGAGGGAAACTGGTGGACAGGATAAGTGGACTGGCCCCTGATGGGTCCTTTGTCATCTAAAGGGTTTCCTAGTCCGTCAATGACTCTGCCTAATAAATCATCGCCGACAACTACCTCAAATGGACTTCCGGTGGGGATGATCTCGCTACCCGGAGAAATACCTCTCATTTCTCCCAAAGGCATGAGGACCATTCTGTTGCCCTTGAAACCTACTACCTCAGCCTTGACTCGCTGCCCGTCGAGAGGAGAGCAAATATCGCAAATTTCTCCGATAAAAGTCTTCGGCCCTACACCCTCGATAACAATACCAATTAAATCTTCGACCTTACCATGGAGTTGTCTGAGTTTTACTTCGGTTAACTTTTCATGATATTTTGAAAATCTAGGAGTGATATCTTTGATGACTAAACCTCTCTCAATTCTTTGACAACTGCATTCATTTGTTCGGTAAGACGCGAATCGATATTGCCTGACGGCGTCTCAATAATGCACCCACCAGCCCCAATGGAATCATCCTCTATAATTTCGATCTTTTGTATCCCGCTTTTTTCCACGAGGTCTGTGCGTGCTTTTTTAAGGGTTTCAAAATCTTCGCTGTTCACCCTCACCAGTACCCACTCTTTGTCTATGGACTGTTTTATGGCCTCTTGGACCTGCCTTAGAATGATCTTCTTGTCCAATGGAACAGACCCTGCAATGACTTTTTCAGCAATGGCGATCGCCAATTCAAATAGGGACGACTCGGATTGCTTTAGAAAGATCTCTTTCTGCGCCAAAATACCCTTTAAGGCCTCTTCCCAGCGATTAATGCAATCTTGCCATTTTTCAAAACCCTTGGACTCACCCTGAAAACTGCCCTCTTTGATGCCCTTTAAAAAACCTTCTTCGTAACCTTTCCCATAGGCGCTTTCTCTGATATCTTTGCCCTGCTTTTCTGACTCCGCAATGAATTTTTGTGCTTTTGCTTCAGCTTCGGCTGTGATTTGTTCAGCTTGGGATTGGCTATCGGCTAATGCTTTTTTAATGATCTTTTGGGTTTCGCCTTTTGCTTCCTCTATTATTTGAGCTGATTTCTCTGTGGCTTCACGGAAGATATCTTTTGCCCGCCTTATTTGGGCAACTTCTTGGTCTTTCTCGGTGATTGCGGCCCCATCTTCAGAATCAGAGGACATTTCACCGCTGAGAGCAGCAGCCTTCAGCCTCTCCCACATCATATTTTGCAAAAAAAAAGCTTCTTTCTGGTAAAAATAATTTCTTTTTACAAGGATGCTTTTGGCAAATTCAACCTTAGACAAAAACTTCTTCCTCCCCGCCGCGGGCGATGATGATTTCACCTGCTTCTTCAAGCTGCCTGATAACATTTACAACTTTCTGCTGCGCTTCCTCTGTATGTTTCAATCTTACCGGCCCCATAACTTCCATATCTTCCAAAATCATCGCTTTCGCTCTTGAGGACATATTCTTCAAGATCTTCATTTTGACTTCTTCGCTTGAGCCTTTTAAGGCCACGGCGAGGTCCTTGGTATCGATCTCCCTCAAAACTTGCTGAATAGTCCTGTCGTCCAGGAGAATGATGTCTTCGAACACGAACATCAATCTCTTGACCTCATCGGCGAGCTGCGGATTTTCTTCGTCCAATTTCTCCATAATGCCTTTTTCAGTTCCCCTGTCGGTTCGGTTGAGAATTTCAGCAACAGCTCTGACGCCGCCAGCCTGGGTGATCTCCTGCGTAAAGACCGAAGACATTTTGCGTTCTAAGATCCTTTCGACTTCCATAATGACATCCGGGGTCGCACGGTCCATCATGGCAATACGCTTCGTGACTTCAACCTGCACGTCATTGGGAAGGGCCGCCAAGATCATCGCGGCTTGGTCGGGGCTTAAATGGGCGATGATCAATGCAATCGTTTGAGGATGTTCATTTTGGATAAAGTTGATGATCTGTTGGGCATCAGCGTGTCTGATAAAATCAAAAGGGGTCACCCGCAGAGAACCCTGCAGACGGTTCAGAATATCCATCGCTTTATGGTTGCCCAAAGCGTGCTCAAGAATATCTCTGGCATAATCAAGTCCGCCCTGGGGAAGAATGTCCTTGTTCTTTGCTATTTCATACGCTTCCTCTAAAACCTGGTCTCGCTCTTGCACGGTGATCTTTTTAATGTTCGCTATCTGTAAAGTAACCTGCTCTACTTGGCCCTCAGAGAGTCTTTTATATACTTCAGCAGCCAGTCTTTGGCCCAAGGAGATCAACAGCATAGCTGCCTTTTTCTCTCCAGTTAACGCTGTAGCTTTTGCTTGAGGTTGGGGCATTCCTGTCTCCTATTTTTCTTCGGACATCCAGCCCTTGATGACCTGGGCAATGACATCTGGGTTCTCTTGCGCAGTAGTGATCAATTTCTGCTTGATCTGTTCTTTGCGCTGTTGTTCCAGCGAGGTCTTTTCTAAAACCACTTCCTCGATAGGCCGTATCTCTTCTATTGTAGCAATGGTTTCCTCTTCTTCAATCTTTGGCTCCTCTTTTTTCTTTCGCTTGAACTTCTTTAAAAATGCAATGAACCCATCCTTCAAACGAATGAAAAACGGTTCCTTTTGAGGCAATATTTCCTTCGGAATTAATGGATAAGGATGCCTGATCTCCCTAGGCTTAAGGATCATTCTGACAAAGAAAAGGGTGAAAATTGCCAATAAAAATAGGACGGCAATCTTGCTAACAGCGAACCAGAACTCTTCTTTCTTTTCCTGGTTCCACTCTCTCTGAACCTTGTCCACTTCTGACGTGTTATAGGCCATATTTTCCACGGCTATATTATCGCCCCTGGCAAGATCCAGACCAGCCGCCGCAATAACAGCCGCTTTGATTGCATCTACTTGCTGCGGTTGCAAATTGTCAACAATGACACCAACCGAAAGCCTTTTGATGCTGCCTGGAAGATTTACAATATGATCCAATCTCTTGTTAATTTCATAGTTATTGATTTCCTCACTCTTCGAATAACGGGCATTTCCATAGGTTACGGCTTGATAACCGGGCACATTGGACTCAATGCCTGGTACGCCTCCGGGAACATTCCCTACCCCTTCATATTTTTCTTCCTTTTTTTGCTGACTACGTGTAATGCCGCCGTTCGCCAAAACAGGCTCATAGGTTTCCTTCTGGGTTTCAACTGTGTTGAAATCCAGAACAGCACTGACCCTGACGGTCGCTTTATTGTTCCCCACGACCCTTTCCAACATCGACTGAATTCTTTTCTCCAATTCGTGCTCTAGGCTTTGCTGGATCTCGATTTGCTGCGCAGTGAGCTTAAGCTGCCCCGCTCCAGACTTGAGCGGGTTTTGCTCAGCTATAAGTTCATCTTTGACATAGTCGGAGAGGACCGTCCCCGTGACATCAACAACCGTGACATTCTCTTGTTTTAAGCCTTCGACGCTGCTGGAAACAAGATGGATGATGCCTTTGATCTGCTCAAGATTCAATTTTGTTTCAGGCCGCAACTCAACCACGACTGAAGCTGTGGTGTCTTTCTCTTTGTCGGTATATAGTTCTGGCTGAGGAATGACCAAGTGGACCCTGGCTCTTTTAACGGCCTCTAAACTCATAATGGTCCGCGCGAGTTCCCCCTGCAATGCCCTTTGGTAATTCAACTTCTGGACAAAATCGGTCGGAGGCATCAGCGAACTGCGGTCAAATATCTCAAAACCAACCCCTCCCTCTTGGGGCAAACCTTGGCTCGCCAGTTGCAACCTTATCTCATAAACGTTATTGGTGGGTACCGCGATGGCTGCCCCTTGGTCAGATAATTCATAGGGGGACTTCATCTCTTTAAGTTTATTAACGATAGCCCCTGCATCTTGGGACGATAGATTGGAATATAGGATGGCATAACCTGGATGGGAGAGCCAAACAATAAGAAAAATTATCGCCCCAACTGCAACTAACGGAATGACCGTAACGATCACTTTTTGGGGGGTGCTCAGTCTATTCCAGACTGACAACATTTGATTATAAAATTGCCGCAGAAAGTTCATCATTTTTTATGAAAGCACCTTAAAGGATTGCTTATTTTATTAAACCTGCATTTGGTTGAGCTGTTGATATGCTTCGACCAGTCTATTCCTGACCTGAACAGTTAGCTGCAAAGCAAGATTCGCTTTTTCCATGGAAATCATAACATCGTGCAATTCAATCGGTTCACCAGTGGCAAACGCCTTTATGGCCTGATCGGACTTTAATTGCAAATCATTGACTTGGCTCATGGCGGTATCCAACAGATCTTTGAAATTCACAGCCTTATTTTCAGGAACCAAATTCGTATTTTTGATCGGCGTCATCTCTGGCAATAGCTCGTTGCCGTTTATGGGACTAATGTCCATTGAACTACCTCCCTAGAACATCAAAATCATTTTTTGAAATTAATTAAGCTTTCCCTATCTGCAAAGCTGCATTTGCCATACTCTTCGCTGAATTGATGGCGGTCACATTGGCCTCATAAGCCCTAGAGGCCGAGATCATATCTACCATTTCCGTTACAGTATTCACATTGGGCATTAAAACATAACCTTCAGCGTTCGCATCTGGATGGTTGGGATCATAGACCCGCTTTGGTTGACTGGGATCCGGGACAATACCCACGACCTTGACGCCAGTACCTGAAAAATTCACCTCGGGAGCTGGTGACGAAGGAACAAAAAACGGGGGTCTGGGAGTCCTAGGGGCGAAAACAACCCTCTGCCTTCTATAGGGGCCGCCTTCAAGGGTACGCGTGGTATTCACATTAGCCAGATTGTTGGCAATAACGTCCATCCTCAAGCGCTCCGCTGACAACCCAGAAGCACTAATCGCTAATGAGTTAAAAAAACTCACTTAACCCCTCCATCTATTGCTATTGGTTGTTGAGGACAGACCTTAAACTCGTCAGTTTCAATGAAGTCATTTGCGCCAGGGAATTATAATAGATAGTGTTCTCTGCCAACTTCGCCATTTCGGTATCAATATCGACATTATTGAGATCGTTACGGGAAATTGTGTCGTTTTGCAGAATGATTTTCGGGCTAACTTTATCAAGCTGAATTTCTTCTGGAAATTGAATATGTTTAGGGTCAGTTGTATTTAAAGGCAATACCCCTTCGTTGGCGGAAAGTGCAGCTTTCAATTCCTGTTGAAATACTACATCCGAACGCTTAAATCCAGGCGTATTAACATTGGCAATATTATCTGACAAAACCTGATGTCTTAATGAAGCGGCATCCAAGGCTTTTCGTAGGATCGTTAATGCTTCACCAGAAAATATTTTTTCAACCATTTTCCACACATTTCCCTGAATTTTTAATAAAAAAACTGAAAAAACCATCTAAAAAATGATTTGAGCCAAATTATAACAGACAGGCAACAAGTGTCAAGGCGGAAGCCTTACACTAAATTTAACAATAACAGAGATAATATTAAGAAAAAATTTATATTCGGAATAAATTGGAGATTGAAATTGAAAATTTTAATTCAGCTTTTTATCGGCGAGTCGTCGTTCTTTTTATAGGCATCCGCGGCATTTTTAGGGGCTATCTTATTGTCACTTTTTAAAACGCTGAACATTCCGATCTGATCTGACAATGTTCTTTCATTTTGTTTTTCCAAATTAATCAAGTCTTCCAGGAGTCTCCCTAATACCGCCAGGCTTTCCCTTATTTTTTTCCTGATCTCCTCTGTGACTTTGTAGCGCGATTGGACCCAAATCTTCTTTAGATCCTTTTGTTCCTCTTCAATAAGTTCTATTTTATTGAGGATATCCTGCTTTTCATTAACATATTTTAGCGTTTCATCCAGGGCGCCGTTGACTATGCTTTTATGTTCCTGTTGAGTGAGTTGGAATACTTCTTCATACAAAACAATTTCTTTTTGGAAGTTATTATAAAGGTTTTCAACGCTGCGGGTAATGAGTTCTTGGTTCAAAATATCTTCTCCCTGCAAAATCGAAAATCATCTTAACAAAACCTTCATGAAACCAAAACATAAGAAATATCTTACCCATACATTAGTTTAACTTCTTTTTTTGTCAACAACTTTCTAAAGATAATTTGACTGGAAAATTAAAAAGTTAAATTGAGAGTAAAGTGGTGGGTCGCGCCAAAGTCTCCCTGAAATAGATAGGCGTAATCTATTCCCAGGTCCAACCTTCCCAATCGGATAAGGTATCCTAGGCCAAGGGAAAGCCCTGTAAAAGCAGTTCCAATCTCTCTACCCGTGTCATACCCGACCCGGAACGAATATTTTTGAGTGCTCATGTTGATGGCATATTCCGAGCCAAAAAGGGCCTGGGGTATTTGATCGCTATTGATCAGCGGCAGCAACCCGTCTATCTCGTTGTTCCATTCGCCGGGGAATCCCCTCCCGGCAAGTTTATAATTAACACCCATTTTAAATGTAGTGGGTAACGGGCTGCCCATAAAATCCTGGCCCATATTGGACAGGGTCAGGCCTATCTTTAAATTTTTTAATGGCGCCGCGCTTTGGATCCCAAAATCAAATGCCATCCCGCTATTATTTAGATAATCCAGCTTTTGATTCAGGAATTTCAGACCAATGCCAAAAGCCTGGAAATTGGTCAGCTGGCCCCCGTACGAAATGGCAAGAATACTGTCTGCCGCGGAATAGGAGCCGCCTGGAATGACCACGTCGCCGCTCATATTGTCTTCTAAGGTCCGCTGGATATCACCCATGTGCAAATAATACCAAGAGAAGGCCATAGCGCCCCAAATAGGAAGGCCGAAGGACTCTGCGGGCTGGGCAACGACAAAATATTCATATTGTATGCCTTCATACCATTCCGCGTGCTCCAATTGGATGACTTGAGCGTCCATATTGGCTAATCCCGCCGGGTTCCAGTAAGCGCTGCTCGAGTCATCGGCAATAGCCACGTAGGCTCCGCCCATGCCCAGCGGCCTGGCCCCCACACCTATCTTCAGAAAATTGGCGGCCGTTGTCCCCCCACGAGACTCTTGAGCCATGGCCTTCTGAGCGTTTAAAGCCGGGAATACCAATAAAACTGCTATTCCCAGAAGCAGTCGTGATGTCCACCGTGGACAAGGTTTGATATCGGGGATTGTGGCTGGGTTCATTGCGGCACTGCCGACTAAAACACCTCTATGGTTTTGGGGCTCGGCCTTAGGACGGGATATTGTTGCCGGCCACAATAAAATTTTCAAACAGATTCCCCCAGGTTAACGAATGATGGCTAACTTGCCTTTGATGCTATTGCCGTCAGCGGTGTTGATGATATAGAGATAAAGGCCCGTGACCACAGGTACACCGTCGTCATTATTACCGTCCCAAATAAATGGGTAAGCTGTATTTTTGGAAACCTTTCTCACTGTTTCTCCTGAAATAGTATAGATGGCAATATCGGCGCCAAGAATAGGCGTTCCGATGATCTTAACCCCTTTATATTGGCTGAAATTCATCGGATTGGGATATACGATGATATACGGGGGCGGCGTCAATGTCAGGGTAAGAGTACTAGTGGGGCTGATGGTGGGGGTCATGGTAGTTGTCTGAGTGGCAGTGGCCGTCGTGGTAATTGTGGGAGTCAAAGTGCAGGTGAATGTTACGGTAATAGTGGGAGTATTAAACGGAGTCAAGGGCGTCAAAGTTGGCGTTGAAGTGCTAGGCGGGCCGGGCGTCCCAGTCACCGTAGGCGTAGCCGACTGGGTCAAAGTATAGGTCGGTCCCAAGCAATAGATTTTATCCGCGGCAACATAAGCGGCAGGAAATCCGCCGCCTGCGGTTGTATCGCTGAGTGCTGGGGATAATATGCTGTTAACACCCCACGGGCCTACCGTGGCTACCACTTGAGGCGTAGTGGATGGAAGTGGATTGCCCTGAAAAATATACATATTAGCCGAGAGACTCCCGCTGCCAAAATAAACCAGGCCATCCCGGCTGATTGCCGGAGCACCCAATGCGGCGTAACCAGGGACTCCCACCTGATAATTCCATATCTGCGCTCCAGTATTCGCATTGAGCGCATAGAGATTGCCGTCGTTGGAACCCACAAAAACATAGTGAGTCCCGCCCAGCGTGGCTACTGCAGGGCTCGATCTTACGACATCCCCAGCCGTAAAGGTCCAATTCATCGTCTCGGTCAAAGATATAGAATAGACATTATCGTTATCGCATCCAACATATACATTGCCGCTGCTGTCCACAGCCGGCGAGGAATAAAAACCTTCTACGGTCCCTACCGCCGGCCAAGCCCAGGGATTGGAATGAACACCGAAGGGCGGGCCAAACCAAAAACCGCTGGACGCAAAAACTTTGTATATCTTGCTATTGATGGGGTTACTGGCAACCATTGCAAAATAGACCCAGGCATCTGTTCCATCTGTCCAATAAGCCGGAGTGGAATAAAGTCCCATGGTTCCCAGGTTGTGGCTCCAGAGAGCGGTAGGGATTGTTTTGGTCGTGTCAAAAGCGTAAATATTACCGCCAGTATCCCCCACAAAAACAGCCTCCACCGCTCCGGCATTTCCGACTATGGGAGCCGCGTAGGTATTGATCTGGGAGGTATTGTAGTTGCAGTAACCAGGACAGGTCGGCGGATTGGTCCAATACGCAGAGCCATCAGCAGTTTTGATCGCATAAACGCCGTTCTTACTGGATTGGGTAGGGTCCCAGGCCCCGACATAGATCACGCTATTCCAGTAAGCCGGCATCGTGTAGTAGGTTGTGGAAAGACTGGAAGGATTGACCGGATTTATCGGCCAAGTGGAGGATAGAGCTCCGGTGCTGTCCAGTTTATAAACTCCTGCTTGGGTGGTGTAATAGGTGAAACCATTAATCACTACGCATGAAGTGGGTGCATTGGGACAAGGATGATTCCACCTCTCCAGATTCTGCGCCCCAATACTGTCCGTGGTAAAACCGGAACTGCCGTCAAAATGAAAAATCGGCCAATCCGCAGCCCAAACAGAGGATGACCAGCCAAAAGTCAAAACAAACCCCAGGACCAAAATACGCTTTTTAAGTAAATTTTTCACCTCGCGCCCCTCCTCTAACTTTTCCCTTACTTCTATTATATATTAGACGCAATACTTAAACAAAAGTTCCTAAATCTAGGAATAAAATATGACACCTGGTGGGGCGTCCTTTTTTCTTTTCTGGCAACAAAAAACCCCTCAAAAGGACGAAAAACCTGCTTTACGCCTTATCCTATGCTGGAGAGGAAGAAGATGGATTATTATTATTGTTTGACCCCATACCGTTTATCAAGACATTGAGCAATTCATTAAGGGTCTCTTCATAACGTAAAACCGCTTCAGCGGTTTTGCCCAGTTGGTCAATGATCGCGTCCTGCTGGTCAATATTCACCTTGGCGACGCTGTCCTGGTTGTTCTGGATCTGGGTCAAAGCCCCGTTGGCTGTCGTAAGATTGTTGGTGACAGCGGTGGCCCCATCACTGACTTTGGAAATAAGGTCGTTATAAACATCGCTGAAATCCCCTGTCGGAGGCATTTGCATGAACTCGTTAAAGTTTCCGCCAATATCTTCCACGCTTATCCCCTGTGCCGGCGATGTGCGCAGAACCAACTGCTGTGTCGCAGTATTAAAAAAGGAAGTGCCGAATCCTGGGATACCTTGGATAGCGCCGACAATCGTATTAATAGGTGTGGCATCGGTATAGGCGATGGGGTTGTTATTGACACTGACCGTCCCAAACTGGCTGGGCGCGACAAAGAAATTGATCTCATTATAACCCAATAAATTCACCGGGTCCGTGGCCGGAGATGGATTAATATTCATAGGCATGGCCGGGTCCACGCGCATCTGGTTCGGCCCTGGTTCAATGTTGATATTAGTGGCGCTGTAGAGCTGCAAGGCCGCCCTGAACACTGTGGTCAAGTTTCCTGACACATCGCGAAGGATTACCTGCTGGCTGCCCGTAAAAGTGACTTCTTGCGTTGTGGTATTAAAGCAGGCAAACGCCTGGCCGCCCAAAGCAAGGTTGATGTTATTGATGATAGTGTTCAAAGATTGGCCGGCCAACCACGGCACCGCAACGCCGTCCACTGAAAGGGTCCCTCCCGCGGGGTTGGGAGCAAGAGAAAAATTGGTGAGGTTGGTCCCTGCGCCATTGATCGCAGTCGTAACCCCCCAACTCATAGGCATAGCCGGATCGATCCGGCCGGGCTTCCCAAAATTCATCGCGATCACGGACTGCTCATTGCTGTTGAGAAGCACATCTTGCAACCCGGCAATAAGATCTGCATTCTGGCCATCCACAGCGCCGGTAACTGGATTGAGGTCTTTGCTAGCCGCGATCAAAGAAACGTTATCCTGAATGGCTGGATTCACGCAGATGGACTGAGCATTGGTTCCATCAAAAAAAGGTATCTCAGTATTTATCCCAATACCATAGGTTGTCCCATCGGTCGTATTATAACCGGCCTCATGATAAGTGTTGACCTGGGTTATCATACTGCTCGCGATTTGGTTTAGTTCTGACTGCAAAGGCAACAAAACGCTGGTACGGCTTTGGATGAGCCCCCCGATCTTCCCGCCGGTGATCTTGCTGGTCAGATCATAGGTCGGCGTAGAACTAGCCGACCCCTGCCTCCATCCTACATCAATAAAAGACGGATTATTCGGATCGGCGCAGGCGCTTAATTGGTTGGCAGTTCCGCCCTGCACCAAAGCGATACCGTTAATTTGTAAAGTAATGGTATTGTCGGAAAGCGTAACTGTAGAAAAATTGATCAACTCCGAAAGGTTGGTTATTAGGAGATTCCTCTGGTCCAGCAATTGATTGGGATTCTGCCCATTACCGCTGGCTACCGTAATACTTTGATTCAGAGATGCAATTTGGGTCAAATAGCTATTGACCTGGTTTATATCTGATGAAATTTGCTGATTTACTGTGGTAACCTCGGAAACCAACTGCTTGGCTGTACTATTGAACAGAGAGGACATGCTGACTGCGTCATTCATTAAATTGGAACGCAAAGTCCCGCTGGAGGGATCCGCGGCTAAAGCTGACCAGTCGGTAAAAAATTGGCTCATCGCGGCGGAAAGACCGGTGGCGGTCATGGAAACCGCATCGGGGAATATCACTTTCAACTGGTTATAAACGTCGTTCAAAGACTCGTTCTGCCCCAGGATCATATTTTGATAATAGGTCTGCAGATCGAGATACTCGTCCCTCATTCTTGAAATACTGACCAGACGGACTCCTGTCCCTATTTGCCCGGCTGCGACGCCGGACCCGTCAAGCGGTATCCCCTCGGAAAGGTCTGCGACCTCCTGGCTGTAACCCGGCGTGTTGGCATTGGCGACATTATTTCCGTAAACATCCAGGGCTTGTGACAAGGCCCCAAAAGCGCTGTTGGCGATACTGAAACCCAATCCGCTGAAATTCATAGTGACGACCTCCTTTTCTCAGATCTTCGTATCAATCGTCGAAGATTTGCGTGGTGTCTTTTTTTTCGGTTCCTTCAGATCGCTATAAACCTCTCCCTGGGGATTTTTCTCCGGCTTGCCGCCTGAGATCCTGTGGGAAAACTTCAAATATTGGAGGGCATTGGATATCAGCACGCCATTGGTCTTGTTGATCGCATCAAGCTTTTCTTTTAATTGGACGACTTGCCCTTGCAACTGCTTTAATTTCGCTTTGTCACCTTCTTCCAAGCTGTCAAAAAGGTCGGGGATGTTGGCCGCCTTGGATGAATCCCCTAGTTCTTTGGTCATGGTCGAAGCCACTTTTTGCCTCACGTTGTCCATCGTATGGATCTCCAAAATCAGCTTCTCCTGTTTTTGCACGACTTTTTGGAAAGCTTCCAGGTCGTTGTTGACCAACAAGCGGTTCTCCTCTTCGGAAAGCTTGTAGAGCTCCTTATAAACGTTTATTTCCTCCTGCAATACGCTCCAAAGGTCTTTAAGTAATTTGTTTTGCATTGTATCTTCCCCAGTAATTTATTAGGAACACTTATCGCAATAACTTCCTTTATCGATCGGCACCCCGCATGACTGGCACACGGAACTCTTGCTTACCCGCAAAGAAAGCCTGCCTTCCCTTAAAAAATCCAGGATCATTGTTTCGCTGATGCCTGTTTTCTCGCTCACCTCATCCACCCTGGCTCCCGGATGTTGTTTTAGAAAACTATGAACCTTTTTATAATCTTTGGCCGCGAGAGACAAACATTCGAGACAAATGGGCTTGTCCCCCGCTTGGAGAAATAATTTTCCGCACTTGGTACAATTCACCATCGCCATAACGGCCCCCGATAACTCCTTTTATATATTTTTCGATAATTGGTCGTATAGGATTTTGCTCAGCCCTATTCCGCCGGCTTTAGACATCGACCGCGCCAACTCCTGGTTGCGCATCTCTCTGAAAATTGTCGTGGCGTTGCTTTCCTCGGTCAGGTCCGATTTGAAAATAACATCACTCATTTTATTTAAAATCGAAGACAGGAAAAGCGACTCAAACTCTTGAGCAGTTTCCTTTAATTTGTCCAATTGTTTTTGTTGGGCGGGAGAAACAGACTCAGCCTGACGACGCGATGAGGAATTAGCGCCGTACATTTTTTGTATCCCGTAAGAACTTGCGTTCAAAGAGATTTTGTTTATGCCGTCCATGCAGTGGCCTCCCCAAATTTATTGGGTTTACATGATCTCTAATGTCGCGTGCAACGCGCCAGCGTCTTTGATAGCCTGAATAATAGCAATCATTTCTTTGGGAGTTGCGCCAATGCTATTCAGAACTCCGACAACTTCCGAAAGCGATACGGCCTCCCCGGGGATGACCAACAAGTTCCCCTTGCCCTCATCGCCCTTGGGAACTTTAACGGTCTCGCCGGGAATGCCTCCATTGACAATGGCTTGCGCTGGAGAGATATAAACACTAAGGTTCCCGTGTGAAATAGCGACCGTGTCGATCCGTACGTCAAAGCCCATCACAATGGTTCCCGTACGTTCATTAATAACGACTTTGTTGGAAACCTCCTCTTCATCGAAATCCAGCCCTTCCAAGGCCGCAATAAATTCGACGATATTCTTTTGATAATCCAAGGGTATCTCGATCTTGATGGTCGCAGCATCCTTGGCGCTGGCAATAGGTCCCCAGAACTGCTTATTGATAACATCCGTAAGATTTGTCGCCGAGGTGAAATCCGGCCTGTTGAGGATAATATTTAAATAGGTCCCTCTTTCTACGATGCTGGTGGGGACTTCTTTTTCTACCAAAGCCCCCTCAGGGATACGGCCCGCGTTGACGGGTAGTTTTTGGAAAATAAAACCAGGCTGCGTTTCCGCTCCGCCTACGGAGACGCTCCCCTGGGCCACGGCATAGACATTTCCGTCTGCTCCCAAAAGCGGCGTCTCCAACAGAGTGCCTCCCTGCAAGCTTCTGGCGTCCCCGACTGAGGATGCGGTCACATCAATTTTATCCCCTGATTTAACAAAAGGAGGCAAGGTCGCTGAAACCATCACGGCGGCCACATTGTTCGGCTTGATCTGGCCTGGAGCGACGACCACACCAAATTTTTGCAGCATGTTGACTACGGTCTGAACCGTGACGTTGCCGGTGCTGTATATACTGGTAGGACGGTCACCCGTGGACTGCAGCCCCACGACAAGCCCGTAGCCTAAAAGTTGATTCTCTCTGACCCCCTGTATCCTGGCTGCGTTGCGAACACGCACATTACCGGCGTCGGCAGATTGAGCCATGACTCCGACAGCCAGCAAGAAAAGAATAACTTTTATTATGCTTGAATGCCGTCTCAACATAATTGAACTCCCCTTGTCCTTCTTAAAATATCCACAACCAATCCAATAACCGGGTCAAAAAGCCAGGGCGTGCCTTTTCTCCCAAGGGTCCCTTGCCTTCGTATAATATCCGGGCTTCGGCGATCGCTGTAGAAAGGACCGTATTGGAAGAATTGATGTCGCAGGGACGTATTATCCCTGAAACCTCGATATTCTCTTTCTCATCATTGATGGTGACGACCCTGCTACCCTTGATTTCCAGGTTCCCGTTGGGCAAAACCTTGTTAATCGTTACCGAGATGGTGCCTTGAAAAGAGCCGCTCCGCGAGTTTTTTCCTAACCCGTTATAGGTTTCATTAGCTCCCACCCCCGACCAGGTACCACCGCCCGCATTGTTCATAGAGCCGGCTAGATTGGTCCCCACACCGCCGCTGAGTGATCCGTCTTTTTGTGTTGAAGTTGAAATGTTCTGGGACGCTTGGGCAGACTCGACGATCTGCACCACCACCGTATCGCCAACTTTAAAAGACCTTTTATCCGAAAACAGGGAATTCGGGGTATCCGTTGAACCATTGGGGCTCCATAAAGAGTCCGCGAATGCAATGGACCCTAAAACACTGGCCAGAAGGACCGCAAGGATTATCTTCGGAACAACGAACGACTTTTTCATACAAACCCCCTCGAATCTATAATTTCACTTCTATCTCTGCTTGCTTATCCCCGGTTACAATCGCCTTAACCTCTTTCTTGGAATCCACGTTCTCCAAACGAATGGTTTCCCCTAAACGACCGTCATCTTTGGCTTCGGCCAAAGTGGTGATCCGCAAGTTCTTATAACGAGCTACCACGGTGACCGCATCCCCCCTTTTGATCAGGGGAGGCATCTCGACCATACTGGCCACCACGGGCTGTTTTGGGGCAACGGCTCTCGTGGTCCTCTTTCCAACAATACTACCGATGTCAGTGATCGCTTCGCCTGACATGGCATTGAGATCTCTCTCTTCAATGGTAATGTCTTCGTTCTCCAAGACCTTGTGCCGCTCCATCTTCCTTTTAGCCACCGCGACATCCGCTAGGCGGTGAACTTTAAAAGCAACGGAACAATGTTTGTAATAGACCCCATCAACCTTGATCCTTACGGGTACCATGATCTGCTTGCTCTTCGGATTGACCTCGCCGGTCACTTCAACGGAAATGTTGCCATGCGGCAGGACAAGATCGCCTTCCCCAGGCAAAGAGATGGGGTCCAAAGTAAGGCGCTCGTTGGGATCAACCCTGATGGTTTTGAGGAGGTAATCTTTGACCATGGCGATAAAATCATCATGCTTTATTTCCTTAAAATTTGCTGTGATCTGGATCTCACTGGCCCCACTGATAGCAAAACTGCTTGCATCAATGCCCTTCCTGAACAGGATGGCTTCCAGCTGCTGCTCTGTCATTTTGACGCTTTCAGCAGGGGCAGGCGCGTCGATGAGAGGGGTCTCCAATAACTGCGATACCCGGGCCTCGTCCCCTTCCACGGACGCGATATCCTTAAGACAAACTACCTTGCCGTTGACTAAAGCGCCCGCTTTAAGTTTGATGGATATCGACCCCGACCCATCTTTGGTTTGCCCCGCACCGCAGAGGGCCACTAAAGCTAAAATTAATAAACTACCGATCCTGAGTCTCAAGCTACAGCCCCCCTATTATGCGTTCTGTCCCCTGAGGTTATTGGCCAACGAAAGCATCTGGTCCGCCGTCGTGATGGCCTTGGCGTTAACTTCATAAGCCCTTTGGGATATGATCATGTTCACCATTTCTTCCACGACTTGCACATTTGAATTTTCCAAGGAACCTTGGGCGATGGACCCGAACCCATTGACACCGGGGACACCCTGGATAGGTTCACCGGAAGCAGAGGTGGCGGCGTACAGATTGCCCCCCAAAGCATTAAGCCCGGCAGGGTTGACAAATTTCACTAACTCAATTTCGCCCAAAAGCGATTGGTCGGTTTGTCCGGGGACCGTCCCAAAAACCTTGCCTTCCGAGCTGATGCTGACGCTGGTTATATCTTGCGGAATAGAAATTTCAGGCTGCAAATAATTGCCGTCTGGCGTAACGATATGCCCGGCAGCATCCTGGTTGAAACTCCCGTCCCTTGTATAGGCGATAGTTCCATCAGGCTGGGATACCTGGAAGAAGCCATCTCCGTCAACCTCTAGGTCCAGAGGATTGTTGGTAATCGTGGTCTCTCCCTGGGTGAACAGCTTTTGGATAGCCACAGGTTTTGTACCTGTGCCTACCTGCACCCCAATGGCTGTTTGCGTGCCCGTAGAAAGCGGAACACCTGAAGGTCGAATGGTTTGATACAACAGATCTTGGAATTCCACCCTGCTTTTCTTATAACCTGTCGTGCTCACATTCGCCAGGTTATTACTGATTGTATCAATATTCAATTGCTGGGCCAACATGCCTGACGCAGCTGACCACAATGTCCTCATCATCTAACCGTTCCTCCTCTGCTTAAGATTTTAATAATTTCTTCTTTAAGCCATTCTGGCAATATCGTTGACCGCGTGTCCGAGCGTGCTGTCCTGGTAACTGATCATGCGTTGGCTTGCCTCATACGCTCTCATCGTAGCGATCATTTTGACCATTTCCCCAATTGTATTGACATTGGATGACTCTAGAGAGCCCTGGTGGACTCTGGACTGTGGCGTCCCGGTGTTTAGTGCCACCCCCTGCGGAGCAATGAACAACCCATCGCCTTGTTTGGTCAGAGATTGGGGGTTAGCAAACTCGGTCAGGGCGACCTGATTGGTCTTTATGCCGTCAACATAGACCGAGCCGTCCCCGATCACGTTGACCTTGTCACCATTTATGACTATGGGCTTGTTATCATTTCCTAAAACTTGACACCCCTCCATATTGACAAGCTCTTTATTGCTGCTTAGCGTAAAATTTCCATTACGGGTATACCGGATCCCCTGGGGAGTCTGCACTGAAAAAAAACCGGACCCTTCAATGGCAAGATCAAAAGGATTGTCCGTTCCTTGCAAAGAGCCTTGATCAAAACGCGGGATGACATTATTGTCCATGACTTGCACGCCTCCGCCTCTCACGCCGATGGCAGGCCTCAAATCTAATGCACCGCTTCCCATGGGAACGATATTGTCATTGACACGATGAATGACCCAGGAAGGAAAGGCCGTGAAGACGGCTTCGTCTTTTTTAAAACCAGTCGTGGAAACATTGGCAAGATTATTCGCCACAACATCCATTTGGGTTTGATAGGCGATCATTCCTGAAGCAGAGGTATAAATACCAGCGATCATTTGAAGCCCTCCTTCTAAATAAAAAATCCTTACTGGTAAAAAACCAGTAAGGATCGGCTCGAACTAAATCGCTGTAAAAAAATTGCCTCAGTCAATCGGCAATTACAGGCTTCTGCAAAGCAGTCCAGCCTACCTTACTAGTTTCCACCTTCTGACGTAATGATATCACCGTAATCACATCTGTCAATAGACGTCCAATATAATGCATGGAGCTTCACAAATTTTATATAAAAATATTTGAAAAACTCATAATTACTAATAAATAACTTAAACTTTATATTTGAAAAGAAAATATAGCTTCAATAAAATCATCTGCGCTAAAATCATCCAAATCCTCTACCCCTTCACCAATGCCCACTTTAATAATCGGCACTTTCAACTCACTGACAACAGAAAAAACCATCCCTCCCTTAGCGCTTCCATCAAGTTTGGTCAAAATGAGCCCGGTAATTCCAAGCGAATCATAAAAAACCTTTGCCTGTGTCAGCCCATTTTGTCCGGTGGAAGCGTCAATGACCAATAAAATCTGATGGGGACCATCGGGATCAAACTTTTGAATCACTTTTTTGATCTTTTTCATCTCTTCAATCAAAGGCAATTTTGTATGTAAACGGCCAGCGGTATCAATGAGGACAACATCCACTTTCTCGTTATAGCATTTTTTAAGAGCCTCAAAGATGACCGAAGAAGCGCCTGCGTTGCCATCCAGGGAAAACACGTGGACCCCAAGCCTATCCCCCCATATTTTTAGCTGTGCTTGGGCAGCGGCCCGAAATGTGTCTGCGGCTACCAATAGGACTTTCTTCCCGTTTTTTTGATAAAAGTGGCCCAATTTTGCTATGGTGGTTGTTTTTCCACTTCCATTAACCCCTACAACAAGGATGACTTGGGGAATTTTGTTTTGCAATTTCAACGGCAGAGGAAACAACTTTTTAAGGACCTCTTTTAAAATATCAACGGCCTCTTGGGCAGTTTGGACTTTTCGCTGGGCCAACTCTTTTTTAACTTCCGTGAGCAGGGTTTCGGTCAAAGGACCGCCGACATCGGATGATAAAAGAGCGTCCTCCAAACCCTCCCAAAAAGTCTCAGGGAAAGTCTGGCTTAAGAGGAACGGGAAAAGCGAATCGGATATTTTTTGGCGGGTTTTGCTTAATACATTTTTAAATTTGTCTATCCAACTCACTGCGACATCTGTCCTTCTGCGGTTGGCGAGCGTTGACTGGCAAGAACTTACTCTTTGAATTTGACAGAAACGATTTTAGACACTCCTTGTTCCTGCATTGTCACGCCATATAAAACGTCCGCGATCTCCATAGTCAGCTTGCTGTGAGTGATCAAGATAAACTGCGTGGTTTTGAGAAACTGCTCAAGCAAGCGTGTATAGCGATGGACATTGGCATCATCCAATGGGGCATCTACTTCATCCAACACGCAAAAAGGCGAAGGCCTGACCAAAAACAATGAAAAAAGGATGGCGATGGCGCACAATGCCCTCTCGCCGCCAGACAACAGACTGACTGACTGAAGCTTTTTCCCTGGTGGACGGGCCATGATTTCCACCCCTGCCTCCAAAACGTCTTCGCCCTCAACCAACGTGATGTCCGCCTCGCCTCCATTGAAAAGACGCGTGAAGATTTCCTTGAAATTCTGCCGGGCCTTTTCAAAAGTGTCCTTAAAAAGCTCACGGCTGTTGGCGTTGATCTGTTGTATTAACTTGAGCAACGAAGCTTTTGATTCTACAAGGTCCTTTTGCTGCTCCTCGAGAAACGTAAGCCTTTTGGAGAGCTCGTCATACTCTTCGATTGCAAGTTGGCTGACTTCACCGAGGTCTTTAATTTTCTCTCTCAGCTCATTGACGCGCGTCTCATTGGATTCCAGAGAATAATTCTCCTCAAAGGCTTGAAAATCCTGCTCGCTCCAATTGTATTCGGCCTTGAGCCGGCCAGTTAGTTGCTCCACATTCCAGGTCAATTTCTCAACTTTCATCTTCTCCTCTTGAAGTTGACGCTGCACCTCTTCCTTGTTTTTTCGCATAGCAACAACTTCATTATCAATGGCGACCAACTCTTCGGCGACCTGGTCTTTCAAACCCTCTTCTTCCTTTAATTTTTCCTCTTTCTTCTGTTTATTATTCCTGAGCTTTTCCTGTTCCTGCTCTAGCTTCCCGATCATCTCCTCAATTTGATCCCGGCTGGCCTTGCTTTCATTGATGAAAACATTCATATCATTGAGCTGCTGCTCGACTTCATCGCCTTGACGGACCTTCTCTTCCCTTTCCTTCATGACCGCGGCTTTCTTCTCCTGGTTTTGGGCCAAATGAATATTCATCGCGGACAGGGTCTTTCCTAAATTCGTATAATGGGCTTCCGCCTGTTGCAATTTATTGAGCGCATCATGTTCCATCTGTAAAAGCCCGGACTCTTGGTTCCCCAGCTCAAGGAGGGATTGTTGATATTCAGATATCTGTTCGCTTAAACGAGCGGACCTGCCTTTTGCTTCCTTGATTCCGGCCAGAAGAACTGTCTCCTCCTCGCCGACCTTTTGTTTTTGTTCTAGCCCTAAACTCTTTTCTTTCTCCAGCTTGGCGACTAGTATCTGCGTCTCTTGCTGGTTCGCTTTTAAAGCATTGAGTTCTTCTTCCAGCGCCTTTGCCTGGGTCAAAGTCTTGGCTTGTTCGCCCTCGGAGTCCAGGATTGCCCTCTGCAGCCTCTCTGATTCCTGTTTTAAATTCCTGATTTCCCTCTCTCTAGATAAAAGTCCGCCGTGAACAGGAGCAAATAGCCCCCCTTCAACAATGCCATCTTGACGCAACACCTCGCCATTAAGGGTCACGATTGAAAGCGGTGCGGTGGCTCCATGGAGGATAATTCTGGCTTTTTCTAGGTCTTCCACCAAAAGGGTTTCTCCCAGCAGGCCTTCGACAATTGGTTTGTAATCCTCTTCTACTTTGACAAAATCCCTCAGACAACCAAGGACACCGGATGACTGCAGGATGACTTCCGGGAGGTTCTCTTTGGGGGAGAATGTTTTGAGGAACTCGGGGTCCACAAAAAATGCTCGTCCTAGTTTTTTCTCCTTTAGATACATCATGGCCGACCAGACCATCTCTGCATCATCGGTAAGGAGCGCTTGCAATTTCGGGCCGAGGAAAACCTCAAGCACCTTCTCTTTGTCGGCATCGACGGAAACGACATCGGCCAGAACCCTAAAAACATCCTTCAGTTGATCCGGGGGAGTCCTTAATAAATTCCTGGCCCCCTCTTCAATTCCCTGCTGCGAACTTTCCATCTGCTCAAGAAACTCTAGCTTCGAACTTGTCGTGACATATTCTTTCCGTAGCTGCTCCAGCATGGTTTCCAAAGTCGTTAAAACCTGCTCAAGGCGCGACAACTGCTCCTGCAGGTCCTTGGATTTGGCTTCAATCTGATCCAGCTGCTGTTGGCAGGCTTCATCTTCCAGGGAGAGCCTGTTGATGAAAACATCACCCTGGTCCCTTTTTTCTTTGACCTTGTTGACTTCCAGGGTGAACCGGTTGATCTCCAGCTCTTCGTGCCGGATACTCTGTTCCGTCCGAACTATTTCGTTCTTGGCGGAAAACTGCTTTTGTCTTAACTCGGTCACTTCCGCCGCAATCCTGTTTTTCTCCTGATTCAACCTCTCGATTTCCGCTTTGGAGGCACTGATCTCTTGTTGGCACTTGTCGGAGCTTTCCTCATCCTGCTTGATCTGGGCGGTCAGCACAAGATCTTGTTCTTTAAGGGTTTCCAGCAATTCTTTTAACTGCTGAGCCCGCACCTTGGTGACCTCAATCAACCGGAAAGTTTCCTGTCTCTTATTGTCAAGGTTATTGATCTTCTCCCGCGAGACCTCTTTTTGTGTCTGTAAACTCTGCTCCTGCGAACTGGCCAGATAAATATCTTTCTGCAGTTCCGAAAGATAATCTTGTACTTTCCTGAGTTTTTCCTGGCCTGCTTTTTGTTCGTTCTCTTTCTCATAACTGGCCAGTTCTATCCGGTGCAATTCCCCCTGCAAATTTTTTGCGACCTCTTGAAGCCCGGCCAACTCGCTGGACATGGCCCTGACCTTGAACTGTCCCAGTTTAAGGTCAAGTTGTTCCAGCTCATTTTTGAGTTGTCGGAACTTTTCTGCTTTTTTTGCCTGCCTTTCGAGCGAATTGATCTGCCTCCGGTTCTCCAGAACGATATCGTTGATCCGCAATAAATTCTGTTCCGTGGCTTCCAGCTTCCGCAGGGTCTCTTCACGTCTAAACTTATACTTGCTGATACCTGCCGCCTCTTCGAATATAGAGCGCCGTTCCGTGGGTTTTGAATTGAGAATGAAATCCATCTTCCCCTGCTCAAAGATCGAATAAGCGTCGGTTCCCAGACCGGTATCCATGAACAATTCCTGGACATCTTTCAGGCGGCAGAGAGCTTTGTTGATCAGATATTCGCTTTCCCCGCCTCTGAACAAACGACGGGTCACGGTGACCTCGGAAAAATCAATTGGCAGGACCTTTGCTTCATTGTTGATGGTCAGGGAAACTTCGGCCATACCGATGGGCTTGCGTTGTGCTGAACCATTAAAAATAACATCTTCCATCTGGTTGCAGCGGATGGCTTTTAAACCCTGCTCGCCAAGGACCCACCGTATGGAATCCAGAATATTACTCTTCCCGCATCCGTTGGGCCCCACGATCGCGGTAATGCCCGGCTCAAAATTGATCTCGGTGGTATCTACAAAAGATTTGAATCCACTGATCCTCAAATTTTTAAAATACAAAATAGCTCCTCATGAACAAGAAAATCCGGTCTCGATGGTCCCCAAACCATACGCCTTGAACTTACGCCTTTGCTGGGGCCTCTAGCATTTTTAATAGCTCATAAACGTGCACAGACTCTTCTTTGCCCTTCACCTTTGTTTCGCCGGCGTAACGGACCTCTACCCTATCTTTGACCAGTTCATAGGTCTGTCCGCTGATAAGGACATGAGCGTGAAACTCTTTATTCAAGCTCTCCATTCTAGAGGCCAGGTTAACATTATCACCTATAACGGTAAATTCCATCCGTTGGGGCGAGCCCATATTGCCCACGACAACATCGCCCGAGTTGATCCCGATACCAATATCAAAGGGATTCTTCCCCTCAGAACGCCACTTGGCCTGAAGCTTCCCTAATTCCGCCATCATATCCATAGCTGTCTTGACCGCCCTAAAAGCATCATCCGGATGAGGCTTGGGCACTCCAAACGTTGCCATGACCGCGTCGCCAACAAATTTATCCAAAGTCCCGCCATTTTTGAACACAATATCCACCATCGCCGCAAGATACTCATTCAGGATGTGGACAACTTCTTCAGGGGCCATCTTCTCCGACATGGAGGTAAAAGAACGGATGTCCGAGAACAGGATGGTCACGTGCTGTTTATTGCCGCCCATTTTTAACTCCTCGGGATTTTTCAACAGCTCCTCCACGACCTGCTTCGAGACATAACGGCTGAACACCCCCCTGATCTTCCTTTTCTCTCTTTCTTCGATCAAAACCTTGAAAAGGATAATGCCGACATAACATAAAAAGATAAGCCAAAGGGCATCGGCAATAGGCCACCAGACATTCTGCGCAAGGAACAGATAACAGGCAGTGAATAAAACGCCGAGCATGATTACACCCGTAAAGACCAAACCCAAAATAGGATTGAAGCTGAGCAATAAAATGCTGGTCAGCGCGCCGAGAAACAGTAACGCCCAGAATTGGGTGGATGGCTTGATCTTCCTTATAAAATCTTCGTCCACCAGCGTCCGATAGGCATTGGCGATGAGCTCCACCCCTGGCATGTGCTTGAAAGGCGTTGAAAAAACGTCATGCAAGATCGGAGTTGTAGAACCCACGAATACGACCTTATCCTTGATCTGCTCCGCGCCGATCTCATTATTGTAAATTTTGTAAAAAGGGATCGTGGAGATCGAACCTGACACCCCCGCGAAATTGATCAACATCTGTCCTTTGGCGTCAACGGGAATGCGCAACTTTTGATGGATTAGGATCTTCTCTTTTTGGGCGGACACCTCTTCTTCGGCCAGGCTGAGGACTAGTTGTCCTGGCTGAAGTTCCGCTTTTTCCAGCTGTTTATTTTCGGAGACCAAATAGACCTTTAAGGCGGTTGGAAGGTACAATTTATTATCGACGCTCCGCAAAGCCCCCATCCGCCTGTTAAAGCTATCCAAATCCTCATTGACATTCGCCAGTGAAACCCCCAGACAGCTTTCGGCCAGGACCGGAACCGGCAATTCAAGCCGCTGGTCGTCTTCAGAATACATCCCGCTCAGGATGACATTTTCCGCCTCCTTGATATCGCGGGCAAAGAGCTGGTCCTGCATCCCCGTCTTTGGTTTGATGAAAAGCTGGTCCAGATCTTCCTTGAACGGCTTGAGGACGGACCCTTTGACCTTGGCCAAATGTTTTGCGATCAAACTATCCGTGGAATCTTTCAGGTTACCGAGCAAGTTCTGGTTGAAGTCTTCCTGCTCGGTCGACTCTGTAAAAGCGACATCGAAGGCGGTGATCTGGGCACCCATTGCTTTGAGTTTTTTGGCAAGCTCGCCGTGCCATTGCCTCGGCCAAGGCCAGCGCCGGTTAAGTTCCCTGAAGGAAGCGTCGTCAATGGATACGATGACAATCCGGCTCAAACTCGGTTTGTCTTGGACAGAAAGCGGACCTCGCGTGGTGAACCACAGGTCGAGCAGCTTGAGCTCTTGCCTTTCAAAGATATCCATGAAGCTTGCCAGAATGATCAACACGGTGATGCCTAGCCCGATAAAAAAAGCTATTAATTGCCTCCGCTTTTCTCTACTCATTGGCCTTAGCTCCCTTCCTCATGGATTGTGATTCCCTGTGGGCCTGGGTGCAGTCCCTTTGGCCGGCTCATGGCTGTCCATTTTTATATGGCCCAAAGCTTTCCGGGCCGCGATCTGTTCCGCTTCTTTTTTGCTTTTACCCCGGCCGACCCCGAACACTTTATCCCGGATGGAAACACGCACCACGAAAGTCTTGTCGTGGTCAGGGCCGTGAGCGGCAATGACATGGTAGTAGGGCGGGACCCGCCACTTACGCTGACTCATCTCCTGCAGCAAACTTTTATAATCCTGCCATTGGCCCTCGCCGTAAACTTTTTCGATCTCCTTGGAGAATTGCTGCAGTATGAACGGCCGGACCGCCTTCAATTCGCCGTCCAGGTACAACGCTCCAATCAAAGCTTCCAGGGTGTCCGCCAGCAAGGTTCCCCTTTCCCTGGCCCCGCTTTGCTCCTCCCCTTTACCCAGCAACAAATACTTTCCCAGCTCCATTTCCCTCGCTTTTTTGGCCAGGATTGCGGCGCTGACGACCACAGATTTCAATTGGGACAGGTCACCTTCGGTCAGGGTCGGAAAGTTTTTATACAGATATTCACTGACGACCAGCCCTAGGACAGAATCCCCAAAGAACTCCAGGGTCTCGTTGGAGGTCCCGGGCATCTTTTTCTCATGGACATAAGAAGAATGCCTGAAAGATTTTTCCAGAAGGTCCAGGTCTTTGATATTCAGGCCCAGCTTTTTTTTGAGCTCCAGAAGGACCTTCTTCCTCTCTGGGCTGACCGAGGACTGGCTTCTTTTAAACCCTATATTTTTTAACAGCGAGGGTAACATTATGACCACCAAAACCAAAAGAGTTGGATAGCGCCATCTCGACGTCCTTTTTTCTTGCCTTATTGGGAACATAATCCAGGTCGCAATCGGGGTCCTTTTCCTCGTAGTTCACAGTCGGAGGAAGGACGCCATGCGTGATAGCAAGGACCGAGGCGATAAATTCGACACCGCCAGAGGCACCCAGCAGGTGCCCGGTAGTGGATTTCGTCGAGCTGACCGCTACCTGCCCGGCCTGTTCCGCAAAGATCTTTTTGATCGCCAGGGTCTCGATCTTGTCATTCAAGAGCGTGGAAGTCCCATGGGCATTGATATACTGGACTTGGGCCGGGGATACTCTTGCTTCTTTCATCGCCATCTGCATGCAATGGATCGCGCCCTCTCCGTCTTCGCTCGGGGCGGTCATATGATAGGCGTCTCCGCTCATGCCAAATCCCACCACTTCCGCGTAGATCTTGGCTCCTCTTTTGACCGCGTGGTCTAAAGTTTCCAGCACTACGATCCCGGCGCCTTCGCCCATCACAAAACCATCCCTGTTCTTTTCAAAGGGCCGGCTGGCCTTCTCGGGAGCGTCGTTCCTAAGAGACAAGGCACCCATCGCGCAAAATCCGCCGATGCCGACCTGGCAGATCGCCGCTTCCGAACCTCCGGTGATCATGACCTGAACATCTCCTTTTTTCAAAATATCATAGGAGACCCCGATGGCATGGGATGCCGAAGCGCAGGCCGTAGCCACGGCCAGATTGGCTCCTTTTGCGCCTACCCGTATAGAGACCAAACCCGAGGCCATATTGACGATCAGCATGGGGATCAAGAAGGGGCTGATCCTGCTCGGTCCTTTTTCAAACAGGACCTTGCACTGGTCTTCGAAGTATTTGATGCCGCCGATACCCGATCCAAGCAGCACTCCGACCCGGTGCGCATCCTCCTGGGTCATATTCAACTTGGCGTCATCTACCGCCATCTGAGAAGCAGCCAGGGCGAACTGGATGAACCTGTCGAACCGGCGCGCCTCTTTCTTTTCCATGAAGTTTTCGGGATTGAACCCTTTGACCTCTGCTGCGATGTGGCAATCAAACTTCGTGGAATCAAAAAGGGTGATCTTCCCCACTCCGCTCTTTCCCTCGCAGATGCCCTCCCAGAAGGACTGGACATCATTGCCGACGGGCGTTATCGCCCCCAGGCCGGTCACCACGACTCTGATATTTTGGTTCATTTCCTCAGCTCACTTTTTTCCATGGGATCTTCTGAACAATTTTGTCCATAAATAAAAAAACGGGGCTAAAACCTTTAGCCCCGATTTTTCATCCTAAGCGAAACAACTTCTTACGAAGCCGCGGAGTGCTTTTTGATATAGTCAATCGCCTCTCCGACGGTTTTGATTTTTTCAGCTTCTTCGTCCGGGATCTCCAGGTCAAACTCCTCTTCCAGAGCCATGACCAGCTCCACGGTATCCAGGGAATCCGCCCCCAGATCGTCAACAAAAGAAGCCTCAGGAGTGACCTCGTTGGCGGCAACCCCCAGCTGATCGATTATGATTTCTTTTACTTTATCTTCAACGGCCATCTTTATTGCCCCTCGCTTTCATCATCAAATTTGGCACCGTTCTTTGTAGCTCGAACCCTTACATCACCATTCCGCCGTCTACCCTGACCACTTCACCAGTAATATACGCCGCGTCATCGGAAGCCAGAAAAACAACTGCTTTAGCCACGTCCTCCGGCTGCCCCAGGCGCTTTTGAGGAATAAGCTCCAACAAGGCTTTTCTCACGTCTTCGGACATACCTTTGGTCATCTGGGTCTCAATAAAACCCGGAGCGATCGCGTTTACTGTAATTTGTCTGGACGCCAGCTCTTTAGCGCAAGATTTGGTAAAACCTATCAAGCCGGCTTTGGAAGCGGCATAATTAGCCTGGCCTGCATTGCCCATCAGACCGATGACCGAGGCAATATTGACGATCCTACCGCTTTTTTGTTTGAGCATTACCCGGGAAACCGCCTTGGTGCAGAGAAAAGCCCCTTTAAGGTTGATATTTATTACAGTTTCCCATTCTTCCACGCTCATACGCAGGAGCAAATTGTCCCTGGTGACCCCCGCATTGTTTATGAGTATATCCACGCGTTTTAATTTGTCAAGTATAGCATCTACAGCTGATTTTACTTGTTCTTCCTGGCTTATGTCGGCCTGGAAACAAAAAACCTGTCGGCCCAAAGCCGTGACTTCCTGGGCGACCTCGTCCATATTGCCCAGATCGATAAGGGCCAAATCCGCGCCCTCTTTAGCCAAGGCCAGACTGATAGCCTTGCCAATACCCCTGGACGCGCCAGTCACCAAAGCAACTTTGTTCTCCAATTTCATCACTAACTCCTCTCTCCTGCTAAGGTCTCGCTCCCAAATCAGCCAAGTCTTCCCATTCGCCAATATAATAGCATTTCGAGGCCTTATCTATCCTTTTTAGTAAGCCTGTCAGGACCTTTCCCGCGCCAGCCTCGAAGAACTGGTCGACCCCGTTTTCTTTAAGCTTTTTGACGCATTCTTCCCAGCGGACCGTCGATTTTAGTTGTTCTTTCAGGGCCTGCCGGATAGCCTCCGGGGTCCTGACAAAATCAGCCCTGGCATTGGAAACAACTCCAACATTGGGAGCTTGAAAAGGAAAAGTCCCAAGAAATTCGCCGAATTCTTCGGATGCTTCCTCCAGCAATTTTGAATGGAAAGCTCCGCTGACCGCCAGAGCAACGACCTTGGCCGCGCCTTTTTCTTTGGCCTTTTCCATTGCCTTTGCCACTGCCTGTTTATGACCGGAAATAACGACTTGGCCCGGGCAGTTATAATTGGCCGGCTCAACGATCCCGGCATCCGAGCATTCCCGGCAAAGGTCAGCGACGGCTTGGGAGTCTAATCCCAGAATAGCGGCCATGGACCCGGGATTTTTCTTTCCTGCCTCAGCCATGATGGAGCCTCTTTTCCTGACCAGCCGCACACCCTGCTCAAAATCAAACGCCCCGGCTGCCCACAAAGCCGTACACTCCCCAAGACTGTGTCCGGCCACCAGGTCGGGTTTGATTCCTTTGGCCTTGAGGAGTAAGGTGGCAATGGCTGACACCACGAATAAAGCCGGCTGGGCGTTCTCGGTCTGGCGCAGCTGTTCTTCCGGCCCCTGGAAGCACAAGGCGCTTAGAGAAAAACCCAGGATCTTATCGGCCTGCTCGAAGCAGGAACGGGCTTCGCTGGAGTTGTCATAAAAGGTTTTGCCCATCCCCACATACTGGGAGCCCTGTCCCGGAAAAATAAAGGCGGTTTTCAGATTCTCCTCCAGATTAGGACCGATGAACTGGCTTGCACCAGCGCAGCAATACGGCTCCCCAGACAAAACCGCTGCCAAAGGAAACCAGAGTGATCAAATCGCCGGGTTTAAGTTTGCCTTGTTGGTAGGCTTCATCTAAGGCCAATGGGATCGAGGCCGCGGAAGTATTGCCGTATTTTTGGATATTGATATAAATGCGCTCTTTAGGAATATCTATTTTTTCGGCTAGGGCTTCTATGATACGTATATTGGCTTGGTGGGGAAATATCCATTGCAGGTCGCCGATGGCATATCCGCCTCTTTGCACTACTGAATGGATTCCCTCCACCATCACCTTGGCGGCCATTTTGTAAACTTCCCTGCCGTTCATTTGCAGAAAATGCATACCCTTCTCAACAGTTTCCACCGTGGCGGGATGGCGGGAGCCCCCCCCAGGCATCTGCAAAAACTCCCCCCCTGCCCCGTCCGCCGCCAGATAGCAGGACAGGATACCGTTGTTTCCCGCAACAGCTTGGACCACCACTGCTCCGGCTCCATCCCCCAGCAGCACGCAGGTAGATCTGTCTTTCCAGTTGGTGATAGCGGAAAGCTTCTCTGCCCCTATAATGAGTATTGTTTTATAAAAACCCGCCTGAATAAACTGGGTTGCTATGGTCAGACCGTACACAAAACCAGGGCAAGCTGCCTCCAGGTCAAAAGCAGCGGCCTTGGTGGCTTTGATCTGGTGCTGGACTAAGCAGGCAGTCGGAGGAAACAGGTTGTCCGGAGTGACAGTAGCCACGATGATGAGGTCCAGGTCAGCGGCGCTGACCTTTGCGTCCTTTAAAGCCAGATGGGCCGCCTTGACGGCCATATCAGAAGTTGCCTCATCCTTGTCGGCAATGTGCCGCTCCTCAATACCGGTCCTGGTTTTGATCCATTCATCGGTGGTATCTACGATCTTTTCTAGGTCAGCATTGGTCAAAACTTTTTTGGGGACGTAGCTCCCGATGCCTGTAATGCCGGCAATGATTTTCTCAGCCATGGGCAGGACTTTCCTCTAACCTCTTGATGTCTTCTCTGATGTGGTCGTTGACGTGGTGGCGCACGAACTCCGAAGCGACCCGCAACGCGTTCTTGATCGCCTTGGGAGACGAACTGCCGTGGCAAATGATGCAGATGCCGTTGACGCCCAAGAGGGGCGCCCCGCCGTACTCGCTGTAGTCCATTTTCTTCCTCAGGTTTTTAAAAGCCGGCCTGACCAGCAGTCCGCCCAGTTTGGTGAACACATTGGACATGATTCCTTTGCGGATCTCATCGAAGATGATCTTGGCCAGACCCTCCCCGAATTTTAGGACCACATTGCCGATAAAACCGTCGCATACGATGACATCGCATTTCCCGTTGATGATATCCCGGCCTTCCACGTTGCCGATGAAGTTGAACGACGCCTTTTCGAACAGAGGTAAAGCCTCCTGCACCAGGAGATTGCCCTTGCCCCGCTCTTCGCCGATATTGAGGAGCCCCACCCGGGGATTGGCTTTTTTCAGGATCTCCCTGGCGTAGATGTTGCCCATCACGGCGAATTCCAGCAGATAGGGCGGCTTGCAATCCACGTTGGCTCCGGCATCCAGGAACACGCTGCCGCCGTCCAAAGACGGCATGGGCGTGGCAATGGCCGGCCTGCTGACCCCCTTGATCCTGCCCAGGGACATCAGGGCTGCCGCCATGGTGGCTCCGGTGTTGCCCGCCGAGACCATGGCTTCGGCTTTATGGGCCTTGGCCAGGTTGGCGGTGACGACCAGGGACGAGTTCTTTTTTGTTTTGATGGCGGCCATAGGCGATTCGGACATGGAGATGACTTCGCTCGCGGGAACAATGGAAAGCGGAAGATGGCTGGCGTGGTGCCTGAGGACCTCTTTTCTGACCGCCTCTTCCTGGCCGACCAGCAGGATGTGAAGGCCGGGAAATTCCTTGACCGCTTCCACGGCTCCTTGGACCTCGACCGATGGCGAGTTATCCCCTCCCATGGCATCCAAGGCAATGGTTAGACTGCCTTTAGACTGGGCTGGCAGAATAAAAGCCTCCTTGGGTTGGCTTAGGATATGACCTGTTTCCCGTTGTAATAGCCACAGTTCTTGCACATAACGTGTGGCATCTTAGGCTCGTGGCACTGGGGACAGAGCGAAAGTTGCGGCGGGACAAGCTTCCAATTCGCCCTTCTTTTATCTCTGCGGGTCCTGGAATGACGACGCTTTGGGTTTGCCATGACTGCTCCTCTTCTATTTTAAATTAAGCCTTGCTGCACCGGCATTGGCCGGTATTCAGATTTTTCCTGCACTTCTGGCACAATCCTTTGCAATCTACCTTGCACAAAGGCTTCATCGGCAGGCCCAACACCAGGCTTTGCCTGATATCTTCTGCCGGGTCAAAAAACGCCCCCTCGAAAAAGCATCTTTTGGCCAGCTCTTCGGTGACCTCGACATCTCCGGTCAATTTCTTTTCCGTGCCCTGGCGGAATTCCAGGTCCAGGTCGCTTTTGACCTCGGTGGTATAAGTCTCGGCGCAGCGGCTGCACACAAGCTCGACCTTGCCCTTGGCTCCCCCTGAAACGATATAGGTTTTGGGGTCCTTTTTCCAAACTTGCAGATTCACGGCCACGGGGCCGGCCAAACTGGCCTCAGGATCGGACCAGTGCAGCGTATCCGCTGTTTCTACGTTATTAAATTCCTTTGGTTCAGCACTGAGCAACGCTATATTTATTCTCATCGGGGTAGCGCATAAGCGCTATTACAATAACCAGCTTCCTTTCCGAGAGGATTCCAAAGGAGGTTACTCTTTTCAGTCCCCGTATGGGGACTCCTTTGGTCAGCCAGCATAGCTGGCTGAATGCTTTTTGAGAACTACGGCAGTAGTTGGGCTACTTTACAAAACGCCCTTATTTTTGTCAAGTAACCAAAAGATCCAGGCCCGCGGGCCGGTTTTTCCCGCTGTTTCATTGATCTTCACCACTCCAAGACCACTTTGAATACGTTTTCCCTTTTACCGCGCACTAGTTCCACTGCTTCCAGCCATTGGGAAGCGGGTAGCTTGTGGGTGATCAAGCGGTCCAAGCTGAGTGTGTTGGCCGTGGCCAGGGAGACCGCCTCTGGCCACGCTCCGGCACTGGCGTTGCTGCCGATGAGTTCCATTTCCTGGTGCAGCAGGTCGTTCCAGGGAAAATCGGCGCAACTGGTCCCGTAATCGCCTATCACCAGTATCTTGCCTGCGGTTTGGACAAGTTCTATGCTTGCTTTTAAGGCCGCCGCCGAACCAGAAGACTCTATGACATTGGCAAACCGCGCCCCGCAGCGCTTGTTGATCTCCCTGGCCAGGTCTCCTTTTAACTCATGGTAGTTCAGGGTTTGCCCGGCCCCGAGTTCTCCGGCCAGTTCCAGCCTTTCCCTGCGACCGCCCACCAGGCAGACATTTTTCAGCCCCTGGCGTTTCAGCAGCATGAGCATCAAAAAACCTATGGGCCCGTCCCCGAACACGAGGCAGGAACTTTTGTCCCTCATTCCCAGGCGCTTCATCCCCCGCACACACACGGCCAGGGGTTCGATCAGGGCCGCCCGGCTCAGGGGAAAGTCCCCGGCTAGCACCTGAAGGTTTCCCGCCTCGGTGAGGAAAAACTCGGCGTATCCTCCCGGGTGCTCGAAGCCCACTTCCCCGCCGTCTTTCAGGACATTGTAGGCCACGCAGCGCTGGCCCAGATATTTAGGGTCCACGCCCGGCCCCAGGCTGTCCACAGGTCCCAGACCATTCGTGTCCGGGTATGCAGGGGAACCCAGTGCGCTCCCAGCCCGCGATCATCAGCAAGTCTGTGGCACAGATACCGCAGGCTCCGGTACGGATGCGCACCTGGCCTGGTCCCGGCTGGGGCAAAGGAATTTCCCGGAGTTCCAATTTATGGGGAGCGGTGTTGACAAAGGCTTTCATGGGTTGATGATGATCTTGTTGTGGTCTGGGGTGGACATGATATCCATCGCTTCATTAATTTTGGACAGAGGAAAGCGGTGGGAGATGATCTGCTCGGTGTTCACGAGGTTCTTTTCCATCAACCGGATGGCTTTGGACATGGCCAGGGGGTTGGTGCCGAAGCTGGCGTCCATGCGTCCTTCCAGAAAATGCGTCAAACCGCCTTCCAGCTCGAACTTTTCCGGAGTGGTGATGCCGAAAACGTTCCATCTGGTGCCGCGCCGCCTCAGGTCCACCATCAATTTTACTGCCTGGATCGGCCCTGCGGCTTCCACTACCAGGTCCGGGCCTTCCGGTATGATCTGATACACTCTTTTTTTGGGGTCTTCTTTCTTTGGATTAACAACATGGGTCGCACCTAATTTCATAGCGTTGTTCAGGGCGTAATCGCTCGTGTCCACCGCGATCAGGGTGCCGGCTCCGGCCGCCCTGGCTACCATCATGCAAAGAAGACCAATACTCCCGACCCCGATGACCACCACATTGTCGCCCACCTGCATCTCGCTGTATTGAATGACTCCCTTCCAGGAGCCGGAAAGAGGTTCTGTCAAAGAAGCGGCATCAAAAGAAATACTGGCAGGCTTGGGAAAAAGGCTGGAGGCCTGGGTTTTCATATACTCGGCAAAAGCTCCCGGCCTCACATCCGCGGGCCCGTCCCCGCCTGTGGTAAAAGCGTTTTCGCAGTAGTGCTGTTTGCCCTCGCGGCAATTCTTGCATTGTCCACAGTAACCGGAAGGCTGTACGATCACCGCGTCCCCTGTTTTGAAACCGCTGACCCCTGGACCGATAGCGGACACTACTCCTGAGGGTTCATGCCCGGGAATGAACGGGAAGGTCACGTTTTTCCGGATGCCCTTTACTGCTTTATAGTCCGTGGCGCAAATGCCGCAGGATTTGATCTTTATTATCACCTCACCCATTCCGGGCTCCGGCATAGGAACTTCTTCTACCACTAGTTTATTGAAATCCTTTAACACCGCTGCCAGCATCTCGTCTCTCCCTCATAATTTAAGATACACGCTGAATGGAATAAGGTATTTTAAACTAAAGAAACCGCTTTTGGCGAGGGCATTTTAAAAAATTAAAGTAACTTCATATTTATATCCCTGATCGTGACCGTTGAAAATTAAACATAACTTACCAGGCAAACCCAAGACCTAGCCGCAACTTGGTCAATATTCCCACAAAAGGCATTGACACCGAAGAGGAACCAGCGTTAGCGCTGATATTTCCAAAATAGTATCCGGCTTCTATCGCAACATCAAAGGTGAGCCCTGTCTCCCGCCAGATCCACTGGAAACCAGTATCTGCAGCAGGCCCGAACAAACAACCCGTGGCGGTGTCGGTGGACTTGCTGGTCGTTTCCTGGCCATTAGAGTAGGAATAAGTAGTGTAGGTATCCTTAAGGGTCGCGTCGAGCAGGCTCGCATAAATGCCGGTATAAAGGTTATCCGGTGCGCTGGATTTCCAATAATGTCGGCTCCCCGCGTCTACCCCAAAAGACGTAAAATTCACTGACGGGGTAATATTATAATTCCAGTAAGAGACCCGTAAGGCAAGGGAAGAGGTCTTGTTGCTCCTTAATTCAAACCCCATGTCATACATTCCAACTGCCAATTCAGCGGGACTAAATGTCAGGACCATGTGGAATATTTTTCCTCCATTTAAACCCTGCTCAGATTCTCCGTTCGCCGCATTGTTGGCGTCCTTGTTTTCAACGTTATAAGCGTTACTCTCGTAGCTTGTTTCAGGGGGCGCCGCTATAGCATCGCGATTCAAATTAGTGATACTGCTCCTGGGGATTGAAAGGGTGCTTCCGTCCTGGGTTTGCATGACCACACCGTCCGAGGTTTCCCGGGTAATCACCCCAATGATCTTTTGGCCGTCCGAGGTAAGCACTTCGCTGGTGCTGACACGGCTTATCCAAGCTACTTGGGAACGGGGAATGACCTGCTCGCTTCCGTTGGGAAGCTTGACGGTAATATCATAGGTTGTCTCTTGGGTCACTGTTCCAATGACGGATGTACCATTGGCCAAAGAAACCAAATCGGCCTGCAAGACAGCGGGGATAAATGCAATACCTAAAGAGAAAATTAGGATAAAGGTCAGATCCGCTGCGCCGTGGCAGGTGGAGCGGAAAAAAGCTTTGTCTTTATGTTTTTTCAAACACCAACACAAAACTTTTCCCACATTGCTCCTTATGGGAATTTTAATATTTTAAGTTTAACAGGCAGGACTTTTTATTCAAGTTGAAAGCAAGATATTCGTTTAACTAAAGAATAAGGCCTATTTCTCCTCTAAAATATCCGCAATAGTCCAACGCAGGCCTTCTAAATCTTCCAGCTTTACCAGGCCAAGCTCGTCATAGGAGCTGCCGGTCTCGTCATAAGGCTGGGTTTTAGGGGGATGGACAATGTTTTCCAAAAGCTTGTAGAGCCTGCGCCGGTTGGGGTCGTCTTTGGACAGCCCCAGCTTGTTGGCCAGGAGCCACAAATACTCCACATCCTGTTCACCCCGGCGAAACGCCTTTAGCCGCAAAGAGGCGCAAGCGCCTTTATGCCCCATCTCATCTCCTGGATATAGGACAGTGGTGGCTGCTGGTTTTTGCCAATCCTTTGGCCCTCCCAAAACCAGCCATTCCACAAACCCGTCGCATCCCCTGGAATACTGGTCCAAAGCCTGGCCTACTAGGACAAAAGCACTTCGGTTGATTTCCGGCGGAGCGCCGTAGTTCCAGATGACCTGACCATTTCTTTCCCGCCAATCCTCCATAAATCTCCGGTATTTGGCAGCGCCTCCATTATTATCAATATCCATGACCGGATCCAAAGTATCCCGGCCCCACTGCGGATAAGACAAATCTACCCTGTACAGGATGGTCTTGGCTTCACCCTGCTGGCTTTGGCGTAAAAGCTCACCAAAAAACTTGACCGCCAAAAAATCGTCCATATGCATGGGCTCGTCCAACCTCCAGAAACAAACACCCTCCTTGCCGTTCTTTTTCCTGTAGTCAAAGAGCTTGGAGTCGTATTTGTCGTTGGGGTAGACCTGAAAACCGGTCTTCCACCCTTTTTCTTTAATATGCTTGATAAAGTCCCTGGCTATTGCCTCCCACTGTTCCTTATATATCTGGCTGAACCCCTGTTCGATGGGACCGGCTGTTTTCCAGTGGTCTTCCCATTTGACCTTGTTCCACTGGTAACCTTCGTTCATGCTGGTCGGATAATGTTCGCACAAGGGCAGGATAAAATGGTCCAGGCCGACGCCCTCCCGGGGCGTTCCTTTGAACGCGCTGGCGTCAAAATACCGTCCAAAGCGCTTGTCCCACCGGGTCCAGTCCTTGACCCGCATGTTCTTGCCTTTGCCGGTGAGGGGCGGCTCGCTGTCTTCCGAAGCTGTTCCATCATGGCCGTAGTAAACCGGGGACAAAGTGGCGCGGTGGAGGTGGCACATCCTGTAATAAGAGCTTTCCGAGGGAAGAAAATATGTCCTGTCCATGAAGATCGGCCCGGACATGATGCCCGGCGAGTCATAGGTCATCATGGACCAGACAAAATGCGCTTCTTTGGAGATGATGCCTGAGCCTATGCGCAGTTTGACGGGAACGAAGATATCCTCCGCGCCTAGCAAGGACACCGTGAAGCGGCCTTGGTAATCGCCCGGGACGGCGTCCTGGGGAATGAAAACTTCCGCGTAAACGGCCTGGTTCTTTTGTCCTGGCACGGCGTTTTTCTGGTCAGGCACGCAGAAAGCCTCGCCTGCCCCAAGGTCCAGCAGGGGGTCGGCATACCACCCTTTTTCAGAACTGTCCGCCTTGAGATACCACAAACGGGACAAACCTACGGCATCGGCTGGGATGGTTAAACCTCTAGGACCCTTAAACTCTGCCGCGGCTATTTTGTAGGTCGTACTTCCCTGTTCCAAATTTTCACAAATAAGCTGGAAGCCGACCCACTCGCCCCTAAGGCCGGCTAAAACTACGGCCTGCCTTTCTCCATCCCAGACTGGATTGGCCTGCCTGTATCGGCCTGTTGGCGCCCCGCTATAATCCGTCCCAGCCTCTTCCAAAACATTGCCGGTGATGGGATTCACCTTGACGCAGTCGGGCACGGCCCACAAAAGCGAACGGCCATTGGATAGAGGAGACCCGGCCCCTAGGCTGTGATGTTTTAGGACAAACTTTGGAGGCAGGGACAGTTTGGCCGATACCGCTCCCTCCCCTGTGCCGCTTTGGGAAATCCGGCCTGCCCGGGTGACGACCTCGACCAAAACCTTTGCCTTTGCTCCAGCCGGCTGGAACTTTAATAGCGCCCTGGCCCTTGTTCCCGCTAGCGCCGGAGCAAGATGCATCCAGCGGCTAAGGTCTTTCATTTCTCCGCCATCAAAAGACATCTTTATCCGGTAACCCAAAATACCCCTGTATTCCTCGTCGGTCTGGGGGCCTGGCCAGGATATTTCCAATCCGCCGCTGTCAAACTCAGCGCCTCCTGGCCAGGGTTTGACGCTGACTTCCATGTTCTGGGGTTTCATATCCGGCCCGTCAGTGGCCGTAACTATAAAATAAGGAGGATAAGGGCTGTGCCGGGAATAGAACCAGTTATTGCCTGAGTTGCCCTCCGGGTCGGCTTCTTTGCTGTTCATCACGGTCTGGCCGTTGTCGTCGCTGACCAGGATGCCCGCGGAAAGGCCGGCGCCGCAGGCCTCCAGGATCCTGGGGTCAAACTCCAGGTCGAACCACATGTCTTTGTCGTGGCTCACGCCGCTCTGCGTCCAGAGGGTGCCGCCGTAGCCCCACACCGTGTCCAAAATATCCGAGCCGGGCCCGGCCCAGGTTTTTCCGCTTCCCAGCTCAGGGGTCCTAAAACAAGAATCTCCCGGCTGGCCCGGCCCGTCCACGGCCGAATTTCCTTCCGGCCAGACCGTGGCCATCGTGGAAAAACCGACCCTCCTGACCATCATGTTGGACTCTGTGCCCCGGATGCGCAGGACCGCCTTGGTGATGAGCTTGTTTTTGATGGCTGCCGGGTCAACAGCCAGGACCAGCAGATTTTCCACGCCTTTCATTTTTATCAGTAGCGACCGGCCCTGGTTGAACTGGCGCTCGTTCTCGCCTTTCGCGTCGTTCTGGTAACAGCAGATGGAATTATCCGCGATGACCGGCAAGATAACCTCATCAATAGGAACAACAGGCGTCAAAATCCCCTCCCTTTAAATTTTATACCTATTTCGACTGGACTAAAATTATTGAAGGATATATTTAGCCTGCAAAAAATGGGAAGCAAAAACACCTTCTAGTTGATCCCATACAATACTTTTGCCCTTATGGGCTCTATTTTTCTTATCTGTTCCTTATCCGCCTGCGACAGGGCCCGATTCAATTCATCACCAACGCTCCTGATATCAGCCAGGTATTTTTTGAGCATCTCCGCCTTTTCCTGGGTATACGGGCCGCCCTCTGTCCTGGCGTTATAGAAATGGATCCTCCTTCGCAGAGCCAGGGACAGGTTCAGCCGCTCCCCGACCATTTTTTTGATCAGCTTTAATTTTTCTTCACCGATAAAATTACTGTTCCCCGCCAATCTTCTGGTTTTTTCTTGGACCAGGATGGGCAAGGCGGCGTCCTGGCTATTTTGACTGAGCGGCTGGACCACTCCCACCAACTCCCATTCACTCAGCCATTCAACAAGAAGTTCTGTTTTTTCCCGGCCCAGCTTGGCCTCCACCTCCTCTATGGTGTGGCTGGAAATGTCTTGATACTGGCCCTGAACGCTCTTTAATTCACCCTCGGCTTTGGGCTTGGAAATATATCTGACCCTGAGCTGGGACTTTATTTCTTCTTCTGACCTTATTAATTGCTGTTTTTGCTGTTCATCAATTTTGATGCTCTTAATAAACTCAACCTCATCATCGGTTAATCCAGCATCGATTTTCAAGAGGTCACTGTATTCATCACTGACATACCATCCCAAATTCCGTCGGATGATCCTGATCCCGTCCGTGCCTTTCATGACCGCCAGGTCAGGATAGTATGGGGTGACAATGGGCTTGGTGCTGATGGCTGGTTTGCGGCAGGTTTTGAACATAAAGAAACAGACCAGTATTGCCACAATCAAAATCAAAATATAATTCTCGTTGAGTAAAACCTTTTTCTTTTTCAAAACGATTTCCTTTTTTCGCCTATGACTTTGTTGACTACTTTTTTCCTGTGCTGGCTATCAAATTCGGCGTGATAGACCCGCTGCCCTGTCCAAAATCCAGCTTACCTTTATACCAGGTTACTTGAACTTAACTTGTTTCCAGGTATTGGCTTTGATTTCGCCGTAATCCTGGGTCATTTTGTCCTGGTCGGAAATATTGCCCACGATGCGGGTGCCGTCCGCAAAAACCGTGGTCTGGACCGCGTAGTCCTCAGTCACAAAATCAAACGAAACCAGTTCCTGCATACCCACCTGGGCGTGGAGTTTGGTCACCGGCAAGGCCGCCTGGAGAGCTTCCTGGACCGCAGCGTCCTCCAGCCGTACCAGATAAGAGTAGGTATTCCCGCCCGGTATCTCATTGACCCAGGAATATTGCCTGCCAAACGGGAAAACAAGGGGCGGACTGCCGTAGAGCGCGTCCATAGCCGCCTTTTTCCAAGGCTTTCCCGCGCTGGACGTTCCTAACTCGTAGCTGTCGTTTTCCAGGTCAAAAAATTTATTGTGGGTATTGTAGGTATACACTTCCCACCAGGTATGCACGCAGGAGTCATGATAGACCAGCATGACCAGGGGAACCGGGATAAAGGGATAATCCCCCCATTGGGGGGACATCCTGTGCGAACCGATGTCAAAGCTCCCTGTATTACGGTCCACAAATCCCTCGGTGGAGACCACCCGGTTGCCGTTGGTCTCGAACCCCAGCAATTCGGCCTCGGCTTTTAGAGCGTCTCCCCTCAGCCATGGGTTTATCAGGGTGCGCTCCGTGCTTGAGGCTGTAACAGGGCCTGCCGGGGTGGGTGGCTTCGACGTCATAATGGACCCAATCCATTTCTTTCAAGTCGCCCTGTAAGCGTTTTTTCATGGCTTGGGTTACGCCGGAATGGCAGGTCTGGTAAAACTGCAGGTCGTCCATTTTCCAATCTTTGACAAAACGGCCCTGCGGATCATGCCGCAGGAGCTGTTGCACGCCGGGGTCGCCGTCGTCGAGCGCCATACAGGCAACACCCCACGGAGCGATAAAAGAACCCGGGACCTCCTTGATACAGCGGAGCACCTCGTCGTCCAGGTGGATGGGGGTATCCCCGCCCATTTTGAACTCTTTTTTATTGAACTGGCAAAAACGGACGGGATAATAAAAGACCTTATCAAAGCCGTATGCCTTGAGTTTCCGGGCTGAAGCCGCGTAATCGATCTCATCCGTTTTGTTGTAACCGATAAAAGCCAGGAGCGAGCCGAAAAGGTTTTTCACCATGGGCCGCTGGCTGATCTTTTCCTTCCAGGAAAAAAATTCGCCCCGCTCTATGACCCTGGCGCGGTATTTTTTGCAGACCGCCGTGATGCTGTTATCGACCGGATAGATCCTGACTTTGCGCTCATACCAACCGTGGACCTCGCATCTCATCTGTTCAAAGAAGAAATAAGGGCCCCGGCCCGATTGGCCCCGCGTGCCACCCCAGTCCGCCGGACTTTCCTGGGTGACCAGCAAAGCCCCTTTGTCACCGACCACCGCTCCCATGGCCATGGACCATTTTTTGTGGCCGCCCTGTTCATAGGTCTTTTCCGGCATTTCTTTGGTCCCCCGCCAGAGAATGCCCTGGGATACCGGAAGCAGCAGCTCGTTTTTGCCCTGGCTGGGGTAAAAAGCACCCGGCAAAGAAACCAGGACAGCGTCTTGGGCTGTCACCTGGAGGGAGACCTCCAGATGGTCCTGGCCCAGCACCCAGACAAAGCTTGCTTGTCCGCCCGCTAGTAGATACTCCACCCGGATCGCCTGTCCCTGGCGCACTGCTTTACCCTGTCCCAAAGGTATTCGTTTCAGATCAGGGAGGTCATTGAGCGTGTCAACCTTACCGGCATAACGCCGGTAGGATATGGTCGAGGGATCCAACTCCCACTCCATGCCGCGTTCATTATCCCTGACGATGACGCGGGTCCCGTCCTCAGAAATACCCAAATAAAGCGCTTTGTTCTTTAACTCAACCATTTGACCCCTTTTCCGGCCTGCCCTAAATGCTGATCAATACTATCCCCGCAATACCCAGGACAATACCCGCCCATTTTTTTAAACCAAAAGGCTCTTTGAGATAAGTAAATGAATACAAGGCGAACAGCACGATGCTGCCGGCTGTGGCGATGGGATAGGCGATCTTGGAAATTTTAAGCGGTGCCAAGGCATCCAGGCTCGCCGATAGCATAAGCATTCCGGCCACTCCAAACAAGGCCAGCAATAATCCGAGCCACATGCCGGCTTTACTGATATTTTGGCCTGAGCGGAAGGTCATCCACGCCATAAATATCCCAGGGACAATATAAAGTAGAGGAACCCTTAGTCCCGTGGCGTCTTGCCACTGGCTCCAGTGGGAGGGGGTAATGAACATGACCTGCGAGATGCCGATGAGGATAAAGCTGGTGAGGACGATAATAAGCTGTTGCCCGCTTAATCCCTTGCTGGACTTAGCGCTAGGTCCGTTGTTTCCAGCGGAGACCAGGATAAAGTTTAAAAAAATGGCTGACAGTCCCAGGACCTGGCTGAGACTGATGCTTTCACTCCAAATTATTGTTGAATAGATGAACTGGACCACGATGGCTGATTGCGTGACTGTCCAGACCAGGGAGCTGTGGCCTTTCCTCATGGCCATGATCATCAGGAGCATGGCTATGGTATTGAGTATGCCGCTGATGGAGATCAGGAGGACCAGCTGTGCCAGTCTGTCCGTCTGGCCCTGGAAAAGGACGCCCCAGTGGATAAAAAACAGGGAGCACAGGGTCCCGAAGAGCAAACTGCAGCCGTAGAAAGCGTGGATGTTCACTTTTTTTTTCGCGACACGGTCAAAAATGACGGCAATGGCTCCCCACAAAACCGTTGTCATCAGAACCAAGGAAAGCCCTTTGATCACCTATGCTCCTGTTCTTAGTGCTAGCCCTATAACGGCGCATGAGACCGGGGTCGTATTGGACATACGGCATTTATCACCCCGCCCGCTCACTAAAACAATATGTTAATTTTCCTCCCCCTACCCTTTTGTGTCAAACCGTAAAAACTGCCACTTTCTCGCTTGGTTGAATTACCTGAACGGTAATTCAACGGGCATCTACAAAATTTCTTTATGTAGTGATGCCCAGCCAATGTACAAGTGAGGGTTCAAGATTATGGAGTAGCAAATCTGAGTAGTTCTTGGCCAAAAGAAAGGCGGAAAAATTGCGGAAAATATCTTCGAGGGGAGGCGGGTTGAGCAGGCTGAAAGGTTGAGTGACCTGAACGGTCACTCAACGGGTAGTTTCATTAGTTCCTGATAAAGTAGTACCCTGAGCTGCTCAACGGGTCCCTTCCATAATTAAGTATATTGAGGGACCCCGGATATCATTCTCATTACTCCGATTACGTTATTTAACACTATGCCAAACGGCCTTTTGCTTTCTACTTATTTTTTTCATTAAGCTTAGGCACGATATATTCCTGGCCAGAGTCCGGAATTTTAACCCAGTAATTTCCTGGTAAAACTAATCGCCAAGCGTCTCCTGACACGGCATCATATTTTAAAGTTATTAAACCGCCAGGCTGCCCCTCGTTCATAACAATTTTATATCGGTCTTTTGTATTTCCTAAGATAGCAGCGCATATTATAAGGCTTATGCCCAAAATAATGGCTGTAACAATATTCTTCATAAACGCCTCCTCCGTCTTGATAGTCTTGTATGTTGCATATATGGATCTAGGATATCTACTTTTGGGGTCATAGCTGCACGTTCTTCTCGAATAAACTGCGCTATAGAAGAAAGATCCTCTTGACGTCGAAGTAAATAAGGATTTGTTGAAGAGACTTCTATAAATTGTTTTTGCCAAACACAGGCAATTATAGTATATCCTTCCACTTGTCCCGGAAATAGGCACCAAAGCTCATCGATCCTGCTATCTGCCTGAAAGTCAAAATAAACTGGTACTGAACTTGTAAGCCAGTTTGCAGGGAAACACGCTTCAGGGGAAGTTGAACGATAAAAGCCATTAATTAAATTTCTGAGACTACTCTTTCCATTACAAAAACGTAGGTAGCCGCCCTTAAGGCATGTCCCATCAACAATCCACGCCATATTTTTATAGAAAGCTTCACGGTTTCGCATTTCACTAGATTTGATTGCAGAATGCTGAAATTCTATTACGAATTCTTTATCTGTTTTTATGTCTGCAATATGTTTTTCTCCGGCTGTGTCTTTATGGACTATTTCCTGCCATTCAGCAGGAAAACAGTTTTTCCATTTTCTGTGCCACTCTGTTTCATTTTCCCACCAATGATCGCATGCTGCCTTGCTTTTGTGAGCCCAATGCCGAATTCTTACTTGGCCACACTTAGCAATCATTTCACTTTGGCAAAATGCGCAAGTACCTCGCAGCCCTGGCCGAGCTTCTGCCCTGTCTCCATTTACCAGAGCAAATTTAAATTTCATATTCTGTTCCTTTTAACACCTCAAATAGTTCGAATCCCCTTCTACTCTACTCGACGGGCACAATCCATAGTTACTTATGTAAAAGTGCCCCCGGAATATTCCTTTTTCACCTCGCACTTTAGTGCGAGGATTTTTATTATAGGGGAGGCGGGAAAATCTTATATGTGAAGACCCTCATTCACGTTTCCGGGAACATTTTTCCTGATTATTTGCGGCCAGAAACCTTTTTGGCCACCAGCTGGAATACCCGCTCTAGGGTTTTCTGCTGAGCCGCTTTCAGCCAATCCCCTTTGGTATACACATAATTCCCTTCGTCATTAAAGCCGTTTAAATTAAATTCCCTGTTCAGGTTGGAGTTAGCCGGGCTCTGGATATCCAGAAGAGCCATGACCTGGCCGTCGCTGACCCTGATCAGCCTGGCCTTAAAACTGTACCTGGGTGAACGAAAGGCCTGTTTTACATCATGACAATCCTGGTATTCTTTTTCCGATACCTCTCGGAAACACTCCTTGCCCTTGGTGCGGTCAAAAACAAAGAACCTGGTTTCCGGGATAAGCGCGGAGTCCAGGGGAGCGGCCTTTGCCTCTTTGTCGTCTGTCCGGACCTCCACATCCCAGCCCACACTGAGTACCTCCAGGACAGCCTCAGCGCCGGATTGCCCGTTCGCGGCCAGGGACGCCCCTCCGATAGCGGTAGCGGCATAAGGCGTCAAACCGCCGGTGATGAACTCCTTTTCCAACAGGAAAATATCTTTTTCATACCCGACCTTGTCCGTTCCCGCGGCTGGAATGACCATAATTTTGGTGAATTTCAGGGAGGAGAGCCGGGGTGATATCGCCGACCTGTCTATCGGATCCAACAGGGGTTTCATTATCAAAGAAGGACCCATGTCGCAACCTGACACGGCCAGCATTAAAACCAGGGAAACAAAACCTAGTAATGATCTTTTCACCGGCATTCTCCTTTGTTGGTAATTATTTTTAGAACCCTTCAAATGCTGGGATTATAACATTCTCCAATGGCCTCAACAATTCCCAAAAAACGGATAAATTTATTTCCAATTTAGAATAGGCGCGAAAACTTTTTTATACAGGTCATGCCCGCGATCGATCGAATAGATATAGGATGACCCCTTTTTCTTTTGTTGAATCAGACCGGTGTCCATCAGGCGCTTTAATTCTGTATGGACAGTAGGATGGGAAAGCTCGCTGTCTTTAGCCAGTTCCCTTCCCGATGTCCCGTTGGGATAATGATCCAAAACCCTTATGATCCGCCACACCGGATCTTTGGGAAACAGCTTCTCCATCATGTTCCTGGGCACATTGATCTTTTTCATACTACCTATATACCATGTGGTAAATAAATTTACCACGGAGTTCTGGAAGTCATGGAATGATTACCGTTACCACTTCCCTGTTGCAAAGACCTAAAAGACCACTACCCCTCGTGGTAAATAAATTTACCACGAGGGTACAAGAACTTATTTGTATCTACCCATGTATGATGGGGGGCATGGAGGGCTAAAAATTCAAGGAAGGCGGAAAAATTGCGAAATTAGGCGGGGATCAATGAACCTTCAATTTTTGCATGTCAATTTTCAAGAGGTGATGTGATGAAAAAGGAAAACCGCACATCCTAAAAGATATACTGGGTCTCAAGGACCAAAGTTCTTGGGGAACCTGGGTTCTCAGCCGTAAGGCTGGAACAAATCTTTTAAGGAGGTGCGGCAAAAATGAGTATACATCTGGGGGTAGATCTTCACAAGAAGTTCAGTCAAGTCGTAGCGATGGATGATAAAGGAAAGGTATTAGAGAAAAGGAGAGTAAATAACAACCGGGAGGAGATGGAGAGTTTTTTCGGGAAATATCCTAGGGATACCAAGGTTGTTGTAGAGGCAACCGGAAACTGGATGTTCTTTTACGAGACGATAGAGAAGCATCTGCCCCTAGTTACCTTAGCGCATCCCTTGAAAGTGAAAGCCATCGCCTCAGCACGAATAAAAACGGATACCATAGACAGTACGACCCTGGCCCACTTATCCAGAGCCGACCTGGTGCCTAGCGCTTACATTCCCAAAAGAGAAATTAGGGACCTGAGGGAGGTGCTCCGATATCGCGCCTCCCTGGTCTCACAAAGGACAATGTTAAAGTGCAAGATTCACGCGGTTTTAATGAAGGATGGCCACGAAGATGAAATGAGCGATGTTTTCGGCAAGAAAGGCCGTAAGTGGCTAGCCGGTCTTGAATTAAGAGAGAGCTATCGTGAAGAAGTAAATGGATTTTTGAGGTTGATTGACGCGGTAAACAAGGAACTGTTGGAGAACAAAAAAAAACTAAATAAACAGATTCAGCTAAGCGAAGAAGGCCAAATGTTGCAGAGCATTCCTGGAATTGGAATCTATTCTGCCCTGCTGATTTTGAGCGAGATTGGAGAGATAGACAGGTTTCCAAATCCAAAAAAGTTATGCTCGTACGCTGGACTGGCACCATCAACCTATCAATCCGCAGATAAAGAAAGACACGGGGGGTTAACAAAGCAAGGTTCTAAATGGCTCAGATGGATCCTAGTGGAAAACAGTCATCATATAATCAAGAAAGACCGGCGGTTCAAGGATTTGTTTGAACGGGTTAAAAGTAAACATGGCGCCAATACAGGAAGAGTTGCTGTGGCTCGAAAACTCCTAGAAGTCATTTGGTATATGCTCAAACGCAAGGAAACTTTTAGGCTTGTTGCTTTAGGGCAGGAAAAGGCCGGCGAGCACCCCGGGGTCATGGAATAGCTGAGGATTATTTCAGCTAAATCCGAAAGATGTGATTGTGCCACCGGTTCCTACTTCATCATATGCCTTTGAGCATCTATAGGTGACTGGCTTCCTAGTCCTTAAATGGAACTAGAGACCCTTTGTAGGTTCTGAACGGATTTGGGGTGTGCTTTTGGCTTGACTTCTTTTTTCATAGGTGACCCCAATTTACCCCCTTTTATCTTCCGTTCACTTTGCCTTTCCCCGCCCAGTACCCCTTTCCTCCGTCAGCTCTGTACTTTTTCATATCAGCATACATCTTGGCCCTGTCTTTTTTAAGCTGGATACGATCTGCCGAAAAAGCGGTGGTGTTTTTGGCTGCCTGATCCGCATTTAATTTGGCCATATCAGCCTTGACCGCTGCCAAATCTTTGTCCAAAGCAGCTAAATCGGCCTTGAGGGTCACCTGATCCACAGCCGGGCTGACAGCCGCGGTCTGAGCTGTCAATAAACACGCTCCGCTAAAAGCGTCCAGGATCAGGGCTAAAAAAAGTATCTTGGTAAATTTCATTGTTTCACCTCCTCCCAAAATGTCGAATGCTCTTATGCGCCACTCTGGCGCTTTCCTTAAATTGTATCCCCTGCTATACCGGTGTCAAACTTTATCCGCTTTTATCCATTTCGGCGTTACGGCGATTGCTAAAAGGCCGAAGTGCTTAAAAAAGGCATTAGCTACAGGACAATTAGGAGCAAAGATTTAGGGCTGGAAATTTTGGAAGCTTGGGGGGAGGCGAAGCATTCGATTTTAATGAACTTATTCCCTGCTCTATCGTTCCCTACCAAATCCAATAATTGTCACTTTCGCATTTTCGCAATTGCGAAAACGTGGAAATGAACAATCTGAAGGCTATGGAGTAGCATATTCTAAGCAGGATGAAAATGATCAGGGCCTATATTTTTTAAAAGAGGTCGGGGAGGCGGGGATTACTGAACCTTCAATTTTTGAATGTCACATGTCAAGACGCGACCCCAATTCACGTTTCGCTCAACGCTCTTATGCGTTGTAAGAAACCTTTTCCCCTCCAGATACACATCTTCTGAATATGGGATATCAGCATTTTTAGGCGCTTTTACAATGGCAGAAAATGCTGTATTAAAAAGTTTTGATTCACTTGAACTGAGGAATCTATAACCCCGAAAACCTTTTTGATTTATAACTTTTTTTGCAAGATATAGCGGTGGTTTATATTGAAGCCACTGATCTGCTTTTAACTTCTTTCCACCCACGGATTCTCGAACCTTTGGACTTCTTGTTATACCTGTTATCTCAGCCCTTCCACCTAATTTGCCATCACAAACAAAGTATATCCATTGTCCTAAAATTCGGCCTAGCCTTTTCCCCTGTAATGGCCACGAACTACCACCATATTCTTTTAATTTAGAACGCTCTTTTTCAATTGATCCAGCAAAGTATCTCTTGTCTCTGCTGAGAGTGACCAGAATATCAACACCATGTTCCAAATTTTGTATCCTCCAGATTTAATTTCATCATAAAGCAATGATCTAATTTTCCTCCCCCTCACCCCTCATGTCAAACCTTCATTATTTTGTTTCCTCATCGGTTGTTATGGGGTGATTAGGATCAGGGAAAAGCAGTGAGTAGTCGGGGATGCCGAGCATCAAATTTAGGACACCGAACATCCAATGGAGGATGTTTATCGGTAAATGTCCCGGCGGTGACCCAGCTTTACAATGAGAACAAGAAGAACAGCATCTCTGATCTGGTAAACGATCCTGTAGTCACCTTGTCTAATCCTGTATAGATTTTCCTCGCCCGAAAGCTTCTCGCAACCGCAGCCTCTCGGATTGCCGGTTAACCTGGTGATGGGTTTTTCCAGGTCCAACTGAACATGGTGGGGTAGTTTTTTGAAAGCTTTTGCCGCGTTTTTAGTGAACTCGACCGCGTAAGGCATTACTTTCCTTTTTTGCCCGCCGAAGGTTTTAGCTTGTCCCAAGGTACTGTTTTTTCGTTTTTGGCTTTTAACAGTTCTTTTCCTGCCTCCCTTAGGTCGCTGCTGTCTTCAAGCTTTTTAAGCACATCCAGGTCCTGCATGGATATGACGGCGGCCAGGCCCTTGCCGTGCCGGGTCAAGAGCACCCTGTCCTTTCCGTAGGCCACTTTATTGATGATCTCGGAAAAATGGGTCCTCGCCTCCGCTGCCGTTAAACTGGTCATGTCCTAGCCTCCTTTGGTTCCCTCTCTTTTGTATATTCTGTACAAATTATACTTAATAGCAAACTTTTGTCAATAGGATCACTCAGCCTCATTACTTAATTTCCTCATCCTCCGAGGCAGGATGACCAGGCTCGCAAGGCTGTTGCGATCAGCCAACGCCAACAAGGGAACGCATTATTGTTCATCTTTGTTGGCGTTGCCGGGAGCGGGGAAAAGGAGGGAGTAATCGGGGATGCCGAGCATCAAATTTAGGACACCGAACATCCTGCGCTGTCCCTCGCCCAGCACCGCGGGCTGGCTTGGTTCGATTTCTTTCCAGTCCACGCCCGGATCAAGGCTTTTTCCCCCCTCCTGCTCCTAAGTGTTGCACTTGCTTATTGAACTCGTGGGCAAATATTTATCCTGGTTTTAGGGTCAGGTCTTTCTTTGACGGTTTTTGACATTTATAAAGAAAAACTGGCCGATCAAGACCTGGCCCCCATGACGTTATTTTCAAGTTTCAAGACTTGACCCCGTTTTTATTCTGAAGAAATTCTTTCAGGGCGCCTCTCTCATGGGGGATGCGTTGCTCCTGCACCAACTTCCCCTTATCTGTTTCAACCCTTGCAAAGGTATAGTGTTTGTGTGAATCGAAAGCGATATACTGTTCCATAACGCGCCTCCCTGTGGCAGCTGTTGCTGCCGATTGGTTTTGCTTCTGGCATCAGGGTATCAAACCCCTTGCCAGGAAGTGCGCGCTTTCATAACATCAAGACGCGACCCCAATTCTCGTTTCTTTCAAGATACCGGCATCAGCTCTGGGGAGAGTACAGGCCCGAAAGATCTTCCCTCCGGTGTCAGGAACCCAATATTTTCCCTGTCAGCCAGTTCCTCATCCAATTTAGAAGCGCCTTTCCTTTGCGCTTTCAGAGTTTCCAGACTTTTCAGCAAATATCGGTCCTTATCATCCCCCCTACCGTTATAATGCCAGTCCAAAAGGGCGTTGATAACGATCTCCTGCACATAGGCCATGGAAAACCCGCTGGAACCTTTGGCCGCTGCCTTGATCGTCTCGATCGAAAAATACCTGGCCCCCTTTTTCTCCAGGAGAGCCTGTCTTTGGATCAGTCCCGGCAAAGGAAACCTGAATATACGGTCGAACCGGCTGGGCCGGTGGAGCAGGGCCTGGTCCAGCTTTTCCGGATGGTTGGAGGTCGCGATCACCAAAACCCCTTCGGTGACTTTAAACCCGTCCAGCAAATTCAAAAAATGGGACAGGGAAACAGCCTTTGATTCGACCAGCCGGTCCAAGTCCTCGAACACGATCACTGCGGGCGCCATTCTGCTGGCATGATAAAAGGCTGCCTCGATCTCACCCTCCTCCACCTCGGCCTTGGTTATCACGGTAACAAAAGAGGCCTTGATGTTATAGGCTAGGCATTTGATGGTCAGGGTCTTACCGTTGCCCGGCGGGCCGGTCAGCAAAAATCCCCGGCGGTAGGAAATACCCACTTCCTGATATATTTCCTTGCTCTGAAAGAATGAATCCACATTGGAGCGGATATCCTCTTTCAGCCACTCACCCAGAAAAATATCATTCCAGGACACAGGCAGGATGGGTATACCCAGTCCATTGATGACACGGATGGTCTTTTCTTCCTTCTTTTCACGGGATAGACTGTATTCATCCAGGGAGCGGTGTATATCTCTCATAGCGGCATTGGACTTTGTGGCCACCAAAATTATCTCTCCCATACGGCCATGCATCTGATCTTTCCCGATGACATAAAAAGCATGGTAGTGGATCGGTTGCCCCGTCCACTCGACCTCAATGTCCCCTATCCAGCCGTTGGCATCCAGCTCCTTGGTTTCATCCCACTCATTGCCCTTTTCCACTGGATGACTATCATCCGGTTCTCCCATCATGTCCTCTGTCCTTACCTCGGCAGGAGCATGACGCTTTTTTAAAATTTCCGGATGTTTGTCTCTGATAAAATCCAGCAAATAATAGAGACTAAGCATTCTTGATAATCTTTCGTGGCATTCGTAAACCTTCCATCCGTCTTTGCGCGGATGTTGGGCAAGGAAATCACCATATTCTTTTTTAAGGAAGTCTGATTCGCTCACGGCCTCTCCCCCTCTCAAACTATCAGTTTGAGTATTTTATGGATCTTTTTCAGTTCTTTTTCCGGTTTCCCGCTCAATAAATGGCCTATCTTTTCTTTTAATCTGGCCTCTACGCTGTATTTTTGGAGGGTTCTCTTTGGCGTGGGATTGCTGTGGGTGACCATGAATAATTCAGATACTTCCAGCCCAAGGGCCTTCGCGATCTTTTCCAGGGTATAAAGGGTAGGCTTGCTGTTGCACCGCTCAATATTGCCGATGAAGCTCAGGTTCAATCCTGTCTTCCCTGCCAGCTGGGTCAGGGTCAGGCCATGTTCTTTCCTCTCCATCTTTATCCTGAGCGCAACGCGTCTGTAAATATCCTCTTCCCGCATCAACTGCGACTCCAACTCCTGTTCCTCTTTGGTCAGCTCCCTATCCTTTATTGCCCCATGAATAATCTTTACCATCACCATCCCCCATCCTCTCCCTGCCTTTATACCCTGAAATCTAGCATACAATTATATTGTTGTCTATAGGTGTCATTATTTTTATTGTCTATTAGTATTCTTATGGACAACGGGTAGGTCACTTCCACGTTTGCGCAAGTGTGAAAGTGACAAATCTGGAAATTTAGAATCTAAAGCATTTGATGTTTAGGATGGTGGGGCGAATGGTTAAAAAAACCGCCGGGGGAAAAATCGCGAAAAGGGGTCGGGGGGAGGCGGGAGGCGACCTTATATGTGAAGACCAGGCACCTTTTCACTAGGTGTTGAAGGATCTGAATGATCCTTCAACGGGTCCCTTCCATAAATAAGTATACAGAGGGACCCCGGGGATCATTTGAAGGCAAGCGTAGCGCGACCTTCAGGGGGCTGGGGGTCGTGGTAAATAAATTTACCACGGGGGTTTAAGAAGTTCCTTGTTTTTAATCTCTCCATGATTGTCTGGCTAGGAAGTATGGCAGGGCTAAAAACCCGCCGGCGGAAAAATTGCGAAATTAGGCGGGGATTACTGAACCTTCAATTTTTGAATGTCACATGTCAAGACGCGACCCCGAATTCGCTAATAAAATCTCACCAGCTAATGCAATATAGAATCCTGCGTCTTGCTTAGCATGACGTTCAGGGGGTACCAAAAACTTACCATCACATGATTCAGCATAGATACAAGATTGTCTAATAGATTCCAGCTTTTTATTCTCAACAATTTTTATGAATTCATTAATATTATCTATTCCTAAACGCCTATCGGCTCGTGAATTCATAAGCAATCCGGAGAGAACAGAAATAAGATGTTTATCTCGATGTGAGAATAAAGGATTCCTGTTTCTATCAGTATTAGTTTTCCTCTGGGATTTGGTACTGTTATTTGTATTAGATATCCAGGAAAATAGAAATTGTAATTCACATATCCAATATTTGGCCACTTCCTCCATACAAACAATTCCTAAAAATTTAGCTATTGCGAACCGACCATTTCGATACATAGAGCAGGCAACAGTCCAAACTTCTTTTGAATACTGCATAAGTTTATATAAATCTTCCATTGATCTACGTTTGTTATCCATAGCTATTATTGGTTGATATTCATCACATTTTTTTAACAAATCTGATAGGAATACAAATCTTTCCAACTGACGCTTTATTTTTATTTTCTTTGCTACCTCAATTTGTATATTTTTTGGGAGACTCCTCATGGCTGCCTCATGGTCTTTTTTGGAGCCAGATTTCAAGAGGGCTTTTATTAATGAAATCATTTTTTTCTCATTAAATTTCTTTTTATTTTTTAGCATACCTATCTATCCATCTCTTGAAAGATTTCAGGCGGATAAATTGTGGAAATGAGGATGGGGGGCTAGATTGAACCAATTTACTCTGTAGTCTTTCCAGTAAGCCCATATTTTGTTAAAGCTTGGAGCAATTTCTTTATAGACGATGTTGTTAATGGTTGATCCTTCAAATCAAAATATATTATTTCTTTTTCAAACTCAAATCCGGCAGTCTCAACACCTTTTTCAGCTAATATTATAACTGGTTTTATTTTCCCTAATGAGTATTCTATTTCTCTTATTACCCAAGCAGAACCAGCTCCAGATGTTCCAGATTGAGAAGAATATCGTTTTTGTATAATTGCTATAAGAGCATCTGAAGAATCTATTCTCTTTCGGATTTTTTCAGGTATTGATGAGGAATCATAGGGCTCTCCCGAAATGCACACTATTTTTAAAGCCTCAATATAACCTTCAAAAAATTCATTTAATTTATTTTCCTCTTCGGAAAACCCCTTAGAAATAAAAACTGTAGGTAAAATATTTGAAGGGTCTGTCCTATTATTCGCCTCTAGCCAATCTAAACGGGTTTTTATTTCACCCCCAAACAATCCTAACTGGTCGTTTAGTACTTTTATATGATCTAAATTAAGTTCAGTATATGCCTTTGAAAGATTCTGAAATAGCATTAGCAATTTAGATTTTTTTTCGGAAAACTGCAAAAGTTCATTGTAATAATAATGCCTCATAATTATTTCATATAATTCCAAAAATAGATTTATTGGGGTTTTGACTTTTTCAGTTAATTCCACCCAAACAGGTTTTTTGCCCTGCATGGTTGTTGCTACATACTCAAAAAGGATTTGATCTTTCCATGAATAAGATTTTTGATTTATGTATTCTTTAATAACTTCATTATAGTCGTATAGTTGTCTTTGAGCATCTGCTAATAATGCACTAGCTCGCTCAAGTTGTTCAATCAATTGGGCGTATTTATCTGTTTTTATCATATTTGATTATCCCATTCACTATTCTGTTCCATTAATAAAATACTTATTTATTTTGCGGGGATTTTATTTTCCGTTTCCTCTTTATTTGGATTTTCTACTGGGGCTTGCGCTCTACCAGTTCGTACCATCCACATATGTTCGGCTTCTGTTAGTTCTTTTTCTAGCGTCTCAACATTATCAAATAAACCTATGGCGGGTTTACGCGGCGCTGTATTTTCAACATCTTTCATAACATCATTTAACGTTAAATTTAAATTTTCAAAACGTTGATTAAGTGGAGGGTGACTATCTGTTGGGTGGGCTGGTCCTTCTTCTAAAACATTGATAGAAGGGTTTTCTTTATCTCTGTCCTGAACTATTGTTGAATAAAATTCACTGGCATTTATTATCATTTTACCTTCTCCAATTGATTTACACATTAATTGTTGCACAACATTCCAGATAGTTGAAAATGTCTGAATTTTAACAAGAGCCGTAGCTATTCTTTGAGATCCTTCATGCTTTGCCGCTTCACTATCAGCGGCCAGTTCTCTTTCTCTGCTAATTTTATTTTCTGCGACAGAAAAAGAATTTAGAAAATAAGCCAGGGTTAGCATTGCTGGCATTAATACTATTTGACCTGCTGCCCCATGGTCTGAATAACCTGAAGATATATTGACAAGTCCTTGTGTTGCCCCACGATATATTGGATAAAACTTTTTACTAAACTTAGTATCAAGTCCTTTGTAGTGGGCTAACTCATGATCAAGGACTGCTTTTATTTCTTCGACATTGAGAATACGGCAAAGAGGCATAGAGACATACATTGTTCTACCTTTTATTGTGCCATCCAAACAGATAACATCCGCTTCGGTAACATAAAAATTTGGTTCTAATCCAGCAACTATTGCCTGCGGTCGTTCTGCACCCATTTGCCTTGATTGTTCGTTAACAAATTCCCATATTTTCGGTTGATGTTCTGGTTCTAGTTTTTTTCCAAGAACAAATACCGAAGCTCTTTTGGTTGTACTTAATTGCGCCTTAAACATTGATATAACACCAAACAGCGCCCCAAGTCCTAAACCAACTATAACAAATACATGAACCCTTCCTAAGAAAACAGATTCACCATAATATATTGCGAAAATACCTAAAGAAGCATTCAATATCATTAGCAAACTCAGCGCTAACATGGTTATGTGTAATCCTGGTTTAAAAATAAGTAATAGAAATCTTCGGCTGCCACGTGTAATCAACCCAGCAATTTTAATGATAATAAGAAGCCCGATACCTAAAACAGCAGTAAAAATGGCGCATAGCCTCATCAAATTTATTATGTCATTTAATTCACAAAAATCTCCCGCAGCAGCCCTAAACTTCTGATTACTACAAGCAGAAGATGCCGTTAATGTAGATATTTCAGTAGATCGCTCCGGATAATCCTTGAGTAATGCGGTCCGAAAATTTGTATCTAGCTGCCCTTGAATTGCATAAGAGGCAATAAATGCAACAACCGGAATGACTAGGAACAGAATCAATAATCCTAGTGGTGCTAGATTTATTTTCTTATTAGCTTTTTCAATAGTTCCATTCATTTTGACTATCCCTTTACATTCATTACAGAAATATTTACCTTCACTATCTACGCTTATACAATGTTTACAAAAGCCCTTGCCGCACTTCCTACATTTTTCCCATAATTCCCCAGGAGCACTAAAGAAATAACTAATTCCTGATATCTGTTTACCACACTTATTGCATTCCATAGTGCCCCCTACCTCTTTTGGCTCTTCTCCTTCCCGAGTGGGTAAAAAGTTAGCCAGAAAGATGAATTAAGGTAAGTGTAGCAAGGGTTTTAGGACTTGCAAGGCTGTAGCTTTTGGTGTTTTCTAGGTGGATGAAAAAACACAGACGGCTTACAGACGCATACCGGTTTAAGGGTTTCACGCCGGAGACAGAAGTATTTGGAGTTTTTGGAGACCCCAAAGCCCGTATCATCCGGCTGAAGAGACTTCAAAAAAAACAGTCTGCCCGACCTGCGGCCTGGAGCACCGCAGTTTTTATGACCGAAGGATCAGGAGGGTGCGAGACCTCTCCTGCGGTGATTATCGGGTCTTCCTGGAGTTGGAAGTCCGGCGGGTCTTGTGCAAGAGTTGTGGCATGGTGAAGCAAGAGAAGTTCGCCTTTCTAGCGGATAATCCCTTCTACACCAAGCGCTTTGGCTACTATGTGGGCAATCGTTGCAGTACTTCGACGATCCAGGCCGTAGCCAAAGAGTTAAGGCTGGATTGGAAGACCGTCAAAGAGCTTGAGAAGCAGTATATGCAGGAAAAACTCCGCAGAGCCGGAAAGCCCAAGCCCGAGGTCATCGGTATTGACGAAATCTCTATCCGTAAGGGGCATACCTATCGGATCGTGGTCAGTGACCTGGAGAAAAAGAGGCCTATCTGGTTTGGCGGGATAGACCGTTCCGAGGAGAGTATGGAACTCTTTTTTGAGGAGATTGGACCAAGCAGGTGCGCAAAAATCCGACTTGCGGTGATGGACATGTGGCCAGCCTTTGAGAGTGCTACATGGACGCACACCAACGCCGCCATTCTCTACGACCATTTTCATGTCCAACGCCAGCTCAATGAGGCCTTGGACAAGATACGCAAGAGCGAGTATGCCAGAGTCTCAGGTAGAGGGCGGCGTTTCATCAAAGGCCAGAAGTACAACCTGCTTTCCAATCACGAGAACCTTTCGCTGGATGGAAAGAGGGCTCTCAAGGCCTTGCTGGCCGCCAACAAGCGACTCAATACTGCCTACATGCTCAAAGAGTCCTTTACACAGCTTTGGGACTACAGCTACGAAGCTTCAGCTAGAAAGTTTTTCGACAACTGGACGGCCTCGCTGAAGTGGCAGCGTCTCAAACCATTCGAGGATTTTGCCCGACTGGTCGAGCGCCATTGGGAGGGTATTGTGGCCTACTTCAATCCCGATAACAAAGTCTCACTGGGTTTTGTGGAAGGGTTGAACAACAAGATTCGTGTGATTCAGAGAAGGACATATGGGTTAAGGGACGAAGAGTATCTCAGGTTAAAAGTCCTGACCTGTATGCTCCCTGAGTTTAACTAAAATGACCAGAATTTACCCACTCACTTGGGAGATGACCCCCTCTTTTTTTTAATTAATTCCATCATTATCCTGATTTTCCTCCCCCTGTCCCCCTATGTCAAACCTTTCCCGCTTTTTGGCAATCTATTTCTCTTTCGGCGTTACGGCGATTGACGAAACACCGAAGGAGAGCGGGACGATTGTCAGGCTCGCAAGGCTGTTGCGATCCGCCAACGCCAGTGTGGAGATGTAGAACAGCTAGTTCTGCACAAACTCTCTTGAGCGGAAACGCATTATTACAAGAGAGTTTGACGCATTATTGTTCATCTTTGTTGGCGTTGCCGGGATCGGGGAAAAGGAGCGAGTAATCGGGGATGCCGAGCATCAAATTTAGGACGCCAAAAATCCTGCGCTGTCCTTCGCCCAGAACCGCGGGCTGGCCGGGTTCCCTGTCCCAGTCATTCCTGGCTGGGTCAAGGCTTTTATTCCCCTCCTGCTCCGGGAAGTATTTTTCCTGCCCGGCTTTGGCCCTGGTAGCGTACAGGTCCGGGGTCATAAAGATGAGGATATAGTCGCGGGTATCCTGGGTGCTGGTATTGGTGAATATCCCGCCGATGAGCCACAGGTCTCCCAGGACCGGCACTTTGCTGGTGGTTTTCATCTGCTGGACCTGCACCAGGCTGTCCAGGAACACGGTATCGCCCAGCTTGGAGCACACCTGGCCCCGGGCGTATCCGTTGCGCAGGGCCGGAGCGGATGCCCCGTTGGACTGGCTCACGCTGTAGGTGCTGTCAGGCAGGGACTGCTCGATATTGTATTTGGTCTCCACTTTGCCGTCCCCGACAAGCTGGCTCCCGATGGTCAGGGTCGTGCCGTACTGTTTCAGGTTGATGGAGTTGCTGGACAAGGGGGCCGCGCTGACCAGGGGAAGCTGTCCTCCGTTGCCGTTGTCCGAGGTCGAGTTGTTTTCCACCAGCACCATGGGTTCGGCCAAAACCTTGGCAAAGCCCTGGGTCACCAGGGCGTCCAGCTTCACATCCGTACTGCCCCGCTGGAACGAGCCCCAGTTGAGCAAGGGAGGGTTGGCCTGTTCGCTCACATGCAAAGGCGTGTCACCGCCGGCATTGGGGCCCTGCAGGGTGTTGGCCCAGTCTATGCCCAGCTGGCGGGCGTTGCTTTCGCTCACCTGCACCAGTTTGACATTGTATTGGATCATGGTCCGGTCCGGCGTGGGCTCAGGCGTGGGGGCACTGTTGGCCAGTCCCAGGTTGGTGGACAGACTGACGCCGGCGACTTTTACCCTGGCCCTGACGCCGTTATTGCTCCTGTTAGAACCACGATTCCTATTAGAATTTGAAGTTCCTAGTTTCAAGTCAGGATTAGGAGCAAGTTCCGAGTTTCGAGTTCCAAGTTTCAAGTCAGAACTTGGAACATTTAACTTTGAACTTGGAACTGTTTCTGACACCGCTACCTCGATGTACCTGTTCCTTCCTCCTTTGCCCGGCAGGGTCAGGGTGCATTGGCCTGGTTGCAGGGCCGTGACCTTGATCTGGTTGTCTCCAATGGTCTGCAGGGACAGGATGCTGGTGTTGTCGACGAAACAGCCGGAAGGGTCGCCCACCGTGTAAGTTTTGCTTTCGCCCTTCCCCAGGGTCAGGGTGTCGGTGTCCTGGGACTTGGCCAGGACAGCCAGACCAAGGACAAGGCAGAAACAGAGGAGCCCTGCTCGTTTCATTTCAAAGAACCTCTTTTCGCCCGGAACTTTGTGTTGCGCGGGCCGGAGCCGTCCTTTTCCAGACGGTTCTCGCCCACGAGCTCGTTGGTATAGCGTTGCCGTGTCTTGGATTTTATCTTTAAATCCTCCTCCAGCTCCCTGGGGCTGAACCAATCAACCTTTTTGATGGCCCAGTCCAATATCTGCTGTTTGACCGGCCCTGTCCTGGTTTCCTGCACCGGCTTATCAGGCGCTGGCTCAGGCTGGGGTTTTTCCTGGACAGGCCCGGCCTCCACATCGATGACCCTGGTCTGCCCGCCTAGCGGCGATACCGCTGGATCAGGCTCCCTGAATTTCGGCTCCGGCTTGAGCATGGAGTCAGCCCACACGCTGAACCAGACATCCTTGAAAAGGCTGCCAAAAGACTCCCTGACCTTTTGGAGAGACTGGGGGGCCACGCTGTCCCTGACTTCCCTCAGATGGTTGAGGATGCTCTGGCTGGCCCACTGGACCAGGAATGCCCACAAACAGAACCACACCGTCAGATCGAGAAAAAAGACCCGGTTATCGTCCGTGGTATAGATGCGGTAGACCCCTAGGATGGCCATCCAGTGGCAGACGAGCCACAGGTAGAACCAGGCTTTTAGACCGCGAAAAGAGGTCATCTGACCTATACTCAGGGCCGGGTCGTCCTGGAGAGCCCGGTAAAGCACCCAGCAGCGGGCTTCCTGCAGGAACAGGTAGAGATACAGGAAGATGATGTAGATAACAAAGGGAACGCAGGATTGGCCCAGGTCGGTCAGGAAGTAGGGGTTGCTTCCCAGGCTGACATGGACCCATTTTTGGTGGGTGGTCAGATAGCCGTCCACAGGGGTGATAAACAGGCGGTAAATCACATGGCAAAAGAAGACCCCGCCGAATATCCAGGCCAGCAGGCCAAAGATACCCTGAGTGTCCTTTTTTGGGGTCCTGAGAGATTTTAAAGCGTCCAGCATAGGTTGGTCATTATACCAACACCCTGGCCTTTTGCGGACACTTTTTACGGACATTCTTTGCGGACACTTTTGCGGACAGTTTTATGGACAGTTTTTACGGACACTTGAATATTGTTATTTAATAACAGTATTGTTTTATAGCAGGTTTTTACGGACAGTTCTTTGCGGACATTCTTTGCGGACACTTTTTACGGACATTCTTTGCGGACACTTTTGCGGACAGTTTTATGGACAGTTTTTACGGACACTTGAATATTGTTATTTAATAACAGTATTGTTTTATAGCAGGTTTTTACGGACAGTTCTTTGCGGACATTCTTTGCGGACACTTTTTACGGACAGTTTTACGGACAGTTGGCGGTTAGCCGGAATCCAGAGGTATTTTAAAGAGGCCTCGCTGAAGGCGGGATTGTTGCGGTTAAACCAACCAGACCAGCCAGAGCAGTCCGGCAGGGACTTAACCCAGCATTGAGGGCATTGTGGGGGTATTCCGGGGGGATTGTCTTATCTGGAAATCGCCAGCTTTTGAGGACGGGGTTAATGGAGCACGATGAACTTCTTGGGCCCGATCTTGATGGAGCCCTGCGACCCATTATCCAGATTGATATATATAGAAGGAAAAAAGGGGGTTCCCTGAGCACAGCACCAGGCTAGACACAGGAATACCCGTTTAGGGCTGTGTCATCGCTCCGGGAATTATGCTCTTGGCTTGACGAAGCGCGGCATGGACACGATGGCGTTGTAGTTGGAAAAGTTATGCAGGCCGGGCTTGCGGACAGGCTCGTAAATGGATTTCCCCTGAAAAGGCCTGTCCTGGGTGTAGATGCTCACCCTGTCCAGGTCCCACAAAAGGATCTCGTCCCTCTTGTCTGCGGTCAGGTCCAGGTTGACCCCGCACAGGTAAGGATGCCCGTCCCTGGGGAAGCTCACCACCCTGTCGCCAAAGCCGTTGAGCAAGCCGCCGTATTCCGGATGGCCGGAGTAGAAAATAAGCTCCTCGCCCGACCCGTCCCAGTTGACCGGCTCGCCCGTGCATCCGGCGATGAGCATCTCTTTTTTCCATAGAAGTTTGCCCGTGGTGTCCCACATATAGATGACCCCGGGGTTGTCATGGAAGGTCACGACACAGTACTCCAGGCCCGGCAGTTCCGGCCTGTAGTTGGCGATGTTGAGGTGCTGGGCGTGCCCCATCATGTTGGTCTTGAAATTGCCTTTGCGGTCGAACAGGGAAAACCCGCCGCCTCCGGCGACCATGGCGATGGTGGGCTCGCCGGAAAAGTCGTTGAACTTCCCCACCGTGACCGCGTCGCAATGCTCGGCCATGTCAAAGCTCTGCACGCATTTGCCCGTGGGGTCCAGGATGGAAAACCCGGCGACCACCCAGTCCTTGCGGTCCTTGCCCAAGGGGTAAAAAGCCGGGGTATGCCCGATGTTGCACAGGTGGTGCCAGAGGAACCTGAGCTTGTTGTCGTAGATCCAGATGTTGTGGTAGTAGTCCTTGAGCAGGATGTCGGAGGCCCGCTTTTTGCCGGAAACATTGCAGACCAGCAGCCCCAGAGGCACGATCCTGGGGAACTCCTCCCCGCTGGGGCTTCCGTAATCGTAGAGCAGTTCTTTTTCCGTCTTGGTGCGGGGTATGGGCCTGGGGGTGGGCATCCTCTGTTTTATCCTGCCGGTCCTGCCGTCCATGATGAGCAGCTCAAAATCCATGGCGCACAAAACCTCAGGCCAGCCGTCGCCGTCAATGTCATAGACCTGGCAGGGCACGTCGCTGGCAATGATCTCCGAGGAGTTGGAAGGCTTGCCGTGCTGCCACAGGACATTGCCTCTCAAATCAATGGCCGTGACGCACCCCACGGCCGTGGTGGTTGTTTTGCTGTTGGAAATATATTGGACCTGGGGGATGACGATCTCCATCTGGCCGTCGTTGTCCAGGTCGCCGAACCTGAAATTTTTGCCTGTCCCATACCCTTTGGTGCTGAATTCCCGCCACAGCACCGGTTGGGGATATTCTTTTTTGAACTTGTTCCGCATGATGTCCCAGCTTTTAACAGATTGGCCGGCCTTGGCCCCTTGGGCCAGGCTCACGCCCGTAAAACTGGCCGGGAAATTAGCGATAAGTCCGGTCTTGCCGCTGAAAAGGTCAGGCTGGTCTTTGACATAGATGAGCGGTTTTCCATTGATGGAACAGGTGATGGCCGGCCCGCTGTCCGCTATTTTCAAACGGTAACTTTTATTCTTTTTCGCCTCAAAAGCCGTTGCTCCCAGGACCACCCAGCGGTTCTCTTCTCTTTTGACCAGCTTGGCCAAATGGTAATCAAGGATGAACGCGTAATAGGTGAAACTGTCCCGGTACCTGAACACCAGGCCGATCTCCACGATCTTCCGGGAGGCAGGAGTGACCACGGCCTCATAGGCGCAATGCCGCGCATCCACATCGTATTTGATGAGGATCATGTTGTCGTACAGGCTGTCGATGGTCTGGGTCAGGCAGGCTTTGTTCTTGTTCTTGACGACCTTCCAAAAACGCGCTCCCCAGTTGCCCCAGCTCCAGTGGTTGGTCGGGCACATCCACCCTTTGAGGTCTGGATATTCAAAGCAGTGGTATTCGCCCAGGGCTTTGTAATTTGGGTTGAGGGGCAAAAAGCCCGGAGCCCAACCCCTGAAATCTTCCTGATAGATGACGCTCAATTCTCTCTCCTTTTTCATTCCCAGTTAATGACCGTGCCCACCATGTCGGTGTTGCCCTTGAGCATGCTACGGTAGGTCTCCTCCGCTTTTTTCCACGAGATCTTTTCCGTGGTCAGGGGGTCGATTTTCAGCTTGCCCGCCTTTAAGGTCCGCATGAAGCAGGCGGCATCGTCCAGCCAGGTCCAATATCCCGGCCTGGATTCGCTGGAAGCATTGGCGGAAATATGCGCCCCATAAATGGTCAGGGCCTTTTTGTGCACGTCCCGGTAAAAGTTGATGGTGCTGTCGCCCCTGGTGCTTCCCAGCATCACCACCCGGCCGAACTTGCGGACGGTCTGGAAAGCGTCCGCCACTGCCTCGGGCACGCCCGTGGATTCGATGAGCACCTGTGGCCCCTCTCCTCCGGTCATTTCCATCAGCTTGTCCTTCCACTTTTTGTCCGCGCCGTTAAAGACCGCGTCCGCCCCGCACTTTGAGGCGATCTGAAGTCTGTTCTCCACTCTGTCCAGGCCCACGACCGGCAAGCCGCCGTTGAGTTGGCTGTATTGCAAAGCCAGCTGGCCGATGATGCCCAGGCCCTGCACCAAAACTCCCTCGCCGACCTCTATCCTGGCCTTGCGGACACCCTGCAGGGCCACGACCCCCAAAGGCATGAACACCGCCTTGTCAAAGGGAACGCCCTCGGCGACAGGGATCACCTGGGGTTCCCAGGCGTTACCCAGGGAACGGTGCCCGATCATAGCGGCGACCACTCTGTCCCCGACTTTAAAGCGTTTGATGTCCGTTCCCACGGCCTCCACCACTCCAGCCGTGCAATACCCCGGAGGCCAGGGAAAATCCGTCACCGCGTTGGCCAGACCCAGCGCGAACGCCCTTTCTGTCCCCGGACTGATCAGGGAAGCGTGGACCCTGACCTGTATCTCTTCCTTGTCCGGCTGAGGGATCTCGATATCCTGCAGTTCTACCTTGCCCTTTTCTGGACACATCAAAACTTTTGCTTTGTTCATTTAAATCCTCCTTTATTCAACAAGGCCCTGCTACAACAGGACTTTACTCTTCCAGAATTATAATGCCTATTCCTTCACAAATCCTCATTTTTTTGGATATAGCACTCACCTCCATCTGTAGCGAGCTGGTTAAGTTAAATTTAAGTAAAACAAAAAGGGGGAAATGCGGGAAAGTCAGGCGGGAAGACTGGAAACTATTTCAGCACTATGAATTTTTTTGGCCCCACCTTGTTGTTACCCGTATAGGTCACCGATGAGTTGTACCTCATGTTGATCAAATAGAGATAGACTCCGGACACATAATTACTCACATCCAAAAGGCTCGCTTGTGGGCCCCCCTGCTTATTCTCCTCTAAGGTCGCCACCAGCTGTGCCGCCTCGTTATACACTCGTATCTTGACGGTCCCGGGCCCTGACATGAAATACACGATCGTGGCATTGTTTCCGTTGACTGGCGAAGGATATATAAAGCTGTTGCCCAAGGTAGGCGGGGTGGTAATAAAAGTCGGCGTGTTGGTAAAAGTCAGGGAAGGCGTAAAGGTCATTGAAGGGGTAACAGTCTGCGTTGCGGTGGCGGTTTGGGTACCGGTAAAGGTCTGGCTCCCCGTGAGGGTCGCGGTAAACGTGGTGGTGACCGTGAATGTCTGCGTAATGGTGGCTGTTTGAGAAGCTGTTGCCGTCTGGCTGGGGGTTTGGGTTTGGGTCGCGGTGGTCGTGACAGTGGGTGTCTGGCTCGAGGTCGGAGTCTGGCTGGAGGTCAGGGTCAGGGTCGAGGTGCCGGTCTGGGTGGAGGTGCTGGTAATGGTGAAGGTCTGGCTGGAGGTCAAAGTCTGACTGGGCGTCAAGGTCTGGCTGGGCGTCAGGGTCTGCGACGGCGTCACGGTTTGGGTGGAGGTGGTGGTAATGGTAAAAGTCTGGCTGGGGGTAAGGGTCTGCGACGAGGTCAGCGTCAGGGTCGCCGTGGCGGTCCAGGTAAAGCTTGCCGCCGGGGTCAACGTCTGGGTGGCCGTCTGGCTTATGGTCGCGGTCCGGGTCGGCGTAGCGGTGGCGGTCCCTGTATAGGTGGGCGTGGAAGTCCGCGTGAAAGTTGAAGTGCCCTGGATCAATTCCCAGGCACCGATATCCCAGCAGCACCCCTGGGGCCTTGCGGTACCTGTTATGTCGACAGGAACATCCGCAGGCAGGGACAAACCGGCATCCACTGGCGAGGAGCCTGCGAGAAGACGGAAATCGCCTCCCCCAGCGTTGACAAAGGGAAAGGGAGGAAAATTCATGTACTGCTGCTGGTTATTGGTTTGGGCCGCCCACACAGCACCATCCCGCTTCACGATAGCCCCTTGGCATATATTGTTGTAGCACACGCATCCGGTGCAGGTGACAAAGCGAAACTCGATGGAATTGGCGTAAGGGGTGAGAGAGGCAGTGTAACAAGCGGCCTGGTTCCACACGGTATTATTTTCAACCTTGGAATTCTGGGCGCAGTTGATATAAATCCCCGTGTCAGCATTGGTATCGTTAGGGTCCCAGATGATATTGTTCTTGATGATGCCGCCTATGTTCTCCACAGGATAGGTCCCGTTGCGGAAAAATTGCGTACCCGTGCTGCCCCCCCGAAAGAAGCCCCAATGTCACAATCCAGAAATAAGTTGCTGTCAATCGTGCAATTGATAGAACCTCCCTTGTCAAAACAGCCATAACCCACGACACCCTGGCCCGGGGGCCCTTGAACATTGACAAAAGTGTTATGGGCCACCACCCACCCCTGCGCCGCGACATTGTCAAAACCTTCTACAACAGTGCGATGTCCGGTCGACGAAAAACCGATCCAGCAGTTCTCCACCAGCCCAAAATCAGGATAGTTGGGCTGAGTGACAGGGTCAAGGATCCCTGTTGAACTGGCTATCTTGAAACCGCACTCGCCGTTATCGAGCATTTTCACATTGAGCGCCTCAAAATTTTGGGAGTTCAATTCGATCTGGATCGCGGAATAGTAGGTGTTCTTAAGGGTCATGTTCATGATCGTCACATTGGGGGCATCGTGGACCCAGAAGTTGAAATTTTGATTTGTGTTATCGATCCCCATACCCTGCAGGACCGTGTCATTGTAATTGCCAGTGGAACCGGTGATCGTAAGACGGTCGATCGTGTCTGCTGTGCCTGGCGTCATGGTAACGTTGACCTCGTCGGTTTGGGAATAGGTCCCTGGCTGAATGATGATCACCCTGCCGCCAGGAGGCCTTATTACGCTGCAAGCAGAAACGGCGGCTTGTAAAGCTAATAAGTTGTTGACTACGACTGTATCCGCCTGAAGCAGAGGAACAGCGAAAAAGATCAATAGGAATAAAAATATGAAGGATACCGTGAATTTCAAACGGTTTACCCCCACTCTGAGTACCAACCTTTCTTTAAAATTAAAGCCTATTTTTTTAGTATAGCCACGAATCAACTCTTATTCCATTACTTCTGCAAAATCCCCAAAAGGACCCAGCAAATAGCATGTTTTTAAGGTTTTTATATACCATTACCCTAATATTAGACAATAAAAGGCAAAGAAAGTTCCTCAAATATCTGCTTTTTCAGAACGGATAGCGCGCTTTCTAGCGGGAAAACTTATTTTATCTTAAGCAGGTACTTTAACACTGCCAGCATGTCCGGAGGCGCGACATAGCCCTGCAGATAGGTAAGCGGATGGGCGTCAGCGTCCATAAAAACAAGGGTGGGATAGACCGACACCATGAATTCCTGGGCCAGGTCTCTTTCCAGGACTTTGCGTCCTTTGAAGCTCACGATATTTTCACCATAAACATTGATTTTCATGAAAATAAAATGGTCCTGTAAAAGCTGCCTGACCTCATTGCGTGCAGGGTCATCCATTTTCTTCTGCCAGCCTTCATTGGGGGAATAAAAGTCGATAGCGACCATTTTGTTCTCCGCTTTAGCCCTTACAAAACCTTGGTCGACTTCGTTCCAGTGGTAAATTTCAAGGGCTTCAGCGTAAAAAGTCGCTCCCAAAACAACCAGGAATGCGATGAATAATATCTTTTTCATGTCCCTTACCTCCTTTACCACTGATATTCTTCGTGTTCCCAAAAGCATTGTGCTATATGAAGCGCTATAGTGTTGGCCACGTCATCCACCAGTTCCCCGTCCGTCCGGGTGCCGCTGGCAACCAGTTGCCCGCTCGAAGAAATGGCATAGGTGGACGTGTCGGCTTCGAACTGTTTAGCCCATATCACTTTGCCCGTGGTCACGTCGATCAGTCTCGCCACCGCCGTGCCTTTGACCAGCCGGGTCGTATAGATGTCCTGGGGCGTCAGCGAACCGCTGGCGCCGTTGGAATAGCTCAAAGGCGCTACGGTATCGCCGATGGCGACCTTGAAGTTACCGGTCAGAAGCAGGTTGATACCTAAAAGCTGGTGCAACTTGACCGTCGTTGATGGGTCCAAAATACCGCTGGCGGCCAAATTTTGTTCCTGCAAGACCTGGTCGATCTTGGCCCTTTCCACGACGGTCACGGCCGGAGCATTCTGAATGAGCTGGACCACGATTCCGTCCGCCAATTCGCTCCCGGCATTGGAAAAGGTCGTATTGCTGTCAAAAGGCAGCACAGCCATGCGTTGATATTGGCTGAAATCCACTACAGGACTGACCAAGACCCGGTGAGCGCAGCTAGCCATTAAAAATATTGATACCAATAACAGCAGGAATACGCCTGATCGCTTCAATGCCCCTCCCAAAACAATTACAAACTCTAATTAAAATAATTATCTCACTTTTCCCTTAAAAATGCGCTATAAATACTCCCTTTCCTAATGAAATTTTTCTCACCCTTAGATTGTTATTTATAGTAGAATGTTGAACCTATTAGGGTCTACATCTTGATATTCAAAATTAACTAAAGAAAAGAGGTGAATAGAAAATGAAAATGACTAAAATTTTGGTTTTAGTGGTTATGGTGTTTGTTTTGAGCGGGGCTTCTTTATTGGTTGCTCAGACAGCTGCGGTTGCACCGATCTCTCAGGCGACCGTTGACGCAGACAAGCAGGCTGTGGATCAAGCTAAAGCTGCAGTAAAAGCAGACGGAGACAAACTCAAAGCGGACAAGAAGGCCAAAGATAAAGCGGCCATTGCCCAGGATAAAACCCAGCAGAAAGCAGACAAAGCAGCCCAGAAAGCAGCCGAAAAGAAATTAAGGGCGGACCAGAAAGCGCTTAAAAAGATGATGAGAAAAGCTGGCGCAGCTAAGTAACCGACCGATTCTGAAACAAAAAAAAGGGGGAGGCGATATTTCGCCTCCCCCTTTTTTTTCAGTTATGGTTTGTAGAACAAACCCTACTGGGGTAAAATTATTATGAATTTTATAGACTAACCCGGGAAGGATGTTGGAGAACCAGCTTGCCTACACACCGATTAAAACTGATCTTTATAGCACTCATCATTTTCTTAACCATTTTTCCTGGAGGCGCTAGAGCTTACTACTTCCCCCTCGGCGAGGGAGCCCGGTCCATAGCTTTAGGCGGGGCAGGAGGCGCTCTCCCGGAAGGCGGCACAGCGCTGTTTTATGATCCAGCCGCCCTTTCCTTTTTGGAAGAAGGAGAATTATCCTACTCCTATTTAGGAATGAATTCCAATTCCTATAATTTTGGCCAGTTTGCCACCAAGCTGACCGATGAAATAGGCTTTGCCGCGGGCCCTTTCCTGGCCGACACCCAGATTTACGCCGCCGCCCTTTCTCTCAAACTTTTCCCTTCATTATCCATCGGCAGCACGGTCCAGCTCGTTCAAAATTCTAGCGATCAGACAGGTCCGTCCGGGACCGCCATCAATGCCAGCGTCTTATGGGTGATACCCCCAACCCCGGCCCTGTTGAATTGCCAGAGGTTGTCCTTGACAGTTCATAATTTGAATACTTCTTACACCTTTTTCAATGGCACCCAACCGGTTCCGGCCTACGAAAGACTTGGTTTAAGTTTTTCCTGGCTGAGCAGCAAAGTGACAGGGGCATTCGATGGCTTACTGTTGAATTCGAACTTCTGCCCCACAGGCGGCCTGGAGTTCGATCTCGGCAGTTTGGCCTTGGGGGTCGGCGCAGCTAATTATCCCGATAACCAGTTCATTTCCGCGGGACTCACCTTGAAAAATTTCAATCACGGCGATTGGTCCTATGCCTATGTCCACCACAGCATTTTAAACTCAATGCACCTTTTCACGGTTTGTCTCGGCCTTGGACAGGCCGGGGCCGGACCAGCCGAGCTCTCCCCCGCTTTACAAAAACTCGTTACCCAATACCACGCTGAAGCCTCCAAATTTTATCAGGAAGGCAAATTCCGTCAGGCCATTGACCGCTGGAACGACGTTCTCCATCTGGACCCTAGTGATAATGTGGCTAAAAAATCCATTGAAAAAGCCTCCCAGGAACGCTCTGACCTGATCCAAAAACACTACCAGGAGGCCGATACCAGCTACCGGGACGAAAACTACAAAAAAGCCATCAACGCCTGGCAGGCCATCCTGGACCTCCAACCGGACGAAGATAAAGCCAGCAAAATGATGGCGGAAGCCAACCAGAAAGTTTACGATCTTTTTAAACAGGGCCTTGACGCCAATGCGCAAGGAGATTACCTCAAAGCCTGCGACCTCTGGAGCAAAGTTTTGGACCATTATCCGGGATATTCGGACACCTCGGAACGCATCGCCAAAGCCAGGGACAAGATGAAAGAGTCCCAGCAAAAGAAAGACTATGGAGACAAAGTCTTTAAAACAGGCAAGGACTTGTTCGACCAAGGAAAGTGGACAGAGAGCCTGGATCCTCTTCACCAGGCCTTGGAAATAGACCCCAATAACGCCGAGGCCAAAGAGTTGGTCCGGAAGATCGCTCAACAGTTCTTTGACAAGGCCAACGAATTCCTGGCCAAAAAAGAAATGCAAAATGCCATAGACAATTTTCAGCACGCCTTGGACGCGGACCCCACCATGGAAGAGGCCCGGCTCGCCTTGGTCAAGACCCAAACTGACTACAATGACAAAGTGCAAAGCCATTATCTTAAAGGCATTAACTTTTACAACGAAAGTAATTACGCGGACGCGGTCAAGGAATGGGAGGAAGCCCTCCAATACGACCCCATGAACAATCTCATCAAGCAATACCTGGTCAAAGCCACCGTCGGCCTGGGGATTTACTATTACAGGGAGAATAAACTGGAAGAGGCCGAAGCCAGCTGGCGTAAAAGCTGCAGCCTTGACCCGGACAATCAAAAGGCGGCTCTTTTCTTAAAAAGGGTACAGAACAAGATTAAAAATCTGAAAGTAATGGGCGTTTCACCAGGATGAACGGTGCGACCACAATGTTTTCAACAGGGGTAAGGAAAGGAGTTATTATGTCCAAACTAACATGGTACACAAAATGCTTTTCCCTCTTATGGCTGGGACTGGTCCCTGCCAGTCTAGCCGCCGGCCCTTTCACTACTTTTACGACCAAAGAAGGCCTGGTGAATAACAGCGTCAAGGCTCTGGCTGTGGACGGGTCCAAATTGTGGATCGGGACTGGTGCCGGCCTTTGTGTCTTTGACCCAGATTCTCAAAAATTTACCCCCATGGGTAAAAACGGGGGCCCCGGGTCTGCGGCAATCACCTGCCTGCTGACCGGCCCGGATAAGATTTGGTGTGGCACGGAACAGGGCCTTTGGGTTTACGACAAACAAAATGGCTCGTTCCGCTCCTACGGGACCCAAGACGGACTTGCCGATCCGGTGGTCACGGCTTTATGTCTGGCCAAGGGAGACCTGTGGGTGGGCACTCCCAAGGGCATCTCGCTGTTTAAATACTCTCAGAATAAATGGCGAACCTTCACTGACCAGGACGGGCTTTCCAACAGCTTTATCAAAGCCATCGCTTCGGATGGAGAGGAAATACTGGTCGGGACCGTCGGGGCGAACATCAATCGTTATTTGCCTCAGCGGGACCGCTGGACCCTCTTTAACTCCGAATCCCTCATGTACACCAACATTGTTCTCAGCATCGAAGGCGACCGCATCTGGTCCGGCACCAATGGGGGTGGCTTGCGGGTCTTTGACCGTGCCACAACCATGTGGACCATGTACCAAAATAAGGACGGCCTCAAGGACGACTTTTTACAGGCACTGGCCCATGACGGGCGCTATCTCTGGGCAGGTACTTTTGACGGTGTCAGCAGGTACGACACCCATGATCATTCCTGGAGATCTTACTCGGTGGAGGACGGCCTGGTGGATGGTTCGGTAACGGCTATCGCCATTCAGGGTAATTACGTCTGGTTCGGCACGGACAACGGGCTAGCTCGGCTGGACAAGGAAATTCCCCAAGTGGAGCTCACCCTGCCCACCCGTTTTGTGACCAATGTTGACCAACCGTTAATGATCACCGGGTTCGTTTCCAGCAGCGTGGCCATGGGTAAAGTGGAAGTCTCCTACAGCTCTTTGAACTTGCCTGACCTATGGATGACCAAGGGACTTACCATGACCAGCAACGCCGACGGCTCGCTTTCGGTGATTTGGGACCCCAAAAGTTTGGTCAACTTGAACGATTACTACCATATTCGCCTTACGGCCGAAGATAGCCAAGGCCGCTCCAACGAGACGGTAGCATCCATCAAAGTGGACACCCTGGTGCCAGCCCTTGCCTTTACAAAAGCTCCGGAAGAGTCGGGGGTTGGGATGCAGACCATCCAGGGCACCTACAATAAATCCAATATAGAAAGCATCGTCCTGGACCCCGGCTCCATCAAAGCATCCCTAAACCCCCAGACCCGCACTTTCAGCGCCTTTATGAACCTGAAAGAAGGCCCTAATAATATAAAAGCCAAAATTACGGATGAGGCGGGCAGGATTGCGGAGGTCGAAGAAACGATCTTTGCTTCGATCCAATCCGGCGCTCTCAACAACATCCAGGTCAAACAGGACAAGGAAGGAAGCCGGCTGACCCTTTCTGAAAAAATGCTTTTTGACTCCGGAAAAACCGACCTGAAAAGCGGCGCCTTCGGCAGTCTTGACAAGATCGCTTCATTGCTTTCTGAATACCCCCAAGTAAAAATCCGGATCGAAGGATATACCGACAATGTCCCGCCAGCGTCGACCTCAGCCTATAAGAACAACCTTGAGCTTTCCGAGGCCAGGGCTAAAAGCGTATACTATTATCTGATCGAAAAGGGCAAGATCGCCCCGGAACGCATGATCATCAAAGGGTTTGGCGAGAAAAAGCCCTTGGCTTCCAACAGTAATGAGGAGGGCCGGGCTCAAAACCGCCGGGTTGAGATCCTTATTGAGTCCCAATAGCCCATTAAATATAGAATGCGGTGAGTTAAGGAGAAGGTTTTGAACCCAAAAAGAGGCTTGAGTCTTAAAGTAAAATTCGGACTTTTTGTCGGCGCCTTGATCGTCATCATAATGAGCTTGGTTGCCTGGATTACCCTCCAACAGGTCAAAAAACCATTGGTCAATGAAATGGTTAAAAAAGGCCAGGCGCTTGTCGCCAACCTAGCTTCGAATAGTACGGAAAATCTTCTGACTGGCGACGAACTTTTACTCGGCGTTTCCCTGGACAGGCTCATGCAGGAGAAATCCATCCTTTATGCCATGGTCCTTAACTCCGAGGGAGAAGTAATCTCGCACTCCGACCACACGGTGGCCAAAAATAAAAAATTCACAGACCCTTTGACCCTGCAGGCTTTGTCAGCGGATTCGTTGCTCGTCCAACCCTTCAAGAACCTGGACGGCGAAAGCGGCTATGACATATCCATGCCCATGGTCGTTAAAACTAAAAAAATAGGTTTGGTTAGGATCGGGTTTTCAGACCACGAGATCAAATTGGCCGTAGCCCATGTGGCACAGCTTATACTCTACATCACCCTTATAGCCCTCGTGTTGGGCATCCTGAGCTCCTCTTTGTTAGTGAGGTGGTTACTGAACCCCCTCAAGAATCTGAGCGCCGGCGTTTCATTCTTGGCCACTGGAAATTTTGAACATAAAATTGATATTTCCAGCAAGGATGAACTGGGAGAACTAGCTTATGCTTTCAATGACATGACCGGCCGTCTTAAGCAGGCCCAGCTCGAACAGATCGAAAAAGAAAAGTTCAAGAAAGAGCTGCAGATCGCCCATGAGATTCAGGACTTTCTGCTCCCCAAAACAATCCCTGACCTGCCGGGTTTTGAACTGCGGTCCTATTATTCACCAGCCAAGGAGATCGGTGGCGATTATTTCGACTATTTCCAGCTCAATGACAGGTTGCTCGGTATCGTAGTGGCCGATGTGTCCGGCAAAGGAATCCCCGGCTCCCTAGGTATGGTCATGACCCGAAGTCTTCTCCGTTCACAGGTTCAAGGCAACCCTTCCCCCTCCAGAGTCCTTTCCCAAACCAACGTTCTTTTCCGTGAGAATATGAAAAAAGGCATGTTTGTGACGATGTTTTATGCTATTTTAGATTTAGAAACTAGGGTGTTGAGATGCGCAAACGCCGGCCATTTACCTCTGCTGGTGGCACGCTCTTCCACACGCCAGGTAGAAGTGATCCCATCCAACGGTGTAGCCTTGGGGATCGCAGCTGGGTCCAAATTCGAACAGTATTTGAAGGACCAAACCGTAATGCTCGAAACCGGCGACATCGTGGTGATTTACACCGACGGTGTCAATGAGGCGACCAACTCTTCGGGAGAACAATTTGGCATCGAAAGAATTAACAGCTGTCTTTTGGAATCCCTGAAATTGCCCGCGGGGGATGTGGTAAACAAGATATGCCAGCGGGTCACTGAATTCAGCGGAATCGTGGAGCCTGCAGACGACATCACCTTGCTGGCGCTGAAAAAACAGGACAAATAAGGAATAAAATGCCGGACTTCAAATTTGCAGTCACAGAAAAAGATATTCAGGGCGTCACGGTCGTTGCGATTTCAGGATCTCTGGACAGCAATACCTCGGTGGATTTCAGGGCCAGCCTTCAAACCCTTATCCAAAAGAACAACAAGCTAATCATCGTAGACTTTTCCAAGCTTGACTATATCAGCAGCGCCGGGATCGGCTTATTTATGGAAAAAGTTGACGACCTGCTTCAGATCGACGGAGATCTTAAATTTGCCGCGGTTCCTCCCAAGATCATGAAAGTTCTTGAAATGATGGGGCTTCCTAAAGTCATCGAAATCTTGCCCGACATCGCAGCCGCTAAAAACTCCCTGCTCCAGTCTAAACAACAAGACCTGGAACAAGTTGCTTTTCCCCTGCAGATCGCCTGCCCCACATGTGGATCCGTTATTGTAGCCGCTTCCAGCGATCTTTATACCTGCGGTAACTGCTTTAACATTTCCTATATCGATCCTAAGGGCAAGATCAGCGCTTTCAAAAAGTCGGACCTGGAAGACAAAAAACAAAAACTAGACCTTACATTCCCCTGTGAGTTACGGCTCATCCCTACGATACGGCAGTTCATTGGCTTGCTTTCTTTGCAGGCAGGGTTCTCTCAGGACTTTACCAACGATTTTGAGTTGGCTGTAGACGAGGCCGTTAATAATGTTATGGAACATTCCCTGAATTGGGAGAAGAGCCAAAACATTAAAATGGAGATCACAATCGATGCTGACAGGTTTTCCTTGACCTTAATCGACCACGGCAAACCATATGAATATACCCAGATAGAGGACGACTCTACTCAAGCTTACAAAGACAGGGGCCGTGGCCGGGCCTTGATCAAGAGACTGGTAGACGAGGTGGAGCACTTTACCGCCCCTGGTAAGGAAAACCGCCTGACCTTGGTAAAATATTTCAAAAAAATAGGTCCTACCTAAAGGAAATAATCGATGGAATTTGGTTCATTGAGCGAAAACCTTGTAAAAAAAATCCTGACCAACGAATTATCGCTTGAAGAACTGCGAAAATACAAAAATAGCTACAGACACGCCTTGGAATTGGATCCCCGCAACACCTTCCTCAGAAAAATCATTGTGCTCATAGATAACGCTATGGCTCAACAAAAGCCCGGGGAACAAATTAAACCAAAAGAAACGCAGCCAGCGAAAGAAACATACGATGATCTGCCTTCATTGGAAAAAGCCATTCAGGAATACAAGAGGAACCTCAAAGCCAAGCCTGGCAATAAATACCTTGTTGACAAACTAAAAGAGCTGAGCAGTCAAAAACAAAAGTTCACGATACCCTCGGAACCAACTGCCCGCCGGGACAAACCTCAGGAAAGAGACAAGAAGAGAAAAATTTCATACCTTTAATTTAGAAGGCGGGCTTCAAACACTTATCAATATAATCCCTAGGATCCCCAAGATAATCCCTGACCATTTTCTCAAATTAAAAGATTCTCCAAGGAACAAGAAAGAATAAAAGGCGAAAAGCACGATACTCCCGGCGGTCGTAATAGGGTAAACGATCTTCGAAATCCTTAGCAGGGCAAAAATGTTGAGTGCAGCAGACAATAAAAGCATTCCCGCGACGCTGAGGACTGCCATCAGAAAACCAAGACCAACTCCGGCCTTATCAATCTTTCGCCCCGAGCGGACCACACTCCAAACCATTAGAATCCCAGGCACCATGTAAAATAACAGGACCCGCGCTCCCGTGGTGTCCTGCCAATTTATCCAATGTGACGGGGCAATGAACATGATCTGGGCTATGCCGTTCAAAATAAAACTAGATAACACAAGGATAAGTTGATTTCCACTGAATCCCCTGCCGTTTTGGCCGTCCCGCTCGCTTCGGCCAGCGGAAATAAACACAAAATTGAGGAATATGGCTGCCAACCCCAACAGCTGATTCAAACTGAGGCTTTCATTCCAGAAAAGAGTCGAATAAACAAATTGGACCACAATGGCCGACTGGGTGATGGTCCAGACAAGAGAGCTATGGCCCTGACCCATGGCAACGATTAATAATAGGGTGGCAACCATAGTAAGAACGCCACTAAAGGAGTTTAAAAGCACTAAAGGGACTAATCTATCCACAGGACCCTTGAAGAGGATGCCCCAATGGACAAAAAACGACGAACATAATATCCCAAAAAATAAACTGAAGCCATAAAATGCGTAGATATTGATATTTTTCCTGGCTACTAGGTTGAAAATAACTGCGATGCCCCCCCATAGGACCGCTGCCATTGCAATAAATGAGAATCCCTTAATCACACAAACTCCCCTGACAAATAACGTGTCATCTCAAGCGGTTCAAACGGTTTTCTTCTTGTAAAATATCTTGCTCAAACCTCTGGCAACATAAGCAAAAATTAAAGCGGCAACAAAGGACACTGCAAGAAGTCGGGTGTTGGTCGTTAACAAATTATATTTGAAGACGTTCTGGATTCCCTCTTGACCAAATCGTTCTGCATGTTTAGATTATACCTTTTGCTGGTAAGATATAGAAGATGATGAAAACTGACCGCTTACAATAAGTAGTAAATAAAACTTCAATCAAAAAGAGAGTTTTTATCTTGTATCTTCAGGACAATTATTGAAAGAAAATAAAAGGAAAGTAAATAACATTATGATACGTAGACACGAACAAGACCGGTACCGTTTGATTTCCAGCAAGAATGACATTATTTTTTGGACCCTGACGCATCTTTTTACTAAAAACCCAACATTGATCCTGGGAGGCTATTTCACTTGCTCTCTTCTTGTAACAATTCTCCTGGGAGGCATGACCGGGCTTCTTTTTGATAAGTCTTACTCCCCTGCGATGTCCCGCGATTTTCTAGCCCTAATTAATATCGGTCTAATCACACCCTTGGGAGCCGCAGCTCTATTAAATCTTTATTCAAAGATCGACCGGTTTATTTCTACCTTAATGCTGGACAATGCCCTCAAAACAACCCCTGATCGCGTCGAAGAGATCGCCCATAAGGCGCAGAGACTTTATGAAAACAAAACGGTGGTCGTCCTGGCATTTCTAACCTCATTATTGATCAACGCCTATATTCTTGTCAGCTACAAGACAGCATGGTTTGGTATCAACGGAGGGGTCACTTCTTTCTATTTCAGGATATTTGTCGTCTGTAACTATTACATGGTCATATTAATCCCCTTCAAATGCGGCGTCACACTCTGGCTCTTAAGGAAGGTATCCTCCCTAAAATTGAACTTTCAACCTATGCATCCGGATAAATGCGGTGGCCTGAAAGTCATGGGAAGCCTTTCGGTTGCTCTCAATTACTTCCTCGGAATCGTGCTCTTATTTCTTTCTTTAGTCGCCATCTTTGAGCCAGACTCGCTGAAAAACATATTATTTGTTGGAACTTTTATTTTATTTATCCTTGCGAGCTTTTTAATCTTGGCTTTTGGTCTTTCAAAAACCCACAAACAGATGTCATCCGAAAAAGAAAAGCTTCTCCTCAGGCTTCACCAGGAATTTCAGAGGACCCACGAGGTTTTCGCTGCAGATTTAGGGACGAGGAAGTATTCCAAAGACAACGCTCTCAAAATACAATCATTGAACTTCCTATATCAGCTGGCTGAACAGATGCCGGTTTGGCCGCTTGACGTCCATTCCATATCTAGATTCATCACCACTATCTCGGTGCCCATTGCCACTTTTATCGCTCAGTTCGCAGCTCATGCTGACAGCTTTAAACAATACTGGTCTAAGATCGAACAATTTTTTCTCCGATAATTAGCGAGTAATTCTGGATCCTAATTTTGAAATCTGTTTAGAGGCAAACCAAAGGTTTGATTTATTCTTAATAAGAGCTATAAGGAACACCCTTCGAATCGATCATAGTGCTGTTCACGTACATCAGACCAAACCATTTATCATATCCCCAACCCCTGCCGGTGGAAGGCGGAGCCAGTCCAGGGGTCCAAAGATAGGTCACGTCATTTCCAGCCGGATCGTGCACATTGTCTGTGGAATAAGTAGCCACAACAGGCGGTAGTGAATCTAAATACGACGACATCAAATAACTCCCCCACGTCATATGGTTAATAGTAGTTGGCCAGACTCCCTCCCTGTCCCCATAATAAATCGCTATCGCCGACCGGATGGCTCCCAAGTTCCCCTTGGTGGCCCCCTCCCGAGATTTTTCCAACATTGAAGTAAATTTAGGGATCGCTATGGCCGCAAGAATACCTATAATGGCAACAACGATCATAAGCTCGATAAGCGTAAAACCCCTCTGCTCCAAAATCATCTTTTTCATTATCCCGACCTGCTTTCTTGCATTCGTTGAGTAATATTCTACCGCTGGTAATCAGTTTCGCAAGCACAAGGAATAAACAGGCGGTTTTATAATGGAGAAGACCACAGAAGGATAAAACTGGCTCCCCGGGCTGGGCTCGAACCAGCAACCCTCCGGTTAACAGCCGGATGCTCCGCCATTGAGCTACCGGGGAACCTTAATTTGAATTTTAGGAAAACAATTTTAGCATTGAACCTTTGCAAGTTGAATATATTTTAATATTTCATTACTTAAAACTTTCCATCAACTGTAGAACGACCGGCGTGAAAATAATAAGGAAAACCACCGGGAAAATACACAGCAATAAAGGGAACAAAAGCTTGACCGGCGCTTCCAGGGCCAGCTTTTCTGCTCTTTGCCTCCTTTTTAATCGTAACTCTTCGGACTGCATCCTCAAAATACCGCCCATACTTGTTCCTAATCGGTCTGCCTGTAATAAGGACTGGACCAAAGAGGTGAATTCCTGTAGGTCGACGCGATCCGCCATGGCTTTCAAGGCGTCTTTCCGTGTTTTGCCCAGCTTAATCTCCTGAAGGGTCTGCAAAATCTCCTCTCCCAAACGGCTCTTGGGATCGGTCTCGGCCACGATGGATAATGCCGCATCAAACCCTAATCCCGCCTCCACACAAGCGGTCAATAGGTCCAAACCATTTGGAAGCGCCTTCAATAAGGCCCGTTTTCTTGTCATGACTTTTTCGTTCAGCCATAGATCCGGCAGCCAAAAAGATCCAAATCCGGCCAGCAAGCACACCCAAATCCCGACGATGTCCCCTGCGATCAACCATGACAGGACGAAGACCAACAAAACCGCGATCTCTTTGAGGAACAAGAACTCTTCAAAACCTATAAGCTGATCAAGCCCTGCCAGGAAGATTTTCCTGCCCGTAAAATCGCGATATCGCGTAAGCCGGATCCTGGAGTGCAAAATCGCGCCCCATTGAAGGACTTTCTTTACGTCCCCCTTTAAAGCTGCGGGGTCCGGCCGCTCCGGCTTGGCCAGGAATTTTTTTCTAAGCTCCACCAAATTGGCTAAAATATCTCCAAATCCTTTTATGAACAGCAGGAAAACGGAAAAAACCGCCGCCCCTATCCATAAAGCCAAAACAACTTTCAACTCAGCCTCCACCCTCAAGTCTAAAAATCAACGGCAAGCAGCCTCATGATCCAGAGCCAACCTAAAAATTCCATGACCACGCTGATCCCCAAAACCGCCTTGCCTATGACAGTGCTAAAAAGGGGATGTATCAAATCAGGATCCACCAAATAAATGACAATCCCCATCAAAATCGGTAAAAGTCCGACCACCAACCCTGACAGCCTGGCTTGCGCCGTGAGCGCCTTGACTTGGCCCTGGAGTTTATACCTATCCCGAAGCGATGCAGCGATTTCCACGAGGATCTCCGCCAAATTTGCTCCTGTCTGGCGGCTGACCAGTATCGCCGTCACCAGGATTTCCAGGTCGGGGCTTTTCACTCTACCGGCCATTCGTCTCAGGCTGTCGTCAAGGGACAGCCCAAGCCGGTTCTCTTTTAAGAACAACTTGAATTCGTCCTTGATGGGCGGGGCCATTTCTTCAGCGACTAGGGTCAGGGCCTGCAAAAAGGAATGGCCTGCCTTGAGAGCGCCGGCCATGCTTTCGGCTGCCCGGACCAGTTGCTGGTCAAATTTTTTCATCCTGTCGCGTTTTATTTTTTTCAATACCAATTGGGGAAGGGCAAAACCAAAAATAGCGCCAGTCACTCCCGCCAAAACGTTCCCCGCCAAAACCAGAAGTAAAACGAAAAAAACAAGGGTACACGCGGCGTTGAGGACTATCAAACGGTGGGCTTCATAGGTCATAAAAAGCTCATCCATGATCAGCTCGGTTCTGGCAACATATTTTGAACGAAAACTATTCAGTATGTTCTGAAACCAGATGAGCCCACTATCGAGAAATACAATGGAAAGAAAATATATGGTTGCCAGGGAAAAAAGTGATAAAAAAACCTTAAAAACCCAAGACACTAAAAACCGCCCAGGGGCGACCTTAAAAACAACCAGCCAAAGGTTAATCCAATTATGACGGGTAAAAACAGGATAAGTAAGGACTTAGGAATGCTAAGCTGATAGGCGGCCCTGATTCCTATAAAATTCAAAGCCAGCCCATAGATAGGCAGGAACACACCAAGGACAGGAACAAATCTCAGGGCTACAGGAGCCACGCTATAGGCCACAACGGCATAGGCCAGTTCAGTATCAATATGGCAATCCAGCAGCTTAGCTGTGCCCCACTGGAGAAAAGCAACAAAAAAAGTCAGACCTGCTCCAAGAACGCAAAATACCCCATAAATGATTACGGAACTAAAAGCATAAAAACCAAGATGGCCGGTCAGTAAACCCCCGCTCAAGGAGACCAAACTATGTAAAAACCATGCGATAACAAAAGAGGTAGTAGCAAAAAGGAGCGGATAGAGATAGCTAGCAGCCTCAACGCCCTCAAAAAAGGGGAAAGGCGCAAACATCACTTTGGTCCATTCTTTTGAAAATCGTTGGAGAAACTGCTTAACTTTTCCCATTTTTTAACCTCCCGGATGTCATCGATTTACAAAGTTAAATATAACACATGGTCATCTTTCTTGCTATAAAAAGCCCCTGGCCCCCACAAACTTCCCATCACTGTCAGTTGGATACTTTGGTCTGCTATAATAATAAAAACTTCTCGAAAGAACGGGGTTGTTAATGCTGGATGCAAATACAATGGGTGAATTGCTGGTTGAAGAACAAATCGTGGATGATCTCCAGCTCAACGAGGCCAAGGAGGCTTCTCAGAAAAGCGGAGAGTCCCTCTATGCCACCCTTGTAAAATTAAATCTCGCCTCAGAAGAAGCGCTATCCCGCCTCCTGGCTTTCCACTACAACAAGGAATACATTGAACCTGATTCTCTTTCGGTCAATCCTGACGCATTGAATATCACCTCTAAAAAAACCGCCGTCAATTTCAAGGCTGTACCGGTCAGCTGGGACAACGAAAATCTTACCTTGGCTGTGTTCGATCCCACCGATGCCCGCTTATTGGATTTGGAGAAGATCCTGAACTACCAGGGTATCCATAATATAGTCTTTGCAATGGCAACTCCAACCGCCATCAATACGGTGATAGAAAAACTAAAAACTCAAAAAGAAGAGGAAAAACCTGCCACAAAAGAAGAAAAAACCGAAACTGCGGAAAAGAATAGTGCCCCTGACGCCGCCTCTATCGTGAATATCTCAGCGCCCAGCGCTAAGATCTCCGCTCTGGGTCAAATTTTGCTCGAAGAAAATGTGATCACCGAGGAACAACTTGAAAAAGCGCTCGAAAAACAACGCCAAACTGGCGAAAGATTGGGTAATTGCCTTATTGAACTAAATTACATTTCCGAAGAATCCTTATCACATTTTCTGGCCATCCAACACGGAACGGGCTATGTGGACATCAGCCAGATCGAGATCGCCTCGGAATGTGTGGACGCAATACCCAAGAAGACGGCCCTGCAATACCAGATCATTCCCATTGAGAAAAATGAGGACGGCTGGACTTTTTCCCTGGCGGACTGGTCGGATTCCGCCTTGCACGACTTTGAACAGCAATGGTCTATCCTTCATGGCCGCGGCAAATTGACCTTTATGATGACAACTCCCACGGCTATGAAAGGGGCCCTGGAAAAACACTATGGGCGTGCCGCTACCGCACCCAAAGCTGCACGCCATACTGAAGAACAGGCCAAGCAACAGGAACCGGACGAAGAACTGGCTAAGAGCGCCGAGAACATCCTTTTGCAGATGTCCAAAGAAAATACGGTTGAAAATCTGGACGACACCACGCCTTCTGAAATTTCGGTCTCCCATCAAAGAGAATCACTGGCCTCCCTGGAAGACAAACTGCAAAAGATCATATCGGATAGCGAAGAAGACAACCTCCGTATCCTCAAGGAAACGAATGAGGAACTGGAAGGTGATGTTATCATTGACGCCCCGGTCATCAACCTTTGCAACGCTATCATCAGCAATGCGGTAGCCAAGCGGGCCAGTGATATCCACGTCAATTATTACGAGAAAAAGGTAGTTCTGAGGTACCGCATTGACGGAATTTTACAAACCGAACCCCCATTGCCCTGGAAATACAGGCGCGCCATCATCAACCGTATTAAAAACATGTCCAAGATGGACATTATGGAACGCCGCAAAGCCCAGGACGGCCGCATCAAGATCAAGGTCCAGAACAAAATCATTGACCTGCGCGTTTCGCTCCTCCCCTCCATCTATGGAGAAAATATCGTCATGCGTATCCTGGACCGGGAAAGTCTCAACCTAGACCTGGGAAAAGCCGGTTTTGAACCGCATGAACTTGATATTTTTCTCAAGGCCATCAAAAGTCCCTTTGGCATTATCCTGATGACCGGGCCAACTGGCAGCGGCAAGACCACTACGTTATATTCTGCACTCAACACCCTGAACAACCCTTCGGTCAACATCATGACCATTGAAGACCCCGTGGAGTATCAGCTCCAGGGCGTTATCCAGGTCCAGATCAACCATGAGATAGACTTTGATTTTGCCGATGCCCTGCGTTCCATGATGCGCCAGGACCCCAATATCATGATGGTCGGTGAGATGCGTGATTTGGAAACCGCTGAAACAGCGTTCAAAGCGGCCCTTACCGGCCATTTGGTTTTTAGTACGGTCCATACCAATGACGCGCCTTCCACTATCGCCCGCTTGATCGATATGGGCGTGGATCCCATTTATGTGGGGGCCTCCCTGATCCTGGTAGTCGCCCAGCGCCTGGTGAGACGCAATTGCCTTAAGTGCAAGGAACCGGTGACCATTCAGGAAGAGGACCTAAGAAAAATCCAATTGACCTCCCAGTCAATCGAAGGCTTAACCCTCCAAAAAGGAAAAGGATGCCCGGCTTGCAACAATACCGGATATAAAGGCCGGGTTGCACTTTATGAAATCATGCGTATCACGCCTGAAATTTCCAATCTTATTTTTAAGCGTGCTACTTTGTTGGAAATACGGCAAAAAGCCGCTGAACAGGGCCTAAAAACATTAAGACAGCTCGCCATTGAAAAATGGAAAGCCGGAATGACCACCATAGAAGAGATCATCCGGGTAACCACAGAAGGAGACTAAATGGAAATAATTGATGAGAAAGCTAAGCCCGAAGAAGCAGAAGAAGGCGAAGTTGAAGAAATAGATTCGGCACCGGTCATCGGCTTGGCCAACTATATGATCCGCGATGCTGTGAGGAAAAGAGCCAGCGATATCCACCTGAACTGCTTTGAAAAAAACCTGGTTCTCCGGTTCCGTATTGACGGGAAAATGATCGAGTTCCCCCCTCCACCCCTGCGTTTTAAAAAGTCCCTAATCTCCCGCTTTAAGATCATGGCAACCATGAATATTTTAGAACGGCGCCACCCCCAGGACGGCCGCCTCAAACTGGAGGTGGATGGCCGTATCATTGACCTTCGTGTTTCCACCCTACCCTCCCTGTGGGGCGAGAACCTAGTCATGCGTATCATTGACCAGGAGAGCATCAGCCTGGATCTCAATAAGATCGGCCTGGATGAAAAGCAGCTTGAGGCTTTGAACAAGGAAATCCATAAACCTTACGGCATGGTCCTGGTAACCGGCCCTACTGCCTGCGGCAAAACCACGACCCTTTACGCCGCCTTGAACGCCATCACAACTCCGACCAAAAACATCCTGACCGTGGAAGACCCCGTGGAATACCGCCTACCTGATATCATCCAAATCCAGGTCAATCCTAAGGCTGACCTGACCTTTCCCAATGTCCTGCGAGCCTTTCTCCGACAGGACCCGAACGTCATGCTTGTCGGAGAAATCCGCGACAATGAGACCGCTGATATTGCCGTTAAAGCCGCGCTGACAGGCCATTTGGTCCTCTCCACTTTGCATACCAACGACGCGCCCTCCACAATCGCACGCCTCATGGATATGGGCATTGACAATGTTTATGTGGGCTCGGCTGTTCTCATGTGTATATCCCAGAGACTTTTAAGGCGTAACTGCGAAAAGTGCAAAAAACCTATTGATGTAAGCCCTGAGGAGCTAGTTTCACTGAATTTAACCCCCAAAGATATTGAAGGTCACACTATATACAAGGGAGCCGGATGTCCTGTTTGCTTTGGCACAGGGTATAAAGGAAGGTTTGCAGTTTTTGAAGTTATGCCCATCACCCACGAACTGCGGGAACTTATTTTTGCCAAGGCTAATCTCAACGAGATCAAAGCAAAAACGAGGGCGCTGGGGATACAATCTCTGAGGGTCTCCGCCCTGAATGCCTGGAAACAGGGCCTGACTACCATTGAAGAAGTTCTACACGAGACCGTTGCTGAACAAATAACCTAAAATAATTTGGGTCCCCTATTATTTCAAAGGATTACTTATGCCCAGGATTTAAGAAATGGTCATGCTTTGAACAAGTCATCCCATTTCTTTTTGAATTCCTTACGTTCGGGGAGATGCTTCATTCTCTCAACTTTTGTTACTGAAAACTCGAATTCATCACAGAAATTTTTCTTATTCTTGTCTTGTACATTGTCCGTGGTCGGACTGGCGCACTGCTGGGGCATCCGGGGCCTGTAGAACCGGCAGTTGAGACAGCAGTGCAGATCGGCTCCGCACTTGAGACAGGTCTCTTCCCTGCCTGGTTGCAGCGCCTTAGCCTCCCACGCCGCCCCGCACGCATGACATTTTTTCATTCCGCTGCCCTTCTCAACCTTCCTGAAAGATATTCCTTTCCACAGTAATACCTTTTTTCCCAAGCTCCTCAACAAATTTAGGTATCAATCCGGTGGGCTTGAGTACTCCCACTACTTTTCCTGAGCTATCAAAACCTTTCTGGTTAAAAATAAAAATATCCTGCAGAGTGATCTTGTCACCCTCCAAACCGCTTATCTCGGTGATGTGAGTGATCTTCCTGCTGCCATCTGCCATTCTGGACTGCTGGACAATGAAGTGGACTGCACCTACAACCTGTTCCCGGATGGCCCGGATTGGCAGGTCCATGCCAGCCATCAAAACCATAGTCTCCAACCTGGACAAGCAATCCCGCGGCGAGTTGGCATGAGCCGTTGTAAGAGATCCGTCATGGCCAGTGTTCATGGCCTGAAGCATATCCAGGGTTTCGCCTCCACGGCATTCTCCCACCACTATCCTGTCTGGTCTCATACGCAAAGAATTTCGGACCAGATCTCTGATAGTGACCATTCCCTTCCCCTCGATATTGGGAGGCCTGGTTTCCAAAGACACCACATGCTCTTGTGACAACCTCAATTCAGCAGAGTCCTCAATGGTCACAATCCTCTCATTTTCTGGAATAAACCCTGACAAAACATTGAGCAGGGTGGTTTTCCCGGAACCCGTCCCGCCTGAGATCACAATGTTCCTGCGGTTAAACACGCAAAGCCTGAGAAAATCAGCCGCTGCCTGGGACAAAGACCCAAACCTGATCAAATCCTTATCGGTCAATTTGTTTTTGGAGAATTTCCGGATGGTTAAACAGGGACCCTTCAAAGCCAGCGGCGGAATAACGGCGTTGACCCGCGAACCGTCCTTAAGCCTGGCATCTACCGTAGGAGTGCTTTCGTCTATGCGGCGGCCCAGGGGAGTCACGATCTTCTCAATGACAGCCCGAAGCTGATCGTCCGACAGGAACCTCTTGGGGGTCAAATAAAGAGCGCCCTCTTTCTCCACATAAATCTGATCCTTACTATTGACCATGATTTCTGTAATTTCATCGTCCGCCAGCATATCTTCCAAAGGTCCAAGCCCTAAGACATCGTCGATCAATTCTTTTTTAAGGTTCTCTTTCTCACCAGCCAGCGCCTGACTTTTTTCTTCCGCCAGGATCTCGTCGATCACCTTAATAAGTTGATCTCTAAACTCCTGGGCTCGGCTCGGAGATTGGACTAATTCCCAATCCAAATGCCGCACTTTCATCCTTTGTAGCAACTCAGTGTGTACCTGATTTTTCATCTCAGTAAGACGGGGGAAACTAACCTCCGGTTTGGCCGCACCAGTTCCGGAAATAAGATTTTGTTCTTCCACTGTCAAAAAACCAACAATATGTTGCAACAAGGGGTCGTTCGTAATCTCCTGGTGCGCAAAACGGACCAAGGTCTGATCAACTCCTTTAGGGAGAACCAATTGATTCTTTCCATCCACGATCTCGTCGTTTCCCAGGACAATGCTTTTTGCTGACCTTGGCCATAACTTGTGGTCATCACTGCCACCATCCTTGCGGGTAAGCACCGGGGTGACTTTATCCGCACAGCATAACAGTTCTTTCTGCCATTTATCCTGGGTCAAGACCGTTTCCAAAACAATAACCTGATAGGCCTCTTGGAGGAATTTCAAAATTCTGGCAATGTCACACAAGAACTGAGATTGGCTGGCCTTGTCCTGGAAAACCACTGCTAGGTCTAAATTATCCTCGTGCTTTTCGAAATACCCCTTTAACAACTGCAGGTTCCATTCAGGGAAAGAGGCGGGCATCTGGGACAAAACCCTATGCTGCCCTCCCTTACAAGTTAGGACTGATAGTTGTGGGTGTTCCTTGATGAACAAGACTTTCTTGTTCTGGTTACGGCTGCAGTAAAGGGAGTAAAACTCTCCTAGCGAAACTGGCGTAACCTCATCCTGTCTGAGGAAGACATGGACATGGCTTATATTCAGAGGTTTCATTGGATTGATTGTTTTTTAAACTTCCCTGAAAAATTTAGCGGCGTGTTCTGGTAATACCTTGTTGACATTGATGCCAATGCCCAGGCCGCCCCAGGGCACGGTCTCAAAACGGGGGAAGATCTGCATATGCCAGTGAAAATGTGCTGCGTTCTGCTCATCCACCGGCGCTGTAAAAATGCAATAGTTATAATCTGGATAGGACAAGGCGGCCTGGATCTTCCTTAGCACTTCGTTGACCACATGGGCAAAGTGTTTGATTTCGTCGGTCTTGGCCTGTCCAAAAGAAGCTTTGTGCTCACGGGGTACGATCCAGGTCTCGAAAGGATACATGGAGGCAAAAGGCTCAAAAGCGACAAACCCTTCGCTTTCTAAAACGATGGTCTCTTTATATCGCAACTGAGCCTCCACAGAGTCGCAATAACCGCAGGTCCCATGATCATCATAATATCTCCTGGCTTCTTCCAAGTGATGCCTGGTGCTGTTCGGAACCATGGGCATGGCCACGATATGGCTGTGTGAATGCTCTATGCTTCCGCCAGCCAAAGGGCCATGGTTTTTGAAAAAGGTAACCATTTTGACCCTGCTGTCACGGCTAAGGCTTAAATACCTCTCCCTGTAGGCCAGGAACACCTCTTCGGTCTGCCGCGCGTCCATGAAACCTAACATCTCGTTGTGGTTGGGGCTCTCAATGACATTCTCATGATGACCTACACCCGAATACTGAATAAAAATATCAGCCGTCTCTTCCCGTTTCAGCTCGCCCATCGAATTCAACAGCGGATTCATATGGGGGATGACCCGGATCCACCAGCCTTTTTCATTCGGTATAGTGCCCATCGCCCGGTAAGCCAGGGTTTCTGGTAATGTGCGGCTCTCATTTCCCGGGCAGAACGGGCAATCCTGGGGATTGACCAAACTCTTTCTTGCTTTCTTTTGGATAAAATCCTGTGGAGGCTGCAGATGTTCCCTGGGCACGACCACCCAATCTTTAGTCGCGATATTTTTACGAATTTCTGACATAAAGAACCCTTTCGGAAAAAAATCAAACTCATTTAGGGTAACGAAAACCGGCTAACGGCCTCCTCAGACTAGGGATAAAAAAACAGGCTAATTCTATTCTGGGGGGTTTCATATTACCACTTTTCCTTCTAAATGGTTATGATTTTTGTCCCACAATGGAGGGGGTTACAAAAATGACCAGTTCTGTTTCAGGGTGCTCGACATGGTGGGTCTTAAAAAGCTCTCCTAACAAGGGAATTTCGCTCAGGATCGGTACCCCAACCGTGTTATAGATTTCCTGTTCTTGAATCAGGCCGGCCATGATAAGGGTCCCGCCCTTTTTGACAAAAACATTGGTTTTAGCCCAGCGGGTTCTGATGGCTGGCATATAGGTCCCGTTGGGAAGCCGCACGGCATTGGCAGAATCAAGGTTGGATACTTCAGCCCGAACCAGGGCGTTGACGTTACCAAGGGTATCTGCATTGGGTTCGATGTCCAGAGTAACCCCGTACTGTTTCCAAGTCACAGAAGTATGACCCTGGGAGTCCTGGTTGACGATTGGGACCTCTCCACCGGCTAGAAAACTAGCCTGGGTCCCACTGACAGCCAGCAGCTTGGGCTTGGCCAAAACTTTGGCATAACCCTTGGTGACCAGCGCATCCAACAAAGCGGTCACGTTGCCCCGCTGGAAAGTTCCCCAATTAAAAAGCGGAGGATTGGACTGCTCCTGGATAGCTAAAGGAGTTGAGGGTATGCCAGCACTATTAAGCCCGCTCCCTTGTATAACAGTCGGCCAATCTATTCCAAGATCCTGGACCTGGCTCCGGTTTATCTCCAACACCTGCACGTCAATCTCCACCATGACTTTTTCCAGGGAGGAGGTCACTACGGTGATTTCCGTTGTTTCTTTCTTGCCTTCCGAGTTCCACACGATCAGATTGGTGACGCCGGCGCCCTTGGCGCTCAACAAGATCTCTTTTTCTGAAAGCACCTGGACATCAGCGATCTTGGAATCCCCCACCGCCACCTTTTGCGGGGAGTTCACGGAGATGACCTTTGATTCGCCTATCGACAGCTGAACTGTCTCGTCGGCCCACAGACCACTACCCGTGCCTAAAAATGTAATTATCCATAGAACGGCAAAATTTATGAGCGAACACTTTCTCATTATTTTAAACTATCCTTCCTAAGACGAATATTGGTCCTCTCACCCCCGCGGTAGAGTTCCATTGCCCTCCCTTCACCTTTGGGCGCCTCCATTTTATTGACAATGGCCGAAGATTGTACAACTGGGATTTTGACATCCTCATTGTCCCCGCTTCCCCGCAAGACAAGCTTGATCTTCCCTTTTTCTTCAGTAAAAGAAACTAGTTCAGCTTCCTGGGGTGACAGGGCCAAGGTCACGGCCGAGGCATCCCCGTCCGCGGCGGCAGTTTCCTCTTCGGCGCTTTTTTCCTTGAAAGTTTTTCCAACCGCCAACACTCTAATATTCTGCAAAAGAACAGTGGACATCAATTTAACCGCGTTGCCTTCCGTCACTTCCATTGTCGCTACGATATCCACAAAATCACCGGGGCTGATTAGGCCAGCCACTCCTTTGACGGCATCAACGCCGATGGTCACAGCTCTTTTACCTTCAGGAACGATGCTGGCCAAAGAAAGGGCGGTACGGGTGAATTTAGTCGCAAGAATCTGCTCAGAGGCCATAACGGGGGCCAAAGCCACCTGGCCTACAATGTCTTCAGGTTTCATCACGACGCCTGGCTCTAAATAATCTGCAGGTATGCTTTTAAATTCAAGCATGGATGGGTCAAGACGGGTAAACGCAGGAATATATCTTTTGGCCACCAAAACCTTGACGGATTGGGCCCTGGAAAGCAATTCATTCTCTTTGTAGGAAAGGTAAAGATAACTTAATAACGCTCCCAGTACCCCCAAAATAATGGCAGTATATAGCTTTGCTTTGTAACCCACTTTTTTATTCCTTTTTCAAAATGTCGTAATTCAAACAAAAAACATCTCACCGATTAATGGCTAACTTTTATCATTGGTGTTTTCTAAAGTCAAACAAAACTAGAGGGCGTAATCGGGCTTATAAAGGAATTAGTTGGATTGAAAAATATATCCGGTTGGATGTACTGACCAGTTACCTCAGCACCGAGAGCTTGCCGATTTTTCTGATGCTTTCATGCTCCCGCTTAGCTTCGATAGTGAAGTAATAAAGGCCGTTGGCCAAGCTAGACCCAAAATGGTCCCTGGAGTCCCATGAAACGATGTTCTGGCCGCAATTTTCAGGGCAATTGTCGAACTCTTTGACCAATCTCATGCAGGTCGTGTAAACCTTGATGACCACCGAATCTATTCCTCCCGTGGACAGTACGTAATAGAAGGAAATGTACCCGTTGCCGCTATAGGGGTTGGGATAGGGCACTATCCTGGTGATATTGACCGGCCCATAGGGCGTGGGTGTGTTGCTGCAGGTCAGAGTAATGGTCTGGGTTAGGGTAGGCGAACCCGTAGTGGTTTGGGAAGAGGTCAAGGTCTGAGAAGAAGTAAGGGTCTGGGTAAAGGTAAAGGTTATGGTCTGGGTCGTCGTGACAGTGGCTGTGGCCGTATTGGTAAAGGTTTGGGAAGGGGTCAAAGTCTGCGATGGCGTAAGGGTCTGGGAAGGGGTCAAGGTCTCCGTCGAGGTAGTTGAACTCGTGCTGGTCATCGAACTGGTCAGGGTCAGGGATGGCGTCAGGGTCTGCGAAGAAGTCAAAGTCTGCGTTGAGGTCAGCGTTTCCGTGAGGGTCTGGGTTACAGTTCCTGTCTGGCTGGAGGTGAGAGTATAAGTGGAGGTTCCAATAGGCGTTGCCGTATTCGTCCCCGTTGCTGTCTGCGTGGCGGTGGCTGTGTTCGTCGAAGTTCCTAGAGGGGTTGCAGTGCTCGTCCCCGTCGCGGTCCCTGTCCGAGTCCCTGTTGGAGAAGCCGTCACGGTTGCAGTCGATGTGGGCATGGGAGTCGATGTATTTGTGATGGTAAAGGTGGCTGTGTTCGTGCCACAGGAGCCGGTCCCGGTCACGCAATTCGCGTACACCTCCTCGATCTTCTTTATAGTCAGCCACGTCCGTAATAGATATCCTCCTTGCTGTAGGTCCGCGTAATTGTTCGCCGTCGGGTCGCTACTGGCATCTGTGCCGCTTGGATGGATACAATCAGCACTTATCAAAGTCGATGACCAAGGACCTGCAGTCTCTGTCCCCCCGGGCTGTTCAAACATGATAGCCTGGTTAAACCCGATCACCGGTATTTGGTTATTCTGCGCTACGGTCATGATCGCCGTGTTGTAATTCGTTACGTCAAATCCCGCGCAGCTCGGAGGCAGAGTGGTCAGGATGGGGATGCCATTTTTGGCCATGCACTCCTGGACGATAGAATTCAAATTGGCTTGCATTGTCGCTACTGGAACCGCGGTTTTCGCGTCATTGGTCCCCAGCAGAATTACGATTATTTCAGGGTTAAAGCAATTTATCATCGCACTGGGCACGGGAAGGTTATCTGTCCCATTTAAATATTGGTCCGTTGTAATACCGCTCATCGCCGTGTATGACCCGTCGTAGGTCATATCCACGCGTTGCAAACTAAACCCATCCTTTTGCCACCAACCTGTGATCGTTGCACAATTAGCGGGCAATGAATAAGGACTCACTGGATTCGGGTCACCCGGCCCGCCCACATGCATCCATTGCGTGACCAAAGTGTCAGCCGCCGTAAAACCGGGTCCTCCGGACCTGTCGGCCCAAACACCATACTGGTTGGCGTAGGTGATGGAATCCCCAAAATGACACACAATACCGGTGTCTCCATAGGCCGCTTTATAGGCAGTATGCAGGGTTTGGCAGTGGCAGATCCATTGCCAGTTTTCAACGTCCATCACACTGGCTGGCGGGTATCCTAGGCCAGCTCCAAAAGCCAGGCCCTTGCCACAGGCAAACAACAAAATAGTCATCAATAAAACATGACTAATTTTGTTTTTCATGACCCTTCCTTTCTATAAATTACTGCCCTGGATTAGGCGCCGGAGCCGTATTGCCGCCATTCGCGGCATCAATGCATTTGGATTTGACATCTTCAATTTTCTTGACTGTTATGAAACAGCGGAGCAAATATCCCACCTGCGCCAGAGCCGCGTAGTTATCAGTATAAGGATTGCTGGATGCCGTGAAGTTGCCGCCGGACGCGGTGGGATGGGTTCCATCCGGCAGGGGGTTGATCAGGGTGCCCAGCCAGGCTCCCGATGTCGGCGTGCCCGGCTGCCTGAGTTGGACTTCACTGTAAAAATCGATCAAGGGCAGGTTATACTTTGTCGCCACAGACACGATGGCCGCGTTATAAGGGGTGACGTCAAAATTAGCGCTCGGGGACAGAGTGGTCAGGATGGGAATACACCCTCTTTGCGAGCCCGAAGTATTCCCGCCAGGATAGAGCATTTGCGTGACGATCGTGTCCAAATAATTCTGCGTATTGGACGCGGAAATCTTTTGGCCCCCATCATTAGTACCCAGCATCACGACCGCAATCTCCGGGTCATAGCAGTTCATCATGTCATTCACGGGAGGCAGGTCGTGGCCCCCGTCTAAAAACTGTTCGGTGTTGATGCCGCTCCTCGCCGTATAAGAACCGTTGTAGCTCATGTCCACATAAGCCAGCCACCACCCGTCCTGCCCCCAGGCTGCCTTGACGGCCGCGCAATCATCCGGCATTTTATTCGTGATAGTGGGCCCCGGGTCGGTCGGTCCTTGGTGTCCTCCCACATGCATCCACTTGAGGACAGCGACATCTTCCGGCGTTTGTCCTTCACCGTTTCTAGCCCAGCTTGAGTAAGGGCTGGCGTAGGTGATGGAATCCCCAAAATGGCAGACGATACCGGTAGAATTGCCGCCATGGTTTTTCTTGTAAATCGCACTCCTGGCCTGGCATTCGTTCACCCAGGACCAGGTTTCCCGGCTGATATTGGGTACTTGGGCAAATAGTGACATCACATTGCAACATAATAGCAGTGTCACAGCTAAGCAAACAAGTCGCTTTATATTGAACAATTTCATCATTACCTCCCTTAAAAAATTTTAAATATTGAGGTAATTATACCCGCTTTTCTTCTAACTTGTTAGACAACCAAATATAAAAAAAGTTCCCTATAATAAAGGAAATTTATTGGTCAAAAACCTCCTCTGGCCCCTATAAACTTACGGTTTTTCAGCTTTTTTGTGGCCATAAACACATTTTCTTTCCTTGACCCTATATAAAATAGGCTATAGACTGAATTAGTTTCCTGCTTAGTAAAAACTGGTGAAAGTGGAGGATAGGGATGAATCTTCACGTATGGGGTTGCCGCGGTTCCATTCCGGTGAGCGGCCCTGAATACGCAAGATACGGCGGGGATACCACTTGCATTGAATTGGTTACCCGTGACGGGCAAACCGTGATCCTGGACGCTGGCACGGGATTACGCCGTATGGGGAACAAAGTTCTTCAGGATGGCCGCAAAGAATTCCATATGCTTTTGAGCCATGCCCACTGGGACCACATCATGGGTTTTCCTTTCTTTAAACCCCTTTTCCGTAAAGATACGGTCATCTCCCTGCACGGCTGGACCGCTGCCCAAAAAAGTCTCAAAACTGCGCTCCAATATCTGATGCATCCGCCCCATTTCCCTGTCCAGCTCCAGCAGGTCGGCGCAAAACTCAACTTTGATAAAGTTTGTTCAAAGACCATGTCCTTCGCCGGCCTAAAAGTTAAGACCATCCCCCTGAGCCATCCCAACGGGGGATTCGGATATCTCATCCAAGAAGGCGGCAAAAGCGTTGCTTTTCTGCCGGATAACGAGCTCACCCTCAAGCATCCCGACGGTAAGAGTTTTAATGATTATGCCAAGTTCGTCCAGGACGCGGATGTGCTGATTCACGACGCGGAATACACGGAAAAAGAATACAACGCTTTTTCCAAAGGGTTCGGCCATTCGATTTTCCTGGACACGGTCAAGCTGGGGCTCCAGGCCAAAGTAAAAAAACTGGTCTTGTGGCATATCAATCAGGATCGGGGCGACCAGGCTGTGGACGCTCTACTGGCGGAAGCTAGGCAGGCTGTCGTGAATGCGGGCTCTTCCATGGCCGTGGAAATGGCATATGCTGGCCTGGAGATCGGCTTATAAGCGCCTTTAAAATTTCCAGGTAACGCCCCCCTTATAAACCCTCGGCTCTCCGTCATATCCCTGGCTTATCTGGTAACTCCTCAAATCCATCAGGTTAAATACGTTCAGGAAAAATCCCCATTGTTCGCCGTAATAATCAAGGTACAGGTTTGTCAGTCCGTAATTGTCCAAACCTTGGTTGGTTTCCGACTGCCGGGAACCAACGTATTGTTCCTCCAGGGTCAGCGCCGCGCCTTCCAGGATGACGGACAGGTTGGCTGCTCCGCTGGCCTGGGGCTTATAGGGCAAATCCGTCCAATCCGTCTGCTCCGGCCTCTTGGACTGCGCCTTAAGCCACATCTCGTGGCCGGCGACCAGGATCTGTGGATTGGGTTTCCATATCGCCTGGAACTCCAACCCGTACCACTGCTCCTGCCCGAGGTTGTCATAAACGCCCGCGGGCCCCTGGTTGATGTAATCGGTGACCTGGGTGCCAAACAGGACCGGCTGAAAGGCCCAATCGCCTGACTGCACTTCCAAGCCGGATTCCGCGTTTGCCGCCTCCTCGGGTAAAAGTTGGGAGTTGCCTGTGCCGGACCCGTAAAGTTCCAGCAAAGTAGGTGGCCGCAGCGTTCTTCCGGCACTGAACCACGTCCTGATCCCATTTTCGCTTCCCCATTGGACCAAACCGCTGAAATTTTCCATGCCCAGCCGCCTGGCATCAGTCAAAGTGTTGGAGGCCTCTGCTTTCAGGGTCCAGTTATCCTGCCATACGATCCGGCTCCCCAGAGAATAATCGCCCGCGGTCTGCTGCTGGTCGGTGTTCAGCAAGGTCGAGTGGCCCCACCCCTGTTGGAGATTGGCCCCTGCTTCTATTTCCCAGTTCCTGTTAAGGTTGAACTGATTCTGCCAGATGACTCCGCTGAGGCTGTCCCTGGAATCCAGCAAGACCGACCCGAGGTTGCTATCCTGGTTCTGGTTTGTGTTCATAAAACCCTTGAAATCGGCACCCCAAACACTGGTGACCGCTGCGCGGTAGTCCAGGACCATACGATCAGCCCTGTCCGTATTTTGCCGGCAGGGATAGACGCCCTGGAATTGACCCGAAGGTCCGGGGTCCCCCTTGGTGTCCTCAAAATGGTCGAAACAAAAAGACAGATTATGTTCAGGATCAAAATCATACCCAAAATAACCGTTGCCCTGGCTGCGGCTTACACTACTGTTAGCCGTCCACCCGTCCGAGGTAAAACGGCTGTATTGCAGGTTGTACTGCAGAAAATCCAGGTTAACGCCCTGATGGACATTAAAACCCAGACCCTTATAATCCTGGACGAAAAAGGAATCCCCAAAGGAAAACAAATCGTGGGGTTTTTTGGCCGACAGTTCAAAGGCCCCTCCGGGCGAAGCTTGTACCTGGATAACCGGGACACTTTCTGCCGTGATGCCTCCTACGCCATGGACGGACACCGTGGAAAGGTCAACGGTCCCGGTCAGCGGCGAGTTGAGGGGTGTTCCTTCGAAAAGGTAAAGGCTTTGCCGGCTGGAGGCTCCCCGCATCGCGGCAAGAAAAGGGCTTTGCAGGGTCCCCAAACCTTGTTCCAAAACTCCGGGGACGGTTTGCAGGAATTCGCCGGCGTTTTCCTGGTGTTTCAGGTCTATACTGGCTTCATCGCTGGGCCAAAGCTCCTGGCCCTGGCTGGAAAACGGGAAGGACAAGAGGAACAAAAGCAAAAAACCGGAGGCCCATAGAATGCTTTGGCTGTGCTTATTCATCATTCGCATTGAGAACTTTTTTAAAAGCGTCGGGCATATGGGTGTCTTTGATGACCTCGCGTCTGTACCATTCAGAAGCGTCCAAAGCCTCGGGAGTGCCGATATTTTTCAGGGAATAATAAGCCGCGTCCTTGATCTCCAATTTATCATCGTCGTTCTTGACAATATGGGTGAGGACGCCCACCGACCCCGCGGCCCTGCGTCCCATGTTCCCCACGGCTTTGACGGCGCTGAGCCTCAGGCTGTAATCCTGGTCCTCCGCCATGGCCCTGACCAGGTCCGGCAATGCCTCTGCCCCGTTCACGCCCATCTGTCCGAGGGTATGGGTGGCGATCTGCCGCATGGTCGCATCGTCGCTGTTCAAGGCGTCCCGGATCACAGAAAAGGCTTCGCTGGCCCACGGCCCGATGCCTCCCCAGGCGGCCACTATGAAATAACGCGTCTCCTTATCCGTGCTCCTGTTATACAAGCGCACCAACTTAGGGACCGCGGCCTGGCCGTCCTGTCCCATGTCGCCCAGGGTCTTGATGACCAGCTTGCACTGGGCCGTATCGCCGGAGTTCAAGGCTTTTAAAAGCTGGGGCACAACGGGAGCGCCAATGGCCGCGAGGGCATCGCCCGCGCCCTCCCGGCTGTTCTTGTCCCCTTCTTTGAGGACCTGGATGAGTCCTGGAATCAGGGGTTGTCTGTCTTTTTGATCCAGAGCACGGAGTTCTCCCAGAGCGCGCTGTCTGGACCTGAAATCTGGCGAGGTCAGCCTATCTAAAAGGGTATCCTCAGCCCAGGAAAGGGTGGCCAGGCACCCTATGAACAGAATGGCTGTGGCGATCAAAACTCTGCGCTTAAGCAACACGGTCAAATCCTCCTTAAAAGGAAAACTTCACTGTCTATTTAACTACACTGACGGGAAAAATCCAGGGGGTCCGGGTTACGGGGTTTTTCCAGACCTTTGCCTGAACCCCGTAAACCTGTCTTAAATTAGCCATGGTCAGAACATCCTGGGGCCTGCCCGCAGTAACAATTTCACCCTGTTTTAAAAGGATCAGCCGGGAACAGAATTCAGCGGCCAGGTTCAGGTCGTGAAGGGTCATTAAAAGGGTCAATTTTTGGGTCTGATGCAGTTGTTTTAAAAGGCTGAACAACTGGACTTGGTGTTTGAGGTCTAGAAAGGCGTTAGGCTCGTCCAGGAATAGGAGTTGGGGTTCCTGGGCCAGAGCCTGGCTGATCATCACCCGTCTTTTTTCCCCTGAGGAAAGGTCAAAAAAGGTCTTGTCCTGCAACTCCGTGGTATCGGACAGGGCAAGACTTTTATCCACGATCCGCTGGTCATCCCTGCTTTCCCACCCGAAACGGGACCAGTAGGGGCTGCGGCCCATCATGACCACTTCCCTGACCGTGAAGGGGAACCTCATGGTATCCTCGGCGGAAAGGATCGCGATATGGCGCGCCAGTTCCCGGGTCGGCCAATCCCGGATTTCCCGGCCAAGGTACCACACGGAACCGGCCTCAGGGACGATCACCCGGCACAGGCTCTTGAGCAGGGTCGTCTTGCCGGCGCCGTTGGGTCCGATGACCCCCAGCCATTCTCCCTGTTTGAGGTCAAAGCTGATGTCCTTGAGGACAGGATGGTTAAAATAACCGGCGCATAAACCCTTGACCTTGAGGATCGGCCTGCCTTTTAAATATGTTTTCCTTTCCTGCATCAGCCCTCGCCCTCCGTTCCCTTCCCTAGGCTCAATGGAGCTTGCGGCTCTTCCTCAATAGATAGAGGAAAAACGGCGCCCCCAGCAAGGCGGTCATGACGCCCACGGGCAGTTCGGTGGGAGCGGTCATGGTCCTGGCCAGGGTATCAGCGCAGATCAGGAAAAAACCCCCGCCCAAGGCGCAAGCCGGCAGCAAGACCCTGTGGTCTGCCCCGACCAGCACTCTCAAGGCGTGCGGCACCAGCAGGCCTACAAAACCGATGAGGCCGCTCAATGAAACGCACGCCCCGACCATCAACGAAACGACCACGAACAGGAAAGTCTTGACCTTTTCCACGGCCACGCCCAGGTGCACGGCTTTTTCTTCGCCCAGGGACAGGGCGTTGAGGTCCTTAGCGCAGGCGTAAATGAGGATGAAACACAGGAGGCTGTAGACCCAGGCCACTTTTAAAAGGGAGAAGTCCACGGTGCTCAGGCTGCCGATAAGCCAAAAAAAGATCTCCTCCATCTGCCGGTTGCCTAGACATACCAGCAGCAGGATGAGGGCGGAAAAGAACGCGCTGACCATGACCCCGGCCAGCAGCAGCGTCACGGCCGGAAGTTTGCCGGACACCCTGGCCAGGAGGTAAAGAAGGAACAAGGTCAACAGCGCGCCGGCAAAAGCCCAGAGCGGGACGGTATAGGGCCCGAACAGCAGGAACTTCAGCAGTTCAGACTGCACCAGCCCGCCCAGGAAAAAGGCGATGGTGGCGCCCAGCGCCGCTCCCGAAGAGATCCCCAGCGTGTACGGGTCCGCCAGGGGATTGCCCAGCAGGCTCTGGTAGACCGCCCCCGCGGTCCCCAGGCAAGCCCCCACCAGCAGGCCCAGCAGCAGGCGGGGAAGCCTTATTTTAAGGACGATATCAGCCCATTCCTGGGGAAGTTCCGGTGCGGCGGAAGGCCCATGGGAAATAGCGGAAACCAGGATCTGGCAGCAGGCCGTAAAGGGAACTTGGACAGGTCCCACGGTCAAGGAAACAAAAAAAGCCGTCCCCAGGCACAGTCCTAACAACAACAGATAAAACAGGCTCTTTTTTTTCATGACTTTCCTTCTTGGCGAAAGATCGCCGCGGCGGGAGAACGGCCAGGCACTCTACCTACTTTTCCTTTTTGGCTTTGGCGCGGCTGCCTTTTGGAAGTAATCGATGATATGCCTGGTGAGTGCCGAAACGGTGTATTCTTTGGCCGTGACCGAGCAGCGCAACCCGTAGTTGAACAAGGATTGGACGGTAATGGGACCGATCGCCGCAATGACCACGTTGCCCAGCAAGGATTTAAGCTCGTTCGGCTTAAATATCTTCATGAATTGGTCCACGGTCGCGGAGTTGGTGAATGCCACCAAGTGTACCTTTTTCTCCCTGAGGGAATCCTTGATATGCTTGCAGTCTTTTTCGTCACAGATGGACTGGTAGGTCTCGACTACGTCCACAATGGCACCGCTCTTTTTCAGGGTCAGGGGAAGGATGTCGCGGGCCACGTGGGCCCTGGGGATCAGTATTCTTTTTTCTTTCAGCCTGCCCAGCACCGGCTCAACCTCTTCGGCGGAGTACTCCTTGGCCATCACGTGCACCTGGACGCCCTTGGACTCCAGACAGTCCCTGGTGATGGGCCCCACCGCGGCGACCTTGATCTTTTTCAGGTCATGGACATCCTTGCGGGATGCCCTCAGCCTGGACATGAAATATCTCACTCCGTTGGCGCTGGTAAAGACGATCCAGTGGTAACGGTGGAGCTCCTTGATGGCCGCGTCCAGGGAGTTGAAGCTCTGGGGCGGGGCGATTTTGATGAGGGGGTTCTCCAGCACGCAAGCCCCTTCTTGCATAAGAAGGTTGACCAGGTCGCTGCCCTGTTCCCTGGTGCGGTTTACGATGATGGTCTTACCGTAAAGCGGCTTGTTCTCGAACCAGCTGAGCTTGTCTTTGAGCTTTTCGGTCTCGCCGGCGATCAGGATAGCCGGGGTTTTGATCATCTGGGCTTTGGCCAGCTCCACGATATTGGTCAGGTTGCCCGTGATCGTTTTGGGGACGGCCTTGGTACTGCTGTGGACGAGCGTGATCGGTCCGTGCTCCGAAAAACCCTGGCTGAGTAAATGGTGGACCATTTGGGGCAGGTGGTCTTCCTTTCTCAGATAGGCGATAGTCTCTTTAAATTTTACCGGGGCGGATGCGGCGCTCTTGGCTTTGGCCAGGCTCTTCAGAGCTTCCTTGTCCCTGGATCTGGCTGCGTCTTTCGATTGGGCGGCGGCGTCTTTGGCCTTGCCAGCCAGTTCGGAACCCAGCGCCAGGGCTGGGATCATCTTAAAGCTGATCCCGGCCTTGGACAAAGCGGCGGCTTCACCCTTTCTGGACTTGAGCACAAAAGGGCCGCTGCCTTTCAAACAGACCAGTTTGGAGCCGTCCAAGGCTTTGGATACCAGGAATTGGTTGATTTGTTTCTGAGTGAGGGTGAGCTGGCCGTTCTTCTTGCCGATGAACTTAAATTTGGTCTTTTTGCTGCAGTAATCCAGGAGTTGGGAATTCACCACGTGGTCATAGAGCACCCAATCCGCTTTCTTCAAACAGGCCTTGGCTTTAGCGATCGCTTGGGTGCGGTTTCCCGTTCCGCTTCCTACGAGGAATACCTTCCCATTTACTTTCTTTTTCATCCCATAAACTCCGGATCATCTACTATATTTTGTTAGCTATATATTAAGTTAAAAAACCCGTTGGGTGAACAACATTTTTCAGGATACGACCTGATTTCAAGGACGATCCTGCATTTATTTATGGACAAAAAAGCCTTTTTTTGCTTGCACCCCGGACTTTACAAAAGAACAAAACGAACAACCGCATTGTTTCGGCAGTAAAAACAAAGGGTTTTCCTTCATCATCGGGATGGCCACCTTGAGAATGTCCCTGGCGCTGAAAAGATAAACAGTGCTCTCCCCCAAGGGCGCGCTTTTCAGCAAACCGCGCTTTTTTAACTCCTCAAAAATGGGGTCCTCGTTCTCCAGGTGCCACGGCAGGGACGGCACCGTGACGGTCTTGGCGCCTTGGGCTGTGGCGATCTGGGTGGTATAGCCCGGCAAGGGGATGCCGCTCCACAACTCGGCGCCGTGGATGAGGGTGACCGAACCCGTGGGCGCTAATAAAGCGACCTGCCCGTCCAAGGCGGCAAAATGCCCCCAGAACCCGTCGCTGGCCAAAGGCGCCACCCAATGGTCATGCCCGGCCACGAGTTCCAGGACCCGGGGTCCTTTGACCGCCACGGAGTGAGTGGGATGCAGACTCCGGACCACACTTGGGATTTTCAAAAAAGCCTCGGAAACAGCCCCAACCTTGGAAGGCGACATTTTAGGGTCATAAGGGATCTGCCCCATGGTCTGGCTGCGCAGGGAATGGGCGGCCAAGGCCAGGGTCCCCTTCTCGCCTACCGAATCCAGGAGCGCCCCGATCATCGCGTTGCTGCCGCCCCTTAGATAACCGAACTGTTTGAGGGACACATGGGCCATCAAGACCATCCCGGGCTTGACCCCGGCTTTTCTCAGGGCATGGACCACATCCCGTTTTTCTATTATCTTTCGGAACCGCACCAGGGCAGGATTTTGTCTGGCCAAAAGCCTGAAAATATCCGCGGCCTTGTCCCAGGGAAAATTACAGCCCGGGTCCTCAAATTTTGCCCACATCTCTTTGACCCCGGACAGTTCCACCAGTTCCCCTATCTCTTTCAAAGTGCGTCCGCCGTTGGACAGGAACAGGGCTGACTGCAGCCAGTGGTTGGCGCCCCACGACACCATATCCCTGGATAGCCGGGTCATCAGCTCGTAATCTTTTTGCGGCAAGCACTCTACTCCGAAGTCAGCCATGGAACAACTTTTCCGGGACCATCTGGTCAAGTTTATGGCTGTATTTAGCCTTGGACGGAGTAAGTTTGATCTGGATATCTTTAGTCCTTTGCGGAAGTTTTGGTTTTCTCTTGAGGAGCTCCATTTCTAATTTGGCCGGCAGGAGCAAGCCGTCTTTCCCCTCCTGACCCTTTTCTTTGGTCCAATCAATGGACCACAAAAAATGGCTCAGGGATTCCCAGCGCAACGACCTGACCCATTGGTTGCGCTTTTTTATAAAGGCCGTGGGCTTGCGGTCGTCCCACATTTCCCTTATTTTACCGAATAAAATTTGGTCGGCCAGCCAGGTCATCTCCTCAGCCCCCGCATTGGCCATGACCCCCGCCCAGGTACCGGCGATGAGGCTGTTAAGTTTTAAAGTCGCGCTGGAAACATGGTCGGGATTGTCGGTTTCCAGGTTGTAATATCGGTCCCCGGGTTGGCCCATATAGGTAAAAGGAGTTCCATATTTATAGTCCGCCAGAATATTGTCGTTCTCAAACCCAAAGGCAACTTTGTAGTTCCAACCCCGGCAGCCGTGCTGGGGAGCGTACTCCTCCCCTTTTTCCATGATCTTTCCCAGCAAAACTTCGGCGTAGCTGGCTGTGACCGGCGTTACAGGGCCGTAATGCATGGCTGTGCGGTTGGCCACATGGTCACCGCCGACCATGTCCAGGTTAATACCCGCTTTGGGGTTACGCCAAGGCCAGCCTTGTTTTTGGTTGACCAGGACCTGCATCCCCCGGACCTCATTGGTGAAAACCAGCCTGATCGTGCGCCGCAAGGGTTCCAGCCTGCCTTTTTTAACCAACCGGTTAAGCGCCCTGACTATCTCAACAGCAGCCAGGCAGCCTGACAGGTTGTCATTGGCACCCGGCTCGTCTGAATGGGCGGTAATGAGGACTTCTTGTTTGGTCCGGCCTGGCAGGATGCCTGTTACCAAGGGCGAGGTCCCCTCGTACATTTTCGTGTCCACCATGGCGTGGAGAATGACCTTTTGGTTGTGCCGCAAAAGGGCTCTTAATTTCTTTCCCTGTCTGGGCGCCATGGCGATCCCGAACAAATGATGCTTCCCGCCCCAAAAAGGCATGGCCCGGTTGTACCACATGGAATCATCTTGGACTTCTTTGCTTGTCCTCAAACCCATCAAGGCCACGTGGTCCGAAAGGATACCGACCACCCCATGATGTAAAGCCCAGGTGCCGATGTGCGGAGCCAGGTAGGGCATCTTGTCCACCAGGACCATTTTGCCTTTGACCGTGCCGCGAAAGGCTAAAGGATTTTTCCCTACAGGGACCACTTCCGCGGTCACTCCGCCCTTGGGGGTGGAACCGCTCCAGGCCATCAAACAGGTGGGCGCCTCGGAATAGCAGGCCAGCCGGGACTCGGCTACGGACGGAGAAACAATATCCAAGGTCGCCTCTTTGATTTCCCAGACATAGGGCGCGGCCCATCCTCCGCCTGTGGTCTTGCCGTCAGCAGGCAGATGTAGGATTTCCACGTCTTTCATGCCCGCTTGTTCCATGCTCTTGGCTAATTTCTTGTGCAACTCCCTGAGCTTATCTGCCGAAAACCATTTGGCCAGCTGGAAAAGCTCGGTTATCTCGGCCTTGATGCGCTCCCCTGAAATTTCCCGCTCCAACTCTCCCCAAAATCGCTGGCAAAACTCAGGGAAATCTTTCTGGTTTGTTTGCTTATTTAATTTGGCCATAAAAACTATTTCACCTTCCGCCTTTTTTATTGAGTTCTTGTTTGCTGGCGCCCAGGGAGGAAATTCAGCCGTTAAGGTTAACCTTTATAAACTCAGGGACTTTTTGGAGGGCTTCCGGGACTTTGTCCACCAGTTTTCCGCCCGCCTGGGCGAAATCCGGTCTGCCCCCTCCTCCGCCTCCGGTAACAGCCGAAACCTTTTTGACCAGGTCCGAGGCATTGACCTTCTTGGTCAGGTCGGAAGTGACCGCCGCGATCCAAGTGACCTTACCCTGTCCCACGCTGGCCAGCACAATGACCCCTGATTTTATCTTTACCTTCAGCTGGTCGGCCATGTCGCGCAAAGCTTCAGGGCCCATGTCCTCCACCCGGGAGGCTATGTATTTGATACCTTCGACCTCTTTGACCTGGCTGGTCAGGTCGTCCGAATGCCCCGCGGACAGCTTGGCCTGCGTCTGCTGCAGTTTCTTTTCCAGCTCCTTGTAACTCTCCAGATATCTCTTCACGCCTCCGACCAGGTCATGGGGCGAACACTTGAGCAGGCCGGCCGCTTCTTTTAGAGACTCCTCTTCTTTGCGCAGGTATTGGTAGGCACCCTCGCCGGTCAGGGCCTCAATGCGCCGCACTCCGGCAGCCACCCCGCCCTCCGAAACGATCTTTATAAGTCCTATATCGCCCGAGCGCTTGACATGCGTGCCTCCGCAAAGCTCCATGGAGATCGCGCCGCTGGGAGAACCCTGGCCAATGGAGACCATCCTGACCTTGTCCCCGTACTTTTCCGCGAAAAAGGCCAGCGCGCCCAGCTTTTTCGCCTCCTCCACTTTTGTCTCCACGGTTTTGACTTCCTTGTTCTTGAGGATGTTCTCGTTGACGATATCCTCAACCCTTTTAAGTTCGGTCTCGGTCATGGGCCCGGAATGGGAAAAGTCGAACCTGAGCCTCTCCGGCTCCACCAGGGACCCGGACTGTTCCACGTGCTTGCCCAGCACATGGCGCAGGGCCGCGTGCAAAAGATGGGTGCCGGTGTGGTTCCTGGCCACCGCGTGCCTGCGGCTCTGGTTTATCTCGGCTTGGACCTGGTCTCCGGCCTTGATCCTGCCCCGGATGAGCCTGGCTTTGTGCACGAACAGCTTGCCGCCCACTTTGACGGTATCCAGGACCTCGACCTTGGCCTGGTCATTGACCAGCACTCCGATGTCGCCGACCTGTCCCCCGCTGCTGGCGTAAAAAGGCGTCTTGTCCAGGATGACCTCCAGGTTGGTGTCCGCATCCGCGGAGCCCAGCTCCCTGCCGTCCTGGACCAAAGCCAGGATGGTGGAGGCGGAATTGACCGCCTCATAGCCCACAAAATCCGTGGCTCCCAGTTTTTTGGCCAGAGAAGCATAGATGGGGGCGATAGCCTCGTCTCCGCTGCCCACCCAGGCTGATTTGGCCCTGACCCTTTGCTCATCCATAAATTTATCGAATCCGGCCTTGTCCACTTCCACGCCTTGTTCCGCGGCTATTTCCTGGGTCAATTCCAGGGGGAAACCCCAGGTGTCATAAAGTTTGAACACGACATCCCCGGGTATCGTGGGTTTGGCGCCTTTGGCCCTGCCCTTGATGTTCGCCAAAAATTCGTTGATGAGGTCCATGCCGTTCTTGAGGGTCTGGAAAAATCTCTGCTCTTCGCCGAGAAGCACCTGGCTGATATGCTCCCGCCTGCCGGCGATCTCCGGGTAAGGGGCTTTCATCTGCTGGGCCACTTCACCCACCATCTTATAGAGGAACGGTTTTTCCAAACTCAGCAACCGGCCGTGCCGTACGGCCCTGCGGATGAGCCGGCGCAGCACGTAGCCCCGGCCCTCATTGCTGGGCAGCACCCCGTCGCCGATGAGGAAGCTCACGGCCCGCGCGTGGTCCGTGATGAGTTTCAGGGAAACATCGGTCTTGGGATCGCCGCCGTACTCCACGCCCGCGGCCTGGGCCGCGTCGTCCAGGATGGGCCTCATGATGTCTATCTCAAAATTATTGGGCACTCCCTGCAGGATGGAAGCCAGCCGCTCCAGACCCATCCCCATGTCTATGCCCCGTTTGGGCAAAGGCGACAGGTCGCCCTTGGCGGAGTGGAAGAACTGGGGCAGGACGATGTTCATGATCTCTTCATAGCGGTCGCAGTCGCATCCCACGGTGCAGGTCGGTTTGCCGCATCCGCGTTCCGGGCCGTAATCGATGTAGATCTCCGTGCAAGGCCCGCAGGCCCCCACCCAGTTGTTGATGGCGTCGCCGGAAGGCCAGTAATTGTTGTCCCGGCCAAAAGGTTTCAGGCGGTCCTCGGACAGCCCTAGCTTGTTCTTCCAGATATCGCGGGTTTCCTTATCCTCCTCGAAATAGCTGACCCACAGCTCGTCCTTGGGCAGGTCAAAGACCTTGGTCAAGAGCTCCCATTCCCAGGTGATGGCCTCTTCCTTGAAATAATCGCCAAAGGAAAAGTTGCCCAGCATCTCAAAAAAGGTCTGGTGCCGGGCTGTCCTGCCTACATTCTCAATGTCCGAGCTGCGGAAACATTTTTGGCTGGTCGCGGCCCTGGAAAAAGGGATGTCCCCCTCGGCCAGGTAAAAGGATTTGAACTGCACCATCCCGGCGCTGGTGAATAAAAGCGTGGGGTCTCCGGTGGGCACCAGGGAATCGCTTTTGACGATGCTGTGCCCTTTTTGCCTGAAAAACTCAAGAAAATTTGACCTTATTTCGTCTGTCTTCATCCATTTCCGCCTTTGCTCCTGAACTATCCCGATAGCTTATCAAGTTTTTATTGGACTTTATAGTGGTTTTCGCTATTCCTAAACCCTGTTTAATAGTTGGTCCGCGGAACATCCTGGCACAATTTTCTTACAACTTTCTGCGCGACTTCATAGTCAAATCCCTGCTGGACCAAAAAAGCGAACAGTTTTTGCCTGACTTTAGGACCGGGTTTAGCCATCAGCTTATTCAACTTTTTGGAAGCCGCTTCCACGGCCTTTTCCTCCTGGGCTTCCTCGTCTTGATACGGCTCCAGAGCCTCAAGGATGACCGCGTCCTTGACCCCTCTTATTTTCAGCTCATTTCTCAGCTTGAACAGGCCAATGGACTTATTGCCCAAACGGTATCTGACATAGGTTTTGGCAAATTTCAGGTCGTCCACCAGGCCCTGTTGGGACAGCTCCTGGATAACTTTGGTGATGGTTACCGCGCTAAACTCACCCTGCCGCTTCCTTAATTTCCTGACCAGCTCTACCTGGCTGTGTTCTCTCCGGGAGAGCAGCAGCAGGGCCTTGTCCTTGGCCCGCTGGTATTCCGACTCCGCGGCCAGGGCCCGGGTCTGCTCCCGGGTCAGCTCCTGTCCTTTTTTGATGCCCATGGACACCAGTTTGGCCGCGTCCAGCCCCGCGCTGAACTTGCCGTCAATGAATACCGAGCACCGGCTGGGCCTGTTCTTTTGGAATTGGATGGCCGTGACAATGCCTGTCTCCGGGATGGTCGCCGCGCTACGGCTGGTTTTATAGGTTCTACGCATGGCCCCGCTCTCCTTCCCCTAAAACCAGTTTCTCAGGATGGACAGCTTGTGGGCACTGCCGACCTGTCCGATGGGCACAAAAGAATAGTCCATGTTCCAGCCTTCCACAGCAAAACCCATGCCAAAGGTCAAGGCTCCCTCGCTCATGCCCCAGCGGTAACCTCCCCGCAGGGACACGGTCCGGGTGATCCACCATTCATAGCCGGTATCCAAAAGCTTTTGTTCCCCGGGATCCAGGGGTGCTTCCAGCTCAGCGGATATAAGATGTCGGTTGAAAAAATCCGACCAAAACCCGTAGGAACAGCCGAGCCTGATCTTGGTGGGCAAGGGATCGCTCTCGTCCAGGTAACGGATGCCCGCCCCCAGATTGGTCAGGCTGACGCTGAAAAACAGTTTTTGCGTGTTGGGCACCTTGTAGATAAGTCCCATGTCCGCGGCCAGGCCGCTGGCCGTGTAAACATACAGCTTGCTCACGAAGTACTTCAGGCTGACCCCTATCCCTAAGGCTTCGTATTTCTGGGCCAGACTGAGCGTCGCGACCCAGTCGTAGTTCTCCAGGGTGGCGATGGGCTGGGCCGAGTCGTCGTACTGCTGGAAGGGCGCCGTGGCCATGTATAAGAAAGACCCGCCCAGGATGTAGTTCTCGCCCATGGGCACGGCAATGCCGCCCCAGTCGCAGGTCGAATCCAAAAAAGGGAGCTGGTGGACAAAAGCCGCCTGCAGGTAGCTCACCCGGACCAGGCTGGCCGGGTTCCAGTACGCCACCGTGACATCGTCCCCCACGGCGCTGTAGGCGCTGCCCATGGCCACGGCCCTGGGGCTCATCTCAGCTTTGAGCGAATCCGGGCCCGTGGTCGACTGGCCCTGGACAAGCTGGCTGGAGAAAAGGCAGGCCAACAGCAAGGCCAGCCCCACGCCCACCTTTTTGAGGAAAGAAAGGCTCTTCAATTCCCTTCCGCAGTGGTAGGACACGGCCGAACGGGCTATCTGCCTGACCTCACCCTTTTGCGGCCCCGTCATCGCGGCCTTCAAAAAACCGCCGGAACCGGCTTCTTCCACCAGGCCAAAGGTCCTGCGATCCCGGACCTCGACGCCCTCGTGCTGGATGGAACACTTCCGGCAAAGGGCCCCGCCCTGCCTGTTGGAAAAAAAGGCGCCGGGCCTGGCGGATTCTGGCCCGAACTCCAGCTTGGAGTGGCAGACCACGCAATCGGACAGATGCGGCCTGTAGCCCAGCTCCGCCAGGTACCAGAGGCTCCACAGCAGGGCCACGGCCTCGGGGTCCGGGGCGGACTCCAGCCCCCCCAAACCCTTGAGGACGGCCTGGAAAAGAGCATGGCTTTTTTCCTCCCCGCCCTGGGTTTCCAGGATCAGCTCGGCCATGTAGCTGGCGTACCCGATACGGGCCAGGTCGGACCTGAGGCCGGGGAATCCCTGGAGCAATCTGACCTGGGTTATCTTGTGAAAACCGTAAACCTGCTGGCGGGCGAGCATGACCTCGGCCAGCACAAAAGGCTCTCCAAACGAGATGAGCTTGGCCTGGGGCTTGCGGACGCCTTTGAGGACCGCCTTGATCAGGCCTGATTCCGGGGTGAAAAGGTGGAGGAGCAGGTCGTTCTCATTGAGCAGGGTTTTCTTTAAAACTACGGCTGAAGTTTGCAGAAAAGGCATATGGTTTCCGTTCCCCGGGCTTTAAGCTCGGCCATCCGGAAAAGCCAAGGTTCTCCAGGTAGGGCCGGGTCTTAACAGTCTGCTGACTCCCTCACGTCATCACTGACGCATGCTTGAGCATGTGGACGCGCACCATGAGGGCGAAAACCCTAAAAACAGTCATTCAGCAGGCTGTTAAGAGGAAAAATACCGTTCTACGAAATCCGTTGTGGTTTCGCCCTGGCGGAACAGCTCGTGCTGCATGACCCTCCGGAAAAAACCGATCGTGGTCTTGATGCCGCCTATGGAGAACTCGTCCAGGGCCCTTTCCATCCGCATCAGGGCCTCATGCCTGTCCCGGCCGTGGCAGATGAGCTTGGCCACCAGCGAGTCGTAATAAGGCAGGATGGTGTAGTTGAGATAAGCGGCAGAGTCCACCCTGACCCCCGGGCCGCCCGGCACATGGTACTCCATGATCTTGCCCGGGCAGGGCAGAAAATCCTTTTCGGGGTCCTCCGCGTTGATGCGGCACTCGATGGCATGCCCCCGCGGATGCACGTTCTTGCCGGATAACAGAAGCTTTTCGCCTGCCGCGACCCTGATCTGTTCCTTGACGATGTCCACGCCCATGACCGCCTCGGTCACCGGGTGCTCCACCTGGATCCTCGTGTTCACTTCCATGAAATAGCATTTGCCCCGCCGGTCCATCAGGAACTCCAGGGTCCCCGCGTTGGTGTAACCCACGGCCTTGGCTCCGCGCACGCACCATTTGCCCAGGTCCTCCCGGATATCCTGGTTCACGGAAGGCGAAGGCGACTCCTCGATGAGTTTCTGGTGCCGGCGCTGAATGCTGCATTCCCTCTCTCCCAGATGGATCACGTTGCCGTAGAGGTCGCCCATGATCTGCACCTCGATATGGTGGGGCTGCTCGATGTATTTCTCGATATACACCCCGGGATTGCCGAAAGCGGCCTCGGCCTCGCGCTGGGCCGTGATAAAAGCGTTGGCCAGGCTGATGGAGTTGTGGGCGATGCGGATGCCCCGGCCCCCTCCGCCTGCGGTGGCCTTAATGATGACCGGGTAGCCCAGGCCCCGGGCGATGTTCATGGCCTCTTTTTCGTCTTTGACCAGGCTGTCGCTGCCGGGCAAAATGGGGACACCGGCTTTTTTCATGGTCTCCCGCGCCCTGGACTTGTCCCCTAGGAGCTGCATGACCGAACTCGTGGGCCCGATGAATTTGATGTTGCAGGACTCGCATATCTCAGCGAAATGGGGATTCTCCGAAAGGAACCCGTAGCCGGGATGGATGGCTTCCGCGTCCGTGATCTCGGCCGCGCTGATGATGCGGGGGATGTTGAGGTAGCTCTGGCTGGGCGCCGCCGGCCCGATGCACACGCTTTCGTCGGCGTTGCGGACATGCAGGGAGTCGTGGTCCGGCTCGGAATACAAGGCCACGGTCTTGATGCCCATCTCCCGGCACGCCCGGATGATGCGCAGGGCTATCTCTCCCCGATTGGCGATAAGGATTTTCTTGAACAAACAGCCTCCTTCGGATACTCAGGCCGGCCTGGCCCGCGGAACGAGTGTTTTGCTTGGGTGATCGTTTAGACGGTAACCGGCTCGGATGCGCCCTTGTCCGGCTCGACCAGGAACAATTTTTGGCCGAACTCCACGGGCTGGCCGTTCTCCACCAAGATCTGCGCCAGCTTGCCGGATATCTCGGCTTTAACTTCGTTCATCAGCTTCATGGCCTCGATGATGCACAGGGTCTGCCCCACTTTCAACGCGTCGCCCACATTGATAAAGGCGGGAGCCTCGGGCCCGGGAGAGGAGTAATAGGTGCCTACCATGGGAGAGGTGATGGTCGCCAGCTCTTTTTCCGCTGGAGCGGGTGCCGGGGCTGGAGCAGGAGGCGCCTCCGCTGCCGGGACGCTGCTGGGGGCCGCGGCCGGGGCCGCCTGGCTAGGAGCCGCGGACATGGACTGGATGGGGATGTAGGATATGGTGCCGCCCACCCCCGCGGCCGACGCTTCTTTCGCCCCTTTTTTGAGGTGTATCTTGATGCCTTCCTGTTCAATATCCAGCTCGGTCAGGCCCTGCTTGGACATCATGGCGATGATCTTTTTGATGGCTTTGACATTCAAGTTCTTGTCTATCTTTTCAGCCACGGTTGGCCTCCTGTGCTTTTCTTGTGGGATAGGGTCTAGACCCTTTCGATATACCCGCCGGTGCGGGTGTCTACCCGGACCATTTCGCCGGTCTTGATAAAGAAGGGGACCTGGATGACCGCCCCGGTTTCCAGGGTGGCCGGCTTGTTGCTGCCGGAAGCCGTGTTACCCCGGAAATCCGGGCCTGTTTCCGTGATTTTGAGCTCCACGGTGATAGGCAGTTTGATACCCAGGACATCCCCCCCGTGCATCATCACCTGCAGGGACATGTCGGGTTTGAGGAATTTTTTGGAATCCCCGAGGGTTTCCTCGGAAAAGGCGAACTGTTCATAGGTGGCCTGGTCCATGAAATGGAATTCTTTGCCGGTATTATAAAGGTATTGCACGTCTTTTTGCTCGACATCCGGGGTATCCAGCTTGACCCCGGCGTTCATGGTCTTGTCGATCACATTGCCCTGCTTGACGTTCCTGATCTTCAGTCTGACAAAAGCCCCGCCTTTGCCCGGCTTGACGTGCTGTCTTTCCACGACCTCATAGACTATGCCGTCTAAAATAATGAGGTCGCCGCCGCGGACTTCGGTGGTATTGGTAACGCCCATCCCTAACCTCCTCAATGAACTAACGGTAAATTCTAACCCAACAAATAAAGCAAAGCAATGAATATACCAAAATTATCCAAAACTTAAACAAAAATTGATGTTTTTGATTCTTTTTTGAGTTGTTTTGATTAGCAGTCTGCTTAAAAGTGTTATTTCATAACTATGCAGCAGACTGCTACTCCGAGACGCCTCCGGCGATCGAGGAGTTGCATCCTTCTTAGTGAGCTGAAAAAGTCCCTAAATGGACTTTTTCAGCGGACTATTCGTTCAGGGAAGGCTCAGTTGTTTGGTCAATTCCGCGGCTTTTTGCTGGTTTTCTTGGGACAGTTTTTTCTGATGGGTATGTTGGTAGCACTTGGCCAATTCCTGGTAGATCATCGGCAAATTGGGCTCTACCCCTTTGGCCTGCCCCAGGGTCTGGATGGCCTCAGGCCACCTATTTAAACCCTCCAAATACTTGGCTTTGGCGAAATAGGGTAAAGGGTGGTTGGGGTTGAGCCGGATGGTTTTGTCCATCATCAGGACCGCCTCGTCCAGCCTGTTCTGGTCCCTGTAAAACTCGGCCAAACTGTTGAAATACTCGTATTGGCTGGGGTTCAGGCTGACCGCCTGGAACAACGCTTTCTCGGCTTGACGCAGATAATCGGCTGCCTCCGGGTTTTGAACCTTTGGACCTTGAGGGGGATTGGCCTTAACCCCCTTTTCCAAGTCCCAGGCCTTCTGGCTGTATTCTTTGCCCAGGCTGTTATAGGCCTGGGCGAACATCGGCGAGAACTGGGTGGCCCTTTCAAACCAGACGATGGCCTGGTCCGGGTTCTGTTTTTGGGAATCGTAATAGCCCGCCATATAGGCTAAATTGCTTATGGCCCAGGCCAAGGTCACGAAGCTGAAACATATGACCACAAAAACAACGGCCAGGGGAGCCCGGCCCGCCTTTTCCTTAGGTAAAAAAGGCCCCCGTCTGGGCGTCAGGCTGACCAGCAAGCCGGCCAAGACCGTGTAACTGACCGCCAAAGCCAGGGGATGGAAGTTGAACTCGACCAAAGCCTGGACAAAGCCGGCAACCAGGCAGGCGAGCAGGGACAAGCCCAGCCAGCCCTGGCCGGCCTCTGCGGGCCGGGCCGCGTAAGCCTGGCTGACCCCTTCTTTGAGCAAAACAGCCGCCAACCATAAAAAGCTAGCCAGCCCCAAAAGGCCTGCCTCAGCCAGGATTTGCAGGTATTCATTGTGGGCGAAGGGAGTGGCGTACAGCCACAAAGAGCTGTCCCGGTACTTTGGATAGACGTCGCTGAACGCTCCGGGCCCGGCTCCCAGCCAGGGATGGGCCAGAAACATTTGCCAAGCGCTTTTCCACAACAGGACCCTGCTGTAAGCCAAAGCCTCCTGGTCGATAAAGACCCGCTTGACCAGAGGCCAGGCCATGAACCCCGCCGCCAAGACCACCGGGATAGCCAGCCAATATAGCTTCGCGGCAATGAACTCCTTGCGGAACCTTTTGGATGAACAATAAACCGCCAGTCCCGCTCCCAAGCCGCACACCGCCCCCCGGGACTGGGTCAGCAGGATGACGCAGAAGAACAGGGTCAGCCCCAGGAGAACGGACAGCCTGGCCAGTCTTTGGTTCCTGCTACTGATTTTAAAAAAATCGCCGGGGTTTAAAAGGACCGGGATGGCCAACAAAACACAGATCGTCAAAAAAGCGGCCAGATGATTGGGGTTGGTCTGGCTGGCCATGGGCCTGTGCGCTATGCTCAGGAGGGCTGTTTCCACCAGGGCCCAAAAAGCCAGCGCAACGCCGGCAAGGACCATGAACAGGACGACCCGCCGGGTCCGGCCCGGCTCCTGGCCCAGGAACAAGGAGGTATAAAAAATGAACCAGAGCCCCAGCAGCCTGCGGAAGTAAAAAAAACTCTCCTGTTGGTTCGTGGAGAACAGGCTGGCGGCCAACACAACAACTAAAAAGACAAGGAAACCCGGATCAAGAGGCGTCAGGAGCCAGCCCTTACCCTCTTTCCTGCCCAGCTCTTTGAGGGCAAGGATAAATCCCCAGCCTGCCAAAAGCAGTACGGCCAGTTCCTGGATGGTCCACACTTCCACGGGTTGGGCGTACACCAGGGTCGCTACCGCTATCAAAAGATAGATGACCACAGCCATGCTTTTAGTTTTCCTCGCGACGATTTAATGGATAAAGAGGCCGGTCTACTTGACGATACTGATCTTTAGCTGTTTTTTCTGGATCTCTCCGCTCACCAGGGACTTGGCCTCCACGACGCCTATGTAAAGCCCACTCGCCACCCCTCCCACGTACCACCCCAGGCTGGCCGGACCGGGGCCCGCCCCCGGACTGCTGAGGGTGTTGACCAGTTCCCCGACCACGTCATAGATCCTCACTCTGACGTCGGCATTGTCCTGCAGGGTGACCTTGAACCATACCTTCTGGTCCGGCGTGCTGATGTACGGGTTGGGATACACCGAAGCGTCCATGAACCCGCTGAACGAGGAAACCAGCACCGTCACGCTTTGCACCACCACGTCATGATTGTGGTTGTAGGTTTGCTCGATCTTGACCAGGTATTCCCCGCTCTGCACGAAACTGCCCAGGCTGTTGGTGCCGTCCCAAAAGATGCGGTTCAGGTCCAGGAATCCAACGTCGTCCTCCAGATAGGAGGTTCCTGTTTCGGAAACGGCCCCTATGCCAATACTCACCGTCTTTTTGTTCTTGTCGTTCACTGTCAGCACGTTGGTGCTCAATTTCATGCTGCCGAGCTGGCCCAGGACCAGGTAGCTTTCATACAACTGCTTGACCAGTTCCCCGCTGGGGGTATACACGCCGATGGTCAGGAGATTCCCGGCCTTGAAGACCGTCACGGGCATGGTGATGGTCGCATCCTGCCCGGGCACCTCTCCCTTGAGCACGTACCCCCCGCTGTCCACGGTATTTCCCAGGTCGCTCTTCCCGTCCCACGGCACATGGTACACGTTCCCCTTGCTCTGGACCTCGATGTCAAAGATGCCGCTGCTGGGGTCAAAATTAACCGAGCCGCTCCCCGAGGCGAGCTGGATGCCGCTCAAGGCCCCCAGGACCAGCACATCATTGAAAGTTTTGACCACCTCCCCGGCTTCATTGTAGATCTTCAACCTCAGGTCGGTCATCACCGGCGTGCTCGTGGCGGTCACGGTGGCGGTATTGGTCTGGGTAAAAGACTTGGAAGGGGTGAAGGTCAAGGAAGAGGTCAAAGTCTGGGAAGAAGTAATGGTCACGGTGGGGGTCAAAGTAATAGTCGAGGTATCAGTGGCGGTCCCTGAAACAGTGACCGTGTCCGTATTGGTCGGGCTGAGCAAAACCGTCGGCGTGGAAGTAGCCGAGGGTGTTCCCGTATCCGTGGAGGTATTGGTGATGGTGGGAGTGGGAGAAACAGTCGGGGTGTTTGTAGAAGTCTGGGACGGCCCCGGAGTGGAAGTGTCGGTAGCAGTTGCGGTGCAGGTGGGCGTGGAGGTAAAGGTAGCCGTGACCCCTGTCGCGATGCCGGACATGACCCAGGCATTATTGTCATACACCACGGCCCCTACCGGGGCCGGCTCTCCTTCCGGGCTAAAAAAACAGCATCCTGTCCCGTTGGTTATGGTGAATTGAAAAGTTTCCTCCATATATTGGGTCCCGTCCCTGCCGACTTGCCAGACCAGGGGCTCATTGGGAACCGTGCTGGTCTGGGCATAGGAGTTCGTGGCCGGAATGCCTGTAATGGTCCCCATGGGGTTATTGGTATGGCCATAAATGCCGTTGTAGGCTACCAAAGGCGAGCCGTTGGTAAAGGTGGTGAGGGTGGCCGTGGTTCCGGGATTGGCCAGAACCGTGGAAATATACCTGGGGGTATTGGGCGAGGGAACGCCTGACCACGAAACAATAAAGTCATTCCCATCCGGGCTAAAAAAGAGATTTTGGTCCGAACTGGGGAACCAATCCGTAGCGCCCCACAGGGAACATATATTGTCTCCCAGCACGGCTTGGATGGGGTGGTCGGCCTGGATGTTATAAAAGTTCGCCAAGGCCCCAAAATTCGTCCGGTTATTTCCACTGATGCCGTTAATGAATACGGAAGTTCCTGGCTGGATGACCCCGACATTGGCGCCCAAAACTGCCGGAAAAACCCACAGCCTGTTGGGAACGATCCAGGTGCCGGAATTGGTATTGCCGACCATATAGTTTTGGACTGGATAGGCTGGATTGCCTCCGGTAGGCACGTATTGGAATATCTGGTAGTTTACCGCGGGCCCCCCGGCCGGCGCGCTGAGAATGATATTGTAGTTATTAGCGTATTGAATGGAATCAACGCCTATCAGGTTGGTGCCGTATTTTAAGCCGGTACCCATGTCCGGGGACACACACCAGCAGTCGACGTTAGATGCATTTCCCAGGAACCCTTTCCAAACACAAACATTGCCTCCAGTGGCCGTGATGCGGTAATCTCCCGCATCCGCCAGGACTGTGCCGGTGGCGCCCGGATACAAAGGATTCATCGTACTGCCGCCGATCATCCAGATGCCGTTCGCCTGAACCACGTTTCCGGCGGTAAGATTGGTCCAGCCGGCCCCATTCCATTTGTCCAGGCTGACCGTCACATTAAAGGCGTTATTATTGACCACGGCGATATTGTCCCCTACATTCGGGTTGACAGGGTCGTCGATGACAGCTTCCAAATGGGTAAAAAACCTGGTGCCGGAACAGGTGGCGTTCGTTGAGGTCAGCCAGGTATCACAACCATACGACGAACTATACAAGTCATCTTCGATCTGCCAGATGACGGGACTGTTGCTTTTGACGTAAAAATATTCTGAGGCGAACTTGTTGATCGGGGCCCAGGGCTGGCCATCCGTGCCGCTCCCTCCAAAGCCGGTTCCCGCGAGGGGAAAGTTGCCTACGGCCAGTAAATTGCCCGGCTGGTCGATCTGCACGTCAGAAACATTAGTGCCGTAAAGTTGAATAATGGTGCCGTCATTAAAAGGAAAGAGCGTGAGAAGGGCAACGTCCGCGGTGGTGTTTTGCCCTTGCTGCCAGATAATATACGGGTTGATATTATCGCCCCAGGCATGGCGCCCCAGGAATAAAAACAGGACGGCGCATAAGACTGCAAGGCCCCTACCGCATTTGGTCATTCCAACCGCCTTCCCGGAGCACGCCTATATGGCCCGTTTTTTTATTGATCAAGTTGTGCGCGGGGCTGTCCCACATCTCCAGGATGTAAAAATATATCCCCTGGGCCACCAAATTACCCTGCATATTCCGTCCGTCCCAAACGATCGTCAGGTCATTGGAGCCGGACAGGGCGCTGCGCCAGACAAATTCCGTGCTCAGGTCATAGATGACGACTTTGCTGCCCGCCGGTATTCCCCAGAATTTGACCTTTTCCCCTTTGTCGGGATTAAAGATATTGGGATAGATGTAGATAGGCGGCACCGGCGTGCTGGTCGCCGAGGGCGTGCTGGTCAGGCTCGGCGTAACGGTTTGAGAAGAGGTCAGGGTCGGCGACGGGGTCAGGGTCGCTGAAGAGGTCTGGGTGGAACTCCCTGTGACCGTGTCGGTGGCTGTGGTGGTGATGGTGGGGGTATTTGTGCTGGTCCCGGTCTGGGACGGTGTGTTGGTGATGGTCGCCGTGGCCGTGAAAGTCCCCGTAGGGCCCGGGGTCGGACTCGAGGTGGGAGTGGAAGTAGACGTGTTGGTCAAGACAGGCGGCACCATACCGCTCATACGCCAGGCATTGTTGGGGAACCAGTTGGCATCAGCACAACCATCCGGGTCAAAAGCACAGGTTCCTGTGCCTCCGGTCACGCTGAATTTCACTGTATACTGTTGCTGGGCTGCGCAGCCGTAGAACTGCCAGACCAGGGGTTCATTGGGAACCGTGCTGGTCTGGGACCAGGTTTGCACGGGCTGGCCCGGAATAACCCCGGTGAACACCGACGGAGAACTGTTATCGTAGCTCACGAGGCCGTTGCAGGGAGTGCCGTTGATGTTGGTTATGGTCAGGGTGCCGGTGGTGCCGGGATTGGGCATGAACGAGGTTATATACTTGTAGTTGGAAGTAGAGGGCGTCACATTTTGAAAAGAAAAGATGAAGTTATTCCCTAACGGGATAAAATTGGGCGCGTTATCAGAGCTGTCCAACCAATCAATGCTTCCATAACCGCTGCTAATGGAGCATCCCATCACAGCCTGCATCGCTGAGCTTGCGGTGACTTTATAAAAATTTACCCCGTAACCATTGGCCCCGTCATTGGCACTGACGCCGTTGAGAATAACGGAGGTGCCGGCCGGGATGTTACCCGCGTTCCCCACCAGGGTCGTAGGGATGATCCAGGACCCGGCATTGGTGTTGCCGACCATAAAGTTATTGTTCGGATAGGCGCCGCTGGGCACATACTCGAATATCTGGTAGTTTACGCTGGGACCGCCGGCCGGCGCGGAAAGGGAGAAATTTAAACCAGGACCCGAAGAAATGACCCCTACCAAGTTTGTGCCGTATTTTAAACCGGTCACCAGGTCCGGAGAAACCGTCCACCAGTCATCCGCGCCTCCGTTTCCCAGCCACCCCTTGAGAACACTGACATTGGCGCTGGCCGTGAGCCGGAAATCGTTTTCATCAGCCAGGACAGTGCCGGTGCCGCCCACCGTGCCGCTGGTCATCCAAATCCCGCCGGCCGTTACAACATTGTTGGCGCTCAGGTTGGTCCAGCCAGCGCCGTTCCACTTATCCCAATTCACCGTCACATCAAAGGCGTTATTGTTGACCACGGCCACAGCCTCGCCGTTGTTGTTGTTGGCGGGCTGGTCCACGTCGCTGAACAAATGCGTGAAGAACATGGTTCCTGCATCGGTCCCGTTCGTGGAGGTAAGCCAGGTATCCGCGTTATAGTCGCTGTTGTAGATGTCCTCGTCGGCCTCCCAGATGACCGAACTGCTGCAGGTCACGTAAAAGTAATAAGTGTTGAAATCATTCATGGGGTTCCAGGGCTGGCCTCCCAGGGTCCCGGCATTGACAAAGTTGTTCTGGGATATAAAGTTGGCGGGCAGGTCCATCTGTACGTTCGAAACCTGGGTGCCGTAAAGGGTGGCCGAGGTATTGTTCGTAAAAGCGTAGAAAAAAAGATGGCCATAAGTCGTGGTGCCATTTACCCCTTTTTGCCAGGCAATAAAGTTAGAGCTGTTGTCTCCCCTAACGCTTTGCCCAAAAAACAAAAGCAGGCAGAAAAACAGCCCAAAGATTTCCAGTCTTTTTAACTTAAACATTTTTTATCTTAACCCTTCACTTGTTCATTACTGAGTAGATATTTTTAGTGACCTAATTCAAAATCCGTATCGCTGACCCCTTCATTCAGGGAACTGAACTCAAATTGGGTTTCTTTGATCCTTTCCCTGCCTTTGTAATTGGTCTTTGTTCTTGTTTTAAGGACGACCCACTTGCCGTTCTTTTGGACGGAATCCAACACTTCTGTTGTGACCCAGGGCTTATGGTCATCAGTTAATTGCTCGCTTTTTATGACCAACCCCTTGTTCATGTCCACCGTAAGGTTCAGCGGTGGGGTGGAGTTGTTTTTCTTCTTCGGCACCGCAAGAACAACATACAGTTCTTTGTCTGATTGGCTGGCTTGCCTGTCTATTTGCAGGTCATAGTCCTTTTTCATCTCCGCCAGGTCTTTTCCAAATATCTTATCCATCGTCTGCCCTGCCAGACCAGCCGCAGTTTTATTTTTGTGGACCTTCCTATCCCTGCCCCTTACCTGTATTTCATTGTTTTTGAGGACAATGCTCTGGCCCAGGTCGTCCATGTCCATCCTCACCATGTCCCCTTTTTTCCTTATCCGGTACTGCCGCTGCTTGGTCTCCGACCCCTGCAGGGTCGTTTCTTTCACTTTCACGTCGATTTGCCCTATGCCCCCGCTCCCCTCCTGGACCTTACTGACTATTTCATCCATCGTGTACTCATGGCCCGCCCAAACTGGAATACAAAATAACAAAAGAGGCGCGAACAAAATTAATAGTCCCTTTTTCATTGAACTCCTCTTCTACCAATGCAAATTGTGTTCAATTATAGCCCTGAAGTGATTGTGTCACAAGAAATAGCGATAGTTAAATTACTTAATAATCGATATTTTTAAAGGTTTTTTCAGGGTTTCTCCGCTCACCAGGGACTTGGCCTCCACGATGCCCACGTAAAGCCCGCTGGCCAACCCGCCCACGTTCCACCCCAGGCTGGCCGGACCGGGGCCCGCCCCCGGACTGCTGAGGGTGTTGACCAGTTCCCCGACCACGTCATAGATCCTCACTCTGACGTCGGCATTGTCCTGCAGGGTGACCTTGAACCATACCTTCTGGTCCGGCGTGCTGATGTACGGGTTGGGATACACCGAAGCGTCCATGAACCCGCTGAACGAGGACACCAGCACCGTCACGCTCTGCACCACCACGTCATGATTGTGGTTGTAGGTCTGCTCGATCTTGACCAGGTATTCTCCGCTCTGCACGAAACCGCCCAGGCTGTTGGTGCCGTCCCAGAAGATCCGGTTCTGGTCCAGGAGCCCTATTTGGTCCGCCATAACCGCCCCATTCTCGGACAAGGAGTTGATGCCGATATTCACGGTCTTTTTATTCTTGTCGTTCACGGTCAGCAGATTGGCGCTCAGTTTCATGCTGCCGAGCTGGCCCTGGACCAGGTAGCTCTCATACAACTGCTTGACCAGTTCGCCGCTGGTGGTATACACGCCGATGGTCAGGAGATTGCCGGCCTTAAAGACCGTCACGGGCATGGTGACGGTCGAGCTCTGCCCGGGCACCTCTCCCTTGAGCACGTATTCCCCGCTGTCCACGGTATTTCCTAGGTCGCTCTTGCCGTCCCACGGCACATGGTACACGATCCCCTGGCTCTTGACCTCGATGTCAAAGATGCCGCTGCTGGGGTCAAAAAGCACGGTGCCGCTTCCCGAATCGAGCTGGATGCCGCTCAAGGCCCCCAGGACCAGCACATCATTGAAAGTTTTGACTACCTCCCCGGCCTCATTGTAGATCTTTAACTTCAGGTCGGTCATCACCGGCGTGCTGGTGGCGGTCACGGTGGCGGTCCAGGTCTGGGTAAAGGACTTGGAAGGGGTGGAGGTCAGGGAAGAGGTCAGGGTCGTGGAACTGGTCACCGTGACCGTGGAGGTCTGCGTGATGGTGGCGGTCAGCGAGGAAGTATCCGTCACGGTTGCGGTATAGGTCTGGGTGGCCGTAAAGGTGGTGGTCGGGGAGAACTGCCAGGTTGGCGTGTCCGTGGATGTGGCCGTATCGGTCTGGGTGGCGGTCACGGTGATGGTAAAGGTGTTCGAGGCGGTCCCTGTAGCCGTGCCGGTATAGGTAGCCGTTCCGGTGTTGGTCACGGTCCGGGTGTTGGTGACCGTGGGGCTGGCGGTCGCCGAAGGCGAAGCCGTGGCGGTCGGCGACACGGTCGGAGTCGCGGTCGCCGTAGCCGTGGCCGTGGCGGTATTGGTAGCAGTCGCCGTGTTCGTGTTGGTCGGGGTCCCGCAAATGCAATGGAACATCTGCAAATTAGTATAGCTCCCGCCAATGGAACTGGTCAGGCCCCAATAGGGGCAGTTGGTCCCCAGGGCGGTAATGATGTTGGGGTTGGTATAGGTCAGGCGCAGGCTTCCGTCAAAATACACATACAAAGTATCTGTCCCTGCGTCCCAAAGATAACGGCAGATATGGTCCAAGCCGTCCTTGATATCCGGCTGGACCATGCTGGCCCACACCGGCGCGTGGCCCTGGTGCTCCGCATCGCCATTGAGGTCTATGGCCGCGTGGTCAAAGCCGGGATCCCAACCCAGGTTGTCATAGGTGTCTATTTCCGCGATAACGGACGGGCTGATCCCGCCAAGAGGCACTCCGGCAGCGCCAATACCTCCTCCGCCGCCCCCTATGGCATTAGGGCCGGAATTCTGCAGGACAAAGCAGATGCCGTCCGCGCCGGTGAGAGGATTGTCAGCAGGCACGCCAAAATTTTCATAAAAAGTAAAAGCAAAGTTCTGGGTCAGATTGATGCAGGTGGGCGCCCAGGCCGCTCCCGGACCGTGGTCCGTCTCGCACAGGTTGATCTGATTATTCGCAGGCACCTTTTGGGCTGTGCCGACGATCCTCCAAGTGGACAGGTCAGGGCAAAAATTATCCGGGATGAGAAAAGGGGTGGGAGTGGGCTGGGGCATATCCGGGCCGATGCAGGGGCACCCGGCCGCTGAAGTTATCTTAAAATCAGCAACGGTGTCCTGAAAACAAAAGCGTCCCATCCAGGGGGCGAATTCCGCCCCCGCTCCTATATTGAAGTAGGAGTTGGGGCCCCAGGTGATGGGCGGGTTAAGAGCGGCTATGGGAGTGGTGTCCAACAGATTGCCATTAACGTATAAATAAATGTTATTGGTATCCCAGCGTATATCCATATGCATGACATCGCCGATATTGCCGAAAAAAGCGAACGCGCCCTGGATAACGCCGTTGCCAGCGGTGCCCATAGCCGTATAGCCGCCGAGCAAACATTGTTGAGTGCAGGCAGTGCCGCTCATGGAGTATGTAAAAAGAGACCGGTTCCCGTCATCGCTGACATCAAAGGTAATACCCCCGCCCGCGCCAACCTCCCGGAACAACCAGGTGAAATCCGATTTGATATCAAAGTTGATATCGCCCCCGCAGGTGCTGAAAATATCCCCCACTTGCGCTCCCTGCCAGCTCCACCAGGCGTTAAGGTTGGTGCCTCCCCCGCCCTGGCCAAAGGTAAAACCGTCCTGATTGCCCACCCCGTCAAAAGGGTCCCATTTGATAAATCCCTCTTGCGCGGGAGTATTGACCGGCCCGCCTCCCGTGCCGTCTATTTGGACCGTGCCCAAGGGACCCACCTCTGGCACAATGATGTTCCCGTTGTAATCGCCGTCAGGTACTTCCATGGAATTGCCATTGACCTGGAATTCCGTGCAGCCGGCTTGGAGGGGGACCGTTGCCAGGACAACAAGGAGGGTCAGGCCTATGCATCCAAGAATGACGACTGCCATTTTGACCACGATCTTCTCCTTAAGTTTGTCAAAAAATGCCTGGAGAGGCTATCAACCGCCCCTGAGGACTCCGATATGGCCCATCTTCTTATTAAGCACACTGTGGTCCGGGCCGTTCCACATCTCGATAATGTAGAAATAAATGCCCTGGGCCACGGGTATACCGCTCTGGTTACATCCGGGCCAGATGATCTCCAGCTCGTTGCCGCCGGAAAGGGCGCTTCGCCACACGAATTCCGTGCTCAGGTCGTAAATGGTGACCTTGCTGTACGCGGGCAATCCCCAGAACTTGACGGACTGGTGCTTGTCAGGGTTGATGAGGTTGGGATACACAATGATCGGCGGTACGGGCGTGCTGGTCCCGGAAGGGGTGCTGGTCAGGGTGGGCGTGAAGGTCAGGGACGAGGTCAGGGTCTGGCTGCTGGTCAGGGTCTGGGAAGGCGTCAAAGTCAAGGTGAAGGTCGCTGTAAAGGTCAAGGTAAAGGTATTCGTGAAGGTCTGGGTGATGGTAGTGGTCTGCGTGGCGGTAGAGGTGGTCGTCTGGGTCAAGGTAGGGGTGGCCGTGCTGGTAGGGGTCCCGGAAGGTCCTATGGTCGAGGTGGGAGTGATGGTCGGCGTGGCCGTGCTGGTCGGCGAAATGGTCCAGGTGTTGGTGGGCGTCACGGTGCCGCACACGCAATGGAACATCTGCAAATTGGTATAACTTCCGCCGATACTGCTGGTCAGTCCCATGTAAACGCAGTGGGTCCCCCCAAAGACGGCATTGACGATGTCGGAGTTATAGACGATGCGCCGGCTGCCGTCGAAGTAAATAAAAAGGTTATGATTGGTCGCGTCCCAGAGCACCCTGACCAGATGGTCATTGCCGTCCTTGATGTCAGGCTGGGTCAAACTGGCCCACACGGGATAGCGAGCCGGAATGGTATGGGTCACGTCCCCGTTAAGGTCAATGGCGGTATGGTCCTCCGGAAATGATATGTCCCAGCCGTTGGTATAGGTGTCAAATTCGGCGGCCAGGGCGCCGCCTGTCGCGCCGAGGCCCGCGAAGCCTATGCCGCCTCCGCCCCCGCCCAATGCGCCCGTCCCAGCCGGGTCGTTCTGCAGGACAAAGCAGATGCCGTCCGCGCCGGTCGGAGGAGTGTCAGCCGGAGTCCCAAAATTCAGCTCAAAGGAATAGGCGAAATTCTTGGTCAGGTCTATGCAGGTGGGCGCCCAGGCCCCGCCCGGGCCGTTTTGCATCTGGCACAAGTTGATCTGGTTGTTCCCGGCCACATAAGCGGCAGTGCCCACCAATTTCCAGGTAGAAAGGTCGGGGCAGGCCGTATTCGGCCACGGAGTTGGGTAAGGGATGGGGGTCTGGGTGACGGTAGGCGTATTGAGACAACTGCAGCCGGTGAAGGTGCTGCACTCAAAATCGGCAATGCTGTCCAAGCAGCTGTTGTAGCCTCCTGTATTCGCTCCCAGGTTGAAATATGAGTTAGCGCCCCAGCTCGGGGTGACCGGCAAATACAGGCCGGAGCAGATCAAAACGTCGTTGATGTAAAGGTAGTTGGTGATCACCACGGGTGAAGCGTTCCACTCCACTCTGACCTGTAGCGCTTTGCCCACCCCGAAGTTGGCGTCACCCCCGGGAACCGTGCCGCAATTGCTGGAACCGTTCTGGCCCGTGGAGTAGGAAACGGACAGGTTGTTCCCCGCAGGCGCGTTAATGGAAAAACCGAATATCTGGCGGGTCCCGTTATCGGTGACCCCGAATACAGTGCCTCCCCCGGACCCTGCCTGCCGCTGGGCCCAGGTGTAATTGGAGCAGATATTAAAGGTCAGTTCACCGCCACAGGTTCCGTTGAACCAGTTGCCCACATCCGCCCCGTTCCACTCCCACCAGGCTGAGTTGTTGTTGGGACCCGAGCTGGCCAATCCAAAATACACGCCATCCGTGGGATTGCCCACAGGCCAAAAGGGGCTAAAAGTCGCCGTGCCGGCTTGACCCGCGGTCACGGGTCCAGCGCCAGAGCCGGTGATATGGACCATTCCCTCGTCCCCTATTTCAGGGAAAATGGGCTGATGGTCCCAGTTGCCGCCTGGCAGTTCCGAGCTTTTACAGGCTATGGAAAATTGAGGGCAAGCCGGCACATAGGCAAAAACAGGGACAGCAAAAAGGGCGGCCATGGTGACGGCAATAAAATAAATTTTCGATTTAGATATTACTATGCCCATTGAACTCCTAAAATAATTAATCCGACGAACAGAACCACTCTATTTGATGAGGGTGATCTTGACGGGCTTTTTCTGCGTTTCGCCGCTGACCAGGGATTTGGCCTCCACGACCCCCACGTAAAGCCCGCTGGCAGCCCCTCCCACGTTCCATCCCAGACTGGCCGAACCCGCTCCGGCTCCCGGCGCGAAGAGCGTGTTGACCAGTTCTCCCACCACGTTGTAGATCCTGATCTTGACGTCCGACTGGTCGTGCAAGCTGACCTTGAACCACACCTTCTGGTCCGGGGTGGAGATGTAGGGGTTGGGATAGGCCGAGGCGTCCATGAACCCGCTGAACGAGGACACCAGCACCGTGACGCTCTGCACAGTCGAGTAATGAGAGCCATTGTAGATCTGGTCTATCTTGATCAAATACTCCCCGCTCTGCACAAAACCGCCCGTGGAACTGGTGCCGTCCCAAAAGATGCGGGTCTGGTCCAGGGGTCCGATCTGGTCCATCAAAGCCGACCCGCTCTCGGACAAAGAATTGATGCCGATATTCACCGTCTTTTTGTTCTTGTCGTTCACTGTCAGCACGTTGGCGCTCAGTTTCATGCTGCCGAGCTGACCCTGAACCAGATAGTTCTGGTAAAGCTGCCTCACCAGTTCCCCGCTGGTCGTGTAGACGCAGATGGTCGTCAGGTCGCCCGATTTCAAGACCGTCACGGGCATCGTGATCGTGTTGTTCTGCCCCTGGGCTTCGGCTTTGAACAAATATCCCCCGCTGTCCACCGTGTAACCCAGGTCGTTCTTGCCGTCCCACGGGATGGTAAAGACCGAACTTCCGGATTTCACCTCGATGTTGAAAAGACCGGTGCTCGGGTCGAAGAGGTCCGACCCACCGGCCGGGTCGATCTGCACCTTGGAGAAATCAAAACCCATCTGGACAAAAACAAGGTTGTTGAATGTCTTGACGATCTCGCCTGAGCTGTTATACAGCTTCAACTGCATCACGACCGTCTGGGGCGTGTTCGTGGCCGTGGCCGTCGAGGTATAGGAAACCGTCGAGGTCATGGAAGAAGTGAAAGTATTGGAGGAAGTGAGCGTGACCGTGGAAGTGCAGGTGATGGTCGGCGTATAGGTGACGGACATCGTGTTCGTGGGAGGCGGGGTGTTGGTGCTCGTGGCGGTCGCGGTGCCGGTTGCAGTGGCGGTATTTGTGTTCGTAGCGGTTTGTGAAGGGCCCACCGTGTAGGTCGGGGTAGGCGTGCCCGTGGAGGTATCCGTGCTCGTAAAAGTGGAAGTGCCGGGGGCGGGAGTAGCCGTGGCCGTGGCCGTCGCCGTGGGTGTGGCGGTCGCCGTGGCCGTGAACGTGGCGGTGGGCGTGCCGGTGATGGCGCACAGGACGTCCACGGGCGCGTCATTGGAAGTCGTGGTGATGATCTTGGACCCCGCAACCGATGCCGTATTATGGAGCGTGGAGGGGCAGGGTTGATTGTCCACGGTGACGCTGAACCCGAACGGCGGGACCGAAGGCTGGTAATACTGGACGACCATCTCCATGCCGTCCAGGGCCACCAACTCCTGCTGGAATTGAGCAATGGAAGTGTAGCTCACCCTGAGATTGTTCACATCCGCCCAGGTCCAGTTCCTGTCCGAGGTGGCGTCATAATAACCTAACGACTGGGTCCCCGGACCCACACCCCAATAGCCGGTGGGGTCGCCGGCCTCGCGCATGATATTCGGGGGTGAGGCCAGAAAAGGGTTATCGGTCCCGTCCACGGAATAGTTAAAGTCCAGGGGGTCCATCCCGACAGGACTTCCGCCAGCGGCAGGGCCGGCGTCCACGACGGTGTTGTAAAACAAAACTCCGGCAATGACATAATTGTTTTCGTTAGCCACAACAGGCGGGGCCACCTGGAACCATCCAGGCTGGCCGGAAAAAAAAGCATCCCAGGCATTATCAGTCACTCCAATAGCTGACGAAGGGCTTGTGTCTATCCACCCTGGTTCGCTGACCACAGAACTTATATTCGTAGTGACATCATTCATGGTGACCGCGTTGGGGACGTTAAAGTTCCAGGAAACCATGTTGGTCACGGGATTATAGGACCCGCCTCCGATTATCGAACCGGGGATGATGGTCGTGCCGGCCGGAAGGGTATCGTAGACCGTGACGTCGCCGATGCTGGCCCCAAAGTCGCCCAGGGTAATGGTGTAGGCAATCGTGCCTCCTACCGCCGTGCCGGTCACGTTCGAGCTCTTCTCGAGAGCCACATTGGAATCGGGAAAGGTAAAATTCGTCCTGAATAGATCCACCACACCACCAGGATTATTGTGAACGCTGGGACCGCTGTCCGATAAATAGGGCACATAGCCATAAGGCGCATTATTGGCATCGGGAATGACATAATACCACTGGTGCGCGGCCGCGTACGAAAGAGCCGGCGAGGGGTTTGTCCAACCCGCCGTGGAAAATCCAATGTTCATCCATCCAGGAGGAACTGCCCCAGCGTTCGGAGCCTGAAACATAAATGAGTTGGCGTCAGGGTTGCTCCAGGCATAGGTCTCGGTCCCGTCCGAAAAATGAAAGGTCAACCGGTAGGTAATATCATTGGGCCCCCCTGACTCAGGTGGATTATTGGCAGCCAAAAGGTTGGTGACGCCAGGCATAAAAATATTGATGGGCAGGGTCCCGTCCACCGTGGAATAAAAGAACATGGTGTCGTTTCTCCAGGGAGTACCACCTATCAGAGTGTTGTTGACATAAGCACCCTGTATATAATCATCCCCGGTCAGTTCCAGGTCAACGGCCCGCAGATATCCTCCGGCACTGGCCAGGGCGGGGGATAAAAAAGAGAGAGGGATTAGGACCAATAAAGGTTTAATGATGAGTTGCCCGAATATCTTCATCCCTTGCATAGGGCTATCCTTCTTTTCTAAGTGCATCTTCTGCGCCAGTCTTTAGGGCACAAACCTCTGACCCAGGAGGAACGGCCAAGCCTATTCGCCTCTGAGGATGCCTATCTTACCCACTTTCTTGATGTGCCGGCGCTGCAAGGGGCTGTCCCACATATCCAGGACATAGAAATACAATCCAGTGGCCACTACCTGTCCCTGCATATTCCTGCCGTCCCAAATGAGCAGCAGGTTATTGTTGGGCGACAGGTCGCTATGCCACACCAGTTCGGTGGTCAAAGTGTAGATGGAAACCTTGCTGGCAGGAGGAATGCCCCAGAACTTCAGCTTCTGACCCTTATCAGGATTAAAGACGTTCGGATAAATGTAAATGGAAGGCACCGGCGTGAAGGTCAGGGTAGAGGTCATTGTCTGGCTGGGCGTAAAAGTCTGGGACGAGGTTACAGTCAGTGATGGGGTCACGGTGCTGCTTCCGGTCACGGTATTGGTCGCGGTGGTGGTGATGGTGGGAGTAGCCGTGGCAGACCCGGTGATTGTCGGAGTAGCCGTACTCGTAAAGATAGAGGTGTTCGTAATGGTTGGCGTGTTGGTGTTGGTGGTGTTGCAATACAGGGCCGCCTGGGCGTCATTGGAGGTCGTGGCCACCAGGCTGACCCCTTGCAGCATCGCGGTATTATCGATCGTGGTGGGCCCGGGGCAGTTCGCCGTGATGGTCACCAGCGCGCTGAACCCGAACGGCACTACGGAAGGCAGGTAGTATTTGATCACGACCTCCAGCCCGTCTAGGGACATCGTATCTCCGGCCGGAGCCGTAATGTCATCGTAATAACTAACACGCAGATTATTCAGGTCGGCCCAGGTCCAGCTCCTGTCAGCGGTCGCGTCATAATAGCCGTCTACGGAAGTATTTTGAAATGTCTCGCGCTCGACATCTACCCCCTGGGCCAGGTACGGATTATCGGTCCCGTCCACGGAATAATTGAACATGATCGGGTTGATGACCCCGCTGCTCCCTTTATCCTCCACAGTGCTATGGAAAATGACCCCGGCAATGATGTATTGATTTGGATTAACTACATTGAACGGCGCGACCTGGAACCATCCCGTATTGCCCACGCCGGATGGGAACGAGGCCCCAAAAGCGCCTGTGGTCAAACCAACGGCGCTAGCGGGACTGGTCCATCCCGGAGCGCTGATGACCGAACTGATATCGGAATAGGCATACTGGAAATTGACCTGTCCGGTCAAATTAAAATTCCATGTAACCATGTTGTCCCCAGCGTTATAAGTCCCTCCATTGTTCGCCGAGCCAGCGACATAGGTCGTGCCGGCCGGCACTGTGTCATAGACCGTGATGGTGCTGGTCGTATCGTTCAGGGTTCCTATATTGAGAGTATAGTTCAGGGTTTGGCCTGTAGCGGTTTCGGTCACATTGGAGCTTTTAGATAGATTAATGCCCGAACCAGGAAAATTAAAATAAGTCCTATAGAGATTTTGACTGCCGCTGGGGTTAGGCTGGGTGGTGGCCGAGTTGGACAAAATAGGCACATAATCCCAGGGCACATTACTGGGGTCGGGCATGGGATAATACTGGCCTGAACCATCGTTGGGCGTAAAATCAAAGGGCGCTGACCACCCCGAATCATTAAAACCCGGGTTCATCCATCCAGGGGGAGGGGTCAGGGGCCACTGTATATATATGAATTTTGCGGTGGTGGGATCGCTCCAGGCCACCGCCGTGGTGCCATCAGAATAATGGACGGTCAATCGATACGACAAGTTCTGCGGACCCGAAGTATTGGGCGGATTGTCGGCTGCGAGAAGATTTAGAGGGTTGCCGGGAAGAAACCAGTTCAAATCCAAAGTTCCGTCAGCTGTGGAATAATTGGTGGGCTGGTCAAAATCCCAGCCGGTCTGTCCCCCCAGATTTCCGTTAATATAAAATTGCGCGTGGTCATCACCGTATATTTCCAGGTCCGCGGTCACGATATAGGCGCTGGCTAAGGAGGGAAGTAAAAGTAAAAACACAAAGAAAAGACCAAGTTTTTTTGTGAAAGCAACCTGCCTCGAAAAGCCTGCCACCTTTTAATCTCCTTTTCTTAACTCTTCTCAACAGTTGCTTAATAAAAAGTTCGAATTTTACATAATATTAGACAATTATAGCCATAAAAAGTTCCGCTCACAAGCAAAGAGCCTGATAAGAACTGAAAAAATCCCTATTCTAAAAGGATTTTCATGACATCCTCTTAGCCCCGCTGTTTAGTATTATGTAATAACCTTCTTATAAGAACTAAGGCCAATCCTGCGGCCAGGGCTAAATAACTGGCAATCGATCCAATAATAAATAAACCTGGCCTGTAATAATAAACGATTTTATGCTTGCCCACCGGGACCAAAACCCCGCGGAACACCCCTTCTACCCGGTAAATCGCGCTCTCTACCCCATCCACCTCCGCCTTCCATCCCGGATAGAACGATTCGCCCAGGATCACCACTCCTGCTTTTTTCAGGTCCGCCTCGATCACTGCTTTATCGGGATCATCCTGCTTTATTTCCGCTGTTCCCACGGCCTGCCGCTCTTTCCAATCCAGGATGAGATTACCGCCTTCCTGCCTCTGGGCGCCGACGACAGTTGCTTTTGGCCAGCAGGCCAGGTTCTCGTAGATGAACAGCGGTTTCTGGCTGACCTCTGCAAATTCCTTGCTTTGCAGCTTCCTGGCGCTCACGATATAACGGCAGTGGGCCAGATTGAGCAGGAACTTCTGGCTGTCGTCATCCTGCCGCAGCCTCTCCAGGAACAACTGCGTGTCCCTGCGGAACAAAGAATCATAGCCGTTGACGTAATCCACGCCGAAAACCTGCCCCAGGTTGGTAAAATAGGAGTTCTTGGCCTGCCCCAGGGCTTCATCGTAGGTCCGGCCGTAGATCACCGCCCCCTTTTCCTCGGCGGACCGGTCCAGGAACAGCCTTCCCTCTTTGGTCAGTTTGGATCGGCTTAGCGGCGGGTCTGTAAAAAGACCGGCCTGGACCGTCTGATAGGCGCTCTCGTGCACACTCAAGAGATCAAAAAACACCAGTCCCAAGACCAGGCACCCCGCCAAGAACGCCCCCTTGCTCTTCGTGGCCAGGAGCAGGGCCAGGATCACCCCGCAGACAATGCCCAGGCTTCTCCAGGCCAGGGAAAAACTGACCCCCTGGAACCAATTGAGGATGATGAGCAGGAACACGGCCAGGACCAGCACGGCCGCCAGGGCCATGACCGGTTTCCACCTGTCCCTTGGCTTGAGCGCCATCACGCCGTCCCATCCCAAGCCGGCCAGGATCGGCAGAACTAACGAAGTCAAAAAAATGAACCTGACCGGATAGCGGAGGTAATTAAAAAACGGAAGATTCCTGTATAGCCCGGGATACAGAGGCGTAAAGATCCCCAGGGAGATCTCGACGCTCAAAAGGGCGACGATCCACAACCAGGCCGCTTCCATCTTTTCACGGTAAAAAAACGCCAGCAAAGCCAGGCACAGCACGGCGACTCCCGGATAAAAACTATTGAGCCACAACTGGCTGGAATGATACTGGTTGGGCTCAATGAGGTTGCCGTAAAGGAACGGAAAAATAAGGGTCAAAAGATGGGCTGGCGGGATGGACCAAGCCAGGGCGTCCTGGACAGGCGTGCCGTTCCCCCTGACGGACTGCCCAACCAGCTCCAGGAACGGCAACAACTGGATGGAAATGACGATCAGGGACCCGGCCCCCAGCGCCACCAGCCATCCCAGGTTTAAAAATAACTGACGGAACGGTCGCTCTGGGGCTGCCGTGGAGCTGAACAAGGCGTAAAAAAATAAAAGGCCGAAGGTTTCCAGAAAAACCGTCGGCTCTCCTCCCAAAAATACGAACCCGCAGCTGACCATTGCCGGAAGCAGGTTAAAAAATCCCGGCCGGCTGATGAGACGCCTGAAAAAAAACACAGCCAGCGGCACCCAGACAATGGCCGACAGGGTGCTGACCAGGTGCAGGGAGGAAACAAAAAAACCTCCCAGCACATAGGCCGTTCCGCTGATGAGGCTGGCCAATCTTCCGGCCGGCCAGCTCCTGAGCAGCAGCACCATGAACCATCCGGCCAGGACAAAATGGGCGACCAGGTAATAATTGAACGACTGCGGGAAAGGCAAAAGATAGCAGATCAGGCTCAAGGGGCTGAATATAGCGGTCTGCAGGTTGGCCAAAAGCGGGGTCCCGCAAAAAAGATGCGGATTCCAAAGAGGCAGTCTTCCCTGCTGGAGCTCGCTGCTCGCGAAAAATTTAAGGGGATAGTAAAACCTGGAAACATCCCCGAAGCAAACAACACGCTGGCTTAACCACAAAGGTGCGAAGAACAGGACCACAAACACGAACATGCCCAGGTATAGAAACAGCTCTTTGGAACTCTCGGAGCTGAAAAATTTCTTTGGAAGGGTCCTGCGTTTTCCCCGTAAGTTCATCGGCCGCGGACCTGCTTCCAGGCTTTCAAATACACCTTCTCGATATCCTTGACCATCTTTTGTATGTCGAACTCCTGGAGTGCTTTGGTCCGGCCGCTAAGTCCCATCCGCTTGGCCAAACCGGGATTAGTCACAAGGTCGACGATTCTTTTGGCCAGAGCTTTGGGTTCATGGGGCGGCACCAGATAACCCTGCCGGCCGTTCTGTATCGCCTCCAGGGCCCCGTCCACGGCGGTCGCCACGATAGGTTTAGCGCAGGCCATGGCCTGCGGGAATACCCGGGGCAAGCCCTCCCACAAGGAACTCAAGGTTAAAATATCCAGGTCAGCCATGATCTCAGGCACATCACGCCTCCAGCCTAAAAGGCGGATGACCTTGCCTAACCCCTGGTCACGGACAGCCTTTTGCACTTCCGGCCTGAGCTCGCCGTCCCCTGCCAGGATGAACTGGACTTCCGGCCTTTGGCGGTGCACCTCTGCGGCAGCCAGCACAAAATCAACAGGCGCCTTTTGGGGTTTCAAGCAGGCGACCATGCCCACCAGCGGGGTTGTCGGGGAGATACGGATCTCTCTGCGGAGCTTGCCGCTCCTGGCTTTGACGAACTCCCGGAGCGGGATGCCGCTGTGGATGACTGTGTATTGCCTGGGCTGGCCGATCTTGTTGGCCAGCCCCTTTTTCACATTTTGGGTGGAGACTGCGATCAGGGCCTGGCTGTATTTCGCGGTCCAGCGTTCCAGCGTTACAAAAAATTTCCGTACCAAAAAAGACTGCTCATCATGGAAGCCAAAACCATGAAAGGTATGGATGATGACCGGTACACCGGCCATCCTTCCGGCGATCCTGCCCAGGATGCCGGCTTTGGAACTGTGGGTGTGCAGGATGTCCACCTTCTCGCGTTTAAATAACGCCCTCAATTTGAACAAAGCAACCAGGTCATAGAATAGATGGATGGGATGCCTGAGACAATCCAGGAAGAATATCTTTGCTCGCGGGATCTTGGCTGCTTCAGGGTCCAGGATGCCGCCTTTACCGCAGGCCAGGGATACATCAAAGAGATGGCGGTCGTGATGCCCCACGCAGTAAAGCGTGTTCTGCTGGGCCCCGCCTAATTCCAGCTTGGTGATCAGGTGCATGACCTTTAGTTTTTTGGGGCTTTTGTCTGCGGCTGCCACCTATACGGCCATCTTCCCTTTCATCCAGGCTACCTGCTTCTTTAAGCCCGCCTCCAGCCCGACCTGGGGATGGAACCCCAGCTCTTTCCTGCTCTTGGCCTGGTGGGCCTCTGTATCCAGGACATCCCCTTTTTGGCGGCTGATCCTGGTGACACCCGCCTTGCGGCCGGTCAGTTTTTCCATCATCCTGATGACCTGGTTGACCGTGGTGCGGTTGCCCCCGCCCACATTGTAGATCTCCCCTGTTCTTTTGGTCAGCATGGCCAGCAAATTGGCCTGCACCACGTCCCCGACATAGGTCACGTCACGGGACTGCCGCCCGTCCCCATAGAGGATGATCTTCTTCCCTCTCAAAATGGCCGAGATGAATTTGTAAAACCCCATGTCCGGTCGTTGCCTGGGCCCGAACACGGTAAAGTAACGCAGGCACACGGAAGGCACCCCGAAATTTTTATGGTAAAGCTGCACCAGATTCTCACCGGCCAGTTTGGTCACCCCATAGGGTGAAAAAGGCCGGGTGACCCCGTCCTCCCTCATCGGCAAAGGGCTGTTGCCGTAAACCGAGGAGGAGGAGGCGTAGACGAATTTCTTGATCTTGCTGTCCCTGGCCGCCTCCAGGAGCTTTTGGGTTGTCAGCACATTGTCCCGGATATAGGTGGAAAAATTGGTTCCCCAGCTGGCTAAAACACCTGGCTGGGCGGCCAGATGGAACACGCAAGCGGTGCCGTCCAAAAGTTTTTTAAGGTCAGCTTTCAAAACATCCTTTTGGACGAACTTGAACTTCTTGCTTTGCCTGGCCAGGCTCAGATTGTCCTTTTTTTGCTGGCGGGAATAATAGGGGGTCAGGCTGTCCATTCCCACGACCTCCCAGCCCTGCTCCAGCAAACGGTCGGTCAAATGGGACCCGATAAAACCCGCTGCGCCGGTCACTAAACACTTCATCGGCTAACCTCTCCTGCTAAAAATTTTCTCTGCCGTTCTCTTGCCGCTCAGGAGCGCGTCTTCCATGGCCGAGTATTCCCAGGCTCCATAGCGGCCAATAGAAAAGATACCATGTTCTTTAAGGTATTTTAGGATTAAATCCACGCTTTGGCGACGCTCTTTGTCATAAATAACATAGGCATAGGGAATAACCATGGAAGCACGGGCCAGGACCCTGTCTTTTGCGGTCAGCAAACCCATACGCCCCAGATCTTTTTCCACGCGTTTTTCTAAGGCCTTCAAGTCGACCCTGCTGGAGGGGCTCAAAGATATTTCGGCGCTGACCGACCCGCGGCCCTGCGGAGCCAGGCCAGGGGCTGCCTGGCCGGGAAAACCGACCCTGTAAAAGACAAACTCTTTTTCCGGCACATAGACCCAGTGCTTATCGTGGACCAGCGGCCTGCTCGTCCCCAGGTTGACCACCACGAGTTTGTTCCAGCGGAGTTTTGTGCCAGCCGTGCGTATCGCGCTGGGCGCGTCCTCCAGACTGCGGACCAGCTCCACCAGGGGCACGGTGGAAACAAGCTGGTCAAAGGGCGCCAGCAGCCGGCCGTTGAACTCAATGGTCTTGTTTTTGACCGAAAGTTTGGTCAAACAATAGCCGCATTTCAGGTAAGGAAGTTTTGCGGCCATAGCCTTGGCTAAGGCTTCAATTCCCCCTTTTTTGGGATACCAAAACCTGGCGTTATACCCGAACCTGGTCTCCTGGTTACCCACCGCCCCTTTTAGGAATTCCTCCAGGGACGGGACGGGCACGAACCGGCCCATCCATTCACAGGTCAGCTGGTCCAGGGGAACGCGCCAAAGCTTGGCATTGTAGGGGAGCATGAAATGTTTGGCGATCCCTTGTCCAAAAGTTTTCAGGACCTGCTCTTTAAAATTCGAGAACCGCTTGCCTCTCTTGGCCTGGGCCTGCGCTTCCAGCAGGCCGCTGAGGCATTCCTCAATGACCGGGTCGGGCAGGCCGAAAGTGTTGGCCTGGAAAGGATAGCGGGTAAAAACTTTTTTGGAGTAGATCCAGGCCTGGCGTTCCCTGGCCACCTGGTTGGCGCCCAGGAAACGCTTGACTAAATGCTTGGCCTCGCTCGTTCCGTAGTGGAGGAAATGTCCTGCGTAATCAAAAGAAAACCCTTTAACCCTCTCGGTCCGGCACAGGCCCCCGGGCCTCTCCTCTTTTTCGAACAAGATACAATTATTCCCGCCCAGATGGATGCCGGTGGACAGGCCGGCCAGACCCGCCCCGACGATGACGATCGGCTCCTTCACTCTCAAGCCTCCCCTCCTCACTTGGTTTGAGGCATCTTGATGCTGGAGACCCAAACCGCGAAGATGATCACGAACAAGCCGAGCACGGCGTACATCAAATAGACGAGCTGAAGGGGCAGATGGATGCTCAGGAAGGCCAGCAGGCCCAAAACTACAGCGCTGGCATACAGGGTCAGCACAGCCTGCTTGGGTTTGAGACCAGCCTGGCATAGGCGGTGGGCCAGGTGGTCGTGGCTTCCGCGGAACGGTGAGGTCTTGCGGGCCAGCCGTATCCCCATGACCAGAAAAGTGTCGAACAAGGGCACCGCCAGGATGAGCAGGGGGCAGATGAGCGCCACTTCATTGAACCGAGAATAACTTTCGCCGATACTGACGCTGGCCAGGGTGAACCCCAGCAAGAGGGCCCCGGCGTCGCCCATGAAGATCTTGGCCGGGAAAAAGTTCTGCCATAAAAAGGGTATCAGGGCTCCGGCCAAACAGGCGCACAGGATCATGTCGTTGAGCTTCAGGGTCTCCGAAGCGATCGCCAAAAAGGTCAGGGCAGCGATGAGGCTGACCCCTCCGGCCAGCCCGTCCATGATATCGATGAGGTTAAAGGCATTGGTCACCCCGACCACCCACAGGACGGTCACAAGGGCGCTGAGCCAGCCCAGCGTGATGAACCGGATGTGGATGGAGCAGATGAGGAGGACGACCGCGGCCACGGCCTGGCCGAAAAATTTGACGGAAGGAGAAAAGACCATCCAGTCATCCGCCAGGCCCAGCAGCAGGACGATGAACCCCCCGCTCAGGATCCCGATGACCCCGAAGATGGTGTGGAAAAAATAAAGCTTCACGGCCAAAACGCTCAACCCATAGGAGACGAACAGGCTTGCCCCGCCGAGATAGGGGGTGGGCTTGTGGTGGTCTTTGAGCTTCTTGTCGGGATGGTCCACGAAACCCAGGGCAAAGGCCAGCCGCTTGGCCAACGGGGTCAGGATGAAGTTGAGGCACAACGCCAGGACAAAACCAACGGCGTAGGGGATCACTCCTCGCCTACTTTCTTTTTCCAGTCCAGAGGAAGGGGATGCCTGAGCAGGGTCAACCCGCCCCACAGGCTCAGGACGATCTGGAAAACGAAGAAAAGTAAAAAGCGGTAGGCCATGGCTTCTGAGGCGCCCAGGTGGATCGCTTTAAAAAGACCGATAAGGCAGGCGTCGCAGGTGCCTACCCCGGCCACGGAGACGGGCAATACGGAGACCACGTTGCAAATGGTATTGGTCAGAACCACGTAAGACAGGCTTATCGGGAATCTCAGTGACAGGGCAAGGCAATAGCAGGTCCCGAAAAAGAAAACATAGGAAAGAAAAGAGAGCAAAACGGGTATGATCAGTTTCAATTTCTTGAAGTCCTGTATCCCCTCAAAAAAACTGTCATAATGCGCCATGGCGCCGTGCTGGAACCTTTTTAAGGGCGTCTTCTTAAAGACCAGGTTGAAAAAAGGCTTGGACAGGCGCCTGCTGAGCATGACCACGGCCACCCCCCCGAGCGCCGCGAAAGCCGCGGCAACCAGGATGAAGATCTCTTTGCTCATGGAAAAGATCACCACACCCAGGGCGCCCAGCAGCATCAGGACCCCGAGGTCCAGCAAACGGTCCACGAGAACGCTGGAAAACCCTTTCCCAAAAGACACGGACCTTTCCTGTTTAAGATAGAAGATCCTCGCGAAATCCCCTGCCCTGGCAGGGGTAAAATTCCCGAGTAAAATGCTGGCCAGATAACCACGGAAAGCGGAATTCAGCGGGAAAGCGATGTTTTGCATCTTTAAAAGGTACTGCCAGCGCCAGGATTTGCATAAGACCAACGGGTAAAGGAACAAAAACCCCAAACCTAACTGCCAAAGGTCCGTCTCTTTGAGAATATCCCATGTCTTCTTTAGGTCTACCCTCCACAGGATATAAACGAAAAGCAATAACGGAAGGTATCTTAATAGATTCTGCCAGGAAAAGATCTTTTTGATCAACGCTTCTCTTTTCTCAGGAATGATTTAGTAACTAGCGTCCAATTCTATCAGAAATATCCATCAAATCCCTATTTAGCCCTGACCTCCAGGACCACGCTTTCGAACCCTTTGTAAAGGTTGCGGGTGGTGAGGCTGGGGATGGGAGCGGGCTCGCTGTAAACATAGAAGTCAGGCAGCAGAAGGCAGACCTGTGAAATTTCCCTATCCACCACCTTGAGCCGGTAATGTTGCTGGAGCAGGCTCACGGCCTTGGTCAAGTCGCTGTAGTAGCTATGCAGTACCACATGGGTCGTTCCTTTGGTTAGGACCGGGCCGTCCAGGCTGGCGACCGGCCGTCCCATCCAAAAAGGCACTTTGACCTGCTCGTCGGACGCCACCACCGCTTTGGGCAGATTGTCTTTGATGAACACCGCGCTGCGTTTGATGTCCCCAAAAAAATCTTTTTCCGACCACATGAACACGACGGTGAAGACCAGGTTAAAGACTAGGCACAGGCAAAGGAGCGTGGTTTTGGCCCTGAGCTTGAAGCTGGCCAGGCCCGCTCCGGCAAAAATGAGCAGGACGGCTAGGATGGGCAAGAAATACCTGGTGGTAAAAACGATCATATACGCGCGGCTGACCGCCCACAGCAACAAAAAATAGAAAAAGGACCACACCAGGACTCTCTGAGTTTTATTCCCCTCCTTGAGGCTCTGGCCCAGGCCGTAACACGCCAGGAAAAACACCGGCAGGGTCAGGACCACGAGGATGCCGCCCATATAACGGGCGAGCTGCTGCAAAGCGTATAGATTTCCCCAGCCCCACCCCAACTCATACCAGCCGCCAAAAGCAAACCCCCTGAGGTGCACCCAGAAATAAAGCAGCAGCCAGGGCAGGAAGGACAAGGCGAACGGGAGCGAAGCTTTTTCCTTTTTCCGCTCCTTGATATAAAGGACCAGGGCCAGAAGGATCAGGCCCAGGAAACTCATCCCCTCAAACCTGGTCAGACTGGCCAGGCCCGCGACAAAAATAAGGGACCCCAGGCTCCCCTTGTCCCTGTTGTGGTAAAAATGAAGCCAAGTCCCCAAACCCCACAGGAAAAAGAAAACGAACAGGCTGTCGCCGGATATGCGAACATCCCAGCGGATAAATTCCGGGGACAAAAGGTAGAGGCCCAGGACCGCCAGGGCCGCGCTTTTGGAAAACACCCTTTCCGTAATTTTGTAAAGCGGCAGGACCAGCAATGCTCCTGCCAGCATGGAGACAAGCTTCCCCGCCAGCTCCAGGTTGTGGCAGACCAGGTTCACACACCAGATCACGGCGGGATAAAGGGGCAGGTAAAGGTCAGTGCTGTTCTGGAACAGGGTCATCTGCCAGATAGCGTCCGTGTGCTCGGCTGCGTTAAAGTGGATGAAAACCAAACGGCTGGCCAGGGTCAATAAAAAGATTAGCCACAGGTTCATTTTTTCGCAAACCTCCTTGTCATTTTTTCCCAAACCATCTTGAGGAACAGGGCCAGCAACACGACATAAAGCGGATCTATAATGAAACGGAACCGGTTGTTCTCGCCCACTTCCAGGGAGTTTCCCACCAGGGTCACATACAGGATATTAAACCACACAAAGAGAAGAGTTAGGCTAAAAGCAAGGTTTTTCCGGGCTTTTTCCAGGGATTTTGAAGCCAGCCATAGGCCGAACAAGGCCAAAAAAGGAAACCCGCAGACCAGGAGCAAGCTCATGTTCCAAAAAGGCGGGACATACAACTGCTTCATGGCTTCCCTTTCTGCGGCCGGTGCCATAGGGTCAGCCACCCTGCCTTGGAAAAGGAAATTAAAGGCGTCATCCCAGCCCCGGATCTTTTCGCGGTTCCCGTCAAGGCGGTGGTAATTGCTCGCGGGTAAAAAATAGAACAGGAAAGAATGCGCCATCCCCCTGCCATAAGCTTCCGGGTGCCGGCTCATGACCCACAGGGCGTCACGGAAATAGATCTTGGAGGCTTCCAAATATTCCGCGTGGTTGAAGTTGTAACCTCCTGTGGAATTGACCTTCTGGTCCAACACGGCAACGCCCGTGGAAGTGAGAGGCTGACATTCGTTTTCATAGAACCCCAGCGGAGGGAACGCTGGGACCAGGCTAAAAACCGACAGTTCCCCTCGCTCGGCCAAACTCTTCCGTTCCTGAAAAGGCATCATAAAGGTCGTTTCTCTGGACAGGTTCATCCCCAGCCAGGAACTGGAAGTGAAGCTCCCGAAGACTAGAAAGTTTTTGATATACAAGGCCAGGATGATCAGGAAAGGCACGCTGCAGGCAAGGAGCACCTTCTTTTTTTCCGGGAAATAACATAGAAGCACACCCCCGACAAGGACGAACCAGAGCAGGTGGAACATACTGTGGACCAACGCCAGGACTGCCAGCAATGAAAAAAAGATCGCTCCGTGTCTCAGTTTTTTGGTGCTGAGGAACCGGTGCAGGAAATAAGCGGACGAACAAAGCACCATGGCCAGAGGATAAGTATAAAAAAGCCAGTTCTCGTAAAGGATGCTGGCCGGGCTGACCATAAAAATAACTGTCAGGCCCCAGCTTATCGGCCCGGGCACTTCGAGCCTTTTGATCAAAAGATATAAGGCAAGGTAAAACGCCAACCCGGTCAATAAAGAAAAAATATAGAAAGCTGCGGTCTCATGTCCCGGAAAAATCTGCAGGACCACACCCAGGAAAAGGTTGTAAAGCGGAGGCTGGCTGTGCAGGTAAAAAAGACTTTGCCATAGGTTATTTTTCAGCAAAGCCGGGTCAATGAATTGCGCGAGGTTATTGAGGCCTGAGGCATCGAAGCGGACTCCCGCCAAAAAAAATAGCAGGCGGCTCAGGGCAAAAATAACCGCCAGACCGGCCAAAGGCCCAAGTGCTTGGCCGTCATGGGATTTGGGATTGGCGCTTTTGCGGGCTTTCATCTTTTAAGCCCTTATGAGCTTGAGCCCGGCTTTGAACCGGCGCCACAACTGCAGGAGGGAGCCCGTATCTTTGAGCCTGGCCAGGATGTATTTGGGCCGGACATAAAAAGACTTGTAGGCTTTGCGGAGATAATGCAAAAGCTGGTCGCGGGTCAGCACCTCTTCCCATAATTGGGGCATAAAACCCGGCTGCGGATTTTGAGCGAATTCCTTCCAAAAATCCATTTTAAACACCCCTTTTTTCAGCCCGTACTCATAAAGCGGCGTGGCCGGGAAAGGGGTGGTCACGGAAAAATGCACGTAATCAGGCTCCAGTTCCAGGGCGAAATCAATAGAGCGCTGGATCTGTTCGGCTGTCTCGGTGGGGTTGCCGATCATGAAGTATCCCAAGGTCGAGATGCCGGCCTCCTTGGCCCATCGGAAAGCGTTGCGGGTTTGGTCGACCGTAATATCTTTTTGCAGGACTTTCAGGATAGCCGGGTCCCCGCTTTCTATCCCGAAATGTATCCGCTCGCATCCCGCCTGCCGCATTTTTTTAAGCAGCGCTTCATCCACGGTATTGACCCTGGCCCGCACATCCCATCCGATCTCTTTTTCCAGCCCTTCCTTGAGGATAAGGTCGCATATCCCTTCCACCCTTTTTTTATCGATGGTAAAGGTGTCGTCGTAGATCATGAATTCTTTGATGCCCATTTGCAGGCAGGCTTTCAACTCCTCCACCACGTATTGGGGCGAATGCGCCCGGAATAGTTTGCCCAAATGGGGCCTCATGCAAAAAGTGCAGCGGTAAGGGCAGCCCCGGCTGGTGATCATGGTCGTGACCGGCGCCCTTTTGGCGATCAGGGAGTAATATTTTTTATAAGGGGTCAAATGCCTGGCCGGGAAAGGTATCTCGTCCAGGTTCTGGATAAAGCCGTGGTGGGGGGTCTGCACCACCTCCCCGTTCTTCTTCTTGAAAACAATTCCCTGGACCTGCTGCAGTTTTTTCTCGTCGCGCAAAGCCTCCAACAGTTTGGGAAAGTACAGCTCCGCTTCTCCTAGGACCAAAAAATCCACGCAGTCCTGCCGTATGGTCTCCTCCGGGTAGATAAATACATGCGGACCGCCGAGCACGACCAAAATATCCGGATTGACCTTTTTGACGGTCCGGCATACCTGCAGGGCGTCCAAAAGGGTGAAGGTGATGGCCTGGGTCGCCACCACGTCGGGTTTCCGCTTCTTTAATTCCTCTTCCAGCCAGGCATAGGTCATATCCTCGACCTGCATGTCCAGAAACTCGACTTGGTGTTCTGTGTATTTTTCCGTGGCCGCGGCCACATACATCAGGCCAAGGGATGGAAGGACCCCGCGTTCCTGTTCCACCAGGGTCGGGAGGTTGGTGGAAATGCGCTGGGCTGTGGCTGGATTGATGAAAAGGACTTTCATCAGCGGCCGGCCTTGTCCTCATCCAGCAAAGGCAGCCGTTTGATGATCAGGTCGGCCAGGAGGCCGAGCATGCCCACCAGGATGCTGGACAGCAGGAGCAGAACTGTTGATTTGCTGATGGAGTGGCTAACCGTGAGGTAAAAACAGGCTTCAGCCAGACCCAAAACCATCAGGACCAGGCTGACCGCCATGAAGATCTTGAGCGGGTTGAAATACATGACCGTCCGGGCGATGAGCAATATAAAGTTAAAAGTGTCCCTGATCGGCCTGATCTTGGACCGGCCGACCCTCTCCCGGTAATCCACCGGCAAATAACCGACGGTCAATTCGTGGGTCAGGTAAGCCAGGGTGATGGTGGTGGTAAAGGAAAACCCCGAGGGCAGGATGCTGAAAAAGGGCAGGCTGGCCCGTTTCCTGAACAACCTGAGCCCCGAATTCAGGTCGGGTATCTTCCGTCCGGTCAGGAACTGGGCCAGCTTGACCAGGAAAAATTTGGCGAAATTCCTGAGGAACAGACTGGGCGGTTTTTCCTGCGTCCGCCCTGCCACGACCATGTCGTATTCTTTGGTCATCTCCAGCATCCTGGGGATGGCCCGCACCGGGTAGGTGTTATCCCCGTCGATGATGAGGATCCATTCTCCCCGGCTGGCCCGGATGCCTGTCTTGAGCGCCGCGCCGTATCCTTTGTTATAGGGGTGGCGTAAAAGGGTGATTCCCTTGTTCCCTGCAACAGCCAGGCTGGTCTGGTCCTGCGAGCCGTCGTCGACCACGATGATCTCGTGGCTCACCTTGGCGAGGGTTTTCCGCAATCCTTCCAGGACCGGCTTGAGCCCGTCCTTTTCATTATAAACAGGGATCACTACGCTGACCCGGCATTTTGAATTGCTCAATCCTTTTCTCCTTTGCTGACATTGATGGTCCTGACCTTGGTCAGGCTGTTGGCCGCCAAAGAGCTTTGGACCCAATCCCCGACGCCGGCCTTGATCTGGTCCGGGGTATGCCCCCGTTCCCAGCCTCCTTGGCTGAAATTGTATTTTAACATTTCGGGGTTGTCTTTATCATAATTATCAAAGGCCGGCACATCAGGGCTGGCGGTTTCCAATCTGTCCAAAAGCTCTTGAGAAGGCTGTTCCCCTTCCCAAAGCTCATAGGCTCCGGGCTTCAGGTCCCATCGGGCCACCCAGCCGAATTTTTCTTTATAAAACCTTCCCTGCTTCCACAGTCCGACCGGATAACGGTCGTAAAGGGGAGAGTGGATATGGATAAAATACGGCTCACCCTTTTCATCCAGCCAATGGCCCTGGGAGTCGGTCAGCACGAACACACAGGCGAACGGCAGGTCGTCTTTGGTGGGCCGGCGCCAAAACAACTCTACCTGGCTGGTCTGTCCGGGCCGCCAATCCACGTCCCGCGTCAGAAGGCCTGCCAGTTTTGAATTTTTGTCCGCCTGGATCCTGCCCCCCCGGGGCAGACCGGCTGAGCTTTCCTGTATCCTGCTTTTCCCCTCCAACTGCCAGACTGGACCGCAAGGAACGAATTGATAGCCCTCCCCGACCAGCCAGTCCGCATAATAAGTGAAATAAACCGGTCTCCCTCCGGCTTTTGATAATTCCGTTTCCCAGGGAATATGGCGCTGCATTTCAAAAAGGCCGGTATGGATAAGTTCAATGTCAGGTCTTTGGCCTTCGACATACTTGAGGTATTTCAGGGCGTGATATTCATTGTCAAAATCCGTGACCAGCAGGGCATCGGGTCCGCAGACGCTGAACACGTTCCGGGCATAATCCCTGGCCTGGTAAAAATCATGCTTGTCCACCTTGGGCCAATTCAGCACCAGCAGGCAAAGGGGGAAAGCCACGCATAACCCCACCCCGGCAATGGGAACAAAAGGTCTCAGGCGGCTACCCAGGTCCCAGAGCCCCAAACCTATCCACAGGGAAAAGACCAAAAAGGACACAAAATAAAAATGCTCTACTCTGTTCTGCGAAGGGTAAACCTGCATATAAAAAAGCGCGTCTATGAGAAAGATGGCCGCAAGCCAGAACCAATATTTTTTCCTCTTCCGGAAAAGCACAGTCATGCCCCACAACCCCAGCCCGACCCCGACCAGGGTGAACTGCCTGGTCAGGCCGTTCCCAAAAAACCACGCTTGCTCTGCCAGAGCCTTCAAGGGCAGGTTGAACAGCCATCTCTTGTAACCCGCCGCCGTAAAATAAAGAAGCGCTTCTTTCATATTGTGGAGACTTCCGCTGTTGAGGTCAGGTGCGGCGTACATCCGCAGGGGCACATAAAGGTAAAAGCAAAACCCGGTCAAAAAACTCAGCCCGGCTTTGACCCAGGAAACGCCTTTGAGTTTTTTTCTGAAAGGCCACATCAAGATGAGCACGCTGGGCACATAAATAAGGATGGGGGTCCGCAAGGTCAGGAGCAGGCCCAAAGTAAAACTGGCCGTATAAAACCATCGGGGCCCCCGGCCTGATTCCCACCTGGCCAGCGAAAGGAACAACAAAGAGACCAGCAGCAGGTGGAGGGTATAGATGTCCGTGAAGGTGGCCTGGTTCCAGAACTGCCTGGAAAAAGCAAAAGTCAAACAGCCGGCCAGAGCAGCCGGGATCGGCCCCACCTCGCTAAAAAAAAGGTATAGGACCGCGATGGTCAACGCTCCCAGGACCGCGCAAAACAGGTTGATGCGGAAAGCCACGGTGCCAAAAGGCAAATATGAGAACAACTTGGCCAGCAGGTTAAATAAAGAAGCTCCCGGCGGGTGGGACACGGTCAAGGTCACGGCGCTGGTGATGAGTTCGCCGGAGTCGAACCAGCATACGGTGGGCGCTAGGGTGAGGAAATAGACGCATAAGCAAATCGCCCCGAGTATTAAGGCCGCGGCTGACCCGTCACTTTTTTTCAAACACCGCCTCTTTCCATAACTGGGCGATAAGCCTGGCGTTTTTCTGGACTATCCCCTGCTTTTCCTGGAATATTTCCTTGGCTTTTTCTTCCGCCGCCTGTTTTAAACCCGCGTCGTTCAGCAAAGTCCCGGCTTGCAGGGCCAGGCTGTCCGCGTCCTTGACCAAAAAACCAACGCCCCGGTCCAGCAGCAGCTTGGCTTCATCATGGAAATGGTCTGTATAGGGTCCGAACAGGACCGGCTTGCCGCAGGCCGCCGGCTCCAGGACATTGTGCCCGCCAAAGGGCAACAGGGTGCCCCCCACAAAAGCCGCCTGGCACACCTGGTATACGGCCAAAAGCTCCCCATAGGTGTCCAGAAGCAAGACATCGCCTTTTAAATAGTGCAGCGTCTCGCCTTTCGAGAGGGGCTCTTTGATCTCACTGCGGCGTTCAAAATCAAAACCTTTTTTCCCCAACAAGGCGGCCACTTCGCTGACCCGCTCCAAATGACGGGGAGCCAAAACCAGCTTTAACTCCGGGAATTTGGTTTTGAGCTCCCTAAAAGCCTCCAGAATGATCTCTTCCTCGCCGGGCCGTGTGCTGCCGCAGGCCAAAACCGGCGCGTCATGAAAAAGGGAGCGGTAGAACGGGGCCCCCGCGCATTGGCCGCTGACACCCGGCTGGAACTTGATGTTGCCCGTGACCTGGACCCTGTCCGGGTCCACTCCCAGGTTCAGGGCGTACTGCCTGTCCTCTTCCGAGCGCATGGCCCAAAGGTCCACCGGCCCGCAGAACAGCTTGAAAAACTTTTTGAACTTCATATATCTTTTGGCTGCTTCCTGGGAAAACCTGCCGTTGACGACCATAATCTTGGCGCCCCGCGCCTTGGCCTGCAGGATAAGGTTGGGCCACAGTTCGGTCTCCACCAGCACCAGGACAGCGGGTTTTAGTTTTTTGACCACCCGGCGTACGACAAAATTTAATTCCAAAGGCAGATAGGTGACTCCGGCAGGGACGCCCTGCAGCTTCAGCGCTTCCTTATAACCGCTGGCCGTGGTAGCGGACATGACCAAAGTGGCCTGGGGGATCATTTTTTTAAGTTCGGCGACAAGGAGGCTGACAGCCCTGACCTCGCCCAGCGAGGCGGCATGCAGCCATAAGCAGGGTTTTTCCGTTTCTTTGAGCTCAAAAGTCAGCCATCCCAGCCTTTTCCAGAGTCCGGCCCGCCAGCGGGGAATAAAAATCAAACCCACCAGGACAAAAGGCAAAGCAACAATCGCTGCCAAATAAAGGACAAGGTTATACAAAAAAACCATTTAAAAAACCCTTTCCCCTAAACTTTTTAGAGCTTTCCCTCAAAGACTGATTCAGTTTACCATTGCCTAGAGCAATATTTTCAATACTTTTTTCGAAAAAGTATATAATTAAATTGGAATACAGTTTCCTTAGTTTTAAGTCAGGATGGATAAAAATGAAAAAAATCTGTTTAGTTTTGTGCCTTCTGGCTTGGTGGTTTTACCCCGCTTTTGCCTTTGCCCAAGTCAACGGTGGTTTTGAAACAGGCGATTTGACGGGTTGGACCACAGCTTTTGGTCTGGATACTCCTGCCTGTACCGTGGTTGGATCAGGTTTCGGATACAACACTGGCAACAACTTGGTCCTTCCTCATGGTGGTAACTACTGCTGTCAACTTTATTCTGGATTTGGGGACAATGCACACGCGGACTATGCGCAAATATATCAATCAGATGTCATCGCCCCTGGCAATGCCTTCCTTTCAGTTTGGATCGCGGCTTCCCTCAACGGCCACCACTTTCTCGCTGGAAACGCCTATGACACAGATGCCTATGTCCGCTTCAGGATCACGGTCGGAGCCGCTGTCATTTTTGACCAGAGATTTAGTTGGTACGATAACGCCGCCATGTTACTTCCAGCATCCCCAAACCCAGGCTATTGGGATATCGGCGACCAAGAAGATGAATGGAAATACCTGCCCTGGACCAATTACGGATATAACCTTAGTGCTTTTGTCGGTCAAAACGTGACGGTCTCGTATGAAGCCCACGACTGCGACCCCAGCGGACATTTTTGTTACGGCTACATCGACGACCTGGCCTTTGGACCTACTTCCATAGGGACCCAGATCCCCACGGTGACGCCTGTCCCCACCAATACCAACACGTATACATCGACCAACACATTCACTCCGTCCCTGACTTATACGCCCTCTTTGACCCCCACCCAGACCTTGACCTTTACCAACACTTACACACCCAGCCAGACCTACACGCCCTCGTGCACGCTCACCTCGTCCCTGACCTTTACTTCCTCCTGCACTTTCACCTCCTCCTACACTCCGACCTATACTTTGACTTCCAGCAAAACCTTCACCTCCACCCAGACCCCGACTTCGACCATGACCCCGACCCCCACTCCCCAGCTGCGGTTCAACAAATCGGTCTCTAACGTCAAAATTAACCCGGGGGACAGGCTCAGCTATACCCTAGCCATCACCAACAACGGCACGGGAATGTGCAACAATATCGTGATGTGGGACTCTATAGCCAGCGACTTTGGGGTTTTGCAGCTCAACCCCACCCCTACCACCAACAGCCCGCCCTTGGTCGCGTGGAACATCGGGAATATGGCGCCTGGAGGCTCCTTCACGGAGAATATCACGGTCCAGCTCAACACGGCCAGTCAACTGGGCAAACTGATCCCCAACCATTTTCAGGTCAATTATTTCGATACGGTCAGCAACATGAACTACCTCGGGCTTTCCAGCAACACGGTCTGGATCGGCACGGGCAACCTGCTGGTCTATCCCAATCCTTTCAGCCTGAGCCAAGCCGCGGGCCAGGAGCTTAAATTCGTGAACGTGACTCCGGGCAGCACGATCGACATCAGGACCTTGTCCGGACGCCTGGTGGTATCCCTCCACGTGTCCAATGTTTACGCCACCTGGGACGGCCGGAATGACCAGGGCCAGCTGGTGGCGCCCGGGGTCTACTATTACGTGATCTCCGGCGGAGACACTCACCGGGGCAAGTTCCTAGTCAAACCCTGACCCAAGATGCCGCTAAAACGCTCTAAAAAAATGGAAAAGGACAAGATGATCAATTCTATTAAAACGATCGCGGCCGCATTGGCCCTTGCGCTCATCGCCGTGGAGGCCCAAGCGGCAGGCACCGTGGCTGGCGAGGAGTTCTTCATCAGCCTCGGCGCCCGGCCGTCCGCCCTGGGCGACGCCTACACTTCCGTGGCGACAGGCGCCCTGGCCGCCTACTGGAACCCCGCGGGGTTGGGCGACCTGCGCTATCAGGAAGTGTCCTTTACCCACCTCCAATGGTTCGAAGGGGTCACCTTTGACAGCGTGGCCTACGCCTTGCCCCTTGTGCCGGGCGAAAGCATCGGGATATGCCTTAATAAAATGGCCTCCACGCCCATCAGCATGGCCGGCGAGACGCCGGCCACGGACCCTAGCTACCCCCTGCCCAGCCTTTATTCCCCAAGTCCGGACTCCTATAATCTTAGTTCGTTCTTCGGGGAACTGAGCTATGGAAAACATTTTTTCCACACCATCAACGTCGGCATCACCGTCAAGTATCTGCAGGAAAGTTTTCAGGACATCGGTTTCAAAGGTTATGGTTTTGACGTGGGCGCCATCCTCCGGCCATTCGCCGGGTCCAGTTCTTTGGGCGTCGCGGTCCAGAACATCGGCCCGGCGATCAGCGGCTACTCCCTGCCCCTGCTAGTCAAACTCGGGGCCGCCAAAAAGTTCAACATCCAGGAGTTGGAAGAAATGACCGGCGGGCAGCCGGATAACATCCCCAAACAAAAGGATATTCTGGCCACCGCGGATGTGTCTTACGACACGGTCGGCCAGGACATGGGGTTCCATTTCGGGGTGGACTATAGCCCGCGTTTCGGGTCACAGGGTGTCAGCCTGCGGGCGGGCTTTTCCACGCAGATGTCCCTGCCTATACTTTTTACCTGTGGGGTTGGGTTATATCCTGGACTTCCAGGCCATTCAGATGATCCTGGATTACGCTTATGTGCCCTATTCCAATCTCGGCGACTCCCACCGCATTACCCTGACCTTGGATTTTTGATCTGGACAACCTCTGCAAGGTCCCTATTTTTTCTCAAAATAATGGTCTGCCCGGTCGGTGATACGGTTCAGCTCGTTCTCTAATTCCTGTTTTTTCTTTCCCTGTTCCGCGCTGTCCGCGTCCTTGGCCATGGTCACAGGATTGCCCCAGATGAACACTCCCCGGCTGAATGGAAGGGGCAATAAAAATTTGTCCCAGCTTTTGAAGCGGATCCCCCTGGAACTGTTGAAGGCAATAGGATAGACCGGCAGACCGCTCTGCTGGGCCAGGAAAATAATGCCATCCTGCACTTTTCGCTCAGGTCCCTTGGGCCCGTCGGGCGTGACGACCACAGGCTTGCCTGCCTCCAGGGCCTCCAGCATTTTTCGCAAAGCGCCCGCCCCGCCCCGGCTCACCGAACCCCGGATGGATTTGAAACCGCAGTTCTCCACGACCCGGCTGATGAGCTCCCCGTCACGGCTCATGCTGACCAGGACCCGGATATCCAGGTTCCTGTAATAGTAGACACCGGCCAGCATCCGGCTGTGCCAGACAGCGTAGATCGCCTTATGGTTCTCTGATTGACGGGGACTGAGGCCGGGAACGCCGTCCTCTTTGATCCTGAGAGAAAGACCCAAGACACGGAGGAAGAAGGGGCCTAGCCGGGAAACGATGCCTAGTAACAACCTGTCTTTGAAAGATTCAGCCATGGCTTGCGGATCATCCCCGGAGGTCAAATACGTTTCTCAAAGACCGATTTGACGAACTTAAAACCAAGGTCGATGAAAGGGCTGACGACCTCAGGGCTGGTGTCGTAGAGCGACAACTGCAAAGCCCCCGCCCCTTTTGATTTGAACCAGGCGGCCAGGGCTTCGATCAGGGCTTCCTGGGCTTCCTTGGCTGTCTCGCCCCCAAGCACGCAAAGGTTCTCGATGTGGCCTATCTTGGGATAGTTGAACGCTATGGCCATATCGACCAGATTGGCCAGCCCGAACCCAACGATGCTGTCGTTTTTTTTGGCCACCAAGATGATCTGCTTGGGATCCAAAAAAACCTTGTTGAGATGCTCGTTGAACAAGTAGGACATATTGCGCTTCAGCGGGAACTCCGGGTTCTTTTTGGCGACCTCGGTGTTGTGCCTTTCCCAGATCCCCGCAATGGCCCCGAAATCGTCCCTGCTGGCCCTGTCGACCTTTATATCGCTCATGCATCCTCCTAAAAACAGTTTCTAGTTTCAAGTTACCGGTTTCAAGTGAAAATAAATAACCCGGAACCTTTGCTTTAAACATCCACCCCGATCTTTTTTTTCTTGATAAACGAGCACTCTGTGGGTGTCAAAAGCAATATATCTATCGGCCCGCCCACGCTTTTGGGTCTGGCCTGGAATCTCATTGTATCAATTGTGGTGCGCATGGCATAGAGGCTAAAATCAATGGCATCCTGGGGCGAAAAAGCGGCCCAAACCACCGGCGGCTTGGGTTTCCCCTCCGGCCCAGGGCCCAAAAATAGTGAAGCCATGACGTCGGCTTCTCCTCCCCAGGTACATCCGAAAATGACCTCCGCGGGGTTGCTGTTTTCCACGATATTGACGCGCCTGACGAAATCCGCCGTGACGTGATACACATGCGGGACGCTCTGGCGGCCCTGCTTTTCAAAGCCAGCCACGTGAAAGGCTGTATCAGCCTGGGGATGGCTGTTAAAAAAGAACCCCCTCAACTTGCCGGCCACCTGGCCCACTTTGTCCTCGGGTTCCAGCCTTTCCGTGCTGAACCTTTCCAAAAAACTGGCCACGGTCTTCCCTTCCGGCATAGTGTCGCCGTAGGTGACCACGCCGGTCTTTTGCGGCTCAAAAAAGAACAGCTTATTCAGGGCATCCGAACCCGGAGTGACCACGGAAACAGGCTGCTTCCCCGGCTCGACCGTGTCTATTTTGATGGATTGACGGCTGTCCGCCGCCATGACAATACATTCAGGCACATAAACGGTTATTGCTAGCGACACGGCCCCTGCTCCTCATTCACTTTGGTTTGGTTTTTATATTTGGAACTGCATGTCATAAAGTTTTTTATAAAGCCCACCCTTGCCCAAAAGTTCCTGGTGGGTGCCCGTCTCCACGATCCTGCCTTTTTCCAGGACCAGGATCTGGTCGGCCCTCTGGATGGTGGAAAGCCGGTGTGCGATAACGAGGGTGGTCCGGTTGGCCATGACCGCCTCGATGGCGCTTTGGACCAGCCGTTCGGACTCCGTGTCCAGGGCCGAGGTGGCTTCGTCGAAGATAAGGATCTGGGGATCTTTCAAAATGGCCCGGGCGATGGCCACCCGCTGCCTCTCCCCGCCGGAAAGTTTGACCCCGCGTTCTCCGATCAGGGTCCCGTATCCCATGGGCATGTTCTCGATGAAAGAATGGGCGTAAGCGGCCTTGGCCGCCTTTTGGATCTCTTCCAGGGAGGCGCTCATCCTGCCGTAGGCGATATTGTTGCGGACCGAATCATTGAACAGGATGGTCTCCTGGGTCACGATGCCCATCAGGGAGCGCAGGGAGTCCAGGGTAAATTCCCGGATGTCCTTGCCGTCTATCAAGACACTTCCCCTGGTCGGGTCATAGAACCTGGGCAGCAGGTCCACCAGCGTGGTCTTCCCCGCTCCGCTGGGCCCGACAATGGCCAGCACCTTGCCCTTGGCCACTTCAATATTGAGGTTGTCCAGCACGACCGCGTTCCGGCCGTAGGAAAAGCTCACATTCTTATACGTAATGGAACGCTCAAATTTCTGAACTGCCTGCGCTCCGGGTTTTTCTGTCACGGTGGGTGGCGTTTCCAGAATTTCGCAAATACGGTCAGAGGCGGCTAAAGCGGTCGGCAGCACATTATTCAATTCGCTGATACCCCTGATGGGTTTATACATGGATGCCAGGGCTACCAGGAAAGCAAAAAAAGCGCCTGGGGTGATCACGGAGTTGTGGACCTGCATTCCGCCGTACCAAAAATAAAAAGCAATGCCCACAGCGCCCCCAAACTCTGCCACTGGGGACGAACGCGAGGTAATACGGGTATAACCCACATTGATGTCGGTCAACTTGGCATTTTCTTTGGCAAACCTCTCCTTTTCGTATTCCTGCATGCCAAAAGCCTTGATGATACGCATATTGTTTAGGGCCTCTTGCAATAAAGAAGTGAGGTCTCCGATACTGGCCATGCTCTGGCCGCTGGCTTTGGTCAGACGCTTCCCAAAACTGTAGAGGATCCACAGGACAGGCGGAAAAATGATGAACGCCAGGAGCGCCATACGCCAGTTCATATAAAAGGCGATAGACACGAGCACGACCAGGGTCAGGCCGTCCCGGATGACCCGGCCCACGACATCGGTAATCCCCGGCCGTATCTGCAGGACATCGTAGGTAAAGCGCGACATGATCTGTCCGGTCTTTTCCTGGGTGAAATAATCCAGGGAAAGCTCATGGATCTTTGCTTTCAGTTTATTCCTGATATCCCTGGTGACACGGTGTCCTACCGAACCAATAAGATAATCTTGCAGGTAAGAGAAAACTCCTTTGACGAAAAAAACGACTACGATCAAAATGGCCAGTCCCAGGATCAACCTCGGATCCTTGCTTTTATCCAGGAATTGGTCGATCGTTTGCTGGGTCAGTAAAGCCGGCGCACCGGATATTACCGCCAGGCAGGCCATGGCCAGGGCCGCGGCCACGAGCCTGCCGATATAGGGTTTGGCAAAGAGAAGTAGTTTGAAATACCTTTTTATCAAAACATCCTCCAGCAAAAATTTGGACCAGTATAACAGAATCCGTTAGGCTTGCTTACCTATATCCGTTTTTGTTCGATGACCTTGAGGACCGCAATGGCCGCCAGGCGAGAAGCCCCGCCTTCTCCCAGGGAAACAGCCACGGTCCTGAGGTCCTTTTTCATCTGGGCCCTTTGCTCCGTGTCCTGCAAAAGGGCCAGGGCCTGGGGCAGGATAAGTTCCGGCTGGACCTGTTCCTGCAAAAATTCCGGCACGATCCTTTTGCCTGCCACGATATTGACCAAACCGATGTAGGAGACATTAACCACCCGCTTGGCGATCCAGTAATTGACCGGAGAGACCTTGTACAGGATGACCATGGGTATCTGCATCAAAGCGGTTTCCAGGGTGGCGGTGCCGGACGCTACCAGGGCAAAGTCCGCCGCCTTGCGCATGGCCAGGGTATCCTTGGTGATCACCTTGACGAAAACCTTGCTCCGGCTCAAATGGCCGTCGACCATATAGCGCGTGATGGTGGAAGCCAGGGGCAGGACAAAATCTATGGGTTCGTAGGCGGTCAGCCTTTCCGCGACTTTTAGCATCGTGGGAAGCAGCCTCTCTATTTCCTCCTTTCGGCTTCCTGGCAGCAGGGTTACCAGGGCTTTATGGCTGGGCTTTTTGGCCTTGCGGATGTCCTTGACCACGTCCAGCAGCGGATGGCCCACGAATTCCACGGGGCAGTTCACTTTCTCGTACAAAGCCTTCTCAAAGGGCAGCACCACCAGCATCTTGGTAACCAGCTCGGCGATGCGGTGGATCCTCTTGGGCCTCCAGGCCCATACCTGCGGGCTGATATAGTAGATCACGGGGATGCCCAGCTTTTTGGCCTGCTCCGCCACCCTCAAATTAAACCCGGGATAATCGATCAGGACCACAGCGTCAGGCTGCTCGGACCTGAGCATCTGGTGGCTGAGCTTGAGGAGGTAACGGAAAGTGCGGATGTTCTTAAAAACCGCGACCCAGCCCATGACCGCCAGGTCGACCAGAGGATAGGCGATCTTGACCCCGGCCCGGGCCATATGACCTCCGCCAAAACCGAAAAAGAGGGTGCTCGGACGGCTTTTCAGGATCTCTTTGGCCAGCAAACTGCCGTATACATCCGCCGAGGCCTCGCCGGCAACGATCATGATCTTCAAAGGGTTTTTCATGCTCACCTTGTCGCTACCTGGACCGGCGGCCCTGCAAACGCACGGCTTTGACGATGTCCAGGGCCAGTTTGAGGGCCGCGTACCCGTGTTGGCCTGACACTTTGGGGTCTTTCTTTTCCTTGACGCACTGGATAAAAGATATCAATTCCATGCGCAGGGGCTCCTTGCGCGTGATGGGGACCTGTTCGCGCTGGATGGCGTCGCGCCAATGCTGCGGGTCTATACTGCCGCCGGCCTGGAGGCCCTGTTTGAGCTTGAGGACCGTGACCTTCTGGTTCATGTAATCAATGGAGATGTAGGAGCTGGGTTGGAACACCCTGATCTTGCGCAGCCTCTCCGGACTGATGCGGCTGGCCGTCACGTTGGCCACGCAGCCGTTCTTGAAATGGATGCGGGCGTTGGCAATATCTTCAAAAGCGGTCAGCACATTGACGCCCACCGCCTCTAGCTGGACCACCGGCGAATCGTCCACCAGGTCCAGGATGATGTCCAGGTCGTGGATCATGAGGTCCAGGACCACGCCGGTGTCCTTGACGCGGCCGTCGAACGGCCCCTGCCGGATGGACTCGATAAACCGGGGGGTCTGTTTCAGCTTCTGGAGCATGTCAATGGCCGCGTTGAACCTCTCCACGTGGCCGATCTGCAAAGGGACTTTGAGGCGCTTGGAAATGTCCAGGAGGGCCTTGGCCTGTTCCGCGGTGCGGGTCATTGGTTTTTCCAGCAGGACCGGAATGCGCCTTTTCAGGAATTCCCGGGCTATGGGATAGTGCCAGGAGGTAGGGGTCACGATGGAAACCGCCTGGACTTTTTCAAAAAGGTCCTGGTACTTGTCGGACGCGAAGCAGTTGAACCTGTCCCCAAACTCTTTGGCCCTTTCCAGGGAAGCGTCCACGACCCCCACCAGCTCGCTCTGAGGCAGTTCGTGGTATATCCGGGCGTGGTGCTGGCCCAGATGCCCGATCCCCACCACCCCGACCTTTAGGGCTCCGGGTTCCTTTTCTTTTTTCTTTTTCATGAACAACATAAGGCTTCCCCTTTCCTAAAATAATTAGCTCAGTATAACCAGCAGGCTGTCCAGCGTCCAGGTCTTGCTTCTGCAAAAGGCGGCACCTGCTCCACGCATTTGGCCATCCTAAAACGGCACCGTGGGTGAAAAGGACATCCCGCAGGTATCGCCAGCGGACTCGGAGGCTCTCCCTCGAGCACTTCCCTTTTGCGGCGCTGCTCAGGTTCCGGCCAGGGTATAGCGGACAACAAAGCCTGGCTGTAAGGATGCAAAGGTTCCGTGACCAGATCCTCGCTCTCGGCCAGTTCAATGACCTTACCAGTATACATGACGCTGATGCGTTGGCTCAAATGGGCCACGACCCGCAGGTCGTGGGCAATAAAAATCATGCTAAAACCAAGCTCTTTTTGCAGATCCCCCAGCAGATTGAGGATCTGAGCCTGAATGGAAACATCGAGAGCCGAGATAGGTTCGTCCGCGACCAGCAGGCGCGGTTGGGTGGCTAACGCCCGGGCTATCCCCACTCTCTGGCGCTGGCCTCCGCTGAACTCATGAGGGAACCGGTCGTAGTCCTGGCTGTCCAGTCCCATCATCCGGAGAAGGTCCCTGGTCCTTTTTTTCCGGGCTTCGGCCGTTCCCATGCGGTGGATCACCAGCCCTTCGCTGATGGAATCCCCCACCCGCATCCTGGGATCCAGGGAAGCCAGCGGGTCCTGGAAAATCATCTGGATGTCTTTGCGCAGGCTGGTCATCCTCTCGTCGGAAAGGGAGAATATCTCTTCGCCGTTGAAAAGGACCTGTCCGCTGGTCTTTTCCAGCAGCCTGCAAATGATCCGGCCCGTCGTGGTCTTGCCGCACCCGGACTCGCCGACCAGGCCCAGCGTCTCGCCCTGGTCCAGCCTGAGGTTCACCCCGTCCACGGCCCTTAGCCGTTTGGCCTCGGTGCTGAAAAAACCCTCCCTGACCAGGAACTCTTTTTTAACTTCTTTGAGTTCTAAAAACGCCATACCCCTCCCTTAGCAGGCTGATTAGAAATTCTAATAGCAGTCCTTTAGCAGCCTGCTACCTCGCAAATCCACAGGGAGTTGCGAGGCTTTTAATTTTTCGTAAGTGCCGCGATCTCTTTGGCAAAAAAACAACGGGCCTGGTGTCCGGGCTGGACGCTCACCATTTTCGGCTCCTCCGTCCGGCAGCGCTCCTTGGCCAAAGAACAGCGCGGATGGAAGGTGCAGCCTGCCGGCTTTTGCCAGGCCGGCGGCACCGCTCCCGGGATCGAGGTCAACCGGTGGTGCAGATGTTCCATGGCCGGCAAGGACTGCAGTAGCCCCCTGGTGTAAGGATGGCTCGGCCGTTTAAAAAGGTCCTGGGTGGACGCATACTCCGTGATCTTGCCGCAATACATCACGGCGATCTCGTCCGCGCACTGGGCCACGATGCCCAGGTCATGGGTGATCAGCAAAAGGGTCAGCCTGAGCTCCTGCTGGAGGGACTTTAAAAGCTCCAGGATCTGGGCCTGGATCGTCACGTCCAGCGCCGTAGTCGGCTCGTCCGCGATGAGCAGCTCCGGTTCGCAGGACAGGGCCATGGCGATCATGGCCCTTTGCCTCATGCCGCCGCTGAGCTCATGCGGGTAACTGCGGGCCTGGCGTTCCGGGTCGGACAATCCCACTTTTCTCAGGACCTGCCGCACTTTTTCCCAGGCCTTTTCCTTGGCCAGCCCCTGGTGCAGCTCTACCGCTTCGCTGATCTGGTAGCCGATGGTAAAAACCGGATTGAGCGAGGTCAGAGGCTCCTGGAAGATCATGGCGATCTCCTTGCCCCTGACCTGCCGCATTTCCGCTTCGCTTAAAGTGGTCAGGTCCCTTCCCTTCCATAATATTTTTCCGGAAACGATGCGGCCCGCCGGCTCAGCCACCAGCCTGAGGAGAGACAGAGCCAGCACGCTTTTACCGCAGCCGGACTCGCCGACCAGGCCCAGCGTCTTCCCCTGCTCCATGCCCAAAAATACCCCGTCCACGGCCTTGGCTTCTCCCCACGGGGTGGTAAAAGAGGTCTTTAAATTCTCTATCTGCAGGAGGGAATCCTTCAAGAGGCCCGTCCTTTTTTGGCAGACTGCAGCTTTAGGAGGACATAAACAGAACAGTATATCGTCAGGCCGGCAAGGACCCCAAAAATAGTGGCACCCAAAACATAGACCCAGAACACAAAGCTGAGCTCATGAAGACTGACATGGGGCAATTGACTGGGAAAAGGCAGTCCCAGCGCCCAAAATCCCAGCCAGAATTGACCCACCCAGATAAAAGGCGTGGTCCATGGGTTGGAAACCATGAACTTGACCGTGTAAGCGACCCAGACATTGAGCTTAAAAAACTTGGCCACAGGATAGACAAGAAGGACCGCGAAACCGAAGGTGGGAGAGCTCCCCAGCAAAGCGCCGATAGCCGCGGCCCGGGCTATCTTTTCCGGCTTTTCTTCCAAAGTCCTGATCTTTTCCGAGAATTCACGCCAGGTTTCTTTTATCTTTTTCAGCTTCACGCCCTCTCCTATTGTTTCAGTCTCGGGTCAATAATATCCCTAAGACCGTCACCCAACAAATTAAATGAAAGTACCGTGATATAAATGGCCAGTCCAGGGAAAACCGTCAGCCACCAGGCAGTCTGCAGATAATCTTTGCCCGTGGTCAGGATATTGCCCCAGCTCGCGGTGGGCGGCTGCACACCCAGACCGAGAAAGCTCAGCCCTGACTCCATGAGGATGGCCCCGGCTACCCCGAAAGTCACGGAAACGAACACCGGCGCCAGAGCGTTGGGCAGCAAATGCCTGAACATCAGCCTGGGCATGGAAGCGCCCAGCGACCGGCTGGCCATGACAAAATCCCGCTGCTTGAGGCTCAAAATTTCCGCCCGGACAAGCCTGGCCATGTCCGTCCAGCTGGTCAGTCCTATGACGATCATGACCGTGGTCAGGGAGGGGCCCAGGAACACGATCAGGATGAGGATCAGGAACAAAGTGGGAAAACAAATGACCACATCCACGAACCGCATCAGCACCTGGTCTACCCATCCTCCGAACGCAGCCGCGCATGTCCCCACAGTCAGCCCCACGAGCGTGGAGATGGCTATGGCCAATAGCCCCACGGTCAGAGAAACCCTCGCTCCCCACACCATCCTGCTGAAAACATCCCGTCCCAAGTCATCGGTCCCGCATAGATGCGCCCAGGAGGGCGGCTCCAGCCTGTGGTTCAAATCCTGGTCAGCCGGATTGTAGGACGATAATAAAGGGGCCAACAAGGCCAGCAGGTAAAGGCACACGATCAGGACCAGTCCAGCCATGGCCAGATGATGTTTTTTTAAAGACAGCATCCAGGAGCGTTTCATGGGTTCGTCGGCCCTCCGTATCTGATGCGGGGATCAGCCAGCGCATAAAGAACATCGGCCAGCAAATTTCCCAGAAGGGTTAAGAGGGCAGCGACGGTCGCCGTCCCCATGACCACCGGGTAGTCATAGCTCATGGTGGCGTCATAGGCCAATCTGCCCATGCCGGGCCAGGCAAAGATGGTTTCAAAGATGAACCCTCCGCTTATTAATCCCGGGATGGACAAGCCTACGATGGTGATGATCGGCAGGAGCGCGTTCCTTAAAGCGTGTTTATAAAGGACCTGGGATTCCGGCAAACCTTTGGCCCGGGCCGTGCGGATATAATCTTGGCGCAGAACCTCCAGCATGCTGGAGCGGGTAAAACGGGAGATGGCGGCAAATCCCCCAAAAACTGAGACAAATAAAGGCAGGACCAGGTGCTGTAGATGGTCGGTCAGCCTGGGTAAAAAAGGCATATATTCCGCGTTGAGCGACCTCATCCCGGATATTGGCAGCCAGTTGAGGTAAACCCCGAAGAAAAGCATGAGCAGCAGGGCCAGCCAAAATGTTGGGATAGAAAAACCGGCAAAAGACCCGAGGGTAAAAATCTTGTCGTAGAGAGACTTAGGGTGGCTGGCCGAAAATACGCCCAAGGGCACGGCCACAAGAAAGATCAGTAATAAAGAGAGCAATTCCAGCTCCAGGGTGGCCGGCAGTCTTTCTAATATTTTATCGGTGACCGACCTCATATCTATGAACGACTCGCCCAAATCGCCGGTGGCCAGCCTTTTGATCCATAACCCGTACTGGACAACCAGAGGTTTATCCAATCCGTAGAGCGCCTTGAGCCGCTCCTGAGTGTCTGCGGAAACCTTGGCATTCATCTGGATCTGCACGGAGACCGGGCTGCCTGGCGCCAGATGCATGACCACGAAAGTAATGATGGTTATCCCGATCAAAATGGGGATGCTCAACAGCAATCGCTTGACGATATAATGCAGCAAACAAATCTCCCTGAAAGAATTTTTTAATCAAGCAATTTAACATTATACCTCATTCATGCTAGGGTTAATTCATGCTGGCAAGAAAACTCTGCCTGTCACTGGGCAGAAGTTGGAGAGCAAGTGGTTATGGATAAAGTCTGCGCATGCCTTGATATGGACGCGTTTTTCGCTTCGGTGGAGCAACGGGACAATCCCAGGCTCAAAGGCAAGGCCGTCATCGTGGGAACCGGAGCCCGTTCTGTCGTGGCGGCGGCCTCCTATGAAGCCAGGCCTTTTGGCATCCACTCAGGCATGCCCACGGCCCAAGCAAAACAACTCTGCCCTCACGCCATCTTTCTGCCAGGCCGCCATGGTGTCTATAGCCGCGTCTCCCGTGAGATCTTTGAATTTTTGAACCGCTTCAGCCCGGTCGTGGACCAGGCCTCCATTGACGAAGCGTATCTGGACCTGACCGGCTGCAGCCATATTTTCGGGCCGCCCCTGGAGCATGCCCAAAAAATACAGGAGGCTGTGGAACAGAATTTTCACCTCACCTGTTCCTTGGGCCTGGGACCAAACCCCTTGATAGCCAAGATGGCCTCGGGGTTCAAAAAACCCCGCGGACTGACCATGTTCGCCACCGAGCAAGAGGCAAGGAAGGCTTTTGCTCCCCTTCCAGTGGACAACCTGATAGGGGTCGGCCCCAAGATGAGAGACCATTTGAACCGCCTGGGCATCATGACCATCGGAGACCTGGCCAAAACTCCCCTCCCCCGGTTGCAAAAAGATTTTGGAGTGGTCAGCCGTTCCCTCATTAGGACAGCCCAGGGTTATGCGGAAGGGGGCTGGTGGCAGAAAAGGGGCGAGTCCGGCCCCCAGTCCATCAGCCACTGCCTGACCTTTGAAAAAGATACCCGAGACCCGGATTTCCTCAAAAAAGTTTTCCTGCTCCTTTCTGAGCAGGTGGCCCGCAGGGTCCGGGAAGCAGGCTTGGCCGCCGGCTCCCTGACCTTGACCCTGCGCTTTCCCGACTTTAAAACCATCACTCGTCAGGCTAAATTAGCCGGCCCCACTTCAGATCCCCAGATCTTTTATAAAAAGGCCTTGGAAATTTATAACAGGCAAGGATTAAATAATAGGCTTTTAAGGCTGGTTGGGGTCGCCGTCCACGGCCTGGATCCCAGTCAGCAACTCCGGCAGATGGACCTGTTCCAGGAAAAATCCGCCCCAAAAAACAAACTTTTAGCCGCCATGGACCAACTACGCAAAAAATACGGCGACGAGATTGTTGGCTGGGCCAGCTTGAAAGAACAGCATTTTAGGCATTAAGACAACCCTCTTTCCCTGTCCGGGCTCGGGCGTAACTCCATTGAATACACCTAAATACTTCAATTACAATCATTATTCAAAATTAGATCAGATACGCCGTGTTGTGACAGGAACATTTAATGTCTATAATTGTCTGATATAAGGGAGATTTTGTAATAAAAATTTAGTGAGAAGACAATAGGTATTAAATATGCTTAAACAAAAGGTACTAGAAAGATTTTTTAAGAAAATTATTTTTCTATGTTTGCTATCACTGTTTGTTCCCCGCCAAACAATTGCCTACATTGTTTCAGCTGACCTGGAAATAGCCGGAGACGACCACGCAGATTTTTACATTAACGGAATTCATGGCGGGACAACTGGTTGGAACTTTGACCAAATCACTAGTTATTCCACCGCGGACGGTACTCTTGACTTGCACGACTTCCTTCCCAACCAAACAAACCTCATTGCTGTTGACAATCCGCCCAATACTTCCGGTCCGCAGACCGTGACTTTTCGCTTGACTGTCCATTATTCAGACGCCCCCACAGTGGTCATTTATAGCAATCCTGACGCCAACGTAAAATTTTTGTATGTTCCCGGAGGTTGTGGTTGCACAAATCCACCCGGCGGCTGCGCCGGTCAGCTGGCGGTTCCGCCTGCCAATTGGATGATGCCGGGTTTTGATGATTCAACCTGGGGCACACCTATTGACGATACGCCAGGCATAGGACAGTGGATGTATTATATAATGCCTGCTCCGCCTAATGTTCCCTATAGTTATGTGCCCTACCTGGGGAACGGACCAAGCGCATGGGGGCTTATTAATAATAACTGCGGTGATATGAATTTATACAGGGAGTATTTCTTCTTTCCAGGCTCTGACATTGACCTGAGCAAAGCCTCTGATGTGACCGTTTCCGCTACCGGCGGTACGGTCAATTACACCTTCACCATGGGTTCCTTTGACGAAGATGCCAGCACGGTCACGGTCTATGACACCGTGCCGGCGGGCATGGCCTTTGTTTCAGCGACAGGCGGGGGAACCTATAACCCCGTGACCAACCTGGTCTCCTGGACATTCACGCTCTCAGGTTCGGTGACCTTCAACTACGCTGACCAGTATATTTCCTCTGTCATTAACGCTCCAGGATGGACCAACCCCGGTAATACCATAGGGGCCCCTGACGGCAATTTTGCGACCCTCACTCCAGGCAACACGGGATGGTTCCAAATCGGCCCCTCCGGCGTGGTGAACCAGAACCAATATGTGATCGCCGGAGTTATGTTCCACAGCACAATACAGGGCGTTAACGGTGGCGACGGATTAGTCAACCCCTTGTATTTCAACTATTCCATGGATGGGACCAACAACGGCTTTCTCGGAGCTCCCGCTGATATTATGCGCGAAACTTTTGATGGAAACACCGATGACGGCTATTATGATGCCACCGCGGATACGAACTGGACCTGGGCTGACCTGAACAACCTGCGCGTCAGCTACTACAACACGGTCAGCGGCCCAGCCGACGCTTCGGCGGTGGATAGTTGCGAAGTGGTGGTGAAATACTACCTGCCCTCTGTTCCGCCTTTTGGTTTTGCCGCTATGGTGACCACGACCGCCTGTCCCGGCCTTCTCGACAATACCGGTACTCTCCAGGGCACGGGTTTAGTGGCTACTACATCCAATGACGCGCAAGTGGCTCTTTATTGCGCCCCGACAAACACCAGCACCTCAACCGCGACCGATACGGCCACATCTACCAGCACTTCAACATGCACACCCACGATTACGACCACCGCCACGGCTAGTCCGACCGGCAGCAGCACCTGCACTTCCACCATTACCAACACCATCACTTCAACTTCCACGTCCAGCGCAACAGCCACGGTCAGCCCGACAGCCTCCAGCACACGCACCTCTACCAACTCGGCCACCGCCACGGCCACGATGACCGTCAGCCCCTCTGCCACCAGCACCAGCACGGCCACCATTACAGCCACCGCCACGGCCACGATGACCGTCAGCCCCTCTGCCACCAGTACCCGCACGGCCACCAACACGGCCACCAGCACGGCCACGATGACCGTCAGCCCCTCTGCCACCGACACCAGCACGGCCACCATTACAGGCACCAGCACGACCACGATGACCGTCAGCCCGTCTGCCACCAGCACCAACACGGCCACTAACACAGCCACCAGTTCAGCTACCCTGACCTCCAGCCCATCCCTCACGGCAACCTACACGAACCTCTTCACGTCCACCAATACCTACACGGTTACCGCCAGCCCTACCGCCTCCGGAACCTATACGGCCACCAATACATTTACGACCACAGCAACTTTGACCGTCAGTCCCTCAGCTTCGGCGACTTACACCTCCACCAACACTCCCACCCCCACGGCAACCTTGACCGTCAGCCCCTCAGCTTCGGCGACTTTCACCTTCATCAACACGTCCACCGTCACAGCAACCTTGACCGCCAGCCCTACAGGCTCGGCCACGATAACGCAAAGCAATACCCAGACCATCACTCTCACGACCACCTACACACCCACTTACTCAATCACCAACACCCCTTCCAGCACCCAGACCCCCTCTTTGACCATTACCTCTTCTTTGACCAATACCGTCACTTTGACCAAGACCTTTTCCTATACCTTCACCAATACCGGGACCGCCAGCAATACTGCCACGCCCAGCTGCACTTCTACGCCCAGCAACACCTCCACTCCTCCCTTTTCGCCCACCCAGACTTTGACCTGGACCAATACGGTCACCCCGAGCAAGACCCTGACCAGCTCCTGCACGCCAACGATAACGCCGCCTGTGCTCAATGTGGACCTGGTGATCTACGCGACCAACGGCGAGGTGGTCAAGACCCTTGGATGGGTTCCGATCTTCGGCGATTTGAGCGACCTCACCATTACGCTGGGCGGGTCGGGCTCCCTGATGGAGGATTCCGGAGTGCCGCTGGAGATCCTCCTGACCACCAAAAAAGGCCAATGGCAAATCCCCTGGGACGGGACCAACGATCTGGGAGCCATGGTGCAGCCCGGAGACTATATCCTGAAATCCCAAGTGACGCAGTTCGGCAAAGCCACTACCTTTACGAACAGCGTGATAGTGACCAGCTTGGGCAACCATCTAAAAGTGGACATTTACACGACTTCCGGAGAGCTGGTGAAGGAGATCTACCAGGGATATAGCACTTCGGGCCAGCTGGAAGGCATATCCTTGACCAATAACTTATTGCTGACCGGCCCCGGACAGAACACGACGGTTGGAGTGGGCGCGTTGGGGGATAACGGCCTTTATCTCTCCGACAGCAACGGGACTCTGGCCCCCGGCCGCATCCTTTGGGACGGCACTAACAGCTTGGGGAACCTGGTGCAGAACGGCGAATACATCCTCAAGGCCGACCAGGTTTACAATGGCAGGATCGTGACCTATTCCAAGAGCATCACGGTGCTGGTCTCCTCCTCCAACCCCGGGTTTGACGCCAAAGCGTATCCCAATCCCTATCGGGAGATGGGGTCGCAGACCATTTATTTCAAGGTGGATATCAATCAGGCAGCCAGCATCAGGATCAATATTTACAATGTGGCAGGCAACTTGATCATGACCCTCACCGCTGCGGGGTCCGGGACGCTGGCCATCCCTTGGAATGTGGGGAAGATGTCCGCTGGTTTGTATCTGGCAGCCGTGGAGGCGGACACCCCTGCTGCGAACTACAGAACAATAACCAAAGTGATCATTATAAGATAAGCATGAAACATTTTTTGGCCGGCCATTGATCTTGTAACTTCAAAAAAGTTTCACGGGAAATACTGTTGCATAAATCGTCGACAACTTTTTTCACGATAGTCCTGACCATAGGCACCCTCCTCCTAGTAGGCGGCATGAGCCAACTAGTTTCCGGGGCAGGGTTCGAAAGTAACGGTTTACGAGAGGACCTGAAACAGGGATTTAAAGATTTCCGTGCTGTCTGTGATGATCCTGCGCTTAGGGTCAAAGTGACCTACGACCTGGGCAAAGCATCGCCGGCGACCCAAAAACGGTCGTTAAAACAAACTATCCGGGTCAAAAATCCCACTCAAAAAGACAAGACAACCACGCTCCACCTCTACTATCAGATCGACACGGACCGCGTTGTTTATGAGGGCAAAGAGTACGCCCTGCCGGAGAAAAAAGAGGCCCTGGACTTTCGCGCCCACGAAGAATTGGAACGGCCGGCCAAGGACTATCCCGGTCTAAGCCGCTATGTCATGCCTGTCATGAAGGGAGCCTCTCTGACGTTCCCTGTGCGGGGAGGCTATAAACAAGCCGTTGGGTACTTCAGCTGGTCTGATGTGGCCAAAATGGACCACCGGTTGCTGGCCTACGAGCAAAAAGGGGACGGCATCATCGACCTGCAATTAAAGGTCTCTGTAGGCTCCAAGGGTGAGGCGGTCATTGATCCGGATGTTGATCTGGCTGTTCCAGCCAACTACAACGAGCAGTTCGTCGGTGCGCAAGCCGATTGGACTTTGAGCTTTGGTGAGGAAGGGACACAGGGAGGCATGGCCATTGGCGACCTCAACGGAGACGGCATCCCTGACCTGGTCATAGGGGATGGCAATGCCAGCTACAACGGCGGTGGCAGCGGCTCGGTCTATATCATCTATGGCGGGCTGGTCAATTTCCCTCTCACCATGGCCAACCAGCCCGACCTCAATATATTCAATAATTTTGATATCCGTTACGACGGCCCCGGCGGGGGGGCCAACCTCGGGTTTGCCTTAGCCATCGGCGATCTGAACAATGACAATGTGAACGACCTGGTTATGGGGGGCGGCTGGGCGGTATGGGTAAAATACGGACCGTTTGCGGGCGGCCCTGGGGCAGTGGTGAGCTTCGCCAATCCTAACAACTATAACGTGGAGATCGTCAATAATTACGCCGGAGCCGCCTCATTCGCCATAGGGGACATCAACGGCGACAACATCAATGACCTGGCCATCGGAGATATTTTCTATAACAATTTTGCCGGCAGATTCATTTCCGGGTCAGTGTTCACGATAGACGGCCCTCTGCCCGCGGGTCCAGCCGCAATCCTGGATCTGAATAATGTCAATAACTATGACCACCTCTACGTCGGCGCTGCGGCTGAGGTTGGCATGGGCCAGCAGGTAGCCATAGCTGACGTGGGAGGGGGCGCTGGAGGTAATACAGACGGCCATCCTGATCTCATCATGAGCGCACCCGGCACCTCCACGAACGGCAAGGTAAACAATGGTGCAGTCTATGTGATCTACGGACCCATAGGTGGCGGACCGGGGGTCATGGTGGACATGAATAATATTAATAACTGTAACGTGCGTTTTGATGGGGCCCAAAGCGCCAATGCCTCAGAGGAAATGCCCTATACCGCGGCACCAGGAGACCTTGGCGATGGGATAGCCCTGGGATTTTTAAATGGCAATCTGGATTTGGCCATGGGTGCGGCGGGAGAAAACAGCCAAGGAAGGAATGGAAATGGCTCAGTCTATATTGTCTATTCCAATGACAACCCCACTAACTTCCCTTTAGGTAATGGCAATGATGTAGACTTGAATCTTGTAAACAATTTCAACATCCGCTTAGACGGCGATGGCGCATTTGGAGCTTATGCTACTGATTTTGGGGACAATATGGCCATCGGCCAACTTTGTTTTAGCTGTACTCCGGTGCCGAGTCTGGCCATAGGAGCTGGCGACGCCGGAAGCGGCGCCTTATCTAATAAACCAAATAACATTTGGGAAAATGGCGTGGTGTGGGTGACCACCGGACCATGGACCGCCGGCAAAGGCCAAATAAGGGATATAGCAAACCCTGCGTTCTATACCATGCGTTATTACGGAGTTTCCCTTGGCACCGGCGGGGAAGAAGTAGGAGGAGGCAACGTGCTTATAGGCGACCTGACCGGCAATGGCACCAATTCCCTGGTCATGGGAGCCGGCCTTGGCGAGGAGCTGGGAAGGCCCTACTGCGGCGATGTGTACGTGGAAAACGTGACTCCCTGCGTCAGCAATACCAACACCAGCACCGCCACCTCTACCTACACCAGCACAAACACGGGTACGGCTACACCAACCCATACCATTTCGCCAACTAGTACTGCTACCAATACACCAACATCAACAGCGACCATCACGGTTACAGCTACGATAACTTTAACTAGCACCTCTACCAATACAGCGACCCCTACGGCCACGGTTACGACTTTATACTCCTTCACCTTTACTTACACAGCCACTGAAACAGGGACGCCTACAACTACACCTACCCCCTTACCCACCTCAACCAATACCAACACTTTCACTGAGTCAGCCACGACCACTACCACCTATACACCTCTGCCTACTTCAACAATGACAAATACAGCCACCATCACTCTGACCTCCACTGTTACCGTGACCTCTTCAGTGACCTTGACTTCTTCCCTGACCTGGACTCCGTCCAAAACCCAAACCCAGACCCATACCGCCACCGTGACCGCTACCAATACCCCGGTGATGACCAACCTGGAGCTCAAGGTCTACGACGAAGCCGGTGAAGTGGTCAAAACCTTCAGTAATGTCCTTGTCTTGGGTGGGTTTAGCGGTATCCAGCTTTCCTCAGGCAGCGGCTCTACCATCTTTGACCCCAACTCCGGCCTCTTTGATATCGAGATCAAAAGCGCTGGCATCATCTACCATGTCCCCTGGGACGGCAAAAGCGACCTGGGCTACCTTGTGGACAGCGGGCAATATGTGCTTAAAGCCGATATCCCCGGCCTGCAAGGCAATACGGTCGTCATGCCCCTGACCGTGCTCAAGTCAGGAGACCTTTTGACCGTCAGTATCTACACCACCAGCGGAGAGTTGGTCAAACAGCTTTACCAGAGCTATTTCGTCCAGGGACAATTGGGAAGCATGAAGTTGACCAGTAATTTACTGCAGATAAGCAATCAACCCACAGGGACAACCACGATCGGGATAAACATCTTTTCCTCCACAGGTCAGTTAATGGCAGATGGGCTAGGCTCCTTGAACCAAGCCCGCCTGACCTGGGACGGCACCACGGCCTTGGGCAATTATGTGCAAAGCGGAGAGTATTTGATCAAAATAGATCAGACCTACAACCACCAGCACGATGTGCTGGTGCAAAGTGTGACCGTGTTAAGCTCCAATTTAAGCGGGTTTATGGACGCTTCGGTCTACCCCAACCCGTACCTCTCCACCCCAGACCACAAGGTATGGTTCAAGGTCGCTTTGCAGGACCAATCCAGCCTGACCGTGAGAATTTATGATGTGGTGGGAGAGCTGGTGAACACCCTCAGCTTGCCCGCAGCCGGGCCTGGCATTGCCACCCTGGGTTGGGATGTCAATAATACTGCGGCCGGTCTTTATGTGGGAATTGTAGAAGCCGATTCCCAGGTCAGCGGTCAAACTCAAAAGAAACCGTTAAAAATTTCTATAATTAAATAGAAATACCCAGGATTTGCAAAGACCAATACAACCGTTTTTTGCCATATAATTGAAGAAACACGTAGATAATCTTCTAATTTCCCTATTCCAAAGGATTGCCAATGAAAAAATACATACTATTGGGAATAATAATATCGTATATTTTTTTGGCTGTTTTCTTGATAATCCCCTTTTTATTACACCCCCTTTATGCCGGAGAAAAACCTGATTACGTGGAAGGGGAGATAATAATTGAATTTGAAAAAGGAAAAGTCCCCGAATCAGAAGCGCGTGCCATTGCCAAAGAATTAGGCTGTGAAGTTATAAAAAAACTGGGCAGATTGGATATCTATCACCTAAAAATACCCCATGGTAAAAATGTTCTGGACTATGCTGGGAAGGCGAAAAAACATATTAAGATCAAAAACGCCTATCCTAATTATTACGCCCATCCGGCCTATACCCCCTACTCCCTTCCCAACGATACCTATTACCAGAGCGGAGTCTTGTGGCCGATTCCTATCACCCAAACAGACAAAGCTTGGAACACTCCCGCCATGATGCCCTGGGCCAAAGGGTTAACCTCCACCGTGGTTGCTGTGATTGATTCCGGAATAAATTCCAGTCACGTGGACCTGATGGATAAAATTGTCCCGGGTTGGAATGTGATCTCCAATAGTTCTGATACTACGGATATCCATGGTCATGGCACTGAGATCTCAGGACTACTGGGAGCAGAAGTTAATAATAGTACGGGTATAGCGGGCATGGCTTGGAATTGCCTGATCATGCCTGTAAAAATCACGACCAATTGGACGGACGCGACAGCGGCCAACGCTATCGCGGGAATCGACTGGGCCTCCCAGCACGGCGCGCAGGTCTTTAATTGCAGCTGGGGTTTTGTGAGCGCTTCCGGCGTTGATACAGCCATAAGCAATGCCTATTCCACCGACCATCATATTGCAATGGCCGCGTCAGGGGATAGCGGAACCTATGAACTCATTTATCCTGCCTCAGATGGCATAGCTTTCGCTATAGCCGCCTCGGGAAGCCATGATGAATGGGCAACCTATTCCACCTATAGCTCTTATGTCATATGCGCTGCCCCGGGAGGCGATTTGACCACTGAAATCGGAGGACCTTCCGCATACGCAAACTGGGGCGGCACATCCATGTCGTGTCCCTATGTTTGTGCCCTGGCCGCTGTCCTAATGTCCAACGGCGTGTCCTATGATGAAGTCTCCACCCGCATCACCAAAACCGCGGATAAGGTCGATGCCGCCGATCATGCCTATGATGCTAATGGCTGGAATCAGTACCTGGGCTACGGCCGCATCAACTTCTATAATGCCATGGGCACCTTGGTTCCTCCCTCTGGTCTGGTTGCCACCATTACTTGTCCTTCTACTGTATCTCTCACCTGGTCTGCTCCCCCCATCTCCACCTTCGGCATCTCAGGCTACAATGTTTACCGTAGTACGACCGAGGGAACTGGCTATGCACAGATCAACGGTTCTTTAGTGGGTGGCACTACTTATACCGACTCCACCGCCACTAATGCCTGTACAAGTACCTTTTACTACTACACGGTCAAAGGCCTAGATAATCAGGGCTTCCTGACCAAATATTCCGGTGAGTCCACGGCGGGCCCGACCTTTACCAACACATATACCTTTACCTCCACCTATACTCCAACCAATACTCCAACTCCTCTTCCGGCCAGCTTTACCCTGGCCAAATCCTCCAATGTTCCCAAAGCAAACCAGGGTGACCAGGTGACCTGGACCCTTTCCTGTCAGAACAGGGGCGGTCCCGCCCAAAATGTCCTTATCTGGGACACCCTGCCCAACACCATGACCTTTGTTTCCGCTGACAGCGGATATAGCGTGCTTGGGCCGGGCCTGTATAGCTGGACCATCGCCAACGTCAATCCCAACAGCACGGTCAGCAAAAATCTTGTAGCCAAGGTCAACAGCAATGACCCAACCGGGGTGTTCATTTCAAACACTTTTAGCATGAGTTACAACGATATCCTCAGCCAGATAACCCCCTACTCCCCCCTGACCAGCAACAAGGCTCTGGTGAGCATCGGCAGCCTGGTGGTCTATCCCAATCCTTTTAGGGTCAAAACAGCCCTGAACCATGAGCTGAAATTCGCCAATATCCCGGCTGGCTCGACCATTGAGATACGGACCATGTCAGCCCTGCTGGTCAAAAGCATAGCCACCAGCACCACCTACGCCGCCTGGGACGGTACCAATGACAACGGTCAGGCAGTCGCTCCAGGCGTGTATTTTTACCTAGTCTCAGGAGGAGGCCAGACATCACGCGGCACTATCGTATTGATAAGATAATCACTCTTATCTGCCTGTGTTCCCTGTGTTTGGTGAGCCACTGCTTTGGGGCCGGAGAGACCGCGGGCGATGAGCTGTTGCTGGGGGTCGGTTCCCGTCCCAGCGGTATGGCTGAGGCCTACACAGCCGTGGTCACCGGCGCTCTCGCCCCTTTTTGGAACCCGGCTGGCCTGGCTAGACTCCAATACCAGGATATCTCCCTGACCCACCTGATGTGGATGCAGAATATCTCCCTAGATACTGTGGCTTATGCCGTCAACATAGGCAAAAAGAGTGGGTTAAGCCTGTTTGTAAGCCGTCTGGGTATCCCGGACATCACGGTCACCAATGAAACATTGCCTAGCCCTGATAACCCCTTGTCCGGCCAATACTCTCCTGCAAACCAGACGGTCAGTGTAGGGTCTATCATGGGCGGAATAGGGTTTGGCTGGGGCCTGCTGCCCATGCTCAATGTCGGCGCCAATGTCAAATGTATCCAGGAAAACCTGCTGGACGACAGCGCAACCGGGTTTGCAGGAGATCTGGGAGCGCAGGTCAGACTATCGGATACGGATATAGCCGGTCTGGTTGTGCAGAATATGAGCACGGGATTGGACGGGTTTGCGTTTCCCCTCATGGCCAGGGCCGGAATAGCCAAAAGGATGAGCTATACGGATATTGAGGAGCTGCTGGCCCTAGCCCCGGAGAATAAGACGGCGGCCAAAGATATTCTGGCCAGCCTGGACCTGACCGACCTGGTGAACAGCCAGGACTATGGGTTTCATTTGGGCCTGGAATGGGCCCCTAAGATGGGCAGCACCATCCTGGCCTTGCGCGGCGGTATAGCCAAGTCCACCAGCAGCTACCTGCTGCTGAGCTGCGGGGTGGGGCTTGCCCTGGAAATCGGCAGCAGCGCATATGCCCTGGATTACGCTTTTGTGCCTATGGACCAGCTGGGTGATGCCCAAAGAATATCCCTGGGAGCGAGCTTCTAAAGAATGATGGTGAACCTGGGTCAGGTCTTCTCTTACCAGTAGTATAATATTATTCTCTAGCCATACCTGGGTTCTCTGCCGATAGTGACCCGATATTTTAGGAGGTTAGCCCTACGACACAAAAATCTCAAGCCATCGCATTCCTTATCCTTTTTTCTATTCTGACGCATCCCCTGAATTCATTCGCGGCAGGCACAGTGGCTGGCGAAGAGTTTTTGATAGCCACCGGTTCCCGGCCGTCCAGTCTGGGGGACGCCTATTGCGCCGTGGCCAGCGGCACCTTGTCCACCTATTGGAATCCGGCCGGCCTCGGCGACCTGTCCTTCCAGGAACTTTCTTTCACCCATATCAACTGGTTTCTGGGCACCAGTTTTGACAGCGCGGCCTATGCCCTGCCCCTTTCCAACCATAGCGGCCTCAGCATTTGCGTTAATCGTCTGGGGTCCTCCCCTGTTTCCAAAGCCGATGAAATGACGCCCACGGACCCGTCCTTCCCTTTGCCGGGCATGTTCGTGCCCAGCGCGGACAGCCTCAATTTCTCAGCCTTGTTCGGCGAATTAAGTTATGGCACGACCTTTTCCAAGATCTTCCACGCTGGCATCACGGCTAAACTGCTGCACGAAGATTTTGTGGGAGCGGGATTTAGCGGCTTCGCTTTTGATGTGGGAGGCATCATCCGGCCTTTTGCCGAAGCAACTTCCTTGGGCGTGACCCTGCAGAATCTCGGGTCCGAGCTCGGCGGATATTCCCTGCCTTTGCTGTTGAGGATAGGGATCGCTAAAAAGTTCGCCTTGGGAGAACTCATGGAAAACATCGGCGGCCAGCAGGAAGAAACAAAACAACCCCGCAATATTCTGGCCTCCGCTGAAACCTCCTATGATTTCATTGGCCAGGATTTGGGGATCCATCTGGGATTGGAATACAACTCCCGTTGGGGCGCGCAGGACCTGGCAGTCAGGCTCGGCTTGATCGAGCAGACCTCCCTGCCTTTCATGTTCACGACGGGTTTTGGCTATTCCCTTTTACTGGGTTTGATGTATTATCATTTTGATTACGCCTTTGTGCCTTATGCCAGTTTAGGCGAGGCCCATCGCTTTTCTTTGACCGTTGATTTCTAACAGGCTGCTGAAAAACCCTAATAGAGGGTCATTTAGCAGCCTGTTACATCGCAAATCCGCAGGGATTGGCGATGCTTTACAATTCAATAAATCTGAAAAAGTCCAGTGTGGAGAACTTTTTTAGCACCCTTCTAATTAAAAGGAGATTGTTTCTTGAAACCCGCGGACCTGGCCCTGCAAAACGAGATAATCCACAGGAAAATCCTGACCTCCCAGCAACTCGAGGAAGTCCACCATTACGAGGAAGAACAAAAAGTTCCCTTTGGTGAAGCTTTGCTCCATCTGGGACTTCTGGAGGAGTTGCAGCTGCTTAAATTAAGGGCATCCACGATGGGGATCACCTTCCTGGACGTGGAGAACCTGTCCCCGGAACCGGAGCTCGTGGTCATGGTCCCCCAGGATATGGCCTCCAGCAAGGTGTTGATCCCCATAGAGAAAAAGAACAATACCACCATAGTCAGCCATGGAAAACCCCATGGATATGGACACGGTGGACCGTCTCCAGGCCATCCTGCAGGGGCCGGTTGAAGCGGCCATGGGCTCCCGCGGTGAGATCCTGAAAAAACTCATGGAATATCAAGACCATTACAAGGTCAGCATCGTCCAGCATATGTTGAACACGGCGGTGGACAAAGGCGTGACGCTGACCAAAAGGCTGGGGATCGAGATAGACAACCTCGCCGTGCCTTCCGCCTCGGTCCAGGAAGAGAACGAAAAAAGCACGGTGGTCAAGTCGGTTAACCTGATCCTTTTGGAAGCCTTTTTACGACGGGCCAGCGACATCCATATCATCCCGACCAAAACATTTTTAAAGGTGTTCTATCGAGTGGACGGGGTCCTGCAGCCCGCGCAGACCTTGCCGCTGGCCTTGGCGCCGAGCGTTGTCTCGAGGATCAAGGTCATGTCCAAGCTCGATATCATGGAACGCCGCATGCCCCAGGACGGCAGTTTTCATATCAAAGTGGAGAACCGCGAAATAGACTTCCGGGTGGCCGTCACACCGACCATCAACGGGGAAAAAGTCGTCCTGCGTATCTTGGATAAAGGGGTTTTGGTCGTGGGTTTGGATAATATCGGTTTTAATCCTCATATGTTGAACGCCCTGAAGCGGATCATCCGCAAGACCTATGGCATCATCCTGATGAGCGGCCCTACGGGCAGCGGCAAGACCACGACCCTCTATAGCGCCCTGCAGGCCCTCAACACGGGCACTAAGAACATCACGACCGTGGAGGATCCCGTGGAATACGAGATCGAAGGCGTTACGCAGATACAGATGCACAGCGAAATCGGGCTCAACTTCACTTACGCCTTGAGGTCCATCCTTCGCCAGGACCCGGATATCATTTTGGTCGGCGAGATCAGGGACCTGGAAACCGCGGAGATCGCCATTCGGGCCTCTTTGACCGGCCACCTGGTTTTCTCCACCATTCACACCAACGACGCCCCATCGGCCGTGGTGCGACTGGTGGAAATGGGAGTTCCTCCTTACCTGATCGCCAGCTCCCTGCGCGCGGTCATCAGCCAACGTCTGGTCAGGACATTGTGTTTGCGTTGCAAAAAAGAGACGGTCCCCACCGAGGATGACAAAAAAGCCTTTTTAGTGACTGGCCATACCCCTCACAAGATCTTTTATGCTCCGGGATGCCGCAACTGCTTCAATACTGGATTCCGCGGCCGGACCGTCATTTCGGAATTGCTGGAGATGAACGAAGGTATCAGGAAACTGGTGGTGGAAAAAGAGACGGCTTCCAAGATCAAAGAGGAATCCATCAAAAACGGCATGGTCACGATGTTCGAAGACGGTGTCCAAAAGATTTTGAGCGGCGTAACCACCTTGTCGGAAGTCCTCGAAGTCACGGAAATGGTCGACCAGTGAGATAGTATGGAATTTGGAGCGGCTGATGGGGCTCGAACCCACGGCGTCCAGCTTGGGAAGCTGGCATTCTACCACTGAATTACAGCCGCTCTATTGAACTCCCTTAGATTAATCTAACTGAAAAATCTACCAAACCCACTGTTGTTTTTCAAGGAATTAACCCAGGCACTCCAGGCCGTTAAGGTTATCGGAGCGCCACTTGAGCACCATAGCGGACGGCCTCGTCCAAGAACGCCTCCAGGCTCTCCAAGGTGCAGTCCTGGTTGATCCCGTTGCCAGCTGTGATCATGCAGCGTCCTTTCCCCGGCCTCCAAAAGGTGTCCATCAGGTACCTGACCTCGGCGCGGACTTCCTGCGGGGTCCCCCAAGGGATGACTCGCTGGACATCCAAACCGGAAAAGATGGTCAAACGGTCTCCATATTTCCCGGCGATCTTCTTTTCATCCATCGTGTGCTTCTGGATCGGGTGCAGAACATCAAGCCCGGCTTCGATCCATTCCGGGATAAACGGCTCAACATAACCGCAGGCGTGCATCCAAAAATCCATGCCCAGATCGTGGATCTTTTGGGCTATTTCTGTGTAGTAGGGCTTAAAAAACTCCCGGAAAATCTTGACCGAGAAGAAAGTCGAGGTCTGCGTCCCCAGGTCGTCCGAGGTCCAGATGCCGTCGCAGCCCTTTTCCTTTTTAGCTCGTTCAATGATCCGTAAGTAAAAGTCCGTCAGAGCCCGGAAAAGACGGTGCGTCTCCGCCGGATGCTCATAATAGTCCAACAAAGCATTGGTCATCCCTCTCAGGCTCCAGTGGCGCTCAAAGAGACAAAACCACCAATGGGCCAGCCTGTAGCGGCCGTCCGGAGGAGCTTCCGCTCCCTTGAACAGGTTCGGATACTCCGGATCGGGAAAACGGGCGAGTATCGAGTCCAAATCGTTCCAATCGGGTAAAGCGATCTGCTCATCGATCGCTACGGTTCGGCCTATGTAGGGATCGTCATAAGGCAGCCATTTGTAGTCAGGCCTGTCGTTCGGTCCCTGGAACACCCACGGCATAACGAATGAAACAAGCTGGACATCTTGGGGATAGCGGCTGAGTATTTCCTTCACTGCAGGCTCACGGTCTCCAAAAGTTTCCGTATGCACCCAAATATGGACATAAACGGGGACACGCCGCGTCTTAGCTTCACCTTTAATAACAGATCTTACTTCGTCCCGGGTCAACGCCTCAATTTTCATCCTTCTCCTTCCTGTTCACGCTTCACCCCTGTGTTTATTCTACCCTAGTGACCTTGCTGATATGGGCAAAATGGCCGGGAACCAGAGATCTCGCCTGGGCCATTTCAGCCAGCAGCATTTCCTGAGGCACAGCGCAGGAAAGGCTGAAGACCCTGTTCTGAGGCGGTCGCACAGGGATGACCAGGAGATTTTTTTTGTTCTTCCTCTTCCCTCCGGAGAACAGCACCACTTTGCTGCCCATTCGGCTGATCTCTTCCGCCAAACTAGCGGTGAGCTCCCCTTCTTTGCCTTCCGGAGCGTAAACCACAGCGTGATGTCCCTTGCCCGCCATTTCCAGAGGCCCATGACGGAAACTGCCGCCGCTAAAGGCCGTGTTGGCCAGATGAACACCTTCCATCCAGGTCAAACTGGCTTGCAGGGCCGCCGCGCTGCACGGCCCGCGGGCAATAAAATGAAGATAAACCGCCTTTCTTAAAAATTCACCTGCCTCTGCCATCAGGTTTCTATTGTGCGCGAAGAACAGCCTCATTTCCCGGCCGCACTCTCTAAGCTCCTTAAAGGTCCGCTTCAGGGAACCCGCCATCAACCTCTGGGCCAAAACAAGGAGCAAAGCCATAGAGTTGGTATAAGTTTTTGTGGAAATGGAAGCTTCCTGCCCTGCCATGAGGGGGAGGTTCAGGGAAGATAATCTGGCCATGATAGAATCCGGATCATTGGTCAAAGCGATCAACCTCCCGTGATTCTTTAGCGCTTCGACGCATTTTTTGGTTTCTACGCTCTCACCGGATTGCGAAATGGCGATAACCACGTCGTCCTTGTTGACCGAACCCAAGCCAGAGTGCAAGAACTCTCCGGCATCCCAGATCACGGCGGCATAACGAGGACTGATCTGGCCCCTTATTAAAAGTGGGACATAATACGAAGTGCCCATCCCTAAAAAAACTAGAGACCGTACAGGCCGCCCTTTGACCAACCTGAAAGCTTGCCCAAGGACTTTTTGTCCCTCTGCTCCCTCGTAAAAATTGAGCAAGTTTTCCAAGACATCAGGCTGGGCATTGACCTCATCTATAAACGCCATATTACTTCTTCCTGCCTCTTTGAATAAAATATAAAATAAAACTGGCCAGGACCACCAATATCGAAACCACCGTGAACCATTCACCCCAATTGGCATAAAAAGTTTTACCAGTCCCCAAACGGATATCTTTTACCAGGAATCCCTCCTGCCACAAGGGCAAAAATCCCAAGATCGTGCCTCTTTGGTCGATGACCAATGAAACGCCGGTATTGGCCGCCCTGGCCAGAGGTACGCCGTTCTCTACCGCCCTCAACACTGCAAAAGAGGCATGCTGATAGGCAGCTGCCGTCCAGCCGTACCATCCATCGTTGGTGATGCTCACCAAAAACGAAGCGCCTTGGCGGACGAACGACCTGGAAAGCTCCGGGAAAATGGTTTCAAAACATATCAGAACGCCAAAAGAATTGCCCTCAACAGCCAGGGTCTTGGCCTCCCGGCCCGGCGCTGACTCGCCAAAACCGCCGGCTATTTTTTGGATATAAGGGAAATAATCCTTGAAAGGGATAAATTCGCCAAAAGGGACCAGGTGGATCTTGTCATAGCGGCCCAAAATGTCCCCGTCTGGAGAGACCAAAAAAGCCGTATTCAAATACTGCGCATGGTCAGGCTTTGCTTCCAGAGGATTGGCGATATCGCAACTGCCTACCAAAAGGGGGATTTTGCACTCTTTAGCCAGGTTTCTTAACCAGGCCAGGGTCTGCGGGTCGGACAAAAGCACAACGGGAATGGCCGTTTCTGGCCAAACGATCAATTGGGGTCTTTGTTTCGCGGCCTCTAGGGTCAAACGCTGGTAAACCGAAAGGGTCCGGTCATACAATTCCTTATTCCATTTAACCGAAGGGTCGATATTTCCCTGGACGACCGCCACCCTGCAAGTTTTCCCGGTCTGAGACATCAGAACAAAATAAACCCCGTAAGAGAACAAACCCAAAAACAGCACCAGGCAAGCCAGGCATAAGCTGACGCCTATGCCCCTATGTTTGTATTTGATATCAAGCCACAAAAAATAAAGGGCTATATTGCAAAAGACTATAAAAGCGCTGAGCCCTCCCTGCCCCGTCAAATTAACAACCTGCAGCAGGAACTTTTGGGAATATTGGGAACTAGCCAGGGTATTCCATGCAAAGCCCGTTAAAAAATAGGTCCGGCAGAATTCAAGCAAAGCCCACAGGAATGGGGCCATGAGCCAGCTCCAAAAACCAAGGTTCCTTTCTATGAAGACCACCGCCCAACACCACACGGCCACATATAAACCGAGATAGAGGGCCAGGGCCAACAGGCCGGGCCAGGCAAATTCCTGCAACTCCTGGACTTGGCTGATCCAATAGAGGGACAGGAAAAAATAAACAAATCCCGCCAGCCATCCAAAGCAAAAAGCCTGGCGGGCTTTTCCCTTTTCCAGGATCAAAAGAAGCGGGATAAGGGCGACCCACACCAGCCAGGAGGTCCAACCGCTGAATTCAGGGGTTATAATATTGGGAAAACTCAAGCCCAGCAAAATACCTGATGCCACAGCAAAACATGCCCTGATGAGAGTTTGCATTTACCTTCTATCCTTTCCAGGCTGTCCAGATCACAGCCAGCCCAAAGCCTGCGCGCTTCCAATGAACATTGTCAAAACCAACATCCTCCATCAACCGCTTTATTTTCCTGGGGGACGGAAAGTGGAGAATGGAATCATAAAGATATTGGTAAGAGCAGTCTGCCCTTAACACTTTTTTACAAGCGAAAGGGTAAAAGAGATGGTGGTAAGTATGGTAAAAAAGGTCGCAGGGCATCCTATATCCCGAGCTGACGATATCCAGAACGACAAGTTGTCCGCCGTTCTTGAGCAAGCGAAAGGCTTCTTCCAGGACCGTTCTGCTGTCCGAAACATGCCTTAACCCAAAGGCCATGGCCACAAAATTAAAAGAATGGTCGGTAAAAGAAAGGGATTCCGCGTTGCCGCCGGTAAAATGCACCCCTCTTTCACCGGCCATTTTTTTACGGGCTATCTGCAGCATTTCCTCGCAATGGTCCACCGCGGTGATCCTAAGGTCGGGATAAAGCCGGCGCAGGGTCTGGGTAAAACCACCCGTGCCGCAGCACATCTCCAACAGGTTTCCCTCTGGGTTTTTCAGCAGCCTGGCTGCTTTGGTGCGCAAACGCTCGTCCTGGCCTAGCGTAAAATACCGCTGTAAGCCATCATAATAGGGAGCGCACTCCGTGAAAATATCCGTGACCCACCTGGTCTTTGCGGCAGATCTAGCCATGTTCCCAACTCCAATAGTAGATTAACTGATACTTCATATTATGGCAGGAAAAATCGCGGTTCTGGAGGGAAAAAAATTATTTCTTCGATTTCTTCTTCTTGAGCTTGTTCAGAATGGTCTTGGCCATGTCATAATTCGGGTCGAGTTCCAGAACACGCTTCAACTCTTTTTCTGCTCCCGCCTTTTCATCCAGCGCAAGGTAAATAACGCCCAAATTAAAATGCGCTTCCACAAAATCCGGTCTGTACTGCAAGGCCTTGGCGTATTGCAACTCCGCTTTTTGGTAATAAAGCTGGGCCTGCAATTTAAGGGAGGGGTCCCTCAAGCTCGACCCCCAAAGGTAGTAAAGTGCCCCTAAATTGTTCAAAGCGTCGGTATAGTTCGGCTTGATAGCCAGGGCTCTTAAATAATACTCCTCGGCTTCTTGATATCGTCCTGCTCTTTTTTCCAGATTGGCTAGATTATAGCAAGCGCCCATGGAATAAGGATAAAGGGCCAAGGTCGCCTTATATTGTTTTACGGCCTCCTGCCAGTTACCGCTCTCCTCCCAGGCTAAAGCGTCATAGAACAGGCAAGATATATTATAGGGATTACAATTGAGGGCTCTATCCAAATACGGCAAAGCATCTTGGGACCTATGGGCTTCAATGGCCCGCAATCCCGACTTAAAGAAAACTCCGCCCAAAAATCCCTGGAAAACAAAGACCATCAGCGCAAGCAATACCACGGCCCCCAAAGACTCAAGCGCTTTTTTCAAGGAAGGATGGACCAAAATTCCTTTGGCAAGGCCAACGACCCGGCCGGAAGCGAAAATACCGTCATAACGGCACAAGATCGCGCCCCAAGCAAACGCCGTGGCCGCCACAGAAGGCATCTTAAGCGGAAAATTAAAGAACGCAAAAGTAAGGAACCCTGCCAATCCTGCCATTAAGGCCAACACGACCCCCTGGCGGTTGCGCAAGGTTTCTTTTTTTAAATAGCTGAACCCGTTAGAGAAAATAAGTATAAAAAATGCGAGGAAAAATACCAGGGTTAGCAGGCCCCCTTCAGCAGCCATCTGAAGATAATCATTATGCGCATAGGCCTCATCGTGGACATCGATCCCCGTTCTTTCATAACCTCCGCTCTGCCAGACCTGCGCCTGCTCTCTGGGGTTAAGCGCCTGAAAACTCCCCAATCCACGACCTATAAGGGGGGACTCTGCGATCAACCGGACCGCCCCTTTCCAGATAAAAATACGGATCGACGCAGAGCTTTGTTTAAGATCGAACAAGGAAGTTGGCAAAGAGGGAGAAGTTTTGCCAGGAGAAACCATGAAGCTGGCAAAAGCTATGGCAAAAAAAACTACCACCAAGGTGACCACCTGGATCCGATGCTCCCGAAGAACCGCCCGCCCCATGAACACCAGAACTCCAACGACCAGGAGGAGGAAAGAGATAAAGGAGGCTAAAAGTCCCGATTTGGATTGAGTAAAGAACAGGACGCAAATCAGGACCATAAAAAGGGGAAGGGTCCAAAGACGCTTGATGCCTAAAACAAAAAAGATCGCGACAAGGGGCAGAACCAAAGCGATTTGGCCCGCTAATTGGTCAGGATTCCCAAGGGTCGAATAGATCCTGCCTGCGCCCAGGGAAGACCAATGGATCACGTCTATTCCGAAAAATTGCAAAAAACCATAAACTCCATACAACCCTGAGGCAATTAAAGCCAGGGAAAAATACATATTGAGATGACTGTCGTTCTCGATGCTGCCAAAGACCAGAATAAAAAGAACAACGAGCGCCAGCCATTCGATCCACGCGGCCCAGCCAAGGACGGAGGAGCCGTTCACTAAAACAGACAAAATCCCGCAGGCCAGCCAGCCCAGCAGGACGATCTGTACAAGATGCCGGGGATACCAGAATAATCGAGACTCCACGGATTTAGTCCACCAGAAGATCAAAGAGAGCAACAGCAATAGATACAACAGGGTCTGCTTGGGAAGGTTAAAAGCGTCTTCGCATTGAAGCCAAAAGAAAAGCGGGCATAATAATAAGACTAAACCCAATGAGATCCTGCAAGCTCGCGCCCAGACGGTTTCCGACTGCGTAGAATGCCTCCTGCTTGGAACTAGCCACTAAACGCTTTTGCCCTCTGCATCAAAACCAACGAAATATTTTAAGCCGGTTTTATGACTACTGCCGAGAAAACCCCGGCCTTTAGGCCGGGGATAAACGGCAGCCCGAGCGTAGCGAGGAGGAACAAACAAGATATCTCCTCCTTATGAAAACACCGCCCTTTAGGGCGGGGAAGTTTACAGGACCAACAAAAGCAGGGCAATGGCAAATAAAATCTTACCGGAATTCAAAACAAGGCTTTGATAATCGACGTCTTCTTTGCGCTTCGCCTTGATAACAGAACTCGTACCCGGAGCATTATCAGCATACAGAGTATCCGCTTTCCAGTCCTTTTCTTCCAGCAGGGTGGGGTTCCGGCTGGGAATTTCACCGTCCGCAGCGGCTGGGTCCCCTGCTATGCTTACGGCCTTGAACACATAGGCGTAAAGCCCGTTCTTGACCTTTTCCGAGGCGGTGTTTTTTCCGTCCCATTCGACTTCGGTGGGAAGCTTGTCTTTGCCTGAATAGGTCCTGACCGCTTTCCCGTCCTGGTCCACGATCTTGAGTTCCCAATTTTTGCAGTCCACAAAATTGGAGCGGGCGGTCAGCTTGGCCCCTCCCTGATACTCATCCCCATCCGAATCCAGCAAGGCCACGTCAAGCCTGACTTTGGGACCGACTTTCTTGTTTTGATAAGGAGTGCCCCACGACCATTCGTTGTCTGTGTCTGCCAGATCCTGCGATTTTTCTTCCTGGGTCTGGGGTACTGTCTCCGGGATCTTATCATAAGGGGTATCGGCCTTCCAAAGATCGACCTCTTCTTCCTTTGGCTTAGCAGTTTTCTTCTCTAATTCCGCTGTAGGCGGGCCTTCAATGACTTCTTCCTTAGGAGCATTATTCAAAGCGAGGGTGGTCGCGGAAGGCGCATTGGCCACCGGAAACTCGGGCAAGGGCGGAACTGCCAATTCCTGGGGTCCGGCTTGGGGGATCATGGCGTAAGTCTTGGCCAGCAATTTTTCCAGTTCATCGACCCGTTTTTCCAGTAGGGCGATCCGTTCGTTGGCCGGTCCTTGAGGCAGGTAAGCAGGCGGTTTCTCCGGACCCAGAGCAAGCTTGGGCCTTTCTTCTGCAGGCTTACGCTTAGGGATAAGCCTGACGGGAGCGCCGCGCAATAAGGCCACTTGGTCGCCGATTTGGAGCGATTCCCCTTTTTCCATCTGTACGATTTTGACCGCGGACATCCTTTGCATCACGATGGTGATCTCTAATACGGCGATCAAAGAACCGTTTCTGTAGACGCCGAATTGCATACCCGGCTCTGCCCCATGGACAAGCCCGGTATTGATATAGGTGGCGTTGACTTCCTTGCTCAGGGGAATGCCGATGATACTGCCGTTCAAATTATCTTGAGGGACAACACGGGCCGGCTCTTTTTTTACAGCGGAGGATGCGGGCAAAAAACCAGACAAAACCAGCAAAATGACTACTGGCACCGATAAAAAAACGGCTCCCGCTTTTCTATTTTTTATAGATTTTAAAGGGTTTTTTCGCAAAGGGTTATTCATTAGAGCAAATTGTAGCTTGCCAAATGATAAAGTCAATATTATGCCAAAGAAAAAGGCCTTATTCCCAACAAGCAATAAGGCCTTTTTAAGAAACTTCTGTTCTATTTTTTAGAAATAATAATGGATCGCCAGCGTTAACGGAGTAAACCCATTTCCCATAATTCCAAAAGTAGTGCTGGACTGGCCTGACCCGGATGAGGAAAGCAATCCAAGCAACAGGCTGCTTTCCAGTCCAAGTTCGGGGATATTGGATAAAAATAACTCGGCGCTCAATCCCCCTCCTAGCCCGATCGTCGTGGCGTTCACGCCGCCCCCTGAGTAGGTGCCCAGGGTGAATCTTCCCATGGCCCTTATTTTGAGGTTGGTGGTCTGTTTGATCAGGTAACCGCCCTGCACGCCAATCCCAAAATTGGTCACACTGGGATTAGAGGTGGTCTGCAGTCCCAGCAGGCCGTCCACATTCAACTTATCCATCTGTAACCGCACAGCGGCAGCCGGAACGGATCCACTGGCATTCTGAATGGCATCCAACCCAATGCCGATCTGCTCAATACCGCCACTGCCTTCCTCAGCCACATTCTTTCTTGCCAGTGCCGGTTTTAAAGCGAACAGCATGGCCACAACAACCGCCAAAACAAAAACAATCTTCCTCATGCTTAACCCTCCTTTAAAGTTTGGTTTTGAAGCAAATGTTAAACAATGCATTGTTCCTTGTCAATAACCAACCTGTTTTCTCTGGGCTCAGGCTCCCCGGGCCAAGGTCAAGACAAAGACCTGTTTTGCTCCGGCTTGTTTAAGGACAATGCTGCACTCGCCTGCGGTGGCGCCAGTTGTAAAAAGGTCGTCCACAAGCAAAATCTTTTTCCCGACAATCTTATTGGATTCAGAGCCCGCCGCGAAGACACCCTGGATGTTTTTCAACCGCTGTTTCCTTTTCAATCCCCTTTGCGGCAGGGTGGGCTTGATTTTCTTCAAGCCGTAACCCAGGACAGGCAAGCGCAACAGCCTGCCTGTCTCTTGGGCCAAAAGCAGGACAGAGTTAAATCCCCTCTCTTTTCGGACTTTCCAAAACAAAGGAACGGGCACGATCCCCTCGCACCCCGCAAACTCCGGTTCGTCCCTCCAGGTTTTTTCAAGGAAAACAGCGAGGGGGCGCGCCAGCCTTTCTTTATCCTCGAACTTGTAAAGACGAATGGCTTTTTTCATGACCCCCTCGTACAACGCCGCTACCCTTGCTTTTTCAAAACAAGGTTTTTTCTTCTTACAGAAATAACACAGCGAGGGACCGCTTTTCTCCAATCCAGGGGAAGACGGGAAAGGTTTCCCGCAGTATTGGCAAAACGGTTTCCGGACCACCTTGATACTGCCCCAGCATTCCGTACAAAAACAGGGGTTTGGAGCGGCCCGCAGGATCTTCTGGCATTGCTGGCAATGCGTGGGAAGCAAATGACTCAGGATAATTGATAAGCTTCTGCAAAATATATTTTTCATTCCCGCAAGCCTTAAAAGAATACGGACAGAGAGATCAGATGGGTGGGCGTGTAACTATTTTTCCAGTAAAAAGGGTTGTAGGCATAATCCAGTCTGTAATCGGTCTTATCCCAAACATACTTGATCCCAAGGCCGCCCACGAGCCCCCTTGTTCCTTCCTGAAAATCCAAGGTATAACCTCCCCTGAAAGCTACGAACCCGAGGTAAATGAATTCAGCCCCGATGTCCAAGTTGGCGTAGCCATTGATTGGTTGAACGAGATCAGCGGCTACTAATAGCTCCTTGACGCTATCTTCAAAGATCTGACTGCAGCCGGCCAACCTTAAGCAAAACGGAAGGGGGTCGGCCACATCAATGTATTTGATAGGCATACCTAAATTTTCCATGGCCAAAGCCGCCTTGGAATGGTAGGGCAGGTCCTCCAAGAGGACCCCTGCGTCAAGGGCTCCCGTATAAGCCGTATAGTTTCCCAGGGTGGAGCTGACAAATTTTAAGGACATTCCGCCCGACAAACCAGGCCACCAATTCTCCAGTTTTGTTGCCCCGGATAGACCCACCAGAATATCGTCCACATTGACTGACGGTTCAGCGGTCGTATTGCTGATGGAAGGGACTTGACGGAGGGTCGCACTGCCCGCCACGGTCCCCATGGCTCCCAGGGGCAAAACATAGCTAATGAAATCAAGGGTCGTGCCGTCCAATTCGATCCAGTGGGTTAGGGTAGCATTGGACCTTAGGATCTGAGTTAATCCCGCTGGATTATAATCTACGGCATTGGCGTCATTGGCCACAGCCCCATAAGCGCCTCCCATGCCCCTGGGCCTGGCCCCCAACTCCTCTGCCATAATATCAGCGCCAGTTGTTCCTGCTCCCCCGCCCCAGCTCAAGCTGGGAAAGACCCCAATAAAAAAAGTTGGGAACAATACAAATAAGCAAGCAAAGATCACGGGATTGATCTTCCTGCATTTTCCTGGGTGAAAGAAATTATCCATCACTTGATGACCGCCACTCTCTGGTTCACGGCATCCCCTCCCGCGGCTTCTAAATGGAACAAATAAACCCCGCTGCTGACTGTATCTCCTTGTCCGTTCTTTCCGTCCCACTGGGCCACATGTTCCCCGAAAGTCTCCGTGTCATCCACCAATTTCCTGACCAGATTTCCCCTGAGGTTATAGATGTAGATGGACACACTGCCGAGCTGTCTGAGGTGATATTTGACGTTCAAGGTTCCGCCCTTGGCTGGATTAAAACTGTTGTGGTCCAGTGCCATGCTGACCGGCAAAGGTTTAAGGACAAGAGGCGGATAAGCGACTTCATTGCCCAGGGTATCCATCACCTTCACGAGGTAAATAAACGTTTGGACTGCGGGAAGTTGGTCGGTGCAACTGGTAATGCTGCTTCCGGTCAAAGTGATTTGCGAGTAGGAAAAGCCACCGTCAGCGCTGCGCCAAACAGGATATCCCGCTATAGGATAACTTCCAGCTATGCCGGGGGTCCAAGATAACTGCAGGGACAAATTATTCAACACAAAGGTAGGAGGAGCGCTCCCCGCCTGAGGAAGGGTATAAATAATTATTGAACTGGTGGTCGTGGAGGTCACGGGGCTGGCTAGCTGGTCGGCTCCGGCCAGCGCAAAATTAGTTATATTGGTGTAATAGGGCACATTATTAATTAGGGCTGAAAAAACAATATTGCCGCTGCTCCCGGGAACTAGAGGAGATGGCGCGTTCCAGACCAGGAAAGAACCTGAAGTGCAAGAAATGACGCTGTCGGCGGTCAGGGCTGCCCCTGCCGTGGTGGTCAGGTAGCACAAACCGGTATTAAGCGTATCCCAAATCATCACATTGGTCAGAACTTCGCCTCCCGTATTGGAATAGCTGATGGTAAAAGTGACTGGGGTCTGGGTAGTCGCGGGAAGAAGGATAACCCCGCTGGGCGTCACAACCTTCATAAGGGATAAATAAGCCGTGGGAGTTGGGGTGACTGTAAGAGTCATGGTGGTTGTCGCGGAAGCGGAGGGAGTTGCGGTTGCAGTAGCCGTCTCAGTGTCAGTATCCGTATTGGTCGCAGTATTCGTCTGAGCATGGACTGCCGACCAACCCGCAACGGCCCCAAAGACCACCAACAAGGCGATGATTCGTCGTTTCCCTGGGAACATGGTTTTCTTCTTTTTTACCAATGGTTTTTCTTCAGGTATTGTTCGTGCCTGCAAATGAGATTACAATAGTTTTCTGTTAAAGTATAGAGAGTTAGGGATCGATTATCAAGTTACGGAAAGGGAAAAAGCATGCGTGAGGCCGTCTTTTCAAACAAGGGCGCCAAACCCAAGGGCCCCTATTCACCCGCCATGAAAGTCGATGGACCGCTCGTTTTTGTTTCCGGCCAGCTTCCGGTTGACCCTGTAACTGGAGAACCCAAACAGGGGACCTTCAAGGACCAAGCAGAACAAGCCTTGATCAATGTGGGCTCTTTATTAGAGGCCAGCAAAACTTCCTGGGAGAATGTGGTTAAGGTAAATGTATATCTTTCGGATTTTAAAAACCTCTCTGAATTCAACGAGGTATATAAAAATTTCGTCCATGAACCTTACCCCAGCCGGACCACTGTCCAGGCAGGCATGGGAACTTTCAGCCTGGAGATCGATTGTGTGGCTCTGGTCCCTGGACAATGAGACCGAAAATGGCAGCGAAAAACCTGAAGCTCCCCAAATTCATATCTACTGAACAAGAACTCGAAGAAGTAATGTCCCGTCCTTCTCCTGAACTTATACGGGACATGGAACGCTTATCCGGGGATTTCCTCATCCTGGGCGTTGCCGGGAAAATGGGTCCCACCCTGGCCTTGATGCTACGCCGGGCCTTGGATGCTGGCGGCCTCAAAAGTAATGTGTACGGCGTTTCCCGTTTTTCCGAGCCTGGTGTCCAGGAAAAACTGGAAAAAAATAATATCCGGACCCTCAACGCCGACGTTTTGAACGAGGACCAGATAAAGAACTTGCCGGACGCTGCCAATGTTATTTTCCTGGTAGGCCGCAAATTCGGCTCCACCGGCGCCGAATACCTGACCTGGGCTACCAATGCCCTGGCGCCTACCTTCATCGCCAACCGTTTTAAACGCTCCAGGATCGTGGCGCTTTCAACGGGCAATGTCTATCCTCTCGCGCCTGTTAAAATGGGCGGCTGCCAAGAAACCGATACTCCGGGCCCTGTGGGAGAATATGCCCAGTCCGGCCTGGCCAGGGAACGTATCTTTGAATATTTCAGCCGCGAGAACAAGACCAAGACCTGTCTCATCCGGCTCAACTATGCCATTGACCTGCGCTATGGGGTGCTTTTGGATGTGGCCAAAAAAGTGTTCACGGGTCAGGCAGTTCCCCTCAATACCGGCTATGCCAATATCATCTGGCAGGGAGACGCCCAGGAAATGGTCCTGCGAAGCCTTCCCCTCTGTCAGACGCCTCCCCTGGTCATCAATGTAACGGGCTTGGAAACTGTTTCCATCAGGGCAATTGCCGGCCAATTCGGTAAAATATTCGGCGTCGACCCGGTTTTCGAGGGCGTTGCATCCGACACGGCACTCTTGTCCAACGCCTCCAAAGCCGTGGAACTTTTTGGAAAGCCCCGGGTCAGTGTTGACCAGATGGTGGCCTGGGTGGGGCATTGGGTAAAAAACAAGGGGCTGGAATTCAATAAACCAACGCACTTTGAGGTCCGGACAGGAAAATACTGAGATGAAAATCAACGATGTCCCGCAAAATCTTTTTGCTGATTTCCAGCGCGGCATGGTCATACCGGCCATGCCCCTGGCCCTGGATAGCCGGCGCCGCCTGGACCCAATCAGACAAAAAGCTTTGATCCGGTATTATCACGCGTCCGGAGCAGGAGGTTTGGCCGTGGGTGTCCATACCACCCAGTTTGAGATCCGCCAGCCCAAATACAATCTTTTCCTGCCTATACTGCAACTGGCCTCGGAAACTTTGGATGAGGCCGCTGTAAAAAATAAAAGGTCCATGCTTAAAATTGCCGGCCTTTGCGGTAAAACTGACCAGGCCATAAAAGAAGCCAGCCTGGCCCTGTCCTGCGGATACCACGCCGGCCTGCTGAGCCTGGCCGCCTTGTCCCAGGCTTCGGTCCAAGAGCTGTTGGCTCACTGCCGTCGTGTGGCCAAGGTCATTCCTATCCTTGGTTTTTATCTTCAGCCGGCCGTAGGAGGCCGCCCGCTCCCTTATGGATTTTGGCGTGAGTTCGCCGAGATTGACAATGTGCTAGGCATCAAAATCTCGCCCTTTAACCGTTATCAGACTTTGGAAGTGCTCCGGGCCGTGGCTGCCAGCAGCCGGGCTCAAGATATCACTCTCTATACGGGCAATGACGATAATATCGTCAGCGACCTGCTTACACCTTACACATTCAAACTGGGAAAAAAGACGGTCGCCCTGCGTATCAAGGGAGGACTGCTGGGGCACTGGGCGGTGTGGACTCGCTGCGCTGTGGAATTGCTGGCCAAGATCCACGCTGTCACGGAAAAAAACAGGCCAATTCCTGGCTGGCTGGTCCGACTGGGTCCTCAGGTCACTGATTGCAATGCGGCTTTTTTTGACTCAGCTCACGATTTTAAAGGCTGCGTTCCCGGCCTCCATGAAGTCCTCCACCGCCAGGGACTCCTCAAAGGCATCTGGTGCCTTGACCCGCACCTGACCCTTTCCCCAGGCCAGGCCAGGGAAATCGACCGCATCTACAAGGCCTACCCCCACCTGAACGACGACGCCTTTGTCCAAAAACATCTTGAAGAATGGTTGAAGGACTAGACTCTAATGCCACTGAAAAGGCGTGATGCTCCTCGATATTTGCCTAGAGTCTATTCCTTTTTGCAAATCCAACCCGACCCCTTTTTTGCTAATGCAACACAATGAACTTCTTGGGACCGATTTTGATGGAACCCTGCGACCCGTAATCCAACTTGATAATATACAAGTAAACTCCTGAAACATAGTCCCTAGTATGGATCATGCTCAACTGCGGCCCTGCCTGCATATTCCCCTCTACGGTCTCCACCAGTTCGGCTGCCTCGTTATACACCCGTATCTTGAAGTTCCCTGGCACGGACATGAAAAAAGCAATGGCCGCCGTGTCCCCGGTAGCCGGTGAGGGATAAATAAAGGATGTCCCGACTGCGGGAGGTGTGGTGATAAAGGTAGGCGTGGCTGTCGCGGTGTGGGACGGCGTCAAGGTTGGGGTATGGGTCTGGGTCAGGGATGGCGTCAGGGTCTGGGATGGCGTCAGGGTCTGGCAAGGGGTCAGGGTTTGCGTGCTGGTATAGGAATTGGTCGAAGTGCAGGTGATGGTCCAGGTCAAAGTGATCGTGGCCGTCTCGCTGGGGGTAAAAGTCTTGGAAGGGGTCAGGGTCAGGGTGACCGTATAGGACTGCGTGGAGGTTTGGCTGTAAGTGGCCGTCTCGCTGGGGGTAAAAGTTTCGGATGGGGTCAGCGTCAAGGTCGAAGTGGATGTCTGCGTGGCCGTGCTGGTGGCGGTGGCCGTGTAACTGCTGGTCAGCGTCAGGGACGGGGTCAGGGTCTGCGTGAGAGTGAAAGTCTGCGTCCCGGTAAGCGAATAGGTCCTGGTCAGGGTCTGCGTCGCCGTCGAGGTCTGGGTCGCGGTGCTGGTGGGGGTGGCGGTCGCGCTGGCGGTATAGGTCTGCGTGCTGGTGGCGGTCGCTGTCCTGGTCTGGGTCGGGGTCATGGTCCAGGTGGCCACCTGCACGCTGGCCAAAGCCGTAACGCCGTTGTAATAGTTCCTCCCGGGCGCTCCAGGGGTCAGCTGGGAGGAGTAAAAAACAGGGGCGACAAAATTGGTCAGTGTCTCCCCTCCCGGGTCGCCCGGATTGACCGAGGCGGACACATAGAGGGTCAGGAAACTGCCGGGGTTCAGAATCCCCAGGTTGTTCCATTTGACCGTGGTGCTGGAGTCCCCGTTGACGGCCTCGGAACTGGCCGTGGGCGTGCTGCTGACATAGGTCATGCCGGCCGGGATGGTGTCAAAGACCTCAACATTGTTAATGGCCCTGCCGCCGTTATTGGTGACCGCGATCGTATAGTTAATGATATCGCCGCCAGTACCCGTGCTTTTGCTGGCGCTCTTGGTCGTAACCACATTGTTCTGGTAGGTCAAATCCGGGGCATCGTACTGTCCCAACCCCGAGGTGGTCCCCGAGGTATTAGTGTCCCAAAAATCGCCCATGTTGGTCAGGGTCGAGGCCCCGGGGTCGGGCAAATAGGTATTATCCAGCACTTGGGTCTGGAAGGTGACGTTCCAGGACCCGCCCTTGGGAAAATCCGCGGACCAGGTCCAGTAGCACAAATTGGAATTGACAAAACTCTGGGTCGGCGCGGGCACGCCTCCGGTCGTGGTGTAATTGGTAAGGGAACCCAAAAAAGCCATGGATGATGGCAGGAAATCCCTGACCTTGAGGTCATGGGTAGGTGCCGTCGGAGAAACTACCGTGATGCTGTAGGTCACGATATCGCCGGGCGTGACATAACTACCCGAAACAGGGTTACCCTGGCTGTCGGTAATGCTCCCGATGGTCTTGGTGATGGAGGGGTCGTCGATATCGATGTCCGCAAACACACCGGTTTGCAGGGCGGATCCCGCGTTGGCCGGGGACTGGCCGCTGATGCTGGCGTAATTAAAGCTGTCACCCACGAGATTGGGCAGCATGTCGGTGCAATAGACCGGCGCTCCGGCGCTGTCGCAGCCCGTAACGCTGTAATTCGAGTTGATGGTGAACCCGTAGCTCAGGACGGGGTCTGACCCGGCCAGGGTCCAAGGGTCAGCTGGAACAGACCACACCAGCAGCGAAGTCCCGTCAGGACGGCAGAGCTGGGTCCCGGACCCGGGTTCATCGCTGGTCTCGTTATCCAGATAACTGGTGCCGGGGATGTAGGAGGTGCCGTTGGGAAGCGTATCCCAGACCACGAGGTTGGAGCAGTTATAATATTGCGAAGTTTCCAAATAGAGGTTGGCCGTGGCCGTGCTCGGCACCGCCTCGATCGGGTCGGGATCAATGTTCTTGCCGACGGTCTCGAATAAAGCGGGCGCCTGGAAGCTCTGGGGGTTGGCACTGACGCTGCTGGCCCCGCTCAGGGTCGCTGTCACAGTGAATTGCTGGTTTTCCTGGATCAGGGTCGTGGGGTTGACCGTGGTGTAATTGATAGCAAAGCCGCAATAACCATAGTTATTGGTCTGTCCGGCCATACTGCCCAAATTATAGGTCACGGTGGTCACCCCGGTGCCGGCGTCATAGTTGACGCTGGACGGCTGTAATCCGAAAGAGACGGGCTTAAAAGTGAGACCATTCGCCAGGGTATAGGTCACGAGGATTGGGCCTGTGGCCGTGGTGGTCAGCTCGTTGTAGACATTAAAGTACGACAGGTTCGTCCAATCGGGATTGCCGGTGGGTTCGACCCAGCCGGGCGCCTCCATATACCAGTACACTGCCGCCTCAGCTTTCCAGGCCGAAACAGACCAAAATAGGATGATAAGTAAAACGAGTCGTCTGCCCATTTCAACGCCCCAAAAAATGTATTTTGGATGCCCGACGAAGCGGCTGTGTCAAGTTTACCATCATCTCCGGTTAGTTACAGGCGGACGACATGCTTAGAAACAGTCTAAATTCCAAAAAAAAAGCCTATCCCCTGCTTTTACGCAAGGGATAGGCTGATTGAAAACAAGCTATCGTAAAGCCTTACTTTTTCATCGCCTTGACCAGGGCCAGCCTGAGCTTTTCAAAATCATCGGGGTTGGTGCTCATGTAGGTCTGCACTTCCGCCCCGCCGTTGGCATCAAGTTTCCCGGTCTGCTTGGTGGTCTTGATGGCCCCTTCCAGCGCCTTGGCAACTTGCAGCCGGTTCGGGTCGTTCTTGAGCAATCCCTTCTTGGCCGCGTAAAGCCAAACATACTCAACATCCTGCTCCGCACGGCGGTAGGCTTTGAGCCTCAGCGACGCGCAGGCTCCCATGATGCCCATGGGCTTGCCGGTGTAGATCACGCTGGTATCTTCGAACTTGGTCCAGTTGCCCTCGTTGCCCAGCACCAGCCACGGCGCAAAACCATCCGCTCCGCTGGAATACAGATCCAACGCGTGAGCGCATAGCCCGAACGGGCTGTCCGTGCAGGCAGGGGTTCCGCCGTAGGTCCATATCCTTTCGCCGTACCTTTCTCTCCAGTCCAGGAGGAACCTCCTGTATCCGGTGAAATTGCCGGAACAGTTAAGGTCCAGGACCCTGTCCAGGACATCCCTGCCCCACTGCGGGTAGGAAATATCGGCCCGGAAGCTGAAGCTGCTGCGGTCGCCTTTTTGGGCCTGCCGCAGCAGGTTGCCCAGCACTCCCAGGGCCTCAAAATCGCTGACGAACATCGGCTCATCCATCCTCCAGAAACTGACCCCGCTGCCGTCTTTTTTGGTGCCCGAGTTATATTGTTTGTAATCGCACTTGTCATTGGGCATCAGCAGGAAATTGGTCTTCCAGTGTTTTTGTTTGAAATGCTTGATGTAATCCTTGGCCAAGGCCACCCACTGGTCCTTGTAAACCTGGCTGAACCCGTCCTCGGGCTGGCCGGCCACCTTCCAGTGGTCTTCCCAGGTGGAGCTGTTCCACTTATAACCGTCGGCCATGGTCGTGGGATAGTTCTCGGAGAACACCAGGAAAAAGTGGGATAACGGCACGCCTTCCCGCGGGGTCCCTTTAAAAGCGGACGCGTCAAAAAGCGGTCCGAACCTCTTGTCCCACAACGCCCAATCCTTGACCCTCAAATTCTTGCCCTGGCCCGTCAAAGGAGGAGCGATGCAGTTCACATCATCGAGGCCGCCGTTGTGTTTGTAATGGACCACGACAAGGTCCGTACGATGGGTATGGGCCATGACATAGAAGGTCCGTTCGGCGTTGTTAAAATCACTGAAACAGGCGTCTCCGTAAGGCCCGCCCGGTGAGTTGTAAGCGTTCATGGAGAAAACAAAGTGCGCTTCTTTGGGCATCACCGGCGCCGCGACCTGGAGATTGACCTTGAGGGCCAAGGTACCCTGGTCCCCTGTTTTGACGGCCAGGCTTCCCGCGTATTTGCCGGGCTTTGCTTTTAAGGGCACGAAAAACTCGACATAAACGGTCTGGTTGCTTTGCTGGGGCACGGCGTTCTTTTCGTCGGGTACCGAGAAAGAGTCTCCGGCCTTGAGCGGCAGCATGGGGTCCGCGTACCAGTCCCTGTCCTTGTCGCCGACCTTGACATACCACAACTTGGAAAGCTCAATGGCCTTGGCGGGTATCAGGGAACTCCCCGGACCTTTGAGAGGTCCCGGCTGGATCTTATAGGTCACGCTGGTGGTGCTGACATTCTCGCACACGACCTGGAACCCGACCCATTCGCCCCGGATGGCGGACAAGGTCACCGTGTGGTTTTTGCCGCTCCAGGTCATATTGGCGTTGCGGTAACTGCCGGAGGGGTCGCCGTCATAGGAAACGCCAGCTTCCTCCTGCACATTGCCGGTAATGGGATTAGCCTTGGTACAGTCGGGGATCACCCAAATCTTGGCCAAGTCGTTGGACAGAGGCTCTCCCGGAGCGTTCTTGATCTCTGGAAAGGAAAGGGCCTTAGGATTTTTGAGCTTCTTGGATATGACGCCGCTAGCTCCGCCCGAGGCCGCCACGACCCCGCCCCGGCCCACTACCTCGACGCGGGCCGTCACCCTGGCGCCTGCTTCGGGATATTTCAAAAGAGCCCTGGCTCTTTCGCCTGGTCTGGCCAGCGGCGGATGAGCCCACAAAGGCACGTCCTCTGTCTTGCCCCCCTTGGTGATCTTGATCCTGTATCCAAGGATGCTCTTGTATTCTTTTTGGTCCCTGGGGCCGGGCCAGGATAGCTCCAGCCCGCCGTTGTCAAAATCAGCCCCTGAATTCCACGGCTTGACGCTCACTTTGAGGCTCTTGGCCCCGCTCCTGGATGCCGCCTGGGTATGCACGACAAGGAACGGCGCCGAAGCGTTTTGCTCATGGGCAAAGAATAAATTATTGGAATAGTTGGTGTCCGGAACGGCATCTTTGCTTATGCCTTTGGTCTCACCGTTGTCGTCGGTGACCAGGATACCGCCTGACAGACCGGCCGCGTAAGCCTCCACAATGCGGCCGTCAAACTCCATCAAGTACCACTGCTGGTCATCGGGCTGCACAAAGCTCTCTGTCCAAAAGGTGCCGCCATGGCCCCAGACCACGTCCAAAAAGTTGGAGCCCGGGCCGGCCCAGGTTTTGCCGGAGCCCAGCTCCGGGGTCAGGAAACAAGAATCCCCTGCCGTGCCCTTGTTGTCATGCTCCGAATTTCCCTCCGGCCAGCCGATATAGGCCACCGTGGAAAAACCCACTTTACGGACCATCATATTCTTGTCCGTGCCCTGGATATGAAGGATGGCCTTGGTGATGACTTTGTTCTTCAGGGAGGCCGGGTCGATGCCCAGGAGCAGCAGGTTCTCGATGCCTTTCATCTTGATCCTGGGGCATTTGCCCTGGTTAAAATCCAGCTCCCCATCGGAGCAGGAAATGGAAGTGTCCTGGGTAATGGGAAGCGTCAACACCTCCGCCCTGGCGCTCATTTTCAAAACAGCCGCCATGGCGGCAAGGATAACGAATATGGAACCGATCTTCCTGATCATCTTTGACCTACCTCCCTTTCCCCGACCATTTAAATTAATGAAGCTCAGAAAAACAGACTCAAACCTACGAATTGATATCATACTCTCCAAAAACACTGCTCGTCTAGTCCCAATACCAAGTTCACTAGGCCCCGTGGCATTTCTTGTACTTTTTACCGCTGCCGCAAAAACAGGGGTCATTACGCCCAATTTTTGGCTTGTCCCTGGTGACGGGTTGCAATTTTTCCCTAGACTCTTCCTGGGGCGGCGGATAACCTGGCGGCGCTCCAAAAGGCGCCTGGCCGTAAGGACCTGCCGCGGGCTCCGGCTGCCTCTGGGGAGCCACAGCCTTGGCCCGGTCGAACTCCGGGTGCTCTTCCCTGTAACGCCTGGGCAATAGACTGCTGGCTGGAGCCTGCTGGGTCACCACCTTGACCTTGAAGATGAACTGGACGGTCTCTTCCTTGATGCGCTGGATCATAGCGCTGAACATCTCATAACCTTCCCTCTTGTATTCCACCAGAGGGTCTTTTTGACCATAACCCCGCAGGCCGATGCCTTCCTTGAGCTGGTCCATGTTGTACAGATGGTCTTTCCACTGGGTGTCCACAACCTGCAAAAGGACCGCTCTTTCTATTTCCCGCAGGGTGTCCGGCCCGACCTCTTTTTCCTTGTTCTCGTAGGCCTTTAAAAGTTCGTCGTATAGGATATTCTCCAGGTTTTCACGGGTCAGCCGGACTATTTCCACGCCGGTCAGGTCCAGCACGACGGGAAAGTCCTGCTTGACCCTGGCCTGCAGGTCCTTGAGGGGCCATTCTTCGGGATAGACTTTGGCCGGCGCGTAAGGTCCGACCAGTTCGCTGACCACATCCCGCATCATCTCCAGGACATGGGGCTTGAGGTTGGCCCCCTCCAACACCAAGCTCCGTTCCCTATAAATGACCTCTCTCTGCTTGTTCATCACGTCGTCATACTCAATGAGGTGCTTGCGGATCTCAAAGTTATGCCCTTCCACGGCCTTTTGGGCCCTTTCGATGCCCCGGCTCACCCAGGGATGGTCTGTAAGAGCCCCGTCCAGGTCGTCCAGTTTGCCCATCAGCGAGGTGACCCATTGGTTGGCGAAAATGCGCATCAGATCGTCTTCAAAAGCCACGTAGAACCGGCTGGAACCCGGGTCGCCTTGCCGGCCCGACCGTCCTCTGAGCTGGTTGTCGATGCGCCTGCTCTCGTGCCGTTCCGTGCCTATGACATGCAAACCGCCCAGGTCCACCACGCCCTCGCCCAGCACGATATCCACGCCCCGGCCGGCCATGTTGGTGGCTACCGTGACCGCCCCTTTTTGGCCGGCCAAGGAGATGATCTCGGCTTCGCGTTCGTGCTGCTTGGCATTGAGGACCTGATGGGGTACTCCCCGTTTTTTCAAAGCCTCGGAAAGCTCTTCGTTCTTCTCTATCGAAACCGTTCCCACCAGCACAGGCTGTCCCTTGCGGCTCCGTTCCGCGATCTCGTTGACCACGTCCTTGATCTTCTGCTTTTTGTCCTTATAGATAAGGTCAGGCGCGTCTTCCCGGACCATGGGCCGGTTGGTCGGGACCACCACCACGTCCAGCTTGTAGATCTCCCAGAACTCCGCGGCCTCGGTGTCCGCCGTACCGGTCATTCCGCAAAGCTTCTTGTACAGACGGAAGTAGTTTTGGAAAGAGATCGTGGCGAGGGTTTGGTTCTCCCGGGCCACCTCGACCTTTTCCTTGGCCTCCAAAGCCTGGTGCAGGCCGTCGCTGTATCTGCGGCCGGGCATGAGCCGGCCCGTGAAATCATCCACGATAATGACCTCTCCGGCCTTCACCACATAATCGACGTCCCGCTTGAAAAGAGTGTGGGCTTTTAAGGCCTGGTTGATATGGTGCACCAGTTCGATGTTCACGTTGTCATAGAGGTTGCCCACGTTGATGAGTTTCTCGGCTTTGGTCACGCCTTCCTCGGTCAAGGCCACGGTCCTGCTTTTTTCATCAACTTTATAGTCCGTGGAGGGATTGAGCCTGGGGATAATGCGGTCGATTTTCACGTATTTATCGGTGGATTCCTCGGCTGGCCCTGAAATGATGAGGGGTGTCCTGGCCTCATCAATGAGGATGCTGTCCACTTCGTCCACGATGGCGTAATTCAGTTCCCTTTGCACCCGCTCTTGTGGGTGCGTGACCATATTGTCCCGCAAATAATCAAAACCAAACTCATTATTGGTCCCGTAGGTGATGTCCGCGTGGTAGGCCGCCTGGCGCTCCAGGGTAGGCAGGTCATGCTTGATGCAGCCCACGGTCAGCCCTAAGAACTGGTAGATGTTTCCCATGCCCTTGAAATTACCCCTGCCCAGGCTGTCCCTCTCGGCCAGGTAATCGTTGACCGTGACCACATGCACGCCCTTGCCGGTCAGGGCGTTGAGATAAACAGGCAGGGTAGCCACCAGGGTTTTTCCTTCGCCTGTCCTCATCTCGGAAATTTTGCCTTGGTGCAGGAACATGCCGCCCAGAAGCTGGACGTCAAAATGCCTCATTCCCATGGTCCTTTTACTGGCCTCCCTGACCACGCCAAACGCTTCCACCAGGAGGTCGTCCAAAGTCTCGCCATGGCTCAACCGGTCCTTGAACTCGGCTGTTTTGTTCTTCAGCTCGTCATCACTGAGCTTTTGGATCTGCGGCTCCACAGCATTGATAGCCTCGACCCTGGGCATCAAAACCTTGACGGCCCGTCCATGCTTGGTCCCGAAAATGTCGGTCAGCAACTTTCCAAACATCAAAAATCCTTTCGCGTCATCGCTTAAAATTACGGATTAATCATTATAGACCCGCCTGCACCCTTTTCCAACAGATACAACCCGGCGAGGAAGTTCAGAAAAAGGTCTTTTTCAGCCATTGCACCGGATTGACCGCTACTCCGTGGACCTGGATGCCCCAGTGCAAATGATTACCTGTGGAAATGCCCGATGTGCCTACCAGGCCGATGACCTGACCCTTGGCCACGGTCTGGCCGGGCTTGACCTTAAGCCTGCCGAGGTGCAGGTAAATGCTGTTCACGCCCAGGCCGTGGTCGATCATGACCGTGTTGCCGTGCTCCTGTAATTTCTCGGCCAGGATCACCACGCCCCGGTTGGAAGCCTTGATGGGAGTATTGGCTGGCGCCGCGATATCTACTCCCTTGTGATACCAGGTAGCCAAACCTTTGTTATAAACCCTTTTTTCCCCGAAATAGCCTGAGATCCTGCCTTTTACCGGGATGATGAAGGTCCCTCTCCACATCCTGTCCCGCGGTTTGGATTTAATGGTTTTTTTCAGCTGTCCTGTTTCCTTGGACAGCACCTCCAAACCTTGAGCGGTCAGGGAGGGGACCTGGAGCTTGACCAATTTGGCGGGAAGCCCCTCTTTGCCGACCTCTATGGTTTGGTGGATATCCATAAGCTTGTTCTTGGGGTCCAAGCTAAGATCCAAAGCATACCTGCCGGGTTTGGTCTCCACAGGTATTCCCACCAGCCCTTGATACAACCGGCCTTTGGGGCCTTGTTTAGCCAGATAAAGGGAGATATTTTGCCCGAGGAATTTAAGACGCGGGAAGGACGGCCTGCGGCTTGTCTGGTATTTCACAAGGATGGTATCTCCGGCGTTATACCGGGCATTGGGAACATCAAAATAGACCCTGTCCCCGGCCCAAGCCAGGCATGGCGTTATGACAGCCAGACAAAAAAAGAGGAAAAATTTACCCCGCGGAATAATTGATCTTTCTGATTTTGTGTTTTTCATGCTCTTTGAGTAGCCGCCGTACCAGCTGGTAGGGGTCTTTGTCGTAAAGCACCACGCTGCCCGTTTTCTTGTTGACGAGCTTTTGCACCTGCCTCAAGCCCAGGGTGATGCCGCCCGTCCCTTCTAAAACTCCGATGGGCAGCCCCTCGTCGTAGGCGATACTGAACTCACCCAGGGTGCCGGAACGACCCCCTACGATGAAGATAATGTCGCAGCTCCTGACGCCGATGACTTCTCGGCCCATCAAGCCCGACCCGGTGAAAATGAGGATATCCAGGTATTCTGTGGGAGACTTGTAAAGCTCCACATGTTCCTGGAGATTAAGGCCCGGAGAAATGCCCAGGGTCAGGCCCCCGGCATATTTGGCCCCGCGGGTGGCCTCTGAGGGCAGGCCGGGACATCCTCCCGTGACCACGACGCAACCGGCCTCAGCTAAGGCACGGCCCAGCATATAGGATTTCTTCTTGGCTTCAGCGGACATTTTCCCTCCCGCCGCGCCCATCACACCAGCTTTGACCTGCAAAATAACGCCTCCTTTCGCGAGCTTTTATTAGAAGTCTCAACGGGTAAAATAAACGCTCTTGATAACCGCGACCCCGGCCGACTGGCCTCCGGGAATATACAGGTCCACAGACTTGATAGCCTGGAGATCCAAGGTTTGGTTTCCCTCTTGGTTGCCAGCTTCCCAGCGCTGCTCAAAATCAACCAGCGGGACCACATAGGATACCGCATCCCCTCCACGCCCGTAAAGCCTGTGGGTGATCCCAAAGGATTCGCCATCCGCGCCGGCTACCCCTTTAAACCCGGCACTGGCTGCAGCATCAAAACCGGACTCGTTGATAAATAAGTAGAAAACCGTGTCCTGAGGAAGGCTGGCTGTGAAGCTGAGGACGCCCATCCCGGACATGTTCTTGCTTTTATCCGCCGCCTCTCCCATGCTGGAGAAAATACTTACTTTAATTCCTTTGCCCTTGCCTGGATCATAGGTCAGCTTGAGGCTTCCGCCTGCGTTTTCCCAGGAACAAACCCCGCCCCGCGCCTTGTCTATCCAGACCTGGGTATCAGGGGACGGCTGGGTGAAATCATTGAAGACCTTGAACTCATCCGCGTTGTGGACCTGGGTCAGACCCGCGGGATTATTGGCCTGCCCTGTTGCGGTCAAAGGAAAAGAATAGACCGGGCTTTCCATCCTGGTCTTGATCGCTGCGCTATTCAGCTCGATTGCGGCTTTTTTAAGGTCCTCGTATTCCTTCCCCTCCACGTCCACGAGGCCAAAATTGCTGTCCTCGCCGTCCCATCTCCCCAGGTCCGGGTCGTCAAAGAACTGGTACCAGTGACAGCCGACCACATAGGGGAGCGGCAGGGCGCTCAAAACATAACTTCTGTAGTGTTCCGCGCGTTCTTTCTGGGTCTTGACCGTCACGCTCGGCCCCACGAGGTTCCTGTCGTTGCTCTGGTTTTCGGTGGCCCGGAAAGAGAACTCCGTGATCAATATCGGTTTGCCGGAGACCAGGAAGATCCGGTCCAGCAGGTGGCGGTTGACCCGGCCCGACCCGCTGAAATGGTTGACCGAAACGATGTCGCAGTATTTCCCGCAAGCCGCAACGGCGTCGTCAGGCACCTTTTCCAGGAAACGGCATCCGAGAATGAGGTGGTTGGGATCGATAGCACGGATGGCCTTGGTGGTGATCTCAAAATATTTATTGAACACGAGCGCCTCGAAATCCCGGCTGTCCCTGATCACGGCCGCTTCGGTCTTGCTCAGCAGCTGGGGGCCCCCTAGGTTCTCGAAATTGGACATCTCCGTCTTCCAGGCCGCGTTGATCTGTTGGATGTCGGAATGGTAACGATCCATCAGGAACTGGATCAAAAACTTCTTGCCCGGCGCCTCGGCTGGAAGAGACAAGTATTGGTTAAAAAGGTCCGGCCCGGCCGTGTATTGGTCTTTGGAACCGTACCACGGAAGTTCGTTGTCCGTGAAATAGCCGATGAGGTCGGGGTCGTCCTTGTAGAGCTCCACCACACTGACCACTTTTTTATGGACCATGCTTTCCCAAACCGGGTCGAATACATCCACCAGATTGGAAGCCTGGCCGCTTTCCTGTTCCTCACCTTTTTCGGCCGTGAGCCCCATGTCCACTGTGAAAGGAAGGCCCTTGTGAAAGGTGACTTCGTCGGACCAAGCGCCCAGGGTGTTGAACCCGAACTTTTTCACCTGTTCCACCGCCGATTTCCCCCACTCCTCCCGGCTCAGAAAATAGAGATGTTTTTTAAGCCAGGTGTAGAATTTGGCCTGGCTGTCGGGCGAATAATCCGAAGGCACCACCATGTTGACCCCCATACTGTAAAAGATCTTACCGTCCGGGTCGGCCAACCAGGTCCTGCCGTCCTTTTGCTTAAGGGAAAAGAATTTGTTCGCCGGTTTGTCCGTGCTTGCGCCGCCCATACAGAACAGCACTAGACAGGCGGACAGACAGAGAATGCTAAGGCGTTGGTGTCGCATGGGCCCCTTCCTTTGGACCTTCCATGATTGCCTTGATGGACTTGATGTGTTTCTGCGCCTGTTCAAAGGCCGGATCGTTATCTGGAACGGCCCGGAACTCCTTGAGCGCCTCGGTGTAATTAGTCGAGGTGTATAAGCCTATCCCATTATTGTAATGTTCGTTCTTAAAAGCATCCGAGGACATGGGGTTTTCCTCGTCGCTCAGCCTGTCCATGCCCGCCAGGGCCTCGGCCTGTTTTGGATCAAGGTCTAGGACCTGCTGGTAAAACTTTTTGGCCTGCCTGAAATCCTTTTGGTCAAAGGCTTCTTGCGCCTGCTTCAAAAGACTGGCGATCTCTATTGTTGCACTCTTGGCTTCGAGCTTGGTCTTGGCCTGCGCCAGCCCCTCCTGGGCTTCCTGATCTGCAGGGTTCAAAGCCAGGACATCCTCATAACATTTCTTCGCGCCTACCCAGTCTCCCTGGTCTCCCAGTTGCCGGGCCTTGGCCAGGAGAGCCTTGATCCGTCCAGCATTCTCTTGCAAAACGGCACTAGACAGGACTTCCTTGGCGTTTCGCGCTTCCTTGTCATCCGGGTCCAGCTTGAGGACCTCATCCCACTCGGCCAGCGCCGTCTCGGTCAGAGCTTTAGCCTGGGCCTCCCTGGCTTTGGCTGTATGTTCTAGGATCGAATCAACATTTTCTTTTGCGTCAATTTTTCCCTGGCATCTCTTTAATAAAAGATTTACTTGCGGCTGGTTGGGCCCCATCTTAGCTGCCTCCTTGAGCTTGACCAGAGCCTCTGGATATTTCTCCTGCCGGAATAATTTCATAGCCTCTTCATAACTACTTTGGACCAACTCATCAAAAGGCACATTACGATCTTCCTGATATTTCTCTTCGGCCAGCATGGCCATGGCGGTCTTGGCCTTGGCAAAAGTCGGATCTATCTTTAAGGCGTTCGACCATTGGCTCTGGGCGTCGTCAAGCTGGCTGCTCTTATAAAAGGAAAGCCCTTTTTGGTAACTTTCTTCAACCAGGGAAATCGGATGTTTGGCCTCATCCAGTTTCTTCGTCGCCCCTTCGTGCTGGGGATTGAGCTTTAAAGCGGCTGTCCATTCCTCAACGGCCTTTTTCCTCCAATCTCTATCCCAAAACGACAAACCTTGTTGGTAATGCTTTTCGGCTAATTGGGCACAATGGGGATCGATCGGCGTGGCGGTCTGATTTTGGGCCAAAGCAGGGGCGCACAACAGGAATAACCATACATAAAAGGAAAAACGGATGAACTTCACTTTAAGTCGTCCTTTATAAACCTCTTACAAATTAGTGTTTTTTGAGACCGGGGTCGAGCACGATGATCTGGTCTCTCTTGGCCCCGACCGAGATCAATGAGATTTTGGTGCCAACAAAGGAAGCCACTTTTTCCAGATACCTCCTGGCCTGAACCGGGAGTTCGCGGTAGGAGGTCACGTTTTCCGTGGATCTTTGCCATCCCGGCATTTCTATATATAGTGGCTTGGCCTTTTCTACCATGCTATAGCTGTTGGGGAACTCTCTGAAGACCTTCCCTCCGCAACGGTAGGCCACGCAAATCTTGATCTTGGCCATATCATCTAGGATGTCCAGCTTGGTGACCGCAATCCCGGTCAAGCCATTGACCCTGACCGCCCTTTTGAGGAGAACCAGGTCCAGCCAGCCGCACCGTCTCGCCCGGCCAGTCGTCCGGCCGTATTCATTTCCCTTTTCTCTGACCTGCTCCCCCAGCTTGGCCGGGAACTCCGTGGGGAAAGGCCCAAAACCGACTCTGGTTGTATAGGCCTTCATCACGCCGATGACCTTGTCCACTTTGCTGGGTCCAAACCCCAGGCCAATGCAGGCTCCTCCGGCAATCGGGTTGGAAGCCGTAACAAAAGGATAGGTCCCAAAATCAACATCCAGAAAGGTGCCCTGGGCGCCCTCTAGCAGGACGCTTTTGCCTTTTTTAAAGGCCTGGTCCAGCAACACCGAAGTGTCTGCCACCAAAGGTCGGAGTTTTTTCGCGTAGCCGAGGTATTCCCGGTAGATCTTTTTGGCTGAAAGGGGTTTGATCCCGTAAAAGTGGGCGAACAAAGCGTTCTTCTCTTCAACATTTTTGTAAAGTTTGGCTTTGAGGGTCCTTGGCTCCATCAGGTCTATCACGCGGATGCCGACCCTGCCCATCTTGTCCGAATAGGTCGGCCCAATACCGCGATGGGTCGTGCCGATGCGGGTTCCACCCCGCTTCATTTCTTTGGCCTCGTCCAGGACCCGGTGGTAAGGAAAGGTCACATGGGCTGCTTCGCTGATGAACAGGTTGCCCTGGATGCGGAAACCCTTTTTTTGGAGGTCCAACATCTCCTCCAGAAGGGCCTTGGGGTCGATGACCACGCCGTTGCCGATGAGGCAGACTTTGCCTTTATGGAGGATTCCGGAAGGAATAAGATGCAGGACATAATGTTCGTCCCCTACCACCACCTCATGGCCTGCGTTGCTGCCGCCCTGGTATCTGGCAACCACGTCGGCTTTGCTGGTCAAGAAGTCGACTATTTTTCCTTTGCCCTCGTCACCCCACTGGGAACCCACCACGACAATATTGGCCATAAGACCCCTTTGGAAATGAAATGCGCACAAAAAAAGAGGCGCCCTAACCGAGACACCTCTTTTAAATACCCTGAAACCAAAAGTATTTTATGCTCCTCGCCCTTCCCTGTCAAGGGAAGGGCCTGAAGCACCGGACACCCCTTGTTTACAGGGGATTACATCCTGACCAGACGGACCTTTTCTATATTCTTATGTTTAGAAAGCTCCCCTAGGACTTCCCCGGAAACTTCAGTATCCACGGTCAGGACCGCCACGGCCTTGCCGCCGATCTTTTCCCGGCCCACATAAAGACCTGCGATATTGACCTGATGGGCCCCTAAAATGGTGCCCAGGTGACCGACGATGCCGGGCTTGTCCAAGTGGGACAGCACTATCATATATTGGGTCGGCTCCACATCCGTGTCATAGCCGTTTATGTTCACAAAGCGGGGGTCCTTTTTATCATGCAGGGTCCCTGAAACCACGAAACTCTTGCCGCCCTCCCCCTCAGCTTTAAAGGAGATCAAACTGGAATAATCGGTGGGTTGGGTGCTTCGGGACTCCACGACCTCGAGGCCGCGCTGTTTGGCGATCACTCCGGCGTTGACAAAATTAACCGCTTCCTTGATCTGTACTTCCAATACCCCCTTGAGGCCGCTGACGGTCAAAGGCGACAGGTCATAATGCAGGACATCCCCGGAATAAACGATCTTGAGGGTTTTGATGGGCCCTTCTGCCAGCTGGGCAATGAATCGGCCGAGCTTTTCCGTGAGATCCAGGTAGGGTTTAAGCTCCTTGAGAAGGACCGGGTCGATGGACGGCACGTTGACCGCTCTCAAGTTTGGCCCCCCCTTTAATCCCGCAATAATCTGCTCGGCGATCTGTTTGCCGACCTTTTTCTGGGCCTCTTCCGTGGAAGCGCCCAAATGCGGGACCACGACCACATTGGCTAGGGTCAGGAGAGGATTATCCACGGGTGGCTCCTTTTCATAAACATCGAGAGCCACGCCAGCCACCTGCCCGCTCTGCAAGGCATCAAAAAGCGCCTTCTCATCATAAATACCTCCGCGCGCGCAGTTGATGAGCCTGACGCCCTTTTTCATTTGACTCATTTCCTTGGCCCCGAAGAGCTTGGTGGTGTCCTTGGTCAAAGGCACATGGACCGTGATAAAATCCGACCTTTTGATGATCTCTTCCATAGGAACTAGCTCTATCTGAACTTTTTTCGCCTGCTCTTCGGTCACATAGGGGTCATAGCCAATGACCTGCATCCCGAAGGACATGGCCCGCTTGGCCACTTCCTTGCCGATACGGCCCAGTCCCACGATCCCAAGAGTTTTGTCATAGAGTTCCACGCCGGTAAATTTGCTGCGTTCCCACTTGCCCGCTCTTAGCGACGCGTCAGCCTGGACGATCTTGCGGGATAAGGCCAGGATCATGCTCATGGTCAGCTCGGCCGTGGACAGGGTATTGGCATCCGGCGAGTTGGTGACAATGATCCCTCTTTGGGTAGCGGCAGCTATATCGATATTGTCTAAACCTACACCGGCCCGGCCCACGATCTTTAATTTTTTTCCGGCCTCCAGAACATCTGCCGTTAGCTTGGTCTCGCTCCGGACAATGGCGGCGTCATAGCCGCCAATGATCTTCTTGATCTCCTCGGGAGGCAGCTTGAGTTTAACCTCCACCTCGATGTCCTTCTCGGCTTTTAAGGCCTGTAGCCCTTCCTCGGCTAGTGGATCCAGGACTATGATCTTATAATTCGGCATCTTTGCTCCTTTAATAGGCTGCCGCATTTTTATGAAAGGTCCCTGGGCAGTCCTGATTTTAAAATTTAAAAACACTGTTATTCTAGACAAAGAAAACGTGTTTAGCGAGTATATACCAAAAATATTTTTGTCACTGTTTTAATGACAGGAATTGTCGTTTTACAAAGTAAATCCAAGGAAAAACAACCATGCTCTTGTCATCCAAAAATACCTGGTTTTCAAAAAAAAGCCCCTGTGCTTGAATACAGGGGCTTTTTTGTCAGGTAAAAAATAGATCTAGAAGCGGTAACGAGTGCCCAAGGTATAGAGTTGGGCCACATTGACGCCATCAGCGGCAAACATTCCGGAAGCAGCCGAGTAATTCGTCTGCCCGGCCACGGTGCCGTCAACAACACCGGTGAGGTTGCTGTAAGCATAGGCGGCATAAATGTCGCTCTGTTTGCTGAGGTAATAATCGGCTACGAGCATATAGGTATCACGCGTACCGGAGTCGCCTTCGCTCTCAACATTGCAGGCAAAATCGTTGAAATAAGAAGCGGTAAACTCCCAATCGCTTGCCGGGGCGTATTTGGCCGCGACGTTCAGCACTTGGTCCTGGCGGTCCGAAGCCGGTCCGGAAAGCTCGGAGTTGGTGCCGACAGCGGTTGAACCGATCCCTGTCGTCGTGACGGCGGTTCCCGCGATCATTTCATCACCCACGGTGATGTTCCCAAATCCCCTGTCATAGTTCGACTGGAAGTAGAAACCATAAAGCTGAACTGCCGGGATGCAGCTGCATTGCAGGCCGCCGCCGACATCATGGTGGTTACGGCCCATGCCGTCATTCTCATTCTGGAAAGAAGCCACGGCTTTTAGTTTTTCCATGTCGTATCCCAGGCTGGCGGCATACATGCAGTTGCCGTCAAGATCGCCGGCCGGGTTGCCGAACGCGTACTGCCCGCCAACGGTCACGCCCCAGAATTTGCCGGTATACTTGACCGATTCATCCCAGCGCAGGCCGGAGTAGTTCTCAAAAAACGTGTCTTCCTGCCCAAAAGTTCCGCCGTAGTTACCCGCGGCAGTGCCGGGAGCAGAGGGTTTGTAGAGCACCAAATTGCCATGGGCCGCGGTAAACACGTCTCCGAGCCCGATGGCATCGGAAAAAGTACCGTAAGTACGGCCCATCGTCAACTGCCCCAGGGTGCTGCTTTCCAGACCCACCCAAGCCTGACGGCCGAACAACTGGCCCTGCTGGTCCGCAACCGCGGTACCAAGGTAAAAACCGCTCTCCAGGTCAAAAATGGCCTTGTTGCCGTTGCCCAAGTCCTGGGAACCTTTGATACCCCAGCGGCTGCCGTTAAAAAGGCCCTGCCCGAACACGGTTCTGGTTTGGACGGTACTATGGCTGTCGCCAACGGTTGAGTCGGCAATATTGGCGTCAATAACACCGTACAGGGTCACATTGGCATTATTGCCCAAATTGACCTGTAAGGTTGTAGGCTGAACCGCATTGCTAGGTATAATAGTAGCGGGTTGCGGTGTTGGCTGCACTGTAATGGCCGGTTGCATGGCATCAACTGCTTGCGGCGTAGTACCCGGCTGAACCGCCGCGTTTTGGGCGTAAATTCCCTGGGATATGCCCATAGTCAGCAATGCTGCCAGCCCGATAATTAAAACCAAGGCTCCTTTCCTGGAAACTTGTACTGCTGAAAATTGGAACAATTTCTTTTTCTGTATCATGTTCCATTCCTCCTTAATCTTAATATCACGGAATATTTCCGCAGAATTGTTTCCTACTATTAGTATTTTGTTAGGAAATGATTAAGACTAGAGTTATCATTTTATGTTTGTTAAATCAAGGAATTTCTGGCTGTTTCGGTCAGCCTTTTAGGGAAGGGTAACTCATTTTAATCCGTTGTTCCAATAGACCAGGGCGTCTTCCTGATTATCGGGGTAATATTTTTTTCTGATGGCAATCATATCAAAACCGGCTTTTTCATAAAATTGGCGTGCCCGCTCATTACTAACCCTCACCTCCAGGGTTGCTCGGCGGCATCCTAGCGAAACAGCCAGCTCCAACAATTCCTTCAAAAGTTGCCTTCCTATTCCTTTATGTTGATAATTGGGATGTACACCAAAATTAGTCAAATGAGCTTCTTGCTCAATTTTCCAAAACCCCCCAAAACCCACAATTTCCCCATCTTCTCTGGCCACAAAATAATAGGAAAGACCGTGTTGAAACTCTCTTTCATACATATTCCTACTCCAGGGAAGCGGAAAAGCAGCCTTATCGATCTCCCAAACTCGATCTATGTCTTTTGGGGTCATTTTTTCGATATTTATGGGCATTATTCTGGGTTTCCCAACATTCTTAGCTCTTTTGTTTTGCAAAAGGCCTGCGGATATACCAGGGCTCTACCTCATTATAATCAATAGCCCTGGTTAACATGCTTGACTTGGCTGCTATTAATCCCACGATTGAAGCTCTAACTCCAGAATGAGGCGGCCCATCAACTGCCACAGCACCCAAATTTTCTCTTATTAAAGATCCATATTTCAGCCACCCCTCTCCGAAAAAGCAGGTTGGTCTTTTGATCCTACGGCATAGTTCTTCGGGGCTGCTCACAAAGGGCTGGGTATTCCTCGCAATCCCCTGATAAGTTTTGCGGTATACTGCTGAAAAGACCTCGCCTCGTTTCGCATCCAGTAGTGGACAAAGATCAATACTAGACATTTCCATTTCCTGGAAAGCCATTGAATCCAAAGTGCAAACAGGTACTACTTTCTTGTTTAGGCTTTGGGCCAGTCCTCTGACAGTGGCCAGCCCTACGCGCAAACCTGTGAAAGAACCTGGCCCGGCAGAAACAGCAATAACATCAATATTCTTAATATTCTTATTATGCTGCCTAAGCAAATAATCAACGGATTTAATGATGCTTGCTTCATAGTTTTGGGATTGGCTGAAAAACACCTCACCTAACAGGTTTAGTGAATCTAAAAGAGCCACGCTCCCAAGAGAAGTAGCTGTTTCAAAGGCAAGAATGAGGCGTTGTGTCTTCATAAGGTTGGCGGCACAAAAGGCGTGCTTGTTTCTTTCAACTTATTTAGAACAGAATCAGCACTCCTGTTTTCTGGATTGGACATGATTTGATTAATAAACTTTCGGTTGGTCTGAACAAGCACTTTTAAGGCCGCGACAGGAAATCCTTTTCCAGGCTGGTCTTTCCCTTCTAAAAGTCCGGATTTTATTCTCAACAGCATAGGCGCCTGATCCTTCTCATCATATTTAAAAACAACGAATTCTTGGAAGGAAGAAAGGATTGATGGGATGATACCCTGAAATTTATTGGGAGTGGTAAGAATAATGAACCGGCCCTGGCCAAGGTGATGTACGCTATCCTCGGCATTCCCGTAACTGCCGATCATATCTAAAATAAGGACAGCGGAAAAATTCAAAAGTTTGTTAGTGCGCTCCTCCCCGTACCGCTGTCGGAATTCATCTAAATGGAGAATATCCAGGAAGATAAGGGCTAACGGCTTACCTTTGGCGATCCTTCGTTCGATCCGTTCCATCATAATATTGGCGGCCATAGAATCCGGCACAAACCCTGAGTCTCCTGGCTTAAGGTCCCCTGTTCCACTCTTGAGGTTATCAATATCCTGTTCCAGTTCGTTGTCAAAAATCGTTTTTAGGAAGTTATCTTTTAGAAGCTCGGTGGAGTTGACCAGTTCTGAAACCCGCATACGGTGCTTTTTCAGGAGTTCTTTGATCCTGATTATCTCTTTAAGTTGGTCCATATCATAACGGCGGCGTCCTTTTTCAGAACGCAGAGGTTTGATGAGACCGAGTTTTTCCCAATAACGCAACACTACCTTGGAGAGCCCGGTCATTCTGACCACGGTGCCAATAGCCACAGACTTTTGCATTTGCAACCCTTTTGTTACATACTTTATAACATATTTTATTATATCAATTTTAACACAAAAATACAACTATTTTCAATAAAATCAATAGGAATATTAAAAAAAATGGAATAAAAGGGATTAGGCATCATAAATGACAGAAGAATAGTTTTAATTAAAAGGTTACCACTGAACTTTCGTTAGACCTACCGATTAGTTTATTTATTCAAAAATGCAGACGCATCGGCTTCACTAGAAAATACTTGCAAGATTGGAGATAGGTCCAAAAGATTAAAGGTCCTGGCCAGCTTAGGGCCCAAATTGATTAGTACTATGTTTCCTTTTTCTCTTTGAGCCGTTTTTGCCAAAATCACCAACGCTCCCCACCCTGCACTGCTAATAAAAGATATCTCTTGTAGATCAAGTATTATTTTGCTTGTTTTTTGTTGGATAACATCTTTCATTTTGGCATTTAACTTTGGAACAGTTTCAGCGTCTAAATACCCTTTTAATATTAATTTGCATCCTTTTTTAGACTCTGTCCCGGCAATAACAATATCCAAACCAGTTTCACTCATGGACTAACTCCTTTCCTTATTTTATTTTACAGGTGATAATACTGATATCATCGCTGCGTTTCTTTTGTCCAATAAAGGAACTAACTTCATTTTCAATTAGAGTAGCTAACTGCTGGGCAGTTAAATCTTGGTTCTTAAGAATGGCTTCAAAAAGTCTCTTTTCTCCGAATTCTTCACCTCTGTTGTTAAAAGCTTCATTCACCCCGTCGGAGTATAACACTATAATATCTCCGGTCTTTAACAATTGATCCCCTTCTTCCAACCTTTCCTCAAACTTTGGCCCCTGCTCTATTCCCAGTGGAAAACCCAGGGTTTTATATTCAATAATCTTATTGCGTCCAGCAGGCAAGCAAAGCAAGGGACAATGTCCTGCTGAAGCATATTTAATTTCCCTGTTTTGCAAATTAAAAATACAGTAAAGCATCGTTATAAAAACATCCGGCGTGGTATCTTTGGTTATTTGCTCATTTAGAAAAGTCAGAACTTTTTTGGGTGACCTTTCGCTTTTAGCTGCAGCCCTTAGGGTACTCCGAACATTGGACATCATCAATGCGGCGGGAACTCCCTTTCCTGCCACATCGGCGATCACAATACCCATCAACTCATCACTGATAGGTATAAAATCTAGATAATCTCCTCCCAGTTGTTTGGCTGACCGGTAGAACATTCCAAAGTCGCAACCCGGAATGGACGGGATCTCTTTGGGCAATAACAGTTTTTGGACATGGCTGGCCATATCCAGCTCCTGCTCGATCTTGATCTTTTCTAGCTGCGTTTCGCGCCCTTGCTTTAAGTCGCGAGCCATGATATTAAAAGCATCCGAAAGCTCTTTTAACTCCTGGGTACTTTTCAAATCAAGGCGATAATCGAAATAACCGTTCCCTATTTGTCGAACTCCGGCCATTAGCTTTCTAATAGGCCGAATTACAAACTCTGTCATGATCGACGTTAAAACAAGTATGACTAATAGGATCATAATAGCGATAATTCCAATGTTCCTGATAGCATCATTGATGACCTGATTAATGATATTGCGGTTCAAACCCAGGTGAATGGAGCCGAGAGTCACTGCCTTATTAAGATGCCTGATTGTGAGATCTGACTGAAGGTCATAGACATTCATATCTAAAACCCTCGCTTCTCTGCATCGCACATTTTCTTGCGCTAAAATAGGATTTCCAAAATACCCATGGCTGAATAATAAACCAGACAGCTGCCCTTTTGGGTCTATTTGGACTATATCTTTTGAATCGGTAATGACAGCGTAGGCGACCTGGGGATTTTCCTCCATTAAGCGGGCGGTTACTGCCAGGGTCAACTGATCATGCGCTAAGTAAGGAGCCGTGACCCTGCCGGCGAAATTCCTAGCCAGCCATATGCCATTGTTGATTGATCTGCTTTCTATGATACGGCGCTCTTGTGGGATGATCAAAAAGGCTATACAAACAGCACTTACTAAAAAGATGAAGAAAATATAGGCGTTAAATTGGGCCCGTAAAGAAAGAGAGCCCACAAAAAAAGGACGCCTCCCTGCGACTGCTGATAATTTCAAACGCTTTCTTTTTAATCTCAAAATATTTGCGTTCTTTTTGCGACTATATCGAACCTCGTTGACCGAATTAGCAATTAAGTAGATACCCCAGCCCCCCACTTGTTCGCCTTTAGGCTTTCCTTTAACGCTGCTAAATTTTTTTACGACCTTTTCGGGAACGGGGACTCCATAATCCATAATAAATACATGGACATCATCCCTGGTCAACCCAATTTCAAGCGTAATGGTCTTTTCTGGACCTGGGGCATCAGGATAAGCGTACTCAATAATATTTGTGCAGGCTTCGTCAACGGCCAATTCGATTGCATCAATGTCATCTTGTTTGAAGGAAAACTCCCGAAGTTTTCTGTCCACAAACATCCGCAGAATAGACAAAGAACTGGTCTCTGCAGAAACCGTTACCCTGTTACCCTCAATATTTAAAACAACCTCGCTTTTCTCTGGCACTTTTTCTCGCCTCCGTGTTTTTATGCAACCAATTACTCAAATTTAAAGAACCAATCTACTCTAGGAATTCTTGCGTCAGGAAAACAGACTTACTCACGGATGGTTACTGCAGACCGCCCAATTTCTTGTTCACAAAATAATACAACCTTCCGATACTGCTGCTTTTTTCTTTGCTTACTTTCTTACGAACTTCCCCCTTTTTTTTGACTTTCTCGTCCGTTTCCGTCATTTTTTGTTTAAGGGAACCCACACGGCTTTCTTTCTCCGCCAAAATGGCTTGCCACTGTTTTTCCAATTCCGTGTATGAATTGACCAGATTCTGTACATCATCCGCTTTGCTTTTGCTTTCATCGAGAATAGGGCTCCCGCCTGGAACAACCGTGGCCCAAGAACTACTTTTATCCATGAGCATATTCTGGAGGTTTTTGTTCTCTTCAACGACCTTTTTGAAATCTTCTTTGATCTTTTTGAGCTCATTGATCTCCGCCAAATTTTGACTTAACAGATTGCTCACCCTGTCATTCTCTGCTTTATATTCTGCAAACTGGCTCTCTGCTTCTTCCAGCTTCTTTTTTACGGCAAAATATTGCCTTTCCAACTTTTCCATATCAGTACTAAGCCTAATATTCCTCTGCTTTTCTGCTAAAGCTAAAGATTCAACGTCTTCCCTGGACTTGAACGCTATCCGCTCGCGCTCCCGAACCTCTCGTTCTAGAGCTTGCCACTGTTTCCTAAATAAATTCTTTAAAACGTACCTCCACCTCGGCGAAATGTTTCTGCTTGAACTGTCATCGGTAGCCCCCCCCTTACTGTCCGTAGTAGTGCCCAAAACTCCTGACTGGCTATTAGGTCGGGAGTTTTCCTCTTCTACATAATCCCTAAATTTTTCCAGCGTTTCCTTCATCTGGTCATGAAGATCTAGGGGTAATTGTGGATTCCTATTCTTCAAAAATATCTGGATCGTTTTGATGCAACGCCGCTTCAGGTGAGGCAGAGCCTCATCCATAGCCTGCAATATCCATCTCGCACCCTCGTGATCCGCTACTTCCCCGATTACCCAAGCTGCCGAAAGCCTCATCCATTCATTGCCACTCCAAAACATCTCCCTCAAGATCTCGCGCGCCTGTTCAACGTCGTATTTATAAAGAACCTTAACGGCATTGCCCCTGACTCGATTGTCTTTTTCGCTTAAAAACGGGGTAATGATCTTTTTGGCCACAATGCTCGGAGTCTTTTCGCGCTCGAGCTCCTCAGCCAAGACCTCCAAGCCTCTGGCCCGGACATGCGGATTGAGATCGCTGAGCATTTCCCTCGTGCTAATGCTTTCCTTGTTGGTTGGAGTAGACTCAGGAACAAGCCTCTGGTTATCTTTGAGCAGGACTTGCTGTTGGTTATAGATGACACCTAATAATTTATTTTGCTGCTGGGTAAATATTGATTCGTGGGACCTAAACCACACTCTAATAAACACGATAATCGCACCGGCCAATAACACCCCAATCAATAAAACATAAAAGATAATATCTGCGCCGACCGACTTTGATACGGCTGTGGGTGAAACATTCAACAAGGAGATTTTCTGCTGGGTCTGCTTGAAAGCCTCTAGTAATTGCCCTATTTGCTTCTGCATCTGGCGGTTAGCAGTGCTGGTCTCCCTGATCAAAACCGTTTCTGTTTTTCTGATAGGCCGCACATCAACGGCTCTTTTAGCTTGCAGGATAAGGCTATTAATTAAGGCCACTTCCTGGTTATTGGGAGCTAACTCTTTGGCGCGGCTGGAGTAAGTAAAAGCTTTGGTAAAATCTCCCTGCACGAACAACTGGTTGCTCCGCTCCACCAGGGCTTTTACTAAAAGAGCCTTTATTTTTTCGGCGTCCTGACCGGAATTTAACGCATCTTCAAAGGATAAAATAGCCTTATCTAAATCCCCCCCTAAATAAGCCTTAACACCCTCATCAACAGATATAGAGGCAACATGAGAAGCATTGTCTTGGGCAAGCGCAATTTGAAGGAGCATGGAAACAGAAAGGAGGAGAAATAAACTTACAACTATCCAAAAACAATAAAAAGGAAAATAGCTTCTCTTATTGGAATTACTTTTCATATTTACTTATCCTCACCATTTGGTTGAAAGTCTACCTATCCAAATTTTAATTGTCAAATATATAGATATTATTACCGTTTTTGGCTCTGAGATAAGTTAATGATTCTTATTTTTTCAACGAATTTACCTCTTTCTGGGCTCTCTCAATATCACCCAATACGGTTGGGTGATCAGGCTGAAGTATTACCACATTTTTCCAGGTGGCAATGGCATTATCGTAATCCCCATTGGTGTAAAATTCTAACCCCTTATCATAGGTTTTCTTTGCCAAGTTTAAAATCTCCGCATTAGCATCCTTTAACGACTTCAGGGCTTCCTGATTTTGAGGATTTGCTTCTAAAACTTTTCTCCAATCTTTGACGGCATCCAGCAGTTGCCCTTGTTTATAGGAAGTACGAGCAGCTTCAAGCAAAGGACCCACTCCAGCCCTGTCGACTCTCTTTTCAGCCAACTTCGCCTCTGCCTTACTTATCATCTCCTTTATATTCAAGTAATCGGGAACTATCTTTTGGACACTAGCCCATTGTTCCAAAGCCTTTTCGTAGTCACCAGCCGAATAATCACTCATTCCCTGTTCATAATACTGCGTTGCTTCGTTTTCCGTGAACTTCTTGTTCAAAAGGTTCGTGGTAAAAGTGATTCTTTCCTGCGCTTTTTGATTTTTCGGGTCCACGATCAGGATCTGCTGCCAGGCATCCAAAGCTTGAGTGTAGTTCCCCTGATAATAGAATTCATTGCCCTTCTTATATAAAGCAATGATTTCATCTTTTTGGACCTTGTCTTTGGATTCCACGGCCAGATTCTTACGTAATTCTTTGAGCTCCTGTTCAAAGGAAACGTTAAGAGAAAAACGGTGGGTGGCGCCCAACTCCCCCATAGGTACAAAGGTATAATCAAACTCAAAGGACCTCATCCTCCATCCGGCACCGCATGTTATCCCGGACAACCCGTTTAGAGAAGGCCCGCCAATCGCATAACCACCCCTTAGGAACAATAAATCCTGGAAATTATATTCTGTTCCCCATCCTATCACGGCGTCATTATCCACTTGCTGGATCAGGTCAAGCTGCATAGATAGGTCTGCAATGTGGACACACGCTCCGCATCTAAAGGTCAAAGGCAGTGGGTCTGAAACAGCGGCAGGGTCCAGAGAAATACCTAAATTTTGCAAACTCGCGCCCAGAGTTAACGGTTCCCAGGGAGTGATGAAATAGGTGCCAACATCGAAGGCCACGTCATTATAACTCACCAAGTTATCGATCGAAAAATTGATCCATTTTATACCTAGTCCCAAACTTAAACGCCGGCCGATTGGATTGCCTATATCAAACATATCGCTCAATCGATTCGCATAGGCAATGTCTAACAGGAAATTATGGGCAGAGATCGAGTTTTCGCGACCAACGGTATTATCAAACGGGGGGACACCTAAATAGGCAATGCCGGCTCCAATATAACCATAATCAACAGCTATGGGCTGGGCGTAGGAAACGGTATCATAGCTGACGTCTCCGATGAGAGCGCTATGCATCAGGGAAATTTCATAGTCTTCAAGATTAATCAAACCAGCTGGGTTCCAGTGGATCGCATCAGGGTCGTCAGCTAGACCGACGAAAGCCCCTCCCATCGCCGTCGGCCTTGCACCAACGCCAATGGTTAGAAAATTTTGGCCCGTGGTTCCAAAAGCCGTGCCAAAAACATTGGGCGCCCACATCAACAGAATGACCAAACCAACCATAAAGATTTGCACCCTACCCACCCCCCTTTAACTGCCTGTGGTTTTAACCACGGCAATGAATTTGAGTATATTTACACTTTTGGTTACTAACTGAATGACGTAAATACCATTTCCAACAACATCTCCACTTCTACTGGTGCCATCCCAAAAAACTTGGTATGACCAACTCCCTCCAAAATTCCCGTCCACTAATGTCCTGATAAGTTTCTGGCCGGAAAGATCATAAATTTTTATGACCACATGGGTGTCCTGCGCCAAATGATAGACAACAGATACAGACTCATGATTCAGCGGATTGATCTTGTTATGGCCCAGAAACAACCCATCTTGGTCCAGCCATGGAATGCCTTGGCTGAATGCAAGATTGCCCCATAAGGAGAAAAGGGTAATAAAAATACAAAGAACAACCTTTTTCCAGTTCATTTAAGCCAGCCTTTCAACTGTTCCTCCCAGATAAAACAACCGAAAATCATGTGTATTTATTGCTTAACTACAGCGACTTTCTTGATGAACCTGTCAGTCCCGAGTTGAATAAAGACTATATAAATCCCATTGCCCACAGTGTCACCATTAATGGTTTTGCCGAACCATTCTACAGCATAGCGACCCTGACTAATGTCCTGATCAACAAGAGTGATGATCTCTGCCCCGCCAGAAAGGGTAAATATCTTGATCAAAACGTGCTCTTTCTGAGTAAGCAGACATCCGATCTCAAGGCTCTCATTTTTCAGTGGGTTGATTATGTTCTTGGTCAGATAAGGGACACTGGACTTGTACTGCGTGTAGAGCCGTATCAACAAACTATTATTTAGTTGAGCTAGCACAGCATTCCCTGAAGATCCATTATAGCCGGTCATTGAAGCACTTACGGTATATGACCCAAAGACTAGTCCGTTAAAGGTAACATTCCCCCGTCCATCCGTACTGCCAGTTAGCGTTCCTGAAGGCCCTGTGATAGAAACCGTGGCCCCAGACAACCTCAGTTCATCAAACGCATCCAAAACCTGGACCGTTAGAGTAGAAGGTCCAGGGGTGGGAGTGATCGTGAAGGTCGTGCTAGCAGTGAAGGTTTGGGAAGACGTGACTGAATAGGTGCTGGTTAGGGTAAGTGAGGGCGTTGGAGTCGTCGTAGGGGTCGTGGTGAGCGTAATGGTCATAGTGGTAGTGGGAGTATAGGTTAGGGTCAGAGTGGTGGTTAAGGTCCATGTTTGGGTAGAGGTTCCAATGCTCGTCGCGGTAACTGTCGCAGTCCTTGTTGCTGTACTGGTGTTAGTCGAAGTAGGCGTGAGGGACGAGGTGGTTGTAATTGTAAGCGTTAGGGTTTGAGAGGGCGTATTGGAAATTGTGGCAGTGAGGGTGATAGTCGCCGTCCTCGAATAAGTTTGTGTTGAAGTGGAGGTAGCCGTTATGGTCCCGGTAGTAGTGATGGTCATGGTAACCGTCACGGTACCGGTATTAGTCGTTGTTAAGGATTGGGTAAATGTCAAAGTGATTGTTGGTGTTTTGGATGAAGTTGGGCTAATGGTGCTTGTCATGGTTTGGGTAGAAGAAGGCAAATAAGTAAAGGTTAAACTCGGAGTTAGGGTCAAAGAATATGTAGTAGTTGTTGTAGGTGTCTGGGTGATAGTTGGGGTCAGAGTAATAGTCGCTGTCATGGTGGCGGTGCTCGTCCTAGATGCTGTATCAGTGTTTGTAGCAGAATTGGTGCTCGTGAAAGTCAGAGTGATCGTTGCCGTGTTAGTAGCTGTTGCCGTCTGCGTAAAAGTCAAAGTAATAGTACTGGTCAGGGTGATCGTTGCTGTCATGGTCGTCGTGGCGGTCATCGTAGATGTAGCCGTTTGTGTAAAGGTAAGGGTGATGGTGCCTGTCGTGGTCACCGTTGCTGTTTGTGTTGCTGTAGTGGTGACGGTGCCAGTCTTAGTTTGAGTATAAGTCAGCGTAATCGTATTGGTGGCACTACTTGTTGGAGTTGGAGTGGGGGTATTGGTTGAGGTAGAACTCAACGTCACTGTACCTGTATTAGTCGCTGTCATAGTCATTGTTCCCGTGCTCGTTATTGTCCCAGTTGATGTGGTCGTTCCGGTAGATGACAACGTTGAAGTTAAAGTGCTGGTACTTGTCTGGGTCACTGTATTCGAAACTGTGTTAGTGCTTGTTGGGGTGCCCGTAGAGGTTGCAGATTGCGTATCAGTCTGAGTCGCCGTTTGGGTCCCTGTCTGAGTCGAGGTTGGGGTCAGCGTGATCGTGGCAGTTGCTGTTGGTGAACTTGTTTCAGTCCAGGTTGCCGTCTCAGTACAAGTTGCTGTTTCAGTCCAAGTTAAAGTCACTGTATCTGTCAAAGTGGCAGTGTAAGAACAGGTGGAAGTCATAGTTTCAGTTGAAGTTGTAGTCACAGTTACAGTGCAGGTATTTGTAGGAGTAGCTGTATTAGTTGATGTGCTAGTTTCCGTGTAAGTTTCGGTAAATGTACAAGTTATAGTAGCGGTAATCGTTTCCGTTGCGGTAGTGGTTGAGGTACCAGTATTAGTGGGCGTCGTTGTCGCGGAACTTGTAGCAGTCTCCGAACCAGTGGTCGTGCTGGTAGATGTCGATGTCTCCGTATTGGTGGTGGTGGCAGTATTTGTAATTGTACTTGTAGTAGTAGTCGTAACCGTCAAAGTAGCCGTAGCTGTTGTGGTTTGAGTCACTGTATTTGTGAATGTAAGGGAAATAGTGGCTGTCGAGGTAACCGTATTCGTCGGCGTGCCAGTTGTTGTCACGGTACTCGAAGCAGTCTGAGTAGCTGTATTAGTTTCCGTATTGGTCGTAGTGCCTGTTGCAGTATTCGTATTCGTATTTGTACTAGTTGCAGTCGCCGTTTGAGTTGCTGAACTTGTCCCCGTAAAGGTCGTTGTCAACGTGCTGGTCACTGTAGGAGTTGCGGTCAAGGTAGACGAACAAGTTGCAGTAGTTGTATTGGTTGTCGTAGTCGTGCTGGTTGCTGTGGTGGTATTCGTGACGGTCTCCGTACTTGACGCTGTCTGAGTGATTGTCTGGGTGGCAGTTTGAGTTGCCGTGTCGGTTGCAGTAACTGTCTCTGTCTGAGTTGCTGTTTGAGTGGCGGTCTGAGTAGTCGTATTTGTCGCTGTTTGGGTGCTTGTATTTGTAACAGTGCTTGTAGTTGTATTCGTTGCGGTTTGAGTCGCCGTGTTAGTGCTGGTGCTCGTGTTCGTTGTTGTATAAGTCGTGGTGCTTGTTGTTGTACTGGTCACAGTATTGGTAATCGTCTGGGTCGCTGTATTCGTGATCGTATTTGTGTTCGTTACCGTATTAGTTGCAGTATTTGTTGTGGTATTTGTAGTCGTGTTAGTGGAAGTGTTCGTGATGGTATTAGTAGGAGTATTAGTCGCCGTCCAAGTCGCCGTATTTGTTGTTGTATTCGTAGTTGTTTGGGTTGCCGTATCGGTATTCGTACCTGTACTAGTTGATGTATTGGTCACAGTATTGGTGGCCGTATTGGTAGCTGTATTTGTAGTGGTGCTCGTAGCCGTCTGAGTCGCTGTGTTGGTTGCAGTATTTGTTACGGTTCCCGTGGTCGTGTTTGTAGCTGTATTAGTTGCAGTACTCGTCGCGGTGTTGGTGGCAGTATTGGTAGCGGTAGTAGTTGAAGTAATAGTCACAGTGTTAGTTTCCGTGTTGGTGGCTGTGTTTGTAGTCGTGTTTGTAGAGGTAATAGTAGCGGTGTTCGTAGCCGTCTGGGTTGCCGTGTTTGAAGCTGTATTGGTAGTCGTATTAGTTGTTGTATTCGTGGCGGTATTCGTAGCCGTATTGGTCGCTGTATTGGTAGCTGTATTAGTGGTCGTGTTCGTAGCGGTATTCGTAGTCGTGTTAGTAGTTGTGATGGTCGCTGTAACCGTAGATGTAGCTGTGGCGGTAGCAGTTGAGGTCGCCGTCTGGGTAGCAGTAATCGTCGCTGTATTTGTAGCAGTATTGCTTGCAGTGTTAGTAACCGTATTGGTGGCAGTATTGGTAGTGGTAGTAGTTGAAGTAATTGTCGCAGTGTTAGTTGCTGTGTTCGTGGTTGTGTTTGTAGTCGTGTTTGTAGCTGTGTTCGTGGTGGTATTAGTAGGAGTAATAGTCGCCGTCCAAGTAGCCGTATTTGTTGTTGTGTTCGTGGTTGTTTGGGTTGTTGTATTGGTATTCGTGCCAGTACTAGTTGATGTATTAGTCATAGTATTAGTGGCCGTACTGGTAACTGTAATGGTAGCGGTGTTCGTAGCTGTTGGAGTGTCTGAGTTCGTAGTTGTATTGGAAGTCGTGTTTGTGGTTGTGTTGGTCGCTGTCAATGTAGCTGTCGCTGTGGCAGTAACAGTTGAGCTCGCCGTCTGTGTAGCAGTATTCGTGGCAGTATTTGTAGCAGTATTTGTTGCCGTATTAGTGGCCGTGCTGGTAGCAGTATTTGTTGTTGTATTAGAAGCCGTGTTGGTTGCCGTAACCGTAGATGTAGCTGTGGTAGTAGTAGTTAAGGTCGCCGTCTGGGTAGCTGTAATCGTCGTTGTATTTGTCGCAGTATTGGTTGCCGTGTTCGTAGCAGTATTAGTGACGGTATTTGTAGCAGTGTTGGTAGCTGTATTGGTAGCGGAACTCGTACTTGTTGCAGTACTTGTAGCTGTATTCGTCGCTGTATTTGTCGCAGTGCTAGTTGCCGTGTTCGTAGCTGTGTTTGTAGTCGTGCTTGTAGCTGTAATGGTAGCCGTGTTCGTCACAGTCTGAGTCGCTGTGTTTGTAGCAGTATTGGTAATCGTATTAGTTGTTGTGTTTGTAGCGGTACTCGAAGCTGTGTTGGTTATTGTAGAAGTAGCCGTATTTGTAACCGTATTTGTAGCTGTGCTGGTAGTGGTGTTCGTAGAAGTCTGAGTTGCTGTGTTTGTAGCTGTGCTGGTAGTCGTATTAGTTGCCGTATCTGTAGTGGTATTTGTAGCCGTATTGGTAACTGTAGTAGTGGCCGTGTTGGTAGTCGTGGTAGTGACAGTATTTGTTGCAGTATTGGTTGTTGTATTAGAAGCCGTAGCTGTGGCGGTAGGGGTTGCGGTTGCTGTCTGAGAAGCTGTATTCGTAGCTGTATTAGTTGCCGTGCTGGTCGCCGTATTGGTAGTTGTAGCAGTAGATGTAGCTGTGGCAGTAACAGTTGATGTCATCGTCTGGGTAGCAGTATTTGTGCCTGTATTTGTCGCAGTATTAGTGGCTGTGTTCGTGGCTGTGTTCGTAGTGGTACTCGTACTGGTTGCCGTACTGGTAGCCGTATTCGTCGCTGTATTTGTTGCCGTGTTAGTAACCGTATTGGTAGTGGTGTTCGTAGTCGTATTTGTGGCCGTATTCGTTGTCGTATCAGTAGCTGTATTGGTAGCTGTAACCGTAGATGTAGCAGTGGCAGTAGCAGTTGTTGTTGCCGTCTGGGTAGCTGTAATCGTGGATGTATTTGTTGCAGTATTTGTGGCCGTATTGGTTGTCGTATTGGTTACTGTATTAGTAGACGTAGCCGTGGCAGTAGCAGTTGAGGTCGCTGTCTGAGTATTTGTGTTCGTAGCTGTGTTGGTGGCCGTATTAGTTGCTGTCCAAGTAGCTGTATTGGTAGCGGTGTTCGTAGCCGTATTTGTCCCAGTATAAGTAGCTGTACTGGTGGCCGTAACTGTAGATGTTAACGTGGCAGTGGCAGTTAGGGTCGCAGTCCAAGTAGCAGTATTGGTGGACGTATTAGTAGCTGTATTGGTAGCTGTAGTAGTAGTTGTTGCTGTTGTTGTCTGAGAAGCCGTATTCGTAGCTGTGTTTGTGGCCGTATTGGTTGCGGTAACCGTAGATGTAGCTGTGACAGTAATAGTTGCGGTCATCGTCTGGGTAACAGTATTCGTGGCAGTATTTGTCCCAGTATTGGTTGCTGTTTTAGTGGCCGTATTAGTAGCCGTGCTGGTCGCTGTAATCGTGGATGTAGCTGTGGCAGTAGTAGTTGAGGTCGCTGTCTGAGTAGTTGTGTTCGTTGCGGTATTTGTTGCAGTATTCGTTGTCGTATTGGTCGCTGTAACCGTAGATGTAGCTGTGGCGGTAGCAGTTGAGGTCGCCGTCTGGGTGGCTGTATTTGTAGCTGTGTTGGTAGCCGTATTAGTCATTGTCCAAGTAACCGTATTTGTGGCTGTGTTAGTAACTGTATTCGTTACCGTATTTGTCGTGGTACTCGTGCTGGTTGCCGTACTTGTAGCTGTATTCGTCGCTGTGTTGGTTGCCGTGTTAGTGGCCGTATTGGTAGTGGTGTTCGTAGCCGTATTTGTCCCAGTATAAGTAGCTGTACTGGTGTCTGTAACTGTAGATGTTGATGTGGCAGTGGCGGTTGGGGTCGCAGTCCAAGTAGCTGTATTGGTGGGCGTATTAGTAGCTGTATTCGTAGAAGTATTGGTCGCTGTAACCGTAGATGTAGCTGTGGCGGTAGTAGTTGAGGTCAGCGTTGGTGTAGCTGTGTTCGTAGCTGTGTTGGTGGCCGTATTTGTAGCTGTGCTAGTAGCCGTATTGGTAGCCGTGCTTGTGGCCGTCCGCGTGTTTGTATTCGTAACCGTAGCTGTAGCTGTGTTGGTCAAAGAATAGGTCTGTGTGGCCGTGGCGGTAGCGGTCTGGGTGGCTGTATTAGTAGCTGTGTTGGTAGTCGTATTAGTTGCTGTGCTGGTAGTAGTGCTGGTGGCCGTATTGGTGGCGGTAACCGTAGATGTAGCTGTGGCGGTAGCAGTTGAGGTCGCCGTCTGGGTGGCTGTATTCGTGGCAGTATTTGTAGCCGTGTTCGTGGCCGTATTAGTCGCCGTGTTAGTAGCTGTGTTCGTAGCCGAATTGGTGGCTGAAGCTGTAGATGTAGCTGTGACAGTAATAGTTGCGGTCATCGTCTGGGTAACAGTATTCGTGGCAGTATTTGTCCCAGTATTGGTTGCTGTGTTAGTGGCCGTATTAGTAGCCGTGCTGGTCGCTGTAATCGTGGATGTAGCTGTGGCAGTAGTAGTTGAGGTCGCTGTCTGAGTAGTTGTGTTCGTAGCCGTATTTGTTGCAGTATTCGTTGTCGTATTGGTCGCTGTAACCGTAGATGTAGCTGTTGCGGTAGTAGTTGAGGTCAGCGTTGGTGTAGCTGTGTTCGTAGCTGTGTTGGTGGCCGTATTTGTAGCTGTGCTAGTAGCCGTATTGGTAGCCGTGCTTGTGGCCGTCCGCGTGTTTGTATTCGTAACCGTAGCTGTAGCGGTGCTGGTCAAAGTATAGGTCTGCGTAGCGGTGGCCGTAGCTGTGCTGGTTAGCGTGTAAGTGGCCGTGCTTGTGGCCGTCTGCGTGTTTGTGTTCGTGGATGTAGCGGTAGCTGTGTTAGTCAAAGAATAGGTCTGTGTGGCCGTGGCGGTAGCGGTCTGGGTGGCTGTATTAGTAGCTGTGTTGGTAGTCGTATTAGTTGCTGTGCTGGTAGTAGTGCTGGTGGCCGTATTGGTGGCGGTAACCGTAGATGTAGCTGTGGCGGTAGCAGTTGAGGTCGCCGTCTGGGTGGCTGTATTCGTGGCAGTATTTGTAGCCGTGTTCGTGGCCGTATTAGTCGCCGTGTTAGTAGCTGTGTTCGTAGCCGAATTGGTGGCTGAAGCTGTAGATGTAGCTGTGACAGTAATAGTTGCGGTCATCGTCTGGGTAACAGTATTCGTGGCAGTATTTGTCCCAGTATTGGTTGCTGTGTTAGTGGCCGTATTAGTAGCCGTGCTGGTCGCTGTAATCGTGGATGTAGCTGTGGCAGTAGTAGTTGAGGTCGCTGTCTGAGTAGTTGTGTTCGTAGCCGTATTTGTTGCAGTATTCGTTGTCGTATTGGTCGCTGTAACCGTAGATGTAGCTGTTGCGGTAGTAGTTGAGGTCAGCGTTGGTGTAGCTGTGTTCGTAGCTGTGTTGGTCAAAGAATAGGTCCGTGTGGCCGTGGCGGTAGCGGTCTGGGTGGCTGTATTAGTAGCTGTGTTGGTAGTCGTATTAGTTGCTGTGCTGGTAGTAGTGCTGGTGGCCGTATTGGTGGCGGTAACCGTAGATGTAGCTGTGGCGGTAGCGGTTGAGGTCGCCGTCTGGGTGGCCGTATTTGTAGCTGTGCTAGTAGCCGTATTGGTAGCCGTGTTCGTGGCCGTATTCGTAGCTGTAGCGGTGCTGGTCAAAGTATAGGTAGCCGTGCTTGTGGCCGTCCGCGTGTTTGTATTCGTAACCGTAGCTGTAGCGGTGTTAGTTAAAGTATAGGTCTGCGTGGCCGTGGCGGTAGCGGTGCTGGTTAGCGTGTAAGTGGCCGTGCTGGTAGCTGTCCGCGTGTTTGTGTTCGTGGCCGTAGCTGTAGCTGTGTTGGTCAAAGAATAGGTCTGTGTGGCCGTGGCGGTAGCGGTCTGGGTGTTCGTATTCGTGGATGTAACGGTAGCTGTATTAGTCAACGTGTAGGTCTGCGTGGCCGTGGCGGTAGCGGTGCTGGTTAGCGTGTAAGTGGCCGTGCTGGTAGCCGTCTGCGTGTTTGTGTTCGTGGATGTAGCTGTAGCGGTGTTGGTCAAAGTATAGGTCTGCGTAGCTGTAGCCGTGGCTGTGCTGGTTAGCGTATAGGTCTGCGTGCTCGTAGCCGTCTGCGTGTTTGTGTTCGTGGCCGTAGCTGTAGCGGTGTTGGTCAAAGTATAGGTCTGCGTAGCTGTAGCCGTGGCTGTGCTGGTTAGCGTATAGGTCGCCGTGCTCGTAGCGGTCTGTGTATTCGTATTCGTGAATGTAGCGGTAGCCGTGTTGGTCAAAGAATAGGTCTGTGTGGCCGTGGCGGTAGCTGTGCTGGTCAAAGTATAGGTAGCTGTGCTGGTAGCCGTTCGCGTATTTGTATTCGTGACAGTAGCTGTATTGGTCAAAGAATAGGTCTGCGTAGCCGTGGCGGTAGCAGTGCTGGTTAGCGTATAGGTCGCCGTGCTGGTAGCCGTCCGCGTGTTCGTATTCGTGATCGTAGCGGTTGCTGTACTGGTTAGCGTATAGGTGGCCGTGCTCGTAGCTGTCTGCGTATTCGTATTCGTGGCCGTGGCAGTAACGGTACTGGTCAAGGTGTAGGTCTGCGTAGCTGTGGCCGTGGAGGTTAGCGTATAAGTGGCCGTACTCGTAGCCGTCTGCGTGTTCGTGTTCGTAGTCGTAGCTGTAGCGGTGTTGGTCAAGGTATAGGTCTGCGTTGCGGTGGCCGTAGCTGTGCTGGTCAAAGTATAGGTAGCTGTGCTCGTAGCCGTTCGCGTATTTGTATTCGTGACAGTAGCTGTATTGGTCAAAGAATAGGTCTGTGTGGCCGTGGCGGTAGCGGTGTTAGTTAAAGTATAGGTCTGCGTGGCCGTGGCGGTGGCTGTGCTGGTCAACGTACAGGTCGCTGTGCTTGTGGCTGTCCGCGTGTTCGTATTCGTGGCTGTAGCGGTAGCGGTGTTGGACAAAGAATAGGTCTGCGTAGCGGTGGTCGTGGCTGTGCTGGTTAGCGTATAAGTGGCCGTACTCGTAGCCGTCTGCGTGTTCGTGTTCGTAGTCGTAGCTGTAGCGGTGTTGGTCAAGGTATAGGTCTGCGTTGCGGTGGCCGTAGCTGTGCTGGTCAAAGTATAGGTAGCTGTGCTCGTAGCCGTTCGCGTATTTGTATTCGTGACAGTAGCTGTATTGGTCAAAGAATAGGTCTGCGTAGCCGTGGCGGTAGCAGTGCTGGTTAGCGTATAAGTGGCCGTGCTCGTAGCGGTCTGTGTATTCGTATTCGTGAATGTAGCGGTAGCCGTGTTGGTCAAAGAATAGGTCTGTGTGGCCGTGGCGGTAGCGGTGTTAGTTAAAGTATAGGTCTGCGTGGCCGTGGCGGTAGCGGTGTTAGTTAAAGTATAGGTCTGCGTGGCCGTGGCGGTAGCGGTGTTAGTTAAAGTATAGGTCTGCGTAGCCGTGGCGGTAGCGGTGCTGGTTAGCGTGTAAGTGGCCGTGCTGGTAGCCGTCTGCGTGTTTGTGTTCGTGGCTGTAGCTGTAGCGGTGTTGGTCAAAGTATAGGTCTGCGTAGCTGTAGCCGTGGCTGTGCTGGTTAGCGTATAGGTCGCCGTGCTCGTAGCGGTCTGTGTGTTCGTATTCGTGAATGTAGCGGTAGCCGTGTTGGTCAAAGAATAGGTCTGTGTGGCCGTGGCGGTAGCGGTGTTAGTTAAAGTATAGGTCTGCGTAGCCGTGGCGGTGGCTGTGCTGGTCAACGTACAGGTCGCTGTGCTCGTGGCTGTCCGCGTGTTCGTATTCGTGGCTGTAGCGGTAGCGGTGTTGGACAACGTGTAGGTCTGTGTAGCCGAAGCCGTGGCTGTGCTGGTTAGTGTGTAAGTGGCCGTGCTGGTAGCTGTCCGCGTGTTCGTGTTCGTGGCCGTGGCGGTGGCTGTGTTGGTCAAAGAATAGGTCTGTGTGGCCGTGGCGGTAGCGGTGTTAGTTAAAGTATAGGTCTGCGTTGCGGTGGCCGTAGCTGTGCTGGTCAAAGTATAGGTAGCTGTGCTGGTAGCCGTCCGCGTATTCGTATTCGTGGCCGTAGCGGTAGCTGTGTTGGTCAAAGAATAAGTCTGCGTAGCCGTGGCGGTGCTGGTCAAAGTATAGGTAGCCGTGCTCGTGGCCGTCTGTGTATTCGTATTCGTGGCCGTAGCGGTAGCTGTGTTGGTCAAAGAATAGGTCTGCGTAGCCGTGGCGGTTGCCGTGAAGGTTAGCGTATAGGTCCCCGTGCTGGTAGTCGTCCGCGTATTCGTATTCGTGGCCGTGGCGGTAGCGGTGTTAGTTAAAGTATAGGTCTGCGTAGCCGTGGCGGTGGCTGTGCTGGTCAACGTACAGGTCGCTGTGCTCGTGGCTGTCCGCGTGTTCGTATTCGTGGCTGTAGCGGTAGCGGTGTTGGACAACGTGTAGGTCTGTGTAGCCGAAGCCGTGGCTGTGCTGGTTAGTGTGTAAGTGGCCGTGCTGGTAGCTGTCCGCGTGTTCGTGTTCGTGGCCGTGGCGGTGGCTGTGTTAGTTAAAGTATAGGTCTGCGTGCTCGTAGCCGTCTGCGTGTTCGTATTCGTGGATGTAACGGTAGCTGTATTAGTCAACGTGTAGGTCTGCGTGGCCGTGGCGGTAGCGGTGCTGGTTAGCGTGTAAGTGGCCGTGCTGGTAGCCGTCTGCGTGTTTGTGTTCGTGGATGTAGCTGTAGCGGTGTTGGTCAAAGTATAGGTCTGCGTAGCTGTAGCCGTGGCTGTGTTCGTGGCGGTATTTGTGGCTGTAACCGTAGATGTGGCTGTAACGGTAGCCGTTGAGGTCGCTGTCCGAGTAGCTGTATTGGTAGCAGTGTTAGTAGCCGTATTCGTGGCCGTCCTGGTAACGGTTGCAGTTTGAGAATAGGTCTGCGTGGCAGTTGCAGTGGCAGTTTGAGTTGCTGTCTGGGTAGCTGTAATTGTCGCCGTCTGAGTAACTGTATTGGTAGCAGTGTTCGTAGCCGTATTCGTGGCCGTCCTGGTAACGGTTGCAGTTTGAGAATAGGTCTGCGTGGCAGTTGCAGTGGCAGTTTGAGTTGCTGTGTTCGTAGCTGTATTGGTGGCTGTGTTTGTAGCTGTGTTTGTAGCTGTGTTAGTTGCAGTATTAGAGGCCGTATTGGTGGCCGTAACCGTAGTTGTAGCTGTAGTAGTAGCAGTTGAAGTCGCTGTCAGAGTAGTTGTGTTGCTGGCCGTGTTAGTGGCTGTGTTGGTAGCAGTGTTCGTAGCCGTATTCGTGGCCGTCCTGGTAACGGTTGCAGTTTGAGAATAGGTCTGCGTGGCAGTTGCAGTGGCAGTTTGAGTTGCTGTCTGGGTAGCTGTATTTGTCGCAGTGTTAGTAGCCGTATTAGAGGCCGTCCTGGTAACGGTTGCAGTCTGAGAATAGGTCTGCGTGGCAGTTGCAGTGGCAGTTTGAGTTGCTGTCTGGGTAGCCGTATTGGTAGCTGTCTGGGTTGCCGTATTGGTAGCTGTCTGGGTTGCCGTCCGAGTAGATGTGCTTGTTGCGGTAGCCGTGCTCGTAGCAGTCCTTGTTGCAGTATTTGTCGCTGTATTCGTAACCGTATTGGTGGCTGTCTGTGTTGCTGTCCGAGTAGATGTACTTGTTGCGGTAGCCGTGCTCGTAGCTGTCCGTGTTGCAGTATTTGTAGCTGTGGCCGTAGCGGTCAAAGTAATCGTTCTGGTCGCCGTACTTGTCGCTGTATTCGTCGCAGTATTCGTGGCTGTATTTGTTGCTGTCCGAGTAGATGTACTTGTTGCGGTAGCCGTGCTCGTAGCCGTCCGGGTTATTGTACTCGTAGCTGTCCTAGTTGCAGTATTAGTCGCGGTGTTGGTGGGGGTATTTGTTGCTGTAGCCGTAGATGTTGCTGTTGCCGTAATGGTCAGGGTAATCGTACTAGTAGCCGTATACGTCGCCGTGCTGGTCGCCGTGTTTGTGGTTGTATTCGTAACCGTATTGGTCGCCGTATTCGATGCAGTATTCGTGGCTGTATTTGTTGTTGTTTGAGTGGCTGTGTTTGTTGCAGTCAACGTTGAAGTAGCAGTGGCAGTAATAGTCGAGGTTATTGTCTGGGTCTCCGTATTCGTCATGGTATTTGTGGATGTGTTTGTTGCTGTTTGACTGGCCGTGTTTGTTGCCGTTACCGTTGAAGTAACAGTGGCAGTAATAGTCGAGGTTAATGTCTGGGTTTCCGTATTGGTCGCGGTATTCGTGGCTGTATTTGTGGTTGTTTGCGTTGATGTATTCGTCACTGATCCTGTTACCGTTGCTGTCGCTGTCGCGGTCTGAGTAGCTGTCTGAGTAGCCGTTTGCGTTTCCGTGTTTGTGGCTGTTTGCGTTGCCGTCTGGGAAGCTGTATTGGTCGCTGTCTGGGTGGCAGTGTTGGTAGCTGAATTAGTTACCGTGTTCGTAGCAGTTTGCGTAGCTGTTTGGGTGGTAGTGTTTGTGGTTGTGTTAGTTGCAGTATTCGTCACCGTATTGGTTGTTGTGCTTGTCGCCGTATTTGTTGCGGTACTTGTTGATGTATTAGTCGCTGACCCTGTGCCTGTCACTGTATTAGTAGCTGTACTTGTCGCCGTTTGAGTCGATGTCCGCGTCGCTGAACTTGTGGAAGTATTCGTTGCAGTATTAGTGGCCGTATTCGTAGCGGTGTTGGTAGACGTGTTCGTAGCCGTCCTAGTAATGGTTGCAGTTTGAGAATAGGTCTGAGTGGCGGTTGCAGTGGCAGTCTGGGTCGATGTCCGGGTCGCTGTATTTGTAGCGGTGTTGGTTGCGGTATTGGTTGCCGTATTGGTCGCTGACCCTGTGCCTGTCATCGTATTAGTAGCTGTACTTGTCGCTGTTTGAGTCGATGTCCGCGTCGCTGAACTTGTGGAAGTATTCGTTGCAGTATTAGTGGCTGTATTTGTAGCGGTGTTAGTAGACGTGTTCGTAGCCGTCCTAGTAATGGTTGCAGTTTGAGAATAGGTCTGAGTGGCGGTTGGAGTGGCAGTTTGAGTCGACGTCTGGGTAGCTGTATTTGTAGCAGTGTTAGTTGCCGTATTCGTAGCTGTCCTGGTAACGGTTGCAGTTTGAGAATAGGTCTGCGTGGCGGTTGCAGTGGCAGTTTGAGTCGACGTCTGGGTAGCTGTATTTGTAGCAGTGTTAGTTGCCGTATTCGTAGCTGTCCTGGTAACGGTTGCAGTTTGAGAATAGGTCTGCGTGGCGGTTGCAGTGGCAGTCTGGGTCGATGTCCGCGTCGCTGAACTTGTCGCTGTGTTTGTCACGGTATTAGTAGCCGTGCTCGTAGCCGTCTTGGTTATAGTACTCGTAGCTGTCTGCGTTGCAGTTTTCGTAGCTGTCCTGGTTGCGGTCGCAGTAGCGGTGTTTGTACCTGCCGCGTAAACATATTGGGGAATCTCATGTTCTGGACCAGGCATAAAAAAGACAAGCCAAAAAAAGAAAAGACAAAATAATATTGAAAATGTAATCCAAAATATTATTTTGTCTTCTTTGTCAAACCTTCTGCCCCACAAACTCATGGTGACTCCGGTTTAAATTAATTATTTCGCAATTATTTATTAATTTTTTTGTTGGTTTTTTTAGATTATTTTATTGCACTAGCATTTATTATATCCATTATCCCCTTCTTTGCTATCTATTTTATTACATTTATAGGGATAGTTTACAGGATACATGCTGCGACCTTTTATGTTGTTTTATAAAGAGTTACTATACAAATTACCGAGGTTTAATATTTGGATAGTTCTATTTTTGAGGTTTGTTGGGATCTGTAGAGTTACGTTAGCGCAACAAAGTTATATTTTTATTTCAATAAAAGACAATGCAAACCGCCATCCCCGGTCGGGAAAATCGGGACACCTATCACGGAAATACCGTGCAACTTATAGATCTCAGCCTGCCTGTCAAATAATGGGTTCTTTTTTTGAGGAATATCATCCATCATTTTCCAAATTTCATCGAAATATTTCTGTACTTCCTGCCAATTTGAACCTGAAGGGTCCTGTCTCCACTTGTCAACGATCAAGGTTAATGCATCAAAACCTGCTTGAAGTTCAAACTGCGGAATGGATCCATCAGAAAGGGCAAAGTGATATGGGTATTTACCGAGCAGGACATAGGGTTTGCCATCTTCGGGATTAATAAACTTTCCTACATTGACAGGATTGCGGACCGGATGGTCTGCAAAAGGCAGTCTGATTACCTTGAAACCTCTTTTCTTTAGTTGCGCTGCACAAATGTCGTAAACTTTTTGTATCCTATCCCGTACCACATCAGAGAGATGAACATGTGTGATCGCATCCACGGGAGAAACGAGATAGGTAGGTATAAATGCCAGGGTCTTATCCCCAGATTTGACAAGGTTAACGATCATATCCAGATGAAAAAGCTCATCGTTCACAATTAAAGGTTTACGCAGGAGGTCCTCCCCCACGATAATTACCTCGACACCAAAAAAAGCATCCTGAAAAGCTTTGCGTGCCTCTTCGATCAAAGCAGCATCAACTTTTTGTCCCCTCATATCCATTCCGGTCTTGTGCTGAATATATCGAAGAACTCGGTGGTAGCCGATCAACAAACCAACTTTCCCCTCAGGAAGCCAGGTTAAATTAATATCCCCGCCTTCGGTATTGATCTCCTCATTATTTTTCCCGTTTAATTTTACAAATTGGAAATCATCGGAAAAATATTTCAGAAGAACTTTCAGAGGTTCGTAATACCATCTGTCATAATCCATTCCAATTCCAAGAACCAAACGGCCTTTGCTGTCAGTCCCAACTGGTTCAGCCATATCCTGGGGATAAACTAGGGTCATGGGTATTTTACAAAAACTAACCCTGTCTTTTATCTTCTTATCGTTCCATCGAGCCCTGGTTTTCAAGTAATCAATGAATTCTTCTTGCTCATTCCCAGGGGATTCGTGAACATATTTGGGGTCCGGGATAGCTACAAAAAAATGTGTGTAATCCGGCATGTGTCTGAATATTTGTCCGTGGGTCAGTTCATAGTTCAGCCAGTAGACCTGCCGCCTTAAATATTCAATTTGTTCATTGGTTGCCTTGACATCAAACTCGTCTGTCTTGGGAAGCATAAAATAGCTGGTTTTATTGGGTTCCAGCCCTATGACCACTCTTTTAAAAGGTCTCTCGGATTCAGGCCTAACAATGATGTCCTGGCCAGGAACCTGATAGGGCTGGAAATCTACTGCTCTGATCGGACTTGAATAAAACAATAAAATGGACAATAAAACAAAAAGAGTTTTTCTCACCTTTAAACCCTCTCCTATACACAAACTTTTGTTTAGAGATTATAACTGCCCCAATGTTTTATTGAAATCATTCACCGTCTCTTTGACCGAAGATGCTGCCATGATAGCCGAGATGACCGCAACTCCGTGAGCTCCTGCATCCAAACATTCTTTCACCCGCGCCGATGTCACCCCTCCCAGAGCAAAAATCGGGACTTTACTTTTTCTAGCAGCCTCACCTAGCGCCTTGACTCCTATCGGAGGTCCGTATAACCTTTTGGAAGGAGTGTCATACACCGGTCCATAAACTACAAAATCAACTCCCTGTTGTTCAGCCCCTCTGACCTCTTCTAAAGAATGAGTGGATCTTCCAATTATCAATTTTTTTTGTGGATATTTTTCTCTGACGATCTCTGCCGATGGACTCTTGGATGAAAGATGCACTCCAGAAATACCGGTCATGATGGCGATGTCAGGTCGGTCGTTGACGAACAGCAAAGTTTCTTTGGGCAGGATACTTTTCAGTTTTTGAGTGAGATCAAGAACTCTTTCAGAACCAATGCTTTTTTCTCTTATTTGTATCGCCCTCACACCGGCAGCGCAAGCCTCTTCTAATGTCTGCTCTAAAGTCCTAGCCACACATTTTTGGCTGTCTGTGATCAGATAAAATTTAAAATCTACCAAATTTATTTTTCCTTGCCGCCATTTTTTAACTACCGATCACATCCGAAAGCGGACTGGAAGCTGTCGCGTATAATTTTTTGGGTATGCGCCCGGAGAGATAGGCTAACCTTCCCGCCTCAACGGCTTTTTTCATGGCCTCCGCCATCCTGACCGGTTCCTTGGCTTGGGCCACGGCGGTATTCATTAGCACAGCATCGCAACCCAGTTCCATGGCCAGTGCCGCATCCGAAGCTGTCCCCACTCCGGCATCCACGATCACCGGAACCTTGACAGTTTCCATGATGATGCGTATGTTGTACGGATTTCTTATCCCCAGCCCAGAACCGATGGGAGCGCCAAGCGGCATGACCGCAGCGCATCCGGCTTCCTCCAGTTTTTTACAGAGGACCGGATCATCCATGGTATAGGGCAGGACCACAAATCCCTCCTTGACCAGGACTTTAGCTGCTTCCAGCAACGCTGGACCATCAGGGAATAGTGTTTTTTCGTCTCCAATCACTTCCAGTTTGATCAAATTTGTCTTGAGAGCCTCTCGCGCCAACCGCGCGGTCAGGATAGCGTCCTTGGCCGTATAACAGGCAGCGGTGTTGGGTAATATTTTCCGTTTTTTCAGGTCAATGAAATCAAGAAGGGCCTTCCCCGACTTGTCATCCAAATTGATCCTGCGAATGGCCACGGTCACCAGTTCAGTTCCACTTGCTTCATGGGCTGCAGCCATTTCTTCAAATGTTTTGTATTTTCCTGTTCCCAAAATAAGCCTGGAATTAAAGGAGTTGCCCCCTATTTTCAGGGGCTTATCCGCTTTGCCACCTTGTGGTTCTCTTGGATTGCCAGACACTTATCTACCCTCCTTGAAACTCGGTAGAACTACCCGCCGCCTACAGCGTGGATAATTTCTATCTCGTCCCCTTCTTTAAGTAAAACTCTACCTAAATTTTTTTGGTGCACCACCTCACTATTACAAGCAACGGCGACCCCTGGACTTGTTACTCCATTTTTTTGCATCAGCTGGAGTACCGTCATGCCATCTTCAATGACCTGTTCCTTACCATTGAGTTTGACTTTCATTGGTATCACCCTTAAAAAAACGGTCTCGGTGGGTTTGTTCATGATAATTATTTTTTGTGTTCTTGTCCCCATTTCAAACCTTGAGCCAATGCTCCAAGATTTAAAGTTAACAGCTGGGGTTTCTTGGCAGTAACTTCCCTTAACTCTTCTTCCAACCCTTGCGGGTTTATTATCCCGCTGACTCCCACATAGGCCGCTGCCATGATCAAATTCATTGGGCCGCTGGGACCCAGTTCATCCGCCATTTGGGTGGCGTGCAACGCGACCACTCTTCCCTTTTCTCCGGGAACCGCTGTTCCAGCCAAGTCCTGGTTTACAAGGATCAAACCATTTGATTTGACCATGGAAGAGCCCTGTTCCCTGCCCCGCTGGTCCAAGGCCAGCAGCACATCGGCTTGGATAAAAACAGGGGAAAAAATCTCGCTATCGCCAATAACCACCGAACAAAAAGAAGGACCACCCCGGCGCTCCGCTCCATAGGACGGTACATAGGTGGCGATCAACCCCTGCCGGGTTGCCGCCTTGGCCAACAGCTGTCCAATGAACTGTATACCCTGCCCGCCGGACCCCGCGATAGATATTTCAGTCAACATCCGAAATGCTCCTCATTATTTAGGCCCCTCGTCCTTGACCACGCCCAAAGGATAAAACGGCACCAAGATTTCATCTACCTTTTTCGCGGCACTGGCCGGGTCCAACCCCCAATTGGCCGGGCACAGGGAAAGCAATTCCACGATGGAAAAACCGGACTTGGCCTCTTGGACGCTGATGGCCCGTTTGATATAGGACTTGGCAGTCCTTATCAAATTTTGTTTGTGCATGGCCCCGCGTGCCGCGTATTTCACGCCCGGCAGTTGGGACAAAAATTCCACCATCTTGAAAGGGAACCCGGCTTCCTCGCTCTTGCGGCCTGCGGGAGTGGTAGCTGTTTTTTGGCCCAGTAATGTCGTGGGTGCCATCTGGCCCCCGGTCATTCCGTAGTTGATATTATTGATAAAAATGACGGTGATCAGTTCCCCGCGCCCGGCGGCATGCACGATCTCACCCATGCCGATAGCGGCCAGATCTCCGTCCCCTTGGTAAGAGATCACCAAACGGTCCGGGAGCACGCGCTTGATGGCCGTGGCCACGGCCGGCGTCCGGCCATGGGGAGCCTCGGTGGTATCAAAATTCCAATAATCATACCCATAGACCGCGCAGCCTACAGGAGCCACGGCAATGGTGCGGTCCAGGGCCTTGGCCTCCTCCACCACTTCGGTCAGGATCCGGTGCGCCACCCCATGCCCGCAACCAGGGCAATAAATATTGGCCGCGGGTTTCAACCCCTTGGTGCGGGAAAAAATGGTTTTTTCGCTCATCTCAACACCTCTTGCGCCTTATCGGCGATCTCCTCAGGCGAAGGGACACCTCCGCCCGGACGGGCCAGCAGGTTGATCCTTACCTGTTTCAAACTTTTTTCCTGCGCCACACCCAGTTTTATATCCTCGATGAGCTGGCCCGAACTCATCTCCACCACCAAAAACCTATCGACCCGTTTGGCCAGTCCGGCCATCATTTGCATAGGAAAGGGCCAGAGGGAAATGGGCCTGAACAAAGTGGCCTTGACGCCCCTGGCTTGCAAAAGTTTGAGGGCGCCTTTGGCAATGCGCGCTGATGAACCATAGGCGGCAATGACTATCTGGGGGTCTGTGTCTCCGGTCAGTTCTGCCTTTTGCTCTGTTTTTTCAATATCGGCATACTTTTGCGCCAGGTGAACATTGTGTTTTTCCAACGCTCCCTGGGCCATGAGCAATGACCTGATGAATTGGGCTGGCCGCCCCTTGGCGCCTGTCAAAGCCCAGGTCTTGGGCGGCAGTTTCCTGCCGGCCAGCCAGCTGTTTTTCCGTTCCTCCTGCGGATCAGGCATATAAACCGATTCCATCATTTGGCCCAGCAGACCGTCGGCAAGGACCAGCACCGGATTGCGGTATAGATCGGCCAGGTCAAAAGCATCCATGGTCAGATCCACCAGCTCTTGAACGTTATGGGGAGCCAAAACGATGGTCCGATAATCGCCATGCCCACCCCCCCGCGTGGATTGGAAATAATCCGCCTGAGAAGGGGCGATATTACCTAAACCCGGGCCGCCCCGCACCACATTGGCGATCACACTAGGAAGCTCCATTCCAGCCATATAAGAGATGGCTTCCTGCATGAGCGAGATACCCGGTGACGAGGACGAGGTCATGGCCCGCACTCCGGTCACCGCAGCGCCCAGAACCATATTGATGGCCGCCAGTTCGGATTCAGCCTGCAAAAATACCCCTCTGACCTCAGGCATGCGCCGGGACATGTAGGCGGGAACTTCGTTTTGCGGGGTTATGGGGTATCCAAAATAGTACCTGCAACCCGCCAAAATGGCTCCTTCAGCCATGGCCTCGTTACCCTTGATAAAGATTTTTTTACCCATTTAGGGCTCCAGCCGGATGATCTCTATGGCCACATCCGGGCATACTTCAGCGCAAGCCATACAGCCTATGCAGGCCTCTTCATCCATGCACACGGCCAGGCTGAAACCACGGTCGTTCTTTTTATCTGATATTTTCATGATTTTCTTGGGGCAGGCCACCACGCACAACTCACAGGATTTACAAAAAATGGGGTCTACCTTGATTTTAAAACGGTTAGGCACGATCAATCCTCCAAACTGGAATAAAATAATTATACCATAAATATTCCGGAGGCAATATTGGGCATTAGCGGCCTGGTTTTTTGGGTCAATAAAAATCAGGGATCTGCGGGGAAGTGTCAAATACGAAAAGTGGAAAAATTAGAAACCCATATTGGCCCTTGCGCTAACAGCATTATCATTATATGAAAGCAAATTGGTGATCGAATCAGAGTATTGCGTAAGAGAATATCCAAGGGTGATCATTGCGGTCGGGCTCAGCTGATCGCTTACCTCCAGATTCCAAGAGAGGTTGTTATTATTGACCGTATTCATTCCATCGCTCCGCTGGGTCATGCTGGTCCAGGCGCTCAACGTGTATTGCTTGGGAACGATTTGGTAGCTCGAATTCACACTGTAAGAGATCGTCGTGGTTGTATCATTGGTGGTGACATTGGTGCTCAAAGTCTGCGTAGCGCCCCCTGCCAAGGACAGGACATTCCACCAAATAGAATTTAAGGAAAGGTTCAAGCTGCTAGTGTTCAGGTTATTGGCATTCTGGGTCTGGTCCACAAAATTGGATAACGAGTAGGATATGTTGCCTCCGAGGTTGCTTTTAGTATATGAAAGACCCCCATTGATGCTGGTGGTGGCGTTATCCACAACTTTGGTATCCTGGCCTACAAAAGTATTGAGATTATAACCTAAGCTCAGGATGGGAAATTCTGTGACATTGATGTTCAGACCGCCTCCCATCACGTCATTGGTAGTGGTCACGGTCTGAGGATTTTGATCGAGATTATTGGTGTACTGGTTGAACACTCCAGTAAGGGTGGTCCAAGGAGTAGTGTTCCAGAACAAAGAAGACTCAATACCAGCTCTGTCCGGCACGTTAGCCGGGTTTCCCAGCGAATAAAAGTTCGTTCCCACGCTTCCGGTAGCCCACGTTGACCGTGGCGGAGGAAATAAGGGTCGTAGTATTAAGCCGGTAGGCGATATCGGTCGTATTGGCGCCTGTTGTTAAGGCATTGGGGTTATATTGGCTTTGGGCTGCCTCCGCGGTGATCTTGATCACATTGGGAAGCTTCCAGGTGGTATCCACGGCATACACGTCGTCCACCACGGGTGAAACTCCAGGACCCGGGGTGCTGATGGAATTCTGTTCGTCATAGGCATGGGAATAGGAAACACCGGAGATGGTGTCAAATCCGAACAAAGGAAGGTCCACCGCTCCCCTGCCGCCCCACAAATCACGGGCATAGATCCCGGCTATCAAAGATGTTCCCTCACTGGGATATTTGACACGGGCAGCCACCGCAGTCCAGGTAAATAAGTTATTGTTGGTGTGGACCTCTGCCATGCCCCCTCTTATCAGCAGGTTGGACAAGGTAAACGAGGAAAGCTCAGGGGTCACGTCCCCCAACTGAAGATCGCCCCAGTCGTCATAGTAGGATAAAAGACCGCGCGTGAGTTGATAATTGCCTGTTTTGTCGTAATCTACATAACCATTAAATGAGACGGTTTTTTGAAATACCTGGCCCATCATGTTGAGAGTTATATTGCCCAAGTAATTCGTCAAGGAACTGTTCTTGTAGGAGGCCAGGATGTTACCGCTGAAATGCACAGAGGGAGGCACAGCTTCCTCTTCAGCCTGGTTTACGGCAATGGTTTGGAAACTGTAAAAATCACTGGTAAGCACCCTATTGCCGTTATGGTCCAGGTCTATTTTGAAATAGTACTCACCCTTAAAATCCTGCGGCACGTTGAATGGCAGGTAGAGCAGGGCCGTTTCTCCAGGCGCCGTATCAAAAGGCCCGACCAGGGCGGATGAATTCAGAATCAGTTCTTTATCCTTGGAATAGATCTCCGCCTTGATGGAATACTGCTCGGCTGGCCAGTTTATATTCCCGACGTTCTTGATGACCACTTGGAAGTTGACCGTATCCCCGGCTTTGACGGGATTAGGCGCGGGGACTGCTTGCAGGATTTTGGCAAAATCAGCCGCCCACATCTCCAGGGGAGACAGGAGGACTGACAGCAGCAAGGCCCCTGCGAAAAGTTTGATGAATATCTTTCGAAATATGTTTTGAACAAACATTTTTTTCAATGGCATTCCTGTAATATGTATTGATTTTCATAGAGTTACCCTCCCCCCAACCTCGAGGGGAAAACATCGCCCGCAAAACCTGGACCCGGGGGGCAGCCGAAAAAGCTGCCCTATTCCCTGGGATTACTTTTGCAGGAACACTTTCAATTCTCTCTCCGCGCCACCCTTTCCTTTGATCTTAAGGATCAATGTTTTGGGAGATTTCCCGTTCATCCCTGCTTCCCATGCAGCACGACTGGCAAACGACTTGGGTGCGGTGGGCGCGCCGCCGGCTTGGACGGTGGTTTTCATTCCCGCGCCGACATTCACGCTGCCCAAATTATTGCTGACCTGTACCAATCCTTCCATCACAGAAAAAGCTGAAGCGCCTGAGGATTGTGCTTCAGAATCCAACTTGGTGCCTTTGACCGCGGCCACGGCGGAAGAGGTTTTTATATCGTAGCTAACACCGGTGTCAGAGGTCTTGGCAAACTGCCCCCAGAACTCACCGATCATAAGTTTGATGGTACGGACTACCTGCATCCCCGCGGACACGACCTTTTTCTCCTTGGTCCCCACGTTTAAGGTTGTGTCTCCGTTCAGCCTCAACTCAGTTCCCTCGGTATAAAAAAGAGCAACTTGGGCCCTTCGGCCTGTCTTGACTACCTGGTCCTCATAGAGATAATCGCCACGCCTTAGAGGATTCCACTGTACGGCTCCCGCCTTCTGGACATCCACGGGCCCGGCCAAGAATGTCACAATGGCAATGGGCGAATCGGCTTTTGCGGCGGCTAAAGGCAGGATCACGCACACGGCTGCTAAACCGCATAAAACCGCGCCCAACCCCCACTGAGAGCCAGGCCATTTCCTTTCTATTTAATTTTTTCATCTAACCCCTCCTTTTAAATAGTTTTATCCATACACAGACCGCTAATGACCATCTGTTTTTTAGTGCTACTTCTTTTCTTCAAAGATGACGGGGGCTTTACCGCTGGTCAAAACCACGATCTTCCCCTCTTCGGCATCGACCTTGCCCATCAGGTTAGAAACCGAGACCTTGCCTCTTTTGGACCTGAAGAGGTCCTGGGCATCCGTGACTTTACACTGAACGAGACCTTCTTCGCAATCTAGAATGCCCAAAGGACACTCAACTTTATAAACCGTATTGGAGGCTTTTGGCAGGTCCGCCTCCATGCTCCCCTTGTCTACCCTGAAACTTTTTACGGTCTTGCCCTGCTCATTATTCTTGACAACGTCAATGTCAATAATGGTTTTCTCCCACAGGGTCATTTTAATGCCATCTTGGCCAAAAATGGTGCTGCGACCTCCCGCCAAGGTCCTGATTTGGTCACCTGCTTGAATATTGGAGTTATTACTGAGGCCCTGCCAGTCAGAGCCTTCTCTTTTGACCTGGACAGACCCGCTGGTTTCCGCGTATCCAATGACAGGAGCCTCCTTATTCTCAGCCTGTACGGCAGGCAAACTAGCCAAAGGATTGGGCGTTGGCTCGAGTGTGGGAGAAGGCGTAGGGGTGTAAGCGTAAGAAACCCCTGCTCCTGAACTATCGGAGGAAACCATCGTAGTGCCGCTGACCTGGCTTTGTCCGCCTTGCAGGGACTGCGCAAGGGAAATAATATCCCCGCCCTGGACCCCTGCGTATTGATACCCGCTCAGGTCGCCAGCCCCGGCCCCCACATACTGCTTGATGACTTCCCAGGCCTGCTGTTCGGTCATGGTCGTCCCGGTACTGCCTGTGGTATAGGTTCCTGTGACCCCGGCTGTTCCGCTCAGGCCGGTCCCGCCCGTGCCCGCAGTGCCCTGGCCCGGCCCGCTCTGCCCACCCGTGCCTGCGGTCCCGGCCGCGGTCTGGTTAAAGGACAGGGTTTTGGTCAGGAGGTTATTGGAAGGGTTATCATCGGCAAAATCAACGCTTCCCGAAGCGTTGAGGGTGGTCACCGAGCCGTCATACTGATAGGCAAAGGAAACGAACTGGCTCTGATTTGAAGCCAGGCTGGAAACGGTCTGCATGGGCAAGGCCCTGCCGTTCAAATAAAGATAGACTGGAACATTCACTTCGGTCTGGGTGCCGTTGTTTTGCACCTGCACCGCAATAGTGGTGGATTGGTTGGCCTGCAGATTTACACTGGTCGATAACGCGCCGGTCCAGTCGAGAAAGCCTACCCCCATGACGCCGATGTCCCTTATCTGCGTCTGCTGGGAAGGGGCCTTGGTAAAGGTGTAGGTCTGACTGGAAGTTGCGACCACTGCCCCAGCGGCATTGAGCGCCAGCACCCTCCAGAAGTAAATCGTACCTCCTACTAGTTGCTGGTTGGCCGGCGGGTTAAGAGGGTAGGTAGCGCTGGTGGTCGAGACGATGGACTGCCAAACAGGCTGGCTGAACCCCTGGCTGATATCCACCTGGACCTCGTACTGTACCGCTCCGGATGCGCTCCAGCTGAATATCAAAGGGTTGTCTGCCAAGTTCTGCGCGCCGTTAAAAGGATAGGATAGCGAAACTTGCGGCGAGGTAATATTAAAAGTCATGGTCTGGTTGACCGTGGTCATGACAGCGTTGTCCAGCACATGGTAAGCGGAGGCCTTGCCCGTAAAAGTATAAGTCCCGCTGACCGTAAAGAACGAATTAGTGGGGAAGTTGGACAAACTGGCACCCACGGGTCCGGAATACCCCAGGTTCCCCCTGACGGAATTTCCCTGCTGGCTCAGGACGGTCCTGGCATTGGGGTCCTGGATGGTAAAGGCAAAACCTATGGAGGCGCAATAAGTGACCGCGTTGTAATATCCATTAACCTGAAAGGTGATGTTCTCGCCCTTGGAAAAGGTCGTGCGGTAAGTATTGTTGCTGTCCATGGTCGCCAGGTTGGAAACAGTAACCACTGTCTGAGCGTGAAGAAGTCCGGCCAAACATAACCAAGCCAAAAGTCCCCAGCCGGCCATCCTGATTTTTTTCATACCAGCTCTCCTTATTCTCATCTTCCTGACCCTTTCCTTTTTAAGGGCATTACTTTATCACAGCCACTTTCTTGACCACCGTGTAGAGGTTATTGGTATCCAAGTCCTTCACTTTCAGGACATAGAAATAAACGCCACTGGCGACTGCCTTGTGCTGCTCGTCGGTGAGGTCCCACTTGACCCTGCAATCGGTCGTGTTGCAGCTGATATCCGTGTTCGTGAACTCCCTGACCATATCGCCGGCCAGCGTGAATATCTTCAGCGATATATCGTAGTTTGTAAAGCCTACCTGGAACCTGAAGGTCGCGCTGCCTGTCTTGGCGGGGTTGGGGAACACGTAAACCTGGTCATCTGGCACGCCGTTGACCCCGTTGAGGTTCAAAGCCAGACGCTCGCCGGCATGCAGAGTCACGGTCTGGGTGACCACCTCCACCCCGTTATAGTATCCCCTGACCTGGTACATCCCGGAAAGCAGGTTGGGTATGGTGAAGTTCCCATTGGGGTCTGTGTTGACCCTAACCAGGGACCGGCCGTTCTGCCATAATTCTATCCAGCTTCCTTCCGCGGCATAGGTGTGAATGGCTGTAATGGACGCGGCTTTGGCCTTGGCTGATTTCATATCCAACGCCCCGCTCACCACGCTCAGTACATAGTTGACCTCCAGGGTAAAGTTAAACCCGGACATGCCTGTGGCAGCCGGCTGGTAAGCCGAACTCAATATCCCTTCCAAAGTGCTGGCTGAAGCCTGGACACTATAGATCCCGTCGGACAGGTTAAAGAACGAGTAATAACCTGTAACATCCGTCGTGGCCACACTCTGCTGCAAGCCGTTCAGATAGGCGTAAACAGAAACTGCTGAAATCGGAGTACTCCCGTCGGTTTTGTAAACATAGCCATCCAAAGATTTGGTGTTGACCACGCTGGCTTCGTTGGACCCTGTGCTGGGATTACCGGCATTATCATACGTAATCACAATGTAATAAATGGTCATCCCGTTGGGAGCGTAGGGATCCAGGCAAGAATCGGCATAGCCTGCTGAAGTATAAGTAACCGCTGTTACGGTAATGGGATATGGCCCCCCCGGAGTGGTTGAACGGAATACATTGAAATAGTTCAATGTTCTGCTGCCCCCATAGGGCTCGTTCCAGGTAAGGGTAATGCCGCCGCTCCCGCAGGAAGCCGCAAGATTTTGAGCGGGATCAACGATATTTTGCGGCGTCCCATAGACGGGGAATGCTGCCACTTCGTTAAGTTGACTGTCTACCGCAGCCACGGTGTAGTAATAAAGGGTCCCGTTCGTCACGTTGTGGTCCTGATAGGACAATTGTGTTGAGTTGACCTGGAAAGAGTTCAGCCAAGGCGGACCCGGCACTCCAACGTTCCTATAAATCTTATAGTTGGTGATGCGGTAATAACCCTGTATCGCGGCATTCCATTTGAGGTCAATTTCCTGATTGAGCTGGGCGGTGATGGTCAATCCTCCCGGCGCTGTGGACCCGCCCGGGGTAAAGGTCTGGGAGGGTGTTTGTGTCTGGGTGCCCGTCAAAGTCACGGTAGAGGTCAGAGTGATGGTGGCGGTCTGGCTCTGGGTATTGGTTATGGTCGGAGTGCCTGAATCAGTCGCTGTCGGCGAAACGGTCATCGTCATGGTCTGGGTCATGGTCTGGGTTATGGTCGCCGTGACTGTAGGGCTGCCCGATGCCGTCACAGTCGCGGTGTATGTCGCAGACGGGCTGACCGTATTGGTCGCCGTATAGGTCGCGGTCACGGTGGCTGTGCCGGTATTGACTGGCGTGTCCGTAAAGGTCAAAGTGATCGTAGCGGTCAGGGTTTCCGTAGCGGTCACGGTCTGGGACCCTGTTACCGTGGAGGTCAGGGTTGCCGTGGTGGTCATAGTCTCGGTGGCCGTGTTGGTGGCGGTAGCAGTCAGCGTAATCGTCTGGGTCAAGGACGAGGTGGCAGTCTCGGTGGTGGAGAGCGTCAGGGTCGCGGTCGCGGTTTCCGTAGCCGTGTTGGTAATGGTCCCGGTATAGGTCGCCGTTGCCGTGGTCGTGGCGGTAGCCGACTGGGTGGCTGTAGCCGTAGCCGTCTGGCTATCCGTATTGGTGACCGTCAGGGTAGCCGTACTCGTATCCGTATTGGTCCCTGTGAATACAGCCGTATTCGTGGCTGTGGTGGTCTGGGTAATCGTGCTGGTCGCCGTGGCCGTCGCAGTATTCGTTATGGTATTGGTGGCTGTGGCGGTTTGGGTGATCGTGCCGGTAACCGTTTCAGTCGCTGAATTCGTCGCCGTACTGGTCGCTGTCTGGGTGGCTGTATTTGTAACCGTCTGGGTAGCCGTGCTCGTAGCTGAATAGGTCCCTGTAAATGCTGCCGTGTCCGTGGCTGTGGCGGTCTGTGTGATCGTGCTGGTGACTGTGGCCGTAGCTGTATTCGTTATGGTATTGGTGGCCGTCTGGGTTGTGGTCTGGGATGCTGTTTGGGAAGCCGTCTGGCTGGAGGTTTGGGTAGCCGTATTTGTAGCTGTGCTGGTCCCAGTCTGGGTGTCCGTATTCGTAACCGTCTGGGTAGCCGTTCCTGTGGCCGTATAGGTCCCTGTGAATGCTGCCGTGCCCGTTGCCGTGGTGGTCTGAGTGGTCGTCTGGGAGGCCGTCTGGGTAGCCGTATTTGTTGCTGTGCTGGTCGCGGTCTCGGTGTTTGTATTCGTGGCAGTCTGAGTAGCCGTGCCCGTAGCTGTATAGGTCCCTGTGAATGCTGCCGTGCCAGTGGCTGTGGCGGTCTGCGTCACCGTATTGGTGGCCGTGGCCGTCGCTGAATTCGTAGCTGTATTTGTAGCCGTCAGGGTCACGGTCTGGGATGCTGTTTGGGAAGCCGTATTAGTGGCACTCTGGGTCTCCGTATTTGTTGCTGTGCTGGTCGCGGTCTCGGTGTTTGTATTCGTGGCAGTCTGGGTAGCCGTGCCCGTAGCTGTATAGGTCCCTGTGAATGCTGCCGTGCTCGTAGCTGTGGCAGACTGGGTCGCCGTATTGGTAGCCGTACTAGAAGCCGTGCTAGTTGCTGTGGTTGTGGCGGTATTGGTGGCCGTCTGGGTCGCCGTCTGGGTGGCTGTCTGCGTGGCCGTGGTCGTCACGGTGGCGGTGCTGGTTGCCGTCGCCGTTGCCGTGGCTGTAGCCGTGGACGACGGGATGATGCGGAACCCGTTGAAAGCCCCGACACCGGACCCGTTACCGACATTCGCCGTGATGGTCAGGGCATAGTACCCAAAGGCGGCAGTACTGCTCACGCTGGCGGTCAGGGTAATGGAATTAGCGCTCCACATATTGGGGCTATAAGAGGTAATGTTGGCATTACCGCTGGCGCTATCCAGCAGCAGCAAACCAGGAGCGGTCCCAAAAGTCGCATTGGGGTCATAGAGATTGATGGTCACGTTGCTAGCCCCTTGGAACAAGCCGGGAGGGGTCATCACCGTGAAACCGAACGAATTGGGGGAAGGAGATACGCTGAATATATTGCCCGTGGTTACCTGGCCGTAGTTCAGGCCGTTCACCACGGTGACCGTCCGGGATGTGGTCCAAGCATTTAGCGCAACAGATACATTGACCTGTATCTGACTATCGCTCCAGCTTGGATATCCGTTTACTGTAATACCGGGCCCACTGAAACTGACTGACCCGCTTGTCCCACGGCTAGCCCCAAACCCAGCGCCATAGACATTCACAATCTGATTGACTGCGCCCTGGCCCAGATAGTTGAGGTTGGATGTGGTGGAAACACTGTTGACCACGGGGCCGGGCACAACTGAGAACCAATTAAACACACCAATACCGGATCCGCTGGCCGAAGAGGCGGTGATGGTCAGTCCATAGTCGCCTGGAATAGCGCTGCTGCTAGCGCTGGCGGTCATGGTGATGGAATGACTGTCCCACGCCTGAATGCTGTACGAGGTGATATTGGTATGGCCGGGAGCATCCAGCAGGAGCGAGCCCGGAGTTGACCCGAAATATCCTGAGGGGTCAAAGATATCGATGGTAGCGTTTACAGCTCCCTGACCCAGGTTGGAAGGATACATGAATGTGGTAATGCTGGCATTGGGCCGGGGCACCACATAAAACACATTTCCCGTCATCGCGGAGCCGCCGTTGGACCCGTTGACAATAGTGAGAAATCGGTCGGGAATGGTGTTGGTGGGAGCATAGGTATCCACATTGACGGATAAAGTGATAGTAGTGTTGTTCCAGGCTGGATAGCTGGTCACTGTGACACCAGCCCCGCTGAAACTTACTGACCCGATGGTTCCTCCAAAATTGTTTCCGACAATAGTTATGGTCTGGGCAGTGGCACCCTCGCCCAGGAACGCGCTGGGCCCGCCGTTGATACTGGTGAAAACGGGTGTAGGCAAGGGTGTCGGCGTTTGTGTCATCGTAGAGGTCAGCGTGGAAGAAGGGGTGTTGGTGGAGGTGGCAATACTGAAGGTCCAGACCTCATCCTGGCTGTGGGCTGAAGGGCTGGCGGAATCACTGAACTTGACCTCAGCACTGTGAGACCCGCCGGAAAGAGCCGCAGCCGGGCTAAAGCTCACCACGCCGGAATTGAAAGTATTCCCCACCGTGCCGCCGTCTATTTTGGTCGAGATGTTCTGGATAGCAGTGCCCAGCGTCCCATCGGACAGAGACGCGCTGATGGTCGGCTGGCTGTTGAGAATGGTCATATTGTTGGCCGGATAGAGCTGGCTGGCATAGGGATAAAAGATATCCTGTGTGGGATCCACGGTAAGGTTAAAGTTCTGATTGTAGAGGTCAACGCCCGCAAGGGTCGGACTGATCTGGGCAGTACTCAAAAATCTCTGGTTAAGCTTCAGGGTATAAGTTCCGTCAGGAAGCTGGTGTGAAATATAGTTACCCAACGAGTCCAGGCTGTTTCCGTCACGCCAAACATTGCTGGAATTAAAAATAAAAACAGGTAAATTACTGCTGTTATTTAAATAACCGAGCTGGCTAAAAGTCTGCCCCCCTACTAATACCATTCCGGAAATTTTGTGTCCCCCGTTAGTGGTAAGATTCTGGCCTGTGGATCCTGCTGGAACATTAGCAAGGGCGTCCAGGAAGGTCGGCCAGCTATTGGATTGCAAATTGGCAATCAACGCAATGTTCCACGAGCCCCCATAAGTGGTATCCACTGGCAAAGTATAGGTATAAGGTGAAGCCGACCCTACCGGAGTTACCATCATCATAGGGATAGCCAACTGCATGACGTTATCTCCGACCCTGTATCCTATGAGGGTAAGGTTCCCGGCTCCATAACCTGCGGTGTCAAAGACCTGGCCGGAAATGGTGCTATTGCCGTTCAGGCCGGTGATCGGCTGGTTGGTGTTGTTGCCATTGGTCACGGGTATTGAGTTATAGGCGTAAAAGGGTGCCGGGCCACCACCACCGGAGCTGAGCTTTATATCATAACTACCCGGTTGCATATTGGTCATAAAGTAGGAAGCACCAGAAGCGGTCCTGGTCGTATAAATGGGATCCCCTGAAAAATTGGTCCCTCCCTCGTAAAAGTCTACCTCCACGCCGGGATCCGTCGGCGAGATCGTCCCGCTGATGCTGCCGCCCGAGATAAAGTTCCAGTTCTGGGTGGTCTGCAAGCCATCCGTGACGGTTATATTATGGAAGAACAGCGGGGCTTTAGTAGCATCGCTGGGATAAACGGATAGATCATAGGTGCGCGGCATGGCGTTGTGGATCTCATAATAGGTCGGGGCGGAAGAATTATAGTTAAATTGCACGTAATTTGAAAAATTGGAGCCATAGGGGTCACTGATCTTCATATTGATACTGGTCCCGTTGGTCAGCCCTGTTATATTTCCTTTTAAGATCGCGTCAGGATAAACATTGAAATTTTGGTTGGTCAGACTTTGGCACTGAGAGGCCAGTACCTCCCCGGCGCCGTAGTTAAGTACCGAAGTTCCATAGGACCAGTCACTGGCGCATCCGTAGTACCATCCGCGCGTCGCGGTAATCTTGGAAACCGTCGTATTGATTGGCACACGGACCGTGTAGGCCCCTGAGGAGTTCGTGGAGCTCCCGCCAAAACTATTGCTCTGAGAATCGCATGCCGAGACTCCAATGCCGCTTGACCCAGAAGCCCCCACGCCAACGGCCGTCACTACGCCGCTGATAGTCCCGGTTTGCAACATAGACATCTGGACCACATAGGGATGACCTTGGTCGGAACCGCTTTGGCTGCCGATGACCATATAAAAATCCTGGTTCCCGCCCGCGGACAGATCGCAATAAAAGGTCATGGCACTGCCCCCGCTGTGGCTATTCGAAGATTGCCAGGAAGAGCCGCTCCAGTGATAAAGATTACAATAATAACTATCACTAGTGGACGGGGGAGTGAAAACTATCTTAAGCATATTGGTGCAGGTGCCGTTATTGATGTCCGAGCTCAGAATGCGGAACTGGTAGACATCCTGGTCCGAATTGGTGGCAATATAGCCCTGGCCGCAGCCGAAATTGGCTATCCCCTGCCCCAGGTTGGCTACCCCGGCAACTGGATAAGGAGCGTTGGTGCCAGGCTGCGTATCGTTGTATCCCGACTGCCAGGGCTGTTCAGCCGGGCTCAGCAACGCCTCGGACCACCCGCAGGAAACGGGGGTGTTGGTATAGGTCGCTCCCACAGGGGTAAAGGAAGGGGTAATCGTATTGGTAATAGTAAAGGTATTGGTAATAGTATTGGTCGGTCCTGATGGCGTGGGTGTCAGGGTCTGGGTATAGGTTGGGGTACTGACCCCCCCGGAGCTTTGAATACAAACATTATCAAAAGTTCCGGTGGCCGTGACCGTGTCAGTGCCATCCCAGGTCTCGAGTCCCACAGCAACCGTACTGCCTAAAGATACCCCGTTCAGAAAAGTCAACTCATTCCAAGTGTTGCCATCCGCTGATATCTGGAGATCAAAATTACTGCTTCCATAGCGGATGATCTTAAGGTAGTAAGGGAAGGAATATGTTCCATAATAAGTGCTATTGGCTACCATACCGTCGTTGTACCGGTATAAACAGTAAAGCATGCCGCTGTTATTCATGGACAGCGCGACCAAGGCCGCGGCGTTGCCGGTGCTATTTCTGATTGTGATGCCGGAGTTATAAGTAGCCCCCGTCACCCTGGCTACCATCGTAATACTGTTTCCCGTAACGCTTAGATAATCCAGGTCGAACGAATCAGCGCTATTTGTAACACCATTGCCCATTCCATTGACAGTATAGGTTCCGGCATTATAGTTGGAATACCCCGAACCAACCCCTATGCTGATATTTGACATTGCGGGGTTATTAGGGCAACTGCCATTCGGTGTGGCCGTTGGTGTGGGTGTAGTGGTGGGAGTGCCCACTCCGGAGAACATGAAATATCCGTCATCCATATGCAGGGTCACCGGCCCGGTGAGGGCGGAGTCGCTGAGGTCTATTTCAAAACCCGCGGCTTGGGTTTTATTAAAAGTGCCATAAGTAAACGCCCAAAGGGGTATGGAGACCTGTTTCCACGAAAGATTGACAGGCCCCCCTCCAGCGATATATGGCTCAATATCCAGGGAGCTCGTGGCCACATTGTTAATGTCAAACAAATAAAAGAAGAGAGTATCTGTGTTCCTGGTGCTGTTCGATTTTATCCAGAAAGACACGGTATCGTAGGAGTTGATGTTGATGGCCCTGCTGGGATAGTTGGTCGTCCAGGTCCAGGAAAAGTAACCATCTGTATCCGCAGCACTAGTATTATAGGTAAAATCAAAACCATAGGATCCGGAATGTGCACTGGCTCCGTCCTCAGTGACCGCTCCACCATGGCCGCCACCCGTGTCAATATAATCACAGGCACCGCCGCAATCTGCATCGCTAAATCCTCCCCCCGGCTCGCCGTTATAAAAAACCTGAGAGCCGCCCCCGGGTGTCGCGGTAACCGTAGGCGTCATAGTCAGCGTAGGGGTCTGGGTAAAAGTAATAAATCCCGGTAGAACTAGGGTCTCTCCGGTGGCCTCATTGGCCACAAATTTTAACCCTGTATTGGAAAGGCCCGCGGTCTGTATCAACCAGAGGTATTCCGCAAAAAGGTATTCGTTATTTAGGGTCACCAGCGGCATGGAAACGTTGAAAGTATCCGCTAGTGTGGTCACCGAGGCAGGAAAACTGAGCAGATTCGGGCTTTCGTTCCAGGGGCTGAGAGCCGTGGCTGCACTGCCGTCAGGGTTGGAACTCTTCCAGAACCTGACCCAGACATATCCTTTGTGGGACCTGGCCGCCTTATTGGTCAGGCTCACATTAACGGTCCAGTTCCCTGCTGAAATGGTCCCGCCTGAAGTATTTGGACTTCTCCAGCCCATCTGGCTGAAAGTAGTGGGAAGAACAGTGCCTGAAGAGGTGGAATTGGCCACACCAGGCTCAACGAGGAAATAGTTACCAGCCGCCGTGGTCCCCGTGGAAAGAATTGTGGTGGTATCCGTGGAGGGCGACGGGTTGGTTTTGTCCATATACCACAAACTGGAATCACCCGTTGTCGTATTCAACAGGTACAAGGTGGCGCTGCTAGGCGTGGGAGTATTGGTATTGGTGTTGGTCGGCGGTGTTGTGTAAGTATAGGTATAGGAATAAGTATAGGTCGACCCAGACGGCGTGGGAGAAGGTGTGCAGGGACTACCTTCTAACGCCAGGTCATTCATTAGTATGGTCGCATTGGCCGTATCACATTCGATTTCCACGCAAGTTAGTTGGCTAAAGTCATTAGGGCCTAGGTAACCGCTTTTAAATCCGTCGTATCCGGTAGGATTTCCCAACATTTGCAACTGGACGGTTACTTGCGTCCAGCTGGTTGGACAAGTAAGCGGACTGGTGCTTGACCAAGTCCAGTTACTGGAGTTGTCTCTTAAACCAATCCGATATTGCACCCCGGAAGTAGTTGCCATTATCCAAAAAGACACGGATGAATAACAGGACCAATCCTGGGGAGAACCTGTGATATCTTCAACTTTTATCTGCACCATAGTACCAGTGCTTGTAAGGTTGGATATTTGTAAAGAATTGCAACAATCGTAATAGTTACTGGAATTTTTAGAAAGAGTAATGGAACCACTTGGCAAAGGAAAGTAGCCGCACGGGTCGCTACCTAGGCTGAACCCAGTCATCGCATCCAGCATCGTCGTCCCGCCGCCATTCGGTGTGGCTGTCTGCGTGACTGTGGTAGTCATAGTCAACGTTGCTGAAGGGGTTGCTGTTACCGTCATCGTGGTTGTGCTCGTAGGGGTCATTGTAGCCGTCTGGCTGGGACCGGCGGTATAGGTCTGCGTGAGTGTCTGGGTTCCAGTGGGAGTGATTGTCAGGCTGGGAGTGACCGAAGCTGTTTGACTCAGTGTAACGGTGGTTGTCGATGTGGAAGTTGGAGTAACCGTATTAGTGGCAGTTCTAGTAGAGGTGGATGTAGGTGTTGTTGTTGCCGTTCCAGTTGGCGTAACCGTAGCCGTCCGGGTCGGAGAAGTAGTGGGAGTTGACGTTGACGGCGGGGGCGTACTTGTTGGGGTGGAAGTGGGGAAAGCTACATCATAAGTCACGATCATATCCCCGCCCATCATACCGATGACAAAGCCGCTCCTATTAAAACTATAAGGACCATTGGAAGCATTCAAAACAGAAACAGCACTACTCAGGTCTGGGTTGATCCCTTCTGTCTGTTTATAGCTGTTGTCTAATGCGGCATAAGCTGGGGCCATACCCGAACCCGCGGATATGGTAGTGCTGACCCACCAGTTGGTAGAATTGGCATCGGCAAAATAGGTCCAATCCGCGTAAGCAGCCTGTTTGGTTTTGGTATTAGTTTCAGGGGCATAAACGGTCACATTTCCCACTGTCCCGGACAGGAAAGGGCTGGTTTCCTGTCCTATCAGCTGCCGGTGCGTCTTGAACTCATGTCCATTCTGGTTCTTATTCCAACCATAGGTTATCAGCAGGACAGCGCTGGGCGAGGAGCCGCCGGTAGCGGTCAGGGTCACGGTCATGGGGTTGGCATAGGGCTGGGTCATTTCATAAATGAGTTCGTATTCATTCATGGTATCTGAACCGCCGCCGGAACTAAACATTTCATAAGCAAACTGACCCGTTGGTGTGCCATTGGCCACACCGGTAATAGTAATGGCCGAATAAGTGTTCACATTGCAGACGCCTCTGACCCTGGCCCACATTTTTTGTATGTTGGCCCCGCTATCCTGGAGATAATTCAGAATTGTAAAAGTGGCAGGACCTTGATTGGCCAGAACTCCCTGGGCCAGGGGTATTTCCACGGTCTTTAAGGCGCCCATAACATCATTGGTGGCCTGGTAAGTGACCACCAGTTCTCCGCCCGGATGCAGGAAACTGCCCATCTTGGCCGTTAAACGCAGGCTTTGGGTTGTGCCATCCAGAGCCAGGTTGGCTGTATTATCGTAAAAATAAGTCCACTCAAAATTAGCGTTCCCGGTGATCAAAGGGATACAGCCTCCCTGGGAAGGAGACCCCTGGGGAGTGCCGCTCTGGTAGATCTGGGCGGTTACGGTCATGGCACCGGAGATATAATCCATCTGCCCGTGCACTTCGAACCAGGCGTCTTTCAAGCTGTATCCCGGGGAACTTCTTTCCGCTGGAGGGATCATCACGGTACAAGGAAGGTCAGCTACGGTCAAATCTCCCACCATAGAATCCAGGGGGAATCTGACGGTTTTTAGCTGGGTGGCGGAAGTATCATCATACTCATAGGTGATATACAGCTTGACCGCATGGAAATTGGTAGCGGCAAAAAATTTGATCTTGGCCTGAACACTTTGACCAGTATTCCATTGGCCGGTGGTCAAAGTTTGCAGGGCCGAAGTAAAGTCATATCTCACATGATAAGCATTATCATGGCTGTCTGTCGCCGCGGCGAATTTGCTGGTGCTGGCAAAACCTATCGCAGAGCCTGCCGTCAAGGTGACAGCGGTAAAATTGGCTTCAAAATTGGTTTGATCCTGGCTGACAAAATGCATGTCCACCCAGGCTGAACGGACAACAATAGAGGATTCTGGAAGGGCGATGGTTTTGGACGGGGTGTCAAACTCAAGGGCAGGGATAAGATTGACCTGCCCCATCTCATACTGGCCCAGGAAAAATTCCACGGTTTTGATGCGGGTGCCGGCATAGGCCAAAGGCATCATCCCCAGGCCCAGGACCAGAGCCAGGACGACCGCCTTCCCTATTTTTTTTAACATGCCTTCCAGCTTCATTCAGCCTGCCCTTTCAAAATTTTATTCCCAAAGAAACCCGGTGCAGTGTGCCCAGGTCTCCGGCATCTCCAGCGGCATAGTCCACGCTGTAACCCGCCATGGCCAGCCCTATCCCACCGGTCAAACCGGAAAGCGGGCCCAGATCGGTCCCGAACTTGTAACCAAGCCTGAGAGCGAACTCTTTGGTCAGCCAGTCTTCCCCGCCCAGGGACACATAGGTCTTGTTCTCCAGCACATACATGTCCACATCCGTACCGACGACTATCTGTTCCACTGGCCAGTAAGCACCTGATAGAACAACTCCCAAGGGTAAGGGATCACTGACATTGATGAATTGCAGGCCGGTCCCGACATTTTCCACTTCCAGTCCTATCGAAGCCCTCGGCTCTTTACCGATCCAAAGGACCCCCACATCGCCGGCCAGCCCGTTTGCGCTTGTGGCATCGATAGTCTCCCCCACCACCTTAAGGCTTGCCCCTGCATTCAGGTTGCCCCATAGGTTTTCCTTGGCGTAGGACAAAGTGACGGCCCAATCCGTGCTCCCAAAACTTCCGGCCTGGTTCTCCTGCGCGTCCCTGGCGTCAATATTCAGGACGCTCAGGTATGTGACGCCAAGACCAAAAGTGCCGATGTGCGCGAGCGGGACAGCCAGTCCCAAAAATGCCATGTTTGTGTCGGTGAAATATTTAACATAGGAGAGGGAGAACTCGTTTTGGGACAATTGGGATAAGCCGGCCGGGTTATAAAGCAAGGCGTTCACGTCGTCAGAGACGGCTCCAAAAGCAGTCATGGCGGCTGGACGGGCTGAGATAGGGATCTTTAAAAATTGAGCGGCAGTATTTCCTTCAGCGGACACGAGGACAGGGATGAAGATGAGGCAAGTCAGGGCAAGAAAAGTAATGAGAAGGGGTAAAAGAAGAATATCTTTTTCTTTATGTATATCAGCCACCGGTATACCCCTTGTTCCTAAATTATAGGAGGATAGTTTTCCCACCCAAGCTCGCGCATTGGGCCGGCTTTTTCGATTTTTTATAAATTGTTATAGGAAATTTTAGCGGATAAACCAGGATAATTCCCTTGATTTCTTCACTTTTTTGGTGTGATTTTGGTCACAAATTTAAGAAAAGGATTTAATAAAAGGGTTGTAAATAAAGGAAAAACAAAATTGAAAGGATAAAACCAAAGGAATCTAGCTAGCTCATTACTTGGCTCTGGCTGCCAAAACCTTTTTCCACTCAGGCCTCGTCTCTATCGAAGCGGCGTATTTCCATTCCTTCTTGGCTTCAATGTGACGACCCATCTTTTCATAGACCAGGGCCAGATTCTCCGCGGCCACAGCATAATGGGGATTGGTTTTCAACGAGGTCCTAAAGGCATTTAATGCATCGGTGGTCCTCTTCTTCTCAAGATACACTGAACCGAGATTGTTCCATGCTTTTGAATATTTCGGATTTAAAGCCACTGCCTTTTTATACCATTTAATCTGTTCGTCCACTTGCTTCAACGAACCATAAGCCAACCCGATATTAAAACAGACCACAGCCAGTCGCGGCTCCAAGTTTAAAGCCTGCTTCCATTGCCAGATGGCGTCTTTGACCTGGTTCTTTTTTTGGCTGATCATGCCCAGATAATGATAGGCTCCGGCCGTTGGTCTTATCTTGATCACCTTTTGAAAGCTGGCCTTGGCCTTATCCAACAATCCCGCATTGTAAAAGGACATCGCTTCGTTGTAATTTTGTTCGTAGTCATTATCCGACTGCGGGGAAAATGGTGTCGCGCTGGGCTGGGCGCCCCATAGCTCTGCGGACAAGCAGAACAAAACAAGAAAACAAAGGCTGATTGATAATTCCATTGAAATATTTTTTGACCTTGTCTTCATGATTCACCCCTAAGGCCGATGCCTGTATCCTGATTCCGGATCATTTATTGGGTTTGTTTTTCGGAGTAGCCATCTTGGCAATACTGTATTCTTTGGATCGACCTAGCACGGACTCTGTATTGGCCGCTTCCGCGTAAAAAATTATTTTTCCAGAAAGTCTGGAGAGATCCACCTCGCCCACCCATACTCCACTCTTGGCATCTCCAGAAAAAAGGTTCATCTCCACAAAATCAGGATTTGTTTCGGTGCTCAGGCGGTAATAGAGGCGGCAGGAAACCGCCCCCAATTTATCGGACACCTGGGCCTTGACCGGTGTTTTTTGGTCCTGGGATGTTGCCAGCATGATGTCCATCAATTTCACCGCAGGCGGGGCCACGGAAGGGGTCTCGCCGACTCCGAGGTCCATCCCCTGCTGCTCAGCCCCTCCTGTGGCTTCGTTGGCAATCGAAAAATTCTGTTCCTCCTCCGTAAGCTTATCGACAAAACTGTCGGGTCCGCGTCTTTCTTTCCAAACACTCACCACAGCTTGGTAAGCACCCACCTCTTTGATCGCGGTGCTGAAGCCGATCCTTTTCGTTTCCCCTGGTTTTAAAAGGACTTTTTTAGGTTTAGGGGTCGCGACCAGTTCATCAGAAGAATCTAAAATATCCAGCTTGACGGGGAACTCAAATCGGGTGCCGCCGTTATTTTTAATCTTGCAAGCAATAGTAAACGTCTTGCCCCGGGGCTGGTCCCCTATCTCGCCGTCAAAAGACGCCTCCACCGAGGTCTGGCTGGCTGTCTCCAAGGATATGACGGCGTCAGCGTAAGGCATGAGCAACTTTCCCTTCTCGTCCTTCCTATCCCAGGCGACGACCCTCAAAACCGCGTTAGGCTCTATCCCTTCAGCGGGTATTTTGACATCAAAAGAAAGGCCCTGGTTCTTTTTGGGCCCCAGGGTCACGGTCTTGACCGGTGCGATAAAAGGCCCATCGCTCCCGCTCAAATTAACGCTCACGGGGAAGGTATAGGAAACCTTGCCGGTGTTGCGGACCAGGCATTTCAAAGACACCGTGGAGCCTCCCACGACCTTCCCCTTGAGCGTTAAATTTTCCAGGACGACACTTTTCATAACTTCACCCAACACCACCTCAAAGATTTGGGTATCGGTTTTGAGGGACAGGCGTTTTTTAGGCCCCTGAACCTGCCAAACACTGCCCTCCACCGCATAAAGGCCGAGGCTCGTGCTGTCGGGTTTTAAGGCATAATTGAAAGTCAAGGTGCCGAACTGCCCGGGTTTTAAATAAATGGACTGGAACGGCAGGACGATGTTATCGGCAGCGTTCATTAATTTCACGGAGACCGGGAAAAAATGCGCCACAGGCCCCGTGTTAAAGACATCGCATTGGATGACGATCGTATTCCCGATCTTTTGCTGCCCCAGATTACCGTGGACAAAGATGTCGGCGCTGGGCATCTGGGCTTCCTGGGCCGCCGCAAGACCGGCACCCCCCACGATCAAAGCGGCTAGGACCCATATGATTATTCTCAAAATCCCGCCCTCATTCTCACGATTTTTTTGTTGCCGTGACGGGGACCAAAATGCGGTGGATGATAATCTCGATCCTTCTATTCAATCCCCGGTGTTCTTCGGTGTCATTGGTATATTCCGGCTGGTACTCGCCATACCCCGTGAAGGAGATCTGAGTGGGAGAGATTTTCTCCTCTTCAATAAAGTATTTGACAACTTGCATGGCTCGCGCCGCGGACAATTCCCAGTTGGAACTGTATTTGGCTGAATGAATTGGGACATTATCCGTGAAGCCCTCAACCGTGACATAGTTCGGCATATCTTTCATAGATTGGGCTATAGTATGCAAAATACCGTAAGATTTGCGATGCAACTCTGCCGAGCCGGACGGAAAAAGCACTGGGCTGGTCAATATAACTTTTAGATCTTGTTCGGTCATGACCACGCGGGCAACTTGGGTCAGGTTTTGCGCGACCAGAAAACTTTGTATCTCGGATTGGACCTGAACCTCTTTCATCGCCTCCTGGGACATCTTCTTCTCTTTTTGCCCGAAGGTTTTTTCAATTCCCTTGAGGGATTCCACGAAATTCCCTTTTTTGGCCGAGGCAAATGCGAACAAGATAAGGAAAAATATCATCAAATAGGACATCAGGTCGCCATAAACAATGATCCATTGCGTCCCGCGATGCATAAGGGATTCGATATCTTCAGGAGGTCTTTTTCTGATGGCCATGGCAGATTCCTTTATCCCTTCGAGGGATGAAGCATTGCTTCGCTTTCCCGGTCAACAAATGAACGGCTTTTTATTTCTTTTTTTTCTGGGAATAGGACAGAAAAGTCTCCATCTTTCTCCGCACAACCAAGGGTAGGTCTCCGGATTCGATGGCAATAAGACCAACGATGGTAAGTTCTTTTAAAGCGAGTTCTTCATCTGATCTTAATTTCAGTTTATTGGCGATGGGCATACACACAAAGTTCGCCAGAAATATCCCGTAAAAAGCCGTCGTAATGGCAACAGCCATGGCCGGACCCACTGTGGTCGGGTCCCCCCCAATATTCCTCAGCACCTGGACGATGCCGATCAAAGTTCCTAATAGACCGAACATGGGGCCGTAGATACCGGCCACACGGTAGAAATTGCTGTTCTCCTTATGGCGGTCCCGGGTATTATTGATCTCCATTTCAATGATCTCCTGGACCGTTGCAGAAGGCAAACCGTCCGCCACTAGCTGAACCGAGTTGGAAAGAAAGGGCTCATTATATTTTTTTGCCTCCTCGGGCAGAGAACCCACTCCATCCCTTCTGGCCTTCTCAGCCAAGCCTACCATCACATCGATGATTTCTTGAGCAGGCATATACTTCTTGGGGTAAAACAATATTTTGAGGGATTTAAACGCGACGACCGTCTGTTCAAAACTGGAACTGATCATGACAGCGGCAAAGGTACCCCCCAGCACGAGGACCACCGCGTGCTCATTCAAGAAAAGGCTGGTCGTCCCGCCCTGGTGCATACCCAGCAGGAATATACCGACACCAAAGACATAGCCAAACAATGACATCTTATCCATTATTGATATGCTCCAAACTTGGTTTTAGTGTCAATCTGACGCCGCAGCGGCTTCCTAGGTCATCGGCGCCAAAGGAGAATCGGGCCCTAAACCAGGCCCACCACCCAGGTCGTTGCCGCCGACTGAGGAAGGAGTCGATTCTTCTCTCTGCACAAAGATTACGCCCTGTTGTTCAAGTATCCTTACCGCCTGAATAAATTTACGCTGCGCTTCTATATAGCGCCGAGCGGGCAGCGGCCTCATCAACTCCAGTTCCTGCCTGAGCAACTGGGCGGCACCCTCAGCCAAGGCCCCAAAAACCTTGTTCTTTATCTCTTCGCTGGCATTTTTTAAAGCGATGGCCAGTTCCGGAATGCTCAGTTGCCTGACAACTTGCTGGATCGCAAAACTATCCAACAGGAGGACATCATCGAAAGTAAATAGTGAAGGCCTCAATTCACCGGCCAGCTTTGGATTGCTCCTGTCAAGATTGCCGATGATAGCCTTCATTCCATCGGGACCCATGCTCTGGATGATATTGACCAGGGAATCCCTGCCCCCCACCACATAATCGATCTTCTCTTTGATATCCTGCTCGATTCTGTTCACTTCCGTCGGTGACATTTCACTGATCGTAGAGATCCTAGAGGCGACCTGGCTTTGGATCTCCCCTGGGAGGGACTGCAAGATCCCGGCTGCCTGCTCTGGGGTAATATAGGAAAGCACTAAAGCAATAGTTTGGATCGGCTCTTTTTGGATCAAATGCAGAAGAGCCCTGGAATTCTTCTCCTGGAGGAAAGCGAAGCGCTGGGGTCCAACCGTGATCGTTCCAGGCATTCCCATAGGCATCCCGGGAAGCATTGTGCCGGGGACACCTACGGCAGCAAATCCCGCAGCCGGGATCGCCGTGGCCCCGGCCGGTCCTGCGACCTCGCCTTCGGCAGGGGCTGCCTTGGCGGCTATGGCCTGAGCGGACACATTGATCTCAGCCTGTTTCAGGGTACGGAAAGTATTTAACAAACTGAACAAAAACAAAAGGAAAGCGACCCCCAAGATCAAGCTCAAGGCATACCGGGTTAAAGCAAGCCAGAAATCCGCTGTCTGTTTTTGGTCCTGGATCTGCTCCATCTCCCCTGCGGCACCGGAAATAAAGGTGACCTTTTGTAAAGATAGCTGGTCCCCCCTGTCGGCATTAAAACTGACTGCTTCCATAATGATGGTCTTGGCTTTTTCGATAAGAGCATCAGGGACCTTGTCGCTGATCAACAAAGAGATAGACAGCTTTTTGATCAAATTGGAAGGCATCGACAAGGTTTCTTTGGTGGTCCGGGTTTCTTCCAAGACATTGCTGCTAGCCTGATTGGCGCTGCCTTCCTTGCCTGGACCACCCGTCCCCGCCTCAGGATTGTCAAAGTTCTCCTCTTGGATGCCGTTGCTCAATACAATGGTCTGGCTGGTGGTCTCGGAATGGATTGTTTCCTCCTTGCTGGAGACGACTTCGCTGTTGACCTCCAGGGTCACCGAAACTTTCGCCTTTTGAGGACCAACCGTGGAGATCAATATGGACTGTATCCTTCTTTCTAATTCCCTTTCATATTGCAACTTTCCGACCAACAGGTCACCATGGGTTAAGTCCAAAGCGTAGATGCTGGTCATAAAGAAAATGCTCACAAACAACAACCAGCCTGTAAGCATTTTTCCCAAGCGCAGCCAGTTGTCACAATCTTTGATAAAGCTCACTGTTTTATCCTCATCGAAAAATAAAATTGCGAAGTATAAAGATGGTCATGAAAAGAAAGAAGAAGAATACCGTCCAGTTGAAATAATTAACTTTTGGCTTGGCCATCCGGGGCATATGCTCAAAATGAGTAAAGGCTCGCTCTTTAGTCCTATAATCGGATCCAAAATGGAATGTCCGGGAAGCGGGGATTTCTGTTTCTTCGGATTGTTCCTGAGATTGCTTTTGGGAAAGTATATACTTGGTGAGTTCTTCAGGAGTACAGTCGCCATTTTGGAGAAGCCTGATCAAAGCACTAAAGGCCTCTCGTTTTTCGCCTGTCGCAAAACTCAGAGGTCTTTTGATTTCATCAGCTTTTTTCACGCCCTTCACTTTCCCTTTTTTATTTTTTCAGGGAAAATACTTCCCCACGCACTCAACCAAACAACAGAAAACGCTGATTTTACAATATGAATTACTGTATTGAATGAATATTACTTGTCATAATACCGTTTGTCAACGAAGTAGCTAAAAATACAAAAAGAGCAAGAATGGTTGTAAATATGGGAAAATCTCGCCACTAAATGTAATTGCAATATTCGATCTTTAAAGTGCGCTCCAGGGAATCCCCGGCTCTTCCGATATCCTCGAGATCAAATTCCAGCTTCATGGCAGGGTCAAAATTATAACCAAGCCCGACATTAAATTCTCCGCCCTGAGTATTAAACCAATCATCATATTCCACATTTAGAGCTACTTCTTTGATAATAGCCGCAGCCAGACCCGCAAATGCCGTGATATCCCGCTGGGGGTCATAAACACGACTATCCACCCTGCTCATTCCACACGTCAATTGGAAGATTCCAAAACTACTGAACTCTTTGGTCACTGCGCCATAAAAACCTTTTTGCTTGTGCTGCCAAACCCCAGAATCAGAATTATAGTCACCATAACCCAACCCATCATAACCTATGGCGCAGGCAGGGATATTTTTATCCTCCGCAATAATTCTCCATTTAGCTATAAAACGCGGAGTTTGGGCCTGGACATCCCCCGAACCAATGATATTTTCCATGTTGATACCGCCACCAAAAAGAAACTGGTCGTTCAAGGCTATCACAAACCTACCGACAATGCCGTCGGGAGCGTACAACCTGGCAAAGGCATCATAAGTGCCCCTTAATAAAGTGTTCGCAGTAGGGATATCCACGACATACAAATTTGTGGCTACACGCTTCGTGTCTTCATCCTTGCCAAAAACGGATACTGGGACAAGCCCCCCTAAAAGGACTGCCATCAACAAAAATATGGATACGACCTTTATCTGCCTCATGCTCCACCCCCTGAAAATAGAATCATAATTCATTAATGTATCCTACCATTGATTTTATGAGCTTCATCCCAAAACTTCTCCAGAGCATAGAACTCCCTAGCTTCCTTTGAAAAAATATGGCAAATAATTTCGTTAAAATCCAACAGGATCCAGGTTTCTCCCTTGTCCCGCTCCATCCTCCCATAACCCAGCCCCATCGCTTTGAGCTTGGTCCTTAATTCATCGGCTATGGCTTGAATATGGGTCCTGGCATGGCCATGGCAAATAAGCAGGTAGTCGGTCAAATAGGTCAATTTTCTGACATCTAAAAGCACAACATCATGGGCTTGCTTATCGTCAGTGGCTTTAAGGACCGTGGTCACCAATTCTTGATTGACGGGCTTGCTTCTAACGGCGATCACCTCGCTTGACTTAATTTTTATAGAGCTGATGGCTCTTCATATAATCTGCGATCGGCTTTGAGACAAGATAGGAAACATCTCTCTTGTCCCGGACCATCCTTCTTATTTCAGATGAAGAGATATCCACGACTTTGAGTTTGGTGTAATGGATCCTTTCCAGCATCTTCTTGCTAAATAAACGCTGGGCGAGAAACCTTTTCGCCGGAGGCATGGGATGCCCCGGCCTGGGTACAATAATGAACTGGCACAGCGCCAGCAGCTGCTCAATCTTATACCAATGATGCAGGGTATTAAGGGCATCTGAACCGGTGATAAAGAAAAGCGGCGCACCCTTCCCTAGGCGACGCCGAAAAAATTGAATAGTATCGAAAGTATATGACTTTCCTTTCCTGGCGATTTCCACGTTTGAAACTTTAAAATAGGGGTTACCCTGGATGGCTTTTTTAATCATATTGAGACGGTGCTTGGGCTCAATGACACCCTTAGCGCTCTTATGGGGCGGCAAATAAACAGGGATGAAAACTACCTGTTTTAGACCATATTTTTCCCTGACTTCCTGGGCGACCAGCAAATGGCCCAGATGGATTGGATTGAATGTCCCTCCAAATATCCCCACGGATCCCCGGTGACTGATCATATTGTCCTTTGCGGTCACGACTCCCTGATCTGGCCGTTCCCATAGACTATGTATTTCAGACAAGTTAATTCTTCCAAGGCCATTGGCCCCCGGGCATGCAACTTCTGGGTGCTGATCCCCATTTCAGCACCAAGGCCAAATTGTCCGCCGTCCGTAAACCTGGTGGAAGCATTGACCATCACGCAGGCTGAGTCAACCTCTCTCAGGAACCTTTGGGCATGCTCATAGGTCCGAGTGACAATAGCCTCCGTATGGCTAGAACCATATTTGGCGATATGGGCCATAGCCTCATCAATATTCGCGACCACCTTGACCGCCAGAATGAGATCCAGATATTCCGTGTACCAATCCTTCTCTGTGGCTCGCTGGATCCCGCGGCAATATTTTCGGACAGCATCATCGCCCCGGATCTCCACTCCGGCCTGTTGATACTTTCTGACCATTTTCGGCAAAAACTTCTTGGCAATATTCTTGTGGACTAAAAGAGTTTCCATGGCGTTACAAACTCCGGGACGCTGGACTTTTGCGTTAAAAGATATCTTTTCGGCCATTTCCAGGTCCGCGTCTGAGTCGATAAAAACGTGGCAGTTCCCGATGTCGTGGCGGATCACCGGTACAAGGCTGTGGGTAGAAACGAAATCATTAAGTTGCCTGCCTCCCCGCGGGATGATCACATCGATCAAAGAACGCAGACGGAGCATCTCCACCACAGCCTGGCGGTCCACGCTTTCGATAAAGCTGACGCTGCCCGCCGGCAGATTTTCTTTTCTAAGGGCGTCCTGGAGGATTTCGGCCAAGACTTTATTGCTGCCAAACGCTTCGGAACCCCCTCTCAGGACCACGGCATTGCCTGATTTTAAACACAGGCCAGCCACGTCCACGGTGACGTTAGGCCTGGACTCATAAACGATTCCGACTACCCCCAGAGGGACCCTCATCCGCCCCACTTGAAGCCCGTTGGGCCGGCGCCAAATTTTTACGATTTCCCCCACAGGGTCCGCCAGGGACTTTATGGTCATCAAACTCTCGCCCATGGACTTGATGCGTTCGCTATTTAGAGTCAAGCGGTCGATGAGTGCTTTGGATAGCTTGCGGCCCACGGCTGCCTTGATATCCTTCTGGTTGGCTTCTAGGATCTTGCCCTTCTGGTGCTCTAACGCATCGGCCATGGCCGCAAGGACTTTGTTCTTTACCCCACTGGATAATTTGGCCAAGGTCGGACTGGCCTGCTTTGCCTCCTGGGCTCTTTTCAAAACCATTTGTTTAACTGTCATGGATTATTCCTTATCATTTTACCCACCACCGGAAGAGTGTAATTCCCAACTACAAAATAACCAGATCGTCCCTGTGGACAACTTCATCATAAAATTTCTGCCCCAAGATCCCGGCGATGTCCTTGGTCTGTTTGCCTTTGATTTTTTCCAACTCCATAGAACTGTATTTAACCATACCGACCGCAAAAATATTGCCTTCCGTGGAAACGATATTGACTGCATCGCCAAAGCCAAAGTCTCCCTCTATTTTCACGATACCTGAAGGGAGTAGGCTTTTACCCTTAAAGCGTAAAACCTCCTTGGCCCCCTCGTCAACCGTGAGGGTTCCTGAGGTTTTCTTGGAAAAAGCGATCCACCTTTTTCGGCCAGCCATGCGATCTCCAGTTGGAGCAAAGAAGGTCCCGCACCTCTCTCCCCTGAAAATTTCTAACAGTATTTTTGGCTTCAAACCGTTGGCAATGACCATTCCTACCCCAGCTTGGTTGACGATTTGGGCAGCCAAAAGCTTTGTGGTCATCCCTCCGGTCCCGTGAGAAGAACCAGTCCCTCCGGCCTGGGCCATAAGCTCAGGGGTAATCTTATTCACGACGGGAATCGGCAAGGCTTTTTTGTCCTTTCTGGGGTCGCTGGTATAAAATCCGTCTACATCCGTAAGAACGATAAGCAGATGGGCTCCAACGAGATTGGTCACCAGGGCCGAAAGCCGGTCGTTGTCCCCGAACTTTATCTCGTCAACAGCCACCGTGTCATTCTCGTTAATGATGGGAACAATGCCTTTGCCTAGAAGGGTCAACAGGGTTTGCCTGGCGTTGGCGTATCGCTGGCGATCGGAAAGATCTTCTGCGGTCAGAAGCAATTGCCCCACAAAATAACCATGTTGTCTAAAAGCTTCTTCATACTCTTTCATAAGCAAACATTGTCCAACCGCAGCGACCGCTTGTTTTTCCGGGATAGTGATAGGCCTTTTTGTTAATCCCAGCCTCACCATGCCTGTACCAATAGCCCCGGAAGTAACGAGGATAATTTCTTTACAGGATTGTTTCAGGGCTGATATATCGTCTGTAATATTCTGGATATATTTTTTGTGCAGGCCGCCTTCATGGCTAGCCAGTAAACTAGACCCAATTTTGATAACAATCCGCTCAACCTGATTTAAAGTTTCCTTCAATTCGACCATAGGAATACCCTTTTCCTAATAATTACAATCAATTATTACAAAATAGCCCTATTTCCCAGGACAAGCAGGAAATAGGGCTATGAATTTGCTGTAAATTCAACTTTGAGAAAAATGGACAAATGTCCCTCTTAAAGTTGCCTCACTTTTATAAATATTCTTAAGCCAAAAACGATCAAAAATACTTGCTGTTAAAAGTTCTGAATTGGCAAGGCCTATTTAATTAAAGAACTACGGCTTTGAGGTCTTTCCCAACCCTGAATTTCACAACTGTTTTGGCCGGAACATTGACGATTTCACCCGTTTTAGGATTTCTGGCTTGGCGGGCTTTTCTATCTTTAACGGCAAAGATTCCCAGGCCGTCTAATTTGCATTTCCTTTCTTTTTTAAGGGTATTGTAGATATGCTTATTTAAGGACTCCATCACCCTTTGAATATCGCTTTTCTTGAGGTTGACATCCTCAGCGATACTCTTGTGCAACTCACTTTTAGTCATATATCCTCCCCTTTTATTAAATTTGAAAATGATGGTGAATTATAGCAAATACCTTAGTGAAGTCAACTTTTGCAAGGAAATTAAAGGTTTTTTAGCATTGCCTTGTTAATAATAACGATTTGCTCATTAGTGACTAATAAATCTAAACAAATATCGTGCTTTTCATGGCTAACTCTTTGAACCAATTGCCAGTCATAAGCCAACCCGACTTTTATAGCTCTTTTGGGTAATAATCTGAGAAAACGGTCGTAATAACCACCTCCAAAACCTATTCGGAAACCCTTATAATCAAAAGCAATTCCGGGAACTAAAACAATATCTATCTTCGAATACGGAAAAACCCTTTTGGACATTTGAACAGGTTCTGGAATGCCAAAATAGCCCTTTTTAAATCCTTTTTTAAAATTCCTCAACTCAAAAACATTTAGTTTTCTTGTTTTTGGGATTATATCTGGAAAAAGAACTTTCTTACCCTCTTTCAATGCTTCCTGTATGATCAGACCTGTATTGATTTCACCCTTAAAATCAAAATAAACCATGATATTCCGCGACTCGCTGTAACAAGAAAGACTGAATAAATTCTTGGAAACAAGAAGGCTTTTGCGCTTCTTGGTTAAAGGAATCTGATTTAACCTAAGAGCCAGCATTTTTTGTCTAAGCTTTTCTTTAGTCATTTCACTTCTTCCTGTTTATTCTTCGATTTTGTATATTTCTTGATATCTTCTAATCTCTTTTTCAAGATACTTTCATATCCGACCTCTTTGGGTACATAATACGTTTTCTTCTCTGGCAAATAGTTTTGTTCAACATAACCCAAGGGGTCTTCATGGGGATAAATATACCCCTCCCCTCTGCCCAATTTTTTCGCTCCTTTATAATGGGCATCCCTGAGATGATTGGGCACCGACAATAGGGGCTTTTCAGAAACATCTTTCCAGGCCCTATCAATCCCCACGCATGACGCATTGCTTTTGGGGGCACAGGCGATGTAGGTGACAGCTTGGGCCAACGGGATCCTGGCCTCCGGAAGTCCTATCCACTCCAGGGCCTGAAAAGCCGCGGTCGCTACCTGCAAGGCTCTTGGATCGGCATTCCCCACATCTTCGGCAGCGGCAATGACCAGGCGCCTGGCTATAAAACGGGGATCCTCGCCCGCATAAAGCATCTTCGCCATCCAATACAAGGCAGCGTCCGGATCAGAACCTCTCAAACTTTTAATAAAGGCCGAGATGGTGTCGTAATGTGAGTCCTCATTGCTGTCATAGATCACCCTTTTCTTCTGAAGGCACTCCTCGGCCACGGCCACTGTTATATAAATCCGTCCATCCTTGTCAGGATCAGTCGTCAGGGTACCTACCTCCAAGGCGTTTAACAATTGTCTGGCGTCCCCTTCTGTTCCGGTTAGCAAATGCCGTATCGCTTCCTCTTGGATCTTGATATTGAGATTTCCCAGCCCATTCTCTTTGTCTCTTAAGGCTTTTTGAATGATGGATCTAAGCTCGCCCTCTGACAGTGGTTTGAACTCAAATATCTGAGACCTCGAAAGTAAGGCCGGGTTGATCGAAAAAAATGGGTTTTGGGTCGTGCAACCCAGCAGAATAATAGTGCCTCCTTCGACATCAGGCAAAAAAGCGTCCTGCTGGGCTTTATTAAAACGGTGTATTTCATCGACGAACAGGATGGTTCTTTGAGATGAGTATTGGGCCCGCTCTTTGGCGGCCCTGATAATGTTCCGCACCTCCTCAACACCCGCCAAAGTGGCGTTGAGCCGTTCTACGTAAGCGCCGGTCCTGTGCGCAATCACGTTACACAATGCGGTCTTTCCTGTGCCCGGAGGTCCATAAAGGATGATGGAGACGAGGCGGTCTGACTCGATAAGCCTGCGAAGTAATTTGCCTTCCCCCAGCAAATGGGGTTGTCCCACTAGGTCAGCCAAATCCACCGGACAGATTCTTTTCGCTAATGGGGCGTCCTTGGATGGGATAAGTTCTCGGGCTGGGTTTTTGTTTATAAAGGCTTCCTTGTCAAAAAGGTCCATGTCTTTCCCCAAAATAAAAATTCCCCACCTGTGCCGTGTGAAACTTGGTTTTTGAACCTTAATGAATAAGTGGGTACCCCCGAAAAAGCATTAGGCTGCCTCAACCTGAGTCAAGGTATGCACACTGCTTTTAGAGGTCGGGTCCCTTCCAAAAAGGTGTTGGCTCAAAACTCGTCATTTCATCACGAACACCGCAGGGAATTTTTATGATTAAATTATAGCACCCGAACAAATGAAAACAAGCGGTCGACTCAATGTTGATTAGAATGAAAACGCGTCGTCAAACTTAAATTTAAGAAGACAAAATTATAGTGTATCCAATTTTTCATCGATTAAATTTGTCAGGATATCTATCTTCTTCTGAATCCCTTCCATCAACTCATTCTTTTCTTTCTCTTTTAGGCCAACAAGATCTTCCACCTTTTTCTCATGGCCCTCCTCCAGGCTTTTCATGAGCCGGTCCTTTTGTTCTTCCAGTTCAAGGGCCAACGTTTCCTTCTGTTTTTCATAAGATGTTTTCAGCCGTTCAATCTCTGTCTTATGTTCTTTCTTCAGGCGGTGGAGTTCATCGGTGATATTCACAGCCGCCAAAATGGAAACCTTCAACTCTGAAGAAAGGGTTGTGCTCCCGGCGATCTCCCGCATTTTCGCGTCCACATACCTAGCTAAGCTTTCTATGTATTCGACGTCCGCGTCCCCTTTGATCAAATATTCCTTATTAAAAATGTTCACCCGTACGGAAGGCCTGGATTCAGACATTTTCTTCTCGCCTTTCTTGGGTCAGTTCATTGAGGTGGGAAATTAAGGCATCAATCTTTTCTTTTGCCCTATCTTGCCTTTTGCCCATTTCCAAACTTTTTCTTTCCAGACCTGCTTTCTCTCTGCTGAGCATCTCGTTCGACTCTTCCAGGATTTTAATCTTCTCCTCTATCTCCGTCATGCTTGTTTCCAGAAGTTGATCTTTCTCGTTCAGGGAAGCCTTGGCTCTCATCGCGTCATTTTTTAGGCTGTCATTCTCTTTTTTTAACTGTTCAATTTTGTCAAACAGCTCTTGCAGCTGCTCTTCAAACTTCTGCCACATCCCCATAACCTCCTATTCAACGAGATGATCCCTCATCCTAATGCCTAGACCCTAATCTGAGCCTGAAACTTCTCTTTAACTTTATTAACGATAAGATCGTGTTTCTGATTTACCTCTGCATCCGTAAGGGTCCGCTCTTTTGAACGGTATGAAATAGCAAAAGCTAGGCTTTTCTTATCCTCAGGTATGGATGCGCCCTCATACACGTCAAACAATGACACTTCTTCAACAAGAGGAGACCCTTCGGTTTTAATTAAATCAAGGACACGGGCCGCTGGCAAGTCCTTTGGAACCACAACGGCGACATCGCGCTTGACGCAAGGAAATTTAGGCCAGCCCTTGAAAACCTTGTTAAAGTTTACCATAGAATAAATCTCTTCTAAATCTATCTCACTAAAGAATACCCTTTTCTTGATATCATTTTTGCGCAGCAAAGATTGGGGAATTTCTCCAAGTACTCCCATCTTTTTGCCTTTCACAACAATTTCCGCTGAACAGACCGGAAGAAACCAGGGATTCTTGCACTCTTGAAAGGCTACCTCTTGGAGGCCGAGGAAACCCAATAGGTTCTCAATCATTCCTTTTAGAGTAAAATAATCTCCATCCTTATAGGCTACTCCCTCCCCCCTCTCCTGGAATCCCATGAGCGCGATACCCATTTTCTTTCTTTCACGGGGAATCGGTTGGCCTGCTGAAAAGACTTTTCCCAGTTCGAAGATTCCCAGGTTCGCTTGGTCTTGCCGAGCGTTGAGGGCCAAGTCGTCCAATAAGCAGACCAATAAATTTGGCCGCAGGGCATCGCGGTCTTCTGTTAAAGGATTTTTGATCTTCACAATTTCCCCGCTATCGGCCAGAGATTCTATCCTTTTGGAGTATATTAAACTTCCACTGACGACCTCAAACAAACCATAGGAAGCTAATTGCCTTTTGATCCTAATATCAATATAGACCGGATTCCTCAGATCCTTCTCTAACAAAAAAGTGCGTGGCAAAGAAGTTGGGATGCGGCCATAACCGTAAAGCTGGGCTATATCCTCGACCAGGTCGATCTCTTCGGTGATATCTCGGCGGAAGCTTGGAACCTCAACTTTTAAGGGGTCCTTACCGCTGACTTTATAAGAAAGTCTTTTTAAGATATCTTGCGCCTCTTCACTGGCCAGCTGGACACCCAGGAATGCATTGGCTCTGCCTACCCGGAGGCTAATGGTCTTCCTTGCAAATTTCTGCGGATAACAATCCACTCTGCCCTGGTAAATTTCTCCTCCTGCAATTTCCTGGATCAACCTGGCGGCTCTGTCCAGAGCTTCGATAAGGCCCTCCGGGTCTGCGCCCCTCTCGAACCGATAAGAGGAATCTGAACTTACCCCGAGGCTCTTTGAGGTTTTGCGTATCGTGGCCGGGTTAAAATAAGCGCTTTCTAACAAAATCTGCTCCGTAGAGTCGCTGACAGCGGATTCTGTCCCTCCCATGATACCCGCCAGAGCCAAGGGATTTTGGCTGTCAGCAATGACTAAAACCTGTGGATTTAACTCCTTGGTGGACTGATCTAAAAGTGATAACTTTTCACCCTTTTTAGCACGCCTCACCACGATCTGGTGGTCTTTGACCTTGTTGTAATCAAAGGCATGCAGAGGATGTCCCCATTCAAAAAGCACAAGATTGGTCACATCCACCACGCTATTAACGCTTCTGAGTCCAACGGCTTCCAAGCGTCGGCACAACCATTCCGGAGACGGCCCAATCTTAATGTTACTGATCACCCTGGCAGCATATCGTCTGCAAAGGTCGGGGTCCTCGATCATAACGCGAGCTGCCTCTGAAGCCTTTTTATTCGATTCCGATACCAAAAATATAGGCATTTTAAGGGGTAATTTAAAGAACGCAGCCAATTCTCTGGCAATACCAACGACCCCCAGATAATCCGGCCTGTTGGGAGTCACTTCCAGATCAAAGATAACATCATGAAGTCCTAGCGTCTCCTTTATATCATCACCCAGCTTACCATCCTTGAGGATAAGGACACCCTGAGCATCCTCGCTCAAACCCAACTCCTTGGCTGAGCATAACATCCCTTCCGACTCTTCGCCCCTAATCTTGGAACGCTTAATCTTAATCCCTCCGGGCAGTTCCGCACCCTCCAGGGCGACGGGTACTTTATCATGGACTTGCATGTTCTTTGCCCCGCAAACGATAGCAAGATTATTGGCAGTGCCGACGTTTACTTGGCATAACACCAAACGGTCAGCTCCCGGATGGGGCTTGATCTCCAAGATCTGGCCAACAACGACCTTGTCCAGACTTTCGCCCAATTTTATGACCTTTTCCACCCCGAGCCCCAGATGGGGAAACAAGCCTGCCAGCTCCTCGGGAGAGCAGGTTAAAGAAACCAGCTCTTTTAACCACTCAAAGGAAACTCTCATAACATCCTCGTTAAAATTGTTTTAAAAACAATTTGTGGTTCTCGAATAAAAGCCTCATATCAGGGATCCCATATTTGAGCATGGTAATCCTGTCTATCCCCATTCCAAAAGCAAAACCGCTCCATTGCTCAGGGTCTATTCCCATCCGGCTCAACACCTTTGGATGGACCATGCCGCAACCCATGATCTCCAACCAGCCACTTTCCCATTCCACTCCCATTTCAGCACTTGGTTCGGTAAACGGGAAAAAGCTGGGCAAAAAACGGACGGCTCGGTGTTTCCCGAACATATGGTGCACAAAAGCCTCCAAAACCCCCTTAAGGTGGGAGAACTGGATATCCCGGTCCACCACTAACCCTTCTAGCTGGTGGAAAATCGGCAAATGGCTGGCGTCTACTTGGTCCCTGCGGTAACAACGTCCTGGAACAATCAAACGAAAAGGAGGTTTTTTCTTTTCCATAAAATGGATTTGCACAGGCGAAGTATGGGTTCTTAGCAACAGGTTTTCCGAAAGGTAAAAAGTATCCCAGAGATCCCTGGCAGGATGGTGGGCAGGAATATTGAGGGCTTCAAAATTATAGTAATCTGTCTCGATTTCAGGGCCCTCAGCAACCTCAAACCCCAATGCCTCAAAGAACTCCTGCATCTCCAATAATATCTGGGTCAAAGGATGCAACCTCCCCGTCGGAGGCAGGGCGGCCGGCAATGTGATATCGACCCTGTTCTTAAGGGTCTGGGAATCGCTTGAAGCCAGCTGGTCAGACTTTTGAGCGATAAAACTTTCAATTTTATCCCTAAGGGCATTGACTAAAGCACCAATCTCCTTTTTTTCTTCTATGGAAAGATCTTTAAGGGAATGGAGCAACTCGGTGACTTGACCTTTTTTACCTAAATAATGGACACGTAGCTTTTGCAATTCCTCGAGACTTACAGCCTTTTGAATTCCTGCCCCAGCTTCTGCCTCAAGCTTCTGAATATTCTCTCTCATAAGTTTATCTTCTTTTTTAAGTAGTTTGGTAACGCTTTTGAATAACTCATCAACACCTAACTGCTTTTTTATTAATTACAATATTTTAATCAACAATATACTTGCCGGAATTCGAGCTGTAGTCAATAAAAAAAGTTTATACCCCCGGGGATATAAACTTTTTTAATTGAAAATACATAAGTTATATAAGCTTAAAACTCTGTTTCTCTAAAATCGAACTCCATTATTTTGAGAATTTGTTTTTTTGCTTTTTCAAAAGTATCAATATTCTTCTGGGTCTGCTTATAAACCAGAAAAACACCAACAGAACCCGTTTGTTCAAATAATTTCCACATAAAATCACTCTCTTGTTTTAATTCGGGCTCTATCACGCTTGGCCTCCGCATAATTTCGTACCTCGTTCCCTAAAGTTTTGTAGCGTAACTATAGCACCGCTATTGGGACCTGTCAATGTGAGCAGCAAAAGGTCAAAAAGTGCTGAAAAAATAAGGTGAAAAGAAGGTTTTTAATATTTTTTAGGTCTCATTACATTAGTGCAGGCACAAAATAACAGGATCCCGGTGGCCACAGCGACATTTAAAGACTCTGCTTTACCTGCCATCGGTATCCTTATGATTTCATCAGAAAGTGAAAGTGATTCTCTAGACAATCCCTGCCCTTCAGACCCGATGACAATAGTACTGCAAATGCTGAAGTTAATCTGAAATAACTCTTTTTTAGCACTACTATCCGCTGCAACTACTTGCATCTTAACTCTAAATTTTTTAGATTGATCCAGCCAATCTCTGAGATTTTCTGCCTCAAAAATAGGACATCTAAAAATGGCCCCCATGGAGCTCCTTACCACTTTAGGGTGAAAGACATCCACCCCGCCACCGGAAATTACCAGGCCGCTCGCGCCCAAGGCTTCGATGGTCCTCAAAATAGCACCTATATTGCCTGGGTCCTGGACCTTTTCGGCAAAAATAAAGCGCAACGGTCCTTTGTGGCCAGCCAAAGTCTCCAAGGAGGCTTCCGGTTGGTTAGCCACACACAAGACGCCTTGGGGGTTTTCAAGGTCGCTGATTTTTTTGTATAAATCGTCCGTAACTTGGGCTACCTCAATCTTTTTCCTGGCAACTTGGGATAAAAAGTCTTTGCCTTCAGCGGTCGTCTCAAAGGAGGAATTGACCAGACAAAAATCGATGGCCGCTTCCGATAGAATGGCATCTTGGCAAAGCTTCAAACCCTCGACGAAATATTTTTTTGAGCCTTTCCTCACCGAAGTCTCATGAAGGGACCTGATAAATTTGATGCGGGAATTGTGGAAGGAGGTTATGGGTGTTATTTTTCCGCCACTCACTTTTCTTGTCATTTCTTTCAGTAGTAACCCTGCGATCTTTACTCTAGGTCAATTTAGGCTTTGCTCAGCTGTTTCTTGGCCACATCAACGACCTGGCCGAAAACCTGGCTGTCGTGAATCGCCAACTCGGCCAACATTTTTCTGTTAATGGCCACTTTGGCTTTGGTCAGGCCGTCAATCAAACGGCTGTAGGACAAACCGTGAATTCTGGCAGCAGCATTAAGCCGCGCGATCCACATTTTCCTGAATTCCCTTTTCCTTTGGCGCCGATCCCTATGGGCATAGGCCAGGCCTTTTTGTACTGTCTCTTGGGCCATCCGGTTCCTGTTCTTGCGTCCACCCCAGTTCCCCTTGGCCAGCTTGAAGACTTTTCTCTTGTGTTTTCTAGCGGTCATTCCGCCTTTTACCCTTGCCACCTATCCTCCTAGATATACGAGATTTTAAAAAAATTAATTTTTGTAAGGCAACAACCTTGCAATGGCCCTTGCGTTGGTCTCATGCACAAATCCCAGCTTTCTCAGCCTCCTCCGTCTCGCGATATTCTTTGCCTCCAATTTATGACGCGCAAATGCGTTCTTGTGTTTGATTTTGCCTGAGCCGGTAAAGCTAAACCTTTTCGCTGCTGACTTGCTGGTCTTTAACTTTGGCATTTTTTTCCTCTTTGACCAATTTTGGAGCTAGTAATACCGCTAAATTATTATCTTGCATCGAGGACCTACTTTCCAATACCGCGATCCCGTTGAGATCCTGGATGGCCCTCTCTAAAAGATTGGCGCCGATCTCAACATGATCCATTTCCCTTCCTCTAAACATGATCGTCAATCTGACTTTATGGCCAAATTCGATGAATTCCCTGATATGGCGCATCTTAGTTTCATAGTCGTGTTTGTCAATCTTCGGCCTTAATTTGATCTCTTTGATCAAAACAATTTTCTGCTTTTTCTTGGCGTCCTTGTCTTTTTTATGTCTTTCGTATCTGAACTTCCCATAATTCATGATACGGCAAGTGGGGATATCTTTATCCTGCCCAACTTCTACCAGGTCTAGACCACTAGCAATTGCTGCCGTGATCCCTTCGTCAACGGTCATAATCCCCAACTTTTCACCTTCTTCGTCGATGACCAAAACTTTTGGCGCATGGATCTGCTTATTGGCCCTTAATTCCTTAAAAATATGGGTCTCCCTTCGTTAAATTGTTTTGCTTTCCCAAAAATCTTGAAAAAAGTAGGAAAATCCTATCATTTTAAAAGGAATATGTCAATAAACTTAGCCGTGACCAGCATTTGTGGCAATAAATAGATCACACGGCCTTTTTAGGGACTTTGGCCTGTATCTTATCTAAGATTCCATTAACAAATCCGCTGGATTGGGGAGAGCTGAATTTCTTGGCCAATTCGATGGCTTCGTTTAGGGATACTTTTGCGGGGATGTCATCGCAATACAAAAACTCATAACAGGCTAATCTCATGATATTTCGGTCAACCGCTGCCACATTAAGCAGATTCCAATTTTTGATGGCCTCTGCGAGCAAACTGTCGATTTCTTCAAGATGATCAAGAGTCCCTTTGGTCAACTCCAGTGAAAACGACCTGCTTTTCTCTCCAAGAGACTGCTGCTCTAAGAAACCATCCGCCATTTCCTCTAAGGAGCACTTCCCTACTTCAGCCTGGAAAAGCATCTGCAAAGCAATTTCTCGGCTTCTTCTTCTGGATTCTATTGTTTTTTTTGCCTTGGTCATCGCTCTAACCATCCATCTAGGTTTTTATTTGCTTTATCACGTCTGCCATAGCCAAAGCTGTCAGGGCAGCCTCAAAACCTTTGTTGCCGGCTTTTACGCCAGCTCTATCTACGGCCTGCTCGAGATTATCCGTAGTAAGCACTCCAAAAATGACTGGCAATCCGGTCATCAAACCCACCTGGTTGATGCCGCTGGCTGCCTCTCTGGATACATGCTCAAAATGCGGCGTCTCTCCCCTAATGACCGCGCCCAGGCAAATAATAGCATCGTATTGCCTGGTCTTCGCCAGAGACAAAGCGGTGACCGGAATTTCAAAACTACCCGGCACCCAGGCCACCGTGATGTTTTTTTCAGCCACTTCGTGCCTCCTCAAACCCTCCAAAGCCCCCTCCAAGAGCTGTTTGGTCAGGAATTCATTGAATCTGGCCACTACAATGGCGAATTTCCTTCCCTTCCCTACAAAATTCCCTTCTATGGTTTTCATAAGGACTCCTTTGCTTAACTTTTTTTCCTTTGCACAATCATCCAACCTGGTTCAACAAATGTCCTAGTTTAATTTTCTTGGTCAAGAGATATTTCTTGTTCAAACGGTTTGGCTTAATCTCTATAGGAACACGCCTGACGATCTTGAGCCCATAACCTGCCAAACCAATGATCTTCCGGGGATTATTCGTCAGAAGCCTTATGCTGGTCAAACCCAGGTCCGAAAGTATTTGGGCGCCTATCCCATAATCCCGCAGGTCAGCCCTGTAACCAAGTTTTTCGTTGGCTTCCACGGTATCCAGCCCTCTGTCTTGCAACTCGTACGCTTTGATCTTGTTGAGCAGGCCTATGCCGCGCCCCTCCTGCCGCAAATAAAGCAGCACTCCCTGCCTCTCCTTGGCGATAAGCTTCAGGGAAAGTTCCAACTGCTGGCCGCACTCACATCTCTGGGAGCCAAAGAGGTCGCCGGTCAAACACTCAGAGTGTACGCGGACCAGGACGTTCTTTTTGCCTTTCACATCGCCTTTCACCAAGGCAACGTGCTGGATGCTGTCCAGGGTGTTGCCATAAAGTACGATCTTGAAATCCCCGTTTTTGGTAGGAAGCATGGTTGCGGCCATGGCATGGACTTGTCTCTCGCAGGACCTCCTGTATTTGATAAGGTCAGCCACGGTCAATATTTTTAAACCATGCTTCTTGGCAAAGGGTACCAGTTGCTTCAGTCGGGCCATACTGCCGTCTGCGTTCATGATCTCGCAAAGGACCCCCGCGGGATAAAGATTTGCCAGCTGTGCCAGGTCCACGGAGGCTTCGGTATGGCCGGCCCTCCGTAACACCCCGCCTTCCATGGCCCTTAAAGGAAAGATGTGCCCGGGTTTTAGAAAATCCTCGGGCTTGGCCCGGTGGTCAATGATCTTTTTAATCGTCAAGGCCCTGTCATGGGCAGAGATACCCGTAGTGGTTCCCTGCTTGGCGTCAATAGAAACCGTGAACGCGGTCTTCATACGGGCTGTGGGCTGGGAGACCATGGGCTGGATTTGCAAATCATCGAGCCTCTCACCCTTGACCGCGACACAAATCAACCCCCGGCCGTGTTTTGCCATATAATTGATGCTCTGGGGAGTGACCTTTTCCGCGGCCATGATCAGGTCGCCTTCGTTCTCTCTCCGATGGTCGTCGGTCACGATGATCATGCTGCCAACGCCAATCTCCCTGATAGCCTCCTGGACATCACAAAAGACTTTTTTGGGCATTTTTTCGTTCACTCCCCCTGATAAATCATCGATAAATGTCGGCCAAAAGTCCCCGGATCTCGTTGACCTTGGCAGCTAATTTCAGGACTGGCTTCTGAAATTTGACCACCTGCTCACCCAGCTCTACGATTTTCTGGTCTATTTGAATGATCACGGCATAAATCCCCTTTTTCTTGGACTTTTCCTCCATGCCGCTTCTTATGACCTCAAAGCCCTTTGATACGACTTTCTCCAAAAAAGCTTTGACCAGGCGCTTGTATTCATTGAATTCCTCGGTGCCTGGACGGGCCAGGAATCTTTTGCTGCTTTTGTCTATATCTATGATCAGTTCCTCGAACTCCCTTTTTCTGTATTCCTTGTCCCTGTCGTCTACGACTTCCACAAAAGACTGCTTGCCTTCGGAAGAAGCTCCAATAACCGTACTTTTATCCTTTTTCGGTTTGGTAAAGACGGCATCTACTTTTGATCTGACTTCCCTGATTTCCATCGCCCAGCTTTCTAGCAAAAACCTTTTGATTTTAAATACTCTTTTGTTATTTTCGACGGCTTCTTGTCTTTTTCCATATAGCTCTTCAGGCCTTCGATGACATATTTACCGATCAGGTCGGCTTCCAAATTGACCAGAGCGCCTGTCTTGAGGATGGAGAGGTTGGTCACCGCTAAAGTATGCGGGATCAAGGCGATCCAAAAACCGTTCCTTTCCTTGGACACAACGGTCAAACTGATCCCTTCCACAGCTACCGAACCTTTGGCGATCACGTAACCCAAAAACCATGCCGAGGTCTCGATGAACATCCGAATCGAATCGCCCTCAGGCACGATCCTGCCCAGCCGGCCTATTTCTTCTACGTGCCCGCTCACCAAATGACCGCCCAGGGGGTCCCCTGAGCGCAAAGCCGGTTCAAGGTTTACCTTGTCGTTAACTTTTAAATTTCCCAGATTGGACCTTTTGACCGTCTCCGGCATCATCTCAACATAAAAATATCCTTTGCCGGTCCGGACCATAGTTAAACAGACGCCGTTAATGGACACGCTATCACCCACCTTGGCTTTTTTCAGGACCTCTCGGGCCTTTATTTTGAGCCTATGGATACTTCTTCCCTTGGAATATTCAAGCACCTCGCCTGCTTCGACGACGATTCCCGTAAACATCTTGGCTCCTTATTCTATATAACCCGAGATCATAAGATCTTTTCCGACCGGAACAGCCTCCATCGATTTTAACCTCACCATTTGGTTCAAGCGTTCGACCCCCTGCCCCCCGATGGCTGAAGGCGCCTCCTTGCCTCCTATCAATCCTGGAGCAACGAAACAAACCACCTTCTGGATGATTTTCCCCTCCAAAGCAGAAGCATAAATTTCGCTTCCTCCCTCAAAAAGAGCGCTGGTGATGCCGCGACTGCCCAGCAAGGACATAAGGGCTTTCAGGCTGACTCTGTAATTTAAAGCGGGCACCCGAAGGATTTCAGCACCTGCTCTTTGGAGCTTCTTCAAATTATCAGCCCGCGCATTCTCGCTAACCGCAACGATGGTTTTTTTACCTCGGGTCGGCTCTAAAATCTTGGAATTCGGGGGTGTCCTGCCATCGCTGTCCACGATAACCCTCCAGGGATTGGACAGGTTCGGTGCCAACCTGGGGATCAAAAGGGGATCATCATGCACGACCGTTTGCACCCCCACTATAATAGCATCAACAAGACCTCTTAACTCATGGGTTTTAACGCGCGACTCCCTGCCAGAGATCCATTGGGACTCTTTAAACCGCGTGGCTATCTTTCCGTCCAGGCTCATGGCGACCTTCAAAATGCCAAAAGGTTCTCCGGTCGTGATGAAATGGATAAAAATTTCATTCAATCTTTTCGCTTCTTTTTCTAAAAGTCCCACCTTGACCTCGAGGCCGTGTTTTCTCAACCTGCGGATGCCCGCTCCGGAAACCAGCGGGTTGGGGTCCACCATCGCAGCGACCACTTTCTTTACCCCGCTCTTAAGAATGGCCCGGGTACAAGGAGGCGTTCTGCCCACATGGTTACAGGGCTCCAAAGACACATAGAGGGTGCCGCCTTTGGCCTTATTCCCGGCTTGTTTGAGAGCGTAGATCTCCGCGTGAGGCATGCCGGCCTTGGGATGGAAACCCTGGCCTACGATGCAACCGTCTTTAACGACCACAGCCCCCACCATGGGATTGGGGCTGACCCGGCCCAGACCTTTTTTGGCCAGGTCCAGAGCCAGCGTCATATAAGTCCTGTCCATCATCATAAAACTCTCCATAAAAAAATCACCCCGTAGAAACAGCAAGGCGGGACAATCCATTTCTGGAAGTATCCCGCCCATAGGCTTAACTTATTCTCTCACATCTTTAGGTGTGCAGAAAACCAAATTCAAAGACTGATTGTATCGGCAACCCTGTCGTATATTTATTGCGTAGCCGCTTGAGCTTGTACTGCCTTTTCCTTGCTCGGAGGACCTTCCTTGCCGCTCTTGTAATAATATTTCTGCACCAGGAAATAGGTCTGTCCTTCAACAAGGCCTTTTATAACAACCACTCCTTCTGATACAGGGACCTGATTGTATTTGACATAACCCACACCGCTGGTAGCGCTGTAATAAATGTTCACCCCCACGACATTGGGGTCCGTGACCTTTTTGACGGGGATAGGGATTTCACCCGAGCTCATGGGCGAAGAACCTGTAGGTTCCCCGCCGGGCGTTACCGCGGGCCCCGCGGTGGTAGCCTCAACCTCCTCGCTGTAGTTGCTCTCCACAGGCTGGGTGGCATTGGTGAATGCGGTGACGACAACGTAGTATTTGATGCTGGGCTGCAGACCCTTGATGGTATAGGAAGTACTTCTTACCGTTCCAACTTTATAATAACCCGTCTTGGGCGATTGACTGAGATAAATATTATATCCGGCCAAGTTGGTCTCTAAATTGCTGCTCCAAAACACATTGATCACCCCGTCACCGCCCTTGGCAAACACCCCAGTGGGCGGCTTAGGAACCATACTGGCGTCTGTCACGCTGCCAAATCTTAAAGTGCCCGACACGCGGTGGCTGTCCCCCAGATTTTGGTCGTGGCCTAAATAAGCGTAATCGATCTCCCAGTTTCCACCCTTACCGCTTATGCCCGCGGCGTATTGCCCCCTCATCGTAAGGAAGGTGGTATATCCGGACCTTAGTCCCACATGATTGTCAAAGAACCAGGCCTCAACGCCGATATGGTAATACTTGTCATCCGAGGAGGCTATGTTCGGATCATTGGAAATATCCAGATCCCCATCAAAGACCATGTTTGGGTCGAACCAGTAGGCGAACCCAAGTTTACTGACCTGGGGTACCGTGGTCTCGTCATTGCTCCCCCATTGAATCTTGGTGGCCACATCCTGGACAGAAGCGGCAAAGTTCATTTTGTTCATAAAAGGGGAAAGGTTGAGCTGATACATCAACCCGTAATCGAAACCAAAACCCTGCCCCACGCCGTTTTGTACCTTCAAATTCGTATAATCATATTTGACGTTCAATCCGAAAGACAGAGAATGGTCGTCGTTGATAGGCGTGGCTAAAGAGAGGATGTAGGTGTCTTCGCTGTTGTTAGACAGGGTATTGAATGCGGTGTCATAAGATATGGCAAAGAACAGGTCGGAAACGGCCGGCATACCGGCTGAAACAAATGTATCATAGAATTTTCCATTGAAACGAACTCCGCCCATGCCTGTGATCTCAGGGCGGCCTATCTGGACTAACCCGGCGGGATTGTAATAAACTGCGGACAGGTCGTTGGCAATAGCTCCAAAAGCATTTCCCATGCCCAGGGATCTGGCGCCAACTCCTAGAGCTCCCTCTTTTTCAAAAGCAGCATTCCCCTTTAAGGGCAATAAGAGGCTTAAACCAACCATTACTAAAACCAACCTCTTACTCATGCTGGCCAATTCCTCCATTACAAATCTTCCTGCCGCTGAGTTGATATCCAAATTACGTCGGTGATTATAGCACAAAAACTATTGAATGCTCGGCTTGACGCTCTCTCTGTTAACATTTACATTGGAACTATTAAGCCACTGCTGGGTGGTCAGCTGGCCGTTAGCTAGCCTCCTGGCGATATCCAGGGGGGTGTCCACGGTCAAAACATTTGCTCCATAATGGGCCCTTAAACTGATGCCTGCCACAGTGTCACCCAGGTCCTTGGCCACTGTCTGGACCACCCTGGAAGCCTCGTTAAGCAAGGGGTTAAGCGTGGTCTGCTCACTCTGGTAATCCACCACCATGGCCTTTTGGCCGGCGTGGTTTTGGCCCACAAAAACACTGGTCATTCCGTTCAGCCCCATATTATTGAAAGGCATAATCGGCGTGGGCGTATACGGAGCGGCTGTAGGCTCCAGGGTTGGCGGAGCCGGGGTATTGGTATAGGTCGGGGTATAGGTCGGGGTAGGCGGCACAGCCAATATTTTAACTTGAGTGTCGAGGTCTTCTTTGGCCTTGCTGACTTGAACCCTCTCGGCATTTTCATCGATATCGTGCTCCTCAGCCAATAAGGCCTGCAGCTGGGACAGGTCGGTTTTCCTATCCACCCGTTTTCTTGGCGCTAAGATATGGAGAGTCTGCAAAGGTGTCACACCTGTTCCGTCGACATAATTGGTGGCTTCGAGGAAATAAGTGTAATCACCCTCCATCACGTTATACCCTTCCCGGTCCTTGCCATCCCATTTGAGTTCTTTGGGCGGATGGCCTATGTCACCGAAGGTTTTGACGACCACGTTGGAACTGTCGGCAATAGAAAGGCGCCATTCTTTGATCCCTGTTTCGTCAAAAGCGCTCATATGAAAAGTCGTGATCTCTTTTTCTATCGGATTGAACTCATTAGGTTTGGCAATGACCGAAAGGGTCGGGATCTTTACGACCTCTTTGGCTAAAGTAAAACGGACAAAGGCCGAATACCACTGGCTTTCACCAAGATCCTGGCCCGGATTGCTGAACAGAAACGCATAATCAGCCCTGGCCCCACCGGATCCGGCTCCACCGAAAAGGTAGATAGAAGTGCCTAGGCTGTACTGGCCGGTTGTGTAGAGCGGAGTGTCATAGCCACCCCGCAGAGCGAAACGGTCATGGAACATCCAGTCTTCGATACCCATATGCCATTTTTTATTGACATCTGAGTTATACTGGGCGTCGCCGATAAATTCCATGTCGCTGGCAACGAAAACCCGGGTACCAAAAATAAAATCTTGGCCCTGATAAGACGCCCCGATATGGACTTGGCTAGGCCAGGGCACCTCGATGTTGTTATTGTTATACTGCACACGGGTCGCCAAGTTTTGGGCGCAAAACCCGAAGCTGATCTCCCGCCCGTAGCTCACTAACGGGATGCGGTAGATGAGCCCCAAATCAATCCCGTAACCAAAAAATCCCAGGGGAGTTAAAGATCCGTTGGGAAGGGCCGGGAAAAGTTGGGCATTGGAAGCCTGAAGCATAGCTTTCACATTAACACCAAAATAGAATGTTTTGTCGTTATTCAGGGCTGTGGCAAAGGTTGTTATAATCTGGTCTTCTTCGAAATGATTGCCGGAACTGACCGCCAAGTTGGGGTCCAGAACGATCGTCCCTTTGGCGTCATAAAGGCCCGGGCTGACATGATATGGCCTCAACCAGGAGACACCAATCTTGATACCCCAAAAAAAGAACGGGAAAGAAATAGAGCCAAAACCAACATAAGGCATAGCTGGGGCGTGATAATTGCTGCCCATGAAATATAGTTCGGTACCTGGGATACGGGCGAGACCCGCAGGGTTGTAATAAACGGCGCTGCTATCATTGGCAATGGCTGTAAAGGCACCGCCCATGCCGAGGGGCCTGACCCCAATACCGAGATCGCCCCATTCGGGGCTGGTTTGGGCTTGGCTTATTTGGTAGGTAAAAACCCCAGCAATGAGCAGAACAAGAAAATATAAAAAGGTTTTTTTGAGTTTTTTTCCTTTAAAATTCATGAGCGAAGTATACTTTATGATTTTATGAAATGCAAGAAACACGTGAAAAAATAAGGCCTGCCGCATAGGTTTCACAACGGTCTAAATTGGTTTACCTTAAAAAAATAGAAATTGTCAATGGGGACCAGACAGGAAGGGTAGGTAAATCTTTAAAAAATGGTGCCGCCCTCAAGGAGCTGGTTGGAATGGTTGATAACTCTTTAGAAAATGGTGCCGAGTCCCGGAATCGAACCGGGTACGCCAGGATTTTCAGTCCTGCGCTCTACCGATTGAGCTAACTCGGCACCTTAACTAAGAGACCCATCAACATATCCATTCAGGGGCCGTAAAGGTTTTATTTACGGCCCGGCACCTCAAATAGCTTTGACCCCCGACGATGTCGGGCGGCACCCACATTTTCAATCAGGCCCCTGACGCAGTCAGGATCGGCAACTCTAGGTCCCGAATTCCCAGGAAGAAAGATACTTCTCTTGTTCCGGCGTCAGAACATCCATTCTGACGTTCATCGCTACAAGTTTTAACCTGGCGATCTCTCTATCCATCTCATAAGGCAGCACATAAACCTTGGGTGAAAGCTCTTTGTGATTCTTCACGATATACTCAGCTGCCAAAGCCTGGTTGGCAAAGCTCATATCCATGACCGAAGCCGGATGTCCCTCGGCCGCGGCCAAATTGACCAGCCGGCCCTCGCCCAGGAGGTTGATCCTTTTGCCGTTCTTGACGACATGCTCTTCCACGAACGGCCTGATCACGCGCTTTTTCTTGGTCATTTTCTGCAGCGCGGGGATGTCGATCTCCGCGTTAAAGTGCCCTGAGTTGGCCACGATCGCCCCGTCTTTCATCTTCAAAAAATGTTCCTTCCGGACCACGTTGATATTGCCGGTCACCGTGATGAATACATCGCCTTTCTTAGCCGCCTCGGACAAAGGCATGACTTCGTAGCCGTCCATACAGGCTTCCAAAGCCTTGACCGGATTGATCTCGGTCACGATCACTTTGGCGCCCATTCCCTGGGCCCTCCGGGCTAGACCTCTCCCACACCATCCGTATCCGCATACCACCACCACAGAACCGGCAATTAAAATATTGGTGGCCCTTAGAATGCCGTCCATGGTGCTCTGGCCTGTGCCGTAACGGTTGTCAAAAAAGTGCTTGGTTTCGGAATCGTTGACCGCCAGGATGGGATAGGCAAGCACTCCTCTTTCTTCCATGCTCTTGAGCCGGATGACCCCGGTGGTGGTCTCTTCGCTCCCGCCAATAACATCCTTGAGGAGGTCCCTGCGTTTGGTATGCAGGACCGACACCAGGTCGGCTCCGTCATCCATGGTGATCTGGGGTTTATGGGCCAAAACCTGGGAAATATGCTTGTAATAGGTATTGTTGTCCTCTCCCTTGATGGCGCTTACGCCTATCCCGTCGTGTTTGACCAGCGAAGCCGCCACATCGTCCTGGGTGCTCAAAGGATTGGACGCGCACAGGACCACATTGGCTCCCCCGGCTTTTAAGGTCTGCATCAAGTAGGCCGTTTCCGTGGTCACATGAAGGCAGGCCCCGAGTCTCCATCCTTTCAGAGGTTTTTCTTTCTCAAACCGCTTGCGGATAAGGGTCAGAACAGGCATCTGCTTGCTGGCCCATTCGATCCTCAGCTTGCCCTTAGGGGCCAGCTTCATATCTTTGACATGGTAATTCATTAAACCTCCCTTTTTACGCTAACGGCTCGCCTGACTCCTCAGGGCCGCTGCTTTGTCCGTCTTTTCCCAGGTAAATCCAGCCTCATGCCGGCCAAAATGTCCGTAGGCCGCGGTCTGCTTGTAGATCGGACGCCTCAGCTTGAGGGATTCGATCATCCCTTTGGGGGTGAGGTCAAAATTATGGCGGATCAATTTAACTATCTTTTCGTCGGAAACATAACCGGTGCCAAAAGTATTGACCATGATCGAGGTCGGTTCAGCCACTCCGATGGCATAAGAAAGCTGCACTTCCACGTCGTCCGCCAAACCGGCGGCTATGACGTTCTTGGCGACCCAGCGGGCCGCGTAGCTGGCCGAACGGTCAACTTTGGAAGGATCCTTGCCTGAGAAAGCCCCTCCGCCGTGGCGTCCCCATCCGCCGTAAGTGTCCACGATGATCTTCCGACCGGTCAGACCGGTGTCGCCGTGCGGACCGCCGATGACAAAGCGTCCGGTGGGGTTCACGAAATACTTGGTGTTCTTATCCAGCAGGTGTTTGGGGATCGTTGCCTTGATGACCATCTCGATCATATCTTCCCTGAGTTTCTTGGTCGTGACGTCCGGGTCGTGTTGGGCCGCAATGACCGCCGCATCCACTCTCACGGGCTTGCCGTTGGCGTACTGGACCGTGACCTGGGATTTCCCGTCCGGCCTCAGGTATTTGACGCGCCTCTTCTTTCTGACCTCGGAAAGTTTGCGGGTCAGTTTCTGCGCCAGGATGATAGGCAGAGGCATCAGCTCCGGGGTCTGGTTGCAGGCGAAACCGAACATCATCCCCTGGTCGCCGGCGCCGCCGATATCCACGCCCATGGCGATGTCGCCGGACTGCCTCTGGACCGCGGTCATGACGCTGCAGGTGGCGTAGTCAAAACCCGTCTTGGCATCTACGTAACCGATCTCTTTGATGGTCTGCCGGGCCAGTTTCGGGATATCGATGACCGCGTTGGTGGTGATCTCGCCGGCCACGATGGCGACGCCCGTGGTGACGAGGGTCTCACAGGCCACGCGCCCCCTGGGGTCGTTCTTGAGTATCTCATCCAGGACCGCGTCCGAGATCTGGTCGGCGACCTTGTCCGGATGGCCTTCGGTGACTGACTCCGAAGTGAACACAAAATCTCTGTTCCTATCCATTTTTCCTCCCTTTTTTTCGGTACATTTTAAACATAATGACTTAACTAGGTTTATATCAAAGTAAATTTTTATTTCAAGCTTCTATGCTAACAAAAACCTGGAATTACTTAAATAGTTTTGTGCGCAGTACCTTAAAAACAAATGACGCGAGCTGGAGGGACCTTGGTATTCTTTGCGGTTCTCTGATGAACCGGTACAGCCACTCGCAACCTGTCCTCTGCCAAAAAAGCGGCGCGCGACCGACCCTGCCGGAGAACACGTCCAACGCTCCTCCCACGGGCAGGATCACGCATCGGGGCAGACGCCTGAAGCTTGAGGCGACCCAGAGCTCCTGTTTGGGTTGTCCCATACCGACGATCAGCAAATCCGGCTTGCTTTGATTGATTTCCTTTATGACCTTGGCGTTTTCCATGGGTTTAAAATAGCCGTCCCGCCAACCTGCGACCCTCACTCGGGGGAACTTTCGCGCGATCTTCACCCCGGCCTTTTTGGCCACTCCGGGTTGACCGCCCAAAAGATAGACCCTGATCTTTTCCCTGAACAGGCACGCGGCCAGGTCTATGCCCGCCACCCTCTCTGTTTTGATGCCTTTTAACTGCTTCAGCGCCCATACCGTTCCGACCCCGTCCGGCACGGACAGCTCGGCTGACGCGAATATTTCCTTGAGCCGGGGATCGTTTTGGCTCAGCATCACCGTCAGGGGATTGACCGACAAGACCCAGGCCTTTTTCCGGGCGCGGACCATGCGTCGCAGACGGGCCAATACCTCGGCGCTGCTCAAGGTGTCCACGGGAATATCAAAAAGAAGGGTGCGATGAAGATCGGGAAGGCGGCTCATCAGGATTTAAGGCGGCCTAGAGAAAAATCATGCGAAGGGTCATTTAGAAATTTCCTTCAAGTAACTCTTTAAGTGGCCTCTGATATCCTGATCTTCCAGAGCGAAATCTATGCAAGCCTTGGTGTACTCGAGCTTGTTACCCAAGTCATATCGTCGGCCTTCGAATTCACAGGCGTAAATCTTCCTTCGTTTGTTGAGCTGTCGTAAGGCGTCCGTGAGCTGTATCTCGCCACCCCTTCCCTCATGGGTCTCTTCCAATATCTTGAAAATATCAGGTGTCAGGATATAACGCCCTACTATAGCTAAATTGGATGGCGCCTTTTCTGGGGACGGCTTTTCGACTAAGTCCTTTACCTCCCGAACCCGGGACGAGATCAACTTCGATTCGATCACTCCATATTGACTGATCTTTTCCCTGGGCATCCGTTCCACGGCCACCACCGGTTCTCCGTATTGTTCATAGACTTGAGTGAGCTGGGCCATGGCCGGTTTTTTTCCGGCGATCAAGTCGTCGGCCAGGAAAACGGCAAAGGGTTCGTTCTCATCAATGAAACTTTTACCGCACAGGATGGCGTGGCCGAGTCCCAGGGGCTCCTTTTGACGTACGTAAAAAATATTGATGAGCTGGCCGATGCGCTCGACTTCTTTGAGGAGGCTGATCTGATTGCGCTCCTTCAGGAAATATTCCAGTTCAAAGGAACGGTCAAAGTGGTTCTCGATGGCCTGCTTGCCCCGGCCCGTGACGATAAGGATCTCTTCGATCCCCGACTTGACGGCCTCCTCAATGGTGTACTGGATGGCCGGCTTGTCATAGACCGGCAACATTTCTTTAGGCTGGGCCTTGGTGGCGGGCAAAAACCTGGTCCCCATCCCGGCTGCCGGCATGATCGCTTTCCTGACTTTCATCTTAATGCTCCTTAGTTTACGACATCATTCACAGTGTAATGCAGCTGGGATAAGGATTCAACCCATCCCTGCCGGTTGGAAGACCGGCCAGAAGGGAAAATCTGAACTACAGCGCGTTTTCCTCGCCGCCCAGCATAAAAGTAACCCCAACCCTTACATCTTGTACCGTATCATTGACCGAGTTGTCTGAGGAGGTTCCCTGTCCGTAAATATAAGACCCATTGATAGCAAAACCGCCGAGGTCGATGATCAGGGACCCTAAACCATAGATGGAGTTCGTCTGATAGACGCTGCTCTGGTCCGGATCAGGATCGGTATGGACAGCCGCTCTTAGAAAAATACCATCCAGGAGCCTCAAATCGACCCCCCCATACCATTGCACAATGTCCTGATAGTAACCGGTGGGTACCAGCTCCAGGTTTTCCGCAAGTATTATGTTGGGGAAAGGAACAATGAGGTCCCCGGAATCTTCCGCAATTTGTTGGAAGCGGTAGGTGGACCAGAATATTTTCGTCATCCCGCCGTAAAGCGCCATGAAGTTTACGGGTTTGATCCTGACGAGAGTGCCGATGCTGTCGGGCATCTTGACGGAACAGTCCTGGTCGCCGGGATCCAGGAGTAAATAATCGAAAAGGTCGTCCCCCCCGCTGTCATAAGTAGGTTCTTTCTCGCAGAATAAAGGGCCTGAACGGGTGGTATTCATATACCCGCCATATTTGTAAACACTCTCGAAATCAAGAAGGTCCGGAAATACAGGGATGATACAACCGATCTTTCCGTAAAACCCCTTTATTTCCTCCCAGTAATTCTCGCCGACCCAATCATCTTTCTTCACATCGAAGTACCTGTCATATCCCAGCATGAAACCCAGGCTGATATTGTCATAGGGCAGGGTGAAGGCCCATACGGCGCCTCCCGACCAGTGTGTCCGGTGGTAGAAATTGTCCACATTCCCCTGGCTGAAATCGAAATTTCTTTGGTCTTGCTTCCATCCCAGCGCTGCAACTCCAATGGTATAAGGGGTGGGCGGCTCAATGTAATAGGCTTCAGAAACATAAGGGTTTAGATTGCCAAAAGTCGTTTTTTGGACCGAGTCGCCGATGTATTCCGTGGAATTGTCGAAACCTACGCTTAAATATCTCTGATGTATGTGGATGAGGGAAGCCGGATTCCAGAAACACGCGGGATTACCTGAGGGTACGGGGAATATCCCGCTTTCGTCTTCTTCAAAAGCCAAATAACGATAGGCCGCGTCGCTGGTAATGAAATGGTTTGGATAAGGAATGCCGGTGAATGGATCCGTGAAAGATGTATAGATGTCCGCCTGCGCGACTATCCCCGTCATGAGGACGCAGTAGAATAGGAGGAGAAAACCGACCCGCTTATTTTTAATGACTCGCACCCCTCAGACCAGATTTAAAATTTCCCCTTTTCCATTTCCAAGGACGACGCAACGAAAGGTTTCTTTAAGAAATTATATGATAAAAAGGCCTCTTTCGCTACACTCAGGCTAGCGGTAACCTTGGACCTGGAAATTCGGTCAAAAGATCCTCGGGAACAGGGTTGATCCGATTACGGTTCGCTGGATTCGATGTATTTTAGGTAAGAAACCACATGGCCTTCGGTCTTGCCTGTGTCGTTGATGAGGCTAAGGCTGACAATGGCCGGGGGTGCGCTGCCAAAAGCTTTCTGGAAATCCTCTACAATATTGACCTTTTCATCCACCCATTGCCCGACCTTGGCCGGCCCTTTTTCCAGGAGGTAGAGCATGGTCTTTTCTTCCCGCTTGCTCTTGACCACGGTCTCCTTATAATCCTGGCTGGCCCAGACATAATACATCTCGCTGTCCGGGGCGTAAGCGCCGCTGATCAGCTTGCCCAGCTCGTAGACCATGGAATCCATGAACGTGCCTTTCCCGGGCGTGTACTGGAAAGCCAGCATGATCCGCCAAGGCGCGTCATCTTTCTCCGAATCTTTAACGTCGGCGCCCTTGACGATATCGCCCACTTTCCATCGCCACTTCAGGACGGGAAAGCGGTTGACGTTAAAAGTTCCCCGGTAGGCCAGGGTCGTGCCCGACGCGTCGCTCTCGGCCCTGAGGCAGGTCCCCTCGCCGTCCTCGACGATGCCGTAACGGGTCCTGCGGACCATGTCATTATTGGGGGTTTGGACCACCCAGTTGTCCAGGTTGGCAAAATGCTCCTTGATGGGGATGGGAGCGTCCGGCAAATTGGCGGTTTTGCTCTCAGCGACCGCGATGGGTGCGGGCAAATTCTCGTCCTTGGCTGACGGCAGGGTAAAAGCTTCCGGCTTCTGTTCAGGGACAATTTGGCTTTCCTGCTTCTGGTCCGGTAAAGTCTGGCTGCTTTGCTTTTGATCTCCTAGCAGGTCCGCTCCGCCCTGTGGCTGGGAGTATTTCCAGGAGACCGCGGTGAGCGTGAGCATCACGCTGGGAGTAATGACCGGTGTGGGAGTGGTCGTGGGCTGCAAGGTCAACAAAAGGGTCTGGATCTGCTTGAGGGCGTTCTTCTGGGATGACGACAGCCCCTCCCCTTCAGCCCAACAGATACTATGGTGGGCGGCCAAGAACACAGCCGCGACCGCGATGACGACCCCCAGGGTTTTTCTCATCGGCTTATTTCTCTCCATTCACAAGATTTTAACGAGTTGTTCCGGTTCTTCAAGTAAAACTTGCGCTTCACCCGGACGGGCCAGGCTGGCCAGCTCTTCCCTGTCCGCGTGCCCCCATAAACAGCCGATAAACCCGCACCCTACGAACTCCGCGGCTTCCCAGTCTGACCGCCTGTCCCCCACCATCAGCCATTGCCTTGCTCCGGTCTTGTGCGCCCTGATATAGTAGGCCAACAGCTCGCCTTTGGTCCTGGCCTGGACATCCTCCAGGGTCTGGATCTTGGTGAAGTGTTTTTTCAAGCCGTATTGGGACAGTACCGTCTCGACATACAGCCGGCGGCCGTTGGAGCAGACCGCCAGCTCGAATCTTTTGGACAGTCTGGCCAGCATCTCAGGAATGCCTTTAAAGATCTCGCCCCGGTCGGCCACGATCATTTCCCGGATGGCCTCCAGGGTGAGCCGGTGCAGGACCTTCATCTGGCCGGCCGTAATCTTGGGAAAGAGCTCCTTGAAAATGATATCAATGGGTTTGCCGATCTGGGCCATGACCTGGCGGGTGGTCGGCTTTTTTAGGCCCAACTTGCCCCTGCGTATCGCCTCTTCGTAAGCCTGGGCGATGAACCCTTCCGAAGTATAGATCACCCCGTCAAGATCAAAAGCCAGATGAGTGACGCCTTTGTAACGCTTGTTCAAGGACCTGTCCTTTCACGGAATAATTCCTCAATAAAATTAAACACATCCCCTCCGGAAATGCTAGCCCTGACTTTGTATGTTAGTATGGTGGTAATTCTGTCAGGGAGGCCTTGGGCATGGCTTTGAAAAACGGCATCAAACTCCACCTGCTGGTCGCGGCCTATTTTCTTTTATTGGTGACCGCGTTTTTCGCCCCGGCTCTGTTCCAGGGTTTGACCCTGTTCCCCCACGATGCCCAAAAGTATTACTTCGCCTACAAGAACCTGGCCGCCGTGGAAACATCCCTCTACCACGCCGTTTGCTATTGGAACCCGTTCATCTTTGGCGGCCATCCCACCCTGGGCGATTCGCAGGCCGCCTTTTTTTATCCCTCCGGCCTTCTTTTTCTGTTATTTCCCAATACCATCGCCATGGACCTCACCCTCATCCTGCATCTCAGCCTGGCCGGTTTTTTCACATTTCTGTACTGCCGCAAGATCAAAGCTTCGGCGTTCGGGGCGGTATTCGCCGGGACCACCTACGCTCTCAGCGGGTTTATCCTTGGCCGTCTTTCCTTTGTCATGTATGTCGAGGCCCTGGCCTGGGTTCCGCTGGTCTTCTATCTTATAGAATGCATCCGGGCCAGCTCTTCCTGGAATACGGTCGGCCTTGGCTCCCTGGTGCTCTGCGTGTTTTTCCTGGCCGGCGCCCACCAGCTCTACCTCTATACCATGCTGCTCTGTATCACTTATATTATCTTCCTCGCTGCTGGCACCCCAGCTGGCAGACCCCTAACTGTCTTATTGACCAGGTCCGCCATCTTCTTTTTCCTCGGCTTTCTCCTGTGCGTGTTCAATATCCTGCCCATCATGGAAATGATCCGGTCCCAGCAATTGAGGCAGCACATCGAATACAGCTATTTCACGGCGTTTTCTTTGCCGCCCCGCCAGCTTCTTTGCCTGGTTTTTCCATTTGCTTTTGGGCCCCTGGCCGGCAACGAACTCTTTCCCGGCCTGTTCCCGGCCGGCGACACCAATTTTCTGGAAACCGCCTTTTACACCGGCATGATTCCCCTGTGGCTTGCTTTGGCCGGCCTGGGTCTGGCCAAAAAAAATCGCTACGCCCTGTTCTGGTTCGTGATGGCTGTCATCTCCGTCTTCCTCGGCCTTGGCCGCTACAACCCTTTCACCCGGCTTATCTACCTTGTCCCGGTTCTGAACTGGTTCCGCGCCCCGGCCCGCTGGCTTTTCATCCTAAGTTTTGGTACAGCGGTTTTGTCCGGCCTGAGCCTGACAGGGTGGAATAAAAAAAACTGGGTCTTAGGCGCTGTCCTCATCGTTCCTCTTGTCCTTTCCGGATGTCTGGCGGTTTGGAGTGGATGGATCCCTGGATTTAAAGCATCAAGCCCGGCCTTTTGGCTGCCCCTGTGTTTCCTGGCTGCTGGAGCCCTGACGCTTTATCTTTTCACAGCCAAACAAAGTCTTTGGCTCAAAATCGCGCTATTGCTCCTGACCATTCTTGACCTGGCTATCTTTGGCGAGTTTTACGGATGGCGCTCACTCTGCCAGAACCATCTTCCGCTGGCCAGCCAGTTGAGGCAAACTCTCGAGAACATCGATGGCAACACTTATAGTCTGGGCCGATACCGCATCTTTAACCCCAACTGGCCCCAGGCGGTCAGCGATAATTTTGGCATGCTCTGCCAGATGGAAAGCCTGACCGGGTTTAACCCCACCGTGCTCAATCGCTTTAACCGCCTGGAGACTTACATTCCTTCAGGCATCCCCGACGACCTGGGTTATCTGGAAAATCCGGACGCGATCAGCCTGCTGGCCGCTCCCCACACCTTTGACCTTTTGGACAGCCCCAAAATCCTCGACCTGTTAAATTGCAAATATTTGGTCATCAGGCCGGAGGACCATCCCTATGCCTGCCAGGGCATGGTGTTCCATGACGACCGCCAGCCGGTCATGCTGTTCAGCAAAAGGCCGGAGCTTTCCCTGTCCTTTGCCCCTGTCAGTGCCAGCCGCCTGGGCCTGATTTCCACCATGCTCCTTTCTTTCAATGTCCCGGACAAAAAACCTGTGGCCCGTGTCGTCCTGATGACGGAAACCGGCCATAAAATCCAAAAAATCCTGCTGGCCGGCCAGGACACCGCCGAATGGGCCTATGACCAGCCCCAAAACAGGTCTATCCAGCATCGCCAGGCGCCCATGGCCGTTGGTTTTAACCCCAGCCCCTCCGGCGGTTGCCACTATTTCTCCAGCTTTGCCTGGGCTAGCCAACAGAAGATCACCAGGGTGGTCATTACCCTGCTGGACCCCAATATCATCTTGAGGGTCGAGGCCGCGGCTTTATGGGACGGCATAACAAAGATAAGCACGCCCCTTTCCCTGAAGTTCACGGATGAGTCCCAATGGGCTTTTCGGGGTAAATGCCAGGATGCGGATATCTACCAGAACCTAAGGGTTTTGCCCCGTTTTTGGCTGGTGCGGCAAACCCAGCTATGCACGGAGGAACAGTCCTTTCAGGCGGTCACCGAAGGCGTGTTGCCGGACTCCCAACCCTTTGACCCCCTGGACATCGCCCTGGTGGAACAAACCAGCCTAATCTTCCGGTTCAAGCCTGACCCGGCCGCCACCTTAAAAGTTTTGGATTACGACCCTGACCGCATCATCCTGAATTTCTCTTCCACCCAGCCGGCTATCCTGGTGGCCAGCGAAATGTTCTACCCGGGCTGGTCAGCCTATGTGGACGCCAATAAAGCCAACTTTATCCAGGTCGACTATCTTTTGAGGGGTTTGCTCGTGCCTCCGGGCTCCCACGAAATAAGCCTGGACTATGTTCCGTCCTCCCTTTACAAGGGACTGGTCATTTCAGGGGCGGGGCTGTTGGTTTTGCTGGCTGGTTTGCTTTTTGGCCGGACTAAACGAAACTGATGCCCGCGTTGGGCAAAGCTATCGGGAATATCTTTCCAAATATCTTTTTTAAATTCCTGCTTTTGGGCCCGCCCCGGATTCCCTCTCCTCTACGGTCTCCGAAAATTATCTTGGCCAGCAGGGCCCTGTCCGGGCAGATAAACTTTTCCCTTCCCAGGCTGAATATATACTTCCCTTTTTTCTCCTTAAATTTGAACATTCGTGCCTGGTCTCCCCTAAGAATTCTTTGAAAAGCCGGCTTTAACTTGTGCATCAAACCCTGGAAATTGATAACCACCACTGTAAAATCCATTTCGGCCGGCCTGGGCCGAAACCCAGCTTCCCGGACAAGGCGGGCCATCTCCTGGTCCGCTGAAGGCACCTTGAACTGCAAGGTTTTGGCCTTGAGTTTTTTGGCTAGTTCCGGTAATGCCTCCACCAGAGCCGCCTTGAGACCGGCATATTCCACCACCCACGAATCTTTCCTAAAAGGCCGGGGCACTACAAAATAGCCGGCGACCCTGTCGGCCAGCAGTACGGTATAGAACTCCACATCCCTGGCGCTTGCGAATTTGGTCCGCCATATCACTCTCAGGTCGTCCTCAGGCCTGACCACATGGACAGGCTCCTGCTGGTGAAGGCCGTGCATGGCCTTGATGTCCCTGAGCCTGGTCCGGCGCACGCTTACAGGCAGGAGTCTCTTGATCTTACTGGCGCTCCCTTTAAGCATGGCGATCCTTCCCACGTAGGCCGCGCCAAGCCTCTGATAAAGTCCGCGAAAGCCCGAAATCAGCAATAGGTCACAGCCCTGCTTTCTGTCTTTTTTGATGACATGGTGTAGTAGTTTGCTGGCCAGCCCCTGGCCCTCAAAAGCCGGATAGGTGCATACGGCTCCGATGAAGGTGGCTTGGAGCCGGGTCCCCAGGAGGTCCAGAGCACGCCTGACCGCCCCGACGTGAGAGGCCACCCGTCCCTTTTCGACCATGACATTCATGTTGTCCATTCTCTGCCTGTCAAAAAGGATAGGAAATTTCTTTACAAAATCCTTTTTGGGGATGGAAAAACAGGTATGGAACAGAGGTTCCAGTTGCGGGAACTCTTTTAACCGGATAGTTCGCGGCCCTTGCATACTCACCTCACGAGTTTGGGGTCACATCTTGACAATAGACATACGTCAGCCATTATATTTTCTCCTCACCCTATGCGTTACCGCGGTGTAATGCACCCCCAGGTGTTCCGCTATCGCCCTCATCGTATGCCCCTCTTCCCGCGCCGCCTCGATCTCTGCTGCCGTTCCTCCACCTTTTAATAAACCTTTAAGCCCTTTCTTTACTACCTCCGTATGCGCCCGCGGAACCTCCTCCAAATCCACATCCTTCAGCCGCCCCTTCAGCTCCTCTATAAAATCCTCGCTCCCCAAATACACCTGGCCTTTAACTTTTTCCCATGGCTTTGTCGCTACCCCAACCCCCTCCCTGACAAACGCCCTGTATCTTTTTTGCGCCGCCTTCCTTTTCCCGCCAAACTGGCTCAATATCCAGTCTGTCTGCAAATACTCCTCAGCCTTTCCTTTCCCTGACGTGGCCCGGTAACTGCTCCATTTCCATGCCTCCGGATTCTCCACCATCTTCGCCCTTACCGGATTTAACACCACGTAACGGCTCAATTCCAGCAGGTACCTATCCTTTTCCACATGGATACTTTTGAACCTCCCTTGAAATAAATGCCCTACCCTTTTATGGCTCCGATTAAAATACTGCGTATACATCCCGTTTAACTGCCTCATCCCTTGGGATAGATTGGCTCGGGGGGTTTCTATAAGAAGGTGATAATGATTGGTCATCAAACAATAGGCATGGCAGTGCCATCCGAATCGTTTCACCGTCAATGCCAGTGTCTCCAGGAATTTCTCCCTGTCTTTATTGCCGTAAAACACCTTTTCCCTGGCATTGCCCCGGCTCGTCACATGGTACAGGGCACCTTCATAATGGATACGCAGTTGTCTCGACATAGTGGGGTTATGCTATCAAACCAATCCACCTTTGTCTATTGTCAAGATGTGACCCCAATTCGATTAAATGATGCGTTTTTTGCTGCTATGACCAGATCAGGTATGCCATCTCCATTCAAATCTCCCGTTACCACAACATTCCCTGTCTGGTCCTCATCGTTGGCCCCGTCAAAACGAAGTTCATAATTGGACGAATCACTTAACTCAAATACGGCACTGTGAATGGTTGAACTAATTAAGAAAATCAACATAGGAAGAATTACTGAAAGAAGATTAAACCTTTTCATAATATTTCCCCCTCCATAAATTATCGAAAACAATATAAAGTTATCACTTAAATAAAAATTAACTCATCAACTGTATACTTGCCTAAAAGCATGATTCCATTCAGTTTCTTAGTTACGCCTAGGGCAGAGCCGAAGGCGTCGTAGGTATTTGGAAGAAACCGGACAAAAGCGTTTTATCTCAATTATGATAAGACCTCCAAATAGGTTCTAAATACTGCATATAAAGTTTAAAGGAAAGATAATCACCTAAAAAATGGAAGCCCAGGAGAAGCAATAACATTCCTATTTTCAAATACATATTTTTCAACCCACTAAAATAGATAAGAAGATAGATAAAGAGAAAGTTGTAAACGAATTGTACTAATAGATTATGTCAAGTTTTCGGGTGTAAGTTGTTAAGTCCACGGGTAGTAGGTTAAGCAACATTTAGCAAGCCTTCCTGAACCAGATCACCTCCTTGAGATTTCCAGAGTTTTCTTTTAGACCAATTATCTTCCTGAGTGGTAGAAACAGACCAGACGATCTTAGCGACCTCCAATTCGGAGTGCATGGTGCCGGCAGCACGGGTGCGCCGTTTGATCTCGGCGATAAAGCGTTCGATGAGATTGCTGGAGCGGAGAGTGCGCCAGACATGCTGGGGTTCGTTCATGAAGGTGGTGAGGTTGTCGAACCTATCGAGAGCCATAGCCGTAGCTCTAGGATAGAGTTTCATCCAGCGAGCTTGGAGGCGGCCAAAGGCCTGGAGAGCCAGTTTGCGGGAATCGGCCCAATAGATAGCTTTGAAATCGTTAAGGAAGGCACCCCAGTCACGGCGAGGCATAATGGCTCTGAGGTTTCGGATCTTGTGGACCAGGCAGAGCTGGTGAGGGACAGCCAGGAGGTTTTTGACGGCCTGCTCAATGGCCTTGTGTTCATCGGAGATGACGAGCCTGAGGGTGTTGCGGTTAAGGCCTCTTTTGAGGAGGTCATTGATAAAAGCCTGCCAGGAGTCCAAGGACTCTCTATCGCCGAGAAGGAAACCCAGGACATGGCGATTGCCAAAGGAATCCATGCCTAGGGCGAGCAATAGAGCTTGTTTGGAGGTAAAACCAGGTCTTCTGACAGGCAGGTAGGCGGCGTCCAGGAGCAGGTAGGTGATGTTGGGAGGAATGGGACGATTCATCCACTGACGGATGGCTGGCTCCAAGGCGTTGGTGAGAGTGGAGACGGTGGAGTGAGAGAGCTTTGTGCCCAAAGCGGCATTTATCTCAGCGGCGGTAGAGCGAGTGGCAGCGCCTTTGAGCCAGAAGCGGATGGCGAGGAAGGAAGCCAGGCCTTTTCCAGCTTGTTTGAGGGCGGTAAGCAAGGGCGAGTGAAGGGACCCCTGGCGTAGAGCTGGTTTGTGCAGAAAAAGTCTGCCAAAAAAGCCGGGGACAGAGGTGGATTTAAAACCGTTTCTTTTAGGGCTGTTTTCAAGGCGTTCATAAGGCTGACGGCCCAAAAACTCGTCCCTTTCAGCCTCCAGTTGAATATCTAAAGCCTGGGCAATGATGGCATTGACCTCCTGGCCAATTACTTCCAGAGCGACACCGGGCTGAGCGATCTTCCTGACTTTTTCTCTGATTTTCTGGTTCGTATAAATCTCAATTCTTTGGGATAATGACTTCACGGGTGTAGACCTCCTTTTAGTTTGGGTTTGGTGACCTAGACAATCACCTAGTCTACGCCCGTGGACTTATTTTTGGGGCCGCAAGGTTAGATTGCTGCAATCTAACCTTGCCTTTCCCCTCGTTGAAGTTACACCCAGGAATGGTACACAACCTACTAATAGGAGTCCCCAAGGAGATAAAGGGGAAAGATTAATGTTATTGATCAGCAATAAATAGACAAAAAAAGTATAAACGCCAGAAAAGACGAAACCAAAGATATTATTTCTAAATTTCGTTAAGAGAAAGTTGTTCAAAAATATTAAAGAAAGCGATAAAATACTAATTAATAATTTCTTCCTGCTGACCAAAAGGTAGTTGCGTAACAAATATTTCAATTTTCTATCTCCTATATTTAAATTGATCCTGTTAATCTTTTTTTGGAGGAATTTTAATACCATGATTTTTACACAAATCTGCAATTTCCTTTTTCACATTATCAGGCACTTGCGGCTTGTCCAAAATTTTGCTTGCAAGTTCTCCCATAATTTTATCTTTTTCTGCCGGGGGCGTTTTTTTATCATTCAATTTAGAAAGTTCAGAACCTAGAGCATTAGAGGCATCACGTATTGCAGCGGCAGCGGCATCTGATAAGTTATCACCTTTTGCTGTGGCTGCATCTTTCAACTTTTGCTCAACATCTTTATTCGTAGGTAACCCGGGAATCACAGGTAGGTTTGTAAAAGGAATCGTATTACTATATAATCCTAATAAATCAACTCTATTTATTGGATTATTATTCACATAACTGTAAAGATTCACCCCCCCAGCGGGCCCAAGGGGGTCTCTAGATATGAATCTGCCTATTTTAGGGTCAAACCATCTAAAGTGCATGTATTCGAGCTCAACATCATCGTCCGAGTTGACTTGACCAGCCCCAACGAACCTGAAGGAGTTTTGATCCTTCTTAACGCCTAAGGCTACACCAAAGACATCGTACTGGTACGCCTGCACAAGTATCCCCTTCTGGTCTATTAGGTTAACCACGCTCCCAAGTCCGTCGTACAAATAATAAAACTTGTTCCCAAATTTATCCGTTGCGCTTATGCCAGGATTGTAAGTTTTAGATATTGCCCCTGTGTTGTCGGTTTCTAGGACAACCGACAGCCCATAATATAGATAATTGGTCGTCCCGCTTGAACCCGTCTTCCTGACCCGCAGGTTATTACCAATTATCGGGTTACTAGGACAAGTAAAAGCTGAATAAGTACGGTTTTCATTACAGATCTGCGTTTTCATCGGTCTCTGTGTTTTTCCTTTTTCGTATCCATCATAGCGATAATATTTTACCCCCGTTTATTACTACCCCGTCATAGGTGTAGTGGTTAACACTGGTGACCACGCTATTTTGCATGTTGCCCTTTTATTTCAGAGATGAATTAATTTGCTTCAATATCCCCTGGGCTCGTCGCTCTATCATCCAATTCCAAATCCGTTCTCTATCAGCAGGGGGCCACATCTCGTCAAATACTTTTCTTGCTTCTACATCCCTTTCTGTATACAAATATGAAAAAGCAATACTAAGAATTTGGCCCCTGACCTTTTCAGCACGAAATTTATCTTTTATGGTCCCATTTCTGAACCCAAGCATATCTCCATCTTTCAAACTTAATTTTTGTTTTCCAATTATCTTATCAAAATAGTTTCTGCATTTAGGGGTGGCATTAACTAACTTCCCTTCTTCCAGCCCAAATAAAACTACTGGCACGATTAAGTCATAATGATATATTCCGATCAGTTCTGGAATGTCTCCCCATACCCATCCGTGATTTCATTGGCAGCGTTATAATTCACATTGACCGCAGTGGAATTGAACTTATTCCTGTTCCCCGCCGCATCATATCCATAGCCGATCGTTCCCCTGGTGTGAATAGGGCTCACCTCACCACGGTAATGGTACTGACAGCGCTGTAACCCAAAGTTGCTTCCTCGTACTTCCAGAGTTTTTGCGGTTTTTGCTCGAACTCCTCGATGCTGTCCAGCCGTCCGGACAAATAGTCCGCGATACGCGACCGGAAAACTTTCAGCCTTTGGAGCAGTCCGCCTATCCTCAGGTCAATGACCTCCAGTCCAAAGGGTTTGCATTCGTCCAGCCATATCCGTCGCCTCAGTTCCCATAACCTGTCGCACTTGGCCGCCACTTCCGGCACCCGTCCCGCCACAGCGCGCAATCTGTTCTTGTCCCTACGCTGGTAGGCCGCATACGCCTCGTTCCCCAGGTCCGCCTTGACGCTCAAAAGGTCCGCCAATGCAAAAGCGTACTGCAAGAGCAGCCGGTTGCGGGGATGGGCCTTTTTGGCCGCTTTGGCCAGCTGTTTTTTGATCTTCAGGAACATAGGGCTGTAGGTTTTGCCTCTAGCATGGGAGGAATAAATGCGCAGCAAGGGGTCATCATAGAGGAAAGGCTTGGCCATAGACGGCGCGCCCTCTTTGGTATGGGTGTTAAGGGTGTCCAGCTGGCATGGCCCCACAAAACTCTCCCAGGGATCTCCGCTCAGCACCCGGACCATCCTCTGGGCCTCTTCCCTGTGGAAATGCCCTTTCCAGCACAGCTCGCTGTACATGGCCAGCCCCGGCCAGTTGCTGCTAAAAGGCGTTTCCTGGCCGTCATCGCCCCACATGGTCATCAGGGAACGCTTGACGCCCATCTGGTGGGCGGTCTCCATAAAGAGCTTGGTGCTCCGCTCCGCTTTGGGATAATACCCCCACCATCGGTTCCAGTCCGTCAGGCCCGGCGAGATGATGGGGTCATAGCCCATCTTGCGGTAACGCTCGACTCCCTGCTTGTAGACCTTTTTGTCCTCGGCGTAATAGTTCCAGAAATCCATGGTCATATTTTTGGGAAGGAGTTTTACCTGCGCCGGGGTGAGCCTTTCCGTGCTGTACTGGCCCAGCACGATATCCCCCCACATCATGGGCTTGAGCCCCAGCTCGGCGCAGAGTTTGGCGACCCTGGCCAGGTGGCCCACATACATCTGCCTGGGATCCATCTTCTGGTTGGTCTTGAAACATTTGCCCCGGCCCAGGGACCAGGTCTCGTCCATGCCCACATGGATGAGCTTGCTTTGGTAAGGTTCGCTGGCGTTCCTGAGCAGTTCCCTGACGAAACGTGCCGCCTTGGCGGACTCCACGTTGAGCTCCCACTCCGTGTCCCTGATGTCCGCGTAGTGGTTGAATTTGAGGATCTGGGAAAAATGGCCGATGGTCTGGATGCACGGGAACATCTCGATGCCAAAAAGCCCCGCGTACCGGTCCAGGTCCTTTAATTCCGCCTTGGTGTACTTGCCCCGCAGGTAACCGACCAGGGGATGGCCGGACACCTCATAAGTGTCCTCGGTGTAAAGGGTCAGGGCATTGAGGCCCATCAGGCTGAGCTGGACCATCCACTTTTTGAGAAATTCCGGCCTGGCCACGCCGTTGCGGGACATATCCGCCATCAGTCCCCGGAAGGTATAGGCCGCTTCCATTCTGATAAAGGGTTGTTCCGGATGGATGGCCAAAAGACCCAGGGCCTTGAACTTGTCCGAAAGGGTCTGATAATAAATGGTCGCCTGCTCCCGGACGTTCAAAACCTCCAGCCCGCTCCGTCGCCATGGTCGGCACTGGACAGGTTTGCCTTTGGTGAGGCTGAAATATTCCGGGTACAGCCCGGCAAGGACTTGCTCCGCCTTCCCCTTTTGTAACTTGAACATGGCTCCAGCCTCCTATCTCAAAGTGAGGTAAAGGAAAAGGACCAGGATGACGACCGCGGTGACGGCGATCCATAACTTTTTATGCGGCGGCGGGGTCCAATCCGGTTCCGGATTCGGCTCCCTCATATAATCCCTGTCGTAAATGCCCATGCCTTGCTCTCCTTCATCCGAGTGGGGCCCCCACGGGCACGCCCTCAAGGTGCGCACGCATGAGCGTGTAGCCCGTGGCTCCCACAAAACATTCAGTCCGCCTCCGGCGGACTGACCAAAGGAGTAACCTCCTTTGGAATCCTCTCGGAGAGGAACTATTTATTAAACTAGCGTTTTTTCATCCACGGGCACAGCCCGTGGTCTCCAAAACGCTGATCCGATGAACACCAGACTCCATTATATATAACCATTGCCCTTGCTGAAAGCCACTTCATTCCAACACACCCCTGCAAAGGAAAAATATTAGCGTATAGGGATTGGTTCTGGTTTAATTGGTATAATATTTGGAAAGCATCCCTAACTCATCTTAAGGAGGATATCTTGATGACTACTTTTACCAAGTTTTTAGCCCTCTTTCTAGGAGTGGCTATTCTTTGCGTGGCCGGCCTGGCCAGGACTGTCCGGGCCTCCGACTCTCTCTGGTCCGAAGCGGTCCAGGACGAGAACGACGGCAAGCTGGATGTGGCTTTGCAGAAGTTCCAGGCCGCGGAAAAGGAGTTCACCGGCCCCAAGTCCAGGTCCGACGCGGCCAACGCCCAGGGTTTGCTCCATCTGAAGATGCGCAAACTCTCCGAAGCCATCGCGGACTTCGACCGGGCGCTGACCTACCAGGAAACCAGCCACGCCCTCAACAACCTGGGCGTTTCCCTGATGCAGTATTACGAGCTGGGCAAAGGGACTTCCATGGATGTGGCCAAGGCCGTGACGGTCTACGCCAAGCTGGAAGCCCTGGACCCGGAGTACAAAAAAGATAACCGCGACGCGGCCAAAGCCATGCTGGACAAGTCGCTCAAAGAAGAAGCTGCCGCGGCCTCTCCTGTCACCCCGCCGGCCAAGGGCTCCTACTCTGATTACAACAAGGCCGGGAGCAACGCTTTGAAACAGCTCCAGTACAAAGCGGCCATCGCCTGTTTTGACAAGATGGCCGCTCAAGCCGAGGGCACCAAGGCCGTGGCCCTGGCCAGCAACCGCCTAGGCTGGGCCTATATTTGCGACCGCCAGTACAAGAACGCCATCGCGCCCCTTTCCACAGCTTGCCGCCTGGACCCCGCCAACAAGCTTTATGCCAAAAACTTGGGATACGCTTGCAAGGAAGCCTACCTGGCCGATGAAACCCAGGGCGCGGACCTGGTGTTAAAGGCCAAGGACGCGTTCACCAAAGCCGAGGATACTGATAACATGGGCTGGGTTGACGACACCCTTAAATCCTATCCTGAAGCCGTCACCCCGACCGCTGCGGCAGCCACGGAAATGAGCACACCAGTGGAAAAATCTCCTAAAACAGCACCGGCAGGAGTGACCTCCTCAGCCAAGTAATCCTACGACCTCAAAAACAAAAGACCCTGCCTCTCTCCCGAGAGCAGGGTCTGGTATCTTCTTAACCTTTTTGTCTTAGATTGCGCTACGGGCCCTGGACTGCCCCACACTTTCACCCAATGTTTTACAGCATCCCCTATCACCAGCACCACGCAGATCATCATAATGACCGTCAGGATGACATTCAGCGTCCCCTGAAACTCCTTGCCCGCCACCCGGCTCAAAGGCAGGAAAATATTTTGGATGCTTTCCACTCCGGCGGTCAGCGTGGTGACGCTGATGAACACCAGGGGGACCAGGGTCGTCCAGGTATAGCGGGTCCTGCCCATGTTGACCAGTACGGTCGTGCCGATAGCCAGGGCCGCGCAGGCCAAAAGCTGGTTGGCAATGCCGAACATGGGCCAGATGGTGGAGATGGACCCGGTCCAGATAAAGTAGGCCCACAGGGCCACCACAATGGCCGAAGCGATAATAGAGCTTGCCCTTCTATCCGGACGGTCAGGGTTGGTCACATTATTCCTCCAGACCAGCTTTTTATTCCCGGGCCTGGCCATTTCAAAAAACTCTTCCAGCAAAAACCTGCCCACCCTGGTCCCGGCATCCACCGTGGTCAGGATAAAGAGCGCCTCGAACATGATGACAAAGTGGTACCAGTAGGACATCAGCCCGTTCATGCCCGGTAGGCCGCTGAATATCTGCGCCATGCCCACCGCCAAAGAAACCCCTCCGCCGGTCCTGCCCTGCAACTGCTCGCCTATCTGTCTGGCCAGGTCCGGCAGGTTCTGCATGGTCATGCCCAGAGTATTAAAAACCTCCACCGGTGTATTGATGGCAAAATAGTCTCCGGGAAATAAGGCGCAGGCCGCGATCAGGGCCGTGATGCTGACCAGCCCTTCCACCAGCATGGCCCCGTAGCCGATGAATTTAAGCTCGGATTCATTGTTCACCATCTTGGGCGTTGTGCCGGTGGCAATGAGCGAATGAAAACCGGAGATGGCTCCGCAGGCAATAGTTATAAAGAGAAAGGGAAACAACGGGCCTTTGATGATAGGCCCTCCGGAGGCGTATTGGAGCATGGGCATTTTAAGGGTTGGATTAACGAGGATGACACCCACGGCCAAAAGCCCGATAGTCCCTATTTTCATATAGGAACTGAGGTAATCCCGGGGAGCCAGGAGCATCCACACCGGCAGGATGGACGCCACAAACCCGTAAACCGCCATCCAAAAGGTAATGCCGTGCCTGGAAAAAGTGAACCAATCCGCGCAAAAAGACCCTGGGACCCACTTGCCCGCCACCACAGCCAACAGCATCAGGACAACACCTATTATGGAAGCGGTCTTCAAATCTCCCTTGCGGTATATTTCCATATACCAGCCCATGAACAGGGCAATGGGAATGGTCATGGCTATGGTAAAGGTAGCCCACGAACTCTCGGCCAGAGCATTGACCACCACCATGCCCAGGCCGGCCAGGGCAATGATGATAATAAAGAAAACCGCGATGGAGGTGATCACGCCTGAGAACGGGCTGATCTCTTTTTTGGCTATCTCGGCAATGGACATGCCTTCGCGCCTCACTGAGGCGAACAGGATGACCAGGTCATGCACACCTCCGGCCAAAACGCTCCCAGCCAGGAGCCAGATAAACCCCGGCATAAACCCGAACTGCGCCGCCAAGACCGGCCCTATCAGAGGCCCGGCTCCGGCAATGGCCGCGAAATGGTGTCCGAACAAGACCCATTTGTTGGTGGGATGGTAGTTCTGGCCGTCCTTGAGCCTGTGGCTAGGCGTCACCCGGTTGGGGTCAAACGCCAGCACCTTGGCCGCCAAAAATGCCCCGTAGAAACGGTACGCCAGCGCTATCACCAACAGCGCCACCACCATGATTGGCAAACCAGTCATAAAAGTCATAAACTCACTTATCCCTTATTCTGGAAAGTCTATAAGTCACGCAACCACCATCAGGACAGGAAACATCCACATAATCCTTCTTCTCCCACATCATCTGCTCAGACCAGCGCATGGCAAAGGCCATGGGATGAATAGCGGCAAATGCCCTGCCACACATACCCACTGGTTCCGGCGTTCTGGCTGTGAGTATATATATTTCTCCCAATCGGCATTTGGCTGACCCAATACAAACCCCTGATTCAGTTTTGACCTGAATTACTTCACATTTTATTTTATAATCAGCCATTTTCTCTCCTCACCCACACGATCATCTCTCCGCCTTTGCGGTTGTCCCAGCTAAAGTATGGCACGGCTTTGAATCGCACTGTCCGGTTGTGGCCGGGTTCTCGGCGATAAAGCTCGCCTGACCCGCTGTATTCCCTGATGGCCTCGCCCTGCAAAGCCACCATGCCCGCCCCTGAGACGGCTTTGATCTTTGCTTTACGGGGTATGGTCAGCGTTTCCAGGTCAGGTCCATTATCCGCCTGTTCCAGGCAGTACACCAACGGCCCGCGCATCAGCGCCACCCGGCCAATATCGCTTTTCACCCGGGGGTCCGCGTAAACTCTCTCCACCGTCATGGGAAAATCCAGGCTAACCTTGTCTCCCGGCTCCCACTTCCGGTCTATGGCCAGGTATCCCCTCTCCATCTTTGGCTTTATGTTCTTGCCGTTGAGGAGCACTCGCGCTTCATGGCTCCATCCGGGCTTTCTTATTTTTAAAGTAAATCTGGCTGGCCAGTCCGGCTGCACCGTGATGTCCACTTTCCCCTGCCACGGATAATTGGTCTTCTGTGTCAGAATGACCTGCTGGCCCCCTACTTCCAGACGAGCAGTGCTGTCCGCGAACAAATGGACCACTGCCTCCTGTTGGGACTGGGAATAAATGAACTCGCCCAAAAACTCGATGGCCCGGGCCACATTGGGCGGACAGCAGGCACAGCCAAACCAGTCCTGGCGATGGTGCTGGCCCGTGCTGGATAAGGGATTAACGTAAAAGAACTTTTTCCCGTCCAAAGAAACTCCGCTGAGCACGCCGTTATACAGCGCCAGCTCCAGCACATCAGCGTAACGGCTGTCGCATTCCTCCTGTAGCAGGCGGTGGTTCCAAAGCACCAGCCCGATGGTGGCGCAGGTCTCGGCGTAGGCATTCTCGTTGGGCAGGTCAAAATCAAAAGTAAACCCCTCGTTCTGGCTGGACGAGCCGATCCCGCCGGTCACGTACATGAGCCGCTGGGTCAAGTGCTCCCACAGCCGCTTGAGTGTACTGAGGAGCGTCTTGTCCCCGGTCTCGTTGAAAAGGTCTGTCATCCCGCAGTACAGGTACATGGCCCGCACCGCGTGGCCAGTCGGCTTTTTCTGTTGGCGTACCGGAATATTAGCCTGGTAATATTCGGCCTTGGCCCAGAATGTGGACGGATCCTCTCCCCTGGCCCTGGCCTCCTGGTCAAAATAATTGGGTTTGTGCCCGCGCTCTTCTAAAAAATAGCGGCTCAGTTCCAGAAATCTCTTTTCTCCGGTGGCTCGGTACAATTTAACGAGAGCCAGCTCTATCTCCTCGTGCCCGCAGTAACCCCGCTTCTTTCCTTTTTCCCTGCCAAATCGGCTGGAAATGTGGTCAGCCAGCCTAGCCATGGCCTCCACGAAACGCCGGTTCCCGGTCGTCTGGAAATGTGCCGCAGCCGCCTCCATCAAATGACCGGCACAATACAACTCATGGTTGTCCCGCAGATTCTTCCAGCGCATCTTGGGTTCTTTGGCGATGAAATAGGTGTTGAGGTAGCCGTCCTTTTGCTGGGCTGACAGGACCAGGTCCACGGTCTTCTCCACCAGGCTGGCCAGTTTTGGGTCAGGATGACGGGCCAGGCTGTAGCAGGCCGCTTCCAGCCACTTGGCCACATCCGAATCCCAAAATATATGACAGCCCCTGGGCGCCTTGAGTTTAAAGGCGGCCAGCCTGCCTGTTTTTTTGAGCTGGTTGTAGATGGCGGGAATGGTATTGCGCCTGTTGACCTGCTGGCGTTGCGCCCAAAACCCCTGTTTTGATTCCACCTCGGTGAATTTTACTGGACTGTAACTCGGCATTCTCAGTTTCCTCTTTTTGTTATCCCAGCAAGGATTTTACTATCCCGCTTACCTTGCCCATATCGGCTTTGCCTTTGACCTTGGGGTTCAAGCTAGCCATGACTTTGCCCATTTCCTTGGCTGAGGTGGCTCCCACGGCCTTGATGACCTCTTGGGCCAGAGCCTTGATCTCATCCTCGGTCATCTGCTGAGGTAAAAACTTTTCTATCAGGGCCAGCTCAGCCTTTTCCTTGTCCGCCAAATCCTGCCGGTTGCCCTTGGTAAAGCCTTCGATGGATTCCCTTCGCTGCTTGGCCTGTTTCATCAGGACATCCAGGGCGTCCTCGTCGGTCAGCTCTTTTTTGAGTTCTATTGCCTTATATTGAAAGGCTGATTTGATCATACGCAAAGCGGAAAGCACTGCCTCGTTCTTGGCCTTCATCGCGGCCGTCATTTCCCCTTCTATTTTCGCTACTAACGCTGATTTCGCCATGTCTTTTCCTCCTCGGGTTTTAAGAACAATATATTCCACTATACTAAAATTATTCCCGCTTTTCCATGAGCCAGCCGTGGTCTATAATGTAGCATCAGATAGGCAAAATCTTAGAATGAATAAGGAGAACAAAGATGACGAAAAGAATTTTGCTCGCGCTTTTCACCCTGTGCCTGGCTTTGCCCCTGGCAGCACAGCAGCAAACCAGCCCTGCCCCTAAACCGGCCGGCAGCGATGAGTTGACCACTGTCCGCAAGGAGATCAGGGACGCGGAAAGGAGTCTCAAAGAGCTGCGCGTCAAGGAAGCCAACCTGAACCTGGAAGCCAAAAAGATGGACTTGGAAACAGCCAAAGCCGGCAAAGACGCCGACAAGGTCGCCATGCTGGAAGAAAAAGTTAAGCAAGCTCAGGAAAATCTGGACATGCAGACCAAAATTTTGGACACCACGGACGAGATCGCCAAGGCCAGGGACGCCGGAGACAACCAAAAAGCCGAGGAGATGGGCAAGGAACTTCAAAAAGCCCAGCAGGATTTCCACACCAACCAGATGCTGGAAGGCATCGCCGACCAGGTGGCCAACCTGACCCATATGAAAGACAAGATCACCGCGGGGCTTAAGAACCTCAGCAGCGGTATCGACAAGGCCAAACAATCGAACAACACCACGGAAGCCCAAGAATTGAAGGCCAAGCAGACCAATGGCAAGAAGGCCCTGGCCGTCATTGACCAGCTTCTTGGCATATCGGACAAGATGAAAACCGCCGTGCAAGCCGGCAAAAAAGACGCCATCGAATCACTTATGAAACAGGTCGATGAGAAAAAGAAACAGCTCAATGATCTGATGTCCGCTCCCAAGCCCGCGCCTAAGCCGGCACCTGTAGTTACCCCGGCCGTGACCCCGGCAGCAGCTAAATAATATTTTTCCACGACAATATAAGCACCCCGCAGTCATCCTGCGGGGTGCTTTTTTTATGCCCAGGCATGCCTTGGGTTGGTTGCCAAAACCGGACAGTTGGAATATATTAAAGATAGAGGAACGGTTAACATAGCTAACAGGAGGACACTATGAGCTTCAATACCCTAGCTTCCGAAGAAGTCGTCAAAACAACCATGGAATCCCTCAAATCGCGAGGTTTTTCGGCTGAATTCGTGGCCACCAAAGAAAAAGCCCTGCTCCGCCTGAGGGAACTGCTCCCCTTAAAAGCCGAGCTCATGACCGGAGGCTCCACCACCCTCGAGCAGATAGGGTTTACGGACCTTTTGAAATCCGGCCAGCATCCCTGGAATAATTTCAAGGATATCCTGCTGGCGGAAACCATCCCCTCCAAGCAGATGGAACTGCGCAAGAAAAGCACCACCGTTGATTATTTCCTGGCCAGCGTCCACGCCGTGGCCCAGACCGGCGAGATCGTCATAGCCAGCGCCTCAGGCAGCCAGATACCTTCAGACGCCTTTTCCAGCCAGAACGTCATTTGGGTGGTCGGCACCCAAAAGATCACCCCTGACCTGGGAACCGCCCTTAGGCGTGTGCGTGAGTATGTGGTCCCTCTTGAGAACGAGCGTATGAAAAAAGCGGGAATGCACGGCACCGTCCTGGCCAAGCTCCTCATTATTGAAAAGGAACCGGCTTTTATGGGCCGCAAAGTGACCCTGCTGTTCGTCAACGAAGTGCTGGGGTTTTAAGACCGGGCTTCCAGGCGCAACAAGGCCAATTTATTTTTTATCCCGCACCCGAACCCTCCCAGTTTGCCCTGGCTTGCTACCACCCGGTGGCAGGGTATGGCCAGAAGGATGGGGTTTTTGTTGCAGGCTCCCCCCGCAGCCCGGCTGGATTTGGGGAATCCCGCGGCTCTGGCCAGCTCGCCATAAGACAAAGTATGCCCGTAGGGTATCTTCCGCATGGCTTGCCAGATCTTTTTTTGAAAAACGGTCCCCTGCGGGTCCAGTTTAAAGTCGAACTTTTTCCTGTTGCCCTTGAAATACTCTTTGAGCTCCCTGACCGCTCTTTTGATCAAAGGAGTATTTTTGGCTGCGGCCGGCCCCAATTCCCCTGGTCGCGGTTTTAGTTCAATGCTGACCACAGCCCGGGTGGTGGCTGTGATCTTAATCCTCCCCAAAGGGGAACGATAAAACCCGTAAAAGAGCATGCCGCCTGCCTTTCTTTTGATTGTTTCCTATATTATAACCGCTTTCTTACCCGCATTGACTTGTCAATAGTCCGTAGGTATGATGATTGGAGTTTGTTCCCACTTTGTTAGAAAGGAATATCAACAAAAATTATGGAACCCAGCCAGACCGAGACCCTCAAAACCCTTCCGGGCGATGATGTCCGCCAGATCATGTGGCGCTATACGGACCGCTATGACCTGCAGATGCTGGTGCAGTCCAGCCGGGCCGCGGCCAGGGGCCCGGTCGCCCGTCTGGTGGCCGAAGGCGGCCGCAACAGCCACGAATGGAACGATAAAAAAGCCGAACTTTTAAAGGCCTTTGACGAGGCCGGCATCACCGCCGCCTTTATGGACACGGCCCAGGGCGGCCTCATTGACGGGCCCAAGAATTTCGTGCTTTCCCTCATCGCCTTTGAGCTTTGCTGGGTGGACGGCGGCGCCTGCACGGCCAGCCTGGCCGGCAACCTGGCGCTTTCTCCCATCCATGAAAAGGGCACCAAAGAACAGCGGGACAAATACCTGGCTCTGGCCGCTCCGGCCAAGCCCGGCGAGAACCGCAAAACCTGGCGCGGCGCCTTTGTGCTCACCGAACCTCTCCCTTATGTGGGCGTGGAGACCGGCATGGTCAGCGGCAAGATACGCGTGGCCGAATGGAAGGAAGGCAAAGAGCCGCTCCTGCAGGTGGATAAAAGGGGCCGTTTCATCACCAACATCGGTTACGCCAACTTTATCACCGCGGCCGTAACTTCGGACGACCCCAAATTCCAGGGAAGCTGCATGGTCATCCTGGAAGATACAGACCCCGGCGTGTTTGACCGGGGCACTGCCACCAAAAAATTGGTGCACCAGCTTTCCTCCACCGGCGACCCCATCTTTAACCTTAAAATACCGGCCAGCCGTATCATCGGCGGCTACACCATCAAGGACGGCGTCATCATCCCGAAATTTTCCCACGGCGAGATCATCGAAGCCGTGTTCCATCACACCCGCGTCACGGTCGGACTGATGTCCTCAGCCAAGCTCCTCTCGGCCATTGAGCCGGTCATCCGTTACCACCGCAACCGTTTCCGCGGAGCCGAAAAGGTCGAAGCAGGCACCCCGCGTTACGAAAAGGGCCTGCAGTTAAAAGAGGATTGTACGCACCGCCTCATCGACATCTGGGCTACGGGCGAGGCCGGGGCTTCTTTGGGCTTCGCGACCGCGAGGCTTTTCGACGAGCTAGACCCATTAACACATTTCAAGAACGCGGATTTCGAGAAAAAAGGTATTTCCGGTCCGCGAGCCCAGATGAAACACCTGATGTCGCTCCAGAAAAACGCCATAGAATACCTGGACCTGGCCAAAAAACCCGGTGACAAACGGGCTGTGGAGCTCAAGAACGACAAGCTGGTCCAGTTCGTCCTGACCGACAGCCTGGCCAATGTGATGTGCCCGGCCTGCAAACTGTGGAACACTGGTTACGGTGCCACCATGATGCGCGAGGCGGTCAGCCTGGTCGGCGGTTACGGCATTACCGAGGACTGCCCCGGCTTCCTCTTTAGCAAGTGGGTTGATATCCAGCTGGAAGCCACCTATGAGGGGCCCGAGGCTGTCCAACGCCGCCAAATGACCATCAGCATGGATAATGAGGTTTTCCTTAAATATATGGGGATTTGGAACGAAGAACTGAAAACAATCGAAAAGCAAAAACCCGGCCTGGGGTGTTCTATCCTTTCTGGGACTTTGGACTTATGGCTTTGGACTTTGGACTTTCTAAAGACCAACACTGACTCAGCCGGTTCCAAGCTTTATCACAGCAACCGCCAGGGGATCGTCTTCCCCCTGGCCGACGCCCTGTGCTGGATCCTGGCGACCCGCTGCCTGATACAGGATGTCCTGGAACTGGAGACCAAAGGGCCCAACAGCCCCACGGTAGCCGAGGGACTGGCAGGATTGCTCAACTTTTACTTTGACCTTTCCCAGGTCCAGGCGGCCCGCTGCGCTGGTGAAGTGAGCAAGGTCTGCTCCACCCTGGTCTACGGTTATCAGGCTCCCGGAAAAGCTGTCGACGAGTTCCAGAAACTGTCCGCCAGCCTGGACGCCAGCCTGGCCGGCGCGGGACTGGCCAAGGACCGTGCTGCCGAAGCCCTGAACAAAGTCATGATCCCGGAGATTTTGGATTACCCGGTGTAACTCTGCCAATCAAACCAAGAAATGATATAATTTACTTAAGTTCAAAGAAAGGAGCACTGGATGCTTAGAAAATCTCATATTATGATTGATCCAAAAGTTATGGGCGGCAAACCCGTCATCAAAGGCACCCGTGTGCCTGTTCATGTCATTACAGGAGCTATGGCCGGAGGCATGAGCCCTGAAGAAATTTGCCGTGAATATCGCCTCAATATTTCTGACGTGCACGCAGCGTTGTCTTATGCCACAGAAACTCTGGTGCAGGAAAAGGTGCATGCGCTTCCTCGTTGATGAAAACCTTCCCTATAATCTTATCCTATTCCTCAAAAAGTCAGGTGAAGATGTCCTGGATATAGCGGAAAGCCAATTTAAGGGCTGCTCTGATGAGATAATTTGGAAATTAGCTGCATCCGAAAAAAGAATTATTATTACAAGGGATTTAGATTTTCCCTTGTCCCGCCTGAAGCCATATCCCGCGGGACTTATTCTGATCCGCACACCGAATCATTTTACCGCGTCCCAAATAACTAAGGTTTTTACCGTTTACTACGGGGAACTTAAAGAGAAGGAAGTTGCAGGCCGTATCACGATTATCGCTCCGGGTTTAGTTAGAACCCGCAAGCTGGAGTTTTAAATATTCCTCCATCTAAAGCGGCAATTTTTTAAAGGAAACCAAACATGCCCGAAGTAGAACGCCAAAAAATGAAAGTGGATATCGCCTGCGTGGGCTTTGGCCCGGCCATGGCCGGGTTTTTGACCACCCTGACCCGCCAGATGACGGATAAGAACGCTAATATCCTCAGCAGCCCCAGCCAGCCCGGCACACCCCTGCAGGTCCTGTGCTACGAACGGGCGGACGATATCAGCGCCGGCGTGTCCGGCGTGGTCACGAAGGCCAAATATATCCGCCAGAGCTTCCCTGACCTCAAACCCGCGGACATCCCCCTGGCCGCTCCTGTGACCGAAGAGCGCATCCTCTACCTGTTGGACCCTATCGGCGCCAGCAACCGTTCCTGGATCATCAGAACTAAAGAATGGTTCATCAAGGCTTTTGGCTGGGCCAATCCTTTTTACAAGAACTACGCGGTCAAACTGCCCTTCATCCCGCCTTTCCTGGCCAAGCATGGCGGCATGGTCCTGTCCATGGGACAGTTCAACCAGTGGGTCGGCTCCCAGCTCATGGGGACCGGCCTGGTGCAGATATGGCCGGCCATGCCCGTGGACAGCGCCATTATCGAAGGCTCGGCGGTCAAAGGCATCCGGCTCATGGACCAGGGCACGGATAAAAAAGGAAACCCGGAGGCTAACTACATGCCCGGCATGGACATCGAGGCGGACCTGACCGTCATCGGAGATGGCCCTTCCGGCCCGGTCAGCCATCAGCTGGAGGAAGTTTTTGGCATGCCCGACAACCGCCACAAGCATGAATGGGCCGTGGGCATGAAAGTCGTGGTGGACCTTCCCGAGGGCCATGGCCTCAAACCCGGCACGGTCCTGCACACTTTTGGGTATCCTGAGCCGGAGATATTCGGCTTTATGTATGTTTATCCCAACAATATCGCCTCTTTGGGCATCTTCGTCCCCTCGACCCTGGCCAACCCGGCCCGCACTTCCTACCGCACCCTGCAGCACTGGATGATGCACCCCTATCTGTGGCAATACCTCAAAGGCGCAACCCTGCGTTCCTGGGCGGCCAAGTCCCTGATGGAGTCCGGCCTGAGGGGCGAACCCCAGCTGGCCGGAGACGGGTTCGCGGTCATCGGCGAAACTTCCGGCTCCACCAACATCCTGACCGGCTCAGGCGTGGATGAAGCCTGGCAGACCGGCGTGATGCTGGCTGAAGGAGTGCTCAAGTTGTTGCGGCAGAAAAAACCTTTTACCAAGGCCAACCTGGACGAAGTCTATGTCCAGGTACGCCGCCGGAGCGCCATCCACAAAGAGGGAAAGATAGCGGCAAAATCCCGGAACGGTTTTCAATACGGCTTTATTGCCGGCATCCTGGGCATGGGCCTGACCGGCATGACCGCGGGCCTTTTGAACATCCCCGCCAAATCCAAACCGGCCCACCAGAGCTTTAAATCCCTGGAGGAATATTATAAAGGCCGCCTAACTCCCGAAGAATTGCGCCGGATAAAAGTGCAGTGCCGCCAAAAAGGCACCACCCTGCACGACGCCATCATGGACAAGCTCGGCTGGCCACCTATCCCCTTTGACGGCAAACTATTGGTGACCCAGCAGGATGTGCTGTTGATGGGCGGCAAGGTCCAGGCCCCGGCCTCCGGGGTCCGCGACCACGTGCTCTTTTTGAGGCCAGAACTCTGCCGGCAATGCGAAAAAAGGGTTTGCATGGAGATGTGCTCGGCCCAGGCCATCGCGCCCGGCCCGGAAGGAACCCCTGTGTTTGACCGGGAAAAGTGCATCCACTGCGGCGGCTGTATCTGGAACTGTTCGGTCGCCTTGCCCGAAGACCCGGAAAAGAATAATATCCGCTTTATAGCCGGCTCCGGCGGACTGCATTCCGCAGAAAACTAATCCGTCTCGCCGTAAGGCGGACGGCCTCCACTCCGCGGAGAACTAACTCACAAAATAATATTTTTCTTGAGCCTATCCTTTAAGAGAATATCGATCTTCTTTAATATTTTCCCAGTAAACTCATAGTAATCCCCGGCTTCTTTTTCTGTCACCACGCTTTTGCCCTCATAAAGGTCTAAGTTTCTTTTTGTGCGCATGGCATTGCCGACCTGATATACCAGATCGTCCCCCAAAAGCTTGCTCATAACCTCCAGTATCTTCACATGATGCCCGGGAACACTGCGGACCTTTTCCTTCTTTAACACTGCGATCAAGGCGATCCCGGCCTTGATCAATGCATTGTAAGAAAATTGGAATTTTACTTCGGTTCGCTTGGATTCACCGGCTATCTCGAGATCTCCTCGAGCCTTGTTCAAATAGCCCAGTATCTGCTCCTTGGTAAATTCAAACTTTTTGAAATATTCATTTTCATTCATATCAGCCTGATCCTTTTATTGGCCAAGATTTCTTTGACAAGAGGGTCTTTTTTATCTTTTCTTTGTTTAAATTCACCTTCTGCCATATTGATGACATTGATCACCCTTTTAATATGCTTTTGCAAAGGGGCAATGGCCCCCTGCAGGGATACGGTCCCCGCCTCGCCAATGACCAAAAGATCAATGTCACTATGGGCATCCATATGGTTCTTGGCATAGGAGCCAAAAATATAAGCCTCTTTTATTCCTTCCAGGGATTGTAATGCCTTTTTTAATTGAGCTTCGACCCCCGCCGTGCGCAGGACAATTTTTTTGTATTCTTCATAAAATGGATGTTTTTTATTTATTGAATAATACACGGCATTTCCTTGTTTTTCGCTTTGCAATACTTCCTCTTTTTCCAGGGTTTTGAGCTTTTTGACCAAATTCCTTTTATCCAACCCGAACTTGGCCGCCATTTCATTGGCATACAAACGCTCGTTGTCGTGGAGATAGAGATAGCCCAGAACAGTCCTGGCTTCATTAGACTTCAACGGGATCATGCTGTTTCCCTCCGGTGTATTGTTTTACACCTTTGAGTGTATCTTTCTACACTCCACCTGTCAAGCATACCCAATCTAAATTGCCATGATCTGGAAAAGAAGGCTCCGGCGGACTGCATTCCGCAGAAAACTAATCCGTCTCGCCGTAAGGCGGACTGCATTCCGCTGAGAATTAATATCAAAGCAGTCCGTCTCGCCGTAAGGCGGACGACCTCCACTCCGCAGAAAACTAGAAAAATACCATCATTTTTGAGCCGGGGCCTGCTCTGCTTCTGAAAAGGAATAGGTTAATTGCAGGCGGTGGGTATCACCTAAATACTCATAGGGCACATAGGCATAATCCAACCTGAAATTTTCATACGCCGCTCCAAATCCCAGGCTGTAACCGGCCAGTTCTTCCCCGATCATCAAGCCTCCCCTGAAAAAAAAAGACTCTCCCAGGCCAAATTCCACCCCGGCCAGGTTACGGTCCACCTCGCCCTCAACCAGGCTGAAAACATGTTCCACGCTAACCGTCATACGATTATCCTCGATTTGAGAATGATACAAGCGGCCGAGGGAATAATGGTATAAAATCCCAGCCCTTACCACCTCCGGTAGAGGATCGGCTACCTGGATAAAAGCAGTTTGATATCCCGCGTTTTGGATAGACAGGCCGGCAAATAAACCACGCATGGGGCTTCTAAGCTGGGCGCCGGCATCCAAGGCCAATCCGTAATTAGTATATTGATATAACTTGCTGGAAAATCCCTTGATCAAAATACCGCCCGCCAGGGATTTCATTAATTTTCCGGCATAAGCGAAAGAACCAGCTATATTGTAGGCATCCGCTTTCCCCACATCATTGCCGTTATCATCCGTGATCACAAAGTTGTTGTCCCCTGTATAGAGTAAATAACCCCCTATGGAACCCAGATGATAAAAGGGGCCTGCGGCGGCCACCCATTCATTGACCGTATCTTGATATAGGCTCACATGGGCAAAGGAACATTGCCATGTATTAAAGGTGCAGATACTGGCGGGATTGTAATTGATGGCATTAAGGTCACCGGTCATGGCCGTAAATGCTCCAGCCATGGCCACCGGCCGCGCTCCAGGCTCGGTGAGGAGAAAAGAAGCGCCGGCCGCACCGCTGGCCGACAGCACAGGCGCGTGACAAAGCTGTAAAATTAAAAAACAAAACAAGAGACCCATCCCTTGTTTTTTAAAGGTCATTTTCTTCCCTTTTCCCTATTCTTTGACCAATAAGGTACCTAATTACACAAACCTATCCTCCGCAATTTCTTTTGTATCACTCTCATCATTTAATGATCATGACCTGTAGTATTTTCTTATAGGTCTGGGTCTCAACAACAATATAATAAATACCGGAAGGCAGGTAATTTCCATTATCTTTACCATCCCATTCGATCATATAGTTGCCGGCTGTTTCATAGGAAGAATCTTCCAGGGTCTCAACAATTCTTCCGTTCCTGGATATTATTTTGATGGTAATTAATCCGTCATTGTCCATCTGATAGGTGATCTTGCATTTATCACCCTTGATCGGATAAATGATGCTGGGACCAATGCTTACTTTTCCATTAGGCGCCAGTGGAGTTAAAGTCGGACTAGGAAATGGCCCGGGTGGGCCTACTATGGGGGTATTGGTCATGAGCGGCGTTAAAGTCAGGCTAGGCGTCTGGGTTGCTGTGCTCGTATTTGTCGATGTTGCGGATGATCCCATCGTATAAGTCGGTGAAGGCGTTGCGGTTGTTGTTGGCGTAACTATCATATTTCCAATCATGCTCACAAAAGCGTCAACACTTCCCCCATTAGTTCCCTGGATAGGATTAAGTGTGGGAAAATTGGTTGACGTAGTTTGGCCTGTGACATAGACATTCTCCATGCTATCTAGTGCAATACCATTTCCTTGATCCCCGCCACCTCCAAGATAGGTGGAGAAAACATAGCCAGTGCCTATGGCATTGATCCCGGTAACAAAAGCATTCTGCGATCCAAGAAGAATTACTTGTATAGTATTGAAAGTTGGAAAGTTGTTTGATTGAGTAAAACCTGTAATAAAAGCATCCCCCAAACTGTCTACGGCTATACCAGCGCCAACATCAGCACCACTTCCTCCAAGATAGGTAGAGTAAACCAGGGCATTTCCTGCGGCATTAATCTTGGTCACAAAAGCATCCTCCGTTCCTCCAAGATTCCCCTGGATAGGATTGAGAGTAGGAAAGTTGGTTGATTGAGTAAAGCCTGCAACGTAAGCGTTCCCTGAACTATCCACGGCTATACCAGTGCCACCATCATATCCGCTGCCCCCAAGATAGGTGGAGTAAACTAACGCACTGCCGGTGGCATTAATTTTGGCCACAAAAGCATTATCCACTCCAACAAGACTCCCTTGGATAGCATTGAGAGTAGGAAAGTTGGTTGATTGAGTATAGCCTGTAACATAAGCGTTCCCTGAACTATCTACGGCTATACCATAACCAACATCAAAGTTATTGCCTCCAAGATAGGTGGAATAAACCAGGGCACTTCCTGCCGCATTTATCTTGGCCACAAAAGCATCCTCCACTCCTCCAAGATTCCCCTGGATAGGATTGAGAGTAGGAAAGTTGGTTGATTGAGTAGAGCCTGTAACATAAGCGTTCCCTAAACTATCTACGGCTATACCAGTGCCCTCATCTAAGTTAATGCCTCCAAGATAAGTGGAGTAAACAAGGGCATTCCCCACGGCATTAATCTTGCTCACAAAAGCATCACTACTGCCCCCCAAAGTCCCCTGGATAGCATTAAAAGTGGGAAAGTTGGTTGATGCAGCATAGCCTGTGATGTAGGCATTCCCTGAATTATCTACGGCTATACTAGTGCCATAATCACCACCGCTTCCTCCAAGATAGGTGGAGTAAATATAAGCACTTCCTGCGGCATTGATCTTAGTTACAAAAACATTCATCGTTCCAATAAGACTTCCCTGGATGGCATTGAGCGTGGGAAAGTTGGCTGACCAAGTTTGGCCAGTGACATAAGCATTCCCTGCACCATCTACAGCTATACCATTGCCCCCATCATTATTGCTCCCACCCAGATAGGTAGAGTAAACCAGCACAGGATCTATCACCAGCTCTTTACTTTGATCATACGCTCCTATCTCAAATCCGGCCTGCTGATTCCCGACTAATACATACCTTCCATCCAGAACTTTCCTCCCGCTGTCGCCCTCCTGATAAACAATGGGCTTCTCCAATACCACCTCGCCTTTTTTTACTTTCAAAACCAGATTTCCCTGGCTGTCTATCCGCAAACTCTCCGCGCCTTCAAAATTCATGCGGATAGCCCTGGGGTCTGCTCCGGGTTTGACCACAAAATCATGCTCCAACTGCCTCTGGTTTCCGTAATAAACCAGGTCTATTCCCGGATAGATTTCATTGATCTTTACCTTGGCATATTGCGGGATATTCGTCTGCCACTTGCTGGCATCGTTGCCCACAAAATAATTGCTTATGCCTCCCAGTTGGTCCTGACCCTGCATCTGGCTCTGCTCCTTGCAACCGGCCAGCTTGACCCGTAAGACCTCAGGCGCCTCATTATCCATAACTTCTCCAAGTACCATTTTGGAATCGGGTTTGCCTGATTTGGCTTTTACCGGTTTTTTCAGTACCAGCACCGCCTCATCAGGGCACAGGAATAAGCTGTATCCGCTTCCCCGACATATAAACTTGGCCCGCGGGTCAGTTTGTCCCTGGTTGGGCTCAAACACCAGTGGCAGTTTGCCGTAATCTTTAATTTCCTTAGTTTGGGATGAGGTGACCTTGGCGTGGAAAAAGATTGGAGCGCATAAAAAAGCTGACAATATAATGATAGACGTGAGGATAATTTTCATCCTTTTCCCCGCCCTTCCTCTTAAATACTCAACACAACAATCTAATTTCATCATTTTATCACCATCACCTTTTTAGTCTCTTTATAAAAATCCGTCTTGATGGTCACGTAATAAACGCCGCTGCCCACCATGATATTGCCCGAGTTCCTGCCATCCCAAGCAACCTGATATACCCCTTCTTGCTGCGAGGAAAGGTTTAACACTGTTTGGGTATACTTCCCGTTCTGGTCCATTATCTTTATCTCCACAGGGCTGGTTCCGTAAAGCGAATACTGTATCTTCACTGTCTCGCCGTTAGTAGGATCAAAAATGTTGGTTTTGATCTTTACATCCTGACCGCCGGAGATCACCTGCCGGTTAAAGGTCCCGTCGCTGGTATAGATATTGCCGCATTTATCCTTTACCGTGACAATGACTTTTTCGATATCCCCAAACCCGGTCTGTGGCTGATAGGAACCTCTGTACAGATCGCTTGTTCCGTTCACCTGACCCATGGTCACGGTCACAGAGGTATGGCACAGAATACTGCTTTGGGATTTTGTATCCTGGGGATAAACAGTGGCTGTGACGGAATCAATATTACCTCCGTCTACGGTTGCCTGCACGACCACACTTCCCGATTGATCCGTATTAAAGGTCAAAATCACAAAGGTGATCTTTGCCGGCGGGCAGGCAATGGTGGGAGTGGATGTCACGGTCTGGGTTCTTGTGGCCGAACTGGTGTTTGTAGGGGTATTGGTATTGGTAAACCGCGCCGTCCAGGTTACGGTACAGGTAGCCGTATCAGTAGGGGTCGGGGTCTGGGTGGCCGTAGGGGAAACCGTCAAAGTGGCCGTAGAGGTCTGGGTGTTAGTCGTTGTTGGCGTAATGGTCGGTGTGGCTGTCACAGTATAGGTCTGAGTGATAGTGGCTGTCATAGTTTGCGTTTGAGTTTGAGTCGGGGTAGGAGTACTGGTAAAGGTCATGGTGTCGCACAAAGGATGCGCGGTATTATGGTTTTTAGTGGAAAAACAGTATATACCCCCGTCATTACACCCCATATAAATCCTTCCATTGGATATGCTGGGTGAACAATCCATCCGGTCGCTTAATCCGACCGTACTCAAAATACGACCGTTTTCCAGGTCCAGGGCATAGAAATGAGCAACACACCCGCCGACATAGGTTGTTTCACAATCAATGATGGGAGATACGCAGGCAAAGTTATCCAGACATTTGGTTTGCCATAGTGCCGCTCCCGTCTGCCTGTTAAAGCAATACAGATAATGGTCATTGGAAGCGGCAACGATCTTGTAGGCTGAAGTGGCCGGAGAACCAAACACCCAGCCCCCATATTGCAGGTTGCCTTGCCATTGGATACTGCCGTCGCTCTGGGACAGCGAGAACAGGCCATTGATGGTCGTGCCCACATAAACCATGCCGTCCCTCAAGGACGGAGAGCTCACGACATTGGACCCCAGAAATGTTTTCCAGGCCAGGTCATGGCTGTCCAGGTTCAAACAATAAAGATAAGCGTCATTGCAGCCGAAAAAGATCCTGCGGTTCTGAACATCAATGGCGGGCGTGGATTCAATGGAAGTACCGGTGTCATAACTCCAGGCCACTGACCCATCGCTTTCATTTAAGGCATACAGAGATCCGTCGAACGAGCCAAAATAGACCTTTCCCTCAAAGCAGGTGACCCCCGAACACATATAATGGGCTGCTGCGCCAGAGAAATTGTTATAGTTGAGTTGACTGGACCATACCAGAGCACCGGTATGTATGTTCAAGGCATAAACATTCCCCAGGAGGGTCACATAGTAGATGACATCCCCGTCAATACAGGGCGCGGCGCTGGTGCCCAAACATTCATATACCGTGTAGGACCACAGGAACTTCCCCGTGGTTGCATCAACAGCGAAAAATTGCGAGTAACCAGCAGGAAAAGAAGTGTTGCCAAAATAGACTGCACCGTCTTTAACCAAAGGCTGGGAAATATGATTATTACCTCCCGTAAAACTCCAAACCTGGTTGAAATTATACCCGACGGTATGGTCCAGACTCTCCCCGGAATGGTCTATCCCGTTCTGAAAACAAAGCCAGTCCAGGGCAAAAAGATTTGTGGCCGTCAAGCCTGTACCCAGAATACTTACCATGGCCATTACACCGCAAAGGAGAAGTTTATTTTTGACCATTTTGCTCCTCCTTCTTTTGACGGAGCGCCCGAGGGGTTATGGAAGCGGTTTTTCTCTCTTCGACGGTACTGGGAGGCATCTTGATGGGATGATCTTTCCTGATAAACACACAGCGTTGGATAGCCTGCTCAACAGAAAAAGGATATCTCTTGGCCATATCTTCCCAGCTCAAGCCCTCATCCGTCATATCCATGATCTTTTCCACCGGCTGCTTGCTTTCCTGGGAAATGACGATCAAAAGCATGGCTTCTTCAAGTCCGTACCCGGCCTTGCGGACTTTTTGTATTTCCTTTATATCTACTTTCAGAGCTTTGGCCAGAGTGACCATGGCATTATGATTCACTCTCTCGTAATCGAAACTCTTGGAATAGCCGGGGTAAGGTTGGACCAGGAAGAGGATGACCAGTATCGCGTTAAGGCCGACCTTAAGGTTCATGGGGTGCCTCCTTTCACTCTGCACTATTAAACGCATGGACGGCAAAAAGGTTACATCTTATTTCACAATGATAATTTTACGGGTGGTTTTATACTGGTTCGTCTCAAAAGTGACAAAATAAACACCGCTGGCGGCCAGCGTCCCTTCTTTATAGGACCCATCCCAGGAATCTTCAAATTGGCCGGCCTGCTTGAACTCATCCGTAATGGTCTGCACCAAGTGGCCCGCCTGAGTGTAGATCTTGATGGTAACCTGGCTGGGCTGGCTCAATTTATAGGTAAATTGGGCCTTTTCCCCGTTCCCGGGCCTGATGATATTTATGCCGACCTTAAAGGGTTTATCTATGGGTGTGACGATAGGGCTTGGAGTCATAGACACAGGGGTCACTGTCTTTTCGCCTCCCGCCCCAGGTTGCTTAGAGGAGGCAATACCGCGCTGCGCTGGTTGCTGACCCGTACCTGCCCCTGCAAGGCGAGGCGCTCCAGTACCCGGAGCCATGGCCAGTTGTGCGGGAGCCTGCGGATGCGCCACCGGGCCGCTGTTCATGGCCGGCGTCACCAGGGGCTGAATTCCCTGGACAAGCACAGGAGAACCTTTACCTCTGTTTTCTTCAGAATTTATGGTTGATTGTTTTTCCAGCACTGGCCGAGAGCCTGCCTGGGCAATCATACGATTGGCTGGTTGTTTTGCATTTTTGTTTTCAGCGACGAGAGGTGGCCTGTTCCCCTGGGGTGTCAGCACCGCTGAAGGATTTAACGCCAGGGGCGTCTGTAGTTTTGGAAAAATACCTCTCTGATAAAAAATAGCGACAACAGCCATGATAACAAGGGCCGCTATACCCACATAAGCCGGTTTAAATATGGGAGAGAAATAAGAGGACAGTTGTTCAGCCCAGGATACTTTTAAGCCGTCCTGCCTGGCTTGCTGATGGATCTTTTCCAGGGTGGCTGAGACCAGTTTCCGCGAAGGAACAGTTGGCTTAATGGATGCGAGCAAAGCCTGCTCCGCCTGCAAAGACTCCCATTCTTTGCGGCAGGTTAAACATTCTTCCAAGTGGGCCTCTATTTGGCGGGCTTGTTCTCCACTCATCTCACCACTGATATAAAAAGGCAGCTGTTGTTTCACATGTTTCATATCAGGTCATCCTTCTTTGGTTTTAGTTTGTTTCTCAGCGCTTGATGGGCCCTGAAAACCCGGACTTTCAAAGCCGCCATGGAGCAGTTTAAAACCCTGGCGATTTCTTTATAAGGTAACCCGGCATATGAACTCAATAGGAGCAGAGTCCGCTGTTCCTCCGGTAAAGCTGATAAAGCCTGACGCACTATCTCGCTTTTTTCACTGTGCTCCGCTTTTTGCAGAGGCGTCTGTTCCCCGGACGCCAGGCGGTCCTTCCAAAGAAGTTCCTGGTCGCCCTGTTCCCCGGCCAGCGGTTTTTCCAGGGAAACCGTAGGGTTCCTTGAGGTCTTCCTATGGCTGTCTATGCACAGATGCTGGGCTATCGTATACAGCCAGGTGGAAAACTTAGCCGTGGGCTGGTATGACCGCCGGGCCTGGTAAACCCTGAAAAACACCTCCTGAAAAAGGTCTTCAGCCAATGCGACATTGCCCATCCGCTGGCTTAAAAAAGTAAGCATTTTCTCCTTATACCTTTCCAGCAGGGTATCCATAGCCTTCACATTTCCCCCTGCTAACTCCTGCATCAGTTCCTCGTCTGACCTATACCCCATAATGGTCCCTTCTCATTAAACGCCTGTGGTACTAAAAGGTTACATCCTTTTAATATTTTTTCCACGGCTTGAAAGGATGAAAACTAAAGGCGGGAATTACTTCAGCTTGAAGTAAAAGGTGATGGTGCCCCACTGCTCGTCCTGGTTGACATAGGGCGAGAGAGGCTCGAACCCCCACTGCATCATGGCCTGGATGGCGATCTGGTCCAGTTCCTTGTAGCCGCTGGTCTTGGTGATGCGGATGAACGAATCCACCATGCCGCTGGCCAGTACCCCCACATTGAGCGTCACGGACGACTCGATGCCCTGCTTTTTCGCCCAGTCCGGATATTCCGGCGTGATTGAACGCGCTATCTTACGCTGGGCAATGGGCCCGCTGATGCTGGCTCCCTGCGGCACCCCGTAGGTATTGCCCGCGTTCTCGTTAATCAAACCCGGGTCGGTATCGTCCTTGGTCTCCACGCCGATGGGGTTTTCGGCGATGCTTTTCTTTATCTTCTCAGCCATTCTTTTCCTGGCCAGGCTGATCTCATCCCGTCTCGAGCTGACGGACTTTTTGGCCGCTGTTTTTTTGGCTCCCGGCGCTGCCGGCCCGGCCACGGTCCCATAATTCCCCTTGGGCGTCAGGCCGACCAGGGTCACTTCCGTGAACAGAGGCGTCATGTCCGATCTTAATCTGACCAGGGCCAGGACAAGGAACAGCACCGCGTGGAAAACAAGGGAATAGAGAAGAAATAAGGGTAATTTGCTTTTGATAGCCATCAGGACTCCCCTGGAAAATCAGCCCGTAAGGTCAAGGCTTGTTCTCGACGGCAATGGCCAGCTTTTGCGCGCCAGCGGCCTTGGCGATGTCCAGCAGTTCCACCACGTCACCGTGCCTGGCGTTCTGGTCAGCCCTGACCAGGACGACCTGGTCGTTGTTCTGCGTCAATTTTTGTTTGAGGATGTCCCCCAGCTGCTGCCGGCTGACCGACATCTGATCGTTCAGGAAGATCTTTCCCTCTCTGGTCAGGGTGATGATGAGGGGCGTGCTGGGCTGGCTGGTGGCCGCGTGCGCCTCGGGCAGTTTTACCTTGAAACCCGTCTGGATGAGGAGCGGGGAGGTCACCATGAATATGACCAGCAGGACCAGGGCCACGTCCGTGAGCGGGGTGATGTTGATCTCAGAAATGATGCGTCGTTTGGCGTTCCCTCTGATGTTCTCCATGTCAGTTTTCCTTTGATTCCAGGAGGTCGAGGGTCTCTTCGCAGCAGCTCTGCAGCTCGGTGCTGTAGCGCTCCACCCAGTTGAGCAGGTAGTTATAGCCGATGACCGCGGGCACGGCCACGAACAGGCCTCCGGCAGTGGCGATCAGGGCCTCGGCAATGCCTTTGGCGACCACGGCCGCGCCTCCGCTGCCTGTCAAAGCGATGTCGTTAAAAGCCCGGATGACCCCCAGCACTGTGCCAAATAAACCGATAAAAGGAGCGATGTTGCCGATGGTCCCCACGATGGCCAGATGCTTTTCCAGGTCCAGGACCTCTTCCCTGGCCTTGACCAGCATGGCCTCTTCGACCTCCTTGGCGCTTTTGCCTTTTTTCACCAAGCCGGCCTTAAGGGTGCGGCCTACAGGCCCTCCGGTCTGGTCGCACAAGGAGACCGCTCCGGCAATGTCCTTTTTCCTGAGCAGGCCGCCCAGTTTTTCCATCAACCCCGGGGTATCCACCTTGCTCTTGAAAAAGACCCAGAGCCTTTCGGCGATCACGCCCAGCGACAGCACCGAGCAGAGGAACAGCGGGAGCATGGTCCAGCCCCCTTTGACCAACATGGACCAAAAACTGTCGTTCTCTAACATGAGACCTCCTTTTAATATTGGATAAAATTAACAGGCTGCTGCAAAACCCTAATAAAGGGTCCTTTAGCAGCCTGTTACACCGCAAACCCGCAGGGATTTGCGGTGTTTTAGAGCTCAATAAATTTTAAGAAGTCCCTGATATGGGACTTCTTAAGCAACCTGTTAAGTAAAAAACCGTTGCCCTCAAACCGCTAGAATTACTGCATTACCCAGGTCAGGCCCACCAGGGCCGTGGCCCCGGGTTCCTCGTATCCTTGCCAGAGCTGGTAAGACTGGCCGAGCAGGTTCTCGCCTTTGAGCCACAAGGTCAATCCCTTGACCACATCTTTCCTTTTGACCGTAAGGTTGGCCAGCCAGTAAGGAGTCAGAGACCCTCCGGTCAGGTTGTAATACCGGCTGTCCGCCCAACTCCCGTCCAGGTCCACCTCCCAGGTCTTGTCGTCCCAGACCCCGGAAACTCCCACCCGACTGCTCGGGCTGTAGGTGATGGCGTCCCCGGAATCGCAGTTATTGAACTGGACTCCCTCATATTTTAGGCCTAAATCGAGTGTAGTAAAGGGCTGCCAGCCCAACCGCACCCTGATGCCCTGCTGCTTGACCACCGTAAGGTTATAGGGTGTCCACAGGTTGTTCTGGTCCGGCCCGGAAAGATTGATGAAACCCCTGGTCTCTTTCCAAAAGACCGTGTAGGAAAAATCCATATCGCGGGTGACGGCTCCCTGCATGCCCTGCTCAAAGACATTGTAGGACTCTTCCGGATAGAGCGAGGGACTGACCTTGGTGTAGGGCTTATCAAAATAAAGCTCCTCGAAAGTGGGTACCTCGAGGACAGGCTGGTAGGCCAGGAAAACCCTGGCTCTGGGCGACAGGTCATAGACGATCCTGGCCTCCGGAAAAAGCCTGCTTTCCGTATTATCCAGGCTCTGGATGGCCGTAAAATTGGCGCCCACGCTCAAGTGGAGTATTTTCACGGGCTCGGCCATCAAGTCTGCGTTCAGCTGGGCGAAAACCTCCTGGCTGGAGCCAGGCCCGGTGTTGATATTGTCCCACCGCAGGGTGCCCTGCTGCTGGACCATGGTCGGGAAAGCCACTCCCAGGTACAAGGGCGTGTAGAACTGGTCCTTCAGTCCATAAGTGCCACTGTCATCCGTGACTTCACCGGTGTCACGGTGGCCCACATTGAGGTAAGGCTGGAGGTCAAAGGAGTATACGTCGTCGCCGTTCTTGAAGTTCAGGTTTGCGCCAAACTCGCTCTTTTGCTGGCGGTCGTTGGCTGTTGCCCCGTAGGGCAGGTCCAGCCTTCCGTTCATGTACTCGATATCGCCGTTGAGCTCCTGATGGTCTTTGAAATTGTAGCCGAACTGGCCTATGCCGTTGAAAACCTGGCTCTGGTCGTTCTGGCCGTTCACCAGGGGCTTGACCAGGGCTTCGTCGTGCAGATCAAAGAGAAGATTGCCCTCGGCTTTTTCCTGGGCATGGAGCAGGTCAGCTGAGAATTGCGGCCCGGTCCCCAGGTCCGCGTTGAGCCTGGTGTAGTTCTCCCTTTCCTGCCTGCTCTCATTGAGCTGGTCGAACACCGACAGCCCGCCCGGCGCCGCCGGTTTGAGCATGTCGCCCACCTGGTTGAGATCGAAGTTGAGCAGGGTGTCGGACAGGGCCTCTTTTTTGCCCTGGGAGGCCAGCAGCGACTCGTTCTCGCCCGTCACGATGACATCCGGGATGCGAAGCAGGAGCTGGTCTTCCTGCTGGCCCTGCAGGGGCTGGGCCTCCTGCGGCTTGGCCTGTGATTGGGCCTGCTGTGCCCCAGACCAGCAAACCGTTAAAAATAGAATGCCCAAAGCCGTAAATATCCTATTTCGCATGGGTATTATCCTTGCTCCCTGCCTGGGATTTGAGAGCGTCCAGCCTCTTCTGCGCCGCGCTGCTCCATTCCTTATTGGTGGTCTGGCTGATGATCTGCTGGTAGACTTTGGCTGCTTCGTCGAACTTGCCCTTTTTAATATCGAGCTCCGCGACCTTGGCCAGGGCTGTGGACGCCCACATGTCCTGGTCCTTGTAGCTGTCCCCTATTTTTTGGTAAACCTCCACGGCCTTATCTGCGGAGTCCTTCTTTTCATAACAGCCCGCCATCCAGAACAGCGCCTCGGCGGCCACGGCCCTGTTTGGGGACTGGGAAGCCTTGTCGTAATAGGACAGGGCCTGATCCAGATCCTTATTGTCCTCCATCATCAGGCCGGACTGCATCAGGGCCTGGTCAGCCAAATTGCTCTGGGGAAATTTTTCCCCCACTTTTTTCCACAGGTCCAGGGCCTGCTGGGCCTTGCCCATCTTTTTGTAAGTGATGGCCAAGTTAAAAAGGGTCTGCACGGTCAGGTTGGAATCCGGGAAAAGGTCCAGTATCTTCTGGTAATTTTCCAGGGCCTGGTCATACGAACCTCCCCGGAAATTGATGGAGGCCATATGGAACAGCGCCTCTGCCCCGAACTGGCCTTTGGGGTTCTTGGCCACGATCTGGGAATAGGTGTCCAGGGCCAGGTTGTCCAAACCGCCTTTTTCATAGGCCTGGGCCGTAGCCATTTGGGCCCTCTGGCCCAGTTCCGAGGTGGGCGCCTTGGCCACGATCTTGCTAAAACTGGCGATGGCGTCCTTGATGTCGTTATCCTTGAGGTAGACTTCGGCCTGGTAATACAGGACCTCGTTGCTCAGGGGATGGTCGCTGTAGCGGTTGAGGAACTGCTTGCCCACTTCCAAAGATTCCTGGGTCTTGCCCATCTGGGCGTAGCCCCACTGCAGGCCGTAAAGGGCTTCCGCCACCTTGGGGCTCTGGGGATAGGCGTCCAAAAACCTTTGGTAAGCCTTGATACAGTCGTCATACTTGGCCGTGTTGTAATAGCAGTCCCCTAGGTGCAGCAGGGCGTCCGGGCAAAGCGGGTGCTGTTTGGGATAGGCGTCCAGCATCTTCTGGAACTCCACCCTCGCCTCGTCGTATTTGTTGGCGCTGAAAAGCACCCAGGCCTCCCAGTACTGGGCCTGGGGCCCTTCCGGCGTGTCCGGGTACTGCCCGGCTATTTTCAACCAGACCTCCCTGGCCTTGGCGTCGTCGTGGAGCCGGTAGTAGCACCACCCTTTTTGCATCAGGGCCCGCACCATATCCGCGCTGTCCGGCGCGATCTGCATCACCTGGTCGTAGGTCTTGATGGCGTTCTCGTATTTTTTTTGGTTGAACTGGATGTCGCCCATCAGGTTCTCAATCCACGGCCTCATAGCCGCCGCGCTGCGTTTGGCCACGGCATCGTTGAGGTTGGACCAGGCCTTGTCGTAATCCTGGAGCTGGAACCTGCACCAGCCCGAGGACACCAGGGCCAGCACCACGGTATCCGTATCCGGGTAGTTTTTCACGACCTTTTCGTATTCGTCCCTGGCCTTGGCCAGGTCTCCCCGCTCGTACCAGTATTCGCCGATGGCGTACTGGCTGAAAGCGGCCCACTGCACGGAATCGCTGTCCGCCACGATGTTCTGGAACAACTCCAAAGCCTTTTCTTTTTCCTGCTTTTTCTGGTAAACCCTGGCCATCCCAAAACGGGCCCCCCAGGTGATCTGGCTCATGGGCTTTTCCTCGGAAACTTTCTGGTAAAGTGCCAGGGCCTCGTCATATTTGCCCAGGCTGTAGAGACTGCCGGCCTGGGCGTATTCCCCCTGCGTGCCCAAAAGCCCCTGGGGATAGATGCTGGAGAGCTTCTCGTATTCGGTCAGGGCGGTTTCAAAGCGGTTCTGCTTGGCGGCCAGCCAGCCCAGGGCGTACTGGGAAGCGCCGGCCATTTCGCTCTGCGAGGACTGGCTCAGGGCCTTTTGAAAGAACTCCTTGGCCTTGTCATAGGCCCCGGTCTTGGCCAGGCAAAACCCGATATGGAACAGGGACCGGGACACGATCTCGCTGTTGACATTGCGGTCCGCCACGCTGCTAAACTTTTCCATGGCCGTGTCGTAGTGGGCTTGTTTTTCCTGGGCCAGACCCAGGCCGTAGAGCGCCTCGGACTCCCAGATGCTCTTTTCCGGGGATATCTTGAACAGCTGCTCGTAGGCCGCCTGCATATCCGTGATGTCGATCAGGTCTTCGCAGTCCCTGGCTTTCCAATACAGGGCCTCGTTCAAAAGCCTGGAATGGGGATAGGTGTCCTCAAATTGCTTGATCTTGTCCAGGCTGTGCTTGGGAGCGCCGTATAGATACAGGTCCTTGGCCCATTCCAAGAGGGCCAGGTCGCAGAAAAACAGCTCCTGGTCAGCGGCCAGGTCACTGAAACATTCGGCTGCCTCTTTGTACTGCTTGAGGGCCATATAGCTTTCGCCGGTCAGGAACTCAGCCTTGAAATGCATGTCGTCGTCCGCGCCCCGGTTGATGACCTGGTGAAAAGAGCTGATGGCTTTGCCATAGGCCCCGTTGCGGAACAAGATCTCGCCTTCCCGGTAATAAGCATCCCGGTAATAGGCCGCATCAGGGTATTTTAAACGCAGGGTGTAAAAGTCTTTCATCGCCACCCTGTCGCTGTCTAAATAATAGGAAGAGTCAGCGCTGAGCAGCAGGGCGTCTGGTTCTGGCGCGGGAATGGCTTGCTGGCATAACAGGGAGTTAAAATCATTGCGGGCCAAGTAAAAACTGTTGTTCACATACAGCTCATAGGCCAGGTTAAAAGCATCGCCGTAGGTCTGGTAGGAAAAGGCTGGCTGAGGCAAACTCAACACCAGGCTGACCAGAATGAATGACCATAAAAAGGTTTTCTTCACCGCTTTAGCAACACTCCCATTTCAAGAAGATTTTCCCATAAGTTTAGCGTATATTTTGCGAATTAAAAGGTCTTCAGGTTTGCTGGATTGGCGGGTTTTGACCCAGGAACAAGGCTAAAAATTCAAGGAAAGCGGAAAAATTGCTTCCCCTTTCTTTTGACCTTTGTAAAATCATTATTTATATGTCGGAGTTTTCATATAGGACTTTTTTGTAGGCCTTAATGGCCCCGTGGCATCTCTCAGCTTGGCATCATCGGTTATTAACTTTTTCATGTCTATTCTTAACTGAGCTCTGTCCGCCGCGACCGCCGCGGTGTCATTAGTCATCATGTCCTTTCTCAGTTTGGCCCTGTCAGCCTTGACTACCATAGCCTCCGCTTTTACTTTATTCTGCAAATCCAGAGTCGTCTGGTCCGCTGTCGGAGTAACAGCCGCTGTCTGGGCGAGCACTAAAGAAGCTCCGCCTAAAGTAAATGCCAAGATGACTAGTAATATTATTTTGATAATTTTCACTGTTTTCACCCCCCTCGTGGTTTTTTAGTATAAGATTCAATAGATACCTGCCCCCACCTGAGATAATTCTACCTCAAATCCAGCCTTATTAAATTAAAGCTGAAGAATTTATTATTTTTGTTACTCCTCGGCTGGCCTGAACGGCTAGACCAGCATATACCCCAGCAAAACCAGGTAAAACAAACCGCAGGACATGAGGACATAAGGATTGATAGAGCGCCGGGTTTTGACCCAGGTAAGGACCATGCCGGCCGAGACAAGGGTCAGGAGGCTGACCACGAGGGTCAGTCCACTCAGGTGCCAGGGCGTAAAAAGCATGCCGATGACCATGGGAAAACAGCACTGAAAGACCATGGAGCCCGTGACATTGCCCAAAGCCAGGGTATCCTTTTTCCTTCCCATCCAGATGACCGAATTGAACTTTTCCGGAAGCTCTGTAACTACAGGTGTGATCAGGAGAGACAGCAGGAACGGGCTGGCTCCCAGGCTGGCCGCGATGTCGGCCAAAGCTCCCACAAAAAAATGCGCTCCGGCGGTTAAGAGTCCCACGCTGACCAGGAGCTGCAACACCACTACGGCCATCCCCGGATTCAAACCCAAATATTTTTTGGCCAGAAGGACTTCCAGTTTTTCCTCAAGAAACGACCCGGAAACCAGGGTGACCCTGACATAAAAGGCGTAGGAACACAAAAGGCCAAGGCCGATCCACAGATGCCAGGTATAACCAGGGATAAAAGAGGACAGCACCGCAACCAGGTAAAAAACAATGAAAAATGACAGGTCTTTGGCCAGGAGTTTTTTGTCCGCGGTGATTTTGACCTTCCTCCGTCCCATCCAGGTAAAGACGAACACGCTGGCACCTGTGATGCACAAAGACAGCGTGGAAAGCATAAAAGGGGCGCCAATGATGGACCCCATTCCAATATCCATTCCCGCCGCGGTGCCGGTGAATAGGATGGCGATAAGCGGAACAACGGTTTCGGGCATGGCTGTGCCCAGGGCGGCCAGGATGCTTCCCACGACCCCCTGCCTGACCTTGAGCAGGCGGCCCAGCCATTCTACGGCATTGACGAACAACTGGCAGGAGAAAAGGATAACGGCAAGGCTGAGCAGGATGGTAATAATGTTAGCGGTCAAATGGGCTCAACTCCCTTTTTTCGCGAGGCGGAACAGGCTACAGTTTTTGGATCTCGTCGTACATGGCAACGATGTTTTCCACGGGAGTGATGGGTTGGATGTTATGGCATGGCGCGATGATATACCCGCCTCCCTGCCCCAAGACCCTGGCGTTATACCGCACCTCTTCCCGCACCTCTTTGGGAGTGCCAAAAGGCAGGGTCTGCTGGTTGTCCACCCCGCCGTGGAACACCAAGCGGCTCCCAAAATCCTTTTTGAGGGCGTCGCGATCCATGCCCGGACAGCGCCACTGGATGGGATTGAGCACGTCAATGCCCGCGTCGATCAAGTCCGGGATGACCGGCCTGATGGCTCCGTCGTCGTGGTGGAAAACCCAGGCGCCGTAGCTGTGGATCATCTTGATCATCTTAATCATTCTCGGTTTCAAAAGCCTGCGGAACATAGGGAGACTCATCACCAGGCTTTCCTGGGTACCCAAGTCCTCGGTCACCTGCACGAAATCCACGCAACCCTTGGCGGCTTTGAGAGTGTTCTCGATGAGGCCGTAGTGTATCTGGAACAGCCGCTCGATGGCCTCCTCCACGAACTCCGGGTTCTCCGCCAAGTCCAGCAGGGACTGCTCCACCCCGCGCATATTGCCATAATAATAGAACGGCGAATAATACCCGCCAAACAAAGCCTGGTTCTTGTACTTTTCCAACTGTTCCGGGATGTTTTCAACGGTCCACCAGGAGGGTTCGGGCCAGCGGAACTTTTTTAGCTCTTCCACGGTCTGCAATTTGGCCAAAGGGCATTCCACAGCCTCGCTGTAGGAGCCGCTGCCGCCCGCGTAGTTCATTTCCTGGTGTTTGACCCACCAGACATCCGCGCCGTTGCGCTCAGCCGCATAGGGGTCATGGAGGGTGAGGTCCAGGCCGGCAGCCGCGTCAATTTTCAGCTTGGTACTTATTTCTTCATCGGTCCGGCATCCCAGGGCTTGCCTGATCTTAGTCGTGGTTTCTGCCGTGCCCCAGTAATCGCAGGGGATATGGTCTACCGCCTTGCGGGAAAGAACTGCGCGCCAACGCTCTTTGGATGTCATGGAACCTCCCTTAAGTATGAGCGAATAAATATTAGGAGGATAATATCAAAATACCCCTAAAACTTATAGGGGCCAGGCTTTTGTCCGCTAGGATTAATGAAAATTAAGAGGATAAAACAGCTTTTTTTAGTTAAAATACCTGCTGGTCTTTTTAACTGAATAAAAGAAGGGAAACCAATGCCAACAGCCTATCAGATCGTGGTTTGCGCGGGGATCGTGCCTGACCCCTTACAGACCCTGGAACCTATGATGGGACCGACCGGACCGGGTTTAAAAAACGAGATGCTTTTGCCGGCTATCCTGGACCCCTGGGCGTCTATTTCCCTTTATGAGGCCGCCAACTTGGCCAAAAAAGCCCCTGGTTCCAAAGTGTATCTGGTAAGCCACGCTCCCAAAGCCAAACTCCAGCAGGTCATGATGACCGTCTCCCAAAAAGTGCCCTTTGAACTTGTGGCCCTGGACGGGCCTAGTGGCGGCTTTAGCGAGGCCACGGACTCGGCCCAGGCCATTAGCCAGGCCATCAAGTCCATCCCCGGCCTGGACCTCTCCAAAGTATTGGTTTTCGGAGGATGGGAGTCGGCTTCCCGCGGACAGGGTGCCACCCTGCAGATGGTCGGAGAGCTTTTGGGTATCACGGACCAGTTCCAGGGAGTGGACGAAATCACAATCAACGAGGATGGGTCTTTCCAAGTTTTGGAAAGGGTCGAGGGCGGCAATCACCAGGTTTCGGTCTGCAGTTCTGCTCCGGCTGTTTTGGGTTGGGCCACCGGCACTTTGGCCGAACCAGCCAATAATCCCCAGGTCGGCATGGCCAATATGCGCACGGTGATGCCTTCCCTGCAAAAAGCCCAACTTGTCAAATCCGGGGCTGAAGGCTCCAAATACCTGGCGGCCGCCACCCCCAAGCAGCAGCGGGAGACCAAGATAGTTAAAAATATGCCGGCCGTCGATATCGCCAAAGAGATCGTGGCCTGGATATCCAACGAGTAGGAGAAACAATGGATAAAGTTCTGGTCCTAGCCCATACGGAACCTGATGGCCAACTGGCCAAACCTGTTTTTGAGGTTTTGGGAGCTGTCCAAGCGCTCGGAGCTAAATTTACCCTCGGGATCATCGGCCAGGACACCAAGGAAGCGGCCAAGAACCTGGCCAATGCCGGCGCTGACAAAATCCTATCCGTCAGCGGGGTTGAATTTGCCTCAGCCCGTTACAGCAGCGACAGTGCAGCAGTCGAGGCCTTGGTCAAGGCAGTTGGCCCGGAGGTGGTCGTGGCATCGGCTACTTCCAGGTTTAGCCGGGTCCTCGCGGGGGTCGGCCAGCGCCTCAATGGCCGCTCAGATAGCCATGTCACTAAACTGGAGCAAAACAGCGGCGTTCTGACTGTCACGCGCTGGGTTTACCGCCAGCGCATCGAGGTCCAGGTTCAGAGAACCCATAAACCCTGGTTTATCCTCGTTGAACCGGCCAGCCAGGAGTACAAGAAACTGGAACCGGGGAATGCTACAGCGGAAAACATCAGCGTGTCTTTGCCAGCCTTAAAAACCAAGGTCACGGCTATCAAATCCGTTTCTACCGGTGAGCAGACTATCCGTCCTGACGCGGCCCTGCTTTTCGTGGCTGGCGCAGGCTGGACCAAAAAGCAGGCGGACGGACAAACCCATATCAAAGAAGCCACGGAACACATCCTCAATTTTATCCGTAAATCCAAGGCCTCCTTGGGCAGCAGCAAATCCCTGGTGGACATCCAGGGCGAAGGCGGGGAAACCCTGTCTTTCCTGACCCATATGCACCAGGTCGGCCAGACCGGCTCCATCCCCAGGCACCCCAAAGGACTGTCCACCTGCTGCCACGGCGAAGAGCCGCATGCCGTGGGCTGGCGTTTCATCAACGAGCGCCGGGCCATCAACCTGGACGCCAACTGCGGCTGGGCCAGGGGCAAGGCCGATGTGCTCTATGTTGCCGATGCTTTTGAGGTCATGAAAAAAGTTAATGAGTTGTTGAAATAAATCACGGGAGGTTTTACTAATGAGATCTGATGCAATTAAAAAAGGCTATGACCGGGCGGGCTCCCGCGGGCTCTTACGGGCCGCTGGCGTCAAAGACGAGGACATGGCCAAACCGTTTATAGGCATCGCCAACTCCTACACGGACATCTGCCCCGGCCACGTCCACCTCAACAAGCTGGCCCAGGTGGTCAAGGATGAAGTCAGGAAGGCCGGCGGTGTGCCTTTTGAGTTCAACACCATTGCCGTGGACGACGGCATCACCATGGGGCATCTGGGCATGCGCTACTCCCTGCCCAGCCGCGAACTCATCGCCGACTCCGTGGAGACCATGGTCATGGCCCACTGCTTTGACGCGCTCATCTGCATCACCAACTGCGACAAGATCACTCCCGGCATGGTCATGGGCAGCCTGCGGCTCAACATCCCCACCATCTTTTTGAGCGGCGGCGCCATGAAGGCCGGGGTCACCAAGAGCGGCACCTCCGTAGACCTCATCAACATCTTTGACAGCGTGGGCGAGTTCCAGGCCGGCAAGATCACCGCCTCAGCCCTAGAGGTTATGGAGCGCGTCGCCTGCCCGGGTTGCGGTTCCTGCGCTGGAATGTTCACGGCCAATTCCATGAACTGCCTATTGGAAGCCATCGGCTTGGCCCTGCCCGGCAACGGCACCATCCTGGCCGTTGACCCACGGCGTACCGAACTGGCCAAGGCTACCGCACGCCAGGTCATGGTCATTTTGGAAAAGGACATCAAGCCCCGCGATATTGTGACCAAAAAGTCATTGGACAACGCCTTTAGCCTGGATATGGCCATGGGTGGCTCCACCAACACGGTCCTGCACTCCTTTGCCATCGCCCACGAGGCCGGCGTCAGCTATCAACTGGAGCGGGTCAATGAAATTTCGGCCAAAACACCCTGTATCTGCAAGGTCTCTCCGTCCAAACGGGACGTGCATATCCAGGACGTGGACCAGGCCGGCGGTATTTCCGCGATCCTCAGGGAGATTTCCAAGAAAAAAGGTCTTCTCAACCTGGACACCCTGACGGTGACCGGTAAAACTTTGGGCGAGAACATCGCCAACGCAGAGATAAAGAACCCCAAGGTCATCCGCAGCATAAACGACCCCTTTTCCCAGGACGGCGGTCTGGCCGTGTTGTTCGGCAACCTGGCTCCGGACGGAGCCGTGGTCAAGGCAGCCGGTGTGGACCCCGAGTGCCTGGTCTTCGAGGGCAAGGCAATAACTTTTAACTCCCAGGACGAGGTCCTAGAGGCTCTGGAAAAGCGCCAGGTCAAGCCGGGCCACGTGGTGGTCGTACGTTACGAAGGACCGCGGGGCGGACCGGGCATGCCGGAAATGCTTTCCCCGACCTCCAAGATCATCGGACAGGGATTGGGCAACAAAGTGGCCCTTTTGACCGATGGCCGTTTTTCCGGCGGTACGGCTGGCACATGCATCGGGCATATCAGCCCCGAAGCGGCCGAGGGCGGGCCCATCGCCTTCATCAAGAACAACGATACCATCCTTATCAATATTCCCAAACGGACCCTGACCCTCAAGATAAGCCCCGCGGAAATGGCCAAACGCCGCAAGGCCTGGAAAAAACCCAAGCCTAAGATCAACACCGGCTGGCTGGGCCGCTATTGCCGGATGGTCACTAGTGCCAGCACCGGCGCGGTCCTGGCCCTGCCCAAGGACTAGGAGATCAATGCCCGTATTCAGGAAAGAAACAGACAGTATGGGCTCAGTCATGGTCCCCAGCGATCGATACTGGGGAGCCCAAACCCAGCGTTCCCTGCGGCATTTCAGGGCCGGCGCAGACAAAGATGTCTTGGCTCCGGAAATGATAAGAGCCTTCGGCATCCTCAAAAAAGCGGTCTGCCTGACCAACCAGGAACTGGGCCTCTTAACCTCGGACAAAGCCCGTCTCATCAGCAAAGCCTGCGACGAGGTCATCAGCGGTAAGCTGAAAAGCCATTTTCCTCTCGTAGTCTGGCAAACTGGTTCCGGCACCCAGAGCAATATGAATGTCAACGAGGTCATCAGCAACCGCGCCATCGAGTTGGCTCATGGTATCAAGGGCAGTAAAAAACCCATCCACCCCAACGATGATGTCAATAAAAGCCAGAGCAGCAACGACACCTTCCCGACTGCCATGCACATTGCCGCGATGGACGTCCTGGTCCACCAACTCCTGCCCGCGGTTGCCAAGCTTCAGAAAACATTGGAGGCCAAATCCAGGGCCTACAAAAATGTCCTCAAGATAGGCCGGACGCACCTGATGGACGCCGTGCCTCTAACCCTGGGACAGGAAATCTCCGGCTGGGCTCATCAGCTGTCCAAGGATATGGAACGGTTAAGGATGACGCAAAAGCATCTCTTGGAACTGGCCCTGGGCGGGACCGCTGTCGGCACCGGGCTCAACACCCATCCCAAATTTGCAGTCAAAGTGGCTAAAAGAATCAGCCAACTGACCCGGCTGCCTTTTAAGACCGCTCCCAATAAGTTCGAGGCCCTGGCCTGCCACGACAGCCTGGTCTTCAGCCACGCGGCCATCAAGACCCTGGCCTGCTCCCTGATGAAAATAGCCAATGACATCCGTTGGCTGGCTTCTGGCCCCCGGGCGGGACTGGGAGAGATTTCCATCCCTGACAACGAGCCGGGCTCCTCCATTATGCCCGGTAAGGTCAACCCGACCCAGTGCGAAGCCATGCTTATGGTCTGCACCCAGGTGCTGGGAAATGACACGGCCGTCACCTTGGCCGGCGCCAGCGGCAATTTTGAGCTCAATGTGAACAAGCCTTTGATCATCCATAACTACCTGGGTTCAGCCAAGCTCTTAAGCCAGGCCATGGAGGATTTCAACGATTTTTGCGCCAAAGGGATCAAACCCAACCCCAAGCGGATGAAAGAGCTGACCAGCCGCAGCTTGATGCTGGCCACAGCCCTTGCCCCCCATATCGGCTATGACCACGCCGCTAAAATAGCCAAAAAAGCCCTTCAAAGCGGCTTGACCCTCAAAGAGGCCGCTGTGGCCCTGGGATTGGTGACGGAAAAGCAGTTCGACCAATGGGTCAGACCGGAAAAAATGACCCGTCCGGGCTTGTAATTACAGCGATACTGACTCTTTTTGACCCCTCTTTACGACAAAAAATAGTGTAAAAAATGGAACTTTTTTGGCTTTTATTTGTCTAACTTTACGCATATCAACATTAATTTAGATGGGAGCGTTCCATGGAAGAACGGAATTCGCTGGAAATACTAAAAGAACTTAGGACCAAGCTCCTCTATGACCCTTCCTGGTATAAAGAAGCGGTGGCTTGGTGCAGGGAAAGACACTTGGACTGGCAGCTGGGTAAAGAATATGCGATCGACCCTTTTTCAGGCCAGTCATCCCTGGCCAAGGACAATCTGCGCTATATCACGACCCGTTGGGAATATTTGGTGGAAAAACTCAACAAAGAGGCCAGCCGCAACTGAAACCCGGGATTACCCTTTTAAATAAGCCTGAATAGGCCTGTCCGGCTGTTCGTAAAGTTTTAGCCCTACCACCAGTTTTACAGTACAATAGAACTATGAAAACCCTGTCCAAACCCCTCTTGGTCTATGATGGCGACAGTCGTTATTGCCTGCGCCTGGTCGCCGGCTGGAAAGCTCTGACCGGCGATAAGATCGATTACGAACCTTATCAAAGAGCCGCCGAATATTTCCCCAACCTGTCGCCCAAAGACCTGCAATCGTCCCTGTTCCATTTTGTGGACCTCAACCACGAGATGACCAGCGGAGCCACTGCGATCACGCGCCTCCTGGCCTATCTCCCGGAAAAGAAAACGGTCCTCTGGATCTACCGCAACCTGCCTTTTTTCGCGACCCTGAGGGATAAAGTCCTGGACTTTTATTCTAAACACCGCCAGGTGCTGACCCACTATTATGCCTTTTTCCATGGCCGGCAGGTCGAACCTCCCACCTACCGTTTTTCATCCTCGATCTTCCTTGTCTTCCTGGGGTTCATTTACTTGATCGCCTTTGTGTCCCTGTCCCAGGAAACCAATGGGCTTCTGGGAAGCTCAGGCGTCCTCCCCGTGGAAAGCTTTTTAAAAGCTGTTCACGCCAACCTGGGTTTCACCGGCTACCGCCTGCTGCCGACCTTCCTCTGGTTCTCCGCCAATGACACCGTCATCCAGGTCCTCTGCAACTTGGGGGCTTTTCTTTCCCTAGCCCTTGTGGTGGGATACGCCTCGTCCCTGCTCCTTTTTATCCTCTGGGGACTTTATCTTTCCCTGGTCGTCGCGGGCGGGGGTTTTTTGGTCATGCCCTGGGACAACCTGCTTTTGGAAGCTGGCTTCCTGGCCATTTTTTTGGGCAACCTCACCCTGCCGGCCAGCACCTTTTCTAATCCTAGGCCGCCGCGGACCGTGGTCTGGCTGTTCCGCTGGCTTTTGTTCAGGTTTTTCTTCACTCTAGGCTTGTCCAAACTCTTAAGTCCGGATCCGGCCTGGAGGAACCTCACAGGCCTAAGCTACTATTTGGAAACGCAGCCTCTTCCCACAGTCCTGGCCTGGTGGTGCCACCTGCTCCCTGCCTGGCTGCTGGGATTTTTGAACTTCCTGATGCTGGTCATCGAGGTGGCGATGCCGTTCCTGGTCTTCGGACCCAGGCGCCAGCGTCTGTGGACCTGCGGAGCTTTCGCGGGATATCTGGTGGCGACCATGCTTACGGGTAACTATTCCTTTTTTTGCCTGCTCGGCCTGGGGCTCTGCCTTTTCTTGGTGGATGACGCGGTCTTCCCCGACCCCTGGCATCTGTCTTTGGGGACCCTCAAAACAAGCAAGAAAACCGCGGCTTCGGATAACATTTCCAAGAGATGGCCCAGGTGGGCCATTGCTATCCTGACGGCCGTTATTTTATGGGTAAGCGGCCTTGAGGTTCTGACGGTCCTCCTGCCTGGATGGAGCTTGCCTGCCCCGCTGATCAAAACACTGAACCTCACGGCGCCCTTTCACTCCATCAACAGTTACGACAACTTTCCGGTCGTTCCCCGGACAAGGCGCGAGGTCTTGATCCAGGGAAGCCGCAACCGCAGCCTATGGTACACCTATGAATTCCTCTACAAACCCGGGGATCCTTCCAGGATCGGAGGCCCGACCTTTTTTTCACCGGTGAGGTTAGACTGGTTGGTCTGGTACGCCGCCCAGAGCGACGCCTCCAAAAATCCTTGGCTGGTCAACCTTTGCCTGAGGCTTTTGGACGACTCACCCGAGGTCGTGGGCCTGCTGCGAGAAAATCCGTTCAAGGACGCTCCGCCCCGGCATATTCGCGCCGCACTGTATGACTACCGCTTTTCCACTTATGAAGAAAAACGGGCCGAGCAATGCTGGTGGAAAAGGCAGGAAAACAAGCTCTACTTCCCTATCATTTCAGTACGGTAAAGAAAAGCCCATCCCCGGCCTTCCGCCCTTCTCCAAGCAACGCAACAGGTCACCGCATTTGAGAGGCTATTTTTTGGAGATAACGGGGAATCTCCTGGTCTGCGGGATTCATGGACAAAGCGCGCTGGAAATACTGGTAAGCCTGCCTGAGATCCCCCAGCTGGTAATACACCCCGGCCAGATTTTTCACGATCTGGGCGTCAAAGGGATCCAACTGCGCGGCCTCCAACTGGTAATCCAGAGCTTTGTGAAAATCCTTGCGTTCACCCTCTATATAGGCCAGGCCCTGATACAAAGGCACGCTGGCAAACCCGGTCTTGTAGGCGTAATCTAACTCGCCGCCGGCTTTGGCGATCTTGCCTAAATTTAGGTAAGCGATGCCTAGGCCCGCGTGGGCTGAGGCCAGGTTGGGAGCCATTTTGAGTATTTCCTTATAGACCCCCATCGCCTGTTCCACCCCCTCTTTGCTTTTATTGCTCCTCAGCAGCTGGTCAGCGCGGATCAGCCACTGCTCCTCCATGGCCGGTAGCACGGTCAAAGGTTCGCGGGGATCGTTCAGATGGTCCGGCGGGTTCAACGCATAAAGATACATGGGGCCAAATGACGCCACCTTGCTCATGCGCCGGGCCCAGAGGTTGCAGTAAGCGGCCTGGTCCTGCTCCTCCCATTCCCAGCCTATCTTGGAGAACTGCATGGAATAAGCTTTGGGCTGGTTGTAAACCACGTGGGTGATGCCCAACCGCCTGAGACGCCGGTACATTTCTTCTTCGGTCCGGGAACCCTGCAGCACCCGGGTCCAGACAGAAGGGGTGATCCACTGGTAATCGAACACGCCCAGCCTCTCGTAATAATAGGTCATGATGTCGCCAAGCATGACGAATCTGCTGTTCCCTGGAAGATGGGAGTTGACATATTCCCCCATCTGGTAATAAAAGAACCGCGGAATGGTCTGTCTGCCGATAAAGTCGGAAGGCTTTTGAAACCCCGTGGAAACGGCCCAGGGATTATAGTTCTGTGTCACGGTCTGGGTGAACTCCAGGGTTTGCCCAAGCAGAAGGATCAAGATCATAATTTTTATCGACTTCGTAATGAAATGTTCCCCTGACAAGAACCGTTCCACTGCCCAAGAAAAAGTAACGCTCAAGACCACCATCAGGGGCATGAAATATCGGATATCCAGAACCGAGGAATTGCCCGCGATGATCCCAAACCCCAGGAAGACCAAGGCCCAATTCAGGATCCCGGGCCTTTGTTTCCAATAAAAGAACAAGACGGGCAGGAAGACCAAGTAGAGGACGGAGACAGTTCCTACCTCCTGCCCCTTGATCAACAAGTCCTTGGCAAAATGAAGGATATAGGCCACCCGGTCCATCAACTTCATCGGTGCGGCATAAGGAATGACCTTCTCAGCCAGGGCATTGGAAAAATAGGGATTGAAACCCGTTTCCTTGAACCACTTGGCGAACAAAGGATACACCGGATTGCCCGTCAGGACAAAATCCTTGATTAGCCAAGGCAGAAACAATATAAAGGTGAATAGCCAGAACCAGAGAACGGCCCTGGCGGCATGACCCGGCTTGCCGGTCTTGGACCACAACAGCCAGCCTAAGATCACCCCCAACAGGAAGATATAAACGATGCCCGAATATTTCAACCCCAGCAGGGCGGCCCCAAAAAGCGACATTAGGCAGATCAACCCGTCAAACCTGCGGCTGTCCTTGGCCTCCCCGATTTTCAGCAGCATCCACAGGCATAAGAACAGGAACAAGCAGACCTCCACGTCGACATAGGCTTGCGTGGTCAGGATCACAAAGACCGGGGTGGTATACACCAAGGCCAGACAAAACCACCCCGCTCTGCGGGAAGGCCCTGGGGATCCAGTGGTGGCAGGTGCGGGATCAAGCTGGAGGCAAAAAAGGTAGAGAAGCCAGACGGTCAAAAGGCCCATGGAAAAATTGATCAGTTTGGACAGAGTCTCCCCCTTGAGGAGGAAACCAAGCGTGTAAAGCATTTCCATATTAAAAGGAAAATAAGAATGCGCGATCTGGGGAATATTAAAGATGCCGTGGCCCTGCGCGTAATGGGAAGGGACGCGCAAATGGTAAATCATCGGGTCCCAGCCGAATTCAGGAGCGAACGTGGCGCCCAACCCGATGATCAGGGTCAGGAGGAATACGGCCTTGAGGCCCAGCTCAAACCAGGATAAGGCTGGTTTAGGTTCTGTTTTGAACGCCCGCCACCATTCCCCCAGCCAGAGGAAAGGCCTTGGGTAAGGGCCGGCTATGTAAAGGAGCAGGCCGAAGCAGATACCGTAGAAAAGGAGGGAAAAATAGAGCCCGCACAATCCGGCGCCCAGAACGATCTGAGAAATGACGAACAGCCCGGCGCAGGTCGCCAGCACCATCTCCTGCTTGGGAGAGAACCTCAGGGATAAAAAATCAAATATTTTTTTGCCCAGCCCGGCGGACAGGACGAGGAGGAACGCCAAAAGCAAAAGAGAGCCCAGCTGGTTAGCCCAAGTCTGCTGGAAAGCGTCCCAGGAAAAAGAAATGGATTGGAATGGAATGACGACATACTGAAAATACTTGGGATCCAGAGGATGGTAATGGAAATAAAATGCCCCTAATGTTCCGGTCCAAAGAAAGAACAGAATAGAGAGCCAAAAATGCGCCTTGTGGTTTGCGGGTGGAGCCGCTCCGGGATTCACGCGAGGAACTTTTTAGAAAGGTTGGACAATTTTAGAGGCGTTCTTCTTGAGTTCTCTGCCGAGCCTGAAAAAGACCTTGGCATGGGAAGAAACCGGGATGACCTCTCCGGTCCGGACGTTCCTGCCCACGCTGGCTTTGCGGACCTTGATCCCAAAAGTGCCCAATCCCCTCAGCTCAACGGTCTCTCCCCTGGCTAGGGCCGCCTCCAAGGTTTTGAAAAAAGTGACCACCACGGTCTGGGCGTCTTTGGTTGAAACATTGATGGCTTTCGCCGTCGCTTGTATCAAATCCGCTCTGGTCATCCCAACGTCTCCTTTCAAGGAGTAATCAATGAATGGCAATCTTTACAATCTGAATTTAAAGGGCATCCTTAATAGTTCCTGACTTTTTTGGTCCCTGAACAGCAGATATCCGTTTTTAAGGCCGAACTGGAAAAGGTCCCTGGTCAAAGCCACGTCCATTTCGCAATATTGCTTGATAAGGTCCATCCGGCCCTGCCTGAACCATTCCACAGCTTTTAGACCGTCCCCCGCCTTGGCAGACTGCAGGGTACACTGGGCCAAGTGCTCTAATTTCAATCTAAAACCCAACTGTTTGTGGACCAGTTCCAGTATATCAAAGGTGGGCAAATTATTGAAATCAAAATTAACATACCCCCGCAAAACCTCATAATCGAACCTTTTAATGTTAAATCCTACCACCAGGTCAGCGGCACACAGCTTTTCGATGAGTTGGGGAACCTGGTTTTCTTCGTAATACGAATATTTCTTGTCCAGCGAATCAAAGACAATACCGACGGACAGCTTCATGTCACGGATGTTGTTCCAGCCGCCCACATCCTGGGCCAGCTTTTGGGTCTCCAGGTCAAAATAAAGGACCCGTTTGTCGTCCAGGGACACCTTATCATCCCGGTCTTTTTCCTCAGCTTTTTTCTCCAGGACGAGCGGCACAGCGACGGATGAGCTTGAAGACCCGGTCCTGGCGTAATCCGCCAGTTGCTGGGCCCCGTGTTTAGAAAGGGGTTTGTTGCCGTTCCCGCACTTGGGGGATTGGACGCAAGAGGGGCATCCTTTTTCACAGGCGCAATGGTGTATAAGTTCAAACACTTTTTGGACGAGGTCTTCCATCACAAGGTAGCCCCGCTCCGTGAGTCCCGCTCCGCCTGGAAAACCGTCATAGATGAAGATGACCGGCCGCTTGGTCTGGGAATGGATCAGGTAGGAAATGCCGCCCAAATCCCACCGGTCGCAGATGGCGAACAACGGCATCAGGGCAATTAGGGCATGTTCCAGCGCATGAAGGGAACCCAAGGAATCCATCTCCTGCCTGATCAGTTCATCCACCAGCCCGTCCGGCAGGCTCAACCAAACACTTTCGGTCTCGAAGATCTGGGGAGGCAAAGCCAGCTGATGTTCTGAAATAAGGGAACCGTCCGCGACCAACCTCCTCTCATAGCAGACTACCTTTTCCGTGACCCGTACCTCGCCCAGGCATAGATTGACCTCTCCCTGGCCGCCCCTGGCCAGGGTCCGCTGGTGTTTGACGGATAGGATCTCGACCTCTTCCGAAACGGTGGGCTGGGTGTAAAATTCGCCCTCAAAGGGTTTCAGGAATATCTCCTTGTTGACATAATCCAGCTTGACCACTTCATAAGTTTCGCCCTGGTGGATATAGACCGCTCCCGCGTAACATTCCCGGTAAGCCCGGGAGCTGTCCTGGAACCCCAGGATCTCGCCAGTCTGAAAATCGATCAAGGGAAAATTATCCCCGATCCCGCGAAGGCTGACGCCCTGATGGGGATTTTTGGCCAGGCACAACCAGCGTTCCCATTCCTGCGAGCGCACCAGCTTGTTGTCGGCCTCCAGACGGGCTATCACTTCCCTGGCCTCCCCCCCGGCCAGGGGCTCCTCCGGCTGTAAAGGCAGCTCGGCGGCCGCGCAAAGCAGATGACCGGCTAAAACCATCTTATTGCCGGGATGGATCACGATCTGTTCAAGAGGGCGCTTGAAAAACTCCTGGGGATGGCTCATCCAGTACTGGTCCAGGGCGTCTGGAAGAGCGATCAGAACCAGTAAAGCCTCCTTTTCCCGCCGCCCCACCCTTCCCACGCGCTGCCAGGTACTTATCATGGTGCCGGGAAACCCTACCAATAGACAGGCATCCAGCCCGCCCACATCGATCCCTACTTCCAGGGCGCTCGTGGAGACGACCCCCCTGAGCTCGTTCTGGAAAAGCCGGCGTTCGATCTCGCGCCTCTCTTCCGGCAGATAACCGGCGCGGTAGCTTTCCACCAAAGGTTCCCATTGGGGATTTTCCCTCACCCATAAACTGATGAGTTCCGCGATCTTCCTGGATTTAGTAAAAACTATGGTCTTAAGGTCTTTTTCCAGGCATTCTTCCAGCAAAGAGGTGGCCTCGGTATAAGGACTGGACTCGGGGTTCCATAGTACAAAGGTCCTCTGGGGCTGGGGGGCGCCGCTTTCCGTGATGACTGAAAATGCCTCCCCCGTGAGCTTTTCCAGGAACTCCCCTGGCTTTCCCACGGTCGCCGAACAGGCCAGCAGTTGCGGCTGGCCGCCATAATGCCGGCACAACCTCAAGAGGCGTTTGAGCACCAAGGACACATGGGAACCGAAGATGCCCCGGTAAGTGTGCACCTCGTCAATGACGATCCATTTAAGCTTTTTAAAAAATCCGGCCCATTGGCTGTGGTGAGGCAGAAGCCCAAGATGGACCATGTCCGGATTGGTCAGGAGGACCAGAGGCGGGCTTTTGCGAATCTTTTCACGCTCTGCGCTGGGAGTATCCCCATCGTATATTTCAACCGTTACGGGCGGGAGCCCCCCCAGAGGCTCTGCCAGCTCCAGCAGGGATTTTTTTTGGTCCTGTTCCAGGGCTTTGGTTGGGAAAAGGTACAAGGCATGCAGGTCTTCTCCGTGGAGAACTTTTTCCAAGAGGGGTAAATTATAGATCAGGGTCTTGCCGCTGGCGGTAGGAGTGACCACGCCTACATTTTTTCCCTCCCGTAAAAGAGAGATGGCCTTCACCTGATGCGCATAGAGCCGCTGGACATCCTTTTTATTAAGACAATCTTGTAAAGCCTCCGGCAAGGGCGGGTTCAGCTGGCCGTATTGGCCCGGTTTAGCCGATAAAAGCTGGGAACAGACTATCTGCTTTTGGTATTTCTCGTTCGCCTTTAAAGCGTTGAGCAGTTCCTGAACAGAACTCAAAATCCATCCTCTCTAATTTCGCCGCTGATTTTTCACAAATCATTGTATGTCAATTTCTAAGCTTTTGTCCAAAAATTCACAATTTTCAGCGCGAGAAATGCAAATATTCTCTAAAAAAAAGACCCTGGCTGATGCATCCAACCAGGGTCTTGACCCTTTTTTACCTAAAAATTCTATGACATTAACCTTCTATCGAAGTACCGTAAACCGGCCTATAGACCTCACTGAAATATCATTCTTCTTTGCTTCCACAACAAAATAGTACAAACCGTCCGCCAACAGACTTCCCTCATAATCCTTCAGGTCATAAGGTATCGCATAAGCGTAGGTGCACGCGTTATTAATATCCTTCACCAAGGTAACCCCGTTGAGGGCTTTTGTCTGCGCTGACGTCATGACCTTGATCAATCTCGCCGCTGTCGTGTATACCTTAATGTCAATCCGGTCAGGAATATCCCCTAAATTGATATAGAAATTCACCGTGTTCTGCTTCTTGACCGGGTTTGGATAGGTCAGGAGCTGGATGATGTTCAGGCTCTGGTATGCAGTCGGCGTTAGGGTATAGGTGAAGGTCGTTGTGAACGTGCTGCTCCGCAACGGAGTAGCCGTGAACGCAGGTTGGGTCGGCGTAACCGTCAAAGTGCATGTTGGCGTACCGCTGGCGGTAAAAGTATTGGTCGGGGTCCCTGTCACAGGCGTCCATGTCTGGGTGATAGTGAAAGTCTCCGAGGACGTTAATGTAAGCGAAGGGGTTAATGTAACCGTAAAGGTCGATGTCGGCCCTGCCGGCGTGGCCGTTACGGTGGCCGTATAACTCGACGTAGCCGTTGCTGTAGGCCCAGGAGGTGTAGCTGTTGCTGTAGGCGCAGCAGGCGTCGGAGTCGCCGTAGGCGGCATTCCAGAGCACACCATCATATCATCTATCCACAGTGTGTGAGGTCCCAGCTGAGAAGAATCAAACACCAAGGCCACATCGCTGATATGGTTCCAGGATACCGGCTGTGCCCCATGCAGCGAAAAATCCGTGGGCAGAGTAAGGACGATCTGCGTCCACTGGTTAGTCGCCGTCTCCACCGCGGACCACTCCTGGTTACAACAGCCTGGAGAGCCTCCGCAGCAATCTCGTAATTGGACATGGAATCTCTCTCCTCCTGCGTTCCCTTTCACCCAAAAAGAAAGGACTATAAAGTTCGTCCAATCCTGTATCCCGCCGACCGTCTGATAATAGATCGCCCACCCGTTCGTCTGCATATTCCAGGAAAGGTTCATGGCATCCCCGGAAGGTGTCCCGTAGTTCTGGGTGGGATCATAGGTGGCTGTCCCAGTGGTCGTCGTATTGCTCGCGCTATCGTATCCGGAAGGGTTCATCGTGGTCGTTCCGCCGCTGCTGGTAGGGTCAGCCCCGCTGTCATAATCAGCCAGCACCTGACAGGTGGGAGTATTGGTAGCCGTGCATATCGCGCAGTTGGTCGGTGTCGCCGTGCACAAAGCACACGCTGTCCCCGTCGGGGACGCCGTGTGGGTCGGCAGCGGCGTGGCTGTCACGGTCGGCGAAGGGGTTTTGGTACCGGTCTGCGTCGGAGTGTAGTTAAAGAACTCGTTCGCACCAACGCAGGGTGATGGGTTATGGCGATTCTGATTATAGATATCTTGCGGCACCATCGCCAAGGTCACTCCTGTACCGATAGCATTCGAGGCAAATTGGGTCAGATCCAGAATTCCCGCACTGGGATTGGACCAATAGATTGCCGGATTAATGCCGGTTACATTGTTGCTTATCGTCCCGGTCACACCAGCAATAGCCAGATCGTTGGCTGGAGAAACGCAATCACTTATCAAATTATTTTCAATATTGTCATTGGTATTTGGTTTTCCCGATGGCACAGCATAGATACCCCTTATAGTGTGGGCTGGGTCAGCGTAGATGCTGTTATTGTATATATTACAGTTAGTTGTATAGTCCAATTCTATTCCGTCATTAGCCGGCAAGCTGATATAGTTATTGATCACAGAAATATTTTGGCAATTCCAACTACTGCCTTCTGGACCATTTCCTAGGCTGGCGAACCTGTCGCAACCCAGACAGCGGTTCCTCTGGACGATACAGTTCTGGCAACCGTTCCAAAGCTGGTAGCAAGCCCGGCCTCCTGAATTGTGTCCTTTGATATTCAAAAAAGTGTTATCTTGGAAAGTCCAGCTATCCAGGATCATCAAATCAAAACCGGCTATATAATCCCCGCTGGAAAACCAGCAAGCAGGAGGGATCATATTATCTTCGAAATAACAATTTTGAACCAGACCCTTGGTCGCGTGCACCGCATAACTGCCCCCCCAAGTGCCTTTGATACACCGATACCCCATATCAATAAATCGGCAATTAAGAATTTCTATATCAGTCGGTCCTGTATAGGAATCCACCTTGATGCCATAACAGGCCATCGTGAAAGTGATAGCTGAAATGGTGAGGGAATTACAGGCTAAAGTATTAGAAATCCACAGGCAATCATTATTCGAGTCTCCCGGGTAGGGCGAACAACCAGCGCCCGCTGACCCATCATCCACAAAACCAACCCCCTGGATGGTCACTCGGGTGGGATCATTGGATGCACTCATTAAGACGACATTGTTTACTCCTTCAAAATCTAAGGGGGAATTTTCGTTCAACTGGTAGGTGCCATCAACGATTTCAATACAATCGCCATTTTGAGCGCTTTTCACTGCATTGTAGAGTTGCGCGACTGTAGAAACGATCACAGTGTGGGTACAGGCAGCTTCCGCCCAGTTTGAAAAAAGCATAAAAACACCCAAAACGACTACCATCAACTGCAATTTCACTGCCATCTTTTTGCTTTTTAGGTTCACCTTAAACCACCTTTGGCTTTATAACTTTGAAACGGGGAAAAAATATTTCTTAGGGTTTTAGCTATAATTAACCTAATTATACCCCTCTCCACAAATATTTGCTCTCCTGGTTATATCCAATACTATTTTGAATAATTAGACAATAATGAAGCCAAAAAGTTCCATAATTTCGAGATTATTTTAGATTTAATCCTTATTTTTACTGGATTATTTGGCTATTTCAGTAAATTTTTGGCAGGTTTTTCAGACAGAGGATCAGTTGTTGAACAGGCTCATGGCCTTTTCAGGGCCATTGTTTACCCACATTTTCAAAGCATCGGCTGCTTTGGCCAGAACTTTTTTTAGAATGGGCTTTTCTTTCGGGGTGAATGGGGTCAGGACAAAATCATTCCATTTTTCTGAGGGTGGGGCAGGTTCGTCCGCCTTCCTGCCAGTACCGATCCTTAAACGGCAAAACTCCTCGGATCCCAAAGCACTGATGACCGACTGCAACCCCTTATGTCCTCCTGAACTCCCCCTGGCTCTCAAACGGATCGAACCCAGGGGCAGCTGGAAATCATCCACCACCACCACCAAATTACCTATAGACACCTTATTCTCTTTCATCAACGGCTTGACACCCTTGCCGCTCTCGTTCATGAAATAATTCAAGGTGGCTATCACCACTTTTTCTTTGCCTATCTTTATTTCGGCAACTTGCCCATGCTTGGATTTTTGAAAACTGCCTTTAGAAATTCCGGCAAGCTCCTGGACGACCATAGCTCCGGAATTATGGCGGGTCCCTTTGTACTTTTCATCAGGGTTTCCCAAGCCAACGATCAATTTCATTTCTTGGCTCCTTTAACCGCCTTGCTCTTATCGTCCGCTTTGGGTGCCTCTTTGGCAGCCTTGAGTGCTTCCTTGGCCCCAGCCCCTTCTTTGGCCGGTTCCTTAGCAGCGCCTTCCTTGCCAGCTTCGGCTTCTTTGGCAGCCTTGCGTTCCAGCCTTTCCTTCTCACCAATAACTTCAGGCTCTGCGACGGGTACTTCTGGTCCCGCGGCAACCTCTTCTTCTTTGATTTCGGATGGAACGGTCACAATCAGAACAGGCCTATCTTTGGTTTCCAGGATCTCCACGCCAGCCGAAGCCTGGATGTCGCGGACATGCAAGGCATGGCCGATCTTTAAGGCGCTCACATCAACTTGAATGACATCAGGCATATCTTTGGGCAGACACCTCACCGACAGGGTCCTGGCCAAGATTTCCAGGATTCCGCCTTCTTTTACGCCCACAGCCTCCCCCTGGGTTTTGATAGGCACTTCCACTTGGATCTTCTTGGATAGGGACACGATCTGGAAATCTGCGTGGATGATATTGTCTTTGACCGGGTCTAATTGCACTTCTTTGATCATGGCCAAGGCGGAAGTATCACCGCCGCTTTTTTGCACTTTAATATGAAAAAGAGCGTTCCTTCCCCCTGCCTGGGAAAGGGCTTTCTGCAGCTCTTTTCCCGAAAAGGTCAAAGGCACAGATTCTTTCCTCTCCCCATAAAGAATACCGGGGATGCCCCCGCTGTTTCTGACCTTTTTAAGGTCACCTTTGGTCTTCAACTCTCTGGTGCTGCAATTCAGTTCGACTTCCTTCATGGAATCTACCTTTCCTTTCTAGTGTTCAAAATTTTCCGCGCGGCTGCTTGATTAAAACCGCAGGGATAAACTGCTGGAATCCTAAGGAATTTATTACAAAAAAATATCAAATCCGGGTCTTGATTTCAATCCTTATTACTAGTCTGCTTTCAGGCAAAACTTCACCATTTATTACAGATCTAAACAACACACTCAAGTTTTACCTTTGAAATAAAGTGCTAACCGACTCTTCGTCATGGATACGGCGGATGGCTTCCGCAAAGAGTTCTGCCACCGAAAGGATAACCATGCGGTCCTTGATCTGCTGTACTTCTTGATTTAATGGAATTGTATTGGTGGCCACGACCTCTTTTAAGCTCAACTTATTAATCCGTTCCACAGAAGGAGGACATAGGACAGCGTGGCTGCAACAGGCATACACATCCTTGGCCCCTTGCTTGATAAGGAACCGGACCGCTTCGCTCAGGGTTCCCGCGGTCGCGATAATGTCGTCCGGAACGATTACGTTCTTGTCTTTAACGTCCCCGATCAAGTTCATAGCCTCGACTTCGGAATGCCCCATCCTTCTTTTATCCACGATGGCTAGGGAGGCTCCCATCCTTTCGGCAAAGTTCCTCGCGGTCTTGATGCCGCCGACATCAGCAGTAGCCACCACCAGATTTTTAATGTTCTTTTTTAGGAAATAGTTGGCTAGGACCGGCGCAGCCATCAAATGGTCCACCGGTATATCGAAAAATCCCTGCACCTGATCCGCGTGCAAATCCATGGTCAAAACCCTGTCAGCCCCGGCTTTAGCGATAAGGTTGGCCATGAGCTTGGCCGTAATGGGGACGCGTGGTTGGTCTTTGCGGTCCTGCCGGGCGTAGCCGTAATAAGGGAGCACGGCGGTAATGCGGTTGGCTGACGCCCTTCGGAAAGCATCCAGCATGATTAAAAGCTCCATCACATTCTCGTTCACGGGAGCACAGGTGGGCTGGATGACGAACACATCGGCACCCCGCACATTCTCGTTTATCTTGACCCGTATCTCTCCCTCAGGGAACCTCCCCACCTCCAGGTCGCCGCACTTTTGTTTGAGATGGGCCGCGATCTCCTGCGCTAACGGCTTGTTCGCGTTCCCGGAAAAGATCTTCAGGGGCTTGCTCATTTACCTCTCCTCTCTCTTCTTTTTTAAAAGTCTGGCAGGCACCCCTACCACCACGCTGCGGGAGGGCACCTTGGTTTTCTTTAAGACAACAGAACCGGCTCCGGTTTTTGCACCGGCTCCGATCCTGACAGGCGCGACCAGAGTGGTATTGCTTCCGATAAAAGCTCCATCCCTGATCACGGTCCTATTTTTATTAACTCCGTCAAAATTTGCCGTTACAGTCCCGGCGCCGATATTGGCCTTCCGGCCCAGCGTAGTGTCGCCCAAATAGCTAAAATGGCTGATCATGGCTAACCTGCCGACTTTGGAATTTTTGATCTCCACAAAATTTCCCAGATAGGCCTGCTCTCCGATCACGGAATGGTTCCTGACCCGGCAATAGGGCCCGACACGGCAACCTTTTTTTAAGGTGCTGCTGTCTATGGTGGAACTCATGATGAAAACTTTGTCTTCCACCCGGCTTTTGGTGAGCCTGCTAAAAGGTCCGATCTCGCAATGCTTGCCGACAACCGTCATCGAGTCAATGAAAGTGCATGGCCTGATGACCGTGTCGCGTCCTATCCTGGCGCCTTTGTCTATAAAAGTGGAATCCGGATCTTCGATGGTTACCCCGTTCTTCATCAGCTCTTCCAGGTAACGCAGCCTCAGGATCTTGGCTGCCCTGGCCAGCTGTACCCTGTCGTTCACTCCCCAAACCTCCTCCACACTGGATGAAACCCATTGTACCTTTTTTCCGGTTTCAATCAATGCGTGAACCACATCGGTCAAATAATATTCTCCTTTGGCATTTTTTGAACCGATCCTGGACAACGCTGGCCATAGAGCTCCGGTCTTATAACATACATAACCGGTGTTGACTTCTTGGATCCTTCTCTGCTCCGGAGTAGCGTCAAGCTCCTCCACAACCCGGAGGATATTACCTTGGCCACCCCTGACGATCCTGCCGTAACCGAAAGGGTTCGGAAGGTTTGCGGTCAATAGTGTGGCTTCAGCGCCTGACTGCTGATGGGTTTTAACGAGCTTCTCTAGAGTTTCTTTTTTTAAAAGGGGCATATCGCCGTATAAAACAACCAGATCACCCTGGAACCCTTTTAGGATTTTTTGGACCTGCATCAAGGCGTGACCGGTCCCTTTGGGGTTAGCCTGTATGGCGACAGCAAACCCTTTTCCAATAATAGGCTTGATAGCATCCAGGCGGGGAGGCAACACGACCACACGCCTTTGAAACCTGCAATTCTTGACCAGATCCGTGGTCCACTGGATCAACGGAACGCCGTTGACCGGATGCAACACTTTAGGGTTTTCGGATTTCATGCGTGTTCCCTGGCCCGCTGCCAGGATGACCGCAGCTACCTGAGGCATCCCTGATCTCCTAAAAACATTTAATATTCGCAACATTATATCAACAGAAAGGATCTAAAACCTAGTCCAACCAAAAAATGCTTTTTCTCTTAAGAGCGGCCCTTGTAACGATCCGATACAAATAGACGGGCCTGCTCGTATTCTGTGATCCTTCCCTCCAGTTGTTCAGTTTCCACTGCCTCCAGGACCTCCTTGAATAGAGGACCGGGCCGGAAGCCCATCCGGATAAGGTCGCCGCCGTTTATCAGCGGCTTGGGTTTGAGGGTTTGTTCGGCTCCCAGCTTTTCCAACTCCTGCTTTTTGGCCACACAAAACTCGTAAAGGTCCCTATGTCCATGGCTGGCCAGGCAATCCACCAGATGTAAGGCTAGAAGGTCGTCAAAATATTCCTCCCTGAACAGCCGCTTGAGGGTCGCTACCCTCATTTTTTCAACCTGATTGATGCGCATATGATCCGCAATGAGCACCCTTATTCTCTCTGTAGTTTCGTTGCTCAACCGAAACCTGCGACAAATTTCTACGGCCATTTCAGCGCTTTTAATATCATGCTCGTTGAACCGGACACGGTCTCCCTGGGCCTGGGTGCGGGTAGCCGGCTTGCCCACATCGTGCAGCAATGCGGCCCAGGCCAGTTCCAAACTTGGGTTTTCCAGTTTTTCCATTAGCAAAAGGGTGTGGATCCACACGTCACCTTCAGGATGGAACTCCGGGGGTTGGCCGCAGCCCTTCATGGCCAAAAGTTCAGGGAGAAGCTGGGCTAAAAGTCCTGTTTCGTCCAAAAGTTCAATCCCCCGGCGTCTTAAGGGGCAAAGGAGCAGCTTGTTCATCTCGATGCCAATTCTTTCCCATGAGACCTGGGATATAGCGCTGGCCAAAGCTGGGATGGCCGCTTTGGTCGCAGGTTCAAGCTGGAAACCCAGTTCCGCGCTAAAGCGTACAGCCCTCAATATCCTGAGCTTGTCCTCGTCAAAACGCTTTTCCGGTTCGCCAATACAACGGATGACCTTAGCCTGAAGGTCTTTTTGGCCTCCTATATAGTCGATGACCTGACCATTCACAGGATCAAAGAACATCCCATTGACCGTGAAATCCCGGCGTAAAGCGTCCTCTTTGGCATTCGTAAAACGCACAGCCTCTGGCCTGCGGCCATCCTTGTAGGAAAGATCACTCCTGAAAGTAGCTGTTTCAAAAGCTTCACCTTCCTCTATCACTAAGATAACCCCGAACTGTGCTCCCACAGCTTCGGTATGGGGAAAAACAGCTTGGATCTCTTCTGGCAACGCCGAAGTGGCAATATCATAATCCTTGGGTGGCCTGCCCATGAGCTGGTCCCTAACACACCCACCGGCTAGATAGGCCTCATACCCTTTTTCCTTCAATTTAAGAACTATTCTTTTCGCTTTTTCCGCTGATTGACCCACGCTAATCTCCATTCAAGTTTTGGATATTATACACCTCCCCCTCCAGTCTTGACTTAAAAGCCTGGATTGGTATAACTAACAACATGCTTTTAATGATAAAAAGGAGGAAACATGAAAAGGGTTATTAGTTTGGCTGGATTTATCCTATTGTCTGGCTCAATTTATTGCCATGCCTGGGCACCGACGGGTAATATCCAGACTGATTACAATACCTTTACCCAGGGTCTCGCCAGCGACTTTTCCACTGTTTCCCAATGGTGGAGCGATACGCTCTGCAATCCTATTTATTTTGACCAGGGTAGCGGCGTGAAACTGGCCCCCAATGTCTTGGGATTTCCTGGGTTTGAGATAGGAGTCGATTTAGGAGCTTCTGCATTCCCTTTTAGTGTCACCAACTTGGTTAATAAGTTCAATGCTTCGTCCTATTATCCCGCTAGCCAGATCAATATGGGTGGTTTTCCCAGTTACTTGGTCCTTCCACACTGGAACTTGGGGATTAAGGTGGGACTTCCCCCGGTCATTCCATTCGGCAGTTATGATTTAGGATTCCGTTTTTCCAGCCTCGATTACAGCTCTAGCAGCGGCAGCAACTCCTGGGAATACAAAAATCTCACCTGGGGTTTGGAACTGCGGGACCAGCTCATCAAGGATGGCCTGGCCAGCCCTTGTGCTCTGTCCTTGAATTTAGGTATGGTGAGCGGCAGCGGAACTTTTACTGCTTCCTCCCAATATACCAGCACCCCTCAACCATATCCGATAAATGGCGGGGTCACCTCAACCACTACGGGCAATATCACCAACTCTCTGGACTGGAACCCCACAGGTAATCAACCTGTCCGCATTGATCAGCAAAAAGTTCTTCGTGTTCTGTCCTTTTGCCGGCGTTGGGGCTGACTTTAATCTTGGAAATGTTCACTCCACGACAACCACCACCGGCACTGAAACTTTTCATGACCCCTCTGCTTCGCTGACCGACCTGGTCATCCCAGCTTATGTTGTGACGGGTAGCGCCTCCACCACCCCTCCGGCAGTGGCTTTTCGGGGTTTGCTGGGTTTCGAGCTCAACTTGTTTATGCTAGACTGGTGCCTCAACGCTGAGACCAACGGCCAGTATTTTGGCGGCAACTTTGGTCTCAAGACTCAGTGGTCTTTGTAAAACAATATTTTTTTTTGAAAGATTAAAAGCCGCAGGTTGAAACAACCTGCGGCTTTTTCTTTTAATCAGCGAGGTTGCTCAATGATCCAAGTAAAAAAACTTATTCAATTGCTGAATCTAAAACCCCACCCCGAGGGCGGCTATTTCAGGGAAACCTACAGATCAGGCAAAACTATTCCATCCTCTGCCCTCCCCCGTAAATATAAGGGGAAGCGGGCTTACTCAACCTGCATCCTTTACTTGCTTCCTGGCGGAAGCTGTTCCCGTTGGCACAGGCTTTTGTCTGACGAGGTCTGGCATTTTTACATCGGAGCACCCCTGACCCTGACCCAGATCTCGCCTAAGGGCAAGCTCACCCAAACGACCCTTGGCCCAAATGCCACCAAAGGCCAAAAATTCCAAAAGGCAGTTCCTGCAGGCAACTGGCTCGCCGCGTCGCCTTTAACAGGTGGCTCTTTCTCCCTAGTAGGCTGTACTGTGGCTCCGGGTTTTGAGTATCAGGACCTGGAGATAGCCGACTCTTCCGAACTTTTAAAACGCTTCCCCGGTTTGAAAAAGACAATCCTTGAGTTTTTGGGTTGAAATATCAGGTTAAACCCTCATTGACAAGGGATGGGGATACATTAAAATATATACATAATTTCAATCCTTTTTCGATTTATTGTCATGTTTCAAGGCCAAAGACAATAAAGTCTTTGGTCTTTTTCTTTTTTTAGCTTAATTGATGGAAAAGGCCTAAAAAATGGCAAAAAAAATAAAGAATCATAACCATAGGGTGTCCCCTACCCTTGAGGAAAAACAGCAGGATAAAGTCATCCAAAACCTCCAACCCCCCATAGGCCAGCAACCCAAGGACAAAACACCATATACCACCTTGGTAAGAGGGCTAAAATACCTTTTGATTGGTGCACCCAAGAACCTTTGGGACCGCTCTTTATTCCATAAAGTAGCCCTGATACCGCTTCTGGCCTGGGTAGGCATGGGGGCGGATGGCATCTCCTCCTCTTCTTATGGACCGGAGGAATCGTTCAAAGCCCTGCTCCAGCATCCTTATCTCATCCCCCTAGTGGTCATAGCCACAATGTTGACCATCATCATCATCTCCATTGCCTACAGCAGGATCATCGAGAACTTCCCGCATGGCGGTGGAGGTTATGTGGTTGCCTCGAAACTGCTGGGTCCCCACGCCGGGTTGGTTTCCGGCTGTGCCCTGATGGTGGACTACATGCTGACCATCACCGTGTCCGTAGCCGTGGGAGGCAACCTGCTCTTTAGTATGATTCCCGTTCCCTTCCAGCCTCTCAAGATATGGATCGACATCCTCTTGCTCGGTTTCTTGATCGTTATGAACTTGCGGGGGGTCAAAGAATCCGTCATGGCGATGTTTCCTGTGTTCTTTATCTTTGTCGTCACACACATCATCCTAATCGCCTCTTCGTTTTTTCTGTTCCGCAACGACCTTTCAGAGGTGACCGGTTCAATCGTCTCCGGCTGCGGCCAGGGTTACCAGACCTTTGGCTTCGCCGCGCTCTTGTTCGTGTTTTTAAAAGCTTATTCCATGGGTGCCGGAACCTACACCGGCCTCGAGGCGGTTTCCAACGGAATGGGTATCTTGCGTGAACCCCAGATCGAGTCGGGCAAACGAACCATGTTATACATGGCCGCATCCCTCTGCATCGCTTCTGCCGGCCTGTTCCTTTCCTATCTGGTCGTCAAGATAATCCCCGACCCCAACCAGACCTTGAACGCCGTTCTTGCTTATAAAGTTTTTAAGATGGATTTCTTCGGCCCGGACTGGCTGCAATTTACCCTTATCATCCTTACCTTATTGTCCGAAGCGGGCCTCCTGATGTTCGCCGCCCAAACCGGGTTTATCGATGGCCCCCGCGTTATGGCCAACATGGCTATTGACTCGTGGTTTCCCAAAAGGTTCAGCGCCCTGTCCGAAAGGTTTACCATCCGCAACGGCGTGTTTCTGTTTGGGGCCGGCTCCATTTTTCTCGTTCTCTTTACCAAGGCCAATGTAGATTTACTGGTCATCATGTACAGCATCAACGTGTTTATTACCTTTTCCTTGTCCCAGCTTTCCCTGATCAAAATGTATTGGGATGGAAGGGCTAAAAATAGGAACTGGCTCCAGAAGACTTTTATCCCCCTGATGGGCTTCATCCTTTGCGTATCCATCCTACTGGTTATGATCTTTGAAAAATTCGCCATCGGCGGCTGGATGACCATAGCTGTCACCATCTGCCTCATCTTGCTTTGCCTCTGGATCAAGCACTATTACCGGACGGTGAGTGGCAAAATTCGACGGCTTGACGAACAGCTCAAGAACCTGCCGGTCAACGGCAAACCGACCACCAAGAGGCTCAGCCTTAACGAGCCGACTGCCATCTTGCTGGTGCAGGAATTCGGAAGCGTGGGTGTGCACTCCCTGTTTTCAATTTTCCATATGCTTTACCCAGGATACTTTAAAAATGTCGTGTTCGTTTCCGTAGGAATGGTTAATTCAGGCAATTTTAAGGGTACAGACTCGCTCAAAGCCCTGGAGGTCCAAGTCATTGAGGACCTAAAAAAATACAAAGACCTGGCTTTGCGTATGGGTATTCCTGCAGATTACGAGATGGAAATCGGCACCGACGTGGTTGAGTCAGCGACCAAGTTGTGCCTGCGTGTGGCTAAACGTTTTCCCCGTGTCGTTGTGTTCGGCGGCAAACTCATTTTCCAGCAGGAACGCTGGTATGCTCACCTGATGCACAACGAGACCGCCACAGCCATCCAGAATCGCCTGCAGTGGGAGGGCTTGTCTATGTCCATCCTACCTGTTCGTGTGTTCGGATAATTCCATCCAAAGCATGATCAAACCTAACCTAACCCTTTTGGGCCTCCAAATCGAAGGTAATTGGAACAAACCCCTTTTATCCAACGCCGCGTCCCTTTCCCAGGCCGAACTGTGCTATCTCCCCAAGGGCTCGCTGGCCTCGCTCCGCAAAGATTATCGGGTTATCCTTGCCTGTGAAACCGGCAGAAAAAGCAAGGACATTTATCAAGTTCCCCTTCTCCCTGGCAGGACAGCTTTGGTTCTGGGCAATGAAAAAAGGGGCATTGGTTTAAAGGATCTTGAACAGGTTGATGAAACGGTGACCATTCCTATGAAAAATTTTAAATTGGGTTCTCTCAATGTCGGGGTAGCGGCAGCTGTGGGATTATATGTGTTGGATAAAAATTTCTCCGGGCAAAGGATCAAAAAACCGAGCACAGCTCAGGCTCAAACCGATGTCTTAATCCACCGGCCCAGCAATCCCCACGAGCTGGGTTCCCTGCTGCGCAGCGCCTATGCTTTTGGGTGGCTCAGGATCTATTTGAATGATCCATTTAAAGTTTGGTTCACCAAGGACAAAAAATATTTTGGTCCTGCCAGAAAAGCCGCCCGTATCCATAAAAACCCGCTGGAAATCCTGACTGCGGACAAGTTACAATGGGAGGATTACGAGGTCATTCTAGTCTGCGGCCTGCACAATCAGGAGGGCCAAGCATTATCATCATTCCGGATTCCGGCAGCCCAAAAAATGCTGGTCATTTACGGCCAGGGCAACCTGCCTTTAAAAAACAGTAAAGCCAGGGTGGAGAAAGTTTTTGTGGATTATCGAGATAGGGAAACAGTCCCTTGCTATCGTCATTCCGGCTCTATACTCCTTTCTTATCTTTCCGAATGCCTGGGATAGATCCCCTTTTCTTTGACCATGGCAAGCGTAAAATCTCGGGATTAAAGACCCAGCGTAAATTTGTTTAATACTTTCTTTCCAAGGCAAAAAGGGCGAGTTCTTTCAGTTTATCCTTAGCTGGGGATGGTTTTAGGGATTCCAAACACATTTCTGCGTGGGCAACATAATACTTGGCTTTTTCATGCGCATAATCCCTTCCGCCATAACGTGTGACCAGGTTTTTCAGGGTTGCCTTGGGGTCATGTCCATTGGGTTGGCTCCGCAGGATCTTATTGATCTGGTCCCGCTCCCCCTGACTGCAAGTCTTTAAAGTATGGATGAGCGGAAGAGTTAGGAAACCGTCATGGGTATCCAAGCCCACGGGTTTTCCTACTGTTTCAATGGATGAAAACAGATCGAACATATCATCGACTATTTGGAATACCATGCCAAAGGCTTCCCCGTAATCATGCAATGCTTTTACTTCCCCAGCATCCGCAACTCTAAATTTGGCCCCTACCTCGCAGCAGGCCGCGGTGAAAACCGCTGTTTTCATCCTCAGGACATCCAGATAGTCCTCTTCCTGGAGAGACAGGTTGAACCGGTTGCGTATCTCTTTGATCTCGCCTTCGCACATCGTCGAGGTCGTGGAAGCAATGATATCCAGAATATCCTTATTACCATATTGGTTCACCAGGCTGGATGCCCGGGCATAAAGGCTATCCCCAAGAAGTACCGAGATGGAGTTTCCCCACAGGCTGTTAATCGTCCGGTCACCCCGTCGAACCTCTGAATGGTCTACCACATCGTCGTGGACAAGGCTGGCTAAATGGATCATTTCTACGGAAGCCGCCAGCCAATAAATGTTTTCCAGGTCTAACGCCCCGACAGATCCAGTCACGGCCTGGCTTGATAGGATCAGGATCGCCGGCCTGATGCGCTTGCCGCCAGCCAAGGCGGCCCGCAGGCTGATATCGTTAACAAAGGGGAGTGTCGACCTGAACGACCCCAGCATTCGGTCCTCTACTACCTTCAGATCCTCCTTAAGGCTTTCTAGTATTTTAGGAATTTCCATAGAACATGCCTCCGCCCTAAGTATAACAATTTTTATTTGGCTTAGTTTATTTACTTCCTCCAGGAAGGCTTTTCCTAGGCATGCTCAAACAGTTGTCAATTAGAGGCCAGTGATTTTTGGAGGCCTGCGTTAGATCCTATGATATATTGCTTTTGTTCCCTGGTTTCAATTTCCTTCTTCACAGCCCCCAGCATGGCCGATGCATTGTCCTTGAAAATGCCTGCAGCGATAAACCCAGGAAGATAAAAGTTCGGGGTAACTTTTAAATTATAGGATACTAAACAGCCCTTACCCTCAGGATCCTGCCCAATGCCCCAGAAACCCTCATAATACTTAAAATTTTTCTTCTCATTATCAACGAATTCTATTTTTTCATAGGGCATTTCTTTAATCCGCAAGAGGACATTGACGTCAAAAGAGAACATCATAAAATTGCTAGCCGCCCTCTGGTCTACCACAAGGTCATTATCTTGATGCGTGATGACCCGGCTGCTCTTCATGGACGATACAAAATCCTGGATATGGTCGTAATCGGTCAGGACATCCCAGACGATCTTGGCCGGCGCAGAAGTATGAAACCATCCTTTCAGGACAAAAAAACCGTTCTCCTCCTGAAATGAGGTTTTGGCCTCCTCGGCCCACGCAGGGCTTAGGAAGACCAAGCCAGCACCGACGACCAAAACCGCCAGCAACATTATCTGGGATATTTTATGCTTTCTTCTAATCTTCTTCATGACCTGCTCCTAAAGGGCCAAACTCACTATATTTTCCAACTCTGTTTCAAAAAGAATATTGGAATAACATCCGTCCCACCGACACGAACGCAGCACGAGAGATTGGAGACGTGGACGAGGCATTGGTGACCTGGGTCGGCATTTCCGCGATCACATATGTTCCATCGTTGCCGAGGGACTCAGGAGTATTGTAAAGGCCCATGATCTCACTGACAATCTTGGTATTCTTGTTTACATGCAGAGTGATCGCTCCGGTCCACTCGTAGATCTGGTCGCTGCCGGTGATGGGGTAGCTTGCATACGAATTCGGGATAACGCTGCCCTTGTTCGGCCCGGAAGTGTAGGTATTCGCAACCGTGTAGGCAAATCCGGCGTCCGGGATGACCATGGCAAATCGCCCTGCGATTTCCAGGGGATTGTCACCCAGCGAAGCCTGGACCTCACCGCCGTTGATGTTCAAAGCGCCGTTAGTGACCGTCTGGCCGTTCAGGGTGAATGGTTGAAAGTTGGAGGCCTGGAATTGGGCCGCGTTCCACTGGGCTTGTAGCGTGAAAGTGGTACTGCCTACTGGGGCCCTGAACTGGGCATCCACGCTGGAATACCAGTATTGGGCATTCACCCGTCCGTAATTTTGTGCGGTCTTGCCGAGAAAAGGGTTCCACGCGGTGGAAAGCAGGGCGTTGCCGTAATAGGAAAGGGCGCTGGCAGTGGTGAAATAGCTGTTCTGAAGGGATGTGTCTGTGGAGTGCCCGGCGTTGCTGTCATTGACATAGATCCCGTTTAGGTGCACGCCAAACTGGATATTATCTAGCTTGTCAAACCCTTCCTGTTTGGGATGAAAAGGGTCATCCTTGATCCCGCTAGTGTATCCCAATCGTCCGATAAGCATAGGCGGGAAGTTGAAATATTCCGGCAGATAGCGTTGCGGCAGATTTGGTGAACCGTCGACCGTCCCCAGGATGGCGTCCAAGTTGCCGTATTGGCCCACCAAGGCCAGACCCGTGTCATAGCCCGCGTTGAAGAACAATTCCATCAACTCTGATTTTTCCGTAAAAAGCATATCCCCGTCATAGTCCGCGCTCTCCAAATTGACGGGTAACTTAAATTGTCCCGTCATGACGGATAATCCCTCCACGATGGGAACCTGGGCGGCAAACTCGAGCAAATTGATCTGGTTGTTGGAACTGTTCAATGCCTCTCCCCCCAGGGCCTCCTCAAAATAAAATTGCGTGCCTTTATAATTCCCATTGACGAATAAACGGTCTTCCACATTAAATAAATAAACTCTCCACTGATCCCTGATGGGATCGTCGGTCACTTCCTCCAACTCACCCATTTCCTGGAATCTCCCCCCTATATTTAGGGCCAGGTCTTCATTCCTTACCACCTCAGCACCGAAACTGTATGGGCGGAAACTCAGCATCAGCACGGCTGCTAAAAATAATCTCTTTAGAAATTTCATTTTTCCTCCTTCCCGAGATTGGTTTCTATTACTTTGGCTAGTTTTGTCTTGTCAAAATCAAGGGTCAGGTCAAAATTGACCGCAATCTTATTATCCACGCTGATCACGAAAAACATCACCACCGGCTGGACTCCGAAATCGGTCTGGAGTATCTCCTTCTTGCCCTGGATATGCAGTCCGGTGTCTAGTACCTGGGCATTAAGGTTCATTTCAACATCTTTTTCTTTTCCGGCAATGGTCAGCTGCCCTTTGGCTTTAATGGAATACCTTCCCTCCTGGGATGGTTGGGACAATATCTCATAATCGGTTAACAGGAATGTGATCTGCGGGTTATCCTTTTCTTTGAGGGCGCTGTACATATTGTTGTCCATATCGCCTTCCCCGGATTTCAATCCCTCCACGGGTACCACAAATTCGAATTTATCCAATCCTTTATTTTGTATCAATTGACTAAGGAGTGCCTTGACGCTGTCCGGTCCCTTGGGCTGAGCTATGACCCGCAACTCCACTGCTAACTCCATTTTGGTTGCCTTGATGGTAAAAGCATGCAGGGTGGAGTTGCCGTCCAGCCACATCTTGCTCTGGGGATCAAGGACAAAAAACGGTTCTCGTGCAGTAGGGGTGAGAGAGTTCTGCCCTGCGACAGGCAGGCTGCCCCAAGTGAGCGCAGTCATGAGAAGATATAATAACCCTATAGTAATTCCGGTTTTTTTATTCCCAAAATTTCTGGCCATTTGCCTCACCCCCATGGATCAACAAACCCTATTCAAACCCTCTCCTGATTTAATTATAGGGAAGCCGTAGGTTTTAAGATGTGACTTAAGTCTCTTTCCTAACTATTTTCTAATGGGTTTGGACTATATATTTGACAAGTTTTGGGGAAGGAGTTAAAAGGCTTAGTAATATGCAGTAAGCTAGAAATTCCTTAATTTATCAGGATCTTTGAGTTTTAGCTTCTGGCCATGCACCTGTATGGCGCCCATTTTTTCGAATTGATGCAAAGCCCGCCAGGCCACTTCACGCACCGTACCCAGTTGGGCTGACAGTTCAACTTGGGTCTGTCCCAATTTCAAGACCTGGCCGGGATAGGGGCCTCCCTGTTTGGCCGCTAGTTCCAGCACATGTGTAGCCAGCCGCCGGATCACCGGCTTGAAGGATATGCTCTCCATCATTTCCACATGCTCCCGGACATGTTCGGAGATGGCGATGATGATGTTCAAAGAAAATTCCGGGTAAAGTTTGATCAGCTCAACGAGTCCGGCTTTGGGGATGGAAAGGACGCAGCCTGGTTTCTGGGCTACGGCCGTTGCTCTATAAATACTTTTCTTGAAAAACAATGGCGCTTCGCCGAAGACCTCCCCAGGGTTTACCTGTCGGATTATCTGTTCCCTTCCTTTTTCCGAATACTTCGTGATCTTGACCCCGCCCCGCAGCAATAGATACATGGCCAGGCAGGGGTCGCCGTCGCTGAATATCTCTTCGCCGGCCTTGACCTCTCTTCTGATGGTGATGGACAGGATATGTTTTAAAAGTGAAGCGGATAACCCCTGAAAAAACTCGGAAGCAAGCAGCAATTTGGCGTCCACCTGAGGACAGGTTTTCTGGCTGATTTTTTTGCAGGCATTCCTCTTCTCTACCATTTGGTCATCTCCCGACCTTGATAACTTTGTTTTGGATCAGCCATTCCACAGACTCACCTACGGCCTGCATGGAGGAGTATTTGGGCTTGTAGTTAAATCGCCGGGATGCCTTTTCTATGCTGCAACATGGGCTGTGGGATATATGCTCTAGGGTGTCTTGGGCTTCTTCACTGGACACGGTTTTTTGCCACTCCTCAAAAGGAAGGAATTTCAAATTGGGCTTTTGACCAAACCACTCAAACATCCCTTCGCTAAAACCTCTAAGGGTCAGGGCCTGGGGAGAAACGATGTTAAAACTCTCACCAACGCAGCGGTCCCAGTTGCCCATCATCTGGACGATGGCAGAGGCGATGTCGTCAGCGTGGATGTGATGCACGGTCTCCATACCCAGATTGGGTAAAACAAGCTCTTCCCCTCTACTAATCTTTACAAATACTTGGGGGTTGAAATGCCCGACGGGGTTCAGGGGAGTCCATCCTTGACCCACAATATGGCCAGGATGGAACAAGGCAGCCGGGAAATGGTTTTCTTTGACTTGTTTGAGAAGAAAAGTTTCCAGAGACGCCTTTTGAATACCATAGTCTCCTAGAGGCACTCTGAGCCTGTCTTCCGTGGTGGGAACGGTCGTGCTCCGGCCATATACCCAAATGGTGCCGCAGCATAGGTACTGGCTGACCCTGCCTTTGAGGCAATCCACCATCTGTTCGGCCTGCTCAGGCCTGTAGCATAGCATGTCCACGACCACCTCGGGCTTGAGGTCGGCGATGGCCCGGCCGAATTTTTCGCTATCCTTGCCATTGCGGTCCAGAACTATTTTCTGGACCTTTGACCAGGCTGAATGGTCCAGGTAGGGCTGCCTTTGACACCGGCTCACGCTGACCGTGACATGTCCGGCCTCGACCAGCCTAGGGACAAGGTAGGTGCCCACATGCCCCGTCGCGCCGATGACCACAACTTTCATCGATTCGCTCCAACAGTCCCGTTCAACAAGACTTTACTCATCTGACGATGGATAAGGCCGTTAGAAGCCAGAATATCCACCCGGTCATAGGTATAGGGCTGTCCTGTAAAATCCGTGACCAAGCCACCCGCTTCTTTAACGATCATGCGGCCCGCGCTGATGTCCCAGGGATAAAGGTCCAACTCCCAATACCCGTCAAACCTGCCGCAAGCGACATAGCACAAATCAATGGACGCGGCCCCGGGACGGCGAATGCCATGCGCTTTTTTAAGCATCATAGCGAAATTATCCAAGTTGTCGTCCGGATTGGTCCACATCCTATAAGAAAATCCAGTCGCCAGCAGGCTTTTTTCCAGCCTCCTGACACTGGAAACATGGATGCGTTTTTTGTTCAAATACGCGCCACCGCCCTTTTCAGCGTAAAAAAACTCCTTGAGCATTGGCGCGTAAACCACTCCGGCCACAGGCATGCCATTTTCTTCCAGACCCACGGACACGGCAAAAAATGGGAACCCATGGGTGTAGTTGTTGGTGCCATCCAGAGGGTCCACGATAAGCCGGAACCCGGACTTCTGTCTGCCCCGCACTTTGCCCCGCTCCTCGCCAAGGATAGCATGACTTGGAAAAAGCTTGCGCCACCTCTTAATGATCAGTTTTTCCGAAGCCTTGTCCGCCTCGGTCACGATATTGGACCAGCCTGTTTTACGCTCGATCTTGCGCAGTTTGCCCATCTTGGCCTTAAGGATACCACCGGCCTCCCAGGCCACATCGATCAAAGGTCGCAAATAATTAGCCATACGACTCTCCTTCTATGAATGGATGAACGGGGCAATAATATAGCTAAGGCTCAAGAGCATTCCGATGGCCAGGTGCAAGCCTATAGTCATGGCGTTGGCCGGGATCAGTTCCTTAATATTATTATAATGGCGACCCGCAATGCTCATCGCTTTCCAGCAAAGGGGCAGGGTGAGCAGGACCGTGAGACTGGCTAAGGGGAAATAGCGCAGCACGATCCCAACGAGGACCCAGACGTAAGTCAGCCCTAGAAGGAAAAAGTACAGCTTGACCGCCCTGCGCTTTCCCAGGATCACGACCAAGGTCCTTTTATGGCCAGCCTTATCGGCGTCAAAGTCAGGGAACTCATTGATATAAAGAATAAGGGCTACCATGATAGCCACCGGGACTGAGGCAAAAAGCGCCAGGCCGTCAAGCTTGGCGGCCTGGGTGAAATAGGAACCCAGCACCATGACGGGTCCGAAACCAATAGCGGTGATAAGCTCGCCAAATCCCGTATAACCGATTCGCAAAGGGCTGGCTGTGTAAAAGAATGCCAAGAATATACCGACAACCCCGATCCACAGCAGGGTGTTGCCAGGCAACATCCAGTTGAGATAAAGCCCTATGGCCCCGCCTATCCCGAAACAGATAAGACTTTCGATCAGGACTTCTCGGGGTGTGAGCAGCTTTTTTTGGATCATACGACTGCCACCGCTGAAAGGAGTTTTTATTTTATTAAGTTCGTCCACTCCCGAAGTGTGGTCATAATAGTCGTTGGCGATGTTCAGGCCAGCGTGGATGAAGAGCCCCCCTACCAGGGCTAGGATAAAAAAGAACCAGTTAAAGCTATGGAGTTGGTACCAGGCCACGGACGCACCCAACACGACCGGCACGATAGTCGCAGTCACAAATGGTAGTCTTGCCTCTTCAATATAAAGCTTTACTTTGCTCACAACCCTAAAAACCCCCTCACAAAATGGTTAATTCGGAACGAACCAGAGATTTCAAAGGTAATTGTTCCCGACAGGTTTAACTCCGGTATCCGCCGTTGATCCTGACATAATCCACGGAAAGGTCGCAGGTAAACACTTTGGCCGAGTATTTGTCGTTCTTGAGGTCGGCCTCGATGAGGATCTTCTTCGGCTGAAGCAGTTTGTTCTGTTCTTTTTCGGACATAGCCACGGCCTGTCCATTCCTCACCAGGAGACTTTTATTGATCGAAATACTCGTTTTTTCAGGATCAAATTTGGCACCTGAATTCCCTAGGGCGCACATGATCCTGCCCCAGTTGGCATCCCTGCCAAAAAGGGCGGTCTTGACCAACGGCGAGTTAGCCACGGCTTTGGCGGCCTTTTGAGCCTCAGCAACGCTGGCAGCCCCTTTGACGCACACTTCCACATATTTTGTGGCGCCCTCACCGTCCGCAGCCAGCATCTTGGCCAGGGAAACACATACAAATGTGAGACCTTCCGTAAAAGCCTTCCATGCTGGACCTTCCTTTTCTATTTTGGGGGCAACACTTTGTCCGTTGGCCAGCAGGACTACCGTATCGTTGGTGCTGGCGTCGCCATCCACAGTCAAACTATTGAACGAGACATTGACCGCTGATTCCAGCGCTTTCTTTTGCAACGCCAAAGACAGAGAGGCGTCCGTGGTCAAAAAGACCAGGACCGTGGCGTGCGGGACCATGTTGGGATTGACCATGCCCGAACCCTTGGCGCATCCGCCTATCCGGACCTTGTGTTTGCCCAGGGAAACTTCTACCCCGCATTCCTTAGGGACCGTGTCCGTGGTCATGATAGCTTTGGCAAAACTGAGATGGCCCGGCCGGCTCAATTGAGGGACGCACCGGAGCACTCCCTCCTGGATATTCTTGAGGGGCAAAGACCGGCCGATGACCCCGGTGGAGCAGACGAAAACTTCTCTCTCGGTGATGTGCAAGACTTTGGCAGCGAAAGTAGCGCTCTTGTCGGCCACGACCAAACCCGGCTTACCCGTGCAGGCATTGGCGTTACCGCTGTTGGCCAGCACGGCTTTGGTCAAGCTGGACCTGTCCAATTTGGCCATGTCCCACAGAAGCGGAGCTGCTTTGACCCGGTTGGCAGTGAAACAGGCAGTGGTCTGGGCCGAAACCATAGAAAACAGCAGTCCCAGGTCGGTTTTGCCATTCTTTTTCAGGCCGCAGGCCGCGGCCCCGGCTATATAACCTTCAGGGGCGGTGACCCCTCCTGGGATAGGGTTGAATTTGGCCATAGCGGCGTCAGGGGACCAGGCCCGGATCCTGGAGACCCGTGGTCTCGGGGAATCCCGCCATGAGGTTCATATTCTGAACGGCCTGTCCGGCCGCTCCTTTGACCAAATTGTCGATGGTGGAGATGACAATGACTTTTTTAGTCCTGCTGTCCAGGGCCAGGCCCAGGTCGCAATAGTTGGACCCATAGACCGCCTTGACATCGGGTAGGTTGCCCTGGGGATAGACCCGGACGAACGGAACGTCCTTGTAAAATTCGCTGTAAAGTTCCACCAAGTCACCAAGTGAGAGGTTCTTAGACAGGTCGGCATAGACCGTGCTGAAAATCCCCCTGGTGAAGGGCGCGTAATGCGGCGTGAAGCTTAAGACCACTTTCTTGCCGGCCACTAGGCTCAGCTCCTGTTCCATCTCCGGGATATGCTGGTGTACTCCCCCAACCTTGTATGCCTCCATATTTTCATTGATTTCAGCGTAATGCACAGTCAAAGTGACTTTCCGGCCGTATCCGGAAATGCCGGATTTGGAGTCTATGGTTAAGCTGTCTGGCCGGATGATTTTTTGGTGTTGCAAAGGAGCTGCGGCTAGGATCACTGAGGTGGGATAACAGCCAGGATTGGCCACTAAAGAGGCCCCCCGGATCTCTTCATGATGGAGCTCCGGAAGTCCGTAGACTGCCTGCTTTAAAAGGGAAGGCGCCTTGTGACCGAACCCGTACCACCGGGGATAGGCTTTGGCATCCTTAAGCCGGAAATCACCGCTCACATCAACCATAGTCTTACCGGCCTTAATGAGCTGGGGTACCCAACTCATGGCTTCACCGTGAGGGAGGGCTAGAAAGAAAAAGTCGCACCGATGGATAAGCTTGGAAAGCGCCGGCTTTTCCAGGACAATATCCAGATTCTTGAGAAAAGAGGGATAAACCTCGTTTATTCTTTTGCCCGCGTAGGTTTCCGAAGTGGCCGCCTCCAGGGATACACCGGGATGTTTCAAAAGGATCCTTAAAAGCTCTACTCCCGCATAGCCCGTAGCCCCCAAAACTCCAACTTTCAATTTCATAGTTTTGTCCGTCCTTTTAAAAAATGGCCAAAAAAGATTTTAAATAGTTTACCAAATAGGCTCTCAGATTGGAACTAGAGGAATGGAGCACCCCCCGGCTTGAGAATAGGGTAACGGATTAAAACAGGTATAAAAGCTGGGGAAAGCTACTTACCGGTTTTCTTACCCTCAATCATCTGCATCTTTTCTTTTGCCCTGGAGATGTTCTGGCGAGCATGATCGTGGGTGGGGTTCAAGAGTAATACTTTTTCCCAAGCAGCAATGGCCTCTTTGAACTTGTTTTCGTTAAAATGATTTACCCCTTCCTGGTAAAGCTTGACCAGCTGCTCCCTAACCAACGGCTCGGTCTTCTCTAACCAACCCTTGGCAGCTGCGTTGTCGGGATCAACAGCTAAAACCTCTCGACAAGCCTGCATGGCTTCGCCGATCCTTCCACTGCGCGAGAACTCCTCAGCGTTTTTCAGGCCCTGGTGCACGATCTCTTCGATCTTGACCTTGACGAAATTAATGTTGTCCTGGGTCTGACGGTGCAGGGGATTCTGTTCAGCGACCTTTTTCCAAAAACCCAAGGCGGCCAGATACCTTTCCTTGGAAAAAGCGTCCACGGCTTCGCTGATGAGATGATGGTAAAGGTCCCAGTTAGCCGAATCCTGGCTGATCCCTTCCATGGCCTTTTCCACGGATTTTTTCAAAGCCCTGTCGCATTTTTCTTCGGTCTCCGAACGTCGCAGGACTGCGTTGGCCTGGAACCACTTTTGCGTGGACTGCAAGAACTCTCCCTCCTCGAAAAGCATGGAAGCCTCATGGATAAGCTTGTCGGACTCCTTGATCTTGTCGAGGTTTTGCAGGGAATCCCTGAGCTGGGCCTGCAGGACCTTGGCCTGCTGGTGATTGGGATTAGTCCTTAGAACCTCATCGAGCAAGGGCAAAGCTTCTTTCATTTTATCCAAGAGGACCAAAACCTGGGCCTTGGTGTATTTCAGCTCTGCCGTCTCGGGCACAGCCAGATGTTTTTCCGTTTCCTCCAGAAGCGCTAGGGTCTGCTTGTTCCCTGGATCCAGCGACAAACATTGCTGCCACATAGCTACCGCCTCGTCGACCTTTCCTATCTGGAACTGAGCAATGGCCTTGGTCAACAAGCTGCGCACCTTTGCTTTTTTGGCCTCGTCTCCCAGGCGACTGTGCGCCTCTTTGAACAACGCGGAAGCATCTGGATGGTTAGGGTAACGTTTTAAAATTTCCTGCAAGGTTTCTAGGGCGTCCTCAACGCGTTGTTTCAGGATGTATTCCCTGCAAACACGAAGTTTTTCCTGGATATTTTGGCGTTCCACCTCATCCTCGAATGACTTCATCTGCCCTTGTGCAGAAGCGCCGCTTCGGCTGATACCTTTCATCTGGAGGGCCAAGTCGCCGGAATTGCTGGCCTCAGCCAGTGCGTCCTCGCGGGAAATAAAGCCTTTTTGGTAAAGTTCCAGTAGCGACATATCAAAGGACTGCATCTTGTACTGGCTAGCCCCCTCTTCAATAGCGTTGCGGATAGAACCCATCTTTTTTTCGCGAATATAGCCCTTGATAGTGGGCGTGGCAATTAAAACTTCTACCGCGGGAACCCTTCCTTTCTCGCCCGATCTGGCTATGAGGCGCATAGAAACAGTGCTCACCAGGACGTTGGAGAACTGCAGCCTGATCTGTTCCTGCTGGTTAGGAGGAAAAAAATCGATGATCCTGTCTATGGTTTGAATGGCGTCGATCGTGTGAAGGGTGGAAAAAACAAGGTGTCCGGTCTCAGCCGCAGTGAGTGCGATCGAAGCCGTCTCCATATCCCTCATTTCTCCTATCACCAATACATCGGGATCCTGGCGCAAGGAATATTTCAGAGCCGCTCCGAAACTGTCCGTGTCCAGGCCAACCTCTCTCTGGGAAATGGAGCTCTGCTGGTCGGAAAACACGAATTCCACGGGGTCTTCGATAGTGATGATATGGTAAGGCCTCATCCGGTTTACATAATCGATCATTGCCGCAATGGTAGAGCTTTTACCGCTTCCTGTGATCCCGGTGACCAGGATAAGTCCACGGGCGCTTAATGCCAGATCTTTTAAGACAGGTGGAAGGTTCAGCTCCTCCACGGTCGGAACCATCATGGGGATCGCCCGCATGACAATCTCAATGCTCCCTTTTTGCCTGAAAATATTGGCCCTGAATCTGGCTAGGTTGGGAACCTGATAGGCCAAATCGACTTCGTTCTTTTGATTCAATTGAGCTTGCTGGTTCGGGTTCATAAGGCTTTTAGCCAGCTGTTCAGTATCTTGAGGGGTCAAAGGAGGGTAACTTTCTAGGCGGTTAAGATCGCCATCGATGCGTAACAGGGGAGGGAGCCCGGCTTTAAAATGGATGTCCGAGGCGCTCTGGGAGATCATTTTCTTTAGTAACTCGTTAATCTCCATTTAAACACTCCTCCCAGCCCCTTCGGGCGGACACCTTACAACTTGGCGGGCTGAGTCTTTTCTGCAGCTTTTTCTTTCTTTTTTTCTTTTTCCTTGGGAGCTTCCTGCGGTTTATCGATTAATTCCAAAAGGACCACTGGAGCAGCATCCCCTTTGCGAGTCCCAACTCGCAAGATCCTGGTGAAGCCGCTCTTTCTCTCAGGATTCCATTTGACGATCACGTCAAAAAGTTTTTTAACGACTTCTTTATCCGGCATGAACCTCAAAACATACCGCCGGCCTGCGAGATCACCTTTTTTGGCCACGGCGATTAAGTGATTGGCCAAGGGGGCTGCCTCTTTGGCCTTACCTAGGGTGGTAAATATCCTTCCATGACGAAAAAGAGAACAGACCATGTTTTGCAACATCGCTTCTTTATGGCTGGTCCTTCGCCCCAATTTTCTTCCGGCAACGCCGTGCCTCATGATCGTCTCCTCATTCTTCCGCTGAGTCTGTTTTCATACCCAAGCTCAAATTCATTTCGGCTAGGACTTCTTTAATCTCAGTTAAGGACTTTCTGCCGAAATTTCTATATTTGAGCATTTCAGCCTCGGTCTTTTGAACAAGATCGCCTATGGTTTTGATGTTCGCATTTCTCAGGCAGTTGGCAGCCCTGACTGAAAACTCCAGTTCTTCCACGCTCTTGGTGAGCAGTTCTTTAAGCTTTTCTTTTTCCTCATCGACATTGTCCATGCTCTTCTGGGCTTTAACTTCTTCTTCGTGGTCAAAAATGGCTAGATGCTCTTTATAGAGCCGCACAGCCTCGGTCAGAACGTCCTGGGGTTTGACCCGGCCATCGGTCCAAATCTCCATCACCAGCTTCTCATAGTCTGTCATTTGTCCCACCCTGGTGTTCTCCACGTTGAACTTCACCCTTTTGATGGGAGAAAAAATAGCGTCCAGAGCAACCTCGCCGATTGCCTGGTCTTCCCTCTTCAAATTCTCCGAGGGGACGTATCCGCGCCCCACCTCCACGCGCATCTCAATAGCCAGTTTTGCTTCGCGGCTGTTAAGCGTGGCAATGTGGAGATCGGGATTGAGGACTTTCATAGTCTCGTCAGTCTCGATATCCCTGGCCCGGACTTCCCTCTCACCCTCTACCTGCAAGCGAATAAGCTTGGGCTCTTCACCGTCGTAGATCAAGCGGACTTGTTTTAGATTCATAAGAATCTGGGTGATGTCCTCCACCACTCCCGGGGCTGTGGAAAACTCATGCAAAACCCCGTCGATCTTCGCGCTTGTTATGGCCGCACTGGGAATGGACGATAGCAAAATTCTGCGCAGAGCGTTTCCAACGGTGATGCCATAACCTCTTTCAAAAGGCTCCACATAGCATTTACCGTAGGTCTCCGTCAAACTATCTTGATCCCATTCCAACCTGCGGGGTTTTTCCATATTCTTAAACTTCATGCCTCAAGCCTCCTCTTATTTGGAATAAAACTCGACGATCAGTTGTTCCTGTACAGGAGCGTTGATGTCTTCTCGCGAGGGAATGGACTTTAAGGTTCCCTGGAACTGCTCAAAATTGACCTCGCACCAGTTGGGTACGCCTCTTTTTTTGGCCTGTTCGATGGCTTCTTTAATCTGTGGAATCTCCCTGCTGCCCGCCTTGACGGTGATGACATCCCCTTGCTTCATCTGATAAGAAGGGATACTAACAGGTTTCTCATTGACCAAAAAATGACCGTGGTTGATAAATTGGCGCGCCATGTTGTGGTTGGCGGCAAAACCCATCCGTGAAACCACGTGATCCAACCTGGTCTCCAGAAGTTTGAACAAATATTCACCCGTGATTCCTTTTTTCCTAGATGCAGCACTGAAATATCTCCTCAGCTGCCTCTCCAGAATCCCATAGAGCCTCTTGAGCTTTTGTTTCTCTCTCAATCTAAGACCATACTCGGACGCTTTAGACCTTCTCTCCCCATGCTGCCCCGGAGGACTGTTCCTGCGCTCGATGGCGCATTTAGTGGTATAGCATCGCTCGCCTTTCAGGAACAACTTAATCCCTTCCCTCCTGCAAAGCTTACAGGATGCCTCTAAATATCTTGCCACTTTTCTTTTTTCCTCCCTTCTAAATAAGGGGCCAATCTGGTCCCCTGAAAATCCTAAACTCGCCTTCTCTTGGTTGGACGGCAGCCATTGTGGGGAATGGGCGTTACGTCCTTGATAGCATTGATACTCAGCCCCACGGCCTGCAAAGACCTAATGGCGGCTTCTCGCCCGGCTCCAGGTCCCTTGACATAAATATCGACTTCCTGAACCCCTTTTTCCATTGCTTTCTTACCGCAGGTCTCGGCGGCAATCTGGGCCGCATAGGGCGTCGACTTCCGAGAACCTTTAAAACCCAAGGCACCAGCGCTGGACCAAACAATAATGTTACCGGTAAGGTCCGAAATGGAAACTATCGTGTTATTAAAGGTCGACTGGATATGCGCGATCCCGTGGTGAGGGACCTTGGTCTCCTTCTTTTTTATCTTTCCTGCTTTCTTAGTAGCCACGCTCATCCTCCTATGATTTGGTGGAAAACCTATTAACTCTCTTTCTTAGCGGCTGGTTTTGCCGCAGCCTGCCTGGTGACCCCCACGGTCTTCTTTGGACCCTTGCGCGTCCTGGCATTGGTCTTGGTCCTCTGGCCACGGACAGGCAAATTCTTGCGATGACGCAGCCCGCGGTAGGTCCCGATATCGATCAACCTTTTTATGTTTACGGAAATCTCCCTCTTCAGATCACCTTCCACCTTAATATCCTGAAGAGCGTCCTTGATTTTCTGGACCTCTTTTTCGGTCAGATTCTTCACCCGGGTGTCAGGATTAACTTCCGCGGTCGCCAAGATCTTGTTGGAAAGCGACCTTCCTATTCCGAAGATATAGGTCAGTCCAATTTCAACTCGTTTCTCTTTTGGTAACTCAACACCCGCAATCCTAGCCATCTTGTTTCTCTCTCCTCTTGAAACCTAGAATAATATAGATACCTATCCTTGCCTCTGCTTATGCTTCGGGTTGGAGCACAAAATCCTGACCACCCCGCCTCGCTTGACTACTTTGCATTTCTCACAAATTTTTTTCACTGAAGCTCTGACCTTCACTAAGACCTCCGTTCATTTGAACCGATAAATGATCCTGCCCCGGTTCAGGTCATAGGGAGACAGCTGTAAAGTCACTTTGTCTCCTGGCAGAATCTTGATAAAATTCATCCTCATCTTCCCTGAAATATGCGCTAACACCACATGGTTATTCTCCAACTCAACCTTGAACATGGCGTTGGGCAACGTCTCCAAAATTGTTCCGTTGACCTCTATTGTTTCTTCTTTAGATTCAGGTATAGGCTAATTCCTCCGTTTTTTACTGAACCACAGTCAAAACCTCTGCTTGATCCTCTAAAATAACGATACTATGCTCAAAATGGGCAGACAACTTGCTATCTTTGGTTACTGCGGTCCATTTATTTTCGCGTATAAAGATCTCCCAACTTCCCTGATTGACCATGGGCTCAATGGCCAAAACCATTCCGACTTTCAAAAGCAGCCCCTGACCCGGTGGGCCAAAGTTGGGAACCTGCGGTTCCTCATGGAGCCGTTGACCTATGCCATGCCCCACAAAATCCCTAACAACTGAAAAACCATTCGCTTCCACATGAACCTGGATGGCATGGGAAATATCAGAAACATGATTCCCTGCCCTAGCCTGTTCTATCCCCTTGTACAGAGATTCTTCCGTGACCTTTAAAAGCTTTTGCTTATCGCTATCTATGCTTCCGATAGGAACCGTAATGGCCGCATCGCTGAAAAAACCGTCTTTAACGACCCCCGCGTCGATGCTCAAAACATCCCCTTCTTTTAACCTACGCCCAGAAGGAATCCCGTGAATGACCTCTTCGTTTACCGAGGTACACAGGCTACAAGGGTAATCCTGATATCCTTTAAACGCTGGGAAAGCCCCGCATTCGACTACAAACGCCTCGGCCATCCTGTCCAGCTCCTGCGTGGTCATCCCCGCTTTGGCCGTGTTTTTTAAAAGAACAAGAAGCTCCGCAACAACACTCCCGCTCTGCCTTAAAAGGTGTATCTGCTGCGGTGTTTTTAAAGTAACCATTAAATTTTGATTTCAAATAACCAAATATATTTTTTTGACAACTTCCACAATAGGTCCTTCAGCCACAACCGTCTTTAAAATAGACCTTTTCTGATAATAAGCGATCAACGGCTGGGTTTGTTTGGAATAAACAACCAGCCTGTTCTCTATAGTTTCAACCTTGTCGTCGTTACGCTGGTAAAGTTCTCCCTGGCACTTATCACAAACATTTTCTTTCAACGGTTTTTTGGTGTAGATATTAAAATTTTCACCACACTTCTTGCAAAGACGCCGACCAGTCAGACGCTGCATCAAAATATCGTGGGCTACTTCAAGATTGATAACCGCATTTAACTTTATTTTCTGGGCTTCTAGAAGACGTTCCAAAGCCTCGGCTTGTTTTTCCGTCCTAGGGAATCCATCCAATAAAAACCCTTTCTCGCAATCCGGTTGACCTAGCCTCTCCTTGATGAGATCGACGATTAATTCATCGGGAACAAGCGCCCCTTTATCCATATAATCTTTGGCTTTTTTACCCAAAGGTGTCCCGTCTTTGACAGCTTGGCGCAGCAGGTCTCCAGTCGAGATCTGCGGAATCCCGTAACGATCTATCAATTCTTTGGCGTAAGTCCCTTTGCCCGCCCCAGGAGGTCCCAAGAAAATCAGCTGCATGTTTCTCCTATCTCAAAAAGTTGTCCGTGATTTTAATTTCCCGCTCTTCATGAATCCCTCATAGTGGCGCATCAGAAGATGGGATTCAATTTGTTTCATGGTATCCAGAGCGACACCCACCACAATTAGAAGGGTCGTTCCGCCAAAATACCAACTTAAACTCATGTGTTTGGCCAGGTAATCAGGCAAAATCGCGATCAGGGCTACAGCCAAAGAACCACCTAAAGTAATCCTGACTAAGGCATGGTCAATATACTGGGCTGTGGGCTGCCCCGGTCTTATCCCTGGAATAAAGCCTCCGTACTTTTTTATATTTTCAGCCACGTCTGCCGGGTTAAAGATAATAGCTGTATAAAAATAGCAAAAGAAAATTATGAGTGTGGCATAGCAGATATTGTAAAAAAGGGCTCCCGGTGAAAACCAAGCAATAATAAATCGTAAAAACGATTGTAAAAGGGTGGTCGATTTTATGTTCTGGACGTATTGGGCGACCATAGATGGGATGATGAGAACCGACGAAGCAAAAATAACTGCAACTACCCCTGAATGATCAACTTTTAATGGGAGATGCGTGCTTTGCCCCCCATATACTTTGCGGCCAATAATCCTTTGGGCGTATTGAACAGGGATTTTGCGATGGGCCTGCTGGATCACGGTCGTAAAGGCTGTCAACAATACCATCACAGCGACAAAAAATAGCAATCCGAATAAACTAACAGTTCCAGCATCTAAGAGAGTTTTCATGCTCCAAAATTCGGTAGGAAGCCTTGAAACGATTCCACCGAAGATAAGCAGGGACATGCCATTTCCTATACCCCGCTCTGTGATCTGCTCACCCATCCACATAACAAAAATGGTACCCGCGGTCAGGGTTAATACGGTCATCAATTGGAACCCAATGCCCCATTGAATGATGATGCTCTGACCCTCGAAAGAAGGTAGATTCTTGAGCATATAGGTTGAGCCAAACGCCTGGATAGCACTCAAAAGAACCGTTCCATATCTGGTGTATTGAGTGATCTTTTTACGTCCCATCTCCCCGCCTTCCTTGGCCAATTTCTCCAGGGAAGGGATAACTGTCGTCAATAATTGCATAATAATGGAAGTGCTGATGTATGGCATAATGCCCAAAGCAAATATGGAATAACGGTTTAAAGCGCCGCCCGAAAAAAGATCGAGGAATCCTAGGACACCGCCGTTCTGGGTCTCAAAAAACCTTCTCAGAGCCCCACCATTGATACCTGGCACAGGTATATGTGAGCCCAAACGGTATATACCGATCATCACTAGGGTAAAAAGTATTTTTTTCCTTAATTCTGGGATCCTGAAGGTATTTATAAAAGCTTCAATCATGCTTTAAAACCTCGACACTTCCCCCGGCTTTTTCGATCTTCTCCTTGGCGCTCTTAGTGATTCCGTGTATCTTGACAGAAAATCTTTTATCAACCTTCCCATCACCCAATAGCTTGACAGGTCGATTAAGGTTCCTGATCAAACCAGCTTCTAGAAGTTTTTGAGGTGTGATTTCGGCTTGTGCAGGTAAAATACCGAGTTGCTCAACAGAAAGGATCTCCCATTCTACTTTTCGGATCGGCTTAAAACCCCTCTTAGGGATTCGCCGAATCAGGGGCATCTGGCCACCCTCAAAACTATTGCCTACACCTCCACCGGTCCGGGCATTTTGGCCTTTCTGTCCCCGGCTCGAAGTCTTTCCTCGTCCCGAGCCCCTTCCTCTCCCGACTCTTTTAAACTTTTTGTGGCTACCCTCTATGGGTTTTAATTCGGATAATTTCATGCTTTTTCCCCTGCCACGTTCATTTCCTCAACGGCCTTGCCTCTCAATTTAGACACTTCTTCGGCCGAAATTAGCTTTCTCAAAGCAGCCAGAGTGGCCCTTACCACGTTGTGAGGATTGCTAGTGCCATAGGATTTGGTCAAAATATCATGGACTCCAGCAGCTTCCATGATGGCACGCACAGACCCTCCTGCAATGACTCCTGTGCCCTCTGTGGCTGGCTTTAAAAAGACTTTGGAGGCACCGAAATGGCCTTCGATCTGTTGGGGGATTGAACTACCTCGCATAGGAACACATAACAAGTTTTTCTTGCCGTCTTCTACACCTTTTTTGATAGCCTCAGGTACTTCATTGTCTTTTCCTAAGCCGACTCCAACATATCCATGCCCGTCACCAACTACAACAAGGGCGCTAAAACTGAACCGCTTACCACCCTTGACGACCTTGGCAACGCGGCTCACATGGATGACCTTTTCTTTAAGGTCTAACTGTTCAGGGTCTATTTGTTTAACCAATCCTCAACCTCTCTTTTGATAGTTTTAGAAACTTAAACCCGCGCCTCTAGCCGCCTCGGCTAGAGCCTGGATGCGGCCATGATAGAGATTACCGCCTCTATCAAAAACTACTTTTTCGATACCTAGCTTCTTGGCTTTGATGGCAACCTGTTCCCCTACTGCTTTGGCCGCCTGGACATTTCCACCATTCTTTAACTTTTCCCTGCATTCTGGCGATAAAGAGGAAACCAAAAGCAAACTCTGCCCATTATCATCATTAATGAGCTGCGCACATATATGCTTTAGGCTTTTTGACACACTCAATCGTGGCCTGCTGGCAGTACCACTTACTTTGCGCCTGATACGCCTGTGCCTTTTATCACGCCCTATTTTCTTGGACCCTTTCTGGATCAAATCAATCTCCTCTTTTCCTTAAGTCGTCTGCTTGACAGCTGCCTTACCGGCTTTCTTTCTAATAACTTCATCACTATAACGGATTCCTTTGCCTTTGTAAGGTTCCGGAGGTTTAAGAGCTCTGATGGTGGCGGCCCACCCTCCGACCAATTGTTTATCAGCCCCTTTGATTGTGATCTTCGTTTGCTTTTCAATTTCCACATCAATACCCTGTGGGGCGTCCAATGCTATAGGGTGACTGAATCCCAGCTGGAGGTTCAATTTTCTATTTTCAATACTGGCTCGATAACCCGTGCCCTCAATCAACAGGATCTTCGTGAATCCCTGCGATGCCCCCAAAACCTTGTTGGCAATATTGCTCCTGACTAAGCCATGCAAAGCTTTCGCATATTTTTCCTTCGAACCCACAACAAGAAAGATCTGATTATCTTTGATCTCAGCTCTGATAACCTCGGGGATCTTTTCAACCAGTTTCCCCTTAGGGCCCTCAACCAACAGTTTATCCCCCTGCAAGGACACTTTCACCCCTGCTGGTAGGACCACTGGCTTTTTCCCTACATGAGACATTTTTTCTCCCTTATTACCAAATGGTGCAAATGACCTCGCCGCCGACCTTTTGAGCTCTACACTGCTTGTCCGTGAGCATCCCTTTAGAAGTTGAAATAATCGCTAACCCTAATCCTCCATAAACCTTGGGAACCTTTTCCCTAGGCACATAAACCCTGAGACCGCTTTTGCTGACCCTCGTAATTTCATTGATGATCTTTTCTTTATTCGGTCCATACTTTAAAAACACTCTCAGCACTCCTTGCTTATTGTCACCTGCAATGAATTTATAACCTTTAATGAAACCCTCTTCCTTCAAAATCCTCATCACTTCCTGTTTAAGATTTGAAAAGGGAATATCAACTTCCTCGCTCGCGCTTTGGTTCGCGTTACGAATCCTTGTTAATGCATCTGCAATTGGGTCGGTCATTGCTCTCTCCTTTAACTACCAGCTCGCTTTTACGACTCCTGGGATCTCTCCATTAAGCGCTAGGTTCCTAAAACATATACGACACATTCCAAATTTACGTAAAAAAGCCCTGGGCCTTCCACATAAGGGGCAACGGTTATATTGTCTTACCTTATATTTAGGGGTCCTTTTTGCTTTTAATACCAATGATTTTTTTGCCACTTCTACTCCTTCATAAAACCATATGCAACTTAGAGTTTATTTTTCTTCCTTTTTAAAAGGCATACCCAACAAACATAAAAGTTCCCTTGCTTGTTCGTCATTTTTTGCGGTGGTCACAAAAGTTATATCGCAGCCGCGGAGCTTTTCAACCTTCTCCAAAATGATCTCGGGAAATATCGAATAATCCTTCAAACCCAGTGAAAAATTGCCTCTGGAATCGAATGAGGTTGTTTCAATGCCCTTAAAATCCCTTGTCCTGGGGAGCGCGGCATTGACAAATCGATCAAAAAACTCATACATCTTATCGCCCCGCAGGGTGACCTTACAACCGATAGGCATCCCTTCCCGGATCTTAAAAGCGGAAATGGATTTCTTGGCCCTTGTCACAAGCGGCTTTTGCCCAGTGAACGAAGCGATGTCATTGACCACGGCGTCCAGCTCCTTTATATTCACGGTAGCCTCTTTGACCCCGGAATTGATCACAATCTTTTCAAGTTTAGGAGCTTGCAACTTGTTGATTAAAGAAAACTTGCTCATTAACACCGGAACAAACTCTTTATCATATCTTTCCCTAAGTCTGGATTTCATTTGCCTAATATCTCCCCGCAATTTTTACAAACCCTGGTTTTTTTATCACCTAAAATCTTATAGGCTACCCTTGTGTTTTTGCGGCACTTGCCACAAATGATTTGAACCTTGGAAACGGGAATAGGAATCTCTTTCTCAACGATACCACCTTGTTGTTGTTCTCGATTCGGCTTTGTATGCCGCTTCCCAAAATTAATTTTTTCCACAATAATCTTCTGTGGTTCCGGGAATACTTTCAATACTCTCCCCTGCTTACCTTTATCTTTCCCGGCAAGGACGACAACCAGATCGCCTTTCCTTACGAACAACATCTTCTCCTCCTAAATGACTTCAGGTGCTAAAGAAATTATCTTCATAAAATTCCTATCCCTAAGCTCGCGAGTGACCGGCCCAAAGATTCTGGTTCCCTTGGGGTTTACCTGATCACTCAAAATGACTGCCGCGTTATCATCAAATTTAATGGTAGATCCGTCGTGCCTCTTAAACTCCTTGCGAGTCCTAACAATAACAGCTTTGACGACATCGCTCTTTTTGACTGGAGCACCGGGAACTGCTTCCTTAACAGCCCCGACAATGACATCACCAATCCAGGCATAACGGCGCCGTGTGCCGCCCAAAATCTTAATACACTGTATTTTCTTAGCGCCGGAATTATCAGCTACATTTAGCATCGTTTGAACCTGAATCATTCCGACTTCTCCTTTTCGGAATTTGAAACTTTCTCTGGTTTTTCCTGTCCGGCATCCGGCAACCCCTCAATATCAGCAATGGAAGCAACCTTTTCCTTGGCTTTTTCTTTGATCGCTACAACTCGCCAATGCTTGGTTTTACTAATGGGTCTAGTTTCCATAATTTCTACAAGGTCCCCCACATGGCATTGACTCGTTTCGTCATGCGCCTTAAAAATACTGGTCATTTTAAATATCTTTTTGTAAAGCGGATGCTGCATAGACCTTTTGATAGAGACTGAAATGGTCTTATGCAAAGCACTCGTGACTAATCCTTGTCGAACTTTCCTTTTAGTACGCGTTTTCATAGTAACCTTGCCCCCTATTTCACCTTAACAGCGTTTTTCTCTTTAAGGATAGTGATCATTCTCGCTTTCTCGCGCCTTGTCGCCATGATCTTCATCGGATTTGTCAATTGCTTACCAGCGTGCTGTATCTTTAGTTTAAATAAAGCATCGTTCGCTTCTTTAATTTTTTGGGTTATCTCTGCTGGAGATAACTCTCTGACGGCCCGAGCCTTCATTCGACCTTCTCCTTAAAAAATATTTCTGGATACAAACTTTGTCTTGATGGGTAACTTATGCGCAGCCAAAGCCAAGGCTTCCCTTGCTGTGGCCTCGCTCGTTCCGCCTACCTCAAACATCACTCGTCCGGGTTTTACCACGGCCACCCAGAACTCCGGGTTCCCCTTGCCCTTACCCATTCTTGTTTCAGCAGGCTTTTGGGAAACCGGCTTATCAGGAAACACTCGGATCCAAACTTTGCCGCCTTTCTGGAGATTACGCGTAATAGCAATACGGGCGGCCTCAATCTGACGGTTAGTCATCCATACACACTCCAGGGCTTTTAAACCATATTCCCCGAAATCAACACAATGACTACCCTTGGATAGCCCTTTACGGCGGCCTCTTTGAGACTTTCTAAACTTAACCCTTTTCGGAAGCATTAACATCTTAAGCTTGTCCTCCTGATCCGCTCTCCGGTCCTGTCTGTTCTGGTATTTTCACGACCGGTGCCGAAGGTGTTGGCGACACCTCTGGAGCACTTGTCGGAGCAGCAAGGGTGGCTTGTCCTGGGGAAGCCGATCGAACGCGTTGCTGATTACCCAACCGAACCTCGCTAACCCTTACTCCCTCTTTTGCAGGACCTCTTTCCCGTACAGTGCGTTGGCGTTTTGGGGCGCCCTTAACTTTCCGCTCAATCTGGGCCTTAGTGGCTTCGCTGATCTGTCTTTCTGGACCCAAAACTTCCCCATTAAAAAACCAAACTTTAATACCAATCAATCCATAGGTGGTTAACGCCTCTGCTTTCCCAAAATCAATATCAGCGCGTAAGGTATGTAGCGGTAACCTGCCTTCTCGGTACCATTCGTGCCTGGCAATTTCAGCTCCCCCCAGGCGCCCACCGCAATATACCTTGATTCCTTGCGATCCCAAATGCAGAGCAGTGGTGATGCTCTTTTTCATGGCCCGCCTATAAGCGACCCTTCTCTCAATCTGGCTAGCGATATTTTCCGCGACCAGCTGTGCGTTAAGCTCTGGTTCTTTGACTTCCACTACGTCAATGTTCACTTGCTTTTTGGTTAAATCTTGCAGTGAAACTCTCAGATTATCCACTTCACTGCCCTTCTTACCGATGATAATCCCAGGTCTTGCTGCAGAAATTTTAATACGGACCTGGTCGGCAGCTCTCTCAATTTCTATACTGGCTATACCCCCGTGATATAGTTTCTTTTTCACATACCTTCTTATATAAAGATCTTCATGCAACATTTGCTGGTAATTCTTTTTAGCGAACCAGCGCGAGCTCCAATTCTTTATAACTCCCAATCTGAACCCTATCGGGTGTGTCTTCTGGCCCATATGAGTCTATTTCCCTTTCTTTGGAGGTTGCTCAGTTACGATCGCTGTAATATGGCAAGTCCTTTTATGTATTTTGCTGGCGCGCCCCATAGCCCTGGGAATGAATCTTTTGGCGTACTTTAATATAGGTCCACCGTCAACGGCCAAAGTGCTCACAATGGTTTCTTCCGGTTTGCTTCCCACATGTTCCTTTTGTAAGTTGGCAAAACTCGACTTTATGACTTTGCTGAGTATAGGCGCTCCTGCTTTGTTCACCCACTTTAACATCGCTAGCGCCTCGGCCACAGTCTTTCCACGGACAAGCTTCGCCACCTGTCCAGCTTTTCTAGGCGTAATGTCAACATATCTTGCAATTGCCCTAGATTCCATTTTAGCTTCTTTCCCCCAACTCTAAGTTAACGCAGTTGAACGATCTGTATGAGCTCCATGGGCCTTAAATAACCTTGTCGGTGAAAATTCACCTAATTTATGACCAACCATATTTTCTGTCATATAAATTGGCAAAAATTTCCTCCCATTATGGATAGCAAAGGTAAAGCCCACCATTTCAGGCGTTATGGTAGAACTCCTCGCCCAAGTTTTAATCACTTTCTTCTCTCCAGATGCTTCCATCTGGGCTATTTTTTTCAGAATTTTTTGATCAATATAGGGACCTTTTTTTAAAGACCTTGACATAAAACCCTCTCTTTATTTTCTATGTTTGATTATAAGTCTCTCAGTACTTAAGTTGGCCCTTGTTTTTAAACCTTTAGCTTGCTGTCCCCAGGGTGAAACTGGAGGTCTTCCTTCAGAAGCCTTACCCTCGCCTCCGCCATGAGGATGGTCGCAGGGGTTCATTGCAGCCCCTCGGACATGTGGACGCCTGCCTAGCCATCTTGACCGGCCGGCCTTGCCCAGGGAAACGTTCTCATGTTCTAAATTTCCGACCTGCCCTACTGTAGCATAACACTCCTGGTGGATTTTCCTTACCTCTCCAGAAGGAAGCCGCACTTGAATATACTGTCCTTCTTTGGCCATAAGCTGAGCGGTAGCGCCGGCAACCCGGACCAACTGGCCACCTTTCCCTTTTTTCAACTCAATGTTATAGATCTGGATGCCATCAGGGATATTCCGTAACGGCAAGGCATTGCCTGGTTTTATATCAGCGTCCTCACCAGCCTTGACCATGTCATCAACATTTAATCCGACTGGAGCTACAATGTAGCGCTTCTCACCGTCTGCATATTGGAGCAAAGCCAATCTAGCACTCCGATAAGGATCGTACTCAATGGCAAGGACTTTGGCCGGGATATCACGTTTATCCCTTTTAAAATCAATAGTCCGATACATCTTTTTATGACCGCCCCCACGGTGCCTTGAAGTGATACGGCCATAGACGTTACGTCCGGCCTTATATGACAGTTTCTCCAACAATGACTTCTCAGGAACATCTTTTGTAATTTCTTCAAAAGTTGAGACAGTCATGCTCCTGACTGCAGGAGAGGTTGGATTAAATCCCTTCATGGGCATCGCTAAACTCCCTCAAAAAATTCAATATGATCGCCACTTTTTAAAGTCGCAATCGCTTTCTTCCAATTCGGCCTCTTCCCTTCACGAAAACGATAACGCTTTACTTTACCTAAAACGTGCATGGTTCTAACTTTCATCACCTTGACTTTAAACAAAGTTTCGATGGCCTTTTTGATTTCCAGTTTATTTGAATCGGGATCTACCTCAAAAACATATTGTCCTTTTTCTTTAAGACGAGTTCCCTTCTCTGTAATGACAGGTGATTTAATAATTAAAGTAGGGTCCTTCATTTAGTCTCCTGACTATTGTTCAATGACAATATCAAACGGTCCATAGCATCTTTTAAAAATACGATCTGATTGCATTTTAAAAGCTCATGGACATTGATATTTGAGACTGTTTCTGCTTGCACTCCTGCAATATTTTTGCAGGATTTGAAAACATTAGCTTCGTATTTTGATAAGAGGATCAACACCTTACCCTCTAACGGCAGTTTCTTCAAATTCTGGACAATCTCCCTTGTCTTGGCTTTCTCTATCTGCAGGCTTTCCAAAACTAATATTTTCTGAGCACGGGCTTTTTCACTAAGTGCACATTTCAATGCTAACCTTCTCATGCTACGAGGTGTATTTTGCTTGAAAGAACGAGGTTGAGGACCAAAAGCAATGCCGCCGCCTTTCCATTGGATCGCCCGGGTGCTACCCTGCCGAGCACGCCCGGTGCCTTTTTGCTTCCAAGGCTTTTTACCGCCCCCGCTGACTTCACTTCTTGTCTTTGTCTTTGCAGTACCTCGTCTTAAACCAGCAAGATAAGCTAGCTCAACCTGATGCAAAATACCTCTATTAACCTCAGCATTAAAAATACTTTCATCAAGAGTCAATTTAGAGATTTCTTGACCTTCCTTTGATAATAAAGGTGCTTCCATAGCTTAACCCTTTTCCTTCTTGGTAATGTTTTCCTTCACAGTAGCTTTTACTTTTGTCTTGACTGCCCTATTCACAATTAAATATCCCTGTTTAGCCCCAGGCACAGCTCCTTGTAATGCTAAAAGGTTCTTCTCCGGATCAATTTTAATGATTTTTAGATTCTGGACCGAAATAACCTTTGCACCCAAATGCCCCGGCATTTTCAAGCCTTTAAAAACCCTAGAGGGGTCTGAACTTGAACCAATGGAACCAGGAGCCCGGTGAAACATTGAACCATGTGAATTAGCGCCACCCCTGAAATGCCAACGTTTTACAACACCTTGGAAACCTTTACCTTTGGAAACACCCTTGACGTCGACCATCTCTCCTTTTTTAAACAAATCAACCTTAACCTGTTGGCCTTCTTGAATCTCCTTAACATCCGTACCCCTGAATTCACGGAGAAACCGAAAAGCCGAGGTCTTTGATTTCGCAAAATGACCTTTCAAACACTTGTTTGCCTTCTTCATCGGAATTTCGTCAAATCCGATCTGGACAGCATCGTATCCATCTTTTTCCAAAGACTTCTTTTGGACGACACAACCACCTGCCAATAAAACTGTTACTGGCACTCTGTTGCCCTGGTCATCAAAAAGGTGGGTCATCCCAATTTTTTTTGCCAAAAGTCCTAACATTTGCTTCTTCCTTAAAGTTTTATTTCAACATCGACCCCTGCCGGCAGGTCTAACTTTGTCAGAGCGTCTACCGTCTTGGGGTTTGGCTCTAAAATATCAATGAGCCTTTTGTGGGTGCGTATTTCAAATTGCTCCCTGGACTTTTTATCAACATGTGGCGAACGCAGAACGGTAAAAACACTTCTCTCCGTCGGTAATGGAACAGGGCCTGATATCCTAGCCCCTGTTTTCCGAACAGTCTCTGCGATCTCACCCGCCGAGCGATCAAGGAGCTTATAATCAAAACCTTTTAGTTTTATTCTGATCTTTTGACTGAGCATTCTAAAACTTCCTCTCCCGTTTTACTGTACGACTTCAGTGATAACGCCGGAACCGACCGTGTGGCCACCCTCTCGGATAGCGAACCTTAGCTCCTTCTGCATCGCGATCGGCGTGATCAGCTCTATATCCATCGTGATATTGTCCCCGGGCATCACCATCTCGACCCCCTTCGGCAATGTCACCACTCCCGTCACGTCCGTCGTCCTAAAATAAAACTGCGGACGGTATCCATTGAAAAACGGCGTGTGCCTTCCGCCTTCCTCTTTCGTCAATACGTATACTTCCCCTTTGAATTTCTTGTGCGGAGTGATCGTCCCTGGCTTCGCTAACACCTGGCCCCTCTCTACCCCGTCCTTCTCTATCCCTCTCAATAACGCCCCTACATTGTCCCCTGCCTGCGCATCATCCAAAAGCTTCCGGAACATCTCCAGCCCCGTCACCACCGTCTTCACCGTGTCCTTGATCCCCACGATCTCTACCTCTTCCCCAATCTTGATGATCCCTTTCTCTACCCTTCCCGTCACTACCGTCCCTCGACCCGTGATCGAAAATACGTCTTCGATCGACATCAAGAACGGCTTGTCTATCTCTCTCTTGGGCGTCGGGATATACGCGTCTACCGCTTCCAACAGCTTGAAGATCGACCCGCACTGCGGACAATCCGCTTTCCCGCACGCGTGCTCCATCGCTTTCAAAGCCGACCCTCTCACGATCGGCGTCTTGTCCCCAGGAAATCCGTATTTCGTCAGCAATTCCCGCACTTCCGTCTCTACCAGGTCGATCAGTTCCGCGTCATCCACCATGTCCACTTTGTTCAAATAAACCACGATATACGGAACCCCAACCTGCCTCGCCAGCAAGATATGCTCCCGCGTCTGCGGCATCGGTCCGTCCGCTGCCGATACCACCAGGATCGCTCCGTCCATCTGCGCCGCCCCCGTGATCATGTTCTTCACGTAATCCGCATGCCCGGGACAGTCTACGTGCGCATAGTGCCTCTTGTCCGACTCGTACTCTACGTGCGCTATCGCTATCGTGATCCCGCGCTCTTTCTCCTCCGGCGCGTTGTCTATCTCATCGAACCTCTTCGCCGTCGCTTTCCCTACCGTCGCCAATACCTTCGTGATCGCTGACGTCAATGTCGTCTTCCCGTGGTCGATGTGCCCTATCGTCCCTATATTTACATGCGGCTTCGTCCTCTCAAATTTTGCCTTGGACATCTTGTTTTCCCCCTTACTTTGGAATTATTTGCCTTTAACCTTCGCCACGATCTCTTCCATGATGTTACGTGGCACTTCCTCGTACTTCGAGAATTGCATAGTATAAGTTCCTCTGCCTTGAGTCATGGACCTCAGATCAGTTGAATACCCGAACATGCTCGCTAAAGGTACGTAAGATTTTATAACTCTGGCATTATTCCTATTCTCAACCCCTTCGATTTTTCCCCGCCTTGAATTCAAATTTCCAATTATATCTCCCATAAATTCTTCCGGAGCCACCGCTTCAACTTCCATAATGGGTTCAAGAAGTACAGGAGACGCTTTTTGCATACCTTCCTTGAAGGCTATTGAGGCAGCTACCTTAAAGGCCATTTCTGAAGAATCAACTTCATGGAAGGAACCATCAAACAAAGTAATTTTTAAATCAACAACAGGATAACCAGCTAGCACGCCATTCTCCATGGCTTCCTTGATACCTTTATCAACAGCTGGAATATATTCCTTTGGAATAGCACCTCCAACGATTTTGTTGACGAACTCATAACCTTTTCCTGGGTCTACAGGCTCCAAATTAAGCCAAACGTGCCCATACTGGCCACGACCCCCAGACTGCCTGATATATTTTCCCTCGATTTCAACCTTACGACGAATCGTTTCGCGATAAGCTACTTGGGGCTTGCCTACATTAGCTTCAACTTTAAATTCCCTGAACATCCTGTCAACAATAATTTCCAGATGCAATTCACCCATTCCGGCAATAATCGTTTGTCCCGTCTCTATATTTGAACTGACCTTGAACGTAGGGTCCTCTTCAGATAATCTATTCAAGGCAATTCCCATTTTTTCTTGGTCTGCTTTTGTCTTTGGTTCAATGGCCACAAAAATAACTGGTTCAGGAAATTTCATGGATTCGAGAACAATAGGGTTTTTTTCATCACAAATGGTGTCTCCCGTTGTAGCAGATCGTAAACCAACTATTGCAGCAATATCTCCAGCTGAAACAGATTTAATATCTTCGCGATGATTGGCATGCATTCTTAATAAACGCCCCACTCTTTCCCTGACATCTTTACTAGCGTTATAAACATATGAACCAGCTTCTAAAACTCCAGAATAAACTCTAAAAAAAGTGAGTTTCCCCGCATAGGGATCTGACATAATTTTGAAAGCTATGCCACAAAATGGGTCAGTAGAGTTAGCGTTTCTAACTTCTTTTTCATCTGTTTGGGGATTGACTCCGACTGTTTCAGGCCTATCTAACGGCGAAGGTAAAAAATCAACTACCGCATCTAGAAGTGGTTGAATTGCCTTATTTTTATAAGCTGTTCCACAGCATACAGGTATGACTTGATTAGTGATAGTCCCTTTACGCATTGCTCTTTTAATATCTTCAATAGTTGCTTCTTTCTCTTCAACAAATTTTTCCATAAGAATATCGTCAAATTCCGCTATATTAGCTATTAGATCTTTACGGAACTTTCGTGCATCTTCCAGTAAATTGCTAGGAATTTCACGGTCCTCATATTTAGCACCTAAAGTCTCTTCAAGCCAAATCGTCGCCTTCATATTAATTAAATCCACAATACCTACAAATTGATCCTCTTTCCCAATAGGAAGTTGAATGGGCACGGCCCTCGCCCCAAGACGATCACGAATAGTTTGAACGGCCCAATAAAAATCCGCCCCAACCCGGTCCATTTTATTAATAAAAGCAATCCTGGGAACCCCATATTTATCTGCTTGTCGCCAAACTGTTTCAGATTGAGGTTCAACACCTTCAACCGCGGTAAAAATGGCCACAGCTCCATCTAAAACCCTGAGCGAACGTTCAACCTCCACGGTAAAGTCAACGTGCCCGGGGGTATCAATGATATTAATGAGGTTATTATTCCAAACACAGGAAGTTGCTGCGGAAGTAATAGTAATACCTCTCTCTTGTTCCTGTGGCATCCAATCCATGGTCGCCGTTCCTTCATCTACATTGCCTATCTTATATACAACCCCCGTATAATAAAGGACCCGTTCGGTAGCCGTTGTTTTTCCGGCATCAATGTGAGCCATAATCCCTATATTTCTTGTTCTTTCTAAGGGATAAGCCCTAACAACCGGTGCTGACTCCTGTTCTTTTTCCTTTATCATATTTCCTCGCTACCATTTATAATGCGCAAAAGCCTTATTGGCTTCTGCCATCTTATGGGTATCTTCTTTCTTCTTAAAAGCCCCGCCTTGGTTCTTATAGGCTTCCATGAGTTCAGAGGCTAACTTAACGGCCATGGTTTTTTCCTTCCGCTGTTTGGAAAATTCAGTGATCCACCTCATGGCCAGAGAAATCCGGCGTTCAGGCCTCACCTCAACGGGTACTTGATAGGTTGCGCCCCCAACTCTCCGGGACTTCACTTCAAGTAAAGGCTTAACATTGTCTAGGGCCTGCTTAAAAACATTCAAGGGATTCTCGCCGCTTTTCTCTTTGATAAAAGCAAGCGAATCATAGAAAATCTTCTGAGCAGTGCTTTTTTTACCTTTGCGCATCATGACATTTATAAACTTAGCCACAACGGTAGAATTAAATTGTTCGTCAGGAAGAATTTCCCTCTTGCTGACAACCCTTCGTCTAGGCACTCTTCTTCTCCCCTTCTTTCACTTCTTTGGGTCTCTTCATTCCATATTTAGACCGCCCCTGCTTCCGGTTTGTCACGCCAGCAGTATCTAAAGTACCCCGAACAATATGATAACGAACACCAGGCAAGTCTTTCACGCGTCCACCGCGCACTAAAACAATAGAATGTTCTTGCAGATTATGACCTACTCCAGGAATGTAGGCCGTCACTTCCATTCTATTAGTCAAACGCACCCGGGCAATTTTTCTTAGCGCTGAATTAGGTTTTTTAGGCGTAACAACTTTTACGCTTACGCAAACCCCCCTTTTTTGGGGATTATTCTGTAAAGCTGGCGCAGTGGTTTTATGTTGTAAAATGTCGCGCCCTTTTCTGACCAGCTGCTCAATTGTTGGCATTAACTTTCCTCCTGACAAAATAAAAAAGGCGGGGAAGCCCGCCTTTTGTATAAAAAATCTTCTTTTTATATTCCGGCAAAGCTAACCTTTTTTGGCGCTTCTCGCCTCCCCATTAATCTCTTCAAAAGCCATCCCAAGGTTGAAGCACCTTTTTATCAACTAATCTAAAATATGTCAAGATATTTCAAGACAAAAACGCCAAACGAACTATCATTAAATAAGATTCTGCTTTAAGTTAATTGTTGGTAACACAGGCTGCTCAGGAGCAATGAGTTCTTTGTCCAGCACAATATCCCTGTAAATCCGCATTCCTGTCCCGGCAGGAATCAAGTGACCCATGATGACGTTCTCTTTAAGTCCTCTTAATTCATCAACTTTTCCGCTTACCCCGGCCTCAGTTAATACCCGAGTCGTTTCTTGGAAAGAAGCAGCGGAAATGAAGCTTTCGGTTCCTAAGGATGCCTTAGTTATACCAAGTAAGATAGAGTGGGCGGTAGCAGGTTGTTTGTTCTGCTTGATAGCTTTCTCGTTTTCCTCCTTAAATTCAACTTTGTCAACCTGCTGTCCGACTAAATACTCAGTATCACCAGGATTATCTATTCTTACCTTTTTAAGCATCTGCCTAACAATGACTTCTATATGCTTATCGTTGATGGTGACACCCTGAAGTCTATAAACTTCCTGTATCTTATTGACCAAGTATTCTTGAACCTCATTCTCACCTTTAACTTTTAAAATATCATGAGGGTTAATGGATCCATCTGTTAATGGCTCCCCTGCCAAGATCGAATCGCCCTCTCTTGCATTCAAATGTTTGCCATAAGGAACTAGATATTCTTTTTCCACGCCACTATCGTGCCGGACAATAATTTTGCGCATTCCTCGTGCAGGAGGACCAAAATGCACTTCGCCGTCTATTTCAGAAATAATTGCGTCATTTTTTGGCTTTCTAGCTTCCAATAATTCTGCCACCCTTGGAAGACCGCCCGTGATATCCCTCGTCTTGCTCAGCTCTCTTGGAATCTTCGCCAGAACATCCCCAACATTAACAGCATCACCTCCGCTCACGACCAGGTGAGCACCAGTAGGAATAGCATATATGCCTATTTCATCACCATCTTCTTTGGTGACCCTGACTTGTGGATGCATATCTTCTTCCCTATGCTCAATAATAACGCGTCCAATTAAACCGGTACTTGGGTCGACTTCCTCACGCATCGTGACCCCCTCAATGATATCTTTGAAAGCAACGCGTCCACTGGCTTCAGAAAAGATTGGCACGTTATAGAGGTCCCAGGTAGCAATAACTTCACCTTTGGTTACTTGTTCGCCGTCTTTTTTCTTCAATTCTCCACCATAGGGCATCTTGTAAGTTTCGCGTTCTCTCCCTGTTTCATCATAAACGCCCACTTCCCCGTTACGGTTTAGAACAAGGATGTTTCCTGAACGATTCTTCAAAACTTTCAGGTTTTGATAACGAATTATCCCGGAATTCTTCGCCTCGATCTTTGATTGTTCCAAAACACGGCTGGCTGTACCACCTATGTGAAAAGTTCGCAGTGTTAACTGGGTACCGGGCTCACCAATTGATTGCGCAGCGATGACCCCCACAGCCTCGCCTAACTCCACTATCTTCCCAGTCCCCAAATTCCTTCCATAACATTTTGCGCAAACCCCTCTCTTTGATTCACACGTCAACACGGATCTGATCCTGATCTTAGAAAAATCTTCCTTTTCAATCCGATCAGCTATCTCTTCGGTAATTTCCTGGTTTGTTTTTACAATAACCTCATCACTTTCTACCTTAACTATATTATCCATTGCAATTCTGCCGACGATCCGTTCTCTCAAGGGCTGAATGGTTTCGCTACCCTCTTTCACTGCGCTAACAGTTATTCCTTTAATGGTTCCGCAATCATCCTCTGTAATAATGGCATCTTGTGCCACGTCAACCAGTCGGCGCGTTAAATAACCGGCCTCAGCGGTCTTTAAAGCAGTATCAGCCAAACCTTTTCGAGCTCCATGAGTCGAAATAAAATATTCAAGAACAGTAAGACCTTCTCGGAAATTGGCAATAATAGGAGACTCGATAATTTCACCTATTTCACCTGTGATTTTCTGTTGAGGTTTGGCCATCAAACCTCTCATACCCGCCAATTGTCTAATCTGTAGTTTGCTGCCACGAGCTCCAGAATCTGCCATCATAAAGATAGGGTTAAAACCCTGCAGGTCATCGCTTAATCCCGTGAACATTTCTTCTGCAATACTTTCTGTGGCCTGGGTCCACACATCGATAACCTTGTTATAACGCTCACCATTGGTGATGACCCCGTCCTTATACTGTCGCTCAATCTTGCTGACCTCTTCCTTTGCCCTCGTAATAATCTTGCCTTTTCCTGAAGGAATCTTCATATCATCGACGGAGACCGTGATACCGGCCTTTGTTGCATAAGTAAAACCTATTTCTTTCAAGGCATCCAGAAGAACGGCGGTGCGCTGGCTTCCCAGCTCATGGAAACTATATTCTACTAACTTGGACAATTCTTTCTTATCCAGAACCTTGTTAACATAAGGCAAACCTTCTGGAAGAGCCTGATTGAATAAAACCCTGCCAACGGTCGTTGATTCCAGCTTCCCATTTATCCGGACTTTGATAATTGAATGCAATCCGACGCTCTGGGTTTCATAAGCTAGCTCTACTTCGTCGCAGTTGGAGAAAATCTTATTCTCTCCAAGACCGCCAATCTTTGCCTTAGTTAAATAGTAGCAACCCAACACAATATCTTGAGAAGGAGTCACAATCGGATTGCCATTTGCTAAAGACATAATATTATTCGTCGAGAACATGAGCACCCTGGCCTCGATTTGCGATTCTGCCGAGAGAGGAACATGGACAGCCATCTGGTCTCCGTCAAAATCTGCGTTGTAAGCAGCACAAACTAAAGGATGGATGCGAATGGCTTTGCCTTCTATTAATACTAATTCAAAAGCTTGAATGCCTTGGCGATGCAACGTAGGGGCCCGGTTTAATAGCACAGGATGTTCTTTAGTCACTTCTTCCAGGATATCCCAGACTTCAGGTCTGACTTTCTCCATCATTTTCTTGGCGCTTTTTATGGTATGGACATACCCTCTCTCTTCTAACTTCTTGATAATAAAAGGCTTAAAAAGCTCCAAAGCCATGAGTTTAGGGATACCACATTGATGAAGTTTAAGCTCTGGTCCAACAACAATAACGGACCGTCCCGAGTAATCCACGCGTTTTCCTAAAAGATTTTGACGGAACCTTCCTTCTTTTCCCTTTAGCATATCGCTTAGGGATTTAAGAGGCCGGTTTCCAGCGCCTTTTACAGGTTTCCCCCGGCGACCATTATCAAAAAGGGTATCCACGGACTCCTGAAGCATCCTTTTTTCATTCCTAATGATGACATCAGGCGCCTTTAATTCCAAAAGCCTTTTTAATCTGTTGTTCCTATTAATAACCCGACGGTAAAGATCATTTAAATCGGAAGTGGCAAAACGACCGCCCTCTAAAGGAACAAGAGGTCTTAATTCAGGAGGAATGACAGGTACTACATCCAAGATCATCCAATCCGCATGATTCTTGGACTTTCGAAACGACTCTACAACTTTCAAACGTTTAACGAGGTCTTTCTTCTTCTGGATTGAATTGGTTTGAAGCATTTCCTTACGGAGATCGTCAGAAAGTTTACTAATATCTATTTCTTTCAAAAGGTCGCGAATTGCCTCCGCGCCCATTTTGGCTTTAAATTTCACTTTTCCCTTGGAATCTTTATACTGCTCACAGTATTTTCTATATTCTTCCTCTTTAAATAGATCGCCCTTTCTAAGAGGGGTATCACCAGGGTCAACGACGATATATTCTTCGTAATAAAGGACCTTCTCCAGGCTTTTTTGTGAAATATCTAATAAATACCCAATCCGGCTTGGCAAACTCTTGAAATACCATATATGGGAAACGGGAGCAGCAAGCTCAATATGTCCCATTCTTTCACGCCTAACCTTGGCTAAGGTAACTTCAACCCCGCACCGGTCACAAACAACATCCTTATGTTTGATTCTCTTATATTTGCCGCAATTGCACTCCCAATCCTTTGTGGGCCCAAAAATTCTTTCACAGAAAAGACCGTCCCTCTCGGGCTTAAAGGTGCGGTAATTAATGGTTTCAGGCTTTTTCACTTCCCCATGGGACCATGCCAGAATTTTTTCAGAAGAAGCTAAACCTATCTTCATGGCATCAAAATCCTGGACCTCTTTTTGTTCAAAAGGGTCCAACTTCATTGCAAATTCTTTTAAGGAAATCACTTCTTTTATCATTACATCTTCCTCCTGGCGGCTAAATCTTTCTTGCCACTACCTTTTCGTTTAGGTACACCCGTTGCTGCTATCATCGCCCCATTCTTGAGTAACTCAACATCCAAACCAAGACCTTGCAATTCTTTAACAAGGACATTAAATGACTCGGGAATGCCTGGTTCTGGCGCGTTTTTGCCCTTTACAATAGCCTCATATATTCTAGTCCGACCCTGCACATCATCGCTTTTTACAGTCAAGATCTCTTGCAAGGTATGTGCAGCCCCGTAGGCCTCAAGAGCCCAGACTTCCATTTCTCCAAAGCGTTGGCCACCAAATTGAGCTTTACCCCCTAAAGGCTGTTGGGTAACTAGAGAATATGGCCCTATCGACCGGGCATGGATCTTATCATCAACAAGATGTGAGAGTTTCAGCATATAGATATAACCCACGCTGACTTTCTGATCAAAAGGATTTCCTGTTTTACCATCATAGAGCGTGATCTTGCCGTCTTCGGGAAGACTGGCCTTTTTTAACTCGGCTTTAATCTCGGTCTCCGAGGCACCATCGAAAACGGGTGTTTCCATAGGCTCACCAAGTAAATAGGCAGCCCATCCCAAATGAGTTTCCAAAATCTGACCAACGTTCATACGGGAAGGTACTCCCAAAGGATTTAAAACGATATCAACAGGGGTCCCATCGGGAAGATACGGCATATCTTCCTTGGGTACGACCTTCGACACCACACCCTTATTGCCGTGACGACCAGCCATCTTATCGCCCACGGAAAGCTTACGTTTTTTTGCGACATAAACTTTGACAAATTTCACCACACCGGCAGGCAATTCATCGCCTTTTTTAATCTTTTCGATCTCAGCATCTTTTGCTTGATCGGCCTCGGCGATCTTCACGTCAGCTAAAAGCTTATAGTGCTTGATTGATTCTTCAAGATCCCCCTCAGACATCCCCCCACTTTTCTTCTTGGCTTCTTTTTTTAATTCGCGAATAGCGCTGTTAAGGCTGGCACGAAGTGCCTCGACCTGTTTGGTATATTCCTTCTCAATGGACTTAATAGTCTCTCTGTCTTTAGCTTTTAGATGCCCACCCTTATCAAACTCTCTACGCGAGAATTCTTTAACATCGACAACTTTACCTTCAACACCGGGAGGAACACGCAAAGAGGTATCCCTGACATCCGCTGCTTTTTCCCCGAAAATGGCATGCAACAATTTCTCTTCAGGTGTCAAAACAGTTTCTCCCTTAGGGGTGACTTTTCCTACCAAAATATCTCCCGGCCCTACCTCAGCACCTATGCGGACGATTCCGTTCTCGTCCAAATCCTTCAGAGCCTCTTCTCCAACATGTGGAATATCCCTCGTGACTTCTTCTTTTCCCAACTTGGTGTCCCTAGCCTCGACTTCAAATTCCTCAATATGGACAGAAGTAAAAAGATCCTCTTCCAATAATCTTTCGCTGACCAGAATAGCATCCTCGTAGTTGTACCCCCCCCAGGGCATGAAAGCGACCAACAAATTCCTGCCCAAGGCTAGCTCTCCTTGGTCCGTGGCCGGCCCATCGGCAATGATTTGGCCTTTCACTACATGATCCCCTCTTTTCACAATAGGCCTTTGATTAATACAGGTATCCTGGTTAGAACGCCTGAATTTGACTAAGTCGTAAACATCCGGGGTGGCCTTATCGCCTTTGCCATCCTTTGCCTCATCCGCAAGAATGATAATTTTATTCGCCTCAACGCTTTCTACCACACCACTTCTCTTCGCGATCACTACAACCCCGGAATCACAAGCGACCTTATACTCCATACCGGTTGCGATTAAGGGAGCTTCAGTATTTAATAAAGGCACCGCTTGTCTTTGCATATTAGAACCCATTAGTGCCCTGTTAGCGTCATCATGTTCTAGAAAAGGAATTAAAGCTGTAGCAACGCTGACAACCTGTTTGGGAACCACGTCCATATAATGAATAGAATCAGGGGCAACATAGGGGAATTCACCTTTAAAACGGCAGGCTACTAATTCATCAAGAAAATTGCCCTTTTTGTCGATAGCTGCATTAGCTTGGGCAATATAAAATTCATCCTCTCTATCAGCGGAAAGATATTCAACTTCTTCCGTGACCCTTCCTTTGGCAACCTTCCGATACGGAGCTTCAATAAAGCCGAACTCATTAACCCTGGCAAAAGTACTCAGTGAGGCAATTAAACCGATATTCGGTCCTTCAGGAGTCTCAATGGGACACATGCGACCATAATGGGTATGATGGACGTCGCGGACCTCAAAGCCAGCCCGCTCCCGATTTAGCCCACCTGGCCCAAGAGCGCTTAAGCGCCGTTTATGGGTGAGCTCGGCTAATGGGTTGGTCTGGTCCATGAACTGGGAAAGCTGGCTGCTTCCAAAAAACTCCTTAACAGATGTTGCAATGGCTTTAGGATTCACGATATTGCTGGGCATCATATTATCAAGTTCAAGGATATTCATGCGTTCTTTGACGACTTTTTCCATCCTGGCCAGTCCTATACGGAACTGATTTTCCACAAGTTCACCTGCCGAACGCAGCCTGCGATTTCCCAGGTGATCGATGTCGTCTTTAATCCCCTCGCCACTTTGAAGCTTGATCAAATATTTAATCGTCTCAACAACATCTTCTTTGCGAAGGGTACCCTTACCCTCTGTGCCACCGTCATGAAGCTTCTGGTTGATCTTATATCTTCCTACTTTTGCGAAATCATATTTTTTGATATTAAAAAACATGTTTTCAAGGAGACTTTTGGCCCCTTCAATCGTAATGGGATCTCCTGGTCTAATTTTCTTGTAAATCTCCAGTAAGGCTTCCTCGTGATTCTTGAGGTTATCCTTTTCCAAAGTTTTCAAGATAGGATGGCCTTCAGACTGTTCACCAATGTTTAAAAGAGATATCTTCTTAATCTTCAACGATTCGAATTTTTGAAAATCTTCCTTAGTGATTTTCTGACCGGCTTCTAAAAGTACCTCACCGGTTCTAGAATCAATGATTTCCTCAGCACAAATTTTTCCAACTAAAGATTTCGGCTCCTTGAGTGCCACTTCTTCTTTTCCAAAAAATTCCTTTAAAATATCATCCGTAGTACTAAGCCCCAAAGCTCTCAGAAAAATGGTGGCCAATAGTCTTTTACGCTTATCAATTCTCACGTAAAGCACGTCGTTAACATCAAATTCAAACTCGAGCCACGAACCACGATATGGAATGACCTTTCCAGAAAAAAGTTTTTTTCCACTGGCATGGGTCTTGCCTTCATCATCACCGAAAGAAACACCCGGAGAGCGGTGCAATTGGCTTACAATGACGCGCTCGGCCCCATTGATAATAAAAGTCCCGTTTGAAGTCATCAAAGGAAGTTCGCAGACAAAAATCTCCTGCTCTTTAATATCCTTAATCTTTTTTTGGATTACGATATTCTTTTCACTATCTCTTTCCTTCAAAATAAGCCTTAAGGTGACCTTTAAAGGGACAGCATAAGTCATATCTCTCTGTTGGCATTCTTCAACGCTGTATTTTGGTTCACCTAAGGTGTAATGAGAATACTCAAGGGAAGCATAATTATGAAAATCGCTTAAAGGAAAAATGCTTTGGAAAGCGGCCTCTAAGCCTTGGTTTTTTCTTTTTTCAGGGGGGACATCTCTTTGCAGGAATTCTTCATATGATTTTCTTTGGATTTCCAGTAGATTTGGATTTTCCATTATTTCAGATATTTTCGAGAAACTCTTCCTATTGACTTTACCAATGCGATTATAGTTGTAGGCCATCTTGCTCCTTCCAACAATTTTTTGCTGAAAAAACAACACCTAAAAGCGACTTTAGAGAAATACGTATATTACTCTAATTAAACGGCAAATGTCTAGGATTTATTTGAAATAAATTTTAGGCAGGAAACCATTGGTTTTATTTGAGGTTTTCGTAATATTTCAACAACCTTTTAGCCATGGATTGGGAAGACCATTCCTTAGCCCATTCAAATGCCTCTTTCTTTTTAGTAGCATAAAGTGCTTTATCTGCAAGCAATTTCAAGACAGATTGCGTGAATTCTTCCTCATCAAGTTTGGTTAAAATCCCACCCTTATCACCTTTCATAACATCAGCCACACCCATCTCTCCGACTGCCACCACGGGGGTTCCAACAGCCATCGCTTCAGTGACAACTAAACCCTGGGTTTCGGTTATTGAAGCAAAAGTAAAAAGGTCGGCCGCAGCGTAACAATTTACCCAGTCTTGGGGAGAAAAATAGCCCAAGAAAAGAATATTATTTTTTAATCCCATATCTCCTGCAAGCTTAACTAAATCGGCTTTAGCAGGTCCTTCACCAGCTACAACCAACCGTGTCTTAGGAATCACCTTCAACACTCTTTGTAATACACGGAAAAGAAAATCAACGTTTTTCTCGCGTCCCATCCTTCCCATAAAAAGCAACATTACTTCATCTTGGTTGACTCCAAACTTGTTCCTAAAATCTTGGCCACTAAAAGTCTGGAACTTACTCATATTAATCCCGGTAGGATTAATTTCAATCGGCGCCTTGACGCCATAACTCAAAACGCTTTCCTTCATTTGTGAGGATGGGGTTATAATCAACTGGCATTTATTGCAGTACCATCGGCTAAATCCTTTTGCCCAACTAATACCCCATTTCTTAGGGATAAATTTTAGGTAATGTTCAACATAGGAAGTGAATAAAGTGTGGTAAGTATGTACCAAAGGAATACTATTTCTTTTAGCCCATTTTATTGCTGCTATTCCTAAAGTGAATGGCGTCTGGGTATGGATCACATCCAAATTTAACTGTGATATTTTATTGACGATCTTTGAATTCCATGGGATTGGCAACCGATCTTCTGGATCAAAAAATAAATACAACGAAGGAAAACGATAAAGGTCCTTTTCCTCTTGTACTTTCGGGAAAGAGGGAGCAAAAATATAGACATTGTGCCCTAATTTCCTAAATTCATTGGCAAAGGTATCGATAGACGCCACAACCCCATTAACCCTTGGCCGGTAAGTATCAGTAACAATCCCGATATTCATTGATATTTAGCCTCTAATTAAAAATTTTAAGCTTGTCATTCCTAAATTAAATCTGAATTTCAATCGCCAAAACTTGAGAATTTAGCTAATTTTTTCGCGCAACGGAATTTTTCGAATTAGTGAGACATTTTGTTTGGAATTCTCTGAAACTGCCTCATTTAAACTTCCCGCACGGTACCCTTCCAAATCTAATGTGACATAGTTAAATCCAAACTCCTTGAGCTTTGCCACTATCATTTTATTACTTCCATTAAGAAAAACTTTGGAGAGATCAGCTGCTTTCAATTCAATACGCGCTATATTTCCGTGAAACCTAACTCTAACCTGGTCAACATTCAATAATTGCTTTAAAAATTTTTCTGCAAGCTCAACTTTTTTTACAGCTTCTTTGGTAATCCGTGTATTGTAGGGAAAACGCGAGGCCAGACAAGCTTCGGCTGGCCTGTCCCAAACAGAAAGACCCAAAACCTTCGCCGCATCCCTGATTTCTTCTTTAGCAAAGCCAGCTTCGTGTAAGGGATGCCTGACTTCCAACTCCTTTGCTGCCACATGCCCAGGCCTGAAATCAGACAAATCATTAACATTAAATCCATCAACGACATAAAAATATTGTTCTCGTTGAGCTATCAAAATCAGTTTTTGATATAAATCTTTTTTGCAGAAGTAACAGCGGTTCAATGGATTGGTCAAAAAATTTTCATCCCCAAATTCATCCGTTTTAATGATTAATTGGCGTGCGCCTATCTCTCTCGCTACCCTCTTGGCTGCCTCTAAATCATCACTACTAAACGATAATGAGTCGGCAGTCACAGCCAATACATTCTGTATCCCCAAAACGTCGCAAGCACACTTCAACAAGAAAGTGCTGTCTACCCCCGCAGAAAAAGCCACAATAACCTTTTTCATTTTCTCAAGGATGGCAATGAGATCTTTTACTTTAGGTTTTTGGGATAAACCCTGAATATTCGTATGGATCTCCTTATCGTGGCTTAAGAGAATCTACTTATTTTTTCTTTCACCTTCGGACTTATCTTTAACGGTTTCGCAGTTTCCGTCAAAAACAACCCCTTCGGCAATAACCAAGCGCACTGCTCTTACATCACCAACCAACTGTGCCGTAGGTAATAATTCAACCGTGCTATGGGAGCTGACATCCCCAGTCACCTTACCGCCGACAATAACGCTTTTTCCTGTCAAATCACCCCTAACGATGCCTGTTTCGCCAACCACAACACCTTCTTCACTGATAATTTCTCCTTCTACTCTCCCGTCCACTCGAATTGTCCCCTTTGTAACAATATTACCCTTTATCTCAGTACCATTACCGACAACTGTTTCAATTTTCCCAAAATTCATCAAAGAAAATCCTTATCTTTCATGACCGACTCCTGGCGTTTTTAATCCGCATAACCAAATTGCTTATTCAAAGGATTGACAGGAATACCATACCTTCTTATTTCATAATGGCAATGGGTCCCTGTGGTATATCCCGTTGAGCCCATAAAACTAATAACATCGCCCCTCTTGACCTTTTGCCCAAGAACCACCTGAATAAGGTTGTTATGGCCATAACGTGTTGTATAGCCAAAACCGTGCTGGATGACCACAAGCTTACCATAACCACCTTCTTCACCAGCAAAAGTCACGACCCCGTCAGCGGTGGTATGGACTGGAGTTCCCTTAACATTGGCAATATCTACTCCCCAGTGAAAATCTCCGGCTTCCCCGCTGACAGGAGAAACTCTCTCGCCAAAGGTCGAGGTAATCCAACCTTTGACCGGAAGGCCGAACGGAATGGCAGTAAAAGATTCAACGAGTTCACCAAAATTCTTCTCCCTTTCCTCGGCATCACGGTTAAATTTTTCAACCTGCCTGAGCAAATCTTCCGGAGAAATATCAGCCCTTTTCTCCAAAATACGCTGCAAATTCACCTGATCATCTTCTGTGGGTCCACCTTGTCCAAGGTATCCAATGACCAACTTCTTTGTTTTGATATCAGCCTTCTTAATAATTTTCTTAAGGGATGATTCGAGGTAGGCAACTCTCTGTAAGGCATCATTGCCTTTTGATAATTCTGCGGCAAATAAACTTTTTTCCTCGCGTAGCCTTTGCGTGTCTTTGATCACAGATTCATATTGAATATGCCTGGAAATAATAAATAGGGACCACCCTAAGGAACCCAAAAAACAAAAAATCACTAAATACGTCAACGCTACGGGTATGCGTAAAGCCACAGTACGGCGTTGGCTATGGGGAATAAACATAATGGTCCACACAGCCCTGAATAGAAAATGCCATAAACCTCTATGTTGATTATTCAATGGAATATTTCCTCCGTTAATTAACTATACCAATGCAATATTTAAAAAGCAACGTACTCAAATCTTGTTTGCCAGTAGAACCGCAGGTGTCGCATCCCTACGCACGCCTGCTTTTGCGCTCCCTTTTTTTTAATAAGGAGTGCTATAATTATTTTTCTAAGTTACAGCTTCTTTCCATAAAATTTCATACAGGAGGTTTGGTGATGGGGCTTAAAATTGCTTTTATAGGCGCCGGCAGCGTTGGATTCACGCGTAAACTCGTGCAGGACCTGCTGAGCGTACCTGAGCTCCAGGATTGCGAGATCGCTTTAATGGATATCAGCAGGTTCAACCTGCGCATGGTGGAGCGCCTGTTGCAACGGGATATCAAAGCAAACAATCTTCCAACCCGCCTCACCAGCACCCTAGACCGACGCAAAGCCGTTAAGGGAGCCAATTATGTATTTTGTGTGGCGCGCATCGGCAGGCTGGAAGGTTTCAAGACGGATGTGGAAATTCCCCTCCGTTATGGAGTGGACCAATGTGTCGGGGACACACTCTGTGCCGGAGGCATTATGTATGGCCAGCGCGGTATCGCCGCCATCCTGGATTTTTGCAAGGATATTCGTGAGGTGGCTGCTCCCGGCTGCCGGCTTTTGAACTATGCCAACCCTAATGCCATGATGACCTGGGCCGCTAATGTCTACGGAAGCGTCCCGACCGTCGGCCTTTGTCACGGGGTGCAGGGGGTATATTGGCAGATCTCGGAATTGCTGGGTATCAAACAAAGCGAATTGGATATCATCGCGGCCGGCATCAACCACCAAACCTGGTTCATCAAGGTACAGCATAAAGGCCAGGATTTGACCGGAAAGTTGCTTGCTGCCTATGAGAAACATCCGGAATTCAGCAAAACGGAAAAAGTTCGTATTGATATGCTGCGCCGGTTCGGCTACTACAGCACGGAATCCAACGGCCACCTGAGCGAGTATGTTCCCTGGTACCGCAAGCGCCCGCAAGAAATCAAAAAATGGATCGACCTGGGAACATGGATCAACGGCGAAACCGGCGGTTACTTGCGGGTATGCACGGAAGGACGCAACTGGTTTGAAAGTGAATTTCCTAAATTATTGAGCGAACCTCCGGAAAAAATACCCTCAGAAAAAAGAAGCTCGGAACATGGCAGTTATATTATCGAAGGTTTGGAAACCGGGCGCATCTACCGGGGCTATTTTAATGTGGTCAACAACGGATGCATCACCAACCTGCCCGACGATGCCATCGTTGAAGTCCCTGGTTATGTTGACCGGAACGGCATCAATATCCCCCGTGTAGGAGACCTGCCCCTGGGATGCGCGGCGGTTTGTAACGCCAGCATAACAGTGCAGCGGTTAGCCGTAGAAGCCGCGGTCCACGGTGATGATCTGCTGCTGCGCCAGGCCATGCTGATGGACCCCCTGGTCGGGGCTGTCTGCAATCCGCCAGAGGTCTGGCAGATGGTGGATGAAATGCTGGTGGCCCAGGCCCGGTGGCTGCCTCAGTACAAAAAAGCCATTGCCGCAGCCCGTAAAAGGCTGAAAACCGGCAAGCTCATTAAAACAAAACAATATAAAGGTGCGGCTCGCCTGGTCACCAAAAATATCGCCCAGATGAGAAAGAATGCGGAAGAAGCTACCCGGAATGCCCTGGAAAGTGATAAGGCTAAAAAACGCCCTGCAGCAAAGAAATAGTTGTGCAATTGCCACAGGTAATACGATTGGCAGTTGATTGGATCAGTGGTCTTTCTTTGGTCCTGCAAAAGGCCTAAAATTTCTCGCCCAAGGCAAAATAATATGCTGGTCCATCACCATTGTCAGTTCTTTGGGCCACATCAAAACGGAGTAAAGCAGGGTAAGACTGCAATACAAAAACCGCCAATCTCAATCCTGTCCCTACGCTGTTTTTGATTTTATTGATACTTACGACCTCAGGGGTATCCCAAACATAACCACAATCGGTAAAAAGAGCAAAATATAAGTCTCGCAACATAAAAGCGTCGATAAAAGGAAGGGATACATCGTAGTTGATCTCTTTAACACTCGGAATCCTAAACTCTGCTGTTGCGCTGATTAGTTTGTTACCGTAGGCTTCCTCCGTGGTCAAGCCGCGCACGGACCCACTATCCAAGGTAAGGATCGAAGCTAAACCCGTACTAGTATCAGCATATCCTCCATCTAAGAATTCACCGGTTAAATTGAAACCAAGAACAGCCTCACGCCAATATCCGCTTCCAAAATTGAAATAATCCTGAAAATCTGCCAAGTAAGCAGTGTATTGTCTGTTTCCTCCCATTAATTTCTCATTGTCGCTAACATTAAATCTAAAACCGAATCCGGATATTGGCTCGATAAAAACGCGTGAAATTTGGTCGTGAACATAGGCAGCAAAAACACCGGTATCAACCACCGCAAAGGATGAAATATCAGGGGCATTATAATTTACTGACATCCGGTTCACATAGGGGCCACTTTCTATCCGGTCAAAGCGGCTTAAAGGAAGAATTCCATAGAACTGCACCTGTTCCGTCAACTGATTATAATCATTGATTTGATTGGTAGTGGTATCCAGATAGGGCTGGACAGACTGCGCATAACTGGCCGAGATTCCATAATTGAGCAGACTACGGCTGTTGGTATAACTGCATTGAACTACCTGTTGAATGGAAGGCAAACCCTCCCCGTACAGCACCATCTGGTGGTCACCGGGCATATCGCTAAGGCTTATATAGCCACCTCCGACAAAACCAGCCGCACTGTCATATCCAGCCAATAGGAGGAACAGGTCTGGGCTCATTTCGAATTCATATTTTTTCTTTGTAATGACATTTCCGGCGGACTCGGCTCCGCCCCCATCCACATGAGTATTCGCAGTAATCGTCTTGTTTACTGCTGACAGATTGACCTCAGCCGTTAGAGTCACACTGATTTCGGTCGGTATGGCAACAACTGATTTTGGTTGGGATTGAACTACAGGGACCGGAGTGGGAGTTTTGTGCTCAAAGGGATAAGCCAAGCCTAGGGGGTCCGCATACTGCAATAATTTCATCTCCCGCGCCTTAGCTTCTTGACTTAAGGGTCTAGTGGCAGAAGGTATTGTTAAGACATAAATATTGAAACAAGAATCGGAGTAACTAGAGAATGCAACTTTTCCGCCTCCTGGTGAATAGGAAGGTGAAAAATCCCCTTCAAAAGTACTTGTTAACTGTTCTATTTGGCTTCCGTCCCTGTTCATAGTATACAAACAAAAAAAACCATTTTCATCAGATGAGTAGATCAATTTCCGTCCGTCTGGCGACCAATGCGGATTTCTATGTTCAACCTCTCCCCCAGTTAATAAAGTTGGCGTACCCCCTTTGGCCGGGATCAACGCTATTTGCTTAAAAGAATTCTTTTCGGTAGTGTAAGCGATACATCGACCATCCGGAGACCAGGATGGCGCAGTATCGTCGGCTCTGTCGCTATTAAGTTGCCGTAAACCCTCCCCGGAAACTGCCACAACATAGAGGTCCGATTGCCCTGCTTTGGAACCTTTAAAGGCAATCTCCTTTCCATCGGGGGACCAAACCGGAGACCCCACATCATCCAAAGGGAGGTCCATCTTGTTGATGACGTGCGTGGATATGTCATAAATGCAAATTTTATCCTTACCTCTTTCGCGAGCCACAAAACCCAATTCCTTTTGATCAGGTGACCAAGAGACAGGATTACCTTCCCCTGATATTGACTCAAACCTCATGCCCACCAAAGACTGCGTTTCCTGGGTCTCAATATTCATCAGATAAATATCCAGATATCCAGCTTTGTCTGCCAGGAACACCATTTGCTTTCCATCAGGAGACCAAGCTGGCGAAAGATTCATACTGATATCTTCTTTAGACTGGAAAGTCATCTGCTTGGCGTATTCCCTAGCTGCTTTTAGGCCATTGGACTGGGTCCAATATTTACGCATCAGTTGAAAACGAAAATTCTCTTCTACCTCCTTCTGCTCCTTTCCGGTAACTTCCTTAATGATCTGTCCAATGGTCAGTTGTTTTTGAAATTTCTTGAATATCTGGCCTATCTTTTCTGGTCCATAATTGTCGGAAAGATATTGCATGAAAGCCTGAGAGGTTTTATAGGCTAAAAAGATCTCATGCCCATCCAAATACTCAAAACCATAAAGTCTGCTGGGCATTTTAATCCTTTCGTTAATGACAGCGTCTCGCATGAACATATCCGCCTCATTGTCCCAATCCTGGGCGCCGTATTCTGCAGTGCCTTCCATAAGCCACTGCGGAACAAAAGCCGCGCGATACACTTGATACGTCCGAGGAAGACCCTCACCATACATGACGTCAAATTGGAGCGCATGAACCATCTCGTGTGTGATGACCTTGGTGAGATCATGCTCGGATGTCCCCGCTGGAATGGTGATGCGGTTTTTCAACATCTCAGTCACACCACCCACTCCATCTCCAAGGTCTTCGGCCACAACATTCGTTTGCTCAAAATCTCCAGGCGTCAAGTACAAAAATATCGGAATGCGTTTTGTAGGGACGAAACCCATTACTTTAGTATCATGCTGGAAAGCCTGCTCTGCTATTTGACAGACCTCTTGAGCGACCTTTTCTTCTTCTGGGTAATAGTAAATAGTGAAATGAGGGGTTTCAAAGATATACCACTGAAAATTCCTCCACTGTGCTTTATTTTGACCATAGCTAGTGGCCTGGCTAAAGCAGGATTGAGGAAATAACGTCGGAATAATAAGTAAAAGCAGTGCAAGTGCTTCTATAATTTTTGCCACAGAATTTTTTAGGGTCATAATTCTATCCTGGTTAGAAAAATAGCCACATATAATGGTATTTTACCATTAACGAGTGATAACCCCTCGTTGTTCTTTCAAGGACATGGAAACAATTAAAAGCCTTAAAAAAAAACGGGAAAGCGATAATCGCGTCCCCGTTTTTTGACATTTTAAGCAATTTTAAGTTAGTTAATGCAATTAACCCAACCGCGTCTTAATCTCACCCATTATTTTAGCGCTGTTGTTGGCTGATATACTCTTGCCATACAGACAAGTTCTGTTTAAGTAATTTTGGAATATCTAAATGATAAGGACACCGATCCACGCAGGTCCTGCATTCGGTGCATTGGTCAACACGCGCCATTTCCTTATCAACCCAGGAGGATGCCCTATAGGCCATTCTTTTTACAAATGATCTAACCCAAAGAATGGTACTTATGGCTATTAGCTGAGGGCAGGGCTGGCAATAATCGCAGCGATGGCACCAGCTATCCCCCACTTCCCTGCGGATCCTATCCATTTCTGCCATTTCTGAAGGGCTCAAAACAGTGCCCTTTTTTACGATCTCGACTATCTCTCTCATTTGACCGAGCTTTTCTATACCTGGATCAGGAACAACTCCATCCATCTGCAATAAATATTTAAAACAAAGAACGGCATTGTCTAAAAGGCCTCCGCCTAACGGCTTCATCGCAATGATGCCCATATTCCTCTGTTTCGCAAGTGTAATGACCTCATCCTCAGCTTGGCGGTCAATAAAATTATAAGGAACTTGGACAGAAAAGAACTTGTCAGTCATTATCATCTTTTTTGCATAATTCATTGCATGGGAACTAAATCCCGGGAATCTCACCTTGCCCTGCTTGACGGCTTCCATAATACCTGCGTAAGCCCCGCCCTCTCCCATTACTGCGTTAAACTTTTCCTCAGAGGCTACATTATGCAGCTGATAAATATCCACGTAATCGGTTCTCAGCATCTTCAGGGAGTTATCTATATCCTTTAGGATGGTGGCCTTATCATTAACTCCTGACTTAGACGCTAAAACTAACCTATGCCTGGGAATATCTTTTATAGCCAAGCCGATCTTTTCTTGGCTGTCAGTGTAAGCCGTTGCCGTATCAATAAAATTGACCCCCAGGCCTAAAGCTTCGCGCACCACTTCTACGGCATCGGTCATAGAGAGACGCTGGATGGGTATCCCCCCAAAAGCGACTCTGCTTACTTCTAAGTTAGTTTTTCCAAAAATTATTTTCTTAAACATCTTAACAACCTCTCCTTAAATCCCATTGTTTTATTGAGAGTATTCCTACTAACACACAAAAAGCTTAATAAGGATATTTAGCCTACCTTTTAAATATACCTCATAATATTTTTTAGGGGTATAATCATTTCTGCAAAACATTCTAAAGGATAAGGAGGAAAAATGAAATTAAACAAATACATATTTTGTTTTTTGTTTGCTTGTTTCCTATCTTTGCCCCTGCAATCGTTTGCTGATAACACAATGGTCCAAACGAGCGCAAGCGTTTCTGGAGGACAACCCAGTAGCCACTGGCTTGACAAAATATCTAATAAGATAGGACTAACACCAGACCAGAAAGGAAAACTAAAAGGCTTTTATGAAGAGTTTGATGGAAAAATGAAGGCGTTACATACGGAAGAACAAACCCTCATGAAAAAGCTGGAAGACTTGGTAAGTAAAAAAGCAACAGACAAAGAATTGACCGAGGTAATGGATGCCCTGGCGAAAAATAAGGAGAAGTCTGATGCCGCGACAAAAGATAGGGAAACGTTGCTCAGCAAGATTTTAAGTCCAACTCAACACGCGCAATTAATGATTGCACGTTCCAAAAGCAAACTAGAGACTATGGAAAACGCCATCAAAAACGCCTTGGCGAAAATAAAAGGGAAATTAGAAGGCAATCAAACTCAGAACGGCAAATAACTCATTACAAGAATGAAGGAGGTTAATATGAAGCGAATTCTATGGATTGTTGTATTGCTTTCGAGTTTGCTGTTGTTATCCCATACAGGCTGGTCGGATTGTGTATCTTTTCGAATGGAACACCTTTATAATGCTGATAATTGGAATTACGAGGATTACATTTACGTGACAAATATAACCAACCAAACCTTGGACATCATGTGCTATATGTACTCCAACAGTAATGCCCAATGGTCACTGGGTAGTTTCACCCTTGATCCGGGAGGTAGCGCTTACGCGGGTTGGGTTTGTTGTGCAAGCAGCGGCGAAGATGGCTGGAGTTATTCGGTATCCTGTACATGCCAAACACATTAAACCCTTTTTCCAATGTAATAAATAGCTAGCGACTATTGGGTAGAGAGTATGCCCTACCTGGAAAATAAAAAAGCCCCTGGGCAAGTATCCAGGGGCTTTTTGTTTCTAGTCTAAGCTTAGAGCTTTACGACGTTGATGGCCTGAGGGCCTTTTTGGCCTTCGGTCATTTCAAATTCCACCGCAGCACCTTCGGGAAGAGTCTTAAAACCGTCCCCTTTGATGCCTGAGAAATGAACAAATAAGTCTTTTCCCTCTTCCGGTGTGATAAAACCGTAGCCTTTGCCTTCGTTGAACCATTTTACTGTTCCTTTTGGCATAGAAGCATATCTCCTTTCTTAGTAAGCCTTGCGCCATAAACAAAAAAAGGCTGCTACCCACTTGCAGGTCTTGCAGCCTTTCCATTAGCTGTCTTGACTCAATGCCACGTAGAGTTTAATGTAGTGTATCACGCCTGGACCGATTGCAAGCATTTTATTTAACAGGAAGTTAAAAGTCCACAAAAAGGGCCCTGAAACAGCCTTTTACCTGCCATTCCGCAGGAAATTCCGGATTCCCCTCACTTGGGGCCTGCGGGCAGCACATACCAGAGAATGGCCAGAAAACAGCACAAACTACCCAATATCACGCAAAGATGCCAAACAGCATGGTGATAAAAAAAATCCCGGCGGTGGTAAAAAACCACTCCTCCGGTGTACAGCAACCCTCCCACTAGGATGAGGAGGCTTCCCGTCCAGGGCAGGCTCAGAACTAGCGGTTTGATCGTCACCACGATCAGCCATCCCATCAGCAGATAGATGCCGGTCGAGATGATCCTCAGGCGTCCTGCAAAAAAAACCTTAAACACCACTCCCAGGACTGCCAGGCCCCACTCCACCCCGAACATGCTCCAGCCCCAGGGCCCGCGCAGATTGACCAGCAAAAACGGCGTATAAGTTCCGGCAATCAAAAGGAAGATGGCGGAATGGTCCAGGATCCGGAAAAGGCTCCTGGCCCGGGTGAGCTTGAGGCCGTGGTACAGGGTGGAAGTAAGATAGAGCAGCACCAGGGTGGCCCCATAAATGCTGAAGCTGACCAAATGCCAGATCGTGCCGTAACGCCGGGCCATTTCCACAAGCACAACCAACCCGGCAATGCTGAAAAGCGTGGCAATCCCGTGAATGCTACTGCTGACCGCCTCTTTTTTGATGAACTCTTTTCGGGTCAATTCAGGGTTGGGCATATTTTCCAATTCCAAGCAGAACTTTTTTGACTGCAGAATCACACCGGCCTCCCTCCAAAGGCTAGAGAGAATTCATGGGATGGCAGGAATCTGTCTTGTTTAAGACAATACTACATGAAAGACCGAAGAGTCCACCGGGATCTTACAGAGGAGATTTTTGTTGAAAGCGATATGAACCCTATCCCCGTAGACAGACAGCCGTTTGAGCAGGGCCTTGAAGTAGGAAGACTGTTCCTCTTTATAGGACTCGATATGCAGAGTGAGGTTCACTGGACTCCTCCGCAGGAGTTTGCCCAGACACTTGCCCATTTGCTTGAAATTTTTATTGTCCAGCAGGTTGGTCAGATGCACCGACAAACCACTGACTTTTGGAACATCCCCTTTGCGGGCAAAATACAGACGGTGTTCTGCAACCTCCCTGGAAAAAACCTTGCTCAAGCTGGCCAAGGCTTCCTGAATCTTGTGATGCTTATCCTCGGGAAATTCCTGTAGGTGCCTCCAAGCATAGTCCCGCATTCCCAGTCCCACGACCCAGTCCTGGAACAGCGCTGGGATTTGCCGGACAGGAATGGTCATCATCCCTTCGATCATATAGAATACCGCGGCCCAGCCGCCGGCCTTAAAGCCCTGGCGTAATATCCTCCAGGGCAGCCTGACCTTGGTGCCCAGGGGAAAATCCGCCGTGTAACAGGGCCTTTTCATATATGTTAATTTGTTCCGGATGCGCTGGGCTATGTTCTTTGGTTCTAGCAAATTCCGGTATAGTTCTCTGTAGCCCAGAACCATCTCATCGTAAGTCATGTTTTTAGGGATAATATTGGTCCCCAGCTTGGTGTTCTCTCCCTCGTGGCCCACAGAACTCAGACGCCCTTCTTTTTCCAGCCGTAGATAGAGGGGCGTCTTGGGTAGGGCGATGAGCAGGCCGGCCATGGCAACCTGGATACCAGACTCCACGATGAACCGATACTGGGTCTCAAAAGTGCTTTTTTTATCGTGGTCAAACCCGATGATAAAACCGGAGAACACGTCGATACCGTAGCTGTAGATCCTACGGATGGACACAAGGAGGTCTTCATGAGTGTTCTGAAGTTTTTTTGTCTCTTTAAGGCTTTCTTTATCCGAGGATTCAATGCCCATAAACACCCACTCAAAGCCGGCCTGACTGAACAGTTCTAACAGTTCTGTGTCTTGGGCCAGGTTCAGGGAAGCTTCAGTACCGAAACGGAACTTATAGTCGTGATTTTTCTGGTATTGGATAAGGAAAGTCAGTAGGGCCTTGGCCGCGGGCTTGTTCCCGATTAGATTGTCATCCACAAAAAACAAATTATGGACTTCCCGGGCCCGGAGCAGGTCCAGTTCTTTCCCTATTTGCTCCACGGTTTTTACCCTGGGATTTCGGCCGAACATCACAATAATGTCGCAAAATTCGCACTGAAAAGGGCAACCCCTGGAAAACTGCATGTTCACGGTCATATATTGGTCTATTTTGAGCAGGTCAAAACGCGGGGCGGGCGAATCTTTCATGTCCACGGTGCCGATTTCCTTATATAAAGGCTGGGGATGGGTGGCTTCGTAATCCCGGCAGAACTGTTTCCAGATATATTCCGCCTCGCCAGCCACGACCGTGTCGGCCAGGTTGGTATATTTTTCCGGGCAAAGGGAGGCAAAGCTGCCTCCAGCCACGACATAACGCCCCAGGTCGCGGTAATAACGGAGCAGTTCTTTCTGGCGGCCATATTGCACTTCCATTCCGCAAATTCCAACGACATCTGCTTGGGGGTTGAGGGGAATGCTTTCAATGTTCTCATCTACAATCTCCACCTCCCAGTCCGGAGGGCAAAGCGCGGCCAGGGTGGCCAGCCCCAAAGGCGGATTCACGGCCTTGAAATGGGGCAAAATATTTTGAAGCGTCCATTTAAAGCTCCAAAAACTTTCTGGAAATTTCGGGTTAATCAAAAGTAATCGCTTCATATTGCCTCCTCTTTCTGAACTTCCGTTCAACTTAACTTTAGATCAAAACCACAAAACATACAGCCTGGGAAAACCTTTAGATAACCAGTAATAATTCCTTAGAAAAACGAGGTATTTGCCTAGGCCCGTTTTCACTGGCCAAAGGTCAATCATTTTCCCCCTCCTCGTCGGGGAAACCCTTTGCGTAGCCCTGCCGTGCCGAGAGACTTGAGAAATCCAGGGCTTAAATAAAAACCTCCGCTCAGTACTGTCTTTATCGCGATCTCCATATCTTCGGATCCCGCGTCCTTCAGCACAAATCCGGCGGCCCCGGCCCGGATCAGCTTTATTGCGAAGTTGTCATTGATATGGGCAAAATAAATGATCACTTTTACCTTGGGGAAACCCAGCCGTATCCTGTTCAACACCTCCAGGCTTGCGACCTGGAGCGTGTCGAAATCCATCAAAACCAGGGATGGTTTGTGTTTTTGTACCAGGTCCATGGTCTGCTTCGCGTTACTGGCCTCGGCTACCACACGAAGTTTATCGAACCGGCTCAGCCAGGCCCGTAAAAATACCCTTAATAATGCGTACTCACTGGAAAGTAAAACTTTACTGATTTTCACTTTTTTCCCCCTGGATCGCTCCGCAAAAACTTCAACTACTGTTAACCTTAATGGAAAAGCATCAAGGTAACATCCTGGGGAAATCCTTAAAGGACAGGTAATAGTTGCCTAGTAAATCGAGGAATTTGCCTAGATGGGACAGTGGGAAGGTTCAGGCCGGGACCAAACCGGATCTGATTGCGTATTTGACGAGTTCTGTGGTGCTTTGGACGCCAAGCCGGTTCATCAGAATCTGCTTGTGCACATCCACGGTCTTAGCACTGATCTTAAGCTGAAAAGCGATGGCTTTGGTGGAAAGACCCAGAGCAATGAGCTTGAGGATCTCCGCTTGCCTGACGCTGAGCGATTTCCCCTCCTTGTCGGGAACCCCTTCCCGTAACGCCGCGGTGCCAAGAGATTTGAGGAATTCCGAACTTAAATAAACGCCTCCGCTCAGCACTGTCTTTATCGCGATCTCCATATCTTCGGATCCAGCGTCCTTCAGCACAAATCCGGCGGCCCCGGCCCGGATCAACTTTATCGCGAAGTTGTCGTTGGTATGGGCAAAATAAATGATCACTTTTACCATGGGGAAACTCAGCCGTATCTTGGTCAGCACCTCCAAGCTGGAGGCCTGAAGTGTGTCGAAATCCATCAAAACCAGGGATGGTTTGTGTTTTTGTACCAGGTCCATGGTCTGCTTCGCGTTATTAGCCTCGGCCACCACGCGCAGTTTATCGAACCGGCTCAGCCAGGCCCGTAAGAATACCCGCAATAAGGCATGTTCGCCGCACAGTAGGACCTCCATGGGTTTTACCTTACTCATCCTGCTCCTTTTACCAGATGCCATAACTTTTTCTTCCATCCTGATAAATTTTATTTTACCATCCCAACTTTTTGAATTCCAGACGAAATCTGCGCTAGGGCAATTCTAGTGGACTGTTCGAGGGTAGACTAAATCTCTCATAGGTGCAATCTCAAGATCGCTCTTGCCAGATATCTTTATTCCCAGATCAGGTGAACTAGCGAACTGTCTTTCATTTCGAGGATTGTCAAAACGTCCGTGGTGGTCAAAAAGTTAGATCCTATAAGGCATGGAGAAAAATAATAATTATTCTTTGGCTGCCGAGAGCTGACTCTGGTAATGTCACTTCCTTTATAAGACTACCATATATTGCAAGCCTAGAACCTGCTGTCCCGGTCATTCGGGATAAATTTTCCTTCAAACTCATCTATGGAGGGCCCAAAGGCATCCGATTGGTCCCAGAAATGGTGGCCCTCCATGCAGCCTAAGATTAATCCTTCTCTTTCAAAACTCGTGGTATCCACAACAATCCTGCATGAAGATCCCAAAAATGCCAGAAAACATGATGATCGGAACATAAAAGCCATTGCCGCATCCCTTGAGGCATTCGGCCAACAAAAACCTATTGTGGCCATAAAGGACGGCACTGTTATCGCAGGTAATGGAACTTTAAGAGCTGCCCTATCCCTTGGTTGGGACAAGCTGGCTGTGGCATTTTTCGACTCTAAGGACATTGCCAAAGCCAAAGCCTACGCCATCGCCGATAATCGTTCTGCCGAGCTGGCAGAATGGGATATTCCTATTCTCAACCAAACCTTGCAAGAGCTAGCAGCCGCTGGTCTGGACATAGATCGCACACTGCAATTCAAAGACGATGAACTCAAAGACCTTCTATTAGAGTTTGAACACCAAAATCCCGTTAACTTAGACGATCAAGAAACTCCCCTGCCTCCAGTCAATCCAACAACCAAACCTGGCGATTTATGGCTTTTGGGTAACCATCGACTATTGTGCGGTGATAGTTCCAAAAGAGAAGACGTAGACAGGCTTCTCAACGGCCAACCAATCCACATAGTTAATACAGACCCCCCATATAACGTCAACGTGGAATCCAGGTCTAACAACTCCCTCCTCGCAGCGGGAAAGAAGAATTGGATGCATCATCAAAAGATGGACATGGCCAATAGGGCTAAGAATGGTGAAGTCATTAAATCCACAGGCCAGATGCGGGCAAAGGATAGACCCTTAATCAATGACTTCTTAAAGCCTGAGGAATTTGAAAAAATGCTTAGGCTTTGGTTTGGAAACATAGCCCACGCTCTTATACCTGGCCGTGCATTCTATATTTGGGGAGGTTACGCCAACTGCAAAAACTACCCGTCAGCACTTGAAGAATCAGAACTATATTTCTCCCAAGCCATTATCTGGGTTAAAGAACATCCTGTCTTAACCCGTAAAGACTTTATGGGCAACCACGAGTGGTGCTTTTATGGCTGGCGGGAAGGAAAAGCTCATTATTTTACTCACGATATTCATAACGCCACCGATGTCTGGTCAGTCAAAAAGATCAATCCCAACAAAATGGTCCATTTAACGGAGAAACCTGTGGAATTGGCTGCCAGAGCCATGACCTATTCCAGCAGACCTGGCGAAAACGTATTGGACCTGTTCGGGGGTAGCGGATCAACCCTTATTGCTGCCGAGCAGATGGACAGAAAAGCCTTTTTAATGGAACTAGACCCAGCCTACTGTGACGTAATCTGCCAGAGGTTTTTAAACCTAACCGGCAAAAAACCCATCCTAGATATACCGAGGAAATAATCATGAGCGGAACAAAAAAACACGACTGGTCCGGCCTCATTCAAGAATGGGTGCTTATGAAGTCCAATGAACCTCTCCTTACCCAGAATGAATTTTTCAGACGCAAAGAAATCAACCTTGAATATGGAAATAGGAAAATCGGCAAGAAAATGACATTGGCTTGGGAGGAATCCCAGAAACAAGCCCTGCAAATCGTGGTGGAAAAAGCGGGCATAAACCTTGCTGATGAGTTAGAACGTCAGTTTAAAGCCGCTAAAACCGCCTTTGCCGTCGGTGCTAGACAAATTCTGCCCAGGATCGCCGAGGATGGAAGCGAAATCCCTGCTCCGCAACAACCTACCAACTTTATAGAATCCCTAGCCCTGATGAAGATGGGGGCCGAAAGCATGAGGGACATTACAAAGATTTTAACGGGCGGACAGCCCTTAATACCACCACAGCAAGTACAAGGAGCAATTGAATGGATACCAGCTTCCAAGACAAAACGCAGCCGCAAGACCAGAAAGTAAGAATCAAATTTCAATTACTGCCTTGGCAGGAGAAAGCACGGAAACTACGTGCGAAGCGTTCTCTGGTGGTAATTAATGCCGGGGTTCATACTGGCAAGACAGTGTGGGGTGCTTGCGAACTCCTAGATGATATGCTCCACAACCCAGGCCAGACTTTCTGGTGGGTAGCTGGTCTTAAATTCCAGCTGGACGCCATGTGGGAGACTTTTGCTTCCCACGCAAGAAGCATGGGCGCTCGCATCAGAACCCACCCCTACCTCTTTGCCCAGCTCCCCAATGGTGCCAGGGTATATGGAGTCTCTGCAGAAAACGTTGAAATCATCTCTGCCCATCATCCTATAGCTATCTACGGGGATGAGGTCGCTAAGTGGCGGGAGAAGGCATGGAGTCTTGTCCGCATACGTTTACTCAATCAGGGAGTTGGCCGGGGGCTATTCCTATCCACACCAAGACCTAACTTTTGGCGTGAAATAGTACGTTGGAGCCGACAAGGCAGGGATAATCGTTGGGGACTTGTTGAATGCTCAACTTATGAGGCGGGTTTGGTTCCAGTAAAGGAGATTGAAGCCCTAAGAAGAGATTTACCAGAGGAGATGTTCCAACAGGAAATTATGGCACGCATACTTGAAGGAACAGGCATGGTATTTCGTAAGATCAGGGAAGCGGCCACAGGCACTCCTGAAGAACCCCAATCTGGTTGCACATATGTCATTGGCTATGACCCTGCTAAACTTCGAGATTTTGCTGTTGCAGTTGTCCGCTGTGATAACCGCATTGTTCAGGTCAAGCGTTGGGAAGAAATGGACTATCTTGTACAGGCAGACCGGATCGTTGCGTTAGCTAAACATTACAACGATGCTATGGTTTATGTTGATGCTGGCGGGCCGGGTCAACCAATCTACGAGATCCTTCAAGAAGCGTGGGCTTACGGTTCAAGCCGTTACCTTTACGAACCAGTCCAAAGAAGACATGGTAAATAAATTGGCGCTTAAATTAGAGCAAGGCGATTTAGTTCTTCCAAGTCTGGAATATAAAGAACCCTACAACACACTTATTGACGAGTTGGCATCATATGAAAGACGGCGTTCGGGCTCAGGTCTCTCATATACCTATAGTGCACCTGAGGGAATGCACGATGACTGCGTAAGCGCTCTTATGTTGGCCGTAGGACAGCGAGATTGCCGGCCCAGCATAGAATTTATAGACCTTGAGGAGCCTTTCTAGTACCGTCTCATAAATTACTAAATCCAAGCTGCATACACCTTGAATTCGGGTATGTTAGAGACATTGCAGGCTTATACATCAAGCCCCAATAACAATTTAAGGGGAGACATCCCTTGACAGAACTTGCTTGTCATAGTGTAATTCACTCATAAAATTGCAGAAAGGGCATCCGCACTAAATGCCGACCAAATTAGTCAGGGAAAATAGCCTATCATTGTCTTTTTGTTATGCACTTGACAAATATATCCAACAGGATATAAAATGAAAATAGACCAATATCAAACATCGTCTGGGCGCAAACCCATAGCTGATTTTATTAAAGGTCTCTCAAAGGAAGACCAGGCTTGCTTCATTGATGTTATAGAAGGTATTAAAAAGCATGGGCTTAACTATTCAGAAGTAATATTCAAACAGTTAAAAGGAAAGCTTTGGGAAATTAAGTTCATGGCTCCAGGTGGAGGTTACAGAATAGCTTACGTAATCATTGAACACGACCGTATGATTTGGTTGCATGCTTTCAAAAAGACAACACAAAAAACGTCAAAAAGAGATTTAGACCTTGCAGAGAAAAGGATGAAGGAGGTTTCATGAATAAAGGAAGATTTAAACCATATACTTCTATCGACCCTTTAGTAGACGAGTTACTCAGAGATCCCGAAGTGAGAATGTTCTACGAAGACCGCAAGACCAAAGAGAAATTAGCTGCAACAATTAAAAAACTAAGAGAGATTAAGCACTTAACACAGTCAGAGCTCGCGAAGAAAGCAGGAACGACACAAGTCGTGATTGCAAGATTAGAAAGTGGTCGGGATGCAAGAACCACTTCCATGCCATTACTGTCCCGCATAGCAGCGGCATGCGGTCGCCATTTTGAGATTGCTTTCCCCCCGCAGAAACATGCCTAGCAATTCGCCAAATCCTTTTAACTCCAATTCTTCAGGGAGTTCTGGTCATTCAAGGGATTAATCATATCTGCATACTTTCGCCCCCAAACAATCCAGCCTTGGAGTTCAGGGTCCATATTGTTTTGGGCCGTATTCTCAACAGCTTCAAGAAACTGCCGAATCTTCAGGGACTTTTCCCAACTCATAGCCTTCGTTTCCAAATCTTTTCCCCGAGCAAGTTCAAGCTGCTGTTGCGCCAATAGTTCCTGAGTACGCAATTTATTCTCTGCCTCAACTTTTCTGCGTTGTTCATCTTCAATTTTATTTTGCTTAAGTTTATCAATCCCTCTCATCAGTTCACCAAAAAATGAGTCAAGTAAACTTTCTAACCGATTCCTTTTCCCGTCCTCCCAAATCCTTTGATAACCAGCACCCAGATAGGTCTCAATAATTAACTGGAGTTTGCCTGAGGGATCGTGGAGATACTTATGCCGAAAGTCCATTTCACTCTTTGCTGGAGGAGCATCATTCAGCCGACGAGTCGTAGGTTCCAGCATCTTAAACTGAACGTGTTCTCCATTGGCCGTAAACTGAGTACGCCCGTTCACTTGCCCACCGCAATCAAACTTTTCTTCCACGACCTCAATCACATAACCCCTTTTATCTGCAGCATTGATAAGCGCATCCATTATTCTAAGCGCTCGGTTAACGCTAGCCTTTGACACGTAAACATCTAAACCGCCATTCATCGTTATCATTCTTCGGATAAACCGCCCATACTTATCTAGTGACGCTGATTCAAATGCTTTCTGCGTTCGTTGAACCAAAGGATGCGCACCCCGCAACGAGCCAGAAACTATAATTTTGCTTTCCAACTTTATTTTCTTCATTATTCACCTCTTTTTCTTAAGATTAATCACCGATGAAACCCAAAGAATATTTTAACAAGCCCACCCGGCTTTGGTGTTATTGGATTTTTAATTCCCTGCGAGGTTTGGCAATAAATGGCCTTATGTGGATGTCCAAGGGGGGGGCATTCCCAGGAAACTGATTTAGCCCAAGTGGTGCAATGCATCAGCTTCAGTAGGAAAAGACAGCAGATCAGATTCCAAATTTAGTAACTTATAAATGCGTTCCACAGTGGGTGTCATATTAAAAATAACGATTTTCCCCTTTGTCTTAATGAGTTCTTCCGCTATCTGTAGCAAAGCATCCCATCCAGCTCCATCCATGAAAGTAACCTCTTCTAAATCCACTATTACTTTGACTGATTTTCGGCGGGTTAAAACCATTGACTCGCTCATTAATTGACCTGCGGTATCCGCATCAAGATATCCCTTGATGATTATTTTCCAGCAGTTGGTTGTCTGGGAGGGTACTTGCTCTATAGAAATATCAATGCCTTTAGCTGCATCCACTTGTTCACCCTCCTTCTGTTTTGGGTGATAAGTACGTATGCAAGTCGGTTGATAGATGAATGTATCTGTTAAATTTAATTATACTCCCCCAGGCAGAGCCTATCTATATAAGGCCCGGAACGTAAGGGTAGCAATAGTGACCTAACCCCCTAAAACTGGCAACCCTCACCTATTCATCCAAAAAAGCAACCATTGGGATTGGAATTGATAAATACCAGAACTTCATCCAAGGTCTTGAGCGTATGAAGTAGATTCCAATCTCCATTAGCCCGTTGCCAACAAACTTTCCACTCATCTGTCTTATCCACATAAATCATCTTGGCAAAGGGATGCCGGGTAACCCGACTTTGCTCCCTCCAATGAGGTCTGACTTCCTGGAGGATGTATCCCCCAGGGCATTCCAACACTTCGTTACGAACTTTGTCTGGTATTGGTGTTAGAAAATAAGCTTCAATCTTCCTCTTAGTAAAATCATTGGGATATGATTTTTTGGTAGCCATGCGTTACCACCTTTAATTTTTTTTATTTATAATCTTTAATAATGTCATTTCCCCGTTCAAATAAATTCAACTTATCATAGAATGTATTTATAAAACGATACTGGGGATGCCCTTCCATCAACATACCGCCATGAATATATCTATTTTTATCTGTCCATATTCGTCGAGTCAATATCATTCCTGCCATATTCTTGCATTTACGAATAATTTCCTCATTTAAACACTTAACTATCTTGAATGTTTTACTATTTAGGTCGAGGGCCTCAGGAATATTTATAATTAAAAACCTTCCCGCGCCGTCATTATGTTTTGTTTGAGCTAATTTGTCCTTTATCTTTTTTTCTAATTCCTTAATCCTTTCTTCGATCTCAACATTGTTTTTTTCTTGCGGTGCTTTCCAAACAAATATTCGGCTCAATATATTTCTCGGGGCGGTACCCAATCGGACATCGGGTATTTGCTCTTTTGCAATTCTCTGTTCATTCACCCCCCAATCTGCATCTCCATACAGCTTCATTGGGGGGCTTCCAGGTTCGGAAAAATCGCTATCTTCCTTCAGAAAGGAAATATCTTCTATAGAAATAGTTGCTGCTTCATCTTTTAATTCAATAATTTGATCGTTACTTGAACTGCTAATGGCATTAATAATTAAAGTTTGTATCCGTTTTCTATCCTCTGGGGTAATTGATTTAACTAAATGAATACAAATCCTTTTCTTACCATCTTTAATAGATTTAAATATTGGTCCTGTTGAATAATGAAATTCTCTAGATGTATCTACTGTTTGAATATGTGGGACATAGCACTCAACCATAATTGGTTTGCCATCAATCTTAAAAAATATATCGCCAAAGCGTCCGCTGAGAGCCTCCGGCTCAAACTCTAATTCAGTTGCACCACAACGAAGAAATCTATACCCAAATGCCAATTGAAGGTGATGTGGATAAAACTTATCTTTCATTTGGGTTATAACTTTTTCTATTTTCTTTACATTCATCAATCGTTTTAAATAAACAGCAAGCTCTAAAGCTCCAACAATTTGTGATTCGGAAGGGGTTGAAAAATACTCACCTATTGGATGATCCCTTAAGGGCAATGCGATTGATTTATCTTTTGAATTTGCTCTTGTTCTTATCCATTCCTCACCAAATGCATTTCTTAATATATCTATGGCTTCACCAATAAATTCAGTGGGTAAATCCAACTTTTCCCTAAATTTATATGCTTGCTGCTCAAAAAATATAAATGGTTCGTCCATGTTTTCCTTTTTCTAAAAATGATTAACTCAATTATATCCCCTCATTCCTTAATGAATAGGATGCCAGCTCAAAGAACGCCTTGCCATTATTTAGTCTTTTAAGGCTTGAGCAATTGGACCATAAATGGCCTTATGAGGATGTCCGAAAAGGCGTGTTATCGGACAATTCAACTAAAAGGAGGCTAAAACTATGAAAGGAGCCAGGCCACTTACTAAGGGCGAGATCAGAAAGACATTACGGGCATGCAGTGATACTAGGGAACGATCAATGGTTCTCTTGGGAATCAATCTTGGACTACGCGTCGGTGAGCTACTCTCCCTTCGCTGGCAGGACGTGTGGCAGAACAACCAAGTTCCTCCCCTGCTCTATCTGAGACGAAGTGAGACGAAAAACAACAAGGCAAGGGCTATTCCCATAAACATGAATGCTAAGAAGGCTATTCTGATGATGCGTAGAAATGGTCGGAATAAAAATAAAACCGTTACCCCTGAAGATCACCTGTTCCCTGGACGGAACCACGGGCACCTTGATCCACGCCACGTGAACCGTCTGTTGTATCGGATCTTCGGCAAGGCAGGTCTAATGGGAAAGCTCTCCAGCCATACTCTTCGTAAAACCTTTGGTACCAGACTCGCAGAAAAAGGAGTACACCTTCCCGTCATTCAGGAGCTCCTTGGCCATACAGATATATCAACCACGAGGAAATATATTGGCGTGGGTTTTCAACAATTAAAGAGAGCAGTAAATGAATTGTAGGTTAGATTTGCTAGAAACTTAAATTATGCACCGAAATATTATTCGGTGCCGATTTTAAATGTTCATATTTTGTTTTGATTTTCAGATTGGTTATTATTATCAATATTCTGTTTCTTTATTTGATCTTCTAAAAGAGCCATAATGTTTATTGGGTCAATCATAAGAGGGGGATACGGAGTACGAGTAGTAATATTTGAAACAAATTCTCTAATATAAGGCAGCATGATTGCAAAAGCATTTTTTTTAGCGAAGTCTTCAAGAGGAAGGTTTGATTCATTGTCCATTGTTTGGAAATGCCCAACAAAATTAGCAAAGAGAAAGAATGGTGCTCCCTCCTTTTTTTCTTCGTTAATTTTTATTCCTAGTTCAACCATTAAATGCTTTTTATCTTCTGATATCTTTTCAGAACCTTGGAAACCAAAGGATGCTTGCAATCCCTTTTCATTTTTGAAAGTCTCAGTCAAGACTTCAAATTGAACGGATTTTAAATAAATTGACGAGAATTTTATCCCCGGTTGTTTTGTTTTATCCATTAAGCCGCCAGTGCGAGCTCTTGATTTGATGCGAGCCCTTGATTAGAAGTAATATCATTACAGTTAATTGGCATAGGATAACTTGGTTCGGTATAAAACGAATTCGATTTTAACTCTATTACCGCACCGCTTGTTATACCGAGAACTGGATTACTGACATAAAATATTTTTGGCTTATGCAATAAATCAAAATATGATGCTGGTAAATCGTCAATACTCAATTCATAGAGACTTTTGTTAATTATTATGGATTCTTTTATAAAAGAATCCATAACGAAAGAAGGTGAAAAAGCGTCATAGTTTACTTGAATGTGTGATTTATCAGCAATAATGTTTTCCCAAATTACCTCTTCCTTAGAAACCGGTTGAAATCCTTCGGCTAATGATATGAGTAATGGTAAATTCTGTTTAAGTCCAAATTCAATCATAAGTTTTTCATACAATTTCCAATATTTAGATTCTTCGGATTCGCTAATATTTCTTACCAATATTCTGTAAAAATCTAGATATTTTCCCTCATCAGCCAACACAACCCCATTGGGAAATTCTGCTTGGATAAGTTCACAAATATTGGTCAGCTTCTCGGAAATTTCGTTATCAACTTTGAGGTTGTTCATATTTTTCCTTGTATGATCTTTCTGAAATTAGTTTTATTAATTCTTCGGCCTTTAACACTGTTTGAATATCGCTTCTATCCATTGAAACATGTCTGCGGTAATAATCGGCTCTATGCCGCAAATCAACAACTGTAGGGTAATAGACTAACCTTGTTTGAAGTTCTTTGTCACTAGGATATTTTTGATTAATCTTTACATGTATTTCATGGTGATTTATCCATTCGTCAGGCCGTCCATTTTTTTCGTCTATATTTTCATTCGGCCCATATTGTCTATTGATGAATAAATTTCCCTTACATGCAAGGTATAAAGCATAATATAAGCGGGATATTTTTGTATTATATCGTCTATTTTCATTTTCTGACAGATAGCAAAGATAATTTTCTAGAGCCTTCTCGTAATATTTAGTTTTAATTTTTCCCAAAAGATCTTCTGTTTTCTGCTCTTCTATTGGTTGCGTTGGCATATAGTTGAAATCCCTAGAGTTTAGTAACAAATCCCTTTATTTAAGTTAGGCTGATTATCTATAAATGTGCTAAATAAAGCAATTACATTTTTGCCTTTTGGTTTAGTTTTTACCTATACTGATCAATAATATGGCTAGGATTCTCTATTTCGGTTAATTTCACTTCAATAAAATTATTTAATTGGGGGTTAAATGAATAAATCTTGTGTGCTTTTTGTTCAGTCTTTTGCACAGTCTCATTACATCTTTCTTTCAGCCAATTTATTGTTTGAGGATCAACAAAATATTTTTGTAGGTCACCCTCTGTTCCCCTAAAGTAAACATCTACTTTATTAGGAGTTTCTTGGGGCCCACTTGCTCCTTCAATACGGATTCTAATTTCCTTACCATCTTTATTAGCTTGTCCTAATTTTACGAATTCATCTCTTAACCATTCATACAAACCGATGTCATCCAATATTTTCTTAAAGAAATAGGCCCCGACCTGAAATGCAATCCATACACCCACACCCTCAGCAGCATGACGACGGACCCGAATAAACGTGATGGGGCATTTAAGCTTTTCTGCCCACTTTTTCCCTTGAAAATAAAGTTGAATATCGCTTGCTGCATAGGCGTCAAATTCAATTTGTATGGGATTGGTAAATTCCTGATTACCTTGTGGATAAAGTGTGAAATCTCCGTCTTGAAATGACGGACTGAATCCCTTTCCCAGTATTTCTTTTTCTATTTGTTTAGGGTCACACCCATTTGCAAAAATCTCAACAACGCCCTCAATTTTTGCTTCTTTTCCATCTTCAATTGATGTTAGTTGAGCCTCTATTACTCTTCCAATCGGTTCTTTAGTCATATCATGGTCCTTGTTAATAAGAGGTTTATTTTGAAAATATTCAAGGTGAGCTAACATGTCCTCAACCTTTGGCTTATAACCCAATTTATTCCGATGGGAAGTCATTAATGTTGCATTAAATTTTAAATTATTCATTTTGCCCTCCTTATTTCAATGAAATTGGGAATATTCCCAAAGCGGATATTTTACAAACTGACTTAATTCCGCTCCCTCTACATGTTCAAATATTATTTGTCCATTTTTCTCAATATGCCATTTTTCTTGAGGCAGTTTTATTAAAGTCGTGTCTAAGGGGTACGCAGCATACGGGCAGTGGTATAAATAGGCATAGACATTTGAAACATATCCAGGGCCTAAATAAGAGGTTACTAGAACTGCGCTCACTCTTTTATTCTTTTTTCTATCCGGCCCCCAAAAACCGTTATTTTTTCTAAAATTGAGTAATTCAGTATCTTTCGTTCGATAATTTATTCTCGGGGCCGTGGCTTCTTCCCCAAATAAAGCCTCCTCAATTTGGTCTACACCGTCACAAAATAGATTGATAGCAATGACATAGGGCTTTTTAATATCACCGTATTTTGACGACTTTTTTTTCAATTTATCTAATATTTTCATCCGAATATCACCGGCCCAACTTACGCCCTGGGAGAGTATTCCGACACCCTTGCGTTGTTTTCTATCTAATTTAACTCTCCCTCTAGGGATGGGGTACACACGCAATGTCCATTTTCCCTCACAAATATCTAACCTAGGAATAACCCTATCTCTTTTCTCCTTACACGCTTTCATAATTTCCTGGTAATCTAATTTATCTACAAATTCTTTCAGACTGGCTTCAATTTTAGCCAATGACACTGCTTTCTCAGGATATCCTATTTCGGATAGTCTAAAAGAAAAATTCGGGGAATCATAATTATCAATCAACCTCAAGACCTGATTTCGGATCTTGCCACCAGCTTTCTTTTTATCTGATTCTCTAGCTACCAAACAGGCCTCAAGAACGAATTCTTTCCCATAAGGATCGTCGACTAGAAAATCAGGGACGTTATTCTTTTTGAATTTTCCTGCTTGGGGAAATTTTATTTTACTACCTAAATTTCTTAATAGCTCATGGGTAAAAAGCTCATAGAAGGCAGAAAGATGATGATTCTCATCCCTAAAACGAGAAACAAATTCTTCTTTTCTTTCCTCCGGGTAATATTTAAACCACTCCAAAATGGTGTTTCGTGCTTTTTCTATCACAGGTTTTGCAGATTTGTTCAAATATCCGAAAGTACTTTCGCCGTATTGGAAGTCGCTTAAATCCAGCCTCGGCATTTCATCAAAAAGTTTTGCCATATCATCTCTTTTCATCCCCATTTTTTTACTTTGTCCTCTGTAAAATCATATGTTTCATAAACCAGCCGGCAGCTCACTTTATCGGTTGCGTCAATCTGGTGCTGTGCTTAAATTTTATTCCCTTCCCTGCCTCTGTCAAACTTTCACACTTTTCTTCTATTTTGGCGTTACGGCAAATGTCCAACCGCCGAAGGATGGAATAGCGGTTGTCCTAAGGGCTAGAAAATGGGTGGGTAGGGAGAATGTTGGCTGCGACCACGGGGTGCTACTCAGCAATTTTATGGGTTTTGATCCTTCAAATCTAATTCAAAGGGTTTCCCAACAAATTCTTTCAAAGTTCCAGGTATTTCATCCCAAAAAGATTTCTTAATATAGGTTATGAGACGGCCTGCCCTATTGATAGATTCACTATCCCAATAGTCTTGAAAATTTAGTGCCATATCAAACATTTCCTTTGTAATCGCGTGAGAAGCACAGAAGTGATCGGTTTGCTCCATGAAATAGTTTGTCCATTCTTTTCTTAAATTCTCCACATAAGTTGACTCGCCCGCAAACTCCAATGGGGGCTGTCCCCCATTGTCATGAGAGTATCTAAAATATGCAGCAACATAACAATAAGGTTGTGTACCATTCCTGGGTGTAACTTCAACGAGGGGAAAGGCAAGGTTAGATTGCAGCAATCTAACCTTGCGGCCCCAAAAATAAGTCCACGGGCGTAGACTAGGTGATTGCTTAGGTCACCAAACCCAAAATAAAAGGAGGTCTACACCCGTGAAGTCATTATCCCAAAGAATTGAGATTTATACGAATCAGAAAATCAGAGAAAAAGTCAGAAAGATCGCACAGCCCGGTGTCGCTCTGGAAGTAATTGGCCAGGAGGTCAATGCCATCATTGCCCAGGCTTTAGATATTCAACTGGAGGCTGAAAGGGACGAGTTTTTGGGCCGTCAGCCTTATGAACGCCTTGAAAACAGCCCTAAAAGAAACGGTTTTAAATCCACCTCTGTCCCCGGCTTTTTTGGCAGACTTTTTCTGCACAAACCAGCTCTACGCCAGGGGTCCCTTCACTCGCCCTTGCTTACCGCCCTCAAACAAGCTGGAAAAGGCCTGGCTTCCTTCCTCGCCATCCGCTTCTGGCTCAAAGGCGCTGCCACTCGCTCTACCGCCGCTGAGATAAATGCCGCTTTGGGCACAAAGCTCTCTCACTCCACCGTCTCCACTCTCACCAACGCCTTGGAGCCAGCCATCCGTCAGTGGATGAATCGTCCCATTCCTCCCAACATCACCTACCTGCTCCTGGACGCCGCCTACCTGCCTGTCAGAAGACCTGGTTTTACCTCCAAACAAGCTCTATTGCTCGCCCTAGGCATGGATTCCTTTGGCAATCGCCATGTCCTGGGTTTCCTTCTCGGCGATAGAGAGTCCTTGGACTCCTGGCAGGCTTTTATCAATGACCTCCTCAAAAGAGGCCTTAACCGCAACACCCTCAGGCTCGTCATCTCCGATGAACACAAGGCCATTGAGCAGGCCGTCAAAAACCTCCTGGCTGTCCCTCACCAGCTCTGCCTGGTCCACAAGATCCGAAACCTCAGAGCCATTATGCCTCGCCGTGACTGGGGTGCCTTCCTTAACGATTTCAAAGCTATCTATTGGGCCGATTCCCGCAAACTGGCTCTCCAGGCCTTTGGCCGCCTCCAAGCTCGCTGGATGAAACTCTATCCTAGAGCTACGGCTATGGCTCTCGATAGGTTCGACAACCTCACCACCTTCATGAACGAACCCCAGCATGTCTGGCGCACTCTCCGCTCCAGCAATCTCATCGAACGCTTTATCGCCGAGATCAAACGGCGCACCCGTGCTGCCGGCACCATGCACTCCGAATTGGAGGTCGCTAAGATCGTCTGGTCTGTTTCTACCACTCAGGAAGATAATTGGTCTAAAAGAAAACTCTGGAAATCTCAAGGAGGTGATCTGGTTCAGGAAGGCTTGCTAAATGTTGCTTAACCTACTACCCGTGGACTTAACAACTTACACCCGAAAACTTGACATAATCTAACAATAAGCACCCTCCAAAGCCGCATAATAATATTGGTGCCTAGACAATTTATCAGCTCTTTCTGCGAGTTCGTTATCAACTAACATGAGGGAAGATGCATCCTTGACCCGTCTTATCGCCTTAGCACCCCAATGCTCAATCAATTTATGGGATTCTTCAATTTGCACATAATATAATTCTTGATTTGTATCTTCTTGAAAACATGGAAAAGCTGACCCATATCCAGTCCAGCGTAAAACAAATCTTTTCCTTATCTTAATCTCCTGATCCAATTCACTATTCTCCATTATTCCTCTCTCTCAAATATAAGACTTCCCCTGCATACCTTTCTTTAAGTGCTTCAATTTCGGAAGCTGGAATCACCTCCTTGGAAGTCGGATCTATTTTTCTAATCGCATCGGCGGCATTTATAATGATAGCTGCAAATTCTGTTATGCCTTTTTTCTTGAGCTCCTCAACCGCATATTTTCCCTTGAAAACCTCTACAAGAGTAGGAACTGCATCTATGGCCTCAGAACCGATTACACCAAGTGTATTGGCTGCAAATACTCTTGCATCTGGACTCCCAGTCTTGAGAGCATCTATTAAGGCAGGGACAGCCTCCTTACCTATCCTCACTAGTGCCTCTGATGCAGTTAATGCAACCTCTCCGTCATTATCATCAAATGCCTTTATCAGGGCAGGAATTGCCTCTTTGGCATCAGGTCCAATTTCAATGAGCGCAAAGACAGCATTAATCCTTATATCCGCATTTTTATTTCCAAGAGCATTTACTAGGGCAGGAACTGCCGTCTTGGCTAACGGTCCCATTTCCCCAAGTTCATAAAGGGCATCAAGGCTGACATCATCTTTTTCGTTGCTTAACGCCTTTATTAGTGTGAGAACTTTTTCATTTTCTGTTTCCATTTTTTTCTCCTAATTTATTTATTTCTGAATATCTTCATTAATAATTTTATCGCTAATAATATTGTACATTTGAGACCAAGAACCCGCCTTTCATAACATCAAGACGCGTCATCAATTCTAAGGTTTTTTAGACTTTCTCTTTTCTTCTTAGCATCTTCATTCCCATAATGCATTACCCTATGGCAAGTAGGACATACACATAACATGGATTCAGGATTATCAATTTTTGTCTTTGCTAATTCGTTGATGTGATGAGCCTCGGCATAAAGACCACCATTTTTTTTGATAAAGGGGTCTGCTTTGCATACCTGACAAACATATCCAGCACTTTCTTTTACTAGTTTGGCTAACTTTGGATTTCTAGATAACATCTTTGCAATTTTAGTCCGGACCTCAACCGGTTTATTTTTAAGTTCCTTAGATATCTGGACAATAAGTTTCTTTGCCTCTTCTGGTGAATTTATTTTTGCATCTTTAAGAATCTTGCTATCAAAATCAGATTGTTCTTTCTCTGTTGGTTCAATATCAGGCTCTTCGTCATACTCAAAACCCACCAAACTACATATTTCCCTAAAAGCATCCTCCCTGAGTGGAATGGCCGATATCTGGTGTGGGCTTACTAAGTATTTATCTTGTTTAAGAACTGGATTGCTCTTAATTTGGTCAATTAAAATGGGGGTATTTAAAAAGCAGTTAACAAACTCTATTTCCAGTGGTTTTTTGCTCTTTGATTTGCTGGCCATATCTCTTGGGGAAATACTTTTCGTTATTTTTGCAATTGCATATACACCTGGTTCTAGCCGTTCTTTTCCCCCTAGTTCATCTTTATTTCTTTTGTCAGGACAAATCCTTAATAAAACCCAATCACCTATCTTAAAATCTTTTAAATAACGGCCCACATACCACATACTCTTTGGATAAATATCTGAATCTACCTTTTTCCCATCCATATATTTATCAAATGGCCATGTCTTAGGTTGATTAATAAAGGTCCAATATCCAGTATAAGAAACCCGCTTTTCATTGCTGCCCTTTTTGTCCTTTTTAATTCCAACTTTATATTTACCCTTATCTGTTTCATAACTGACCCATATAAAGGACTGAATATCGGTCATATCCTGAGGCTTTCTATCTCTAAGCTCATTAAATAGTTTTTTGCAGTGCTCCTTAAACCTAATAAAAGTTAGAACTGGATCATTTATTCTTTTCTCAAGGGCATCCTCGTCACCTATTAGCCTTAGAAACCATTTTTGCGCATTAGTTTTCAAAAAAATTTCATCTCTGGGATTTGTTACGAAAAGATAAAAAGTTGCAAAATTTAATTTGTGTGGAAGTTCATTATTACGAAGATAAAGAATGAATCTATTAAGCCTTTCTTGAGTAAAGCCATTGCCATAAAGCAAGTCGTAGAATTTATCACAAAATTCTGGTTTATTAAGTTTTCTATTTTCAAGGATATTCAAATCCCCAGCCCTTGGTATCTTCAGAAAAAGTAAATTTTTCATGACTACGGCAATTTTTCTAATATCCTTAAAAATTTCATCATATTTACCTTTTTTTACCAATATTCTTAATTTTTGTTCACTAAATAATTCCTGCGCTATCTCAATAGCTTTTACTTTATATTCCCTTTCCGCACGAATAAAATCCTTATCGTTGAAATCATTCCAATTTGGAAAATTCTTCCGAATCAAACCGATCATGTAATCAATTTTTAATTTATCTATTGCCATGAATTTATATCCTTTAATGCCTAATTATTTAAACTTAAATTTTATATACCTTTAGCACCTCATCCCCATAATGATTGATAACCTTTACTGCAATTTTGCCGGTTTGAGGAGGGTCAAAGGGGCGGCTCTCGGTAGAGTAAAGCGTGGACCAGGCTGATTCGTTGATCTCGGCACGCAGGGCGCGTTTGAGTTTATCGTAGGGCTCATCGGCTCCGCAGAAATAGGCATGACGGACGAAAAAGGATTCTTCGTTGTAACTGGTATCAATGAACCAGCAGGCGATGTCATCAGTCGTATGGTTTCTGACCTGTCCGGTCGTGGGGTCGTAAACATCAACACCCTTGATGGTCGCTATGAAACGGCCGTCCTTTTGCTTTTTAATCTCAACATCCGGCTCGCCAAAGACCATAAAGAGATTCCCTGCGCCGGTCTTTTTGAGCAAGTCATCACCCATAGCAAGGTCAGGATTCATCCGGGCTAACAATACGGTCAGCTTCCCATACTGCTTGCTGGATTCAGCCACTACCCCTTTCTTCACCTCGGCTGTGGGCTGAAGCTGTTTTACCGTCTCGCTGGCATGGGCGTCAAAGGCAAACCCACAGACTAGCAAAAGGTCAAATCCAACTCCCTGCATCGCCTCCTTGGCTGCGTCTTTGATGAGTTCCGGCCCCACTGTGCTATGTTCAGGGCCAATACACACCGCAACCCGTTTGGAAATCTTGTTTTCAGTATATTCCCCCGCGGCATGGATATAAATACCGGCAAAAGGTTCCAGCCGGTCAAAGGTAAGACGTTCATTGCGGACAGTGTTTTGCACACCGGCTTTTTTGAGGTTATCCGTAATCATAGTCTCAAACTGCCCAGCTCCGCTGGTATCGCCTGCGCCCTTTTCAGATGCCGGCCGTTCTTCATCCGAGGAAAGAACGCGGTGAGGCGATAAGCTCTCTACAGTAAACGGTCCGCTGACCCTCACTCGTTTGTTATCCTCATAGGGTTTATCGTATAAAAGCTCGGTATCCGCATGTTTGGCAATAGCCACATCTACCTCAGCCCGGCTCATCCCCTCCTTAATATCGGAATTATTAGCTATAGATTTAAGGGTAACATGAGCCACACGCTCATAAACAAAACCCTTCTTTACATCGCTCTCTGTTTTAATACTGCCTAAGGGAACTTTGCCAGTTACCTCTGCCTCTTTACTAATTCCCTCTGGTGAATCTGTCAGTATGTAGTATGGATATCTTGCTGCCATGAGACGTGTTCTCGCTAAAGCCACAGCAACACGGGAAGTATCTATAGTAATCCATCGTCTTCCCCACTCTTCCGCTACATATGCCGTTGTACCACTACCACAAGTAGGATCTAAAACTAAATCACCAGGATCAGTAGACATTAAAAGACATCTCTCAATTATTTGAGGAGTTGTTTGAACGGCATATATTTTTTCATATGAGACTCCTACATCCGACCAAAGATTTGTAATTTTACGAAACGGAAAATCGTCGTGATAAAGTTTATAACTTAAACTTTCTCCCTCGACTTGGATTCTTCCAGCTCTAACAAGGCTATCTAGCTTTTCCTTGCTAACTACCCATGACCCACCACTAGGTGGTGAATAAACATGGCCCTCGTATTTATATTTAAAATTAGTATTTTCAGAATACGACGGAGCAATTAATGAAAACGATCTAAAATAACGTGTTCCATTAGGATGTTCTTTGCTCATGAAATCAGATGACTTTATATTCAAAATCTGACCATCAGGCAATTCAGCAAAACGCCAATGGGCCGTAACATTTTCCATATATTCATAAAGCTCTCGATACTTCACCACATTCCGATCCTTAGCATAAAATAGAATATGGTCATGCATTGTTTCTAGCAATTTTGCACCCAGTGGAAGACTTTTCTTACGGAAAATGATATTTGCAACAAAATTATCACTCCCAAAAACCTCATCCAACACCATAGCCACGAGGTGGCTATTCTCGGAATTTATCTGAACAAATAGCGAACCAGATTCTGTGAGATGCTCACGAGCAACAATAAATCTGTCACGTAAATATGAAAGATATGAATGAATACCAAGTTCCCATGAGTCACGGTATGCTTTAACCTGTTCAGGTTGACGAGTAGCATCTTCCACTTTTCCATCTTTTAAATCATGTTTTCGAGTTGATACCTGCCAATTAGAGTTAAATTTAATCCCATATGGTGGATCAATATAAATCATTTGAACCTTACCTTTGAGCCCCTCCTTCTCCGCTAATGAATTCATAACCAGAAGAGAATCACCGAGAATCATGCGATTAGTCCAGTGATTTTGATGATGATAAAAATCAATCTGTTCCTCAAAAGGCAGGCCGTTGAAATCCCCAAAAAGGCCAAGTTGTGGCACAGGGCCGCTGTCTTTGGGCTGATGTTTTTTGAGGTCCTCAATGATGACGCGGGGATGGATTTTCTCCTGGATATAGACAGGGACCGCTGGAACAGCCAGGTCTTTGGAGTCTTGTTCGTCTTTACCTTTCCAAACAAGCTGGGGATCGAGAGAAGTATCACGGGGATAGAGAATAACTTTGGGTTTAGCCTCGTCCTCTTTCACAAAACTCTGTAATTCCCTTGTGGGGATATTAGTCCTTTTGTCTTTATGTTTAACATTCTCTATTGGTATAGATATTTTTTTCTTTCTTCCCCGTGGCATTTATTCCTCCTCCCACTTTGGAAACCATCTTATTCCAAAAATATTCTGGCAAATTGAGTATCGAAACCACCATTTAAATTTCCATAAAATTTTCCAAGAAGAAAACCATCCATAATAAAAGGATTTGTGATTATTTTTTGTGAAACCATAATTTTCACACTTTCTATAAATATATTCAAAATTATCATAGAGGTCTTCGCAGCCTTCTTCCTTGCGCTGATTTATAATATATTTTCGGATGCCTAAACTTTTTCCACATTCGTCTATATACCAACTAAAAGATTCATAAACAAAATCTATTTTTATAATTCCACGCTTCTCGTAATAACCAACATCCTCGAAGTGATCCAGGAGAACCTCGTCTACATCCTCCGTGGAAAGAATATTGGTTTTGAATCCCATTTCTTTCAATCTTTTTTTATTCGTTTTAATAATGAAATCCTCAGATTTATAACGAAATTCAATTAAATCATCAGCCAAGCAGTTACATATGTCATATGCTTTTTCTGTAAAAAATTCCTTATTCAATCTGTTTACAAAATCCACACTGGAAATAAGGTTGGCTTTGTGCAACTGCCAATAGGCTATTATGGCTAAAGATACTGTTGCTATAGCAGTGATTGATTCACTTTTAATCACATTACACATTTGATTTAGTCCTCTTAATCGCTGACTTTATAGAATTTTTCCCATCCCAGGGATCTGTGACCTCTAGGAATGCCCAGCGGCCAAAACCGCCTTGATTGTTAATGGCTGGGACCCAGAAATCCCTGGCTGTGGCGGTCTTGGCTGCCTTGTCTTTCTTTTTCTCCCCTGTTACCTCTACGATAAGGTTCAATAGATCGTCCACGCCTCGTCCGTCATTGATGCGAAGGATAAAATCAGGCTCGTAATTATGCTCTTCCCCACTAAGTGTATAGGGTATCCTGAATCCAAACCCTTGGTTTTTCACATAACATTTTACGATTCCCTCATCAGCCAATTCCTCTATGCCCTGAGCCATTTTTTGCTCCCAAGACCCGGTATCAGTTACCACATGGGAGACATGGCAGTATTTTTCATTGGTAGGATAAACCGGTTTTATCGTGTCAAAATCAACATAGCGGGTGGAACCAACGGTGTCATAGGGACGGAGAATGGGCCGCAGATTTTTTTCGCCCGTTATACCCTCCACGATGGAATGATATATCCTGTCCGAGGCATCATGGGCCAGCTCCATCAGGAGAAGCATCTGCGGAAAGGTATTGTCCTTGCAGACTACACACTTATCCAGCCATTGCCGCGATATTTCCAACAGTTGAGGGAAAAGCCATGATTTAACATCAGAACTAAATTTATGTTCTTTGGTCTTCTCATCCCTTTTATCACTTTCCAGCCGGTAGTATTTTTCCAGGGTCAGCTTAGCGAGAAGGAACGCTACCTCTTGCATACGCCTATTTTTAAGCTCATCCAGCTTATGAACCGATGATTCCCCAATAATAGGCTCGTTCTTGGTCCAGGAAGGAACATCCTGGGTTGAAAGAGCAAGGTTGGATGATTCGTTAAACTTTGCCGTAAGCTTCTCGCTAGGCATATCCCAGCGATATCCCATAACCCTGGGAAAAGTGATCTCAAGAGCAATACGCTCTTCCAAGGCGCGGACATGCGTGGGCTGAACTCCCAATTTGATCTGCGTACTGGAACCAGAACACGGAATAAAGGAGAACGGCACACCATAGACCTCGGCGTATTCAGGTTCAAACATACCCTTACCATTTACGGCATAACTCCTGCGCCTCAAACCCCGGCCGATGACTTGCTCGCAAAGAAGCTGTGTCCCAAAAGCCCTGACTCCTAAAATATGGGTCACGGTATTGGCATCCCAGCCCTCAGTCAACATGGATACTGAGACCACACAACGGACATGCTCACCCAATTTACCGGCCTTGCCCACGGTGTTCATAACCTCGCGCAATATCTCCGAATCCTCTATCTGGTCCACATCCCGGCCCGGGAACCGCTGTCGGTACTCATCCTTGAACTTATCTATTTCAGCCCCAGCTATCTTTTTGAACTCAGAGCTAAGAGCTTCGCCTGACTCCAATTGTTCGCTGTCAATAAGGATGGTGTAGGGTCGGTCGCGCCACTGCCCATGGTCCTCGTTATTAAATATAGGAAGTTTGCCCGGCACAACCTTGACCGTGCCGTCTTTCAGCTCTTTTTCCCAGCCGGAAATATAGTCGTAAACGAGCTTTGAGACATTTGTGTTATTGCATACCACTATAAAAACAGGCGGGGTTATGCCCCGGCTGATAGCCTCTTTATTTTTCTCCCACTCCCGATAATACTTTTCGTAGTTGCCATATAAACTCTGCAAAGCGCCCTCAAGTTCTTTGGGAGGATTGGGGTCGCCTGTGGTTTTTTCGGTCCTTCTACCCTTTTTAGGTAGATGGTCCCGTATCCGATACCAAATACTGCGATAGGTCGGCATCTCCCCGGTCATGCTGTCGTCTGCCACGGGAACGCGGGGAACTTTGACAATGCCGCTCTCTATGGCATCAATCAGCGAGAAGTCTGATACCACCCAGGGAAAAAGCGTCCCCTCCTCAAAGCCAGAACCTTTGAGGAAAAATGGTGTGGCTGAAAGGTCGTAAACACTCTTTAAACCGATTTTATTTTTCACTGCCTCCAGGCCATTGATCCATATCCTGGCCTCCTCCTCACGCTTTTCCATCTCCTTACGGTCATCACCTACCAACGCCTCTTGGTTCTCAATTTCCTTATGGCGATAACAGTGATGCGCCTCGTCATTGATAACCACGATATTTTTCTTATTGCCCAACTCACGGCAGGCCCTGCGAACCATCTGATCGGGTGTTTCGGTCAACGCTCCGGGACGGCCATGTCGTGAAAGGATCTGCTTGGCCAGTTTGGACGCATCCATAGTCTCTCTATAAAGGAAGGTGTGAAAATTGGTTACCAATACTTTCGCGTTTCCCAAGGCCAAAGCATCGTCTTCGGGCAGGATGTCCCATTTGCGATAATAATTTTCCGGGTCATGTGGAAGCAAAACACGCAAACGGTCTCTGATAGTGATGCCCGGCGTAACGATGAGAAAAGTATCCGAGTATCGGGCGTCCTGAGGATTAGCTTGTTTATTGAGCGCATTCCAGGCTATCAGCATGGCCATGACCACGGTCTTACCGCTGCCCGTTGCCATTTTAAAGGCCATACGATTGAGGTCAGAATTTCCCTGTTCATTGGCTGTCTGGAGTTCGCTCTCGATCCAAGCGTCACCGTATTTGGAGGCCACCTCAGTGATATAGATCGCGGTTTCCATAGCCTCGATCTGGCAGAAGAATAATCGTTTGTCTCTCTCTGGATTCTTCCAATGTTCAAGAAGTCTGGCAGTAGTTTTGGTAACCCCCGGATAACCACCCTGACGCCATTTGGATATGCAGCCTCGGACACGGTTGATGAATATATTTTCCTGGACTCTGTCCTGTGTCCATCCAGTCTCAAAATTTAGCTGTTTACCTTTGGATTTAGGTTTAGCAATTGGGACAAAATAGGCACTAACACGGCGGGATTCGGTTTTCTGATCGGTGATCCCCTCATCGGAGAACTTGAAATGTCTTTTGGGCTCTTCGTAGGGCGAATTAATTACCGGATTTTCAATAATTGGTTCTTTCAAATAACTACTCCTTCATAATGAAACTTTAACTGCGCCTAACCTAAAAGCATTCCTTGATTTTACCCCTTTACCCGCCCCTTTCATTATTCATTTCCCTTTGGCACAGCGACATTGGTCTTTTTAGGACAAACATTCTTTATTGGACATTTAATACAATCAGGTTTTTTGGGTCGGCACCAATTCTTGCCAATTGTCCACGACGGCATATCAAGTTCGCCTGGATAATCAGGATTAAGTTTTATTGCAGCATCAATAAGGATACTTTCCTTATCTTTTTGAATTAAACCGGTTCGCAGAAATACTCTACGCACATGAATATCATATGAAATATCAATAAACTTTTTGGGACCAGCTATTTTGATGTCCCAATCTCTTACAAGAATGTTCACCGCCATAGAAGCTTTTTTCTGACCAATTTGCGCAAACTCACTAAATCTATTTTCAATGTCTTTTGCAGAGAGATTCTTACAATTCCATATTTTTCTAGCATCTCCATCATACCTTTCACTTATCAATTCACATGCCCTGATTAGTCTATCTGCCATAAACCGATACCTATGCAGTGCCGGCTTTATATCAAACATATACTTTTCCAAATCTTTTGGGTTCATTTTTGCAATTTTATTAATATCTAAATGACCCATCCTCTTTTTTAAAATATAGGGTGCATTCCAGGCTCTCTCATATTTGATCCCCTGATCTAAAATTACACCAAATACAAATTCAAGGGGTTTAATATTGGGGTCTTGCATAGAACCATCATCATCCCTGTCATCAAAATACTTATAAACGTCTTTATTGAATTTTATTAATTCTTCTATTATTCCCTCTTTACTCATTTTTTCTCCCTGTCTTTTTCGTTTGCGCCCTAATTCACTGCTCACCTAAAACTATATTGTCATTCTATCCCACCAGCGCCCCTTCTGAAAGCATTGGATCAAATTACCTTCATGATCCCGCTATTTTCGGCTCAGATTTGAGGTCAAGCCAACGGGCCAATTTGTCCGCTAACTTGAATGTCTAATTAGCAGGAAAAATAATGGATAAAAATAAGGTTTCTAACTGGTTAATAATGGACAAAATCTAGAAATTTGACTCCATCGGGTGGGATTATCTACTACGACAGACTAAAACAGTTCCTTGATATCTACTTCCAGGGCTTCTGCGATCTTTGCCAGGGTTCTTACAGTGGGTGATTTCTTGCAGCGTAGAACCGCGGATAGATAGCTTTTACTAATTCCTGCGATAAATGCAACCTTTTCGGCTGTTATTCCCTGTTTTTTAATTAAAATCTTGATCTTATCGCTCAATCTCTTTTCTATTTTCATGACTTGAGGCTAGCAAACATAAATGGTAATGTAGTGCTCTATGGAGCACAAACCACATACAAAAGGAGGTCAAACATGGTTAAAGAGTTTGTATGCACAAAATGTGGCTATTCTGGCAAACCAAAAAAGGTAGCTAAGGGAAGTATTTTGGTTGAAATTGTTTTATGGTGCTGTCTATTTGTCCCCGGCTTCTGTTATTCCGTATGGCGCATGATCAGCAAGTACAATGCCTGCCCTAATTGTAAGGGCGACTCAATGATACCGGCTGACTCTCCTATGGGGCAGAAGCTCATCAAGGATCTATCCAAATAAGGAGGTTCAATGAAGAAACTTATCCTGGGCATTTTTGTCATCATTTCAATATTTGGTTGCGCTGGAATGGAAACCATACCAGAGGCGCAAAGATCCCATGAACAAACCTACGATGTTCCTGGATTAAATAAGGACCAATTATTCGATAAAACCTTAGCGTGGATGGCGGAAACATTTGTTTCCTCAAAAGCTGTCATTGAATTAAAAGATAAAGAAAATGGGAAAATTATTGGTAATGGCGTTACTTCTATTTTTAATGGTCTTATAACTTTTGATGTCAGCTATACCTTAATCATTGATATTAAAAACAATAAAATTAGAATGACGTTTAAAAACTTACAGGCAAAGGATATTGGTCCAATTACCACTAAATTAGTAATGGATAAATGTTTGATCGAATTTCAAAAGCTTGGTGACAAATTAATTTTCTATCTTTCCCAAACAGAAAATAAAAACTGGTGAAAATTTTTATCACCTTCCTACTCTATTCCCTTTGTGTTTTCTCCACGGTCATCCTTGCCTTCGCAGGACAGATTCGTTTAAAGAACGGAGATATTCTACTTGAAGATGCCAGCCAATCAGTAATAGCGGATTTAAAACCAGAAGTAGTTAATAATAATTTCAAACTCATAAGGGAGGCTGGCCAGTTACAGCAATATGCGCTTTGGAGCAGTATTATTTCCTATGGGTTTGTTATTGCCTCAGTCAATCAGCCTGATAATAAAATCTTTTTATTTGGAGCGGGCGCATGTTTCGTTTGTTCTATGGTCTGGAATTTTGATTCTGCAAACAAACTCGCCTCTGTTAGTGATAATTCAATGATTAAATAGAAATCGGAAACAAAACGCAGGCTGCCTTTTATGGGGTGTCTTGTCTTTTTGTTTCCAGAAGCCATTCATTGCAGTAGCAATGCGAAGGTGTTATTTTAATGTATTATGACTATGAAAAAGAAAACCTACATTAATGCAATTATCAAACAGATAGAGGTGGGTAAAGCTTTAAGCGATTCACTTCCACTTGATACCTACAAACTCCAAGGTTATCTTGAAGCAAAGAGTTGCTTTTGGAAACTCTGCGAAATAAAAAATAGCTGGTCAGAATATAATGCGTATTTACTAAAGTCGCTTCAGGATCTTCATTTGTTAGAAATTTATAATAATGCTATCAACAAAGCCTATCAAGTAAATCTACGAAACTATAGTTGGGAAGAAGAAATCCCGTATTTTCACCAATCTCTGAAAGTGGAAGTAATCGGATTAGAATCAATACTAAATATAATGCAAAGCGACTTTTTTAAATTTCCGACCAAAGTAAATGAACAAATTATCCAATTAAAAATGAATTCATCAAGTAAGGATAATGGTGAAAAGCTGGATGAGATTAGGGAAACCCTCTTAAAATTATCTGAGGAATCTGATACGCAGGATGGAGACTTAGTAAAGAACCACATAGAAGTGACCCGCTTCCCTTCTCCCCCAGGATTGCAATGGAATGAGATTACTATTGAACTAATGTCCTTGGAGAATATAAAAATAAATGGGAAAGAAATAAAAAAGAATTATACCTTAGCCGAACTTGGTTTGCTGGACAAGAGAACGCAGAAAGGCAACCGATTATGGGTAACCCTGGCAAAATTTGCAAAGAATTTTGAAGAGATTGGCATAAAAGACAGCGAAGAAGACAAAATAGATAAAATAAACGTAAGCGATTTAAGGCAGCTTCTCCAAAGCATCTTTGATATCAAAGACGATCCCTTTGAGCCATACAAAAAAAATCATTCATACAAGACAATATTCCATGTAATTTTATCAGAGAACCTTAGGAAGCACTTTGAGAGCCTAATGAAGAGGAATGATACCATTGAACCTTGTGAATCAAATTCGCAAGAGAATCCAGAAAAAAACACTGACGATGAATCTTAGTCCATATTAGAAATTCTTTTCTAATGCCCCTCTTTCCCCCCTTTCGGTAAATATTTACCAACCCTTGAAATAAGAATCAATATTTTTATCAATATATTTCTCTTTGATTTTCAACCCTTTTTTTGTCCCCGCTACAACACTCTCCCATCATTTAAGTCATTTCGGTAAATATTTACCATTAAGGTTGAAGGCTTCAAATAAAACACAAGGGTGAATATTGATGAATACAAATAAAACGCATGAAAATGGGAAACTAGTACCAATTTCTGATATCGCCTGCAATGCCAGCTTAGCCTGCAAATCAATCTTTCCTGTAGAGTTAGACCGCCAAAACCCCAAACATGTTGTTTTTCTTTTCAAAGTATCCTTAGAGTTTCAAAACACTGTGGACGCCTTCTGGAATCGTTCTCTTCTGGTTGAACCACAATCCTTTTACCAAAACCTAAAATCACTTAAAGCCAGGATTTATGAAGACAGGGGGGGGCAATAGCTAATGAGTAAAATTGACCTCGTCCTCCAAAAACTTAAAGGAATTCGTAAAACCAACCAAGGGTGGACTGCCCTTTGCCCAGCGCATGAAGACCATCAAAACAGCCTCTCTATATCTGAAGCTGGAGATGGAAAAGTGCTCTTGAAGTGCTTTGCTGGTTGTTCAGCCGAGCAGATCGTCCAATCCCTGGGTCTAAAAATGAGTGACCTCTTCCCCGATTCCCCCATCCAAAGGGATGCCTTATCAACCTCCAAAACAACTGCAACAGTGCAACAGTCCCTAGGATGCACCTTGGAGCAGTATGCGCAAATCAAAAAGATTCCTGTAGATTTCCTTATAAAACTTGGTTTATCGGACGAAACCCATAAAGGTAGCAAAAGAGTTGTTATTCCCTATTTGAATATAGACCAGGAGCTCGTTGCTATAAGGTACCGTTGCGCCCTTGCCAAATCCGACGGTATTAATCAACGCTTTAAATGGAGAACTAACGATAAAGCAAGTTTGTATGGACTCTGGAAACTTAAGGAATTCAAATCACAAAAGTTTGTCATTCTAGTCGAGGGTGAATCTGATTGTCATACCCTCTGGCTTCACGGATTCCCAGCTATTGGTATCCCTGGAGCAGCCATTTGGAAAGAGGAGTGGTTTGGATTTTTAGAAAACTTTGAAATTATCTATGTTGTCCATGAAAATGATAGAGGTGGCGAAGCAGTCTTAAAATGGATTGCAAAATCTAAATTAAAAATCAAAATTCGCATATTGGATTTAACTCCCCATAAGGATCCTTCTGATCTACACGTTGCGAAACCAGACGAATTCAAAATCAAATTCCAAACCTTTCTTGAGCGTTCTATCCCCTGGACTAAGATAGAAGAAGAAAACAATAGAAAACAAACAGAAAAAACCTGGAAAACTTGTCGTGATTTGGCAACACATCCAAATATTCTTGAAATTTTTGATCAGGAACTTGAAAAATCCGGTGTCGTAGGGGTTCAAAGCGAAGCCAAAATTCTATATCTCACTTTAACCAGCCATATATTAAATAAACCGATCTCTATAGTCATAAAAGGTCCCTCATCCACGGGAAAATCGTATCTCGTGGAAAATGTCTTAAAATTTTTTCCAGAAGAAGCATATTACGAGCTTACAGGCATGTCAGAAAAGGTTCTTGCCTATACACAGGAACCCCTAGAACACCGCATGCTAATCATCATTGAAGCTGTCGGTTTAAATAATGAAATGACTAGCTATTTAATCCGCTCGTTATTAAGCGAAGGTAAAATCAGCTATGAAACTGTGGAAAAAACTCCCCTAGGTCTTGTATCTAGACGGATTGAAAAACAAGGCCCAACGGGTCTTATTGTTACTACCACAGCAGTAAGTCTTCACCCCGAGAATGAAACCAGACTATTTTCTATAACCCTAAAAGATACCCCAAAACAAACGCAAGAAATCCTACTGAGTTTAACGGAAGAACGGAAAAGTAGTTCAAACATTGAGCTCTGGCATGCTCTCCAAGAATGGCTTTCCTGCCAACCAAACCATGTCGTTATCCCCTACCTCCCTCTCCTTATTGATAAAATCCCTCCTAAAGCGGTGAGACTGCGTCGGGATATACCTCAGGTAATTAATTTCATAAAAACTCACGCTATACTGCACCAGGCTAACCGAGACAAAGATCAAAAAGGCAGCATTATTGCTTCATTGGATGACTACAAGGCAATTTATGAACTGGTTAAAGATATATTGAAGGATCAGATAGATGCTGGAGTTAGCGATAGCTTAAAAGAAACTGTTGATGCTGTTAAAGCATTGCTGGATGGTAAAGATAGTGAAGATAAATACGTCAGTCAATCTGAGACAAAAAATCATCTTAAACTAGACCGATCTTCAACGTCTCGTAGAATACGAGTGGCATTAGAAAAAGGCTATTTAAAAAACTTAGAAACCCAAAAAGGTAAACCCCATAAGCTCGTTTTAGGTGACTCCCTTCCAGAGGACGTAGAAATTCTCCCTTCCCCTGAAAAACTAGACTGTTGCACTGTTGCAGTGGAAACTGGGGGGATTAACGATGCATAGACACATTCAAAAGACCCCCATGACTACTAGGCAGGCCGCCCGATCACTGGGGCTAACGAGAAATAAATTCATAATACTAAAGATATCTTTAGGTCTTCTCCCTTGCTCTCATCAAAAACTTAGCATCAATTCCAAAACACCGGGCAATCTTTATAATCCCAATGATATTTTTCTTCTTAAAAACCTTTTAAAACAATGCAAGAAAAGGGGATTCCATTGGTTATGTGAAGCCTTGGAGGGAATAGCCAATGAATAATCCTCTTACTCTAGGTTCTGAATCGGCTTGGGAGGAAATGCTGATTCCTGAAGACCGCCTTGATGAGATTGCATCAATCCTGGCAAAAGGAGCTTTGCGGGTGATGGCCAAAGACAAATCTAGTACGCAAAATATTGTAGACATTTCTAGCATAAGTGACCAAACAAAGACCTTGATATTGAGGCGAACCAATGCCCTCATGTCACTGTCAAGAAAGGAGTCGTTATGATTAAAGAACTAGTACGGACACAAGCTATAAAAAACTGCGCTATATATACTCGGAAATCCACTGACGAGAATCTAGATTCCGAATTTAACTCCCTGGATTCCCAAAAACAATATTGTGAGGCGTTCATCAAATCCCATGAGGGCGAGGGGTGGCGATTATTCCCTGACGTTTATCAAGACCCTGGCATAAGCGGAGCCACAATGGACCGCCCTGCCCTCGGACAACTAATTCAAGCCATCTTGCAAGGTAAGGTGCAGGCAGTGGTTGTTTACAAACTTGACCGTCTGAGCAGGAACGTAAAGGACTTCATCAATCTCATGGAGTTTTTCAAGGAGCACGATGTGACCTTCGTCTCTGTCACCCAATCCATTGACACCAGCACACCCGCAGGGAGGTTGTTGCAATCTATCCTGATAGAATTTGCCCAATTTGAGCGGGAGATGGGTGTTGAACGTACCAGGCATAAGATTCAGGCTTCCAGAAAGATAGGCAGATGGACGGGTGGTGTGCCTCCTTTGGGTTACGACAACATCCAAAAAAAGCTGGTCCCTAATACCCAAGAAGCGGAACAGGTTCGTAATATGTTTCAGCTCTATCTTCAGGAACAATCACTGGATAAGGCTTTACCTAAAATTAACCAAAAATACCACTCCAAAAGAAGGGTGACCAAAGCGGGAAAAGCCATAAATGGCGGCAAGTTCACTAAAACCACCTTTTCCCTCATCCTTAAAAACCCAATATATACCGGCAGAATCAGATACGGGAATGAATGGGTCAAAGCTGAACATAAGGCAATCGTAGACCTCAATATCTTTGATCACGTTCAAAAATTACTGGGACAGAACAACCAGAGGAAAAAGTCACCAACTCAGAACCGTTATGGTTTTTTGCTCAGGGGCCTTATCCGATGCGCTCATTGCGGTTCTATCATGACCCCTTATCATGCCTTCGGACGCAATCATCAGGAGTATCTCTATTACAAATGCTCGAGGGTCATCAAAACAGATCCTTCAGCTTGCCCTGTAAGACAAGTCCCAGCACGAGAGATTGAGGAGATCATCATCCAACGGATTGCTTTCCTGGCTGGCCAACCAACCATGATGGAAAAAGTGATCCAGAATGCCCAAGACACCACAGCAAAAGAACTCCCTTCTCTAAAGAAACAACTTTTGGAAAAACAATTGGAAGAAAGAAAAATAAAAAAACAAGGAGATGAACTTATGACTGCCTTTGGTGCAGGCAAAAATAACAGCATGTTTATGGATAAACTTAATGAACTGGACTCCCAGAAGCATGAGATTGAGGCAGAATTAAACTGCATACAGCTTCAAATTGATAAAATTAAGTCCACGGTAATAAATGTGGATGAAGTCCAGAAGGTTTTGGCTCAATTCGGGGATGTTTATGAAAGTCTGGAACTATCTGAAAAGTTGCAGATCGTGCGGTTGCTTGTCAAAGAAGTGATCTATGACGGAAAGAACCATTGGGTTGAGATACATCTTAGGGCTCTTCCCAACATGCCCACGACCTATAGGGAACCCTTGCGACATTGCCAGAGTAAGGAATGGCTGGGGAGGAAGGATTCGAACCTTCGAATGACGGATTCAAAGCCCGTTGACTTACCACTTGTCGACTCCCCAACCTGATCGTTGGCGGGAAAAAAGCTATCTGGTGCTGACGACCCAGGTCTTTTTACAATAAGGTTTCATCTGTTTGGCCAGCCATTCGCCCTGTTTTCTGCTCCTGACCATGCCAAAAACCATGCTTCCGCTTCCTGTCATCAGGCTGGCGCATGCACCGAACTGGGCCATCTTGTCTTTAATGGCTTGGAGGACCGGATATTTTTTCAAAACTACATTTTCCAGGTCATTGGCCAGCAAGGGAAAAGCTTGGTCCATCCTGTTCCTTTGGATAGCTTGAGCAAGAAGTTTAACACGGGGCTTACCTTTAAACAACCGAGCCCTATATTGGCTGAAAACCCATTTAGTAGAAACACTAAAACCAGGCCAGGCTAAGACAACCCATTTTCGAGGCAAATGTGGAAAAACAGAGAACTTCTCCCCTCTTCCTCTCGCTAACACGGTCCCTCCTTTTAAGAAAAAGGGCACATCAGAACCTAGTTTAGCCGCGAGACCTAGTAATCTCCTTACCGGCCACCTCAATCCCCACAACTGATTTAAACCCTTGAGCACAGCAGCGGCATCACTGCTCCCCCCGCCCAAACCAGCCCCGGCGGGTATTCTCTTATCAAGAATTATCTTTACGCCTGCTCCAGGGATATCAGCCTCTTGTTTCAGCAATAAGGCGGCTTTGACGGCAAGGTTTTCTTTTCCTTTTGGGACGCTAAGACCGCGAGCAAACAGACTGATCTTCGCGCTCTGCGACTCGAGCCTGATCACATCTTTAAGGTTAATCTCCTGGAAAACGGTTTTTAATTCATGGTATCCATCGGATCTTTTGCCTTTGACCAATAGAATCAAATTGATTTTGGCAAAAGCATTGATCTGGAGTTTCTTCACGGAATTTCCTCCCAGTCAGGGATGATTGATCAGATCTTTCTCGCTTAGTTATCCTTGATCTTCCGCTTGAGGACCTCATTGGTTGGATCAAGTTTAAGGGATTTTTGCCAGGCCTGTTTGGCCTTGCCTGGTTCGCCCAGTCTTAGGTAAACGTCACCAAGGTGCTCCTGGATGACGGGCTCGGCGTTCTGTTTTGTATGTTCCACGGCTTGTTCCAGTAATTCCAGGGCCTGCTGGTAAAGCCCTTGTTTGTAATAGGTCCAGCCAAGGCTGTCTTCATAAAAACCGTTCATTGGGTCAAGCTCCAAGGACTGTTTTATGAGATTGACCGCTTCATCCAATTTAATTCCCTTGTCGGCATAGGAATAGCCAATGTAATTATAGGCTTCAGCATTCTTAGGGTTTACTTTAATAACTTTATAGAACTGCTCAATGGCCTTATCGCTCTTCCCCAGTTTATCCAGCGCGATTCCAAGCTGGAAATAGGCGACTTCTTCGTCAGGAGCCAGCTCAATACAGTTCTCATAGCTCGGCACGGCCTTTTCATATTCTTTTGCTGAACTATAGGCCAGTCCCAAAAACAGGTTGAGCTCCGAGTTTTTTGGCAAGCCAAATACGCCTTTTTCAAAGATCTCGATGGTTTTTTGGGGCTTTTGCTGTTTGTCATAGATCAAGCCCAGCTGCACATACCCTTCAGCCATCTTGGGGTCTAGTTCAAGGACTTTTTTGAAATCAATTTCTGCTTCAGTATAATGGGCTAAAGCTGACTCACATGCCCCCAAATAAAAATATCCAAGTAAATTGTCTGGCTTGAGTTCCAAGGCTTTTTTAAGATAAGGCACAGCTTCTTCGTAATGCTTGATATTGTAGGCTATGAGCCCCATGGACTGGTAAGCCTCTTGGTTGTCCGGCTCCACGCTCACTAGATTACGGTACTCTTCAAGCGCTTTATCCCAATTTTTCTGTTGTCGATAAACATTGATGAGCTTAATCCTAGCGCTAGTATTTTCAGGATCTTTCTCCAACAAAGCCAGGTACATCTGGGCAGCATGATCAAGGTCTCCCCTCATCTCGTAGGCCAATCCCAGGCGGTTGTAGGCGTCCACATAACGGCCGTCCAGCTCAGCCGCTTTTTGGTATTGGGCGAAAGCCAGATCAAACTTGTCCATCTCAGAATAAACCAGCCCAATATTAAAGAAAGCCGAGGCTGAATCCGGGTTTAAAGCGGTTACTTTTTTGAAATTCGCTAACGATTTCTGATATTCCTTTTCGCTCAAATACACAGAACCCAAAGCAAAATAGGCGTCCTGATTCAAGGGGTCGAGGCTGAGGACCTTCTCATACTCCTCGATAGCCGCTTTGGCTTTTCCTTGATGATTATAGATGGCCCCTAAGATACCATGCGCTTTGATCTCGTTGGGATTTTTCGCTGTTATTTTCAGACAAATTTCCGTGGCTTTATTTTCATCATTTTTATCCAAATAGATTTGGGCCAGCTTTAAGTTCGGTGCAGATGATTCAGGATCATGCTCAGCAGCTGCTTGATAAAATTGGATGGCCTGATCAGTTTGGTCCTGCTGTTCGGCAAGCAGGCCGGCCAGGTAATAATAGATGGCTTGGCTGTCAGGGGAATTTTTGTCAATCTCAACATCTGCGCGCAACACCACGGTGCCTGTTAAAAGGCAGATAACAACCCCAAAAAACAATTTGTTCATCAATGCCTCCCGTCGAACTGATTAAATATTATCAGGAAGGGAAAAAGCGGTCAAACAATCCAAATCATTGCGCTCTCAATATAGCGCATTTCAAGTAATCTGTCTCAGGCACGGCGGCAAGCACCGGATGGTCCTTAGGCTGCTTTCGGAATTCCACTAACTTACAAGAACGCTTGGCCTGCACCGCAGCCAGATCGAGTATTTTCATGAATGCTGAGCGGTCAAGGTAGTGGGAACAGGAACAGCTGACCAAAGTGCCGTGTTTTGTTAAAAGCTCCAAGGCCAACCTGTTGATCTCCAAATATCCTTTTTTCGCGGCAGGCACATCCTTTTTTTGTTTGGCGAACGCCGGAGGGTCCATAATGATGACATCAAAGGTTTGTCCTGCGCTGCCAAAGGCCCGCAAACTTTCCAGCACATCCCTTTCTTCAAAAGTCACTTTAGTCAGGCCATTCTTGACCGCATTTCGGCGCGCCTGCTCGATGGCTGTCCGAGAGGAATCAACGCCAAGCACTTCCTGAGCGCCGTACAAGGCGCTATAAAGGCTAAAAGCTCCGCTGTAACAAAAGCAGTCCAACACCTTGGCCCCTTTGACATATGGTTTTAACGCCTGCCGATTCTCTGATTGGTCCAGGAAGTAACCTGTTTTTTGTCCGGCAGGGTCATAAGAAAAACTTAATTCCCCGTCCTGGAACCAGACAACATCTTTTTCCCCGAAATGCTTTGGTTTTTTTAGGAAACCTGATTGCCTTTTGAGCCCCTCCATTTCCCTGGACCTGGTATCGCTGCGTTCATGGATGACCTCTGGCCTCAGGGACTGGTCCAAAATCTTCAGGATGGCGGCTCTTCGTAGCTCCATGCCCAGGGTCAAAAATTGTACGGCCAGCAAAGGGCCGTATTTATCCACGATAAGTCCAGGCAAGCGGTCACCTTCGCTGAACAGGACTCGGTAGGCTTGATTGTGTTTGGCAATATATTTTTGGCGGTGTTCCAAGGCTTGCAGGACCCTTTTTTTTACCAGGCCTGCAAAATCCTCTTCAGGGTGCTGGCCGTCCGTAAAGCGGTACTGGTGGGTCATCAGCCTGACCATGATTTTGGAACGGGGGTTGATATACCCTTGACCCAGAAAAAAGCCTTTTGGGTCAATCACCTCCACAAAACTTCCAGGATCTGGGTTTCCTTCCACTTTACTGATTTCGTTATCGAATATCCAGGGATGCCCTTTTTTGATCCTCGCCTCTTCGTGCTTCTTTAAGATGACTTGACCCAGCATGCTTGCTCTCCCTATGGCTAAGGTAACCACGGCTCTATCAATTGTCCGTTCTGTATGGCGTAAAGACCTTTTCTGGTGATCTCCAATTTTTTGACCGTATGCCTGTCTATCCCCAGAGCTTCCTGCAAAAGATCGGACAGCTTCCTTGCTTTGACCCCCTGGGTTTGGGCGGTCTGGCTGTCGATGACCTCACGGGTGACTTTAAACTCCAACCGGGGCGGTTCCCAGGTTAGGAGCGCGAACGAAGTCCCCTCAAAACCTGGGCGCCCGTCCATCTGCAACAAATGTTTGGCCCAATCCGCAGGAACAGCCCCGTCGAATTGACCTCTGACCAGATATTCCCCATAACGGATGATCTCGTTAAGCGGCCGACATACCAGGGGCATTTCCCTGACCCCTAAAATCTCCAGGCCCGGCGGGCACTGGGACCCCAATCTTTCCTGGAACTCCTCCGCCCTCATGGAGGTGACCAGATGTACATCAAAATACTCTGCAAGGCTGGAAACACCCAAGGCTAAAGCCGGCGAAAAACTGATTTTGGGCTTGGGATGAAACCCCTGGGTAAAAGCGATATCTATCCCGGACCGCCGGAACATTCTCCGCCAGATATTTAGAAGGTCCAGGTGAGAAACGAACCGTAAATCGCCCTGCTTGGAAAACTTAACCCTCAAGCGCTGGCGCAATAATCTAGCCGGCTTTTCATCTATTTCTGTTTTTGGGTACTTGGTCTCGTCGGGCTGGTCAGGCTGGGGCTTTTTTAGCCCCTTGACGGCCTGCTGTTGAACTTGGTCAGGTGAACAAGACCCACAGGAATAGCAACCGGCCCAGCGGCAATCTTCCCGGGTCTGTTCCCCGTAGGCTTTTTGGCGCTCGGCCCAAAGGAACTCTTTGGTGGTCCCGCAATCCATCCGGTCCCAGGGAAAAACCTCGTTTTCTCCGCGCATCCGGCTGGCATAAAAAGCCTGGTCCAAGCCGGTTTCTGCGAACGCCTCCTGCCAGGCTCCCCAGTTGAGCCGCTCGGACCAGGCATCAAACAGGCACCCTTTTTTCCAGGCCCGGTACAGCACCTCTCCCAGCCTGCGGTCACCCCGGGTGAACACGCCTTCCAGGAGACTGAGTTTGGGTTCCTGCCAGCTGACCTTGATCCCTCTCAGGCTGTTGCGGATGAACTGTATCTTGGCCTGCATCTGCTCGAGGTTTATTTGGGCTTCCCACTGGAAAGGCGTGTGGCTCTTGGGAACAAAAGTGGAAAGGCTGACGTGCACGGTGTTCTGCTTGTCCAGGCGGCGGCCAACCTCCCGGATCTTTTGTGCTAAATCCACGATCCCCTGCAGGTCTGCGTCCGTTTCCGAAGGTAGTCCCACCATGAAATACAGCTTGATGGAGCGCCACCCCTGCAAATAGACCTGGCGGCTGTTCTCCAGCAGCAAGGATTCCGGAGCTTCTTTATTGATGAATTTGCGCAGCCTCTCGGTCCCCGCCTCCGGGGCAAAGGTCAGTCCCGTGCTCCTTACCCTTTTGATCTCCTTGGCGACCGACGCGGAAAACCCGTCCATCCGCAGCGACGGCAGGGAAACGGCGGTCGTGGACTTGGACAAAACAATCATGATACGGGGAATGAACTGCTTGAGTCCGGAATAATCGCCGCTGCTCAGGGAGGAAAAGGTCACTTCCTCGTATCCGGTCAGGCCTAAGGCTTGAAGGGTCCGTTCTTCCACGTTGGCCGGAGAACATTCGCGGACCGGACGCGAGACCATCCCGGGCTGGCAGAACCGGCAGCCCCGGGTGCACCCCCTAAAAAGCTCGATGCCCAGCCGATCATGGATGATATTGAGGAGAGGAACTATACGCTGGGGCTGGCTGTCCTTGCTGATATCTTTAACGGCTCTCCTGCGGACAGTTTTTGGCACATCGTCATCCACCGGGTCCAAAGAGGCCAGAGTGCGGTCGGCTTGGTAAGATGGGGCGTACAAGCTCGGCACGTACACCCCGGGGATACCGGCCAGCCTCCTGAGCAAATCTTGCTTGCGGACCAGATTTTTATGGCTGCTCTCTTTGGCTGTTCGCACGGTCTCAAGGAGTTCTAAAAAAACCTCTTCCCCGTCACCGAGCACAAAAGCGTCCAGAAAATCCGCCATAGGCTCGGGATTGACCGCGCAAGGCCCCCCGCCTATCCACAAAGGAAAAGTTTCTGCTCTCTCCTTGGCTAAAACACTCTGCCCAGCCAGATGGATGCACTGTAGAACATTGGTAAAGCCTGTTTCATATTGCAAAGTCGTCGCGACAACATCGAAATCATTCAGAGGGGTAAAGGACTCCAGGGCGTACAAAGGTATTTGATATTCCCCCATTTTGGCCATCATATCGGTCCAGGGAAGATATGCCCTTTCCGCCAAAAAATCCGTATCCCTATTGATGATTTGATAAAGGATCTGGAAACCGAGGGATGACATTCCGATTTCATAGATTTCAGGGAACAGTAAAACAGAGCGGACCTTGACCTTATCCCAGTCCTTATGGATTGCTCCCCACTCTCCGCCTATATACCTTGCTGGTTTTTCTACAAAGGGCAGAATATCCTGCTCCAAAATACGACGTAGCGGTTTTCCCTGTTTAACGTTCATACCTTTTCCTTTTATCGGAAAGCGCTTATTCAACCACGGGCTACGCACTAAAGCGCGCATGCTTTAGCATGTGCCCGTGGGTGAATAAGCGCAAATACAATAAAAAGCTTCCTCTCCGAGAGGATTCCAAAGGAGGATACTCCTTTGGTCAGTCCGCCGGAGGCGGACTGAATGTTTTGTGGGAGCTACGGGCATCGCCCGTAGGGGACCCACTATAAGTGGTTAAAAATTTAGTGTAGCATATCGGCCGCATCATTAAGAGATAGTGCTTGATACTTCACTCCTTTTAAATTTTTACAAGGGGAAACGCGCAGCCCTATTCGACATCCATCAAGGTCGCACTTGATTTAATGAAATAAAGGGGTAAAAATAGAGTATTGTTTAATGCCCGTCGGCTTGAGGAGGCCAGCATGCTTTATCCCCAGGAAAACGCCAAGCGCGAGCTTCACTCTTTGAACGGATTCTGGGATTTCCAGATTGACACGGAGGGTATCGGGTTAAAAAAAGAATGGTTTAAAGGCTTGCCTGAGCCCGAGCCTATGTCCGTTCCCGCCAGTTTTAATGACCTGACCCAGCATACGCAATTACGGGACCACAACGGCAGCGTATGGTATTTCCGGAGCTTCTTCATCCCCCAGCACTGGCAAGACCAAAAAGTATGGATCCGCTTCGGTGCCGTCCATTATCGGGCGAAAGTATGGGTAAATAATCATCCTGTCACTGAGCATGAAGGCGGCAGCCTGCCTTTTGAAACCGAAATAATGCCTTATTTAAAAACAGGGTTTCCCAACACCGTCGCGGTCAGGGTGGATAATGTCCTGGATTGGAATTCCATCCCTCCGGGGTGCATGGAGACTATCCAGGGTACCAACGAACAAACCCAGGTATACAACTTTGACTTTTTCAATTATTCAGGGATTCATCGTGACGTATGCCTCTATACTACTCCCTACACATTTCTTATGGATATTATCATCCGCACTTCCTTGGAGAACAACAAAGCCAGCATCGCCTATAATTTGACGATTTCCGGCAAGCCTCCGGCCCTTCGTCGGATAACCGTGGTTAATCAAAAAGACGAGGTGGTGGCGACTAAGGATGAGATCAATGATTACGGCAATATTGCCTTGGACACTTTTACTCTTTGGGAGCCGGACAACCCCTGCCTTTACCAGTTAAAAGTTGAACTTTTGGATGAAAAAGAAGATCTTGTTGACCAGTACATCGAAACTTTTGGCATCAGGACCGTCCAGGTCAAAGACGGCAAACTCCTGCTGAACGACAAATCGATCTACCTCAAGGGTTGCGCTTGCCACGAGGATTTTCATCTATCCGGCCGCGGGCAAAGTCTTCCCCGCATCCAGAAAGATCTGAATCTTTTAAAATGGCTGGGTGCCAATTCATTCAGGACATCCCACTACCCCTACTCCGAAGAAACCCTCAGGTTGGCGGATAAACTGGGGCTCCTGGTCATCGATGAGGCTCCTGCGGTGGGCATGAACGGCTGGGGTAAGTATCCGGTTTTCTGCCCGGAACGGATCAACGAAACAACCCTGACCAAACACTGCAAAATGTTGAGGGAATTTTATGACAGGGACAAGAATCATCCCTGTGTCGTCATGTGGAGCGTGGCCAACGAACCGGACACCGCAGAAACGAACGCGGCCCCCTATTTTGAACGGGTCTTTGCCGCAATGCACCAGCTGGATTCCACCCGTCCCGTAACCATGGCCTTTTGCACCCAGGTTGAAAAGGATGGGTGTGGGCGCTTCGCGGACGTAATCTGCCTGAACCGCTATTTTGGGTGGTATTCCCAGTCCGGTAGGATAGACCTCGTGCGCGATCTCCTGCAAAGCGACCTATTGGCCTGGAAGAATAAATACAACAAGCCCTTGATGATGACGGAATTCGGCGCAGATACTATCGCCGGGATACACTCCATACCGTCGCAAATGTTCTCCGAGGAATTCCAGACGGATCTTTTATACGCCTACTGCGAGACATTTGACAAGTTGGACTTCGTTATTGGCGAGCATGTTTGGAACCTAGCCGACTTCGCCACTCCCCAGGGTATCACCAGGATCTCCGGCAATCGTAAAGGCGTTTTCACGCGGGATCGCCAGCCCAAGATGGCTGCCTACTATTTAAAATCCCGCTGGGACACCCAGATCATACAGAAATAAATTCCCTTCTTTAGCCCCGGCCCTATCTTCTACGGCGCATGGTCCTTCGGTTCACATTGAGCAATATCCCTAAGGCGCTCATATTGATCAACAACGAAGAACCTCCATAGCTCAAAAAGGGTAAAGGTAGACCCGTGATGGGCATTAACCCGACCGTCATCCCGATATTGATGAAGATTTGCAAGCCGAACAAACACACCACTCCGCAGGCAAGAATTCTACCCAGCGGTTCCCTGGCCTGTTTGCAGATCTTCAACCCCTGCATGAGCAGCATAAGGAACAGAAAGAGCAGAACAAAAGACCCCGCAAACCCCAACTCTTCTCCGATGACAGCGAAAATAAAATCAGTGTGGTGTTGCGGAATAAAGTCCCTGTGGATCTGGGTGCCCATAAGCCACCCTTTGCCAAACACCCCTCCGGAACCGATCGCGATGATGGATTGGATGATGCTGTAACCGCCCCCAAGAGGGTCCATTTCCGGACGCAAAAAAGCCATCAATCTGCTTTTTTGATAATCCCTGAGGAGGAACCAGACAAAAGGTAAGCCCGCGAAGAACAAGATCAGCAGAGAAACAAGATACCTGAGCCTGGCTCCTCCGATGTAAAGCAGGATCAGCGCCAAAGGCAAAAGGAGAAGAGCAGTGCCTAGATCCGGTTGGAAATAGATCAGAACCAAAGGCGGTAAAGCATACAGCAATGGGAAAACAAAATTCTTAAAAGTATGCATTTGTTCGTGATGTTCAACCACGTATCGGCCTATCATCAGGATCACTGTTAGTTTGGCCAATTCCGAAGGCTGGAACAGCATAAAACCCAGGTTAAACCACCTCTGCGCCCCCATCGTGGTGCGTCCTAAGACCAGCACCAGGACCAAAAGGCCAAGCGCGATGAAATAAAGAGGGTAAATGTATTCCACCAGGGAATAAAAATCCAGATAATAGAAAAATATCATTGACAGGAAACCTATAAGGATCCAAATCAGCTGTTTGATCCATAAAAGCGAATGGTAAGTGTAGCTTACGCTTGGGGATTGCGCCGCGCTGTAGAGGGTCAAAAGGCCAAAGACCAGGATGAGCAAGGTGCACCCGAGAACGATCCAATCCAGATCCCTCAGGCCTCTTACCAGGGTTTCCCACCCGCTCGCATGAATTTTTCTCAAGCTTTGGTCCAATAAAGTAAACGCTCCTATTCAACCCCTACAAACGCAACCGCTCCTCAGTGGTCTCGCCATCCTAGGGGTGATATTTCTTTCTGAGCACCGGCTTCTCAGGAACAACCGCCGGGGTAGCCACTGCTGCGGCTTCCGGATTCTCTTTCTTGTAAAGGCCCTTCTTTTTCTGAAGATAAAGCTCGATGATCTGTTTGGCCATGGGAGCGGCGGTAACACCTCCCTCTTCCCCATTTTCGATCAAAATGGTTACAGATATCTCCGGGTTTTCCCTAGGCCCAAAAGCGGTGAACCAGGCATGGGGTCTTCCGTGGGGATTTTCAGAGGTCCCGGTTTTTCCACACATCGGGAATCCCCTGATCCTGGCTCTCCATCCTGTTCCCCCATAACCGTTGATAACCTCATAGAGACCTTCCCTGACGATATCAAGGGTCGTTTTCGAAAGATTTAACTTCCTCAAAACCTCGGGTTTAGATCTGTAAATGATACGGCCTCCGGGAGTGCGGACTTCTTTGAGGAAGTGGGGCTTGTAGACCAACCCATCCATGGCGACCGCGTTGATGATTCCTGCCACCTGGAGAGGAGTGGCCAAAACATAACCTTGCCCGATGGAGAACAACACGGTGTTTCCCGGGAACCAGGGCATATTTTCCGTGCGTTCTTTCCATTCCGCGCTTGGCACAAAACCAACGCTTTCCGCACCGATATCAATATCGGTCGGCTGGCCTAAACCGAAAGCCGTGGCATATTGATTGAGCCTTTTCACTTTTAACTTAAGACCTAATTTATAGAAGAAAATATCGCAAGACTGGGCAATGGCCTTGTAAATATTACAGGTGTGGTGTCCTAATCGGTACCAACAGCGGTATAACCAGGTTTTGATCCAGAAAGAGCCGTTGCAGTCGAATACGCTCTTGTCGTCGATCACTTTCTCTTCCAGTCCCGCGGAGGCCGTGATGATCTTGAAAATGGAACCAGGCGGGTAAAGCCCGTTGATGGCCCGGTCATTGAGAGGGGCCGCGGGATCCTCACTGAACCTCTTCCAATCGGCATAAGAGAAACCTTCGGAAAAGAGATTGAGGTCAAAACTGGGTTGGCTGGCCATGACGAGGATCTCGCCGTTCTGGGGGTTCATGACCACCACGCACCCCTTATAACCGCGTAAAAGATTCTCGGAGAGCTCTTGCAGGTCAACATCCAGGGTCAGGATAAGATTATTGCCCGGTCGGGGTTCCCGGGTGGGCAGGTTGACCAGGGATTTGCTTTGGGGACGGCCTTTATGGTCTACCTCAATTTCATAACCCCCGCTCTCGCCTCTCAAAAAAGATTCATAGGCTTTTTCAATTCCCATTTGTCCTACATAATCCAGGGGGGTATAGCCTTCTGAGCGCAGATCATCCATTTGGGATTCTGTGATCCTGGAAGTATAGCCCAGAACATGGGCTGCCATATCCCCGTAACGGTAATATCGTTTTGGTTCCGTTTGGACCAGCACTCCGGGCAGCTCAGCCTTCCTCTCCTCGATCCCTGCGATGATCCGTCTGTTTACATTCTCCTTTAACACGACCGGAAGATAGACCCATCCGCTCTGGTAGATCACCTTTTCGTAAATCTCTTCGGGGTCAAGGTCAAGCAGTTTGCTAAGGCTGTTGATACTCTCGTCCATATTTTTGATATTGACCGGGATCAAGGAGACGTCAAAGGAGGGGACATTGCTGACGAGTACATTTCCATTGCGGTCAAAGATCAAACCTCGCGGAGGCCTGGAAGCGATCAGCCTCACGCTGTTATTTTTAGCTAATAACTTGTACCTCTCACCCTGGACAATCTGTAGATAAACCAGCCGTAGGATAAGTATGAAAAAACCAAGCCCGATTATACCGGCAAAAAAATAGACCCTAAAAGAAGATTTTTCCGGTGGCAAAATAACATTTTTATAGGCCATCAGAACACTTCTTGATCATAATTTTTCCATGCCTCCCGGCTTATTTCCTTATCGGCCTGCAATTGGATTAAACTTTTGATTTACAGAATTTTGGATTCAAAATATCGCTGATTTTCTTTTCTTTTCATACTTTGTAACTGGTGGTAAACGATGCAGAATAACCCTCGCTATGAACTCATCAATAAATCTCCACAAAGCCTCGGTGATCCTGTCCGAACTTTGGAAAACCTCAAAAAAGATGGGTGCCACAAGCGAGTTTAATATCGCCTCCCAAACTATACCAATGAAAGAAAAGGACGGATGGAACAATTTTATTTTAGATCCCAACGCGAGGATCCAGAGCAAAAGGATACCGGCTTGGATTAGAGTGGCCAGGGTGGTGACCAGCAGCTGTATCCTCCATTTCTTCCAATAAAAAAACCCGGAAATGATCCCAACGGCCATACCCGTACAGCTATAGAGAACGGTATGGAAACCAAATGGAGATCCGGAAAAAGAGTCGACCACTAAACCCAGGCAAAACCCCGTCCAGGTCCCCTTGACCACGCCTCCGCTAACCCCGTAATAGGTCAGACAGACCAGGATAAGGTCCACCCCGTAACCACTAATCCGTAATGGGTATAGAAAAGTACTTTGGGCTAAGACGCATAACCATCCAAACAAAAGAACAAGGAGCGTTTGCATAGACTTAGTATACTCCCATTAAAAACAGCCTCATCAATCATTGACTTGATGTGAAATGAGCACTTCCTCGAGTTTATTGAACTCCACGCTGGGCTTGATGACGACCCCCAGCGACATTCCCTCCTGCTTTTTACTGACTTGATCAACATATCCGATCAATAATCCCCGCGGAAAAACATGACCTTCTCCTCCAGTGAGCACGACATCGCCGACCTGGACGTCATCCTCCCCGGAAAGATAGTTCATGACCAAAAGACCGTCCCCCCTGCCGGACACGGTGCCCACAACCCTTGAGCGTTTAAGATAAGCGCTGATCGTGCAGCCCGGATCGGTGATCAATAACACCCTGGCGCTTTTCGGGTATATTTCAACCAACTTGCCCACGACACCTTCTGGAGAAAAGACAGCCAATCCTTTAATGAGGCCCTCTTCCCCGCCCTGGTCCACGACCAAGGAGCGCACCCAATTGCTCGGATCCCGGTAGACGACCCTGGCAAAACTTTCCTTGAATGAAATATTTTCTCGGTAAGAAAGGATCTTTTTCAATCTTTCATTTTCGGCCACTATCTCATCATAATCACGGACCTGCTGTTCATATTCTTTGACCATATTCTCCAGCCTCATTTTTTCTTCCTTTTTCCGGAATGTAAAAAAATCCTTAATATAATAAAGGGCATCGGAGGTTAAAGTGCTCAAGGTTAACTGGGCAGGCTTGCTTTCTGCCTCCAGAGTCGTTTCCAAGCTATTAGGAGAGGTAGTTTGAGGTTTGCGCATTGAATAAAACATGGCAAAAAAAGCAATAAAAAGCAGAAAAAAAACAATTAAACTTTTTCCAATATCTTTAAAAATCCTAGGCATCCTATCGGCTCTCCCCTGTATGTTTTTGGACGTTAGAAAAGCAAAAAATATTATAACCCATTTTAAGAACTGGATGCGCGGAATTTCAATTTTCTAAATATAGACTAGGCCTTCTTGTTTAAAATACCAATCCCTTTTTGGCGGGTCGAACAGGTGTGTTTTTGCGGAAATTAAAAGGAAAGATATGTTAAGATGATGTCTTGTTTTGGTCAATCCGCGTCCCCATCGACTAGTGGTTAGGTCACTACCCTTTCACGGTAGCGACACGGGTTCGAATCCCGTTGGGGACGCCAATCTTGATTTTTCGGTTTGATTTGTTTCAAAAAGACTGTAAATTATAGGCGCTTTAGTGGTTCCAAATGTCCCATTCAGGTAACTGATTCTTTCTGGAAATAAAACCCGCTGAAGTCTTTGTTTTTGAGACAAATCGAATTCTTTCCATAGTCTTCCAGGATTTAATAAAACATATTCAGCAAAATTCAATGCCGCCTCTGCATTGAGTTCCTGAACCCAGTTATCATTCAGGTCAAGCTCAGCAGAGGCTATCTGCTCGTTTAATTTATCTACTTGTTCATCATATGTCTTTTTATCTATTGCCTGCAAATAAATAAAAGTATTGATCAATTTTTGCTTATCTTCACTCAGTTTTTGCAACTTACCCTCAAAAGTCTTTTTAGTTTCTTGATATTGTTTTGCCTTATCTTTCCAGACATCTAAAACAATTTTCTTAAAAAGTTTTAAATAAGTTGTATTGGGCCTATATTTATTTATGTACTCTAAAAACTGATTCTCAAACTTCTCTTTTGGAACATACACCTTTCTGCACTCTAAGTTTGGACAATGGTAATAAGGATACCGCTTCGTTCTGCCTTTATTCCAACTTCCAGTCAAGGGTTTGCCACAGTTACCACATAAGGTAAAAAGACGTAGCGGAAAATCTGGATTATTTCTCATATATGGCGCTAAAGACACTTTTTTACCGCTCAAAAGCGCTTGAACTTTATTAAAGGTTTCTTGAGACACTAGAGCCTCAAAATTTCCTTTTTGTTCCTGACTCCAACCTTTCACAAAAAGCATCCCACTATAAAAGGGATTCCTTAGCGTAAAAGTGAATGTTTGAAGACTAACTTTATTCCCTTTATTGGTACAAAGACCTAAATCTGTAACCATTTTTAAAACACTTCTGGCCGAATATATTCCCGTGGAATAAAGATCGAAAGCCTTAGCAACTAAGGGGCCTCTTTCCCGGTCTATGATAGGAACAGAACGACCGTCCTGGCCTTTTACCTGCTTATAACCAAGAGGAGCTTTAAAAGGCCAATTCCCTGACTGAATTGCTGATTTCATCCCAACAATAGTCCGTTCTGCTTTCTGTTTGTTATCCCAATGGGCTAGAGTAGCCATAAATCCTTCTAGCAATATACCCGTCGACGAATCATCAATTGCCTCCGTAACTGAACGAAGGGACACCCCTAATCCACTAAGTAAAGCTTTAATAGCATAATGGTCATATTGATTCCTTGAAAATCGATTTACAGCATAAACTACAACATATTGAACTTTACCCTTATTTTGGCGGCAATAAGCCAACAATTTCTGAAACTCTGTCCTGTCTGTTGTCTTTGCAGATTCTCCTTCATCAACAAATATTTGATTAACCTCAAACCCATTTCTCTGACAGTACTCAATGCAAGCTTTCTTTTGAGTGGGTAGACTATAATTTTGAACCTGTTCTTTCGTGGAAACCCGACAGTAAATCACAGCGTTCATTGAGTCACCTTCTCCTTATTTATTTTCAAGAACTCATCGATTGCAATATTAGCTAAAGCATAAAGTTGGTCCCGCATCATTTCCAGTTCTGAGTCTGTTATTGATTTATTTCCGATTAATTCTCGGCATTGCGCTAAACTTAACCTCTTAGTACATTCTTCTATTGAGATCTTATCTCCAATAACTTGACGATTCGGTTCGCCCGTTATCTCATTCGTGATATTTTTAAGAGTGCCATTTAAAGGCATAGTTTTCTCATTCATATGCCCAATTCTAGGGCTTTCTTGGGAGGGACTATATGGGGACTGTGTGGAGACTATAGCTATAAGGAATACATAATCCTATTTTTCAGAGGGTTTATTAATCGCTTAAAATAAATAATGGGGACTTACTGGGGACTAATTACTTTTCATTTTTTAGCTACAAATTCACTTAATTTAAAAGTGGAATTGCCTGGAATTATTTCAAGTGAAATACGACGTTCTTTTATTCCTTTGTTTATATCAACGATAATTTTATGAACGGTGGACTTTGTCTCACATCCTTTAACCTTAAGTAGTTTTTCAATTTCCTGTTTCCTTACGAGTTGATCTTGTTTTTCTACAAGATATTCAAAAACAATTTGGTAGGAGCTTCCTAGTACAAATTTTTTAAATTTTGAGCCCCAATATAAAGTTGAACTATTTGAATTATAATTGAACCCATCGTTATTATTAGATTTATCTATATCTTTTCGTAACACTAACAAATCCTCTTCTAACCATCCAATTATTGACTCTAATAATTTGACCTCATTATTTATCGTAGTATCTATATGATCAATACGACATTCCTCAATCGGATGCCCCAATAAAGAGGTCGAAATTATATATTCTTGTTTATATTGGCGAACAACCTTTGTTGGATCATCAATAACCCTCTCTATCAATTTAATGTTGCTCATTGTCCATTTTTTCTTTTGCTGAAATAAATCTCTTATACCTGTTACTTAAACTAATAGAAGAATCTTTATTTAATTTTTCATTAGGCATGGGTTTCAAGGTATCTTCGAGGGTATCTTCGCCTGCTAATCTAATTTCCCCTAGACGTTTTAGACTAAATTCACCTTCATAATACTCATTCCTATCAACTTCATCTGATAAATTTAAAACTAACAAGATTAAGGATTTACCCTTTTTAATCTGCTCTTTAAATTTTTGAATTGCCCATTCCTTTGAAAGTTTCATAATGTTAATTTACCATCTTTTAGAGAACTTGAATAAATTAAAAACAATACCTTTATTTTCTTATAAACTTGATTGATCTGTTTACTTCGACTAGCTTACATTTACTGCATAACTGATGTTTTACGCCATGAATCAACTGTGCCGATAAATCAATGGAGTTGGCTACCCCCCAAATCCCATCACTAATTTCTGCCTCATTAATAAATCCTCTTAATGCCAGGCAATCCCTTTCCAAGGAATCCACAATTTCTAATAACAGAGTTTCCATATCCGTATTGTTTAGCGCTTCACACCTTTTATTCAAGATAATCACCCCCTAAAAATAAGAAAGGCATCTTCTAAATATCAAGATGCCTTAAAACAAACTTGGCCATGTGGATATTTCAATCCAACTCGCAATAAGTTTCCTATTTAATATTTACTGTCAGTATTCTCTACCTCCTTCCGGAATTTTGAATCCCTTCACTTCCATTTCACCCCCCAAGGACCATCGGTTTTTTGGAACGGTGCATTCTCCAGAAAAGTTAGCCATTTATCCTCTGCCTTTAGCTTCTTTGCTTTCTCACCAGTTGCCCACGCTGGATCTTGTTTGCGCTCTTCTATACTACTCCTCATCTGCTTTGCCTTTTCAGGAGTCGGAAGAACAATAGCCCATGCTATTCCAAGCGAAATAGGGACAATAAGAATAACTCCAATAATAAATATTATAAGCATCGCCACACCTCCTTTCAGTATTTTGGAACTCTTACTTATCTGTTAAGTTCTAAAAGAATAATTAAAACAACACACTAAGGAATTAAGGATCAACCACCAGCGGTTTTTTACAACATAAAATAAAGACACGCCCCCCCGGCTATCATTCCAACAATCCAAATAAATCCACCAGGAATAATACCGACAACCGTAAAACAAAGCGCACACCCAAATAAAGAAAATATAACGCAAATAATTAAACCAATAAGAGCAAACACCCTAACAAATATTGGATAGTGTTTTCTCTCCGATTGAGTTAACTGGAAAAAGGACTTTTTATCTTGATTGGCTTCTGACTTGTTTTTCTTGATAATTATTGGAGCCCTACATTGCATACAAGCGGGAGCTTGGTCAGATGTTTCGTTTCCGCATTCTGGGCACTTTATTAATGCCATTATTCTCCTCTCCAGCACTTTCTAATGAGCTCACTCATGCTTATCAGAAGAACTTTTTGAAGCCCTTAGCTTTTCTAAATCTGCTTCAAGTTTCTCAACAGATTTTTCCACCGACTTTCTATCATCACCGTGAACAATCTCTATAAATCTTTTAGTGTCTTCAATCAACTTTTCTTGAACTTCTATATCTATATCAATAGAACCTTCCGGTTTTCCTCTTAATTTTGCTAAATCCGCTTTACGTTCTTTAATAGCTTCCTTGTCTTTTTCTATTTGTGGTTTATAGTAGTCCTGTGAACTGCTATCCTCTCCCTTCCCTCTTTCAACATCTGCTTTTTTCAACAACTTCAGAAGTTGCTCTTCCTCTCTTTCATCGTTGTACAGCTTTTCTATTGCATCAACGGCATTTTTTTCTGCACGCCAAATATCTCCATCTTTTTCCTTCTTCTCCAATTCCTTTTTTTGTTCCCTATAATATTTTTCATTTTCTTTTATTTGTCCATTTTCTCTCTCAATCTCTTTAGCTTCTTCTTTCTTTTCTGCTTCAGCCTCCTTCTCCTCTGCTTTTTTCTCTGCAAGTGTTTGTGGTTTTGGTCCGCCAACCCATTGTGCTTCGCCACCACTGTTAATCATAAACATACTGCCATTCTCACCATGGAAACTGGTGCTTCCAACATACATCAGCTTTTGTGAACGAATTATTTGATGTGCGCCCATCAAATACCTCTCATGGCCCACAGGGCAGGTATAAATAAACAATAGTTCTGGAACACCCATCCAATCAGTAACGAGATCCGGATTACTCATTTGGCAGCCGTGATATGGACATTTAATATCAGGTGCCTGTACAAGATTATCTGACTGACCAACAGCCTGATTATAACCACCTAAAAACATCAATAAACTGAGAACCAAAAATGCTTTTTTCATTCCTCCCCCTTTTGTTTTTGGATAGATTATTAATGCCTTTTTGAGAGCCTTATGTCCCAAATACCATACACCGTAATATATTACAGGTGTTTATCATGACTATTCAACCGTTAGCATTGGATTATGAGAGACAAAGAGCTATTAAGGCGTATCGGAAAAAACATTAAGAAAAGCAGAGAGAAAAGGGGATTGACTCAAGAGTCAGCTGCTAATTCCAGCGGGATTGAATACAAAAGGTGGCAAAAGCTTGAGGCAGGCGGGGCAAACTTTACAATCTATACTTTAAACAGAATTGCAAGCACCCTCAAGGTAACTCCTAACAAATTGATAGAATCCTGATCAAGACTTGCTAATGGTCGCCATCACCGGAATAGGCGGTCGCATTCAAACGGATTCACCAGTCGCTTTCAGCGGAATTTCCACTGTACTGCTTTAACCTAGAACTTAAAACGCTTGCAAAATCACACCTACGAATTAGAGTCTGTCCCCTCAATCTCAATCTTTTTAATTTTTCTAACTTAATATCAGGTTCGGTCTCTACTATCTTGAGTTTTAAATCATTCAATTTATTTTCAACTTCATTTTTAAACGCAGTAAATTTCCCCTCAACATTTTTATACTTCTTAAACTCAGGAAGAAGTATTTCTATATTCTCAATCTCTCTGAGGATCGATATCCTTCTTTTTTTAGCTTTTGTTAATTCAAATTCAATAGCCTGTATCAAATTATTCAAATAATCCAATCTTTTCTGACTAGCTTCACCCTCCATATCAAACAAAACTTGCAAAAACAACTTCCTCTTTGATTCGTTCATGCTTTTGAAAACTTCTTCAGTGGTCATTAAATGATTGCTTTCTAAACAAGTTTAACTCTTCTGCTCCAAATAGCACACAGCCTCGGGCTCATCTTTAAATGACGGTAAAAAAGCGGATAGGCCAAGCATATTATATGTTCTTTCAATTTTGTCGCTCATATTAACAAGCACTACTCTTCCTCCTCGCTCCAAGGCCCCCAGCCCAAACTTACGTATAGTTTCCCATCCACTGCAGCCTATAAAAGTTAAATCCTTTAAATCAATAATGATATTGATTTTATTCACCTGAATTAAACAGTTTAATTTATCCTTTAAAATATCAACGGTATCGGCATCAAGGTAGCCCTGCAGGATCAATTTACTGCCATTTCTTATCTCCAAAGAATTTGTTTCAATCAATAGGTTTTTTTCAGTCAACATAAAAAACCTCCTCCAACTGTGTCGGATAAATACTCGGTTTTAGGACGGAGATTTCTTTTGAAGTGAAAATTTAGGCTTAAGGATTGAGGGAATGTTCTAATTGGCTGGAAACAGTTTGTAATTAAAGAAACACATTTAACCATTCGGTATGCTCCTGTGCCTTTTTTTAGGCGGAAGCTCTGCCCCCGGACTTTCGTCACGGGTCGCCCTTTCGTTAGTTACAAATTCATTACTATAATTTTACCACAAACTAAAATAAACACTCAAATCATCGAGACTGGACAGTATCACTGGTCGCTTTCAGCGGAATTTGCGACACAGGAAAAAGCTGCTAATTCCACCGGAATTGGGTGCAAAAATGGGAAAAAACTTGAGGCAGGAAGGGCTACTTACGGCTAATTAGAATGCAGATGATTTCCCATCGCCCCATTCAATTTTCTTAATATCAATCCATAAACCCAACCATTTTTTTGTTAAATCCTTATTTTTCGCACCACCATCTAAAGCAGCTAAAGTCCACAGCAAATCGGTTTCAGGGATTAACATCCTTGTTAGTTCTAGTGCAATTGGATCATTTGGTGGAATATTATGCTGCTTAACTATCCCACGAATCCATTCTGGAAATGTGGTTTTCTTATCCAAACAAAGTTTCCATATTTCTATTAAAGCAGTCTGAGGCATTAAACTGTCCAATTTAATATCATCCACCGCGCCAAATAAATGGACAGTAATTGACACCTTTGGCATTGATTTCTCCTTTTTCATTAAATAATCAAAAGTAATACTTTTCACCAGATCATTCCACTGGGCCGTATATCTCGAAGACAACTTTTCACTACGCATTTTCCAGGGACTAGCTATTACCTTTTTATCAATGTACTGTAAGCCAAAAGCAGTTTAATTTCCCATATTCCAAAAAAACATATCAACCTTTTTCATTGGCGGATAACAAATATTTGTCCCTTCAATATAAATCCTTTTTTCATCAAATGATTTATGATTAACTTTATAAAAACACAATATCTTCTTGATATTTTTTTCATTTAAAACGAATTGCCTTTTATTTCCAATAACTTTTTGTTTTATAACTCCTCTTTTAAATACCGCATCAAACGCAGGAATGCATCCTAATGTTCCCATTAAAATCTTAGTAATAAGGGTATCCGTTACTCCACCTTCCTTTTTTTTGGGGTTTTTATCAGTATCTTTAACATAGCCACTTTTCGTAATTAGGTCGTTTTTAATAGCATCCTTCAATTCCATTAAAATAATTATTTCTTTTTCAGACCAGCTACTGACCTTTGAATTCCAAAGATTCATCCAATATTGTTCTTTAAATAATTTCATAATCAAACTTTCAAAAACCTTATAATCTTTCCATAATAGGAAGGATGATCCCCTGTACATTCCCCAGCTTGCCAGATAAAAGGCCAGATTCAAACAAGCTCCATCTATTTCGCTAACCCCCAAATTCTTTTTCCTGCCATCTTTAAGCTGTTTAAAAAGATTGTAAAAATATTTATAACAATATTCCCAAGAATGGTAACGATGATATTTTGGGTCGTTTCTCTTCATGCTATTGTAAAAAGCATCTAAACCATTAATTATTCTTTCTTTCTTAATTTTTAACGAATTGTCACATTCCACAATTAGTCCTTTCAAGCATTTTCCATCATTAATATTCTTTCCCATTTACTTTATTAATCCAGCACTTCAGAAAATAATAATTTGAAACTATTTTCTATAATCTCATAATTAAGGCCCGCCCGAGGTTTTTGTTCCGAAATATCTTGTGTAAATCTTCTGAAGTCTTGAGCACGTTCATATTCATATTCTGCCTTTAATTTTGCTATTGAATCCGGTGTGGTTACAACCTTTCCAAATTTATTCAAACGCACATACAACGCATCTTGCTTCATTCGATCTCGAAACCCTTCTGCGATTTTCTTAGCTTCCCTGTCCCACTTCGGATCCTCAGCCCATACCCAATTAGATGATTTCCACCTACCAATTTTCTCATAACGCAATATTTGTAAAGCATCCGATACTTTTTTAGGATATCCGGGTAATTTTTGAGATTTAATTATTTCAGACCAGGTATCATCATCGGGACATAAATGATCTAGAACAACACATATTAGTTGTTTACATTTATGATCTTCCAGGGCCCTAAAAACATATCGACTCCAAGGAATTACATTTATTGAGACCATATAAAGCAAAAAGGCTTTTGCACATTCTTCCTGAGCTATAACTGAATAAAAATACTTTGTGGCAAGTGGATTTTCAAACTCCAGCATTTCGCTTTCATTTAATAATCGTTCGGCATTTTTCAAGCAGGCTTGAATAGCTAACACCAGGTTCTTTTTCCTTGAAATGGTGATCATTTTCCCTCAGTGACATTTTCAGTGAGTCGAAGTTATTTTGATATCACCCCATATTTTTCTAGCTTGGGCCTTCAGCGCCTTTTGTGAGAATAGTCTGAGTCGTAGCTCTTTAATATATTTTAAACATATACTAGCAAAAAACGCTTTCATAACATCAAAGGCAGCTTGACTCCTTTCCCCGTTTATTTTTTTTAACGCTCCTGAATGGTTTTAATAAAACTAATAATTGCCTTCAAGTCCTTTTCTATGTCATCTGGTTTGGGGAGTCCAATCGGAGTTTCGTCAGATTGTGAATGCTCGTACCGCGAATATGCCGTCATCATGTCATCTATAAATTTACAGTCTTCAGGTGTAATCTTGGCAAGATGTCCAATCTTGTTTTTGGTTTGAACTTCAGGATGAAACCTTCTGACAACACCAGCTAATAAATCCGTTTCCACTATTTGCTCAAGCAGGATGCGGATATCCCGGCATAACGACCCTGCCTCCTTTTCATACTCAGTATCGCCAGTCTGATAAGCAGTTTTTGCTACCCTTAAGCGATCGTTTAAAAAACGGTTGGCGGTAGGTTTGGTCTTTGTTAGCGTTATAGGCAATTCCGCAATATCCCCTATTCTGAGTCGGCTTAAACAGATGATTGTTTTTTCTAAACTCTCCTTTTCTGCATACTTCTCCAGAAGACCAACCAGCGAAAGACGGTGTGTAAAGACAATAACCTGTCGTATCTTACTCAACGCGATAAGGCGCTGTGCCGTAGCTTCTTCATACCCTTGATCCAGCGAGGAAATAGGATCATCGAAAATAAATGGCGTTTTAGCGCCCCGGCCTTCGGTGTCAGCAAGAAAAGCTGCCAGAGAGACTATACGAAATTCCCCTTCGCTTAGGATATCCGATGTCTTCACTGCCTTTACTGCGTTTTGGAGAGCGATCTGGTGATAAACACGTCCTACCTCTGCCCTTGTCTTATTTAACTCCACCGGCAGATGGTCGGCTTTAAGTGCTTTAAGTTCGGCCTTGAAACGTTGAATATATGCGTTTGTTATTAATTCCTCTGTAAGGATCGATTTACGACGAGAGAGCGCAATCGTATCTGTAAGGTTTTTTGCCGCATTTAATTGTTGGACAGTAGCGAGACGGATTTGTTCAACATCAATCGCCTTCCGCTGTTGATGCAACCATTTCCGTGCTGACATTTCTTTTGCTTTGTTTTCTAATTCTGGGCGGTTCTGACCTTTGGCGTCTTCATCACAGGCAACGGCTTGCTTATCATTTTCTACAGAAAGCGCATTTAATCTGGTCCAAACTTCGCAGACTGGGAGAGCTGTCACTTCGCTGAGATTTTCTGCTAGCCTGCAGGATTGTTTCCGATTGGCAAGAGTTGTGGAAAATTCCGCAACCATCACCCTAACGCTGGAATCTGTGATTCCAGCTGCATCCATTTTCAGCGTAAGTGCATCGGCAGTTGGTATATCAGGGAATGCTGCCTCAATAGCTTGAAGAGTCTTCTCAGCTTGAATGGCTTGATTCTGCAACTCACCCTTTACGAATTTTTCAAAGGCTTTGAATCTGTCACGGCTTTCGAGGTCAAGCGCACACTGACACAAGACGCAATGGGCATCATCGGCAACATTCGGAAAAGGTCTCTCCTTATAGGCTTGTTCTGTAGAGTATTTCCGTGCTGCCTCCCATAGTAGTTGCCATGACTCAGAACCGATACCAGCAAGAGGCGCTTGTTCAAATACTTTTCTTGCATCTTGATTTACTGCTTTACGTTTGGCTTTTGCTTCGGCCTTTGTTCGTAAATAGACATCGCATTTTTCGATGGAGATGTCTTTAAAATATTGCTTCAAATCATTCAAAAGGTTGACAATCACAGTCCCCTGACGGCGAAGCGTGACAGCTTTAATTGAAGGGTTGGTTTCGTTAAGCCTCTTATTAATTTCAGACATACTTGTTTCATTAACTGGCATCCAATTTGTTTTATCATCCAACTCCATAAGTGGTGTGCTGGCTGTGATATTCGCATACCATATAGCTGATGACGTCATTGAATACTCAGCTGGAATAGAAGGTTTTTTCGAGACATTCAATACAATTAGATTCTGTATTTTCTGACTCACGATTTCACAAGCTCGGGTTAATTGACTGAATAAGCGCAACAGCCACGGCTCAAAAGCGACTTCGTTTTCATCGTTCACGTATTCGAGGCCACAAACTGTGTCGTAGATGTCAACACCTCGAAGTTCTTGTAATGGTTGGCCGCTCCAAATGGAAGTCTTGGTCTGTGTATCTTCGATAAATGTAAATTTGGCATCCTGAGCTTGATGGTTGGCATTGAATATATTAGTGAAAAGTTCTCCGGGGCGTCGTACTCCACATGCGTTCTTCAACAGTCGTACATAACCGGATTTTCCAGTCCCATTTTGACCATATACTATGCAAAGGGAATCTTTCCCAAATTCCATAGGTTTACCTGGATTAAGAGCATTAATACCCTGTATATCAGAAATAGATTCAAGACGCAGTGGCTTTGTTTGTTCTTGTACAGCAAGAGCACCAGAGGGAATGCCTGAAAAGGCCACCAATTGCCCACTTGCCTCTGCTATACAAATATTAAGCAAGTCTGTTAAATCTTGCTCGGTAAGAAGACCATTCTGAATAAGTCTCCGCGCTGTGTCTTGTAACCATTTAGGCCGATCTTCAAACCATTTTTCAAGATCACTGATCGAAATCGTCATGATTTCACCTGCTACTCAATTCAATGGCGACAAGCCATCTACCTATTTTTAAATATATTTTCCGTCGAGCCACTATAAATCCTAAAATGAACACAACAAAGGACCATAATATTAGCAAAAGCAATATCAGTGTTTGTGCCAAATTATTAAATCCTATCCAATTAGTTTTGTTTACCCGGCTTTCTTTTCATAACCATTTCAATCATCTTTTCTAATTTTATTCCATGTTCAGGATCAACCCATGTCTTCCCATCTTCAGAATATTCTGCATATGTTTGTCCTGAGATATCGTTTGGCACTGTTTGAGCATTTTTATTTTTAATTGGTAGAACCCTGATTCCCCATGTAAGCGCAACACCAAGCTCAATCATTACATTTGGATTATGATCACTTGTTTCAAAGACTGCTATATCTGCACCAATAATATCGCGCGCAATTTGATTAAAAAGGTGCCCACCATATCCCCCACGAAGAGGACGATAATCAAGCCTTACGGTTCCGCCCACTAACTTTTTTTCCACAGCTTTCAGTGAACTTTCAAACATATTTTTTATATTTTCTCTTATTGTTTCTGATTTAAAGTGTTTAGATTCCCATTGATGGCCAAAAACAACAATAAGTCGTGTCGCGTCTTCTCTGTCAATACTTACTGATTCCCAATCTTGCAATGTAAAACCATAGGGAGAACCAACAGGTGTTGGAGAACGGGAAATAATGGGTTCCACTAACTGTGGATTTTGATCCTGCTTCTGAATATCTGTCTTCTTTATATTTGACAATCTCTCTGCTTCAATTCTGCCTCTTGTTGTTAAAGTTATCCAATGAAACATAAAAGGTGCTGTGCCTATAGTTCTTGTAACTTCTGCATAATTATTTTCTTCTAATAAATCAACAGCATCATTTAATCGGTTAGGTTCAATTGAAATCCCCTCGGCAAGCTCGGATGCTTCAAATTGATAATGCCCTTTTTGAATATCCCCGGGTTCTTTTTCATAATTGGCTAAATAAAGCAACACCATTGTTGCATCTCCTACAATACTTCTACTATCTGAATTATTTACATTTTTATTCTTATTGGCTAACTCGATTAAAAATAATTCAATCTCACCATGATACTTGTTTATTAACATATCCACTTGCCGCGTTATCTCAATATCTGAATTACCATGTTTTAATCCAGCATTAATAGAAACCTCTTTTACTCTTTTAAGAAATTGGGCCTCTTCAAACTTCATTTTTTCCATAAAATATTGTTTCATTTCTACCAATAAATTTCCTCTATCTGGAATTCGAACAATATTAAATATCTTCTTCAAATTATTGAATATAAATTCGGCCCTTAAATCCAGCTCCTCTTTTATTATTTTTATTACCCCCTGAATATTAGATCCCGATCTTTGTACTCCCCTTAACGACATTTCGGCCTGATGCTTTTGGAATTTTTTAAAATACTCCTCTTCCAACTTATAGTATTGCGAATCAATTAATTTTTGAATTAATTGAACTATTATTGGATCATCAAAATTCTTCATTTATTTACCTCTACTGAACTGCACTAATTAATAACCTCTGCTACCCCTAAAAGCCTTACCCTGGCTCCTATGGGCCTTTCCAAACTCGATTTGATTTGGGTTAAAATGACACCTATGGCGCCTTCGTAGGATTGCTTTATTTCAATCCAGTTCATTTTTGATCCCTTGGCGTTTCTTTGGGTAATGTCCATAGATAATCTTTTCAGTAGCCAATCATCAGTCAAAACTTGTGCATCACCACTTGATGTAGTACGAATTATTTTGAATTCTCTATGCTGTTTACCGCCCTCCAAATCAACAGTTAATAACGTATTCACGATCGCATAGGTATCTGCATTATCGGTTGAGTTCATTGATGTGACATCGCCTAGCGTGGTAATTTGCTGCATATAATCGATCAAAGCGTCTATAAGTGGATGCCCTAATCCGAAGAGTTCTGCCGACCTCTTACGCATGGCAGCTTCCCTATCAAAAGAAACCAACTCATACTTAGGCAAAACATTGGTGTATTTCAACAAGGGTTTTGGCGTGACAATAGACAAAAATTCACCCTTGGGAAGGATTGACCCACCTAATCTCAAGATAGCTGTTTGCGTAAAAGTCTTTAAATCTCCAAGAGAAAACTTTCCTTCTATATCCAGATACTCCTGAAGATTAAAAGTTTTTAAATCCATCGTCAGACTTTTAAGCGCCTCACTGGCCTGCAAAGCATTTTGCATAGCCTCAGTAATTTCTTTTTCTGTTCTCAAATAATCCTTATCCACCAGGGCTCTCTTGTACAATTCAAGATAATTTGGGGATGAACCAAGAAATCCAAGTATTTCTGAACGAAAATCCTCTAATGGCTGGTGTGTTTCTGAGTCCACTTTTCCAATTTCCGTAGCAATATCCATCAATTTTGTATTCAATATGTCATAAATGTTTTTCTCTACTGTATCTTCAGCAACCAGGTTATAAACCTGTGCCGTATCCTTCTGTCCATAGCGGTGAATGCGACCTATTCTCTGCTCCACTGCCATTGGATTCCAGGGAAGGTCATAGTTAAATAGAATATGACCAACTTGCAGATTTATCCCCTCTCCTCCTGCTGAGGTGCAAAGAAGGAACTGAGCCCCATTTTCCTCCCAAAATTTATCCTTGGCTTCGATTTTGTCATCAAGAGGACCGCCTCTTATAACGACGACCTTGCCCTCGCCATAAATAGAACCGAGCTTTTCCTGTAAAAAGAGCAATGTTTCAACATACTGCGTAAAAATAACAAACTTTTCTCCTGGATTATCTTTCCTAATCGAATCAACAGCCCTTGTTAAAGTATCAAATTTTCTATCAACACCCTCAGGCACGATCCTTAATAGCTCTTTTACCTTTGAAATCTCATCAGGGATGCTGGCATCAGTATAAATTCCTTCTTCTCCGCCTTCATCAGCATCCAAGGACCATTCAGTCTCCTCGTCATTTTGCTGCATATATTTTCTGCTGACCTTCTGCTTCATCTGGGCTATGTAAGCATCCAAATCAGCTTGTCGAGACCCGCTGTTGGGAATATTTGAAAGTAGGGTTGCCAACTGTCTCATCTCGTCCTGGATTTTAATTATTTCCTCTGCAATCCTTGAGTGACTCGCTTGATGTCTACGCCGGTTTTCTAAATCCATCTGTTGACGGATAAGCAACACAAGCAATCGGCGTCTTAGGGCCTGCCTGATAGCTCTCATACTAGAAGACATAATCTTTTGAAAAGTCGTCATAACAAACCCGATGGCCCTCTGCTCAGAGGTTGTTTTTTTCTCACCCAAACCCGCTGCGGTATAGCCTTCTTTTAGATACTCCGTCAGGCTTTCATAGAAGTTTTTCTCCCTGATGGCTAACTGGAAGGATTGAGTATGCACTTGCCTTCGCATAAATATTGGATCGCCGTTTTTATCCGTAACCTCCCGTTTTGTCCTTCGGATCATTACCTGATTAAGAAATCCTTTGTGCTCTCGTAATGAATCTTCATCCTCAAAAAGGGAATCGTCTAATAGCTGGATAAGCGACCAGAACTGGAAAGTATTGCCCTGATGAGGGGTAGCTGAAAGGAACAGCAGATCACGGGTATGTCCTTTTATTGCCTCTGCCAACTTGTAATTCAGTGTTGACTGAATTTTTTTCCCATACTTTAATCTGCTCAAGTGATGAGCCTCATCAAAGATAATGACATCCCAGCGTGGCCCACCCAGCAACCTCTCCAATCGCTGGGTCTTTTCGACTGTATCTACCGAAGCGATCACCTGATTGTGCGTTTCCCATGAAGTAACACCGTGATCAACAAAGTCCACGCCCAGCACCTCAAAATTAAGCCTAAAAGCATCCCTTAACTCTTGCTGCCAATTTTTTATTAGCCCAGCAGGAGCTATCACCAGTATTCTTTTTGCTTCGTTTCTGCTGATCAATTCTCTAAGGATCATTCCTGCTTCAATAGTTTTACCAAGGCCCACCTCATCAGCGATCAGAAACCTACGCCTTTTGGCTGACACCACATCCCTGGTGATCAGTATCTGGTGCGGTAGCAAATCAGTACGACTATTAGAAAGCTGACCTCCTGTATTTTGGAGCGGGATTTGAAATGACAGTTGTTTTAAAAGAAAATCTACCGGGGCATCAATATCATTTCGCCTTATTCTTTCCCAAAGGTCTGGAGCAGGCTCAAGCCTCTCAATAGGAAAGCTCTGCAAATGCCTGCCTGTTGTGTCCTCATAGACGACTTCTGCCTGATATGACCCAAAGACATCACTGACCCGGTATATTTCCACAACACCGAGATCATCTCTTCCTTTGATCTTTACGAAATCACCTGTTCTGGGAACACTTTTTAGGTTTTCTTCCATAATCAAATCCTCTCTATCATGTTGGACTACTTAGGTTAAAATCCCGCTTAAATACCTTCTGGCCGTTTATTTCCATATCCGCAGGAGAGCCAAAAATGAGATAAATGGGCAGGTTTGCCGTAACATTTTCCACAATGAGGTTTTCTCCCCGCTTGAGATTTCCCCTAAAAACAATTTGTATATCTGCACATGCCCGGCTAATCAACTTCCCAGCTGCATGTTGCAACTTTCTCGAGATATCCTTTGCAGCGGTATCCATATCAGGCCTGGCTGCCAATAAAACATCTTCGAGACCCATTACCATCAGGCTAGTATTCTCATCGTAAGGAAAGGTTTCATCATCTAATTCACGAATAAAATCCAGGAAGCCAATCTTACGAGTGTTTGCCTGGACACCTCTCCCAGCAGATAAAGGCGGTGTTAGACTTTTTTGATTTAATAGTAAATATCCAGGCATTTATTTCTCCTTTTTTGTAAAAAGAGTTCTCTCGTCAAGTAAAGCCAGCACCTTACCGGCAGGGGCAGCAAAATTTTTATTCTTTTTCGATAGGTACTCCATGGAGGCACGGATTTGTGGCCTTAGCCCTCTGAATTTCTCCAAGTATGGCAAGAGATTATCCCCAGCATCTGCCAATCCTAGAAGCAAATGCAAATAATCCACAAATCTAAAATCTTCTTTGACCTCCTTGGCTACCTCTATACCCTCCAAAGTCGGCTGGCTTACAAAAACCACTTTGTTAAATTTTTCCTTCAGCTCGTTAAGCCTTTCAATAGGCTGTTTCACCTCAAAGGTCCTACCACGCTTTTCCCTACCCTTGATAATGAGGCCGTAATCTTTTAAGTCTGATGTTTCAATGATTCCTTTGGTATTTTTGCTAATCTCATCACCAGTTATTTCTTTTCTATCGCATAAAGTAGTCAGGTATATGTAGGAGGGAGCATCAATATCCTCTAATTCGGATGGGAGAGGTTGTTCTTTGGTGACAAGCTGGTCAATAAGAAGCTTAATCTCCTCTAAAGCCCGTTTGAGCGGTACAGGCTGGTCCAAATGATCAATGATTGTGCCATAATGCTTGCTGTACATTTCTAGGCACTTGCCGATGAGTAAAATGTTTATATCCGCAGGACTCAATGGCTCATTACCATATCTTCCTGTCTCTATTAACCGAGCCTCATCATTAGCACGCTTACGAATTTCCTGCCTTATAGTTGCCCATGCTTTCTTTGTAGCATTTTCATTTTTCTGCCTTTTCCGGCATACATGTATCAGATCATAAGAAATAGCCTCATTCTCCTGTAAATGCAAAGAAGATTCGGCTTCACCATGTATAGGATAAACTGCCTCAATGCAATAACCAGCCTCGCAAACGGCGTTTAACAATGCCTCCCAAGCCGAACCCTCTGCGTGGTGAAAAGTAAAGATCAACAAGCTATCATCCTTAGAAATACGGTTACACTCTTCAAAAACCTTCATTAGGCCAGCCTCAAAATCTTTAGCTGTTTTTTGCCTGGCCCTATTTTCTACAACTTCTTCAACCTTTGGGGTTTGTTCAGCACTAAAGTGTGGATATTTATTTTTTAGTATCAGCCTCAACCAAACATAAAAATAATCCGCTAACTCAGAATAGTTCACATTGCCTGAATAGGGGGGGTCGCTAATAACAATATCCAATAAAGCCAATTTTCCTAGATTAGTTGAAGAATTACAGTAAAGTGTCACCGCCTCTTTTGTACCTAGTACTTTTTCACCACTGGCAACTTTCTTAATTTCGAAGCCATCAGCTTTATTACTCCCAAAAACAATCTTTCTGTCATAAACATTTTTATTAAACTTTTTACCTTCAAAAACAGAATCAAACATAGATTGGAAAGAACCCATTCCAACATGTATTCCCCATGGGTTAACTTCACATGGTGTCATTTTGGGTTGAAAATCATGCCTGGCAAATACCTGTCTGGCCGCTCCAACAGTGGGCCTATAGGAAGTAAAATCACTCATGTTATTTAGGGTATTAAAAAAAGCACTGAGCAGCATTTCTTTCATTGTCTGGCTCTCTTCTTTATCAATACCCTTTATTAAACTACTAAGCGCCAACAATTGCCTATTATTAAACATTTGATGCCAATACAAATAATGATGCTCCAATAATCTATGCGTCTCAGCACCTTCCGGTATTTCTGACTTTGGGTAAAGTAATTTATCATTTTCCCTTTCCCAAATCTCTGAAGCCTTTTTAAAAAGTGAAAAATCGCCAGAACTAATTCTTTTAATAAATTTACCGCTGTTCTTTCTAAGCATTGTACTTATCTCATTCCTTACGCCCTTATTCGAGGCCTTAGAATTCTTGTCAAAAAGACCCGCTTGGCTATCATCGCCTTTTTCCTCCCGGTCACAATGACTGCAATATCCTTCAAGGGCATACGGTTTAACAGGAAGTCGTTCTGTTTCTGGGAGTTTACGGATTGCACTGATAACGGCGTCCACATTACCATTACAATTACCCCTGCAGATAAACTTGCCGCTTTCAGGCAAATTGCCTTCTTTTGGATTGTATTCATTTTTACATGATGGGCAGGATATTTTTTCCTCTAGCTCACCCCTGAACTGCCAAACCTCCTCGCAAGCCGGGCAATAATTAACGGAAAGTGGCACCTTTTTTTTCTGGGTTTTTGGACTTGATACCTGAGGGGCTACTTTATCTTTACACCAGGGGCAGGCAACCGTAGAACCATCAGAATAGCTCCAACGGGCAGAACTCCTGCCCTCCCCGGCTGAAAATTTTGCGGCATTGACCATTAGTCTCGGATCTCCAACCATGGCCGCAGGCTCGATCTCCCAATCGAACTTCTTTTTACATTTGGGACAAACACAGTCTGGCAAATATCTGATGGACGGGCTTTTCTGGGAAATCACAAAATCTGAGAAAAGGGGCGTCTGATGGTTACAGGTAGCCGTCGTACAAGGAGCGGACTTGACCCAAAAAGTATATATGATATCCGCATCTTTATTACCACACGCCGGACACTCTGTTTTATATAAACTCAATAAGGTTTCTTTTAAAGGCTTGGCTGACCACCCTACTTTTCTCTCTGCCAACCGCTCAAAAGCTGCCTTGAGCTCATCCAAATCAACCGGCTCTACCTCAGTCTTGACGATAAACCAAGCCACTGGATTTAAATCTATCCCAGTCACTTTGCATCCTAGACGCAAAGCCTCTACTACCGTCGTGCCACCACCCATAAAAGGATCAAGAACTGTTTTCCCTTTAGTATCAGGATCATCGGTATGATCTCTATAAAACTCTTTCATGATATCCGTACCAGCCGGTTTCATTGCTCCTAACAAGATCGCCCTGAATACCGAGGATGAGCGTCTGGCAAACCATTTATGCATTGTATAAATTGGTTTAAATGCATTACGCTCCGGCACAGCCAGACGGTTCACTTCGACGATGGGAAAATATTCCTCGATAGCTCTTTTTACAGGCATCTCTTTTACTCCAAGTCATCCGGGGCATAGTATAAAAACCCTGGAATTTCTTTAAATATTTGGTCAGCTGAAGCAATAGAAGTTATCCGCAAACGAGTGCCTAATGCCAGCAATAATGCATCATTGGTCATCAAGCCAAACCTTCGCTGTAACTCCATAGCTGTAATGAAATCCTCACGGATCGGCGATTCCAATACTAGGCCAACAGTTAAAAGGTCACGGACCGTCTCTTCATACCTATTAAGTGTCTTAATACGGTTGGGCTGTGAGGCAAGTTGACGAGCAGGATTAGAACCCGTTAGCCATCCTGCATCCTTGGCCTCGGCAACCATAAGCCGATGCATAACCTCGGCCAAAATATGCGTAGAAAGAATGCCAGATACTTCCCTTCTAGCGCAACGCTCCATCAAACGTTCGCATTGATTGGAAGAACGCTCAATAGCATAAAGGATCACATTAGCATCTAACAGAAAAGCTTCTCTTTGAGGAATCTTTAGTATGTTCATTGCTCGAAGTAGTCCTCCTCCATTATTTCATCTAGTTCCTGCCTGGTAAGATTGAAAGGGCGTGAGCAGAGGCGTTTAACCGCAGCCAAGCGCTGGTCATCTGAACCCGACTCAGCCGTGCTATACCTCAAGATGGCATCCTGCAAAATGTCACTGATGGGACGACCCTCCGAATGAGAACGCTCTTTGAGCATCTTAACAACGTCCTTGTCCAGTGCTGTGCCGATCTTCTCCTTCACATGCTCTTTAGTCTTATTAGTCATATTTACCCCCTTTTATGATTTTTTCTTCTTAATGACAAGCCACGGCGTTAGCATCTCCATCAAAGACATGCCTCCGTGACGGAATATCTTATTGCTGGACTTACCCTGCGGGTGATTTTTGATCCTACCTTTTAGCATCACTGCCCTGCGATTGTTTAAACACATCAAATCAGAATTATCAGAAGGAAGGTTCTCTCCCTCAGTTAAAATACGGAAGCGGTCTTGGTTTAAATAAGCAAGAGCATCCGACCCGAATCGACTCGAAGATTCCATGTCTACGCCAAAGTAAATATATCCGTGATCACTAGTTATGACAATTTCATGCCCCGAAGGGATAGCCAGGATGATATTTTTCCATACAACATCAAACTGTTTTACCAAAGACTCAAAATGCGCCGATGACCGCGCCTCGAAATCAGTATATGTCCCATCTGGAAAGGCAGACCATAGCAATAAAGAGTTGCTCACCTTAGGCAACTCAAAACTTCTGATCGGAGTATCATAGTAATAGGTGGATATGTTTTTACTTTTTAATTCTTTCCGTGAGTCTAACTGCGAGGGAGAGATCGGTTTACCGACCAATCTTTGCTCAACAAAAGCATTTGTTTCACTAGGAAGTCCTGCATAACCATAGCTAGAATCCACTACCTCAAAACCTGTCTTTTGGGCAAGACTTTTCAGCAAGGGAAGCTCTCTAATAGAAGCTCCATCCAAAACCACTAAAGCTTTTGGATGATCTGGTTCAAAAGTGTTTAAAAGCGATCCCCTGTTCTCTGATTGTGCTGCCAATTCATCATATAAACTCCAAGCGGAATTAAGAATGATCTCTTCCGCTTTATTCATCATTTTTTCTCCCTCCACTAAATACTTTTCAGTGTCCATTTCAGAGAATCTCTTATCAGACCATACCTCTTTCATCAGCAATTTCTCAACATGAGAAAGCCGTGCGCCAGACCTGATAATTTGCTGAAATATAGACTGATAAAATTTATCCATTTTTTCCTTCGTTAATTATCAATTTTAATTCAGCTTTATATCCAGCCCCTTGGAAACTGGGTAGCTGTTCCGCCATCTGTTCTACCTGAGCCTTGCTGAACTCTCCTTGCTTAACGATATCCAGTTCCATGCTCAAATCAGCCATCCCGCTTAATGTCCCACGCAGAGCGACTGGCAATGAACCTAAATCAGCATTGCTATTTTGTAGAAATAGAACAAATCGACAGGTAGTTATTGTCATCTTGTCATACCCATCCAATTTTGCAGCGATTTCCTGTCTTAAAGAGCCCAAGGTAGAGTGGTTTGTTGTATAAACCGTAGTGGATTCAATTTGAGAACTTGGAGCTGATATTGGTTCAGCCTGAGGAGTCTCATCCCCACCTTTTATTTCTCCAGGTTTAACCGGCACTTGAGGGTTGAAATTAAATCCTTCTTTTTTATCATCTTCAAAGGGTTCAACTACCACTACAGAATCCCATTCAGCACCGGAAAACTGAGGTGTCGTTCCACAATGTCTTGTGCGATTGTTTTTTAAACCGATGCGCTTTTGTATCGAGAGGCTCTTTAAGGCGTCGATCAATATGGTCATATCAGTCATTAAAACGGGAAATCCTAAAGTTTTACGATATTCTGACCTGATCTCACTGATACTTCTTTCGATAACAAGTCCTCTGTTCTTATCACTGTCTAATAGTTCATTTAAGTGGTCTTCTATCCTTTGTCTTGGAAATATATTTTCTGAAAGCTCCCTCCTGACCTGTTCCTTATTAGTAGCATTGCCTACTCTCTCGAGTTGAAACTCCAGACTAGAATTTATATCCTGACCCGGATTTACCAACACATAGCACAAGCCCGCCTTTTTAAAAGCTTCCTCAACATAACGAATATCTTCTTGCCCAATTTGCTCATACTTGTGCTTGCGTTCAGAATCCGATGCCGATTGTTGCAATTCCATAGAGGCCTTAGCCCTTTTTGACCATTTAATAATATCGGGATTATTAAGAGCATCGAAATTATCAGATTTAGGTTCGAGAAGTATGACCTGGTTACGGTTTTCCAATCCGTGATAAAGCTGAGTTCTTTCTTCTGGCTTTAATCTTCTTGGAGCCAAAATATACTTAAGTCCATTCTTCTCCCGGACTGATAGTTCAGCTTTTGCCTGAGCAACATCTCTAAATACAACCGCTTGGGGATCGCTAAAAACATACTTTTTCCATCGATCTAGAGCGAAATCCAAGGCTTCTTTGGGATCGATTCGCAGGGAATGATATTCGATCTTAGCGCTGGGTTTTTCTTGGACATCAAAGAAGTAGTTCCCTTCTGAGCTCTGAAAATAGGCGCCCATCTTCTGAAATGCCTGTAAAGTAGCGTTGTAAACATTAATATCATCACCTGGCCTAAGCACTTGCTTTGCCAGATCATCTCCATGAATACCCTTAAGATTTCCAGAGCTGGCCAGCGTTCCTATCAACACACTAGCTACGATCTCCGATGAATACTTTAATTCCCTGAGACCCTTCAGGTCGTTCTGAGCGCACTGAATCAAGCCCTGACCTGGATCAAGGTCGGTCAGCCTGTTTCTTATACCATTATCATCAATATCCAAATGGGCTGCAGAAATTACATCAACTTTTTGATACATATTGCGAACCATATTTCCGAGTAGACCCAACGGCCCACGATTACCTTGAAAATTTTGTTTTAAAACTTTTTCTAAAAGCATATCCAATAATTCAGGTGTAAAGGGAAAAGCATTCCTAAACTTATCCAAATATTTCTCATTCACATTAACATTCTCTTTTTTCCACTGATTAGCATAGCTCTGAATTATTGATGTCACCTTATTCTGTTCAAGCGATTGGAAATTAGAAAACAATCTATGGAAGACGATCTTTTGTCTATCGGTTGGTTCTGCGAACTTTACATCAAGTCTGGAAATACGCTTTAAAGTGGAACCCGGTTCCTTATTTGAATCGTAAACAGAAGCAATTATGGTAATTGATGCATCATGACTGCGAAGTGATTCCTCTGAGAGCATCTGTAAAAATCCAAGATTTTGCTCTCTTCTGTTTTCGTCTGGAATACTTAGGATACCTCTCTCAAGCTCATCAAGTATTAAGACAAGTTTTTTACCTTTTAATGCCGCTTGCAGTTCCTTAAGATTAGGAACCTTAGAGGCAGAAACCTGCTTACTCGCTCCTAGACTTTCAAAAACAATTGACCAGATCGAATCCAAAGGAAAATCCGTGAACTTATGAATACTCACTATAGCGTCAGCAGGTAGGTTGCACTCTAGATTATGTTTTGCCAGCCAAGGTCTGGAGGCAGCGTTATTTTTGAAAAGATGATAGACCAATAATTCAATGTGGGATTTACCACTACCCTTAAAACCCTCTAAAAGAAATAAACCAGAGGTCTTTTCTTTTGAATTAAACCGATTATTCAGGTGTTCTATCACTAATTTGATATCACTGGTAGGCCAGGTTAAATCAAAAAAATCTTCAGGACGGGATTCGATGGATATTTTCTTTTGATCATTCAGATTCTCAATATCAATAACGCTTTCTATACCTTCTTTACGAAGAACCTCTTTCCTCGGGGTTAAGAAATCTGCAAGACTCATCGTGCCTCCCTTAAATATGTATGTCTGCCATCGGTGTTATTTATACCACAAACAACTATGTGTGTCAAGATAGCGTCTTGATTTCTTGCCTAAATCTAGCTTTATTAATGAACTTTTAACACAATTAATCATAAAAACTGGTAAAAGAATCGGAACAATAAGCTATTCCTTAATATGCCCAAAGTTCTGATATCAAAGCTTTTTCTGCGCTGACTTTCTAGTTCAGGCTCGCTTTTACCTTACTCAATCCGGTAGCAGTAACAGCCTGTACCAATTCCCCTTTTTTGTTTAATATAAGTTTCATAGCGTTTAATTTTTTCTCTACTCTCAAGATCGCATCAGAAGCAACTTTATACGCATCCAGAATTTCAACCTGCCGTAAGATTTCATCATCGTGGATTTCTTTCATACAGCTTACAATCGTAGACAACGAATTCATTATCTCTTTGAAGCCACTATCTGTTTCCGCTTGAATCATTTTCATATTTTCTGGTTCTGGTTTTTTCATTAAAAACCCCCTTTAGGCGTAACCCCTCAAATTTCGTCAGGGACAGGTAAGCTTCAAGCTTCCTCAACAGCTATTTCAGTTTTAATTCCATCTTCACCCTTCTTCTTAGGGCTGGCTTCTTCTAATGAGATTGGTTTTGTATATAAAGCATAGTCACACCCTAACCGTGATTCCGTAATTTCCCTCATCCAATTTATCCCTATTGGACCAAGATCAACTTCCACCGGCAAATTATTTCGTGCCGATCCCTCGAAAAATTCATGACGAAATAAATCAATAAATTCCCGGCCCTGTTCTTTGGCCTGCTGTCTTAATTTTGCCTTACCTGTTTGCGTATGACCATCAATGGCCTCCGGCGAGATTGGAATGATCTTCCCTTCCTTCCAGTCCAAATCCACACACGAAGCCAAATCGTCGGCTTCTCTGTTCTTAGGAGAGCGACACATCAAAAGTATTGCAAGAGCTGGGATGTTTTTTTCGGGGAGGAGAAAGATTAACTCTCCTGAACTGTCATCTTTTTCCTTTTTCCGCATTCTCTCCCACATCTGCGCAAGAGCGTTGACCTGAACCACTATATTCGGGTTGGCAAGCCCTATATCTTCCGCAGCGCAGATACAGAGCCTCTTCCAGGCGTAGAGATCAAAACCGCTTTCCGCCAAATCCACGAAGTGAAACATGGATTCGTATTCCTTCCCCCGCCTTATTGATTTCTGCAAAGCCGAAGCCGTTTCATCAAACCTATTTCCAGACTTTAAAATTATATTACTTATGCTAAATCCCATAACAACCCCCTTTTTAATTGGTTTTTGTTAATGACTCTGAATCCGTCTTATCTTTACCTTTTTCCAGATAATCAATCAGAATGTTCCTCGCATAGCCACCAACTGAACGAAAATGACCTGCTTTAGCTTTTAATGCTGCACCCAACTCAACCAGACTGACATTTAATACCTCCATCAAAATAGACCTCAAAAGTTTACTTTTATTTTGCCCTTCACCCCTCGCCATCTCCACCAAACGATCAAAATACTGAACGTCTTCATAGGAGAAATGCACCCGGATCATCTTTATTTTTGCGTGCAAGTAAACCCCTATGGATTTATGCACGTAAGGCCCTTGGTGTACTGGTCCCCGAATAGACTGCATTTACATCACCTCCTCTCTCACTTTTTCATTTTCTTCCTTAATCAGATTTTGCCGGATATCCTTAATAACCCTGTGAAGTGAGCTTCTGGAAAACCCTCTAATTTTCTGTTCTGATATCACCGCATCCCTCAATGACCCCTTATCGCCTTTAAGGTAGGAAAATGCTGCTCTTGCCAGTAAGGGTCGGCGTTTAGCCAGATTTTGAAGGGACATTTCTAATTGCAGGTCACAAAGATCAGGATTCGTGGGGGCAACAGGCTCTTTTGGTCTACTGCCCTCATATGCGCTTTCCAGGGACTCAAAATTCCAGCCCGTCCTGTTGTATTGCCTGAGATACTTTTTGAACTCAAAATAGAAAGTGACACAGGCATATCTGAGAAAGTGGCCTTTTTTACTATCCCATCCTTTGAGGAGACGGCTGAAAAACACGCATTTTGCCAGCGATACCAGATCGCCGGATTCAATGACCGTCCCTACTCGGTATTGGTAACGATCCCACTGCTGCCAGGCTAGAATCTTTACAGAAGGCTCCATAACCTCCCAAAGCATCACCAAGTCCTGTTCGCTTCCCCGAAGCCTATAGCACTTCATCAAACGATCCGCCTCGTTCAGGACGGCGTAGGGGATCGACAAAGGAATCCGGCTGGTTTTGTTTTTTTGCTGGAGCGGAAGTGGATTTAGGGGAATAGGTAATTGGATTTGCACTAGGGAAGGGGATTGGGGCATATTCCCCTCCCTTCTGCTCGAACCATTGCTGTAAACAAAGGTCTATATAGGTGTCCCAAAAGTATTGAGACAATCCTCCATAGGGGCTCATTGGTTTCATGCTTATTCCTCCTTATATTTAATATATAGAGCCCAAATAGGAGGTAGTTGTCCCAAAACCTATATTTCTCAATGAGTAAATTGTTTTTTTGTAAAAGTGTCCGGTATGGAGATCCAGGCTGGACAGATTGAATAAAAAAGGTGGGTTTGGTAGGTGGTTAGGGCAGTACTAACTTAACTATTGGATTTCTCAAAATCAAAACGACCCATTGACCAAGGCTCAAAACTTAGCAAGTAATTCTCGAAAACTCTGACCTTACAAAAGGTTCTACGTAAAAAGAGCATTTTTTGCCTTGGTATCATTGAATACCATCGTTCCCTGAAATTTATGCACCAACCTAAAATATCTGCTTGGATTCTAGGAGTCGCACCGCTTATCTCATTCACCGTTCTCTCCATTCTATAAAGGTTTACTTGGGTTTCATGCAAGTCGAAGCACAATTTCTGATAGGCTTGAGCGTAATCTTTGTCTTTCGCAATCTCCTCAGAATACATTGAACCAAATTTATCTTTGGCATTTGTTAATTTAATGATCTCGTTTTCGTATTCTGCTTGTTTCTTCAATGCAAACTGTATTTTTATATCTAGCGCCGTCTTAATAGCTTCTCGCAGCTCAAATTTCGGAAGGTGCTCCCACAAAGAGAATTTCCTTATCTGATCTTCAATAATTTCTTTTTTAAGACATTTATTTGGGCATTTCTCTGTTCCACAACCTACATAATCATAGGCTTTCTCTAAACCACCCTTACTAACACCCTTAACAGCTTTTCTGGACATACGTTTGCCACATAAACCACAGTAGGCCAGTCCAGCAAGTAAAAATGGAGTTTTTCCTTTCCGTTGTCCCAAACCACTCTTATTCCATCGTCTACTCTGGGCATTAACTTGGAACTTCTCTATAGCCTCTTTTGATACTGGTGATATAAAAGCATCTTCAACAACAATTAATTCATCAGAACGCATTCTTTTGCGTCCAGGCATCTCTCCCCATTTTGCGTTCGGATTTAACTTAAAGTCATTCTTTGTCTTTCCATAAGAAAGAATTCCAATATAGACTGAGTTATGAAGCCTATAATGAAGCGTACTGGGACTGACAAATATATTTTCTTCTTGGAGGACCTTACACGCCTCTCTTATTCCATATACGGCTGCAGCTTCAAACTGACGCTCAACAATCCTCATCTCATCAGGATTAGGTATCAAAATACCATCTTCATTTCGAATAAAACCAAACGGAACGGGAGCGGGCCACTTACCATTACCCGCTCTGCGCCTCATCCCATCCCTTACAAGACGGGCGTGCGTTAACCACTGCGCTTCGTTAATTACACCATTTACACTTATGAATAAAAAATCGCCTTCGTTAAGTTTTTTGGAATCAATGACTCGTTTTTGAGACTGTATAGCTAATAAGGCTCCAGCTTTTCTAATAGTATTCCAGAGGCCACAGGCCCCTAATATACTGCGCGAAGCTCTCGACCAGTCATATACCATCACTCTCTTTACGTCACCTGACCTAATATCCTTGAGTAAGCGGTCCAATTCGGGCCGATTTGGAGACATGCCGCTTACAGTTGCCGAGTAAAATCTCTCTGGCATTGTTGGAAACGGCCAATTGATTTCCTTTGCAAACTCGGCATTTAGTTGCAGTTGCTTCGGAATACTATTATCTTGACTTTTCTTATTGGTGCTTTGGCGCATCAAAACTGCGACATCATTATCCTTGAAGTCATCAATCATATTGCGACCTCCGTTTCATATTGTATTTTCACATTTTTTCTTTCGAAGACAGAAACGCACTTAATTAATTTCCTTAAAACCTCTCTTTTCTGTTCATAGGGTATCTCTGCAAACGGGAGGTTCAACACCTCCAATGGCTTCATACGCCTTTTCATTCCATCCAGTTCCATTTGAATCTTGTCAAGATTAAGACTCAGGTCAGATTCCTGCTTGGAAAACAATTTGATTTCTTCGCCTACGGCCTTAATTTCACGATCAAAGGCGGTCTTCGTTATTTCGTCCTTTGACATTTGATAAATATATTTTTGCCGCTTCCCTTGAAACTTCGGTAATTTTGATTTGATTTGTTTAATTTTATTTTTTTTATCGGATATTTCTTCTTCTTTTTCCCTTATTCTCTTCAACTCAATCTCAGATGCACCATTTCCAATTAATTCCCTGCATTGATCTAATATTTTCGATTCAATTTTTGATACTGGAGTACCATTATTTGGGCAGCAATATACCGGGCAAAACAGGAAATACTCTTTCCCGCCTCTTCTTAAACCAATCATATTTTTTTCGTGATGACCGCAAAGTATCAATCCAGCATAGGGATTTTTTAACGATGGCTTAAAAATTGCCCATCCCCTATTTCTGAGTTTAAAAATGTCCTCTATTTTTTCAAACTCCTCCCAACTAACTACTCCAGGATGGGCATCTTTAATAATCCGCCATTGATCACGAGGGACACGTTTAAGGTTTTTAGTTCTATTCCAAGCTACAGAGCCGGTATAAACAGGGTTCCTGAGTATTTGACAAACCATAGCTACACTCCATGGTTTATTCCCCCTAAACGCCGGTATCTTTCCCGTTAATCTGTCAGCCTCTAATTTTTGGCAAATGGCTCTAACGCTGTGTTCTTTAACCTCGCTAAAAATCCTTTGAACAATTTGAAACTCTTCAGGAATAGGCTTTAAATGTTTGTCTTCCCCTCGCGTATACCCATACGGATGCCTACCCATCCAACCGCCCTTTGCTATTAATCCGTCGGCACCATCTTTAAACATGCGCCTTTGATTAATTAAAAAATATTCATTTATCAAACCATTTATCCCTAATAAAATTCTGTCTGATTCTTGTGTTAAATCTAATCGACGCCTTAATGAATAAACCCATATTTCGACACCATGCTGAAGGCAAAACCATACCATTTTCTGAACCGTTTCCTGATCTCTCGCAAGGCGGCTGTCATCATAAAGAAAAACCCTGCAAACCTCATTTTTCTCTATAAGATGCTTTAATTTATCAAACTCATCTCTATGTTCGAGCGACCCACTCTTGTCATCTCTGAATATTTTAAAGGGTTCTGGAAAATTCAATGATTTGACCCACGTAGTTATTAGTTGCTCTTGACGGGGCAAACTCTCTTCCTGCTTACTTGACGGACTTCCTTGCTGACTACTAACTCTTAAATAGGCTGCGTTTATTTTCATAATTATTCTCCTTTATTATTTTTTATTTCTGCCACGGCATTTCTTATTTCCACTAGAACTAATTCGATGGTTTTCGATTCAATTTTTTCAACTTTAAGTTGATCATCTAATCTTTTCAATTTCATCTCATCAATATCAATAGGCTTTAATTCACTCCTAATCGAGTACTCTAATAAAATGAATGCATAACGGAGCACGGTAAGCCAATCGTCCGCTTCGGATCGTAATCCATGAACCAGTGGATATCTACAGGTGCAATGGAACACGTAATGGCTCTTGCAAATGACTCCAAAAGCTAGTTGCAACACGTTCTATTGGTACTGGATCGGCCACAATGGTCTTCTGTGTAATGGCGAAGTTCCAGAAAAGAGAGAAGGCACGACTGAAAGTTTTAGGACTATATGAAGCTATATCTCTTGTCCAATGTGTCAAAAATTGCCCAAATTGCTCCCATAGAACTTTGATCTGTTCAGAATCCAATGGCCATTTATCAGTAAAATCGCTCCACCAAATGAAAGTGATTATCCATTTAGTCCAAAGATAACATTGATCTTTTGGAACACCCTCCCTAATCAAATATGCTTGGAATTCGTCAGAAAACTTTTTCCAAATTGGACTAAAACGCTTACGTAAATTGCCTATAGCAGTATTCCTTGGAAGAAACTCCTTCGGCCAAACCTTTAATTCAATTAATAACAGACACAAATGGCTGAAGGCGCCGCTAAATTTCTTTTTGTATTCCGGCAGTTCCAATACTTTAGCGATGTGTTCTTTGGTTATCTGACGAGGAGTAACAGGTAATTTTTTAACGACAGACTCAAAACCGCTTAAAATACAATTTGCTGTGTGAGGAAATAGAGGCTGCCTTGTAATAAATAGCACAAAAACCGGCCAGACTTCATCCCAATTTCTAGGCCAATCTTCGCTTAAATTTGGAAGGTATTTTTTATCATTCGTATCAATATATTTTTTCCAAACGGCATCACCTGGCGATAAATCTGGTTCTTCTATCAACTGACCTGTTTTTAATAAAAAATCACAAAATCTTTTAAACACATTTTGATAATCCATTTTTTTACTGTATTCATGTATCTCTTTAGTAAATTCTTGCCAGTTTTTTACTAAAATACTGGGGTCAAAAACATCTTCATATTTTAATTTTGCCCACCACAAAAAATGACCAGCCCATTTTAAAGTTCTAAATCTTGTTGAATGATGCATATCCTCGCTATCCAAATATCCCTCAAATTTATCGAACAATCTTTGCCACTCAGAATCAATATATTTAACAACCATTTTTCTTTCTGGTTTTCTAAGAAACATAAAATGTCTTGGCCATAATTTCAAATCAATCATCAATATCATCAAGTGCGACAAAACAACCTTGGGCTTAGTATCTTCCAATTTTGAATCGAAAATACTCTTGAGTTTTTCTGAAGTTACATTTGTCGGTTTACAGTTAAAACACATAACAAGTTTTTTGTAATTTTTGATATATGTTTTTATCGAATTTACCGGAAATCCTTCTACTACAAGTTGATCTTGCAATATTTTTTCAATTGCATCCCACCCAATCTTTGATTCAGCAGTGAGATGGTCTTCAGGACAAATTGTCCCGTTCCCACTAGAATTTTCAACATTTTTTGGAACAGCCTCTAAGGTGTGACAATTCATCCTATTAACCTGCTGTCTAGGAATTTCCTCTTTAACCTGAGTAAACAGTTCTTGTGAAATCATATTTTTTCCTTTCGTGATGGATAGAATTAGCAATAACGCTGTAAATCTTGGGGGAATTTAGGTTATAAAGTGAGGCCCTCCTTTCGGAGGGAGTTAATTTGCTGAAGAAATTCTGTAATTTGATTCCAATTGGCTATGACTTGGGACGCCAACTTTAGCTCTATTAAATAATGCGTTTCCTTTCTAAAGTTGGCGTGTCGAAACAGCCTTTCGACTCGCCAAATCCTAAACAATTAATCAAGAGTTCCACTCCAAAAAATGGCGTATCGAAACAGCTTTTTGATACGCCAGCATGGAATGTTAAGCCAAAAAATAAAAACCCCGCGGGAAAACCCCACGGGGTTTTTTGTTATCCAATATCTTTGGGCAAACTATGGTTATTTCAGGATAACCAATTTACCATAGGTCTTGACGGATACGTTGCTCTTATAGGCCACGATCACATAGTAGTACAGTCCGTTGGCCAGGTAATCCTCGTTGTTATCCCTCAGGTCAAACGGTATCCTGTAGACATATCTATAGATGCCGTTGCTGTCAGGCTCCGTGTCCTCGATGGCAGGATCGGTGGTATTGATCGTGCCAAAGGTGCGTATCAACCTGCCTGCCACGGTGTATATCTTCAGGTCAAGCCGAGTCGGCACATCCACCATCTGCGCGTATATCGTCGCCTGGTTCTCGACTGTGACCGGGCAAGGATAGGAGATGGATTTCATGATGCTCAGCTTCCCGCTCGGGGTCGGGCTGCCGGTCGGAGAAGAAGTGACCGTCAGCGATGAGGTCACCGTGGCGGTGGAAGTAAAGGTAAAGGTGGCCGGCAGAGGGGTATAAGTGACGCTGGGGGTCAAAGTCTGCGTACCAGTAGCGCTCGGCGTAAATGTCATTGACGATGTTTGCGAAGGCCCGGTGGTATAGGTTTGAGTGGGTGTCGAAGTCGGCCCCATCGGAGTAGGCGTCATGGTCGGGACTACAGGAGTAGGCGTGTTGGTCGGCCCGGATGGGGTCGGCGTCGGGGTGAAACCTGCCGAAGGACAAAGTTGGATGTCATCAACCCACATCGTGAAGCTGCCGTTCTGGGAAGGGTCCGTGACAATAGCAATATCAGAGATAGTGGCCCACGTCCAGGGCCCTGATTGTGCGCCATGAGCGCTAAAACCCGAGGGGATAGGCAGGGAGATCTGGGTCCACACCCCAGCACCTCCGGCCGCGTATTTGGTCGACCAGTATTGGTCATCATTAGGCGACCCGTCCCTGACCTGCACAAAGAATCTCTCTCCGCCTGTCATACCCCTGACCCAGAGAGTCACGGTCGTGTAAGTGCTCCAATTGTTTAAGGTTAAGAGATCGAGATACCAAACCGAACTGCCGCTTGTCGCCGAGGTAGCCCAGTTCAGTTTAATGGAACAGCCTGAGGGGTTTGCATCATGGTTTTGGGTAGAATCGTAAGTTGCTGTTGTTGTGAGGTTGCTCGCAGGATCATAGCCGTATACATTACCAAGGGCAGTTCCACCCTCACTGATCGGATCTGCGCAGCTCTCAAAGTTGGCTACCATATCGCAGCCTCCAGCCATTGGCGTGGGAGTGGCCGTAGGCAGAACGCTGGGACTGCAAGTGATATCGTCGATATAAATGGTAAAGGCCCCCAGAGTAGCCGTGTCCGCGATAAATGAAATATCCACGATATTTGTGTAATTCATAGGTGCTGAATTACCGGGATTGGGAGTAAAACCGCCCCCAAGGATGGGGATGCAGATCTGGCGCCAGGCAGCGCTCGCCATCTGTATCGTGGAAGCAGCCTGGTCATAAATGCCGTCCCTGATCTGGACCTTGAACTTTTCACCCCCCGCAGCGCCCTTGACCCAGAAGCACATCTGCGTGTAGGTGCTCCAATAGTTAAAATTGCCCGTGGTGTTTTGGAATAAAGCATAACCGTTCGCGGTCATGTTCCAGTCGAACTTTATACTGTATCCTGTCCCGGTGGTATGGTCTTGGGTATTGGTGTAGGAATAATCAAAGGTTGTCCCTGTCGTGGTAGTCCCGGTGACATCGGTGGTCCCCATGGAGGTCGGGCTGGTCGGGTCGGTTCCGAGTTGGTAATCAGCGATGTCGTCCTGCGCCATCACTTGATGGGCGGCAAACAACACAAAAATTAGACTGGCCAAACCAAAAAAGATTTTTCTATTTATGACCACTGGAGTCTCCTATCAGATTAAATTAGTTCGGACCTTTTTCTTTTCTCACCTAGTTAGACAACAATTATGCCAGAAAGTTCCCGAATATCAAAAAAAAATCACTAAAAATATCCTTTGTTTTTAAAGCTTTTCGCCGTTTGCCTCATTTTGTCAAAAAAGCGCTTTTCAACCCATTCGTGGTCTTGGCAGAACTAAAAAGTGATTTTCTTCAATTTCGCCTGGGAATATTTCAGGAAATATCCCGCCTTTTCCAGCTTGTAAGGCCTCACGTAGTAGATCGTTTTTACGCCCGTGTTGAGCAGCACTTTGAGGCAGTGGATGCAGGGAGAATGGGTGATGTAAAAATCCGCGCCCGCGATGCTCACTCCGCTTCGCGCCGCCTGCGCGATGGCGTTGATCTCCGCGTGGATGGTGCGATAGCAGTTCTCTTCTTTGACCCCGTCCGGGTCATAGGTGGTATAGACTTGGCATCCGCTCTGGGTGCAGTGCGGCATGCCGGCCGGCGCGCCGTTATAACCCGTGGCCACGATGCGCTTGTCCTTGACCGCCACGGCGCCGACCTTGGCCCGCAGACAGGTGGAACGCTCCGCCACGACCTGCGCGATCTTCATGAAATATTGTTCCCAGGATAACCGGCCTGTGCGAAGTTTTGCGGGAGCATGAGCCCGTCGGTTTTTGTTTTTTCTGGTTTTTTTCATGCCTTGCCATCCTTTCCCTGGTCCGTGAAAAATTATACCGTGTTTTACCCGCAAGACAACCGGCAACAGCACACCATTTTGTCGGCAAGCTTCTTTATTAACTGGATAGCGGTGTGTTAAAATATCCTGCCATGAAGCTCAAAAGCATCTACGCCTCTTACAAGCTTGTTGTGTCCATCGAACTGTTCCCTCCCAAGTCCCCCGAGCAAGAGCAGTTCTTTTATAACCGCATCCCCACCTTCAAGGAAATGAAGACCGCTTTTTATTCGGTTACCTTTGGCGCGGCCGGGTTTTCCCGCGACCGCTCCATTGACATCTCCAAGCGCCTCAAGAACGAATGGGAAATGGAGACCGTCAGCCACCTGACCTGTATCGGCCTGTCCAAGGACCAGCTTCGCTCCATCCTCGCGGACTTGAAGTCCAGCGGCATCGAGAACATCGTGGCGGTCCGGGGCGACCTTCCCCAGGATCTGGTCAACTGGACGCCTCCCGCGGACCGGTTCGTCCACACGAGCGAGCTGGTGGCTGAAGCCGTGGCCATGGGTTTTTCGGTCGCGGTCGCCGGTTTCCCGGAAAAGCATCCCGAAGCTCCCAGCTTCGAGAGTGACCTGCGTTATCTCAAGGAAAAAGTGGATGCCGGGGCGGATGCGATCATCACCCAGCTCTTTTTGGACAACGAGGATTTTTACCGGTATTGGGACGCGGTCCGCAAGCAGGGCATCAAGGTGCCGGTCATACCAGGCATCCTGCCCATCCGTTCCGTAAGCCAGCTGCATCGCTTTACCAAGCTTTGCTGCTCCAGGATCCCCGCGGCCCTGACCGCCAAGATACAGGCCTTTGAACATGATAATCCGGGAGCCTACCAATTCGGCATCGATTACGCGACCGAACAATGCCGGGGATTGATGAAAAGAGGGGTGGCGGGCCTGCATTTTTACAGCGTCAACCACACCGATTCGACCTACTCCATCCTCAAAAATCTACGCCAAATCTAATAACTGTCCTCCGTAGATTTTTGCACCCTGAATCCCTACGGATTTAGGGTGCTTCCTTAACTATCTGCGACAAATCTGACCGTCCGCTCAATTCACTTAAACAAATCTCTTCACCCTACCGCCTTGGGCTAATGGTGTACCCCTAAAAAAAAACCCACAATCTCTTGCGGGGTTTTTTTTACCGATATTTTCTTGTATCCCTTAGCTGGTATAAAACTCCTTGACCCTGATGATAGCGTCCATGGGATCCGTCATCTTGAGGACGTCCTTGAGGCATTGCATAGCCGGATGGCTGTCGTCCAGGATGGCGTATTTGCGGGTCATGGAGCCGATGATCGTGTCCAGGCCCAAAGGCATGGCCACGGTCAGGAACGCGCTTTCCAGCGTCCCTTTGACCGGCGAGCCGTCCGGCCGTTTGGAGGGCAGCATGTGGGTGAAATTACTCAAGCCGACGGAACAATGGCATCCTTTGAAATCCGGATCGTTATGGATGAGCTTTAAGGTCTCGACGACCCTCAGGATATGCCCCTCGGTATCCACCCCGACCGGGCTGATCCCCGGGTCAAAGATGCACTGCTCGTTGGGGATGCGATAGTCCCTTTTCCTGACCTGGGCCATCATATCTTTGGCCGTCTGGTAAGTCTCCTGCGCTGTTTTATTGGGGAAAAATTTGCCGTCCTCCATCCGCTCCGCGATCAAAAGGAGAGGCATAAAAGGCCGTGTCTTGTAGAGCTCCAGCATGGAGTAGCGCAAAGGCGAGATGGAGTTGAGGACCGGGATGGCTCCCCCGGCCCTGGCCTGGTCATAAGCCTCCAGGCCTGCTTTGGCGATGCTGAAATCCGGCGTGTCGATGGACAGGGGTTTGGCCGTGACGGTCTGTATCTTCTTGACCATATCCGCCATGAATTCCGGAGTGCGCCTGCCCACGTTGACGTCGATGTAGTTCGCGCCGGCGGCGTCCTGGGACTTGGCCAGCTCTAAAATCTGGGCGATATTGTTCTCTTCGAACAGCTTCTTGGTCGAAGGAACCGAATCATTGATGGACTCTCCGATGATCTTAAGACCTGGTAATGGCATGGCTCAGCTCCTTTTCAGCAGGTTTTTTTGTTTCTCCGGGTCAAAATGGTCCCGGCCCAGGAACGTGTTGGCCCACGAGGAGGTTCCCAGCAGGTTCGCGTCGTAGGTCACCATGGGCCCGGTGACGGTCTTTTCGAACTCTCCGTAGCGTTTAAGTCTATCATAGATCCTGACCCAGATGCAGGTCTTGTCCTCGTTCTCGCAGATGCCTTCATTGGAACCGCCGCACGGGCCGTTGCGCTCGTTCTTGGAACAGCTCGCCATCGGGCAGATGTAAGCGCAGTCCGGCAGGCTGCAGTCCCCGCAGTCCCTGCATTTAAACAACATGGCCTTGGCCACCAGCTCGAACCGGTGGGCCAGCCAGTAAAGAGCGCTGTCATGGTTGTCTATCTTGGAATAAAGGAATTTGCAGGTATTGAACAATCCCTTGCCCCGGTTGAACGCCATAGTATGGACCAGCCTGTTAAAGGCGTAGAACAGGTTGATCTTGCCGTACCGCCTGGGCTTCTGCTGGGAACGGACAAAAGCGCGGTTCAGCCGGTTGGGGTCGCCCAGCCCCGTGGCCGGGTCCTGTTCAAAGAGGTAGAACTCGCCCTTGCGGTTATACTGAATTTCTTTGGCGAATGCTTTCCAGTCGTTCTGGCTGTAGCTCTCGGCCAGGTCGACGATCTGGTCGAACGTTTCCGGCTGGTTGAGGCCGGCCAGATATCCCGCGTCGAACCCCATGCCTTTGAACACGGCCAGCTGTTTGGCCGCCAGCTCGATGAAGAATTGCTTGCCCTTGTCCGGGCCTGCCCCGTACTTGCGGCACAGCTCCAAAAGCTCGTCCGTGACCACGCAGCCCGGGAACAGGTTGCGGTGAAAAAGCTCGGCCACGCCTTTTGTCAGGACATAGACGTTGCCGACAAGCCTCATGCCCAGTTTAAAGCGGTCCCTGAAAAGTTTGACTTCGTGGAACTTCCTCATGTCATAACCCAGCTGGGGGATCACGAACTGCGCCCCGGCCGCCGCCTTGCGCACCAGCTTGAAATACTGCCCCATCAGCTCCGACTCCAGCCGTTTAAAAGGCGACACCGCGCAGCCGATATAAAAGCGGGTCTGCGGCAGAGTCTCGGTCTCGCCCTTTTTCCGGCCCGGCACCTGCAGTCCCTGGTTCATGGAGTGCAGGAGGTAGATGAGGTTGACCGAGTCGAAATCAAAGACCGGCGTGCCCGTGCCCCTGAAAGCCACCTGGGGATAGTCGCCGGATAAGGCCAGGATGTTGCGGAAACCTTCCGAGGCGTAGCCCCACGCCGAGGACTCCAGGGAATTGCGGTTGATGTCCTTGCAGGTCAGGTGGATGAGGACCTCTTTTTTCTTGGCCAGCAGGCGCGCCAGGGCGTCCGGCGGCAGCATGGCGTTGCCGCTGGGATTGTCCGTGATGGATATCCAGCTCACCCTGGGGTTGGCGCTAAAGGCCTCGCCCAGCTGCAGCTGCTTGTTGGGGTTGGCGGTATCCACCATGCCGCGCGAGGTGACCAGTTCCACCCCGTAATAAAAGCGGTCGGCTTTGACGACTTCTTCAAAGGTCATGGCATTGCTACTAGGTTCCATTTTTCCTCGTTAAATTAGAATAGCCCGACTATCTTCCCGTTGTCGTCCAGGTCCCCGGCCACGGCCCTGGGTACTTTGGGCAGGCCGGGCATGGTCATGATATCCCCGCAAATGGCCACCAAAAATTCGGCCCCGGCGGCCAGCCTGACGTCGTTGATCTGCACCACGTGGTTGGAAGGCGCCCCTTTGAGGAGCGGGTCCGTGGAAAATGAATACTGGGTCTTGGCGATGCAAACCGGGTATGTGCCGAAATCCTCCTGGTAGGCCTTGATCTTGGCGCGCACCTTGGTGTCCGCCACGATCTCCGAAGCCCCGTAGATCTTCTGGGCGACCTTGTTGATCTTTTCCCACAGGGTGTCGTTGTCGTCATAGACAAAATGGAAATCCGACGGCACTTCGTCGATGACCTGCACGACCTTGCGGGCCAATTCCTCGGCTCCCCTGCCGCCCTGGGCCCAGTGATTGGCCAGCACGACCGGCACCTCGTGGTGCGCGATCTTGGTCTTGAGGAGCTTGATCTCCGCCTCGGTGTCCGCCGTGAACTTATTGATGGCCACCACGCAGGGCAGCCCGAAATGGTTGCGGATGTTGTTGATATGCCTCTCCAGGTTGGCCATGCCCTTTTCCAGGGCCGGGAGGTTCTCTTTATCCAAAGTTTTAAGGTCGGCCCCGCCGTGGTACTTCAAGGCCCGGATGGTCGCCACCAGCACGGCCATGGACGGCCTTAAGCCGGACTTGCGGCATTTGATGTCCACGAACTTTTCCGCGCCCAGGTCCGCGCCGAACCCGGCCTCGGTCACCACGTAATCAGCGAGTTTCAGGGCCACGCTCGTGGCCCGCACCGTGTTGCAGCCGTGGGCGATGTTGCCAAAAGGCCCGCCATGTACGAAAGCGATGTTGTTCTCTAATGTCTGGACCATATTGGGCTTGATGGCGTCCTTGAGCAGGATGGCCATGGAGCCCTGCACTTTGAGGTCTTTGGCCCGGATGGGCTTGTTCTGTCTGGAGTAGCCTACTATTATGTTGCCCAATCTCTGCTTGAGGTCCTTGATGGAGGTGCTCAGGCACAGGATGGCCATGATCTCCGAAGCCGGCACGATGTCAAAACTGTCCTCACGGGGGAAACCGTTGCCGGTCCCGCCCAGGCCGATGGTCATGTGACGCAAAGCCCTGTCGTTGAGGTCGATGACGCGGTTCCAGGTCACCCGGCGCACGTCGATGTCCAGTTCATTGCCCTGTTGGATATGGTTGTCCACCAGAGCCGCCAGCAGGTTGTGGCACAGGCTGATGGCGTGGAAATCACCGGTGAAATGCAGGTTGATATCTTCCATGGGAACGACTTGGGCGAAACCGCCTCCGGCCGCGCCGCCTTTGGCACCGAAACACGGGCCCAGGGAAGGCTCCCGCAAACACATGACCGCTTTTTTGCCGATACGGTTCAGGGCGTCGCCCAATCCGACGGTGGTGGTGGTTTTTCCTTCGCCGGCCGGCGTGGGGCTGATGGCCGTGACCAGGATGAGCTTGCCGTCTTTTTTATTCTTGAGGGACTCCATGAATTCGATGGAAAGTTTGGCAATGTAATGCCCGTAAGGTTCCATGGCGTCAGCCGGGATACCCAGCTTTTCTTTGGCCAGCTCCGTGATTTTTTTCATCTTGGCTTTTAGAGCTATATCCAGGTCAGACATCTGCCCCTCCTCGTCCAAAATAAACTTCCCCGCCCTAAAGGGCGGGGTTTTCGTAAGGAGGAGTTATCTTGTTTGTTCCTCCTCGCTACGCTCGGGCTGCCGTTCATCCCCGGCCTAATGTCCTCATGGACACGCACCTTGAAGGCGAGGCCGGGGTTTTCTCGGCAGTAGTCATAGACCAAAAAGATTTCTATGATGTTACATTCCTATCCTCATATAGTCAAGATTGCCCTGGTTCTGAATGGGATAAAGAATAATATATAAGGAATGTTGATGCCCGGATACACATTTATCCCTTTCGTTGTTTGGCTATAATCAGATATGATTGTCCTGTTTGAAACTCATCTTATATATAGAAGGCTGGCCATGTCCAAGGTAGGACGCAACGACCCCTGCCCCTGCGGGAGCGGGAAAAAATACAAAAAATGTTGTATGGAAAAAGACGCTCTTTCCGGCCGGGTGGTCAATAACATTGCCGCCTCAGAATTTCTCTGTGATACCTGCAGTTTCGACCACCCCAACTCCTGCCGCCGCCCCGAACGCCCCAACGCTACTGCGTGTCCTGAGTACCAGCGGAAGTAACCTAACTTTTTTTACCCCGGCAATGCTCAAAGATGAGGGATTTCCCGTAGTTTTGCCGCCGCCACAGCCCTGATATTCTGAGGTAAGTCAAAGCTCTCCTTGCCGGCGTGGATAACCCAGAGCTGCTTGAGATTCAACTCCTTCTGGCCGATCCGCATTGAGGGAGTGACCTGGGGGTTCGCAGTCCGCTTGAACTCAAAACCATACCGCTTACCTCCCCTGACGACCAGCAGGTCGATCTCGGCTCCCGCATGCGTCGCCCAAAAGTAACACTCCTCTGGCCATGCCCCTGTCCTGCGTATCACCATCTCCATCATGAACCCTTCCCAAGAGGCCCCCTGTTTGGGATGCCTGAGGAGCGAGGCCTTATCCGGCGCATCCATCAGTAGGTGCAAAAGGCCCGTGTCCATGAAATATACCTTGGGAGATTTCACCTGTCTTTTTTTTAGATTTTCGTGCCAAGGAGCTAGCTGCCGGACCATAAAAGTATCTGTCAGAATATCTAGGTATCTCTTAATGGTGGTATCGGCCATCCCAAACGACCGGGCCGGCTCGGAACTGTTCCATATCTGGCCGTGGTAATGTGCCAAGAGGGACCAAAAACGCCTCATGGTCCCGGCAGGAATGGATATTCCCAGCTGGGGAATATCCTGCTCCAGAAAAGTCCTGACAAAGTTCCGGCGCCACTCCACGCTTTCCTTTTCGCTTTTCGCCAGAAAAGACCGGGGGAAACCTCCCCTTAGCCACAAAGGCTCCAGACTGGCCGCTCCGGTTTCGAACATATCCAGCCCGCCCAGAGTGTGATAGGCGATCCTGCCGGCCAGGGTTTCCGAACTCTGTCTTAAAAGGGATGGGGACGCGCTCCCCAGGATGAGAAACCTACGCCTGACTTGCCGTTGGTCCGCCAGGACTCTGATATAGGAAAAAAGCTCAGGACGCTTCTGCACCTCGTCAATGACCACCAGCCCTCGAAGAGGCTCTAAAACCATTTTTGGCTCATTAAGGCGGTAAAGGTCTGTGGGGTCCTCCAAGTCAAACCGCGTGACCGGGCCTTTCCATTTTCTGCCGACTAGTCCGGCCAGAGTGGTCTTGCCGATCTGCCGGGGGCCCAGGATAGCGACCGCCGGATAGGCCCTCAATAGTCCTAACGCTTTCTGGAGGTGCTCTGTTCTCTTTATCATGGCATGGATATTACCTTGAAATCTCGGCGTTGTCAACCGAGTTTTCAAGGTAGCCATATGAAGTACTTTTGCCTTGAAATTCCACCGTGTCATGGTGGATTTTCAAGGTAGACAAATTGTCAATAATGCAGACCGCCTCAGAATTTCTCTGTGATACCTGCAGTTTCGACCACCCCAACTCCTGCCGCCGCCCCGAACGCCCCAACGCCACAGAGTGCCCGGAATACCAGCGGAAGTAAGCCCTTGGAATACCAGGCCCTTGGCCCTTGATCATGCGGCCCTTGGTCCTGGCTCACTCTATCCTTGTCCTTGTGATAACAATGCCTTGCCCTGACATTTCCCTGCCCTAGGCGGTCATTGACCAACCCCTTGGGACACGCTATCCTTTGTCTTAGACCACTTTTATTTCGGAAAGAATTTGGTTACACACTATACACCTAGACCTCACGGTAAATACCAGGAGGAGTAATGTTATGAGAAAATTTAATATATTGTTTTGTTTTCTGTTAGCAATATCTGTAAATGTTATGGCTCCTAAAATTTACTATGGGGATACAGCTAGTGAGGAATCTCCAATAGACTATGAAGATGTTCCTCAAGTGATATTTAAAAATGCAATTGGTATTTTGGAGTATGGCAGTAAAGAATATGATTACATCCAGACATACCTTAAAAAAAATAACGCAACATGGGTCCTTGGCTCAAAAATATATTCGGATGATACAATCCCAATAATGCGAATATTAATCAGCGGGGTTGACATGCCATTCACCGATTCCCAATTTCCTGTTATGAACGAGAAAGGCAATTATCTGGAAATTGTTTATGATTGTGAAAATGATAAGAGAGCATGGATTAATAGAAAAGAAATACCAGGAGGAGTGGATATTTTTAGTTTTAGTGATGATAAATTTGAGAGTGGAACATGCGTTAACATATTTTTTGGGGGACAGAAGAAAAGACGATTTTATGACACGCCGAGCTTTAATGCAAAATATAAAAATTATCCAGGTGAGAATCTTGCCCACGATATGACGATAGAAGATTTTAATATAGTTAAAAAAAAGGGCAATTGGATTAAAATATCTGGAAATTGTTATGAAAAACCTAGTGTGCCTCTTGGTTGGATTCCAATAAAGGATAAGAATGGTAACCTTACGATTTGGTTAACCCTTTCAAATGCTGGGCTTGAATAATTAATCAAAGAACAAATGAGCGGGGCCGAGCCTCCTGCAAGAGTGAGCAGGCTAGGTTTTATGATGTTTTCAACGATTATAGTATTCACCTAATTCTTTCCGGTACAAAATGTTAGGCAAAGACCCCGCCTTTGTATCAAATCATTCCCCAGCACCCATCCAAAAACCCTGCTTTGCCTAGAAAATCGTCCCACAAATGTTATAATGTCCACTCATATTCCAACATTATTCCTAAAGGACAACAATAATATGGAAGAAAACAAGTTGCCCCTCTCCCAAGTCATCACCACCCAGCTGGACCAGGTCATTGGCTGGGCCAGGAAATACTCCTTATTTCAATACCCCTTTGTGACGGCCTGCTGCGGCATGGAATACATGTCCATGGCCTGCTCCCACTACGACATCGAGCGTTTTGGCGCCGGTTTTCCCAGGTTTTCCCCCCGCCAGTCCGATGTTTTGTTCGTGGTCGGCACCATCAACCACAAGCAGTCGCCCGTCCTCAAGAAGATATACGACCAGATGGCCGACCCCAAATGGGTCATCTCCTTCGGGACCTGCGCTTCCACAGGCGGGTTTTACCAGAACTACGCCACGGTGCCGGGCATCGACACCATCATCCCGGTCGATGTTTTTGTGCCGGGCTGCCCGCCCCGTCCGGAAACGGTTTTGGACGCCCTCATCAAACTGCAGGAAAAGATCCAAAAATCCAAACAAGGACTGTTCGAATGAGCGGACTCTCCCCGACCCTCAGCCGCGTCCAGGAGCGTTTCAGACTCCCTGCCGACCAGGTCTCCTCGCCTCTGGGCCAGGACCAGGTGGTCATCCCCCGGGAACGGTACAAAGAGCTGGCCGCCTTCCTCAAGGACGACCCGGAGCTTTCCTATGACATGCTCACGGACCTGACCGCCGTGGACAAGGGCCCCCAAGCTCCTGTCCGCTTCGAGGTGGTCTGCCACTTCTATTCTTTCAAGAACAATTCCCGGGTGCGGGTCAAGTCGGCCGTGCCTCAGGAAGACCCCCGCATCGACTCCCTGTCCCCCCTGTACGGCCTGGCCAACTGGCTGGAGCGGGAGGTCTGGGACATGTTCGGCGTCAAATTTAACGGCCATCCCAACATGAAAAGGCTCCTGATGTATGAATCCTTTGTCGGCCATCCTTTGCGCAAGGATTACCCTTTGAACAAGCAGCAGCCCATCGTCCCTTTAAGAAAGAGAGATTGATTTGGAACCCCCTAAACTCCGCACCGACCACATGTACCTCAACATGGGCCCGTCCCATCCCTCCACGCACGGGGTCATCAAGATAGCCCTGGAACTGGACGCGGAGACCGTGGTCAATTCCGAGGTCGAGATAGGATATCTCCACCGGGCCTTTGAAAAAATGGCCGAAAACCGCACCTACACCCAGGTCGTGCCCTACACGGACCGCCTCAACTATGTGTCCCCTCTCATCAATAATGTGGGCTACATCATGGCCGTGGAAAAGCTCATGGGAATAGAAACCACGCCCCGCTGCCAGTATATCCGGGTCATCATGTGCGAAATATCGCGTATTGCCGACCATTTCACCAGCATCGGCGCCCAGGCCATGGAACTCGGCGCCTTTACCGTGTTCCTTTATCTTATGAAAGCCAGGGAATACCTTTATGAACTCATTGAGGACACGACCGGCGCGCGGGTGACCACGACCTATACGAGAGTAGGCGGCCTTTCCCAGGACCTGCCCCGGGGCTTTGAGGAAAAAACCCGCATCGCCATTAAAAAAAGCAGGGATGTCCTCAAGGAAGTGGACGGCCTCCTGACCAAAAACCGGATCTTCGTGGACCGCACCAAAGGCATCGGCAAAATATCCCAAAAAGACGCCGTCAGCTACGGCATCACCGGCCCTCTGCTCCGGGCCACGGGCATCCCCTATGACATCAGGAAAAACACGCCCTATCTGGTCTATGACCGCCTGAAATTTGACATCCCCACCGACAACGGCTGTGATGTGTTCGGCCGCTACCTGGTCAGGATGGCCGAGATGGAGCAAAGCCTGCGCATCATCGAGCAATGCCTGGCCGACCTGCCCGACGGCCCCGTCAATGTGGCCGACCACCGGGTGACCCTGCCGCCCAAAGAGGCGGTCTACACCAACATCGAGGCTTTGATGAACCACTTTAAATTCTGGATGCCCGGCCACGGCATCCGGCCTCCCCAGGGCGAGGTCTATTTCGCCGTGGAAGGCGGCAACGGCGAGCTCGGGTTCTATGTGGTCAGCGACGGCTCGAATGTTCCTTACCGGGTCAGGGTCAGGCCGCCCTGTCTGGCACCCATGGCCGCCCTGCCTTTGATGATCAACGGATACACCGTGGCGGATATCATCTCGACTTTTGGCTCCATCAACATGATCGCGGGAGAATTGGACCGATGACGCAATCCGGCACCCGGAACAACCTAGCCATCCCGGCCGACCTGAAACCGGAAATGGAAAAACTGGCCGGCCAGTATGAAAAGCGCTCCACGGCCATGCTGCCCATCCTCTACCTGGTGCAAAAAAAGCTGGGTTATATCCCGGCCCCAGTAGAACCCATGGTCGCTGAGGTCATGGGAGTTTCCCTGAGCCGGGTCCGGGAGATACTGACCTTTTACAAGCATTTCCACCGCCAGCCGGTCGGCCGCATCCATGTCCAGCTTTGCCGCAATGTCTCCTGCAGCCTGAACAACGCCGAGGCCCTGGCCCAGGCCCTCAAAAACAAGTACGGCCTGGATAACGGCGGCATCACTCCGGACGGGCTCATCAGCCTGGAACGGGTGGAATGCCTTGCCGCCTGTGATATCGCGCCGGCGGCCCGGCTCAACGACCAGTACGTGGGCCCGCTCACCGCGGAAAAGCTCATCGGCCTTTTGGAAGGAATGAAAAAAAATGTCTGAACTTATCCTGACCAAGGACTTTGACAAACCGGAAACCATCTCCATCGACGGATATATCAGCCGGGGCGGTTACGAGGGACTTAAAAAAGCCCTGGCCATGCCGCGGGAAAAAGTGACTGAAGAGGTCAAGAACAGCCGCATCCGCGGACGCGGCGGCGCGGGTTTCCCGGCCGGCGACAAGTGGGGATTTATCAACAAGGACAGGTCTTTGCCCCGTTACCTGTGCGTCAACGCGGACGAGGGCGAGCCGGGCACTTTCAAGGACCGGGCCCTGCTTTTGAAGGCCCCCCACCAGCTTTTGGAGGGTATTGCCATCGCCTGCCACGCCCTGGAGTTTTACGAATGCTGGATCTATTTCCGGGGCGAGTTCGTGGAGGAGCGCCGCGTCATCGACAAAGCCATCGCCGAGGCCGAGAAAAAGGGTTTCCTGGGCCTCAACATCCTCGGTTCTTTCACCAATGTCCGGGTCAAGACCTATTCCGGGGCCGGCGCCTACATTTGCGGGGAGGCCATGGCCCTGCTGGAATCCTTGGAGGGCAAAAAAGGTTTTCCCCGCATCAAGCCTCCCCGGTCCGCGACCAAGGGCCTGTATAAATACCCGACCATTGTCAACAATGTGGAGACCTTGAGTTTCCTCCCCGCGGTGATGAGGAACGGCAGCCAGTGGTTCCTGGCCCAGGGCCTTCCGGATGACGGCGGCACCAAGCTCTATTGCCTGAGCGGCCACATCAACAGGCCGGGACTTTATGAATTGCCCATCGGCACTTCTCTCCGCGAGCTCATCTACACCTGGGGCGGCGGCATCCCCCAGGGACGCCAGCTCAAAGCGGTCCTGCCCGGCGGGACTTCCACCCCGTTCCTGGCGGCCAACGAGATCAGCGTGGCCATGGATTTTGCCTCCATGGAAAAAGCCGGTTCAGCGCTGGGTACGGGAGCAGTCATGGTCTTTGATGAGACGGCGTGCATGCTGGATGCCCTGAAATGGATCACCCGGTTTTACGCCCATGAGTCCTGCGGCCAGTGCACCCCCTGCCGCGAAGGCACAGGCTGGCTGGAGCGCGTCACTGATAAATTGAGGAGCGGCCAGGGCCAAAGCTCCGATCTGGACCTGATGGACAGCATCTGCCATGGCATGCACGGCAAGACCATCTGCGAGTTCTCCGACGCGGTGGCCATGCCTGTCCAAAGTTTAATAAAGAAATTCCGTCCCGAACTCGAACAGCGCATCAAAGAGGGCGGTTGTAAGGGTCATATGACCTGAATGGTCATATGACGGGAGATTTCCTTAAATCCTAAATAGAAATCTCCCCGGAAGGAAAATTAATGCAGGGAGCATCTTTTGGTCAATTTAACGGTTGACGGCAAACAGATACAGGCGGAGGAGGGTATGACGGTCCTCCAGGCCATGCAAAAGAACGGCCTGGCCATGCCCCACTACTGCTACCACGACGCCCTGTCCATCGCGGGCAACTGCCGTATCTGCATGGTCGAGGTCGAAAAAGCCCGCGGCCTGCAGACCTCCTGCACCTTCATCGCCACGGAGGGCCTGGTGGTCCACACCGATTCCCCCAAGGTCAAGGAAGCCCAAAAAAATGTGATGGAGTTCCTGCTGGTCAACCACCCCATCGACTGCCCCATCTGCGACTGTTCCGGCGAATGCCGGTTGCAGGACTACTATATGGATTATTCAGGCCAGCCCAGCCGCCTGACCGTGCCCAAAATCAGGAAACCCAAAGTGCAGGATATCGGCCCCCATGTGATGCTGGACGCCGAACGCTGTATCCAGTGCACCCGCTGTGTCCGTTTTTGCTCCGAGGTCACCAAGACCGGCGAGCTCGGGATATTTAACCGGGGCACCTGGTCCGAGATCTCCCTTTGCGAGGGCAAAAAGCTGGATAACGGCTACTCCGGCAATGTGGTGGACATCTGCCCGGTCGGCGCCCTGACGGACAAGCAGTTCCGGTTCCGCTCCCGGGTCTGGTACCTCCAGGAGACCGCCTCCATCTGCCCGGGCTGTTCCCGCGGCTGCAATATCTACCTGCATACCAACGAAAATCCGGGCAACAAGGTCGGTACGGAAAGGATTTACCGCATCAAACCCCGGTTGAATAAACAGGTCAATGGCTGGTGGATCTGCGACGAGGGCCGTTACAGCACCCCCATGATCGACCAGAACCGGGTGGCCCAGCCCTGGTTGCCCGGCACCTGGCAGACTATCGCCTGGGACCAGGCCATGGACCGCCTGGCCGCCCTTTTCCAAGACCTCAAGCACGGCGAAGCGGGCAGCCGCTGCGCCATCATTGCCTCTCCGCATCTCACCAATGAGGAACTTTTGCTGGCGCACAAATTTTTCAGGCTCGACCTGGGCATCCGCCAGATCCACTACGGCGCCGGCCTGTCCAAAAAAGGCAAAGCCGACAGCCTGCTGATAAAAGAGGACAAATGCCCCAACCTGGCCGGCGCCATTGCCCTGGCCGAGTCAGCCCACGCCGACCCTGTGACCGGCGCGCGCTATATCCTGGAACAGGCCAACCAGGGCAGGATAGACACCCTCATCCTGCTGGATGTGGACCTGGAGAACTACTTTGAACTCGACCTTTTGAAGCCGGCCCTGTCCAAGATAACCAAAAAGGTCGCCCTGATGAGCCACACCAACGAACTTTATTCCAGGATATTCGACCTCATCCTGCCGCTGGCGGTCTACGCTGAAAAAGACGGGACCTTTACCAACTTTGAGAACAGGGTCCAGCGGCTGTACCAGGCCCTGGCCCCTTATGAGGGAGCCAAAACCCTGACCGAAATTTTGGATACCCTGGCCCAGCGTCTGGGTTTGGGCTGGCATTTCGCCGACAGCCGGGACATTTTTGAAACTTTAGGCAAGGCCGTGCCCTTGTTCAGCGGTGTCCGCTACAGCCAGCTCGGTCCCCTAGAAAAACAAATATCGCCCAAGGTGGTGCACAAAGGTGCTTAACAGCCTGCTCAACGAACTCATGCAGCCCAAATACTACCCCGTCTATTTTTTCCTCCTGGACCTGGCCATCGTCCTGGTCAAGATAGGGTTTATGATAGCCCTGGTCATGAGCGTGACCGCCCTGCTCACCTGGGTGGAGCGGAAACAAAGCGCCCTGGTGCAGGACAGGATCGGCCCCAACCGCGCCGGCATCCTAGGCTTTACCATTATTGGGTTGTTCCAGCCCGTGGCTGACGGCATCAAGATGTTCACCAAGGAAAGTTACCGGCCGCCCAAAGCCAATCCATTCCTGCATTTTCTCGCGCCCCTCCTGGCTGCCATAGCGGCCCTGTTCTCTTTCAGCGTCATCCCCTTCGGCGACAGCCTGAACATCCTGGGCAAGCAGGTAAACCTGGACATCGCGCCCATGGACCTGAGCCTGCTCTTTATCTTCGGCGTCCTGGGTATCGGCGTGTATTCCCTGGTCATTGCCGGCTGGGTCTCCAAGAGCAAATACGCCTTTCTGGGCGGTATGCGCGCCGCGGCCCAGGTCATTTCCTACGAAGTTTTCCTGGGATTGACCGTCATTGGCCTGCTGATGATCTACAAGACTTTGGACCTGCGGCAAATGGTCGAATACCAGTCCGGCCTTTACTGGGGCTGGCTGCCCCAATGGGGCATCCTCACCCAGCCTCTGGCCTTTCTGCTGTTCTACGCCGCGGTCACGGCCGAGAACAAGAGGATCCCTTTTGATACGCCTGAAGGCGAGTCCGAGATCGTGGGCTATTTTACGGAATACAGCGGCATGGAGTTCGGGCTTTTCTATATGTCCGAATACATGGAGGTCACTTTGTTCTCCACCCTGACCGTCATCCTGTTCTTCGGCGGATGGAAGATCCCCTATCTCACTAGCACCGGCTTTATCTTTCCTTGGGGAATATCACTGGCACTCAACCAATGGTGGATATTCATCCTGCAGTCCCTCGCCTTTTGCGCCAAGATCGCGTTCTTTTGCTGGTTCTCTTTGATGGTGCGCTGGACTTTGCCGAGATTTCGTTTTGATCAGGTCATGAAACTAGGCTGGCAGTTCATGTGGCCTCTGGCGCTGGCTAATCTGTTCGTTACGGCTATCATTATCAGCTTGGTAGTGCAATAAATTGCAAGCATCGTAAATCCCTGCGGATTTGCGATGTAACAGTCTGCTTAAGGACAGTTATTAAAATTTTTCAGCAGCCTGTTAAGGAGCATTTTATGTCAGATTTTAAAATTGAGAACTTTTATATAAGGGAAATCGTCCAGGGCTTATGGATCACGAGCAAGCACTTTTTCAAGAACCTTTTCCTCCACACCCTGCACCTTTTCGGCCTGGCCAAGGACAAAGAAGCGGCCGTCACCATCTCCTATCCGGAGCAGCGCCGCCGCATCCCTCCGGTCTCCCGCACCGTGCACCGTTTGGCCAAGCGCGAGGACGGCTCCCTGAAATGCGTGGCCTGCATGATGTGCGCCACGGCCTGCCCCTCGGACTGCATCAATATCGTGGCCGGTGAATACCCCGACCCCAAGGTCGAGAAATACCCGGTCAAGTTCGAGATCGACGAGGGCCGGTGCGTGTTCTGCGGGTTTTGCGTGGAGGCCTGTCCTGAGGCGGCCATTTTCATGGACACGGCCATCGTGGAGTTTGACGGCTATTACTCGCTCGATAAGCTCATCTATGACATCCCCAAGCTTTCCTCCCTGGAACCCGCTTCCGTGACCGGCAAAGACAAGGAGGTCCGATGAGCAACACCCTGGCCCTGACGCTCATGCTCCTCTGCTCAGCCGGTTTGTTCGCCGCTATGGTCATCGCCAACTGGATACTCGGCCCTAAGAAGCCCAACCCGGTCAAGGACGAGCCCTATGAAAGCGGCAGCACGCCGCTCACGGGCCTGCCCGCCCAGACCACGCCGAAATTCTATCTCATCGCCATGCTTTTCATCATCTTCGACGTGGAAACCATCTTCCTCATCCCCTGGGCCATCCTTTACCAGGAGCTCAGGTTCGTGGGCCTGGTGGAAATAGCCTTTTTCATCCTGGTCCTGGTTTTCGGCTACCTCTATATATGGCGCAAAGGAGGGTTTAAATGGAACTAGGCTTTTTCTTATTTATCGCCGTTGGCGCCGTGATTTCCGGCCTGCTGGTCCTCATGTTCCGCGACCCGGTCAACTGCGCCTTGGCGCTTCTCGCCCAGTTCCTGTGCCTGGCTGTTGTTTACGCCCTGCTCCACGCTCTTTTGATCGCCATGGTCCAGCTCCTGGTCTACGCCGGAGCCATCATCGTCCTTTTCCTCTTCGCCATCATGCTCATCAACCCGGAAAAAGAAAAAGGCTGGCTGGCCTCCCTGACCCTCGGCAGGGTTTTGGTCATCGCCTTTGGCTCCCTCATTGTCCTGGCCAGCCTGTTCCTCATCATCCTGCAGACCCCCCTGGCCCAGGGCATCTCGGCCCACGCCCTGCTGGACAACGCCAAGGCGGTCGGACGCCTGCTTTTCGTGGACTATCTTTTCCCCTTTGAGATCATTTCCGTGCTCCTGCTCGTGGCCATCATCGGCGTGGTGGTGCTGGCCTCCCGGGAACCCGAAGACCCCGCGGGCCAAGGAGGCAGCCGATGATCACCCTGACCCAGTGCCAGATCTTGAGCGCCATCCTGTTCACGCTCGGCGTGATCGGCGTGATGATCCGCAAAAACCCCCTGGTGCTTTTTATGTGCATCGAAATGATGTTCAACGCGGTCAATTTGTCTTTGGTCTCTTTTTCCTGTTTTTCGTTCTCTTTGGACGGCCAGGTAACGGCCTTTTTGGTCATTGCCGTGGCGGCCGCCGAAGTGGCTATCGGCCTGGCCATCATCATGGCCATCTTCCGTCGCCAGGGTAAAGTGGATTTGGACGACATACAGATAATGAAAGGATAGGCGTGGGTTCTTTCAACTTTCTAGCTGTCATAAGTTATTTAGCGGCATGGATCATTTTGCCGCCCCTGGCCGGAGCCCTGGTCAACGGATTCCTGGCTTTTAAGGACAGGTCTGACCGGCTGGGCGGCATCGTGGGTTGCGTCAGCGTCGGGCTGTCGTTCCTTTCCTCCCTGACTGCCCTAGGGGTCTACAGCTACCTCAACTCTCCCATGCACGAGACCTGGTTCCGGTGGATCAGCGTCAGCGGGTTGTCCGCCGGATTTTCATTCGTCCTGGACCCCCTGTCCATCCTGATGGCCTGCATCATCACCGGCGTGGGATTTTTCATCCACCTCTACTCGGTCGGCTACATGGCCTCAGACGAACGCCGCAACAAATACTTCGCCTTTTTGAACCTTTTCACCGGCTCCATGCTGGTCCTGGTGCTGGCCGCCAATTTCCTGGTGATGTTCATCGGCTGGGAGCTGGTGGGCCTGTGCTCCTACCTCCTTATCGGTTTCTGGTTCGAAAAGGACACGGCAGCCAACGCCGGGAAAAAAGCCTTTATCGTCAACCGGGTCGGCGATTTCGGGTTTTTGCTGGGTATTTTCCTTGTTTTTTATACGTTCGGGACCTTGGATTTCGACCAGGTCAACCAGCAGGCTCCCACCCTCCTGGCCGGCAAGGAAGGCCTGGGAATGCTCATCACCCTGCTGTTGTTCCTGGGCGCCACGGGCAAGTCCGCCCAGCTGCCCCTGCACATCTGGCTGCCTGACGCCATGGAAGGCCCCACGCCGGTATCCGCCCTCATCCACGCCGCCACCATGGTCACGGCCGGCATCTACATGGTCGCCCGCAACCACATGCTGTTCAGCCAGGCTCCCCTGACCATGGACATCATCGCCATGGTCGGCTGTGTCACGGCCTTTATGGCCGCTTCCATCGGCCTGTTCCAGAACGACCTCAAGCGTATCCTGGCCTACTCCACCATCAGCCAGCTCGGCTACATGTTCCTGGGGCTGGGCGTTTACGCCTTCGCCCCGGCCATGTTCCACCTGTTCACCCACGCCTTTTTCAAAGCCCTCTTGTTCCTCGCCGCGGGCAGCGTCATGCACGCCCTGTCCGGCGAACTGGACATCACCAAGATGGGCGGCTTGCGGAAAAAAATGCCTGTGACCTTTTACACCTTTGGCATCGGCGCCCTGGCCCTGGCCGGCATCCCGGGTTTCTCCGGATTTTTCAGCAAGGACGAGATACTGCTGGAAACCTGGTCCGGCCCCCATGCCTGCTTCTGGCTGTGGCTCCTGGCCGCTTTGACCGCCCTGCTCACCAACCTGTATGTTTTCAGGATGCTCTTTTTGGTCTTTTTCGGCGAGAACCGCGACCAGCATTTATACGACCATGCCCACGAATCTCCGCTGGTCATGACCCTGCCTCTGATGGTGCTGGGTTTCTTTGCCTTTATCGGGGGGTATATCAACCTGCCCTCTTTTATACCCGGCACACAGCATTTCGCGGAATTTTTAAACCCTGTCCTGGCCTTGCCTGGAGAAGCCGCCAACCCGGCCTCAGCCAGTATGACCCTAGGCCTGATGGTCCTTTATTTCGGCTTGAGCCTGCTGGCCTTTTATATCGCCTATCTGGTGTACCTGAAAGGATTGTGGAAATCGTCCACGGTCTTCAGCGGTACCATCAGCCTGCTGACGCACAAGTATTATGTGGACGAAATCTACCAGGTATTGGTGGTCAAGCCGCTCTATGCCCTAAGCAGGGCTCTCCGTAAATACTTTGACGACCTGGTCATAGACGGGGCGGTCAACGGAACAGGCTCCCTGTTCTCTTCTCTGAGCAGGCTGACTTCCCGCTGGCAGACCGGCCAGGTCCATACTTATCTCGTGAGTTTTCTCGTGGGCGCGGCTTTACTGTTCCTCTATATAGAGTGGGGTGTCCGATGAACCTGCCTATCCTTTCCATTTTGCTCTGGTGGCCCATCGCGGGATGCGTCCTGCTCCTGGGGATAAACAAGCAAAGGGCCGGCCTGCTCAAGATCTTTACCTCCGCGGTCCTGTTGATCGAGCTGGGGCTGGCCAGCCTGCTTTATATTTACTGGACTCCGGGCATGGCCGGTATGCAGTTCACCGAAAAAATACCCTGGATCACCGAGTTCGGCATCAGCTATTCCCTGGGCATCGACGGCATCTCCCTGTTCCTCGTGCTTTTGACCGCCTACCTCATGCCGGTGGCCTATCTCTCGGCGTGGAAAGCCATTGACGCGCACCTGAAGGGGTTCTCCTTCCTGATGCTGCTCCTGACCACGGCCCTGCTCGGCGTTTTTATCAGCAGCGACCTGTTCCTTTTCTATGTATTTTGGGAACTGACCCTCATTCCCATGTATTTCCTCATCGGCATCTGGGGCGGGCCCCGCCGGGTGTATGCCACCATAAAATTCTTCATCTATACCATGGCGGGCAGCGTCATCATGCTGGTCGCCCTCATCTGCCTCTACTACCTGCACCACCAGGAAGCGCGGGTGTTCACTTTCGACATCCCCAGCCTCCTGGAAACCCCCCTGGACCCGTCCGTCCAGTTGTGGCTCTTTTGGGGACTGTTCCTCGCTTTCGCCGTCAAGGTGCCGCTCTTCCCCCTGCACACCTGGCTGCCTGACGCCCATGTGGAGGCCCCGACCGCCGGGAGCATCATCCTGGCCGGCGTCCTGCTCAAGATGGGCGGTTATGGCTTCATCCGTTTTTGTCTGCCCCTGTTCCCGGCCGCCATGGTCCTGGTCTCTCCCATTGTCCTGACATTGGCCGTCATCAGCATCGTGTACGGCGCCATGATGGTCATGGTCCAGACCGACTTGAAAAAACTGGTGGCCTACTCCAGCGTGAGCCATATGGGCTTTGTCATCCTGGGCGTTTACTCCCTGGGGCTGATGGGTGTGACCGGAAGCGTCCTGCAGATGGTCAACCACGGCCTGTCCACGGGCGCGCTCTTTTTGATTGTGGGCATCCTTTACGAGCGCACGCATACCAGGGAACTCAGCAAGTTGGGCGGGGTCTCTAAGGTCATGCCCAAACTGGCCCTGTTCTTCCTGCCGGTCGTCTTGTCTTCTTTGGCCCTGCCCTCGACCAACGGTTTTGTCGGTGAATTCCTCATCCTGCTGGGAACCTTTAAACCTCATCCTTATTTCACTGCTGTCGCGGCCCTGGGCGTCATCCTGGCCGCCGTCTACCTCCTGACCATGTACCAAAAAGTCATGCTGGGCAAGGTCACCAACGAGGTCGTGGCCGGGCTCAAGGATATTGACGGCCGGGAATTCGTTTTGCTGGCCTCTTTGGTGGTCCTGATATTCGCCATCGGCCTGTATCCCTCCTGTCTGCTGGATAAAATAGAGCCTTCGGTCCAGCCCCTGGTCAGCCGCTACACCGTGGAAACTAAACCGCTGGTTGCGGCCCACAATGAGGTTATCCAAACCTCCCTGCTGACCGTCCAGCAGGACCAGGCTTTTGACGAAAACATGGAGGAAAAATGACCCATCTCTGGATGCCTTCGGCCATACTCTTCTTGACCGCCCTGGTGGCTCTCAGCCTGGACCTCATCAGCCCGGAAACGGACAAGACCCTTAACCTGGCCGTGGCCCTCCTGGGCACGGGCATAGCCGCCATCGTCCAGGTGGACAATTTCAGCCTGGAGCCGGCCGGCCTGTTCCATAACATGCTTTGGAGCGATCCCCTGTCCTGGGTCGCCAGCCTCATCATCCTGGGCGTGACCTTTTTGACTTTACTGGTCTCCCATCCCTACCTGCAGGAGAACAAGAACAACCAGGCTGAATACTACGGCCTCATCCTTTTTGCCAGCCTGGGCATGCTCTGGATGGTGTCCAGCCAGAATTTGGTCACCCTGTTCCTGGCCCTGGAGACCTTTTCCCTGGCCTTGTATGTGCTGGCCGGGTTTGACCGGGCTAACCCCCGGTCCAGGGAAGCGTCCCTGAAATATTTCCTTTTGAGCGCCTTTGCCAGCGGGTTTTTGCTCTACGGCCTCAGCCTCATCTACGGGGCCACGGGCTCCCTGGACCTTTCGGCCATCCCGGCACTCCTGGCCGCGTCAGGGAATCAGGCCGGTCTGGTCAAAGCGGCCTGCGTGCTCTTTGTCATCGGCCTGGCTTTTAAGGTCGGCGCCGTGCCTTTCCATATGTGGATACCGGACACTTACGAAGGCGCGCCCACCCCGGTCACGGCCTACCTGGCCACGGCCGGAAAAGTAGCCGGGTTTGTCATGCTCATCAGGGTGGTCCAGGGGATATTTTTGGGAACAATGCCGGACTGGAACTTGCTGTGGTGGGTTTTGGCCCTGGCCACCATGACCGTGGGCAATGTTTTGGCCATCAGGCAGGACAATGTCAAACGCATGCTCGCCTATTCCAGCATCGCCCAGACCGGATACATCCTTATCGGCGTGCTGGTCCTGGGCCAGGGCTCCTTCCCCATGGTTTTTTACCTGTTCGTCTATACCCTGATGACCCTGGGCGCCTTCAGCCTGGTGCTGGGATGGGAAGGGAAAGCCGGCCAAAACCTGGATATCAGCGCCTACAGCGGCCTGGGCTACAAACAGCCGGTAGCCGGCTTTTGCATGGCCGTGTTCATGCTCTCCCTGACCGGCGTGCCGCCTACAGGCGGGTTTATGGCCAAATTTTATCTTTTCAGCAGCGCCATCAAGGGCGGCTACCTCTGGCTGACCATCCTGGCTGTCCTGAATAGCGCCATCTCCGCCTACTATTACCTCAGGATCCTTGTTTACCTCTACATGAGGCCTGAAAGCGAAGCCAAAGGACAGGTTCCACCCGCCTCCGACAACGCCCGGTTCGCGGCCTTGCTCATGGCTCTGGGGGTGCTTTTGACCGGCCTCTGGCCCAGCTTCTTCTTCCTCCTCAGCGACTATTTGAAATAAAAATTTTTTTATCGTACCCATAAATTACCTTATGGAAGGCTTTTCATTTTTTTTAAACGGGGGCTTACTATATATAGTACTGGGATTTCAAAACAATCCTTCCTGTGGTGGAGCGGCCCATCCCTAAAAACCTGTTATTTCCCCGACACACCGCCAAAACAGCCCAACCCGTGTTTTTAACCCATGCCTAAAAACCCCCTTAAACCCCACAATGGGAGGTCTCAAGCAAAAAAGCCGTATTTTTACCGCTAATATTATGCTAATAAATAGAGGAATTTGGGCCCTAACCCTTGACAAATTCGTATAATATTATAGGATTTAGCCTAATAAGTTATAGTACATTAAACTCAATAATGAGGAGGTGATTTATAAAATGAAGAAAGCTTTAGTTTTAGCGGTATGCATCTTTGCATTGGCTGGGAGCCAGATGGTGTCAGCCGATAACGCCGGGTTAGGTTTCATGTGGAATGTCGGCCCGACGATCCCATTAACTTCCAACTTTACAATGCAGGGATTCAGCAACAGGTTCGACCTGGGCTGGCAGATTGGGGATACCATGACAATTGGTGTGTTCAACGAAGCTGGTAGTCTTCGCGCCCAAATGTCATATACCAACACCATCAACTATCAAGAGACCTACAACGGCACTATCAACATGACCGGACTGGACATCAACTCCACGATCCCGGGCTTGGATATGCTGTCAGCAGGTATTGAAATGGGTGTGGCCAGAGCTCAGGATACTTCAGATGTCTTTACCCGCAATGGTGCAGCAGGAGCTTTTGCAACTGATTTCGGAACCCCTGCCTCATTAACGGGCAGTTATCCAGTGATCGGCCTTCGCGGTAAATGGGCCATGCTCAGCGCCAAGTCCAAAGGTCTCTGGTCAGAAGTTGATTTGGCCGCGGCAGTGCGTTTCATTCCTGTTCCCGATTGTAATGTTCTGGGATATCAGGAAACCAACGCGGCGGGCGGTGCCAGCAGCATCAGCGCTGTCAATAACTTGAACAGTGTGGATGTTTCGCTGGGTGTCACGATCGGGTTCTAAAAAAATATAAAATTTCAAGGAGGGATATAAATGAAGAAAGCTCTGTTACTCGCTATTGTGGCCATGTTCGCTTTTGGCGCAATGGCCCAAGCTTCCACGGTGTCTTTCACCTGGGGAGCAAATTATGCAACATACGCTAACGCGGTGTTGGGAACATCAGTCGGAACAGCCAGTCAGTTGAACTGGTATGCTGACGATTTTGGTTATGGAATCCGCACAGAAGCTAACTCGGTGCAGGTCGCCCTTTTGGCCCCTGGTACAATCAATATCACTGAGGTGACTGTGGACAAATGGCTCAGCAACTCAGTTGCTGTCGGCCTCGGCCTCGGTCAAGCGGCTGTCACTGCGGGCGGCGTGTTCAGCGCCTCACCTGTAGTCCCAGTGGTGGATGTCCGTGGAACCGTCAAACTCCTTGCCGGCAAAGGCGAGAAAGTCAACGCGTCCCTGGATTTCAACCTGGATGCCAGATTTGCCAACACGGGTGCAATGACCGCCAATGGTACGGCGTGCCCGAACCTCAATGCTACAGTCGCTACACTGGCTGTGACACTGGGAATGTAATTTAGTTTTAAGAACGTTCTTAAAGAAAATCCCCTGGCCCCTATGGGCCAGGGGATTTTTGTTTTTAGCACTAGGCGCCAGCCTAGCCCCCAGCGGTGAGATAATTTGGCTCATTGATCAAACACAATGCGTTTCCTAGGACAAAGGCCCGGCCCGTTTGACCTCCAGCACATCCTTGACCCCGCTGACAGCCTTCAAAACCCTAGCCAGCTCATGGATATGCTCCACCCTCACCGTGATCCGGGCGCTGGCCAGCCCCAGGCCGGTCGCCCCGGCGCTGGCCGACTCGATGGCCACTCCCTGCCCGGAAATGGCCTGCAGGATGTCGGCTAAAAGATTGGCCCTATCCCTGGCTTTGCACACGATCTCCGCGCTGTAGACCCCGGCCTTGCCGCTTTCCCTGTCGCTCTCCCACTCCGCCGTGACCAGTTTGTCGTTCTCGTGGTCCAGAGACAGGATATTGGGACATTCCACCAGGTGGATGGACAGGCCCCGGTTATGGCTGAGGTACCCGACTATTTTTTCGCCCGGCAGCGGGTTGCAGCATTTGGCGATCCTGAGCATCACGTCCCCCAGCCCGGCCACGATGATGCCGTCCTTGGACTTTTTGGGCTTGGGCGTCTCGCGTTTTTCCTCTTCTTCCTGCTGTTGGTAAAGCCCGGGCATGACCTTGGCCAGGGCCATCTTGGGCGAGAAATTGCCGTAACCGATTTCCTCCCACAGCTCCTCCACCGCGGCCAGGTTAAAGGCCCTGGCGGCTTTGAGCCAGTCCTCTTCCTGCCTGAGCACTGCCTGGGCGTCCAAATGCTGGCGGCTGATCTCCTCTTCCACCAGGCGTTTGCCTTTGGCCTGGTTCTCCAGGCTGGCCTTTTGCTTGAGGAGCCTGCGGATGTGGTTCTTGGCCTTGGAAGTTTTGACCCACCTGAGCCACTGCTGGCTGGGCTCGTGGGTCTTGGTGATGACGATCTCCACGATGTCGCCGTTCTTGAGCGCGGTCTTCAAAGGGGTCATTTTCCCGTTGACCCTGGCGCCCCCGCAATGGTTGCCGACGTTGGAATGGATGGCGTAGGCAAAATCAATGGGACTGCTGCCCCGGGGCAGCTGGACGACCTCGCCCTTGGGGGTGAAAACAAAAACCTCGTCCGTGAACAGGTCCTTTTTGAGGTTCTCCACCAGCTCGGCCGGAGGTTTGGCGTCCTGGTGCGACTCCAAAAGCTCCCTCAGCCAGATGAATTTGGCGTCAAGATCGGTGGGCCCAGCCCGGCCGTCCTTGTACCTCCAATGGGCCGCCACCCCGAACTCGGCCGTGGCGTGCATCTCTTTGGTCCGTATCTGGATCTCTAGAGGCTCGCCCTCCGGACTGACCACCGTGGTGTGCAGGGACTGGTAGAGGTTGGACTTGGGCATGGCGATATAGTCTTTGAACCTGCCCGGCACCGGCTTCCACAGGTTATGCACGCAGCCCAAAACCGCGTAGCAGTCCTTGACGTCCTCGGTGATGACCCTGACCGCGTTGAGGTCGAAGATCTCCTCGAACGCCTTTCCTTTTTGCATCTTCTGGTAAATGCTGTAAAAATGCTTGGGCCTTCCCTGCACCTGGGCCTTGATCCCGGCCTGGTCCAGCTGCTCCTGCAGCAGGGCGATGGCCTTTTCCACCCTGCGGTTCCGCTCCGCGGCTTTTTGGGAGACCTTTTCCTTGAGGTCCCGGTAGATGTCGGGGTGGAGGTAGCGCAGGCACAGGTCTTCCAGTTCGGATTTTACCCGGTAAATCCCCAGCCGGTGCGCCAAAGGCGCGTAAACATCCATGGTCTCCAGGCTGATCCGCATGATCTTGTCTTCGGGCAGGTAGGAAAGGGTGCGCATGTTGTGGAGCCTGTCGGAAAGCTTGATCAGGACCACCCTGATATCCTTGGCCATGGCCAGGAACATGCGCCGCAGGTTCTCCATCTGGCGCTCTTCCCGGGACACGGCCCGCAGGGTGCTGATGTGGGTCACGCCCTCGACCAGGTCGGTGATCTCCCCGCCGAAGGCCTCCCTCATCTCCTTGGCCGTGACGGCCGTGTCCTCCAGCACGTCATGCAGCAGACCGGCGCTGATGGTGGTCTCGTCCATGTGGAAGTCCGCCAAAAGGTCGGCCACGGCCAGCAAATGCACCAGCACGCTTTCGCCGGACATCCTTTTTTGGTCAGCGTGCGCTTTGACCGCGAAATCGTAGGCCCGCCTGATCAATCCCAGGTTGGTCCCGGAATTGTGGGCTTTGACCTTTTCCAGGATGGCGCTGATGCCCAGAGGCTCCGCGATGGGAACAGCCGCGGCACTATCCGTCATAGAGGGCTCCTTGTTCAAAATATGGACCGGTTAAACTGATTTTAACACACCGGGAGAGGACCGGTCCTGCTACCTGGCAAGGATTTGCCGGGCAATGGGGTTGCGGGGGTCCATCTGCAGGACTTGTTGGGCTATGGCGCGGGCCTGTCTTACCTTGCCGGTCTTGAAATAGCTCACGCCCAGATTGGTCAGGGCCTCTTCGTAGCCGGGCCTTAGGCGGACGGCTTCCTGCTCTTCGCTGACGGCCAGGGAATATTTTCCCTGCCTGCCGTAAACCACGGCCAGGGCGTTATGCGACTCGGCTGAACCAGGGTCTAACTGGATGGCCTTATTGTATTGTTCCTCGGCTTGGGAAAGCTGGCCGGCCAGCATATGGGCGTTTCCGGCAAAAAAGCGGCCCTGGCCGTAATGCGGGGCCAAAAGCACCGCCTGGGCCGTATCGGCCAGCCCCAGCTTGAAATTTCCCTGCTGGCAGTAGAAAAGCCCGGCCTCAGCCCAAACCTCGGCCTCATAGGGGCTGTCCTGGAGCGCCTTCTCATATTCCCCTGACGCCTGGCCGGCCTGGTTCAGCCTGCGGCATACCGAGGCCAGCCTGAAGTGGGCTTCCCAGTTCTCCGGTGAAAATTGCGCTGCGGCCTGATAGGCTTGGGCGGCTTGGTTGAGATCCCCCAGGCTCTCCTCACCCAGCCCGACCTTCCAGCTTTTTTCGAACAAAAAGGGCTGGACGATAAAATAGACCAGCAGCGCCATGACCCCGGCGATGACCATCTGGGCTGCTGTGCGGTTAAAAACCGAGGCCGCCGGGTTTGGGATTGAACTTGACGGAACCTTGAATTTACCTGGTTTTTTGATATCCGCCGCCGCAGGGACCAGCGGAACCTCTATCACCTGGCCACTGAGGTCTGGTTTGGACAGCATGATGACGCCGATAAAACACCAGAAGGTCATACTCGTGGGCACGACCCGTAAAGGGAAGTTGAAAAAGGCGTGGACCAGCAAACCCGCCAAGCCTGCCATAAGCCCCAGGCACACGGCGTCCTCCCTGAACCACGGGGTTTTGGTCTGGGCCTGCCATTGGCGGATATTGGCCAATCCTTGCCGGAAAACGATCACTATGATCCAAAGGAAAACGCCCAGGCAGGCTAGACCCCTCTCCGCGGCCATCTGCAAAAAGTCGTTATGGCTGTGATCGGAGCGGTGGTAGGGCACGGATCGTCCGGGCATACTGGCGGCCAGCTTTCCCTCATAAAGGGGATAGACGATCTTAAAATTATCGCAGCCCACTCCTGTCCAGGGATGGTCCCTGATGATCCCCAAAGTCCCTTTCCACAGGAATAAACGCTGGTTGAGGTTGCCTTCAGCCGATGGGTTGAAAAGCGCCGTGATCCTGGATGTGCCGGCCAGGCTGAAGAATAAAAGCAGGAGGACGATCACGGTCCCGCCAAATCCGAAGAACCACGCCTTGTTCTTCAGCCACTGTCCCTGGAAATATTTCCATCCCAAGCAGGCCATAAAAAGAACGGACACGCCCAAACCCAGCCAAGCTCCCCGCGTCTGGGTCCCTGCCAGGCAGACAAGGAACAAGAGGCCAAGACCGCCGAATATGATCTTCACCGGCCGTCCCTCCCCCGCCAGGAACAAGGCCAGGCAGAGCGGGGCCACCAGGACCAAATGACCGGCCAAAAAATCCGGGTTGCCAAAAGTGCCGAACATTCGTCCCTGGAACTGGTTGTCCCAGGCAACGGGGTCAAGCCCGGCCAGCTGGACCAGCGAATACAGGCTGGTGAGGCAGGTCGCGGCGAGGATGGCGGCCAGCACGGTCATCCTTGTTTTGCGGCCAAGCCCAAGCTGGGTGAAAATATAATAGAACAAGATCCAGCAAAGGGTCTCGCCCAAACCCCTCCAGGCCACGGCTTGGTTCGGCGCTCCAAAGCAGGAGAGAAAACTGAGCAGGAAAAAAATGAACACAGGCCAGCCCAAACCAGTCCTGACCAGCGGAAGGATTGCCTGGGTGGTGAGGGGCAGCATCCAGAGCAGGATGGCCAGCAGGGTGCCTGTTTCAGCCAGGCAAAGTTGCAGGGGCCGGAAAGGGTCGTGCGACTGCAGGGAAAAAACGAGCGGAAGTAAAAAAAGCAACAAGATTAGAACACCTGTAGGGACATGGTGGACAAGGCTGGAACCTTTGACTGGTGGACCGCCGGAAGACGATGTCTCAGGCTGCATTCAAACTAGGCTTTAGCGTCCTGGGAAAGAAAGGCTTTGATGGCGTGGGCCGTGGCATCAGGGCCCATATCCCTGACCTTTTCAAGGATGGTGTTGCTGGGCGGCGGGGGCGTCTCCTCGTCCAGAAGAGGAAGGATCTGGGGCGGCTCTTCCGGCTTGGGCGCCTCTGCCTGGACAGACGCAGGAACGGGCGGCGCGAGAGGCTCAGGCTCCATGGGTTCCAGGAAGCCCTGGGCTTCCCGGGCCTTTTTAAGCTCGTATTCCGCCTTGATCCTCTCCACCTCTTCGTACCTCTCCCTGTGCAGGATGCCGTTGATCTGGTAGATCATCTCTTTGTAAACGTGTTTTTCCATCTCGTAATAAACATAGGCCGGGATGAAATAGGCGAACAGCACGATGAGCAGAAGCCAGGCCATGGCCAGGACCTGGTTGTTGGAAAGGAACGGGATGTAATAAACATGGTCGACGACCAGGGCCACTCCTGCCAGGAAGAATATGGCGATATAAAAACCCACCAATCTCCTGATCCGCGTGGCGGCTTTGAGTTTGAGCCTTACTTCACGGATGAAATAGACAAACGGGTATTGATGCTCGTCTTCCCAACGCTTTTTCCAGAACTTGTCCCACTTCCTGATCTGCTTTCTTTCCGAAAGCTTTTCCAATGTTTTGATCAGGGTCCAGCCTATACTGATGGGCAGGACCGCCAGGAACACACCGATCAACATATAATGACTGATCAAAGCCTGCTACCCTCCCTGGGTCAGCGATAAAAACGATGAAGCCAGATTTTCCAAAATATCCGAAGCGACCATGGACGGTTCGCCTTTGGCCTTGGCGGCCAGGTCTCCCGCCAGCCCGTGCCAATAAACTCCCAGCCGGCTGGCGTCCCACGCCGATAAGCCCTGGGCCAAAAAAGCGGCGATCATGCCCGTCAAAACATCCCCGCTGCCTGCCGTGGCCATCCCTGAATTACCCGTAGAATTGATCCCTATAGGACCTTCTGGATGGGCCACCACGGTGGCCGCTCCCTTTAAAACCACGACGCACTTGTTCTTGGCGCTGAACTGCCCCGCCACAGCTATCCTGTTATTCTGGACCTCTTTGATCGTCAGGCCCTTCAGCCTGGCCATCTCGCCCGGGTGGGGCGTCACCACCACAGGCACCCTCATTTTCCTGATTACTTCCGGCCGGCCTTCCAGGGCGTTGAGGCCGTCCGCGTCGATCACAACCGGCTTCCCTACTCTCCCCAGGAATTTGACCACAAATTCACTGGTTTTGGGATGCCGGCTCAACCCCGGCCCCAGGGCCACCGCGTCCACGGTTTCGCTCAATTTCAAAGCTTGTCCGAGGGCCTTGCTGTCTAAACTCTGGTCTTTTGTTTCCGCTAACGGTCTTTTAATGACTTCTGTTAATTTCGATTCAAAACAAGGTACCAGGCTTTTGGGGCAGGCCAGGACCGCTAATCCGGCCCCGCTCCTCAAAACCGCTTTGCTGGCAAGCTCAGCGGCTCCTCCCATTCCCATGGAACCCGCAATAACTAAAACTTTTCCAAAAGCACCCTTGTGGTAACTGCTGTCTCTAAACGGAATTAAAGGAATTATCTGATATTTGGTAATTAACTCTATCATAATTTTAACACTTTGCAATAATCCCCAAGGAATTCCTATGTCTGCAACTATAAGCTTTCCAACATAATTTGCGCCGGGATAGTTGACCAGACCTATTTTGGGAAGGGCAAAAGTCACGGTCAACATGGCTGATATGCAGGCGCCCTCCACCCTGCCCGTGTCAGCCTGCAAGCCTGAAGGAAGGTCCACGGCCACGATGGGTTTGTTCAAATAATTCAGGAAAACAATGACGCCGGCCAGAAAATCCACCACAGGTCCTACCTGGCCTATGCCAAGGATGGCGTCAATGTATATTTCCCCTGTTTCTATTTCCGCCTTTTCCGCCTCAAAGTCCTCAGCGGTCGTCAGCTCGAGGACCTTGATCCCCATCTTTTTAACGATTTCCAGCTGGGTCTTGGTGTCGCCTTTCACATCCTTGGCTTTGGCCAGCAAATAGACCTTGACCTGGCTGCCCATGTTGGCTAAATGGCGCGCGGCCACCAGGCCGTCCCCGCCGTTCTTGCCCTTGCCGGCGAAGACCCATATCTTCCTGGCGTGCAGGATCTTGAATTCCTCTTCCATGGCCATCACCACGTTGAGACCGGCGTTCTCCATTAAAACCAGGGAGGGAATGCCGTATTCCTCAATGGCCCTGCGGTCTATATCCTTCATTTCCTGAACACTGACGACCTTCATCGATTTCCTCTCTCAAGTAAATATTTTTTCTAATCCGCCTTAAACGACCACGATCTGCGCTACCGCGTAATGCCGTGAATGGGACAGGGAAACCATGATCTTATTGAATTTCTTTGCTTTGGCTTCCTTGGCCAAAGCGCCAAAAAGCTTGATGAGCGGTTTGCCTGTCTTTTGGGACACAACTTCTATCTCTTTCCAGGGCAAGGCTCTCATCTTTTTAATATTTAAAGCCTTAAAAACCGCCTCCTTGGCCGCGAACCGGGCCGCCAGGTGGGGGTAGGCATTTTTCTTTTTAAAACAATAACTAACCTCGCCTGCGGTGAACAGCCTGTTTAAAAACCTCTTGCCTTGCCGCTTATGGGCATGTTTCATACGGTCGATCTCAACTATATCTACCCCGATATCCACCATTTTAACCTCGTCTCACTTCCCTGTCACCTCACCATTTCCAGGATCGTAGGAGTAGTCTCCGTCAGGTAGTCTGTCCAAAAACCCGGCTGAAACAAGCTCCTGCAAAGTAGGGGGAAATTTACCATGACTACTCTGATATTGGCTGATGGCGACCTTTAAAATAGCCAAATTGGATTGCAATTCAACTTTTTGGGCCTTTTGTTCGGCGATTTGCAGGCTGCCAGTGTAATGGGTGACCGGGTTATCCTGTGCTTTACTGGCATTTTGATAAAACCAATAAAGACCCCAGCTAACGGCCGCAATGATGGCTAAAACAAAAAGTTTTTTCAGGGGTCCTCCTCCTCACCTATCTGACCAACCGGGCCATTTCTGCCACAGCCCTGGGTAAACCTTTCAAAACTGATCTGGCAATGATATGAAAACCTATGTTGAATTCTTTAATCCCCTCTATTTTAGCAACAGGTTGTATGTTTTTGTAGTTCAAGCCATGGCCGGCGTTGACCTGAAGCCCAAATGCATGGCAAAACTGTATGGCCGCCCTTATTTTGGCCAGTTCCGCCCGTCGTTTCCTGGCGGTTCCTGCCTCGGCGTATTTGCCCGTATTGATCTCCACCACTCCGGCACCTAATTTGCCGGACAGCTTTATCTGGGTCAGGTCAGGATCGATAAATAATGCTGTTTTGATTTTCTTTTTCCGCAATAGCCCCAGGGCCTTTTGGACCGCTTTGCCGCGGCGCAAAACATCCAGCCCACCCTCAGTGGTCAACTCCTCCGCTCTTTCCGGAACCAGGGTGACCAGGTCAGGCCGCACAGCCGCGACTTTGGCGATCATCTGGGACGCACACGACACCTCGATGTCCAGCCTTGTTCTAATCCTTTGCTTCAGTTGATGGATATCCCTTTCTTTGATATGTCTTTGGTCCTGGCGCAGATGCACGGTTATACCCTTGGCCCCGGCTCTCTCGCAAACCAGGGCGGCATTCACCAGGTCGGGATCACCCACTCTTCTGGCTTCCCTCAAAGTGGCGACATGGTCGATATTGACGGAAAGTATGGCCATCGCATCCCTTCTTTAGTGAAAAGTTTTTAAAACCCGCTGGTTCCCAAGGGGCCGGCGTTTTTGATAGCATCGCAGACCCTGGCCACCCTGGAGATCTCCTTGATGTCGTGGACACGGAGAATATGCGCCCCCTGCAAAATGGCCGCGGCCGCGGCCGCGGCTGTCCCTTCCAACCGCTCCTCCACCGGCAAACCCAGGGTGTGACCAATAAAAGCTTTTCTGGAGGACCCAATTAATATCGGCAGACCCATGGTCTTAAAATCGCCAAGATGTTTGAGAATGATCAAGTTCTGCTCAAAAGTCTTACCAAATCCGATGCCCGGGTCGACGATGATCCTAGACTCGGGGATCCCTGCCAGCTTGGCCTCCTCGACCCTATTCTGGAGGAAGTGAATGATATCCCCTACCACGGACTTATAAACAGGGTTCTTTTGCATGGTCCGCGGCACTCCCTGCCGGTGCATCAAAACGACCGGGACCTTGAAGGAAGCGGCGACCTTTTTCATCATGGAATCGTCCTGAAGGGCGCTTGTATCATTGATCAAAGCCGCTCCGGCTTTCAAACAGGCCCGGGCCACGCTGGCTTTGGTCGTATCAATGGAAACGGGGACCGGGCATTTTTTTCGCAACGCTTTGACGAAAGGCAAAACCCTTGCCAACTCTTCTTTTTCGCTTATAGGCAGGGAACCTGGCCGGGTAGACTCACCGCCAACATCAATAATGTCCGCGCCTTCCTTGACCATGTCCAAAGCTCTTTGCAGCGCCCTATCCAGGTCTATATATCTCCCGCCGTCGTAAAATGAATCCTGGGTGATGTTCAGGATACCCATGATTAAGGTCTTCTTGCCGAGAGGGTAATTTCTTTTCCTTAGGGTCAGGGACAGGTGTGTCTTATGGAGGCGTCCGAAAAGTTCTTTAAGCTCGGTCCCGATATTTCTCAGGTTAAAATAATCGTACTGAAGTTTGCGGCCAAGCCGCTGGTATTGTTTGGGAGTGCCTATCAGGAGGAGGGCGGTTTCAGGTTCTTTGAAGGTTACCACGCCCCTGTGGATCGCAGCGTCTCCGCCTAAAGAAAGCATTTCCTGTTTGAGGACGTTGGCGGTCTGGCTTTTGACCCTGTCAAAGCAGACCAGTTCGGTGTGGCCTTTGGGGACCATCAGGGCCGCTCCCCGTTTATCCACGCCCATCCAGGTCATCAGTTCCAATAGTTCCTGCTGGTCGTAGCAGCTTAAAAGGCGTGGTTTTTGCTGGTCCATGGTCCTAATTACCTTGTTCCCTTGATCAAGGCTAAAGCTTCCGCCCTCGTGGCATCTTTTCTAAAAGCCCCCCGCACCGCCGAGGTCACCATGAGCGAACCCGGTTTTTTGACGCCTCGCATGGTCATGCAGAGGTGCTCCGCTTCAATGATCACAAGCACGCCCTCGGCCTGCACATGTTTCATGAGAAAATCAGCGATCTGCGAGGTCAATCTCTCCTGGAGCTGGGGCCTTTTGGCGTAAAGGTCTATGATCCTGGCTATCTTGCTCAACCCCAATATTTTGTGTTTATGGGGGATATAGGCAACATGGGCCCGTCCGCTGAAGGGTATCAGGTGATGTTCGCAGAAAGAATAAAAAGGAATATCCTTGAGGATGATGATCTCGTCGTGGTCTTCGGAGGTAAAAATGACGATATCCTTCTTTGGGTCCCTGCGAATGCCGGAGAACACCTCCGCGTACATTTTAGCGACCCTTTTTGGAGTGAAGCGCAACCCTTCCCGGCTGGGGTCTTCACCAATGGCAATCAGTATCTCCCTGACAGCCTTTTCTATCTTTTTAAGATTCATGGTTCCGGATGCCTCCTTAAAACATTATGATTCAAACTAGCGGTCTGTTAACCCTGCATGGAAGTCATGGGTGCTCAAGGGGAAGCTAGGCCTTCTTTGGGTCAGAACTGCCCTCACCACGATCCGGTCCGGACAAAGGTTCTGGATTTTTCCGCGCTGGCTCTTCTTTTCTATCGGCAGTTTTTTTGACCCCCAATATCTTCTCAACCTCGGTACGGTCCAGGATTTCTTTTTCCAGCAAGACATTGGCCAAGGCGCTCAATTTTTTCTTGTTCTTATTCAATAAATTTTTTGCCTTTTGGTAACACTGGTTGATGATGAGACTGACCTCTTCGTCTATCTTCTCCGCGGTCTTTTCGCTGTAGTTTTTCTCCTTAAATAGGTCCCGGCCCAAGAAGACCTGCTCCTCTTTGCGTCCCAAGGTCAATGTTCCGATCCTCTTGCTCATGCCGTACTCGCAGACCATTTTATGCGCGGTTTCGGTCGCTCTTTCCAGGTCGTTATGGGCGCCTGTGGATATCTCCTTGAAAACGATCTCTTCGGCTGCGCGTCCGCCCAGTAGAACGCAGATCTCGCCAAGGATCTCTGATTTTAACGCAATGAATCTGTCCTCCAAGGGCAACTGCAGGGTATACCCTAAAGCCGCATGACCCCTGGGAATGATGGAGATCTTGTGGACTGGGTTTGTGCCGGCGGTGTAATGGGTGACCAAGGCGTGCCCGCATTCATGGAAGGCGATGGTCTTTTTTTCCTTTTCGCTCATGACCCTGCTTTTACGCTCAGGCCCGGCCATGACACGGTCAATGGCTTCTTCCAGCTCGGACATCTCCACAGCTTTTTTATCCCTCCGGGCCGCCAGCAAAGCCGCTTCATTGACAAGGTTGGCCAGGTCAGCGCCTGAGAACCCGGGCGTCCTGCGGGCCAAGGTCTGGAGGTCAACCTCTTGGACCAGGATCACCTTCCTGGTATGGACCTTTAAAATGGCCACTCTGCCTAAAAGGTCGGGTCGGTCCACGACCACCTGGCGGTCGAACCGTCCTGGCCTCAGGAGAGCCGGGTCCAAGACATCCGGCCTGTTGGTGGAGGCGATCAAAATAACCCCTGGAGTGGTGTCAAAACCGTCTATTTCGACCAAAAGCTGGTTCAGGGTCTGTTCCCTCTCGTCATGGCCTCCCCCCAATCCTGCCCCGCGCTGCCTTCCTACCGCGTCGATCTCATCGACAAAAATGATGCACGGCGCGTTCCGCCTGCCCTGGTCAAAAAGGTCCCTGACACGGGAAGCGCCGACTCCCACGAACATTTCCACGAAATCCGACCCGCTTACCGAGAAAAAAGGGACTCCGGCCTCTCCAGCCACGGCTTTAGCCAGCAAAGTTTTGCCGGTGCCGGTCGGTCCGATCAGCAAGACCCCTTTGGGGATCCTGCCGCCGAGTCTCTGGTATTTTTTCGGGTCTTTCAAAAAATCAATGATTTCTTTTAATTCTTCCTTGGCCTCATCAACTCCGGCCACGTCGACAAAGGTGATCTTGGACGGCCCTCCAATGAACATTTTGGCTTTGCTTTTGCCGAACGATAGAGCGCCACCGGCCCCCCCGCCTTGCATTTGTCGGATCATCAAAAACCACCAAACTATTATAAAAAGGGGGACACCATACATAATAAATTGCAATATCATGGGCCAGAACGACTGAACGGGTTCCTTGGCCTCGATCATGACATTGGCTTGCCTGAGGATTTTGATGAGATCAGGGTCTTCCGGGGCATAGACCTTTACTTTAGGCTTGGTGTGGTCTTTGAATTCCACCTCGATGTTTTTCTCAATGATAGTGGCGTGTTCCACCTGGCCCTGCTCCGCCATCTTGATAAATTCGCTATAAAGAATGGATTTGGGCCCCTGGTTTATAGGGTAAATAAGGCTATACAGAACAATCCCCAGAATGATGATCATCAACCATAGGGCAAATGTGCGCGACTGGCCCTTCACGGCTTTCCCTCCTGAACCACCAAACAATTAGAGTGAATAAACAAAAAAGATATTATCATAAAAAGATATGTTCACCTAGACAAAGAACACCTGGGGGAAACTCATTGTTTTCCTTGGACCGACAAACTCAATATTTTCATTGTTTTCTGGGTTACCCTGCCCGCCTCAGACCTCCTCAATCCTACTACCCAAAGTATTTCCCCATTTGCATCAACCAAAATAGGCCAAACCCGCCGCTGCTCGCGTCCAATTTTGTGGTCCATCAAGAGATCCTGGATCTTTTGATGGCCTTCTAAGCCAAAAGGTCGTATTTTATCTCCCTGTTTCCAGGACCGTAATTCCAGGGGCATTTTGATTTCTTTTGTATCAAACCTTTCCAGATAAAACTTTTTTTTATTGCCGTTCCCTTTTTGTCCTCGAAAGGTAGCTTGAATTCGCTGGCCTGTTGGTTCCCAAATAGTTGTGCCAGGAACTTTTAACGAACAGTGAAAATCTTGCCTTGCCTTGCTCGCTGTTTTGGACAGATAATACTGCCCCCCGCTCTTTTTCAAAACAAGTTCGTCTGGCAGTGCTACCGCGGCATCACTTCCCTCAACTCCCACAATTTTAAGGATATTTTTAAAATGGTTATAACCAATCTTTTTAAGGTCTCCTTTTAACAGCAAAACCATCTGCTGGAATACTCTTGCCTGCAAGGCTAGCGGCAGTGCCCTGTATGCTCGTGCGGGCATGATGAATCCTTTTGGGGAAAAAGCTGCCTCCCTTTTGAGGAATTGCAGGGCTAATTCCCTTAGCAATTTCTCGTCAGATTCAAAAATCCCCGAAAGACTCAAAAGCCGCTCTTTGACCTTGGGATTGAATTTAGACAGAAACGGAAGAAGTTGATTGCGAACCCGGTTCCTTAAAAATAAGTTACTTAAATTTGTTCTATCGGTCCTGAATTTATATCGGTTGGCCCTTAAGTATCTCAAAATCTCTTTTTTCCAGATTTGAATAAACGGCCGTACGATTGAGATAGAAGGATCCTGGGAAAGCGGGGCTATTTCTGACATAGCGGCCATGCCTTTTTTGCCAGCACCTCTGATAAGGAACAAAAGCATGGTTTCAACCTGGTCATCGGCAGTATGACCCAAGACGATCTTACGACATCCTAAGGAACGGCAAATTGTTCTAAAAAATTCATACCTTAAAAGCCTGCCACTCTCTTCCAAAGATAACTTCATCCTTTTAGCGTGGCTTTTGACTGCAATTTTTTTAGTGTAGAAAGGCACCCTGAGGGAACTGCTTAGTTTTTTGAGCCAAGCAGAATCCCGGTCGGACTCTTTTCCGCGCAGTTGATGGTTCAAATGGGCGGCATAAATTTCCATCTGATATGTTTTTTTTAAACCGCACAAAAGGTGAAGCAAAGCTGTGGAGTCCGGACCGCCGGAAACACCTACCAGGACCTTTTCACCTTTTTTAAAAAAAGACTGGCTTGTGATAGTCTGTCGAAATTTATTCTCTAACATAATCAACTATTCTAACTGACCCTAGAAACAAAAGGGGATTTTTTATGACCTCAAGTAAAAACCACGCCGTATCTGCCGCGGAGTGAGTTTATCTAGGGAAAATATGGGACAGAAATAAAATTGGTAGCGGAGGAGGGAATCGAACCCCCGACATAGCGGGTATGAACCGCTTGCTCTACCAATTGAGCTACTCCGCCACTTGACTCATCAGATGATATTGTCTGCAGGACAAACCTTGCTGAACCGTTCGCGTATCCAGGTTAATCCGTTTGACCGACTGCTTTTTGGATGTAGCCTTCTATTCTCTTTATATCCACGGGTTCCAGGTACATGAACTCCAGCCCGGCTTGATGGATATGTCCCTCCACCACCCGGACGACTCTTGCCACGACATCCTGCAAAGTAGTCCCTTCGGGAATAGGGATACTGGAGAGCATAATGGTATCACCCAGATTAAATCGCAGCCTGCTTTCCACAAGCGCGCCGCCCACGCTAATATTTTTTATAGTTGCCTCGTGTTTTGTCAAAGAATCACCCATACTCATAACAGAGCCGACCCTGATATCCACAGACAGCCTGGAATGAATACGCCTGTCTCTCCGGTCCTCGGTTTCGGTCAATTTTCTGGACCTTTCGGACCTCATTTTCCCTTCAGCGGCGGCCTGTTTGTAAAGAATATATTCACTCCGAGGAATAGGCTTTCTGATGCTGAGATGTTCGCTGATTTCAAGCCTTCTCAAACATTCCTTGACGAGCAGGGTGAATTCCGGGATTTCCCTGTATTTGCCCAATAATCTCTGATATCTCTCTTTGGCTTTGTCAAAAAAACTCCCCTCCTCAAAGCTTTTCACCATATTTAACTCTTCGCTGAATTGCTCGATCTTCTGCCTTATCTTCGCTGCCTTTCGTTCGAGCCATAGATAGCCGACCGCACAAAGAAACGCTATCACCAGCAAAGCCTGCCTCATGGGCACGACCAAGACCGACAAGATCAAAGAAATGATCATCAAAGAAAACCACACTTCTTTAGATAAGAGAGAACGAACTTTTAATGTCGATTTTTTTTTAATGGCAGCCAAGGGCCCACCTCATAATTTCAAGTATTGGGTATTGTAGCTCAATATAAACTTTTCTGATAAAAAAAACTCTTGGGAAAATATACTTGGGGTGAGGATAAAAGGCAAGAATTATAAGCCATTCTGTTCAAGCAGGATATTTTCTACTTCATCGCTTTTACCGGATTTCCCTGCAACTCACTTTTGTCGCCATAAATAATGTGGCTATTCCTCCGCTTAGGCGAAAAACGTTGATTTTCCGCAATCCCGCCCATTGTAATCTTTTCTTAAAATCCTCAGCCGAATGAAAATGCAGGATGGATTGGCGTAAAAAATTGACCGACCTGGCGCGACCGAAAATAGCCAAACTAACCAAGGGAAGAATCAGAGTCAGATACAACCTATAAATGGCGAACAGGATAAAATGCGGTGGCCTGGTCAATTCTAGGATAAGGACCTGCCCACCAGGCTTTAAAACCCTGTAAATCTCTTGAAGCACCTCATTAAGGCTAGGAAATAAACTTCTCATGGCGAATTCTGAAGTTATAGTATCAAAAGTGTTTGGCTTGAATGGGATATGCTCTGCTCTGGCAAGCCGAAACTCTATCTTGGAGGTCCGGGGACACTTCCGCAATCTTTGATCCGCAATTTTAATCATACCTCTAGAAAAATCGATGCCAACAATCTTGCATTTCCCTGTTCCCTTTCCAGCCACTGCCCTATCCATGGAAAAAACCTGTTGGCCAGTGCCGGAACACAGATCTAGGATTGTCGTATCCGGTCTTACGAACCGGTTCAAAGTCTTCCGCCAATATCTCTCCTGAAAAAGACTGGCAACTAAATTAAATAGATCATAGCGTTCTGCCAAAGAATCGAAAAGTTCCCTGACCGTATTACTTTTTTTATCTTCCCGCCATGGTCCTGTAAAATCTTTTCTTCCCATTCTGTCCCTTTAATGCCCCTCAAGATGATGCTCGTGGGTGATAAGAAGTATATGAGCAACCGCCTCTTTAACCCCTTCTTCATCCTCGGTGATCTTGAGATAATCTTGCCAAGATTTGACTGCCTCCTTGAAATCGGACTGTTTTTCTTGGGCCAAGGCTAAATTGTAGTAGGCCTGGTCCATGGCGGGATTGATCTCAAGGGCTTTTTGGTATGCGACGATCGCTTCAGGATAGTGCAAACTTTTGAAATATGTTAATCCAAGATTGAAATAAGCGTCGGCGTCGTGGGGGTCGGACTTCAGACTTCTTTGGGATATCTCTTCAGCTTTGCTGTATTGCCCCTTTTCCAAATAAAGGGCCGCCAAATTGGACAGAGCATCGGTTTCGTTGGGTTTTATCTTGAGTAATTTTTCATAGGTTTGGATAGCACCCGTATAGTTGTAGCTGTCATCATAAACCAAACCTAAATTATAATAGGTATCGGTATTTTGGGGATCCAGAGCGATGGCTTGTTTATAACTATCGATGGCCTGGGGTAAATAACCCGCTCCGCTATACGCATTTCCGAGCTGCAAAACCAGAAATGGATCGCTTGGCTTTTGTTCAAGCCCATGACGACACACCTCGATCATCTTTTTATAATCTTCTTTTTTTTCATAAAGAGAGGCGAGGTTGACATAGAGGCGTGCATTTTCAGGGTCTAACTCAATGGCTTTCTCATAATCGGCTATAGACCAGGCGTAGTTGCCTTGTCTGAGACTATTTAAAGCTCGCTCTTCATAGGCCGCACTGTTTTTAAGTTCAGTCACTGAAGATTGTGGGGCTGAGAGGGTGTCCTTTTGGGATGGCCTTATAGCACAACCTGAGACCACAAAACTGCCAACTAATAGAAACGCAATGATGCGAAAAAAAGCCCCTTTCCCCATTTAACGCAACTCCACGCCACAACTGATTAGGTCCGCAAAAACCTCAGTAAGAGATTGGTAATTTCCTCCTTGGCTTGCGGTGAGGCTTATAAGGGGGTGTCTTGCTGGCATTGTCCATAGCCTTGGCCATGACTGAATCGCTATAATTCTTGGCAAGCTTCAACTCCTGCCTCGGATAAATGAGGTCGGGATCAAGGATTCTGCTGCGGTTGCTCCTGAATATAAGTGGCCATAAAAAGGCGTTTCCATAGACGTCCTTCTCCGCCGAAATGTCCCAAAGAGTGTCGCCCTTGACGATCATGCGGGATTTTGCGGAATCAACAACCCTGACAGGAACTGCTGTGGCCGTCGGGACAGGCGTCGAAGTCGGAACAGGGGTCGCCGTGGCTGGCACTGCCACCTCAGGAGGAGCCTGGACCTCGATTGCGGGAGGTGCAGCAACGGTCGGAGCAATAGTTGGGACGGCAGCCACCTCTACAGCTGGAGGAGGCGCCACTGGCTGTTCGGCCGCAGGCGTCTCATCCTCTAACTCATCGCCAATCTTTGCATGTCTGATTCGGCTGCGAGGTGCGCATGAGTTGAGAACAAAGGAAGCTCCAATCAATAGCGTGATGAATACTATGACCGCCTTTCTTTCAAATAACAACATCGGCACCTCCTTAAATAGGGTAGAAACTAATTTTTTAATCCTGAAGTCGTTACGATTCCTTCGATGAAATATCTTTGGCAGAAAAAGAACAATAATAACATAGGGATGATCATCAAAAATGAGGCGGCCATTAACGGGCCCCACGGCGTCTTGGTCGCATACATGGAACTAAAGAAGGTAAGACCCAAAGCAAGCGGGAATTTATCCATGTCAGAGAGGTAAATCAAAGGACCCATAAAGGAGTTCCAGCATCCCATAAACCCAAAAATAACCAAGGTGAGCAAAGCGGGCTGGGACAGGGGCAGGATGATCCTGAAAAAAATTCCAATTCGGCTGCACCCATCGATGGATGCTGCTTCTTCCAAATCCGTGGGTATGGTCCTGAAAAATTGGCGCAGCAAGAAAATGGAAAAAGCGCCTCCGCCAAAATAAGCAGGGACAATAAGCGGTAAGTAGGTATTGATCCATCCCAACTTCTGGAACAACACAAAGATAGGAAGCATGGTGACCTGTCCAGGCAACATCATGGTGGACAATAGCAAACTAAAAAGGAAATCCCTGCCTACCCCCTTGATCTTTGCGAAACCATAAGCGCAAATGGCCGCGGTAAAAACTGACCCAAAGATGCTAAAAACAGTGAAATAAATAGTATTCCACAGATAACGAAAGAAAGGGATCATGGTCACCGCAGCGTAATAATTGCTCCATTGGAGTTTTTGCGGGATCCAAACAGGAGGATAGGCAAAGATCTCTTGCTGTGACTTAAGGGACGTTGAAATCAACCAGAGAAATGGAATAAAAAGGCCGATCGAACAAAGGATAAGAATCACATAAATAGACGCTCTGACCATTTTTTTTCTAAATACGAATTTTTCTCCAGATAACGGCATTTCTTCTCCCCATCCCTAAAAAATAATATGTTTATTCGTAATGGACTTTTTTGCCCAATAAAACAAACTGCAGATAGGTGATGATCAACACCATGACAAAAAGTATCCAAGCCAAAGCCGAAGCGTATCCCATCTCGAAATGTTCAAAAGCTATCTTAAAGAGATAAAAAGCATAGAACATAGTGGCGTTGTCTGGACCGCCTCCTGTCATGATGTAAGACTCCGTGAACATTTGGAAGGTTCCTATAGCCCCCATGATCAAATTGAAAAACAAGACAGGCGACATCATGGGAATGGTCACATGCAGCATCTTTTGCCAGGAATTGGCCCCATCGATATCAGCAGCCTCATAAAGATATTCGGGAATACCTTGAAGCCCGGCCAAATAGATGATCATCCCCCCTCCCACACCCCAAAGGCCCATGATGATCATCGTAGGCTTAGCCCATAAGGCCGACCTGAACCACCCCGGACCCTCGGTATGGAGGAACATGCGGCAAAAAGAACTCGCCAGACCCACGTGTGGTTGGAAGATCCACAGCCACAGCATTGCGCTGGCGACCACCGGGACGACATTAGGCAAATAAAATAAAGTCCTGAATGTATAAAGCCCCCTTACTTTTTGGTAAAGGAGGTAAGCCACGGCAAAACCCAGGATGATGGAAAGAGGTAAACCAAAAACTCCCATGAAAAAAGTGTTCCACAAGGCTTTCCAAAAGATATCATCATCAAGAAAGATGTCGCGATAGTTTGCTAAACCGATCCATTTAGGGCTGGTAAATACATCCCAGTCCGTGAAACTCATATAAAAGGAAATAAGCATGGGGCCTAAAGTGAAGATCAGAAATCCCAGCAACCACGGGCTAATAAACGAATAAAAAGCAATGGTATCATGCATAGTTCTTGTAATTTTAAATTTTTTAATCCCAAACATAGGTTCTCCCTACTTTAATCGTCTTAAAGTTTTCTCTAATTTACGGGTAAACTTTGGAACAATGGATGCCATAAGGTCGCAGGCATTGTATTTCGAGTAAGATTCTTCATTATGTAAAAGGGCTACTTTCTGGTTGACCAAATCCATTAGCTCTTTTTCATTGATAAACCTAAAAGGTGGCACGGCATATTTCTCAAGGGACTTGATGAACAAATCAATGTGTTTGGGATTCACGGGAAGCTGCATAAAATATTTGCTGTGCGCGACATCCATGCGCACAGGTACGTTGAATCCATAGGCGGCTGTCAACTCCATTAGTTTTTTATTAAAACAGAAATATTTGATGACTTGATAAGCTTCTTTGGGGTGGGTTGTGGTTTTGGAGATGCAGATAGGCTGGAACATAAACTGGCAACGATGACCGGCCTTTCCTTGAGGTAAGGTCGTAATGTCCCAGTTAAAATCACATATTTTTTTGTAAATACCAAAAAGCCATTGACCAAACAAATCCATGGCTACCCTTTTCCCCAGAAACGGATCGCCACCGATGGCCGACATTTGGTCGGAGGCCGCATAGTTTCCTGGAGCCACGTTGTATTTCATTTCCAGGTCAGCGCACCACTGCATGGCCTCGCACATAGCGGGATTGGTAAGATTCACGGCATGGGTGACCGGGTCCACAAGCTCTACCCCGTCAGAAAAAGCAACATCGCCAAAACTTAAATCGCAGGTGCCGAACTGAGTGACATTCCCATTGGCGTCTTTTTTGGTTAACTTTTGGGAAATCCTGAAATAATCATCCCAGGTCCAGTCTTCCGTGGGATAAGGGACCCCTGCGGCGTCGAACATATCCTTGTTATAAGCGATGAACCAACAGCCTATATCCCTCGGGAATGCGTATAAACCGCCGTTAAAATAGCACAAATTTAAGGCGCCCGGAAACCAGAGTTTTTGCATTTGAGGCCAATCAGGGTCCTGCTGGACCAGGTCTCTTAGATCCAGAAGCACGTTCTTGGTAGCGAAACTAAGATAATAGCTTTGGAACATATTGAAAACGTCCGGCAGGGTATTTCCCACGGCCATGGTCATCATTTTCTGGTTGAATTGGGAGGCGTTATCAGGAAGATAAACCATTTTTAACTTGATATTAGGGTTGTCTTTGTCGAACTGCTCGTTGATGAGCTTGACGATTTTCATGTCCTCATCGTTGGTCCAGATTGCCATACGGATAGTGACCGGCTCGTCAGCGTAAAGGGATACAACGGAAAACACGGAAGAAACCACTATAATTAGGAAAAATACGACCAAATACTTTTTGTGATTCAACTTTAACCTTTCGAAATAAAATTCAAACAAACCCAAGCATTTTATGAATTATTAAATATTTGACTATTTTACTAGGCAATTAATTAAAGTCAACCCTTCGTTTCAAGGCAAGAAATTAAGACAGAAATACGCGGAAATGTTGCCTGTTTTAACCCAAGAGGTGAAAAATACAGCGGGTTTTTAGCCCCTGCGTTTTCTTACATATTCTTCAATGAGCTGCTGATTCCTTCTTTTTATTTGGAGGAATTCGATCCCAACCTCAAAGCCATTCTTTTTTATCTCCTCGACACGGACCGTCTTGCCGCTAAAAGAAATGTGCTTTTTCACATTGGGCAAGATGATCGCCCCCCTCACCAAAGAGGTGATACCGATGGATTTCTGGGATTTAAAAGCGATCCCGCCGCTGCTCAAGCTGGTGGTCATGAGCTTTTTCAGGGCGGCTCCGGTGGGGGTGATCCTTTTGATCAATACTTTGACGGAGCAATCCAGCCTGAGGAACCTGCGCCTTTCTTCATGGAAAAGATAAACGCGGTTCTTCCCCTCGGACTTGGCGCGATACAAAGCCCTATCGGCCAGCCTGAACATCTCTTCTTCCTCGTCAGTATCAACAGGGAAAGAGGCTATACCGCCGCTAATGGTCAAATTCTTCTTTAAATGAAGCTCCTCCACATCCCTGCGGACCCTCTCGGCAACCACGGAGGCGCCTTTTTTATTGGTTTCTACCAGTACAATAACGAACTCTTCCCCGCCATAGCGTACGGCAAAGTCAGCGATCCTGACGTTTTGTTTTAAAACCTTCCCAACTTTTTTTAGGGCCTCATTTCCAGCATCATGCCCATAAAGGTCATTAAATACTTTGAAATCATCGAGGTCAAAAAGGATCAAGGATAAAGCAGACCCGTATCGGACCGCTCTTGAAAATTCCTGATGAAGCCTTTGTTTATAATAACGGAAATTATGTAAACCTGTGAGCTCGTCCTTGTTCGCAGAATCAGCAAGGTTTTCAAAAGTTTCATTGGAGATCACCTTGGGGGCAAGGATCCTTTTTTCAATGTTCGACAAAAAATCCATCAAAGCGACCCTGATGCCTGCGTCCCGACCTAAAGCCTTGCTCAATTTATTTTTGTGCTGGATGGTGTCGGCCCAGATGCGCTTGGATTCCTCGGGTGTAAAGGCCATATGGGTTAGACTATAAATGGCCTCAGCAAATATAGCGTCATTTTTTGTTTTGAGCATTTTCTGGACATACGACTGGGAGGTTTTTAGATTTTCAATAGAATTAGGACGGGTGCTTATTAGAACCCCGACAAGTTCCTCAACGCCGATTTCTTTATCGTTGATATCAGCCATGGTTTGCCTTTGTAATGCTAGTTAGAAACTTGGAATTAGATTAATTATACTCCTTGAAACAATCAGACTCCATCTGCAAAAATCCGCCAAATATCAGAAGAACCGATTGTTTTCTGCAAACATAGTGTATTTCGCGAAGCAAAAAGTTTGATGGTAGCGCCACAAGTATCTGGGACTTTTTAAAAAATGCGTTCTCTTCCCCAGATACTTGCATCAAAAAGCATTTTTGATGCCGGGGCTTGCCTCGTTTTCATTAGTGTATTTCGCGAAGCGAAAAAGTTGATGGTAGCGCCAACGGGGATCGAACCCGTAAGCTCCGCCTTGAGAGGGCAGTGTCCTAACCAATTAGACGATGGCGCCACTGGAGGAGATATTATGATAAAAACCTATCCTTAAATCAACCTTTGCGGCTGAGCTTTATTCCTTTTTTCTTTTTACCCTTACCGCTGGCCACAAGGCGGCGGTAAGCCGTGATCTTATCCATCACTTCTTTCATGGAATCCTTGACCAGGATCCTGTTACCCGTGGTCAGCGAAATCACGGTATCAGGGTTCTCTGATATGCGTTCGATCAGCTCTGCATTGAGAGCCATATCCTGGCCGTTGAGCAGCTTGACAATGATCATCGGCCGTTCATGACATCCGTATTGGCCCCTTGGCCCGCTGCATTCCCTTGGCCTTGAATGGTATTGGCGGTGTTGGTGGCGGAACTTTTGATCGCCGGGCCGAAAATTTTAAACGCCCCGATGGCCAGGATCACGACCAGCGCCGCGATCAAAATATACTCCACCGTTCCTTGCCCTTTTTCATTTCTGATGCTCTTCATAATCCCTCCTCTTTCTTATGGCCAAGGCCATGATATATTACTGACAATGGTTTCCAAATTGCTTTCCAAAGCGTGATTGAACAGCCCACTGACTACCAAACCTATCACGACGACCAAAGCTGTCAAGAGAATATATTCTACCGTAGCCTGTCCCCTTTGGGACAACTTTCGCCTCCAAAAATAACGGGAATATCTATTCATCCCTGACCTCTGATAAAGTCTCGTCTTCCTCTGTTTGGATCCTTTCCGTGGCGGGCTTGAGCTCCCTGGCCCGGCGCCAGTTGCCCAACAATCCCTGGGGCCGGAAGATCATGATGATGACCATAGCCAGGCCCAGGAACAGGATACGCATCTCGGCGAACTGCCGCAGCATTTCGGGCAGCACGACCAGGATGACAGCCCCAAAAATCACCCCGACCAGACTTCCCATACCGCCTAACACGACCATGCTCAGGATGATGACCGATTCCATAAAAGTGAAACTCTCCGGGCTGACGAACCCCTGCCAGGAGGCAAAAAAACATCCGGCTATCCCGGCAAAAGCCGAGCTCAGGGCGAACGCCAGCAGCTTGTAAGCCGTCGTGTTGATCCCCAGGGATTCGGCGGCGATCTCGTCCTCTCGGATGGCGACCAATGCCCGGCCGACCTTGGAATTATTCAAACGGCTTTGGAACACCAGGGCAAAGAGCCCTATCCCCAGGGCCAAATAATAAAAATGGACGGGTTGGACAAAAACAAACCCGAAGATCTTCGGCGCTGGTATCCCACTGATGCCCCGCGGACCATTGGTCAGGCTGTCCCAGTTCCTGGCCACAAGACGAAATATCTCTCCGAACCCCAGCGTGACAATGGCCAGGTAATCCCCGCGCAGCCTCAAAGCCGGGGTTCCCAACACCACCCCCGCTCCTACCGCGACAAGGATCGAACAGACCAAACAGAGCCAAAAATTGAAACCAAAGTTAACGGAAAGCAACGCGGTCGTGTAAGCGCCGATGCCGTAAAAAGCGGCGTACCCCAGGTTCAGCAAACCGGCGCAGCCCACGATCAGATTCAGTCCCAGGGCCAGGATGCAGTAGAGGATGGCCAGGGTGCTGATATGCAGATAATAGGGGTTTGGCATCAGCCAGGGCAAAGCCAGGACCAAGACCAGGCCCAGCCACTGCAAAGGTCTTTTGTTCTTTTGAACGAACTCCTGTAACCAGGTCATCTTCTTCTCCTGCTTCTATCCTGCTAAACCTTGGGTTTTTATACTTTATCGATCTCTTTTTCTCCCATCAAACCCGTGGGCTTGATCAGGAGGACCAGTATCAAAATGATAAAAGCAAAAACATCCTTGTATTCCGAGGACAGGTAACCGGCCCCCAGACTTTCCACGACCCCCAGAAGCAGTCCTCCCAGCATGGCTCCCGGAATGCTTCCGATACCCCCCAGCACCGCGGCCGTGAAGGCCTTGAGCCCGGCCATGTACCCGATAAAGAAATTGATGACGCCGTAATACATCCCCACCATCACCCCGGCAGCCGCGCCCAAAGCCGAACCGACCAAAAAGGTCAGGGCGATCACGCTGTTGACCGGGATGCCCATCAGGCTGGCGGCCTTCTTATTTTGGGCGATGGCCCGCATGGCTTTGCCTATCAGGGTTTTCTTGATGAAACCGTGCAAAAGGAGCATCAAAATGACGGAGGAACCCATGATAAAGATCTGGATCAGGGAGATGGAACTGTCCCCTATATAAAAAGACATCGTTGGGATCAAAGAGGGCACGCTCTTATTTTCTGAACCGCACACGAGCATGACCACGTTCTGCAGGATCAGGGACACGCCCACCGCACTGATCAGCGGCGCCAACCTGGGGGCCTGGCGCAGGGGCCGGTAGGCAATGGCGTCAATGGTGATGCCTAGGAGGCCGCAGCCGGCCATGCTGCATAGGAACATGGACAGCAGCAGGATCAAGGGGTGGGCTGCCAACCAGGGTATCCCGGACAAATAAACCAGGGCGTAATACCCCAGATAAGCGCCCACCATGTAGATCTCTCCGTGGGCGAAGTTGATGAACTTGAGGATGCCGTAGACCATGGTGTAACCAAGGGCTATGAGAGCGTAAATACAACCCAGGGTAAGTCCGCTGATCAGCTGTTCTAAAAACATAGGAGTTCTTTTCCCGGACGCTTTTGCAGGAGAGTGGAATACTGGGGATCGATGGAGTGCCGCAAGATTGGGGAGTCCGCCCGCTTCATGCTGATTTTTAAGTTACAACTTCCGGTTGGTTTGGTACCAGTTGAACATTTTCTTACGGACGATATAAAAATAGATTTCCTTGTTCTGGTTGTCCCCTTGGGCGTCAAAGGAGGTCTTTCCCGTAACCCCCTCAAAATCCCCTGCCTGCCTTATCCCGGCCAGCACTTTGGCGCGATTACCCGGGTCCCCGGACGCCTTGATGGCCTGGATGATCAGGTTGGTGGCGTCATAAGCGTAAGGGGCATAGGTCTTGATCTGTTTATATTTCTTCCTGAATTTCCTCACGAAACTCTTGGCTGTTTGGATCCGGTCAAAGGGAGGAGCCATGAAGCTGATGATGGTCCCATCCGCCGCGTCGCGGGCCAGAGAGATGAATTCTGGCGCATAGAGCCCGTCCGCGCCCATCAGCGAGGTCGGCGCCGGGAATCCCACCTGCTTGATCTGCTTGGCCAGCAGGGCGCCTTCCGGGTACATCCCTCCGAAATAGATGATGTCCGGGTATTTTGTCTTGATCTTCAAAAGGACCGCAGTGAAATCCTGGTCACCCTGGTTGATCCCCTCGAAGTCCACGACGATCCCTTTGTCGGCCAGGATCTGCTTCCTGAACTCCTCGGCCAGCCCCTGTCCGTACTCCGTCTTGTCGTGGATGATGGCGAACCTCTTTTTCTCCAGTATCTTGATGGCGAACTTAGCCGCAGCGACCCCCTGTAGCAGGTCTGTGACGCAGACCCTGAACACGTTCTCAAAACCTTGCTGGGTCAGCTTGGGATTGGTGGAACTGGGTGTGATCATGGTCAGGCCCGCTGCGTGATAGACGCTGGAAGCCGGCATAGAACATCCGCTGGTGGTATGCCCGATCACGGCCACCACGTCGTTTTCAGCGGCGAAGCGGTGAGCCACGCTCACGGCTTCCTTGGGGTCGGCTTTGTCGTCCAGGGCTTCCAGGACCAGGCTGACCCATGGTATCACCTTGGCTTCGTTGGCCTCCTCAATGGCCATTTCCGCCGCGTTCTTCTCGTCTGCGCCGATGGCGGTTTGAGGTCCGGTCAATGGCCCGGCAAAACCTATTTTGACGATCTTGTCCTCAGCCAAGGCCAGGGGGACGCAGCTCAGAATGAACGTGAGCAATATGAGGGATTTCCATAACGATTTCATCTGCAACTCTCCAAGAATTTTTTGAAAAAGTATCCCTGATTATACAATACGAACCTGTTTTTTTGTATGGCCTAGCTCTAACCTCGTGCCAATCCCTAATCCTTAGAAAAAGCCATCTTCTCTATCATATCCCTGCAGGCTTTTTTGGTGTTTTTCGCCTTTAAAACCGCGGAAATGACCGCCACGGTCGTGGCCCCGGCCTTCAGAACTTTTTGCACATTTTGGACTTTGATGCCTCCGATGGCGACCACCGGCCTTTTGACTTCTTTGGCGACCCGGTAGACCAATTCCAACCCCACGGGTTTTAAATACGATTTTAGGGGCGTCTTGAAAACAGGTCCCACGCTGATGTAGTCCACGTCTTCCTTAGCTGATTGGATGGCCTGCTTCCAGCTGTGGGTGGACACGCCGATGATCTTCCTGGGCCCCAGCACGCTCCGCGCATAGGACAGGGGGAAATCCTCCTGCCCCACATGGACCCCGTCCGCGTCCACGGCTCTGGCGATGTCCAGACGGTCGTTGATGATGAAAAGCCTCTTGTGTCCTTTGACCAGCTTGAACAGGGCTTTGGCCGTGACATAAAAATCTTTGGAGTCCGCGTCTTTATCCCGGTACTGCACGATGGTAGCTCCGCCCTCCAGGACCTGCTTGGTGACATCCATCAGGGAACGCTTGCCCACAGCGCCGGCATCGATGATCACATAAAGGCCGGAAATGTTTTTGGTCATAGCTCCTCTTTTACTTCTTTCTTTTCTTCCACGATTTTTGCATGGCCAGGTGCAGGTCCTTTTCCAGGGTGTAAACCCTGAACCGCAGGGCCTTAAAAGAATCCGCACTCCGGCCCTTCACCATTTTGGAAAACTCCTCCAGCACCCTTAAGCCCTCTTCGACCCTTTTGAAATTGGCTGTCACCAGATCTTCCAGGTCATCCCTCTTGCGTTCGGATACCAGGAACGAGATGGCTCCCACGTCGTATTCACTTTCCCGGTGCAGGATGAACCTGGCGTTATTCCTGGCTTCCAGTTCTTTCAAGGCAAGGTCCAGGTGGTGGCGCGCGCCTTTGAGGCGCTTGGTGAGCTGACTGTGGTTCAGGATGAACCTCGCCACTTCCTCCACGACCCGCAATCCCTCGCGGGTCCTGTTGGCGTTGGCGTCAAATATCCGCAATAGGATCTTGGTCATTTCTTCTTCCTTCCTCAAGTCTTTCTATATCATTTAAACAAAACTGGGCCTATCAATCAAACGCTTTCCTTGGAGGACCGGCACGCTTTCCTTGGAATCCAGCTTGGCGCAGGCCAAAATATCGCGTCCCAGGCCCAATTTAGCCAGGTTTTGGCCGTGGCTTGTTTTTCTCAAAGCTTGGGCCAGTCCCTGCCGGAAATGAAGGAACATGGTTTTGGCCAGTTTCGCTTCCAAGCTCAGCTGAGCTCCCCTTTGCTCCAATTTATAGGCCAAAGCTCCCGCGCCGATGCCATCCTCCAGGGAAAAATCTCTCTCCTGGCAGGCGCACACCAGCACCGTGTCCCGGTTTAGTTTCACTATATAACGGGCCGCGCTGGCGGCATTGGTCAAACCGGCCACTAATATGATCGAAGCGGCTCTGCATTGCTCCAGCGCCCTGGTGCCGTTGGTAGTGGTAAAGATGATCCCTTTTCCACGCACCTTTTGGGGAGAGAATTCCAGCGGTGAATTCCCCAGATGAAAACCGGGGATCCTTACCCCGCCTCTTTCTCCGCCCAAGAGCACTGCGCCTCTGGGATAGGAACGGGATAACTTGTGGGCCTGGCCAACACCGGTCACAGCCTGGACCCAGCTGGCTCCGCTGCTCAAAGCATTGACGATCGTGGTGCTTGCCCTGAGGACATCCAGGACCACCGCGGCCTGGCCTTTTAGGGAAAAATTCTTCAGCTGGTCGGGCCAGAAACAGACGCTGACCTTAAAGGGTTTCATGTTCTTTTCCTGGACCCGGCCAGCGGGTCAATGGCCCCAGCCTCGCGGAACCCTTTTGCTCGGAGCAGGCAGCTGTCGCACTTGCCGCAGGGTTTGCCTCCAGGTCCCGGGTCATAACAACTGTGGGTCAGGCCGTAGTCCACACCCAGTTTCAAACCAGTCCGGATAATTTGGGCCTTGGTCATGGCAATGAACGGTGCTTGTATCCTGAACCGGAGGCGCCCGGTAGCCCCTGCTTTGGTGCCCAAATTGGCCGTATTTTCAAAAGACCTCAGGTATTTTGGCCGGCAATCCGGATAGCCACTGTAATCCAACGCATTGGCCCCAATAAAAATATCCTGGCATCGGCGGCTTTCGGCCACGGCCAAGGCCAAAGACAGGAAAACGGTGTTGCGGGCCGGCACATAAGTGATGGGTATGTGCCTTTTCATTTCCTGGAATGACCTGGATTGGGGGACCTGCCGGATGTCGGTCAAGGCAGAACCAGTGAATAACGACTTGGGAAGTTCGAGGACAAGGTGCTCTTTGGCTTTGTAATGCTTGGCGATACGGCCGGCCTTTTTGATCTCTACCTGGTGGCGCTGGCCGTATGAAAAGGTCAGGCACACCGCCTGGTAACCGGCTGACCTGACCAGGGCTAGGAGGGTCGTGGAGTCCAGTCCGCCGCTTAGGAGGACCAGGGCCTTTTTCATCTAGACTCCCCGCAGGGACGGGTCCCAGATGTACTTGTGGAGTTGGAGCTGGAGCCTGACCGGCAAATGGTCGGCCAAAATCCATTCGGCCAGATGCCTGGATTCCAGGGTCCCAAAAACAGGCGAAAAAACCACCAGCGCCTTCTGCGGCAAATTGAATTTTTTAAGGATCCCCACGGCCCAGTCATAATCAGCTCGGTTGCTGATCACGAACTTGACCTCATCCCTTTCCTTGAGCAGGTCCACGTTGGACCAGTTCATCTTGTGGGACATCCCGCTCCCGGGACATTTGACGTCCATCACCTTGACGGCCCTGGGGTCCAACTGTCCCAGGTGGATGCTGCCGTTGGTCTCCACCAGCACTTGGTAACCCGTGTCAAGCACTCTCGTGATCAGCGGATAGACCTCCTGCTGCAGCAAGGGCTCTCCGCCCGTGAACTCCACCAGGGGGCAGCCCATCTCCTGGATGGCATTGAGGATATCCCCGGCCTTCCAGTTCTCGCCCTTGTCCTGGAAATATTTCGTGTCGCACCAGGTACAGTCGAGGTTGCAACCCGCCAGCCTGATAAAGGTGCAGGCGTAACCCGCGAAAGACGACTCACCCTGGATGCTTTTAAAGATCTCCGTGATTTTGAGCATGGTCTTACAGCGCCTTTTCCAGGAACTTGTTGATGCCCATGAGATTAAAAGACCCGTAATATTTCATCATGGGCTTGAGGATGGCGTCCAGGACGAACTGGTCCGCGTCCAGGGTGTCCTTGAGGTTTTGGTAAAGGTTGCGGCGGCATTTGACCACGTTGGCATCGGTCCAAATATACCGGCTGCCGGTCCTGATGAGCCACTCCTGCCGCTCTTCGCTGAGCTGGTTAAGCCCCTTGCCTTTTTCATCGGGTTGCAGCCACTTTTTCCAGCGGCCGCTTGCATTGACCGCGTTGGCTAAGGCTTCTTTTAGGCCGGAGTCCTTGGCTTTCCCTTTTTCCAATTGGATCAAATGCATCAGGGCCTTATATTCTTCTTCGGTGAACTCAGGCCCGATATTGGCCGCACCCATGCCGCTTTCCGGGTATTTTTCAGGGTTTTCCACATAATCCGTGTAATGGCCTTTAATGACCGACCCGTAGGGAGCGGCCAGCTGGGCGAGCTCCCTGGCTACCTGCGGGTCAAATAGGGTGGTATGCAGGTCTGTCCCCACCTTTCCCACGATGAAGCAGGGCCAGACTTCGGCATACCCTTTTGCGCTTAGTCCGGCTTTGAGCTGTTCCAAAAAACGGATGAAAACTTTTTTGTCCGCCAGCCCGCCGTGGACTTCCTCGGTGCCGACCTCGTAGCTTATCCTAGGCAGCTTATTTTCCCTGCGGAACTTTTCCACATGGTCGATGCACTCCACGGTCCGCTGGACCACCACATCAATGCTCAAAGTTGCGCCGGACTTCAGGGTCTTGTCCACCGTGGGGTCGATATGCAACAGGTCATAGCCGGCCTTCACGCAGGAAACCAGGCTATTTTTCAAAGCCGTCACTGTGGCCTGATAGCTGAAACCCTCGCTGCTATGTTTGTCTTTGAGCCACGGCCCGCCGTGGTCCAAACAGGGTATGACAGGCCCATCAAAACCGATCCGGCCCGCTTCCTTGGTGATAAAATCGACGAATTCAGCCTGGGTCCAGCCTGTGTATCCCCGGTCATCATCCACCTGGTTGAGGGTGGCCGCGTAAATGACCGGTGCCCCTGCTTTTTTACCGGCCTGCAAAGCCGCCCGGGTCACTGATTCTGAGTTGGGGCACACCGCGAACAGAGTGCTTTTCTCGTCCGACCTGCGGCGGATGACCTCCACGATGGCATCCACAATCGGCTTGCCGTCTTCCCGGCACTTTTGCCTGATAATGCTCTGATCAACCATTGGGGTCACATCTTGACATTTGACATTTCCTCATTTTCCATAACCTCTTTTGACTCTCTGTGTTACCGCACTATAATGCAATCCCAAATGCTCCGCAATCCCTTTCATCGTATGCCCGTGTTCCCTCGCTCTTTCTATCTCCTCCGCCGTCCCCTCATTCTTAAATAGCTCTTTCAGGCTCTTCTTTACGGCCATTTTCTGGACAGCCGGCACTTCTTTCAGATCCCTGTCTTTCAGCCTCCCTTTCAAATCCTGCACAAAATCCTCGCTCCCCAAATAGACCTGCCCTTTGACCTTTTCCCAGGGCTTCTTGCCCTCCTTGATCCCCTCTGCGACAAATTTCCTGTACATCTTTTGCGCCTGTTTCTTTTTTTTGCCGAACTGACTCAATATCCAGTCCGTATAAAGATACTCCCCGGCTTTTTCCTGCCCGGCCGTGGCCCGGTAACTGCTCCATTTCCATTCCTCCGGTTTCTCCACCATCCTGGCTCTCACTGGATTTAGCACCACATACCGGCACAGCTCCAGTAAATGCCCTTCCTTCTCCACATGGATGCTTTTAAACCTGCCCTGAAATAAATGCCCCACTCTTTTGTGACTGCGGTTGAAGGTCTGGGTATATATCCCGTTTAATTGTCTCATTCCGATGGAAAGGTTGGGGCGTGGGGTTTCTATCAGCAGGTGATAATGATTGCTCATTAAACAATAGGCGTGGCACCGCCAGCCAAATCGTTTAACGCCTAGGGCCAATACCTCCAGGAATTTCTCCCTGTCTTTATCGTTATAAAACACCTTTTCCCGGGCATTGCCCCTGCTCGTGACGTGATACAGGGCATCTTCATATTGGATCCGTAATTGTCTCGCCATAGTGCCGCCATCCTAACAACCCTTTCCCTAAATGTCAAATGTCAAGACACGACCCCAATTCAAATGAAAGTTTTATCATTAGCATAATTTGAACCTGATGGTATTCCAAATCCATTTCTATCACGATTAGCTAAACTGGCCCAATAATTATCAAAAATATTCCATGGCCCAGCGTCCTTTATCGGGGCAATTATTTTCATTCCCCTATAACTTACAATCACTCTTTTCCTAAAATTCCAAAATATGAGTTTGTTTTATCTTTAACTTTCGAATAAGGAAGAGAAACATATAAATTATTATTCTGGTTATCAAGGGAGAATCGACTCGCCGTGACAACATATGTCGGCGATGCTTGAGCAAAACATACACTGACATATAGAACCAATATCATTTCTATCGACAGAACGAAATATCGCAAAATCTATTTCTCCCACTCAAATGATTTAAGATTATTAAGATAATTTTTTCTATTACTCTTTCGCATCTTAATATAGGAATCCCTTTGTTTCCATGGAAGATCATCTGGATATTGCCTGCTCCTGACAAAAGCAACAGTATCCGCATAGTCTTCAGCTAATTTATTATTTTTCCTGGAAAAATGTTTACGTAATGACTCAATTCCTTTGGGGTTTAAATCTGAGGGTAATATTTTATTTACTTTTGAAAAGGGCTTTTTATCTTGCTCCATCTCCCGGCTAGCCCCATACAACCATTCAATAGTGCAATACAAATGTACCCTTTCTTTTCTACTAAATTTCTTAAAAAATTCCTCAGATAGACCTTCTAATTTTTTAAGGTTATCTTTTAAAAGTGGCCCATAATGTTTCGGGTTTCTATCAACACCACTTAAATAAATCCATTGCCATTTTAGGGTTTCAGCAAAATCTTTAAGAAGTTTGACATTTTCTTCACTTTGATTAATTCCGCTTTTCTTAATTACAAATTCAATGTTTTCCGAGACATCTTCGCTACTTCCCGCAGCAATAAATTGAAATATAAAAAGTGGATGAATTTCTTCCTGGTTTCCATGGACAAATTCATCCCAAAACTTCTTGTCATTTTCTGAACCAGGGTCATAACCTATTAAATCTTCAGGAATTGGTTTCGGCTGTAAGTTATCAGCAAAAATCTGAGAGAGTTTGATGAAAAGCGGTAACAAAAATACGATTATTCCTAAAACCATTATTTTCTTTTTCATTATGTTCTTTCCCCCTTTTTAAAATCTTTTATTACCTGAACTCACTATCTATATTCTGGTTTACGCTGACATTTTGTATGACCGTATGGCTGTGGGCTTTGCCCACGGCTGTCTGGCTGTCGGTTTCATATTCGGTGCCGATCTCTACGCCGGAAATATTTTGATGGTTCTTCACCTTGTGATGGACAAGCTCATTACCGTTGGCATCATAGTGCACCGATTCCATGGTGAGTCCGGTGTCAGGATCAATCCAGCTCGTTTTCTTTGCGAATGGCTTGAGTTTGCCTTTAGGTGTGAAATCAACCGCTCTGCTTCTGCCGAACCATCCGTCCTTGGCCCTGTTCCGCTTTATCTCATAATTTTTGGTTATATCCTTCAGGTCCTGCTTACTAAAATTCTCCCCTAAAAGATTTTTCAAGATCTCTTTGGTTTTTGCCGACTGCTCTTTCTTATGCCACGCCCCGTCCTTCCCTTTTATTGATATCTCGGTGCCGTCAACGATGATGTCCATGGGCATATTCCCGGCCTGCATCTGCAAATGGGTGCGCATATTATTCAGGTCCATGGCGTAGTGATATTTGATTGTTTTGGTCTGGGAGTTTATGGTGTATCATTTAATTTTTGCCCATTATTTAAGCCCTTTTCAGGCTCAACCCCGGGAAATCCCTGTTTTAGGCCCATTTCCTGGTTACGCTCATACTCAAAAAGCGGGCTAAGATATGATTTTACAAGGGGATTCTCACGGTTTAGGATAAAAAGTAATTTGTTTCCTTTGGCAGTCTGGCTGACCAGCCCCAGCTTGACCAGATTGGCCAGGCTCAGATGGCCGGCCCTGGGACTCAGCCTGGCCAGGCTGGCTGCTCCCCGGCCGGACAGCGGGCCCCGGGCAAAGTACAGATCCCTGAGTAAAGCCAGTCTGGAACCCTGTCCCAGGACCTTATCCAAAATGTGATTATTGGCCATATTTTCACCTTAAATAACGTATAACAAATTATACATATTTGTATAAATATTTAAACAAATTTTATGCGGTAAAATATGGTGTTTTTATGGATTCTTCATCTCTACCCGGAAACATTTGGAAGAGGCGGTCGCCACGACCTCACCGCTATCTAACGCCGCCTCGCTTTCTATTTCATAATACCGCCGCAAATGCCTGACGATCCAGGCTTTGAAATGGACTGTCTCGCCCACCATGACCGGTTTTTTCAGCCTGACTGTGAACTCCGCGCTCACCACCGGCACTTTCTCCATCCTATAAGGAAGATTGACCATGACCTCATCCAGCACCATCCCCAAAAATCCTCCGTGCACTACATTAGCATAGCCCTGCAGTTTTTTGGGGAATGCGCATTGCGTCCGGATGACCTTGTGCTCGTCAATGGTGAAATCCAGCTTTAAGCCGTCCTCGTTTTTCTTACCGCAGACAAAGCACATCCCGTCATCTTGCCATTCCTCATTATTAGACAATGTAATACTCCTTTTCTAACGACACAATACAAGAAACTCTCCCCTCCTTTGTAAGGAGGGGACAAAGGGGAGGTAGAACTTTCTACCGTTCTAACCCACCTACCTCCCGTCGCTCTGCGCGCCTTTGGCGTACAAAGGGGAGGAAATATTGCGTGCACCAATATAATTTGTTACAAATTTAAATATCTTTATAAACTGTCTTTTGTTTTGATCCGGTCAGGGCGTCCGCGTGGGCCAGTACGCACAAAGGAAGGAATTTGGGGTGATAGCCTCCCTCCAGCACGGACAGCACCCTGCCCTCGCAAACCGTATCCGCGAACTCCATGACCATCCTGGTCAGCTCATAAAAGCTCTGGCAGGTCAGCCCCAGCCCGCCCAGGGGGTCTTCCCTGTGGCTGTCAAAGCCCGCGGAAATAATGACCAACTCCGGCTTGAATTTTTCTGCCGCGGGAAATAATTTTTTCTTGAAAGCAACCTTAAATTCATCCTCATCCGCTCCATGCGAAAACGGCACATTGAGGGTCGTCCCCTCGGCGTCACCCCTTCCTGTTTCTTCAGGCGAGCCCGTGCCCGGATAAAAAGGATAAAGGTGCGTGGAAAAATAGAACACCGCCGGGTCATCGTAAAATATCTCCTGGGTGCCGTTGCCGTGATGCACGTCCCAGTCAATGATGAGGACTTTTTTTAGGCCGTATTTGGCCTGCATGGCCCGTGCTGTCACTGCCGCGTTGTTGAACAGGCAAAACCCCATGCCCGTGCCTTTCCTGGCATGATGTCCCGGCGGCCGGATGAGGCACAGGGCATTACGGACCTTTTTTTCTATCACGGCGCTGGCCGCGGCCATGCATCCTCCGGAGGCCATCCTGGCCACCCTGTAGGAATCCGGGCTGACCGGTGTATCCGGGTCCAGATACCCGCCCCCGCTCCGGCTCATACCCTCCACCTCGCTGATATAGTCCTTGTAGTGGACTGCCAGCAGCTGTTCCATCCCGGCTTCGGAGAATTCCAGGGGAGTAAAATGCTCCGCCATCTTGTTCTCCTGCAGGCAGCGGTCGATCCACTCCAGGCGCTCCGGCTTTTCCGGATGCTCGCCCGTGTAATGTTTCATAAAATCCTTATGGAACACCAGCCCTGTCTTGTGCATTAAAGTTCCTTTCAGGGATTCCCTGCTGGTTTGGCTTCAAAAACCTTGTTCTTGTCCGCTTCCACAAAGACCTCATAGTGCCGTTTGCCCTGTTCCAAAGATTTTTTGACCTGCTCTGGCGGGTCCAGGAAAAAGTAAAGAGGAGGAAGCGCGGTTTGCCCATCTCTCAAAAGGGCCAGGTCAGACTCACTGAATAAAGGGTCGTTGATGACGCCGGCCGTGAAAAAAAGCTTCTTTTTGGCGCTGGCCAAACTCAGAGCAGAACCGGCTCCGCCCTGGGCGCCGAAAACAAAGACTTTTTCTTTATCCGCATGGTATTCATTGGCCAGCCAGGGCAAAACCGCGTCCTTGACCTCGTCGGCCTGGCCCATCTGGTCCAAGTATACGTAGACAGACTGGGGTGGATAATGAAGGTCCGCGCTGGTAGAACCGCAAAAAACCATCAGGGGATGCTCCAGGACCCCGCTGAAATTGGGTCCCAGCATGATCCTGAAAAACATCGGCTGCAGGGGTGCTGCCTGGCCCAGCCAAAGGACATAGCTGAACTCCTGCTCTCCCTTGCCCCCCGCGTCCGCGAGCCGCTGGAGCACGGGTTTGCCCGGCCCGGTCTTTTCCCGGACAGGGCTGGACAGGGAATTCCTCCTCAGCTTGAATGAGCGATACTCTTCCCCGGCCACGTTGAGGCAGGTGACGGCGTAGTAGACTTTGGCTTCCCGCTCGGCCTTGACCACGCATAGCCCCTTGTTGACCACCAAAGGCTCACCCATGTCCGACAGGGTAAAAGTGTCCAAAGGCCAGCCTGTGAGGTTGGTCTGGCTGCTGTTTTTGGGGATGTTGGGGACTAAAACCTTGGCCTTGGCGGCGTTCTCGGAATTGATAGGTTTGCTGGAACAATACAGCCGGTAGGCCTGCGCTTCCGGGGCCTGGTCCCAGGTGAGGAAAGTCTGGCCTTCCCTGTTATAGGCCTTTAAGCCGGACACGACGGCTTTGAACGGTGTATCGGATTCGTCGGATTCGGTTGCTTGCATTACCGGAGCAAAGGCAAGCAGGAGCAGGACTGCTAACAAAACCACGCGGCTTTTGAACAAGACATTATTACTACTGCCAGAATACCCCGCCGCTTGCGGCGGGGATGAATGGTAGCCCGAAGCCGAAGGCGGAGGAGTAACAAACATCATAAATTCCTCCTTACGAATACCCCGCCACTTGGGGCGGGGAAGTTTATTCCTTTCAGGCAATTTCCAATATTGTTTGCATTCTAACCCATTTTGTTCATGGAAAGCATCAAATCTTCGCGACCCGCTGCACTTTGACCCGCTTGACCCATTCCTGGACCTGCCTGGGCTGGACAAACCCTGAACCCAGATTCAGGAGGCTGGAAATGGCCGTGGCCGTGGCATATCGCAGCACCTCAGCCAGGGTCTGTTTTTCCAGGTAAGCCTTGCAAAACCCCGCCAAAAAAGCGTCGCCTGAACCGGTGGCCGCGGCCCCGGATATTTTTTGGGTGGTCCAAGCCCGCCACACTTCCCTTCCAGCCAGGCACAAGCTCCCTTTTTCTCCCAAAGTCATCAGCACCATCTCCGCGCCCATCTGTCTCAGCCTGACCAGAGCTTTTACCTTTGATTTAAAGCCGCCAGACAACTTACTGCCGAATGTTTTTTCATATTCTTTTTGGGTCAGTTTGACCAGAAAAGGATTTTTAGGCAAGGCCAGCAGAAGAGGTTTTTCCCTGATGTCCAGAAAAGCGATGGCCCCGGCCCGGTGCGCGGCCTCTATCAGCTGGGCGTAAGAATCCGGCCGCATATTCTGGGCCAAAGTACCGGAAAAAGTGACCAGGTCGCTTTGCCCGGCGTAGCGTTCAACTTTTTTGAGCAGGTCTTGGAAATGCCTGGCTTGGACTTTGAATAAGGAAGGCAGGTTGATGACTGTGTCCTCCCCCCGGAATTGGTCATTGAGCAGCACGCATCTCCTGATCTGGCCGGGCACTCCGCAAAAATCGTTGCGTATCTTCTCTCCATCCCTGAGGGTCTTGGCGTACTCTCTCAGTTCCTGGCTTCCGGCCAGCCCCGTAGCTAGCACAGGCATGCCCAGGCGCCTGAGAGCCCTGGCCACATTGATGCCCTTGCCGCCTGGGTAAAGCTGGTGCATATTGGCCACATGCACTTGGCCGGGATAAAGCTTGTCCACCCGCAGGCGGTAATCCCAGGTGGGGTTCAAAGTTACCGTGGTGATAAGCCTATTCATGGTCTTGCCGCCTCCTCCCTCAACTTCCTGCGCCGTACTTTGCCCAGCAGGTCCTTATGGGGTATTTCGCTGACGATCTCGATGACCCGGGGTACTTCAAATTTCGCCAGATGCTGCCGGCAAAAATGCTGGATGGCGTGGGCTTCTTCGCTCTCGCCCTCTTGGAGCACCACCAGGGCCTTGACCACCTCGCCGTGGAATTTTTCGGGGACGCCGAAGACCACGGTCTCTTTTACCTTGGGGTGTTTCAAAAGGACGGCCTCTACTTCACCGGGATACACATTCTCTCCTCCGCATTTGATCAGGTCCTTTTTGCGTTCCTTGATGAAAAAATAGCCCTCTTCATCCATCATGGCCAAGTCTCCGGTAAAAAGCCAGCCGTCCCGCAGGGAGGTTTTGTTCTCGCTTTCCCTGTTCCAGTATCCTTTCATCACCTGAGGCCCCCTGACGACCATCTCCCCCACCTCTCCTGGTTTGAGCTCCCTGCCCCCCTGTTCCATATCCAGGATAGCCGCCTCAGTCCCGGGCAAAGGCACGCCAATGGACCCCTTTTTACGCGTTCCTCCCAGGGGATTGCAATGGGTTACGGGCGAGGCTTCGGTCAGGCCGAAACCTTCCACCAGCCTGCCTCCGGTCAGCTCTTCGAACTTTTCAGCTACCTCCAGAGGCAATGGCGCGGCCCCGGAAATACAGTAGCGGACGCAGGTAATATCATACCTTTTCACATGGGCCGCGTTGTTGATGACATTGTACATGGCCGGGATGCCTGGAAAAACGCTCGCCCGGGTCCGTTCTATCGTTTTTAAGACCTGATAGACCTGGAATTGCGGGAGCAATACCAGGGTGCAGCCCGCGTAAATCCCCAAATTCATGCCCACGGTCAGGCCGTAGCAGTGGAAAAAAGGCGCCACGCAAAGCATGGACTCGCGGCCTTCCTGCATATCCCAGACCCAGGACCGGCTCTGGACCGCGTTGGCCACCAGGTTGCGGTGGGTCAGCAAAGCGCCCTTGGAAACTCCCGTGGTCCCGCCCGTGTACTGGATGAGGGCGACATGGCCGGGTTTGAACTGCACGGCCGGACGCAGGGGCCAGTGCTTTTTCAGGAATTTTTTCCAGGAATAGACTCCCGGTTCTTTCCCGACCCTGTCCCGCTTTTTCTTGAACAGGTTGGCGACACCCAGGCAGCACCGTAAAGTGAAAGGCAAATATTCAGAAACGCGGCAGACCAGGATGTGCCGCAGCTTGGTCCTGGACCTAATGGACTTGATCTTGGGATACAACTGGTCCAGGACAATGAGGCTGGTGACCCCGGCATCAATGAGCTGGGCTTCCAGCTCCTCTTCGGAATACAGGGGATTGTGCTGGACCACGCTGGCGCCCAGGCTTAAGGCCGCGTAAAAACCAATGACCGCCTGCGGACAGTTGGGCAGGATAATGCCCACCCGGTCACCCTTTTTGACCCCCAGGCCGGCCAAACCCTGGGCCATGCTCCATACTTGCTCCTGGAGCTTGGCATAGCTCATCCGAAAACCGAAAAAATCAAAGGCGGTTTGTTTCGGCCACAGCTGACAGGTCCGCTCCAGCATTTGCGGCAGGGTCAGGTCTGGAAAAGAAAACTCCTGCTTTACCTGTGGATCATAAGATTTCAGCCAAACTCTTTCGGCCACTCAGGACTCTCCCCTTGTTCGACTTTTACCGGAGGCTGAGCACCATCACCTGGTAGGGTTTGACCTTAATATTGCCCTTGTAGGTCTTGCCGTCCAAAAGGTTGACCATGGGTTTTTTGAGCGACAGGGTAGCCGGCTTGTTTTCATGCTCCACCACCATCAGTCCCTCATATGTGGAGCCCTTGCGCGGCACGACCATCAGGTTCGGCGAGGCTTTGGCTGAAGTTTCTACTCCCGCTTCTTTGGCCAGTTTGGCCAGCAAAGCCTGCAAATCCGCCGGCTGAGGCAGGGTGCCTAAAAGCACCACTGCGCCCTTACCCATTTTGCGGTATGTGACCGCCGCTGACCCGGCCATAGGCCCTTCTTTATAAGTAGCCAGAGCTTTGGTGCCTGGTTTGGGCACCAGGGCATCATACCAGTAAGAACCCTGGGAAATTTTGCCTCCGCCCCAGTTCACTTTAAATTCGCGGGGCAGGCCCGGCAGGCTGAACTTGCAGGTAACCCCGGCCCAGTCCTCCAAGACGCCAAAAGGCGCGTGAAAATATTTGCCACCGTCGATATTGCGGATATCCGTGGCTGGCCCGGCCACCCAGATCCCGCCGTCCTCTATCCACTGTTTCAGCAGTTGTTTGAGGCCGTCCATCTCCAGGGTCATCAGGAACGGGGACACGATCATTTTGTAGGGGCTCATTTCCAAAGCGGGCAGGATGACATCAGGTCGCAGTTGGCTCTGGATCATGGGATGATAAACCTTTTCCAGGAGGTAACGCATGTAGTTGAATTTCTGGATCAGAGGCTGTTCGTCCATCATCCACGAAGCCCGGTGGGAAAAATGCATGGCGATCCCGGTCTTGACGGGTCTGGTGTCGTTGATGAACTCCCGTGCCGCCACAAAACCCCTGGCGATATTTTTGACCTCCTCCACCGGATACATGAACCGGCCTTGGGTCGTGATGACGGCCCCGTGCTCCAGCTCCTGCCCGGCATAGTGCTGGCGCCAGAGCCAGTAAAGATTGGCTTCCCCGCCCAGGGCAATGGGCATCCAGGAGTTGGCTACGCCCCACCCGGGCTCTTTATAGCCGTCCCGGATATAAACGCCGGCTGACCAGGTGGTCTGGGTTTCGGTGTTCCAAAAAGGGACTTTTTTGAGGGGCCGTATCATGTCGTACCAAAAGGGGGCTTCCCAGAGGTTGGTCATATTGTGGTAGTGGTTGTGCTCCACGATATCCAGGCTCTGGTGCATGGTCCCGTAATCCAGTCCCGGCGTGGGCATCATGTCCGTGCCCACAGGCTGTTTGACCAGCTTGTGCAAAATGTCCGCCTGGAACTTGACGAAATCCGCGTAGGAAACAGAGTGGAACTCCCGCCACGCCGCTGTCAGGGCCGGATGGTGCCATATCTTTTCCTCAGGTTTGGGCAGCTGGGAAAAGGACTGGTAAGTCTGGCTCCACAGAGCGTTGCACCAGGCTTTGTTCAGGGCGTCGATGGTCTTATATTTTTTTTCCATCCACTTGGCGAACAGTTCCATGCAGACCGGGCACATGCAGGTCTTGTTGGCGAACCCGTAAACTTCGTTGTCGATCTGCCATCCGATGACCGTGTCATTCTTGCCGAACTCCTGGCCCATCCTGGTCACGATACGCCGGGTATAGTCCCGGTAAACCGGGTGGTTGGGGCACCTATGCTCCCGGGCGCCGTGGGTCTGGCGCTCTCCGTTCTCGGTCATGAACAGGACTTCGGGGTGTTTTTCCACCAGCCATATGGGCGGAGTGCAGGTGGGCGTGCCAATGATGACCGCGATGTCCGCCTTGCCCAGCTTGTCCACGATGCGGTGCAGCCACTCAAAATCATACTGCCCTTCTTTGGGCTCCATACTGCTCCAGGCAAACTCGGCGATGCGCATCACATTCATCCCGACTTCTTTCATGATAGTGATATCTTTGTCCTCAAACTCCTGGGGCCAGTCCTCCGGATAATACGCAGCTCCCAGATAGGGGGGTTGGAAATTATTCATTGAAATATTCCTCCTTAAAATAAGATTTTAAATAATAACAGACAATATTTACCGATGGAGTTGTTGGTACAGGGACAGCAGGAAATCCCGGTTGTCGGCGCTGAGATATCTCATCTCCCCGCCCATCCGGTTGAAAGATTTGTTATACCTCTGGTAATAGGCCGGGTTGTGCTCCGGCGGTTCGCCCTTGGCCCAGTCCCAGGTCGCCGGTGCTACGTCCACCACCAGGATGAAATGATTTTTCATCTCTTCACCCCGCTGCAGGGCCAGGTTCTGGGCCATAGACATTGATTTTTCAAATATCATCGGCGACATCACCGCAGACCCCACCGAAAGGTATACTCCGCCGGATATCCTGCTTACGCCTTCGGCAAAGCACAGGAAATCCCTCTGGGCCGCGCGTCCGATGGCCGCCCCGCAATTGAGCGGATGGTTGTAAATGATGTCATGCCCGAACATGGGATGGCTGGTAAAAGGCACGCCCAGCTTGAGGCTGGCCGCCTGAATGCTGAACTGTTTCCAGGAATGCTTGACGCTGTTCCAGCCCGAGGAGAGTTTAAAATTCTTGTGCAAATACAGAAGGTCAGCCCCGGCAGCAGCCTTATCCGGATCATCTTTTATCAATGCCGGTAGGTCATGGTTCAGCTCATCCACAGTGGGTATTCGAAACCCTTCGTTTAAGATAAGAGAACCTACGGCCTCGCCATAACCCAGCCCTTCATAAGCACCCACATTGATGGCCATATTGATGTAACGGCCCGTCTCTTCCCAATTGCCAAACTCCCCTTTTTTGACGTTTTCCTGCACATGTTCGCTGGTCTGGCCCAGGTAAGAGAACTCCCAGTCATGGATGACGCCGGCGCCATTGGTGGCCAAATGGGTAACCCAGCCTTCTTCTATCAATTTAATGAGGACCGGCCCCAAGCCGTTCTTGATGGTATGAGCGCCAAAAGCCATTATCACTGGTTTTTTTTGTTCCTTGGCTTTTTTGATACGCTGGATGGCCAGGGCCAATACTTTAGCTGAATCATCCGTCAGGGGATGCGGCTCCTTAGAAACATCTATCATATCCCGGTCAGCCATCTGCCGGTTTTTCCTCTGGGACAAGGGCTTGAATTTCAACTCCGCCCTGTTCAGCATCGGTCTTTTGGGTTTGTTCATAACATCTCCTATCAGAAAATAAGTCTACCTTGAAACAGATTTTATCTTTTCTATCTCCCGGACAACCTCAGAAAAATTGTCCTGCCTGAAATGGACGGCCTTCATCCCAGCTGCCTGGGCGCCGGCTATGTTCTCCGCCAGGTCATCAATAAAAGTGCACTGTTCGGGCTGAACTCCCAGCGCCCGGCATACGGCCTGATAAATTTTAAGGTCGGGCTTTAGGAGACCCAGCTCATAGGACAAAAAATTTCTGGTGCTTGCCTCAAAAAATCCCGGATTTTTTAGTTCCAGGGCCAGCTTATTAAACTCCGCCAAATTGCTCACAATGCACACAGGATAACCCTGTTTTTTCAGGGACAGGAACAGGCTGCGTCCCTTTTCATTGGTCCAGTAGATCTCAGCCCAGGCGCTCAGCCACTGGTTGTAATCCCAATCCAGGGACCAGGCCCGCGCTTTCTTTTTGAAATAGTCCTGGCTGGACATCCTGCCTGTTTCCACGCTCACTATGTCGCGGTTGCGTTCCTCCCAAACTTTCTCCACGGGGATGGAGGTCATCCTGCTTATCCGGTCGAACAGGATGTTCAGGTCAAAATCTATCATCACCATGCCTATGTCAAAAAGAAAAACAGGTTTCAAGTCGTCTCTATTTCCTGTCCTTTTTTAGGACAGTTCCACCTTTAAGAATTCCAAAATGTTTTCCAACTGGGAAAAATCCGGGATGATGAGGTCTGCCCCTGCCCGGATGAGCCGGGTCCGCTTGGCCGGATTGAGCCCGAACCTGCGTATCTCGTCCGTGGCCACTCCGCAAGCCAAACCGCCTCTTTTGCGGGTCTCCCGCATTTCCACCGGACCGTCCCCAAAAGTGGCCAGTCCGGTCATAACATGGTCTCCCAGGTCGGCCATGATCCTGTCGAGGACCACCTTTTTCGCGTCTTTATTGATAATGCCCTGGGACCCGTAAATGCCGCCGTTGAAAAGGTCGGCATAGCCCATGAATTTAGCCTCTTTTTCCACGTCCTTTTGGTCGGTCCCGCTGGCCAGGATAAGCTTGACCCCCTGCTGCCTGAGCTGTTTCAAGAACTCCCTGGAGTTTTTGATCATGAAATCCTCAGCGGCTAGCTCTTGGTTGGATATTTTTTTCAGCCTGACATCCACCATTTCCAACAGATATTTGTTGTAAATCTTTTTATATTCTGCAGGGGTCAGGATCTTTTTCCTAGGTACGCACCCAAAATCCTGGACCAGGAAGACCAGGCCGACCATCTGTTCTATCGTTTGAATGCCTGTTGTCTTGTCTATAAAGATCCTGGCCTGTTCCGTGACATGGAGATAGAGCGACTCGTCAGCGGTCTGGAGCTTGTCGCCCAAGATGGCCCCTATCATCATCTTTTCCATGACCGCTTCCCAGCCCTGCCGCAGGGTGGAAATGGTGCCATCATGGTCAAAGATCGCGTGGGTAAGGTTCAAGCCTTCCCTGGCTTTGGTGACGATCTCTATCTCGGTGTCCTGATGAAAACGCGCTTTGCGGGGGTCTTCGGAAAGTTCCGGGTTATAAATAAAATCCGGGTCAGTGCCTACGGCCAAGGCCTCTGCTGGCGAGGCCGTGCCGGTCTGGTGAACCTTTTGGATGGTGACCGTAGCCGTGAAGGAACCCAGTTGGGCCGCGGTTTGCGGGTCCCTGCCGGCTCCCAGGGCCAGGCTGATGCCCGCCAGGGTGGAATCCCCCGCGCCCAAGGGGTCTATCTTGTTCAAAACCTGTATGGCCGGGATTTCGTGCAGGCCTGCTTTGTCCCTGACCAGCAGTCCCCTGCCCCCGCGGGTGATGAACACCGGCTTTTGGAATTTCTTGAACAGGTTGTGCCCTGCCTGGACCGCCTCTTCCCTCAAGACCATGGCCTCCGGACTGCGCACGACCCCGCACAGCCTGGCTGCCTCGTGGTCATTGAGCTTTAAATAAGCGCCCAAATAATCCTTGCCGTAATCGCGGGAGTCCACGATGAATATTTTCTTGGGATTGCTCCTGATGAGCCTGGCCAGTTCTTGGCGCATGGCCGGGCTGTGCAAGGCGTCCTTGATCTGCTGGTTGATGATCACGATATGGACCTTGGGAAGTAGCGCCTTGAGCTTGGCCAACAGGGTTTTGATGGTCTTATCCGAGATGCGGTTGAAATTGCCGCTGTCAAACCGGCCCTGCTCTTTATCGAATACCGAGGGCTTGATGTAAACCAGGGTGGACCAGTCGTGCTTTTGGACCAGGATGCCTGAGGAGTCCGCTCTTTGCTCCTTGAAAAGACGGTGCATCTCGTGTCCCCAGGGGTCATCACCGATGACGCCCAGCGCATAGACCTTCTGGCACTTCAAAGCCGTGAGGTTATTGACCAGGTTGCCGGCTCCGCCCAGGCTGTATTTTTGCTTTTTGATGGGATTGGTCTTCAGGCCGGTCTCCACCGAAGGTTCGCTTTTGGACAGGTCCAGGGACCAGTAAACATCCAGGCAAAAATCTCCCAGCACCGCTACACGGACCTTTTGGATATCCTTGAGCAAGCGACTTAATTGGGTTTTTTCCATGACGCATGCGCCTTTTCCGACCCCTGGATTTGGAAAGACAATTTTGTCATATTACCCCCAAACCCGCTATAGAAAAAAGCCTGCCTATTGTATTGAAAAACTGAAGGAAGGGCCTGGGTATCCGTCTTGATCATCGGGGAAGTTTTGCCAGTTCCTTTTTGATGAGGCGGTGTCTGGGATTGACCAGCAGCCCCTGCTCCCAAACCTTTTTAGCTTTGGCCAGCTGGCCGGCATCCCTGTAAACCAGCCCCAGCCGGTAGAGGTGCCAGGGGTCGTTCGGGTTGACGGCCAGGGATTTTTCCATGTTTTCAATGGCGTTGGAAAGTTCGCCTTTTTTGTAATAACCAAGTCCCAAAATATACAGATTTTCGGGCGAAGGATTTATTTTCATCATCTTCTGAGCCATGGCCAGGGCCATATCCAGCTCCTCTCCAGCTTCGCTATCCACGGCCGCCAGATAAAAATAATTATCGGGAGACAGAGGTTCTCTCCTGATCCTGCCTTTTAAATAAGCATTGGCTTTTTGCCAGGCGTCCTGCATCTGCTTGTTGTCTTTTTTCTCCTGCAAGGCAATGATCTCGTTCATGTAAAAATAACCGAGGTTATTTTTCTGTTTTTTATTACCCAGGACTTTCTCGTACTGCCCTAGGGCCTGGTCCAATTTTCCCTGCATAAAAAACATCCAGCCAAGATAGCCGGCTGTCTTGAAATCATCAGGCTTGAGCGTGACGGCTTTGTTATAGTCCCCCACGGCCTTGCCATACTCGCCTTTGACGCAATAGGTGGCTCCCCGGTCGTTGTAGGCGTCTTCATCATCCGGCTTGAGCGAAATGGCTTTGCAGTAGTCCCCGATGGCCCGGCTGTACTGACCCTGTTCATGGTAGGCATTCCCGCGGTAAACATAAGGCTCGGGGTCGTTCGGTTTTATCCAGATGGCCTTGGTGAAATCCTCGATGGCCAGATCATACTCTCCTTTAAGGGTAAAGAGAGAACCCCGGTTATCAAAGGCATCCTCAAAATCTGATTTCTGCCAGATGGCTTGGTTAAAATCTTCCAGGGCTTCGTCAAGCTTCCCTTTGGCCATATAATCGCATCCGCGGAGATGGTAGGCGATCTCATTGTCCGGCTTTAGTGAAAGCGACTTGGTGTAATCCTGGATGGCCTTGTCGTGTTCGCCTTTTTGGTCATAGGCAAACCCGCGGCTGCAGTAAGCGTAGGCGTTATACGGATAGGTCAGCTCCAGGTCCAAAGCTTTGGTATAAAACTCGATGACCTTGTCGTAATCCTTTTTTTTGGCGTAATCCATGGCCACGTTATAACAATAGACCCCCGCGGTGGCGGCCCAGGAAATCGCGGCAGGTAAAAGGCACAGGAAGAAAACCGCTAATAAAAGGATTGATTTGGCGTGGTTTTTTGGGATGCCCATGTCTACCGCCTGCTTGTTTTTTTATCCCACCAAGAACTTAAAGGACTAGATCGATATAGTTCTGGCTGGCTTTGTCCAGTTTTTCCATATCAGGGATCTCAAAGCGGTTGCCATCCACATCCGTGATCAACAGCCTGGAATCCGCCAGCCAGCGCACATGCTCGGAAATTCCCCTGATGACGAACTCCCTGGGCCCTTTATCCGTTTCCACGCTCCAGTAGACAGCCCCGAACTGGTGCGCCAAAGACACGACCCTTTTGATGCGGCAAGTGAGGTAGTATCCCAGGAGGCTTTCCTGCACTACCTCCCGGTCCGCTTTGCGCAAACCCTTGACCGGCCGGATGATGCCGATCTCCTTGTGCTTGGTGGTCTGTACGCTGGCGTAGTGGTCCGGGTCGTAAAGAGGCCGGCACAGCACTATCTTGACCCGGGGATAGACCTTGTCCTCGTAACGCAATTTCACGGTCCTGTCCGGGTTGAGTTCCAGCCTGACCTGGTCTGCCTCAAAAATCCTGAAACCTCTGAGTTTTGGCGTCCTTCTCCTCATCATGCCCCCTTGCCGCCGGCCAATGAAAGGTTTTTCTTACCCTTACGCCACATCTTTTCCTGTGCCTTGACGATGCGGAAATACTTGCCCCGGCGGGCCATCAACTGCTTGTGCGAACCGATCTCCGCGATGCGGCCCTCCTCCATCACGAAGATCCGGTCGGCGTTGCGCAGGGTGGACAACCGGTGCGCCGAGACCAGGGTGGTCCGCTGGCTCACCAGCCTGTCCAGGGCCTGCTGGATCTTGGACTCTGTCTCCGAGTCCACCGAAGAAGTGGCCTCGTCCAGGATGAGGACCCGCGGGTCGTGCAGGATGGCCCTGGCAATGGAGATCCTCTGCTTTTCCCCGCCGGACAGGCGGTTGCCCCGCTCGCCCACCCGGGTGTCATAAGCGTCCGGCTTGGTCATGATAAAGTCGTGGGCATTGGCAGCCCGGGCAGCCAGCAGGACCTCCTCGATCTTCGAGTCAGACCGGCTGTAAGAAATATTTTCGTAGATGGAAGAACCGAACAGGAACGGGTCCTGCAGGACCAGCCCGAAATGCCTGCGCAGGTCCTCCAGCCTGATCTGGTTGATGGGGATGCCATCCACTAATATTTCTCCCTCGTCCGGCACATAGAACCGGCACAAAAGTCCCAAAAGGGTGGTCTTGCCCGACCCGGACTTGCCCACAAAACCGATCATTTCGCCGGGCTTGATCTTGAAGCTTACGTTGTTCAGGGCCTGCTTGCCTTTTTCGTAGGCAAAGGTGACCTTTTTGAACTCAATGGAACCCCGGATGGTCGGCAAAGGTTTGGCGTCCGGCGGCTCATACACCTCGGCCTGGGTGTCCATGGTCTCGAAGATCCTCTCCGCCCCGGCAAAAGCCTGGGACATCCAGTTGTTGACCAGGTTGAACCATTGAAGCGGCCCGTAGAACATCCACAGGTAGGAGATAAAAGCCACCAGGGTACCGATGCTCATGGTTTGGTTCATGGCCTTTTGGCCGCCCACGTACCACACGATGAGGATGCCCGAGGAGACGAAGAACTGCATGCCGGGATTGAACATGCCCCAAAAACTGTCCGCCACGAACTGCGCCTTGAAAAGCCTCTGGTTCTGCTTGTCAAAGCGGCCGATCTCCCGTTGTTCCTGGAAAAAGGCCTTGACCACCCTGACCCCGGAGATGGACTCGCCCAGGCGCTGGTTCAGGAGGGAGTACTGGTTCCACCATTTATGGTTGATGCTCCGGGCGACCCTCCAGAAAACGAACTGGCCCACGAAAATGAAAGGCACCGGGATCATGATAAGGAGCGTCAGTATAGGAGAGTAAGATGCCAGGATAATAATGATACCCGCCAGGGTTATGATGTTCTGGAAAATGTAGGGAAAACCGTCTATCAAAAAGTGCTGGAGCTGGCCGCTGTCGTTGACGACCCGGGACATGATGTGGCCCAAATGCCTGCGGTCAAAAAAGGTCAGGGTCAGCCTTTCCACGGCCTGGAACACCTGGGAGCGGATGTCCGTCCCGACCCGGCCGCCCAGCCAGGCCAAAAGCCTGTTGTTGAAGACCACCAGCACCGCGTAGACCAGGTTGACCGCCCCAAAACCGATGACCAGCCAGGCCAGCCTGGAAATGTTCTTGCCCGGGATGGCCACGTCAATGATGTTACGCGTGATCAGGGGAGGGATCAGCTGGGTCAGGGTGGCGATGCTCGTGACCAGCACGGCCAGAACAGACAGCCAGGCGTAAGGCTTAAGATAGACCAGGATGCGGCGCAGGGCTTCAAAATAACGGATGCAAAAAGGGCAGCGTTCCTGCCTGCGGGGCACCAGCCTGCCGCACCGGTTGCACCGCGCCGAAGGCAGGTCGTCCGGCAGGTCCAGCTTCCGGCCTTTAGCCAGGTCACGAATGCCTTTGGCCAGATGGGCGAAACGCTCAGAAAGAGAATTGCTGAACAAGAGGACCCGGTAATGCTGTTTTCGGGTCTCCGCGATCAAGGCTCCCCCGCCCACCATCGGCCGGGTGTAGGACTTGGTCACCGAACTTATGGCTAGGTCCAGGTCTATCCTGGGTTTCTGTCCGGCTTTGGCTTCAAAGTTCAGGATCCGGCGGTCCGTGACCACGAGCCAGGACTCCTCGAACAACGCCCGGCTGGACAGGTCGGAGGACACTTGCACCAACACCTGTTCGCGGGCACCCAGGATCTGTTTAAGTTTGCGTTCAATGAGTGGAGGAAGAGGCTGTTTCCATATCATAAAAAACTATTCTACGACTTTTGGGCCTAGAAAGGAAGGACTGCCCGTTCGATGCGGGAGAGGGCGTTTGCCCCGGTCAAAAATTAAAGAACAAAGACAATTGCTGGCTGGTTGCTGTCGGTTGGGGACAGGTTGGCGTCCGCGGCCAAGACCAGGCTGCTTTTGCTCTCCTCGGTATTAAAAAGGCCCTCTGTCTTGACCTAGGGTTTTACGGCGATGCGTTTCCATTCCACATAATACGTGTTGTCCGGGTTGACCCCTTTGATCTGGACCCAATACAACCCGGGCGCGAGCTTGGCCGCTCCGGTGTCCCAGCACTGCCTGGCCGGCCCGCTGAAATTAAGCGCCGCCACGACCTCCCCGGCGGTATTGTAGACCGTCCACTTGGCCGAAGCCGGCGCGGTGTCGTAGTACAGACAGACCTGCTGTCCCGCTTTGACCGGCATGGGCGCCGCCACGATATTGGGTCCGGCAACCGGCGCGTAGCCTGGCTGGGGCGGAACGACCTTGGCAACTTTCCTGACGATATAATTATCCGCGTCGGCGATATACACGTTCCCGTAACTATCGCTGGCCGCGCCGTTGGGATAATAGAGCTTGGCCGACAAAGCAGGACCGCCGTCCCCGGAATACCCGTAACTGCCGTTACCGGCCAAAGCGGTCAAAGCCGTGCTGGAAATGTTGTATTTGTAGACGTAATCGCTGTCATCCGCGAGGAGGAGGTCGCCGCCCGCGCCGTCATAGCTCAGAGATTCGATGCCTCCCAGGGGCGAGCCGTCCAACAACCGGGTGATATGGAATTGGGTATCGATCTTCAACAAAAAGGTGGTCCATGCAGTGCCGTCATAACCCCAGGAATCGGACAGATAAATGTTCCCAGATGGATCGACCCAGATCCCCGAGGGAGAACCGATATGCGCCCCCGACCCAAGGTTGGTGGAAGCATTCAAAAACGTGGTCACGTTCCCGTGTGTATCCTCTTTATAGACCGCGCTGTTATTCCAGTCGCAGACATAAATATTGCCGCTGTTATCCACGGTGACCGCGGAGGGTCCGCTCAAATAACTTGAGATCGGGTCGATCCTGGTCAGAGTGCTTGAAAGCGGCGTTTGCCGGTAAAGGCGCCTGTTGTTATTATCCGTGATATAGAGATCGTTATTCCCGTCCATATAAAGGCCCCAGGGGCCCCCATTCATCGGCCTTAAGTCCGAATAGAGAGAAATGAAACCGCTGATGTCGATCTTTCTGACCATATGATTGTTGTGGTCGGCCACATAGATATTGCCCTGGTTGTCCACGACCACATTCCCAAGATAATTGAGCTTAGCCTGAGTGGCCTGGCCGCCGTCTCCGCTGTATCCGTTCTGCTGGGGGGTTCCGGCAACAAGGGTGATGATCGGCCCGCTCGGGACATTGGCTAAGACCGCCAGGGGAATGGAAAAGAGGATGGCTAAAAGGATGACCTTTTGGGCCCTGGATGGAAATTGGTGCATTCGCATGACCCTTTCCTGACAGGATTAGGGAAGTGATTTAAATATATGCCAGTTTTAACCAATTTTCAACGCGGTTTACTCTCCCATGATCTTGATAACGAGCTTTTTCTTGCGCTGGCCGTCAAATTCAGCGTAATAGACCTGCTGCCATGGCCCAAAATCCAGCTTGCCCCCTGTCACAGGAATGACCACCTCATGCCCGATCAGGAGGCTTTTGAGGTGGCTGTCGCCGTTGGTTTCGCCCGTGTGGTGGTGCTGGTAATTCTCCTTAAAAGGAGCCACCCTCTCGGCCCATTCGTCGATATCCTGAATGAGCCCCGACTCCGCGTCGTTGATATAAACCCCGGCTGTGATGTGCATGGCCGAGACCAGGACCATGCCCTCCTGGATGCCGGACTTGGCCAAGGCCTTGTCCACTTCAGGGGTGATATTGATGTATTCCCTGTGTTTTTTAGTATTGAACCAAAGGTATTCGGTATGGAATTTCATGGGACCTCTTCCACAAAACCAGCAAAATATTTATCGGGAGGCGATTAGAAGACCACGGGCTTTGCCCGTGGATGAAAAAACGCAAGTTCAATAGACCGTTCCTTTCCGAGAGGATTCCAAAGGAGGATACTCCTTGGGTCAGCCAGCAAAGCTGGCTGAATGTTTTGTGGGAGCCACGGGCTCTGCCCGTGGAAGACCCACACCCGAACTTTATTATGCGCTATTTTGTGCTTATAAAATACAGAGATTTATACCCCAACCCTAAAAGAGGCTATTCCCTGACGCTCAGGCTGAACCATTGGTTGGCGCCCAGATAGTCCAGGGGCGCATAGGCGTAGTCAAACCGCCAATAGCCGTAACAAAACCCTGCCCCCAGGGTATAACTGGCCTTGTCCTGTCCCATCTGGTATCCCGCCCTTACGCTGACCATCTTATCCCAGGTATATTCTCCGCCTATTCCACCCATAACTCTGTCATCACTGCTAAAAGGCACATCGCCTTCCCCGGCCAAAGACAGGTCCTGCAGGGCTGTCCTGACCAGCCTCCACATCAGCCCCATCCTGACCCGGCTAGGCAGAGAAACTACTGCTCCCCCGCTCACCAAAGCTGACTGGCTCCCTATATTTTGGACAGCTGCGCCCACCGTAACCGGTACAAAGGGACAGTCATAATCAGCTCCCCCGTCCAGGGCCACACCCTGTGAATACATGTCCAGTAGGTGCGTATGGAATGTTTTGACCACCAATCCCGCCTTGTAATCCCCCCATTGTTTAGCGACACCTAGGTTGACCATCCAGTCATAGCTGACAATGTTGCCCGTGTCCTGGCCCTGGTCATTGGTTGAGGTTAAATTGTTATCCTGGGAATAGAACAGACTGCACCCTATCCCCAACTGCATCAGGTTAAAAGCGCCATCCAGCCTCTCATAGGTGGCGTCGCTAAAGCTGGCCAGATGGGAAAAAGTGAGGTCCCCTCCCTTGACCGAAGCCAGGCCGGCCGGATTCCAAAATAGCGCCTGGCTGTCATCAGCCACGGCCACATAAGCCCCGCCCATACCCATAGCCCTGGGGCACAGGTCAAACTTAAGATAGTCCGGGCCCGTAGTCTGGCCTGACAGGGATATTGGAAAGATAAAAAGTAGTACCACCAACCATTTTGTTTTCATTATTTTATTGCTCCAATGATTTGAAATTTCAGCGGGTGATGGCGATTTTCCCAGCCTGTTTCACATGACTGGAACCACGAACAACATCAACGCTGTAGAAATAAAGTCCGTTGCTCAGTCCAAACCCATTAGTATCTACCGCCACTGGTGAATTGTAACCAAAGGTCACCTAACAACTACTATTTTGCGTTTTTCTACAAAATCATGCATTTTTACAACAACAATATAAACTCCAGGCGTTACTAGAGATCCACCGTTATTAGTACCATCCCAAGAGATGGAATTTTGTCCGGGATTCATATATTTATTAACAAGAGTTTTGGCCAACTTCCCGGCCTTATCGAATATCTGGATAGATACCAAGTCAACAGGATATTCTACGGAATAGAGAATATTAGCTTGACGGGTACCTGAACCTTGCCCCTGACTTTGAATATTAATGATATTATTTTGGATGCAAAATTTATTCGAAACACTGACACAACTTGGCGTCGGCACTGGAGTGGATACGGTTATAATCGACAATGAATTTGAATTCCAAGGAAATATACTGCTATTTGTTACGACATTCCCGGCTTCCAAGAAATGAAAAGCGCTTGTTGATGCAATCTGTAGACCTAAAGTATCATTGATTGTCGCAGTCTGACTAATATCATAAACAACAAAGTAATACCAAGGTATTTGAGTTATTACCTCGGCTGTTTGAGTAAGCATTAGGCTGGCAACACCACTTGCAAAATTGGCACTAGCAATCAACGTGTCCTGTCCAGGTTCAAATGTTCCAGAATAATTCGTGTCTTTATAAAGCTTTACTACACCTACATCAGAATCACTACTTGCACCATAACGAGTAATATCCAATTCGGATAATGTGCTAGTGGAAACATTAGTAGTTAGACCTAATTTGACAAAACCGACTACTTTTTCACCAGGGCATACCTGTGAAGGATTAATCCCAACTATTGCGGTTGTTATATTATTTGGATAATTGAGGATAGTCATTAAACCACTGGCCATGCCAAAATTAGCAGGCGCAACCAAATTAGAAGTGTCCAGGGTAATATCTGCATTGGCGCTGATTGTTACTCCGACCAAATCACCAACTTTAGCACCAGGGTTAATATCATAAGTAATATAATAATCTTGCCCTGCAGCCGTAATAGTTTCTCCACCCGGATTAATTGTATATAATGTTGCAGTTCCATTTTGGAACAATGCAGGAAAAGAAACCTCTGTTGCCGGTAGGCTGGTAGCTCCAACATTGATCGTAAATGAACTGCCTGAATCGTACTTGACAAGTTTGACAGCCAAGATATCGTTGTCTCCCTGCGTACCTGGAGTACCCGTACGATTTATTCCCAGTTGAAGGAGAATTGAATTACCCGGATTAGACTTGAGATTGAGTTTGATCATAGCTAGATTGGTCACACTTTGATAAGCAGATGCCGGGGAAGAAGAGGTCCCGGAAACAGTAACCGTATTCTGGGCATTTAACGGAACGCTAAAGAATAGAAAAATGATTAATATATATATGGTTTTACTAAGCAATATTTTCCCCCTCAATAACTAATCCTGACAACTTTCACACCGCTACAGTTGCCGTTGGATGCTCCAAAATAAACGCCGTCCGCAGTATTTTCAAAAGCGCTGAAATTAACAGAACCTCCGCTGTTTATACGGACAGCGCCCTGATATCCCTGTGCTGGATAAACCGGCAGCCCGTCTGATCCATATCCGTTGGGCACTTCTGAGCTGTTTCCATATATATAAAGCTGGACGCAGGAGGGCACAAAAGGCGTGGCTGTCACAGTCGGTGTTGCCGTATCTGATTGGGCCCGTAAAACCGGCGGGAGAAATAATAAAAAGAAAAATAGGAGCGAAAATATTTTTTTTGTAATTATGTTTTGATTTTGTTTTATTGGGGAGGGAATTTCGGCCTTAGCTTCTTTTTTCATCGGCAAATCCTAGCCTTTTTTTCATTATGACACAGGGACTTTCACGATGATGAACCTAATTATAACTCCGTGCGGTGCCGAGTCAATCATTTTAAAAACCGCGGGCCGTGACCGTGGACGATGCATAGTATTTTCCCAAAACCGTTCCCGGGTAATAGTGCTTGAGAATGGCGCTGACCGAATAACCCAGGCGGGCCATTCCTCCGGCCCCTTCCTGGCACATCCCCACCCCGTGGCCGAAACCTGCCCCGTAAATGGCCAGCCAAACCAGCCTGCCCGTGCTGTCCGTCTTTTGTTCCACTTTAAAGAGGTTGCTCTTGAGCGACCCAAAAAGGCCCCGGATGCGGTCTCCCTGCCACTCCCTGTTTCCCGAGGTCCCGAAAAGGGTGATGCTTTTGACATACCCGGCCGGGGTGCGTTTACCGACGGCCACCTTTTGCAGGGACCCCAGCTTGTACTGTTTTTCCAGCCGCTGAATGTCCGTAAGATTGAGGACTTTTTTCCAGCGGTAGGAGAGCTTGGCGTGGCCGCAAAAGCTCTGCGGTTCCTTGCGGATAAAACCGTCCAGCCGCGCCGGGGTCAGCGGGTATTCGTCATCGCCATAGTCGCACTCGCCTTCACAATCCCTGACGCCCACAAGCCCCGGAGAGGAGCTTCCCCACACTTCCACCCCGCTCTCGGTATGGCCTCCGCAGCTGGACATATAGACCGCGTCCACCAGCCGGCCGCCCGGCCCGGAAAGGTCCCCGGAAAAAAGCACCAGGCCGGCCGTGTCGTTGACGGCCTGCACGGCCGCGGGGTCCTCGGCTTTGACTCCCCGGTAAACCGCGCAATGGACATCCGCGCACAGGTCAAAACCCTCGGTCCCATGGACCCCCCGCTTGCTCAGGGTCTCTGACCTGGCCGCAATGGCCTGCGCGGCCAGGGCTTCGGCCGGGTATTTGAGGGGCATCTCCTCTGCGACCACGCCGTAGAGATACTCCTCCACATTCACAATATTGATGATGCGGAAAAATCCTGTCCTGGGTATGATCTCCAGCGTGCCCCGGTAGATCCTGTCCTCTTCTCCCCCAAAAAAATAACCTTTTCCGTAGGAAATATTGTAGATAGTGAAGGTTCCCCGGGGGTCGTCCAAGACGACCTCGGTATTATTGTCCAGCCAGGCCAGCAGCCTGCCACCTTCGTCCCTGAAGCGCACCCGGTCGCTCTCGATATCCACGGTGTATTCCTTATTGGTTTCTCCCCGGCCCAGGACGGATTGGGACTCTTTTTCCCTGACCTTAAAAACACAGGACGCCTTGAACCTGGCCTTGCGGGTTTCGGGCACGATTCCCACCCGGATCAGCGGGGCTTCGGGAGCCACCACGGGGGTCACCAGGGGCGACGCGGTGGCTTGGCGTTCTTTATTGGCCACGCTGGTGCTTTTGGCCTCTTCTTCGGCCAAAAAGGGGTATTTTTCGGCCAAGGCCGCCAGTTTCTCGTTGATCTCACTGTCCCCGGGAAAGATGATCTGGGCCTTCTTGTACCTCATCAACGCCTGCCGGGGACGCTGTTCGGCTTCGTAGAGCGAGGCCAGGGTCAGGTGGATGCCAGAAAGGCTCCGGTCGATGCGCAAGGCTTCAGAGTATTCTTTTTCGGCGAAGTCGTATTGCTTGAGGGTTTCATAGACCCTGGCCAGCTCCAAATGACCCTGGGCGTTGTTGGGCCAGACTTCGACCAGATGGTTAAAATCATCGCGGGCCCCATCCCAGTCCTTGAGCTCTACCTGGCACAGCCCCCTGCCCCACAAAGCTTCGGCATTGTCGGGGTCGGATCCCAAAGCATCCGAATAGAGCAGGCTGGCCCGGGCCGGTTCTCCGGCGCAATAGCAGGCCTGGGCCCAGCAACACAGCGTAAAGGTGGTGGGCGCCTTGATCTGGGAGATCTTTTCGTAATAGCGGCAAGCTCCCTGGTAATCCGCTTTTTCTTTATAAAGTTCCGCGAGATTTTCCAGGGCCAGGATGTTCTGGGGGTCCTGAGCCTGCCAGGTCTCCATCAAATGGATGGCCTGGTCCAGGTCTCCGTGGTAATAAGCGTCCAGGGATTGGTCGAAAAGGCTGGGCGGAGCTTTAAAAAGGCTGCAGGAGGTCAAGAGCAAGACGCAGGCCGTGAACAGACTCAGGGACAGCCAGGCCTTTTGGCACATTACGTGATCCAATACCTGATGACTTCCAGGGTCTGGTTGGCCTGGCGCAGGCGCAGGCACAAAGTTTTGATGAGGCAGTCCAGCAAACGCAGATACAACCCCACGTTGCCGTCCTTGAGAGCAGCGAATTTTTTGCGTTCCAAACACAGGGCCGCGGTGTCCTCCACGGCGATGGCGGTCGCCGAACGGGGTCCGTCGTCCGCCAGGGACATCTCCCCGCACAGGTCGCCCTGGCCCAGGACGGCCAGCGTGACGTCCTTGCCCTGAACGTTGCGGCATATCTTCACCAGACCCGAGGTAAGAATATACATATTCTCGCCAACCTTATCGGCCTGGAATAAGGTTTGCCCTTTGGTAAAGGAACTCTCGGTGGAGTTGCTGAGCAAAGCCTTGGCATCGTCTGCCGTGAATTTGCTGAATAAAGGTGAAAGGGCAATAAATTCTTCCGGGCTCATACTCTCAACCTCCGTTAGAGTTGGCAATGATAAATTATTTAACCTAAGCTCGCCCTTTAGCAAGCATTTTCTTCAAATATTCGATGCGGGTAACGGGTGTTGGGTCCACGCCGTTCAAAAAACCCAGATAAACGCTGGCAAAATCCCCCAGAGCCGTGAAATAGAACATCTTGGCCAGGGGAGAACGGCCCTTGGACCAAACCTCCAGGATGGCACCCGCTTCTTTTTTGATCAGCCGCTGGTTGATCACCATCCTCAGTTGGACGCGGGGATGGTCCAGCTTGTCCCTCAAAAACACGACCGCAAAACGCCTGGTCAGGGCATTGGGGATCTGCCAGCCCACGATCTCGTTGTGGTTCATCTCGGGGATCACGTTGGAGATGGCGTAGGCTTTGCTGTTCTCGTTGATCTGGCATTTCCAGCGGTAAGCGACCGCGTCAAAGTAATCCGCCCCTCCGTAAATGACCGGTATCCGGTCGTGGAACAGGACGGCCAGCCTTTTGGCCAGGTTGTTCCGGGTAGGCTGGCCCAGACCGAACCAACCTGAAGCATCTTGGAGCATTCGTAAAGTTTCTGTGATCACGCCGGCTTGGGAAGGTACCATTTTGAGGCTGTCCAGAACGCAAAGCGTGGGAAAGAACATGAACCCCAACGAGGCCCTCGGCGGCATGCCGCCGGGCACCACGACATGAGGGTAGCCCGCCCGTTTGGCCAGACGGAGAAGTTCCCCGCCGCTGGTCACGCAAACGATCTTGGCCTTTTGTTTCTGGGCCATCTTGACCGAGCTCAGGGTCTCTTCGGTATTGCCCGAATAGCTTGTGGCAAAAAGCAGAGTGTCCCGATCCACCATTTTAGGCAGGACATAATGCCGGTTGACGACCACGGGGACTTTGAGCTGCTTGGCTAGGCTGGCCCTCAGATAATCCCCCCCAATGGCCGAACCCCCGAGCCCCGTGACCACGATCTTGCGGACCTTGGCATACGAGGAGGGGACTTTTGCCTTTCTCCCCAGCGCCACTCCGACGGCGCACTGCTGGTAGAAATTTTCTACTTTGGGGATCATTCCCTGGGAATCCAGGGAATGGAGGGATTGGGGCCGATCCAGGATGTTATGATTCACTGATCTCTCCTTTTTTTATTGTTTGATGCTGGTATCCACGGCTCTTTTTTTCAAAAACTCCGTCACTTCGCGCGAAGTCCCGAAGGACAGGACCCGGTTGGCAATGTCTTTGGCTTCGCTAAAAGTGGTGGACCGTATGGATTGCTTGATCTCGGAAATATGCACCGCCGCGGTGCTGAGCTCGTCCAGGCCCAGCCCCAGAAGGAGGAGGGTAAAAAGAGGGTCCCCTCCGATCTCGCCGCACAGGGAAACATGGATACCCTCCCGATGGGCTGCTTCCACGGTCATCTTTAACAGTCTCAGGATGGCCGGTTGGAAGGGGTCGTAGAGGTAAGCGACATTCTCATTGACGCGGTCCACCCCGAAGGAGTACTGGATCAGGTCATTGCTGCCGATGCTGAAAAAATCCGCCTCTTTGGCCAGGACATCGGCGACCATCACGGCAGAAGGCAGTTCGATCATGCAACCCACCTCAATATTGGAGTCAAAAGGGATCTTCTGCTTGTGCAGGCCGTCCTTGACCTCTTCCAAGAGCTTATTGGCCGACCTGAATTCCTCCACTCCTGAGATCATGGGATACATGATCTTGACCTTGCCGTGGACGGAGGCCCTCAGGATGGCCCTGAGCTGGGTCTTAAAAACCTCCGGGTGGCGCAGGGACAACCGGATAGAGCGCAGGCCCAGGCTGGGATTGGCCTCGGGCGGGATTTCTAAAAAGTTTATTTTTTTATCCCCTCCCACGTCCATGGTCCGGATAACCACGGTGTTGGGAAAGATGCTCTTGATGACCGTCTGGTAAGCATCATACTGTTCATCTTCCGTCGGGGTTTTTTCGGCGTTCATAAAAAGGAATTCAGTCCTGAAAAGACCCACCCCCTCGGCGCCGTTCTCCAGCGCGGCCTTGACGTCCTGGGGCATCTCAATATTGGCGGAAAGGAGCAGCCGGTATCCATCCAGAGTTTCTGCCGGAAGTTTCCGGAGTTTTTTTAGCTCCTTTTGGCGGGTTTTGTACTTTTGTTCTTCCTGGGAATAATGGGCCAGGGTGTTGCTGTCGGGATTGATGATGACAAGCCCCTGGAGCCCGTCCACCACCAGGATGTCCCCGTCCTTGATCTTGGCGGTGACCTCTTTCAAGCCTACCACAGCCGGGATCTCCAAGGACCTGGCCATGATGGCGGTATGGGAAGTCGGTCCTCCCATATCTGTGGCAAAACCCCGGATGAACTCCTTGTTTAGCTGGGCGGTATCGGAAGGGGTCAGGTCTTTGGCGATGACGATCACGTCCGTGTCGACCTCTTGGATAGCCTTTTTTTCGCTGCTGGTCAGGTTCTTTAAAAGCCTCCTGCCCACATCCTCGATATCCATCCCGCGTTCCTTGAGATATTCGTCCTCCATGGCGGCAAAAACATCGTGCATCTTTTTTAAGACCTCCAGAACGACCGTCTCGGCGTTAAGGCGGTCCTTTTTGATGCCCGACACGACGTCATTGATAAGGCTGGGGTCGTCCAGGAACATGCCCTGGGCGTCAAAAATGCTGGAATGTTCCCGGCCAAACTGCAGGACCATTTTTTTGCTGATCTCTTTGAGCTGCTCCTTGGTCTGCTGGACGGCTTTGTGGAACCGCTCGACCTCTTTGGTCACCGCCGCTTCGGGGATCTTATAACGCCGGCCCGCGTATTCCTGCGGACCTGCGATATAGACAGGTCCCACGGCAATGCCGGGTGATGCCCCGATGCCATTGATAACGATCTTTCCTGTCATGTTTCTCTTTTCTCCGTTTCCTGCCGCTTGCTATTTCAGGCAGGCTCGTTGAATTTATTCTGGATAAGCGCCAGCAAAGAACTTAGGGCGCTCTCCTCGTCCTGGCCCTTGCAGGTGATGGTCAGGACCGTGCCCATACTGGCAGCCAGGCTCATGACGCCCATGATGCTTTTCGCGTTGACCGTCTGGTTGCCTTTTTTAAGGTCCACCTCGCACTGGAAATTACACGCGGTCTGTACCAGCAAGGCAGCCGCCCTGAGATGCAACCCCAATTTGTTCACGATCTTGGTCTGCTTCTGGACCACTTTGGCTCCCTTTCTCTATTAATTTTTCATTATACGACTTTATGACCCATTTGTTGCCAATGACCTTGCCCTATAAAGGGGGCAATAACCCCAGGTAAGCGGCCAGGATACAGGCCGCGACGACCAGGCAAAAATACTGGGTCGGGGTAAATTTGGACCTCCAGCACAACAAAGCCACCCCAAAACATACCAATTTTAATAGGGGAAGCGGCGCCAAAAGCATAAGATCCTTATTCTGGACCACGAAAAACCACGCGGGCAGGTAAGCACCCAAGAAGATCATTCCGCAAAGTCTTAATTCCTCGATAATCACCTGGAAATTGATCGCCCGGAAAGAATCGATCATGTTTTCTCCATGCTTATACCCGTCCTGCAGGCCCCAGTAACGGAACGCCAGGTGTGGAATATTATAGATAACAAGAAAAAAAACCAGCCCCCACAACCCATGGGGCCAGCTGTTCCTGTGGTACAAGACCGTCGCCACCCCGATAAGGGCGGCCAGCGGCCTGAGGCTTGCCCAGAAAAAGGCGTCCCCAATAGCCGCCAAAGGCCCCATGAAATTCCTTTTGACCGTCTCGATCCTGTCCCGGCTCACCGAACCGTCCGTGGCCTTGCTTTCCACGAGACGGGTCAATACCCCGATAAGCGGAGCCGCAAAGTAGGGATTGACATTGAAATAACCTAGGCTGCCCTTTAGGCATTCCCGCACTTCTTCGGCTTTGCCATACAGTTTTTTGATGGCCGGCATCATCACAAAACTGAACCCCACGCTCTTCATGGTCTCGTAATTCTCCGTGGCATCCAGCAGAAATGACCTGAAAAATATTTTTAAAATGTCGTTTCTTTCCAAGCCGTGCTGTTCCATGGCTCAACCTTTCATGTTTTGATGGTCCGCCAGGCCAAAATATATCGCATCAATCCCAGCAAAAAACCGCATAAAATGGAAATGGTCAGTAAAGTGGATACCGCCACGTGAAAAAGCCAGATCAAAAACAGCGAGATGACCAAGGCGGTCAAAAAGTAACTCTGGTTTTCTTTGCTTTTAAAAAGGTCAAATACGGTCGCCAGCCCTATTCCGGGGACCAGGTAAAAAGAAAATTTCATACCCTGGATAAAATGATCCGGTAAGTATTTCAGAACATTCGTGGCCACCGAAGTCAGGCAGCCCAGTGCAATGAAATAGATCAGGGCGTTCTTGACCAGCACCATCGTCACATTGAGCCAGATGGCCCAGGAGATCATGCTCGGTCTGTCCTTGGCCACCCCGGCCTCGGCCATACGCACAAAAATATGATTCTTCTCTTTCAAATGGGCGTCCAAAAGCCCATTGAGAAAGACCAGGGGCAGGGTAACGAGGATACCGAAGATCACGGCGGCCTCATAAGGTACATCAATCTGATGGAAGAAAAAAGTGGCAAAAGCCGGTGCCAGCACGCCCATCATGACATAACTGGGAGGAGTATTGACCCCCACCGGCAAATAATTGATCCAGACCAGCTGCCACAAAAACCCCACCGACAGGCCGATCGCTGGCTCTCCCAGGATCCAGCCGATCAAGGGGCTGGTGACCAAAGGCATGGAGATCATGAAGCGGCCTATAGTGGTTTCATCAAGGCTGATCAATCCGCCTACGACCGCGATCACAATAATTTCTAGTAGAAAAATGTTACTGACCTCCGCAAATTAATTGAGCGCCAAAAACGAGGCGCTTTCCCGTAACGACTTAGACTTTATTGATCTCTTTGATGCCAAGTTTAAAAACGGCCTTCCAAGTCTCGCCCGGCTTGAGCTTTATTTCCCAGTGAGGCAAAAGGACCGTGCTCTGATAAACCCTTTCAAAACCTGCTTCAGACTGCGACACGGTCTCAATGGGAAACCGCCAAAGGGCCGCCGGCTTGTCCATAGCCAAGGAAATATCCACACCCAACCATCCATCCTTGAGCCCTGCCTCCCGCACCTCCAATTCTTCGCTGGTGATGTTTAAGTAAGATTCCTTGAGCGTCCTGCCGGGGATATAAAAAATCCTGTCGTCGGCCCTGCCAGCCAGCAGGTTAAAATTGAATTCCACTCCGAATCGGCAGATAAGGTCCTCGGAACCCGTGTTTTTCAGGGTGTAATTGGCCGTCAGGCCGGCCTCTTGACCCGGAAGAAGGATATCTTTTTCCACCGAACAGGGGTAATGTTTTCCACCTCTCCAGATCCCCCCCTGCCTCGACAAGACCAAATGGATGCCTTCCATTTCCTCGTGGACCCTGAACTCATAAGGTTGGTTGACAAAATCCCCCTCCTCAGGGTATTGGCAGGCTTTACAACCTGAAAGGGTGGCCGCCTGTCCCAGAAAATGGTCCAAAAAACATTGACGCAGATACCAGTCGTACTGCAGCAGGTTTTCCAGCCCCTGTTCCTTGACCCTGACCAGGTCATGGATGCTCGCGGCCTGGCCTTGCGGATGGGGATCGTGTTGTTGTTTCACGAAATTCTTGAGTTTGGCGTGATAGGATTCCTGGTGTCTGGATAGGGCATCCGTAAGGTTGACCCCCTTGGGTTTATAATCCCACTCCCAAAGAGACCCGCCGTAGGCCGGGTCAAAATAACAGCTGACCAGGTTATTGCGCAGGATGACCTCATTGAAGCCGTTGAGGTCCATGTCCATGACTTCTGCCTTGCAGAACTTTTCCTTGCCATTCACAGCCTGCTGCCACAATTGTTCGGCGAGGATCAGGTGGTGGTAAACCGCGAACCTGAGGTGGTTGAGATACAATCCCCCGAAAACGCCGTGCCAATATGGGCAATTGCACTGTCCTTGATAAAGTTCGTTCTGCGCCTGCTGGAGGACCTCCTTGTTCCGGCTGTTCTGACCTTCCTTGGCCTCCGCGAGGCGTCGGCTCACCCATAACATTTTTTTATGCAAATGATTGGCTTCCTCGTATTTGGTGAAATAATTCCTCCAAAAACCGCCTTTGAGATACCCGTCATACTGCGTGCTGCCCGTCTGCCGCAGGATCTTTTTAGCCTGGTCGTAGACTTCGTGGCTTTCCGGCATCAGAACCCACTCCATCATCTCTGTGTAGGAAGCCGTCGGGATATAAATCCTCCCCCGGGCCGGATATGCCCTGAGGTATTCCGAAAAGGTCCTCATCTTGACCCAGGAACTCTCTTTTCTCAGGGCCTGGAAAAATCTTTCCAGCCACTTCTCCTCGTAGACCGAATGGTAGGTTTCCGGCCAGGAACCGAACTTTTCACCGTCATCCGCCAGGATCGCGGCGCGATCCCCTTTTTCCGTGGCCATTTCTCCAAAATAGCTCAGGGATTGCTCCGGTTCCTTGAAAGGGATCATGTAACGCAGCTTTTCGCTGATGGGGAAAACCGCTAGGGGATACCCTTGTTCTTCCGTGATATAGTAGCCGTCCAGTTTTTCTACGGGTAGACCGGAGCTTTTGAAATGGGAATCGTCTAGGACCGTGTATTCGACACCCAGTTGGTTGAGGACCATAGGAAGATGGGGCTCCCAGACCCTTTCGGCCAGCCAAAGCCCGACAGCCTGAGCGCCCAATTCATCTTTTAAAAAGAGCGTTAGTTTTTGTATCTGGCCGGCCTTATCGTGGTCCGGGATGACCGCCAGGATGGGCTCATAGTAACCTCCGGTCATCATTTCCACCTGGCCGCGGATGACCATTTTCTTTAGAAGCTTTAAAAGAGTGGGTTCATTGGCTTTGAGCCAGTCCAGAAGGCATCCGGTCATATGGACCGTGATCTTGAGTTCCGGAAAACTGTCCAGCATCTCAAAAAAAGGATGGTAGGCGCGGTTCAAAGCCTCCCTGTAAACATGATCGAAATTTCCAGTGGGCTGATGGTTATGGACACCCATAAGAAAATTGACTGTTTTGGCCATATAACTTCTTCCTTCCCACCCTGTTCCCGGGCTAGCTCGTCCTCTTTTATTTCAAGAGGGTTTCTTGGGTCCTGTCTGGGGCTCGATTTGCCATCCCAAGTGCTTGATGATATCGACCGGTTCGTCGCTGGCCGCGGCCTGAGCTTCCAGGACGATCTTCCTGGAGGCGATATCTTTCAGGCAGTCGACGTCCTCATCGTCCACGAACACGGATTTATAGATCTCTTTTTTGCCGACCACGTAGTGCATACCGCCCACGTTGACCTTGGACAATTTGCACTTTTTATTTAGCAATGAAACGACATCTCTCGGGCGCGAAAACAAAAGGATGACTCGGTCCTTTTCAGAATAGACCGAATTGAGCCACTGCGCAGCATTCGCAAAATCCAGGAAAGAGACTTTTAAATGGGACGGCACCACCATTTCATACAATTTCTTTTGTTTATCGTCGCGGGCTATCTCGTCGGACACGATGACCAGGTGATCAGCCCCCAGGGTCTTGACCCACCCGACCACGACCTGACCGTGGATGAGCCGGTCGTCAATACGGGCCAATACGACCATCGCTAGACTCCTTCCCGTATACCGGTCTGGCCGGCATGGATCACGGTCTGCACCAGGGGATCAAGTGTCAACTGCTCTCTCTTGAGGCAGAACTCGATGATCATGGGGAGGTTGACCCCGGTCAGGATCTTGACAGTCTTTTTCGTTTCTGCCAGCAAGCTGGCTTGGTGCGGGCTCGCCCCGAACATGTCCACGAGGATCAAAACCCCCTTGTCCCCTGCTATCGACTCAATCTTCTCCTGAATCCTCTTGATCAGGTCCTCTTTGCGGTCCTGGCTGGTGAATGCCAGCGCCACCGCATTTTTTTGTGGACCCAGGATCAACTCAGCCGTCTTAAGAAGTTCTAGTCCAAAATTACCGTGACTGACCACGATCAAACCTATCAACGCATGCTCCTTCTTGGTTTGTGCTAAAACCTGGGTTGGCAGAATTCCTTAACCGGCAATTAAATAATGACCTGCTTCATGATGGTCCTGCCGAGCTTTAAAGGATCGTGCCGGACATAATCCCCTTCGGCCAGGACCTTTGCCTTGATCACGGATACACCTAGTTTTTTCAGTTCACTTTCGGTCTCGTCAACGGGATAGGCTCCATCCAACGCGTACTTTTTAAGCAGTGCCTCAGGGATCTTTTCTGAGTTCACCACAACGTAATCCATCAGCTTGCGCCCTGTGTGCTCGATGATTTTCCTCACGTGTTCGCTGGCCGAATACCCTGTCGTTTCGCCTGGCTGGGTCATGATATTGCACACATAGATCTTCACGGCACTGGCCCTGGCAATGGCGTCGGCAATGCCTGGCACTAAAAGATTGGGTAGGATGCTGGTGTAGAGGCTGCCCGGCCCCATGATGATGGCCTGGGCTTTGGAAATGGCTTCCAGGGCTTCCGGGCTGGGCTTGCAGTTATCCGGTTTTAAGAACACCCGGTCCACCTTGGCTTTCCAGTTGGTGATACTGGATTCGCCTTTGACCAGCTTGCCGCCTACTAGCCTGGCGTGTAGGGAGACGTTTTCCAGGGTTACCGGCAGGACTTGGCCGCGGATGGCCAGGATCTTACTGGATTCTTTGACCGCCTGTCCAAAATCACCCGTCACATCGGATAAGGCCGCGATAAGGAGGTTACCAAAACTGTGGCCGGTCAAAGCGGACTTGCCTTTAAAGCGATGCTGGAAAAGCTCCGACATCAACGGTTCGACGTCGGCCAGGGCCACTAGGCAGTTGCGGATATCCCCCGGTGGCAGGACGTGCATCTCCCGCCTCAGGCGACCCGAACTCCCCCCGTCGTCCATCACGGTCACAATGGCCGTGATGTTGCTGGTAAATTCTTTCAGTCCGTGCAAAAGGGCCGGCAATCCCGTGCCGCCCCCGAAGGCTACGATGCGGGGTCCCTTGCGCAGTTGATTCCTGCGCAGGAAAGAGGGTAGGGCCCGATCATCCTTTTCCGGGGCATAATAGATCTGGGTATTGCGGATGATCCTCCCGATGGCCAGGTAAAGCCCCCACAGACCTAGGATCAAGAGCAAAAAGTCCACGAAACGCCAGCTCTGGACCCGGTGGGCTACATCCATCATGAACGCTTCCGGAATTATGACCAGCTTGAATTCCTTCAGCGTAATGCCGGCGCATCCCCGCATGGCAATGGCCAGCACGATCGCGCTTAGGATCAAGAGAAAGATCCAGCGTTTCATCCGCATCCCCGGATAGATCTTAAAAAAAGACATCGCTCTCCCTCACGTCATCTGTTAGGCCTAGAAAAGATGGAACGAAGTGCTTAACCTTTGAAATTATAACATCTGAAGAAAGAAAAAACCCTGACCTTTTTGTTTCCTTTAAAAATAGTGAGGTCTAAACTTTTCTGGATCTTCGCGAACCGCGAAGTGACCCAAAAAGGAGGTTCTCCTTCTATGACCAGCAGGGCGTCCTTGCCGACCCATGAGGTTTTCGGTTGCCAATCAAAGATGGGGTGCACCGCCGGCAATCCCCCCAAAAATAACAGTTGCTTGGTGCGGGAATAAAATAAAAGTTCGCTGCCGATTTGGTAACTTTCAGCCGCCAAAACGAAAGAAGGGTCCTGCTGAATCAATCGACCGGTTTCCTGCCCCAGTTCCCTCCAGCCATAGTGTCTTTTTAGAACTGGATTTTCCGGGGAAAGCCATTCCGGCGGGGCCAGGACAAGCCAGTGGACTAAGATGGTCAGCACCATTGCCGAACCCAGCACTAAATACGCCCAAGTTCTTTTGCCCCGAAAAGCGTTGCCTTTGGACCAGAGGGTACCCCAGGAATCGGCTAGCGCGATCAACAGGACGGGGTAAGCGCATACCGGCCAGTTGGCTTCCACCCTGCCCCTGAAACTGGTAAAGCTAAAAAAGGCTAGAAGAGGCAGGCTGAAACTGAGGATAAAACTGTTCTTGTCTTCGGGCTTTTTGAGATAGGTCCTTAGGTTCTGGATAAGGCAAAAAATCAGGGCAAGAAAAACGAACGGGGTGATGACGCCTGCCTGTCCGCCGAGGAAATTAGCAAAGGTCTTCCACCCGGCGTTGGGGTCGGCTTCCGTGCCGTGCCGCCACTGGTAGAGAAAGGAGATCCACTGGTTGCTTTGGTTCCACCAGAGGACCGGCAGAAAAATGACCAGGCATATTCCCAGAGACAGATACGGCCCTTTGGTGGCCAGCCATTTCCTACCTTTGCCAAAAGCCAGTAGATAAAAGGCCGCACCCAGGAGGAAAAAGGCCATGGTGTATTTGGACAAAAAACCCAGCCCCATGGCTGAATCCCAGGACCCCCCACCACTTCGGCGAAGCATGCGTGGCTTGCCATAAGGCGTACAGGGAACAGACCCAAAAGAACATCATGGGCGTGTCCGGCGTCATGATCAACCCGCCGATAGCAAAGATCAGGACGAACTGGGAAAGGAAAAAGACCAGGGAGATGGAACTGGTCCTCGGTTTGAACTTCCAGCTCAGCCCCATCATCACGAGCGTGGCCAGGCTGGACAACAGCAAGGAAGCGGCCCTGACCGGCCATTCGCTGGGAAAATCCCCGGGTAGGCCGGAAAGGTGGTTCCAGAAGCTTCCCAGAGGTTCGAAGAAACGGATAAGATAAGCGGTCATCGGAGGATGGTCATAATAGCTGAGAGCAAGATGCTGGGACCAGGTCCAATAATAGGCTTCGTCGGGTAAAAGGGCTAGGGACCTCAAACAGAGAAGCCGGATCAGGGTCAGGAGCAGCAACCCTAAACCGGCGCGGATCATCCACCGTTTCAAACAGCGCTCTCCTGGCCACCTTTTTGTTTATTTTCTCGCTGCAGGCGTTCCAGCAGACGGAGGTTGAACTCTCTGGCGGTAAAGTGGCCTAGCTTCTTGAGCCGCTCGTTCATGGCGGCGATCTCGACCAGAATAGCGATGTTTCGGCCGGGCCGGATGGGAAGGACGATCTGGGGCAGGGTTTCGCCCAGGAATGTGGTGGTCTGCTGTTCCAGGCCCAGGCGGTCGTACTGTTTTTTCTCGTCCCACTCCTCGATCATAACCACTAGCTCGATGCGGATCTTCTCGCGGACCGCCCGGGTCCCAAAAAGGCTCTTGATATCGATGATCCCCACGCCCCGGATCTCCATGTGGTACTTGATGATCTCCGGGCCGCTCCCCATCAGGGTCTTTTCAGTGGTGCGTTTGATATCCACCACATCATCCGCAACGAGTCGGTGCCCACGCATGATCAGATCCAGGGCGCATTCGCTCTTTCCCAGACCGCTTTTACCGAGGACCAGTACGCCAATGCCGTAAACATCCACCAGCACGCCATGCACGCTGGTTTCCGGGGCCAGCTTGTCCTCTAGATGCAGGATCAGGTCCATGATAAATTTGGTGGTCATCAACTCGGTGCTCAGGACGGGTGTCTTGCTTTGCCGGGCGACTTCCAGAAAATCCTTGGGAACCGAGATATTGCGGGTCACGATAAAACAGGGGATCTTGTAAGAAAAGATCTTCTGGAATAGTTTTTTTCGTTGCGGGCTAGGGATCTGGTTGATGTAGGTGATCTCGGTCAGGCCGAGGACTTGGACCCGCTCGTGGGCGAAATAGTCGAAAAATCCGGCGATGGCGAGGCCGGGCCTGTTGACGTCCGCGACAGGGATCTTCCTCGCCTTGCAGCTGGACTCACCGCACAGGATTTTGAGTTTTAGCTCTTCCTTCTTCTCATTATAGAGCTCTTGAACACTGAGGGAGGTCATACGGTCTAATGTCTTTTCTGTTCTTCTTCGATGACCTTGATCACGTCCTCGGGGGTGGCGGACTGTAGAAGGGCGTTGCGGAAATATTTGTCCTTGAGAAAACTGGAAATGCAGGCCAATGCCTTTAAGTGGGCGCCGGCCTGGGCTTCGGGAGCGACCAGAAGGAAGATCAGGTGCACGGGAGCTCCGTCGAGCGCGTCGAAACTGATGCCGGTTTTGGAAAACCCGAACGCTGCGACCAGGTCCTTGACGCTGTCGGATTTACCGTGAGGAATGGCGATCCCCTGTCCGATGCCTGTAGAGCCGAGCTCCTCCCGGTCCATCAAAACCTGCACTACTTTCTTTAAATCCGTGATCTTGCCGGCTTTATATAAAAGGTTGGCCAGCTCTTCAATGACTTCTTTTTTGGTCTTGGATTTAACCTGGACCTGGATGGCCTGGGGAACCAAAAAATCCATTATTTTCATGGCGCAAACCTCCGAATATTTATCTGGCTATGACCGGCTTGGAATCCAGCCTTAATTCCAGAGAGGTAAGCCCGCTCTCCGCCGAACTACCTCCTGGCAGGGAAACCGAGAACCGGTGGCGCGATTTCATGGTAACTTTCTTTTTATGGCTTTCTTTGACCTGCCGCTTGATCTTTTCCATGACCTGGTCGATGGAAGTATACATATTTTTGCTGGTCGCCGCTCCGCTCACCTTGACGCCATTGCCGGACATGACGACCTCGGCATTATGGCGAAATTTTTCAACGCATAAAATAGCATGGACACGGTTCAGGGTGGGGAAAAACTCCTTCGCCTTTTCGACTTTCTGACATACGTGTTCCCTCAAGGCAGGAGTAATCTCAAAGTGTCTTCCTGTGATTAGAATCTTCATTAAACTCCCTTTTTGGATCGCTATGATTATAATTCAGGGATATTTATCCTGTCAACGCTTAAGAAAAATACAAACCCAGCCTCTCAACCCTTTTTCCGCTGGTGCGCTGGCGGGATCTGGGACTCTTCCCTGTATTTGCTGACCGTCCTCCTGGCGATCTCGTAACCCTGCTCCCTCAAGATCTGAGTAATCATCTGGTCACTCAAAGGTTTGTCATGAGGTTCTTCCGAGATCAACCCCTTGATCAAAGCTTTGATGCTGGAGGAAGAGGCCAATCCGCCCGTCATGGTCTTGATGCCGCTTGTAAAAAAGTACTTGAGCTCAAAAACCCCATGGCTGACATTGCAGATACTTGTTAACGGAAACCCTGCTGAGAGTGGATTCATGCAGGCCCAGTTCGGCCGCGATCTGCTTCAAGGTAAGCGGCTTTAAAAAATCCACGCCCTCTCTAAAAAAATCCCTCTGCGCCGAAACTAACGCTTCGGCGACCCGATGGATCGTCCGCTGGCGTTGGTCCAGGTTCCTGATGAGCCAAATGGCCGCCTGGACTTTTTGTTCGAGGTATTTCTTTTCTTCCGGGTCCGCAAAGACCTGTTTCCGCAAAAGGTTCCGGTATGCCCGGCTCAATCTCAGCCGCGGGACCCCTGCCTGATTGATAAAAACCTTTAATTCTCCGTTTATTTCTTCAACTAGAACATCCGGGACCACGTACTTGGGGACCTCTTTGCCGAACTCCAGGCCTGGTTTGGGCTCTAAAGAACTGATGAGGTGGGAGGCCTCCTGCATCTGGATTTCTGACAGACTCAGTTGTTTCTTTATTTCGGCAAGATGTTTCTTCTCGAACCTTTCCAAATGATTTTCCACAATCATATAGGCAGGAGAATCTTTTAAACCCTTGGCTTCCAGCTGGATGAGTAGGGACTCCTTGAGGTCCCTGGCTCCCACGCCTGTAGGTTCAAAACCCTGTATCAACTTCAACACACCCTGGACAGCTTCCAGGCCGACCTCCAAAGACGCGGCAACTCCCTCCAGATCAACACCCTGCAAGTAGCCGTCCTCATTGATGTTCCCGATCAGCTCCTCGCCGATCCCGAATTCCTCGTCAGTTCGGCAGAAAAGTTGCAGCTGCCATAAAAGGTGGTCCTGCAAAGTGGGTTGGACCGTGATCGTGTTCTCAAAAAACTTCCTCTTGCTGGTCTCCCGGCTTTCAGAATAGGGCTCGCTGCTGGTTTCTTCAAAATACTGGCTCCACTCTTCCAGCTTGACCCCTTGTCCGGGTGAAGTTTGGTCCAGCCGGATCTCCTGGGCTACCTCGTTCTCGGAATCGGCTAATGGAACGAACTCTTCCGGATCCTGTGCTTGTGCAGTTTCACGCTCCCGGTCCTCCCTGCCCTCTATTTCCTTTTCTTCCACAGTTTCCAAGACAGGGTTATCGGTGATCTGCTCCTGGATATATTCCGCCAGTTCCATGGCCGGCAACTGCAAGATTTGAAGAGATTGCTGCATCATCGGCGTCAGGATAAGTCGCTGCTGCAGCCTGGTTTCCAGCCTCATACCTTTGTTTTCAGCCATTTTTCCCCATCAATACATAAAAACCTTTAGTTTCTTACCGGGTAATATTCGGCAGCGCCGATGTCAGGAACCTGTTTTCTGGGAAACTTATCGATATCATCTTTGACCTCTGGAAGGCTGATCCCCTTACCCAGAGCACCTTCAGCCAACGAGGTCAGGTGAAGGTCTCCTTGCTCAGGTTGAACAAAATATTCCTTGGCCGCATGGACACAATTATGGGTTCCCTCGCACCCCTCGACCAGTTCCAGTTTACCCCTCACAAGGTTATTCGCAAGTCTGGTGTTCTGAACACGCTCGATACACCGGATTCCCCGGCCATGGTCGTCGGGTCTCCAACAGGTGTTGTTATACACTTTAATGTTCTGCACCCAGGCTAGCTCAATGGCGCTGTCCGCCTGGTCCGAAACAAAATTATTACAGCAAAGCCCCTCTGACACATGGATGTCCGCGTAACTGGAGGAATTCGTGGGATTGCCCAAAGCGATCCCCCGGTCACAGCCGATGATGACGTTCCTCTTCACCACGATGTTCCGTGACTCGACCCAAATAAAAATCGCGGCCCTGCCCCCTCCGCTGGCGCCTTTAATATTGACAAATTTGTTGTCGCTGAAGGTCCAGTCCTCCAGGCAGGTCATATCGATCGCGGAAATATAATTGCCTTCATAGATCCAATTGCTTAGAGGGACTTTGGTGTTCTCAAAATAACAATTCCTGACACATCCGCCCACCGCCATCTCATGTTTGGGAGAGGAAGTTCCCTTGACATGCCTGATCCCGATGTTGAAAAATCGGCAGTTCAGGATGTTGATATTTTTCGGCCTGCTCTCCGCTTCGATCTTGATTCCGAAACTGCGCGCCTCCTCAAAAGTCAGTCCTTCGACCGTCACATTGGTGCAACCCTGGATCAGAAGGATAAATGAATCCTGGGGTTGGCCGTCCTTAAAAAATCCTGAACCCCGAAGAATGACTTTTTGGGGGTCTCGAGAGGTGCTCCTGAGAATGATGTTTTTCGCGTGCTTCAGCCCTAGGTAATTCTTGATCTGATAAACGCCATCAGCCAAAGCGATCTCATCCCCGTTGCGGACAAGCTCGATGGCTTTGCGCAGTCCCGGCTCATCCGAGACCTGCACCACGCGGCGCGATCTATGGCCGATCAACCAAAAAAAACCAACGATCACCAGAACAAAGCAAATGCTGCCAACTAACTGGCCTGGGTTCATCACGTTCCATCCCTCATAGGACTAGCCCTGACAATATAACCACTCAAAGTCAAGGGGTGCTGGAAGACTCATATTCGGCAGCGCCGATATCAGGCTGTGGCTTTCTTTGGTGTTTATCTATATCTTCCGTGACTTCAGGCAGGCTGACCCCCTTGCCCAGAGCGCCCACGGCTGAGGAAGTCAAATGGAGGTCTCCTTTTTGGGGATCCACAAAATAATCGTCCGAAGCTTGGTCAAAATTATTATTATCCTCGGCCCCTTCTTTAAGTTCCAGTTTCCCGCGCGTGAGGTTGTTGACCAGCTCTACGCCCTCAATTTTTTCGACGCACCGGATGGCACTGCCATGTTCGTCCGGCCTCCAGCAGGTGTTGTTATAGACCTTAACGTTGCTGACCCAAGCCAGCTCGATACCGGTGTCCGCTTGATTGGAAAGAAAATTATCGCGGCAGATCGAGTCGGACACATGTTTGGCGGCGTAATTGGAGGAACCGCTGGGGTTGCCGAATGCGATCCCCCGGTCGCAGCCGATGATGATATTGCGTTCCACCGTGATATTTTGCGACTCGACCCAGATGAAAATGGCGGCCCGACCCCCTCCGCTGGCGCCTTTGATGTTGACGAACTTGTTGTCGCTGAAGGTCCAGCCGTCTAGGCACATCATGTCTATAGCTGCGATATAGTTGCCGTCGAACAGCCAAGTTTTCGGAGGAATATCGGTGTTCTCAAAATAACAATCCCGGACCGACCCGCCCACGGCCATTTCATGCTTGGACGAAGCGGTCCCCTTGATATGCCTGACCCCGATGTTAAAAAAACGGCAACTCAAGATGTTGATATTCTTTGGCTCTGAGCTGGCGTAAATCTTGATGCCAAAATCCTGGGCCTCTTCAAAGGATAGCCCCTCGATGGTCACATTGGCACAGCCCTCGATCCACAAAATATCACTATTGGGGAATACCTTATAAAATCCCTGGCCTCTCAGGATGGTTTTTTTAGGGTCCCGGGAAGCGCTTCTGATGATGATGTTTTCCGCATTTTTCAGCCAGAGAAATTTGCTCACCTCGTATACACCGTCGGCCAGGACGATCTCGTCGCCGCCTTTGACCTGGTCTATGGCGTTGCGCAAACCAGTTTCATCCGTGACCTGTACCACACGGTGGTCTTGCTGACCGTAAAGCATAGAAGTTCCGGCTACCACCATCGCGAAACACACAACACCCCATATCTGGCTTAGGCTCATAAAACCCCTCCCTCTTTTCCATGCATCCTAGGTTCTCTCCATTAAAACTTGCAGGTTGATTTGCAGGAGAACCGTTCTAACTTTGGCGGCCGGCTCCTTTTCTCCTATATACACGATGGCCCTGCCGTTGTTGTGGACCATCTGGGTAAGTTGTTCGGCGCGTTCCAGCGAACAGCCAATTGCTTTTTGGATTTGTAGGATGACCTCGTCAAAAGTGTGGACCTCGTCGTTATAAAGGACCACCTGCCAGGGGTTGTCCAGCGCCGTGGTCTCTTGGGTTAAGTTTTGTTCCAGCGTGGCCATGGTCAGTCCCCGAAAAGAGCTTTGGTCAGCCTACCGGCCATGTTTATTGGCCGGAGTATATTCGTCCGCGCCGATATCAGGGGTAGGCTTCCTCGGCTGGCGGTCGAAGTCTTCTTTAACCTCGGCTAGCACAAGCCCTTTTCCCATCGCCCCGCTAGCCAAAGAAGTCAGGTGCAAATCCCCTTTTTTGGGATTTACAAAATAGTTGCTTGGAGCATGGATGCAATTATTGGATCCTTCGCACCCGTCAATGATTTCCAGTTTGCCCCGCACCAGGTTATTGATCAACTTGGCGTCTTTGACCAGCTCGATGCACCGGATACCCCGGCCGCTGTCATCGGGCCTCCAGCAGGAATTGCTGTAAACCTTGACATGCTGCACCCAGGCCAGCTCAATGGCGCTGTCCGTCTGGTTGACCACGAAATTATTGCGGCATATCCCGTAAGCCACATGGTTGTAAGGGGCATCCACGGGAGACCCGCTGGGGTTGCCAAAAGCGATTCCCCGGTCGCAGCCGATGATGATATTGCGCTCGACCACGATGTTCCGCGAGTGGCCCCAGATAAAGACTGCCGCCCGGCCCCCGCCGGTACGGCCCTTGATATTCACGTACTTGTTGTCGCTGAAAGTCCAGCCGTCCAGGCATTGCATGTCGATAGCGGAGATATAGTTGCCTTTGTCATACCAGTCTTTGCGGGGCACCTTGTCGCTGTCGTTTTCAAAATAACAGTTCCGGACCGACCCGCCGACCGCCATTTCATGTTTGGGCGTGGAGGTTCCCTTGATATGCCTGACCCCGATGTTTCGGAAACGGCAGTTGATGATGTTGATGTTTCGCGGCCTGGTCCCCGCGTCGATTTTGATGCCAAAATGCCGGGCCTCTTCAAAAGAAAGTGCTTCCACGGTCACATTGGTACAGCCCTGGATCGACAAGATAAAATTGTCTATCTTCGGGATGGTCTTGTAAAAACCCACGCCCCTCAGGATAACTTTGCGGGGGTCACCGGAAGCGCCCCTCAGAACGATATTTCTCACGTTCCTCAGCCAGAGAAAGGTTTTCACGTGATAAATACCATCGGCCACCACGATCTCGTCGCCGTTCTTAGCCTGGTCTACGGCTTGGCGCAAACCTGGTTCATCCTCAACCGTCACGGTCCGGTGGGGTTTATATCCCCACAAAAGGTATAAACCAATGACCACCAGCACAAAACAAACAACACCTATCGTCTGGCTCATGTTCATTTGAGAAATCCTCCTTTAGGTAAAAATGAATACCCCTAACAATATACCGCAAAAGTCTGGGCCCGGCGTACGATAAAACATTTTCAATAAACTCTGCTTATTTCGATGCCGGTGTAATAGTGTTGTAAGATTTGCGCGTAGTTCCAACCGGCCACGCCCATGCCATACGCCCCGCTCTGGCATAGGCCCACCCCGTGTCCCCAGCCTTTGCCCTCGAATTTAATGGTATCTCCGCGGTCAAATAGGTCAAAATTAGTGCTGCGGATAACCGAAGAACCGACCGCCAGCCTGAAGCTGGAGCTTTTGATCCTGATCAGCCCCTTGTCAGTAAAAGCCTCCAGGTTATTGACCCGGCCGCTCACGGTCCGGTCTGCGATCCTCATCCCCTGCAAGGCTCCGGAAATCAGATGGTTTTTGGTAAGGATCCCTGACATCCTTTCCTTATTAATGCTGGCGCTCCACCAGTAATGTTTGCTGTCCCGGCAAAACCCGCAAGGCACTCCACGGAGGTAAGGAATATCCTGGGACCAGACATTGGCGGCGTCTTCGGTCATGCCTCCGCAGGTGGAGTGGTAGTAGGCCGCAATGGGCTGTCCCTGATAGCGCATGATGACCCCGGTTGTGCTGGCAATGGCCTTTTCCAGGTCAGGCTCGATACTTGAAGGCACTCCCACATAGACTTGGGACATATCCCCGTTCTCAATGTCAAAATCTCTGCCCTGGCTTTTCTGCATGGAGTAAATGGCAAAGGTCCGGCTGGCCACCGCCTGGGCTTTCAGGGTTTCCAGGGGCCATTTTTGGGAAACTTCACCCACCAGGACGCCGTAGAGGTATTTTTCCAGAGAGACCTCTTCGATAATCAGCGGTTTCCTGGAGTTGTCATATGCCAGGATTATATCTCCAGAATAGTAACGGCCTTTGATCTTGAAACTTCCCGGCTGCTGCAGTCTAAACCTCAGGGTTTTAGCCGCGGCAAAGGGCGAGCCCTGCAACAGCAGACCCTCGGGCCTCCAATATACTATGACATTGGCCCCGGGTTTCAGGGTGAACTCCCGGCTTCCTTTATCTTTAAGGACCATCGCCGGGCTAGGACCCACTTTGAACGACAGGTTGTTTTCGGCATGGAGAATAGAGACCTTTATCAGGATCTGTTTGGCAAGTTGTTGGGCAGGAACGCCTTTGCTGGGAGTGATAACCGGGCTGACCGGAACATATCTGGTCTCGGGCAAGGGAGCACAGCGGCTGAGGAAAAACCCTGCCAAAAGGAGGTAAACCGCTAACCTAAAACGCGTCCACTTTGTCATTTTTTACCCAGCAGCCAGAAGATAAAACTGAGGATAACGCTGAGGATAAGGCATGTCGCTAGGGGAAAGTAAAAGGTAAAATTGCCTTTCTTTATCATAAAATCGCCCGGTAGCTTCCCCGCTCCTGGTATTTTGCCGGCAAAAAGAATAACAGCACCCAGGACCGCAAGAGCCACTCCCGTAAAAATTAACATTTTAGCTATTGGTTCAAATTTCTGCACACAACCATCCTAAAATAATTTTTCCTGGGACTGTTTGGAAGCGGTTTTGCCGAAGTGTTTGTAAGCCAGGTCTGTAGCCCTGCGGCCACTGGCGGTTCGTTGGAGGAAACCAATCTGGATAAGGAAGGGCTCGTACACATCTTCCAAAGTTTCACTTTCCTCGGACAAAGCCACGGCCAGGCTGTCCAACCCTACCGGCCCGCCTTTGAATTTCTCTATAAGCGTCAGCAGGAGCCTGCGGTCCATGGCATCCAAGCCCAGATCGTCCACTTCCAACATACTCAAAGCCTTTTTGGCCGCATCCAGGGTCACCACGCCTTTGGCTTTGACCTGAGCCCAGTCTCTGACCCTTTTTAAAAGACGGTTGGCCACCCGTGGCGTGCCCCGCGACCTGCGGGCTATTTCCAAGACCCCCTGTTCCTCCACCTCGACCTTGAGCAACTTGGCCGACCGGAAAATGATCTGTTTGATCTCCTCAACATCATAAAAATCAATGCGGTGGGTCATACCGAAACGCTCCCGCAGCGGCCCGGTGATCATGCCTGCACGTGTGGTAGCGCCGATAAGGGTAAAAGGACTTAGGTTGAGCCGCAGGGACCTGGCCCCCGGCCCTTTGCCGGTCATGATATCCACCACCCCGTCCTCCATGGCCGGATACAGGATCTCCTCGACTGTGTGGTTGAGCCTGTGGATCTCGTCGATAAAAAGCACATCGTTCGGCGAAAGGTTTGTGAGAAGCGCGGCCAGGTCCCCGGCGCGCTCAATGACCGGGCCTGAAGTGACTCGGATGTCTACCTTCATCTCATTGGCAATGATGTAGGCCAGTGTGGTCTTGCCCAAGCCCGGCGGGCCGTAAAAAAGCAGGTGTTCCAAAGGCTCTTTACGGGCTTTGGCCGCCTGCATCATGATTTTGAGGCTCTCTTTTATCTTGCTCTGGCCGATGTATTCATTCAGGGTACGAGGCCTGAGACCCTTTTCAGTTTCGCTATCCTCGGGCGTGCTCCACCCTGCCATCAATCGTTCGTTTTCTTTCATGAATTTTCTACCAATCTTACCCAGTTATTTCCTTGCGGCATTATTGAGCGCCTCTCTAACCAAATCTTCCACTTTAAATTTAGGGGGTAATTTTTTGAGGGCTTTTTGCAGAGCTTCCCGGGCCTCCTGCTGGCGGAAACCCAGGGTCATTAAGCCGTTCATGGCCTCGTCAAAGCGGTCATCACCCGTGATTTCTTTGACCGAAACGCCACCTTCCACTCTGCCCGTGAGATCGGCGACTTTGTCTTTTAGCTCCACTACAAGCCTTTCGGCCAGCTTTGGCCCTACTCCGGAGATGCTCCTCAAGATGGCCACATTGCCTTGCTGGATGGCCTTGGCTAGTTCCCCTGGTGCCAGCCCGGACAAAATATTCAAAGCGCTCTTGGGGCCGACCCCTTGGACGGTCATCAAGATTTCAAAAAAAGACAGCTCGGCCTTGTTTAAAAATCCGTACAACACTAGAGCGTCCTCCCGGACGGCCAGGTAGGTCTGCAGGGTGATCTCTTCACCTTCGGCAGGCAGGGACTTGGCGGTTCTCAAAGGCACAAGGACCCGCATCCCGACCCCAGCCACATCAATAACAACCGAGTCGCTGCTCTTTTGAGCTAAATTTCCTTTGATAAAGGCGATCATTTCCTTCTCCTTATTGAGCCTTTCCTGCGGCCTCGCATTTTGACCCTCATCACGGTTTGTTGCTCGGCCTTCTGGGCAGCCAAGGCTTCCAACTCCCTCACCGGATGATGGTGCAGGGCGGTTAAGGCAATGGCTAAGGCATCCGCCGCGTCATCGGGTTTGGGCAATTCGGGCATGCCGAGCATAGCTTTGACTGTCCGCTGAATCTGCACCTTGTCCGCCTGCCCGAACCCCGTGATGGTCTTTTTGACTTGTAATGGCGTGTACTCCTCCAGAGCCACCCCGGCATGGGCCGCGGCCAGCAGGACCACCCCGCGGGCCTGGCCTACGGCCATGGCGGTCTTGGCGTTTTTGGCAAAAAAGATCTGCTCTACGGCCATGAGGCCGGGCTGGTACTTGCGGATCAAGTGTTGGATGTTATCGTAGATCTGGCTAAGGCGCTGGTCGAACTGGGTCTTAGGGGAGGTCAGGATAACGCCATGGTCCAGGTAAAAAAGATGGTTGCCGTTCAGTCGGATGAGTCCATAACCGGTCGTGGCCGTACCAGGGTCAATGCCTAAGATCACCATGCGTTTTTGACTTTCGTGTCCTTGGTTGGATTACTGTTTGGCTGCCGCTTCCACCACGGAATCAGGGATGTCAAAATTAGCGTAAACGTTCTGCACATCGTCATGGTCTTCCAACTCTTCCATCAGGGCCAGCATCTGATCTGCCTGTTTGCCTTGCAGGGGGACATAGGTGGAAGGGATCATGCTGACCTCGGCCACGGACGTCTCGATCTTCTTGTCCGCCAAGGCCTTTTTGACTTTTTCGAAATCCTGGGGTTTGGTATAGATCTCATAAGTGGATTCCGCGGTTTTCATATCTTCGGCTCCTGCGTCTAAGGCCAGAGACATCAGGTCATCCTCTGAAGCCTTGCTTTTTTCCACCACGATGAAACCCTTACTGCTGAAAAGATAAGAGACGCTACCGGTGCTGCCTAGATTTCCATTGTGGCGGGAAAGGATGGAGCGGATATCGCTGATAGCGCGGTTCTTGTTGTCCGTGGTCACACAGACCAACATAGCCACGCCGCCCGGGCCGTAACCCTCGTAAACCATTTCCTCATAAGTGGTACCGGGGAGTTCGCCAGTGCCTTTTTGGATGGCCCGCTTGATGTTATCCGCGGGCATACTGGCTTCTTTGGCCCTGTCCACCACAGCCCTCAAACGCGGATTGGTTTCCGGATTACCGCCGCCGACCTTGGCCGCCACGGTCATCTCACGGATGAGCTTGGTGAATGTCTTCCCTCTTTTAGCATCGACAATCGCTTTGGCCCTTTTGGTGGTGGCCCACTTGGAATGTCCTGACATTAAAACCTCCTATAATTTGATGGGACATTATACCTTGAGGAAAATTTTAAGTCCATAAAATGGTGCTTTCCCGATGTTTGTTCCCGCCTTGCACCGGCCCCTGCTTTTTGTTAGTCTTACAGCATATTTAATTTGCTAACACCGCAAAGCTTTTGCGGCGCGGGATATCCCTGCAGGGAAACGCATAATAATAATTTTTCAGGGAAACCCGGGAGGTGCCTTGTACAATTTGCAGTTCTGGGGAGCCGCGAGGAACGTGACCGGTTCCATGCATCTGTTGGAAAGTTCCGAGGGCAGCATCATCCTGGACTGCGGTATTTTCCAGGGCCACCGGGCTGAAGCCAACGAGATCAACACCCATTTCCCCTTTGACCCCGGCTCGATCAAGGCCGTGGTCCTCTCCCATGCCCATCTGGACCATTGCGGCAACCTCCCCACCCTGGTCAAACAGGGGTTCAAAGGCAGGATTTACGCCACCCCGCCTACCGTGGAGTTGTCCCAAGTTTTGCTGCTGGACAGCGCCCACATCCAGGAATCTGACGCCCTGTTCCTCAACAAACGCATCCTGCAAAAAGGCGGCACTCCCATAGAGCCGCTCTACACCACCGAAGAGGCCCAGGCCTGTTTTCCCTATTTCGAACCCGTGGATTATGAAACGAACTTTTCTCCCCTGTCGCAAGTGACCGCCCATTTCGACGAGGCCGGACATATTCTTGGTTCGGCCATGGTTTCCCTGGCCCTGGGGAAAGAGCGTAAACTCTACTTTACCGGTGATATTGGCCGCAACCGCATTCCCCTCTTGCGCAATCCCCATCAGACTATGGAGGCAGACTATTTTATCTGCGAGAGCACTTACGGCGACCGGACCCACAAACCCATGACCTCGGCCAACGCAGACCTAGCCGCAGCTGTCCATGATGTCTATAAGAGGAAGTCGCGGTTGATCATACCGGCCTTTGCTGTGGGCCGCACCCAGGAAATGCTGTACTATTTGTCGGTCCTCAGGCACGCCAACCAAATCCCCTCAATCCCTATCTATGTGGACAGCCCTCTGGCTATCAAGGCCATTGACATCTTCAAGAAATACCAAGTAGACCTGAATACCGAAACACACATCCTCATCAACAAGGGACAGGATCCCTTTACGCTCAAAGAGGTGACTTACCTCAAGGACCCAGAGGACTCAAAAAAACTCAACACTATGAAAGGGCCTGTGGTCATCATTTCGGCCTCGGGAATGTGTGAAGGCGGCCGCATCCTGCACCACCTGAAATATTCGCTCAACAATCCAAAGAACATCATCCTGTTCGTGGGCTACCAGGCTGCCAACACCCTTGGCCGCAGACTTTCTGACGGGATCAAAAAGGTCAAGATCTACGGAGAGGAGCAAGAAGTGCTGGCCGAAGTACGCTGCCTGCAGGAATTTAGCGCTCATGGTGACTACAACGACATCATCAATTATTTCAAGCTGATGAACCATAAACCGGTCAAGACCTTTTTGGTGCACGGCGAAGAATCCGCGGCCCTGGCCCTGCAGGAAAAAATGATAGCCGCTGGGTTTACGGGAGTCGTGGTGCCCTACCGGGGGGAAAAGTTCAAGCTGCTTTAGGCCGGACTTCCATCAGAATTACTTGTAATTCCCTTCTTTTCTCCAAATATCCAGCATTAAATCATAGCGTTCCAAAGGCATACCCGTGTAGATGCAGTTGCTGGTGGAAAAGATATATCCCCCACCCGGCATGCCATGCTTGAGGGCGTAGCGGACCGATTCCCCGACCTGCTCCTTGGTCCCAGTCTGCATCAAGGCGCAGTTGACATTACCAATGAGACAAACCTTATCACCGGCTTTTTTCTTGATTTCGGCCATATCCACCCCTCCCTGGGGATCCAGGGAATGCAGGGCATGGGGGTTGGCTTCCAGCAACTGGTCCAGGATGGGCATGATGTTACCGTCTGTATGTTTGATGACGTAGTAGCCCATATCCCGGTAACCTTTGATGACCTTTTTGAGGTATGGGGTCACGAACTCGCTGAACTGGTTGGGGCTCAAAAAGGGTCCCGTGTTAAAGCAGTAGTCACAGCACAGGGTGAACCCGTCCAAGCCGTCCTTCTGTTTCTTTAGGCGGGCGGCATTTTCCAGATGGTCATTCACCCCTTTCTCCAGCTCGGCCCTGACCTTTTCCGGTTCATCGGCCAGTCTGAAACACAGGGCCTCCATCTGCTCTCCAGAAGGGATAGACAGGGTGGGATCTCCGTGCATGGTGATGAAATATTTTTTACCCGTTTTCTGCCTGATCTTATCAATGAAAACCGTGACGTCAGTATGAAGTCCAGGGGTTTCGTGCCAGAAGATGGCGCTATGCTCATACTTTTCTGCGGTCACGATGTAGGTATCCACGATGTCGTCCACCTGCAATTGCTTTTCTTTTGAGGACATTTGTTCCCATTGCCAGAAAGACCTGTGGGTGGGATGTAATTTGCCGAAAGCTTCCATGGTAAGAAAAAAAACCAACTCAAAATGAGGTACTCTGCCCGCGAGAGGTTTCCTCTCCAGGGCCGCGATAAACCTTTCTCGCGGGGTCATGTCTGCGGATGCAGTTTTTGTTTGGGCCATAATCGCTTGACGCCTCCAGGTCAATTTAATGTACCAAGTCTGGTTAAAAAAATAAAACCTAAATCTGCCTTTCTAAACCTTCTCAAACAACTTCTTTACCACAAAAAATCCCCTTATTTCTTAGGGTTGAGCCTTGTTGGGACCACAATCCAAGGTGGCCAGGCAGGCCTCTATCCTGCGACCCATAAAAACATACCTGAAAAATCCGACTCCAATCGTGATTTGGACGCATCGTTCGGGCTTGGGAAAAACATAAAGGTGCAAGATGAACTGCCGGGGCGTCTGGGTTATCACTTGGTCAACCAAATATTTACCCAGCCGGAAAACCTGCGCCCCCACCAAAGTAGTTCTTTTAGCGGTCAATAATTCCGCAGTCCGGGTATCCATAAACTTATTGAGGTGTACCTGATCCAATTTGCTCAAACTTTGTTTACTTATCCCTATCTCCAAGTAATCCTTGGTCTGGGGGTCCTCAAATATTGTCTTGTATTTTGTTGACGCATCGTCTTTCAGACGGTCTTGAGTCGTGACCCTATCCCAACACACAGGTGCCCGCAGGCTGTAATCACCTTTTTTATGGGTGAAACGCGGCTGCAAACGGCTGTCCGACTCGGTAAATGATCTGAAATGGATAACAGGGATGGCCTGAGGTACCTGGGATAGGGGGGTGGGGGCGCCTTGGTCCGGCGTCATGCATCCTGAGATGCCCGCAACCAGCAGGATCAAAAAAAAGCAACAACGCACATCCCGGCCAGCCATGCCCATTACCAGTTCATAAATTCGCGGGGTTCTTTGGGTTTTTCAATCTGTTCAATCTGCTGGTTTTTCTGGGTTTCGGCCTGCTGGTCTGCGATCCATTTCTGCAACTTTTTATTGGTTGGATCTAAAGTAAGGTATTTGTTAAAAGCATAAAAAGCGTTGTTACGGTAATCTAAGTACCAGTAGGTCTGTCCCAGGTATAACCAGGCCTTGGGATTATTGGGTTCTGCCCTGCAGGATTCCTGAAAATAATACAAGGCCTTGACATAAAGGTCATGCTCAAAATATCCCACGCCTTTCTCGAAGACCGTCGAGTCTTGAGGGGGGTAGTAGTCGGGTTCCACAACTTCCATAACAGGCGTTGGCTTGGGCGGCACATAGGTGATCACCTCTTCCTCGGGCACTCCTCCAAAGGCATAGGTTAAAGTCAATTTACCGAAACATCCGCTGAAATCCACGGCCGCATTGGTGCCATCGGTATTTTGAATGGCTTGGGTCCCGTTGGAACTATAAAAAACGGGCGATATTTTGGCCATACGATAGCCAAATTCAGCTCCCAGAAAAAGCCAACTGCCCAGGACCCAGGTCTCTCCTAAACCCAGATCAAGGGAAGCCCCACTGCCGAGGATATGCGCGCTTGTTATTGCCGTTCCATCCACCGTTCCATCCACCGTCGAGGAAGTGATGCTGTTCAGGGTCAAAAATCCCATTTTCCCAAAACAGTAGGAGTAGAATTTTCCGGTTTTTAGAAAATAAAGTCTACCGCCGCCATAAAAATTTGTGCCATTGATGTTGAAGTTCCAGCTAACGAGGTTGTCCAAAGAGCTGACCTTGAACATTCTCCCGTACGTTTCGATGCCGGCCCCCAGCAAAAAATATTTGCCCATTCCGAACCAATAGCCTAGCCCGTAACCCAACGAATAGGTGGATGAGGCGGGAGAAGTGAAGTTGAACCAATGATTAATGTCATCATTGGACTGGAGATTTAACAAAAGGTCGCCTTCAATCATGTGGACATCCATAAATTTTGTGGTGGGGTTATAACCCTCTGCCCAAGCCTGAGTTAAGGAACAACAAAGGATAATCGCCATGACTAATATTCTCTTCAAGGTATAGATTAGCCTCCCTAGCCAAAATCAGAGCGGTGTAGTTTTAACCGCTTTGGCATGATTATACCTGTAAAATCCGGAAGAACCACCCTGTACTTCCCCTAATCTTCTACAATGATCCAAAGCACCCTGTGGGACCTAAATAAAAATCCCGACTTGGACTTGCATCCAAGTCGGGATATTACTCCCGGCAGTGACCTACTCTGCCACCCAGTTGCCCAGGCAGTACCATCGGCGCTGGAGGGCTTAACGGCCGTGTTCGGAATGGGAACGGGTGTTTCTCCTCCGCAATAACCACCGGAAACTTTTATTTTCAAATTTATGACAACCTAGGATTTTACTCCTGATGGCGGGTCAGGAGTGGAACATGTTGTTGAGACTTAACTGAATTACCTTTCAAACTTGCTAGAAGCAATGTTTGACTTGGGTTAGAAATAACCTAACCATATGGTCAAGCCTCACGACCGATTAGTATGAGTTAGCTGAACGCCTTACGGCGCTTACACATCTCACCTATCAACCTGGTAGTCTGCCAGGGGTCTTTAGCCGCCTTACGGCGGGGGATATCTTATCTCGAGGCGAGCTTGACGCTTAGATGCTTTCAGCGTTTATCTCTTCCGAACATAGCTAACCAGCGTTGCACTTGGCAGTACAACTGGAACACCAGAGGTCCGTCCGTCCCGGTCCTCTCGTACTAGGGACAGCTCCTCTCAAATATCCTGCGCCTGCAACAGATAGGGACCAAACTGTCTCACGACGTTTTGAACCCAGCTCACGTACCACTTTAATCGGCGAACAGCCGAACCCTTGGGACCTGCTTCAGCCCCAGGATGTGATGAGCCGACATCGAGGTGCCAAACCTTGTCGTCGATGTGAACTCTTGGACAAGATCAGCCTGTTATCCCCGGGGTAGCTTTTGTCCGTTGAGCGACGACCCTTCCACTAAGAATCGCCGGATCACTAAGCCCGACTTTCGTCTCTGCTTGACTTGTGTGTCTTACAGTTAAGCTCTCTTATGCCTTTACACTCGTTGGCGCGATTGCTAACCGCGCTGAGAGAACCTTTGGGCGCCTCCGTTACAATTTGGGAGGCCACCGCCCCAGTCAAACTGCCCATCAGACATTGTCCCTGCTCCGGATTCACGGAGCGAGGTTAGAATTCCAGCAAAGCAAGAGTGGTATTTCACTGTTGGCTCTGCCCCACCTAGCGGCGGGGCTTCAATGCCTCCCACCTATGCTACACATGCCTGACCAAAACCCAATGTCAAACTACAGTAAAGCTCCACGGGGTCTTTCCGTCTAGTTGCAGGTAATCTGCATCTTCACAGATACTACAGTTTCGCCGAGCCTCTCGTTGAGACAGTGCCCAGATCGTTACTCCATTCGTGCAGGTCGGAATTTACCCGACAAGGAATTTCGCTACCTTAGGACCGTTATAGTTACGGCCGCCGTTCACTGGGGCTTCGGTTTAGAGCTTCGCCTCCCTTACGGGGAGCTAACTCCACCCCTTAACCTTCCAGCACCGGGCAGGAGTCAGACCCTATACGTCGTCTTATGCGACTTAGCAGAGTCCTGTGTTTTTGTTAAACAGTCGCCTGAGCCTCTTCAGTGCCACCCCTTCACGCCTCACATCGCAGGACGTAAGACATTACTGGGGTACCCCTTCTTCCGAAGTTACGGGGTGAGTAGGCCGAGTTCCTTAACGAGAGTTCTCTCGAGCGCCTTAGGATTTTCTCCTCATCTACCTGAGTCGGTTTGCGGTACGGACACCCTAATGACTCACATAGGGGTTTTTCTTGCCAGCGTGGAGTCAGCTGCTTCTCCTGTCTTTCAACAGGATCGCCATCACCTCTCGGGGTTAACGACCCTCCGGGTTTACCTAGAGGATCCCCCTACCAGCTTAGACCCAGACAACCAATCCTGGGACAGCCTATCCTTCTGTGTCACCCCTTAGTTCCATAACGCCACCAAGGTGGTAGCCGAATATCAACGGCTTTTCCATCGCCTACGCGTTTCCGCCTCGGCTTAGGTTCCGACTAACCCTGAGCGGATTACCCTAGCTCAAGGAAACCTTAGATTTACGGCGTCTCCGTTTTTCACGAAGATATACGCTACTTGTACCGGCATAATCACTTCCATTTCGTCCACCAGTCCTTGTCGGTCTGGCTTCAACCTATCATGGAACGCTCCCCTACCGATCGACACAAACCGAAGTTTGTGAGAATCCCGTAGCTTCAGTAACAAGCTTTAGCCCCGGACGTTGTCGGCGCAAAATCACTCGACCAGTGAGCTGTTACGCACTCTTTAAATGGTGGCTGCTTCTAAGCCAACATCCTGGCTGTCTGAGCAATTTCACATCCTTTACCACTTAGCTTGTATTTTGGGACCTTAGCTGACGGTCTGGGCTGTTTCCCTCGCGACAACGAAGCTTAGCCCTCGCTGT
>OZ218778.1:0-1462500 GCA_965112635.1 uncultured bacterium | reverse complement strand
GCCTGTATGTGGCCATAGCCAGCGCCGTGATCGGCTCCATTTTGGGGTTATTGGCCACCACCATGCAGGAACTGCCCCAGATCAGCGACATAACCGAAATCAAGCCCGTGCTATCCAGCAAGGTTTACGACATCCACGGCAACCTCATCTCCTTTTTCCACGCCGAGGAGGAGAGGACCTTCATCCCCCTGGACTCCATCCCGCCCATCATGCAGAACGCCGTCATCGCCATCGAGGACGAGCGTTTTTGGCGTCATTCCGGCATTGACCTGCAGGGTATCCTCAGAGCCGTTATCGTGGACGTGCTCCACCGCCGCAAGACCCAGGGCGCCAGCACCCTGACCCAGCAGTTGGCCCGCAACCTGTTTTTGAACTCTCAGAAGACCTGGTCTCGCAAGTTCAAGGAAATGTTCCTGGCTTTCCAGATCGAGCGCCATTATAAGAAGAAGGAGATCTTGGAGCTTTACCTCAACCAGGTTTATTTCGGCCACGGCGCTTACGGCGTGGAGACTGCCTCTCGTATTTACTTTGGCAAGCACGCCAACGAACTCACGCTCTCTGAGGCAGCCACCCTGGCCGGCGTGCTCAGCAAGCCCAACGAGTACAACCCCTATAGCTCCCTGCCCCTGGCCACTTTCCGGCGCAACCTGGTCCTGGAGCGCATGGGCTACCTGGGTTATGCCTCGCCTCAAGAGATCCTCGAAGCCAAGAGCGTGCCTATCATGATCCAGCATGTGGAATCCAAGAACGCCCCTTACTTCGTGGAATATATCCGCCAGCTCATGGAAGCCAAATACGGGGTCAACGCCATCTATCGGGGCGGTCTGAATATCTACACCACCCTTGATCTAAATTTGCAGAATTTGGCCCAGCGCGTATTTGACCAGGACCTGAAAATTGCCGAGCAAAAATCCGCCCACGCCGGAGGTTTTCGGCTGGGTCGCACCGGAGCCCTGCAGGGAGCCCTTGTGGTCATGGACCCCCAAAAAGGTTATATCTTGGCCATGATCGGCGGCAGGGATTTCAAGGACAGTCAATTCAACCGCGCGGTCCAGGCCAAGCGCCAGCCCGGTTCGGCTTTTAAACCGTTTATCTATGCCGCGGCCCTGGACAACGGCTTTACCCCGGCCAGCATCATCAACGACTCGCCCATCGTGTTCACCGATGTTGACGGCAAGGAATGGAAACCCGAAAATTTCGAGGGTAAATTTTTTGGACCCACTTCCCTGCGCCAGGCCCTGACCCATTCCCGCAACATCGTGACCGTCAAACTTTTGACCAAAATAAGCGTCAGCACCGCCCTGCACTACGCCCGCTTGATGGGCATCGAGAGCCCGGTCAGCCCTGACTACACCCTGGCCCTGGGAACCTCTGAGGTCAGCCTTTTGGAACTCAGTTCGGCTTACAGCACCATTGCCAACAACGGCGTACGCGTCAAACCCATCGCCATCCTTTCCGTCAAGGACGACCAGGGCAATATCATCGAGGAAAACCAGCCCCAGGCTTCGGCTGGCATCAGCCCGGCTACCAACTATGTCCTCATCAACATGCTCAAGGAGGTCATTGAGAGCGGCACGGGCAGCAATGTCAGGAAAGGCGGTTTTACCAAAGTCGCGGCGGGTAAAAGCGGCACGACCAATTCATTTATGGACGCCTGGTTCATCGGGTTCACCCCCCATCTTTTGACCGGCATCTGGGTGGGTTTTGACGACCGCCACACTTTGGGCAAGGATATGACCGGCGGTCTACTGGTCGCCCCCATCTGGGCGGATTTCATGCGGGACGCCGTGGCGAACGCGCCCTCCGACGATTTTCACCGGCCTGACGGCGTGGTCACGGTCAAAGTGGACCCTCTCTCAGGCCTGCTGGCGACTCCGGAATGTAAAAATGTGGTCAGCGAAACTTTTATAAAAAGCACCGAACCGACCAAATTCTGCGATCTGCATAATACCCTGGACGATTTTCATGTGCTGGATTCCGGGGGCAACGTGCCCCAGTATGTGACCGTCACGGCCGTTCCGACCGCCCTGCCGGGCAAAAAAGCTGGTCCAAAACTCGCTCCTACGCTCACTCCCGTGGAGCAGGACCTGGGCTTTTAAGGTAATCCCAAACCATTAGACCTGAGAAAAACTAACCCTTCACCGCACCGATGGTCAATCCGGCCACGATCCTTTCCTGCAGGACCACAAAAGTAAGGAAGGTGGGCAGGCACAGGAGCACGATGCCGGCGAAAAGGGCCGGCCAGTTGACCGCGAATTGGGAGGCCACCTGCAGGTTATACAGCCCAACGGGTAAAGTCTTGAAATCAGGGTTGGTGAGAAAGATCAGGGCGAAATTGTATTCGTTCCACACGCCCAAAAAATTAAAGATGGCCGAAGTGGCCAGCCCAGGCGCCGCCAGGGGAAAATAAATATCCACGAATATCCTCCACGGGCTTGCTCCGTCGATCGCCGCGGACTCGGCCAGCTCGCCCGGCAAGGACCGGAAAAAAGCGCTCAGCAGGAATATGGTGAAGGGCAGCGAAGTCCCCACATAGATGATGGTCAGCCCCAGCCTGGAGTCCATGAAACTGAAATTGCCGATGGTCCAACCCTTCATCAGGATATACAGGGGCACCACCAGCAAAAATCCGGGTATGGCCATGGACCCGGCCAGGACCGCCATGATGACCTCCTTGCCCCGGAAATAGAGCCGGGTCAGGGCATAGGCCGCCATGGAGCTTAAAAGGGTCACCAGCCCCACGAACCCCAATGAGACTAGGATGCTGTTGAAAAAATATGTTCCCATCCGCGCCAAATTCCACGCGTGGACATAATTTTCCCGCATATGGGTATAGGGCGACCAGTCGTAATGCTTGACGATAAGGATAAGAGGCAGGCCGATCACAACGCTCAAAATCGCCAGCCCCCAGCGCAGCCGTTTCCTGGCCGGCGATTTTGGGAGCGTGAGGCCTCCGGCGGCCCAGAGCGGCAGCCACAGCAGCAGGGCCGGCCACCACAGGTTGAAGTGGTAGCAGTTGTAAAATTCCTGGGGGTATTTCCCGATGTCCCCGAACACGCTGACCGGCCTCAGGGCGAACTCCTGGTTGGTGCCGCAGGACATGAGGACAACCCATATAAAAGCCATAAAGGTAAAGGCGATCCATACGGTCTTGAGCAGGTACAGGGGATAATACCGGGTCTGCTTCATGATAAAGAGAAAAAGGACGCTCACCACGATATACGCCCAGATGACGATATGGGTTATTTCCAGCGGACCCAGAGGCCGGCCGGGTGTGATAGAAAAGAACCCAAGCATCAGTATTCCAGCTCCCTTCTCCCGAACAGGAGTCTCAATATCCCCATAAAGAACACGATCATCAGCACCAGCACCACGGACATGGCCGTGCCGCGGCCCATCATAAAAACATTGTCCCGCGCGTTGAATGAAATGGCGTACTGGTAGGTGGAAATGGTCACCATATCCAGAGGCACGTCCGGCCCGGCCAAAGCCTGCACCAGCCCGAAGACCTGCATGGCGCCGATGAACCACAGCGACAGCGACACATAGATGACGTCCTTTAGCAGGGGCAGGGTGATATGCCAGAACACCCGCGCTTCCGTGGCCCCGTCTATCCTGGCCGCCTCGTAATAGGTGTCGGGTATCCTTTTCATCCCGGCCAAAAGCAGGATCATGCCTCCGCCCACCCCGGCCCACACCGCGGCGATGATGATCGACGTCATCCCGTGCTGGGAGGACAGCCAGTCAATGCCGGAAAACCCGGCTGCCGTGATGAGGCGGTTGATGAGCCCGTCCTGCGGGTCGTAAAGCCTGGCCCAGAGGATGGCCACCCCGACCACGGAAATGAAGGTTGGAAAAAAGATAAAGGTCTGGTAGAACTTTTTCCCGGCGAACCTCGGGTTGTTGAGGGCAAAGGCGAACAAAAAGGCGAACACGTAGTTCCACAGCCCGCCGACCACGACATAGTAAAGCGTGTGCTTTATCCCCGCCCAGAACTGCACGTCATTCCAGAGGTTCTTGAAATTGTCAAAACCGATAAAGAGCGAATCCGGGGAAAAGCCCGTCCAGGAGCACATGGCCACATAAAGGGAACTTACGGTCGGCCAGAGCATGAAAAGGCCGAACATGAACAGCGCCGGCCCCAGCAGCAGGACCACGGTCCAGGTGCCGCCGTAGAGTTTTGAGGCCCACTTCTCCTGCATCTTATTTGATCCCTTTCTCCCCGCCCTGGCGAACGTACTCGTCGGTCTTCTTCTGGACTTGCCGCAGGAACTCGTCCACGGTCAGGTAACCGTTCTCTTTGGGCGTTTCGTAGATAAAAAAATCGTGGAACAGGTCGTTGTGGATAAATTTGAACCATTTGGCCGCGTAGTTCGACACCGAGTCCGTATAAACGATCCGGGCTGACTGGAAATCCTGCCGGATGTCTTCCAGTTCCGGGGGAAAGGACGCCCCTACGATGGGCGGGATCTCCTTGCCGATGGAGGCCAGGGCATAGGCGCTCTGGCGTTTGGCGATATAGGACAGCAGGAGAATGGCCCCCTGCTTGTTCCTCCCGCCCTTGAAAAGGGCGTGGCCGGTCACGGCGGCAGTGACCCCGCTGGAGTCGCCCAGAGGCAGGGGTTTCCGGCCCTTCCAGTCTATGCCGTCGATCATGGGAACCATAAAACCGCCCAGCTTGAATATTTTGGGGTCGGGCTGGTAGGACATGACTTCCCGGATGATCCACGACCCGCAGATGAGATGCACCCCGTCCCCGCTCACCCAGCGCCTCTGGGCCGCGGGCCACTGGGACCCCAGCCAGCCGTCAATGAACCAGCCGGGCTGGTGCATTTCGCGGATGGCCTCATAGGTCCGCCGGTATCTCGGGTCCGTATCAAACCGCGGGAACCCCTGGGTGACGGTCTGATGCAGGGTCTTTTCCCCCACCGCCCTGCATAAAAGCAAACCCTCCCACATATTGGCGTATTCATCTTTGTCCGCGGCGATGGGCACATAGCCGGCCGCCTTGAGCTTGCGGCAGTTGTCCATAAAAGCCGACCAGGTCCGCGGTATTTTGAGCTTTAATTTCTCGTAAGGGTAGCGGTTATAGAAAACAAAGACTGTCCAGACGCCGGAAGGGACCAGATAGACGCCGGTCGGGTTGCCTCCGGCCTCTTCCTGTTTGAACCGGCAAACATCCAGTATCTTGGGCAAAAAAGCCTGGCGCAAAGTTTTGCCTTTGTCGTCCGGATGGGGCGCCTGGTCCAGGATATCGTCCAGCCTCTCCATAAACCCGTTCTCCACCAGGATGCGCAGGCTGTCGCGGTCCACATTGATGATGTCCGGGATGTCCGAATGGGTCAGCAGACGGGGCCGGATGGCCGGGATGACCCAGCGTCCTTCCCAGCGCGCCTCCACTTTGTACTGCGGGTACTCTTTTTCAAAATCCCGGAATATCTGCTCGTAGCCCAGCTGGACCGGCTCCCCCGGCGCCCACATCGAGGCAAAGGTGATGACCTGTTTGCCGGGATAGGTTATCTTGTGCTGGAAAAGGTCCATCAACAGGGTTATTCCCAGGATGCCTGCCACAGCCAGGCAAAGCAAAGTAAACCCGCTCAAAGACCTAAAAAAGCCCCGTTCTTTCTGGGCAAACCCGCTCTTTGGTTTTGTATTTTCCGCCACAGATGTTTATCCTTTTAATATATTAAGCTCGGAGCACTCGGCGATCATGTCAAAATCTTTATCATGGTGCAGCAGGACAAGATGGTTTTCCAGGCATAAAGCGGCCAGGATGCAATCCACGGTCTTCCTGACCGTTCTTCCTTTTTTTCTGCAATCCCTGTAAAGCTCCGCGGCTTTCAGATAGGTTGCAACACCCCTTGGCTTTTGTATGGGGAATTCCAACAGGTAACTTTTTATCCTTTCAAATTCCTGGTCCTCCCCGACTCCCTGGAGAATTTCCGTCAGGATGATCTCCGCAATACAGAGTTCCGCGTCCTCCTCGATCAACTGATGGAGCATGCGGCGCTGGGGTGTGGACTTTCCCGTGAAAAAATCGATCCATACGCTCGTATCAACCAGGATCATGCCCTGCTTTGCCTCACGAGCTCCAGGTTTCCCTTCCAGGTTATTTTCCCTTCCACCTCAAGGAGTTTTTTTCTTTTTTCCCTACTTACGATTTCCTTGATGGCGTAATTCACCAGCTCTTTTTTCGTCCTCATGTGGGTAAGCTTGAGCGCTTGTCCCACCATTTTTTCATCCAACTCAATATTGGTCCTTAACATCCGTCTTCCCTCCTTTCTTTCATACACATAATATACCATATTTATGTGTATAACACAAATCTAAGAAAAGTGCGATTTTTTACAGGATTGGGAAACTAGATGCAAGGGGGTAAAATATGGAAGGGGGCTGGGGATACACTAAACCAATTTCCTTAAATCCTCCAGAGTAAGGCCGCCCTTTTTTAATATAGAATGAAGAGTGCCTTTTTTCAGCTCTTTATGCGCCGGTACTATAACTGAAATATTTTTGTCTTTATTATACAAGAAGACATGGCTCCCGCGCTGATGGTCAATGGTAAATCCAATCCTCTTTAAAGCCCCCACTACTTCTTTGCCGGAAAATGTTTTGCTCAAATCCTGACCTCTATTTGCCTTGACAGGACCATCTTCTTTGCCTTGATTTCGTTAACCTTTTGCAGCCCTTCCAAATAGCATTGAACTGCTTCTTGGGCATTGGCGAGAGCTTCTTTTTCTGTTTCACCTTGCGTGAAACAACCGTCTAAAGCAGGAACCTTTACATTGTATCCGCCCTCTTCTGCTTTCTCCAAAAGAACAATAAATTTCATGGCTAATGCCTCCATATCAAAATTAGCGCCTGAATTTTTCTTACTGTCTCATTATATCACATGCAAGATGGGGGGTATTCACGTCCTCACATGCTCAAGCCCATCCTCATGGATGGGCGCTTGAGCACGTGGCAAATCAACGGGCACACTCCTTAAATCCTTATGAGATTGTGCCCCGGTGGGGAAAATGGTTTGTTAAGCCTGGGGGGAGACGGGATTGTCAAATGTCAACGGGCTGTTGCCCAAATGCTGTTGAAGAAAAGTCATGAGGCGATATACTTCTTTTACAGGAGGTGATGCCCCATGATGGGAATCGAGAAAGCACCGCAAGGGAAGCTGTTCTATGTGAATATTAACATGGAAGGCCGCGTACGAGCCAACCACCCGCTTCGAAGAGTAGCATCCCTAGTTGATTTTGACTTTGTCTACAGAGCCGTCAAGGGTAAGTATGGTAACAACGGTAACGAATCGGTTCCCCCGCCTCTCATCCTGAAACTCATGCTTTTACTGGTATTTTACAATGTCCGCTCGGAGCGGGAATTGATGGAAACCTTGCCTGAAAGGCTGGATTGGCTGTGGTTTCTGGGATACGACCTGGAAACGGAGATACCTGATCACAGTGTGCTCTCGAAAGCCCGTAAGCGCTGGGGAGAAGAGGTTTTTAGGGAGTTTTTTGAAAGGATCGTTTTTCAATGTGTAGAAGCCAAGTTGGTAGATGGGCGGAAAATATTCATGGATTCAAGCCTGGTGGAAGCGGATGCCTCCTGCAATTCGGTGGTGGACACCCGGTCATTGAAGGGTCAATTGAGGCTTAAATACCTTGAGCTGGAAAGGCGTCTGGAAGAAGCGCCTCAAGAGAGGCGGGTTGGTTTGGAGAGACAGAGGGTAAATCAGCGCTATATATCCACGACTGATCCGGATGCGTCGTTGGTACGCCGAGTAGGTGGGAGCAAGCCTCGGTATCAGGTCCATCGAGCCGTGGATGGGGCGCATGAAATTATCACGGCGACCGAGGTGACACCAGGCGAAGTGAACGAGGCCCATCGGATGGAAGCGTTGGTAGATCAGCACCACCAGAACACAGAGAGGCAAGCCCAAACAGTAGTGGCGGATGGAAAGTATGGGACGGTAGAGAATTTTCTAGCCTGCTTGGACCGAGGAGTGGAGGCTCATATGCCCGACCTGGGAAAAACGAATCCAGGAAAGACATCCCGGAAGCCGATATTTCCTGCATCGGAGTTCCATTACGACCCAGTCAGCGATAGATACGAATGTCCAGCCGGGAACCATCTCAAGCCCAGATCCGTTCACGAAGCGAAACAGAGCACAGATTATGCGGCGTCTAAACATGATTGCATGGCTTGTGGGTTGAGAGATCAATGTACGGAGAGCAATAGTGGGAGGACCGTAAATAGGCATTTCCGACAGGAAGAATTGGATAGCATGAGACAAGTCAGCCGATCCTGGATAGCGCAGAGAGACATTCGAATAAGACAACATTTGATGGAGCGCAGTTTTGCCAGGGCGCAACGATATGGTTTCGCCCGAATGCGATGGCGAAGGCTTTGGAGGGCTCGGATTCAGGAGTATTTGACGGCGGCAATTCAGAATATCGAGATACTGGTAAAGCGAGGAAGAGGACCGAGGGCGCAAGCGGTGGTTTTGGAGGTTTCTGGAAGGTTGTTAAGGCTATTTAAGGACTCGCCTGTCTCTCATTGCTGGCTAACACCTTCTTTTTGCTAAAAGTCGGCAGAGAGATCGTTTGGGCAACAGCCCGTCAAGATGTGATGTGATGAAAAAGGAAAACCGCACATCCTAAAAGATATACTGGGTCTCAAGGACCAAAGTTCTTGGGGAACCTGGGTTCTCAGCCGTAAGGCTGGAACAAATCTTTTAAGGAGGTGCGGCAAAAATGAGTATACATCTGGGGGTAGATCTTCACAAGAAGTTCAGTCAAGTCGTAGCGATGGATGATAAAGGAAAGGTATTAGAGAAAAGGAGAGTAAATAACAACCGGGAGGAGATGGAGAGTTTTTTCGGGAAATATCCTAGGGATACCAAGGTTGTTGTAGAGGCAACCGGAAACTGGATGTTCTTTTACGAGACGATAGAGAAGCATCTGCCCCTAGTTACCTTAGCGCATCCGTTGAAAGTCAAAGCCATCGCCTCCGCCCGGATAAAGACAGACACCATAGACAGTACGACTCTAGCCCACTTATCCAGAGCCGACTTGGTGCCCAGCGCTTACATTCCCAAAAGAGAGATTAGGGACTTGAGGGAGGTTCTCAGATACCGTGCCTCCCTGGTCTCCCAAAGGGCATCGTTAAAGTGCAAGATTCACGCGGTTTTAATGAAGGATGGGCGCGAAGATGAAATGAGCGATGTTTTTGGCAAGAAGGGCCGTAAGTGGCTAGCCGGTCTTGAATTGAGAGAGAGCTACCGTGAGGAAGTAAATGGTTTTTTGAGACTGATAGACGCAGTGAACAAGGAGCTGCTGAAGAACAAGAAAAAGCTGGATAAACAGATCGAGCTGAGTGAAGAAGGTCAGAGGTTGCAGAGTATTCCTGGGATTGGAATCTATTCTGCCCTGCTGATCTTGAGTGAGATTGGAGAAATAGACAGGTTTCCAGGTGCAAAAAAGTTGTGCTCGTACGCTGGGCTGGTGCCGTCAACCTATCAATCTGCAGATAATGAAAGGCACGGTGGATTAACAAAGCAAGGTTCTAAGTGGCTCAGATGGATTTTAGTAGAAAACAGTCATCATATAATTAAAAAGGATCAACGGTTCAAAAACTTATTTGAACGGGTTAGACTCAAGCATGGAGCCAATACGGGAAGGGTTGCTGTGGCGCGAAAGCTTTTGGAAGTCATTTGGTATATGCTCAGACGTAAGGAAACCTTTAAGCTTGTAGCTTTAGGGCAGGAAAAGGCCGGCGAGCACCACGGGGTCATGGAATAGCTGAGGATTATTTCAGCTAAATCCGAAAGATGTGATTGTGCCACCGGTTCCTACTTCATCATATGCCTTTGAGCATCTATAGGTGACTGGCTTCCTAGTCCTTAAATGGAACTAGAGACCCTTTGTAGGTTCTGAACGGATTTGGGGTGTGCTTTTGGCTTGACTTCTTTTTTCATAGGTGACCCCATTCCACGGTAGACCCCTAGGATGGCCATCCAGTGGCAGACGAGCCACAGGTAGAACCAGGCTTTTAGACCGCGAAAAGAGGTCATCTGACCTATACTCAGGGCCGGGTCGTCCTGGAGAGCCCGGTAAAGCACCCAGCAGCGGGCTTCCTGCAGGAACAGGTAGAGATACAGGAAGATGATGTAGATAACAAAGGGAACGCAGGATTGGCCCAGGTCGGTCAGGAAGTAGGGGTTGCTTCCTAGGCTGACATGGACCCATTTTTGGTGGGTGGTCAGATAGCCGTCCACAGGGGTGATAAACAGGCGGTAAATCACATGGCAAAAGAAGACCCCGCCGAATATCCAGGCCAGCAGGCCAAAGATACCCTGAGTGTCCTTTTTTGGGGTCCTGAGAGATTTTAAAGCGTCCAGCATAGGTTGGTCATTATACCAACACCCTGGCCTTTTGCGGACACTTTTTACGGACATTCTTTGCGGACACTTTTGCGGACAGTTTTATGGACAGTTTTTACGGACACTTGAATATTGTTATTTAATAACAGTATTGTTTTATAGCAGGTTTTTACGGACAGTTCTTTGCGGACATTCTTTGCGGACACTTTTTACGGACAGTTTTACGGACAGTTGGCGGTTAGCCGGAATCCAGAGGTATTTTAAAGAGGCCTCGCTGAAGGCGGGATTGTTGCGGTTAAACCAACCAGACCAGCCAGAGCAGTCCGGCAGGGACTTAACCCAGCATTGAGGGCATTGTGGGGGTATTCCGGGGGGATTGTCTTATCTGGAAATCGCCAGCTTTTGAGGACGGGGTTAATGGAGCACGATGAACTTCTTGGGCCCGATCTTGATGGAGCCCTGCGACCCATTATCCAGATTGATATATATAGAAGGAAAAAAGGGGGTTCCCTGAGCACAGCACCAGGCTAGACACAGCGTGAAAAGGGGTCGAGTCTTGTTTCTTGCATTCCAAACCCCTTTTCACCAAAGCAATACCTTGATTTTGCTCTCCCCCATCCCCTCTGTCAAATCTTTCCCGCTTTTTGGCCATTTATTTCAACGGAAAAGGGGTCGAGTCTTGTTTCTTGCATTCCAAACCCCTTTTCATTGCCAGAGAATATCTAAAACCATTTCTTCATTTTACGCTCCCCATCCCCTCTGTCAACGTCGCAGGCTCTTATGCCTGTGACACTTCGCTGGATGGCCTGACGCCATCCGCGATGACCTTTCCCGCTTTTTGGCCATTTATGCCGGGGCCTCACCTCAAAAAGGATTATTGTAGAGGCCCGTTGAAGAATCATTCAGATTCTTCAACCCATTTCGGCGTTACGGCGACCCTCCAAGGCTTCGCCTTGTAGAGGCGAGTTGCCAGGATCGCAAAGCTGTTGCGATTCGATAATACCTGAAAGGAAACGCCTTATTAATATTTTTGCAGGAATTATCGAACGGCCGAAGGAGCGTGGGGTTCAGAGAATCTTGAAAGAGCCAATCCTTGACTATAAACATCCCCGCGGCAGAGTCCGCGGGGTTTCCTGCCAGAGGTCATAATTCTCCCAGCTTTTTAATGCCCTTGTGATCAGTCAAGAGTTTCATTTGCTGGATCGCTATTTTGTTAAGTTTGATGAGCCGCTCTCCCTGAGACAAACTTTCGTTTATAAAAAGAGCGTTCAGGGTTTCCAGGTTAGATAAACATACCAGCTGTGAAATATCGGCATAATCACGAATATTTCCTTTTTTATCCGGGTTAGTGTCCCGCCACTGCTTGGCTGTCATTCCGAATAGAGACATATTGAGGATGTCAGCTTCCGTGGCATAGACCAGATTGATCTGTGCTTTTGATAATTCGGCGGGTATCAAATTTTCCTTAACAGCATCCGTATGTATCCGGTAGTTTATTTTGGTTAGATTGCGTCTTATATCCCAGCCAAGTTGTTTGTGTTCCTCCTCTTTAAGGCGCTGAAATTCTTTGATCAAATAGAGCTTGAACTCAACGGAAATCCATGAGGCAAACTCAAAGGCAATATCTTTGTGAGCGTAGGTCCCGCCATAACGCCCCGCTTTGGAGATGATCCCTATGGCGTTTGTTTTTGCGATCCATTGACTGGGCGTTAGCGTAAAACTATTAAGGCCGGCTTGTTTTCTAAACCCGTCGAATTCCACGGGTTTAAAACCAGGGTTATTTAACTGTTCCCAAACTCCTAAAAATTCGATAGTGTTCCTGTTTCTCAGCCAGTTCCTTATCAAATCGTCGGTTCTATCGGCATTTTTATATCGTGCAATATCGGTGACGCAGATATAGTCCTCATCTTTTTTACTTAATATGGATATTTCCCTGCCTTTTACATTTATCTTTGACATTATTTATCCTCCACATTGATATCAAAAATAATTCTTAATTCCTTTTGCCTCGTCTGCCTATCTAAAACAATACCTTGATTTTATCCCCCCTAGCCCCTCTGTCAAACCTTTCCCTGCTAACAAAAAAGGCACAGCGGAAAACCTCCGCTGTGCCCGTGGGGGACCCATTCGTATAACACAAATCTAAGGAAAATGCGATTTTTTACAGGATTGCGGGTTGAACGACCTGAATGGGGTTGAATAACCTGAATGGCAAATCAACGGGCACACTCCTTAAATCCTTATGAGATTGTGCCCCGGTGGGGAAAATGGTTTGTTAAGCCTGGGGGAGACGGCTTTGAGTTTAACTTCCCAGACCTGTCTCCTCGCTCCTAGGTTACCAGGTTTCAGGTTTATGAAAGGAACCGTTTGCATCGCTCATGATTGGCGGAAATTGACTAGCGGCTAATAAACCACGTCTAACCTTTTTATAAAAAAGAGCGTTTTTCAAAAGCTCACGGCTGGGTTTCGCATGTGGATTGATAATACCAACACCTTTATTGAGCTGACTACGGACGATTCTGATAGGTTCAAGTAAATCTGAATCATTAGACACAATGGCTGCTATTTCAAAATCATTTTTATAGGCGTCATTCAGTAAATGAGCAGCCAAATTTACATCTGAACCTTTTTCTTCGGTCTTAATAACTTTGACATATTTGGTTTTGCCGTCAACGGTCTCAGCTAGAGGCATCATAACTTCATGGGTCAAAAAATGCCCCAGGATAATGGACAAATTAGGGATAGTTTTTAACGCTCTTAAATATATCTGCTGTCTGAGAGGTTGCAGGGGGTCTTGGGGACGCGGCCTCACCAACGCCGTAAAATATTTGATCTGATAAATCTCATTTTGGGGAAGCAATAATTTGCAGAATTTATTTAAGTCAAGCCACTTATAGGGGGTACTTTTTACTGCGCCAAAATAAAGGTTAAATCCGTCAATATAGACATTTGTCCTCAAACTGCCCCCTAAAAGCAGAAGCCGCCTTGCGGCGGCTTCGCGCCCTGTGCCGAAGCAACAGGGGTGATATATTCATAATCTATAAAAATCTTACCATTTTATTGGACACTGTCAACCTTATAAAAATGGCATTCCCTTTTCCAAAACTAATTTTACCTGCTGGAATTCTACCAGCAGATTAAAAAAAAGTGCGATTTTTTACAGGATTGCGGAGACTAAATGCAGAGTGGAAAAATTGCGGAAAGAGGTCGGGGGGGCGGGGCTCAATTTTGCATGTCAAATGTCAAGATACGACCCCAATTTTTGTGGCGGTAGGAATAAGGGATCCCCCGTTCGCTCATGGTGATGGTGATCTGGTGCAGGGCCTCGGGAAGCGAGGTCCAAAAATCCCAGTTGTTCTTCGCGCTGCGCAGGTTGGTGCGGGGATCGCGCTTGACCGCGTGGTTGAGGTCCGGGAACTTGAGCGGGTCCCGCAGGAAGAACACGGGCGTGTTATTCCCGACCAGGTCCCAGTTTCCCTCCTCAGTGTAGAACTTCATGGCAAAACCGCGGATATCCCTTTCCGCGTCAGCCGCGCCGCGTTCTCCGGCCACGGTGGAGAATCGCGCGAACATGTCTGTCTTCTTGCCGACGCTGGAAAATATCTTGGCCTTGGTGTACTTGGTAATGTCGTGAGTGACCGTGAAGGTGCCATAGGCGCCCGATCCCTTGGCATGCATACGCCGTTCCGGGATCACCTCGCGGTCGAAATGAGCCAGCTTCTCCTGGAACCAGACGTCCTGCAACAGCGCCGGACCATGCGGACCGGCGGTCATGATGTTCTGGTTGTCAGGTACAGGCGCGCCGCTTTGGGTGGTGAGTTTTTTCTTATCTGCCATGTTATCCTCCCATAAAAATGTAATAGATAACTGGATTTTACCCGTCAGACCGCCGAAATGACACCTTTAAGTGGTAGTTCAACTGAATAGCCGCCTTAACAACGGCTTTTGCAGGTCTATGGCCTTTTCCGGGCAGAGTTCCTGACAGCAGTAGCACCTGATGCAGATCTTGTAATTATGGACAGGCGGCTGGGACTTGCCTTCCGGCCCCCAGTTCACGGCCTTAGCCGGGACCGGGCACACCTGGACGCATATCCCGCACTTGATGCACTTAGCCGGGTCGATGACTGGCCTGGGGACAAGCCGGTTGGATAGGAACCTCAGCATACCGCTGGGCTTAAAGGGTTTGAGCGGTTTGCGGTCCACGTTGAAATCCGGGGTGATAAAGCGGGACAGCGGGTCACCCAAAAGCTCTATCTTTCCTTCCTCATAAGTCCCGGCTCCAAATTCCTGGCCGAATCTGATGGTAGGCACCAGCAAAGGGTCAAGAGCAATCATCCGGCAGAAAGTGGCATCCAGAGCAATAGGGTCAGTGGAGAACAGGAGGACTCCCATCTTGCGGGGCGTGCCGCTCCTGGGCCCGTTGCCCTCCATGGCCATAATGCCGTCCATGATATAGAGCCTGGGACGCACGCACTGGGTAAGGTCCACCAGCATCTTGGCGAAATCCACGGAGTTGGGGAGGCGCACATGGAACTCAGCCTTCCGAATGCTGGGGATACAGCCGAACTGGTTCTTGACCGCTCCGGTTATCTTTTCTAATCCATGCGTCTTCATTTTAGGCAGGCTGATGACCCCGTCGCTGTCCAACACCGCCTTGGCCAGGAAAAACTTTTTGTTCTGCTTCCCTTCTTTAAAAACGACCTCCTGGCCCGGCTGGAATTCTTTCAGCTCCACCCCGGTCTCCTGGGCCGGCTTGGTCAGGCCTGATTTCTGGCTGGCGCTGGCCGTGCTGCCCATGGCCGGCCCGTCGCCATAACCGAGCTTCGCTCCGGTCTCCTTGAACGCTTTAGCCACGGCTTTAAGGACCTCTGGGTGCGTGGTCACGCACTTGTCCGGGTTATCACCCACCAGCAGGTTGACCTTAAAAAGTATTTTCTCCCCTGCTTTGGCGAATTGGCCTGACCCGCCCAGCAGGTTGAGGCCTTTTTGGACGGCAGCATAGACCTTTTCTTTATCATAGGAATCGCAGGCGATCAAAACAACTTTGCTCATTTATTCCTCCTCTGTTTTTCCACTCGCGAATTTTCTAGCGGTGGCCAAAAAAAAGGGCGATCTCTTCAGACCGCCCCTTTTCATTTTATTTCTTTGCCGTTACTTGGATTTTTCCTCAATGACCGCCTGGGCTGCCGCCAACCGGGCGATGGGCACGCGGTAGGGCGAGCAGGAAACATAATCCATCCCCACCTTGTGGCAGAATTTCACGCTCTTGGCCTCTCCTCCGTGTTCACCGCAGATACCGACCTTGAGGTGCTTGCGGGTGGAACGGCCTTTTTTGATGCCCATCTCCACCAGCTGGCCGACACCGCTCTGGTCCAGGGACTGGAACGGGTCGTCGCTGAAAATGGCCTTACCGCCGTCCTTTTCCGAGGCCACATAGACCGGCAGGAACCGTCCCGCGTCATCGCGGGAAAGCCCCATGGTCATCTGGGTGAGGTCGTTGGTCCCGAAACTGAAGAACTCGGCTACCTCGGCGATCTTGTCCGCCAGCAAAGCCGCCCGGGGTATCTCGATCATGGTCCCGACCATGTAGGGGAGCTTGATCCCGCTCTGGGCGATCAGCGCGTCGGCGACCTGGCGGGTCTGGACTTCGAGAATTTTCAATTCCTTGGGGTCGATGACCAGCGGGATCATGATCTCGGGGAATACTTTGATCCCTTTTTTGGAACAGTTGATGGCCGCCGTGATGATGGCGGTCACCTGCATGTCCAATATCTCAGGATAGGTGATGCAGAGGCGGCAGCCGCGGTGCCCCAGCATGGGGTTGGACTCATGGAGCTGTTCGCAGCGGTGCCGGATATGTTCTACGGAAAGCCCGGTGATCTTGGAAAGTTTTTCCATCCCCTCTTGGTCCTTGGGGGTGAATTCGTGCAAAGGCGGGTCAATGAGGCGGATGGTCACGCCCTTGCCGTCCATGGCCGTGAAAATGCCCTCGAAATCGGCGCGTTGGAAAGGCAGCAGTTTGGCCAGCGCCTTTTTGCGCGTTTCCAAATTCTCCGCCACGATCATCTCCTGGATGGCCAGGCGGCGTTCCTCGGTATCAAAGAACATATGCTCGGTCCGGCACAGCCCGATACCCTCGGCGCCCATCTTGATGGCGTTCTCAGCGTCATAGGGGGTGTCGGCGTTGGTGCGGACCTTGAGACGGCGGATCTCGTCGCACCAGGACATCAGGGTCGTATAGGCCTGGGAAAGCTCGGGCTTTTTGAGGGACATCTGGCCGGCATAGACATCACCGGTGGAGCCGTCCAGGGTCACCCAGTCCCCTTCCTTGACCTTTTTGCTTCCCACCGTGAAACATTTGGCCTTCTCATCAACATTGATCTTTTCGCACCCGACGATGCAGCATTTGCCCCATCCGCGCGCGACCACGGCCGCGTGGCTGGTTTTGCCGCCCGTGGCGGTCAAAATACCCTGCGCGGCGTGCATGCCGCCGACGTCCTCGGGGCTGGTCTCCCGGCGCACCAGGATGACTTTGAGGCCTTTATCGGCCTCGGCTTCGGCCTCCTGCGCCGTGAAAACGACCACTCCGGCCGCGGCGCCGGGGACCGCGTTGATACCGGTCGCCAAGCGGGCTTCCGCCAGTTTTTTGCGGTCAATACCGGGGTCAATGACGGGATAAAAGAGCCGTTCGATATCTTCGGGCTGGATGCGGCCGATAGCCTGTTCTTTGGTGATCAGCTTTTCGTTGACCATGTCGCAGGCGATGCGGAAGGTGGCCACAGGCGAACGCTTGCCGGTCCGGCACTGCAGCATATAGAGCTTGCCGTCCTCGATGGTGAACTCCAGGTCCTGCATTTCTTTGTAATGTTTCTCCAGGGTCGACCGCACCTCGCACAACTGTTGGTAAACCTTGGGCATCTGCTTGTCCAGAGTGGAGAGCTTGAGCGGCGTCCGGATGCCGGCCACCACGTCTTCGCCCTGGGCGTTGATGAGATAGTCGCCGTAAAACTCGTTCTCCCCGGAGTTGGGGTCGCGGGTAAAGCACACGCCGGTCCCCGAACCTTCGCCCTTGTTGCCGAACACCATCTGCACGATGTTGACCGCGGTGCCCTTGAGGTCGGTGATCTTTTCCACCCGGCGATAGGTCACTGCTTTGTCCGCCATCCAGGAGCCGAACACGGCCTTGACCGCGCCCCAGAGCTGCTCGGTCACGTCCTGGGGGAACGGCTTGCCGTTCATGTTCTTCTTATAGAACTCTTTGAATTTGATGCACAGACTGATGAGCTCTTCGGCGGGTATTTCCGGGTCGGTCTTTACGCCCAGCTTCTTTTTGAGGTCGTGGAGCATCTCTTCCATGGGTTCCTTGGAAAGGCCCATGGCCGTGGTGGAATACATCTGGATGAACCTGCGGTAAGCGTCATAGGCGAACCGGGGGTTGCCTGTTTCCTTGGCCAGACCCTCGACTGAAATATCATTGAGCCCCAGGTTTAGGATGGTTTCCATCATACCCGGCATAGAGCGGGCCGCGCCGGAGCGCACTGAGACCAGCAAAGGGTCCTTGGAATCTCCGAGCTTTTTCCCGGTGACCTTTTCCAGTCTGGCGATATGTTCCTTGACCTCAGCCTCCAGGCCCGCGGGCAGTTTTTTGCCCTGGTCATAGTACTGGGCGCAGGCATCGATGGAGATGGTGAATCCAGCCGGTACCGGCAGGCCTATTTTGACCATTTCAGCCAGGCCCTGGCCTTTGCCTCCCAGGATATCCTTGGGAAGCCCGGCCCCTTCGGCCTTGCCTGCTCCGAAGAAATATACGAATTTCTTGGATTTTGCGCCTGATACTGCCTTTTTTGCCATAACAAACCTCCCTATTAGAATTAACCCTTTATAATGCCGTTGTTTTTATCTTTATCTGGACCAGGGTTAGGATGGAAAGCTAGTATTTTGGAACTGTTTTGCGCCCCTGTCAATGCTATATTTTCGGAGGTTTGACCTGACTTCGTACCAGGAATGTGAGCTTGTAGAAATATACTACCTGCCTGCCCAGGGAGAAAAGCTGAAGGCAAAGACCAGTGCGATCAAAAGTACGGCTAAACTGAGTTTTTTTCCTTTGCCCATAACGATCTGCACCAGCACATAGGAAATAATGCCCCAGCCGATTCCGTCCGAGATGTTGAAGGTCAACGGAATCATCAGGAGCGTCAAAAAAGCCGGCAAGGCCTCTTCTGCCTTTTTCCATTCAATATCCATGATGACGCTCATCATGAAAAACCCGACCAGGATCAGGGCCGGAGCCGTGGCTTCTTTGGGCACCAGGCCAGCCAAAGGCGAGAAGAACAGGCAGACCAGGAATAACAGCCCGGTCACCACCGAAGCGAAACCGCTGCGCCCTCCCGCGGCCACGCCTGAGGCGCTTTCTATATAGGTAGTGGAAGAGGAACAACCCATGGCCCCGCCGAAAAAGGCCGCCACTGAATCCACGATCAAAATACGGTTCAGTCTGGGGATGTTCCCTGTTTTATCCAGAAAACCACCCTCTTCTCCCACGGCAATGACCGTGCCCATGGTGTCAAAAAAGTCTGACAGCATCATGGTGAGAATCAAAGGTACCAGGGACAGCTGCAGGGCAGTACCTAAGCCTCGGACAAACCCTCCGGTAGTCTCAAAAGAAGGCCAGCTAAAAATGGCGTCAGGCATGTGGCTATGACCCGTCATCATGGAAAACACGGTGGTGGCCAGGATGCCCAGGAGCAATGCCCCTTGCACCCGGCGGACTACCAGAACAACCGTGATGATTAGGCCAACTAAAGCCAGGCTGGTCTCTACATTCCCAAACTTGCCCAGGGTCAAATAGGTGGACGGGTCAGACGCCACAAAACCCGCCTGAGTTAATCCAAGGAACGCCAGAAAAAGCCCGATACCCGCGCCAATAGCCCTTTTCAAGGACATGGGAATGGCGTCCATGACCTGCTGTCTGAACTGGGTCAGGACAAGGATGGTGATGACCACCCCTTCGATGAAGATCATGGCCATGGCTGTTTCCCAGGATAGCCCCTTGCCTTTGATAATGGAAAAAGCCACGAAGGCATTAAGGCCCATGCCTGGTGCCAAAGCCAGGGGATACTTGGCCCAAAGCCCCATCAGCAAGGTCGGAACAGCGCTGGCTACGCAAGTGGCGGCCATGACTGCCGCGGCCGGCATGCCTCCCTGGCTCAGGATGCTGGGGTTCACGAAGATAATGTAGGACATGGTCATGAAGGTGGTAAGCCCGGCCAGCACCTCGGTCCTGAAATTGGTCTTCAGCGCGGCAAAATTAAAATATTTTGCTATCATGGAAGGTTCTCCTTTCATCCCCTGGTCAAGGACGGACCGAACAGCATTGACTTTATTTTTCTTCGCCCGGTTGTCGATTTATAGAACTTTTCTCGCTGTCTCGCTTCGCCCAATGTTTTAAAGGATTCGGTATAGACCACTTCATAGGGACGATAGGGGCGCGAAGAGATCACCTTACCTTCATTATGCTCTTTCAAACGTTTTTCAACATCATTGGCAACTCCAGTATAGGTCCGAGTCTTTGCTTCATTGAGGAGGATATAAACGTGATACATAGACTTCCTTGCAGGCGGATCCCGCTATCTCGCCATTTATTAGGCGGACCCGCCTCTTCGCCTTCGGCGAAGGGCGAGGTCTCGCCGTCTCGCCACCTCTGGTGGCGGACGGCGGAGAGGCAGGGATTCGAACCCTGGGTACCCTTTCGAGCACAACGGTTTAGCAAACCGTCGCCTTAAGCCACTCGGCCACCTCTCCACGGAACTAACTTTATATCACTTCTCTAACAAAACAAAAACGATTGTTTTGTTAATATCAAACTGATCTACTTTTTCTGCTCCAAATATTCCAGGATTTTATCGGCAATCTGATAACGAAAAGCATCCAGGGTTGCCGGATCTTTTAATTTTTCGGGTGGTTTATGGGGAGCATTGGCTGTAACTTTACCATCCTTGTCCTGAATAATGACCGCTTGTTCAAATATTTTCTTTAGAAAATCATTGGCCTCCTGTTCTTTTCCCACCTCTTTAGCGGCTTTTCTCAGGGTTTCCATATAGCGCCGGTCATCCCATCCCTCACGCAGGCTTTCCAACCCCAGGGTGGGAATGGTCGCAAAAGGAGTATCCCAGCAAAGGCACCATTGACCGCCCTTGGACAGATCAAATTTATCGTCTCCCCAATTATAGGCCCACATGCCTGAACCCTTTGAGGCAAAACTCCCAAAGTAAAAGCCATAAACATAACGGGCATCAACCCCTCCTCCGTCAAACAACCAGCACTCCTTGTGCCCCCCTGCTTCCGTGACCTTATCCGGAGCCTCTGCGTCCTGGTCTATGACCTCGTCGTCTATCACATCCGCGTCAGGAATAAAGGCGAGCGCGTGGAGGTCATGCACGGAAACATAGATGCGGGTGCGCGGAGCCTGCTGGCGTATCAACTTACAGGTGTCCTCAAAATGTGTTTTTATCCACGGCCCGGAACCTATGCAATCTGGGGACCTATCCTTTTGCGGCGGCAAGGCATACTTGCCGGGTTCGTCCAAGGGTGTCAAAATCAGCTCGGGCCAGCCATGCATCCAAGCGGACCCTATCAATTTTTGTAGCCATCGCCCATACTGCCCACGGATCTCTTTTAAAACCCTATCCCGAGCTCCTGGTTCCCCGGCCAATTTGGCGAATTTGGTTCTAAAGGTCTGGCTATCTGCCTCCCCCTGATGCATGGTCATATAAATATCCCGTTCCGCAGAAAGCGTATTGGGAAATCCAGCCGGGTCGCCTCCCAGGTAATAAACAATTTTTTCCCAGCCTCGGCGTTTAGCTTCTTTCATCCATTCGTTCATTAAAGTGAAATCTATTTCCAGGTTGCCCTCAATTTTATTAAGAACCGGATGGGCGCAAAAGTACCACAGGTCAGCCCCGTTGATATTATTTTTTAATGCATAGGAGATACTATGAAAAGGCACGTACCCATAGACATTGGCTCCCATATGCAAACCTGCTTCCTTCATACTCAACAACCTGATGGGCATGACCACAATTTCCAAAGGGATCCTCTCCGTTATCTTTGGTTCTTTGACGTCAACAACTATCTCCCCATGATAAGTGCCGGGGATCGTTGTTTGTTCCTTGGACTCAACGACTATCCAAAATGCCTGGGAATGTCCCGGCTGAATAGTGGCTTCAAACATGGGCCATAATCTCTGGGGAGTAGTCCTGATTTTCCCGTCCGCTCCCGCCTCTAGGGCGTACTCCACAGTGTAAGTATTGACTTCCGCAGTCAATGTTTCACCAGCGCTGTTGACCATGGAAGAAACCGTAAACGATACGTCTTTTAATTCCCGGCCATGGGCATAGATTCCAAATTGGGCGTTTTCTAGCTCGTTTAAAGACATGCGCATCTTCAGGGCCTTGCCCACAGAATCCTTATCAGGAGCATCCGTGGGATATATCGGCTTTAAGCAGCTTTCCAGGAATGGGATACAGGCCTTGGCTCCCCATCCCTCCGGAATTTCAGGGCTGGCCGGCTGGGGATCACTTATTTTTGACGGGTCACAACTCTCTTGTTTTTTTTCGACCCAGGTCCTAGTTTCTCTGTTATAACGCTCCTGGTCACCTGGAACCGCCTTTCTCAAACGTATTTCTGATATTGGAAGGGCGCGATCGCCACCTTGGACTTGGATGCCAAACTGCTGCTTCCCATCACCCGCTGGGTTGCCTTCGCCGGCATAAAGATAATCCCAGGACACAGGGATGCAGCCGGTCTTCCATTTTTTGTCACCCGCACCGCCAATGCGGTGCAGCTCACTCATACCAAAGGACCTCTCACAGTTTCCAAAGGAAGAAACAACAGCCGGACTGGACAGGTCATCACGAAAATCAATTTCCAGCATATACATTTCACCTTCCTGGGGCCTCGCGGAGTCTCCCCACCAGGATGGTAAAGTAAAACAGGCATTGGTGTTCGGCAAAACCCTTCTAACATTTTTATTATCCATCGGCTCAGCATTGGTCCATTGCGAGGTATTAAGGTTTTCTAGTTGGCTAACAGAGATTTCATAGAGATAGGTTTGCTCTGCTGTATAAGAAAAACGAGGCCATAAGATAAAAAATAGAACAAATAAGACTAGCGCTCTTTTCATAACTCCTCAGGAAAAGCTCATATACCGCGAGGGATTTCTTCTCTCCCGCCTGCTCTCGCAGGCTCCTCCGAAGCCGGCCATCCTCGCTTCATCTGCCACAGGCAGCGCTCAAAAGCATTGGAAATTTATAATAATGCGTTTCCGCTCCAATGCGATTGTGTCAAAAAGCGATTTTGACTCGGATTGGCTTCAAATCCCTCTTCGTCATTCATTATTCAGTAGTGTACCGCATTACGGCACACTACTGAATGGCGGAGGGCGAGGGATTTGAACCCCCAAGGCCTTGCGGCCGCCAGATTTCAAGTCTGGTGTCTTACCGTTAGAGCTAGCCCTCCGCTTAATACCTTGAACCTATCCTTAACATACCATACTAAATTAACGATGTTGGGCGAGGGATTTGCCTTCCGGTCGCCGCTATGATACGCGGCGCCTGCAGGCCGGGCTCAGCCGCCTCCCCCTCAGGGACCCAGGCGGCTTCCGCCTCTGTAAATGCCATTCAGGCATTTACAGCCCCCAAGGCCTTGTCTGGGGTCAAAAGTCATGGCCTCTTTACCCAATGATGCGTTCCCTTCCCATGACTTTTGCGTCGAAAAGCTTTTCGGCGCTTACCGTTAGACGCGCCAGCGGCCCTCCGCAATGGTCTTTCAAATAGTATTCTTAATGCGCAATGGTTTCAATATCCATCTTAATTTTTTTCCAATAGTGATAGGATAAAAAGAGTGGCCTTAACAGGCGGGAGGAGCCATGCAGGACAGCCCGGAGATCATAAAAAGCTATCAAGACGGCGACGAAAAGGCTTTTGAGACCCTTTTTGAAAAGTACAAACGCCCTGTTTTCAACTTTATCTTTTACATGGTCAAGAACAGGGCTGAGGCTGAGGACCTGGCCCAGGAAGTGTTCCTCAAGGCCTATTTTAAACGGGCCTCTTTTGAGGGCCGCTCCTCCTTCAAACTATGGCTTCTCGCCATCGCCCGGAACGCCTGCCTGGACAGGATCAAAAAACCTAAATTCACCTGGTTGCCCTGGGAATCCAAAGGCCGGTCCCAGGAAGACCACGCTCTGTCCGAAACCGTCCCTAGCCCGGAGCCTACCCCCGAACAAACCCTGGAGAAAAAAGAGGAATCCGGACGGGTGGCCGGCCTTCTGGATAAACTGCCGGAGCAACAGAGGATGGCGCTATTCCTGAGCCATTTCGAAGGGATGGCCTACCAGGAGATCAGCGAAGTCATGGGCTGCTCCTTGGCAAAGGTCAAAGTGCTTATTTACAGGGCAAAAACCCGGCTCAAAAAACTGGGGATATAAAAGGTCCTTTGCTTGTAACTTTTGGGGGACCCACTCGTCTATATCAGCAGGGGGTGATATTAAGTGAAATGCAAGGCAGTCAGCTCCGTTCTGGTGTTTTATCTGGATAAGGAGCTGTCCAAGGAAGAAACGAAGGAAATAGAGGCTCATCTGCAGACCTGCAAAGCGTGCCAGACGGAATATGACCGCCTAGCCGAAAGCGCAGCCAAACTGGGACAGCTGCCTGTATTCACGCCTTCCCCGGATTTTGAACGGACCTTCTGGAACAAGGTGGCCCGGAGAAAAACCGTACAGGAAAAACAGGGTCTGGGCCCTTGGTGGCTGCCTGCCCCTTTTCCCGTTATGGTCGCAATACTGTTGGCCCTGGCCATCGGTGCCGGGTCCAGCGCCATCCTCACGGCCCGTCAGCAGAGCAAGCTGCTGGAAGACCAGCGTTTAAGTTCCGGCCTGGGCCTGTCCGATTTGTCGGCCTCGTCCGACAGCATGCTGGAAAAAGCTTATTTCCAACTCGATCAAAAGAATTAAGGAGACGATATGAAATACAAATGGCTCATCCTGATCGTGCTTTTTATCGCCGTGGGAGCGGGGACTTTCGGCCTGTGCCGGTATTACTGCGGCAAGGGACAGTCTTCCTGCTGCGGCATGGCCAACTGCAATATGAGCTGCTGCGCCATGGAACCGTACCTGTGCAAGCAGCTGTGCCTTTCCCCAGAACAGACCAAAGGGCTCTCCGAACTGGACAAGGATTTTGACGCCAAGAAAGAGGCTTATGAGGAAAAGGTGGATAAGGACCGCCAAAAGATCTCTGACCTCCTGGATGCCTCCAGGATAGATAAAAAAGAAGTGTCCCGGGTCATCCGCGTTTTTAACCAGGACCGGAGCGACCTGGAGATAGCCAGCCTGGGGCATATCCTCAAAGTGCAAAAACTATTGAAACCAGACCAGAAAAAACAGTTCGTGGAAATGTTGAAAAAAAGCTTTGAATAATTCAGGAAGGAGGTGAATCACATGCGTACACTGTTCATTAGTCTGCTGGCCCTGGCCTTTGTAGTATCCATGACAGGCCTGACCCTGGCTGCTGACCCCGGATGCTGCGCCAAGGCGGCCAATGGTAAAAGCTGCTGTGTAAACAAAGCCTGTTGCGGCCCTAACGCCAAATGCTGCGCCCCGGGAAGCAAGACCTGCGATCCAGCTAAATGCGTCTGCGGTTGCGTCAAAGCCACCGGCAAGACAAAGGCCAATCCGGCAATGTCCTGCTGCTGCGGCAAGGCTTGCACCTGCGTAGGTTGCAAATGCGGCAAGCAAAATAAGTCTTAAAAAAACAAGAAGTTGTTCTGAAGATTACGGCATGATGGCGAGTGCACCCCATCTGCCGTGGTCTTTTGGGGTCTGCCCCGGTTCAGGATAGCCCTCGTATTGAATTGAGCCGAACAGATGTTCGGCCCGATCATCCAAACTACCTTTTAAAGATCAACTGCATCAGATACACGTCCAGAAAACGGCCAGCCTTGAAGCCCACCTGCTTCATCACCCCGATCTTCCGGAAACCGAACTCTTTATGCAGGCGCAGGCTCGCTTTATTTTCGTCCGTGATGCGGGTGATGACGGTATGGTGCCCCAGCTCTTTCCCCTTCTCGAGGATGGCCTGCCCCAGCAGCCTGCCGAGGCCCAGGCCGCGCAACTTTTTCTCCACATAGAGCGATATTTCCGCGGTCCTGGCATAACCCAACCGTTCAGACCAGCGGCTCAAAGAAGCCCACGCGACCACCCGGCCATCGAGTTCAACCACCAGGATGGGATGTTTGGCATCGTGCATCTTGAACCATGTTTTCTGCTGGCCTACGGTCCTGGGTTTGGTGTCAAAGGTCGCCGTGGTCGTCCGCACCACCTCGTTATAGATGCGGGTAATGGCCCCCAGGTCGGCCGCTACGGCCTTCCTGATGCGGACCACGGGCCCGCATTCACAACAGGAACAGCAGCCTTTTTTTTCGTTACACTTTGTGGCTCGCGTCATATTCCCTGATCTTTCTTTGGATATCCTCTTCGGCGCCATGGTAAATTTCCTGGATGGCCGGGTCGTAAAAGTTATAGACCCTGCGCTCGAAAGCGGTCTTGTCCAACCTTTCAATCAGCATGCTTTCTAAGCTCTTGATATCCTTGCCGTACACATGCCACGAGTCCGCGTGCCAGTTCATCCGGGCCAGGCTGACCGGCCGGCCCAGTTTTTTGGCGATGCCTTCCGCGATCACCTCTTTGTTGAACTGGACGAACCCGAACATGTTCATAAAGTTGGCGCCCCAGGCGTCGTTGCTCCTGAACCGCACGTTGCAGTTGAGCCATAGCCCGCCCTTTTCGTCCTCCAGCATCCTGTACCACAAAGACTGCAGGCAGGGCGGGTCATAACAGTCAAAATCCAGGTTGGGCATCCAGGTGATCATCTGCGCCCTGCGCGTAAAAGGCGACTTGGCCAGGCTCTCGACCACCTTTTCCACCTGGTTGATGTCCATGGTTCCGGTCTTGACCGAACGGCCCTCCTTAAGTTCTTTCCAGGTGCCATACGAAGCCAGACGGCCGTGGTAAGTATATTCCCACCGGGTGTCCTTGGGATCGTTCATGTTCTTGACCCAGTGGTCCTTGGCGCCCGTCAGTTCGTAAACATATTCCCTCAGGTCCTCGATGCCGCCCGGGAAAGCTTTATGGATCATCGGGTCGGCCAATGGCTCCAGTACCGTGATATCCATCGTGGAATCAATGCTCAGGGGATCGCCCGGCTTGTCGTACTGGGTCTGCATCCGGATGCCGTTTTTATAAAGTGTCACCAGGGCCTTTTCATAGGCCATGGCCAGGGTCTTTTCCTGGACAAAAAGTACCGGGATATTCTGGGGCACGCCCCCTCCTGTCGCTTAAGGTTGAACAACCGTTCCCAATTGTAGCCTAACTTTTCAAAAAAATAAGCCCCAGTCCCTTGATAGGACTGGGGCTTCATTTGGTTGCGGGGGCTGGATTTGAACCAGCGACCTTCGGGTTATGAGCCCGACGAGCTACCGGACTGCTCCACCCCGCGTCGTGAACTTTTGTTATATGCGTTCCCGCTCAAAAGTGAGCGTGCCAAACAGCCGTTTGGCAGGAACAATATACTTCGAACCTTGAACTCTGAACTTTCTTTATGGTGCCGAGGGCCGGAATTGAACCGGCAAGGGTCTTTCGACCCGGCGGATTTTAAGTCCGCTGCGTCTGCCAGTTCCGCCACCCCGGCGCTTAAACTATCGGACCTACCAACATTCACATAATATGCCGGCATTCAAAGTGGCGGAGGCCGCTTTCCTTTAAATTTTTAAAGAAGCTGTCACCAGCCACCCCGGCTCTATTACTAACAGACTCATCGTTATTAACATTTAAGAGTGTTTCATCTTATCAGGTTATCAATAATATTGAAAGCCTTTGGAAATACCACACCGCTACCTTCTTTCCAAAAGCCTTTTCATTTTATTAAGCGCAAGCTTCCAATTATGCTCCAGATAAATCCGCATCTTATCGGAGGGAAGATTGTCCTGGATAACAGACAAGGAAGTGATGCCCTCTGCAAAAGAAAGGGTATAAGTTATCTTAGTATAGTTCTCTTCCTCATCGGGCAGGCCGGACATGTTGCTCCACTGGGTTATTTGCAGGAATTTATTCTGCTCCAAGCTGAGGATTACTCCCTTATCCTCAAACTTATCCCCCTCCGTAACCCCCCTGTAAATAATAGGGCTTCCAACTTTCCAATCAGTTCTTACTTCTGCCCCGAACAGGTATCTTCGTATCAGGTCCGGCCTAGTCAGGGCCTCCCAGACTTTGTGCACGGGAGCCTTGATCTCTATCGTTACTTTGGCTGTGAGTTTTTCACCAGACTCAGCCATTTATTTCCTCCTTTTGAAATTCGGTTTTGACCTTTTCTGTACCTGCCGACTAGATCAACCCTCTACTAATGTGCTAACCGCCAGTTAGCCCCGGATTTGACTTCCACTTCCACGGGCACGGACAAAGGCATGGCCTTTTCCATAATTGATTTGACGACCTTGGCCATTTCTTCCGCCTGCGTTTTAGGGACTTCAAAGACCAACTCGTCATGCACCTGCAGGATCATGGACAGGGGCAGTTTGTCCTTGTCCGTCTTTGCCTCGATATCCAGCATGGCCTTTTTGATAAGTTCCGCGGCTGTGCCCTGGATAGGAGTGTTAAAAGCCATGCGCTCGGCCAGATCCCTTTTGTTCTTGTTTTGGGACAACAGGTCAGGCAAATATCTTTTCCTGCCTCCCTGCGTGGACACATACCCGCTCTTTTGGGCCTGCAGGATGACGCCGTTAAAATATTCCCTGACCCTGGGATAGGTCCGGAAATAACCCTCGATATAGTCCTGCGCCTGGCCTACTGGTATTTCCAGCTCTTTGGCCAAACCAAAAGGGCTCATACCGTAAATGACCCCAAAGTTGACTACTTTGGCCTTGCGCCTCATATCCTTGCTGACCTCCTTGACTCCGAATATCCTTTGGCCGGTCTGGGTATGGATGTCCACGCCCTTTTGGAAAGCCTCCATCAGCCCCTGGTCCTGGGACAGGTGGGCCAGGACCCGCAGCTCAATCTGGGAATAGTCCGCGGACAGGAGCGTCTGGTCTTTTTTGCCCGCCACAAAAGCCTCCCGTATCTTAACGCCCCAGTCGGTCCTGATGGGGATGTTTTGGAGGTTGGGGTCGCTGCAGGAAAGCCTGCCTGTGGCCGTGCCGTTCTGGTGGAAAACCGGGTGTATCCTTCCTGTGCTTTTGAGGACGAGCTCGGGCAGGGCATCCACATAGGTATTCTTGAGTTTGTTATATTGGCGGTAGTCCAGCAGCTTGGCCGGTAAAGGGTGCTTGTCCGACAGCTCTTCCAAGACCTCCACATCCGTGGAATATCCGGTCTTGGTCTTCCTGACTGTGGGAAGCTTTAATTTTTCAAAGAGTATCTTGGCCAGCTGCTGGGTGGAGTTGATGTTAAAGGTCTCTCCGGCCAGTCCGTAGATCTCTCCGGTCAAACGCTCCAACTCCCTTTCCAGTTCAATGGAGATCTTTTTAAGGACCATCCTGTCCACAGCCACGCCCCTCTGCTCCATCCGGGCCAACACCTTTAAGAGCGGCATCTCCAAGGTTAAATAAAGCTCCTCCAGCCTTTTATCCTTTAACTTTTCCTTCATCAGGGGGACCAATTTCCATACTGATAACGCCTCGGTCGCAGCGCTTTGCGGGCTGGGTTCGCTTTTCTCCAACACTTCGGACAGATAAGCCAGGGTCAATCCTCCCAGTTCCCTTCCTGGCGCCTGCTGTTCATCCAAGAGGTGCCCGGCCAGCATGGTGTCAAAACAAAGGCCTTTTAGCACAACGCCAAGAGAGAACAGTCCCAGTTGTTTACTTTTTAAGTTGTGCCCGACCTTACAGATAGCCTCATCTTCCAGAATGGTTTTAAGGTCTGGCAGGGTCTTTTCCAGTACAGGGCCCGCGGGAATAAAGTAAGTGCTTTGCGGACCAAAACAAAAAGTCAGACCCAGCAAAGGCGCTTCCAAAGGATGGCCCTCTCCCTGCAGCAGGGCCAGGCTAAGGGCCTTTTGTTTTTTCATTTCCTTGACAAGCGCCTGGATTTCTTTGGCCTGGGTAAAGGTCTCAAACACAGACGAGGCCATAGCCATACCCTCGGGAGTTGCCGGGGCTGGAGGCGTGAACTCGGAGAGGAGCCTTTTGAACTCCATTTCCTTGAGGAAATTATAAAATTCCGGTGTGTTGTAAGCGCCGACCTTGCAGTCGTCCCACTTAATTTCCAAAGGAACGGCCAGGTCTAACCGGGCCAGATCACGCGACATCCGGGCAGATTCTTCTTGCGCTTGCAGGTTCTCCCGCATCTTGTCGCTTTTGACCTTGTCCAGATGGCCATAAATCTTGTCCAGGGAACCGAACTGCTCCATCAGCCCGGCCGCTGTTTTTTCGCCGACCCCTTTGACGCCGGGGATGTTGTCGCTGGCATCTCCCATCAATCCCAAGAGGTCCGCGATTCCCTCAGGCCCCACTCCGTACTGCTCCTTGACCTTGTCCTTGTCATAGATAGACAGCTCGCTCTTGTGCACGCGCAGGACCTTTATCTTTTCATCCACCAGCTGCAGGATATCCTTGTCGCCGGTGGCAATGAGGACCTCCAGTCCCTCGCTCTCGGCTTTTTTAGCCAAAGTAGCCATGCAGTCATCAGCCTCAAAACCCTCTTTTTCAAAAATGGGGATGCCCATAGCCTGGAGGCATTTCCGCAAAAGCGGTATCTGGGAAACCAGCTCGTCAGGCATGGGTTTGCGGTGGGCTTTGTACGCTTCGAATTTTTTCTTGCGGAAAGTGGGGCCGGCCAGGTCAAAAGACACGGCTAGGTAATCCGGCTCCTGCTCTTTAATGATCTTGAAAATCGTGGTAAGGAACCCGTAAACGGCATTGGTGGGCTGGCCCTTGGAATTGGTCAGGGACGGCAGGGCGTAAAAGGAGCGGTAGGCCTGCGAATGCCCGTCAATCAGGACCAGCTTTTTGTTTCTAAGGTTCTTCAACGGAATAAACCCTTTCCGCATGTAATAAGTTAAGCCTAATTCAACCGATCAATTTCACGAACTCTTGTTCACTGAGGATTTGGACCCCCAGCTTTTTGGCCTTGTCGTACTTGGAACCCGGGTCCTTACCCACCACAACATAGGAAGTTTTTTTACTCACGCTTCCTGAAGGAGTACCTCCTCTTTTTTTGACCAAATCTTCCGCCTCAGGCCGGCTCATACTGGCCAGCTCTCCGGTGAACACAAAAGTCTGGCCGTTCAGGCTCTGGTCCGTGGGTTCTTCCTCTCTCAGTCGTTTTAAATTAACTCCGGCCTTTTTAAGTTTTTCGACAAGTTTTTTGGTCCCGGCCTGCCGGAAAAACCGGACAACGCTCTGGCTGGCCACAGGCCCTATTTCCCGGATGTTGGCCAGCTCCTCTTCGCCGGCCTTGGCCACTTCTTCCAAAGAGCCGTACCTGCCCGCCAGGATCTCCGCGCCCCTCATCCCCACATACCGGATACCCAGGGCAAAGAGGAGCTGGCTCAGGGGTTTGTGCTTGCTCTGACTGATGGCTTCCAAAAGGTTATTGACGGACTTTTCGCCCAGGCGCTCCAGGCCGATCAAGTCGTCGTATTTTAAAAAGTAAATGTCTGCGCAGTCCCTGACCAGTTGCTTTTCCACCAACTGTTCCACCAAGGCCGGCCCAAAACCTTCCAGTTCCATGGCCTCGCGCTTGGTAAAATGCTCCAGCCGTCCTTCCAACTGCGCCCGGCAACCGGGGTTTTCACAGCGGCAAACCTTCTCGCCCTCAGGCCGGACCACTTCGCCCCCGCAAACAGGGCATTTTCCTGGCATCTTGAACTTTTTTTCGTTTCCGGTCCGCTTGTCTTTGAGCGACTCCACCACCTTAGGGATGACATCCCCGCCCTTTTCAATGACCACCCTGTCGCCGATGCGGATGTCCAAGCGGCTGACCTCATCTTCGTTGTGGAGCGTGGCCCGGCTGATGGTGCTGCCGGCCAGTTTGACCGGCTCCAAAACAGCCACCGGCGTCAGGGCTCCGGTGCGGCCCACCTGCACGATAATATCTTGCAGTTTGGTCATGGCCTGCTTGGCCTTGAACTTATAGGCAATAGCCCAGCGGGGGCTTTTGTTGGTGGTGCCCAAAACCTCCTGCTGGTCCAGGGAGTTGACTTTAATGACCATCCCGTCTGTATCGTAAGGAAGGCTATCCCTTTTGACTTCCCAGCTGGCCACATGGTCAACGACCTCGTTGATGTTGCGGCACAGCTTGTAATGGGGATTGACTTTAAATCCGTATTTTTCCATGAGCCTAAGGCTCTCTAAATGGGTATCCTTCAGGCGCTTTTCCTTGGGAATAAGCATGTAAATGAATAGGTCCAAAGGCCTCTTGGCCACCAGCCGGGGGTCCAGCATTTTGAGCGACCCGGCCGCGGTATTGCGGGCATTGGCAAAAAGCCCTTCCTCGCCCGCCCTTTCCCGCTCCTCGTTGACCTTTTGGAAACTTTGCCGGGACATATAGACTTCGCCCCTGAACTCCAGCTCCCCTTTTAACTTGTCCTTGGTCTCCAGCCGCAAGGGCAAAGAGCGGATGGTCTTGAGGTTGGCCGTCACATCGTCGCCCCGCTCGCCGTCTCCGCGGGTCACGCCCTTTTTAAAAACGCCGTCTTTGTAGATGAGGGCGATGGCCACTCCGTCGATCTTGAGCTCCACCACGTATTCCGGCTCGCCGCGGCCCAAAAACTTTTTGACCCTTTTGTCAAATTCCAAAAGCTCCTCGGCCGAATAGGTGTTGTCCAGGCTGAGCATGGGCACCGCGTGGACAACCGCGTTAAAAGATTGCAAAGGCTGGCCGCCGACCCTTTGGGTCGGAGAATCAGGGGTGACCAGTTCGGGATGCTCTTTTTCCAGGTTTTGCAGCTCGGACATGAGCCGGTCATACTCAAAATCCGAAATGACCGGCTTGGCCTCAACATAATAGAGGAGGTCGTGCTGGCGTATCTCCTGCCGCAATTTTTCCGCTTTTTGCCGGAACTCTTCTTTGGCCATTTTCTCTCCACTCAAGGGCCGGGATGCTGCATGTAATCTTTGACCATCCAGTTCAGGAACCTATGGATATTGCGGACGTTCCTGCCTTTGTCTTCCGTGCCTTCCCGGGCCACGGACCTGACATCGATCAGGGTGCCGGTCTTGTCATGCTTGATCCTCACGCAGACATCATCTTTCACGCCGAACCAGAACGAAACAACCGTGGCCTCCAGAACGCCTTTAGTCTTATCCAAACAAATATCCTGCCAGCCGAGTTTTTTGGCCCCCTCCTGCGCCCTGGCCCAGGCATATTCCACTGAGCGGTCCAGGAAAAGCGGCTGCAGGCCTAACCCTGCTATTTTTTGCATCTGGTTCGGATCCGGCTGGCGATAATCTAGGGAATTCCAGCCAGGCTGGCGCAGGGCTTTGGGGGCCGTGAAAACAGGCGGATGCTGGATATCCGTGGTAGCGTCAATGAGGCCATAATTCTTCTGGCCAAACATGATCAAATAAGAAAGATCAAAGATGACCAGGCTGAGGAGCAGGCCGACCACTCCGGCCAGCAGTCCCAGATTGGTCCTTCGGCCTTTCATTTGGATCAGGATAAGGCCCCATAAACACAGGAAACCCGCGAGAAAACTGATGGTCCCGCTAGCCGCTAAAAGGGTTTTGCCGGCTTTTAGGTCCCAATACCCCAGTCGGGTACCCGGCCCGGACAAGACGAACAGCACCCCGCCTGTCAAAGCTGCACCCAAACCTAAATTGACCATCTTGACAACCTTGGACATGCTCATCCTTTTGACCAACAAATCGATAGGGATAGTTTACCAGCCGTTGATAGATTTACCAAGATTGGTTAAGGGAAACACTGCGGGAAATGAAGGCAAAAACTACGCCTTTTCGGCGATTTCCTTCTGGATCTTCTGGAGGAAGCCGGCCAGGGGCATGGGCCCCAGGTCCTCGCTCTTGCGGGTGCGCACGGCCACCTGGCCGCTCTGCATCTCTTTGTCGCCGACTACTAGCATGTAGGGGATCTTTTCCATCTGGGCGGTCCTGATCTTGCCGCCGAGCTTTTCGTTGCGCTCGTCCACTTCGGCCCGGATGCCTCCGTCTTTGAGGGTCTCGCAGACTTTTTTGGCGTAGGCTAACTGGCTGTCCGTGATGGGCAGGACACGCGCCTGCACCGGCGCCAGCCAGACCGGGAACGCACCCGCGTAGTGTTCTAAAAGGAACCCGACCATGCGCTCGTGGGTGGACAAAGGCGCCCGGTGGATGCACAGCGGCGTCTCTTCCTTGCCCGTCCGGTTGATGAAGTTGAGTCCGAACCGGCTGGGTTGGGCGAAATCCACCTGGTTGGTGGCGAGGGTGAACTCCTTGCCGATGGCGCTCCAGATCTGCACGTCGATCTTGGGACCGTAAAAGGCCGCCTCGTCCGGCACTTCCTGGAAGGGGACCTTGCCGTTCTTCATAGCGCGGCGGACCAGGTCCTCGGTGTGCAGCCACAGCCTCTCATTGTCCACGTATTTCTTTCCCAGGCCGTCCTTGTGGTGCGTGGAAAGGCGCATCACATATTTATCAATGCCGAACAACTTGAAATAGTAACGGTACATTTCGATGACCGCCATGAATTCCTGCTCAAAAAGTTCCTCCGGGCAGTAGATATGGGCGTCGTTCATCTGCATGGAACGCACCCGCATCAGGCCGAAGAGCTCGCCGCTCTTTTCGTAGCGGTAACAGGTGCCGTACTCGGCCAGCCGCAAAGGCAGCTCCCGGTAGGACCTGAGGCGGGACGAAAAGATCTTGTGATGCATGGGGCAGTTCATGGGTTTGATGTAATAGCGATACCCATCCATCTCCATGGGAGGGTACATGCTCTCGGCGTAGTAGGGCAGGTGGCCGCTCTTGAGGAACAACGACTCCTTGGTCAGGTGCGGGGTCCGCACCCTGACATAACCGGCTTTGAATTCGGTCTCCTTAGCCAGTTTTTCCAGTTCTTCCATCATGATGGCGCCGTTGGGCAGCCACAGGGGCAGGCCCGGCCCGACCTCGTCGTCAAAAAAGTATATTTCCATCTCCTTGCCCAGCTTGCGGTGGTCCCTGAGCTTGGCTTCTTCAAGCATTTTGAGATGGCTGTCCAGCTCTTCCTGACTAAAAAAGGCGGTGCCGTAGATGCGCTGCAGCATGGGGTTGTGCTCGTCCCCCCGCCAGTAGGCCCCGGCCACGCTTAAGAGCTTAAAAATTTTGAGGTAGCTGGTATCCGGCACATGGGGGCCTCGGCACAGGTCAATGAACCAGTCCTGCTGGTAAATGGTGGCTTTTTCATTGGCCGGGATGTCCGCCAAAAGCTCCAACTTAAACTTCTCTCCCTTGCTTTCCATGAGCTTGGCATATTCTTCCCTGCTCATTTCTTTTTTAACGATAGGGATCTTTTTCTTGGCCAGCTCCTTCATCTTTTTTTCGATGACCGGCAGGTCCTCAGGCAGGAATTTGTGGGACGAGTCGAAATCATAATAGAAGCCCTCCTCAATGGCTGGGCCAATGGTCAGGTGCGTGCCCGGGAAAAGCTCCTGGACAGCTTGGGCCATCAAATGGGCCGTGCTGTGCCGTAAGGTTTCCAGGCTTTCCGGCGAATTAGGTTGAGATGCTTGCTGGGGCAAAGGAATCTCCAATTTAAATGATTTAATTTTCAGCTATTTGACCAGAACAACGCAGGCAAGGTATTGCATTAATAACATTGCCTGCATTGTTCTGGTGGGCGGTACTGGGCTCGAACCAGTGACCTCCAGCTTGTCGAGCTGGCACTCTAACCAGCTGAGCTAACCGCCCATGTTTGCCAGACAACATACGTCCAACTGTCAGTTTCTCTCACGGAAGCGCATCGCGGTTCTTGCTTCCATCTATTTTTTTGGAGGCGGCGATCGGAATTGAACCGATGTATAAAGGTTTTGCAGACCTCTGCCTTACCGCTTGGCTACGCCGCCATCCTTGGATAATCTCATTATGAATTAAGCCTTTTTGCCTCTTACCCTCTTACCTTGCTTTTGCTATTTTATACTAGTGTCCATTTCTTGCCATGTCCTAACCTAAATGAACATCTTTGCCATCTTCTCACCCATTTCACGGAGCCTCTCAGGAGAAGTCTGACAATATACCTCTACCGTGGTTTTAGGCTCATCACCTATCCACTCCGAAACGGTCTTAAAATCAGCCCCTGCCGCTAATAACCTCGTGGCGCAGGTTCTTCTAAGGTCATGGAACCATAGGCCAGATATATTAGCACACTCGCAAATATCCTTAAATGTCTTTTCCCTGAATCTCCATTCTGTTCTGTTTTTATAGCAGAATACAGGGAGCTGCAATGCTCCAGGTTTGACTTTGGTTTTGATCTCACCTGTGTTAGTCATAGAGACAGGTTCTTGAAGCTTCTCAAATTGTCTCTGGATGACCTCCCAGGCCTGGCCAACGAGGGGCACAGTTCGGCATTTTTTGGATTTTGACAGTTCAGCAGGTATAAACGCCGTCCTTTTATTCATATCAACCCTATCCCACCGCAGGCTTAATATCTCGCATTTCCTCATGCCTGTAGCTATGGCAAAACGGATGATCTCGGCCATATAGGGGTTAGCCTTTTCCAAAAGCAGCTTTTCTTCCTCTAGACCTAATACCCTTGTTCTCCGCAAATGTTTTTCGCTTTGAACCTTTAGGGCAGCTGTTGGTGAATAGACCAGATACTTTCTGCTTACAGCGTAAGCCAGACATGCCTTTAATATCGCTATTTCCCTGTTGCGTGTAGAAATAGAGACACCTTTTTTTTGAGCAACACCTTTATTCTTCCGGCTGTCTAAATAATTCTCAAAGTCTGAGCTTTGCAGAGTAACAATGGGGCGCTGACCCAGATAGTTTTTGATGTTATTTAAAACCGACCGCTTTCTCTTCAGTGTGCTCCCTCTGTTCTCCCTGGGATTTTGTGCAATCCATTGCTCCAAAAGTTCTGTCAATGTGAGTTTGCATCTTTCCATTTGGGGAGATAGTCCTAGTTTTTGTCTTTGGACTTGTTCGTCAATCGCCTGCATTTTGCGTTCGGCAATCCTTCTGACATTACCTAGGTTGGCACGGTGCCTTTTTCCAAAACCATCCCTGTAATCTACCCTAAAAGAACCGTCTGCTAATTGAATAATATTCATTTTTTTCACCTCCCCTCTTTCAGACTGCTTTCCGCAGTCCTTAATTTAAGTACACTATGGCTATTATATCCCCTCGAACTTTCCTTTGCGTTCAGGATAAAGGTTTCTACGTCTTTGGGATCGTATCTTACACACCGCCCCAAATGAACCACAGGAAGCTTACCCTCATAGGTTAAATCCCTGACCTGATATCTGCTTACATTCAACTGAAATGCCACTTCTTCTCTTTTTAAGAGCCTTGTTCCGCTCTCTCGCTCCAGGCTGCCCATATCGTCCAATCTCCTCCCATTCGTCTGTGTTGCTTTACTGCTTGTTTCCACTTCCTATCCTTTCCTTGCTTACCCCTGCCCACCTCCTTCATGTCTTGTACTATTGGTATAAATTATAATACTTTTTTGTTCCCTGTCAACACCATAAGTACAACTTTATTTGCTTCTGGTATCTTGTCAGGGTAAAATACCTATCAAGGAGCCACCATGACTAACAAAGAACAAAAAATGAAAGAGTTTGGAAAATACCTCGCTAACCTTAGAGCTGATAAAAGAGCTTCAGTTACGGAAGTGGCTAAGGCTGTGAAAATCTCTGACACCTATCTTTACAAGCTCGAGGGTGGGGAAAAAGCCTTAATTGACCCTAAATACTTCAAACGGCTGGCCGATTTCTTTGATGTCCCTGTATCCGATCTGCTACACAAAGCAGGCTTCCTGGACAATAATGAGAAACAACCAACCCATTTCAGGGGCTATGAAAAGCTCTCCCCTTCCAGCAAAAGACAGGTAATGGACTTTATTAATTTCCTCAAAAAGAAAGAAGATAAAGAGAAAAAGGATAAGTAGTGGACTTTTCTTCAATACTAAACGACCGACACAAAAGAAACCCCACCTCCTATGCCCAGAAAATCCTCCAAGAATGTGATTTAAAAGAACCTCCTATAGATGAAAAGGTTATCCTGAACCACCTGGGAATTGACCTTAATGAGTTCACCAGGGAACAAATCAGGGCTTTTGAGCGTAACAACCCTGAAAGCCATGAATTAAGCCCTGCGCTCAGTACCGCCTGCGCCTGGCTGCAAAGAGAACCGGACGGCAGGTCTTGCATCTGGGTTAATAGAAATATGGCTGAAGAACGCACCCGCCTTAGTATTTTCCACGAATGCGGCCATGCCATCCTGCCCTGGCATCAGGACATTGATTTCAGCGATTTGGAGACAGATTCCCAGGTCCAGAAGATCATTGAGCAGGAAGCCTTTGACTGCGCCTTTGAGTTTCTCATGCCTAAGGAGATATTCTTAAAGGATGCCTTGGCCTTACCCATTCAAATGGATTCCATCGAAAAACTGGGCAAACGCTATATCGCTTCTAAGGAAGCTACAGCTATCCGGTATGCCAAACTACATCAGGACAAATGTGCTGTCCTTATCATGGAAGATAGCTCTGAGCCAGGACTGTGCTTTAAAGTCAGAAATTTCGTGACCTCAGCCAGATTCCCTAGTGTTTTCTCAGCAGGAGATGGGATTAAAAAGCAAGGTTCGTTCTTTGATGCCTGGATGGCTGGTGAAGATTTTGAGGGCATTCTTTCCAGTTCGGAATTTCAATTAAAAAAGAGACTGTTAAAGCCGATGAACTTTGACGCGGAATGTATTTCCCTAGCCACTCCCTCCGACCTCTTAGTGCTTATCTCCAATCCAAGACCGGATAATTCGGAAAGTTGAAACAACCTTTAACTCCTGGCTCTCTCATCTATTTTTAAAACCCGGGGTAGTTAGCAGACATCTCCGATTTCTTCAAGTAAATGCTCAGGAATGGGAAGCCCTTTTAACCCTGACCTTTCCAGGTTCAATCACGATCAAACTACCTCTAAAATCTTCTTCTTTTAAGCCATTAAGCTTTCGTCCAACCTCAAGATTTATCTTTTCAGTGGGAATTTCAGTGGGAAAATGAACAATGACAATTCCATTATGGCTTTCCAAAGGGAACTGGAGGGGATTTCCAAAGCCCTGATCCCCGGTCATTAAGACGGCCCCGTTATCCTGGGCAAACTGGAAAATCTTATTGTCATCTGCACCGCGAAGCCCGTGATCGCGGATATCCTTTACCTCATAACCAAGGATTGTTAAAACCTGTTTGATAGAGCGGGGCATGTCCTCATCAAGGACGATTTTTACCATTTATCCTATTGCCCTGACTTCTTCATTGGATAGCGTTGTTGCCGCATAATCCAGGGCAGCCAATATATCTTTCCGAGTTATCTCATATTCAGCCATTACTTGCTCATAGGTCATACCACCCGCCAATTTTCCCAGGATAAGATCAACAGGAACTCTTGTGCCAGTAATAACCGGTTTCCCGAACCTGACACCCTCTTTCACACTAATACCATGTGCAATTTCCATAATATCCTCCTGCCTTGCAAAATTCCTTTGTAATTTTGTGCTTCCAATTAAAGTATAGTTTCCATATGTAACATTAGCAAGCCTATAAATAACCAGTGAGAGGTCTCTTAACTAGGAATTTAGAATAAGTCCTTTAAGCCCTTTAGGGTCTAAACCCACTAATCCCCCCCACTAAAGGGTTAGTGACCCCCTCTTGTTATTTTCTCCTTTATTTTTCACCGTCTCTGCCACTTTCGCTGTGCTCGTGGCCCCCCGACCAACGCCCCCTCAGTAACATTATTAGTAGGTTGAAGGGTGCGTTGGTCGGGTATCGAGACGGTGAAAAGGGTCTAAACAACACAGGGGGGCAGTATTTTATTTTTTGATTAATGATTCATGATTTGAATATTTTAGGTTTTAACTCGTAGCAAACAGGAAACAAGGAAAAAGGCTGCAATTTTAAAAGGTCATAGCTTTTTCTGATCTAATTGATTGACAATTATAGCTTATAAACTATAATGACTATGGAGGGTAGAAACATAGTGAAAGTTATCTTTTATAAAAATCCTTCTGGTAGAAGCCCCGTTCAAGACTTTATTGAAGGCTTACCTAAGTCTGAATACGCTGACTTCTATGAGGTGAGGCGTGGAGTTGAAAAGTGGGGGTTGGCTTTTTCAGAGGTTGAATTTCGTCAGCTTCAGGGAAAGCTTTGGAAAATTAAGTTTAGAACAAAAGGCGGAAGATACAGAATAGCCTATATGCTGGTAGAAGCAGAGGTTATGGTCTGGCTTCATATATTCAAAAAAACAAGACAGAAAACACACAGTAATGATTTGAAAACTGCCATTAAAAGAATGAAGGAGGTCATCAATGAAATATAATTCTAAATATACGATGGACCCGGAACCCTTTTTCAAGAAGATGTTAAAAGACCCCGTGGTGAAAAAACGGGCTGAAATGCTCAGGGAGCGGTCAGAGCTGGCCATGGCACTGTTAACTGTTAGAAAAAAAGCCAAACTCACCCAGGCTCAGGTCGCAAAAAAAATGGGTACTACACAGAGTGTGATAGCCAAATATGAGACCGGCCAGGGTGAAGATAACCCTACTTATAACTTTCTTGATAGATTCGCCAAGGCCTGCGGCAAACAGCTCAATCCAATAAATATGTTCCAAGAAACCCTTCACAGCTAATACTTTGTCAAACCAGGAAAAAGCTACGGCTCCAAGGTCGTGGTTTTTCTGTTTTTAGAAGCCTTTTTTAATCCGAACCCGACACGTGTCGGGTTCAGAGTTTAACTCATTTTTTGGACTATAGGGGGGATAGTCTATACTATCCCCCCCCTCTTGCAAAAATCCTTATTTCCTCGATTCTTTATCGCCGAAAAGGCGATAAACGTAACCCACCCAACCCACTCACTGTAACTGATTGTGACTGTGTTGGGTGGGTTTCTAGAATCTTCGGAGTATTGATGCGCGGGAGGGTGGTATGTTTTATTTATATGTAAATCTAAGGAAAAAATGTAAAAAATGATAGGAATGGGTAATTGGTTTATAATTTTTTCAGGTGTTAAGCTCTACTAAGCGTGTCTTTTTGTGTATTTAAGAGCCTTTTCTTGACAAAACAGGACACGTGTCCTGTTCTCGGTTTTATGGCTTTTTAAAATAGATAACTCATGCTCACTCGGTTGGAATTCCCCAGGTCTCCGTAGGGCTGGTAGGCATAGTCCACCACAAATCCCTGGATGCTAAATCCTACCCCTACGCTGAAACCTGTCAGCCCATCTAACCGCATGTCGCTCAGGTTCAACTGATATCCCATCCGCAAAGACATTAATGAATACAAAACATCCTCTGCCGCAACCTGGATCTGGTTCACATTATTGGATCCTATTTGCGCCCCCACTGCCACCAATACCCTGTTCATCTTAGCCCGCTCGGCCCGGTAGGACCCGCCTAAACTTAACGTGCTGTCTATCTGGCTCCCATTAACCGCTGTTCCCGGATTGTTGTAGCATAGTCCCAGCCTAAAGTTTTTTCCTAACTGCTTGATCAACCCGGCCTCTCCGCTTATCACCGTGGTCGTCTGGCTCGATAGGGTCAACTGCGCGAATTTCATGGTCACACCCCCAAAATATTTGTCCGCCAGTTCCAGGCCCCAACCCAGAGCTCCCTGGATGTTTTGTCCCGTGTAGCTCGAGGTCAAGCCTCCTCCGCTGTCCCTTCCCTCAAAACTTCCGTAATTCAAGAAATCTATGGCTGCCCCCACGCTCCCGTATTCCAAGGGCAGGCTCAATATCGCCGTATCCTCCGTAATATCCGTCAACCAGCTATTGTGGTGCAGGGCTATTTCCCCATCATCCAGTAAACCCAGCCCAGCCGGGTTCCAAAACAGCGCCGAAGAATCGTCCGCCACTCCCACGAACGCCGACCCCATCACATTGGCCCTCGCCGAAGGCCCCAAATTACTTAACGGGATTGCGTATCCCGCCGAGGACAGCACTGTGGTTTGAGCCCAAATTATACAAGGCCATAGAAGGATTGCTGTTGTCAAAAATAACTTCTTCATGCCGGTACCTTTTAAATTATTCTTTATTTCACCACCATAAACTTCTTCGGGCCAATTTTAGTTGAACCCAGAGTGTTGTAATCCAGCTTGATAACATACAAGTAAACACCTGTGGCTAAACTCTTGGTATTAATAATATTCATCTGGGGCCCGGCTGGTTTGGTGTCATCTACGGTTTCAACCAGTTGGGCTGCTTCGTTATAGATATTGATATGAACATTCCCCGCTCCAGCCATAGTGTAAACAACCGTGGCCGTATCCCCCGTGGCTGGTGAGGGGTAAATAAAGGTCGTTCCAGCTGTTGGCTGGGCTATACTCGGAGTTGGTATCGGTGTCGGAAAAGTTGAACTAATCTTGGCCACAAAAGCATCTCCAAGGGTTGTACCTCCTCCAAAAGTTCCCTGGATAGGGTTGAGCGTGGGAAAGTTGGTCGAAGTAGTCGCGCCAGTTATATATGCATTTCCTGAGCTGTCCAGAGCAAGCCCAAACCCATAATCCGTACCGTTCCCTCCAAAATAGGTGGAAAAAACAAGAGCATTACCTGCGGAATTAATTTCCGTCATAAAGCTATTTTGCGTTCCACCGAGACTTCCTTGTATTGGATTGAGTGTGGGAAAATTGGTTGAGGTAGTCCAACCAGTGACATAAACATTATCTGAACTGTCTATAGCCAAACCAGAGCCTGCATCACTACCGTTCCCTCCAAGATAGGTGGAGTAAACCAGGGCAGTACCCGCGGCATTGATCTTGGTTACAAAAGCATTCCCGCCCCCCAATCCCCCTAAAGAACCCTGGATTGGATTGTAAGTGGGAAAATTGGTTGAACTTGTACAACCAGTGATATAAGCGTTTCCTAAACTATCTACAGCTATACCGGATCCATCATCCCCACCGCCTCCACCAAGATATGTGGAATATACCAGAGCAGATCCTGACGCATTAATTTTGGTTACAAAAGCATTAATGGATCCTGCAAGAGATCCCTGGATTGGATTGAGGGTGGGGAAGTTAGATGAATTAGTAAAACCTGTAACATAGGCATTTCCAGTGCTGTCAACGGCAATGCCAACTCCACAATCTGTATTACTAGGTCCAAAACCTGTATTAAAACCTCCAAGATAAGTAGAATAAACATAGGCATTTCCTGCAGCATTGATCTCGGTAACAAAAGCATTCTGGTCTCCTCCAAAACTCGCCTGTATTGGATTGAGGGTGGGAAAGTTAGGTGAACGTGTATTACCAGTGATATAAGCATTTCCTAAACTATCTACTGCGATACCCAAACCGTTATCAATACTATTTCCTCCTAGATAGGTGGAATATACCAATGCATTTCCTGCGGCATTGATCTTGGTTACAAAAGCATTCGTGGCCCCCGATCCCCCTAAAGATCCCTGGATTGGATTGAGGGTGGGGAAGTTGGTCGAAGTAGTCGCGCCAGTTATATATGCATTTCCTGAGCTGTCTATAGCAATGCTCCCAGCCCCATCACTACCGTTCCCCCCAAGATATGTGGAATAGACATAGCCACTGCCGGTGTTATTAATCTTGGTCACAAAAACGTTAACAACCCCAGCATTAGATGATTGTATAGCATTGAGAGTTGGGAAATTGGTTGAAGATGTATTACCTGTGATATAGGCATTTCCTGAGCTGTCTACAGCTATACCGGCTCCATTATCATTTCCACCTCCACCTAAATAAGTTGAGTAAACCAGCACAGGGTCAATAACCAAGTCTCTTAATCGATCATAAGTTCCTATTTCAAAACCAGCCTGGCTTCCTCCCTGCAGAAAATATCGTCCTACCACGCTTGTTTTGACCCCACCAATCTCCTGGTATATATCCGGCTTTTTGAATATCACCTGGCTCTTTTTGGTCTTGATGATGAGGTTACCGCTCTGGTCCAAGCTTAGGCCATCCGCACCGGTAAAACTAAATTGGATATTCTTTGGGTCGGCTCCGGACTTGATTACAAAATCATGCTCCACCTGTCTTTGGTTGCCGTAATAAACCAGGTCTATGCCCGGATAAACCTCATGCAATTTCACTTTGGAGTAATTGGGTATGTCCGTATGCCACTTGCCTGGGTCATTGCCTATGAAATAATTGCTCTTCCCCTCCAGCTGGTCCAGCAGCTCAGTCTGCCCGTTTTCATTGCCTCCTACCAACTTTACCCGCAAAACCCCGGCCTCTTCTGCCTCTGGTTTATGGTGTTTGAGCATCAAGTCTTTTTTATCTGTATTCCCTTCTTTGGGATGCCTCAGTACCAGCACCATCTCGGAATGTTTGAGGAACAAGCTATACCCTGCTCCCCGGCAAATAAATTTTGCCGGTGGGTCGGTTTGTCCCACATTGGGCTCAAATATCAGGGGTAGATTGCCGTAGGTATTTATTATCCGGTTTTGCGAAGAGTTCTGTGCGTGCAGAAATATTGGCAGTAGGAACAGGGTAAACAAGAGAAAAAAAGAGATTCTTTTCATCTTATCCTTCTCATTATCAAATAAACTTCCACGGGATTACGCCCGTGGTTTTCGTAGGGAAGAGTCTATTATGTTTGTTACTCCTCCACTTGAAGGGTTTGGTTTTCTTAAATACCAGGGGGCAGTCTCTCTATTATTTCGCGCCCTTCAAAAGTTTCATGTCACTTCTCATTTTCTTTCGATCTGCTTTGAGGGTGGTTAAGTCCTGAGCTAACAGGCTCTTATTGCCGCTCTTCCTATCCAGCTTAAGCTTTGCAAAGTCAGCCTTGACAGTTGCTCTGTCCTGCACAATGGTCTGCTGAATTTGTGCTTTAGTAGTCTGTGTAAAGCCAAAAGTAATCCCCCCCAATAAAAGGGATACCCCTACTAAACCAGCCTTAATCTTTTTCATTTTTTTACCCCCTGACCTGTTTTTGAATTTTTCCGCTGAGCGTGCTTGAAGCTCAGCGGGTGATAGCGATTTTCCCGGCCTGCCTCACATGGGTGGAACCACGGACAACTTCAACGCTATAGAAATAAAGCCCGTTACTCAGCCCAAAGCCGTTGGCATCTTTAACATCCCAAGTGCAGGAGTTGGTCCCATAATCCTTAGGGCAGTTTCCAATGACCCTGATTAGTCTGGCGGAGAGCGTGTAAATCCTGATAGTGACTTGATCTGCATCCGAAGTAGGAAGGAAATAGCTCATGTAGTGCCTAACGAAAATACTTCCGGTTTTTGTGTCAGCATGAGTGAAGTTTAGACCGTCTCCAGAGGGAATTCAAGGGGAAAGAGAGGAGACGGATAATGACAGACATCCAGAACGAACAGACGGGAGGGGATCAGGGAGTGCCAGGAGCCGTTAAGCTCCTATCCCCAGAACAGAAGCTGACATTTCTCCAAGCATCTGAGCGCACACAAGGTTCGGTCAAGGACTTTTGCCGCGAGCACGGTATAACCACCACAACCCTGTACAGGTGGAAAAAGCAGTTTGAGGCCTATGGTGCTCAAGGGCTTCAGGCCAATTTCAAGGGGAAGCTTTCTCAGAGACCCAGCCATACACACTATCGCCTGGACCAAAGAAAACAGGCCTGCGAAGCATACCTAAAATCAGGTATGTCCCAGGATGCCTTTTCCAAGGTTTGGGGCATCGGGCAGGCCACCCTGCGGCAGTGGGTCAAAGCCTATGAGGCCAATGGAGTTCGTGGCTTGGAGCGGCCATTTCAAAGCAAACTCCTCAAGCCAAAAACAAGCCGTCTACCCAGCAGTCTTCAGCAGGCGGTGATAGAGGCCAAAGACCAATTCCCGTACTATGGGTTCAAGCGCCTGGGCCATTTTCTAAAGCGTTTCAGGGCTCTCAAGGTGAGCGCTGGAAGCATCCAAAAGATCCTGTACCGGTCCGGCCGTTTTTCCCCATCTCCCGCCCCTGCCCGTCCTCGGAAAAGGCATCTCCCCCGCCGGTTTGAGCGAAGTCGTCCCAACGAGCTATGGCAAAGCGACATCACCAGCTTTGTCCTGCACCGGCAGGGACTGCGGGCCTACCTGGTCGTTTTCCTGGATGATTTCAGCCGCTACGTCATCTCCTGGGGCCTTACCACTCGTGCCTCTGCGGATGCCGTGATACAGACCTTTCAGGAGGGTGTTTCCCGTTTTGGCAAACCACTGGAGGTTTTGACCGACCAGGGACCGCAATATTTTTCCTGGAGAGGCCATGGGGAGTTTGAAAAGCTGCTCAAAAAACAGGGTATCAAGCAAGTCGTGGCCCGTTCCCACCACCCCCAGACAGTCGGCAAATGCGAGCGGCTTTGGAAAACCGTCAATGATGAGTTTTGGTGCAGGGTGGAGCCTAAGGATCTGACCGAAGCCAGGGAACGGTTGGCCCATTTCTTCGCGCACTACAATCACTTTCGCCAGCATCAGGGGATCGATAATATGATCCCTGCCGACCGGTATTTTGAGGCCGAATCCGAAGTCAGAAAATCCATCCAAAAAGCCATTACTGACAACGAATTGCGCCTGGCCATCAACGAAGAGCCGCGTAAACCCGTGTATCTGGTGGGGCAAATTGGTGAACAACAGGTCAGCCTTCACGGAGAAAAGGGTAAAATGATATTACTGACCCCGGATGGAGAACGCCGGGAAATTGCTTGTGAAGAAGTGCATATCCAATCACAAAATCAACAACCTAAGGAGGATCAAAATGGACGAGAAACCAACACCAGAGAAACCGCAGAAAGACCTGCAGCCCCAGACGGTAACGGACAGCCTCAAGCCCCCGCACAAGGTCCGCAAGAAACGCCCCCAGTTCAAGATCCCAGCGAAATTTCCCTTTCCAGTCAAAGCCCTGTGGAATGCGGCGACCGAAGAGGAGAAACAGCTGGCGCACCGGACAGGAGTGGCCCTCCTGCAAGTGTGGCTGGGCCAGATTTCCCGGGAGGAAGCAGCCCAACAGCTGGAAATATCCCCCCTGCGGATATGGCAGCTGTCCCAGCAGGCTGTTTCAGGGATGCTCTCGGGTCTGTTGACCCAGCCCAGGACTCGCAAGGGAGCCACAGCCCTGATGGCCTGCAACTCAGCCAAGGCCATGGAGAAGAAACTGCGGGAAATGGAGGTCCAGTTGAAAATCCAGCAGGAGCTCATTGACCTCCTGAAATCCTTCCCAGCCTACCGGGAGGACTCTAAACCAGGCAAGGCCAAGGGAAAAAAAAAGACTCACCAAAGAAATGCGCCTAAGCCTAAAACAATGGCTCCAGAGCCATCCAACCCCGAGGGAGGCAAAACGCGTGGCAGCTGATTTTTTCCATGTCAGCGACAGGACCGTGAGGAGTTGGCTTGTCCAGGAACCACAAAACCCTGGTCGAAAAGGCCACTCCCCGGCCCTGAAGTTAAAGGCCCTTTTGGAGGTCAGGCGGGAGGTCAAACGCCAGGGGTGGAACGCAGGATGCGATAGCATCCGCAGAAACCTCCCCTGGCTCCCGACCCGGCTAGTCCAGCATACTCTTTCGGCCATCAAGAAAAGGCACCGCTACAGGCTGGAAAAGCACCGCCGGGACCATCATCTCGGCTTACGGGTTCAAGTTAAAGGCGCCGTCTACGCCCAGGACCGCACCCATCTGGGCAGGATGGGCCAAGCGCCGGTGGATACTGAGCTCGTCAAAGACCGGGGCTCGCTCAAGACCGTAGGGTTGTCCCTGCATGACTCAGGCTCTGCTCAGGATATCATCGAGCTCCTTGAGCTGATCAGGCAGACGAACGGCCTGCCTCTGGTTTGGATGACTGACAACGGCTCAGCGTATCGCAGTGATGCTGTCCTGTCCTACTTGGCCAGGCATAAGGTCATTGCCCTGCCGTCCCGGCCTTACTGCGCCCAGGACAACGGCGCTGTTGAAAGATATTTCGGCGAACTCAAAGCCGAATCCCAACTCGGAAAGGGGGTGATATTCACGAATCTCTTGGAAGCGCAAACCAGGCTGTTCCAGGCCATCCACACGCTGGACGATGGTCGCTTGCGCGCATCTAAGGGATATCAAACCGCCTCATGTCTCCACCGCACGATGCCTCACTGGCAAGAACGCGTCACAAGGGATGAGTTCTACGCACGCGCTAAGGCTGCCATGCGTGATGTTGAGCGTCCCGGTATGACTAAAAGGCAGTTGCATTATGCCTGGCGCATCGCCGTCTACGACCTACTTGAGGCGTACGGCCTGGCACAAGTCATCAGACCAAAGATGAGCGTCTTGCATTCTGAGATGCAAAGGGATACATTGGAGGCGTCAAACGGCGTCAGAAAGGCTCTAGTTGTTTTCAAGGATGGCGTTACTGCTGTCCGGCAAGTCGTAGCATATGGGTTACAAACCCCTCTGCGGTCGACTTCCCTAGCTGGCTAAGCCGGAAGAAATATCGTGGGCACTACAAAACCTAATCTGGCCAATACGATCTACCAGCTGGCTTTTGATCCCTCACAGCCTAATGTGGTCTACGCGGCCATGTCGGGCCAGCACGATATTCCCCACAAGCCTTTTGACGCCACGGCTTCGGGGACCTGGGGATACGGAGGGGTCTGGAAAAGTACGGACCAGGGAGTGACCTGGTCTGATTCGTCCAGCGGCCTGCCTGCCGGTCCCAACCCTCCTGAACCTTATCCGGCTTGTTCTATTATTTCGGATACGAGCAGTTCGCCGGCGACCCTTTATGTGTCCATGTGGGGAGGCGGAGTCTATAAGTCCACCAACTCCGGCGCTTCCTGGAACGCGACCGCGGCGATCTCCATCGGCCAGAATCATCACACCTACCTGCTTAAGCTGCACCAGGACGGCACTTTGTTCTGCTTGTTGGGGCCGAGAGCGACCTCTTCCTCACCGTACACCTACGCGGATGCCGGCGGTCTTTTTAAATCCACCAATGGAGGGACCACTTGGCAGAACATCGCGACCAGTGTGGATACCCTGCACGGCGGTATTCCTTTGTATTCGCCGATGCAATTCGATGTGGACCCCAATCATAGCAGTGTGATCTACATTGCGGCGAGCGACGGAGTCTATGACCCGCCGCCTGGTTCCCATTTTCAAGCTCAGGGGGGCATTTATAAAACGTCGGATGGCGGGACTCATTGGGCCAAGTTGACTTTGCCGAGCGATTTTCCTTACTATGACGGGATGTCGCCTCTGATCGATCCTCAAAACACCAACCGGGTCTTCCTTTCCACCGAGGCGCAGGGCCTTTACGAAAGCCTCAATGCAGGGACGAGCTGGGCGCGTGTGACAGGAGTGCCCTACAGCAGTCCCCAGCGCATTACTTTTGATACGGCCAACAGCACTTTATATCTTGGGACCGACGGCGGCGGTGTGTGGAAGCTCGTAGAATCCACGCCCACCGTGACCTCCACCTTTACTCAGACGTTGACCCCGAGCACCACTTATACCAACACTCAAACTTTTACCATCAGTCAGACCCCGACCCCTTCCGCGACAAAAACAGCCACGCTGACTTTTTCCCAGACCGTGACATCAAGCCAGACTTTGACCAGCTCTACGACCGCGACCATCACCAATACACTGAGCGCATCCTGCACACCGACCCAGACTGGGACGGTTACTTTGACCTCAACCCTCACGCCCACGCCTAGCGATATCCTGCAGATCGTGGAACACTGCCCGTATCCTAATCCGGTCAAATATTCAAAGCAGATCATGCTTTATATGAGGATGACCGATGTTCCGGATAATCTCACGGTACGGATCTATACGCTCTCCATCCGGATGGTGCGGTCCATTTATCTTACCGACCTCAATGGGTCGTCCAATCTGCAGGGAGTGATCAATAACGGGATCGCCCAGTATGCTTATACCCTGCCGTTGGACCTCAAGGATGGCCAGGGCAATGCGCTATCCAACGGCGTGTACTACTACTGGGTGGAGGCGAAAAAAGGGAGCGTCGATTACCGGGTGATGGGAAAGTTCGTTATCTTACATTAAAAGGTGTAGGTCAAACCCGCCGAATAGACATCCTGAAAAGTGCCGGTCTGATCCGTTTCGGAGAAGGACAATTTGGCACGCAATTTATCCAGGAATTTTACCGCAAAGTCAGCGCCATACGAACTGATCCAGGTATCCGGGCTGACCAACTCCTGCTGTCCATAGTTTCCGTCCACCATGATATTCCAGGGCAGTTCAGCCATAAGGACCCCTTGCCAGGAGTTGTAGTACAACCTTCCGACCAGGTTGTTGATCTGAGCTGCTGCCGGACTGGAACTGAATCGTTTATTGATGATGCCCGCGATGACGGCCGGGTCCGATGAGTAGAAATAATGACTATAAGAAACGGACGGGGTCAGCAGGCCGGCCCAGAGAGGGACTTCAAGATCAAGGCGGGGATTAAACTGGGTGTCGTAAAGTACGCCCGTCCCCTCCATATAGGTATAATCCAGCCCCTTTTTGTTAAGGCCCGTAGCGGAATATTGGCCCACATTGGCCTGGTACCCATAGATGTTACCTGTGAGCGAACAGCTCCAAAGCTCATCGTCCGCGTCATCGGACAAGAGGTTCTCATCGTCTTTGGCGGAGGACTTGTTCGCCGTGTAGGAGACCTCCAAGCTGGGGCCGGCAAAATAAATGCCGTTGGTGGTGTCGGCGGAGTAGGTTGCGGAACTTTCATATTCCCAGGTCTCTTCCACACTGCGCGTCAGACTGAGAGTGATCTGGTTCGTGATACTCGGGGTGGTGGAATCGGTGCTGTTGCCGTAGCTGTAGTCCAAGCCGGTGTTCCAGACCGCATCTTTGTCCAGGTCTAGGGAGGCGGTCGCTTCTGCACCGTAATAATTCACCCCCCAACTGTAGATAACGCCTGCAGAGCTGGAGGTATGCCCGGGGGAGACCAGAATAAAGATACCTGTTGAGTAGACGATGAATTTTAGGTTATTCAAACGCAAAGCTCTAAAGGACATTTTTTAGCCTTTTATATCAAAATCTATAGATCAAAGTTAAGGCGGTAGAAAGCTGGTTGAAATGTAAATTATCCGTACTGGAACCTGCTAGGAGCGTGCTCGTTTCGATCGTATTTTTGCTATAGACGATATTAGGGTGTGCTGTGTTGGTTACCGTCGTGGTGACGATTTGAGTGACTCCGTTGTCCGAGGTGTCGACCGTGGTGGTCCTATTGCCGGTTTGAGAAGTGGTTTCTGTCGTTGTGGCCCCTACAGCGACCGGAGGACTGGCAACAAAATTATTGGTGATGAGGGTCGTGTCCACCTCCCCGCCGCTATGGGTGGTAATTTCTTGGTTAACCGTTTGGTTGGCGGTCAGGTTGGCCAGCAAAAGAGCTACATCCAAAGCCAAAGAGAAATGTTTATTGAGCTTGTATTCAGCCCCGATAACGCCCCGGAATGCTGCGGTTGGGTCGTAGCTGGCCGTAAAAGTCCCGGTGGTGGTAGCTAGTCTCCCAGTTAATATATCCGTAGTGCTGGTCGTGGAGTTCTGAACATAATTCTGCCCTAGGACGATTCCTACCCCAAAACCTGTAAAAATATTCAGGTCTTTGGACAGCGGGGTGCTGTTATACAGATGGGCCATGACCGGGAATTCGTTCAGCAGGACGGATGGATTATAAGACTGCGCGGTAAGGGTCGTTTGGATGTAAGCTTGATCGCTGGTATTGATGGATAAAGGGAAAACCCCTAGCCCTATTTCAAAGCTGGGTGAGATGCTATAGGTGATCTCGGCTCCGTAGGAAATGCCTTCGCCCAAACCATAAGGAAATTGGATAGGATTCGTGTTGTCCGCCGTGGCTTGTTGTCCATAAACATTATTGGTCAGGCCCCAGCCATAACCTCCTCGTAAACGGATGCCCCACTGGGAATGGAATGGCTTTTTTTTAATCCCTTTTTCACCCAAGGCATCTGCTATCTCGTGATCCATATCGGTGTCCGCTTCGTCCGAATCATTGATCACTTCTTTTGTGTCTTTATCACTCGTTTGGTCGGAATTTGCCATACCCGCCGTTGGGTTATCGTTTCCCTTGTTTGAGGTCGCGTCAGCAGCCACTTTGGTGTTCAAATAATCTACCATTTCTTTCAGTTTGGTATTGGAAGGGTCAGCTTTTAGGCAGGTGGTATAGGTTTGTAGAGCTTGAGGAATATCGCCCAAATAATAATAGCAATTACCTAGCTGCTCTCGGGCGGTCGTATTATCCGGTTGGGCGGCCAAAACCGCTTGGAATTCGGTCAGGGCACCCTGATAATCCTTGGTAGCTTCCAGCTGGCTCCCTTTTTGAAAATGGGTCTGGGCATCGCCGCCATAGACCAGGGAAATCCCAAGGACAAGTGCTAAAGTAACAGGCAGGATGCTCAGGAAAACCCTTAATTGTGTTTGGAGTATCTTAGACATGGTTACCTCAATCTAATGATTATAGGCTCTGTAGTGCCTAACGAAAATACTTCCGGTTTTTGTGTCAGCATGAGTGAAGTTTAGACCGTCTCCAGAGGGGAATCAAGGTCAAAGAGAGGAGACGGATCATGGTAAGCACTTTAGCACCACAGCCAGAAGAGGGTCATGGGGGCCCTGTAACAGGCAGGATCATAACCCCAGAACAGAAACTGGCACTGCTCCAGGCATTGGAGCATAGAACAGGGCCGGTCAGAGAGTTCTGCCAAGAGCACCACATCACTCCCGTCAGCCTGTACAAGTGGAAAAGGCAGTATGGAGCCTATGGGGAGCAAGGTCTCCAGCCTAGGTTCACCAAGAGCCTTTCTCAGGCATACAGCCAGACACACTATCGCCTGGACCAGAGAAAGCAAGCCTGTGAGGCGTTCCTGAAATCAGGAATGACCTTGGACGCGTTTTCCCAAGTTTGGGGTATCGCGCGGGGAACCCTTCGCCAGTGGATCATAGCTTATGAGGCCCATGGAGCTGACGGCTTGGAGCGCCCCTACCAAGGTGAGCGGCGTAAACCAAGAACCAGCCGCCTGTCCATCGGTCTTCAGCAGGCAGTGATAGCGGCCAAGGACCAATTCCCACAGTTCGGATTCAAGCGTCTGGGCCACTTTTTAAAGCGTTTCAGGGCTCTCAAGGTGAGCGCTGGAAGCATCCAAAAGATCCTGTACCGGTCCGGCCGTTTTTCCCCATCTCCCGCCCCTGCCCGTCCTCGGAAAAGGCATCTCCCCCGCCGGTTTGAGCGGAGCCGCCCCAATGCACTATGGCAAAGTGACTTCACCAGCTTTGTCTTGCACCGGGTGGGCCAGCGGGTTCACCTGGTCGTTTTCATGGACGACTTCAGCCGCTACATCGTCTCCTGGGGTCTTTTCAGCAATGCCACTGCAGCCGCGCTGATAGAGACCTATCAGGAAGGAGTTTCCCGCTTCGGCAAACCCCTGGAGGTCCTGACCGACCAGGGACGGCAATATTTTGCCTGGAGAGGTCATAGCAAATTTGAGAAACTGCTCAAAAAACAGGGCATCAAACATGTCGTGGCTCGCTCCCACCACCCGCAAACCCTGGGTAAATGCGAGCGTTTTTGGAAAACAGTTGACGAAGAGTTTTGGTGCAGAGTGGAGCCTAGAGACCTGACCGATGCCCGGGAGCGTTTGGCCCATTTCTTTGCGTATTACAACCATTTTCGCCAGCATCAGGGAATTGATAATATGATCCCTGCTGACCGGTATTTTGAGGCCGAATCCGAAGTCAGAAAATCCATCCAAAAAGCCATTACTGACAACGAATTGCGCCTGGCCATCAACGAAGAGCCGCGTAAACCCGTGTATCTGGTGGGGCAAATTGGTGAACAACAGGTCAGCCTTCACGGAGAAAAGGGTAAAATGATATTACTGACCCCGGATGGAGAACGCCGGGAAATTGCTTGTGAAGAAGTGCATATCCAATCACAAAATCAACAACCTAAGGAGGATCAAAATGGACGAGAAACCAACACCAGAGAAACCGCAGAAAGACCTGCAGCCCCAGACGGTAACGGACAGCCTCAAGCCCCCGCACAAGGTCCGCAAGAAACGCCCCCAGTTCAAGATCCCAGCGAAATTTCCCTTTCCAGTCAAAGCCCTGTGGAATGCGGCGACCGAAGAGGAGAAACAGCTGGCGCACCGGACAGGAGTGGCCCTCCTGCAAGTGTGGCTGGGCCAGATTTCCCGGGAGGAAGCAGCCCAACAGCTGGAAATATCCCCCCTGCGGATATGGCAGCTGTCCCAGCAGGCTGTTTCAGGGATGCTCTCGGGTCTGTTGACCCAGCCCAGGACTCGCAAGGGAGCCACAGCCCTGATGGCCTGCAACTCAGCCAAGGCCATGGAGAAGAAACTGCGGGAAATGGAGGTCCAGTTGAAAATCCAGCAGGAGCTCATTGACCTCCTGAAATCCTTCCCAGCCTACCGGGAGGACTCTAAACCAGGCAAGGCCAAGGGAAAAAAAAAGACTCACCAAAGAAATGCGCCTAAGCCTAAAACAATGGCTCCAGAGCCATCCAACCCCGAGGGAGGCAAAACGCGTGGCAGCTGATTTTTTCCATGTCAGCGACAGGACCGTGAGGAGTTGGCTTGTCCAGGAACCACAAAACCCTGGTCGAAAAGGCCACTCCCCGGCCCTGAAGTTAAAGGCCCTTTTGGAGGTCAGGCGGGAGGTCAAACGCCAGGGGTGGAACGCAGGATGCGATAGCATCCGCAGAAACCTCCCCTGGCTCCCGACCCGGCTAGTCCAGCATACTCTTTCGGCCATCAAGAAAAGGCACCGCTACAGGCTGGAAAAGCACCGCCGGGACCATCATCTCGGCTTACGGGTTCAAGTTAAAGGCGCCGTCTACGCCCAGGACCGCACCCATCTGGGCAGGATGGGCCAAGCGCCGGTGGATACTGAGCTCGTCAAAGACCGGGGCTCGCTCAAGACCGTAGGGTTGTCCCTGCATGACTCAGGCTCTGCTCAGGATATCATCGAGCTCCTTGAGCTGATCAGGCAGACGAACGGCCTGCCTCTGGTTTGGATGACTGACAACGGCTCAGCGTATCGCAGTGATGCTGTCCTGTCCTACTTGGCCAGGCATAAGGTCATTGCCCTGCCGTCCCGGCCTTACTGCGCCCAGGACAACGGCGCTGTTGAAAGATATTTCGGCGAACTCAAAGCCGAATCCCAACTCGGAAAGGGGGTGATATTCACGAATCTCTTGGAAGCGCAAACCAGGCTGTTCCAGGCCATCCACACGCTGGACGATGGTCGCTTGCGCGCATCTAAGGGATATCAAACCGCCTCATGTCTCCACCGCACGATGCCTCACTGGCAAGAACGCGTCACAAGGGATGAGTTCTACGCACGCGCTAAGGCTGCCATGCGTGATGTTGAGCGTCCCGGTATGACTAAAAGGCAGTTGCATTATGCCTGGCGCATCGCCGTCTACGACCTACTTGAGGCGTACGGCCTGGCACAAGTCATCAGACCAAAGATGAGCGTCTTGCATTCTGAGATGCAAAGGGATACATTGGAGGCGTCAAACGGCGTCAGAAAGGCTCTAGTTGTTTTCAAGGATGGCGTTACTGCTGTCCGGCAAGTCGTAGCATATGGGTTACAAACCCCTCTGCGGTCGACTTCCCTAGCTGGCTAAGCCGGAAGAAATATCGTGGGCACTACACATCCCAAGCTGCAATTGATAACTTTTGCCCCTTGATCAGCCGCAAATTTTATTGCTTGACAAACTAATGTATGGCTTACAGATTGATAACCAATAGGGTATCCACCACTTGCTGGAAGCACTTTTACTGGTAATATCTTGCAATTCCATGCAGTCCCAGCAATTCCATTATGATTATTTCCCACCCCTGCAGCAATTCCGGCAACATGCGTACCATGACCATTATCATCAACTGCAAAACTAGTGGTATACGGAGGTGTTTTAAGAGCGGATGGTACAAAATTTGCTCCAGGAAGCATGATTAGATTAGGCGTTAGATCAAGGTGGTTGGGATCAACACCAGTATCTACAATTGCTATAGTTACATTTGAATCTCCGGTCCCTAAAATTTCCCAGCCGCAGCCAGAATTTGGTGCTTTAATTTTATTTAAGCCCCACTGTGAATTGAAGCATGGGTCATCAGGTGTTAAATAAGACTCAACCATATAATCAAGACTTGAATATAGAACCAAGGGGTCTGTTTTTAGCTGATCAACCAGAGTATGAATATCTTGGGGAGATAATAGCTTGAGTCTTCTGATGTTATATTGAACAACTGAGTCCGGGACTGGTTCAAGTTCACATTGATGAGCGGCGGCAACTTGAGCCATTTGCGCTTCGGTTGCTGAACTTTGAAACTCGACTGCTACATGATCCATAAAATATTTTGGTGTTTTAAATATAGCTAAATTAAACTCATCCACTATATCATCACAAGAGGACCAACCCGGGCCATAATTTGGGTCAATATCAGCGCCAAAACAAAACATTGAGTTCGCAGTCCAGTTACTCGTCGCAATGGAATAGGACTGGGAGCTGACTAAATTATCATTTAAATATAAATTATTGTTAGACCCATTCCAATCCAAAGTTACTTTTAAAATTACTCCCTGTCCAAACAATGCGTCTTCTTGCCCTGCAGGAATATAATAAGTTTGCTGACTTGTCCCCCCAGTTTGGTAAGTTAAAACCAATCTCCCAACTTCTGGATCCGCTTCAGTATTGAAAGTAAATAAAATCTGACTATCATCTTTGACCGTAAAAACGGTTCTTCTATTATGTCTAGGCAGCGCCTGCCTTTGGGCAAAACTGTAATTGGATTTTAAATAAAAATTTATTTCCCCCGGGTCCATATTAAAATTAAAGATATCTCCAATTTGGGCCCCGGTCCATTTATAATAAGCGGTATTACTGTTTTGCTGGCCACCCTGAGTAAAGTAAACTCCATCTCCTACCTGGGCTGGAGCGAAATTAACCGAACCTGTGCCATTCACAACAAGCGTTCCAACTGGTCCTACCGAGGGATTAACAATTGAACCGTTGGTTGTCCCCGTGATTTCCGAAGTTTCCCCTTTTATAGAAATTTTTATAGGCAGAGGCGCAAACGTGACAGACAGCGTGGGCGTATTTGTAAAGGTATAGGAAACTGTGAACGTATTGCTATTTGTCGGTGCTATTGTTGCTGTTGCAGTGATATAGATAGGTGTGGGAGTGGCTATATCGGCGAAGATATTAAGGATGGTAAATTGCAAAAGAAAAAAAATTACAAAACCAAAAAAGAAAAGTTGTTTGTTGGTGGGATTTTTTGGGGAAAGATATTTTCCAGAAAAGACTTTTTCCATTTTCCGCATCGGCTAAAACCCGATCTCTTTTAGTTTTGAAACTGCCATTTTGTCTCTTTTAAAAGATAAAGGAAGTTTATTCCCGTATTATCCTTATAGCAAGTTAATTCTCAATTAGCAGACCCTGAAAAACAGGTACCTTTTTTCTTATTTTACAGGGATAAAATGAATGGTCTTATCTAGGTCTTCTACATTTGACGGATAAATCTTATTAGTTAAGGAAATGAAATTTCAGTGTCCAAAAATTGCCATCTCCTGGCACCGGTAGGTGTTTTTTGGTGTCTCTTGGTGTACGAGAAAAATCGCATAAAGATTAGACAGGAAAACAAAAAGGCTTAATCTCCTGAGACTATCAAAAAATGGCTTTAAGAATTTGCAGACCTCTGCCTTACCGCTTGGCTACGCCGCCACCAGACCTTATTTAATAATGCTTATCCTTGCCAGGGAATTTATGTAGAACTTTCTGTTCTACCTTCCATCGACCACCCTAAACGATGATGCCCCTCGTGGAATTATCAATAAACTCGCACAAATGCGCTATCTCCGGGGTCATGGTTAATTCTTTTTTGATCTTTTCCAGGGCCTGGGTCACGTTCAATTCTGAATGGAAGAGCAGTTTAAACGCCTGTTTTAAAGCGTTGATCTTATCTTTGGTAAACCCGTGCCTTTGCAGCCCCACCAGATTGACATTGACGATGTGCATATTATCGCTGCCCACCGCCATAGCGTAGGGCACAATATCCTTACTGACCCTACCGCCTCCGCCGACCATGGAGTATTCCCCGATCCGGGCGAACTGGTGGATCACCACCAGACCCGAGATATTGGCGTACTTTTCGAGGGTCACATGCCCGGCCATGGCCACACCGTTGGCGATAAGCACCCCTTCGGCGAGCTGGCAGTCATGGGCCACATGGCCATAGGCCATGATATAACATTTGTCGCTGATGCGGGTCACCCCGCCACCCTTGACGGTCCCGCGGTGCACCGTGGCGTACTCTCGAATGACGCAATGGCTGCCGATCTCGACGCGGGTCTCCTCGCCCAGGTAGTGGTAATCCTGGGGCTTGCCACCGATCGCGGCTCCCACGCCGAGCTCTGTGTTGTCGCCTACAGTGGTCCAACCATCCAGGACGACATGGGGCCCCACCACGCATTGGGACCCTACCGTGACATGTTCACCGATCACGGCAAAGGGTCCCACCTGGGTCCCCTCGCTTATCTTTGCTTTTTCATGGATGATCGCCGTTGGATGGATCAAAGAAGTCATTATTTCCTACACTTTCAAAATTATCAACTATCCACGACCATGCAGGTGAACTCGCCTTCTGCGGCCAGTTCTTCGCCGACATAGGCCTTGCCGGCCATCTTGGAAACCTTTTCCTTCAAGCGGAGGACGGTCAGTTCCATCCTCAATTCATCTCCTGGAACAACCGGCCTGCGGAACTTGGCCGCGTCAATGCCCATAAAAAAGATCAGCTTTCCCTTGGCTTGCGGGAAAGTGCTCAACAGCAGGATGCCGCCGGTCTGGGCCATGGCTTCAAGGATCAGCACGCCCGGCATCACGGGCCGTCCGGGAAAATGCCCCTGGAAAAAATGCTCATTGTAGGTCACGCATTTGATGCCGGTCACGCTCTTTCCCGGTTCCATTTTGACGATCTTATCGACTAGCAGCATCGGGAAACGATGCGGCAGCAATTCCATGATCTGGTTGACGTCCAATAGCGGTTTGTCCATGGTCCCCCCAAAAAAAGAATATCAATTAATTTAACATTGTTGGCCCAAAAATCAAAATAGCTTTTCTAGCTTTTTAACAAGCGCCACATGGCTGGTATGGCCGGATTTGACGGCGATCACGTGGGCCTGCAAAGGCCTTCCCAACAGCGCCAGATCGCCCAGTAAGTCAAGGGCTTTGTGCCGGGCGAATTCATCCGGATAACGCAGGGTGTTATGCAAAATCCCTTTGGGGCCGATCACCAGAGCGTTTTTGTAACTGCCTCCCAGGCCCAGGCCCCTTTTGCGCAACACCTCCACCTCTTCGGCAAAACCAAAGGTCCTGGCCCTGGCCAGTTGGTGCGGGAAATTTGAAGGGCTGACCTCGACCGACACCGTTTGCTGCAAAAGGTAAGGGTGTTTATACCCGATGACCGTGGACAGGATTAACCGGTTACAGGGCATGGCCAGCAGGCTCCCTTCCCCTCTCGTCAAAAGAACAGAGCGCTTCAGGACCAGGGTTCTCCGAAGATGACCTGGCAGTACTTTTAATCCGGCTTTTTGGATCAACCGGCACCATGGCTCGGCGCTGCCATCCAAAACAGGCACCTCCGGGCCGCTGATCTCGACTAGGGCATTATCCACCCCCAGGCCGGACAGACTGGCCAGCAGATGTTCTACCGTGTGGACGCTGGCCTTGCCTTTGGCCAAATGGGTGCCTCGGGCCGTGGAGAACACGGAACCGGACCTCGCCGGGATGAGGGCTTTCGGGCCCAGGTCCACCCGGGCGAACCAAATGCCCTGGTCGGCCGGTGCTGGTTTTATCTTGACTGTGGCCTTTTTCCCCAAGTGAATGCCGACCCCTGAACAGGCGGCTTCCCCGGCTAATGTCCGTTGGTAATTATTATCCACGGCTTCCTCGTTCAATGATATTCCCTGGATGAACCAAAGGCAGGGGCTAACGCGGGTCTTTTAGGGGTTGCCTTTTTTACCCAGGCGCTCTTCCAATTCCTTGATCTTGTTTTGAAGCGCCTTGATCTCTTTTCTCATCTCCGGCAATTTTTCCTGGAGCACCCAGTTCTTCATAGTGTCGTGGTGCGGCCTGGCGGGATAGCCCGAAACCGCGGCGCCTGGCTCGACATCCTTCATCACCCCGGACTGGGCCCCGATCATCGCCCCCGAGCCTATCTTGACATGGTCCGCGATGCCGACCTGTCCGCCCATGATCACGCCGTCCCCGACCGTAACGCTGCCGGAAACTCCGGTCTGCCCGGCTATGAGGCAGCTCTGGCCAAGCTGGGTGTTGTGGCCGATGTGCACCTGGTCGTCGAGCTTGCTGCCCTTTTTGATCAGAGTGACCCCCAAAGCGGCCCGGTCCACCGTGGAATGGGCCCCAATTTCAACCTCATCTTCAATGACCACGGTACCCACCTGAGGTACTTTATAGGGAACTTTGCCGTCGCTGGTAAAACCAAATCCGTCGCATCCCAAAATCACCCCCGGATGCAGGATCACTCGTTGTCCTATCTTGATCCTGTTCAGAACGACCGTCTGCGGGTAGACGACCGTCTTTTCTCCCACTTCGCAATCTTCCCCAATATAGACGTTGGGATAAAGCACGACTCCGTTGTGCAGGATGGTCCGGCTGCCGACATAGCAAAAGGCCGAAACCGTAATGTTCTTTCCCAAAACAGCGCCTTTTTCGATAACTGCAGTCGGGTGGATGCCCGGCACCGGGACAGAATCGGGCATAAGGGAGTTCACAATCATGGCAAATGCCAGGGGTGGGTTGTCGCACTGGATCAGGGCGCAGGGGCCGGACGAAATGGTCTTGGGGACCACGACAGCCCCGGCCTTTGTTTTTTCCAGGTGGTCTTTCATCTGTTCCTTGGCCAGGAACGAAATGTCCGTCGGGCCCGCTTCCTGGAGAGCTGCTGCGCCCTTGATCACAAGGCTGGCGTTTCCGACCAAAGTGCCGTCCCCGATACGGGCCAATTCCCCTAATGTCATTCCCATGGCGAGCCTCTTATGGAATCACCGCTTTTATTGAGCTGTTACTTGGAGGTGCTCTGGTTTTCCAGCGCCTTGATCACGTCGTCCGTGAGGTCGTCCGCCCCGTAATAAGCGGCGCTCTTGTCCAGGATCAGATCGTACCCTTTGGCGTCAGCCACGACGCTGGCCGCGGCATTGATCTTGCTGACCAGATTTTCCAAAAGGATGTTTTCTTTGTTCGCCAGCTGTTGCTGGATGCTCTGCTTTGCCTGCTCCAGCTCGAGGGTCTTGGTTTCGATCTCGTCCATGGCTTTCTTTTTCTGTTCATCGCTCATCATGAGCTTTTTCTTTTTGAACTCTTCTTTGAGCTTCTCTAAGTCGGCGTCTTTTTCTTTCAATTCAGCCACACCCTTGCTCTCCGCTTCGGCCATGGCCTTCTGGGCGTCCTTGCTCCCAGAATACTGGGAGATCACCTTCTTGCCGTCCACAAATCCGACCTTAAAAACTGTGGACTTGGCCCTGGCGTGGAGAGCCGGCACCGCCAGCCACAAAAGCGCCAAAACCGCTGCCCCGATTCTCAGAATGTTTTTCATAAAACCTCCTCTTGATCTTGTTTTTAGGATTAGAACATGCTTCCGATATTGAAATGGAACTTCCCGCCTGGAACGGCCATCGGCGCCCTGAGGGCCCAGCCGTAATCCAGTCTGATCACGATCACCATGCCCGGGATGGAAACCCGGAAACCGGTCCCAAGGCTGTCGGGATACGGCAGGCTTTCACTTAAAGCGCTCGACACATCCGTCCATGTATCCCCTGAGTCGTAGAAAAATATCCATTTCAGGATATTCGGAACGATGGGGAATTTATACTCCGCGTTGAGCAAGGCCATGACCGAGCCACCCAAAGGCACCCCGTAAGGGTTTTTGGGCCCGATATCTCTCTCATTATAACCCCGGACCGTATCCGTACCTCCCATGAAAAACGCCTCATAAATGGGGATTTCAGGGGTATCGCCAAAACCCGAGGCATATCCTAACCTCAAATGCAGACCCAAAGCCTCATTCCATATGGTCGGATAATATCTGCTGAAGTCGAAAACATGCTTGGTAAAACTGGTGTCACCACCCAGCCATCCTCCGGCCAACTCATTGGACAAAGAAGTGTAGATTCCGCGGTTGGCATCAAAAACATTGTCCCTGGAATCGTAGGTCTGGGTCAAAGTGATGCTGCTGACAGTGTTGGTCCCGGCTATGATATTCGTGGCCAAGGACGAAACATCGGAGATATTGATCTGTTCAAAACGATAGGTGATACCGCTGCTGTAATAGTCGCTCCACCTTCGCGACAGCCTGATATCGCCCCCGATATGGGTTTCAGTGTAGTAGGAATTGAGGTCCGTCCTTTGGGTATCGTAAATGTCCAGCCCCAGGGAGGTGGGAGTGTCAAAAAGCCAGGGTTCCACAAAACCAATATTGTAATTGAGGGCTCGCTGGCCGAACTGAGTGCTCAGACTGATGCGCTGGGCGTTGCCAAAAAGATTGTTCTCGGAAATCTCCAAAAAGCCCAGCAACCCGTCCACTGAACTGAACCCGGCCCCCAGGCTCAGGGTCCCCGTCAATCTTTCTTTGACCGAGAGGACCAGGGTCTCTTTGCCCCGTTCACTCCCCGGTTCCGTGTCGACGTTCACTTCGTCAAAAAACCCGAGGTTATATACCTTTTCGCGGCTCCGCTGCACCTTGATACTGTCGAAAATATCGCCCGGTTGGACCAAAAGTTCACGACGGATGACCTTATCCTTGGTGCGGGTGTTCCCCTCGATCCTGATGTCCTCGATATAGGCCAACGGGCCTTCGACGACCTGCAGATTGACGTCCACCTTGTTTGTATCGTAATGAAATTCTGTCAGGGGGTTGACGGACGTATAGATGTACCCTTTTTCACCATATAGCTCCTGGACGTTGCGCAGGTCTTCCGAGAATTTTTTCGTATTGAAAACATCGCCCTCTTTGAAAGAAACACGGTCCATGATGTCGGAACTGGTAAACACCAGGTTGTCGGAAACCGTGATCTTGCCCATCTTGAACTGCTGGCCTTCCTCCACCGTGATGGTGATATCCATGCTTTTACCGTCCGGCTCCATGGATACATCGTGGGAAACCACCTTGGCCTTGACATATCCCTCGGTATGGTAGAATTCCGTGATCTTATCCAGGTCCTCTTTAAAAACATCCTCTTTGTAAACCCCGCCTCCCAGCCATCCAGCCTCCTGGGTCTCCATCTGCCCTTTGAGCTGTCCTTCGCTGAAAATCTTATTGCCCTTAAAGGCTATCTTTTTGATATGGATGCGTTCCCCCTCAGAAATGGTGAACGTGACGGACACCTTGCCTTCGTCAGGAGACAGCTTGTGGTCGGCCTTAACTGCTATATTGTTGTAACTTTTATCTATATAAAATTGCTTCAAAGTGACAACCGTGTCGCTTAAAACCTTTTCGTCATAAGCCTGCCCGACTGCCATCCGGATGGCTTCCGAAAGGTCTTTTTCCTGATAATCATGATTGCCCACAAATTTAATCTCTTTGATCTGGGGCTTTTCAGACACGATGAAAGTAATAATGCACCCACCGGCCACATCTTCCCTGTCCACGGAAACATCGTCAAAATAACCCAACGAATAGACGGATTTAACGTCTTTGGTGATCAAGGCGTTGCTCAGGGGTTCCTCAGGCCTGGTTTGGATGATGGACAGGATGATATCTTTGTTCGTATTTTTATTGCCTTTGACCTTTACCTCTTTGACCAGAACATTGCTGCTCGTTGCCGCGTTCCTGGTCAGGACCGGCAAGCTTGGCGCCTGCTTGGCAGCCTGCAGGGCCGGGGCCAAAAACAAGGGCAAAGCGATAAGCAGGTATATTTTTAGGAAGATTTTTAAAGTTTTTAAAATCACCAGGTCTCCGAATATTACTTTTTGCTGAAAATAGAAGATAAAAATAGCATGTTTTATTATTAAAGTAAAGAAATGGCTTAATATGGATATATCCTTAGGCAAAGGGGGAGTTACAAACGATTTATTGTATTTATGGTAACCCTTGATTTCTCAAGCGCAGAAGAAGAACAAGGATGCAGCGAAAGGAGCTTTTTAACTCAATCGTATCGCCCCACGATGAGTTATTCAGCCGGCTCCGGTGTGGCTGTAGGTGAAAGGGGCGAACCCCAATTCATGGGGAACTGGGTCTCGATGCCGCCAAAAAAATCACCGTTGATGCCGCGGTATCTCAACTTTAACCTCTCGCTCTCGGTGAGCTGGTATTCCAGGCCCAGCTCCTGGGCCACACCCAGACCCAGGGAAGTATCTCCTCGGTTACCCAAAGTGGTCCTGTAATCAAGATAAAGGTTCGGATAAAGATATTTGCCCAAGTCGACCTGCGCCACGCCGTGCGCATTGTTGCCCTGGTTGTTATTGGTGGTGGCCTGCCTGCTGCTGCCTATCTTCAGCACGTCCAGACCGGTCTTCTTTTTTGCTTCCTTGAGCACCGGAAGAAGGTTGTTGAAACCCAGGTATTTGAGAACCTCCATGACCAGCCTCTTCTGCAGGTCATTTTCGGACATCTGGGTGATATCATCTCCCACCATCAGAAGGGAAGCGATCTCGCGCTGGTCCCGTTCGGGAACAGAGCTTAAGGTGACAACGGGGTTGGGCAGCTCCCCCTCGACCTTGGCCCGCACTTGGATCTGGTTCTCCTGGCCCTGCCGGTCTGTCTCGATGACCGTGGCCTGACCTAGGGCGTCGACCAGGACCTTATGGCGGCTGAATTTCAGAAGTATCTCTCTGACATCAAAAGTGGTGTTAAGATAATCAAAAGTACCCCGGTTGCAGTCGATAGCGCCGTTGATCTGGAGATCCTCGGTGGGCCCTTCGAAAACAAGGCTGCTGTTCTCGGGTATTTCGATATCCACCATATTGCCTCTGTAATACCGGACGCTCCTGCCGGCGGTCACTTTGACTTGCCACCTGAAATCTTTGAACGGCGAGACCTCCTGGCTGCTCTGGGCTTGATAACTCACGTCAGCCTGGGTGAGGGTCACCTCTCCCTGCACCAGGGGTTGGTAAGCCGGGCCCGTCAGAGAGACCGTAAAAGCGGCGGCGCCGCGGGAGAACACCTCCGGCCACTGGTCGACCGTGATAAAAGTCCCTGGCTGGCTGGCAAATTTTATGTTCCACCCATCCACCTGTAATTTCTTTAAAAGCACTTCCCCGCTCAGGGTGACCTCTTTGCCTTCCACTTGTCCCACCGCACGGCTGATGAGCACATGGTTATCGTGGATCAAGAGGCTCGCCTGGACCTGGCTATAATGCTTGAAAGGCCAGTCGGTGTCGAAACTGCCCTGGTCCAAGACATAAGAACCATTGAGCACTGGATATTGGGAAGTGCCCGTGATCCTGAAATCACCGTTTCCCTCACCTTGGACCGCCTTGACCGGCAGGATCAGGGACAGATAGGAAGCTTTTCCCTTGACGCTCGCCGACAAGTGATATTCCCGCTCCAGGTTCCCTTGGATATGGCTGAAAAGATAAGGCAGAGTCAGAGGGATGGAGCCTTTCATGTCAATCTCATATTCTTTGACCTGATTGACGCGGAACTCTTTCAACTCCAAAGCATTCTTGCTCCAACTGACCCATCCGGTCAAAAGGTCATAGGGGATGCTGCTAAAGCTTCCCTGGACCACCTTAAAGGAACCTTGGAAACCCGGATTTTCACCACTGCTCCTTAAGATCAGGTGGAAGCTGCTGCTGCCTTTATGGGGAGAAAGTTTGGGCAGCAATAAACCGAGCAATTTGTCGGCGCCAATGTCTTTGCCTTCGACCACCAAAGGTCTTATTGACTGGCCTCCTATCTGTCCATCCATGAGCAAGGTTCCGCTCCCCCATGGAAGCACGAATTTGTTAAAAGTGACGTTGCCAGTCTCATCCCAGGAGACTTTGCCTTTCCAAAAATCGTCGGCTTTCTTGGATTCCTCATCGGGATTGGGTAAAAATTCCAGTTCACGGTCCTTGAGCGATAGGTTGACCCTGCTGGACAGCAGGACCAGGTCGTTATAGGTGATATTCTGCAAGGTCAACAACCCCTGCGCCGTAAGACCGTCCCCGCAACCGTTCTCCTTGTCTCCGGACAGACATAGGGCGCCCTGATAACTCCAGGAACCGCTGAGCGAACCGTTCGCGACCCCCCAGGATTGCACTTGGCCGGTCGTGGTGACGGCCCAGGCCTGCTCTCCGCCTCTTTGGGCCTCCACCCCGAACAGGACCACCCCCTCGTTTTTCCTCCATTTAAAATCCGTGATCTCGATCTTGTTCTTTTCTAAATAAAGGCTTCCGCTGGCCTCCCCTTCCAGCTCTTGTCCCAAGGATAGGTTGTTCAAGGTGGCAAAGATCTTGCACTGTGGTTCCAAAAGGGTGCCCGTGACCAGGACGCTTCCGCTCAGCCTGCCATCCAGGGACGGCCTTTTTTCTGGAGACTTTATCCAGACTTCCAGCAGGCTTTTCAAAGGAAGGCTGTAAACCGACCCTCCCAGCTGCAAACTGGAATTTAGCCATTCTGGCTGCTGGCGCAGGGTTCCCTGTAAGAGTAGCGTCCCTTCCTCCTGCTGGACCCTGACTTGGTCAAGGTGGATCACCTTGGTATCCCCCGAAAAATTCACCGAAGCCACTCTGAAAGGAATATTTCCCCACTGGCCCGAGACGATCGCTCCGTTTCCCTTCCACAGGCCTTCTTCAAAGGAGATACGGCAGCGCAATACTCCTTGGCAAGGCGGGTTGTCCTTCATGAACAGGGTCCATTCCTTTTCCAGGTCCAGGCCGTCGGTCGCCAACTGCAAACGGGTCAGCGCGTTCTCCTTCGCGTCCCAGCGCCCCTCGGCCTGCAGCACGTTCCCGTAATGGAGGTAGTTTAGAACATACTCATTCCGGTCCAACTGGAAGGAAAAGTCCAGGTCCGGGCCCTTGTGGGTGTTCAGCGACCAGCCTTTCATTTTTCCCTCAGCGCTGTATTCCAGCCCTCTGGCCAAGCTCCAGTTCCCGTTGCTGACCAGGTCCAGCTGCCCGCTCCAAGAATTGTCGGCATAAATAAAATGGTCGCCCCCAAACAATACGTTAAGTTTTTTTAGGCTGATCTCTTTTTCTCCAGCAGCGACCCCGCCTTCACCCGTTATTTTCAACAAGCCCTGGTCTTGCTGGACCAAGCCGGTGAAGGGGAACCGGCCTTCTTCGCCTGAGGTTTCCAGGGTCACTTTTTGGAACGCCAACCCTCCCCATTTCCCGTCCTTGATCCGGATGCGTCCTTTGCCTTGGAGCTTGTCCAAGGAACCGTTCAAAGACGCTTCGCCGTCCACGGTACCGGTCGCGGGGCTTCCCGCTGGACTCGACCTCAGCAGAGCCAACCACAACGGCAGCGGAGCCGCTTTACTCTCGGCTTTGACATCCAGGATAAGGTCCTTTTTCCAGTTGACCTCACCCGAACCCAGGATCTTTCCGCCCAAAGAGACCGAGCTGATCTTGAGCCTATCCTTGCTCCAGACCAGTCGGGTGGAGAGTGGAGACTCCACACCCTTGTCGAACACGAAAGAGTCCGAGAAAATATCTGCGGCAATGGTAAGATCATCCCAGTTACCCTGGACCTGTCCTGAAAGGGCTAGTTTCCCCTGCGCATGCGGATACAGGTCGATGAGGCCCGGCACATAACCGGCATCCCAATCAGACCCTTTAAAAACAGCTTTAAAAGCGTAATGGTCACCCTGCGTCTGTATGGTCCCGCTGTAATCGATCCGTCCGGACCCTATCCCGCTGACCGATCCATCTCTAATCGACCATTGGTGTTCTGCGTAACTGAACCCGGCCTGGACCTCCTGCAGCGGCCGTCCTCTCCATAAAAAGGGTTTGACGGTAAAACTCCCTTCCACGCGCGGGGATGCCAAGGTGCCCGACCACTCTGTACTGCCCCAGACCTCCCCAGATAGGCTCGGCGGAAGAGGGACCAGAGAACCCAGGGTGGCCAAATCAGCCTTTTTGAGCGAGATCCTGCCTTCGATTTCCTGCCCTTTAGGGGACAGCCTCAATTTTCCCCTGCCCTGTATCATTGAATTGGACGAGTCGATCTTTAAATTCACCGCTTCTTTGGACCAGCTTCCCTGGACGAACAAGTCAGGGATGGGGCGTTCTTGATAGGTGATGTTATATCCCCGCAGGGTCACCTGGCATTTGGGTTCGTTCAGGGACCCGCCCAGCGTTGCCTCGGCGCTTCCCCAGCCTCCGATCTGGTCCCAGCCGTAAAGGCCTGCGGTTTTGGAAAGAGAGAACGCCAGAGCTTTTAACTCCCCTTCAAGGGCTCCCCCTTTGAGCCTGGCTTTGCCGCTCAACCCTCCTCCCCAAAACTTTCCCTGGATGTTCGAAAGGTCTAGGTCATCCTTTTTGGACGAGTGGTCCCATTTGAATAAAAAGTCCAGCTGGTCGCTCGCCACAAGCCCTAGACCGACATCCTGGCCAATTATTTTCCCGGAAATGCTGAAATCGGGAAGAAACCCACTGGCCGTCAAATGCCCCGATACCTTTCCCATCGGATGAAATTTTCGCAAGGCCGGAATGAGGCCGGCCAACTGGTCTACATGGCCTTCCTCCAAGGTGAACTCTCCCTGCAAATAGATCTTGGGGGTCAGCGTCAATCGGAAGGCGCCGGACCAGGTGCTGTCCATAAAAAGGGCTTTGGCCTGTTCGACCATGACTCCGCGGTCCCGGTAGACACCTTGAAGCTCGACCTGCGAGAGGGGTTTAGGCAAGGAAGGGATCAGGATCTCGCCTTTGGTCAATGAAAAATTGACCACAGGAGACAACGCTTTGTCTGGTTCAAGGGGACAATATAGGGCCAAGTCAACGGATCCGGCCGTAACGGTCGCCTTGACCGGGAACGGAGAGCTGAAGGGCATAAAAGAGTTGAAGATCCTTCCGTCCAGCCTCTTCCCTAACACCCTCGCCTCTCCCTGCTTGGTCAGAAGATCATAGGACAGCTGTCCCTCTAGGACCTGGAGGTTACTGCCCGACACCTTGCTGGAAAGCTGCACGCTGACCTTTTGCCCGCGGATCTGAGCGGTGCCGTTGACGGCCTGGAGGGAATAGGGGTAGGGTTTGACCTTATCCTGCACAAAAACTTTGCCGCCCACGACGACCCAGTGCGTGGTTAAGCCAAAAAACGATGAAGGCGAAGAGGAACCAGGACTGAGGACTCCCTGAAGGTCGTAAGACTTTAAGTAAAGGGTCGGGTTGATCAGGCTTATCTGTTTCAAGCTTTTTTTGAGGCTCACCCGGCCCGTCAAAAGGTCCCACCAGGAGAAATCCAGCATCACCGTATCCACGCTGACCCATAACCCACCGGACAATTTTTGGCCCTGGCTGATTTTGAAATTCCTCAAGACCAGGGGATGGATAAAACCGCCTTCTACGATCCCGATGGAAACTTCCCTGTGGAGTTCTTTTTGCAGTTCGGACTGGATAGAAGCCTTTAAAGGCGCGGTGAGTAACCCAAAACGCAGACTCAAACCAACTAACGCAGCGATGAACAACAGGATGCCCAACACTTCTAAGATCAAATTTTTTGTTTTCATCAGCCGGATTTCCTTTGACCCATAGATGTCTTCAATTATAACCCACAAAAAAAGAGACGCTTCCTTTTAACTCCAGGAACAACGTCTCTTCATAGGCGCTTGCTTCAACCTGTTTTTGTCATAAATTAGCCGTTCATTTGGCGACCTGGTCCTTTTCCTTGGCTTCGTTGAAGGTTAACTGATCCTTTTCCGCGTCCACGAGGATCTTGCTTCCTTCCCCGAAACGGTTCTTGAGCATATCCATGGACAAGGGAACTTCGATATACCTCTGGATGGCCCGGCGAATGGGCCTGGCACCGAGATTCTTGTCAAAACCGTGTTCCAGCAGGAAATCCTTGGCCGGTTCGGTAAGTTCAAAGACGATATTTTTGTTTTTGAGGCGTTCATTGACCTCGGCCAGGACCAAGTCGAGGATCTTCTTGTTGTGCTCCTTGCTCAGGGAATGGAAAACGATCACTTCGTCCAGCCGGTTAAAGAATTCGGGGTTGACCGTTTTCTTAAATTCGTCCATCACCCGCTCTTTCATATGCTTGTACTCATCATCCGTGTAAGCGCTCGGTATCTCTTTTTCTTCCTTTTCATCGGACGGAGCATGGATCCCGATCGTGCCTTTCGCCCCTGCCCGGGTGCCGATATTGGAGGTCATAATGAGCACGGTGTTCTTGAAATCCACGATATGGCCCGTGGAATCCGTCAAGCGCCCGTCCTCCAGGACCTGGAGCAGGATATTGAAAACATCCGGATGGGCCTTTTCGATCTCATCAAAAAGCACGACAGAATAGGGCCTGCGCCTTACTTTTTCGGTCAACTGCCCGCCTTCGTCGTACCCGATATACCCCGGAGGAGCGCCGACCAGACGGGAGACCGCGAACTTTTCCATATATTCGGACATGTCCACGCGGACCAGGGCGTTCTTATCCTCAAAAAGGAACTCCGCCAGGGTCCTGGCCAGCTCGGTCTTGCCCACACCCGTGGGCCCGAGGAACACAAAGGAACCGATGGGCCTTTTGGCGTCCGAGATTCCCGCCCTGGACCTCCGGATGGACTGCGCCACCGCCCGGATGGCTTCATCCTGTCCGACGATATGTTTATGGAGTTCTTCTTCCAGACGGAGCAGTTTCTGCGACTCGTTCTCCTCAAGTTTGAAAACCGGGATCCCCGTCCACTTGGAAACTATATAGGCGATATCTTCCTCGGTCACATGGACCTGGCTCTTGTTTCGTTGTTCGTTCCAGTTCTTTTTCACGTCCGACAACTGGGATTTGAGCTCCACAATATGGTCGCGCAGTTTGGCGGCCTTTTCGAAATCCTGGGTTTTGATGGCGTTCTCTTTTTCTTTGGTGACCTGCTCCACTTCTTTTTCCAGGTCACGCAACTCCGGCGGGGTCACGGCCGTCTTGAGCCTCACCCGGGAACTGGCCTCGTCGATAAGATCAATGGCCTTGTCCGGCAGGAACCGGTTGGTAATGTAACGATTGGACAGCCTGACCGCGGCCACGAGCGCTTCATCCATGATCTGGACCTTATGATGGACCTCATATTTGTCCTTGAGGCCCTTCATAATCTCAATCGCCTGTTCTTCGGAAGGAGGACTGACCTGGATGGGCTGGAATCTCCGCTCCAGGGAACGGTCTTTTTCAATATACTTGCGGTACTCTTCCAGGGTGGTGGCGCCGATGCATTGCAGTTCCCCGCGGGCCAAAGCGGGCTTGAGCATATTGGAAGCGTCGATGGAGCCCTCGGCGGCTCCCGCCCCGACGATGGTATGCAGTTCGTCGATGAAAAGGATGATGTTGCTGTTGGAATGGCGTATCTCGTTGATGACGGCCTTGAGCCTTTCCTCGAACTCGCCGCGGTACTTGGTGCCCGCCACGACACCGGCCAGGTCCAAAACCACCAGCCTCTTGTTCAGCAGAGGTTCGGGGATCTCGCCTTTGACGATCATCTGGGCAAGCCCTTCCGCGATGGCGGTCTTGCCCACTCCGGGCTCGCCAATGAGGACAGGGTTGTTCTTGGTGCGCCGGCTCAGGACCTGGATGACCCGCTCGATTTCGTCTTCGCGCCCGATGACCGGGTCAAGCTTATTTTCCCTGGCCAGCAAGGTAAGGTCCCTTCCAAAAGCGTCCAAGGCAGGGGTATTGCTCTTCGCGGCTGGCTGGGGTCTGCCCCCGGCTCTGGGAATGGAACCGCCCAAAAGGTTGATGGTGACCTGCCTGGCTTTTTCCAGGGTGACGTTGAGGTTTTCCAGGACTTTAGCGGCAATGCCTTCCTTTTCCTTGATAAGGCCCAGGAGCAGATGTTCTGTCCCAATATAATTATGGCCCAGGGAAGAGGCCTCTTCCACGGCCAATTCCAGGGCTTTTTTGGCCCTTGGAGTAAAGGGGACTTCCCCCAAAGTCAGGGTACCTCCGCTGGTGCTCACCAGACGCTCTACCTCGTGCTGGAGATTGTCCATATCCACCCCGAGGTTTTCCAGGACAGCCACGGCTACCCCTCCCCCCTCGCGGATGATGCCCAACAGGAGGTGTTCCCCTCCAATATAATCGTGGTTGAGCCTGGCCGCTTCATCCCTGGCCAAGTTCATGACTTTTCTTGCTCTTTCAGTAAATCTGTCGAACATAGTTTTCTCTTTCCCGTCCATTTTCAACGATCGGGGAGAGGATATTCCTCTCCTCTCTTTATTATAATATGAAAACAGGCGTTTTTAACAACGGTTTAGTAAAGCTGCTATCGGCAAGGGAAACCAAATGATTTCTAGCTGGATGAACAGCCTAAAGATATTTTTCTTTGGGGGTGACCAACCCGGCTGTGGCGGCTGCCAGAACGATCTTGCAAAGGTCGCCGGGAACAAAGGGAACAGCTCCCATCCATAGGAGTTGGCGCAGGGAAAAGGCCGAACCTTTGACCATCCCTGACCACAATCCCAGCTGAAGCAGGCCGAGTCCGTAAATAAGGATAAAATTAGCCAGCGTCATGATCGCCAGCATGGGAAGAAAACCACGCATCTTGGCATGATGGTCAACCAAGCTGCCTATCACAAAGGCCGACAGAACAAAACCCAATAAGTATCCTCCCGTGGGACCCAAAACCACCGCCAGCCCGCCTTGAGCGCCGTTGAACCAGGGCATCCCCATCATGCCCAGCAAGACATACAAGGCAAGGCTGAGACCTCCCCATCTACGGCCCAATAGAACCCCTGCGATCAGGGCGGCATAGGTCTGGCCGGTCAAAGGCACCGGCGTCCAGGGCAGTACAAACCTCACCTGGGCCAACACACCGGTCAAACAGGCCATGGTCAGGACCAAACCCAGCTTATGGGCAATAACGAGGTGTTCCCGCCTTTCAAAAACAAGCAATCTGTAATGGCAGTATCTTTTTACAAAACCAGCTTCCTGCACAGGCTTCTCCTAAGGTAGGCTCAGTAAATCGGGATTCCGGTGGTCCTGGTCAACTCGGCGTAATCTTTAATAAGCATCTTGGTCCACGGACCAGGTTTGCCGCTACCGACCGTCCGGTCATCCACTTTGACCACTGGGATGATCTCTGCGCCGGTTCCGGTCATAAAACATTCATCAGCCGTATAGAGATCGTACCTGGTAAAAGGCACTTCCTTTACTTTCATTCCGCTCAAAGTGGCTAGCTCCATGACGGTGTCCCGCGTGATCCCCTCCAAAATACCCAAATAAAGCGGAGGGGTGACCAGTTTACCGTTTTTGACAAAAAAGATATTGTCCCCTGTGCACTCCCCGACATAACCCTGGTCGGTGAGCATGATGGCCTCCAAGACACCGGCGTTATTCGCTTCGATCTTGGCGAATATATTGTTCAGATAGTTGCACGATTTGGCCCTGGGTTCTTTGGCCGGGGCCACGCGGGTCGGGACCGTGACCACCGCCAGACCCTTGTTATAGAACTCTTTGGGATACAGGGTCAGCTTGTCGGTGATGATGAAGTAAAAAGACCTGGGGCAGTTCTTGGGGTTAAGCCCGAGGTCTCCCGCGCCTCGGGTGATGACCGGCCGGATATAGGCGTTCCTCATTTTATTAGCGCGCAGGGTCCTGAGGATTTCCTGTTTGAATTGTTTCGGTGAAAGAGTGGGCTTCAGCATCAACACGCTGGCTGAATCGTACAATCGCTTGATGTGCTCGTCCAGCTTGAAAACCTTGCCGTTATAAGCGCGGATCCCCTCGAACACGCCGTCCCCGTAAAGCACGGCATGGTCAAAAACAGGTAAAACCGCCTTGGATTTATCCACCAGTTTGCCGTTCAGATTGACCTTAAGGCCCACCGAATCCTCCCGTTAAACTATTTTTCCGTCCTCCATATATACCATTCTTTGGGCCTTTTTGGCAAAAGATTCTTGGTGGGTAACCAACATGACGGTAAGCCCCTTTTCACGATGCAATTCTTCGATGAGTTCAAAAACTTCTTCTGCGGTATGGCGGTCCAGGTTGCCGGTCGGTTCGTCCGCCAGCAGGGCCAGAGGGTCGTTCATCAGGGCCCTGGCGATGGCCACCCTTTGCTGTTCCCCGCCGGACAATTCGATGGGCCGGTAATTCAACCGGTGTCCCAGTCCCACCTTTTTCAAAAGGCCGGCGGCCTTGTCTTGCAGCACGCTTTCCGGACTTACCGGACAGATCAGGCTGGGCATCAGCACGTTTTCCATAGCTGTGAATTCCGGGAGCAGGTGGTGGAACTGGAATACGAAACCGATCTTGCGGTTGCGCCAAAGGGCCAGGTCGTCGCTCGACAGCTCAAAAACCTTCTGGCCTTCCCAGAGGACTTGGCCGGCCGTAGGGATGGCCAGGGTTCCCAGCACATTGAGGAGGGTGCTCTTCCCCGCACCCGAAGGGCCGACCACCGCCAGGAATTCGCCCTGTTTGACGTTCAAGTCGATCCCGGTCAGGACCGGGCACACCTGCTTGAACCGGATAAAGGACTTGTCCATCCCCTTGGCGCTGATCAGAAAATGGTTATTCATAGCGGATCGCCTCCACAGGGTCCAGCCGGGACGCCTGCCAGGCCGGATAAATGGTGGCTACAAAGCTCAGGACCAGGGCAGAGAGGATGATGACCAGGGTGTCCTCCCATTTCATATAGACGGGCAGGGTGGTCAGGTAGTAGACATCCCCCGGCAATTTGATGAACTGGTATTTGTCCAGGGCCCAGCACAGGCCGCTGCCCAAAATCACTCCCAGCAGCGTCCCGGCGGCCCCGATCACGGACCCGTTGAAAATGAAGATCCCCATGACCTGGCGGTGGGTCGCGCCCAGGGCCTTAAGGATGCCTATCTCCTTGGTCTTTTCCATGACCACCATGACCAGCGAGCTCAGGATATTGAAGGCAGCCACGAGGATGATGATGGTCATGATCAGGAACATCACGACCTTTTCCAGCGCGAGGGCCGAAAAAATGTTGCGATTAATGGACATCCAGTCCTGGTACCAGTAAGAGGTCCCCAGTTTGGCGATCAGTTTGCTGCCGATCTCTTTGGCTTTGTAAACATCCTCCACCTTGATCTCGATCCCCTGGACTTTTTGCCCAAGCTGCATGACCTTTTGCATGGCCCCCAGGGGCAAATAGACGAAAGTGGAGTTGTATTCGTACATCCCCGCGTCAAAGATGGCGGCAACCTTAAAGACCGCCATGCGCGGCATCGGCCCGCTGGCCGTGTCGATGAAATGCGGCGTGATCAGGGTGATTGGGTCGCCCAAGCTGACCCCCAGCCTCGCCGCCAGGTCCACGCCCAGGACCAGGCAATCTTTGCCGTCGGCGTCGCTCACGTTCCGTTTTCCCAGGGTGATCATCTTGGGGATGTCGGTGATCTTGGCGAATTTTTGGAAATCCAGCCCCGTCACCACTGCCCCGGAGGCCCCGTATTTGCTGCGCAGCATGGCCTGCTCCGTGACATAGGGCGAGGCCGCCACAACGCCGGGCTCCTGGCCGATGGTCTGTAAAACCTGGTCGACCTGACTAATCCCGCCGCTGTAAGCCCCGATATGGAGATGGGAACGGGTCCCCAAGATCTTGTTTTTGAGGTCCCGGTCAAACCCGTTCATCACGGACAGCACCACCATCAGGCTAGCCACGCCCAGGGTCACCCCGGCGATGGAGATGACGGTGATGATGGAGATGAAAAACTGCTTTCGTTTGGCCCTTAAATATCGGAGGCTGACAAAAATGGGAAAAGGGAGCATGGTTTAATCTGCCTGGGGCTTGAGCTGGGGGAAAAAGATCACTTCCCGGATGGAAGGCTGGTCGGTCAATAACATGATGAGCCGGTCGATGCCTATACCAAGGCCCCCGGCTGGCGGCATGCCGTATTCCAGGGCCTTGAGAAACTCCTCGTCCATGCGCTGAGCCTCCTCGTCGCCGGATTCCCTGGCCTTGAGCTGCATTTCAAATCTCCGGCGCTGGTCGTCGGGGTCATTGAGCTCGGAAAACCCGTTACCCAGTTCCCTGCCGCACACGATTGGCTCAAAACGCTCGGTAAATCCGGGTTTATTACGGCTGCTTTTGGCTAGAGGTGACACCTCGATCGGGTAGTCCACCACAAAAGTCGGCTGGATCAGCGTGGACTCCACTTTTTCCTCGAATATCATGAAGATCATCTCGTTCCGGCTCGGGGAGCCCTTGATCTCCAGGCCGTAGCCTTTGATCATTTTGGCGAGCTCCTTTTCCGGGACTTTTTCCACGTCCAATCCAGTGCATTCCTTGACCGCGTCGGTCACGGAAACCCTTTTCCAGGGACGGGTAAAATCGACCGCCTGCCCCTGGTAGGTGACCTTAAGTGAACCTCTTAGGCTTAGCATCAGGGTGCAGACCATCTCCTCAGTGATAGCCATCATGTCCTGATAATCGGCGTAGGCCTGGTAAAGTTCCAGCATGGTGAACTCGGGATTATGCTTGATGGAAATACCTTCGTTCCTGAAATTGCGGTTGATCTCATAAACCCTTTCCAGCCCGCCCACCAGCAGCCTTTTCAAATAAAGTTCCGGGGCCACCCGCAGGTACAGGTCTATCCCCAAGGCGTTATGGTGTGTGATGAAAGGCCGCGCCGCGGCGCCTCCTGGGATGGACTGCATCATGGGTGTCTCCACCTCGAGATAACCTCTGCTGTCCAGGAACTCCCGTATCATTTTGACGGCCTTGCTCCGCAGGACAAAGGTGTCCCTGGCCGGCTCGTTGACCACCAGGTCCAAATACCTCTGGCGGTAGCGCAGCTCCACGTCATGCAGACCGTGCCATTTTTCCGGCTGGGGTCTTAGGGCCTTGCACAAAAGGGTCAGGTGGGTGGCGTGGAGGGTGACTTCGCCGGTCCGGGTTTTAAAGATCTCCCCTTCCACCCCCGCGAAATCTCCCAGGTCCAGCTTTTGGTAAACGAAATATTCCTCGGCCGGCATGTCGCTCTGCTTGAAATAGACCTGTATCTTGCCGGTCGCGTCCTGGATATGGGCGAAACCGGACTTGCCGTGGTCCCGGACGGTCATGACCCTTCCGGCGACCTTGGCCTTGACCCCGCTTTTGGCGCCTGTTTCCAGGGAAGAGTACTTGTCCAGTATGTCCTTGGCATGGTGGGTTGGCTCAAAACGGTAAGGGTAAGGATTAACGCCTTTGTCCTTGAGTTCCTGCGCCTTTTGCCGGCGCTGTCCCATCAAGTCCGCGATATCTGTCATGTCCGCTCCATTTTCTTTAATAAATAAACAGTAAAACTTTAGCCTATCTATCTTCCTTAGTCAAAGTCTAATAATACAAATTGCTATTTTCCAACGTGCGCGCACAAAAAAAGCAAAAAAAAGTTCCTAGTTACGGCACCCTGGGAAGATCATGTTTCAAAACTTTTATACGGATCAGGACGGCCAGGATTCCCAATAAAATTAGGGTCAGGGCTGACACTACGATACCTAGGATCAAGGAAAAAGGACGGTAGATGAACTTCACCCGGTGTGAGCCGGCTGGAAGCGGCAACCCTCTCAGAAGATAATCTGTGGGAATGATTTTGGTCTCCTGTCCGTCCAGAAAAGCTTTCCAGCCTGGATAATATATTTCGCTGAGGACCAAAAAACTGGGAGCCCGGGAATACGCCTCCATTTCTATGTCATCAGGATGATACGACTGCATCTTTATTCCGGCCTGGGGGTCTTTTTTCCAGACCTGATTGCCTCCCTGTTCGACCAGGGCCGTCCGCCCTGGCTCAAAAGATCCTCCCTCCGGAAGGCGCCCTGTGCGCAGGGTGTGATAAAGGGCGGGTTCCGGCAAAGACCTGACCTCGCTCACCAGCCAGGCCCTGGCAAGGGCTTTCTTGTTTTGATAAACTTCAGCCTGGTAAAACCGGCCCAGGGGTTTCCACCGATTTTTGTCCAGGGTCAACAGTCCGCAAGGGACCGGGCTGGACCGGCCTGTACTGCTGTCCAGAAGGCTCATACCCTCGATCTTCAAATAGATTCCCGGGACCAGGAGACGGCCGGAAAGGCTTTTGATCTTTTTCCCGGCGCCCCAGGACAAGTCAGTAAAATAATAATTTCCCCTGCTCTCGGCAGTCGCTTGGGTGCTTACGATACGGGCCTGGCGGTGCCTGACAAATCCTTCCTGGGCCTTTTCTTGATAGGCGAATTCCGAGGTATCCCGGCCAGCGACAAGCTCTTTATAAACAACCTCTCCCTTTTCCGTGACCAATGTGATCCCGGCCACCGGGGTTCCGTCCTGAAGTGAAGTGGATTGCAGCATGGAGGAGACGATTCCCAGATGGTTGGCAGCCGTGCTTTTACCAAGGTCCACGAAGAATTCTTTCTTGTCATCTCCCAGCACCCACGGTAGCTCCCATTCAGCGAACTGAAAATTCCCTTCTTGTATCCTTTGCCCTTCCGTCCGGCTGACCATATACCGGCAGTTCAACATGTCCAAGATCCATGGAAAGTCCAGCAAAAGGCTGGAGTAATATTGGTTGTAGAAATGGTAGACCAGGTCTGGGTTAATTTTAGAGTAACGCGAAAGGGGCGCCCCGTAACCATTGACGCTTTCAATACGGCTGACGAACCCGTAATTTTCCTGTAAAAAATTGGGGCTGAACATCCGGAACTCCCCGGGACTCCGGGGGTCTTGTTTGCAGATCCGTTGGACCAGGGTCCTTCCTTCCAGCCTGACTTGGTTGATGAAATATTTATCGGGACTCATGGACTGCCAGCCATGGAACTGTCCGTAAAGGTTGAGGTCAAGAAAAAGGATCAGGATAAGAACGATCTTGGAGAAAAAATGGTCGGATTTAAGATACAGCCATAGTCCTCCTCCACTGATAACCGCCATGACCACAGGAATGAGAATAGCCGGCTGGCTCCATCTCCCCGCCTTGGCCCATCCCGCCTCCATGACCACTACCGCTGCGGTTGTCAGTAAGACCAGCGAACCAGCCGCGATCCGGACACGGCGACTGCAGCCGGGATCGGTCTTTAAACGGGTCAGCCCCAGGGCCGAAAGTACCGCCAAAGCAAAACTGAAAATGAAAAGCCATCTTCCTGGGGCTCTGAAACGGTTATAAATGGGAATATGGTAAAGAACCTTGGTCAGGGGATCGTATTTTCCGAAAGCCAGAAGGAGAACCCCCAGCAGGGCCAGGGTCCAAAACACGGCTCGTCTGTTCTTCCTCCAATAGGTCATGGCTACCGTTCCCAGGATGAGCGGCAGCCAGCCCGCGTAACAGGCCGTTTCCACGAAACTGGTATGGGAACCGCTGAACAATTCTTTATAAAGGGGGTTGGGTCCGTAAGCCCCGAACAAATACGGGAAGATGAGGGTCAAAAGCTGTTGGGGAGCAAAACTAAAATAGGTAAAATAAGCGTAATCAATGTTTTTTCTCACCTCCTGGCTGAAAAGATATTCATAAAGGGGCACCAGCCACACCGCGCAGAGTAAGATGCCGATTAAAAAACCTCCTAATAAACTAAGGGACCCTCTTCTCTGTTCTCGGGACCACAGCTCCCGGGGTCGGCGGAAAAAAATAAAATAAAAGATCAAAAACAGTGTTCCGTAGGTAAATATCTGCAAAAAAGAAGACAGGAGGAACAATCCTAATACGGCCGCGCCAAGGCCGAAATATACCGCTCGTTTTTCCGATATCATTTTTTCCAGCAAAAATAACAGTAGGGGGAACCAGGTGCAGGCCTGGATAAGGTTGGGATAGTAAATTCGGGCTGTCATAAATCCGCCCAGGCCGAAAGCCAGCCCTGCGAAAAAAGAAGCGAAGACCGTGCACCGGATAGCCCGGCAATAAAGAAAAGTAAAAAACGCGCATAAAACATAGTGCAGAATGATCGCGGTATTCATGGCCACGGGATAGGAAAGAAAGATAAAAATAATGGAAAAGGGATAAAAATGGGTCAGGATAGGGTCTCCCAGGGTTGGGCATCCGCTGAATATATAGGGGTTCCATGAAGGAAAGGTTCCCGAGTCCTTGATGGTATCGGATAAAAATATCCTGGGCGGATAGTAGTAATCAACCGCGTCACCCGGGGCCAGGACCAGGCCGTGAAAAATTGAATAGCTGAAATAGCCCAGGACCAGTATTGAATAAAGCATGAAAACGGTCCAAACCTTCGCGCTTTCCCTGGGGATGTTGTTTTCACCTTTTAAAATATCAGACCCGTTCCTCATTTTTTCTCTTTCGCCTAGTAACTTTTTAAGGCACAGGCGGGACCTGCCCGGTTTGTTTGATGGTGTCCGCTAAAAGGATCTTGGACGGATAATAATAGTCGCCCCCCGTCCGGTTTTCTGCTGCTCTTCTCCTACCCCATCCGCTTTTGCATAAGCCTAGGGTAACCTTCATCCTTTTGTTCGGAATTCCATGGCTTCGTCCAACATCCTGCGAAAATCGTATTGCGGATTATAACCCAGGACCCTTTTGGCCTTGTTTATGTTGATGCAAAAGTCATGGTAGGTTCCTTGGGTGAATTTCACGACTGGCCAACCCAATTTTTTAGAAATATATTCGGCAGCCTGGTCGTAGGCAAAAGGTTTTGGCGCGGCGATATTAAAGGTCTGTCCAAGCGCTTTTCGGTTTCCCAGGGCCAGCAAAAAAGATTGCACCACGTCATGGATGTCCACCACATGCCTGAGATATGGCTTGCCGCTGGGGTGCATCAGGCAGGCTACCCCGGGTTTGCCGGAGGCCAGGAACGATTTTTGGGCTGGGGTTTTGGCTAAAGACCTCCAATGGGGAACTCCGCAGTGTTCCTGGACGGAAAGATGCCGTAAGAATTCATCCTTTTCCAATATCCACGAAAAACGCAGGATGGTAACGGCTACATGATATTGGATCTCATACTGGCGGCACATGGTTTCTTCCATAGCTTTGGAAAAAGCATAATATCCGGGATAAGCGGCCAGAGGTGCTTGCTCGTCCAGGGGTCTGGGATGGGGATAATAATAAATACCCAGGCTGGCGTCTCCTCCGGCCAGAATGAACTGCTGGATGGGATTGTTCCGGCAGGCTTCTAAAAGATTGAAAGTCCCCCGCAAACTGACCTCAATAAAATGCTCCCTGTCTTCCTTGCAGGAGGCCAGATGGCAGATGGCGTCCATATTTTTTGCGGCTTTTTTGATGAACGCCTCATCCTCGACCCTGCCTTTGAACACCTCAACTTTTTTGAAATGCAGGGGTGTCCTGAACTGCACTGCCCTGACCCGGTAGCCGGCCTGGACCAGGCTGAGAATAAGGTTGCGGCCTATTTTGCCGCTGGCGCCGGTGACTAAAATGTTTTTAATCTTCATTGGTGGACCCCCTCCTCCATGAGTGTTTTCCACAGACAGCCGCCTTGGCCGCGCCACTTCTACTTCCGGCTCTCTTCCATGAGCTTTGTTTCTTCCCTGACCGCTTCTGCCAGAAAATTTTCATATTCCCTGCGCTTCTCAAAACGTGACATCACACTGTAGAAACAGGGCACCACATATAAAGTCAGCAGGGTAGAAAAGATGACTCCGCCGATGACGGCAATAGCCATCGGTATCCGGCTCTCTGCCCCCGGGCCCAGGGCCAAGGCCGAAGGGACAGCACCGGCCACGGTAGCTACGGAGGTCATCAGGATCGGCCTCAGCCGGATCGGGCAGGCGGTGAGGAGCGCCTTGCGGACTGACGGCTCCCCTTTGGCCCTGACTTGATTGGTAAAATCCACAAGCAAAATCGAGTTTTTCTTGACTATGCCCATAAGAAGGATCAGGCCGATGACACTGTAGATATTGACTGACCGGTGGAAAACATACAGGGCTACCAGCGCGCCCGAGACGCTGAAAGGCAGGGCCATGAGTACGGATAAGGGATCAATAAAGCTGTTGAATTGGGAAGCCAGAACCATATAAGCCACGAAAATACCGAGGATAAGCACCCAAATCAGACTTTGCAAAGATTCATAAAAGGTCTGGGAACTGCCGGTCAGGGTAATGTGATAATCAGGCGGCAGGATGAACTTGGCAATATCCTGAACTGACTGGAGGGCTTTTTGCTGGGACTCTCCTGCCTTCACATTGGCGTAAACCGAGATAGACCTCTCCCGGTTGCTGCGCCAGATAGACACCATGGCCTTTTTCTCTTCCATGCTCACCAATTCGGATAAGCGGATCAGTTCGCCGCGGTTATTGCGGACAAAGAGGCTCTTTATCTTGGCCAGGGGGTTTTCCTGGCTCTCTTCCAGTTTGACCCGGACATCATAACGGTGGCCTCCCTTCTGGTAGGTGCCGATCTGCACTCCGCCGATCATGGCATTGACCGTTTCCGCGATACTGGCAATGCTCACCCCGCGCGCCGCGGCCTTTTGCCGGTCAGGCACCACATGCAGCTCAGGCTGGCCCAGGGAGTAATTGGTGTCCAGGTCGGTGACCAGGCCTGTCTTGGCTAGCTCGTCCATCATCTTCTGTGAATAATCTGCCAACTTGCCCCAATCCGGGCCTTGGATCAGGAACTCCACGGGAAAACCTCTCGAAGCCGTGAAAGCTTTAGTGGAAAGGTCCTGGATCACCACTCGCACATCCGGTATTTTTTTGATATTTTTTCTGCACACATCCATCAGTTCCTGCTGGCTCAGTTCGTGCCCTGAGCTGGGATCGACGCCCCTTTTTCCCCGGTCCTTCATGGTGACCAGCACCGACCCGGAATTGGAATCACCGGGAGAGCCTCCGCCGACCTGGAGTACATAGCGGTCTACCTCCGGCCGGCTAGCCAGGAACTTTTCTACTTCGCTGAATTTGAGGTCTGAATAAGAAAGCGCCGAGCCCACCGGGGTATAGAGACGGATATTGAACCGGCTCTGGTCCTCGGGCGGTATAAACTCCTTGTTGAGCCGCCACAGGGCCGAAAAACTCAGGGCAAATATGATCAGCGCCCCAATAATGACGGTACGGCGATGGTTCAGGGCTGAGCCCAGGGTCCGGGTATAAACGCGGGTAGTCGTCCCCATGATCATTTCCATCAGCCTGCCCAAACGGGTCTTTCTCTCCCCCGCCTCCACGAACTGTGAACAGCGCATGGGAGTCAAGGTCAAAGCTTCCAATAGGGAAAGCAGGACCGCCACGGTAATGGTCACCCCGAATTGGAAAAAGAACTTGCCGATGACCCCGCTCATGAAAGCCACGGGCAGGAATATGGCCACGATGGAAATGGTCGCGGCCATGGCCGCGAAAGTGATCTCCCTGGACCCGACTAGGGCGGCCAGTATCCTGCTCTTGCCCCGTTCCTGGTGCCGGATGATGTTTTCCAGCACCATGATGGCGTCATCCACCACGATCCCGATGGATAAGCTCAAGCCCAGCAGGGTAAAGGTATTGAGCGTGAATCCCGCGAAATAGAGTACGATGAAACTCCCTACCACCGAGGTAGGGATAGCCAGCAGCACGTTCAGGGTGGACGACCAGGAACCCAGGAACATCCAGCAGACCAGTGCCGTGAGCAGGGCGGACAGGATCAGGGTAAAGTTGAGTTCCCGGACAGCTTGCTCAATGTAGCGGGTACTATCAAAATTGATCTCCAGCTTCATGCCCTCGGGAAGTCCTTTTTGGATCTGGCTGACCTTGGCCCGGACCGCCTTGGCTACCGCCACGGCATTGGAACCGCGCTGTTTCAGGATGTTGAGCGACACGCAGGGCGTCCCCATGGCCCGGCTGACTCGAAGGGCGTCGGCCATGCCTTCCTCGACCCGGCAGACTTGCCCCAGGCGCAGGCGCAGGTAGTTCGGCTGTCCCCCCCGCTGGTTGATGATCAGGTCGCTGAACTCCTGGGGAGTGGCGACCTCGCCCATGGTCCTGACATTGAGCTGTAGCTTCCCGTTGACGAGCTGGCCGGCCGGGGATTCCAGGTGTTCGTTCTGAATGGTATTGATGACGTCGTCCACCGCCAGGCTGTAATGGTTGAGTTTTTTGTCGTCCACCCAGATGCGCATGTTGGGGTCACGGTAGCCTCCCAGGGTGATGTCTCCAACCCCGGCCACGGTCGAAAACTGGTCTTTGATGCGGTCGTTCACGTAGGTCATCAGGTCCTTGAGGGGATACTTGTCGCTTTCCAGGGTCAGGAGCATGATGGGCTGGTCCTCGGGATTTGATTTGCGGATGGTGGGCGCCGTGATCTCCCGGGGCAGTTTCTGCAGGATGGAGTCCACTTTGGCCTGGACATCCTGGACAGCCAGGTCGATATTGCGGTCCAGTTCGAACTCAATGGTGACCGTCCCCTCGCTGTCCTCAGACTCGGAGGTGACACTGCGCACGCTGGCGATGCTCATTACCGCGTCTTCGACAAAATCCACGACCGAGGTTTCAATGACTTCCGGAGCCGCTCCTTCCAGGCGGATATTGACCGACACCACCGGGTAATCCACGTCCGGGAGCTGGCTGATCCCCATGCGCATAAAGGCAATGCCCCCAAACACGATCAGCCCGGCCATGAGCATCCAAGCAAAAACAGGTTTTTTGATGGACAGGTCGGACAGGATCATGGCTTGGTTCCCTCATCTATAAGATCCAGGCGTTTGGCCGCCCCTGCCTCTAGGAGGTTAAAGTCGATCTTGGCGGTAAATCGGGCTTTTTCCAGGGACCGCTCCGTATCCTTATAAGAGGTCAGCGCCTGAAGCACATCGAGGTTGATGACCAATCCCAGGTTGTAATCGGCGAGGTTGGCTTTATAGTTTTTCTCCGCAGCATTATAGGCGTCCTGCAGAGCTGCCACTTGGGCCAGGTCTGATTCCAGGTCACCATAATAAGTGCCGATATCCTCTGCAGCTATCCTTAGGACGCTGCTCAGACCCTGCTCGTATTGCCTTTCCTGGGACTCCGCGATCTTGACGTTGGAAGAAATAATGCCTCCCTGGAAAATAGGCAGGGTCACGACAATCTGTGCGTCCCAGGAAGGGTTTGGGGTCAATCCCGAGCCCTGGAAATAATAGTCACCCTGCAGGTCGGCCGAGGGAAGATGCGCCCCGCTAGCCACGGAAATATTGGATTTGGCCGCCTCTACATTTCTCCTGGCTGCGATAACATCCGGCCTTGATTCCAGCCTGGCTAAATACCTGTCCAGTGTGTCGGTTTGGCTAGGAACATCCTCGGTATCGTCCAAAGTGATGTTTTTATCCAGGCCCGTAAGAAAGGCAAATACTTCTTTGGCCGTCTTGATCTGTCCTAAAACTTGTTCTCTTTGCGCCTTGAGGATAGCCTTGGCTGATTTTACGGTGAGCACCTCGGTGATCCTGGAACGGCCTATGTCCACCCTGTCCTGCAGATCCTGGATCCTTGTTTGGTACAGGCCTATTTCTTCGTCCACGATCCGCAGGTCTTTTTGGGCAGCTAAAAGCGTATAAAAACCCCTGGTCGTGTCCATATAGAGCTGCATCCCAGCCCAGTTCCTGGCCTCTTTTTGGGCCGTGATCAGTTTTTTGGTCTGGTCAATGGCTGCGTATTCCCTGAAACCCCTGAACAAGGGCTGATCCCCGGTGATCTTCAGGGTCGTCTGCGTCGGGGATGACGAGGTGCTGTCCTGACCGGTAGTATCCTGCTTAAAGTAGGAGTAATAGCCGTTAAAGCTGGGGAGTATGCTGCCCCAGGCCTGGCTGTAATGCTCTTCCGCCTGCACGACAAGTTCCTGCTGGCTGGCCAGGACTTCGCTTCTCTTTAGGGCGGCCTTAAAACAGTCGTTAAGGGTCAAGGCCTCCCCGGCCCAGACCTGGGATTGGCTCAACAGGACCACACCTAGCAAAAGGGGTGATAAAAACTTCATTGTAGAAACTCCTCCTGGCATTTGCTCTGCCCTGAAAAAGTTCAACGAAAACGGGAGGCGGAAATACCGGCCTCGCCCAGTTTGGGCCTCAAAAACGCGGTCTCCACGGTCACTTTGTAGGGATAACTTGGCCGTATCCACCATAGATGGACCGAAGCGCAGGGGTCCTCCGCGTCGTAGCGGACTTGCAACAGGTGCCATCCCCGGTTCAAATTCCGCGTCCCCGCGCATTTGTCCCCGTCCCCCGCATTGGAACAGAACTTTAGCCCATCGACCATGATCGACCCGGCTTCCACTCCGTCCAGGCCCAGGGTATAGGACCCTGCCTTGTCCGCGTAGATCTCCCCGTTCCACTCCACGGCCCCGATGGAGGACGTCCGCTGGTAACACCACTGCATATCCACCACGGGGTCCACCATCTCGAACTCCGGCATTCCGTTAAAATGTCCGTTGTTAAAATAGGTTCCCAGGAGCCCGTGGCCAAAGAGCGGCTTGGGATTGACCAGGCGGGCCGGCACAGGGGCGAGCTTTTCATCGTAGTCCATCGAAAGCACCAATCCGGACTGGTCGTCGCCCTGGGTCGTGATCTCGATCTCATGCAGTCCGGCGGTCAGGGATTGCACGCCGATGCCCTGCTTGCCGCTCCACACGGTCTTCTTGCCGTCTATCTTGATGGCATAGGGATAGGCGCTTTCCAACCTCATTTTGTAGAGCAAAGTTCGCGGCGCCTCAAGGCATCCGGTCAGTTTTACCCGGAAAGGCCCGGACCAGGCTAGGCCCAGCTGCTTCCAGGTGAGGGCCGCGGGCACGATCTTTTTGACCGTCCGCCCGGCCTGGGAAAAGACCCCCTGAAGTCCCTGTTGCCCCAGGGCCTCCCCTTTTTTGACGGTATAGATATAGAACAACGGTTCTCCCCAAAGGTCGTTCACTCTGGTGAAGATCCCGCCCGGATAATAGTACCTGAGCAGGTCGAGATAGGCCCCATAGACGGGCATCAGCATGTACTGGACATCCTTTTCGATGGGATCAGTCAGGGGGATATGCTGGTAAGCCGAGAAATAGTGCATATTGTCCATGTGTTTTTCCGAAAAATAGGTCTGGGGATAATACGCGTGGTCAGCGTAGAGTTGGCAGTGGTCGTCCGCGTGGCTGATAAACTTGCCCATCAGGTGCTCGGCCGGCGAGAAACTGTAATAGACATCCCGGTGTTGGGCCTGCTCCACGAAATAGCTGTTGCAGTTGGCCAGGCCGGCAGCGCCAAAAAAGGCGAGACTGAGGCAGGCGCCGTATTTTTCCCAGGAGGCGGGCAGACTGCTGAAAAGGAACTCCCAGGCCTTGTCCAGGAACACGACCCCGATCATCAGGACAGCCGGGATGCACCCGATAGTCCGCAGAGCCTGGGGGGTTTCGATGGTCAGGATGCCCGGCAGGATCATCACGAAGAACCAGGACAGGGACAAAAGCGCGTTCTCCTGAACAGGACTTATCCTCAGCCGCCGTTTGATGGGCCAGGCCACCCAGGGCATAAAACTGGCGGCCAGGACAAAACCAAATCCGGCCAGGCACAGCATAGCCGTGTAGGGGTCCAGCATAGGAGCAAGGGGCAGGTTGTGCCTGCCGTTGCCGTCCCCCAATACGCTGAACTGCAGCAGGGTATGTTTCAGGGTATAGGCCAGGACTAAACCCGCCTGGTTCGACGCGATATCCTTGAGGACCCACACCTGCTTGGTGCGCTGGAAAAATACCGCGGAATTCTTGATGAGATACAAAAGGGTTGGGACCATCATCAGGAAAGTGGCCCCTCCAAAAAGGCACAGCCTTATCCACTCGGTCTTGAAATAATCGGTCTGCCTGGCCCACATTAAAAGCAGGTAAACGACCAGGACCAGCACAAAAAGCCTGCCCGGCACGTAAGAATTGAGCAGAAAACCCAGGCTCAATCCTGCCAGAACATAAGGCCACCACTTCTTTTGCTGGAAACCCCTATCCAGGAAATAGAGCGTCAGGACCTCAAAAAAAGGCGTTTGGATGGAATTAAAATTTATCCGGCTGAAATTGATATGCCACCGGCACACGGCCAGCAAAAAGGACCCGGCCAGGGCAGCCCGGACCCCCACCCTCTGTTTGAGGAACGCGTAAAAAGCCAGGACAGTGAGCATCCCGAAAATATCTGGCAGGAGTCTGACCAGATAGGGTTCGGAATTAACGAAGTACATAAAGAAAGAAAGGAGATAAGTCCACTGGGACGGCTGCGCCAGCGCGGGAACAAAAGGCGTGAGCGGTTGTTTGCGCATATTCACGGCAATGAGGGCGTTGTTGGCTTCGTCATACCAGTGCCCTGGCGGCATGCTCTTGAGCATATAAAGCCGCATCCACACTCCAACCAGAAAAATGAGGAAGAAAAGGCCGTTGGCCAGGTCGGGATGGACCGGCCCCAGGTCCCTTGGGCCGCGGCTTTTGTGCGGCCATGGCCAGAGAGAGACCGCGCTGAGGAACAGGAGCGAATACCCCAGCATGGACCAGACCGCCTGCAGCAAACGGCCCGCGACCAGGCTGGACTGGCAGAAAAAAGTTAAGAACAGTCCCAAGGCCAACAGGACCAGCTTGGCCACAAAAGAAAGGTTTGTCAGGTCTCTGATCCACAGGTTGATCGCGGAAACCATCTTTTGCCAGCGTGCCCGCGTGTACAGAAGGACAAGGGCGCTGCACAAGGTCAGGCCAAGAGCAAAGGCCAGTCGGTTGCTATAAAAGAACCACTGGCCCAACAGGAACAAAACCCCTGCCAGGCTGTAAACAACAGCCTGGGTGGCCCCTGACCTTTTGTCTTTATTGGCATTCTTCTTCACATTCTGACTGGATCGCTTTGGCAAAAGTCAGCTCTTCTTTCTTTAAGTTCGGATGTTCATTTCAGGCCATTCATTTTATAATAAACCTGTATTAAATCATTAAAGAAAGGTGTTATGTTTAAAAATAAACCCACAGAACCCTGCTTATTCATTATTTTTGGGGCTACAGGTGATTTGACGGCCCGCAAACTTTTGCCTTCCCTGTACCGGCTTTTTGTCCGGGGTTTTATCAAGGAGAACTTTCATGTCCTGGGCCTTTCCCGCAACCCCAGCCTTACGGAACAGTCTTTCCGGGACAAAATAAACCAGAATCTCACCAAAGACAAGGTCATCGCCGCCCCCAAGATCAAAGGGTGGTGCAAGGATTATCTGCATTTCCATTGCCTGCAGGAGGATAAGCCCGGCGCCTTTAAAGAACTGGGGTCCCGCATCGAGGAACTGGAGAAAAAATACCATCTCCCCGGCAACCGGGTTTTTTACCTGGCTTTGCCTCCGACGGACTTTCCCGGGGTCGTGGCCCATCTCAGCCAGGCCGGGCTCAACCGCGCTCATGGCTGGGTCCGCGTGGTCATCGAAAAACCTTTTGGCCGCGACCTAGCCTCGGCCAAGGAGTTGAACCGCCTGGTCCACGAACATTTCACCGAAGAGCAGGTCTACCGCATCGACCATTACTTGGGCAAAGAGACCGTGCAGAACCTTCTGGCGTTCAGGTTCAGCAACAGCATCTTTGAGCCCCTGTGGAACCGCGACCACATCGACAGCGTCCAAATTTTGGTGGCGGAGCAGCTCGGCGTGGGGTCGCGGGCCAACTATTACGAGCAAGCCGGCGCGGTCCGGGACATGCTCCAAAACCACCTCACCCAGCTTCTGACCCTCATCGCCATGGACCCGCCCAGCGCCTTTGAGTCCGAGGCTATCCACACCGAAAAATTAAAGGTCCTCCGTTCCATAGTGCCCATCAAGTCCCAGGACGCGGTCTTTGGGCAGTACGCGTCCGGCGAGGTTCAGAAAGAAAAAGTATCCGGCTATTGCCAGGAGCCCGGCGTGGCCAAGGATTCCAAAGTAGAGACCTTCTTTGCCCTGCGCCTGGAGATCGCCGACTGGCGCTGGCAGGGCGTGCCGTTCTTCCTGAGGACCGGCAAGCGCCTGGCCCGCGCCACCAGCCAGATCGCCATCACTTACCGCAAACCGCCCCTGTCCATTTTTAATACTTTCGGCACGGACACCCTGCCTGCCAATGTTTTGAATATCACCATCCAGCCCGAGGACAGCGTGGACCTGGCAGTCCATGTCAAAGTCCCGGGCCAGCCGTTCAAACTCCACACGCACCATATGCACTACGAATGCGCCGGGTTCCTGGCCGACGCCTACGAAACCCTGTTGCTGGAAGTGGTCAAAGGGGACCAGACCCTTTTTGTCCGGTCCGATGAAGTCGAGGAGTCCTGGAAACTGTATGCCCCGTTACTGCAGCACAACCAGCCCGTTCATTTATACCCAGCGGGCACTTGGGGCCCCGTGGAGGCCGACCGCTTGCTCGAGGGACACGGCCGCTGGGAAGTCATCTGATCAAAGGAGGATTTTATGACCAAATGGATTGATGTTTCGGTTCCTATCAAAAATGGCCTGGCGCATTGGCCCGGTGACGCTCCGTTCAAATTTAACTGGATAAAAAGGATATCCCGGGTTTCCACGGACAATCTTTCCCGCCTCAGCCTGGGCACCCATACCGGTACCCATATGGACAGCCCTTTTCATTTTTTGAAAAACGGCAGGAACATGGACAGCCTGCCTTTTGAGGCGGTCATTGGCCCGGTCAGGGTTTTGGAGCTCAAAAACAGGACCGCGGCGACCGTGGCAGAACTGGAAAAATACCGCGTTAAAAAAGGCGAACGCATCCTGCTCAAAACCCAGAACTCCAGGTCCGGATGGCCCCTGCGTCCTTTTATAAAGAATTTTGTCTACATCCCCGGCCCCACCGCCGCCTACCTGGCGAAAAAGAAGATCATGACCCTGGGTGTGGATTACCTTTCCGTGGGCGGTTACAAAAAGGATGGCTGCCTGACCCACCGGACCCTTTTAAAAGCCGGCATCTGGATCATCGAAGGATTGGACCTGTCCCAGGTCAAGCCCGGTCGCTACGAACTGGTTTGCCTGCCCCTGAGGGTCTGGCATAGCGAAGGCGCTCCCTGCCGCGCCCTCCTCCGGCCTCTGGGTCTCTAGCTGCCCCTGAATGCAGGGAGTTGGCCGGTCTTTTTTCCGCAGCTATTTTTGGAACGGCATGGAGAACCAGTAGTTTAAACTCGTTTTGACGGACAGCCCGGGGCGGGGTATTACTTGTTTTTGGCCCTGTACGCTGCCACGGCATCCAGCGCTTGCGGGCCGCCTATCCTGTCCAGGGCATCCATGGACGCGTGGGCCAGGTCTTTATCGCTGCCATTCATCACTTTGATGAGGCTGGGCACCGCGTCCCTGGACCAGGAACCCATTTTGCCCAGGGCCTGGATGGCATTGACCTGCAAAGACGGATAGCTGCTGTCCTGCACATAGAGCATCAGGGAAGGCACTGCTCTTTTAGCCTCGGGCCCGATCTCTCCCAGCGCCACCGCGGCCTCGCGCCGCACATCCCTGCTTTGGTCGGTGGTCAGCATACCTATCAGGGGGCCCACGACCCTGTCCGGGTCGGCTTTCATGCTGGCCAGGCTCCGTGCGCTTGAGGCCCTGACCTGGTCATTACCGTCCTTTAACGCGGCCAGGATCGCTTTTAAAGCCGGCCGCGCGCCGACACCCATGGCCCAAAAAGCGCCTGCCACGCTGGCGCGGACATCGGGGTTTTCGTCTTTTAAGGCTGCGGTGAAGATCGGGATCATCGCGGGGTCATCAGGGGCTATTCCAGCCAGGCCTGCCGCGGCTCCGGCTCTGATGCCGTCATTGCGGTCCTTGAGCCCTGCGATTAAGTCGGGGATGGCCACGGCCGCCGGCTTGCCGATATACCCCAGGGTACGCCCGGCTTTTTCCTGAAGACCGGGGTCTTTATCTTCTTTAAGCACTTTCAGCACCGCGGCTACGGCCCCGCCGGAATCTTCCCTCATGCTTCCGACGGCGTCCAGCGCCCAGAATCGCACGTTCTTATCATCGCTCTTTAAATACGGGACCAGTTTCATGGAAACAGCCGCTTTTTCCTTGGGGTCCATTTTGGACAATTTCTGGAACGCATACAGGCGGTTTTTTTCTTTCTTGGAAACAAAATCCTTGACCAAGTCCCCGGAGCTGGTCATCCAAACTTCAAAAATGACGGCCACTACCACCAAGCCTACCCAGGCCAGTCCCAGGGGGCTTTTGAGGTATTTTAAAATATCCGGCCCTTTTCCTTTTTTCTTTTTCCTGCGTACTTTTGCAGCTCTCTTTTTCATGGGTCCTTCCTTTTTTCCACAGGCATTTGGCTAGACCAATTATAAACTACCACGGGCTCACGCCCGTGGCTACCACAAAACATTCAGTCCGCCTCCGGCGGACTGACCAAAGGAGTAACCTCCTTTGGAATCCTCTCGGAGAGGAATGTATTTATAGTACTTGCGCCTATTCATCCACGGGCAAAGCCCGTGGTTTTCTAGGCGCCTCCCGACAGAACGGCATATTGAACCAGTAGTTCAGGCTCGCTTTGGCGGACAGCCCGGAAAGGTCAGCCGCGGGTGGCGGATTGAAATAAATATAGGCCCCGTTGGAGGAATTAGAGTTGGTGATGGTCAGCCCGTTAAAGCTAGTGAAGTTATAGGAAATATCCAGCCCCGCGCTGAAATTCTCGTCTATGAATTGTTCCAGCCGGTAAACCAGACCCACCTCGACGGTCTGGCTGTTGCCGCTCATGGAGGCCGCTCCAAAGGTCGTGGTATAGCTCTGGCTGTCCAACAGCAGATCCCAGCCTAAACGCAGGCCCAGGGTGTGCACAAAGAGCCCGTAAAAAAGTCCGTCACTGCCGGAAACCCTGTAAGTGGGCATAAGGTAAAACTTCCATAGTTCAGCGAACGAAGAGTAGGACAGGACCGTATTCCCGCTGGCATTCACCCCGCTGGTCGGGCCAAACTCCGCTCCCAGTTCCAAGCCAAAGGGGCTGGCCAACTGGTAGCCCAACTGCAGGTCGGTCAAAAAGTTCGAGCCGATTTTGTTTTTGGACAGGTAAGCATAGCTGGGGTCAGGATCGGTGTATTGGCCTAGGTCAGAATTAGTACTGGCCAGCCAACCCAGATTGGTCCCTAGGTAAAAAGCGCCTCTCGCCTGGATATGGGGCACGGCAGTCACCTTGACAGCCGGCAAGACGGGGGTTAGGGTGGGGCTGGCCACAGATTTGCCGTTCAGTTGTTTCAAATCCTTCCAATCCACCTGAAAAACCTTGCCTCCAGCCGTTCTTATGCGGATATAGTCATTGAGTTCGATTTTCGTGATGGTCCCGCTCAGGACTTCGCCGTCATTTTTGACGACCTCGTCTTTTTCCTGGATAACCGGTGTCAGGGTCAGGCTGGGCGTTTTCTCCGGGGTAAGGCCGAGCTCGGGATTTTCATTGTGATTGACCGGTACCGACCAGGGTGTTTCGGTGGCAATAGGGATAAAGACCGGCGTTTCAGAGCCAAAATTAACGACCGGCGTGATCTCCTGGATATCCTCAGCCCGGGCAAAACTGAAGCAAGCGCCTAACATCAGCAATGGAATCAAAAAATATTTGTTCATGCTTTTCCTCTGGCTAAATTGTACCCCAAATCGCCTTAGGCCGCGGCTCCGCTTTTAAGAAAGGCTTCGATAAACACGTCGATATCCCCGTCCATGACCGCCTGCACGTTGCCGACCTCCACCTCGGTGCGGTGGTCCTTGACCAGGGTATAGGGCTGGAACACATAGGAGCGTATCTGGCTTCCCCAGGCAATGTCTTTTTTGACCCCCTGGATCTTTTTCATTTTTTCCCGGCGCTTTTCCTCCTCCAGCTGGAACAACCTGGCCCGGAGGACCTTCATGGCCATGGCCTTGTTCTTGTACTGGGACCTCTCGTTCTGGCACTGCACCACGGTGTTGGTGGGCAGGTGGGTGATGCGGATGGCCGAACTGGTCTTGTTGACGTGCTGGCCGCCCGCGCCGCTGGCCCTAAAAGTGTCTATCCTCAGGTCGTCCTCTTTGATATCCACCGCGACAGTCTCGTCGATCTCCGGCAGCACATCCACCGAAGCGAACGAGGTGTGGCGCCTCTTGTTGGCGTCAAAAGGCGAGATGCGCACCAGGCGATGCACCCCTTTTTCCGCCTTGAGGTAGCCGTAGGCATAGATGCCTTCCACCGTAAAGGTCACGCTTTTGATCCCGGCTTCTTCTCCAGGGAGCATATCCACCACTTCGGTTTTCCAGCCGCGCCGCTCGCAGTAACGCAGATAGAGCCGCAGAAGCATCTGGGCCCAGTCCTGCGACTCAGTGCCCCCTGCTCCGGGATGGATGCTGATGATGGCGCTATTGATGTCGTAAGGCAGGGTGAACAGGCGTTTGAGTTCTTCCTGGCCCACCTGTTTTTGCAGGGATTCTAGGTCAGCGGTGATCTCTTTTTCCAGGGCCGGGTCGGTTTCATTCTTTAACAGCTCCAGCGCTGCCAACAGGTCCTGGAGTTTTTGGTTGTATCCGCTGAAGAGTTTCTGTTCTTCTCTGAGGAGGTGCAGGCGACCGGAGACCTTCTGGGCCTGGATGCTGTCGTTCCAAAAATCAGGCTGGGAAACCTGTTTTTCTAGCTCCTTGATCTCCTCGCCTGCCGAAGGAGGGTCAAAGAAACCTCCGCAAATCGATGATTTTTTGCTGGAGCTGGTCCAGCTCAGCCTTGAGGTCCATGAAAACTTCCTTTATTTGTCGTGCTTGGGGGCAGCCTGGGGGTGTCTGCGCTTGTTGATGGCCTTTTGGTACAGGTCAGCGTATTTCTGAGCCGAGACTTTCCACGAAAAATCGTTCTGCATGGCCGCCTTGACCAGGCTGGTCCACTGGGAAGCGTTTTTATAGACTGCCAGGCCTCTTTGGACGGTCGCCAGCAGGGCCTTGGGGTCGTACTCGCTGAACACGAACCCGTTGCCCTTGCCGGTCTTGGGGTTGAACTCCGTGATGGTATCGGCCAAACCGCCGGTCTTGCGGACAATGGGGATGGTCCCGTAACTCAAAGAGATCAGCTGCCCCAGCCCGCACGGTTCGAATCTCGAGGGCATGAGGAAAAAGTCGCTGCCGCCATAGATGAAATGGGCCAGGTCGTTAAAGAACCCCAGGGTGACTCCGGCTTTAGCGGGATAGTCTTTTTTAAGCTGGGTAAAAAGATCGTGGTATTTTTGCTCGCCGGTGCCAAGAATGACCAGCTGGAGGTCCAATTTCATCAGGTCCTTGGTGATGGCCGCAATGAGGTCCAGGCCCTTTTGGTCGTCCAGCCTGGAAATAAGCCCCAGGACCGGCACCTTTTCCTGGAAGGGCAGGCCGACCTTTTCAGTCAGCATCTTTTTGATCACCGCTTTTTTGCTGATGCTGGAAGCTGAATAATGGTTGGGCGCCAGGACCGTGTCCACGGACGGGCTCCACTCCTCGTAGTCGATGCCGTTGACGATGCCGAAAAGGTCGTTGGAACGGTATTTCAGGACGCCTTCCAATCCCCGGCCGTACTCGTCGCCGGTCTGGATCTCCTTGCTGTACTGCTGGCTCACGGTGTTCAAAATATCCGAGTATACCAGTCCCGCTTTCATCAGGTTGATCTGGCCCCAGAACTCCAGCTTGTCCGGGGTAAAAACGTCCCAGCCCAGTCCAGTCACCCTCAAGCTTTCCCTGTGGAATACCCCCTGGTAGGCCAGGTTATGGATGGTGAATATTGTGGCGATGTCCTTGTAAAAAGGGTCTGTCCAGTACAAGGTCTTTATATAGGTGGGGATAAGCGCGGTCTGCCAGTCGTTGCAATGGATGACATCCGGCTGCCAGTTGAGCCGTTTGACCAGTTCCAAAACTCCCCGGCTGTATAGGGTGAACCTTTCCAAATTATCCGGAAAATCACCGGCCTTGGTGCGGTATAGTTCATCGCGGTTGAAAAAAGAGTTCTCTTCGATGAAATAGACCGGAATGGAGGTGTTGGGGATCACGCTGGATTTGACCTTGCAGGCGTAGAGCATCTCCCCCACCGGGACGTCCATCTTCTCGATGACCGTCTTGAGGCTGAACTTCTTGTCATCGACCGCTTTATATTTCGGCAGGATGACCCGGACATCATGACCCAGGGCTGTCAAAGCCTTGGGCAAAGCCCCGGCCACGTCGGCCAGGCCGCCGGTCTTGGCAAAGGGCACCACTTCTGAAGCTGCCAGTAATATCTTCATTTTTTCAGCCATTTTTCTCCTCATTCCCTGTCTAATTCTGCGTGATTTACTTACAAGCCCTGGAATACTTTTTGGGCAGCGGTCACGCCTTGGCCGCGTACGACCTGGTATTTGATCTCGGCCAGGACCATTTCGAGGATGCCGATGGTCATGATCACATCGGTCTCGTCCACGTATCCCAGATGGCCGATCCTGAAGATCTTACCTTTGAGCTTGCCTTGTCCGGCCGCGATGGAAATGCCGTATTTATCCCTGAATATTTTATTGATCTCCGTGCCGTCGATCCCCTCCGGAGCGATGATAGCCGTCACCGCGTTGCTCGGAGCGTCCGGGGCCAAGAGCTTGAGGCCCAGGGCCTTGACCGCCTCCCGGGTGGCTTTGGCCAGCCTGGCGTGCCTGGCCCAGCAATTCTCCAGGCCCTCTTCTTTGATCAGCCTGAGGGATTCCCTGAGTTGCAAAATGAGGGATATCGCCGGAGTGTAGGGCGTGTCAGGAAGCTTCTCGGCCTTGAGCTTTTCCAGGGCCGTCAGGAAAGAAAAGTAGAACTTGGGCAATTTGGATTGTTTGGCCAGGGCCTGGGCTTTGTCGCTCATGGCCACAAAAGCCAGTCCGGGCGGCACCATGAACCCTTTTTGGGACCCCACCACCGTGCAGTCCACTTTCCAGTCGTCCATGTAATAAGGAATGGCCCCCAGGCCGCTCACCGCGTCCACCACCAGGACAGCCGGGGTCTTGCCGACCACCTCAGCCAGGGCTTTGATGTCGTTCTCCACGCCTGTGGAGGTCTCGCTCAAGGTCGTGAAAACGGCCTTGGTTTGGGGCATCTCCTTGAGCTTGGCTGCCACCGCTTTGGGGTCAGCGGGCTTGCCCCACTCAAAGGGAAGCTTTTCCGCTTTGACGCCGTAGGCTTCTAATATCTTGGCCCAACGGTTGCTGAACACCCCGACTTCGAGGACCAAAGCCGTGTCACCCGGCGACAAAAGGCTCACGCAGGCGCATTCCATTCCGCCCGTGCCTGAAGACGCCAGAGTGATGACATCTTGTTTTGTTCTGAATACTTCCTTTAACCCCTCGCAAACCTCCGCAAAAGCCTTCCGAAACTCTGGAGTGCGGTGATGAATAATGGGCTCTGCCGCCAGGGAAAGCACGGTTGGCGGGATCGGGACAGGCCCCGGTGACATGATATATTTTTTCTTCATGGATGATTCCCCTTTCCTCAAAATAGTTGCGTTTTGGTAACAAAAAGATACCAAATGGTTGCGCGGTTGTAAAGCCGGACGAACTATTTTCCCAAGACATATCCAAGGGCTTCGTCGGAAGAAACCCAGCAAGAATTGATAAGGAACGCTGCCCTCAAAACAAAACCGCCTAGAGCTAATCTTGACTGCCCTAGGCGGTTTATAAACTTCAGGCCGATATCATCCGCTTTCTTCAATTAATAAGCGTCAATTTCTGGCGCATCCTCATGTGGCTGGACCTGACAAAATAAAAATACATGCCCGTGGCCACAATTTTGCCGCTGCTATCCTTGCCGTCCCACCTGGCCCATCCTTCCGTGGCGTGGATGGAGGCTAGAGGAACCGTGGCCACCGTTTCCCCGGCGATGTTGACCACATAAATGGTCACGTTATTATCCGGTTCCGCGGGGAACGCAATAGTTACATAGTTATACTTGTTGAAATCTATTGGGTTGGGGTAACTGTAGGTCTGCTGCGGCGGCGTGGGGACCGTGGTCGGAGTGTCGGTGATGGTTGGGGTATAGGAAATAGTAAAGGTCGCCGTATTGGTGCTGGTAGGTCCCGCAGCGGTCACTGTGGGCGTCAACGTATTGGTCGGTACCGGTGTGGGAGGTATAGGGGTCGGTATCGGTGTGGGAGGAATAGGGGTCGCGGTCTCCGTGAAAGTGTTTGTGTTGGTAGAACCTGGAGGCGGTGGCGTGAAAGTCGCTGTGTTTGTAGCAGTAGCTGTATTCGCGGGCAAACCAGGGGTCGCAGTAGCAGTATTGGTGCTCGCCCCGCAGGCTGTGCCGGTCACGCAATTCGCGTACACCTCCTCGATCTTCTTTATAGTCAGCCACGTCCGTAATAGATATCCTCCTTGCTGTAGGTCCGCGTAATTGTTCGCCGTCGGGTCGCTACTGGCATCTGTGCCGCTTGGATGGATACAATCAGCACTTATCAAAGTCGATGACCAAGGACCTGCAGTCTCTGTCCCCCCGGGCTGTTCAAACATGATAGCCTGGTTAAACCCGATCACCGGTATTTGGTTATTCTGCGCTACGGTCATGATCGCCGTGTTGTAATTCGTTACGTCAAATCCCGCGCAGCTCGGAGGCAGAGTGGTCAGGATGGGGATGCCATTTTTGGCCATGCACTCCTGGACGATAGAATTCAAATTGGCTTGCATTGTCGCTACTGGAACCGCGGTTTTCGCGTCATTGGTCCCCAGCAGAATTACGATTATTTCAGGGTTAAAGCAATTTATCATCGCACTGGGCACGGGAAGGTTATCTGTCCCATTTAAATATTGGTCCGTTGTAATACCGCTCATCGCCGTGTATGACCCGTCGTAGGTCATATCCACGCGTTGCAAACTAAACCCATCCTTTTGCCACCAACCTGTGATCGTTGCACAATTAGCGGGCAATGAATAAGGACTCACTGGATTCGGGTCACCCGGCCCGCCCACATGCATCCATTGCGTGACCAAAGTGTCAGCCGCCGTAAAACCGGGTCCTCCGGACCTGTCGGCCCAAACACCATACTGGTTGGCGTAGGTGATGGAATCCCCAAAATGACACACAATACCGGTGTCTCCATAGGCCGCTTTATAGGCAGTATGCAGGGTTTGGCAGTGGCAGATCCATTGCCAGTTTTCAACGTCCATCACACTGGCTGGCGGGTATCCTAGGCCAGCTCCAAACAAAAATCCTGCTCCGCCAAAAACCGTCAAGGCTGTCAGGGCACAGACAAACTGGATTTTTTTAAACATATGAACAACCTCCCTGTTCTCAGCTAAAAGTACTGCCGATTTGTTATCATTATACTCTGGTTCAAAGAACTTTCATTGCAATCCATTGCCCCGAAATCGTTGTAAAATTAGACAAAAAAGAGGTCTAAAAGTTCCACCAAACTTGATTTATTTTCTCCTCATTTTTCCAATGTGTCTACCCCGAAAAACCCTAAAAAAAGCTTAAAAATGGCTGTTTTTTGCAACACTTTCTCCGTTCTTATTTTAGGATCCGGGTCGGTAGTCCATTTTGCGGGTTTAAAAGGACGGAAAAATCAATGTATACCTAAGATGTTTTTCCGTTTTCCAGGTCGTGCAACTTATGCAAACTATATTCCAGGGCTTTTTTTATTTCTGCGTTCTCCTTTTGAAGTCTCAAAACCTCTTCCCTGCTCCTGGTCAAGCTGTCCGCGCTTTCTTTGATTCCTGCCTGGACCTCTTCATGGCGCCGCGATTGGATATCACCTTCCAGTGAAAGCTTCTCGATCTTGATCTTGAGCAAATCGATCTCGTGCTGCAGGGACTCGTTTTCTCGGCGGAGCATTTCACTTTCTTTGGTGGCCAGGGAGCCCTGCTCACCAGCTACCCTGATCTCCCGGATTTCCCGCAAATGATCTTCCTTTGCTTTTTTGACCTGCTCCTCCAGTTTGACAGCCTTCTCCTTCAACTGTTCCCGCTCCTTGCGCGCCTCCTGGGCCTGCTGCTCCATCTCTTCCTTTAAATTGGCCAGGCTATCCTGGCTGCTTTTCTCCTTGTCCAGTAGTTTTTTCTGCAATTGTTGGTGGCTATGCAGCAGCTTTTCAAACTCTTTTTCCTTCCGGTCCATTTCTTTCGTGATTTCGTCCAGTTTCGCCTCTTTTTCCCTTCCGTCTTTCTGCTTTTCCTTTAAATCTTTCTCCAATTTTTGGAGTTGACTTGACAGTTCCTGGCCGTCCACAGCCTCCTGCCCCATCTTAACGAGTTCCGCCTGCAGGGACTTTTCCCGGGCGGAAATATCTTTCTTCTCGCTCTCGGCCTTCTCGTTCATCTTTTTTTGCCTGGCCAGGTCTTCGCTGAGGGTTTTTAGATTTTCCTCTAGTTCAGACAACCCGTCCCTGGCCTCCCGCAGTTCGCTCTCTTTCTCGGCCAGGGATTTTTTTTGTCCCAACGCCTCTTTTTTAGACCGATCTAGGGATTCCTTCAGCCTTTCCTGTTCTTCCGTGAAGGAACACAGGTCGTTCTGGAGCTCTATCTTAAGTTCGCTGATCTTGTTAATCTGTTCTTTCAAAGCCTTGATCTCCATATCGCGCTCCCTCAGGAGCGGGTCAAACTCCGGTGCGCTGGGTTTAGATGGTCCCCGCCCATCCTCAGAGGCGGGATAGTTTCCGAAACCTTGGGCCAGCCCTTCTTTTTCCTTGGCCGCTAAGTGCTGAATCTTCTGGAAAATGGTCTCTTTTCGCTTGATAATTTCAGGGTTTTTCAGCTCGGCAATTTTTTCCAGCGTTTTCTTGACCCGCTGAGTTAATGGCGGCTGCACAGCCTCGGCCAGGTTAATGACCATGTCCAGGATTATGGGGTCGCCTATCTCACCGCAAACCCACACGGCTGAAAGCCGCATAAAAACATTGGAATTCTCCAGCATGGACTTGATGAGGGCTTTGGCCCGGTTGGGGTCATAGCGGTACATGGCCTTGGCCACATTGCCCAGGACCCGGTTATTGGGATCCATGGCGAACGGGTTCAGGACCTTAAGGGCGATCTCCTTGGACGTGTTCTCCAGCTGGAACTCCTGGTCCAAAAGCTCGATCCCTTTGGCCCTGATCCGGGGATTAGGGTCGGATAGCATCTCGCCCGTGGAGATCTGGGCACCAGCCCCGGCTTTTTTGGACGCCAAGGTGACAGCCCCCTTGGCCAGCGCGGTATTCTGATCGTTGAGAACACCCAAGAAGTGTTCTTCCTCGGATTTAAAGAAACGCCTCTGCCGCTTCATGATGAACATGAAGATCAAAAGGATCAGCAACACCGCGGCCCCGCCCAGAATGAGCAAGGTGTTCACCGTGCTCTGCACGCGGTTGCTGACGGTCTCGTTGATGGCTCTTTGCTCGGTAAGGAGTTCGCTCTGCTGGGTCTTGATGATAGCCTTGAAGTGGTCTTCTATCAAAGCCGCCGTGGCGGTCAAAGAGACCACATTGACCGCTTCTTTGGTCGGTTCGACCGTCACGGCCGTCAGGGTGACCGGCGCGGCCAGCGCGTTCGCTGCGGTTTTTTTGACCTTCTTTTTCGCCGTCGGTTTTGGTTTTGGGGGCTTTTTCGCCAGCAGCTTCTGGTTCTTTTCCTGCTGGTAGGACTCGTTGACCCACCGGTATATATCCTGAATGTCTTTGTTATCGGGGCTCATCTTGAGCGCTTTGTTTAGGACGCCCAGGGCTTGGCTGTACTGTTTCTTGTCAAAATAGTCATGGGACAGCTCTAAGTAGACCTTGATCAGATAGACGCTGGCCTTTGGGGATGCTTGGTTGGTGGCAATGGCTTTTTCCAGGTACTGGGTGGCGCGGACCAAGTCGCCGCTAAGGTAGGCGGTGAGCCCTTGCTCTTCCAGGGAGGAAACAGCAAATAAACCTGTAGCGGTTATTAATAATAGGAAAAGCAGCAAACAACAAATCAGTCTGATGCGGTTGCATGTTTGGTAAATACCCATAAGTGTTAACGGTCCTTTTTTGGCCTGGTCATAAATCGATTGATTATATAATAATAGATTACAAAAAATAACCATCATTCCAACTAGCCGAGATTAGTAGTGAAACCGGGCCTAAAATTAGGATATACTGAAGTAAGCTACTATCTATTAGGTAAAGGGGGCGAAAAGGTTTCGACGGGTATCAGGCAATCAAAGAAGCAGGTCGAGCACCCATCCGCTCGTTAAAAGGTGGGAAAAACATAACTGCTAATCAAGAATTAGCACTAGCCGCTTAAAAGCGGCTACACTTTCTTTTCCTGCCTGCGGGGGGAGAAAAGTGACCGGAGCAGGCTGGTTTTTGAAGGGTACCTTCCCAAGCAAAAACGAGATTGAACAGGGCTGGTAGGATAAAGATCTTGCCTTTGGGAGCTTTATTCTGCGAGAGGCCAAATCAAAGGACAAACTTGTAGATGCTTTGATGAAATGAAACTCGGACGTGGGTTCAATTCCCACCGCCTCCACCATAATGATGGCCGACGCTCAAGCGGAGCGTCGGCATTCCTACATCATCATAGGGAGAATAGATTTTCTTTCTTTTGGAGGTTATTTGTCTGACCTGTTACGACGCGCTCAGGAGTTAAAAAATACGCTCATCTCCATTCGCCGCGCTATCCACCGCCGCCCTGAACTCCAGTTCAAGGAGTTTCGCACAGCCAGACTGATCGCCAGCCATCTTTCCCGTCTCAAGATCCCCTTTCATTCCAAGGTAGCCAGGACAGGCCTGGTCGCGGACATTGGCCAGGGCCGGCCCAGCATCGCTATCCGGGCTGACATGGACGCCCTGCCCATCCAGGAACTGAACCGGGTCCCTTACAGCTCCGTGAACAAAGGGGTCATGCACGCCTGCGGACACGACGGTCATGTGGCCTGCCTTTTGGGCGCCGCCATGCTTTTACAAAAAGAGAAGCAGGCAGGCCGTCTAAAAGGCAAAGTGCGCCTAATCTTTCAACCCTCGGAAGAATATCCAGACGCAAGCGGCAGGTCAGGCGCATATTACATGGTTCACGAAGGGGTCCTAAAAAATATTGACGCGGTCATGGCCCTGCACCTGGACAGCACTTCGCCCAGAGGAAAGGTTTTGGTCAGGCATGGCGCCGTGATGGCGGCCATGGATGCCTTTGAAGCCGAGGTCATCGGCCGCGGAGGCCACGGCGCCTATCCCCACAAAGCTTTAGACCCTATTTGGCTAGTTTCCCAGATCATCGGACTTATCCACAGCATCGTTTCCCGCCGCCTTGACCCGCTCGATCCAGGGCTCATCTCGGTCACGACCATCCACGCGGGCACGGCTGTCAACATCATTCCTCCAGAGGTTAGACTAAGCGGTACCATCCGCAGTTTTTCACCCCGGATCCGCCGCCTCCTGCACACAGAACTGGCCCATGCTTTCAACCTGGCTAAAAATTTCGGCGGGGATTATCGACTGAGGATCATTCCTGGTTATCCGTCCACCAGGAACCATCCTGCGATGGTCACCCTACTGCAAAAAACAGCGGTTTCCCTCTTGGGGCCAGGACACCTGCACGAGGCCAAACCCGAGATGGGGAGCGAAGATTTCTCTTGTTTTGCCCGGCAAAAACCAGCCGTCTATTTTTTCCTCGGTTCCAGACCTAAAAATGGGGAGCCTCCCTTACACAGCCCCTACTTCAACATGGACGAGGATGTTTTACCCGTGGGCGCAGCTCTGCTGGCTGCTACAGCCAAGGCTTTCTTGGATAGACTTGAACGCGGCTAAAACAAAAGTGGGCAAAATATTCCGGGGAAATTCCAAAGGAAATCTACTTTTTACCGAGGCTTTTTAACTTCTCATCCAACTGGTCCACCCGCATCTTGATGCTGGCGATCTCTTTTTCTAACTCTTTTAACTCATGGCCCACGGGAATGGTCTCCTGGCTGGAATCCCCTTTGGACGCTACCTTGGATTCCTGGTATAGCTTGTGGACCAGGTCCTGCAACTCCGTTTTACGCTGTTTCAGGTCTGAATGGTCCAAGGCCAATATTTTTTCCAAGGAGCGAGCGATACTGACCTTTAAACGGGGAGTGGTTTTTTGGGAAAAATGGACCAGCCAGTCCACGGTCTCCGGATCGCCAATTTCCCCACAAACCCAGATGGCGGACAACTGCATGTATTCGTCGGGCTCGCTAAGCATGGAGCGCATGAGCCTTTTCGCGTTTTCTGGTTTGAATTTATAAAGCTCCCAGGCCACATTCCCGCGGACACGGTTGTTGGGGTCGGTGCTGAACGGCCGCAGGATCTTCTCTGCGTTATCTGCAGACACTTTTTGTTGTATAAGTTCCTGGGCTAGCAATTCGATACCCCTCGCCCTGATGCGGGGATTGTTGTCAGCAAGCATGTCCTTGGTGGTGACCCTCTCCATGTTCTTTAGCTGGGAAGAAGCCAGCATGGCTTTGCCCTGGGCCAGGGCGCTCTCCTGGTCGTGGAGAATGCCCAAGAGCCGCGTTTCCTGGTCCTTGAAATGTCTCTGTTGCCTACCCATCAGGAGGAGCAGCACCACGATGACAGCCAGGGCTACACCTACGGTGACGAAAACAATCTTGCGCGCTGAACTGCGGGCGTTGGCCAGATCGTCTATGGCCTTTTGCTGCGAGCCCCTGAGGCTGACGAACTGCTGTTCGATGGCATCCAATGACTCCTTGGAAACTCCTGATGCCGTTGCGTTGACATAAAAGACCTGCTTCTCCACTTTTTCGATGATCTGGGGAGCTGCCTTTTCAGTTTCCGCAGATTTTGTCTTGTGGGTCTGGTATTCGGTTTTGACCTTGGGTTGGTCTAGGACGTTTTTCACCATCAGGTAAACGTCTTTGATCTCCCGGTTGTCCGGGTCTATCTTCAAGGCCGACTCCAGGACAGCCATGGATGATTTGTAATCTTCGTTAGAAAAATCATCATGGGCTTTTTCTAGGTAGGCTTTGATCAAGTACGCCTTGCATTTGGGAGAACTCTGGCCGGAACTCCAGGCTTGCTCTAAAAATTGGATAGCTTTTTCTTGGTCGCCTTTGAGATAGTAGTCTATTCCCTGGGTCTCCTGGTCCAGAACATCGGCCTTGGAGGCTTTTAAACTGGTGGGTATGACCAATAAGGTAAGGACGGCAAATAATAGAGTACTGGTAAATCTTAGAGAATGTTGAGTCGTCATCTCATGAAACTCCTGGAAAAATTACTGTCTTCTAAACAGTTTGGATTTTAACATAGGTTCTAGGTAAAATGGGTTGAAGAAATATAGCGGTTTTTGATGGATATTTTAAGCAAAAAGGCCTGCAAATGACCCTGATATATATAGAACATATGGCTAGCAAAAAGGTCTTGGCGGATAAGGCTGTCTACGCCGTACATTGGTTAGGCCGGCTCATCGGCTGGCTGGGCAAAAAACGGGTTGCCCCGGGTGACGGACTGTATTTGACCCACTGCTCCAGTATCCACACCTTTGGCATGCAGTTCCCCATCGACGTGATCTTTTTAGACAACCGCCAGAGAGTGGTCAGGACCATCTCTCATCTGGGCCTGTTTAAGATCGCCTGGGCAAGATGTTTTTCTGTCTTGGAATTGCCTGCCGGAACATTGGATAAAATTCCTGTCCAGACCGGGGACTTACTCGGATTTTTGACAAGACATTGAAACTTAGGACTACTGTCTGTTGGATTGGATGAGTTCGCGGTAGTTATTGATGGCCTGGCAGATAGCCAGCGCCACGTCCTGCCGCCACCAGGAATTTTTTAATTTGGCTTCTTCGCTGGGATTGGAAATGAAAGCGACCTCGATGAGCATGGCCGGCATCTGGGTTTTGGCGATCACATAGAACGGCATGCGGCCGACCCTGCGGACCGTGAGGCCCACCGGCCTTTTTTTCAGTTCCGCGACCACCTCTTCGGCGGCCATCAGGCTCCTTGTTTCATAGGTCGCGGCCCGCAATCCGTCTAGGACGATTTCCTTGAGGCTCTGTCCCTCGTTTTCGCGTTCGGCGATCTCCGAAGCGCTCATACTGCTGGACTTCCTGCCGTAGATATAGGTCTCCGTCCCAAAAGCGCGGGAGCTCCTCGATGAATTCATGTGGATGCTGACAAAGAGGTCCGCTTTTTGCCCGTTGGCGATGCGCACCCTTTCGGTCAGAGGTATGTAAACGTCCCGGTTACGCGTATAAACGACCTCAACCCCCTCTTTACTTTCCAGGATCTTTCCCAGGGTAAGCGCGATGTCCAGGGCAGCCTGCTTTTCTTTGTAGTTATCCCGGCTTCTGGCGCCGCTGTCCCTGCCGCCATGGCCCGCGTCAATGACCACCCGGAAAGGCCGGATTGCGGCCGAGCCCAGTACAGCTAAGGGAATCAGCCCTGCCAGGATCAAGCCCACACAGAGGAGACATAGCGAACAGACCCTTATCAAGACACCTCTCCTTTTGCCCTATTTAGATTCAGGACACTTTTTAGATCTTTCCAATCAGTGTTTGTGGGATAGCCCTAGCGACTATCCCACCCAAACCAACACCGATGAGGCCGGAATGAGATTGAGACACCTCTAGCATAAGAGGCCGTGTCCGGTCCAAGGGGCACTTCGCCCCTTGTCTTTCCCCGGTCTCCCTGCTCCCTAAATTACCTTCCCCTCCTTAAAAACGCGGGGATATCAATGCTTAGGTTGTCAGTTCCAAAAAAAGCCTTTTTCTTCTCCAGGGACTCCTCGTCTATGGCTTGGATTTCCTTGGGTCTTTTTAGGCCTGAGCGGAAACCCTGCTGTTCCAAAAAAACCTTGAGGTCCAGGGTCTTGGATTCACCGCTCTCGTTCTCGCTTTCCTTTTCCTTGTTCCCGAACCGGGTGGCAATGACCGTGACCCGTACTTCGTCCTGCAGGTTGGGGTCTTGCCTGAAACCGGTTAAAAGTTCCACGTCCGGATGCGCCGCTTTTTCCAGCACCGCGATCGCTTCCACGAACTCGTGCATGGTGACGTCCGGCCCGCCCACGACATTGACGATGATGCTCCGGGCTCCGTCCACCCTGACGTCCGCGATGAGGGGATGTTGGATGGCTTGCTGGACCGCATTGAGCGCCCTGCCTTCGCCGATTCCGTAACCCGTGCCCATGAGGGCCACACCCGCGTCGGATAAGGTGGTGCGCACATCCGCGAAATCGCGGTTGATCATCCCGGTCTTGTTGATGATGTCCGTGATGCCCTGGACCCCATGGACCAGGATCTCGTCCATCAGATGAAAAGCGTCCGTGATGGTGCTGTTGCGTGCCACGGCGCCGATCAGTTTTTCGTTGGGGATGACCATCAGGCTGTCTACGTGCTGTCTCAGCTTGGCGATGCCGGTTTCGGCCTTGCGCATCTTAAGCTTGCCCTCGCACAGGAAAGGCGTGGTCACCACGCCGACCGTCAAAGCGCCCATTTTTTTGGCTATCTCGGCGATGACGGGAGACGCGCCCGTGCCGGTCCCGCCGCCCATTCCGGCGGTCACGAACACCATGTCGGCGCCTTCCAAGGCCGCCGTAATCTTCTCGCTGTCCTCTTCGGCGGCTTTTTGTCCAACCTCGGGATTGGAACCTGCCCCCAGGCCTTTGGACACTTTGGACCCGATCTGGATCTTGTTCATGGCCAGGGATTTATTGAGGACCTGCAGGTCGGTGTTGCAGGCGATCAAGTCCACGCCTTCGATCTGGCTCAGCATCCGGTCGACGGCATTGCAACCCCCTCCTCCCACGCCAATCACCTTGATGGTGGCTCCTCGGTGTTGATCTTCATCCATTTCGAACATTACTACCCCCTTCTGCCCCTGTAGGGCGTTAAAATTGAATGTTCTGTTTTTTAAAAATAGGCTTCCATCCACTTCTTGGCCTTTTGAAAAACGTTGGAAACGATTCCTCCTTCCTGGTTTGCACCCGTTTTTTTAGAAGCGATGTTCCTCAAACCCGATAAGACCAGGCCCACTCCCGTGGCGTAAAAAGGGCTGTTGACCGTGTCGCTCAATCCCCCGATGTTCTGGGGCGACCCGATGCGCACGGGTACATTGAGCACCTTTTCGGCCAGTTCGGAGCTTCCCGTCAAAAGGCAGGTCCCGCCGGTCAAGACGATACCGGCGCCGATCCTTTCCTCATAACCGTCCTTTTTGATCTGCTGGTCGATAAGGGCGAAGATCTCCTCCAGCCTCGGCTCAATGATCTCGGCCAGGAAACGCCGCGACACATTCCTGCTCTTGCCTGACATCCCCGACACGACTATCTCCTCCCCTTCCTCGACCGAGGAGATCATGGCGCAACCGTAGCTGCGCTTAATGTCCTCCGCTTGCTGGTTGGAGGTCCGCAAACCGATGGCCAGATCATTGGTGACCTGGATGCCCCCGACCCCGATGACGCTCGTCGAATACAGGGAACCGTCAAAGAACAGGGCCAAGTCCGTGGTTCCCCCGCCTACGTCCACCAGCGCCACACCCATCTCCTTTTCGTCCTGGGTGAGCACGGCTTCCGCGGCCGCAAGGGACTGCAGGATGACCCCGTCCACGCCGAACCCGGCGCGGTTGACGCTCTTGATGATGTTCTGCAAAGCCGTCTGCGAGGCCGTGATGATATGGACATTGACCTGTAGCTGCACCCCGCTCATACCAACGGGGTCTTTGATGCCCTTCTGTTCGTCCACGATGTATTCCTGTGGCAGGATATGGATGATCTCCCTATCCGACGGGAAAGCGATGGTACGGGCGGTCTCGATGACGCGGTGCTTGTCGGTTTCCGAGATCTCTTTGTCTCCCCGCGACACGGCGATCATCCCTTTGCTGTTGATACCCTTGATGTGCTCGCCGTTGATGCCCACGTACACCGAAGAGACCTTGACCCCGGCCATCCGTTCCGCGTCCACGATGGCCTTGGTGATGGAGTCGATGGTGCTCTCCAGGTCCACGACCACCCCTTTCTTCAAACCCTTGGACGGGCTCGTCCCGACGCCGATGACATCCACGGCGCCCGCGGCCATGGCCTCCGCGATGACGCAGCAGACCTTGGTGGTGCCCAGGTCAAGCCCGACTAAAATTTCCCCCTTCTCTTCTCTGCTCACTTTTCCACCCCCCTTCCTCCTTTTAAGATTTGACTTTTACGGCGGCCTGCCCGTTCCAGCGCAGGTCGACCCGTTCCACTTTTTTGCCCAGGCTGGGGAATTTCGCCCAGATCTCCCTGAGATGTTCGAATTTGTTCTCTAGATTCCCTTCTCCTAACGTGACATTGATCCCGCTGTTGGTGTATAGGACCGCGTTCTTTGCATCGGATAGGTTGACCTCCGAGATCTCGTCAAGAAACCCTCCGGCCGCTTTGAAAATCTCCCGGCATTTGTTCACGCAGGCCTTGTCCACGACCTGGGGTGCAGTCCCGCTCAGCGTAATGCCGGTCACCAACGGTAAGACCACCCCCCTTTCGTTGCCGGACAACGGGAAGATCCGGCCTTCTGCGTCAAACGCTTCGATCCCGTCGGCCTGAATAAGCGCCAACGGCTCCCTTTCTTTGATCAAAATAACCACCCATTGAGGAGGTACACGCCACACACTCGCTTTTTTCAGCCTGGCGAAATCGTTCAAGTTCGCCTGCACCTGCTTTGCGGGGAAATCCCATAAGGAACCACTGAGGCCGGGCACCTGGCCGGCCTTAAGTAATTCTTGGCTGGACAGACCCTGGCATCCCAGGAAAACCACCGACCTTACTTTGAAAAACCCGATGCGGGAAATCCATCGGTGTCCCGTCCCTTCCTGGTTGGTAAAAGTGACCAATAGGCCGACCATGGCCATCGCCAGGACCAGGATCACATACCGGCCCATCCTGAAACGACGTCCTGTCCTTTCCTTTTCTGTCTCTTTGGGAGAAAAAGCCTTGAACCCTTTGCTCTGCTCTCCCGTGTAGAAAACGTATTGCTGCATTCTTGTCCTCTCCGGCTTACGAGCCGCTGCAGGCCATCTGGAGCATTTTTTTGACCAGCTGGCTGAATGAAAAACCCATGGCCTTGGCCGCCTCCGGCAGCAGGCTCGTGGTGGTCATACCCGGGATGGTGTTGACCTCCAGGACATAAACCTTGCCCGACCTGCTCAATAGAATGTCCACGCGGGCCGCTCCTTGGCAGCCCAGGACCTGGTAGGCCTTTTTAGCTGCCGCCTGTACTCTCTGTGCCACTGCCGTGGATAACGGAGCAGGCAGGACATGCACAGACATCCCCTTTTTGTATTTGGCGGTGTAATCGTAAAAACTCGTCTTGGGTTTTATCTCAATGACCGGCAGGCTCTTTTCCCCGAGCTGGGCCACGGTAAGCTCCCTGGCCGGAATGTATTTTTCGACAAGGACCACGGGCCCGAATCTGAATGACTTAGCCAAAGCTCGGGCGAACTGCTGCCGCTCGCGGACGATCGTGACGCCGATGGCCGAACCCTGGCTCGAAGGTTTGACCACCACGGGCAGGGCCAGGGTAAGTTTTTGGGCTTTACCTTTTTTAAAGACCTGCCAGCTGGGCGTCAAAACACCCTGCGCTTCGAAGATCTGCTTGGCTGCTACTTTGTCCATGGCCAGGGCGCTGGCTAGCACGCCGGAGCCGGTATAAGGCAGGCCGGCCATTTCCAAAAATCCTTGGATGCGGCCGTCCTCGCCGAAGGGGCCGTGCAGGGCGATAAAAACCACGTCGAACATTCCGGTCAATAGTTTTCTCAAGGCGTTCTTGTTCTTGACATCCAGGCTCACGCAGGGATACCTGAGTTCCTTCTTGATAGAATTGGCCACCGCCTGGCCTGTCATGAGGGAAATAGGTCTCTCCGCGGAAACCCCGCCCATCAGAACAGCGACCCTGGGTCTTGCTTTCATGCATCCACCCCCACGACTTTGATCTCTAGTTCTAATTCCTTGCCTGTTTTTGTTTTTACTTCCTGTTGTATCTTGTCGATCAAGACCAAAATGTCCCTGGCCGTGGCCTGGCCCGTGTTAACAATAAAATTCGCGTGTTTTTCCGAGACCTGGGCGCCTCCCACGGCTAAACCCTTGAGCCCGGCAGCTTCGATAAGCCTGGCTGCGTGGTCTCCTTCCGGATTTTTAAAGACCGACCCGGCGCTGGGCTGTCCCAGCGGCTGGGTTTGTGCCCTGAGCCTGCTGAAACTGACCCCTCTTTCCCCTATTTCCCGCGGGTCTCCTTTGGCCAGCAAAAGCGTGGCCGATAAAATGACTTTGCCTGCCAAAGCGCTGCCTCGGTATTTAAAACCCGCCTCTTCCTTGGAAATTTCCCTCAAAACGCCCTTATCCTCCAAAACCAGCACGCTCTGCACATAATCGCCAATGGAGTGGCCATGCGCCCCGGCATTCATAATGAGCGCGCCGCCCAGCGACCCTGGGATGCCGCTTAAAAATTCTAAACCCGCCAGCCCCTGATCCTGGGTATGCCGGGCCAGCAGGACGATCTCCAGACCTGCGCCGGCTACCGCGGTGCTGCCGGTAAACACAACCTTTTTGAACTCGCCCCCGAGTTTGATCACCAAACCCCGAATGCCCCCGTCCCTGATGAGCAGGTTGGTGCCTTTGCCCAGGATAAAGAACGGTTTGCCTTCCTTGCGCCACCAATCCACGACCTGCTTCAGACCGTCTGTGTCCTCCACTTCGCAAAAATAATCCGCTTTCCCTCCCACCTTGTAGGAGGTAAAAGGCGCCAGCCTCTGGTTCTCCGTTATTTCCAGTTTTCCTAATTTCATAAAACTCTCCGCTTCAGCACTAATATCTTCTGTCCGGACATTGCCGGGCAGCAGCGTCAAGCACCCAGACATTGGAGTATTTCTTCGCCGGTCTGCCAAATATTCCCGGCCCCCATGGTCAAGACAAGGTCTCCAGCCTTTACCTGCTGGGCCACCGTGGAGGCCACCTTGGCCCGGTCAGGAATGAAGTTCACGTTCTGTTTGTTCAGTGTTTTTAGGTCGTCCACGATCAATCCCGTGGTCACCCCCGGCTGAGGCAGTTCCCTGGCCGGGTATATATCGGTCAGATAGACCACATCGGCCTCCTGCAAGGCCTCCGCGAACGCCCAATGCAGAAGCTTGGTACGGCTGAAAAGGTGCGGCTGAAAGATCGCAATGACCCTGCCTTTGGCCAGGGCTTTCGCGGCTTTTAAGGTCGCGCTGATCTCTGACGGGTGGTGGGCGTAATCATCCACCACCCAAACACCTTTCTTTTCTCCTTTGGTCTGGAACCGCCTTTCCACGCCGGTGAACGAGGCCAAACCTTTACTGATCTTTTCAAAGGGGATATCCATTTCCAGGCCCACGCCCGTGGCGGCCAGCGCGTTCCTGACATTGTGTTCGCCGTGCACCAGGATGGAGGCCTCGCCAAGCTTTTTGTCCTGGTAAATGACCTCAAAGGTCGTGCGGCCCTGGCATAGGGTGATGTTTTTCGCCTTGAGCTGGCACTGGTTGCCCAGGCCGTAGGTGACCACCCGCCGCGTGACGGATGGGTAAAGGCTTTTGACGACCGGGTCGTCATCGCACAGGATTGCGCAACTGTAAAAAGGAACTCGGTTGATAAAGGTTAGGAACGCCTTTTTCAAAGAATCCATGTCTTTGTAAAAATCCAGGTGGTCGTTGTCAATATTGGTCACGACCGCCAGGCTGGGATTCAAGTGCAGGAACGACCCAAAAGCCTCGTCTGCTTCCACGACTAGGTGTGGGCCCTGCCCCACATGACCGTGCTTGCCCATGCTGTTGAGTTTGCCTCCGATGACAAAGGTTGGGTCAAATCCAGCCTCAAAAAGTATGGTCGAGACCATGGAGGTCGTGGTGGTCTTGCCGTGGGTGCCTGAGATGGCGATCCCGTATTTGATGCGCATCAGCTCGGAGAGCATCTCCGCCCTGGGAATGACCGGAATCTTTTTGGCCTTGGCTTCGGCGACCTCCACGTTATCCATGGGCACGGCATTGGAGACTACTACCGCCTGAGCGTCATTGACCTGTTCCGCGCGGTGCCCCACATAAACCACTCCGCCCATGCTCCTCAAATGCTCCAGGACAGGGCTGTCTTTCTGGTCAGAGCCCGAGACGCTATAGCCCATGGTCAAGAGCACCTCCGCGATGCCGCACATGCCCGTGCCGCCTATGCCCACAAAATGGAGCTTTTTGACCTTTTGGAACATGGCCTGTTCTGGTTTCACTTCTTTTTCCTCGCTTCCAACAGACTTTGGATCTCAGCCACGATTTTTTCCCCGGCCTTGGGGTTGCCCAGGGCCTTGCTGGCCTGGGCCATCTTTTTAAGCTGTTCGGCATTCCCCAAAATTTCGCTGATCTTCCTGCTCAAAACCACTCCGGACAGATCTTTGTCGTCGATGATTTGAGCCGCCCCTTTGTCCCGCAGAAGTTCCGCATTGCGGGCCTGGTGCTGGTTGGCCGAATGCGGGTAAGGGATCAACACCGCCGGGATGCCCCTTGCCGTAATCTCGGCCACGGTCATGGCCCCGGCGCGGGACACCACCAGGTCTGCCACCGCGTAGGCCTCGGGCATGTTATAAAGGAACGATTTGACCACTGGTTTGAGCGCATTTTTTTCGCATTCATCCAGCACATACTGGTAATCCTTCAGCCCCGTCATAAAAAGTACCTGCAGGGGCGGCTGGTGCTCGGCCAAAAAGGTCAGCGCTTCCACCATGGCCAGGTTGATAGAGTGCGCCCCCTGGCTCCCGCCCAGGACGAACACCGTGGGCTTGGCAGGGTCGAAACCGAATGCCTCGTAAGAACGCTGGCGCTGGACCCTGAGGATCTCCGGGGTGATAGGCGTTCCTGTCAGCACAGTTGAGCCGCCGATCTTTGTTTTGGTCTCCTCGAAAGAGACCAGCACCTTGCTGACCAACCGGGAAAGCAGCTTCACGGTCATGCCCGGTGAAAGATTGGATTCATGCAGCATCGTGGGGATACCCCTCAAAATCGCGGCCAGCACAACCGGCCCGCATACATACCCCCCCGTGCCAATGACGATATCGGGCTTGATCTCTCCGAGGACTTTCCAGGAGTCCCCAAAACCCTTGAACATCTTGAAAAAAGCGGTCACCATCTTCCAGGACAGCACCCGGGGCCACCCTTCCACGGTGATGGCCCTGAAAGCCAGCCCCTGCTTGGGGACCACCGAGGCTTCCAGGCCTTTGGAAGTGCCCACAAAAACCACCTCTAGGCCCTTGAGCCTCTGCTGGGCCTCCTTGGCAATGGCGATGGCGGGATAGATATGCCCTCCTGTCCCGCCTCCTGATACGATCAATTTCAACTTGCGCTCCTTCATATCAATTCTTTTTCTACAACCTGCTCTTGACCTGGGTCCTGGAAATGTTCAGTAGGATCCCCGCGGCAAAAAGGGTCAGGACCAGCGAGGACCCCCCGAAACTGATGAAGGGTAATGTGATGCCCTTGGTGGGCAACAACCCCACCACCACGCCGATATTGACCAGCGCCTGCAGACCCAAAAGACAGGTCAACCCGCAGGCCAGCAGGCAGCCGAACATATCCGGTGCCCGGGATGCGATCTGAAAACCTTTAAGCGCTAGAAAGAAAAATAGTAAAGTCACAAGAACCGTGCCGGCCAGGCCAAGTTCTTCGCCCAAAATGGCGAAGATGAAATCCGTGTGCGGTTCGGGCAGATAAAAAAGTTTTTGTTTGCTTTCGCCCAGCCCTACGCCCATGATCCCCCCGGATCCCAGCGCGATCATGGACTGGATGATCTGAAAACCTTTTTTCAAGGGATCGCTCCAGGGGTCCCAAAAGGCCAGGATACGGGCTCTGCGGTAAGGGACACGTAGGATCAACAGATAGACCGCGGGGATGATCGCTCCCAGGGGCAGCAGCAGATGCCATATCTTGATCCCAGCCGCGAACAACAGCACCAGGACGATGAGTGCTAGGACCACCGTGGTTCCCAGGTCAGGCTGCCGCAACAGCAAAAGCGACATCAGGCCCAGGACCAGGACCGGAGGCATGACCCCCTGCCAGAAATCCCTGACTTGGTCGTCCTTTTTAGACAGCCAGCTGGCCGTGAAAAAGATGAGACCGAGCTTGGCGATCTCGCTGGGCTGGAAGGTCAGTGACGCAAAACCGATCCAGCGCCTCGCCCCGCCGACGCGCTTGCCGATCCCGGGGATGAGCACCGCTAAAAGGAGCACGCAGGAGGCGATCAGCATGAATTTGACCCACACTCTCCATTTGGAATAATCTACGACCATGCCAAAAGCCATTGCCGCCAGACCGATGAAAGTCCAAACGACCTGCCTTTTGAGAAAATAGGCGCTGTCATGGTAGCGGTCATTGGCCAGGATAGCGCTGGTGGAATACACCATCACCATCCCGAACCCCACCAGGACTAGGACCGCCAGGAACAAAGAGATATCCGGAAAACCTTTCCTCATCTTTCCTCTTCCTTTTTGAGCTTAAAAACTTCCTGCTTGAACACCTGTCCTCGCTCCTCATAACTTTTGAACATGTCAAAACTCGCGCAGGCCGGCGACAAAAGGACTACTTCACCGGGCCGGCTCAAGCCAAAGGCTTTGCGGACCGCTTCAGCCAGGTCCTGGACCTCCTCCAGGCGTGTGGCACCCTGGAGGCTCTGCCTGATCTTTTCCTTGGCTTCGCCCAGGACCAGGACCGTCTTGACGCGGGCCGAAACTAGATCCCTCAACGCAGTGAAATCCGCGCCCTTGTCCCTGCCGCCCATGATCACGTGCAGAGGCTCCTCAAAGCTCAAAAGGGATTTGGCAACCGCGTCGATGTTCGTGCCCTGGGAATTATTGTAAAAACTTACCCCTTTGACCTCGCTGACGAACTCCAAGCGGTGCTCCACCCCTTTAAAGGTTTGCAGACTCTCGCAGATATAGGCCGGGTCCGCGCTGGCCAGGAAAGCCAGGGTGCTGGCGACCAAACCGTTCTCGATGTTATGGGGTCCCCTCAGAGACAGGGCAGCGGCAGGCACAAGTTTATATTCCTTGCCTTTCAAGCGCAGGACCATGGTCTTGTCCTTGAGACAGGCACCCTCACTGACCTCCTTTTCACGGCTGAAATAAAGCACCTTGCCCTTGGCCTGAGAAGCCAGAAGCGGTGTGTACTTGTCTTCCTGGTTTAAAAGCGCCACGTCTTCCTTCTTTTGGTTGCGCAGGATCAAGGCCTTGGCCTCCACGTACTGCTGGATGTTCTCGTAACGGTCCAGATGGTCTGCCGTGATGTTGGTAATGGCGCACAGTTTGGGGTTGAACTCCACGGTGCCTTCCAGCTGGAAACTGCTGACCTCCAGCACCACCCAGCCCGAGGGTTTCATTCTGCTTGCCACCGCGCTGAAAGCCAGGTTGCCAATATTGCCGGCCACAGCCGTTTCAATACCGCTTTTCCTGAGCATTTCGCCGGTCCATGAGCAGGTGGTCGTTTTGCCCTTAGTGCCGGTGACCGCCAGGATTGGCGCGGCGCAGAAGTGGTAAGCCAGCTCGATCTCTCCGAATATGGGCACTCCCGTCTCTCGTGCCTTTTTCAGGACCGGCAAAGACAGGGGGATACCCGGCGCCACGATGATCAGGTCGCTCTGGCGCAGGGTCTCCTCTTTATGCCCTCCGGTCTCGCATTCGAACTCAAAACCGGCCAGGGTCTTCAGACCTTCGGCCAGCTCCACCTTGCTTTTGATGTCGCTGATGGTCACTTTGGCGCCCTGCTCTAAAAGCAGCCTGGCTGCGGCCACGCCGCTCCTGCCGAACCCCATGACCGTCACTTTTTTGTTTTTTACATCCAGCATCAATATCCCTTTCTTTTTGTGACCGTCTTTCTACCTCAGCTTTAAAGTGCTCAGGGTCAAAAGCGATAGAATGATCGCCATGATCCAGAACCGGACGATGACCTTTGGCTCACTCAAGCCACCCAGTTCGAAATGGTGGTGAAGCGGGGCCATCCGGAAGATCCTTTTCTTCCTCAGTTTGAACGAGGTCACCTGCAAGATCACAGACAAGGCCTCCAGCACGAAAATGCCGCCCACGATGACCAATAAGGCTTCCTGTTTGACGATGACCGCGACCGTCCCCAGCGCACCGCCCAGAGCCAGGGAACCGGTATCGCCCATGAAAACCTGGGCAGGATAAGTGTTGAACCAGAGGAATCCCAAACTCGCCCCGGCCAGGGCCGCGCAAAAGACCGTTAGCTCGCTGGAATTGGGGACATAGAGGATGTGCAGGTACTGGCTGTATTTGACATTTCCCACGAGATAGGTGATGACGGTAAAAGCCAGGGTGGATAAAAGCGACGAGCCTATGGCCAGCCCGTCCAGGCCGTCGGTCAGGTTAACGGCGTTGGAGGCGCCGACCAGGACCAGCGTCGTAAAGGCAAAATAAGTCCATTCCAGCCGCACCGGTTCTTTGACGAACGGGAAGATTACAGAAGTGGAATAGGGATAGTCCGCCGGCAAAAAATTGAGGTACAAAAGGACAACGATGACCGACCCAACCGTTTGCAGCACGATCTTTTGCCAGGCCCTAAGACCCTTGGACCCTTTGAAGATCAATTTAAGCAGGTCGTCGACAAATCCTACTCCGCCGAACCAGACCATGGCAAAACAGACCAGGAGAAGCATGGGGTTCTGCAGCTTGCCCCATAGCGCCGAGGAAAAGATCACCGCCATCACGATCAACAACCCCCCCATCGTGGGAGTCCCCTGCTTGCCCTGATGGGCCTGGGGTCCGTCGGAACGGATGGGTTGGGAGAATTTCGCGTTTCTAAGGACCTTAATCAACCATCCTCCCAAGAGAAGGCAGATCAAGAACGCCGTAATGGCTGCGTAAACGGACCTGAACGTGATGTAGCGGAAAACGTTCAGGACGTGCAGCTTCTCATGCAAGGGATATAACCAGTAATAGAGCATGCTCCTCCCCCCTTCGGTTCAATGTTCCTTGAATGTCTCTAAGATTTTTTCCAGGCCTACCGCCCTGGAAGCTTTTAAAAACACGACATCTTTGGCTTTGGCCAATTCCCGCAGGGCCAAACCAGCTTCTTGCGGGTCTTGGAAACATAAGGTATTGGCCAGCCCCTCTCTCCGGGCGGCTCTGGCGATCTCTTTTCCCATCTTGCCTACGGTCAGCAGTCCGAACAGGCTGGCTTGGACCGCTTTTTTACCGACTTCACGGTGGAGCTTCTTGGTCTCTTTACCCAGCTCCTTCATTTCTCCCAGCACCGCGATCTTGCGTCCGCCCCTGGCTTTTTCCTGATGGAAAGCCGCAAGGGCGGCTCCCATGGAAAACGGGTTGGCATTATAAGAATCGTTGATGAAATTCACCCCCTGAAGCTTCACCCTCTCCCAGCGACCCGAAAGGACAGGTTTGAAGGTTTCCAACCCCTTTTTGATGTCCGCCAAAGTCGCTCCCAAAGCTATGGCGCAGGACGCTGCAGCTAGGGCGTTGTAAACCTGGTGCGCTCCGGGTTGCCGGAGGTTGACCATGGTCAGCCCGCCGCCGGTAACTAACTGGAAACTGATCCCTCCCCCGCGGGTGGGCTTTAATCGTTCACCCCTGACCCGGCAATCTTTTTGTAATCCAAAACTGATCAACTCTCCCTTGCTGTAACGCCTCATCTCCCAAACCCTCGGGTCATCCCGGTTGAGGACCAGGGTCTTGCCCTCCTCCAAAGCTTGGGGAAGTTCGCTTTTGGCTTGGGCGACCCCGTCCAAAGTTTTTAAGAACTGCAGATGCGCCGCCGCCACATTGGTCACGGCTCCGACATCAGGAGAAGAAACCTCGGTCAGCCTCCTGATCTCTCCCTTGGCGCTCATGGCCAGCTCCAGGACAGCCGCTTCATAGCTGGCGTTGAGCCTAAAAAGGGTCAAAGGCACGCCGATCTGGTTGTTCAGGTTGCCTTCGTTCTTGAGCACTTTCTTTTTCTGACCCAGGATATGGCTGGCCATTTCTTTAGTCGTAGTCTTGCCGCAGCTGCCCGTGATGGCGATAAGCGGCACCGCGAAATACAAACGGTAACCCTGGGCCAGGTCCTGCAGCGCCCGCAGAGTGTCGGCCACCCGGATCAGCACAAAGGAAGCGGGCAGGCTAGTCTGCAAAGGCTCAGAGATCAGGGCTCCGCAAGCGCCTTTCTGCCTGACTTGCGCCACGAACCTGTGGCCGTTGAAATTCTTTCCCGTCAAAGCCACGAAGAACTCCCCCTTTTTGATCTTCCTGCTGTCTGTGCTGATTTTCCCCAGGACTGTCTCTGTTTTCCCCGAGACTAGCCGGCCATGGGTCAGGTCCAGAAAATTTTGGACTGTGAAAAATTTCTTTTCCATAAGATCTCCGTCAACGCTTTCTCTTTAAATATTCTTTGACCACTTCTTTATCATTGTAGGGATAGCGCTTGTTTCCAATGATCTGGTAGTTCTCGTGACCCTTACCCGCAATGAGCACGATATCCCCGGGGCAGGCTAAACTCAGCGCCTTAAAAACCGCTTTTTTTCTGTCCACGATAACCTCGAAAGATTTTGGGCTCCTGGCCGCAGCGACGATCCCTTTTTCAACTTCTCTGAGGATAGCCTTGGGGTCCTCGGTCCTGGGATTATCCGAAGTAAGGACACAGTAATCGCCTTTGGTGGAGACCACCCTAGCCATCAATGGCCTTTTTTTGCGGTCCCGGTCACCCCCGCAACCGAAGACGGTGATAATCCTGCCTGGACACATCTCTCTGGCGGTATCCAGCAGTTTGGAAAGCGCGTCCGGAGTATGCGCAAAATCCACGATGACCGCGATCCCCTTTTTGAAAGGGACGCGCTCAAAGCGGCCCGGCACGAACTGGACTTTTCCCAATCCTCTGGCCATGGTCCGCAAAGGGATACCCAAAGCCCCACCGGTGGCAATGGCGGCCAGCGCGTTGGAGATATTGAACCTGCCCACTAAAGCCAGGTGGAATTCCTGTTTGCCCCACGGGGTCTTTGCCAAGAACCGGACCCCTTCGGGGGGCAACTCCCACTGCAACGGTCTCACCATAGCTCGGCGATGAAATCCATAAGTGATGTGTCTGGCGTGGGGGCAGAGCTTTTGGAAATAAACGGAGGCTGGGTCATCTTGGTTTAAGACCGCTGTCTTCCGCGCCCCTTTTTGCGACTGCTCTTCCAGCATCCGGAACAACTTGGCTTTTGCCTCCCTGTACTCTTTCATGTTGTGATGGTAATCCAAATGGTCCTGGGTCAGGTTGGTGTAAACTCCAGCCTCAAAAGCACAGCCCTCCACCCGGCCCTGGGCCAGGGCATGGGAAGAAACTTCCATCACCAGATGGCTCATTTTCCTTGAGACCATTTCCGCCATCATCTCCTGCAGCATCAGGGACGAAGGGGTTGTGTTTGGTGCCTGATATACTTTCCCGCCAAGACGGTAAGCGATGGTGCCTATCACCCCCACTTTCTTCCCAGCTTCTTTCAAGACCGCCTCGATCAGATAGGTCGTGGTGGTCTTGCCATTCGTTCCAGTCACTCCGACCACTTTTAACCTAGTGGACGGAAAACCATAAAAATAACCGGCCAATCTGGAAAGGGCCTGTTTGACCTCAGGCACCACCAGCTGGGTGATGCCCTTAAAATCCGGATGCCAGCGGTCCAGCACCAAAACCGCAGCTCCTTTTTTAACGACTTCCTTCAAATAACGGTCGCCGTCGTCCTTGGCTCCCCGGATGCTAAAAAAGGCGTCCCCGCGTTTTACTTTTTGAGAATGTTCCGCAAGCCCTTTGACAAGCGTGCCAGGCTGCCCGACCAGGGTGCTGTGAGCCAAGCACTCCGCCAAACTCCTTATCGCAACCCCCGCACCCGCCTTAACCTTATTCATCAACACTCCTCGTCCGCCTTCACTTGATATTGGGAGCGAATTTTAAAGTACAGGTCATACCCCCGCTGACTTCCCTGCCCGGCAGGGGAAACTGCTGAACGACCAACCCGGTCCCGGAAAAGACAAGCTTCATGGGATATTCTTTTAAAGCCACCCAGGCACTCTTCATGGTCTTACCGCTGAGGTTGGGCATTCTGAATTTTTGGTTCCCAAAAACTTGCGGTTGTGCGATCGGCATTTTCCTGGCCAGCCTGGCAAAGAAACCCTCTTTGGGGGCGGGCTTTTCCTTTTCCACGACCGAGGTGGAATCTTTGGTGACTTCGTTGGGAAAGATGTTCATCGCCAGGATGCAGGACTTGGTAATCTCCCTGAAGACAGGCGCTGCAACGGTACCGCCCCAGATTACTCCCCGCGGTTCATCGAGGACGACCAGGACCGCCAGTTGCGGGTCGTTGGCGGGCAGGTAGCCGATAAAAGAGGCTACATATTTGCCCTTAGCGTAGCCTCTGGTTGCGGCATCCACCTTTTCCGCTGTTCCAGTCTTGCCGGCTATCTCGTAGCCGGGCAAGGCCGCTTCAGTGCCGGTTCCCTCCTCCACGACCCCTTTGAGGATCTCGTTGACCCTTTCGCAGGTCTTCCCGGAGATCAGTATCTTATTGTCGTCGCGTGTAAATAATTTTTTCAGGTCTGCCACCAAGCCCCTCCATCCTGTTTGTTCGGTCACTGCTTTGGGGCTCAGCTGTCCTGTCGCCGCAACCTCCACCTCATTGCCCTCCGGGTCAATCACGCTTTTGATGATGTGCGGCGTGATCTTCTTGCCACGGTTGGCGATCAAACAGACCGCGTCCAAGAGCTGGATCGGAGTGACCGAGATCTCCTGGCCGTAGGGGATGGAGTACATGGAAACTCCGGACCACTTTTCCACAGGCCTCAAAAGTCCGCTGGCCTCGCCAGGCAGGTCTATACCGGTCTTCTCACCAAAGCCGAAAAGCTTGGCGTACTGGAACATCCCCTGGCTGCCCAGCCGGCTGGCCGCTTTGACCATGCCGATATTACTGGATTTCTCAATGACCTCACGAAAGGTCAGCCACTGCTCCTTCTCGTGGTCGTGAACGACGTGAACCTTATTCCGGCGCAGCGGAATGACGTATTTGCCGTTTTCGCAGAAGAACTGGTCGTCTTCCTTGACAAGATTCTTGTCCAAAAGTGCCGCGGCCGTGATGATCTTGAAGGTCGATCCGGGCTCATAGCTGTCGGACAGGGAAGCATTACGCCTGACCTCTTCTTTGTACTCGCTGAAATGGTTCGGGTCATAGGAAGGCAGGTTGGCCAAGGCCAGGATCTCGCCGTTCTTGGGGTTGATGACAATCACGGAACCCTGGCGACAATGATATTTTTCGAAAGAGGCCAAAAGTTCCCGTTCGGCGGCCTGCTGGACCACGGCGTCCAGGGTCAACCGGACGTCCCAGCCAGGCACGGCCTGCCGGTGTAGTTCCTGGCTGGAAAGGAGCATGCGGCCTTTGGCGTCCTGCTCAGACCAGATGACGCCCGGCCGTCCTTTGAGGAATTTATTGCAGACAAGCTCCACTCCCTCTAGGCCATCCTGGTCATTGCCGACAAAACCTAGCACATGGCAGGCCAGGTCTTTTTGGGGATAAAACCTTTGCGACTCTTTGATCAGTTCGATGCCGGTGAGCTTGCAGTTTTGGATGGCCTGAGCTTTGGCTAAAGGGATGCGCCGTTTGAGCCAGACGAAGCGGTCACTGGCGAAAGCTCTCAGTATCTCCTGAACTTTCATCCCCAAGAGGGGCGAAAGGGTTTTGGCGGTGGTCCATTTATCCTTGATCCCGTTGGGATGGGCTATGACGGACGACATCTCGATGCTCAACGCCAGATTCTCTCCGTGCCGATCCATGATCTTGCCCCGCTCCGAACCCACTTCGAGATTCCGGACCTGTTGCTTGGAGGCGAGTTCGGTCAAGAACGAATGTCTCCAAACCTGCAAATAGGCCAAGCGCACGAGCAAGGTCGCAAAACTGCATACCACGAGCACGAACAGGATGATGAGCCGGCTACGGCTTATTTTTGCTGGCAACGGTCACTCCCCTTGTTTGACCAACTCTCCCTCGCGGTGAGGTTGAGTGGCCTTAAATAAATTTGCTTTATCGGCCAGCGAATCCACCAAGGAGTTCGTCTTGGTGCTGGATACGACGAAAATGACACGGTCTTTGGACGGCACGACCAGTCCCAAGTTACTGCTTCCACGGGTTCCGACCTGTTTGAAGGAGGCCAGGGACATCAACTCGACCTCCAGGTGTTGTTTTTGGTTGATCAGCCGTTCCCGCTGGTCCCTTAACTTCGCCACTTCATAAGCGGTCTTGATGACCTGGAGATGCACCCAGACATATCCCATGATAAAAAAAACAATGACCACCGCGATCCTCAAATAGGTGAAAACGGTCAAGGACTTTACTTGTCCGCCCACTCTTTTTTCTTTCAAGGTCAGATTGAGCAAATACGATTGGGTCAAAAATTTCATAGCGCCTCCGCGACTCTTAATTTCGCGCTTCTTGACCGCAGGTTTTGCAAAACCTCGTCAGGTTGGGGTACGATTGGCTTTTTGGTCAGAATTTTTAAAAGGGGGCTCTGGCCTTCCTTAGCCTCCGTCCGGCTTTCCGCCCCGGCTATCGGCTCCCAAAGAAGGGGCTTAGAGTGTTCCAAAAAAAATCTTTTGGTGATCCTGTCTTCCAGGGAATGGAAAGAGATGACCGCGATGCGGCCACGAGGCGCCAGGTGAGTGACCGCCTGCTTCAACCCTTCCCGAAGTGCCTGGAGCTCGTCATTGACCAGGATGCGCACCGCTTGGAAAACCTTGGTGGCAGGATGGATTGGCCAGTGGCGGCCCCTGGCAACTACGGAAGAAACAATCTGGGCCAGTTCGGTGGTTGTCTGGATGGGTTTTTTCTGCCTGGCTCTTACGATGGCCCTGGCTATTTGGCGTGATTTTTTTTCTTCTCCATACTGGAAAAAACATTCGGCAAGATCATTCTCTGGGTATTGATTAATGACCCGGTCGGCGCTGATAAGATTGGAAATGTTCATGCGCATGTCCAGCGGCCCTTCTTGCTGAAAGCTAAATCCTCTCGACGGCTGATCCAACTGATGGGAAGAAACCCCCAGATCAAACAAAAAATAATGCACAGGCGAAAAATGTTCTTTTTTTAAAACTTCAAGCAGACCCGTGAAGTTCGCCTGCACAAGCCTGACCTGTTTTTTAAATTGCCTAAGTTTTTGGGAGGCTATCTTCAGGATCGATTGATCCTGGTCCAGGCCTAAAAGATTGACTCGTCCCTTCAAACGATTGATTTGAGTCAAAAGCGCCTGGGCGTGCCCTCCCGCGCCTACAGTGGCGTCAACGATTCTGATCTGCTTTTTCTGGGTGATCCATTCGAGGGGTGGAAAGAGCCATTGCAAGATTTCTTTGACCAAAACAGGCTGATGAGCCTGTTTCATGCGGCCGCCTTTATGGAAAATAGAGCGCCGGCCACCTTATAGGCCGCTGGAAAAAAAATAAAATTTATGGATAGCTGTTTGACCACGAAAACCCTTCTTCGTTACTTCTCTTTTTTCCCGTAACTGGGGATTTTACCGGCGTGCTCAACGAACTCTTGCTCGGAATTATGGTCGTATTCTTCCCATAAGCGCTTATCCCAGATCTCGATGTGATTGCCTGCACCGGCTATAACGATCTCTTTTTGGATCTGGGCGTAACTCCGAAGATTAAGCGGTAAAAAAATCCTGCCTTGGCGGTCAGGTTCAGATAGGACGGCATTGGCAAAAATGAGCCTTTTATAAGCTCTGACGCTTTTATCCTCCCATGGGGCAGGTTCCATCCCATGGGTAAAGTTATCCCAGGCCTCCATGGTATAGGCGGCAATGCAGTTGTCTAAGCTGACTGTCAGCATGAAAGCCTGTATAGGTTCAGGGTCATGCCTCAGTTTTTTGGGCAAAATGACCCTGCCCTTGTTGTCCAATTTGTGCTGATATTCCCCTGTAAACAAAATAATTCTCCCTTGACTTTAAGGATGCTTGGAGCTACTTTCCTCCATTTGCCACCACTTAAAACCACATCAAACCAAATGCTACCACTTGGCTGTTTTTTAGTCAATATTAGGACAAGGTTTATTAGAAAATAGAGGGAAGTGTTATTAAATAAAAACAGCGGTTAATTATTTTATTTTCAACACTTTTAGGCAGGGAAACATTAAAAAACCCAGGAATTGAAAGAAAAAAGGGGATTATTTTACCGGAACAGCCTTATGGTATAAAAATGGAGAGGAAATTTCTTGTAAATGGTCAATATCTTTGCCCCATAAAACCAACAAAATTGTTTGTTGTTTATACTTCATTTGCAAACCTATCGAATAGACCCCCCTCCTGAGTTGCTTTGAATAAGTCCTTTGCTCCGCTGAATCATCTGTCTTCGAGATGATTTCACTATCATCCAAAATCAGCTTTAACCTCTGATTTGTCTGGACCGCAAAAGTATAGGAACCTGAATAAGGAGCATAGAAAAAACCCTTCCAACTGGCCTGGCCACTATCCTCCCCCATGGCCTCAACAGCACCTAGGTCAAAATTCGTGGTCACCTGCGCTGCCTTTTCTTTGCCATCTGTATCGACAAATTTGAAATTTAACCCAGCAAAATCTTTTAACTCTGCGGGAACAGGAATGCCTGCCATGTTGTCTGCGGGGACTTCCTTCGTCTTATTTCTATGATGATTGAAATGCCTGCGAACAGCATGATGATGGATTGCGGCGAATTTTATATTATGTCTCTTCGTCGGATAAACTCTTGGTACGGGAGGAAACGGGGTTGGAATAACTTCCGTGACCGAGGTGGCTCCTTGATAGGTCTCTTCGCTATACACTCCATTATTTTCCGGAGCGGGCTTTTTTGGCCGCAAGGAGAGGTAATGGAACACTAGGATCCCAGCTAAACACAAAACAAAGAACAGAACGCTGGTTCGCAGGTAAGGGAGCGGGAACCTTTTTAGAAACGACATCAAAACCCTCTCTAAAAATATGCCAAGGATGATGGCGACAAAAGGCAGCGATAGAACTGGAAAGCTATTAAAAAATATCTGGGAGGTCGCATAGTTCTTCATGCTGAGACCGACCAGAAGGAACCAAAATAAGCTAAGGGATAGCAAATCGGTTTTGGAAAGATTTGGATCAACTTTCGGACTGTTATACCAATGGAGGGCGGCAAAAAATAATCCAGCCCAAAATAGGACGGCGACCAGGTTGTCCGGGAAAGGATTGGTCGTGCTCTGAGGCACGATCATCCTGGCCCCGAAAAATATATACCCCAGCAAGATGGCTATGGTCACAATATAAGACCATTTATTCTTTAACATTCGGACCGACAGGGCAGCAAATGTTCTTTTTCGGGCCAAAGCCTTATTGAGCAAGCAAAGGATAAATAAAATACAGGCGATGTAATTGTGAAGGAACAAGAGGGCAACCAGACATATACCCAGCAAAATGAAAGCTGTACGGTTCAGATTTAACAAGGCCTTCCCAAGGAAATAGAATCCCATAACAATAAAGAACAGTTGGGTCAGGTCCACAGGGGTCAGTGAAGACATGCAGAGAAGCATAAAAAATACCGCTAGGACAAAGTGGCTCAGCAAGGATCCTAGGAAATTTCTCAGGACAAAATAAAAAGCCACAGGGACCAGGAGGCTGGCCAAGACTATAGGGAAAGCATATCCTGTGTTGCTAGCCAAAAAAATCTTCAGCCAAACCCAATACCCTACGATCAAAACCGCCAGAAGCAGTAGATATTCTTGTATGGGACGAAGGGCTAGAAAGAACGATCTGGGGTTCTGAAATTTGATCAGGGCGACACCCACAGCAGCACAAAGGACCAGCGACATCCACGGCAGGACCATGGCTAAGGCCACGGCGATTCCCATCAGAAGAACAAAGACCACTACTCCTATGAGGAACCTTTGCAAGCTCTCTCCTTCTCTTTGCAAAATAAAAAACCTAAAGTAGGTCATAAGCCGAATTCTGTCCCTGGCTTTAACTTTCGTCACAACCAGAGGATAACCATTTCTCTAGGATTCCGTTCGCACGGAACCTCAAGCGACCAACCCGAGGAAAAGGTGGGCTCCTTATTTTCCTCCTATTTGGTCTTGCTCAAAGTGGGGTTTGCCCTGCCTTGATGTTGCCATCTAAGCGGTGAGCTCTTACCTCACCTTTTCACCCTTACCTCCCGAAAGAGGCGGTATATTTTCTGTGGCACTTTCCTTCTTGTCGCCAAGACCTCGCGTTACGAGGCACCCTGCCCAATGAGTTCGGACTTTCCTCTCCTGATTTCTCAGCAGCGGTTATCTGACCTACTTTAGGTCGGATCCACAAACCTTAATTTTATTTTCCGGACCATTTCCTCCCAAACATGGATCAATTTAATGGCTAATTATAAATGAATTTACGAGCGTTTTCTTCTTATATTACCCTTAGATTTACTACCTTTTTGGGGTCTTTGCGCCTGCCTTTTCTTGGCGGCAACACTGCTCATCCTCCGAACTACCTGTTTCCCTTGGGACAACCAGGTGGAACCTGTTCCTTTCCCATCTTCTTCTTGCTCCATATCTTTCCAGGCGATCCAAGACCACAAGGCTGTCACGGAACAAAGCAGAAAGATATAAATAAAAACGACATTAGCCGAATGGATGGAAAAATTCCACCCTCCGTAACGGAACATGCCATAAAGAGCCCCTAAGGCGAATAACACAAAAACTCCAACAAGAACTTGCACAATTAACCTCCTTTATAATCTTTGTGGGGGATTATCCCTTGTCTAGAGCTTTGTTCACCAGCTCATCGGCCACTTCGTTCTTCTCTCTGGGAATATGCTTGAGGACAACCTCGCTAAACCTCGCCCTCATTTCTTTTACTTCCGTGGACAACCCCTTCAATCGGGCATCTTTGACCTTATATTCTCCCGAGCACTGTTTGACCAGCAACTCACTGTCCGAAAAAATGGCCAGATGGTGACCGCCTAGGGTCTCAGCCTTTTGTAGAGCGCAGAGGAGCGCTTTATATTCGGCGACATTGTTGGTCGTCACCCCGATAGTCTGGCCGACTGCTGCCAGGACTTGGCCATCTTCGCTAGTGACATAGACTCCGATGGCCGCCTTGCCGGGATTGCCCCGCGAACCCCCATCAATGAAGATCTTTAGTTTTTTTTTACTCCCCTGGTTCTCTAGATGACCTTTCACGGCCTGGTCAATGGCCTTTAAATGGGCCAGTACATCCTTTAATTCCGAGAGTGCCAGCATGTTAGGTCCATCGGAAAGGGCCTTGTCAGGGTCAGGATGCACTTCCATAAACAAACCATCGACCCCCAGCGAAACGGCTGCTTTAGCGAGGGGGAAGATAAATTGCCTGTCTCCGCTTGAGGAGTCCCCTGCTCCGCCGGGAAGCTGCACGCTATGGCTCGCGTCAAAAATGACCGGGTATCCAAATCTTTTCATGACAACGATAGACCTGAAATCCACCACCAGATTATTATAGCCAAAGCACGTGCCCCGTTCTGTCAGGAGGACTTTATCGTTTCCAGTGGAAAGAAATTTATCCACGACATTTTTCATGTCCCACGGGCTCATGAATTGGGCCTTCTTGATGTTGACCGGCAGGCCAGTCCTCGCCGCTGCCACGATCAGGTCCGTTTGTCTGCTTAGAAATGCTGGGATCTGCAGGCAATCCACGCTGCGGGCCGCGGCCTCTGCTTCCATCACGCTATGGATATCAGTGAGCACGGGAACCTTGAATGCTTTCCTGACTTTCTCTAATATTTTCAGGCCTTCCTGGTATCCTGGTCCGCGGAAACTCTTTATAGATGATCGGTTGGCTTTATCATAAGAGGATTTAAACACAAAAGGGATATCCAGCTCCCGCGTCAGTTTGCTCAAGAACTCGGCGGTTTGCATGCAAAGCTTTTCGCTCTCGATGACGCACGGGCCGGCTATAAAAACAAACGGCAAACCCCTCCCTATTTTGATTGACCCTACCTGCATGATTTTCTCCATGGTCAACGGACTTCTTCCTTGCTCAGGGACATGTCTTTGGCCGGGGTTTTCATATTGGCTTTGGAGGCGGCGTAGTCTAATGCGTGCTTTACCAGCCCCCGGAAAAGTGGATGGGCTTTTAAGGGCCTGGATTTAAATTCAGGATGGAATTGGCAGGCCACGAACCAGGGATGGTCCGGGATCTCCACGATCTCCACCAGTCTTTGGTCCGGGGATAAACCGCTTAGATTCATACCTTGAGAAACGAACTGATCCCGGTAATCCATATTGAATTCATAGCGGTGACGGTGTCGCTCCGAAACATTCTCCGCCTGATAAACTTCATAGGCTCTGCTTCCCTTGGCAATATGACAGGGATAGGCCCCCAGCCTCATGGTGCCTCCCATGTCCGTAACCCCTTCCTGAGAAGGCAAAAGATGAATGACCGGGTTTGGCGTCTCCGGGTTGAACTCGCTGCTATTAGCTTTGTTTAAATTCAAGACGTTCCTGGCAAATTCAATCACCGCACATTGCATTCCCAGGCAAATCCCGAAGAAGGGAATCTTATTTTCTCTGGCGTACCGGATGGCCATGACCTTTCCCTCGATGCCACGGTGCCCAAATCCACCCGGAACCAGGATTCCGCTGGCCACGGACAAGTACTTTTCCGCCCCTTCTTTTTCGATATTTTCAGCGTCTACCCAGTGGAGCTTGACAAAAGAATCGTTGGCGACCCCAGCATGGGTAAAGGACTCGATGATGCTTTCGTAAGCGTGCCTCAACTGGACATATTTGCCGACCACGGCGATCGTAACCTCATGCTTTGGGTGCCTGATCTTTTCTACCATCGCCTCCCAGCTACGCAAGTCCGCCGCTGGCGTTTTGAGATTCAGCATTCGCACGATAATGTCATCCAGGCCTTCCTTTTTGAACAGCAAGGGGATGTTGTAAATAGGGCTGGTGTCTTTGGCGGAAATGACAGCTTCTTTGGACACATTACAGAACAAGGCGATCTTGCTTTTGACTTCCTGGTTTAATTCATTGATCGAACGGCAGAGCAAAATATCCGGCTGGATCCCGACTTTCCTGAGTTCGCTGACGCTGTGTTGCGTGGGTTTTGTTTTCAGTTCTCCGGAAATACTCATCGCGGGAACAAGGGTGAGGTGCACAAATAAAACATTCCCTTTGCCGGCATCCGTGGGGAACTGCCTGATTGCCTCTAGGAATGGCAAGCTTTCGATATCGCCGACCGTGCCTCCGATCTCCACGATCACTACATCAGAATCGCTCTCGTCAGCAACAGCCTTGATCTTGGATTTGATTTCGTCCGTGATATGGGGGATCACCTGGACAGTGCTTCCCAGATAGTCGCCCCGCCGCTCACGCTGGATGACCGAATAATAGATTTTTCCGGTCGTGGCATTGCTGTTTTTGGTCAGATGGCTGTGCGTGAACCGTTCGTAATGCCCAAGGTCTAGATCGGTTTCAGCGCCATCATCGGTCACATAGACCTCTCCGTGCTGGTAGGGGCTCATGGTCCCAGGGTCGACATTGATATAGGGGTCCAATTTCTGCTGGGTGATTTTTAACCCGCGGCTTTCTAAAAGACAGCCGATAGAAGCTCCGGCGATTCCTTTGCCGATGGACGACATCACACCACCAGTGATAAAGATGAATTTCTTTGGTTTCTGCTCACTCATAATCTCACCTCGTCCGCAACAAATCTTGCTTTGATTACGATTGTTTTGTTTGTTTTAAAATACTCCTGACCTTTTCTGCATCCTCGGGGGTGTCCACCCCGAACGAATCCCATTGGGTTTCAGGAACCTTAATACGGAACCCGTTTTCCAAAACCCGCAATTGTTCCAAACCTTCGGCTTTTTCCAATGGACTCGGGCTGAGTTTGGCGAAGCTTTTCAAGAACTCACTCCGATAAGCATACAGTCCTACATGCTTATAAACAAGGGGCTCTCCTGCCCGTGGATAGGGAACCAAAGACCTTGAAAAATAAAGGGCAAAATCATTCTTATCGACAACGACCTTGACCACTTGCGGCAAGGCGTAATCGTCCTTTTTAATGAGCTTGGTCCGCAGACTCCCCATCACTAAACCAGGGTCCGTCGTAAATGGTCTCACTACTTCATCGATCATGGCTGAGGGGAGCAGCGGCTCGTCACCCTGGATATTGACGACGAGTTCACAGCTAAAACCCGCAGCAGCCTGGGCCACACGGTCTGTCCCGCTCGCAAGCTTGGGATCGGTCAACACTCCTTGACCGCCAAAACCTCGGACCACCTCCATGATCCTTTGGTCATCGGTCGCCACCACGACTTCGCTCAGGCTTTTAGATCCCTTGGCCTGCTCCCAGACCCTTTGGATCATGGTCTTCCCGTTAAGGTCTATTAACGGCTTGCCGGGAAAACGTACCGCTCCATATCTGGAAGGGATGACCCCGAGAACTTTCACGTTATACTCCCCGCAAAAATTACAAACGCTTGACCTTCTCAATCAACGCCGAACTATTCCTACCTTTTAAAAAGGTTAGAGGTTTCACCTTACCGCCATAACCCAGGACAACCTCGTAGCCAACGATCTTCTTGATAGTGGCATAATCCCCGCCTTTGACGAGAATGTCCGGCTTGAGAGCACGGAGCAGCCGATGCGGAGTATCCTCTTTAAAGAGGACGACCCAATCTACGCAAGCCAAAGCCGCTAAAATTTCAGCGCGGTCCCTTTCGGGCATCAAAGGTCGGCCGGGGCCTTTTAGTTTCCTGATGGACGAATCCGCGTTGACGCCTACGACTAGCAGATCACCCTGCTGTTTTGCTTTTTCCAAGTAACGCACATGGCCAAGATGGATGATGTCAAAACAGCCATTGGTGAAGACGATGGTTTTTTTCTTTTTTTGCGCGGTCTGGACTATTTTTTTTAGGCTCGCCAGGCCCTTGATCTTGTCTGCGGCATTTAAGGACATCTATCTCTTTCCTCGCCGCATCGCCTGCCGAATGACCTCTTCCAGCTGCTCCGCTTTGACGGTAGCCGCGCCGATCTCTCCGACTACAATGCCCGCCGCGTAATTGGAAATCAATACGGCCTCTTTCAAACTCGCCCCAGCCGCTTTGGCCAACGTCAGCACGGCGATGACCGTGTCACCGGCACCGGTCACGTCATAGACCTCTTTGGCCAGGGCCGGGAAAGCCATGCCCGGGCTTTTCCCCTCATACAAGAACATCCCTGCGTCTCCGCGCGTGATCAAAGCCGCGCGACAGTGGAATTTGCTCAGGATCCTGCGTCCCGCCCTGACCAGGCTCTCCTGATCGACGATCTTGACACCAGTCGCCAGTTCGGCTTCCATCTGGTTGGGCGAAACAAGGTCTACCTTTTTAAAAAAAGGAAAGTTGGAGGGTTTGGGGTCCGCAGCCACGAAAATCCCGTGCCTGTGAGCTATTCTCATGATCGCGCTGACAAGCCCTGCCGTGAGCATCCCCTTCCCGTAATCGGAGAGTACAACCCCTTGGATATTGGCTGCCATGGTCTCCAGAACAGCCACGATCTTGCCCCCAACACCCTGAGGCATGACCGTCGGTCTTTCCCGGTCGATACGGAGCATCTGCTGGTGCTGTGCGATAACCCTGGTTTTGACTATCGTAGGGTATTCTTCTTCCAGCACCCCTTGGGTATGGATCCCTTTGGCCCGTAAGTCGGAAAGTAGTTTTTCACCGGCCGCATCCCTGCCTATGACACCGGCCAAAAAGGCCTCTCCGCCTAGGGCCACGATATTGCTCGCTACATTGGAGGCGCCTCCGGGCCGGTAATCTTCGCTGTTGAGCTTAACGATGGGAATGGGGGCTTCGGGAGAGATCCTGGAAACTGACCCCCAGAGATATTCATCAAGCATCAGGTCGCCAATGACCAGGATTTTGGTCCTTTTGAAATTTTGAATAAGCTTTTTTAACCTTTTATCAGCAATAAAAATAAAAAACCTCCCGTATCAAAAAACACCTATTATTTAACTTTTTTGGAGAGACTTGTAGGGCTGGATTGTCGTATGGGCAAAACGTTTATTACTTTAAACTGTTGAGGAATGCTGTCTCCTGAGATCATCCACTCATCCTTAGAACCCAACAAAAACATTATGAAATTACCACCAAAAACAGACAAAGTCAAACTGGGCAGGAGAGATTTTCCAAGGATTCTATGACTTGCCCAAAAGATCCAAACAAACTTTAAAAGCGTCGCGGACAGGGATCTCCTCTATCGTTTGTTGGTATAGATAGGGGTGCAGCGCGACCCCAGGAGGGTGCCACTGCCTGGCATCATTGCTGCCTCCGAAAAAAGTTAGGGTCGCGGTTTTCCGTGCTTGGGCTAAATGTTTGGCGCCGCTATCAATAGTGACAAAAAGCTTCAGCCTGTCCATAAAATAGGCATACTCGGAAAGACTGCTCGCCTCAAAAATCAAAGGTTTTTGGCGGCAGCGGCCTTGGCATTTTTTCACATAATCAGCTTCACCCGGTCCTGCTGTTAAGATCACAGGACAACCGGCATCCTGCAAAAGATCACAAAGAGCCGCAAACTTCGTAGAGGGCCAGAATTTCCATTCTGAACCCAGCGGCCCACCGCTGTTGACCCCAACGATGTTCCTTTTTCCAGCTAGTTTCTTGTCTCGGAAAAAACGCATAACCTTTGGTTCGGCTTGGTGGTCAGGATAAAACTCTAGGTTTTCATAGGGAGCTGGGATACCCAGCCTCTGCACCAACCCCCGATACTGGTCTCGGCGGTAAGGCTGCACTTCATCCCTCTCTACCAAAGTTTGATAAAAGAGATTGAGCCATCCCCTTCTCCCTTTGATCCTAAAACCGGCCCTGGCCTTGGCTCTCACCAGCAGGGAGAGATAACGAGTGCGATAATTGCTTTCCAGGTCGACGATCAGGTCGAACTCCCTGCTCCTCAACTCCCGAAGGAATTGTCGCTGCCACAAATATTTACCCCAGTAGGTAATAGGAAGACGGATATCCCACGGCTTGACAAAGACATGATCAACAAAAGGATTGTGCTGGATGACCGGAGCGCTCAAAGGTTCTACGACATATCCAACAAAACTCCGAGGAAAATGTTTTTTCACCGCTTTAACGACAGGAGTGGTGAGCAGCGTGTCGCCTATGGATCCGTATTGGATCAGTAGAATGTTTTGGGGTGCTTTGTCGGTCATCCCGCAGGTCCATCAATCAATTTTTCTTGCGCCAAAAATCTTTTCCGATCCCTTATTCAACCACCGAAGCTTCTTTGAGCACAATATCGATAGAGCCGATGATGATCCTGCTTTTTACAAGGACTGGAATGTGATGGGCGTCATCGGTAAGCCAGATCATCACGTCCCCTTTTTGCTGAAAAACCCCCGCAAATTTCAGGAGGGGCTTGACCACGATACATTTAAACTCCCCCGCAGGGACCTTGACGGTCTCCCTTCGAATAAATTGCACCTGCAATTCCCAGTTCTTTCCATCAGCATAAGTTTTGATATAGACCGGTTTGTCTTCGGATAAAGGCAAGGCCCGGTAATAGTAGAAGCAGGAAACCACATCCTGGGATTCTGGGGGTAAAGTGATGGTCTTGTTCTTTTCAATGGCTACATGCTCGTACTGGTCGTAGGTCACAAAGATATCGGCCTTAAAAGACCCTTCATTCAACCGTTTTTCATAACGCCAGGGAAAAAGCCCGTCTGCATCCATATAGGAATCAATCTGGTCCTTCACCGTAAAAAAAGTGGAAAAAAACGGCGAGGAAAAAGCCTGGCAGACGATATGATGACAAAGCCTGCCGTTGATACTGACCATTTCCTTATCTTCCATGGTGGCGGTCCCGCCTGAAACGCCCATCCATTCCACGGAAAACACATACTTCTCCCCTACCGCGAAAGCGTGGTTTTCAATATGAGCAAAGGACGGGGTCGGCGTAAAAGTATTAGTGCTGGCCGTCTGCAGGGCTAGGGGTTTGCCCTTTTTCATTCGCGTGGTGATGATAATACGCTGGCCTGCCTCCAGGCTGCTGCCATCCTTGATATTATTCTCCAGGGCGATGCGCTTGGCTTCGTAAGAACTGCCGGTGAACCGCTTGGCTATTTTCTTTAAAGTATCTCCTTTTTTGACGACATAGGTGATCGCGGAAGGTCCTGCCGCAGGGGTTAGCACTATGACCGGAGTTGGCGAGGGAGAGGTGGCCAGTTCGGGGAACACCATGACCTTAACCGGTTGAGTAACCTCTGGTGTGGGAGCCGGTTTTATGATGACTAAATGACCCGGGCCTCCGCATCCCATTACTAAAGCGGCCGTGATCCCCGCGGCCATGACCACAATTTTTCCGACTGTATTTTTCAAGACTTCCCCTTTTGTCCAAGCAGACGCTCTCCCGCGTCTAAGACCTGCGAAATGGAGATAAGGTTCATGCAATCATAATATGGACATTTTTGTTTAATGCAAACAGGGCAGTCCATATACGGCGCGGATAAGACAACTTCGACTTTTTCACCCCAAGGCCTCCACCTCCAGGGTCCGCAAACCGAAATGGGACAATATAAACCGATGACTGAGCCGCCCACAGCAGCGGCTAAATGCAAAGGGCCGGTGCTGCACCCCAATACCAGCAAACTATATCTGAAAAGTCCAGCCAAAAGCACAAGGTCAGTCTGTCCGGTCAAATCAAGACAGGGAACCGTGGCGACCCCGGCAACCTTCCGGGCCAGCTCATTTTCGGCAGCCGTTCCGGTCAGCACCACCTTCGCGCCATACTTTTTCGCCAGGGCCCGCGCCGCTTCTCCATATTTTTCCGGACCCCAATTCAGAGCGGAGCCAAAACTGCCGGCATGAATGACAATATATCTTTTTTTCCATAAACTTTTCACCCGCAGCCACTGCTCGACCCTTGATTCCTCCTGGCTCGATAGCTGGAATCTTGGGCTTAACTCCTTTTCCAAAGGTGTTATCCCTGGTCGCAGGGCCTTGAGCAGTTCGAGGTTATAAAGGATTTCGTGGCGTCGCTTTCCTCTGGAACGGTGAAAAAAGACTTTCTTGTTGAATAAAAAAGAGTAAAGCCGAAAACCAGTTCCAACTCGGAGGGGGATCCTGGCCAGCCAGCAAGCCAAAGCCACCCGCCAGTCCGGGTAAACCAAGACCGCCAGGTCGTACTGCCTCGACCTCAACGCTCTAACCAACTCCAGGAGCCGTTCCACGGACAGTCCTTTGTCTCGGCTGGGGAATGTGATGACCTCGCTGACATTGGAATGGTGGCGCGGCACAGCTTCGCAACCTGGGTCGCACAAAAAATCTATCCTGGCGTCAGGAAAAATCCTCGCTAGAACCGTCGCCACAGGGGTTGCCAACAACACATCTCCCAGGTGGTCTGTCCGGCTCACCAAAATTTTAGGGGAAGTTTTTTGAGGCATGGCTTAGTGTCCTTTTCTTTCCCGTGGCTGGCGGAGCATCGACTTTATTTTCATAAAAGCCCCCTCCGGGGTGATCTTATCCATATCTCCCTCCTGCCGGTAATCGTTCACAGACAAGGATTGGTGTCCTGCTCCCCAAGGTCCGGAAAGTTCCGGCCTGGACATCCCGAACAAACCCAGAGTGGGTGTCTGCATGGCCACGGCCAGATGCATGGGGCCCGTGTCGTTGGAAACAAAAACATTGCATCGGGAAGCCAGGGCTCCCAGTTCGTACAGGTCCGTGGGGCTGGCCATGACAGGCTTGGTCCTCATCATGGACCGGATCTTCTCGCAAAGGGCCTCATCGCCTGGGGATCCCCTGAGCAAAACCTTGGCCCTCATTTTTTTGACCAGCAAGTCGGCCAGGCTGGCAAAATTCTTGGCGCTCCATATCTTGGCGGTACCGCCTGGGCCAGGATTTAACCCTATTAAAATATCCGCTTTTTTTACCCCCTGTTTCAACAAAAAATCCCGAGCCCACTCATTTTTCCTTTGTGGAACAAAGAAAAATAGCTTAGGGTCTCTGATAACGCCCCCGACCGCTCTTACGATTTCAAAAAAATACTCCACCCTGTGAAAGGTCCTAGCCGGCAGTTTGACAGGGATGTTGTAAGCCCACCCCTGGTGTTCAGACCTGTCCACGATCCCCGGTTTGACCCTATGCCCCACCCGGTATCGCGCTCTGCTGACCAGGGTGAGCAGGCTGGTTTCGCTAAAGCCTTGGAGGTCGACACAAAGATCGAACCGCTGCGACCTTATCCACCGGATCAGACCCCAAAGTTTTTTGAGCGCTTCCAGCTTGGGCATCTCCTGCAGCTTGCGCCGATGGATAGAAATGACCTCGTTCACCAGCGGCTCTTTTTCGATGGCCTGTTTGCACCGTTCGTCCACCAGCCAGGTGATCTGGGCCTGGGGGTAGGCCTGCTTCAGGGCCCTGAGGGACGGCATAGTCATGATAATGTCCCCCACGCCGTTGAACCGGATGATGAATATTTTTCGGATGTTTTCCAAAACCATGCTCTTCCCATCCCTTCTCAGCCCACAAGCCTTTTCATTTCCTGCCAAACCTCGGCCGGGCTAATTCCCTTGAGGCATTCCAGCCGGCCGCACTCATCTAAATGGCAGGGGCTACACCAGACCAAATGCTGCAACGCCACCGCCTTCTCATAGCCGGCATAATCTTTGACCGTGCCCTGAGGCGGGAACCACAGGTCCTTATACTCCTGGCCGAAAAGCCCGATGGTCGGGACTTGCAAAGCCAGCCCCAGGTGCATGGGCCCTGTATCGTCCGTGACCAGGATAGAGCAACGTTTAAGCAAGGCTCCGGTCTCCTGGATGGAAAAATCTTTCGCCACCAAGGGACGCTGCCGCATCCCTGCTGCGATCTGCGGTACTACCTGTTCTTCCTTGGGTCCTTGCAGCAAGACGATCTTGCTCGTATTTTCCTGCTGGATGAGCCAGGCTAGTTGCTGGAAATAAGAAGCGGGCCAAAATTTCGCCGGCCACCCTCCCCCGACATGGAAAGCGACAAGCTTATCTCCTTTTTCGATCCCCTGCGCTTTCAAAAACTTCTCTACCTTTTGTTCAGCTTCGGGCCTGAGAACAACTCTGAGCCGCTTGTCCGTTACTGGTGCGCCTAGGGCTCTGACCGGGTCAAGATTGACTTCCACGGCATAGCGATTTTCCGGATAAACTCGGTAGTTGTAGGCAAAACCCCTCTTGCGGTGTCCCAACCCCACGCGTAACGGAACCCCCGAAAATAAGGTATACCACATGGACCGGGGCGTGTTTTGGAGGTCCACCACGAGATCGAATTTTTCACCTCTTATTTTTTGGAACCATTTAACTTCTTCTCTCATTCTGGCCATGAACGGAAGTTTGCGCATCTGCCGGCGGGGCAAAGCAAAAACTTGGGTCAGGGCCTGGTGCTCCAGGATCGCGTCGCTAAACGCATCGTCCACAAGCATGGAAATTTCAGCGTTTCTAAAATGGGACTTTAAGGCGCTCAGGGCCGGGGTGGACAGGATCACGTCTCCCAGGGACATCAAACGGATAACCAATATTTTTTTTATCTTTTCCGGCTCAAATTTCGGCTGCCTGCCCGTAACTTTCATAACTTCCTCTTGCTAATAAGTTTTTTAACCTTATCCAGAACTTCTCCCACTGTGACAGTCTTGATATCTCTTCCCAAGTTTCCGGCGGTCAGGTCTCCCTGCTCTTTTCCGTAGGCGAACCACACCTCCGGGTCACTGCCTCCGAATAGGCCTAGGGTCGGTACGGCCAGCGCCTCGGCCAAATGCAGGGGTCCCGAATCGTTACTGATAAAGATACGGCATTTTTGGAGCAGGGCGCCGTAATGCTGGAGGTTCTTGGGTCTGACCAACACACCCTTTTTCCGTTCCAAAAAATCAGCGATCTGGCGGGCCTGCTGGTTTTCATAGGGACCCGCAAAAAAAACGGGGACTAACCCAAAACGCTTTTCTATAATCTCCGCCAGTCCGATAAAATTGGAAAGGGGCCACAACTTGGCGGGATGGGTCCCGCCTGGATTAAATCCGGCCAAGCGCAAAGAGCGCCCCTCAACTTGTTCTTTGAGGAATTTCTCCGCCCACTTCCGCGCTTCAGCAGAAACTTGGAAAATTAGTTTTGGCCTCCCTATTTTACAGCCGCACCCCTCCGCAGCCTTGAGATAAAACTGATAGGCCGGCAGCCTCTTGGGAAAAAGGGAATTCCTGATGACCTTGCTATAAAACCACTGGCGCACCCTGTATTCGTATCCAACCCTCAGCCTGGCTTTGGAAAGCAGGCTGAAGATCACGCTTTTGACATCCCCCCTGAAATCCAGACACAGGTCAAAACGATGGGAGAGAAAATATCCGACCAAGCTCCATAACCCGTGGACTTTGTCCTTCCAGGACACCTTCCTGGTCTTGTCCCTGGGATAGACTAGCACATCGTCAATATCCGGGTTGCCGTACAAGGCTTCGGCGGCTTCTTTTTCCGTCAAATAAACTATCCTGGCCTTGGGATTGGCCTCCCGAAAAGCGTGGACCGCGGGAGTGGAGAGCAGCACATCCCCGATGCCCCGGAACCGGATGAATAATATGTTTTGGTATTGATTAGTGGTCATGGCTGCCTGAGGTTTGCTGGCTGTTATTCTGGTCCATGTTATTTTTTCCCGCGCTCCATGTCTTTTAAGATCCACTGCACCGCGCGCCACAGCGTGGTGGTCCGGTAATCAGGCAGGGGCTGGAAAAGATTCCTGTTCTCGCGCCACTCTTTCCGACCCCATCCCGAAAGCAGGAGGATACTCTTGGCCCCGACCCCCTGCCCCAGCTTGACATCCGCGATCTTATCCCCGGCCATATAGGAACGCCTGGGGTCTATCCCGAACTTTCTAGCGGCTTTTAGAACCATACCCGGAGCCGGCTTACGGCAGTTGCATTTCCTGCGGTACTTTTTGCCCCCAAAGTCCGGGTGGTGCGGGCAAAAATAGATCGCATCCACGTAGCTGTCCTTGGCCTGGAGTTTTTTGACCAACGCGGCATTAACCAGGTGCATCTGGTTTTCCGAATAGTACTTGCGGGCAATGCCGGACTGGTTGGTCACCACGATCACGGGAATGGACCTTCGATTGAGCAAACGGATGGCTTCAGCCGCTCGAGGCAACAGGACCAATTTCTTAGGGTCTTTGATATAACCCCTTTCTTTATTGATCGTCCCGTCCCTGTCTAAAAAAACGGCTCTTTTTAGTTTTTTCATTTCACGCTGCCCCTTTTACTCTTGCGGGCCCGGGTTTTAATCCCAAAGTGATACCCATCAAAAAGAACAGGTATACCAATTCCATGTCAGACCCTCCGGTCCCGAAAAAGCTCATCAGCAAATAGCCGGCAAAAACCCCTAACATCCCGGAAACCAGGACCCTGGTTTCCCCTTTGGTTTTATTGTATACCTTGCGGACCTGGAATAAGAAAGTCCCCCAAAATCCAAGGTAAAAAAGCAGGGCCGGAATCCCGCTCTCAAAAGCGATCTGCAAAAAAGCGTTATGGGGCCCGGACACGTTGGGGTCTTGGCATTCTACCACGGCCCTGGAACAAACCTGGCGGAAAGTGCTTATGCCGGAACCCAGGAAAGGGTGCTGCCGCGTTTGTTCCAGGGCGGCTTTCCACAGCACGGTCCGGCCTGAGCTTTTAAGGGCGACCAAATCCTTTATCTTGGAAACAACAGGCCCGTGCAAACCAGCGGCCAGGACCAGTACGGCTACCAGCAGGACCGCAAGGCTAGGGGTCACCCAAAATTGCTTGTCCCGCACCAGAAAGCCTGCGACCACCAGGCCGAGCAGGGCGCCAAGCCATGGCCCCCGTTCCCTGGTGAGCAGCAGAGCCAATCCCGCGGCAAGGAAAAAGACGGTCAGCCATATTTTGACCTTGAAATTTTTCTCGCTGAAAATGAACGCGGCCAAGAGGGTTAAGTTCATGGCCAAAAAGGTGGCGAACATGCTGTAACCGCCGTAAAAACCCTCTGCGTGTTCCGGGGACAGGCGGATGTATTGGACGACAGCGTAGAGACAGGCCAAAAAACCCACGCTCAAATTGACCAAAACCAGCTTTTTGATATCCTGGAAGTTCCGGGCCAGGGTCCTGCACAGGTAAAGCAGGACAAAAAGGCCCAGGCTGGCCGCCTCGTTCAAGCTCTGCGAGAAGTTGATGGAAAAGATCACAGACAGGACGCGCCAACCAATAAATAACCCTAGGAACCACAACAAAACCTTGTCGCCGGTATCGGGCTTGACGCTCTTTTCTTCGACCGACGAGAAGAACTTCTGCTTCAGCCACCGTAGGACCAGCACCCCCACCATGAAATAGACCAGGGAGTTGGAGATAAAAAGCCCTGCGACAAAGAACCAATCGGCTACCTTCTTTTTAATTTGTCCCCACATATTTCATCTTCCTTTTATTTGCTGCTTAGCAGTCTGCTGAATAAACATTCTTTCAAGATCATACAGCAGGCTGCTACTCCGAGATTTCCTTTGAAATCGAGGAGCTACATCCTTCTTAGTGAGCTGAAAAAGTCCCTACAAAGACTCTATATAGTCCCCGAATGGGGACTTTTTCAGCGGACTATTAATGTCCCTTGATACCGCGCCACCACAGATACCACTGGGAAATTTTGCGGCGCAAAGCCAACAGCCCGTCGGTCGGTTTGACGAACACCCGGCGCATCAAAAAAGGGTGGTCACGCTGGTCTTTGGCCGGCGAATCAATGACACACCCGGCCTGATAACCGGCCTCCTGCGCCAGGGTCATGACCAGCTCATCCCAGTGACCGTAAGGATACGCCAGGGCCAGCACAGGCTGGGCCGTGATCTTTTCCAGCTTCTTTTTGGACCCTTGGAGTTCCTGCCGCAATTTTTTGACCGTCAGGGAGGCGAAAGAGCTGTGGGTTCGTCCATGGGAACCCGCTTCCGCGCCGTGACCGCAGAGCTCCCTGAGCTGCTTCGGGTTTAGGAGCTTGAGCACAGGATACCCCTTGCCCTTGTCCCAGTCATTGGTCTTGCCCAGCCTGTCCGTGGGGACGAAGATCGTTCCCGTAAAATCCTGTTCAAATAAGAAAGGGAAAACATTCTGATAGAGTTCAGCGAAAGCATCGTCAAAGGTCAGGATTACCGGTCGGGAAGGCAGCTGCTGGCCGGCCTTGAAATGCATCAGAAGCTCCTTAAAAGTGACGGTGTGGTATCCCCAGGATTTCAAAGCCTTGACCTGCGCCTCAAAAACCGGCCAGCTGACGGTCCAGGGGTTGGTGGCCTGGCCCTGGGAAATGTGGTGGTACATCAGGATGGGGATCTGCTGGTATTCTTTCACTTTATTTTTCTCTTTCCGGCCCGGACTTGGCTGTAGGCCTGGCTGGGATACCCTTGCGACTCTTTTTTGTTCCTATGGAAAAGGGTCAGCAAGATTTTTACGGCAGAAGGCCGCCATCCCCTTTTTTCGTAAAGCTTCACGTAGACCAGGAAAAAATAAAGGCTGCGTAAAAAAGCATAGATAAACCCCGGCACCCCGTCCAAGAATCCCCTGCGGGAAACATAAGAGTTAAAGAACCTTATCTTGGGTTTGACGAAAAGGTCGTATCCCGTGGGGCTGACCTGATTTTTAAACAGGATGGCGGCCTCGCTGTCCGTATAGCGGTTAAGTTTTTCAATATAGTGGGCCAGGTCCCTGGAAACAAGATGGATCATGGGCGCTTGGAGCTCGACCTCTTGGCCCTTGATTTCGATGCTTTCATGGACAGGATTGTGGTTGAACCTTCCGTATTTTTTATGGAACAGCCTCAGATGGGTGTCGGGATACATCCCTCCATGCCTGAGCCAGGTCCCCATCAAAATGTTCTTAAAAGGGATGCGGTAGGCGGTTTCAGGCGCAGCATGGGCCAGGGTTTTCTTGATCTCCTCGGCCAACTCCGCAGAAACCCTTTCATCGGCGTCCAGACTGAGCACCCAGGGAAAACGGGTCATTTTGACCGCAAAATCACGCTGTTTCCCAAAACCACACCAGGGATGGTTAAAAACTCTAACCTTGGGCCGGCAGCAAAGAGAAACAGTCCTGTCCGTGGACCCGCTATCCACCACCACGACCTCGTCGGCCCAAGAAACGCTTTTGAGGCAATCCGTGATCATCGCCTCTTCATTGCGGGTCAAAAGCACCACGGATATTTTTTGCTTTTTGCTCATAGCCAGACCTCCCGGCATGCTGCCCACGCTTTTTCCGGCGTCACTTTTTTCAGGCAATCATAGGGAACATCGGTCCGGTAACAGGTTGGCTTGAAACAGGGGCTGCAAAAAACCCGTTCATAGAGGACTTTGTTCTTCCGTCCCAGGGGCCTGGTCCAGACCGGTGAGGTGGAGCCAAAAATAGCCACCAAGGGAACCTGCAGGGCCGCACCCATATGCATGATGCCGCTGTCATTGCACACCAACAGCTTGCATTTTTCCAGAACAACACCCAGCTGGTTCAGGTCGGTCAACCCGCACAGGTTGGTAAAGCCTCCCTTGACTTGCATCATGCGGATAACCACCTGGCTGGCTTCATATTCTTTGGTTGTGCCCAGAAAGAACAGATGCGCTTTTTTCTCTTTGATCAGGCGCCGGCCCAGCTCCGCGAAATGTTCAGGGAACCAGTGTTTGGCCGGACCAAAGGTGGCTCCGCAGGCCAAGGCAACCCAGGGCTTGCCCTTGGTACCCTTGGTCATCTCCAATATTTTTTCCCCATGGTCATGGTCCAGGTATAGGCGTGGACCTTTTGACTTGCCCTTCCAACCCAAGGCCCTGACCAGGTCCAGATATTCTTCGGACAAATGTTTTTTCCTGAGTTCCCTGGCTCCCAGTTTTTGGGTCAGGAGCATGCCCCGTCCTTCGGTGTTATAACCCACCCTGGCCCTGGCCTTAGCCAGATAAGCCATCAGGGCTGAAGAAAAGGAGTTGGGCAAGATGAGTCCCAGGTCGAACTTTTTTTGCTCCAAAGAGTTCACAAAGGAATAGTAATAAGGCAGCTTGTTCTTGTGTCCCTCCGGATCATAGCTGATGACTTCCTGGACCAGCGGATTCTGGCTGAATATCCCGCTCACTCTCGGTTTGGCTACCACAATGATCTCGGCCTGCGGATATAGCTGCCTAGTTACCTGGAGAGCCGGCAAACTCAGGATCGCGTCGCCAAGCCAGTTGGGAGATCTAAACAGGATGCGCTCCACCTTGTTATCCACGCGGAGTCCTTTCTGTTTGCTGGAGTTCCCAGCATTTGGCATAGCTGACAATTCCCGTTAAATAGCTGAAAACACAGGCCAAAAGCCCCTGCCACCCGTCCAAAAAACCTCCCTTGAAAATATAACGCCTGACGAGCCTCAAGAGCGGCTTGGCGTAAAAGAACCAGAACGCCGTTGTGGATCGGATACGGACCCCTTTTTGATAAAGGAACCTGCCTGCAAAAGAAGTGTAAAAGTTGAACTTTTGAAAATATTGGCTGATGGTCTTGTAGGGAAAATGGGCCAAAGGCTCTTTGAGCCTGCCGACCCTGCCCTGGACCTGCAGGCGTTCGTGCACATGCTTCGCGGCGAACTGGCCTTTGACCCGGCGAAAAAGCCTGAGCTGATGGTCAGGATAGTTGCTTCCATAACGGAGGAATCTTCCAAAGTAATAATTTTTCCTGGGCAATAGGAACCCGTCCCACTCCGTCCCCTCGACCAGCATCTCTTTTATCCTTGCGGCCAGTTCCGGGGTCACCTGCTCGTCGGCATCCAGGCACAGTACCCATTCACCCCTGGCCTTGGAAAACCCGAAATTTTTGTTGATGTTCAGGTTGGGATTGTTAGGCCTCACAAAAATATTTTTGGTATATCGCCTCGCGACGGTCCGGGTCTGGTCAAGGCTGCCCCCGTCCACGACAATGATCTCATCCGCCAGCCCCCTGACGCTCTTGAGGCAGTCCCCGATATTGTCCTGTTCCTGATAGGTTGTGACGCAAACACTTAGACGGATCAAAACTCTTTTCCTCTTTTGAATAGTATTTTTTCAGCGCTATGCCTTTTCCCCAGCCTGCGTATCAAATTGTTCGCCGGAAGACCACCCACCTTGGCATATTCCGATGAAGCTTCCTTGATCTTATTTTTAAAGGCCGGGTCGTTTTCAATGAGATATTCAGCTAGGTCGTCTTCGGTAACGTGGTGGAGCACCGCCGTGGGCTTGCCGTAGGCAGTGATGATAATATCCTGCTTTTCCGATGCTTTTAAGATATCCATGGTTTTATGTTTAAGCTCTTTTATCCCCGTAAAACGCATCACTGCCTCCCCTTTTAAGTGTTGCACTATAGTGTAACATTTTCCAAAGGTCTATCAAAGACAGCAACGTCTCAATGTCTCACTAACCGTGACAATGACCATTTATAAAGGAATCAGGGAATCTTAAACCGATTTGTGGAAAACAGGACAGCAGTTGGGCATTCATTCACGCCTTAAGATTAGGCAACCTTATTGCTTGGGAGAGTTTTTCGTCGCTCCAGAGGCCACTAAAAAGCATCCTTGCCTACTACTTTGTACCGGAAAGATTTACGTGAACACTACAGTGTAGTGTGTAAGCTAATTCTTTCCGAAATAAAAGTGGTCTAAGGCAAAGGATACCGCCTACTAAGGAGCTGGTCAATGCCAGCCAAGAAGACGAAAGTGGAGGGTCAAGAGTAGGAAAATCAACGGTCAGGGTCAAGGACATAGACGGTCAAGGCCAAGACCCCTGTTTCCCTATATCCTGTAGGCATCATTGCCAAGGGATTACTTATGATTTTTTGATATTCCTTTTTTTCCTAACCCCATCCCCGCCTCAATGACTTCCTGGGGCAGGATGCTCCGCAGGCATTGGTGGGTCTTGAGATAGCAGGCTCTCCTTCCGTGCAGGCTGCAGGGACGGCAAAACAGGTCTTTTTCCAAAACCCGGCATTGGCTCTGCCAGGGCCGGAAACCCAAACCATAATGGGTCGGCCCGAACAAGGCCACGGTCGGGGTGCCCACAGCCAGGGCCAAATGCATGATGCCGGAGTCATTGCTGACCCCTAGTTTTGCTTTTTGCAAAACAGCCGCCAGTAACGGCAGCGGAGTTTGGCCGGCTAGGTTAACCATAAACGCCCCCGCCTGTCCACACACTCTGGCAGCTAGTCCTCTTTCCTCCTCTGACCCCACCACCACAACATTCCATCCTTTTTCCCGATAGGCCCTGGCCACCTCGCTGAAATATTCGGCAGGCCACCTCTTGACCGGCCATTTGGCACCCGGAGCCAACACCAGGACTTTCCCGCCTTTTACGCCGTTTATTTTAAATAAAGTTCTGGCTTCTGCCTGGTCTTGCCGAGAAACTTCCAAGGAAGTCCCTTTTTCTTGGACATCCAAAAAGCTGGCTTTGACCCCTATTTTTTTGAGGGTCGCGGCATATCTTAGGGCTACTGGATCAGCCCCTTTGGCCTGAAACAACTTTTGCCAGGACAGCCATCTTCTGGCCAGGCTCTGCCGGGGGTATTGGGCCCTGAATTTTGCTCCGCTGGACCAGCTAAGCACCCGGCTTTTCCAATTCCCCTGCAAGTCCAATACGCAATCGTATTTTTCCTGTTTTACCCGGCGGATAAGTGTCCCCAAACTGTCCTGCCTGGTCACAACGACGACCCGGTCAAGCCCGCTGCATCTTTCCATCAGTGGGGCATAAGGCTGCTTGGTCAAGAACTCGATCGTGGAAAGAGGAAAATGTTCCCTGAGCAGTTTCAGGATCGGAAGGGTCAGGATCACGTCACCCATGGAGCTGAAGCGCAGGATCAGTATTTTTTTAAGTTCCGGCTTTTGTAGATGACTGCGGGGATGCATTGCTTTTACCAGCACAGATCTGATGACCTGCCCGGGTTGTTTGATGGTCAGTTTGATCTTGAGCACCCAAGCCGAAAAATCCAGGACTACAGGCAGCCTGACGCTGTCCTTGGCGGTGGTCACGATGGGGGTATTGCCGGTCTGGCTGGAAAGCGCCCTGATATTGACTATCTCCTCCCTGGTGTAACGATGATGGTCAGGAAAACGCAGACGCCCGATGATATCGGCCTTGAGGCCGGCCAGGGTATTCTCGAACGAGCGGGGATTTCCCAGGCTGGATAGGGCTAAAACTTTTTTGCCCTTCAGGCTGGACAGGTTTTTTTTCTGCCCGGTCGGCCACATCTCATAATGGAGCGGTTCGTGGGTCCCCTTCCAGACAAAGGCTCCCGGATTTCTGACCTTCAAAAAATCGATGAGGGCCCGGCTTTCCAGGGAGTCATCGGAGTGGCATATGATAAAACCATCGGCCTTTTTGAGTTCGGACAAAGGCTCCCTCAACCAACCAGCCGGGAAAAGCCTTTCTCTTTGCAAAGGCCGTAAGGCGTCCACGACCAAAAGTTCAAGATCTCTTTTGAGGCGAAAACGCTGCTGGAACCCGTCGTCCAACAGGATGACCTGAGCCCCAAAATGCCGTATGGCGGTCAGCCCGCTTTGGTACCGGTCGCGGCCTATCAAGACCGGCACGCCTGGTAGCTGTTTGGCCAGCAGGAACGGCTCGTCCCCGGCCTCATCGCTGGTCATCCGCAGACAGTAGCCGTCGGAAACAACCCCCTGTTTGAGTTTGCTTCGGTATCCCCGGCTCAAAATAGCCGGCCTATAACCTGCTTCCAGCAGGGCCCTGGCCAAAGCCTCTACCACTGGAGTTTTCCCTGTGCCCCCCAAAGTGATATTCCCGACGCTCAAAACCGGCACGCTAAGCTGTTTCTGCCTTAAAATCCTTGCTGCGTAAAGGGACTTTTTGATGGACCAGCCTAACCCATAAAGACCCGATAATAAGCCTAAAAAATACATCGAAAAAGACACGCCTTTTTTTTCAACAGCTTGTTCCCACCAGCGCATAATAAAAATCTTCCTTCCGTTTTCGTGGCCTCAATTCAGAGCCGGTCGATTTCCTGGATGGCGTTAAGGTTTTACCAAAGGTTCACTGAACAGGCTGCTCTTTTTCAATGGGACGGTGGCGGACACAGTTCCTGCCCGCCTGCTTGGCCGCGTAAAGGCATTGGTCCGCGATTCCGATGAGGTCCTGTTCGTTCATCCCGTCTTCCCGATAGGTCGCCACGCCCAGGGAGATGGTGACCGGCCCCAGGGAGGTCTTGTCGGCCGTCTCAAAGGGGTACTTTTCCACGGAGGCCCTCAGCCTTTCCGCCAGCATGACGGCCTGTTCCTTGGTCGTCATGGGCAGGACTATCACGAACTCCTCTCCTCCGTAACGGGCCACCACATCCACCTTGCGCAGGGAGTTTTTGAGGAGCTGCCCCATCTCGTTGAGGACCCGGTCCCCGGCCTGGTGGCCGTAGGTGTCGTTGTATTGTTTGAAATGGTCCACGTCGATCATGAGCAGGGACAGGCAGATGTCATGGCGGTTCTCATAACGGCTCATGCGCTGGACCTCCAGTTTCAAGCAATCCTGGAAGTAACGGTGGTTGAAAAGGTTGGTCAGGCCGTCCGTGATGGCCAGGTCTTCGATCTGCTTGTAGAGTTTGGCGTTCTCAATGGCCAGGCCGGCCTGGTTGGCGAACATCTGGAGGATGGGGATCTCTTCTTCGGTGATGGGGACCTGGCTGGTCTGCCGGTCGGCCAAAAGAGCGCCCAGCGGCTGGTCTTTGATGATAAAAGGCACCACGACATAGTTCTTGAGCCCCAGCAAACCGACGAACTTTTGGTCGCAACGGTGGTCTTCCGGAGCATTGGTGACTATAAAAGGCTGCCGCTCCACGACCGAACGGGGCAGGATATCGGCCCTCTTGTCGATCTTAAAGGAATAGTCCTTGACCGCGTCAAAATCCAGGCCTGAGCACACCATGGGCTGCAGGCAGTCGTGCCCCCTTTTTTCCACCAGGTAGTTGAACAGGATGACCCGGTCGTATTTGAGCTCTTTGATGAGGTTGGCCTGCACCAGCCCAAGGACTTCTGACAGGTCCATGCTCTTCCTCATCGCCTGGGTGAGTTGGTCCACGTATTGAAGCTGTCTGTTCTGATAGATCAAGTGGTCTTTTTCCTGTTGGCTCAACCTCTCGACCCAGACCGCTCCCGCGCCAATCAACAACAGAACAAAGATGAAAATAACGGGCACTTTGAAGAACGGCAGAAGAAACACCAATAAAACCAGAAGGAACAGCGGAAGATTGATTTTTTTCAGAAGAGATCTAATCATAACTCCTAAATTCATGGCGCGGCTACTCTCTCCTCCCTTTCATTTTTGTTTTCAATGACCTGGGCGCATATGCGGTTACGCCCAGCCTGTTTGGCCCGGTAAAGCTGTTCATCGGCCGCGGCAATGAGGTCTTTTTCCGTCATCCCGTCCTCCCCAAAGGTGGCCACCCCCGCGGAAATAGTGACCCGGCCCAGGGGCTGCTTGTCCCCGAATTCAAAGGGGAAAGATTCTACGGCGACCCTCAAGCGTTCCGCCAGCATCATGGCCTTTTTCTTGTCCGTGACCGGCAGCATAATGATGAACTCCTCCCCGCCATACCGGGCCACCACATCCACTTTGCGCAGGGTGCCCTTGAGGATCTGCCCCAGCTCTATCAAAACCTGGTCACCCGCTTGATGCCCTGATGTATCATTGTAATTCTTGAAATGGTCCACGTCGATCATGATGAGGGACAATACCTGTTCATGCCTTTCATACCGGTCCAAGCGGCTCAACTCACCCAGGTAGGCCTCGGCAAAAAAGCGCCGGTTATTAAGGTTGGTCAGGGAGTCGGTGACGGCCAGCTCCTCGATCTGGTTGTAAAGCCTGGCGTTCTCGATGGCCATCCCGGCCTGGTTGGCGAACACGGACAGAATGGGCAGCTCGTCCTCGGAGATAGCCCCTTCGGAAAACCCCTCCTGCCGGTCCGCGAGCAGAACCCCCAGAGGCTGTTCTTTAATGATGAAGGGCACCACCACATACCTCTTGAGCATCAGTAAAGCGACGAATTTTTGGTCGCAGCGGTAATCCTCCGAAGCGTTATAGACGATGAAGGGCTTGCGTTCCACCACGGCCCTGGGCAGGATATCCAGACGCTTGTCTATCCTGAAAGTGTAATTTTTGACGACCTCGAAATCGATGCCTGCGCTCACCATGGGTTTAATATAATCATAGCCCTTCTTCTCTTGCACATAGATATAAAGGATGACCCGCTTGTAATGCATTTCCTGTTCCAGGTTATGCACCACCAGCTGGAGGACTTCGGTCAGCTTCATGCTTTGGCGCATGGCCTGGGTGAGCTGTTCCACGTAATGCAGCTGCCGGTTCTGGTCCACGATCCTTTGGTAATCACGGTAACGCTGAAAATCCGCCAGCAAACTCAGGACAAGCAGGAAAGTCAGCAATCCCACAAGGACCTTGAAATCATGGAAAAAATATAGGCTGAAAAAGCACAGCCCCACTAAAATAGTAGTGGTCAAATAATTAAGGCTATGTTTTATTTTCTCGATAAAATCCTGGTCTGCCATCCTTGCTCCTGCCACAAAAAAAAGTCATTTCCAATTAGGAATCCAGATAGATCCTATGCCACAACTCAAAGGTGATCAAACTAAAGAGGACAAAACTCCTGTCTTCCCGTCCTTCCTGATGGTCCAGCCACATTTTATCAACGAATGGCTGATTAAAATACTTTCTTTTACGAAAGGTATCTGAAAACAGGATGCCCCTCGCAAAATCTTTTAATTCCCCTCTGAACCATTGGGCTAAAGGAAGCTCAAAGCCATGTTTTTTCCTGTTCAAAATGGCATCTGGGACTAGGCCTTGGCAGGCTTGCTTTAACACCACCTTGCTGTTCCATCCCCTGACTTTGAGATCCGTGGGCAGGCCAAGGACGAATTCGACCAAGTTATGGTCCAGGTAGGGCACCCTAGCCTCCAAGGACACGGCCATGCTCATGCGGTCGACTTTGACCAGCAGGTCATCCGGAAGCCAGGTTTTAAGGTCCGCCCTTTGCATCCGGTCCAGACTGTCTTGCCCTTCGGTTTGGTCAAAATAGGCTTCAAAGACCTTATCCAGGAACCCTTTTTGCATCTGTTCTTGGATGGCCCCTCCGAACAACCCTTGTTGTTCAGCAGGATTCAAGGCAGCGACCCAGCCAAGATGCCGGTCCCCTGCCTTGCCTGCGGATAAAGCGGCCAAACCCTGGCTAACCCGCCTCATGAACGGCAAATGTCCCAGGGTCCGGGCCAAACCTTGGGTAATTCCCGCCCCGGGAACTCTCTGGACCCAGGGAGCCAACTGGTCCAACCGGTAACGCAAGTATCCCCCGAACAACTCGTCCCCGCCTTCGCCGGACAAGGCCACGGTCACGCTCTGCCTGGCCAGCCTGCTCATCAGATAGGTGGGCAGGACCGCCGGGTCCAGGATCAGGTCGTCCAGGTACCAGGTGGTCTCGTCAAATAGCTTGGCGATCTCATCGGGAGCGATCATGATCTCTGTGTGGTCTGTATGCAGCTCTTTGGCAGCCTCCCTGGCATATTCCAGCTCGTTAAAATGCTTGGGCCCTTCAAAACCTACCGTGAAAGTCCTGACCGGATGTTCGGTTTCCTGGGTCATGAGAGCGACCATGGCCGAGGAATCCAGCCCCCCGCTTAAAAAAGCCCCCAGTGGCACGTCGCTTTGCAAATGCTGGGTGACCGACTCTTTGAGCAACTCCCTGAGCTTTTGTCCGGCCTGCTCCAGGGTAAGTGGGTCTTTGGGGACAGGAGCCGCCTTGGGCAGGTCCCAGTACCGCTTGAGGGTGATTTGGCCCCCGTGCCATTTGAGGACCTGGCCGGGCATGAGTTTTTGGATACCTTTGAATAATGTTCCCGGCCCGGGAACATACTGTAAATGGAACAGGACCGGCAGCAGGGCCAGGTTCAGCTCGCGCGGGACCAGCGGAACAACGAACAAGGCTTTGGCCTCTGAGGCAAAAGCCATACCTTCGGAGGTTTCTGTGTAAAAAAGAGGTTTGATTCCCAAGCGGTCCCTGACCAGATAAAGGTTGCGGTGATTTTGGTCCCACACCGCGCAGGCGAACATACCCCGCAGATGTACGGGGAAATCCTCTCCGTACTCCTCATAGGCATGAACAATGACCTCGGTGTCCGATGAACTTTTGAACTGATGGCCCTTGGCCTTAAGCGTTTCTTTGAGTTCCAGGTAATTGTAGATCTCTCCGTTGAAAACCACCCAAACCTTATGGTCTTCGCTGGCCATGGGCTGGTGGCCGCCCTGGACATCCAGGATGCTCAGCCGTTGCATCCCTATCCCTACGTTGAGGTCGACAAAAAAACCATTGTCATCAGGGCCGCGGTGTTTGAGGACCTCTCCCATGGCCCTGAGGATATTTTCCGGGCAGAACATCGTTTCAGAATTTTTCAAAAATCCGAAGATCGCGCACATATTCCGAAATACCTTTCTGGTTTAGTCCTTAGCTGCCATTGTCAATTATAACCGCTTAGAACGGGCATTCTTGCTTTTCCTGCCCCAAACAGCCAGGGCTAGGACCTCGCTCAAAACCTTCTGGATAACCGGCCAATCAAAGCTTTTTTGACAGGCTAAGAATGCCTGCCCCTTTAGTTTATTCCTCATTTTAGGGCTGGTCAAAAGCACGACTACGGCCGCCGCAAAGGATTCCGGACTGTCCGCGACCATCATCTCCTTGTTCGGGGTGACGCCTATGCCCTCGCAGCCCAAAGTGGTGGTCACGATGGGAAGTCCCGCGGCCATGGCCTCAAGGAGCTTGAACCGGATGCCCGACCCCACCTGGATGGGGCAGATAAAGACCGCGGCTCTCTTAAAATAAGGCGCGATCTGGTCCACCCGGCCGGTCACCCGGATACCGGCCTCTCTGTTCCATTTCTGCATCCAGGCCGGAGGGTTGCCGCCTACGACCTGCAGGTTCGTGCTTGGCACGCTGGATTTGATCAAAGGCCAGCTATGCTCTTTAAAGTCCGCGATACCCTGCTGGTTGGGGTAATAACCCTGGTTGCCTGAAAAAAGCAGGGTGTCGGGGTTTCGTTTGGCTTTGATCCCCGTGAAATCTTTCATAGCCACCCCATTGCGGACCAGGGCCAGGTTCTTAACTCCCCGACTTTCCAGATACTTCATATCTTCGGGTGAGGAAATGAGGCATGTCTTGAATTGCCCGCAGGGGACGGGCTCGTATTTCCTCATCTTCGCCGCTTCCCAATGAAGAAAAATTTTTTTCCAGGGCGGGCTGGCCTGCTTAGCCACTCTCGTCAGATAAATGGACATGGAATCCGTCAGGTCCAATACCTTGGGCAGACTGACTTTGGCGACATAGGGAGCCATACGCAGCCTGTAAGCGAAAACAAGGTCGAAGGATTGGCTGGCCAGTTTTTTATCTACGGCCCTTTGCATTTCCGGCCAAAGGTAGGCACTGACATTGAAGGGAAGCTGGGAGAACAACTTCTTTATACAGTTCATATAGAGCTGAAAATTGGAAAGATGGATGACCTGACACTCCCGGACGATTCCGCGCAAACCTTTGGCTTGCTCTTGGGCCTCAGGGTCCCTGGAGCAGGCCAGCAGGGTCACCTCATGCTTGCGGCCCATACCCTCCAGCAAATGGTAAAACCTGAGCTTGTCCCCGTCATGCAGGGGATAAGGGATAATAGGCGCGACAACCAGGATCTTCATCGTCCGACCCTCCATTGGAACTTGAACAGTGTTTTGGCCTTGGAATAAAAATAGGATATTAGGAACAACACGATCAGGTAAAAGGCGGCCAGGAACTGGCTGTCTGCCTTATCCTGAAAAAGGGCTGGCAGGAAAAAAAGTGGGTCAATTCCCAGAGAGGTGGCCAAATGCCCCAGAAGTTTTTCCTTGCCCGTGAAATAGCGCAGGAAGGGAAAGACATTCAAAAGATAGCCGATAAAAACCGCTAAAATGGTCACCTTTTGCCATAGGTTTTGGAGGCTCTTTTCTTCCCTGACCCGGGCCAGAAATGGGGCCAGCAAAGGTAAAACCGGCACCAGCATCCGGCTGGGTGCGGCAGAACCGCTCCAGCATTCAGGCACGGTCAGACTGTAAACAAGGAATAACGCGAAAAAAAACACATTGATGGCTTGGGAAACTTTGGGATTATCTTTGCGGAAAAGGAACCAGCCGCAGAACATAAAAAGGAACAGCGGGCAGTAAGGGAACAGCCCGAAATCCCTGTCCCACAACAGCCCCAGCCCGCCGCGCAGCAGGTCTCCTGTGAACATAGGAAGAGCGCCTTGAGTGGTCTCTTGGCCGTGCAGGGGCACGCTCCATCCATAATACAGGTAATGGAACAGGGCGAACCCTCCCCCGCCCGCCAGCAAAAGGATGATAAAAAGCACCAGCAATTTATATTGGTTCTTGAGGTGCATCAAAAGGAAAAATATGAACAGGACAGCCAGCAGGGTGTATTTGAGATGCAGCCAGGGGAACAACAGGATCAAAATCGTTTCCCCGACCAGCAACCCGACCGGAATGATGCTATTGAAGATGATCTTGCGGAACAAATAGATGGTCAGCAGGGCCGCCGGGACCTCGGTCAGGACCAAAGAAGCATGGGTCACCAGAGGACTGCCTATGGCCATCAGAAAGGCCACGCTGAAACTGACCTCCTGAGTAAACCCGGATTCCACGCACAGCAGGAAAATATTGACCGCTACCAGGGCCATCAAGAAGTTCAACAGGACTTGGACCCCGAACCTCCCCCCCAGCCAGTAGAACGGCGCGACCAGGAATGACAACCCGGCCTCGTGATGGTGGGGATCCAGGTTATCGGCCGGGTAAAATTTCAGATATTCCTTGTTGGCATAGACCTTGGCGGTATCCAGGTCATGGTCATAGACCAGGCTGTGGCTCATGACCAGGTAGTGCGGCTCGTCCGCCACCGGCGGGTAAAGGACCGTAACCCAGGTGGTGACCACCAGGTAAAAAACAAAGACCACAAGGAAAACGGACCGCTTGGGTAACCTGGAATTCCAAAAAAGAGTTTTACCGTACCGGTAAAAGAAATAATAAACCGCGGCTATCACCACGGCCCCGCCCAAACTGAACCAGGCGTAAACGCCTGGGTCCAGCTTGATGAACCCGCTGCCTGTAAAAATATATCCTAGAATAGAAGTTTGAAAGTTGAACAAGATACACCTCTCACTTTTTGTCCTGCCAGGTCATCCCAAAATATCCCTGGCGTTTTTTAGACGCGGCCTTTGCCGCCTAGTTCCCTATAAACCTTCCATGTCCCCCACACGATCAAGAAACCGTACAATAAGGATAAAACATAAGACCTCATTCCCCCCACCCATAAACTCGGGAACAGGAGATGAAGAGGCAAATGCAGCGGCCTTTCTAAAATGACAAATATCCAATTTATCCCATTGCCCCTGCTGAAACGCATCCAGGGTATCCAGGCAAAAACAAAAGCCTCCAGCCAGCCTATTCCAACCAGCAGCCAAAGCCACTTCCAGAACTTGCTCTTTTTCAGCCAAATCAGGACCCCGGCCAAACACAAGGTAAAGATCAGATGTAAGGGAACTAGGTAGCGCGGCCCAGGCCCTCCTCCCCTCCAACCCCCGAAAGAGCTGATGACCAGGAGGTAGGACAACAGCATCAAGGCCAGCGTAAAGGCCAGTTCTTTATTGAACTTTTTCAGGTAAAACCAACCCGCACCCACAAAAATGAAAACAGGGGCATAAAAAAACAGTCCGCATTCCTGGTCAAGGAACTGGCCCATTCCGGCCCGGAACATGCTCTTTAACGCTACCAGGAATGGCGAGGCTGCCGCGGGCACGTATAAAGGATTGCCGGATATCACAAAATTCTCCAGGTTATGTCCTGCAAGGATGGAGCCGAAATGTCTGTAGTTGAGCCACGAGATCAGGCCCACCATGACAGTATAGCTCAACAAGGTCCAGGCCAAATAAGGGCGCCCCGGTTTTTTCCAGACCAGAACAGAAAACAAAAGCAGGGACATCAGGTAGTTCATCTCGTGCAGCCAGCACAAAGCTCCCAGACCCAGACCCAGAAGAATAGGGGAAAAACTCTTTTTTTCATCCAGACATTTGCGGAACAAATAGGTGACAATACAGCCGCTGGTCATTTCCGTGGCCAAGTGGTTACTGTAAAGGACCAGTGGAGCGGATGTCAGGCAAATCAGCCAGGTCAAAAACGCTTCCTGCCGCCTCTTATAAACTTCCCAGACAAGCAAAAACAGGTTCAAACTGAAAAAAGCCGCGATGCCCAACATCAACACTCGCGCCCCCCACACGCCGTACATCAGGTAAGGGAGGGCCAGCAAAAAAGCCAGGCCGGGCGAATGGTGGGAATAGTGGGTTCCCGTGGCCTGTCCTTCATCCTGCGGCTCGATTTCGCCCTGGTAGAATTCTTGGTAATCCTTGTTCTCATAATTGTTCTTCAGGTCAAGGTCGTGGTCGTATACAAGGCTGTGGGCCATGAGCAGGTAGTGGGGCTCATCCCCGGTGGGTTGGTTGCAATAGCTCATCCACAGCCCCACAAAACAATAGAAAACAAAAGCCGTGCTCCAGAGCAATACTTTGAGCTTTTTCATCTCCAGTTTTTGCCACTGTCCGTTCCGGTTCACCAGACGTAAAAAAATAACGAATTGAATGACCCCAAAGACCAAGTAAGCCAGTCCGAACACCAGCTGTATCTTGCGCAGGGCAAAGTTGTGCGGCATAGGCAGAGGCATCCGGACCGCCACGGGGATCAAAAAAAGAAGAATGGATGACAGAAATCCGTAGGAGAACAGTCTCCCTGTTTCTCTAAAGGTGGTTTTGCCCCACTTGGCCCCGGCTCCAGCCAAACCAGCCCATACCACAAGGTAAATGGACATAAGGACCAGGAACCAGCTCAATATATTTTGTTCCTGTCCGGCTTTACCCAAACCCCAAGAGGTCAGGGCCGCGGACAAGATGACCAATAGGATCGCGTTAATCAATACCCGCCTCCTTATGGAGTTTTTCATAGGCGCTCAAAGTCAGCCGGGCTGTAGTTTCCCAGCTGAACTGCCTGGCCCGCGAAAACCCTTTTTTTATCATACTATTCCTGAGGGATGGGCTCTGCAAAACCCTGACCATCGCCGACGCCCATTGGTCCGGATAAAAAGGCGGCAACAAAAGGGCGGCACCGCCCGCAACCTCAGGCAGACTGGCTGCGTCCGAAGTAAGGACCGGTACGCCTGAGGCGAATGCCTCCAGCAGCGCCAGGCCAAAACCCTCTCCCTTGCTGGGAAATACAAAAAGGTCGCTGCCTTGATATAAGGCCACCAGGTCTTCCTGGCTGACCTCGGACAGGAAATGCACCCTCGCCTCAATGCCCAATCTCTTTGCTTTCTGGCCGAACCCTCCCTGCCATAGTTCCCTGGCCGGCATTCCCAGGATGACGAGGTCAAGGCTATGCCCCAAGCTTTTGGACATCAAAGCAAAAGCCTCCAGCATCAGGCCGGTATTTTTCCTAAGGTCCAGGGCGCCGTAGTTCAGAATATACTTTGAATGGATTCCGTAATGCTCCCTGGTTGTTTTGACCGCAGCCTGGGACTTCCGGGCGAAAAAGTCCTTGCCCGCCGCCTCCGGAGTGACCACGATCTTTTCTTTGGGTACTTTGAGGCAAGCCTGTATCTGCGAGCTGGAAAATTCTGAAACGGTCAGTATCCGGCCTGCCTTTCGGGCGACCCGGGGAACGACTTTTCGCCTGTAAGCCAAGGCCATCCTTTGATACAGGGTGGCTTTGGGAAAGGTATCCCGGCTGGGCCGGAAAAAAAGCGTGTCATGGATAGTGACAAGATACGGACAGCTCAAATTCCAGAAACCGGTGTTGTCCGTATAGTGCGCCAGGTCAAAGCCGCCCTTTTGGACAGCCTGGGGAAAAGCTACCCGCTCCCACCAGGCCGGGTTAAAGGCGCGGACAACTTTGGCGTCCCAGTTGGCTGCCAAAGGTCCTATGGAATGCGACCTCTGGTCCAGAAAAAGAGTGTAGGAATTTTTTTTGTCTATCTTTTGGAGGCCGGCGACCAGCCCTTCCAAATAACGGCCGATGCCCCTTTTGTAGATCAGGCGTCCATCCAGCGCGATCTTCACTTTTTTTCTCCCTCCACGATCAAAGCCCCTCCGGAACGCGGCATCACAGCCCTGCCGCAAAGATCAAAAAATGCGATCAAGCCCTTGTTCACGACCTCAGGGAATATTTTACCGAGGATGTTTTCCACTGCCAGAGGCAGCCTGAGGTAATGAAAGGTCTGCCAGTAGACCACCCTGTAACCCTGCTGTTCCAAATGACGCCCCAGGGAAGGGATATCAAAAAAATGGAAATGGTCGGCTTGCCGCCTTTCCAGGTTCCCGGTATGGCCTGAGAACATCCTCTTGTAGTAGGAAGAGTGGTTGTTAAGGGTCACCATGATTTTCCCGCCTTTTTTCAGGGCAAAACAGGTGTTTTTCAGGGCCAAACCCGGGTCGTAGCAATGGTCCAGGCTCTCTTTATAGACCGCAACATCAAATTCCCGCAGGGTCTTGGGAAGTTTTTCAGCCTCGGCCCTTATGAATCGGCGGGTATCACCCGCTTTTTTCCAGCTCGGGAGCATCTTATCCGAAGCGTCTATTCCGACATAATCCCTGGCGAACGGCTTGACCTTTCCCCAGAGCTCTCCCCTGCCGCAGCCCACATCCAAAATCCGCAGAGCCTTTCCCTGTTGCCGGAAGAGGTCCCGGACCCTGGCCGCGACCCTTTCGTCGATAAGCTTCCAACGCAGTTTCATCAGGCTGGAAGCCTGGTTGGCTAGGAACTCCCGGTCGTCCCAGTGACGCTGGGTTTTATCCCACTGTTGTTTCAGGCCTTTTTTGTTCGTAGCAACTCCTCCACAGCGCTGACGGCATCCGCGACCGTGATCTGCCTCAGGCACAGGTTCTCTGGTTTTTGCGGGCAGTCCCACCTGCCACAGAGCCGGCATTCTGTCCTGCCTTCCAAAAGCTTAAGCGGACTGTCGGTGTTCCACGGCCTCCACTCGTCCGAAAGATTGGCTCCGCTGAAAAGGCAGACCGCCGGCACTCTAAGGGCCACGGCCAAATGCGTGGGCCCGCTGTCATTGCCCACAAAGACATCGCTGGTCTTCAGTAAAGCCGCCATCTGCCTTACCGTTGCCTGACCGATACAGGCGAACACCTCGTGCTTGAGCAAGGGGGCGATCTCCTCCCACAAACTGATCTCAGCGCTGCTCAAAACCACCAGTACCTGGCAGCCTTTTTCGACGAGACTATTGGTTAGGTTGGCGAAATTTTCTGCTCCCCATTGCTTGACCGGCTTGCCTGCTCCTGGATGGAGGGTGGCCAGCGGCTTTGACCTGTCCCGGCCAAGACCGTCGAGGAACCTTTTGGCCCATTGTTCATCTTCAGGGTTTAGCCACATTTCCAAAACAGGTTTTTGCTCCTGCTTGCCCCACACTTTTAGGATCTCTAAATTTTTTAGCACTTCGTGTTGCGTCAGACTCGTTCTAGGCAGCTTGACCTGGATCCCCCATCCCGTCATTCCCACGCTGTAACCGACTTTTAACCTTGCTTTGATCAGGGAGAGCAACAAAGATTCCATGCGGTCCCGTCTTCTCATACCGATGACCAGGTCAAATTGTTTTTGAGAAAGCACTTTGGCCAGCTGCCAGCACATCTTGAGGTTTTCTAAATGCCCAGGATTCCTCTTGTACCAGGTGGGGTTGGCCACGATCACCTCCTGGATATAGGGGCATACTTCCGCGACTTCCCTGGCGCTCGAACTTACTAGGGCGCTGATGCGGCTTTTAGGGTAGAGCTCTTTCAATTTCTTGAAAAACGGCACTGCCATCAAGAAATCACCCAGAGAATCGTCTTTAAGGACAAGGATTTTTTGAGGGTTCCTTTTGATCATGTCAGCAAACTCCATGCCCGCTCCTCCGGATAAAGACCACGAGAGCACCTAACAGCACGACGCCCAAAACCGATAAACTGATGAGGACCCCTCGATAAAAAGACTCGGGCTCGAAACTGAATTCCACAACATGGGTCCCGGCTGGAACGGCCAAGCCCCTGAATAAATAGTTGGCGGTTAGGATATCCGTTGTTTTGCCGTCTAATTTAGCGTTCCAACCCGGATAATTAACATCGGTCAAAACCAGCACCTTAGCCTGCTGTGTATGCACTTCAAGGATGATATCTTCGGGGTTGTTTTTGAACCAAACAACCTCTCCCTTTTTCTTCGGCCGGATGTTGGTAATAGTGTCGATCGGAGGGCATTCCAGGATAGCCGGAAAGTCTTGGGGCCGTTGTCGCAGGGTCATGGCCAAGGCTTCCTCCCCTGAGGAGGCATAACCCACCTTGTCTGCCAGGTAGGCCCGCGGGACAGCTAGCTTGTTCTCGTAGATCCTCACCTTTCCCAACTGATAATCCTCTTGGAGAAAGGAAGCTTTATTCTCCTCGGTTGTCAAAATATATCTTACGCCGGAAAGCGACAGAACAGGTTCCTTTTCCAGGAAATATTCCAGCGGCAGCGAAACTGGGCCGGCCTGCGCCTGGTACAATTTGTCCACCCAGGTCCAATGCCTTTGGACATCCAGGGCGTCGCTGCCCATGAGAGTGGAATATTTATAAAAAAAGTTGGCGTTGGTTGGGATCATTTCCCGGTATTCATAATAGGCGCTCAGGTCCCCCAGCCACTGTCGTCCTTCTGGAAAGATCTTTCGCTCCGCGTCAAAGATCCTCCAGGGAAAATACCGGTAGGGTCCCAGCCCTGCCTGGAACGCCAGCACCGTTTGAGGCGGAGTGCTGTAGAACCTTTTGGAGATCGTGGCGTTATAACTCATCCCAAAATGGAACAGGTCCAGCACCGTCAGGATCACGCAGGCGGTCTGGAAAGAACTCCCGGATAGGGCTCGGCGCTTCCTCAGGAAGAGCAGGACCAAGCAGGCGGCCAGGATGATCCATTGGAGGCTGAAGTGGACTTCGAGGAAAGCCAGAGAACGGGTCAGCTTGCTGACGTAATAATCCCATGGATAAAAATGACTTCCCTTTTCAAATACCCTCTGTTGCATGAAGGCCAGACCCGCCTCCATGGCCTTGGAACGAAGCGTCCAGCCTGCAAGCAGCGCCGCGGCTCCCAGGACCCAGACCGCGGTCCCGATCCCCAGGAACCACCTGAGTCTATTTTTCCACTGAGTGATATCCTTTTGAGCCAAGCGGTCCAAGCCCCCGGCCGCCAGCAGGCTCCCGCAAAATCCTGCTATAAAAAGGAATCGCACGGGATCCCTGAACCAGGCAAAACCAGGCAGACTATTGATCCATTCGTTGGGTGGAAAATATTTTCCCAGGGACAGGACCAGGCTGAGGACAAAGGCCCAGCCAAAGAAACCAAAATCTTTTCTCTTTTGCTTGCCGAAAAAAAGGAGGATGAGACAAAGGGGCAGGAGGCCGAGATAAACCGCATAGTTGGGAAAGTTCCATACCCCAAGGTTTGCTCCCCAGTAAGTGTTGTTGGCCGGGTCCCCCAGAAGGTAAGGGAAAAGGAACTGGGCCAGCAATAAGGGATGCAGGTCGCCCTCTTGGGCCCAGGCTCCGCGATTGTTCCTGAGGGACTGCCCGATCAACTCCAAGGTGGGCAGCAGCTGGACCGCGGTGAGCAGCAAAACCAGGATAAAACACCCAAAGAGAACGGCCAAACAGGCTAGGCGTCTGCCTTTACACCGGATGGACAAAAAGACCCCGTAACTCAAGGTCAGCAAAAATCCCAGGAAAACTACATGCGGATTGCCTCCCAGGACCATCAAACAAGCTGTCAGGCAGAACGGTAGGGCGAAAATAAAGCGGGGTCTTTCCAGCATTTTCTTTGCCCACAGGAACAAAAGGGGCAGCCAGGCGCAAGCGGTGAGCATATTGAAATTCTCGGTATGGGCCACCATAAATCCGGAGAACGCGTAGGTGATACCGGCTAAAATTCCAGGCGCGGGGCCTAACCCGTAATCCGCGGCAAGAAAATAAAAACACAAGGCGGCCAGCAAAACATGCAAGACGACCTGCCAGGCCAGGGTCTGGGCTGCCGGGAAAAAAGCAAAGAACAAGTTCGGGGGATAAAAACTGAGGCTCTGTCCTTCCGCGTGAAAGGGATATCCCAGAAGCCCATAAGGGCACCATAGAGGCATGGCTCCGGCCCTGATCCTCTCGGAAAAAAAAACCTTCTCCGGCATATGGATGGTGTAAATGTCGCCCAGGAAAAAAGTCTCTTGCTTAAACACGACTCCGTAAAAAAAACAGGCCGCCAATAAAACCAGCAAAAGAAAAACCAGGACATTTTGTTTCAAAGTTTACTCCCTACCTTTTCCACAATGCGCTTTTAAAGAGGATCCAATCTTCATCGCCCAAAACCTTGAGCAGCAGGAGAGCGACTAGATAGACCGCGGCCCCCGCGATCACCCGGAAACCCAGGCTGGCGTAGGCCGGCCACATCCCCATCCACGGCGATTGGTTCAGGCCCCAAAGCGCCCCGGCCATCACTCCCGCGGCGAACAGGGGCTTGACCAGCCAACCCTGGGGAAAACCTTTGAATATCTTAAAGATAAAGCAGGACCATACCGCGACGCTGAATGCTTCTGTGGCCACCGTGGCCAAGCTGGCTCCGTTGAATCCCAGACCAGGTATCAAAACCAGGTTGAGTCCGATATTGATCACGACCATGCCCACGTTGGTCCAGGCATTGATATTTTGTTTTTTTAAAGCCCACAGCAGATAGCCCAGGACATAACCGATAAAGTTGAACACCTGGGCCCAGACAAGGATGGCCAGAGCCTGACCCGCAGGAAGATAGGCCTGCTTGAAAAAGAACTGGATGATCTCAGTGGCCAGCAGGGTGGTGCCAACGGCAATAGGCAGGATGAGCAGGAACAAGTACTTCAAGCTGTACCGGAACGCTTTTCTGAGGCGGTCCGTCACTTCCCCGGCTTCCTTGGAAAATACCGGGTAAAGAGAGGTCATCAAAGCGCTGGGGATGACAGCCAACGAGGCGGTCAGCTGGAAAGCCGCTGAATAAAACCCCACCTGCTCCTGGCTTTTGAACCACCCGATCATTAACACCCCGATTCGATAATAGATGAGAATGAAAATACTGGAAACAAAAAAGGGGAATGACTCAACCAGGATCCTTTTGAGGTAAACGGCTTTGATCGGCCCATAATGGTCCAACATAGAGAGGCCGGCGAGGCCGATGAGCAAGGGTCCCAACCCTAGGACGAGGAGTTTGGCCGCCACAAAAGCCTGCAAAGGATGCTGGCGGGCCGCCAGGTAAAAAGCCGCAACGATAAAAAGGGTGGCTCCGGCCAATTTGGCCAGGACCGGCACCAGCATTTTAAGCTGGGCCTGGAAAACCGAAGTAAAAAACGAAAAGCAGGACAAAAAGATCGTGAAACTGGCGACCATCAGGTATGGCTGGATGGGGATCTTGTCTGTCGGAATCAGGCCGATGCAGGAGAGGCACAACAACCAGGCAACGGCGCCCAAGATCAACTTGAGCAGGAACGCGTGGCCAACCCACTGGTCCTTGGTCTCGGGTTCCGCGGAGATCTGTCTGACCGTGACCGTATCTATGCCGCTGTTGGTCAGGAGTTCAAAGAAGGCTATATAGCTATAAAGGGAGTTGTAGAGCCCGAAATCATGGGGCCCCAGATACCGGCCCAGCTTGATGGACCAGATAAAACCCAGGAACATATAACCTACCTGGCCTAGAAAAATGACCAGGGTGTTCCTGAATACCTTTGCTGTGATACTGACCATTGGGCCTCTTTAAAAAATGTTTTGGAACTTTTGTCGTTGTTGGACTCCACGCGGGGTTTTGCGTGAAGTTCCTTGGGACTAAATGATATAATACTACAATTATCATAGTTAATTACCACTTCGGCTGTTATATTCAAGTTTCGGATTTTCTGCTTTAGGAAAGGATATCCTTTGTTTGACATAGCGGTCCAAAATGTGGCGGTCCAGAGGAAATACATCAGCCTGTTTAAGTCTGGCCAGGCTATTTTGGAACTGGGCTGTGGCAGGGGTGATTTTCTGGACCTTTGCCGGGCCAATGGCCTTGACTGTTTTGGGGTGGACCTTGACCCTGAAGTGGTCCGCAAATGCCGCGGGCGGGGCCATAGGATCGTCCAGGGCAACGCTTATCTTTTTCTAAAAAGATCCAAGAAAAAATATGACGGCATCTTCTGCCGTCATTTGATAGAACATTTCCCTTCTGAAATCGCGGTGGACATTCTGGTTCAATGCCGCCGTAACCTGAAAAAAGGCGGGCTGCTCGTCCTCATCACCCCTAATGTGCGGAACATCAATGTGATGACGGAGAATTTCTGGAAAGGTTTTGACCATGTCCGGCCGTATCCCAGAGAGATTTTAGAAGAAAAGCTTGTCGAACTGGGTTTTGAGATCGTGGAAAGCGGCGAGGACAAAGAAAGTTGGGCCCGCGGGCCCCTGCGCCGCCTGGTCCGCTGGACGCGTTCCATCCTGGTTGGCATTCCTTACGAAGCCCCAGACATCAAGATCATTGCCAGAACCTAATAAACACTAAAAGCTGCAGCTCACGCTGACCATCTGAGGATTGCCCAGATAACCGAAAGTTTGATAGGCGTAATCAATGTTAAAGTTTTTGTAAATGATCCCAAACCCAAAAGTAAGACCGCTGATCCCTTCGATCTGATTATCTGTTAGGCTATTTTGGAAACCGCCTCTTAGGGCCATTATACGCATGACCACATACTCTACGCCCCCATGCATCTTGTTCACCCCTCCTGGTACCAGTTGGGTACTGAGAGCCAATAACAAGGGAGGGTTCTTCTTGCCCAGGAATAAATTGTAAGCCGCCCCCAGATCCACGCTGGCGGATTTGGCATAACCGTTCACCCCGGGACTTAGATTGCTGACGGTGGCTCCGAGGGAAAGCCTTTTAATACCCTTCCAGATCACCCCCACATCCGCCGAAACATCGCCGTATTGGATGTTCGCCAGATTTTGATTGGTACCTTTGACAGCAGCCCCTCCGTATAAACCGGGCATCAGTTCATTGCCCCATCCCAGGTCCAAAAAAACCATATTGGCGCTGTAAGAATCGCTCAAGAGGCCGTTATCATCACGGCCCTCGAAACTTCCATAGTTCACATAACTGAGGGCCAGCCCGAATCCTCCAAACTCCTCAGCGGGAATATTGAAGATCGCGGTCTCCTGGAGAATACCGGTTAACCAGCTATTGTGGTGGAATCCCAGCTCCATGGAATCGACCATCCCCAGTCCCGCGGGGTTCCAAAACAACGCCGCCGAATCATTCGCGATAGCCACAAAGGCTGAACCCATTGCGGCACCCCGGGCCGAGTTCAAGCTATTTTCCAAAGGCATAGCTAAACTCGCGGGAGCGAGCACTGAGACATCGGCATCAAGGGACAAGGCACCGGAAAGAATGAAAAATAACAGTAATAATAAAGGCAAGTTGCACCCCTGCTTAATGGATTACGACGAACCGCTTGGGACCCAATAAATCCGACGAACCAGAATTGTAGTTAAGCCGCAGGGTGTAAAAATATACACCCTGGGCAAAATCTTTAAGGGGCATATTAAAGGTCCAGACACCTGCTTGATAAGCCTCTTCCATTTTAGCGACTAGATCCCCCGCCTCGTTATAAACCAGCAGCTTCACTCTTCCATCTTGCGGTAACCGGCAATATATCTTCGCACTATCTCCTTTTGCCGGAGAGGGATAGAGATAGGTTTCCGCAGGGAGGGGCGTGGGCGTGAAAGTTGACGTGATGGTAAAGGTCAGGGTCGTCGTTGACGTAGGAGCCGCGGTAACAGTTTGGGAGGGTGTCGGGGTCATGGAAACGGTCTGGGTGATGGTACCCGTTGGGGTATTGGTCACTGCCGGGGTCGGGGTATAGCTTGGAGGAGAGGACCATACATCGTTATAGAAACTCGAAGTCAGGGTCTGGGCCCCTGCGATCATCCAGATATTGTTGTTATAGACGACACTGTCATGGTTGTAACGGATGCCGAACTGGGCGTTTGCGGTCGCTTCGTTCCAGGTGGAACCGTCGGAAGAATACCAAACATCTTTGAGGCAGCCTGCGTTGTAACCCCCAATGACCCACATTTCATTATTATAAACAATGCAGGAATGGTCGGCTCTTCCTCCTAAAGGAAATGGATTGATGGCAGTCGTCCAGGTTGTTCCGTCGGGCGAAGAAAGCACGTCCGAAAGAATGGATGGCCCACCCTGAGTGCCCCCAATGATCCACATCTTATTGTTGAACACGACTAAAGTATGGCCCGCTCTCACGGGAAAAGCGGTTGCCGGTGACTGCGCCCAGGTGATGCCGTCCGTGGAAGACCAAACATCGTTTTTGTAAACGCCGTTGGCCAATCCTGCGACGATCCACATTTTTCCGTTGAATACGACCGCGCCAGCGTTTTCTCGGGGTCCAAAGGTGGCAGTGGGCGTGACCTCAGTCCAAGTAATTCCATCAGAGGAATTCCAAACATCGCTAAAAACATTCAGGATATTCGTTTGCATTCCACCGATCACCCACATTTTGTTATTGTAAACGAGGCTTTTATGATAATAACGGCCAGGAAACTGCCCTGTGGATGCCCGGGTCCAGGTGATGCCATCCGAGGAGTACCAAACATCGCTAAAATAACTGGATAGGTCTGACCCTGCAATGGTCCATAGAAGGTCATTGAACACAAGGTTGGTCTGTGCGCATCGCGGGGTGAAATTCGCATTATTGGTCATGGAAACCCAGTTGATGCCGGCATCAAGGAAGGGCGTAGGAGTATTGGTTTGACCAATGGCTGAAAAAGGAAACAAAATAATAAACAAAAGAAAATTTAAAAATATTCCTATGGATTTTTTGCCCAATTTTTGCCCCTAACCAAAAGGTAAGTTAGATTTTAGTATAGCGCGAAACTAACTTCGTTGCTCTTTGAACCACTCGATGGTCCTCAAAAGCCCCTTTTCAAAGGACACCTTGGGTTCCCACTTTAAAACCTTTTTGGCCTTGCGAATGTCAGGCCGCCGCCTCGTCGGGTCATCCGACGGCAGGGGTTTACGAATCAGCCCTTTGGACCGGGGGATGAACCGCTGGACCATCCTGGCGCATTCCAGGACAGTGTATTCCTCCGGGTTGCCCAGGTTAAAAACTTCTCCCTTGGTGCGGTCCATGAACATGGCCAGATACAGTCCCCTTACCAGGTCCGACACAAAACAAAAACTCCTGGTTTGGTCTCCTTTGCCGTAGATGGTCAAAGGCCGGCCATGCAAGGCCTGCACGATAAAATTGGAGATCACCCTGCCGTCCTGGGGGTCCAAACGCGGCCCATAGGTGTTGAATATCCTGGCGATCCTGACGTCCAAGTTGTATTTTCTCAGGAACTCCATGGTCAGTGCTTCGGAGAATCTCTTGGATTCGTCATAACAACTTCTGACCCCGATTGGGTTAACCTGTCCCCAATCGGTTTCCACCTGGGGATGCCGCAACGGCTCCCCGTAGATCTCGGAAGTGGAGGCCATCAAAAACTTTGTCCGGTGCCGCCGGGCTAACTCCAGCATCCGGTAGGTCCCCATGGAATTGGTCAGCATCGTGGCCACGGCCCGTTTAATATACTGGGGAGGGCTGGCCGGACTGGCCATATGAAAGATGGCCTCCACCGGGATGTTGAGGGGCAGGTTGACATCCTGGTTTATGAAACGGAATCGCTTGAGGGAAAGCAGGAAACGGATATTGGCTTTGTTACCCGTGCTGAGATTGTCCAAGCAGGTTACTTCATGGCCATTGAGCACCAGATATTCACACAGATGGGATCCGATAAACCCGGCACCCCCAGTGACCAGGACCTTCATATAGCTCCTCAATATAAATAATCTTTTAAGACTGCACAATTGCTTCAAAACGGATTTTATCACACTCTAAATAGCTTCGCTTCCCTTTCCATCCGCCGTTCCAGCCCAACCATAAAAAAAGAGCACAAGCAGGTTTTAACCCGCTTGTGCTCTTCCTCATTCCTTCAAAACAAAATCAATAAGCTGTGTACGATATACCCTTGGTGTCCTGATAACAGCTGTTCACATACATCCTGCCGTACACGCTGTCATAGGCCCAACCCGTGCTCGGTGCTACTGGAACCGCATCCCCAGCGATATAAGCAACATTGGCTCCTACCGGGCTTGTCCCTAGTCCACTGTGGGTGCACACCACCATGGGCATCTTATCTAGGTACGAAGACATCAGATAGGACGTCCAGCTAGTATTATTCAAAGTCGTCGGCCAAATACCTTCCCTGTCTCCATAATAAATGGCCAAGGCCGAACGGATGGCTCCCACGTTACCTTTCGTGCTTCCTTCCCTTGACTTCTCTAACATCGATGCAAATTTAGGAATAGCTATGGCTGCCAAGATACCGATTATGGCTACAACGATCATTAGTTCGATCAAGGTAAAACCTCTCTCGCTCCTCTTCATCATGATCACCCCCTTTACTTGAAAGTTTTAACAAATATCAATCTGATATAATGTTAGCACTGTGTTGTTAAATCACAATGATGGAATGTGTATCATTTTGTATCAAACCATCATATTAAAAAGCACTGGAAACACAAAAGATTTTAACTCGACAGATGATTGCATCATAAAAAAAGAGCACAAGCAGGTTTTAACCCGCTTGTGCTCTTCCTCATTCCTTCAAAACAAAATCAATAAGCTGTGTACGATATACCCTTGGTGTCCTGATAACAGCTGTTCACATACATCCTGCCGTACACGCTGTCATAGGCCCAACCCGTGCTCGGTGCTACTGGAACCGCGTTACCAGCGATATAAGCAACATTGGCTCCTACCGGGCTTGTCCCTAGTCCGCTGTGGGTGCACACCACCATAGGCATCTTATCCAGGTACGAGGACATGAGGTAACTGGTCCAAGTGTTGTTGTTCAAAGTCGTCGGCCAAACACCTTCCCTGTCTCCATAATAAATGGCCAAGGCCGAACGGATGGCTCCCACGTTACCTTTCGTGCTTCCTTCCCTCGACTTCTCTAACATCGATGCAAATTTAGGAATAGCTATGGCTGCCAAGATACCGATTATGGCCACAACGATCATTAGTTCGATCAAGGTAAAACCTCTCTCGCTCCTCTTCATTGTAATCACCCCTTTCCCTTTGAGAATTATGAAATATATAAATCTGTTACAATTTTACCATCAAACCCCAAATACTCAACTATGTTTTTTCTGCCCATTTACCAGGAATTTATCTCGTGGTTTTTTGTTTTGCTTTCCTTGTTTTCAGCCAAAACACCCCGGCAAACCCAATAAAAATAAGTGATAGAAAGCTGGCCCAGCCGCTCCAAATATAGGATTTTGGCCTATAACTGATCAGAAGATCATGTTGTCCTGGTTCTAGAAAAAGACCCTGCAATAGGTAATCCACCCGGAACAACCGCCTTTCCTGCCGGTCTACCCAAACCCTCCATCCCGGCGTATAAGGCAAGCTGGCCACGACCCAGCAGGGACTCCCGCAAAAAGCCTTGAGCCTTATCTGTTGCGGGCCCCATTCTTCCACCTGGAGCCTGTTGTTCTTTTTTCCAGACACCTGGCTCACCCCGCCCAAGTCTCCGACCAGGACAACTTGTTCATAAGGACGGAAACCGGGCGATTGAATGGCAGCCCACGCCTCTGGATAATCCTTGACCCAAACGGCCTTGTCCGCAATCCAAGCCATGGGCGCGGTGCTCGATCTTTGATACACCTTCAGTTCTCTGGATCCTCCCGGACCTTCCGCCGCCCTCAGCTTGAGCAGCGCAAACTCCGGGTCCTTGAGTTCCCAAAAAGTGACAATACTTTTGACGGCCAGCAGGTCCAGCAACCTGGTCTCGCTCGGGTTTTTTTGGCGTTTCACTTTATCCAGCACCTCGTCCAGCAATTTCAACCTCATGGACCCGAAACCATCCGCATCCCAAAGCCCGTAATAAATGGAGAAGTTGCTGAACAAGGCATCGGCCTGTTTTTGCAGGGTCGCTTCGTCCGAAGGCAGACCCAGATCGAACCAGCTTTGTTGCGTTTTGGGGGTGAGAAAAAAACGGGAAGGCTCCTGGCTCAAACAAGGGGCTGTCACGGACCGCTGCAGTGCCGTAAAAGGCACGGTGGCGTAAAGGTCAGCGCTGAAGTAGAACAGATCGATCACCACAGCCAGGATCAAGACCATGGCGATCAAGGTGTAGCGGCCGGGCCTCCTGGCGATCCAATCCAGACCGTAAGCGGCCAGCACGGCCAGGGAAAAATGCCATAGGAAAAGTATTTTGACCGGTTGCCGTACATATTGAAAAGGCGGGAAATGGTCGTATAAAAATTTATAGAGCGGATTATGCACGCCCAGGGCAACGAACAAGGAGGCCACCAGAAGCAAAGCAAAAAAGTTTTTAGGCCGCCCTGCCTTTAAAAAGACAGCCAGCAAAGCCAGCAGGCACGGCACCAACCCGGCATAGAGACTGACCTGCCACGAATTGATCGTGGCGAACCCATAAAGAGCGGGCCAGGGATTGACGAGAGCGGACAGGTCCCGAGGGTCTAGTGACCCCTGAATAGCCGCCTCATAGGAAATGCCCGCACCCCGGATGGTCTGGCGGGAGAACTCCACAAAAGGCACCAGCTGGATAAGGACGACCCCAGCGGCCAGCAAAGAGGCCAGCCACCAAAACGAGAACTTTTTGATCTGGACGCTGTGGTACAAATAGTAGAAAAAAAGTGCCAGGACATTGTAAAACAAAACCTGGGGGTGTCCGGCCAGGAACTGCCAGCTAAGGGCCAGCCCCAAAAAGACCCATATTCCCCGCGGCCGTTTGCTGGTCAGCGCCTTTTCCAAGATGAAAAAGCACAGGGGCACCCACGGCCAGGAAGCGATGACGCCCAGCCACTCCAGCTGGCTGCTGAAACTCCCGCAGCCCATGACCACCACCCCGCCCAAAAAACCGGACCACCGGGTCAAATTCAGCGAGCGGAGGAACAAGTAAGTGAAGTAACCCGTCAAAAAACAATGCAACAAGAAAAAAAGGTTCATGGCCGGGACAAATGTCCACAAACAGAACAAAAGGTTAAAGGGATAAAACACACCCGAGGCCAGGTTGGCCATGAAGGGCGTGCCGCTGTAGGTGTACGGGTTCCACAAAGGGATCTGCCCCTGTTGCAGGCTTTGTCCCAGGAAATACTTATAAGGATAAAAAAACGCCAGCAGGTCGTGGCTGCAGGCGACCTTGTCCCAGGAGACCAGCCGCCAGTAGAACAACCCGGTGACGCTGGCGATCAGGAACAATACAACCGCTTCTTTTTTTCTCGAGGCCATATCTCTCCTCTGGACCTTTTACTTCTTTGCCTTCAGGGCCTTTTGGGCGTAGGCCAATTTTTCCTTGGCCTCCGCGGTCGGAGAAACACTGACCGCCTTGTCAAAATAAAAGACCGCCCGTGTCAGGTTTTTCTTGGTCTTTCTCTTCAGGCAGTCCAGGCCTTTTTTAAAAAAAATGTCATAAGTTAATTCTCGTTGGGCGTCAAATGCCTTGGACAGTCTGAGCTTAGCCTGGCTGACCGGAAAAGCCTGGACCGCCGCCTCAAATTCGCCGATGGCCCAGGAAATATTTTCCGGGCTCTTGGTTTTCAGCAGTTCATCCCCTTTTTTAATATGGGCCCCGTAACTGTTCAGGCAGGCGAGGTCCCATCTTTTGATGGTCTTGTCTTCGCTCCCGGAATAAAGCCAGCGCCCGTCTTGGGACAAAGCCAGAGAAAGCACGGTCGCCTGATGACCCTTGAGGGTCGCCAGCAGGTCTCCCTCGGGCAGGTCCCACAGTTTGAGCGTGGTATCCTGGCTGGCGGTCACGACAAATTGGTTGTCCGGGGTGAAGAGCGCGGCCATCACGTCCCCGGTATGGCCCTGGAAAAGTTGGGTTAACTTGCCCTCGGGCAGGGCCCACACAGCCGCAGTCGTGTCTTTGCTGCCTGAGACCAGCCATTTCCCGTCAGGGCTCACCCCTAGGGATTGCACCCAATCCCGATGGCCGGTCAGCATCTGGGTCGTCTTTCTATCCGCCAGGTTCCAGACCTTGATGGAACCGTCCCGGCCGCCTGAATAAAGCGTTTTGCGGTCCGGGCTCAAGGCCAGGCACATGACCCCGCCTTGGCCCGCCTGCTGGGTCGTTTTGATGGACCAGTCTGCCCAGTTCCAGACGACGATAGTATCGTCCCATCCAGCCGTATAGATCTCCTTGGCGTCTTCATTGAGGACTACGGCCCAGACCTTGTCTAGATGGCCTTCCAGCCTGGTGATAAACTTCAACGCCGCTTCAGAATGTTCCTGCGGATTGACCCGCCAAACCTTGACCACCTTGTCCGCGCTGGCCGTGAAAAGCTGGTCGCCGGCCTGGTTCAATGCCAGGGCATAGATATGGTAAGGATGGCCTTGCACGCTGGCGATGGGCTGGCACTCCGGAAGCTTCCACAGCCTCACGACCCCCATCCCGTCTCCGGACACCAGGAACTTGCCATCCTGGCTCAGCACCAGGGAGTGCACATAATGCTCGTGGCCAAAAATATCCTGGACCGGAAAAAGATTTTCCTCAGCTGGTAACAACCTGCATAAAAATAAAAGGCACAGAGGCAAGAACAATTTGGCAGTTTTCATGTTTTCCTCCGGCATGAACCGGGCCGGGACAGGCAGGACAAACCACCCGCGAAACACAACAGCAGGGCCGCCCCGCTCACCCACAAACCCCGCTTGAACCAGACAGGTTCGTAAGAGAGGACGATTTCATACAACCCTTTGGGGACCGCCACGGCCCTGAAAGATCCGTTGGCGCGTAAAACCGCGGCGGGTTTGCCGTTCACCTGGGCCTGCCATCCGGGATAATAGGAGTCCCCCAGCACCACCCACCCATTATCCGGCATGCTGGCTCCCAGTCTGACCTGGTCTCCCTGGTCTTCCATGACCTCTGCCAGAGCCGGCTTTGGCCACGCCGTCCCGCTGGCCCCTTCGGAATCTCCTTGTTCGAGGATCACGGTCCGGCTCGGGTCAAAGTCCGGGCTGGACATTGCTTTTAAGACCGCCATTCTGGATTTTATGGTCACTGCCCGGCCCACCCCGAAAACCCGCGCCAGCGCCCCCTTGTTTTCGTAGACCAGGGACGGTCCCTGGTAGACCAGGTTGAACTTTTTATCCTGCAGGGGAGTGGTGGAGACCACATAGCGCGCGTTGCTGAGGTCCAGCAGCCGTGACTTTTCCAGAGGCGACACTTCCAGCAGGGCGGTGTATTGCTCATAGTCCTGCCGGGTCAGGGAATCATAGCCGGTGACGTAGGAAACCCCAAAGGTAGAAAGGGTATTGGCGAAAAAGCATTGCTTGGCCTGTTCCAAGGCCTGGTCATAAGTGTCGGCAAAGATCACATGCCCTTTATCCTCGGCCGCCTTGGTCAGATACACCCTTCCCTCTTGGGTCAGCTTGGCCAGGACCGCCGGAGGCTGGGTATAAAACTCGGGCGAAGCGGTATGAAAAGAATCGTGGTGCACGGTATAAAGGTCGCCGAAAACCAGGCACACGGCCAGCAGGCCCGCCAGCTTGCCGGCGCCGTCCACCCTCTGTACCAAAAAAGCGAGGAGGGTGACAGCGGCAAACATCCCCAGGGTCCGCAGCCCCAGGTCCAGGTATTGGTTGTACTGCTGCACACTGAAGTAGATCTGCTCAAGGGAATATTTTTTGCCGTGGATCAAAACCCTGATGATGGATTCCCGGCCCAGATTGAGGACCAAAAAGAGTATGAGCCCCAGGCAGACCAGGATGACCAGGCCGTTGGTCAGCGTTCTTTTGAACTCCAGGCTCTGTCTCTGCCATTGGTCCCAGCCGATGCCGGCCAAGAGGGACAGGCTGAAGCTGGTCAGCAGCATGAATTTGATCGGATACCGTATCCATTTGAAGATGAGGCTATGTTCGTAGAGCCAGGGATAGACCGGCGTAAAGGCGCCCAAGCTCAGGACCAGTCCCGTCAGGGCCACGAACCACAGCCAGAGCACGTCTTTCTTGCTTTCTTTTTTCAGGGCCACCAGGCAGAGGATAAAAGGCAATATTCCGATGTAAAAACTGTTGAGCCATAACTGTTGGCCCGTGTAATGGTTGGCTTCCTTGAGGCTGCCGAACAAAAAGGGGAACAAAAAAGTCAGCAGGTGTTTGGGAGGGAGCGACCAGGCCATGGCGTTGTCCATGGGGGTCCCCTGGCTCCTTAATGAACGGCCCAAAAGTTCCATAAAAGGAAAGACCTGGCAGGCCACGACCCCCAGGGCCAAACTAAAGAACAGGACCAATCTTACCAGCCCGTCGCTCCTCCGGCATACGGTCTCTTCCGGTTGGTGAGGCAGGAACAGGACCAGGGTCAGGAGCAAAAAAAAGGTTTCCACAAAAACCGTGGGCTCTCCGCCGAGGAAAACAAGGCCCAGGACCAGACTGCCGCAGAAAAAATAGGGGGCTGGCCTGGCGCCCAAAACCCTTTTGAACAGCAGGACCGCCAAAGGCAGCCAAACAACGGCGGATAGGGTGCTGTTCATGTCAATGACGGATACCAAAAACCCCCCGAAGGTGAAGGTCACGGCCGAGAGGAACGCGCTGGAATTTCTGCCCGTCCAGTCCCGGGCCAGCAGGGCCATGAAAAATCCCGCCAGGATAAAATGCAGGATCACGTAGAGGTTAAAGCAATAAGGGAAGCTCAGCAGGTTGCAGACCAGGCTGACGGGATACAGGACCGCGCTTTGCAGATTGGCAAAAAAGGGCATCCCGCAGAAGAGCAAAGGGTTCCACAGCGGCATCCTCCCCTGCTGGAGCTGGGAGGCGCCAAAAAATTTCAGGGGGTAAAAATACCGGGGAATGTCCCTGAAGCAGAACACCCGCCCGCTCTGAAGCATGGGCATGAAAAAAAACAACACCAGGAAAATGACCCCCAAAAAAAGCCGCACTCCGGCTTTTTTCTTTTGGTTAAAAAGCATATTCATTGCTCAAGACCTCTTCTGGTCAGGGACCAAAAACACGGGAACATGGTCGATGACCGGATAGTTTGTCCGGCATTTCACGCAGGTTAAACCTTTCCCATCAGGGCTCTTCACTTCGCCTCCGCAGCAGGGACACTGGAGCAGCGAGAACAGTTTGCCCAGGCTGATCCAGTGATTGCTGGCATAGTAACTCCGCAAGACCCCCTTGAGTAAAAGCACCAGGCGGTTGCGCCAGGTGGCCGGCAGGGTCTCTTTTTTCGTCGGGATGGCTGTGATCCTGCCCAGCTTCGCCTTGACCGGTCTTCCTTTGGCCTTGCCCGTTACTTTCCAGGCTATCCGGTCCTTCCATTCCAAGCTGGTGTTAAAAAGATCCTTGTTAATAAAGATGAAATCAGAGACCTGGGGATCCTGGCCCGCCAGGTCATGGAAAGGTTTCCCAAAAAGTCCGAAGGGCTTGGTCTCTTTGGGCCGCAGGGTCAAAACTCCCTGTTCCAGTCCCACGGTCCATAGATGGTAGGGCCAACCCAGCCAGGTCTCGGCCAGCCTGGAAGGAGACTCGATGTATCCGGCCCTGGCCACCCGCTGCATTTCGCCCAGGCACTCGCCGGGGTTTTCCAGGTGCTCCAGGACATGCCGGCAGATGCAGTAATCGAACGCCCCGTCCTTGAAGGGCAGGTGTTCCGCGTCCGCGGCCACGAAGGGCCGGTCCACTACCACGGCCCCGCCCCGCTCCGAGGAATCGGACACATACTTGTCACAGAGTACTTGGGAGCGGTAATGCGGATGGTCGCCCGAACCTATTTCCAGGACCCTCGCCCTGAGCGGTATCTTGAGCCTTTTGAGCCCAAAAACCCCGCTATAAAGAGTGAATTTCAGGTGTTTTAAGTTCATGGGAGTATCTTAACACAGGCCGGTAAACGGCGGAAAAATTAACTGGTAAAAAGCAGGATCATGAAGCAACCGCTGTAAGGTTTTTCCTCACTGAAAGGACAGTTTGTCCGGAATAAAAATGAGCTGCTTTTCATAATCCGTGGTTTGGCCCGTGACAGGGATTTTTTTGATCCGGTCCAACTTGGCGAACCAGGAGCGGGCTAGAATTTTCTGGCCTTGTTTTTGGTAGGTCAGTCCCACGCCAAAAACAGCGGCCGCGTAATTCGGTTCGACCTCGACAGCGGCCAGCCACTCTTTCCTCGCTTCCGTGTATTTCTTCTGATTAAAAAAGATGGACCCCAACTCAAACCTGGGGAAGGGAGAGTAAGGGGCCAGGTTTATGGCCTGCCTGTACTCATAGATCGAGAGGGTCTCCAGGTTCGCCATGCCCCTTTCATGATCATAAAGCCTGGCCAGGTGCTGGTGCGGGAACGGGTCTGCCGGATAGAGCGCAACGGCCTTGTTAAAACATTCTTCGCTGAGGATGGCCTTCGCTTGGTCGCCTAAAGAGCTGTCTTGTAAATATTTAAGGCCCAATTCGTCTTGCCACTGGCTCTCCCCATCGAACCAATGCAGCGCTGCTTGGTACTTCAGGGTTGAAGAATGGACATCCTGGTCAAGCCGGGCCCGGGACGCATAAAAGGTTCCCACTGCATGCAAGCAGATGAAAAGGATGCCAAGTGCCAAACCAAGGATCAGGATTACCCTAAAAACCCCGCCCCACGGTTTAGCGGCAGGGCTGGGGCTTTTCCCGTCTTTCCTGGTCTGGGCCGAAATCAGGACAATGGCGCTGACCACGATGGCCGGAGGGTGCAGGTTAAAATCGACCAGGCTATGGATCAGGAGCCCGATAAGGACCGCCCGGCCTGCCAGAGCAGTACTGCTCAGAGGCCCCTGCCACAGGGCCCGGTAAACAAAAAATAATAGAACGAGGAAAAAGACCAAAGCGGGAAAACCGCTCTCCCCTGTCACCTGCAGAAATTCATCGTGGGCGAAATTGGCAAAGCGGCCATAGCGTCCCACCGCCGTTTCCAACGGCACCGCGTGGCAATACATCGCCTCCTGGTAGCTGCCCCAGCCGCATCCTACCAGGGGATGCTCGCAGGCCAGGAGAAAAGTTTGTTTCCAAATGTTTGGGCGCAGGCCGGACAAAGTGTCCACACCCGCCTTTAAGTTGACGAGGCGTGTCATCAGGGGGTTGGGGACAATGACGAGCAAGGCCAGCACTGCCAGCCCCGTGTAAAGGAAAAGCCTCAGCTTTTTTTTGTGTTGTTCAGGGCTTTCCTTTGTTCCTCTCCGGAACACGAACCAAATTCCCATAAAAACCAGCCCCAGGAGCGCTCCGCGGGAATTGGAAACAATAAATCCCGCGCAGAGGCAAACGAGAATAATAATGAGCGCGTAAAAGGAATTGCCCCACTTCTTTTTACCAAGGTTTTCCAGGAACAGAGCCATGGCGCAGGCAAAAGGGATCAGGAGGTATCCGCCGTAGAGATTGGGATTGGGAAAAGTGGAGGCTATCCTGCTAAAAGGCATGGCCCCGGCGATATACACAGCCGCGTGCCCGGTCCACAATTGATAGAACCCATAAAGGACAGTAGCCGCACCCAAAAAACAAAAGAACCACAGGAGCGGTTCCCTCTTGCTTTGGGGCCATAAAGGCATGTTCTGGCAAAGGATAAACAGGGCAACATAGGCCAGCACGGTCATCACGGAGGGAAATGCGTGGAAAAAGGTATGGTGGACCAGGCTGCCCAAAACCGACCAAACCAAGAACAGGATCGCGCTGTAGATCACGCCTTGGACCGGCCTGGTTTGGGTTCTCCGGCGGCCCAGCGCCAGGAACAGGGCCGCAAAAATGAAGGTTCCAATTTCCAGGAAAACCCGGATGCCCAGTCCCTTCCCGCCGTTAAAGATGGGGAGCAAAAAGATCAGGGCGTACACATAGAGGGAAAAAACCATCGTTTGGATGTTCACGGCCGCCAATTTTGGCCTCCCGCTACTCTTTGACCTCTACCCAGTCCATGGCTTTGGAAGACCACTCGTTCACCTTGAGGGGAAAGAATTTGAGGCTCAGGATGATGGGAACAGCTTTGATGTTGGAGTTATGGGCGTTCTTGTCCCGCACGATGAGGTAGATATGGTCCAGGTCCTTGATGTCCTTGACCGCGTGGACAAAGGTTTTCAGGTTGGGGGTTGGTGCGCCGTTGACGCCCTCGATCATCACCATATAGCGCTCGCCTTCCAAAGGATATCCCAAAGAGGTCAGGGAAGAACCGTTATCGCACTGGGTCAGGAAAACGCCCTCGGTCTCGATGCAGTCGTTCAGCCTGAGCTCCGGGGTGGGGTCCTGCAGGACGCCTCCGGCCCACTGCACGAATTTTTGTATCTTGAGGGACTCCGCGTCGCTGACCTCGAGTTTGGCCTTGAACGGGTTGCCGTTCCTGACCATTCCCAGGGTCACGGTTCCCCCGACTTTGGCGTCCACCAGCTTGTCCATGAGATAGAGGTTGTCCCCCACCCAGATGCCGTCCACGGTCAGGATGAGGTCTCCCGGCAAAAGCTTGGAAAAAGCCGGGGTGCGGGGCACGCGGGACCTGACCGCGACCATCTGCTTGAGGTCCTGGCGCAGGGCCTTGACCTTCTTGGCCGTGGCCTCGTCCAGGTGGAAATGCTTTTGCGCGTCCGAGACCAGGATCAGGTCCGCCTGGAGCCCGACGTCTCCCCGTCTGACCTTGCCGGCCTTCTTAAGCTGGCTCAGGGCGTCCCTGAGGTATTCGATGCGCATCTCAAAACTGGTGGTTTCCGTGCCCGCGAAATGGATGGCCACGGCCTTGCCGTCGGCGTTAAAGACCGGGCTGCCGCTGGAACCGCCCGCCCGGTCAAAGGTGGTCTGCAGGGTGGCTGAATGCCGGGCCCCTTTGTTGAGGTAAAGGTTGGAGATCTTGCCGAACTTGACCGAATACTCCTCGCCGTCATTGTTGCCTATCATAAAAACGTCGTCCTGCTCTTTGAGGCCGAAGGAGCTGCCCAGCTCCACGGCCTCTATTTTCATCTCCACCTTGGCCGGGTCCACCTTGTAGATGCCGAAATCGTGCCAGGCGTCGTAATACACGAGGTTCGCTTCCGTGGAACTCCCGTTCTCAAAGGTGATCTTGACGATGCTGGGGCTGGTGCCGGTCACATGGCGGTTGGTGGCGATAAGGCCCTGCTTGGCGTCCACGATGAACCCCGAAGCCCTGAACTGGCCGGCATATTCGGAATTAAGCCCGACCGTGACCAGCTTTTCCACATTGACCACGGTCTTTTTGAGCTTGAGGACCAGGCCTTCTTTGATGTCGCCATAGGCGGAGCCTGCGGCCATCAGGCCCAGGCAGATAAGGAGGCAAAAAGTCTTTTTCATAGGAGTAGATTATATCTTAACTTCCCCGGCTTGGGAGGAATTAATGCGGGGACAGCGGAAGAGCCGTTCTACTTCTTCCCCTCCGGCTGTTGGGCCAGTTGGAGTCTCTGCAAAACCAGAGGGTCGTTGGGAGATTTTTCCAGGGCCTTCTGCCAGGCTTTGACAGCGAGGTCCTTGCCCCCTTCTTTATAGAACACGTCGCCGACAGTCACCAACGGTTGGATGCTGTCGTACTTGGCCGCGCTGTCGATAAGGTCGTTCATCCGGTCGATGTAGGCCAGCTTGTAGGCTGTGTCCGCGGACTGCTGCCAATAGTCCAGGCCCGTAGGATTGTATTGCAAAGCCAGGGCCATTTCCCCGTAGGCTTTTTCCGGTTCCTTGCGGGAGAGCAGCAGCATGGCCAGGTGCTCGTGGTAATAGGCGTTCTCCGGGTCGCTGCTGACAGCCTCATTGAGGTTGGCCTCGGCCACGGCGTAATATTCTTCCTTGCCCCGGTCCTGCCACAGCTTGAAATTGACCCCGGCCAGGTCGTCATGGGTCCGGACATCCCAGGGGTCGAACCGCACGGCCTGGTTGAGTTCGGCCTGGGCCGCTTCCAGGTCGTTATCCAGGGCCAGCTCCATGCCCTTGGCCCGGTGCCACTGGTTGAGGAACGGCAGGCCCAGCAAAGGCAGGGCTCCCAGCATCACCAGCAGGATGACGACGGCCCTGAGCCACCCCGGCAAACGGGAGGAAACACGCTCCGCCGTCGGGTCCGAGGTGAACATGCCCATGAAAAGCCATGCCGGCAGACACATTTCCCACAGCTGGGCGTTGAGGTCTATCCCGGCGTGGATCCAAAAGGCTATCAGGCTCATAAACAATGCCTTTTGGGCCAGGGTCAATTTACCCTGGTCAAAGCGCTGCTTGGCGAACTGGAACCAGGCGTAGAGGAACCAGAAGAACAGGACGAACCCGATAAGCCCCAGCTCCGCGAACCAGTGCAGGTAGGTGTTGTGGGCGTATTGCATTTCCGTGGCGCTGAAACTTTTGACCCGCATGTATTCCCTGGCAAAGCTGCCCAGGCCCTTGCCCCAGGCCGGCGAATCGAACACGATGTTCATGATGGACTTCCAGTTCTCCAGCCTCAGCCCGACCGAAGCGTCCCGCCAGCTCTGCCATCCCCGGGCGGCCAGCAGGAAAGCCAGCACCACCACGATCAATCCGGCCAATGCCCAGATATTCTTGCCTTTGAAATGGCCCTCCAGGTAGATCACCAGGAACACGGCCAGCAAAAGCGAGAACCAGCCGCCGATGGAATAGGTGAAAATGAGGCACGCCCCCCCCAAAACCAGCATCAGGACGCTCATGAACTTGTGGGTCTTGCCGAGTATCCCCTGATGGCCCCTGCTCCACTGCCACGCCACCCAGGGCGGCAGGCACAGGATGAGGAAGCTGGCCAGCGCGTTGGGGTAGACAAAAAAGGAGTAGGCCCTGCCTGAATGGAAATACGCCCCGAACTCCACCAAGGCGGGGTTGTTCTGTTCTCCGGCGATGATCCTCTGGTAGTTCTGCGGCAGGGTGAGGAAATGCTGGACCAGTCCGTGGAGGCTGACGACCAGCAGGCACAGGCCCGTGAAAAAAAGGAACGCGTCCTGGCTGTCCTGGTCATGCAGGGTCTCGCTGGCAAAGAGCATGGCCAAAAACGCCCCGCACAGGAGCATGAACTCGTCCACGCTGGTCAACGGCGCGGTGGAAGTGACGAACGACACGCTGGAATAAATAAAGAAAAGGCCCAGGGGCAGGAGGAACTTGGGCAGGTAAACGCCTGCCCCCCGTTTTTTAAAAAGCATCCACAACCCGGACAGCCAGACCAGTAACAGCAGGGACAATGGCAGCATCCAGGGATAGCGCTTGGCGGTCCACACGGTATTGGCCACGAGCAGGAGGCCCAGGGCCGAGGCCCAGAGCTTATGAGGATTGAGGAGCTTACGCAGTCCCACGCGACACCTCCGCGGTGCTCAAACTACTTTTTCAGGCCGGCCAGAGCCCGTAATCCCAGCAAATAGCTGTTGACCCCGAAACCGGCTATCTGGCCTTTGGCCACTGGCGCCACAAAGGAATGATGGCGGAACTCTTCGCGGGAATAGATGTTGGATAGGTGCACTTCCACGGCCGGGATATCCACTCCGCTAATGGCCTCGCGGATGGCCAGGCTGGTGTGGGTATAAGCGGCCGGGTTGATGAGGATGCCCTGGGCCCATCCCAGGGACTGGTGGATGGCCTCCACGATGCTCCCCTCGTTGTTGCTTTGCACGATTTTAAGCTCCAGCTTGAGTTCTTTGGCCAGGGCCAGGAGTTTTTTGTTGATCTCGCCCAAAGTGGTCTTGCCGTAAATGTTCTTTTCCCTTTTACCTAAAAGGTTCAGGTTGGGACCGTGAATGACCAGTATTTTTTTCACTGTTTGTTCCTCCCGCCTAGGTATATTGCCCTTAATTTTAGCCTGTTTTCAAAACTTATCCAGACCAAACTATTGTTTTTGGGCCAGTCTGTTTTTGAGTTCTTCCAAAGTTGCATAGGGCATCTTGACCTCACCCATCAAAACACGGGGCTTGCCCAGGCCGTGGCAGTCCGACCCGCCGGTGATGAGGAGGTCATAACGCCGGGCCATTTGGCAATAATGCTCGGACACTGCGGGCGACTGGTTGGTGTGATAGCATTCCAGTCCGTCCAGTCCCTGCGGTACCCATTCACTTATCCATTCGTCCATTTGCATGATGCCCGGATGCGCTAGCACCGCCACCCCGCTGCTATTATGAATGGCGTCAATGGCCTGCTCCGGCGTCAGGACCGCCTTGGCCACATAGGCTTTTTTGCCGTCCCCGATATACTTCCTAAATGCTTCTTCTTTTTCTGCGACCAAGCCTGCTTCAGCCAGGGCTATGGCAATATGCAGCCGGCCCACCAGTTTATGTATGGATTTTTCTCCGGTCATGCCCCGTTCCGCCACGGCCCGGACCTGCTCAAAGGTGAGCGGTAAACCTAGATGGTTTAATTTGGCTATGATCTCCTTGGCCCGCTCTATCCTTTTTTTGCGCCAGCTAATGAGCTGTCCCTCAAATTCAGGAGTTAATTTCTCATTGAAGTAACCTAGCACATGCACCTCGCGCCCGTCTTTATCCGCGGAAAGCTCTGCTCCGGCTATGACCTCTAAACCTGTTCCTTTTGCGGCCTCTTGGGCCCGCTTGATGCCGTCCACGCAGTCATGATCCGTGATGGCAATGGCTGATAAACCGATGCTTAGGGCGTGGCTTACGACCTCTTCCGGTGAAAACGTCCCGTCAGAGAAGTAGGTATGCACATGCAGGTCAACAGTCCTTAAATCTGGTTCCAATTACCTAACCTCTCCTATTTTTCAGTTTCACAAAAAACTTTTGCGCACCTTTGTTAAATTTGTGCAGAGGGACATGAAGATTAATTGCAGAAAAAAGATTTCTTAAGGGATAAAAAACCTCAGGCAAATAAACTGCAATGGGAATTCTAAACCCGTAATGAATCCTTAAAATTGGATGCCATCTAAAAAATAATGGAAGTTTATCATAGTTTATTTCACGAATTTTACTCCAGGAAACAGAAAGATATCGGGCATTAAAAGACCTTTTATGACGAAACATAATTATGTTCGGAAAAACCGGGAGAGAAGAAGTAAATCTCAATTCAGAGCGTGTAACTTCAATATTTAACAAAATTAGACTTAGGAGAAACCATTCCGTTATTAAACAAAATAGTAACCAAAAAAGACTCCAAATGATGCTACCACCCACAGGCCAAAGGATATCGATTAATGTTCCACTTTGAAATGAAGACTGAACTAAAAAATATTTATCTCTAAAATCTATAAAAAATCCATAGCCAGTCAAACACGGAAATATTAATCCAAGAACAATCCCTAGATTTTTTACTTGAAAGGTTTGGATAGCCTCTTTGCCCTTTTTATCCATCAAGCAATCCCCTTGCTTGTCGTGCTCTTGCCCATCATCTCTTTGGCATGCTGCAGGGCGGTGTCGGTTATTTTTTCGCCGCCGAGCATGCGGGCGATTTCCTTGACGCGCTCCGGTTCAGAGAGCAGTTCCACGCGTGTGGCTGTGCGGCCCGCTACAGTTTCCTTGGATACAAAAAAGTGGGTCTGTCCCAGGCTGGCGATCTGGGGCAAATGGGTGATACAGATGACCTGGCGGCTCCGAGCCACCTCAGCGATCTTTTTGCCCACCACCTCGGCCACCCTGCCTCCGATGCCCGTATCCACCTCATCAAAGATCATGGTGGCTACCTGATCCAGAGGCGCCAGGATGGCTTTCATGGCCAGCATGACCCGTGATATTTCTCCACCTGAAGCTATCTTGATTAGGGGTTTCAATTCTTCCCCGGCATTGGGAGCTATTAAAAACTCCACCTGATCTAAACCGTTAGCGTCGCACACATATTTATTTCCCTGTATTTCCAGGATGCCGTTGGGGTCTTCCTGCCACTCGCATTTGACCTCAAACCTGACTCCCGGCATGGCCAGCTCAGCCAGCTCTTTTTGTATTCTCGTCCTGAGTTCCTGCCCGCCTTTTTTGCGGGCCTGCGACAAAGCCTGAGCTTCCTGACCTAAAACTTTCAGGACTTTCTTTTCCTGCTCAGCCAATTCCTTCAGTTTTTCCTCGCTCCCGGAGAGCATATCCAGCTCTTTGCTGGCTCTTTCCTTGAACTCCATGGCCTGTTCTAAACTTGGCCCGTATTTTTTCTTGAGCCGGTTGATCAGGTCCAGGCGGCTGGAGATTTCAGCCAGTTTTTCAGGGTTAAACTCTATGTTTTCGGCATATTGCCTGAGTTTGAGCCCCAGCTCCTGCGTCTGTTCCTGTAATGATTTGGCGTCTTTTAGATAGGGCAAAAGCGCGACATCCAGCTTGGCCGCCTCATCCAGGCTGGCGATGGCTTCACCCAACAATTCAGCGGCCACCGCGCTTCCGGCCGGGCCTTCCTCTATTTTTTGGTAGGCATTCTGGCTGGCGCTGAAAAGCTTGTCGGCCTGGCTGAGCAGAGTGTACTCGTTGTGCAGGGTCTCGTCTTCTTTGGGTTTAAGGCGGGCTTCAGTGAGTTCCTGCACCTGGAATTGCAGGAGGTCTATTTTTTGGGCTCTCAAGCTGGGGTCGCCCACCAGGGCTTGCCGGGTCCGCTGGATATCCAGATATTCCCCGTAAGCTTTGGCCACCTTGGCCGCCCTGTCGCCGGCCTTGGCGAACTGGTCCAGCAGGGTCCTCTGGGTCGCCAGGTCCAGCAAAGACTGGTGCTCGTGCTGACCGTGCATGTCCACGAGGTGCTCGCCCACGGCCTGGAGCATGTTCTGTGTCACGGTTTCGCCGTTGATCCAGCACCGGCTGCGTCCGTTCCTCTGGATTTCCCTTTTGAGCAGCAGCTCGCCGCTGGCCGGGTCCAGGTCCATGGCTCTTAGCTTGTCCTTGAGCCATTCCTGTTCCCTGATGTCGAACAGGGCCGTAACCACGGCTGCTTCGCACCCAGTGCGAATGTCCTCCAGGGAGGCCCGGTCGCCCAAAGCCAGCCCCACGGCTCCCAGCAGGATGGACTTGCCGGCTCCGGTCTCTCCGGTCAGGACCGTGAAACCCTGGTCCCACTCGAGGTCCAGCTTGTCGATGAGGGCGAAATCTTTGACATGTAACTCTCTGAGCATAAAGGTTTTCCTATTCTCTTACCGGTCGGCTGAATGAACGGCGCGGGCCAGGCTGGCGCTGAATCTTTTAACGGCCGGGATCAGGCTGGCTTTTCCGGCGTGCTGGTCAATGAGGCTGACCAGGGCGCTTCCCACGATGACCCCGTCGGCGAACTGGGCCACCTGCCGGGCCTGTGCCGGCTCGGCAATGCCGAACCCCACCAGCACGGGCTTGGCCGTGAGTTTATCCAGCAGTTTTATTTTATCCCTGAGGTCTTTAGGCAGGGCCTTGCGCACACCGGTGATGCCCGTCAGGGAAACATAGTAGACAAACCCCCGGCTCTTGTGGGTGATCAGTTTCATCCGCTCTTTGGAACTCGTGGGAGCCAGCAGGAATACGAGGCACAATTTATTGCGGTTGCACTCCTGACCCAGGGGCCCGGACTCCTCCACCGGCAGGTCAGGCACAATGACCCCGTCCACCCCGGCTTTAGCCGCCTGCCGGCAAAAAGCCTTTAAGCCGAACTGGTAAACCACGTTGTAATAGGTCATAAAAACAAGGGGTATTTGGGTCTTTTTCCTCAGTTCCCTGACGAGTTTAAGGGCCTTGGCCAGGGTCATACCGCCTGCCAAAGCCTTTTGGGAAGAGGCCTGGATGGTCTTGCCGTCCGCCATGGGGTCTGAAAAAGGAATGCCCAGCTCCACCGCGTCCGCGCCTGCCTGCTCCAAAGCCAGCACGATTTTTTTGGTGCTGGCCGCGTCAGGATGGCCCGCGGTCACATAAGGCACAAAAGACTTCCTCGCCTGCTGTTTTAAGGTGTGCAAGGTCCGTTCCAAACGGTTGTGGGATGGCCGAAAAATCCTCATGGCTATGAATGTCTCCCCATGGATCCGTATTTCTTGACCGTCTCTATATCCTTGTCGCCCCTGCCGGACAGGTTGACGATGATGACCCTGTCCTTTGCCAGCCTGGGCGCCAGCTTCTTGACATAAGCCAAGGCATGAGCGCTTTCCAGAGCCGGCATGATGCCTTCGGTATGGTTGAGCAGATGAAAAGCCTCCACCGCTTCCTTGTCTGTGGCCGAAGTGTATTGGACCCGGCCGATGTCATGGAGGTAGCTGTGCTCCGGACCCACACCTGGGTAATCCAGGCCTGCCGAGACCGAGTGCGCGATCTGCACCTGGCCGTCCTTGTCCTGCAAAAGGTAGCTCAGGCTGCCGTGCAGGATGCCCGGCCGGCCTTTGCTGATGGTGGCCGCGTGTTTCCCGCTCAACAGGCCCAGCCCGGCCGCCTCCACCCCGGTCATCCTGGCTTTGGTTCCAAGAAAAGGATAAAACAATCCCATGGCATTACTGCCCCCGCCCACGCAGGCCACCAGATGGTCCGGCATCCTGCGCTCGAGTTCTATGATCTGTTTTCTGGACTCCTCGCCGATGACCTTTTGAAAATCCCTGACCATCATCGGATAGGGATGCGGCCCGGCCGTGGAGCCGATGATATAAAAGGTGGTGCGGACATTGGTCACCCAGTCGCGGATGGTCTCATTCATCGCGTCTTTGAGGGTTTTGGAGCCCGAGATCACCGGAGTGACCTTGGCGCCCAAAAGCTGCATGCGGTAAACATTGAGGGCCTGCCTCTGGCAGTCTTCCTCGCCCATAAAGACCTCGCATTCCATACCAAAGAGAGCCGCCACCGTGGCCGTGGCCACCCCGTGCTGGCCCGCTCCGGTCTCGGCAATGACCCGTTTTTTGCCCATCCTCCGGGCCAGCAGGACCTGGCCCAGGGTGTTGTTTATCTTGTGCGCGCCAGTGTGGTTCAAATCTTCGCGCTTGAGGTAGATCTTCGCCCCGCCCAATGCTACAGAGAGATGCCTGGCCAGGTAAAGGGGCGACGGCCGGCCCACGTAATGTTTGAGGTAAAACCCGAGCTCCTTTTTAAAGGAGAGGTCTTTTTGGGCTGCCTCGTAGGCCCTTTCCAGTTCCAACAGGGCCGGCATCAGGGTTTCCGGCACGAACTTGCCGCCATAAAGCCCAAAATGCCCTTTTTTGTCAGGCAATAGTCTTTGTTTTAAGCTGCTCATTCTTCCTCTTTCATCCTCAACGGCTTGCTTCACCCTTGTTGACTTCCTTGATGGAAAGATGGTCTATGATGGCGCTGTTCGGTACAAATTTAGCATTATCTGGATACTTGGTTTTAGGGTCTTTGAGCATACCCTGCACCAGCAAAAGCGCCTCCTTCTCGTCCTTGGCCTCCGAGTAACAATACCCGTACATCTTCCATTCGATCCCCACCCGGAACCGTTTCAAATCAGCCATGACTGTTACCCTCCCTGTTAAGTTTAATTATTGCATGAACGACAACTTTTTTAATGATTCAGTGCTTTCCTGGCCTGTTGCACGAATTTTACTAATTTTTTTGGGCTTTTCCTGCCTGGTGCTTCCTCGACCCCGCTGCACGCGTCCACGCCGTTGGGACGGCAGGTCTGGATGGCCTCCCGGATGTTCTCCGGGTTCAGCCCTCCGGCCAGGATAAAAGGCCGCCTGGCCTGCTTGAGCAGGGTCCAATTAAAGACCCTGCCCGTCCCGCCGGGCAGCTCCTCGCTGAAGTTATCCAGCAGGAACGCGTCCGCGGTATAGGTATAAGCCTGCTTGATGTCTTTCTCTCCCCTCACCCTGAACGCCTTGATGACTTCCTGCTCAAAGCTCCCGCAATAGGTCTCGCTCTCCTGCCCGTGGAACTGCAGGGTGTCCAGCTGGCAAAGGCCGGCGATATAGCGCACCTCGGGCGCGGGCGCGTCCACGAACACCCCGACTTTGCGCACGTGCCCCGGCAGGCCCTTGACGATGGAGCTGGCCGCCTCCGGCGTGATGTAGCGCGGGCTCCTGGGGTAAAAATTGAACCCCAGGGCGTTGGCTCCGGCCTCCACCGCCAATCGGGCGTCCTTGAGGCTGGTGATGCCGCAGATCTTGATGAGGAAAGTGTCGGCCAGCGGCGACGGCCTCTTGCCCAGCAGCTGGTCCAGTTTTAGGGCCGGGTCAGGGCTGGTCACCAGACTTTCGCCGACGAGCGCTCCCTTCAGGCCGCGGGACTTCAAGGCCATCAGGTCGTCGTAGGTAAAGATACCGCTCTCGCTGATGGTGAAGATCTCCCCCGGGATCTCGGGGATGAGCTGAAAAGAATTTTTTAGCTTGGTCTTGAAAGTTTTCAGGTCGCGGTTGTTGATGCCCAGCAGGCCGGGGTTGAGGGCCAGGGCCTTTTTGAGGTCCAGTTTGCCATGGACCTCCACCAGAGCCTCCATGCCCAACTCATGGCTGAGGCTGTAGAACTTCTCCAGCTCTTCCTGGGCCAAAAGGTCGGCGATGAGCAGGACCGCGTCGGCTCCGCCGGCCCGGGACTCCCAGATCTGGTAGGCGTCGACCATAAAGTCCTTGCGCAGGACAGGCAGGCTGACCGCCTGCCGGCAGTTGGCCAGGTCAGCCAGGCTGCCCCCGAAGAATTTCTCCTCGGTCAGGACGGAAAGGGCCGCAGCCCCTCCCTGCTCGTAGGTTTTAGCCAGGTTGACGACGTCCAGATTGGGGTTTAAGGGGCCTTTGGAAGGCGAAGCTTTTTTTATCTCGGCGATAAGGGGGAAATAGGGGCTGTTCTTGAGGCCGGCCAAAAAGGGCCGCACCGGAGGAGCCTGCCGCACCTCCTCCTGGAGCTGGGCCAGGGGCTTTTGTTTTTTAGCGGCCCTGACCTCTTTTTTCTTTTGTTTGGCTATCTTTTCCAGGAACATGGCTCGTCATTTCTTGGCAAATTTTCGCAGGGCTTCCAGCTTGGCCATAGCCGCCCCGGAATCAATGGATTTTCTGGCCATTTCCACCCCATCCTGAAAGGTTCCCGGCAGGGTCACATAAATGGCCGCTCCGGCATTAATGAGGACCGCCTGGCGGTGAGGGCCTTTTTCACCCCTTAAAACCATCTCCAGAATCTGGGCGTTGCGGGTCGCGTCCCCGCCCAGGAGCAGGGATAAAGGTACCGGTTTCAATCCCGCGTCCTTGGGCTCAATGGTAAAGGTCTTGACCTTGCCGTCCCTGAGCTCACTGACCCTGGTCCGGCCGGAGATGGAGATCTCGTCCAAAAGTTCCTCGCCGTGCACCACCCAGGCCCGTTCGCTCCCCAGTTCTCCCAGCACGCTGGCAATGACCTCGGTCAGGGAGGGGTCGTAAACCCCGATGAGCTGGTACCTGGCCTCGGCCGGGTTGGTCATGGGCCCCAGGACGTTAAAGACCGTCCGGATGCCGATCTCCCGGCGCGGACCGATGGCGTGTTTCATGGCCGAGTGCAGCATGGGCGCGAACAAAAAAGCGATCCCGATCTCCCTCAGGGCCTGCTCCACCTTGTCCGGGGGCATCTCGAGGTTGACCCCCAGGGCCGCCAGCACATCCGCGCTGCCGCATCCGCTGGATACGGCCCGGTTGCCGTGCTTGGCCACGCGGATGCCCGCCCCGGCCGCCACAAAGGCCGCCGCCGTGGAGATGTTAAAGGTCCCTTTCCGGTCCCCGCCGGTCCCGCAGGTGTCCAGGACCGCGCCGTCGCTCTGGATATGGGTGGCCTTGGCCCGCATGGCCTTGACGCACCCGATGATCTCGGGAATGGTCTCGCCTTTCATCCTGAGGGCCGTGATGAAACTCCCGATCTGCGCCGGCGTCGCCTGGCCGTCCATGATCTCGCCCAGGGCGGCCAAGGCCTCGGCCTCGGTCAGGTCCTTTTTCTCGATCAATTTTTGGATGGCTTCCTTGATCACGATCCCTCCTTCATCTTGCTCGGCTGGTTCAACGCTCCAGCATCAGAAAATTTTTCAGGATATCCTTGCCCACTTTGGTCATGATGGATTCCGGATGGAACTGCACCCCCTCGACCGGAAAGGTTTTGTGCCTGAGACCCATGATCTCACCCTGGTCGGTCCACGCGGTGACCTCCAGGAACGAGGGCAGGGTATCTTTTTTCACGATCAGGGAGTGGTAACGCATGGCCTCGAACGGGTTGCGGATGTAGCGGAACAGGTTCTTGCCGTCGTGGTGCACCAGCGAGGTCTTGCCGTGCATCAGCCGCTCGGCCCTGACCACCTCTCCGCCGAAGACCTGCCCGATAGCCTGGTGTCCCAGGCAGACCCCCAAAATGGGTATCTCCGGCCCGAAACGCCTTATGACATCGCAGGAAATGCCTGCCTGGCTGGGGGTTCCCGGCCCCGGCGAGATGACGATGCGGTCCGGCCTGATGTTCTCTATCTCCTGCAGCTCTATCTTGTCATTACGCCGGACGATGAGGTCCTCTTTGAGCTCGCCCAGGTATTGCACCAGGTTGTAGGTGAATGAATCGTAATTGTCGATCATCAGGATCATGACTTCTTCCTCTCCGCGATAAATTTATAGACCTTGTTGGCCAGGCCCCAGCCGTTCTGGGACTCCTTGTTCAAAAGGACGATATCCTTGTCCGCTGCGGCCCGTTCCTGCCGGTTGAGGCACTTCTCGTATTCCCCGGCCTCACCCTCTCCCCCCACTGGATGAGCCACGGCTTGGCCCTGTTCCAGGTCCACCGGTCCTGCATCAGCAGGGGCCCGATCCTGTCCCAGCGGGCCAGGGTGATCATCTCCTGGTACACCAGCAGGCGGTTAAAGTCGCAGGGCATCCTGGGCTGGTACAGCTCATACAGGTCCAGCAGGGCCTCGCAGGAGCTTTGCAAGGCTCCCACCATCCCGTCGTCGTCCTTGGCCCCTGCCTTTTGCCCCAGGTCCTGCAGGGCCGTGTCGAGCTTGTCCATCATCACCTTCGGAACTTTTCTCTGGGCCATTTCGGGCTCCATGCCCTTCCACATGACCGCGATGATCTTGACCTGCTTGTTGGTGCTGGCCCATCCCACCTGCCGGTTGAAAATGTCTTGGAGCCGCTTTTCCATCAGCCTCAGCTCCGGCGGGACCATGCCGGGGATCAGGTTGCAGCGGAGCACCACCCTGGACAGGGCCAGCCTGGCGTTCTTCCTGGTCTGGTCGTCGGCGTCCTTGAGGGCCTGCACCACCTGGGGCAGGGCCTCTTCGGCGCCTTCGCCGATCCTGCCCAGAGCCTCCGCGCTGTAGGCCCGCACGCCGGGGTCTTTATCCCCCAGGGCCGCGGCCAGGGTCTTGGTGGCCGGCTGTCCGTCCTCCCCCATGCTCCCCAGCGACTCGGCCGCCTTGGCCCGAATAAAGGGGTCCGGCTGGTCAGTCAGCAGCTTGACCAGGTCCTCGATGGACCCCTTGTCCGGCGGTCCGATCATGTTCAGGGCACCCTCGGCCTTGTCCCGGACAATACCGTTCTCGTCGTGCAAAACGGCGATGAGGGCCGGCACGGCCTTTTGGTCGCTCCTGATCTTGCCCAAAGCCTCCGCGGCCTTTTCCCGGACATAGTAGTACTCGTCCTGCAGGGCCCGGATCAGGCTAGGCACAGCGGCCTTGGCCTGCGGCCCCACCAGCCCCAGGGACTGGGCCGCCCATTCCCGGCTGAGGGGGTCTGATTTTTGGTCCATCCTCGCGACGAGCCCCTCCACGACCTGGTTGGCCTGGTCGGGTTTGAGGTCGCGCAACTCCCTCTGGGCCGGCAATCGGGTGTACTCGTCATCTGAGGACACCCGGTCGGAAAGGGTTGAACATCCCTGCAGCCACAAAAGCGCTGTAACAACAAGCAAAAACAAGCTTAGGAAACACCTGGCCTTCAAAGCGACGCTGAACTCCTCTCCAGTTTGACGGTCAAATCCTCACAATGCCCCTGCTATGGCCCGCCTGAGGCTCTCCAGCTGGTCGGGCTTTATGCTTTTAAACGACTCGACCACGCCCCCGTTGTTGTCCAGGGCGCTCGTGGTCTTTTGCAGGTTCAGGGAACTGGTCAAAAGCCTGGCCACCTGTTTGTGGTTCGGGTCGTTGTTCAGGAGCCCCCTCTTGTTGGCCAGAAGCCACAGGTACTCCACGTCCTGCTCCGCGCGGCGGTAAGCCTTAAGCCGCAGGGAAGCGCAGGGCCCAATGATGCCCCAGCGCCCTCCGGTATAAATGACGCTGGTAAAGTCGTCGAACTTGTTCCAGTTGAAATCCGACCCAATGGCCTTCCAGGGCACATACCCGTCCACGCTCCGGCCAAAAAGGTCCATGGCCATGGCGCTGATGCCCAGGTTGCTTTCCTGGCAGGACGGCGCCCCGCTGTAATTCCAGATCCCGACGCCGTAACGCTCGCGGTCGTCCTGCAGGAAACGGAGATAGCTGAGGTTGCTGCACACGTCCAGGTCCAAAACCCGGCTCAGCATGGTCCACGCCCGTTCCGGATAGGAAACATCGCAGCGGAATAGGACATGGTTGCGGTCGCCCTCCTGGGCCTGTTTCAACAGTCTGCCGATGAGCTGAACAGTCAGAAAGTCATCGGTATAAGCCGGCTCGTCCAGCCTCCAAAAACTCACGCCTTTTCCCGGCTGTTTGGTCGTAGGGTCCGCGGCCTTATAGTTGCTCTTGTCGTTCAGCAATACCTGAAAAGAGGTCTGCCATCCTTTTTCCTTCACATGCTTGATAAAGTCCTTGGCCACGGCCACCCACTGGGCTTTAAAGGTGTCGCTGAAATCTTCCCAGGGAGTATTGTTCTCTTTCCAGCAGTTTTCCCAGCTCAGGTTGTTGTATTTATAACCCTGCGCCATGGTCGTGGGATAGTTCTCGGAAAACATCAGGTTAAAATGGCTCAAGGGTGCGTTTTCCCGGGGCGACCCCTTGAAAACGGTCCCGTCGAACAGGGGCCCAAAACGCTTGTCCCAGGCTGACCAGTCAGCGACACGCATGGAACTGCCCGTGCCGGCCAAGGGGAGCTGATAATCCCTCTGGATATTGCCAATGTGGCTGTAAGGCACGATGCATATATCCGTACGATGGTCGTGGGCCATGCGGTAAAAAGCCCTCTCGCCCTGGAGAAAATCCTTTTCCTCGAAATTTCCCCCCGGAGATTGGTAATTGTTCATGGACAGGATCAGATGCGCCTCATCCGGAATGGCCCCGTTACCCACCGTCAGGTTTACATTCAAAGCCACCGGGCTTTCGTCCCCGGCAAATACCTGAATGACGCCGGTATACGCCCCTGGCGCCGCGCTCTTGGGAATGAAGAATTCCGTATAAATAGCCTGGTTTTTCTGGCCAGGCACCGCGTTCTTATCCCAGGGAACGCCAAAAGCCTCGTCATTTTTTAGGGGGACCATGGGGTCCTCGTACCAGCTCTGGTCCTTGTCCCCGTTCTTGATATACCACATCCTGGACAACCCCACATTGGCATCCTGGATCAGGACGCCGCTGGCCCCGCTCAGGCTGCCCGGTTTAATATGGTAAGACACCGGGTCGGTACCCGCGTTCTCGCACACGATCTGGAACCCGACCCACTCGCCTTTGAGCCCGGCCAGGTTTATGGTGGCGCCTCCCCCGCTCCACACGGCATTGGCCTGGCGGTAAGTGCCCGCCGGGTCGCCTTCGTAAGTCACCCCGTCCTCCTCCTGGACATTGCCGGTCAGAGGATTGACCTTGACCCCGTCCGGCACCACCCAGACTTTGGCCTTGGAGTTGGACGGCGGGTCGCCGGCTTTCCCGGCCACGGCCTGCAGGCTCAAGGCCTGCGGCTCAGGGAACTTGTCCGAGACCTGTCCTGAAGCGCTGCCTTGGTGCAGCACCTGGCCGCCCCGGGTCACGACTTCCACCCGCGCCGTCAGGGAAGCGCCCGGTTCCTGGCCGGACAAAAGCAACCGGGCCGTCTCGCCCGGCTTGGGCAAAGGCGGCATGGTCCACAGCGGCGCCGGGACCTCGGGATTGCTCCCGCTTGTGAGATAGACGCGGGCTCCCAGCATAGACCTGTACTCTTTGTCGCTTAAGGGACCTGGCCAGCTGATCTCCACACCGCCCTTTTCAAAATCAGCCCCGGCCTGCCAGGGTTTGACCTCCACGGCCAGCGTGTCACCAGCCGCCTTGGCCGCGGGCTGGGCTACGGCCGTAAAATAAGGCTCTGAGCCGGCCTGCTCTTTGGAATAAAATAAATTATTACCGTAATTGCTGCCGGGCATTACCGCCCCATTCATTTCTTTGACCTGTCCGTTGCCGTCATGCATCAGGATGCCGCCGGATAATCCGGCCGCGCAGGCTTCCAAAAGGCGCGGGTCGATCTCCATCTCGTACCACATGTCCGGCCCGGGCTTGACATAGGCCTGCATCCAGATGGTCCCGCAGCGGCCGCCGATGACGTCGTAAAAATCAGAATCCGGCCCGCCCCATAAACGGTCGCTGCCGAACTCCGGCGTAAAAAAAGTGGAATCCCCCTGGTTGGCCGCCTCTCCGTTGCCTACCCCCTCGCTCCAGGGAGAGCAGGCCAGAGTGGAAAAGTCCACTTTGCGTACCATCATATTGGTGTCCGTGCCCCGGATATGCAGCACGGCCTTGGTCAAAAGCTTGTTCTGCATGGCTGCGGTATCCACGGCCAGCAGGATGGCGTTCTCATCCGCTTTTAATTTGATACGGGAAGAACCTCCCATATTCAATTTCCGTTCGCCGGAATCCATGCAAATGGAATTATCCTTCGTAATGGCGATCTTCAGATCTTCCGCTGCCAGCCAGCGGGGCGCCAGGACAGCCCCGGTTGCCAGCAGTAAAAGCGTTATAATAACGGCCTTTCTGTTCATCATCAACCCTCCTCTTACCTATAGTCCCTCGGAAGCCAGGGAAATGGCTTTGACCAGGGCTTTGGATTTATTCATGCTTTCTTCGTATTCCAGTTCAGGATGGGAATCCGCGACAATGCCCGCCCCGGCCTGGACATAAGCCACTTCCTTGTGGATGACCAGGGTCCTCAGGGCGATGCAGGTGTCCATGTTGCCCTGGAACCCGAAATAACCCACGGCCCCCGCGTAAGGCCCGCGATAAAAAGGTTCCAGCTCTTCGATGATCTCCATGGCCCGTATCTTGGGCGCCCCGGAGACCGTGCCGGCCGGGAAGCAGGACCTCAGGCAGTCATACACGTCGTGCCCCTGCTTTAAAGTCCCGTGCACTTCCGTGACCAGGTGCATGACATGGGAGAACTTTTCCACGCGCATGAGGTCCCTGACCTCCACCGTGCCGTAGTCGCAGACCCGTCCCAGGTCGTTGCGGCTCAGGTCCACCAGCATCAGGTGCTCGGCCCTTTCCTTGGAATCCGTGATGAGTTCGTTCATCAGGTTGGCGTCCTCTTCGCTGTCCCTCCCGCGCGGCCGGGTCCCGGCAATGGGCCGGGTTTCCACGTGCGTTCCCTTGACCCTCACCAGCATCTCCGGCGAGGACCCCACCAGCTGCAGGTCCCCGAACTGCAGGTAGAACATGTAGGGGGACGGGTTGATGGTCCTCAGGACCCGGTACACGGTGAAAGGGTCCACCATCATCTTGCCCTGGAGCCGCTGGGACAGGACGGCCTGGATGATGTCGCCCGCCCGGATGTGCTCTTTGATCTTTTCCACGGCTTCGATGAACCCTTGCTTCTCAAAATCCGGGCTCAAGGAGATGGCCTTGGACTTGGCCGGCTTGGCCTTGGCGATCTTCAGGGGTTTTTTGAGCTGCTCCACCAGAAAGTCTATCTTCTCGCAGGCCTTGTCGTAGGCTTCCCGGGGCCCTTCCTTGTCCGTGATGTAGGCATTGGCGACCGCCAGGACCATGTGCTTAAAGTGGTCGAAGATCAGCACCGTGTCCGCGACCATAAAGAGGCAGTCCGGCAGTTCCCGGTCGTCCTTGGCCTTGGTATAGGGCAGTTTCTCGAAATAGCGGACCGCGTCATAGGCCAGGTACCCGACGGCCCCGCCGATAAAAGGAGGCAGGTCTTCGTCCAGCACCGGCTTGTAAACGGCCAAAAGCTTTTTGATCAGTTCCAGGGGATCCGTGGACGCGCTGCCCTCCTGGACCTTGCCGTGGTATTGGAAGGTGACTTTCTGGTCCTTGCAGGACACCACGAACAAGGGGTTGGTCCCCAAAATGGAATACCGGCCCACGAGCTCGGACCCCTCCACGCTCTCCAGTAAAAAGGAGTTTTCGCCGTCCTCTATCTTTAAAAAGGCGGAAACAGGGGTTTCCAGGTCAGCCAGGATCTCCCGGTAAACCGGGATGAGGTTGCCTTTTTTAGCCTTTTGCTGGAATTCCTGCCACCCGGGCTTGATCATCGGGCGCGCCCTCCCTTAGGAATGGAATACACTTTTTTAGGGTCGAATAAGGGTTTTCCAATCACTTTCCACCTACCCTTCCTGGCCTCGGCCACCCTATAAAAACAGGTGCGAAAACCGGTATGGCACGCGGCCTTGGTCTGCTGGACATAGAAAAGCAGACAGTCCGCGTCGCAGTCCACAAAGATCTTTTTGACCCTTTGCACGTGCCCGGACTCCTCGCCTTTGAGCCACAGTTTGTTCCTCGAACGGCTGTAGTAGTGCATGAGCCCGGTCTTCAGGGTAAGGGCCAAAGCCTTCTGGTTCATGAAGGCGCACATCAGGACCTGTTTGTCCCGCGTGTCCTGCACGATGGCGGGCACCAGCCCGTCCTTATTGAATTTGACTTCTTTAATGAGTGGGTTCATCGTTCTTCTTCCTTATGATCAAAATCTGACCGGGACGTCCCGGTCTTTCAAGTACCGCTTGACCTGTTTGACGGTATAGGTCCCAAAATGGAATATGGATGCCGCCAGGACCGCGTCGGCTTTGCCGATGGCCAGGGCCTCGTAAAGGTGTTTGAGATGCCCTGCCCCGCCCGAGGCGATGACCGGCACATGGACCCTTTCGGAGATAGCTTTTAAAAGTTCCAGGTCATAGCCCACCTGGGTGCCGTCCCGGTCCATGCTGGTCACCAAAAGTTCGCCCGAACCCAGGTCCACCACTTTTTGCGCCCAGTCCAGGGCGTTGAGGCCTGTGGGTTTCCTGCCTCCGTGGGTGTAGACCTCCCAAAAAACCTCCCCCCTTTTTTTGGGAGGCCGGCGGATGGCGTCGATGGCCGTCACGATGCACTGCGCCCCGAACTTGTCCGAAGCGCTCCGGATAAGCTTGGGGTTTTCCACGGCCGCGGTGTTGAGCGAGACCTTGTCCGCCCCGGCGTTCAATAGGTCCCGGATGTCCGCGATCTCGCTGATGCCCCCGCCCACGGTCAGGGGGATGAAGACCCTCTCCGCGGTTTTGTTGACCAGGGTCAGGATGATCTTTCGCTTTTCGTGCGACGCCGTGATGTCCAGGAACACCAGCTCGTCCGCGCCCTGCTTGTCGTAATAGGACGCGATCTCCACCGGGTCTCCGGCATCTTTAAGGTCCACGAACTTGACCCCTTTGACCACCCTGCCTTCCGTGACATCCAGACAAGGGATGATGCGCCTGGCTAACATGCTCGGTTACGCTCCTTTTTTCGGTCTTTTCTTCGATCTGGCCTTGGCTTCGCCCAGGGCCAGGGCCTGCTTGAGGTCCATGTCCCCGCTATAAAGCGCCTTGCCCACGATGGCGCCTATAAGCCCAAAGGGCTCCAGCTTTTTGAGCTTGACCAGGTTGGACAGCTTGGTGATGCCGCCCGAGGCGATGACCTTGGCCCCGGCCTGCCGGACAAAGTCAGAAGTGGCCTTAAAAGCAGGGCCTTTGAGCATGCCGTCCCGGCTCACCTCGGTGAATACAAAGGTCCCCACACCCAGCTTTTGCATCTCCCGGGCCATCTCCAGAGGCTCCCGGGACACTATGGTTTTCCAGCCCTGCGTGGCCAGCTTGCCCCTTCTCACGTCCAGGGCCACGGCGATCTTACCGCCGAACCGCGCCACCGCCTTTTGCACCAGGCTGGCCTGGTCCACGGCCGAAGTGCCCAGGATGACCCGCTGCACTCCCGCCTCGACGAGCTCCGCGATCACGTCCATGCTCCGCACCCCGCCGCCGAACTCGACCTTGGCCTTGACCTCCCGGCAGATGCGTTTGACGATGCCGATATGGATGGGCTTGCCGGTCAGGGCGCCGTTGAGGTCCACGACGTGTATCCACTTGGCGCCCTTGAGGTACCATAGCTTGGCCATGGATACCGGCTCCTTGGAATATACGGTCTGGCGGTGCGGGTCGCCCTGCACCAGCCTGACACAGCACCCGTCCCTCAGGTCTATCGCTGGAATAACGAACACAGCTTTGCTCCTCCTCCGGCCAGGCTATCTTTTCCTGGTCCTTCTTGTGATCTCTTTGATCAGTTTAAAAGCGCCCAACGGCACCTTGCTGAACATGACGAAATTCCTGAGCAGGCGCAGACCCGCGGCCTGGCTTTTCTCAGGATGGAACTGCACCCCGTAGATGTTGTCCCTTTTGACCGCGCTCACAAAATCGACCTCATAATCGGTCGTGGTGGCGATGTCCCGCGGATCCTTGGGCACAACCGCGAAGGTATGGTCAAAATAAAAAAAAGTCTTGTCGTGGATCCCCTGGAACAGCCTGCTCTTGTTCTTGGGGTTGAGGTGGACCTGGTTCCAGCCCATATGCGGGATCTTGAGGCTGACCTTCAGGGCCTTGACCTTGCCCTCCAAAAGCCCCAGTCCGGCAACGCCCGGCGACTCCTCGCTCTCCTGGAAGAGCAGCTGGAGCCCCAGGCAAATGCCCAAAAAGGGTTTGCCGCTGCTGATCTCTCTTTTGAGCAATCCGATCAGGTTCTGCGCCTGGAGTTTTTCCACGGCAGCGCCAAAAGCCCCTACCCCGGGCAGAACAATGGCCCTGGCCTCAGTGATCACCTCTGGTTTGTCCGTGACCACAGCCTCCCCGCCCACGCTCTCCAGGGCTTTTTGGACGCTCCTCAAATTGCCCATCCCGTAATCCACAACCGCGATCATCTTAAAATATCCTTACCTTTTCCTTAGTTTTTTATAGCTTTCCCTTTGTCGAGGGCACGCCCTTGACCCGAGGGTTGAGGCTGACCGCCTGCCTGAGAGCGCAGGCGCTGGCCTTGAACATGGCCTCGGCCTGGTGGTGGCTGTTCACCTTTTTCCCGGCCTGGCTGTCGGTCCACAGGTGCAGGGTGAGCCGGCCTTCCACGGTAAAAGCCTCAAAAAAATCCTCCAGCAGTTCCAGGTCAAACTCCTTGATCTCCTTGACGATGCTTATGCTGTAACTGAGGCAGGGACGGCCGCTGATGTCCAAGGCCGCGTATGCCCTGGCCTCGTCCATGGGCACGATGGCCGAACCGAACCGCTGGATGCCCTTTTTATCCCCCAGGGCTTTGGCCAAAGCCTGCCCCAGGACCAGTCCCACGTCCTCGACCGTGTGGTGGTCGTCTACCTGAGTGTCCCCTTTGGCCGAGAGTTGGAGGTCAAAACCAGCGTGTTTGGCCAGGGAGGTAAGCATGTGGTCGAAAAAGGGGATCCCGGTCCTGACCGTGATCTCACCCTTGCCGTCCAGGTTTAGGACTGCCTTGATGTCGGTCTCCTTGGTCTTGCGCACGACCTTGGCGATCCTGGCTTTCATCGTAACCTCCTCGTCCCCTCCCGGCTTGGCCAGGAGCGGCTCCTACAAATTTCTAACTATCTTCTCTAGAATCTGCAAAAACTCCTCGTTCTCTTCGCTAGACCCCACCTGTGACCCTCATAAAACCATCCAGCCCGGGCTGGTCCTGGAAACTCCGGATGAGTATCCCTTCTTTTTTCAACTGTTCAAAGACCCGGGAAGCGCCCTTTTCCACCTCGAAAAAGATGAAATTGGTCTCGCTCGGGTATGGTTTGACCCCGGGGACATGGGCCAGCCTGTCCGCAAGTTTATCCCTTTCCCGCAATATTTCCTCGACTTTTTCCAGAACTTTTTTCTTATAACGCATGGCCCCCTGCACGGCCAGCTGGGTCAGGGCGTTGAGGTTGTAAGGCAGCTTGACCTTCCATAGGTTGGCCAGCACTTCCGGCGTCCCCACACAATAACCCGCCCTCAAACCCGCCAGGCCGAACGCCTTGGAAAATGTCCTCAGCACAATGAGGTTGGGATAGGTCTTGAGCCTCGGCACAAAGGTCTTGCCGCAGAATTGAAAATAGGCCTCGTCAATGACCACCAGACCCCGGCTGGCTTTGAGGACCTCCTCGACCTTGGCTGTGCTGAAGCAGTTGCCGGTCGGGCTGTTGGGATAGACCAAAAAACACAGCTCGGTCTTTTCCTTGGCCAGCTCTTTAAGGAACTCCTTTTCGTCCAAATCGAAATTCCTCTTGTCCAGGGCTACGCTCACCGGCACCATGCCGCTGACCTGCGTCAGGACGTTGTACATCTCAAAGGTAGGAGCGGGAAAGACCGCCCGCCGCCCCGGCGCCCCATAAGTGGCCAGGATAAGCTGGATGAGCTCGTCCGACCCGTTTCCGAACAGGATATTCTCCTTTTTAAGGTTCAGGTCCTGGGCCACCATTTCCCGCAGCACGGTCGCGTTGGCGTCCGGATAACGGTTGAACGGCTTGGACCGGGCCGCGCTGAGGACTTCTTCCTTGACCTCCGCGGGCAGGTCGAACGGGTTCTCGTTGGCGTCCAATTTGACCCGGAAAGATTCTTCCTCGACGCTATAGGGCTTGAGCGTCCTGATCTCCCCTCTCAGATATAAATCGTTTCCCTTGTCGCTGTTCATAATGACCTTCCTCATCCTATCTTTTTGTGCGCACGGCCAGGCTCTGGCTGTGCGCCGTCAAGCCTTCGACCAAAGCCAGGGCCTGCACCGCTAATCTGGCCTCTTTTAAGGCCTTTTCGTTATAGGAAACCCAGCTGGTCTTCTTTAAAAAAGTGTCCACGGTAACGCCTGAGGAAAAACGGGCTGTCCCGCCGGTAGGCAGCACGTGGCTCGGTCCGGCGAAATAATCGCTCACCGCGGCCGGCGTGAACGGCCCCACCAAAATTGCCCCGGCGTTCTGGACCTGCCGGCTGAACTTTTCCGACTCGTTGCCTTTTAAATTGACCTCCAGATGCTCCGCAGCCATGCGGTTGGCCAGGGCCAAAGCCATGGCTTTATTTTTGACCTCAATAATGGCCGCCCTGTTCTGCAGCACCTTTTCGATGACGCTCTGGCGCTCCAGCATAGGCAGGGCTTTTATCAAAGCCGCCTCGACCTGCCGGGTCACGCGCGGCGACAGCGCCACGAGCACGGCCACAGCCCGCTCGTCGTGTTCGGCCTGGGAGCACAGGTCCATGGCCAAGGCCATGGGGTCGGCGCTCTCATCGGCCACGATCATGACTTCGGAGGGGCCCGGGATGCTCTCCACTCCAGCGAATCCTTGCACCTGCCTCAGGGCCGCCGCCACATAGGCATTGCCCGGACCGGCTATCTTGTCCGCTCTCGGGATGGTCTGGGTGCCGTAGGCCATGGCAAAAACAGCTTGGCTGCCGCCAGTGCGGTAAACCTCGTTAACCCCGCACAGCCTGGCTGCGGCCAGGATAATCGGATGCACCACACCCTGGCTAGAGGCCGGCGTGCAAATATAACAGCGCTTGACCCCGGCAACCCTGGCCGGGACCGCGGTCATCAGCACAGTAGAAACCAGGGGAGCCGTGCCTCCGGGCACATACAGCCCAGCGCATTCCACAGGACGGTATATCTGGCCCAAAGTGATCCGCTGTCCCCGCTTGTTCGTGGTCTTGAGCCAGGTCCTTTTGTCCGCCTGCTCATGGAACCGTCTGATATTGTCCCGGGACTGGACCACGGCCCTTAAAACACCAGGCGAAACTTTGGCCAGGGAACCCTTCATTTCCTTGTCCGTGACCTTGAGGGGGAACCTGGGCATCTTGAGACGGGTGTAATACCGCAGCAACGCCCTGCTGCCGCCCAGCCTCACGGCCCTGGAAACATCAGGCCGGCTAAGCATGGCCAGCTGGCATAAAGCGCGGTCCCCGTCCTTTTTGACCAGCCCCCCGATGCTAGCGACGACCTCATCGACCTTGGGGTCGCTCTGGCTCATCGCCTCCAGCCACTGGAACACTTTTTGTTTTTGTTTTTCGTTGCCGCATTTGAATATTTTCATTAGTTCTCCCTTGTTCGCCTAAATGGATGATGGATATAGTAACAAAAAAGGCCGTGGGTGGTGACCCACGGCCTTTGGAATTTACTGCACCTGATTACCAAGCAGCGGGCACACCCCTAGTGGAACCAGAATGCCAATGCCAGCCCGCTAACTTGATGTTTTCCACGAAAAATTCTCCTTTTTTTGACCCGCCTTGTGCGGAATTGTTAATAATCTAACCCCTCAAACCCCTCTTGTCAAGCCAATAGCGACTTTTTCAGGTTAAATCGGAACCCTTTAAGGGTGGACGATGAGCCTGCCTTTCACGCTGGGATAACCGATGATGTAAAAAAATATGCCCGGCGCCACCAGTTCCCCCCTGTTGTTGCGGCCGTCCCAGGTGGCGTAATAATCCGCGGCCTGGATGGACGTCACGATCTCTCCGGAAAGGCTGCGGATCTCGATGGTCGTGCCCGGTTCCACGTTGACGAATTTGAGGACCCGGCCCAGGGAGCCGCTCAGGCTGAAGGGGTTGGGATAGACCAAGACATCCTTGCCCACCGTCACCCAGGCGGTATTGCTCTTTAAGCCCGCGACGGTCTGCAGGGTGGCGGTATCAAAATATCTCGCGTAAAAATTATTGGGGATCTCGGACCCCGGAGCGTCGTTGTTGTCGATTTTGGCCGAAAAAGTCTCCACGACACGCTGGCCTGCGGTGACGGTCCCCAAAGACCAGCTCAGCAACGGCGGGCTGGACACTCCGGGCGAAGAATAACTCACCAGGTCCAGCCTGGAACTCACGCTGTCCCACAGGGTCACCCCTGTGGCATCCGAGCCGTTGTTCCGCAGGGTCAGGGAATAGGTAATGAGATCGTTGTTGTCTCCCTGGCTGGGCGAGGCTGACTTATGGATGACAAGGATATTGGGGGTCGGCGTCATGGTGCTGGTCTGGGTCGCCGTGTTGCTCGGGGTAAAGGTCTTGCTGGGCGTCAGGGTCTGCGTGGGGGTTTCGGTCTGTGTAAAGGTAAGGGTTGGGGTGGCGGTATTGCTGGAAGTCAAGGTCTTGGAGGGGGTCAAAGTCTGCGAAGGGGTCTGGGTCTGGGTGGCCGTCAAGGTGACTGTCCCGGTCGTGGTAGGGGTCCCCGTGTGGGTCGAGGTCCCTGTGGCCGTGGGAGTATAGGTTTGCGTGGAAAGGGAGAACACATAAATGCCGTTGAGTTCGTCCGAGCTGACAAAGAGCTTGTTATCAGCCACGGTCGGGGAACTTTCGTCCAATCCTTCAGGAAAATCGGGGTCGGAAGGCAAATTATAGCTCCACAGAACCGAACCGTTCGCGGCATTGATGCCGTAGACCGAGTTGCCGACAGCGTTGCAGCATTCTCCGGTCCCGATATAGACCACGCCGTTGGCCACGGAGGGAGAGCATTCAATAGAGTCGTTGAGCGTGACCGGGAATCCCGGCACCAAAGCCCCGGTGGCGATGTTCCAGCCGTACAGTTTCCCGTCCTGTGAACCTACATACACATTGCCGTAGGCCACAGCCGGTGTGGACCAGAGCCGGCCTCCGGTGCTTACCGGGAAATTGGCGATGGCGGCCCCGGTTGCCGCGTTCCAGGCATAGAGCTTGCCGTCGTCCGCGCCGATGAATACGATGCCGCCGCTGACAACCGGGGAGGAAGCGATGCCAAATCCGGCCGTCACGGGGTTGGAAAATTTCAGAGCTCCGGTATTGGCGTCCCACGCGTAGAGTTTGCCGTCCTCGGAGCCCGCGTAAAGGACGCCGTTGTCCACGGCTGGCGAGGACCAGACAGCCCCTCCCGTAGCCAAAGGAAAATTGGGGATGCCAGCCCCGGTCAGAGCATTGAAACCGTAAACTTTACCGTCGCAGCTTCCCACATAAACTTTACCGTTGTCCACGACAGGAGAAGACCCGAGGACCCAGCCTGCATTCATGCAGGGTATGCCCGTAGGAACATTGAAAACCAAAGCCCCCGTGGCGATATTGTAGGCAAAAAGCCCGTCGTCCAGAGATTCCACATAAATAGTGCCGTTGGCCACAGCCGGGGCTGAGGCCATGGCATCCCCTGTATTCAGGGGAAAGGGCGCCACGGGGTTGCCGGTCGCAGTGTCCCAGGCAAAGATCTGGCCGTCAAAGGACGCTAAATAGGCCACCCCGTTAACGATGATCGGGCTGTTCTCTTGGATAGCACTCGTGGTCACCCCGTCCCAGTTGGTGTGGCTCCAGATGTAGTTGAAAGGAGGAACTCCGGTTGTGGCCGGATTGTTGCGGGTTCCGCTGTCCGTCACGCCGTTGTTGCTGGTGGTGCCGTGAAAATCCGTCCACATATCAGCCAGGGAAGCCCTGCAGGGGACGAAAAGCAAGAGGAATAAAAAGGATAATCGGAATAGAAAATTTTCTTTTCTAATAACGGACATCATAAGAGCTCCCTGCGGCAATTATATCACCCGGCCATTTTGGCCAACCTCATTAATTATTCCATCGAGGAGCGGAGGTTGAACTCATAATCCTTTTTGGGATGGACGCCAAAACGGCTTCCCTTGTCGTGTCCGCTGGCCGGACTGGTAGGCACAGTTGAACCTGCCGACCATAGGCCGTCCAACTCCTGGCTAAAAACGCGGGCAATCGCAGGGTCGTCGATCAACAGGCTGATCTCGTGGTTCCAGCCAAATCCCCTGCTACTCCAGTTGGCTGAACCTACCGCGGTCAGGCGCTGGTCTACCTCGCCGAGCTTTAAATGCATGACCCCGGACTTGCTGGAACCCGGATCATACCATCTGACGGTTACATGTCCCTTGGCCAGATATTCCGCTGTCTTTTGATTCTCCATCTGGCTGGGCTCCAGGACGACCCTCACGGTAACCCCTTTTTTGGCGGCCCGGCTCAGACTGGCTTCCAGCTTGCGGTCGGTGAAAGAATAGAGCCCTGCTTTGATCTCAGAACTGCTGGAGTTCAGTGTTTCCAGGAGGGGTTTCCAGAAATCTTTGTCCGTCAAAACTCTTACCCTGCTTTTTCCCTGGCTGGCCGCCTGGACCGGGCTGGGCAACAGGGTCTGGCCTGTGCTTTTTTGCCAGTCCCGGCAAAAAACATTTTCCAAATATCCCGCACTTGACCCCTGCAAAAGCACCCCGGCCTCGATGTTTTCCTCGGAGCGGGTGCCCCAGTTCATGCTGGAGACAATGGCTATGCCGCCGTCCACCAGGATTAGCTTGGCGTGATTTTTCTGGGAAGGGTCGTCCATGGCTAGGGTCCTGACCGCCACTTTGTGGTGAGCCAGAAAATTTTTGATGCTCAGGCTTCCAGGCGTGCGAATATCCAGCAGGACCTTGACCTCCACCCCCTGCTGGGCCAGGTCCGCCAGTTCTTGGGCGTAATCCCGGCGCTGGAATTCATACATCTCCACCCAAACCCTTTGGCGGGCTCCCTGGAGCAGGGTTTTCGTCTGCTGGCTGATGGCCGGCCCCACCAGGGCCAGGACTTTTTGGCCCTCCAGCCAGCCGCTGTCCAGGCCAAAAGCCCGGCTAAAAGGCAATAAAAGGGATAATAAGGCAAGGAATTTGATGGAACGGAAAAGTTTAGGCAAGCTTTTTTTCTTTCAGTCTTTCCAGGGCCACGCCCGCCGCGCCAATCACTCCCGCGTCATCGCCCAGCCGGGCGGGAACGATGCGAGCGCGCTTAAAAGCCACGGCCCAGCAGTGTTTTTTGGCTGTTTCCCTGATGGGGTCAAAAAGCCAGCGTCCGGCGGATATCATGCCCCCGGACAGGACCACGATCTGGGGGTTTAAAATATTGAGAAGAGTGCCGATGACAATGCCGAGGTATTTACCCGTGTCCTCCATGATCTTTTTGCTCAACTTGTCCCCCTGTAAAATACCCTGGTAGACCAGGGCTGAGGTGATCTTGGCCGGGTCTCCCTGCGAAAGCCTGGTCAGGACCGTCTTCTGGCCGCTCTGCACAGCCTCCCTGGCCCTGCGCGCCGTGGCGGTCGCTGACGCGTAACTTTCCAGGCACCCCTGGTTGCCGCAGTTGCAACGCACCCCGCCGGGAAAAAGGATCATATGGCCGAGTTCCGCCGCGGAGTCGTCCTTGCCCCGCCATAGCTTGCCGTCCAGGATGATGCCCCCGCCTACGCCGGTGCCTAGGGTCAGACAGATGACGTCGTCGCAGGATTTAGCCGCTCCTACCCATTTCTCGCCCCAGGCCGCGGCGTTGGCGTCGTTTTCCAAAAAGACCGGGCAGGGGAAATGTTTTTGCAGGAGGCTGCGGATGGCCAAGCCTTTCTTAAAAGGAAGGTTGGGGGTCTCGTAGATGACGCCCCGGGTGGTGTTCAAAGGGCCCGGAGAGCCCACGCCCACGGCCATCAGCTGCTTGACCTGGACCCCGGACTGGGCGATGGCGCTATGGATGGAATCGCGGATGTTCTTGAGGACCGTGTCCTGGCCCCGGAAGGCTTCGGTGGGCCTTTTGTCCTTGGCCAGGATCTTGCCGGACAAGGTGACCACGGCGCTGACGATATTGGTGCCGCCCAGGTCGCAACCGGCTAAAAGCTTGGGAGATTTGGCCATATTACTTGGTGAGGGCCTGTTCCAGCTTGGCCGTGAGGACATCTTTGGACTGCATTCCGACGACCTGCTCAATGACCGTGCCGTTCTTGAAGATCAGCAGGGTGGGGATAGCCTGGATGCCGTACTGGGAGGCGATGCCCGTGCTGGCATCCACGTCCAGGCTGACGATCTTGATCTTGCCCTGGAAGACCGAGGCCAGCTCTTCCACGATGGGGGTGAGCATCCGGCAAGGCGCGCACCAGGCCGCCCAAAAATCGACCATGGCCACGCCTTTATGGTCCAGGATCTCTTCTTTAAAATTATCGTCTCCGACTTGGGGAAGGTTGCTCATGGGAAACTCCTTTTTCAGTCAATTTAACGCTGTTCCCTTCTTCTCACTAAATATTAGCTAATCCCCTGCTGTTTCTCAAGCCTGGTTTTGGAGCGATATGGCCAAGAAAAATTGCCCGCCCGGCTCCACAACCCTTTATAATCAAATCCGCTCGAATATTGGCGGGCCTTTTCATTTTTTCCAGGGAGGAATGATTTGCGGCTTCCCATAGAACAAAAAATTTTCCTTTTTATCTTTATTTTGGCGCTTAGCCTCAACCCGCCGTTTCTTTTTTCCGGGACGGACGAGGACGCGGCCAAAAAATTGGAAGGGCCGTGGCATACCCAAAATAAAAAAGAGTGGTATTTCCCCAAAGGCGCTGCCATGCAATTCCAGGCCAGCGGAAGCGAAGCCTTGCTCATCTCGGTCACGCCGACCGCGGAGGAATTTTCCCTGGGTTACCGGCCCGGCCTGGTCTGCGGAATGTTCCAGGTCAGCGGCCTGACCCTGACCGGTTCCATTGTCCGTTTTACCGCCGAGACTCTGGATCCCGAAGGAATCAGGAAATGTCAGGGTGACAAGTACTTTCCCGCAGCGAACGGCTATATCAGTCCGAACTTCAACAGGATCACCTTCCGGTTCCAGATCACCCATATTGACCCTGACGACTGCACGGTCATCAGCAGGGAATGGAGCGAGCCCTACGACCTGACCCGGATCGGCAATGAGCCTAACCCCACGCTTCACGCCTTGGTCCGCGACCCCCACCCGCACCCCTGTCCCTGTCTTCCCGACCCCGACCCTGACCGGAACACCGACCAGTCAGCCCACGCTGACCTTCACACCCTTCCCGCCGACGCCAACCTCCACAGTCGCGGAGACTTTGTCTCCGGTCCCTTTCACCTTGACCTTCACCCCCAGGCCGGCCAGAACCCCTGAAGCAAAACTTTCTAACTCTTCTGAACTTGTCCTGCACAAAACCCTTTCCGTCAGTTACCAAGATACCGGCGAGCAGTTCTTTATCTATAAGATCAACTGGTCTGTCACGCAAAACCTCAAAGCCGGATTTACGGTCATCGATGCAATCCCCTCCTTCTTGCAGCAGGTCAGCGCGGGTCAGGGCGGGACTTTTAACGCGGCCGGCGATCAGGTGTTGTTCAAAATACCGGGTCCCCTGCACCGGGGCGATGAAGGTGAACTGCTTTATTCACTAAAAGAAAAACCGGGACCGCCGAATTCTGAAGGGACTTTTGCGCAAAATAGCGCCAAGGGTGTCTATTATTTCAAAGGCTCCACGCGAACCGCCTTTTCCAACGAGATCGTGACTAAAATAGATCCATGAACTAAGGCTCATTTCCCCATGGGGATGAAATTTTTTTGAGCCATGGTTTGTTTATTTTGACAGAAGGCCCCAAAAGGTATTTTCCTAAAATCTTAGGAGTAGCCTTCAATAATTTTAAAAGGAGGAAATGGCTATGAAAATGTCACAGAAATTGGTCGGTTTAACGCTGGTCGCGGGCCTGGTTATATGGGCGGCTCCGCAATCCTGGGGTCAAGACGTCAACAGCGACGTCAAAGACATCAAGCAGGACACCAAGGATATCCACCAGGATAAAAAGGATATCGGTCAAGAAACAAAGGACATCCATTCCGACGCGAAGGGTGTCAAGGCGGACCATAAGGATATCGCCAAGGACGCCAAGGATGTCCGTCAGGACGACGCGGCCTTGCGCAAAGATATGGACGCCATCAGGGACGCCCGCAAAAGCGGCAACACCCAGGCTCTGGACGCGGCTCTGGCTGGCCTGAAAAAAGACCTGTCCGACCGTAAGATGGACCTCAAAGACCTGGCCAAAAACCTAAAGGACCGCAAGCAGGACCTCAAGGACCTCAGGAAAGACCTCAAGGACCGCCACCAGGACTGGAAAGATCTCAAAAGCGACAGGAAGAACCGCCGGCACGATATCAAAGACTTGAAACACGACCTTAAGAAATAACCAAGCGATCCAATAAACAAAAAAGGAGTTCCCCGCACTCGTCGGGGAACTCCTTTTTTCGTGTCCAGGGAATGATTGGACTAGCGGTCCGGTAAGGCTATGACTACTGCCGAGAAAACCCCGGCCTTTAGGGCGGGGAAGTTTACTCCGCCAGCTTGAGGGTCAGGGCCAGGCTCTTGGCGTCCTCGCAGTTGAGGATGCGGATGCCCCGGTCTATCCTCCTGACCAGTTGTCCCAGCATCTGCCCAGGCCCGGTCTCCACCATGGTGAAGCATCCGTCCTGCTTTAACCGGTTGATGCCCTTTTCAAAATCGACCGCGTGGGTGAATTCCTCGCACAGGGCCTTTTTAACCTCGTCCACGCTGTTAAAATACTCGCCTTTGCCGGGGTTGATGGTGGATATCTTGATGGGCTGGAATCTCACGGACTGCACCAGGGATCTCATCTTATCCGTGGCCTGGTCCAGCAAGGAACTGTGGTAGGCCGCTCCCTGGACCAGCCCCTGCGCCTTGCATTCCGGGTAGGCTTTGGCCAAACCGATGAACTTTTTGAGGGCGTTGCGTTCTCCGGCCAGGGTGAAGTATTTATCCGCCATTTTAAAGGCTATTTCCAGCCTTCCCTCCAGCTGGACCTCCATGAGCAGGTGTTCCAGTTCGGAATCGGTGAGGCCGACGATCTGGATCATCACGCTGTCATATTTTTTGGCCTCTTCCTGGATCAGCTCCACCCGCTGCTTGAGCAGGCCCACGGCCTCCGTGAGGGTCAGGACTTCGGCCACGACCAGGGCCGCGTAAAGCCCGGCTCCCGCCCCGAACTGGGCCTGGGGCCGTAGCCTTTTGTGTTTCAAAACTTCGGCAGTGATCACATCGATGAGGAATACGCAGAGCTCGGAAACCAAGGGGTTGTTGAGGTCCTCCGCGGGCCCGTAGAAGCAGAGCCTGAGAAGCTTGAGGCCGGTCGCTTTTTCAGCCGTTTCGAACAACGGCCGTATGGAAATGACCTGGCTGTAAAACTCCTTGCCCATCCCGACCTTTTGGGACCCCTGCCCTGGGTAAAGATACCCGCAAACGCTCATGGAAAATCAGCCTCCTTTTAGATATGCAACGGCTTGCCCAGCAGGGCGCTGGCCGCTTCACCTATAGCTTCGGACAGGGTCGGGTGGGCGTGGATCATGTCCGCCACATCCCCGGCTTTTAATCCGGCCTTGAGCGCTAGAGCTCCCTCGTGGACGAGCTCTGTGGCGTGCGGCCCCACCAGATGGAACCCCAGCAGTTTGTCTGTCTTGCTCTCGGCGATGATCTTGACCTGTCCCTGGGCATCCCCTTCGGCCTGGGCCTTGCTGGACGCGAAGAACGGGAACCTGCCGATCTTAAAGGTCAAACCCTTTTGCTGCGCTTCTTTTTCGGTCAGGCCCACGGAAGCGATCTCCGGCCAGGTATAGGCGCAAAGGGGCACCAGGTCCTGGTGGAACTCGCTTTTCCCTCCCAAAGCGTTCTCCGCCGCGGCATGCCCTTGGGCCGAGGCGCTGTGTGCCAGGAGTATCTGCCCTGTGATATCCCCCACCGCATACACGCCGGTAACATTGGTTTCCAGTTTTGAGTTGACCCTGACCCTTCCCTCGATCACCTCGACCCCGGCCTTTTCCAGGCCGATGCCTTTGATGTTCAGGCTTCGGCCGATGGCCACCAGCATCAGGCTGGCCTCCACGGCCTCCGCCCCGGACAGCCAGGCCTTGACCGGGCCGTTCTCCGGGGCCTCGATCTTGTCCACGGAAACGCCGGTCCTGACCTGCACGCCCAGCTTGTTCAGGTGTTTTTCCAAAAAGGCGGCGTTCTCCGGGTCGGTCTGGGGCATGACCTGGGGGAGTTTTTCCACCAGGGTGACGCGGCAGCCCATGCAGGCGAGCAGGGTGGTGAATTCGCAGCCGATGGCCCCGGCTCCCACGATGATACAGGAGGCCGGGATCTCTTTTAGCTCCAGGGCTTCGTTGCTCGTGATGACGGTCTTGCCGTTAAAAGGAAAAAAAGAGGGCTGGCTCGGCTCGGACCCCGAGGCAACGATGACCTTGTCGGCTTCCACGCTGGCCTGTCCCCCGTCGTTCTTTTGGACCTCTATCCGGTGGGCCGAGGCCAAGATCCCCTGGCCGTAGATCACATCAACCTTCCGGTCCTGGAGGAGCGCTTGGAGGCCCAGGGTACGCTGCCGGACGACCTTGTTCTTGCGTCTCATCATATCCGCGATATTGAGCTGGGGTTCTGCGACCGTGACCCCGAAAGAGCGGGCCTGGTTCTTGATCTGGTGGAACAGGGTGGCGGTGGCCAGGAGGACTTTGGAGGGGACGCAGCCCCGCTGCAGGCAGGTGCCGCCCACTTCTAGTTTTTCAATGAGGGCGACCTTCGCCCCCATCTGGCCGGCTCTCAGGGCCGCCACGTAACCGCCCGGCCCGGCTCCCAGGACCGCGATCTGATATTTTTCTGCCACGTTCATTTCCCCGTTTTCGGGATCTTCTTGGCGTCTTCTAGGAACTTCTGGAGGCCCGCGTCGGTCAGGGGATGTTTGATGAGCTGCTCCAATACTTTAAAAGGGGCGGTCGCCGCCTGCGCTCCGCACAGGGCCGCCTCCACGATATGCAGGGGATGGCGGATGCTCGCCACCAAAAGATCGGATTTAAAATCGTAATTTTTGAAGATCGTGACGCAATCGCGGATGACCTCCCGGCTCTCCTCGCTGATGTCGTCCATCCTGCCCACGAACACGCTCACAAAAGTGGCCCCGGCCTTGGCCGCCAGCAGGGCCTGGCTGGGAGAAAAGACCAGGGTCACGTTGGTCTTGACGCCCAGGCTGGACAGGACCTTGGCCGCCTTGAGCCCCTCCGGAATGCAGGGCACCTTGACGGTCACGTTGGGGTGGATGCCGGTGAGGATCTCGGCCTCTTTGAGCATGCCGTGATGGTCCGTGCTGATGACCTCGGCGCTGATCGGCCCGTCCACGAGGGAGCAGATCTCCCGGACCACTTCGTGGTAACTCTTGCCTTCCTTGGCCACCAGGGAGGGGTTGGTCGTGACCCCGTCCAGGATGCCCCAGTCGCTGATTTCTTTGATCTCTTTGAGGTTCGCTGAATCGATGAATAATTTCATAAGATTAGCCTCCTAATATTTTTCATTCGATAAGGTCATTTTTCTATGGGAATGACGATACCCCGGATAATGATGCGCTGGCACAGTATAAAGACCACAAAAGTAGGCATGGAAGCCACCAGCAGGGCGGCAAATATGACGGATTGGTGCACGTTGTATTGCTGCATCTGATAAAGCCAGACACTGATGGTCCACATGCTCTGGTCCTGGCAAACGGTAAAAGCGAACATAAAGGCCCCGTAAGCACCCGTGAACACGCTCAGGGCGATGACGCCGAGGATGGGCTTGGAGAGGTTCATGGTCAGGTTCCAGAACATGACCCACTCCCCGGCTCCGTCGATCTGCGCCGCCTCATAGATCTCCCGGGGCAAGCTGTCAAAATACCCTTTGAGCAGGAAAATAGAAAAGCCATTCGTCATCCCGGGCAGGACCAGGGCCCAAAAAGTGTTGAGCAGATTGAGCTCTTTGAGCAGGAGAAAATTAGGGATCAGGGTGACCATGGCCGGGAAAGCCATGGGAGCCAGCAAGAACAGGAGGATCTTGTAGGTGGAAGGCAGGCTGAACCTGCTCATGGCATAGGCCGCCAGCGGGTTCACGATCAGGACGATCACAATGGCCAGGATGCAAAAGACAAAGGTGTTCCATACGGCCCTGCCGTGGAAGAGAAGGTAGTCGAAAACGTACCGGTAATTACGGGTCATGAATTCCCAGCGCAGCGCCCGGGAACGGCCAAGCATATCCTGGTAATCCGCTTCCTGGGTCGGCAGGGGTATCTTTCCAAATGAGGCATAGGTCTCCCCGTGGGCCTGGTTGAGCCGGCTCAGCCGGTCCCCGTACTTGCGCTTTAAAAAGTTCCGCCACAGGAAATCCGGGCCCGTCAGGCTGAGGTATTTCGGGGATACGCTGTTGATAAATAGTTTCCAGTCCACCAGCTGGTTGCTGGGAGCCAGGACATCCTGGGGGAAAGGAACTGCGCTGAACTTTTGGTAATGGCTGGCGTAGGACTTGTTCAAAAGGGCTAGCTTCCCTTCATACCTGGCGCTGAGATAACGGGAGAATTCCGGTTTGGCCTCCTGGCTAACTCTAAGGAACTGGGTCGAATTACCAAAGATCGCCGTGGAACCCAACTCCTTGACGAACTCCAGCCACTCTGTCTGTACTTTTCCCTTGGCGGGGGCTGTGCGGGGCAGATAAATTTCATCGTAGCTTTGGTAATGGGTGCTGTGGGCCTTGTTGTAATTTTCTATTTTCGTCCCGTATTTATATTGAAGGAATCCCTGGATATAAAATCCGTCCAAGGATGGCAGAAAATAGTCGCCTAAGGGCTGTTGGGCCTGGAACTCCTTGGCGGCTTGGTACAAAGACGACCCTGGAGGAGCCGCGATGGGGTAATGAAGGGAGAGCCAGGAAACAGCGCGGTCCCCGTATTTTTTATCGTAAAGCTCTATGGAACCGTCGTATTTTTTCTCCATCCAATCCCTGTATTTCCTTCCCATTTCTGGGAGCATGCGGTTGTTCAGGGAGGAGGAAAATCCCAGGGAGCTGTAATCCAAAGGCAGCCGAGCCGTGGCCAGGAACTCCTGCCAATCTGCGATCTTTTTCTCGTGGATCTTGGCAGGAGGCTGGATCTGCTTGAAGGCGTATTCATTTTCCCGGTTACACATATTGTAAGTAGCGATCCCCTCGTTATATTTCGCCTCCAGATATTTGGTAAAAAGCACCGTATCGCTGAAAAAGTAGGCGGGGACAGCGTCGAACTGGTATACGTCCACGTCGCTCTTAAAAGAGCCCGATATCATGATGAGGAAAGGATAGACCATGGTGATCCCCCCCAGGACAAGGAAGATATAAATGATCAACAGGTAGATCTTGGTTTCCCTGTCCAGATGTCGGGTGGTATTCAACAGGCTCATGGTTATTTGCCTTTCCCTTCGTCACCGGCGGACCTGAACTGCATATTGCTCAGCCGCCGCATTTGATAGACCGTGAATCCGATCAAAAGGAATCCGAGGATCCAGGCCATGGCCGTGGCCGGACCGAACTGCAGGTACATAAAAGCACTATAATAGATCTGCAGGTCTAATACCTTGGTGGCCCCGGCCGGTCCGCCGCCGGTCATGGCCAGAATAAAATCGCTGGCCCGGAAGGCCCCGATGAACGCGCCCACGAAACTGATGATGATCAGGGGTTTGATGGTCGGAAAGGTGACGCTCCACATTTTTTGCCAGACATTGGCGCCGTCGACCTCGGCCGCCTCGTAGAGCTCCTCGGGCACGGTCTTTAAAGCCGCCAGGTATAAGAGCGAGCCGGCCCCCATACCGGCCCACACGATGGGGATGACGACGCTCAGCATGGCCCACTTGGGGTCCGTGAGCCAGCCCTGGTTAGAGATAAGACCAAAGGAAAAGATCCTCAATAGCTGATTCAACAGGCCGTACGGCGAAGGGTCATAAAAACTTTTCCACAGGAAAACGACCACGATCGTGCTGACTACGGCCGGTAAATAGAAAATGATCCTGAAAAACACTTTACCTCTGGGGATTTCATGGAGCATTAGCCCCAGGATGATGGGAGCGCAAAAACCGAGCACCAGGCTGATAAAGGCGTAATAAAGGCTGTGCCCCAGGGTGTCCCAGAAAACCGGGTCAAACAGGACGTTGGCAAAATTATCGAGCCCAACGAAGGCGCTGCCTCCCATGATCCGGTAGTTCATAAAAGCGATCAGGGCTCCCCGCAACGTGGGCAGGTAGTTCCAGACAGCCATGCCCAGAACGCCCGGCACCAATAAAAGATAGGCGGCCCAGTATTTTTTGAATCCCCAGCTGGATTTCACGCCTTCCGGGGTGAAAATTTTCATCAGATACCAGAAAGCCAGGCAAAAGGTCAGGACAATGACCGCGGCAACCACAAAAGCGACCTGCCTCCTGAATCTTTCTTTTTCCGGCGCGATGATGCCGATCATTTTCTCATTGGTTTTGGCCACCGCGACATTTAACAGCTCCAGGATCCTTTTTTTGGCTGCGCCCGGCTCCTGGTTGCCCAGGTTTTCCACCAAGGCCTGGTCCAGGGGCTCGGTCAAATACCAGTAAACCTGGTTGCAGTTCTTGCCGTAGGGCTCGGGAACGCCGCTCAAGACAGACTCTTTGTAAATTTTTTCCCATCCCTTGGGGACCCTGGTTAAATACTCCTTGTATCCGAAGGCTCTTAATTCGGAGGGATTTAAATAGGCTCCGTAACCGTTCTCCACATAGACCCGGTCCGTGATTCTTTTGCCTTCCGGACCGCAATAAAATTCGATGAATTTCCAGGCCGCATCCCTGACCTGGGGATCCTGGGTGCCGGCGAAAATACCCAGGGAGGCGGCATTGATCTCGTTGCCTCTCACGCCGGTAGGCCCCTTGGGGACCGCGGCGATGCCCACGAGCTGGGGGTCCGCACTGGACATCATCTGGTCGGTCACATAATTCAGCACCATCCCGATCTTGCCCTGGCTCCAGGGAGTGCCGAAATTCACGTCCCGCATCGCGGCCCCGTGGATGGTCTTCCCGTTTCTGACAAAGTCGCCCTGCATCAACTCAGCGTAAAAATGAACGGCTTCCGCCGCCGCTGGGGTGTTGTAGATGGCTTTCCAGTTACCCTGCTGGTCCTCTTGCAACACGCGGGAACCCGTGGACAACAAAAAAGGATAAAAAGACCAGGAAGCGGCCAGACCGCCGTACATTCCCAGGCCGTAGGTCCCCTTTTCAGGGTTCGTGATCTTTCGGCAGTCCTCCAGCATCTCCGCCCAGGTCTGGGGAGGCTTTTCCGGGTCCAGTCCGGCTTCATGGAACAGGTCCTTTCGGTAATATAAGACCTCGCAACAGGTTAGAGAAGGGAAGGCCCACCAATGCTTTTTATGGTCCGGCCCCACTCGGTCCAGGACCGGCCGGACCGGCGGCAGGACGCAACGGTCCAGCTCTTGCTTGGACATCTTGTCGATGAACTCATCCAGGGGATAAAGGAAACCCTGCTGGATGAAACTGTCGGACTGCCGGAAATTGACGTAGATGATGTCCGGCGAAGTGCCGCCGGCAATGGCCATGAGCTGGCCGGCCTCGGTGGAAACATCCTGGATCGATAGGATGCTGACCGGTTTCATTTCGATCCAGGGATACTTTTCATTAAAAGCCTTGAGCAAGGCCCGCGAAGCCTGCGCGCCGATGCCCATATTGGTATCGTCCGTGGAGACGATGGAATCAGGGATCTTGACGATAACCTTGGGGTGTTCCTGAGCAAAAGAAACGTTATTAAAACAAAAACAGCAGCACAACAGCAATGCCGCTGCCGCGGAAGACCAAAGAGGTATTTTGTTCCAGTTAATAAACATGCACTATTCCCTTTTCCTCTTATTCACAATAGCCGTTAGTTTAACACAACCAGCCCGGGACACCAACAACCGGGGCTCCCGCGGAAACTCTAATATTTTTGCTTGTATTTGTTTTTGGCTTTGATGTGCTCTTCTATGGTCTTGGAAAACTGGTGCGTGCCGTCGCCCTTGGAAACAAAGAACAAATAGTCCACCTTGGCCGGGCTCAGCACCGACAAAAGGGCCGGTTTGCCGGGATTGCAGATCGGCCCTGGCGGCAGGCCCCGGTGCCGGTACGTGTTGTAAGGCGAGGGCGTGCCTAGGTCCTTCCAGGTGAGTTTGGGCTTGGTCGTGCCCAGCACATAGTTCACGGTGGCGCAGGATTCCAGGCGGATATCCTTTTTGAGCCGGTTCAAAAACACCGCCGCGATGATGGCCCGCTCTTCCTTGGCCTCAGCCTCTTTTTCCACGATGGAAGCCAGGGTCACCCATTGCCTAAGGCCGAACCCCATGTCTTCCGCCCGACCGATCTCCTGCTCGCTGACCATTTTATAGAAGTGCTGGATCATCTCCTGGCATATCTCGGCCGGCTTCATCCCTTTGATGAACTCGTAGGTGTCCGGGAATAAAAATCCCTCGGCGGTCTTGGCCGGGACCTTATTGGCCTCGCAGAACCCCGCGTCCTGCACCACGGCCAGGAAATCGGCCTGGGTCGTCAGATGTTCCGCCTCCAGGGCTTCCGCGATCTGCCTGCTGGTGAAACCTTCGGGGATGGTCACCAGGTGTACCTTGACCTGGCCGTTGCGGATCTTGGACCATACCTGCCAAAGGTTGCCGGACTGGGGAAAAGCGTATTCCCCGGCCCTGAGCTTGTTCTCCGTGTGGGTGGCGACGCAGAGGAGCCTGAACCAAAGGCCGCTCCGGATCACGCCCTCTTTTTCCAGGAAGCGCGAGATCCGGCCCGCGCCGTTGTGCAGCGGTACATCCAGGACTTTTTCCCCGCCGCTGAAACGGCAGGGCACGGCCAAGACCCAGACCATCCAGGCGGCCAGCAGCGCCCCCAAAAGCAGGATGACCTTGCCGGCTTTTCCGGGCCTCTTTGGCCTTTTGCCCCGTATAAAAAGCACGGCTTCCGGTTTTGGGGATTGTTCCACGCTCACGATCTCTCCTTGTCCATATAGCCCTGCAGGATCCACTGGGCCGCCAGCTCGTTGACCAACCGTTTGCGGCTTTTGCGGCTGGCCCCTGTTTCCCTGAGCGACCGCTCCACCCCGGCGGTGCTCAGGCGCTCGTCCCAGGCCACGACCTCCTGGCTGAACCGGCCTTTGAGCGCCTCCATAAAAACCGCCACCTTTTCCGCCTGGACCTTGAGGGTCCCGTCCAGGCTGATGGGCAGGCCCACCACGATCCTTTGGACCTCGTATTCCTCCATGATCTTTTGCAGGGCTTTGAGGTCATGCTCCAGGCTTTTGCGGTAAAGGGTGGTGACCCCTTGCGCGGTCAGCCCCAGGCCGTCCGAAACGGCCACGCCGATCGTCCTCTCCCCCACGTCCAGCCCCAAGATCCTCATCGTCCCTCCTAGAACCTTATGCCAAAGGAGAACCGGTTGGTATCCCCCAGGTCGGTAAAGGGTGCGTAACAGTAATCTACTTCCCATTCGGCGAAATCCTGCGACAGCACGTACCCCAGCCCGAAGGAGACCACCCCCTGGCCGTCCTTGGTCATTTCGAACCGGTAGCCCATCCGCACGGATACGTATTGGACGTCGAAGACGAACCTCCACTCCGAGCCCAGGTAGGTTTTGATGGTGCTCTCGCTGAGCGTATCCGCCAGGTCTACGGTGAACAGAATATCGCGCCTTTTGGAAGGCTCCAGTTCTTTGTCCGAATAGACCGACATCATGTCCGAGAACCGCATGCGCTGGGCTCCCCCGAAACGGATGGTCATGGGCATCGGGTCGCCGGCCATGGCCGGCCCCAGGTTGGAGAGCGTGGCGCCGAGGCTCCATCCCGCATCCCTGTTGAGGTACATCCCTCCGAGGTCCGCGGCAAAGTCCGTGGAGCTCTGGTCAACGAGTGTCTGCTGGATGAACTTGACGGCTCCGCCCACCAGCAGCCTGTTGGAAAAAGGACGGCTGTAGGCTATGGTGGCCGCCAGGTCCTTGACGGAAACAGTCTCATTGGTGATGACCGGCGAAGACCCCAGGATGTCTCCGGGGTTGGTGACCGCGCTCTCGTTGATGACGGGCATGTTGTCCATATGGAGGTAGGCCAGGGAAAAACCGAGCCCCTGGTGGTTGCTCAGGTTCTGGCCGTAGGAAAGATATTCGTACTGCACCCCCTGCACCCATTCGGAGTGCATGAAAAGGATCTCCTTGGCCATCAGCTGCGACAGGCCCGCGACGTTCCAGGCCACGGCCTCCCCGTCGTTGGCGACCGCCGTAAAAGCCTCGCCCATGCCCGCGGAACGGGTGCCCGCCCCGATGTTCAAAAAATTGGCGGCCGTATAGCCCGGCCCGCCGTCCCCGTAAAGCGGGACGGTCTGCCCGGCCGTTGCCGCGAGGAGCCCTGCGAGTGCAGCCGTTCGGAAAAAAAGACCCCTTGATCTGAAATGTAGCCAGTGGTTCATTTTTGGGTTTCCTACTTTTTGACGATAATCTTGCCCCGGATCAATTCGGGCAGGATCACGTAAAGATACAGGCCTGACGCCACCGTGGAGCCGTATTCATTTTTACCGTCCCAGGTCGCTGTCCCGTTGGTAGGGTCAGGCCGCAGGACCTTGACCATTTCCCCGGACACGTCGTAGATCTCCATGCTCCCCTTGGGGGACATCCCCATGACCTTTAAGGTCCCCCGGATGGCGGTGTTGGGGTTGAAGATGGTCGGGAAAACGATGGGCGCGTTGAGGACACGGATATCCACTTCATTGGAGATATTGACGGTCTGGACCGGCGTGGGGAATCCCGGGGTCGGCATGTCCTCAAACCCCACGGCCGCTGTGTCGGGGATCAGGGTCTGGCTCTGCACATTGGGCAGCACTTGCACGGTAAAGGAAACCGAGCCCTGGGTGCCGCCTATCACCGGAGTGGGTGCCGGAACAAGGTTCCAGACGATGAGACCGGGACCGTTGGGGAAACTCCCTATAGGCGTCGAGTTGACATAACTCACCAGATTTAGCGGTATGGTGTCCCAGATCACCACATTGGTCGCGTCAAAAAAGAACGGGGGGTTGCTGTAAGTGATGGTATAGGTGATATCGTCGCCGTCCCTGGCGCTCGTCCTGTTCGCCACCTTGGTCAGCGACACGTTGGCCGGGGCATAGGTCGGCGTCTGGGTCGAAGTATAGGTCACCGTGGAGGTGTAGGTCTGCGTCGAGGTATAGCTGGAGGTTAAGGTCATGGAAGAGGTCCAGGTCAGGGTGGATGTGTAGCTCCGGGTCGCGGTCAGGGTCACGGTCGGGGTAAAGGTCTGGGAACTGGTCTGGGTGCTGGTGGCCGTATTGGTGGCGGTAACGGTCTGTGTCGCCGTGGTGGTCTGGGACGAGGTAAGCGTCTGGGAGCTGGTCAAAGTGCTGGTGCGGGTCGTGGAATAAGTGGGGGTCTGTGTCGCGGTGGCCGTGACGGTCGGCGTATAGGTCTGAGAACTGGTCAGCGAGCTGGTCAGGGTCAGCGAAGGCGTCACGGTCTGGGTGGACGTATAAATTGTGGTATAGGTAAAGGTCGGGGTAGTGGTGGAAGTGCAGGTGGCCACCAGAACCGTGGCCGAAGCTGTGACGCCATTGTAATAATTCCTCCCCGGGGCGCCCGGCGTTTTCTGGGATGAGTAAAATACGGGCCGGACATAGTTGGTCAGGCTCGCCCCACAGACATCAGCTACATTGACCGAGGCTGAATTCGTGATGATGTAGTTGTTTCCCGGATTAATGGTTCCCAAATTATTCCATTTGATGGTGGTGCTATTGTCGCCATTGATGACCGTGGCATTAGGCGTGGGGTTGGCGCTGACATAGGTCAGCCCCGCCGGGATGGTGTCGAACACCTGCACATTATTGACCGCCCTGCCGCCGTTATTGGTCAGGGTGATGGTGTAGTTGATAGTATTGCCCGTCAGGACCACGCTCTTGTCGGGCACTTTGGTGATGGTCAGGTTGTCCTGATAGGTCACTCCAGGGTCAGAAGCATTGACAAAGCATTGTGTTCCTGTGGTATCAACATTCGTAACGTTTGATTGGTTAGTCAGCGTGGTCTGGCCAGGGTCAGGTAAAGATCCGTTATTGAGGACCTGGGCCTTAAAAGTCACGCTCCAGGTTCCTCCTTCGGGAAAATCAGAGGGAAAGGTCCAGGTAGCGACCTGCCCTACCTGTGATAAGTTGGGAGTTGGCACTCCTCCTGACGAAGTGTAATTGGTCAAGCTTCCAGAATATTGCAGGCCACTGGGAAGAGTATCCGTGACAACCACACTTTTGGAAGGCGCGAACGGAGAAGCAACCGTGACGGTATAGGTCACGATGTCGCCGATGGTGACATTGGTCCCGGACACAGGATTTCCCAAGGCATCTGTGATGCCGGCCAAAGACTTTGTAATAGTAGGGCCTTGAACATAACTATATGAGTTAGTTGGGGTATAAAATGACCCAGAATTGGTTGGACTAAGCCCGTTCAAACTACTATAGCTAACAAAATCTTCTGCATAATCGCTTAAAAAATCACAAGAATATACCAGCGGCCCACTGCCACAAAGATAATGGGTGTCCACCGAATACTGGTAATTGATCCACGTATAATCCCCTGGCTGGCTGTAGGAGGGTGGAACAAGCCAGGATACTAAAGTGGTCCCGTCCCCTCGGCATCCGGAATTATAGGTGGTATTTAGGGTGGTTGATCCACAGCCTCCAGCACCAATATAGGCTCCTACATAAGTCGTACCACTGGCCAGTGTGTCCCAGACCGTCACGCCATTTGAATTATTAAAATTATAGTAATCAGAAAAGGCTAATAGTAAGGTTACTCCGTTGCAGAAAGGTGGATAGGTATATGGTAAAGCCGAGGGGACCCATTGGGGCCAAACGGATTTTCCAAAGACATGAAAAGTCGCTGCGGACGGGGCGAAGGGGGATGGTGTAGTATAACCCGGCTCCAGGGTGTCCCCGGAAAAATCCGCCTCGATATTGTTAAAGATGGAATTCTGTCCGATGACCGTGCCGTTGGCCCAAGTATATCCTTCATAAAAATAGAACGTGACAAAGGGCGTGCTGGGAGGGCATGTTCCTGGCGCCATGGAAGGGATAGACCAGGTCAGGGTAGTCACCCCTGTGCCCGCGGTATAGTTGATGATGGGCGCCGGGCCAACGCCCGTATTCCGGTAATAAACGCCGTTGGGCAGGGTCACCACAACGGTGGAGGCGAGCGAGGCGGAAGTGGTCAAAGGATTACAGGCGTAGATGGAGGTCGCGTAAGCCCAGGTGGTCACTCCCGTAGGGTTGGTGATGCCTGCTGGCCAGCCCATCCACCATCTCACTTCGGCTCTTAAGCCGGGAGCAGCCAGGCAACTCAACAGCATAAAGAATATTGATAATATCAGCAGTTTTTTCACTAATTGCCGCCTTAATCCCGTGGCTCCCACAAAACATTCAGCCAGCTGCGCTGGCTGACCAAAGGAGTAACCTCCTTTGGAATCCTCTCGGAGAGGAACGGTTTATATAATCCGCGCTTATTCAACCACGGACACAGCCCGTGGTATTCTAAGCGCTTTACCGACAGTATTTTAATTATACCCTTAATTATTAGACAAAAAAATGGCTCTCTTGTTCCCCGTTAAAGTTTGTTTTGGCGGGTTTTCGGGAACTTTCAGTCGAGGGAACGCAGACGGGTCAACGCATCGCTCAATCGCACGAATTCCGGGATGCTCAGGGTTTCGCCCCTGCGCTGGGGATCGATCTTGGTCCGCTCCAGGGCGGAAAGCAATTGCGGCTTGGTAAAAGGAAAATGAGGGGCCTGGATCAGGGCGTTGACCAGGGTCTTGCGGCGCTTGCCAAAAGCCCCCCGCACGACAAGGGAAAAAAGCTCTTCGTCCTTGGGTTGGTAAGGGCGTTTTTGATAGATCGCCATCCTGACCACGCTGGAATCGACCTTGGGCTGCGGGACAAAAGCGGAGGGAGGCACATGACGCACGATCTGCGGCTGGGCGTGGTATTGCACGGCGATGGACAGCGACCCGTAGGTCTTGTTCCCGGGCAGGGCGGCCATCCTTTCGGCCACCTCTTTTTGCACCATCACCACCAGCGAGCCGATCTTAAGATGGGACTCCAAAAGGTTCATCAGGATGGGGGTCGTCACGTAGTAGGGCAGGTTGGCCACGACCTTGACCCGCTTGGCCGGATAGGGCTTGAGCAGTTTTTTCAGGTCCACGTGGATGATGTCCTCCTGGATGATCTCCACGTTGCGGCAGGCCACCAGGACCTCCCGCAGGATCTCGCAGAGCTTCCTGTCCAGCTCGACGGCGTAAACCTTGGAGGCCTTTTCCGACAGGGCGACCGTGAGCGCTCCCAGCCCCGGCCCGATCTCCAGGACCACGTCCTCGGGCTGGATCCGGCTGGCCTCCAGAATATCGCTCGTCACCTGCGGGTCGACCAGAAAATTCTGGCCCAGCCTTTTTTTGATGAAAAAATCGTGGCGCCTCAAAAGGTCCAGCATGATGGGTGAAAACGCGGGCATTGTTTTCCTTTGGGATTGAAATAGGTTCCTAGCCAGCCTGAAGCATCTTTTAAGGAATGACCTTGTTTAAAGGATACTCGATAATTCCCTGGGCGCCGGCTTTTTTGAGCAGCGGGATGATATCCCGGACCACTCGTTCGTCGATGATGGTTTCCAGGGCCACCCATTCCGGGTCGCTCAAGGGCGACACGGTGGGATTTTTCATGGCCGGCAGGATATCCAAAACCGCTTTGAGGCCGGCCTTGCGGATGTTCATCTTGAGCCCCACTTTTTCCTCGGCCAGCAAAGCGCCTTTGAGGAGCAGGGCCAGGTTGGAGACCTTGTTTTTCTTCCAGACATCGGCCCAGGCCTTTTTATTGGCGATCAGCTTGGTGGTGGATTCCATCACCACGTCCAGGATCTTGAGGTTATTGGCCCGTAGGGACGAGCCCGTTTCCGTCAGCTCCACGATAGCATCCACCAGGTCAGGGGTCTTGGCCTCGGTCGCTCCCCAGGAGAACTCCACCTCGGCTTTGACTTTGTTCTTCTTTAAATATTCCTTGGTCACGCTGACCAGCTCGGTCGCGATCCTTTTGCCCTTGAGGTCAGAGACTTTTTTGATAGCCGAGTTGTTGGGCGCTGCCAGGACCCATTTGACCGGCCTCAGGCCTCCCTTGGCGTAAACGAGCTCCGCCACCCTGACCACATCAGAGTCGTTTTCCCTGATCCAATCCTCTCCGGTGAGGCCCGCGTCCAGGACTCCGTCTTCCACAAACCGGGAAATCTCCTGGGCCCGGATCAGGACCGGTTCTATTTCAGGGTCCGCGATGGTCGGAAAATAGGACCGCGAAGAAACGCTGACCTGGAAACCGGCCTTTTTGAACATCTGAAAGGTGGTCTCCTGCAGGCTTCCCTTGGGTAACCCCAATTTTAATTTCATAATGCCTCCTGGTTCATGCTCCAACTCTTTTAAATACCCCAAGCTTGCGAGTTAATCATTTTTACTTGATTTATATGGCGCTGTCAATGTTTTGCCTCTTCTCCCGTGCGGGCCGGCTGTGTTTTCGTTGCCTGAGCGCAAGATTTCACCCAAGACCCGCTCCGCGTTTACCCTGAAAAAAGTTATCAATTGGAACAATGTGCCTATTTTGATAAACTGGACTTCCAGGAGAAAAAGCTATGGCCGGACATACCGGTTGGCTGGAAAAGAGAAAACACAAAAGGGTCCAAAGCTCCCTCAAAGTCCAATTCCTTCCGCTGGATGACAAAGAAGTTCCGGCCCTTTTAAAGGACGCCGCCGCCCGCAAGGACCACCTGTCGGTCAGCCCCGGAAAGGTCAAGGCCAGCAGTGTCGATAACATCAGCCTGAACGGTTTGGCCATGGTCAGCAGCAAGCCTTTGCAGGCCGGAAAATACCTTTTGGTGGAAATGGTCCTGCCCGGCTCCCAGGAGCCTCTGCGGGTGATGGCCATGGTGGTCTGGGTCACCGACGACAAGCAGGAAGGGCCTCATAAATACCGTAACGGCATCCAGATCGTCTCCATCCACAAAAAAGACCTTGCCGACCTGGAAAAATTCATCGAAGACGACCCCAAGAAATCTAGATAACCTTAACGACTCTTTTTTCCATCACATAATCCCGCATGAAGAAATTTCTTCCAATATCCTGGTTGATCCTTTTTTTGACCTTGAACCCGGCCCGTTCGTAAAAACGCACGGCCAAGTGGTTTTTCCGGTTCACGCTCAGCACTATCTTGGGCGCTTTGATTTTTCTGGCCAGCTTCACCACGAATCGCATGGCCCGTCGCCCCAGTCCCCTGCCCCTTTTTTCCGCCGCCACATAGAACTTGCTCAGGAAAAGCTCCCCCGGCCTGGGTTCCGCGGCCAGATAACCGGCCCAGCGGCCTTGGGGGTCCTTGATCACGAAATACAAGGCTCCCTTCCGGATCTGACCGGCGATGGCTTTTTTGGACTGGAACTTTCTGAGCATGTATTCAACTTGGGCGCTGCCGACGAGCCCTGGGTAATACTCGCGCCAGATGCGCCAGGCCAGCAGGGAGGTGCGTTGGATGGCCGTAGCCCCAGCCACGGGCTGGATGGTCAAAGGCATGCCGGAAGGATCAAAAGATCGAGGAAGAGCCCTGGACATATTTCTCGAACCGCTTCTTGTCCAGGGAGTGCATGTAGGCGGAACGGCCGTCCACGGCGTTATCCCTGAGCAATTTTTCCAGGGAATCGTCCATGGACTGCATCCCCTCGGTTTTGCCCGCGTCGATCAGGGACACCAGCGAGGAGGTCTTGCCGGTGCGGATGAGGTTGGGTAAAGCGGCCGTAAAGGTCAGGATCTCCATGGCCACCACGCGCCCGCTGCCGTCCGTTTTACGCAGGATCTGCTGGGCGAGGATGCCCCTGAGGACTTCGGACAGGATGATGCGCGCTTTGCCGCGTTCGTCCTGGGGGAACACGTTGATGATGCGGTCGATGGTCTTGGCCGCGCTGTTGGTGTGCACCGTGGCAAAGACCAGGGATCCCATCTCCGCGAGGGTCAGGGTCAGGCTGATGGTGGTCAGGTCCCTCATCTCTCCGACCAGGATGACATCCGCGTCCATGCGGCCGGCTTCCCGCAGGGCCGAGGTGAAGTTCTGGGTATCGCTCCCGACCTCGCGCTGGGTGATCCTGCACTGCAGGGGCGCGTGGACGAACTCCACCGGGTCCTCGATGGTCAGGATATGGGCCTTCCGGGTATGGTTGATCTCGTTGATCATGGCGGCCAAGGTGGTGGATTTACCGGACCCGGTCGGGCCCGTGACCAGGACCAGTCCGCGCCTCAAAAGCGACAGTTTTTTCAAAACAGGCGGAAAGCCCAGTTCGTCCAGGCTTTTGATCTGCTCCGGGATCTGTCTGAATACGGCGGCCATGCCCGTCTGCTGGTAAAAATAGTTCACCCTGAAGCGGGACACCCCCTCGATATGATAGGCGAAATCTAAGTCCAGGTTTTGCGCGATGGTGGCGCACTGTTCGTCGCTGGCGATCTCCAAAAGCAGGAGTTTGACCTCATCCTCGTTCAGGGGCTTGCTCCCCGGTTCCAGGGGCACCAGGCTGCCGTGGATGCGGGCGTGGACCGGCTGGCCGGTGTAGAGGTGCAGGTCGCTGGCCTTGTGCTGGACCATCAGTTGGAGCAGCCTGTCGATCATCGCCATCAGTGGCTCTCCTTGAGGCTGAATTCTTTTCGCGCCGTAGGACTGATCTTTTCTCTCCGGAACAGGTCGTCCAGGGATTGGTCCATCAGCCGCATCCCGTCCTTGGTGCCGACCTGCATCATCCCTTCGATCTTAAAACTTTCGCCCTCCCGGATGATGTTGGAAATGGCCATGGTGTTGACCAGGATCTCAAAGGCCGCCACCATGTCCGTCGCGGTATTGTTCTTGATCAGCTGCTGGGAAATGATCCCCAGGAGGCATTCCGAAAAGGTCGTCTGCGCCTGCGCCTGTTCGGCCGGCGGGAAAAGGTTGACCACCCGGTTGACCGTGGAGATAGCCCCGGAGGTGTGCAGGGTGGTCAGCACCACGTGCCCGGTCTCGGCCGCGGTCAGGGCCAGGGTCATGGTCTCCAGGTCCCGGATCTCCCCCACCATGATGACGTCCGGGTCCTCGCGCAGAGCGGCCCTTAGAGCGTTGGCAAAACTGCGGGTATGGACACCCAGGCCGCGCTGGGAAATGATGCTCTTTTTGTTCACATGCAGGTATTCCACGGGGTCTTCGATGGTGATGATATGCTCGTTGCGGTTAGTATTGATGTAGTCGACCAGGGAAGCAAGCGTGGCAGTCTTGCCCGAGCGGGACGGCCCGGTCACGATGATCAATCCCTGGGTGACCATGCAGAACTTTTCCACGACCGCAGGCAGGCCCAGGTCGGTAAAACTGCGTATCTCCGGGGGGATATGGCGGAACACCGCGGCCAGCCCCCGCTGCTCACAGCAGACGTTCATGCGGAAACGCATCCCGTCCGAGGTCTGGTAAATGGCGTCCAGTTCCAGGGTATCATTGAGGGTCTTGCGCTGTTCCTCGGTCAAGATCTCCTCGATCAGCTCTTTGACCTGCGGTGGCTTGAGCGCGGCCCCTGTGTCGTAGGAAATCAGGTCCCCCAGATAGCGGACCTTGAGAGGGATCCCGGCCGCCACATGGAGGTCGGAACATTTCTTTTGAGCGCAAACCTTGAGGGCCTGATCCAAAACCGCCAAGCTACTCTCCTCCTCGGCTCAGCCGATGATACAAAACGTTCAAAGCGCCTTGAAAGAACCTTTGAGGCGGATGTCCCTGGAAGAGGCTCCGGCCTCGACGACGAACTCTCCCGGCTCCACGGTCCAGCGCTTTTTTTCCGGATGGAAAAAGGCCAAAGCGCGGTGGTCCAGTTTAAAGCTCAACCTGCGGGACTGCCCGGGTTTCAGGTAAACCTTGGTAAAACCTTTGAGCTCCCTCACCGGCCTGCTGACGCTGGCTGCCGGGTCTCCCACATAGACCTGCACGGTCTCGGCTCCCGCCTTGGATCCTGTGTTCTTGACGGACATGGAGACGACGGCCGCTTGGGCCAGGCCGTCCCTGCCTATCTTCACGGTCCTGGGTAACTTTAAACCGCTGTATTCAAAGGTGGTGTAGGAAAGGCCGTGCCCGAAACAGAACAAAGGTTCGACTTTTTTAGCGTCATACCAGCGGTAACCCACGAAGACCCCTTCCCCGTATACGACCCTCCTTGTTCCTGGATAATTCCCATAGGAAGGGTTGTCTTCCAGCTTTTTGGGGAGCGTGATGGGGAGCTTGCCGGAGGGATTGACCAAGCCCAGCAAAATATCCGCTACGGCGTCGCCCATGTCCTGTCCCGCGTAACCGGCCCACACGATGGCCTGGACCTCGTCCGCCCAGGGCATCTCCACCGGCGCGCCCGCGTTGACCACCACGATGGTGCGGGGGTTAGCGTCAGCTACGGCGGAAACCAACCTGTCTTGCTCGCCCATGAGCTTGATATTTTCCCGGTCCCTTCCCTCTGACTCGTAACCTTCTCTAAGCCCGACGCAGACCACGGCTATGTCGCACCCTGCGGCCGCTTCTACGGCGTGCTGGATCTCCTGGTCATATCCTGTTTTGGAAGAAAGGCTGACGCCAAAAGTCAAGGAATGGATGACATCCCCGGGAGTATGCTGATGTTCAATGCGGACGCGATAACCGCGTCCTTCTTGCAGGCGGAGCACCACTTGGCCGGCTCGCTCGGAATTATCGTTCTTTTTGGGGTCGGGGATACTGCAGGAGATCAGCCGTTTCCCGTCCACCCACAACCCCAGGCTCCCTCGGCCGGTGAGCTTGAAGGTATACCATCCCTCTTCGGGCACCGTCAAAGTGCCGGTGTAACGCGAACTGTAAACGAGGCCGATGTCGTCGACCGGGGACCCCCAGTAATCAACGAGCCTGTCCACGCGGGTTTCCACAGGCTTCCCTTTGAAGCCCAGACTGCTATAGAAACGGGCGGTCAGGCCCACGGTAGAGGGCCCGGAGGCCTTCTCGGGTTTGAAGCAACTGATAGGCATGGATGGCTCTTCGGAATTGGGGCATCCTGTTTTCTGCACGATCTTGAGGGATCGGGGCAGCTTCTTTTTCAAAGCTCCCAGCAAGGTTTTGCGGTAGGGGCTGCAGACCCAGCTGCTGCCGCCGCCACAGACGCAGTCATCGGCATTGGGGCCGATAACAGCCAGGGAATTCAGTTTTTTGGGTTCCAGGGGCAGGATCTGGCGTTCGTTCTTTAAAAGGATGACGGCTTCGTCGGCGACCTTGCGGCCGATGGCCTGATGGGACGTGGTGTTGGCTTTCCACTTGCCCCTCCTGTTGCGTTCCAGGGCCAGAATGACTTTCAACACGCGTCGGGCCGCTTCGTCGATCTTTTCGACCTCGATTTGCCAGTTCTCTACGGCCTCCTCCAGAAGGTTGCCGTAATATTTGGCGGGTCCGGGCATTTCCAGGTCCAGGCCGTGCTCCATGGACTCAACCGTAGCGTGGTTGGCTCCCCAGTCAGAAATCACCAGCCCCTGGAACCCCCATTCCTCCTTGAGGACCTGGGTGAGCAGGAAATGGTTCTGGCTGCTGTAGTAACCGTTAACCCGGTTGTAGGAACACATCACGGTGGCCGGATTGGCTTCCTTGACGACCGCCTCGAAATGGGGCAGGTAGATCTCGCGCATAGTCCTCTCGTCGATCCGGACATCGACCTTGAACCGGTTCAGTTCCTGGTTGTTGCAGGCGTAGTGCTTGACCGAAGCGCCGACTCCTTTGGCCTGGAGCGACTTGACCCACTCCACACCGACGCGGCCGGCCAGGAACGGGTCCTCGGCCATGGATTCAAAATTGCGTCCCCATCCAGGGACCCGCACGATGTTGATGCAAGGACCCAAAAGGATGTCGCAACCGAGAGCGCGGGTTTCCTCGGCCATGGCGCTGCTGGCCTTGCCGACGAGCTGGGGGTTCCAGGTGGCGGCCATGGAAAAACCCGTCGGAAAAAGGGTTGCCTGGCCGCTTTTACGGCCCGTGGTCTGCCCGTTGTAGTCGAGGTAAAAGGCCCGGACCCCGTGGGGACCGTCCGTAACAATGAGGGGCGACACGCCCAGCCTGGGGATGGGCACTGTGGCGTAAAGGTCTTTGCCTGAAAGCAGGGATACCTTTTCTTTGAGCGTCATTTTGCTCAGCAGTTTGGCCACCTTTTTATTCAACCCCGCATCGTACTGGAAACTCATCCGAACCCTCCTTCAATGAAGAATGACTGCAATGTACGATTTAAAAAGAACAGCCCTGGTTTTTGTCCAGGGCTGTTCAACGGACATCTGTGAATTAAAACCTTTTGCTGGCCAGCGCCTCTTCCAGCGGAGTATATTTCAGCTTGTAGAACTGCGCGACTTCCGGAAGAGTGATCATCCCGTCGATCATATTGACCCCGCAGGCCAGGGCCGCGTTGTCATGGATGGCCTTTTCATAACCTTTATTGGCCACTTCCAGGACATACGGCAGGGTGACATTGGTCAGGGCATAGGTGGAGGTCCCGGCCACGGCTCCCGGCATGTTGGCCACGCAGTAGTGCACCACCCCGGAGACGGTGTAAGTGGGGTTGGTGTGCGTGGTCGGACGGCTCGTCTCGATGCATCCGCCCTGGTCGATGGCCACGTCCACGATGACCGAACCCGGGGTCATGGTCTTGATCATTTCCTTGGTCACCAGGACCGGGGCCCGATCCCCTTTGATCAGCACGCAGCCGACCAGAAGGTCGGCGTCTTTGATCTGCTGGCGGATGTTATGGGGATTGGAGAAAAGGGTGGAAACGTTCGGAGGCATGATGTCATCCAAATAACGCAAACGGTCCACATTGATGTCCATGATCACCACCCTGGCCCCCATTCCGGCCGCTACTTTGGCGCAATGGGTCCCCGAAACTCCCCCGCCCAAGATAACGACCTTGCACGGCGGCACTCCGGGCACGCCGCCCAAAAGCAGACCTTTGCCCAGCATGGGCTTCTCGAGATATTTGGCGCCTTCCTGCACGGCCAATTTTCCGGCCACTTCACTCATCGGGGTAAGGCAGGGCAGCCCTCCATCCTCGGTCTGGATGGTCTCGTAGGCGATGGAGACGATGCGCCGGCGAATCATGGCCATAGTCAGCTCTTTGCCTGAAGCGTAGTGGAAATAGGTGATAACGATTTGGCCCGGTCTCAAAAGATTGTATTCGGATGATTGCGGCTCTTTGACCTTGACGATCATTTCGGCTTTTTTGAAAATATCCTTAGGGTTGGCCACGATAACGGCTCCGGCCTTGGCATAGGTATGGTCGCTGACACCGATGCCCACTCCCGCCCCTTTCTGGATCATCACTTTATGCCCGTGGCGGACCAGCGTTTCCACGCCCGCGGGCACCACAGCCACCCGGTATTCGTGGGTTTTTATTTCTTTAGGAACACCTATGATCATGACTATCCTCCCTTTGTTTGATTGCCATGTCCACAGCAAGCAGAATGGCTTGGTTCATACTCTCATAATCCGCTATATTTTTCCAGGCTATTTCCCTCGCAGTCCCGTGGTCCGGTGAGGTCCGGATGAAAGGAAGCCCCAGGGTGACATTGACCCCGCTGTTAAAAGCAATGGTCTTCAAAGCGATAAGCCCTTGGTCGTGATACAGGGCCACCACGGCGTCGAACCGCCCTTGCAGGGCCTGGAAGAACACGACATCCGGAGGGTATGGGCCGGTGACTTGCAGGCCCCTGAACAGCTTGGATCTTTTCAGGACCTGTGGAAAAAGTTTTTTCTCTTCATCTCCGAGTAGCCCACCCTCGCCCGCGTGTGGGTTTAAACTGGCCAACGCGATCCGCGGCCGGGGGAGCCCGAAAAACCGCTGCAAGCTCAGCCCCGTGATCTTGACCGTCTCCAGGATGGTTCCGGGGTTCAGGGCGTTGAGGATCTTGCGAAACGGCAGATGCGTGGTGACCAGAGCCACCCTGAGTCCCCCGCCCACCAACATCATGACCACCCGTTTAACCCCGGCCAAATGGGCCAGGTACTCCGTATGGCCGGGAAAACTCCGGAAAGCTTTTTTATAGAGGGGTGCCGTGACAATGCCCTGCACCCTGCCCGCCAAAGCCCACTCTCCGGCCAGCCTGACGCATCCCAAAGCGTCAGATTCAGGGTAAACCCAGAGCTTGGAAGGGTCGGCCCCGGCTTGCTCAGGGCAACAAACGATCTTTAATCTTAGTCTTTTTCCGCCCTTCAGAGGCCTAAGGGCTCTTTGGAAAACTTTCGGGTCTCCTACGCCTAGAAGTCGGGTACCCGGATACCTGTGGTAACCAAGGGCCTTGACCAGCACTTCAGGCCCAATCCCCTTCGGGTCGCCCATGGTCAAAGCAAGGCATATTTTGTGTTTCACGGTGCTTCTCCTTTTAACGGTCTTGTTCAATGTTATGGTAGATCTCCAAGGCCCCTTTGTCGGGCTTGTCTGATTTTACAACAGGATGACCGTCCTTATACTTGCCCTGAAGCTCCTTTTTTATTTGGGCCGCTTCCTGTTTGGTTTGGCTGGCTGACCGTTGTTCTTCCCATTTCTGGATCATCCAGCCCACGGTCACGCAATTCAGGCCTTTGGTTTTAAGGATGCTCAAAATTTCCGGAAGGGCCTTGATGGTCTCGATCGCTCCGTCGTGGAGCAAGATGATGTCCCCGCCCCTGACCGTATTTTCTATCTTTTCAAGGATCTTGTCCTGGGGCATTTTCCAATCCGCGGGATTGAGGGTCCACAATACCATGGTATAGCCCTGGCGTCGGGCGCACTCCATGACCTTTCCATTATATTGGCCGCCCGGAGGCCTGAACAAATGGAGCTTGACCCCGGCCCAGCCTTCGGTCAGAGCCGAAGTACGGCTCAACTCCCGGGAGACCTCCTCCCTGGTCAGGCTGCGCATATCCGTGTGGCTGAAAGAATGGTTGCCCAGCTCCTGGTCCTCCCTGGTGATACGGTCCAAAAGCCCAGGGTACTGCTTGACCCTTTTGCCCACGACAAAAAAGGTGGCTCTTGCCTGGTGCTGCCTCAGGATCTCCAAAAGCAGGGGCGTATAAAGCGGGTGCGGCCCGTCATCAAAGGTCAGGGCGACCTCGGGTCTGCCCCTCAGCCCGTGGCTGAAAACCGCGGGCGTGGCTCCCTGGACCCGGACCCACAAGAAAAAAACCACCCCTACCAGCGCTAGGAATACGCGGAGCCTGTTCAAGTTCTCGCCCCCTTGAACATATTGACGCACCACCAAAACCCCTGGCCCAGATCCTGCCAGAGGGAGATCCAAAATTGGCCATAGGGATAAGCGGCCGGGGCGATATAGGACACCAATAAGGTAAGGATCAGCAGATTGATGATAAGGATAATGTTCAGGGAAAGCAGGAACCCCACCGCCTGGACGTCCGACTGGTTGAGCCAGAGCGAGTAGGCGGTCAGGATCAGATGGAAGGCGATGGAAGCCCCTAGGAGGAATACTACGTAGGGAGCGAAACTTTCCTTGGCCACGGCGTAGACAGGCAGGAGGAGGCAGGTGTAAAGGGGAAAAAAATAAGGGGCCAGGATGATCAAAAAATTGGAGCGGTTGACGATGACCTTGCCGCCTTGCGGGGTGATCTGCAGGGATTTGACGTTGCCGCCGAAAAAGAACGCCCAAAGGGCGTGGGTGAGCTCGTGTCCCATGACGTGCATGAACACCGGTTTATAAAAAATGGCATGGACGACCCCGTAGACGAGAAACCCCAGGGCAAAAGGCAGGAGAGGGAGCTTGAGCCAGGGCAGGTCCCACATCAGGCGGCAAAAGGTGTAGGCCATGGTCAGGCTGATGGGGATCAGCAACACGCCGATTAGGGCATTGGTCCACTTCCGCAAAAAAGCTTACCTCTCTTTCGGTCCTTTGATCGAAACGGATGACTTCTGGGACGATTATAAAAAAAGCTACCATACTGGATGGTAGCTTGCCAGCCTGCTCCCTGACGCACGGGACGAGGATCATGGCCCTTGATTTATGAGAACAGATTTTCCAGACTCAGCTCTTCGCCCGGATGCCGGGACAGGTGTCTTTGCAGGATCTTCATCAGTGCGTCCACCACCTGGGGATCGAACTGGATGCTTCTGAATTTCTTGAGCTCCGCCATGGCCTGCGTCAGGCCCAGGCTTTTGCGGTAAGGCCTATCCGAGATCATGCTGTCAAAGGCATCCGCGACCCCGACGATGCGCGCCCCCAGAGGGATCTGTTCCTTTTTGAGGCGGTCCGGGTATCCCGTGCCGTTATACCATTCGTGATGGTGCCGGACGATCGGCAGCAGATGGCCCAGAGCTTCAATGGGCCGCACGATATTGACCCCCAAGGCGGGATGTTCCTTGATCACTTCATATTCTTCCTTATCGAGCCGGGAAGGTTTGTTCAATATTTTTTCGTCGATGCCGATCTTGCCCACGTCATGCAGGATGGCGCCGTACTGGATGTCTTCCCGCTGTTGGGGCGATAGCTGCAGCTCTTTGGCAATGGCGACGGCAATGTTGCCGACCTTGTCCGAATGGCCGACATTATAATGGTCCTTGGCGTCGATGGCATAACTGAAAGCCCGGATTGATTCAAAATAGGACTGCTTCAGGGTCACGTAGATACGGACATGTTCCAGGGCCTGGGCCGCGTCGACGATCAATGCCGAAAGGGAATCCAGCAGTTCCCGGGTCAAAGGTTTTCCGGAAAGGAGGTTGTCCACCGCGATCAAACCAATGACTTTTTTCTTGCCTTTCAAGGGGAAAACCGCGGTCTCCTTGACGCCGGGATCAAAAGCGAATCGGTCGCAGTAAAGGGGCGCGGTCCGCACGTCCTTGCTGTAAAAATGTGATATTTCTTGCCTGAAGATCTCCCCGAAGATCCTCTTGTCGCTCTCCAACGGCGCTTGAAAACCGCGCAAGTCCGTCGTTTTTCCCAGGCGGTCCGTGCCAAAAGCAGTCCCTTCGCAGGTTTTGGTCTTTTCGTTGATGAGATAGATCTGGCATCGGTCGATCTCCAGCCCCTCCCGGATACCCTTGTAAAGCTCCCGCATCACTTCTTCCTCGTTCAAGGGCTCCCCCAGGCGCCGTATGGTCTGCTGCAGGGTGCTGAGCTGTTTTACTTTTTGGTCGTTAATCTTGGATAGCTCTTCCCTTTTTTTATCCAAGATGACATTTTGCATGGCAATGGCCACTTGCGAGGCAAAGGTCAGGCAGTCCGGGATGTCTTTTTCTGAGAGCGGCCTACTGGTATCTAAATTGTCCATACACAAGATTCCCAGTATCTTTGTCTTGGTCTTGAGAGGAACGACAATGAACCCCTTTAACTCACTAGGAAATTTAGGGATCAAATCTTTGTTCACCCGGGTATCCCGGGTATAATCTTCAGTGAAATAAAAGGGTAATTTGCCCAGAGCCACTTCAACTAAAACAGAATAGTTTGGTTTTAAAGGAAAATGGAGTCCATAGATCTTATCGACAGCACCCAGATTATCCAACCCCATCTTTCCTGACAGCAATCCTTTGTCTTCATCGATCAAGAATAGGCCGACCCGGTCGTAATCCAAACCCTTGCGGATGGCCTTGACCGCCTCCGTCAACAATGTCTCTTCGGGCAAAGATGGGGTCAGGAACAGCTTGGCCAGGTCGCTCAAAGATTTTAGCTCCCTGATGCGCCTTTCTTTTTCCATACGGGTGACCTGCAGGGCCCCGACCATCTCTCTTTCCCTGAACACATTGACCGCCAATCCGGCCAAAGCGCTGAGGAAATCAACGTGTTCTGGAGTGAAAAAGTTCGGCTTGGGGTGCCAGATCACGATCGAACCCAGCCTGACGTTATGGAGCAGGAACGGGGCCACAATGAGGGATACCTTGCGGCCCGGGTATGCCTCGCTGGGATGCTGGTTATTGAAATAAACGGCCTTGGTCCGGTCCAGTTCTCTGACGATCCAGCCATGGGTCTTGATCTGCTTTTCCACGATGCGAAGCAAGGCCGGCGAGTGGTCTTTGGTTGCTCTGATCTCCCTCTCAACGCCGTCGCCCTTAATAAGGGTCAAAACCCCGCTTCCACCCGGAGCGATCCGCATGGCGTGCTTCAGGATGATGTCAAAGATCTCATCCGTGCTGCCCGAATGGCTGATCAACCGGTTGACCTCGTACAGGGCATAGAGGTATACGTTATGCTGGCTGAGCTGCTCGTTGGCTTTTTCCAACTGCTGTTTTTCCATGTTGAGCGTAGCAGCCATTTGTTGGAGCATGCTGTAGCCGCCCAGGGTCCTCCCCAGCCCTCCAGTGAAAATATTGAGAAAATGCTCTTCCCGGCCGTTGAACTTTTCCCTGGCCATCTGGTTATCCACGACCAGCACTCCGATCAAATGTTTTTCCGAAATGACTGGAAGGAAAACGTTTTTGAGAAGGTTGGAAGAAAAATAAGGTTTGTCTTTTGGTTTTTTTCCGAGTTTTTTGACTGCGGTCAAGGGTTTTTTGGTGCGGCTGACCCAGGCCACGGGCGACTGCTTATCCTTCAGGGGGATGCGGGAGGGCAATTTGATGCTGCCTTTATAACCAGGCCGGCGGTAATCGCAAACCCTTTCCAGCTGGCCCTTCTTCTCGTCAAAAATATAAAAAACCGAACAATCGCAGTAAAAAAGTTTGGACAAGGTGCTGAAAGTCTCCTGGAAGCTGCTCACGTGCTGCTGATAAAGCCCGACATTATCCGGCTTCATCAGAGATATATCAAAACCATGGCGCCCTGCTTGGATTTTCATCAGCTTTTCCCCTAAACTGACAATTTCATGATTCCCTAATATTATAGTTTAAAAAGCGTTGATCCTGTCAACTCTTTTACGGATTTTTCAAGCTGGCGAAAAACAAAACGTTCAGACCATTTCTATCCGCTTGACCCCCGGGATTTCCCACAGGGTGTCCATGAACTCCCTGGCCTTGGACTGGGGGATGTCCTTGATCTTGACCACGACCTCTCCCCTGTCCTTTCCCTGTTCGGTAAGGGTGTATTCGCTCAGCATCAGTCTCATCCGGTTGATCTCCTGCTCGATCTTGGAGAAAGCGTCCTTATCCGCGGTGATGTTAACGCTGACCTGGATGAAATCATACCGGCGCAGGAACACGTCCAGATAGTTCAACAGGATCAGGGTCAACAGAGAAAGAGCGGTTCCGATGACCGCTCCAGGGTAAAACCCCATGCCCGCGGCCATGCCCACGCCCGCGACCATCCAGAGGGACGCCGCGGTGGTCAGCCCCAGCACCGAGAACCCGGAGTGCATGATGGCCCCGGCTCCCAGAAAACCGATGCCGGTCACGACCTGCGCCGCGATGCGGGAAGGGTCCACCCCTTTGGCGGGAAAAGCGTCCGAGATCCAGATGGAGCAGACCACGAACAGGGCTGAGCCCATGCCCACCAGGATATGGGTCCTGAAACCCGCGGACTTGTGGGAAAACTCCCTTTCAAACCCGATGATGCCGCACAACACCAGTGCCACGACCATCCTGACGAAGATATCCCAGATTTCCACTCACAGCCTCCTTGGGGAGATTTAGACCTTCCAGCCCAGACCGGGGACCGCGGTAAGTTCCCAGCCGGAACGGATCCCTTTTTTCAACCTAACATAACCCGCCGCCGCGATCATGGCCGCGTTATCCGTGCAATATTTCAGGGACGGAAAATGGACCTTCCAGCCTTGCTCTGCGGCGACCCTGGCGAACTCTTCCCGCAGGTAACGGTTAGCCGCTACCCCGCCTGCCACGACCACTTCCCTGACCCTATGTATTTTAGCACCTTCCCGGACCCCTGCGACCAGTGCTTTGATCACGGCCGTCTGGAAACTCGCGGCTAGGTCGTGCCTGGGTATCCTCTTCCTTTTTTTCTTCAGTTCCTGGACCGTCAGTAAAACTGCGGTTTTGATGCCACTAAAAGAAAAATCCAGGCTCCGGTCCTTCATCCTTGCTCGGGGAAAGGTGAAAGCCCTGGGATCGCCTTTTTGGCTGGCTTTTTCGATCAAAGGACCGCCCGGGTAACCCAGCCCCAAAAGCTTGGAAACCTTGTCAAAGGCTTCGCCGGCCGCGTCATCGCGGGTGCTACCCATGATCTCGTAAACTCCCGGGGCCTTGGCGTAAAGCAGGCTGGTATGCCCGCCGGACACGACCAACCCCAGGAAAGGAAATTTCGGCTGTTTCTCTTCCAGAAAAACGGCGTAAAGATGCCCTTCCAGATGGTTGACCCCAATCCAGGGGAGATTCCGGCTGAACGCGATGGCCTTGGCCGTAGCCAGGCCGATCAAAAGGCACCCCACGAGCCCTGGGCCGTAGGTCACGGCGATACCGTCTATCTGGCCCAGACTCTTGCCGCTTTTTTCCAGGGCCTCGTCGATGACCATGTTGATGGTGCGCAAATGTTCCCGCGAGGCGATCTCCGGCACCACCCCGCCGTACTTTTGATGCAGGGGGATCTGGGAAGCCACCACGCTGGAAAGCGTTTTTCTTCCGTCCCGGACCACCGCGGCGGCGGTTTCGTCGCAGGACGTTTCAATTCCAAGAACGAGCATGTTCACTCCTGCTTATATTTTTATTTTGGGGAATTGGCTTTGCGCTTGCGACCTGAACGGTTACTGTATGACCAGTTCGCTGACCATCACGAACTCTATCCCCATCTTTTTAAGTTCCGGCAGGGTTTTTTCTAAACTCTCCACCGTGGTCTTGTGGGGATGGCCGATCCCGATGGCATAACCGCGCTTGAGGGCCAGCTTCCCCAGCTCCAAAAGTCTTTGACGGGTGTAGGCTGAGTCCATCTTGTTATCGATGAAAATATCCCTGCGGTTGTAGGGGATCTTGTCCTTCTGGGCCAGGATGTATCCCACGGATTTGGGGTTGGTCATGCTGTCGATGAAAAAGATCTCGTGCTTTTTGACTATGTCCAGCACGTCCTGCATGACCCTCGGGTCAGCCGTGCCTTTGGAGCCCATATGGTTGTTGAGCCCGACTGCGTGGGGCACCCAGGCCAGGTCTTTTTCCACCTGTTCCTTGATCTCCTCGTCCCCTTGCCGGGTATAGATACCCCATGGTCCTGGGTCTTCCTTGGGGCTCAGGGCTTCCATGGGCAGGTGCAGGATGACCTGATGTTTTTTGACATAGGCCTGGTCTGCCACCTTTTGGCCGTGCGGAGTGCCGGGTATCACGGAAAAGTTCATGGTCACCGGCAGATTGAGCAGACGCTGGGTCAGCGAATCTCCGACAAAACCCATGTCATCAATGATCAGGGCCACTTGCGGGTTCAGGGATTGGACGAACAACAGGTGATGGGTCATAAAATCTTTGGTCCCCAAAGTGACGTCTAAAACATTGGCTTTGGGTTTGGCTTGTTTCAAAATTTTTATGCTCCAGACCTTAAAACCTTGTTCTTGGCCGAAACGGCTCCAGGAATCCTCCAAGCCAGCCAGGGGTTGTTCCCGGGGAACCCTGATCTTTTTGTAGAAGACAAGCCTTTTAATGCCGTTGGAGACCTGGATTTTTTGCTGCTGGATCTGGGGGATCGTGCCAAAACTTTCCAAAACCCTTTGCACCTCCGTCTCCACCTCCAGGGAAAGGCTGGTCTGGTCTTTGGCCGGCTGAACTGCCGGCCGGTGCTGCCTGGAAACAGCCCACCACAAAAACGCCAGGCACAGGGCGAGAAAGATCAGAAAAAAAGTTTTTCTTATCATTGGGGACACCGCCTCCTATCAGACCGGAAGCCCTCTACGCGCCGGCCTTTAACAAAGCAAGTATATCAAAAGAGGCTGCAAATAGGCCTTGTTTTCATCAAAGGAAAAGTAGGATAATCTTGCTCTAGATAGCGTGTGAGATAAATTTTAATGGGAAGGGAGAAGACTATGGCCGGCGTAATGCTTTCAGCGATTTCCAGTGAAATATCCTTGGACCTGGAGGAATCCCTTTCAGAGATGAAGCGCCTCGGCATGCGCTGGGCCGACCTCCGTTTTGTCGGCGGCGAGGTCAATGTCGCGGAACTTACTGACAAGCAGCTTGATGACGGTGAGGCGATCGTGAAAAAATACGGATTCCAGGTCGGCTGCCTGGTCACTCCCATCGCCAAAGTCCCTATTGAGGAACCCTGGGAAAGCGAGAAAAAACTGCTCGTTCGGTCCCTGGAAGTGGCCAAAAGGTTGAAAGCTAAATATATCCGCATTTTCACTTATTACGCCACCGAAGGTAAAACCAAAGCCGAGTGCCGCCAGCCCATCATGCAACGGATGAAGCAGCTGGCCCAGCTGGCCGAAGCGGCCGGCGTCACCCTGCTGGTAGAGAACGACGGAGGCCTCTTTGGCGAGACCGTTGAGGAATGCGTGGATGTTTTCCAGACCGTGAACTCGCCCCGCCTAAGGATGATCTATGACCCCGGCAACCTCATTGTCCTGGGCATTGACCCCTCTACAGAGTCGCTGCAAAAAGCCAAACCCTATATTGACTGCATCCACGTGAAGGATTATCCCAAAGGACAGCATCCGGGCCGGGCCCTCCTGGCCGGCCAGGGGGATTCCCAATGGGAATCCATCCTCCGCCAGGTCAAAGCCTGGAACTATAGCGGCCTCATCACCCTGGAACCCCACCAGAACGGCGGGAATCCCGCCGGCAAAGAGCTGTTTTCCCCGGCCCATAGCGCCCTGGTGCAGTTGCTGAAAAAAGTCGGCATACCGTACTAACAAACCATCCCGCGAGGAGTTTGAACATGTCTAAGAAAATGATCGGATTTGGGATCATCGGTTGTGGAGGCATCAGCGACATCCATGCCAAAGCCATTGCTGCCCTAAAGGATGCCCGGATTGTCGCAGTGTCCGACCCTGTAGCTGATAGGGCCAAAAAAATGGCCAGACAATACCGCGTCCCCTGGTTTACGGATAACCAGAAACTTTTACAACTGGTTGAAGTGGATGCCGTGACCATCACCTCCCCCTCCGGTTTGCACGGCAGCCTCGGTATCACCTCAGCCCGGGCCGGCAAGCATGTGATGGTGGAAAAACCCATTGAGACAACTTTGGAAAAAGCCGATGCCCTGATCAAGGCCTGCCATAAGGCCAAGGTAAAGTTAGGGGTCATCTCACAATTAAGGTTTATGCCCGTTATGACCGCAGTTTACAAGGCGGTAAAACAGGGAAAATTCGGCCGTTTGACCCTGGGCCTGGCCTCTACCAAATGGTTCCGTCCGCCGGAATATTTCAGCGAAGCCCCGTGGCGTGGAACATGGAAGGGTAACGGCGGAGGCTGCGTGGTCAACCAGGGCATCCATTGCCTGGACCTGCTTCTCTCGGTTATGGGGCCGGTCAAACAGGTGCAGGGCTTTACCCGCAGGCTCTGGCACAAGATCGAGACTGAGGACACCGCGGTTGCCAATCTGGAATTTGAGAACGGCGGCCTGGGCGTCATCGAGGCTACGACCACGGCCTATCCCGGCGACAGCGCCAAGGTGGAGATCAACGGGAACAAGGGAACGGCCAGCTGGGAAACCAGCGGCAAGGTTTTGTCCTGGAAGTTCAAGAACGGCCTGGCCCGTCCCGCGGACAAGGAAATTCCCTGGGGCGTTATGCATGTCTGGCAGTTCAGGGATTTTGTGGAGGCCATTCAGGAAAACCGCGAGCCTTTGGTCACCGGAGAGACCAACCGCCGTGCCCTGGAAGTGGTCCTGGCCCTCTACCGCTCTTCCCGTGAACAGCGCCCTGTCCGCATCCCCTCAAAAAGATAAATCTTAAAGGCGGAAATAAGGGTCCGGGGAATTTTCAGTGTCCCTCGAAACAATACATGGAGCCGTCCCTGCTGCCGACCAGGATAGTGTGCGGACCGGCCGCTGCCGAGCAATAGATGCCCCCGTGTGTTTCATAAGACCAGAGCATTTTTCCATCCTGAACATCCAGGGCGTAAAATTTATGGTCAAAAGAACCCACGTAAACTATTGAGCCCGTGATCAGGGGAGAAGCGAACACGTAGTCCCCTGTCTTAAAAGTCCAGGCCCGTTTTCCGGTCAGGACGTCCAGGCAATAAACATTGTGATCCCCGGCCCCGAATACCAGCCGCCCTTTGTCATCTATAGCCGAAGAACTGCCGATACCTTTGCCTGCCTTAAAACTCCATACCTTGCTCCCGTCCTTTTCGCTGACAGCGTACAAAGCGCTGTCACTGGACCCGAAAAAAACAGATCCATTATAAACGGCAGGGCAGGTATCCAGCTCCTGTTTGGTCTTGAAATTCCAGGCTGACTTTCCCGTATGGCTGTGTACCGCGTACACATATCCATCCTCTGATCCAAAAAAAACAAGACCCTGGTCATAGGCCCCCGCGTTATCATGGATCTTGTTTTTGGTGAGAAATTCCCATTGCCTTTTCCCGGTGTCCGCGTCCAGGCAGTAAAAATATTTATTATCCGCGCCGAAATAAACCAGGTTGTCTTGCACTAAAGGCGAGCTGAAAGCAAGGGTGTGCGGGCCCGCGCTGTATTTCCACAGCCGTGCGCCGGTCAGCGCGTCATGACAGTTCAGACAGCCCTCGGTGGTGCAGACATAAACCTTACCGTTGGCCGCGGCCGGAGAGGAACCGTAAATTTTGCCGTTCTCCTGGACTTTCCATTTTAATTTTCCTGTTTCCACGGACACGGCGTAAAGATAACCGTCCTCGCCGCCAAAATAAACGGTCCCCCGGCTGACCGCGGGGGAGGAATAAAGGCCTTTACCGGTTTTATAAACCCATTTAAGCGTTAAGGGAGGTTTAATCTCATCCTTGATCCAGCCCTGCCGGCTGTTGTTCACTTTAAAAGTCACCGGCACTGCCTTGTCCTGGGAAACCGCCGGGGTAAAAAGACTCGGATCTTTTTGAAGGGATCCTGTTTGCGCCCGGCTCCAAATGACTAGGACGGCTAGGCTAAATAGCGCTAGCAAATAACATATTACAACTTTTTTTTTGGACATTTTAAGCCCTCGTTCCCCGATATCTCAGCCTTGTTTGCTTTTGCGACGGAACATTAACATACAAGAGCAGAAAACTAACATCCCGGGCAAAACTTCATTTCTCCTTTTTACCTGGATACAACGCCCGATAAGCCTCAACGGCGACCGCTTCCGGAACCACCCCAGTTTCGATTGCCGCTAACACTCCGCGGTATTGGTCTTTAGAATGTTCCGCTTTGCGTTCTCTTAACACGTGCCTGACGCCGGCGCGCAAACACCGGGAAGTAGGTTGTTTCATCAAAGCCAGGAGCAGCGGTTGTATGGCTGCATCACCGAGGCTGGCCAAAGATGCCGCAGCCACGCATCCTACATCTTGATTTTCGTCATCCAAAGCAGCGATAAGGACACCCGTTGAAGCCGGATCCGCAATATTTCCCAGGGCTTTGGCCGCTTCCCAGCGGACTTCCCAACGCTTTGAGTTTTTCAGGGCCTTACCCAGTGGATTCACGGACTGACCTGCCCCCATTCTTTGTACCACTTGTTAAGTTAGAGTTAAGCAGCATGACATAGGGCAATGCAAGGTTGCAGCAACCTTGCTTCCGGAGCTGGTGGCCGATACCCCAGTGAGCTATGCGGTCTTTTTGTATTGTACTCCTTCCTCCAGTTTTCGATAACATACTTTGCCTCCCACAGATTATCAAATATTTCTCCGGCTAAGACCTCGTCCCTGAGTTTCCCATTAAAAGACTCGCAGTATCCGTTCTCCCACGGACTTCCAGGTTCGATAAATAAAGTCTTAACGCCGATATTACCCAGCCAACCTCTGATCATTTCTGAAGTAAACTCGCTTCCGTTATCCGACCTGATGTACTCAGGAATACCTCTACTGATGAATAGATCCATCAAACATTCCTGAACATCATCCGCCTTGAGACTTCTTCCCACTACCAGAGCCAGGCACTCCCTGGTGTATTCGTCTATCACGGTCAAGATCCGGAACGCTCGTCCTTCGCTTGTTCTATCCTTTACAAAATCATAGCTCCAGACATGGTCCTTATGATCTGGCCTTAATCTGACACAGGAGCCGTCGTTGAACCACAGACGCCTTCTTTTACGCTGCTTCTTCGGTATTTTTAGCGCTTCCTGTCTCCATATTCGCTCAACTTTCTTGTGATTAACCAGCCATCCCTCATCTCTGAGCATTGCCGTAATCCTACGATATCCGTAACGGCCATACTGGTTGGCCAGATTGATGATAGTTTCTGCCAACCCCCAATCCCTTCCTTCGCGCTTTTGCTGGTACCTCTGCGTTGAGCGCCCTTGCTCTACTGCTTTGCATGCCCGGCGCTCAGAAACTCCCATATTTACGCAGACTTCTTCTACCGCTGCGCGTCTTTTCACCGGGCTTAATATTTTCCCGAACTTATCACCTTGTTGTATTCCTTCAGTATCTGGATATCCAAAGCTTGATTTGCGATCACTTTCTTTAACTGGTTATTTTCTTGCTCCAGCGACCTTAATCGCTTGGCCTCGTCCACTTTCATCCCGCCGTATTTCTGCCGCCACTTGTAGTAGGTATTCGCCGATATTCCTTTTGCCCGACAAAGCTCCTCTACCGTCTTGCCTTTGGCTATCTCTACCTCAAACTCCCGTAGCATGGATACGACCTGCTCGGGTTTGTTGTATTTCCTTGGCATAAAAATCCCCCTTCCTTTGTCCTTCCTTTAGAGTTATTCTAACTCAAAAGGTGGACCAGTTTTAGGGGGTCAGGTCAGCTAGCTCGGTAGCAGGCATCTATTTCTTATGATTGTTGCCTGTATAGGGACAGAAACAGGAAAGAGGTATATGGGTTACAGCCGCTTTTAACTTTTCCAAAATTTTAATCCTCAACATTTCCCTGCCAAACTTTTCTCTTTCTTGGATTTACAGCCCCAGCATATCCGACACGGCATCCCGCAGTGCCGGAAGGCCGGTTTCCTTGACCGTGCTGATCCAGGAAATATCCTCAGCCTTTAATCCGAACGCCTGCGCGGTTTTTTGCCTCTGGGTATGGAGCTGGGACTGGTTAAGCTTGTCCGTTTTGTTGGCCAGGATATTGTAGGGGATTTTTTTGCCGAAAAGCCAGTCCACCATCTGGATGTCCAGGCTGGTTGGCCCGACCAGGGCGTCGATAATGACAAACACCCGGACCAAATGGGGACGGCTGGTCAGATATCCCTCGATGAGCGGTTTCCAGGCCAGGCGTTCTTTTTTGGACACCGACGAAAACCCGTAACCCGGCAGGTCCACGATCCACCGGCCCGCACCCATCTCATAAACATTGATGGTCCGGGTCTTCCCCGGTTTATCCGACACCGCGGCCAGGGATTTCCGGTTGCACAGGGCGTTTAGAAAAGAGGACTTGCCGACATTGGAGCGCCCCACCAGGCTGACTTCGGCTTCGCAAGGTCCGACACGGGAACAATCCGTTTCCGAAAGCAGATACCTGGTTTGCTTGAGGGGTTCCATGGGAAGTTTTTCTGGTTTACAGTTTTTTGCCGGTCTGCCAGTAGGTCAGCAGCTGGGCCGGCAATTTGTCGAGGTATTCTTCGCAGGAATATTTATGGCCTTTTTTGTTCCTGTAAACGTACCATTGGGAAGGCCCCTGGCAGCCGGCCGCTACCTCGGTGTCGCCGATGAACTGGTGGTAATACTGGATGAGGGCCGGCGCCTGTTCGTCCTTGGACATCACGACCCTGGTCTCGGTGTAATCGACGCACGGCGGCGTGTCCTGGCCGATGCCGCAAAGGACGAATTTATTGAACACCTTATTGTCCTTGTCCTCCGCGAATTCCATGACCTGGGGAAAGAAACTCTGCGACTGGAACGCGATGGCCTGGACCCTGGGGGCCCCGTTGCCGTAATAGGTCCCGGAAAACTGGATGAACAGGCAGTCCAGCATCACTTTCTTTTTCTTTTCCTCGTAGGACATCGGCACAAGGCCTTTGATCACGCCGTTGAGGAAGGTCCCGAGGTAGCGAGGCTTGTACTTTTGGCCTTCCTGCTTGAACAGCCAGACCTGGAGATAAGGATAGCTGTCTTTATAAAGCGGGTCTTTCTTTTTGGCGCTCCTGTCCTTGCGGACCCCGTCCACATAGGTGACCAGGAGGTCATCCTCGTTGGGGCCGCCCAGATGGACCTTCCACAGGTCCAGCCTGGTTTCCCTCCACGACGGCGCCATCTCCAGGATAAAGAATTTCATCTGTTCCAGGAGAGCTTCGTCCGTGATGTTAGAGGTCATCTTGTAGTCGCCGAACTTGTGGTCCGGGTCCGCGATGAGCTTTTCAATGGGGTAAGGGTTGATGTCGGCCTGGCTGGCGCTCAAGGAGAGCTGGTTTTGCAGAAGGGTGGTGAAATTTTCAAACGGGCTTTCCTGCAAAACAGGGGCTCCGGCGCTGTCGCTGTCCTGGCCATGGACGGCCGGGAGGACCAGGAACAGGATCATCGCAAACAGGATAGCTGGTCTTTTCATCCCTCTCCTTGTGGCCTGGCCGGCTCGGCTAGTTCATCTCTTTCAATTTTTCTTTCGCCTTTAGGACCACTTTATCGACACTGAGAATGTACTGCTTGGCGGCTTCTTCGCCTTTGGCGTTATCCAGGATGGACCGGACCATTTCCTCCTCGATAAGCTCCTTGTCCTTGGTGTAGCTCGCGGAGTTGATGGGGACCTGCTTGCTCTCGCAAAGTTTTAAAAAGCTCTTCCGCATGGACTCGGTCACCTTGGGGAAATCCGGGATTGGCTTGTCCTCTTTTTTCTGCTTCTCGGTCCACTCCCGTCCGAAAGTGAAGAAAACGTCCTTTTCAAAAGCCGCCTTGGTCTCGTCCGTGGGTTTTACCGTATCATCCACCTTGATGTCGGGGTCGATCCCCTTTTCATGGATCATCCGCCCTTTGGGGGTGTAGTAATGGGCCGTGGTCAGCCTCAGGGCCGAGCCGTCGGTCAAAGGCTGGATGGTCTGGACCGAGGCCTTGCCGAAGCTGGTCTGCCCGATGAGGGGGGCGCGTTTCAGGTCCTGGAAGGCCCCGGAAACGATCTCAGAAGCGCTGGCGCTGCCCTTGTTGATCAACACGACCAGGGGGATGTCCTTGTACTCCGCCTCGCCGCTGGAATAGAACTTGTGGTTCTGGTTCTCCAGCCGGCCCTGGGTATAGACCACCAGGCTTTGATCCGGGAGGAACAGGCCCGCGACCTTGACGGCCATGTCCAAAAGCCCTCCGGGGTTATTGCGCAGGTCCAGGATCAGCTTCTTCATCCCCCGTTTTTCCAGGTCCTCCATGGCTTTTCTCATGTCATCCTCAGAGGTCTCCATGAACTCTCCCAGCCTCACGTAGCCGATGCCGTCTTCCAGCATCGAAAACTTGACGCTCTGTATCTTGATGATAGCCCGGGTGATGGTGATATCTCGGGTGGCGGATTCGTTCTGGTGCTGGATGGTGATGGTCACCTGGGTCCCCGGCGTGCCGCGCATCTTGGAGACCGCGTCCATCAGGGTCATGTCTTTGGTGGATTTGTCGTTGATCTTGAGGATGTGGTCGCCGGCCTTGATCCCGGCCTTGTCAGCCGGAGTGCCGTCGATGGGGGCGATGACGGTCAAGATGCTTTCCCGGACAGCGATCTCGATGCCTATCCCCCCGAAAGAACCCTTGGTCTCGGACATCAGGTCCTTATAGGCATCCGGGTCCATGAACTGGCTGAACGGATCCAGGGTGTCCACCATGCCCTTGATGGCGCCGTAGATGAGCTTCTTGGAATCCGTTTTGTCCTTGTCGACATAGTCGCTCTGGATCAGGGTGAGGGCCTGGCTGAAAGGTTCCAGGTTGTCGTAGATACTGCTGCCTACAGCCCTGCTGACCTTCCATAGGGCCGGCACCGTGAAAAAGGTGGGCAATATCAGAAGCAGGACGAGTAACCCTACCCAGATCTTTTTGTTTTTCAAAGGATCCTCCCTCATCCGCCTTGGCTTTCAGGAACGATACAAAAGGCAAAACGGGTATATGCGAAACTTTGGAATAAGGTGTATTCTACACCTTTTAAATGCTGAAATCACCGCTTAAAACGAGCACAGGGGTTTCTTCCCTCAAACTAACCCCCAGGGAAAGCCCCTGGCGCAAGGTTCCCCCTCTTTTTTGCCAGACCATGTCGCCGATCCAATATCCCAGCAGGGCTCCGGCCAGCGTGTCCGAAGGCCAGTGTTCTGAAAGATACACCCGTGAAAAAGCCACGCCCGTGGCCAGGGGATAGGTCAGCCATTCCAGATGGTAGGCCCTGCCGAGCACGGTCCCCAGGCAGAACGCCGCGGCCGTGTGCCCTGAGGGAAAACCGGCGTCATACTGGGCCTCGCCGTCATTGAACCAGTCCCTTTTTCCGGACAATTGGCTGGGCCGGGTGGCCCCGAAAACATTTTTCAGGACCAGCACGGCAACGCCCGTGTCCGCCAGCCCCTCCAGGCTCAACTCCGCTGTCCTTTTATCCCTGTTGCCTCCGAGCACATAGAGCAGACCGCATCCGGCCACATCCACGTAACCGTCGCCCAGTTCGGTCCAGCCGTTCATCAGGCCGTCATTGCCCCCTGCCCCATTCCGGATGCTTTGAATGTTTTGGTAAAGGGCCAGATCGTTGTTCATAGTGACCCAGAGCGCCCCCCCACACAGGGCCAACATTGGAATATGCTCCAACCTGACACCCAGGGGACTCATGCCCATATCCCCCCAGTCTCCCACGATGTCTCCGGCCAGGCCCCAGCCCCTCAAACCGTAGTCCTGAGAGGTTGCGGTCAGGGTCACCCCGGACAAATTATCTGCTCCGGCCCCTGCAACCAGGAAAGGCCAGAACAATAAAAATAAGACCAGCAGTTTCTTTCTCACCTGTTCTCCTTACCGGTATTTATGGATGGACCGGATGAGCGCCTCCACATTTTCAAAAGACGCGTCGTTCTCCATTTCCACGTAGAATATCCCGCCTCCAGCCTGGCTGCGGTATTTGTCCGCGTATCTTTTTACCGTATCCTCGATCTCGCGGGGTGTGCCCAGGGGAATGAGCCTTTGCCTGTCCGGATGGATATAGATGGACACCCGGTGTTCCAGGCAGGCCTGGCTGAACCGCGGGTCGCTTTCAAAGATCACGATCTGCGGCCAGAGGCAGTCCACGCCTAAATCTAAAACCTCGTCAAATATTTTTCCCAGAAAACCGCAGGAGTGGAAATAGATCTTTTTACCGGCCGCTTTTAAAGGGGCCATGAGCCTTTGGTAACGGGACTTGAACACTTTGGTGAACAGTTTGGGCGAAACCAGCGTCGAGGTCTGCGTCCCCCAGTCATCGGCGAACATGATGCCGTCCACCCCGGCGTCCATCCACTCCCTGATCTCTTTTTCCCGGTACTCCACCAGCCGGTCCAGCAGGCCCATCAAACCCGGCTCTTCGGTGCCCAGCCCTGCCAAAACCTCGTCGATGGGACAAAGCTCCTGCATTTTCTCGAACAGGGTGATCCACCCGTCTATGACCAGATGGTCCTTGGCCTTATCCCGGATCCGCTGCCTGGCCTCCGCGGCCAGCACGGGAACGGGCGGGAACTGGTAAGCCGGCGCCTGCTCCCAGGAATTTATAGGATAGGTTTTGGGGTGACCGGCTATGCCGAAAATCAGGTATTCCCAAGTGGTGCCCCATTCGTTCTTACTGATCTCATGATAGCGTCCGTCTTGGTCTATGGTCCCCGGCTTGGGGACCGGCAAAGGCCCGAACTCCACATTATTGTCCGGAGGGAATTGCCGGAAAAGGTCCAAAAGCTTTTGCCCGTGCACGTAAAGCCCGGCTGTGGATGGATGGTACACCACCGGGATCTTATCCGGCCCTTGGAATCCCAGGCAATCCAGCATTCGTTTTCTCGAGTTGCTCATCTTCCCGCTCTTCTCCCGGCCGGTCCCCTGCCCAACTACTGGCCTCCGGTTCTTTTCATCACGCCTTCCAGCTCGTTCACGGCCTGGCCGAACTCCGTCCTGGCCGGGTCCATGGCCGCGGCGCGGCGCAAGGACATGTAAGCGCTGTTCATCTGGCCCATCTGCTCCTGCGCCAGGCCCATCAGGTAATAAGCTTCGGCCATATCCGGCTTTCCCTCCAAAGTTTTCTCGCACTCCTTGATGGCCTCGTCGAACTTACGGTCCATCAGGTCAAAATACGCCAGGTAGTGGTGCACCTCCGGCGTGTTGGAGCCGTACTTGATCGCCACATTGATCTCGGCCCGCGCTTTTTTGTAATCTTTCCGTTGCAGATAGTACTGCGCCAGCCGTTCATGGGGGAAGACCAGGTCCGGGATCTGCTTGGCCGCCGCTTCGTAACAGGCTCTGGCTTCTTCAAACTTTTGCTGGTCCTCCAGTTTGACGCAGGGCGCGCACAGTTTTTCCTCGGCCCCCGGCAGGACGGCCATTCCAACGGCCGCCGGCTGCTTTTCCTCCAGCACCTGGCCCATGCTCCAGTCGTGGCCGATGCTCCACAGGACCTTGACCCTCTGCCTCCAAAATCCCTCCCAGAGCTTGATCGCCCTTGGGTCCAGGTCATAGGTATGGTACTGGTCCTGGATCTGGTAAACAAAGTCTCCGGTCATAGAGGATATAGTCCGCGTGCAGCTCTTTTAATTTTTTGTAAATGTCGTCCTGGTCCTTGCTCTCATCCAGCATCAGTTTGAGGTAAGGGTAATAAAGGGAGATGAGGACATAGGGTTTATCCAGATAGAATCCCCGGTCATCGCCCAGGATCAGGATCCGTTTCCCCTCTTCCGTGTATTGGCTGGCACGCTCATAGGCTTCGTAAAAATGATTCCTCAAAACTCTCTTGAGATAGCTTTCCCTGGTTTCCACTCCAGCGCAAACTCCGCCCGGCCCGCCCAACCCGTAACCCACCTGCTGCCAGCACTGGACCGCGCTCAAAAGGGCGATGATGCTGAAAACCGCGCCCCAGGCCTTTTTCCACCAGGGCTGCCAGCTGAAATCCAGGCTTTCCACGGATTGGAAGGACACGGCCCCTACAAAACACAGGGCCGGGAAAGCCGGCAGCAGGAACCGCACGTGCTGGCAGGTCACGAACCAGACGATCCCCAGAAAAAGCCCTGCCCCCAGGTTGAAGTAATAGAACCGGTTCTGCCTGGCCAGGAAAAACAGGCCCAGCCCCAGGAAAATGAGCAGTCCCAGCCCCTGGCCGGAGTTGTCCGAGGTCCCTTTTTTGAGCACCAGGAACTGCCAGGGTGCCACAAGGTAATCCGCCAGGTTTTGGTATCCCTGGTTGTATTGGCTGTATTCCCTTTGCACCAGCTTTTCGCTGAATTCGGTCCAGGGCACGCCTCCCAGCTTCGCGTAAAGGAAATGGAAGACCGGATTGCCGGTCCAGGCGTAGTTGCGGATGAGCCAGGGCGAAAAAATGAGGCCGGCCAGCACGCTGAACAGGACAAGGTCGCGGACCATGGCTTTGGCGCCTTCCCGGCGACGGACTCCCAGGTAGAGCATGGCCAGACCCAGACCCAGGCCTGTGAACACGCCGGTCAGTTTGGTCCCCATAGCGAAGGCCAGGCACAACGACAACAGGACAACGGCCTGGACCCTTCCCCGGCTGTCCAGATGGACCGACTTGTCCACCCATCCCTTGAAAAAGACCCACAGGCACAGCGTGGTCCAAAAAGCCAGGTTCACGTCAATATAGACCCGGCTGGCCACCATGGCCGTAAAGGGGTTGGTGAAGAACAGGACGCAGGCCAAAAGCGCAAGTCTTAGGGAGACCCTTTCCCCGATCTCCAGGAAAAGCAGGAAGAGCAAAAAGTAAAAAATGAAGTCCATGCCCTGCGTGACCGCCTGCTGCGACACACCCAGGCCGAGGCAGTAAAGCATTTCCGAGAGCATGGGCGTGAAGGTGGAGAATTGGAGCGGCATATTGACGATCTTGTGGTTCATCAGATAGACCTGCGGGGCGGAAAGATGGTAGACCAGGGCGTCGTATTCGGAGTCCGGGATAAAGACGGCCAGGAAATTGAGCAGGAAAACCATGGTCAGGGCCAGGCAAAGCCAGCGGGAGGTTTTCCAGAGCTGTCCAACATCCTGCCTGGCGCATTTCCAGAGGTCCGGGATGTTCTTCCACGCCTTCAGCCAAACCAGGCTGACCAATCCGGCGCCGGCCAGCACAGCCATCACCGCGGGATAGAGGAGCCCGCACAGCCCCAGCCCCAGGATCAGGTAAGCCAGCGTGCCATAACCAATGGCCACGCCAAAGACCAGCCGGCTTTTCCAGGTGACAAAATCCATACGAAGCAGTTTGACCAGCAGGACCCTGCCCACACTGTAGGCCAGGATGGTCAGAAGGATGAGAATGAGACTGGCCCAGGCTATTCTCCCGGCTTGGGCCACCAGCTGTTCCGGCCCCACGAAAAAACCCATGAAGGGCCTGGTCCAGGGGTAGATCAGCATATCCTTGGACAAGGGGTTATGTTTGTAATAGAAGAAACCGGCGAAGGCCAGCCAGCCCACGGATACCGCCGCGACAGCCCAAACCCAACCTTTCAGGAACCTTTCTTTCACTTTGCTCCGCTCCCCGCTTGTTTAGCCTTTGGGACTGAAACCTCTTTGAACCTTTCCTTGAACTCCGGCCTGTTGGGGTCCCACTGGATGGCCCGGAAGAACGCTTCCCTGGCCTCAGGAAACCGGCCCAGGCGCTGAAAAACCAGACCCAGATCATAATACCCGTCGGCCCCTTGGGGGGCAAGTTCCGTGACCCTCTTGGCCGCGGCCAGGGCCTCGCTGAACTTTTTGTCTTTGAGCAGGAACAAGGCCTGGTCATGCCAGATCTGCCACTGCGTTGAACCGTATTTGACGGCCAGGCCGGCGTGCTCCCGGGCCTTGGCCAGCTCCCCCTCCTGCAGGTAGTAAAAAACAAGCCTTTCCTGGGGAAGCACCAGGTCGGGCACGGTCTGCAACGCCTTTTCGTAAAGCAGACTCGCCTTGCCCCTGTGGCCCTCTTGTTCCAGGTCCATGGCCTCTTGGCAGAGTTTTTCTTCGGCCCCGGGCAGGAATACTAAACCCTTTGCCGGCTCGCCGGGCTCTTCCAATATCTCGGCCAGGCACCATTCGCCGTCCAGAGACCAGACGACCCGGACGCTCTCCCTCCAAAAATCCGCCCAAAGCTTGATGGACCGCTCGTCCAGCATTTCAGAGGACCCCAGCTGCCTTTGCAGCTGCTCCATGCTCCGCCGGTTATAGAGAAGGTAAGCCGCCCCGTACTGCTTCAGCCTCGCGCCGAGTTCTTTTTTGTCCGCGCAACTACCAAGTAAGTCGCTGAAGAACGGGTAATAGATGGAACTGTTGCAATGCAGGCGGTCCAGATAAAAACTGCGGTCATCTCCCAGGACCAGGATTTTTTTGTCGGGCGGCACCATTTCGTTGGCATTGGCCATGGCGTCGTAATAATGGAAAGGCAGGGCCCGGCTCAAATAGGCTGACATAGGCTCCGCTCCGGCCCAAACAGCCCCGGGGCTGACCAGGGCCTGGCCCGTTTCCTGCCAGCTCAAGACAACGGAAACACAGATGAGCAGTACCAAGACCGCTCCCCATATTTTTTGGACCGCTCCGCCCGGCTCCTGGAGCCTGTGAATTAGGTAAGCGCAGGCCAGGCACAGCCACGGAAAAGCGGGCAGCAGGATCCTGGCGTTTTGGTAGGTCACGAACCAGGCCGAGAGGAAGACCGCGCCTGCCACCAGGGAAAAATAAAATATCCGCTTTTTGCTTCGGACAAAGAACAACAAGGGCAGGAAAGCCAGGAAAGCCAAAGCCTGGCTGGACCTGTCCGTGGTGCCTCTCTGGTGGATGATGAATTGCCAGGGAGCGGTCAGGTAGTCGGTCCAGGTATTATAGCTGGCCCGCGGGTCGGCGTATTCGCTGTGTTTGAGGATATTTTCCGCGGTTGCCGACCAGGGCATTCCTCCGAGCTTGTCGTAAAGGAAGATAAATACCGGGTTGCCGCTCCACACATAATTTTTTATGAGCCACGGAGAGACAATGGCCAGGCTGACGGCCAAAAATACCAGCAGGCCGGCCAGCATCTTTTTCCTTACCGGGCTGGCCAGACCGGCTAGGGCCAGGCCTGCCGCGGCCAGGACAAAGGAAACTGCGCCTGTATATTTGGCCGACATGGCAAAACCGGCGAACAGGGCCAGCAGCAGCCCTGCCTGGACAGGTTCAGCCTCTTCTTGCCCGTCCTCAGCCCAGAAAAACCCGTAGAGTTTCCACAAAAGCAGGGTCTCCCAGAACACCAGGTTCATGTCCGTGAAAGCGCGGCTGGAGATGTCGGCGCACAGCGGGATGGTAAAGAACAGGCCCGGCAAAAAGGCCCAGGACCGGCCCAGGACATTTTCTCCCATCTCGGCCAGGAGGAGGAAAAGCAGGAGGTAAAAAACAAAATTAAATCCTTTGGCGCAGGTCTGGCCGTAGAGCCCCTGGCCCAGGGTATTGAGCATCTCCGAAAAAAAGGGATTGAACATATAAAAGAGGTAGGCCTTGTTGTATATCTTGTGGTGCATCAGGTAGTCCTGCGGCCCGGCCAGGTGGTAATTGAGGGCGTCGAATTCAGTGTCCGGCACGAACACGCACAGGAAGGAAATGGCTAAAGTCAGGCAGACCAAAACCATCAGCCAGCGGCTCCAGGTTTTTTCCTGTCCCAGGGAAAAGCTGAAACCCCCAACCAGCTCCTGCGCCTCTCCCTTGTGCCAACCCATGACCAGCACGGCCAGGCCAGCCAATGGCACAAGATAAAAGAGCCAGGTAAAATACAGGCCGCACAATCCCAGCCCCAGCATCAGGAAGGACAGGACGCCGAATCCCGCGCCTGTAAAAATGACCAGCTCTTCCCGGCTGGAACTCGGGGCATAACCCAGCAATCCGTTGATTGTTTTCCTGCCCAAGCTGTAAGCCAGCGCCACGCAGCCCAGCACCAGGCAGAGGGTCCAGACCATTTTCAAAAATTGAGGGCAAAGGCCCAGATAATTCGCCCGGCTCAGCCACAGAGGCTGGCCCCAGGCCTGCCAGATCAAGCTGGGATGGATGGGGTTGTAGCTCAAGTAATAGAAAGAAACAAAACAAACCCACCCTAATCCGATCAGGCTGACCAGCGCTTTTTTCATTTTCCTCCCAGGAATCCTTTCACTTTTCTGGCCATTTTCTCTGAAAACCCGCGCATCGCCTGGATCTCCTCCAGGCTGGCCCGCTCCAGCTTATCCACGCTGCCAAAGCGTCTTAATAGCTCCTGCTTGCGCTTGGGGCCGATGCCGCTGAGCCTGTCCAGAGCGGACGCGCTGACCTCCCTGCCCCGCAAAACCTTGTGGTACTTGACCGCGAAACGGTGCGCCTCGTCCCGTATCCACTGCACCAGGTGCAGTCCGGCCGAGTTCTTCTGCAGGATGACCGGGCCGGGATCGGCGGTCGTGAAAATATGCTCTTCCCTTTTGGCCAGGCTGATGACCGGCAGGCTGTCCAAGCCGGTCCGGCGCAGCGACCTGAGAGCCGCGTCCAGCTGTCCCCTGCCGCCGTCCACCAGCACCAGGTCAGGAAGCTCCCCTTTTTCGGCGAGCACCCGGCGGTAACGCCTGCCCACCACTTCGGCCATGCTGGCAAAATCATCGATGCCTGGCACGGTCTTGATCTTGAATTTGCGGTAGTCCTTTTTGCTGGGAAATCCGTCCTTGAAAACGACCAGGGAGGCCACGGTCTGGCTGCCGCTGAGATGGGAAATGTCGAAGGCCTCGATGTGCCGGGGCAGTTTGGCCAGGGAGCAGGACCGCTGCAGTTCCTCCAGCCCCTTGGTGGCCGCGGGCCGGTCCACCATGTCGCCTTCCTTGCGGATAAGCCGGCTGGCCGCCTGCTGTTGGGCGATGAATTCCCGCGCCTTGGCCAGCTTGTCCCTGAGTTTGGCCGCGGTCTCGTAATGCCCCCGGTCCGACTCCTCCCACATCCCCTTTTCCAGGCCCGCCAGCAAGGCGGTCTTTTTGCCCAGGAGAAATAGTTTGACCTCTCGGACTATCTTCGCGTACTCCTCCACGGGAACCTTGCCGGGAAGGCAGGGAGCCAGACAGCTTTTCATTTCGTAATAGAGGCAGGGCTTCTTGGTCTTCAGCGACCCCTCGCAGTAACGCAGAGGGAAAAGCTCGTGGATGAAACGCAGGGTGGCCTTCATGACCGTGGCGGTAAAAGGCCCGAAATATTCCCCCCGGCCGTGGTAAGGCCTGCGGACCCCGCAGAGCCTCGGATAGTCCTCGTCCGTGAACATCAGGTAGGGATAGCTCTTGTCATCCTTTAGCTCGATATTGTAACGCGGACGGAGCTTCTTGATGAGGTTGCTCTCCATCAGGATGGCGCCTTGTTCCGAGTCGGCCAGGCGCCATTCGAGGTCCCTGACCTTGGAGACCATGGCCGCGGTCTTGGGAGAGTCGCTGAAATCCTTTTGGAAATACGAACGCACCCGGCGCTTGAGCGACACGGCCTTGCCCACGTAAATGACCAGGCCCTGCCCGTCTTTCATCAGGTAAACGCCCGGTTTTTCCGGCAGATCCTTCAGCTTTTTCTGTATATCCACGGCCTTCTCTTTTGTGACATAATGGTTTGCTTTGATATTAGCAAAAAGAAGGGTTCGGGTGAAAAGTTAAAATCGCCCGGCCAAGGGGGATATTAGCGTGCATTCCACGCAGACTCTGCGGGTTGAACACAAGCTCATCCTGAACTTCCTGGAGGGTGTGGACCGGGAGATCAAGGAAATGGAATCCCGCCAAAAGGTCAATGAAAAGAGCATCGGCCTGATCATGGATTACTTCGACAACTTCCTGGAAAAGTCGCACCACCTCAAGGAAGAAAAATACCTTTTCCCCAAACTCGTGGAAAAAGGCCAGTCAGGCCCGGTCTCCGAACTGCTCCGGGAACATGTCGCGGGCCGGAGCCTGGTGAAGTCCATGCTTTCCGTCCTGCCCAAGGCCAAACAAGGCCTGGCTCCGAAAGTGAACGCCCTGGCCGGCCATTTAAGATCCTATGCCCAGCTCCTGCGGCCCCATATAGATAAGGAGGAAAACTTCCTCTATAACATGGCGGACAGCCTGTTGTCGCCCGAAGAAGAAAAAGAATTGTCAAATTTTTTCCAAGTAGTGAGCAATATATGAAAAGCAGAAAGTCGGTGGCCAAACTGGAAAAAGAGCACGTTTACATCCACAAAGTGGTGGATTCTTTCCCCGGGCTTTTGAAAAAGATCGAGGCAGGCAGCCTGCCTGACCCGGAGCTCCTCCGGAGCATTGTGGATTTCATGCGGACCTACGCGGACAAATGCCACCACGGCAAGGAAGAAGCCATCTTGTTCCCCTATCTGGTGGAGCATGGCGTGCCAGGGCAGGGTTGCCCTATCCATGCCTTATTGGCCGAACACATCAAAGGCCGCGAGTGGGTCAAAAAAATTGAAGAAAGCGCGGACAGCCTGGCCAAAGACCCGGCAGGAACTAAAAAGGCCCTCATCGAAACCCTGCAAGCCCTCATCGCCCTCTACCAAAACCACATCTGGAAAGAGGATTACCTGCTTTTCCCCATGACCATGAAAGTCCTCAAGGCCCCTGAGCTGATCGTCCTGGAGGAACGCTTTGCCAAAGTGGACCAGGAACTGGGCAGAGACTTTTTTAAGCGCTACCAAAAATTCGCCAGGGTCATGGCCAAGGCAAAGTAGGTTGGCTTAGACCGGAAAAAGGAGGGTTTTATGAAGATCATTGGAATTATTTTATTATTCGCGGCCTTGGGAGGCCTGGCCACGCAGCTGCATGCCCGCGCCCTGGACAAAAAAGCGGTCATCCTCGAGCAATACCGCCAGCTCCGCCAGGTCATGTTCGAGGGAGGCATCCCGGCCGCCGACAAAAAGACTTTGGACAAGGCCGACCTGATGGCTTCCGGGACCATTTTTTTCTACGACCAACCCGTGAAAATAGGCCTGAGCAATATCGACTGGAGCGGCAAGAACATAGCCCATCAGGAATGGCCGGCCCAGCTCAACCGGTTTTACCAGCTCAACGCTCTTGCCGCGGCTTATGAAGCGACCAAGGATGAAAAATACGCCCAGGCGGCCCGTTCCTATATCGAGGACTGGATCGACCACGGCGGCAGCTATGAAAATGAAGGCGATTGGCGGCCCGGCGACCGCAGCCTGGACCTGGCCGAAAGGATGAAAACCTGGGGCGAGACCCTGCCCTATTTCCTCAAAAGCCCGTCCTTTGACGACAAGTTCATCGACAAAGTCACCGACTCCGCGGACCACCAGGTCAAATATCTGTCCACCCGTATAGCCGCTGTGGGTAATTGGAGGATCGCCGGACTGGACGCCCTGGTCATGACCTCTTTAAGGTATCCCTTTATGAAGGACGCCCCCTCGGTCCTGCGGATAGGCATTGAGGGCCTGCGCCAGGAACTGTCCAACCAATTCCTGTCCGACGGTGTCCACATAGAACGCACTCCCGACTATTCCGCCTGGATGGCCCAGGTAGCCGCCAAATACCTGCTCCTGCCCAAGCTGTTCCCTGAAGCGGACGCCAAGGTCAACCCTGACATAGTGGCCAAGAGCCTGGACTACGTGGCCCAGTGCTATCTGGCCAGCTTGAACGATTCGCCCTTTGTCCCCAGAGATGGCGCTAAATTGAATGAACTGGAAACCAGGAACGCCATCCTTAAAAAATGCCTGCCCCCCGACCAGGCTCTCCAAAATCCTCCTCTGGACCAGGTCTTTCCCGCGGCGGGCCAAATCTTTATGCGTTCAGCCTGGAAACCCGGAGCCGACTATATTGCTTTTGACGCCGGGACCTGGGGCGGAGGCCACAATCATCTAGGGAGGCTTTCTTTTTGTTTCCGCTCCGCTGGCAGGATGCTCCTGGCTGACCCGGGCATCATCAGCTATGAAATGTCCAACCCGATGGCCCCCTACGGGAAATCCACTCCGGCCCACAACACGCTCAACGTGGACGGCTGGAACCAGGCTCCGGTGGACGCCAGGCTGGAACGCGCCGATTTTAACTCCGCTTGCGCGTTCATCCACGCCCGGTACCAGGGCGGCTACTGGTCCGGCACCTTTGGCTGGAATTTTGATAAAGGCCTGGGCCAGGGCGTCAAAGGGGACCACAGCCGCATCCTTTTCTGGGTCAAGGGCGAATACATCGTCGCTTTGGACAAGATGGAAACGGACGCGGAGCACACCGTCCACAACCCCTGGCAGATGGCTCCCATGGCCAAATGGTCCTCTGACCCGGCCGGCTTTTCCTGGTGGTCCCAAAACGAGGATGTGAACCTCCTGGTCAAGCTTTTGAAGGTGCCGGACGGTGCAACCATGCAGGTTTATGAGGGCAGCCAAAAGCCCCTCCGTGGATGGGTGGGAGGCAACGAGATCGACGCTGTTCCCGCTCCGCAGGTGGATTATTCCTATCCCAGCCTGGCCAGGGGCGATGTTTCCGCCGTCCTGATAGCGCCCTTTTTAAAGGACAAAAAACCGGACTATTCGCTGAGCCCCGGCACTCCCGAAGACCGCAAATACAGCGGCCTCTACCACCTGGATATAGTCCTGCCGGACGGCCAGATCGATCACTATTGCTGGTCTGGACGGCTGGAGCAGGCTGTGGACGACCAGCCGTTATATTCCACGGACGCGAGTTTTATCTGGCTCAGGACCACCGCTAAAGGCAAGCCTGTGAAAGGCTATGTCCTGGACGCCAGCTATCTAAAGGTGGCGGGCAAAACCGTGTTCAGCCGCACCCAGCGCAAGCCGGAATTTTTCAACTTGGCCAAGGACTGACCTAAAACAAAAAAACACCACGGGTATGAAGTCCGTGGTGCTTTTGGGGATGAGTCGGCAGCTAGCCCTTATTTGTGAAGACCTGGACCCAATTCACGACAATAGGATAATTCAGCGCAACAATGGTAGCGTTATCCAGACAAACTATAACTATAGTACCGGAACTGCCCTGTACAGCCACGGGGGATGACGACATGGCCACTCCCGCGCCAAATCCATAGGTGGAGTAAAGCTTTTGTCCTGTATAGGAACCGCCATAATAATAGCCGTTAAGGCCGCTGTCCCCGACAAACACGACATTCCCGCTGGCCACCTGCGTGGCTCTTGTCGGACTCTGGATTTTGGTCCATTGGAGAGGGCCCCCGTTCGTGGCATTAATGGAATTAAAACTCCCGTCCAGGGAAGAGAAATATAAATTATTGTATCCGGATATTGCCGGGGAACCGATCACATAACCATTGGTTTGGTAAACCGATGGAACCGGAGTGCCGCTCACGCTGAAAACATGCACTGACCCGTCATTGGATCCGCAGGCAACTACTTGATAAGAAGAGAGCGTAGTGTAAGCCACGGGCGAAGAAAACCCCGCGTTTCCAATGGGAGACTTCCATAGGAAATCTGGACTAGTGCCTTCTTTTAAACAGTATAAAAAACCATCCGTGCATGCCACAAAAATCCTTGTATCACTGCTTGTGTTAACTACAGCCGGAGTGCTATAGATCTGACCTTCGGTCTGATAGACCCTTTTCGGATTAATCACTGAGGTAATAACATTATTAATCAGGCCTTTCGTTGGGGTCTCACTGCTGTCAAAGGCATACACTATCCCATTACTCGCGCTAATATAAACATAATGATTGGTTGAAACTACCGGCGAGGAATACTCTACAGTCGCATTATTGGCGGCCCTAAAAGCCCATTTCAATATCAAGGGAGGGGTTAAATTAGAGGACGAAACACTGCCTGACCTAACCATGTTATTCTTAAAAAATGGCCATGAACCTGCCGACACCAAAACAGGAGCTAAAATCATTGCCAGAAAAATTACATGCAGTATGATTTTTTTCCTCATAACTTAGCTCCACCTTAGCTTAATAACACCCTACTTTTTTCCGCTTCCGTTACCATCCTGCTCAAAATCTTTACAGTATTTTGAAATCTATGACCTCTGGCAGAAACCCCCGCAGTCTTTTAGCGGGGATAAATGCCAGCCCGCAGCGAAGCGGAGGGGGAACAAACAAAATAGATTCTTCCTCTGAAATACCCTGCGCTCTAGCGCAGGGATGTTTATCACCCTAAATCGTATGTTCTCAGACGATTTCTCACAAACCTGCATTTTGTCTCCAGGGTCGCTGGCAGTCTGCCTCAGCAGACTGCCACTCCGAGACTCTTTTTAGTACCCCCTTGAGGGGTATGCAATCAGCATCGAGGAGTTTCATCCTTCTTCGTGAGCTGAAAAAGACCCTGCTGGGCTCTTTGCAGTCCCCGCATGGGGACTTTTTCAGCGGACTTCTAAGTACCGCTAGGTTTTGAATCGTAGATGAAATTCGAGTGTCGGTCATATCCTTCAACCCTTCTCCTGACATGCTGAACATTTCACAATCTCCAACTGGAACTACCTGCCTGCCAAATAAAGATAAAAAAATATTACGGAAAAAATTAATAGAATTAGACCGCTAATTACATCGCTCCTTCTTGTTGGAGGACGTTTTACACGTCTCCATTTATTTATAAAATACCAAATGGGTGTAATGAACTTCTCATACCTAAGACTAAAGACTCGAAGCCTTCCAAAAAATGTTGGAAAAAATATTGTTATAATCCCAAGGCAAAAAAATAAAATTGATATTAAAAGGGTTGTAATACTTATTTTTGACATTGCTTTTTCTTATTCCTTTTTTCCTTTATTTTTTCAATAACTTTCTGAACTAAATCCGCAGCACCCTCAATTTTTTCCGCAGGGTTCTCTCCCATGACTATCTTATATGCATCCTGTAATTCTTGAGCTGTAACAATATCGCCTCCTATGTTTTGCCCGACCAGTGCATTTGTAATCTGCCCAACAGGATCAATGATACTTCCAGCCTGATCAGTTCCTGCGGCAATAACATTCACTGCGCCTACTGCAGTTGTAACTCCTCCCCCAGCAATTGCACCAGTTAGTATCGCAGCACCCACCAGACTTAATCCCCCTGTTGCAGGTATTGCGGCAATCGCAGCAACAATCCCAGCTCCACCCCCTATCACGCCCTCAACGCCCCAACCGCCTTGCCACCAGTCATATAATCCATAAGGATCAATTAAATTGACACCATTGTTGCTCGCATAACGATAAAGGTTTAACTCTCCCATCGGAGTTGCGTCCCGTGATAAAAAACTACCAAGCTTGCTGTCATACCATCTGTTCATCATATATTGAGCCTGAACATCGTCATCGGAAAACACCCCATATGATCCTACGAACCTATAATTATTCATCGGGTCTTTGGTAACGCCTAGAGCCTGTCCGAAGGCGTCATAAGAGTAGGACTGAATAATCTGTCCCTTCTTATCAATCAGATTCACCACTGACCCCAACCCATCATAAAGATAGAAAAACTTGTAACCTGTCTTCTTATCCGTCGCACTAATTCCAGGATTATAGGTTTTGGTTATCGCCCCTGTTGTCCCATCGGTCTCAAACACCACGGAAAGACCATCATAGAGATAGTTCGTAGTCTGACCGTTCCCCGTCTTCCTGACCCGCAGGTTGTTTCCGTCAATAATCCGTTGCAGTGTTTTGAAATCAATCATCCTAAATCGTATGTTCTCAGACCCTTTCTCACAAACCTGCATTTTGTCTCCAGTTTCGCTAAGTAACGCTAGGCTTTGAATCGTAAATGAAATTTGAGTATTGGTCATAGTTGTTTATTCTTCTCCTGCCACGCTGTGTTTACCTTCTATTACAGAAAAGCAGATTAAAACATGCGCTGAATATTTGTACATTGCGTGATTAATATTCACTATCATTCCTTGTTAGTATTTCTAAGTAAGTGTTCTAAAACAAAAATGGATGATCCAACCATAAATATCGTATAAAGAAAATTATAAAAATTATTGTCAATAAGATCTATTAGGAAATAAAAATACATTAAGAAAGTTAGAATCGAAACCACAGCAAAATATATAATAACGAAGCCAAAATGTTTTTTTGATTTTTCAAAAAAACTCCCCATCTGCAGATTTCTGAGCGGCGTAAAGTAAATCCTTAAAACAATAAAGCAAAACCACAGCAGAAGGACAGATATAATATTAGTACACTTATTAAGCTTATCTGAATGACCAATTAATTTAGGATAAATTAATTTATAAATAAAAATCCAAAAGGTAGGCAAAATAACAAATAATAAAAGTGACCTGAAAATTGTTTTAAATGAAAACAGTTTTCTTATTTGGTATGACATTTTTTCTCTAACTCCTTTATTTTCTCTTCTAAATATTTAATTACATCTTCATCATTGGACAACTCAGCCATTCCTGAAATTAAATCATATCCTTCCCCAATCAAACCCGCGGATTCCAAAAACATCGCCAACGCTTGTAAACCAGGTGCACCAAGACCCTCTGTAAATTCTCCAAGGACAAAGCCAGCTCCGGTTACTCCAAACATACGTACACGAACTTGCATTAAATCTATTTGACATTCATCAAGATCACTTTCTGCTATCAATATTTCAACAGAAGTTGGTAGCTTGCCTTTTGATACCCTATAATCCAATGCATTATATTCTTGTTGTACATGTTGAAGCGAAGTATATAGTCCCATTATATCCATATTATTTATTGGGTTATTGTTCACATAACCATAAAGATTTGGACTTGATCTAATTTCAATAGGATCTCTGGATATAAACCTTCCCAGCTTTGGGTCAAACCACCTGTTCAACATAAATTGCAAATTTACATCATCATCCGAATAAACATCGCCTGCCCCGATAAACCTGTAGTTATTCATCAGGTCTTTAATCACACCAAAAGCCTGACCGTATGCGTCATAAGAGTAGGACTGAATTATCTGACCTTTTCTATCAATAAGATTAACCACTGACCCTAGCCCGTCATAGAGATAAAAGAATTTATTGCCCTTATTATCCTTAACGCTAATCCCAGGGTTATAAGTCCTGGCAGTAGGGTTGCTGCTCCCATCCGTCTCAAAAACCACCGAGTTCCCGTCATAAATATAATTGGTCACGGCACTGCCCACTGTTTTCTTTACTCTGTGATTATCTCCGTCATATACATAGCTGACTGTTTTGTTCCCTGGCAGAGTGACCTGACAGAGCCGGTTCAGGCTGTCCCAGCCGTACGTCGTCGTTGATGAGCCTGTTGTCCTCTGTATCATATTCCCGGCCCCGTCAGGCGTAAAAGTTTCCCCATACCCGCTCTGGATCGAGTTGTCATTGTTATAATAAACATTGATCGCCTGAGAATTGAATTTATTCCTGTTCCCCGCCGCGTCATACCCATAGCTGATCGTACCCCTGGTGGTCTGGTGCGTCACGGTCTGGAGCTGGTTAAGGGGATCATAACCATAACCTACTGTTTCCACATTATCCTTCATGTGCTTCTTGTTACCCACATTGTCGTAGTCATAGGCAAACTGGGAGATGACCGACCCTTTGGCATTTAAGTTCTGCAAAAGGGTCAAACGGTTAGTGGAAGGGTCATAGGTATAATTGGCTGTGGCTATGTTTCCCGGATAGACCACCTCCGTCAGGTTTTTCACGCTGTCATAATAATACGCCGTGGTCTGGTTATCAGCGTCCGTCACTGACCTCAGCAACCCGTTCTCATAATAGTCGTAAACCGTTGATCCCGTATTGGGCAGCGTGTTGGTTTTGGTGACCTTATTGTGGCTGGGGTCATAGGCATAGAACAAGGAATAGGCGGAAGAGGAATTGCTGAGTTGCGTCAGCCGGTTTAACTCGTCATAGTGGTAGGTTTTGACGCCCCCGCTGTCGTTCATGGATAGCCTGAGGCCGTTGCCCCAATAACTATAGGAAATATTCACAGCGTTTGCCCCCGCAGGAGTGCTGCTTATATTTGTCCTGTCTAATTCAATTTGCAACATTGAAAAGCTCCGTTGTGTTGACAGAATGAGCCTCACTTCATTTCTTTAAGGATATTCTCTTTGGTTTTAATTTAGCATTTTGCTGGACGATTTCACGGCCTTTTTTGGCGGACAGTTAAACTAACTCCAGCTTCTCCTTCAAAAGCTCCAGCATCCTGTTCTGCTTGGCTTTATTCATGTTTCGGATATTGAGCATTTTCCACTGCAAAGCAGGAAGCCTTTCGACATTATCTATTCCCAGAAGATTCCATTCTGGTTCACCCGCCTTCAATGAAACTAAAAATCTTTTTTCATCCTGTGTTAGACCTTTGGCAATTCCTTTAATAAGTTTTTCCCTTGTCTCCGCCAGCTCCTCATAAGTAACCGGTTCCTGCGTCATACCACTGAAATCGCTGTCAAAATCTCTCCTAAAATCCAATCTGGTGGGGCTGATCAATTCATGCATGGGGCGGTTATGACTGGCCAGATAAACAACAAAAGCTTTTCGGACCTCCTTGGTCATCCCTTCGTTATCAAGGAGTAGTTTTACATCAAACAGGTCCCTGGGATGCTGACGATCCAGCGCCGCACAAATCTTTCCACCGTAAAGATCAGCAAAAGACACAACTGTGGTCTTGACCGTCAATTCAAACAACTTTTTTGCTTTAGGGCACAACTCCATTTCTCTTGAAGGATAAACCGTGCCCCGCAGAACCTCGTTGGCCTCTACTTTGATCACCGCATCTGGTTCCCGTACATATAATCGGGTTCCTTGGTCGTCCGGATTGTTGATATCCACCTTAGCTCCAGGAACAATCCTGCTGGATCCCGCAGCAATCCTTTTAAGAACCGCATTCATATTGGTCAGAGAAATTTCACGGGATTCTATCGGCAGATAGGTCAAATCTATATCCACGGAAAGACGAGGCATATCCCTGACGAACAGATTGATGGCTGTACCGCCTTTCAAACCAAAACATTTTTCACGTGCAATAAGCGGCATAAATCGCAGAAGGAGGCGTGCCTGTTTAGTGTAGGATGTTTCTTTCACGCCGTTTCCTTTCCGCCTGACCTGGCCGGCATCAGAGACTCCGGGACGGTAACCTGATATTTAGGATGCATTTTACCGTTCTTTTCTACCAACCTTTTCCCCTTTCCGAGATCAATCTTTTTCAGGTCCAACCGTGGCACCCATTCGTGACCGCTAGCTTCAGCTAGCACCAGGAATAACCTCTTTACTTTTATGGATTGACATTCCTTCAAAAGCTCTTGCATAAGATCAGGCCGCAATGTTGCCAGTCCATCCATTATGAGCCTGGCTTCTTCCAGTGACTGGTCCTGTGGAGCTAAATGTAAAAGCTCCATCACAGCTCTTTCAGGAGAAGATATTCGGATGAGATAGTCGCCAAAATCCTTAGTAGTAAAACTAAGAGATCTAGCACTACCAAATAGGTTTACAGCTGCATAATTTATTTTTGGCCCCCAATCAAAAGCTTTGAACCAATTGGGAAGTTTTTGGCCAGTGTTCCCAAATAACCAGATATCCCCTGTTTTGTTTAGAGAAAGAAAGTGGGCATATCCTTGCAGTTGAAGAGCTGTTTTGCCTGCGGCATGGATGGGCAGGCCAGTATGACTCTGTATCGCATAAAGGCCCCCCGTCCAATCAGGAGATTCTCCGTTACGAGCATAGGCCCCACTGCCTATCCGGGTCAGCCATTTTGACTTAAGATATTTTTTCACCAGTTGCCGGGAAACTCCCTGTTTATTGAGCCAGGAAGATACCGCCACTGTCCCATGAGGCCAAATCCTTATAAGTTTGTTTATTTTTCCTCTATTTTGTATACTCATGGTTTACATATTAGCATTTATTAAAACAAACATCAATTATTAGTTTGCATTTACTATAATTTGTCTACCTTAGGTATACATTTAGTCTTATTTTACATCTGTTTTTCTAATTTTCAGCTTGGCTCTTTTAGATTTTAACTTTTTGTTCTGCTGGACGATTTCACGTCCTTTTTTCGCGGACAATCCCAGCAGTTCCAGCACTTCCTTTTCTGACGGTGCGATGCCCTGCATGTGTTCGCGCAGGCTCTTGATGCGGTCGCGGATGAGCGCGGCCTTTTCGAACTCCAGCCTGCGGGCCGCTTCCCTCATCTTCTGCTCCAGCCCCACGATGATCTTGGGTAGTTCGTCCGGCGGGATGTAGGCAGCCTTGTCCTCGGCAGCCACCACGCCTCCGGTCAGCGGCACCGTGTAGTAATCGGCCTCGTAAACCGTGCTGATATCCTCCCGAATGGCTTTTTTGACGGACTCCGGCGTGATGTGGTTCTTTTTGTTGTATTCCAGCTGGATGTCGCGGCGGCGGCTGGTCTCGGCTATGGCTTTTTTGATGGAGTCCGTGAGCTTGTCCGCGTAAAGGATGACCGTGCCCTTGATATGGCGGGCCGCCCGGCCCATGGTCTGGATGAGCGACCGCTCGGACCTGAGGAACCCTTCCTTGTCCGCGTCCAGGATGGCCACCAGGGACACCTCGGGGATGTCCAAACCTTCCCGCAGGAGGTTGATGCCCACCAGCACGTCGTAGGTCCCCAGGCGCAATTCCCGGATGATCTTGACCCGTTCCAATGTTTCCACGTCCGAATGCAGGTACTGGACCTTGATGCCCACCCCTTTTAAATACTCGGTCAGGTCTTCGGCCATGCGTTTGGTCAGGGTGGTCACCAGGGTCCGTTCCTTGTCGCCGGCGCGCCGGCGTATCTCAGCCATCACATCGTCGATCTGGCCTGTTGATTTTTTGAGGATGACCTGCGGGTCGGACAGGCCCGTCGGCCTGATGATCTGCTCGGCCACCAGCTTTTTGCTTTGTTTCAGCTCGTATTCGGCGGGCGTGGCGGACACGAACACGACCTGCTTGGCGCGCTGTTCAAACTCCTCGAAATACAAAGGCCGGTTGTCATAGGCTGACCTTAGCCTGAACCCGTATTCCACCAGCGAATCCTTGCGCGACCGGTCGCCCTTGTACATCCCGTGGAGCTGGGGGAGGGTCACATGGGACTCATCGATGAAGATAAGGGCGTCCTGCGGCAGATAATCCAGCAGGGTGTAGGGCGGTTCCCCGGGTTTGCGGCCGTCCAGATGCCTGGAATAGTTCTCGATGCCGCTGCAGTACCCTATCTCCTGCATCATTTCCAGGTCAAAATGCGTGCGCTGCTCCAGGCGCTGGAATTCCACCAGCTTGTTGTCTTTTTTCAGCTCGGCCAGGCGTTCCTGCAGTTCGTCCTCGATGTTCTGCAGGGACTTTTTCATCTCGTCCTGCGGCATGACATAGTGCTTGGCCGGATAAACGGCCAGGGAACGGTGGCCCCGTATCTTGGTGGCCGTAAGCGTGTCTATCTCCGTCAGTTTTTCCAGCTTGTCGCCGAAAAATTCCAGCCGGAAGGCCGTGTCGCCGTAGGAGGGATAGATCTCCACGGTGTCGCCCCGCACCCGGAAGTTGCCCCTGAAAAAGTCGATGTCGTTGCGGCTGTACTGCATGTCCACCAGGCTCTTGAAAAACCGGTCGCGGGGGTATTCCTCGCCCTCTTTGAGGAACACGAGCATGTTCTGCCAGGTCGTCGGCGAACCGATGCCGTAGATGCAGGAGACCGAAGCCACCACCACGGTGTCCCTGCGGGTCAGCAGGGAGTGGGTCGCGGACAACCGCAGACGGTCCAGTTCCTGGTTGATGGAAGCGTCCTTGGCGATATAGGTGTCGGTCTGCGGGATGTAGGCTTCGGGCTGGTAGTAGTCGTAATAGCTCACGAAATACTCCACGGCATTCTTGGGGAAAAAATCCTTGAACTCGCTGTAGAGCTGGGCTGCTAATGTTTTATTGTGCGAGATGACCAGGGCCGGCCTCTGCAAAGCCTCGATGACGCAGGCCATGGTAAAGGTCTTGCCCGAGCCGGTCACGCCCAGCAGGGTCTGACGGGGAGCGCCTTTTTGGCACTGGTCCACCAGGGCCTTGATGGCCTGGGGCTGGTCGCCTTTGGGTTTGAAATCAGAGACTAATTGGAAAGGCATGGGAAAGTTCCTTTGATCAGAATAACTACTTCTGGCAGTAGTCGCAAAAATGGGTGGTGCGGCCGCTCAAGCGGGCTGTCTTGATGGCCAGGCCGCAGCGCAGGCATTTCTGGCCCTTGCGGCCGTAGACCTCGAGATGGTCCTGCATGGTCCCCTTATCCCCAAAAAGGTCCCGGTAATCGTCCACCGAACTGCCTCCGCGCCGTATCCCTTCCTCCAGCTTGTCCTTGATGGCGTGAAAGATCTCTTTGCATTCCCCGGGTTTCAAGCTTTCCACTTTTCGCAAGGGATGCACCCGCGCCTGGAACAGGACCTCGTCGGAATAGATGTTGCCGATGCCGCTGATGAAGCTCTGGTCCATCAGGAGGGGCTTGATCCTGCCCTTTTTCTCGGAGAGCATTCCCTGGAACTTGTCCCAGTTGCACTCCGGGCCCAGAGGCTCCAGGCCCAGGGCTTTGAGCTCCTTCACTTTGGCCAGGCTGTCCTGGCTGTAGAGCCACAAAGACCCGAATTTCCTGACATCGGAATAATGCAGGTAAGTGCCGTCGCTGAACCTGAAGATGACATGCGTATGCTTGTCTTTTTTCCTTGTTGGGCTGTAGAGCAGCTGGCCGGTCATCTTGAGGTGCACCAGCAGGACCAGGGGCTGGACGAACTCAAAAAGCAGGTACTTGGCCCTCCGGCTGACGCTTTTGACCACGGCGCCCTTGAGGGACCTTTTGAACGCGGGCAAAGGCGTGCGGACGAGCGACCGGGTGTAAACCTCGATCCTGTCTATCTTCTTTCCCGCGAGGGCCTTGTGGGCCTGCCTGCGGATGACTTCAACTTCGGGTAATTCAGGCATTTCGCTCCTTATGGTCTATGGTTCTGTTCCCTTCGCATGCGCCGCAATATTGGAGGGGAGCATGCGAAGTAACCCCTACGCTCGCTAACGCTCACTACGGGCTGCGATTCACCCACGGCCAAACTCTTTTTAATCTTCGAATTGGGAAGGCCGTGGCACTCTCGCAGGGTTATTGTATAACACCGGGGGGTTCTGTTCAGCGGTTTTTTAGCGGGTGGAAAATCAATGGACGGTCACGGCCAGGACAATGGCCACGACCGCCAGGCCGGCGGCCGTGACGCCCCAGTAGGGCCAGTTGAGCATATCGGTCATTTCAGGGGATTTGGCCGGAGCCGGGTTCTTGATGGCCTCCATGTCCTTTTTCACCCCGGCCACTTCCAGGGCGTTGTCCTGGCTGTCCTTGCGCAGGACCGTGACCATGTCGTTCAGGCCGTTGAGCTGGTCCTGGTCCTTCTTGATCTCGTTCTCAAAGTCATTGACCTTGGTCTGGGAAGCCTCCGCGCTCTGCTTGAGCTCCCGGGTCAGGTCTTCCATGTTCTTGAGGTCCATCTTTTTGACATTGCCCGCGTCAGCCGTTTGCCAGTCCTCCCTGAGGCTGCCGAGCTTTTTATCCAGGTTATCCAGCTTGTCCTTGAGGCTGTCCAAAGCCTGGGACAGGTCCTTGGCGGCCTCCTCCTGCTTGGCCAGCCTGGTCTTCATGTCGGGCATCTTGTCGGAAAGCTCGTCCACCTCTTTGCGGACTTGCTGGAACTCGGACTTGGATACTCCTGGCACCGGCGTCATGGTCCGCGTGGCCGTGGGCACGGGCGTCGCGGTGTCCGCCGGGGTCGCGGTCAGGACAGCCTGGGGCGTAGGGGTCTGGATATTTTCCTCGAACTCCAGGGTGGGCGTGGCAGCGGCCTTGGCGGCGTAAACAGGGACGACCCCCTCTCCGGCCAGGCAGAACACGAGCAAAAGGCCTACGGTATTACGGACCCTAGCCAGAAATTTCAGCGAGAACGGCGAATTATGCGGCAATGCTTTGCTTCTCCTTTAGCTTGGCGTAACGGGCCAGCTCAGCGTAGAACTGTTCCCCCAGGAGCAGGACAATGGAGTCCTTGAGCGTGACGAACATCTTTGCCGGGCTTTCCTTCCCCTCGCAGGGCAGGCCGCAGAACTCCTTGGTGTCCTGGAAGACCAGGTGGGTCTTATCCTGCTCATGGGTGACGGCCAGAGGGAACTGAATGCAATCCAAAGGTTTGATATCCTGCAGGGGGATCTTGAGCTCCAGGGCCGCCGAATGGAGCGCGCACCACTGCTCCCCATCCTTGTGGTAGGCGAAAAAACACATGGGGCCGATGTTGCGGGTGCAAAAGGTCCTCAGGGCGGCGCCTTTGGGCACGTGCGCCTTGACGTAGCGGGTTTCGTGCTCTCCCAGGATGAACCCGCACGGGCAGTTGGGCCGGCACTCCTCAAAAAAGGTCTTGTCTCCCTCCTGGTGGGTATAGGCCCGGCGCTCCGGTTCGATGTATTTTTTGATGGTGTCCCAGTACTGCCTGATCTTCTTGATCTCATGAGGGTGCATCAGGCATCCCCGGCTGCAGCAGCCCGCCTGGCATCGGTATTTCAGGGGGTCGCATTGGAACGATTCCTTCAGGATTTTTTCCTGGACCAGCACTCCCGCTATTTCAACGAATCCGTTTGGTTTACTCGACCCGTCGCCGTCTCCGGCTGAACTGCCCACCTTTTCTCCTTTCACCATTCCGCAAAAAACCCGGTCTTCCCAAGGGAGACCGGGTCAGATTTTCTACCTGGAACAACAACCGCCTGCGTCCACTTAAAATACTCTCCTGTGCGTCTTTTTTTTAAATTATACCGAATGGCCCGGCGTTGTCAAAGCGACCGGCTGCCCGGCTTGATGGCCGGAGTTCCTTTGGCGCATAGGGGGCACTCGCCCTTTTCCCAGGCCTCGATGCTCAGTTTGAGCAGAGGCTCTTTGCGCACGCCGAAATCGATGTCCGTTTTGGAGCGTTCCACCAGCAGCCCGACTCCGATGAGGTTGGGCTTGAACTTCTCGATGGCCTTGAGGACCTCCACGACCGAACCGCCCGTGGTCACAATGTCCTCCACCACCAGCACCCTCTCGCCTTCTTTGATCTCAAAGCCCCGGCGCAGGGCCATCACGCCGTTCTCCCGCTCGGTAAAGATGGAACGGCATCCCAGTATCTTTGCCGTCACATGGGACAGGATAATGCCTCCGGTCATGGGCCCGACCACCACCTCTATCTTGTCGTCCTTGAACCTGCGGGCTATCTCTTGACAAAGCTTCTCTGTGTAGTCCGGATACTGCAAGACCCGGAATTTCTCCACATAGAGCCCGCTGTGCTTGCCCGAAGTCAGCAGAAAATGCCCCTCTAAAATTGCCCCGCACTTTTTCAGCAGCTCATAAACCTGCTCTGAAGTCATCAAAATCCTCCTAATAGGCTGCTGCCTCACCTAATAACAGTCCTTCAGCAGCCTGTTATCTCGCCAGTCCACAGGACTGGCGGATTACCATTTAACTCTTGCTCATCTCTTCAACCATCTTATCCGCCGCGGCCACCGGGTTTTCAACACCAAGAATGGGTCGGCCGACCACCAGATAATCCGCCCCTGCTTCCAGCGCCTGTTTGGGGCCTAGAACTCTTTTCTGGTCCTGTACTTTGTTCTCCGGCAAACGGATGCCAGGAGTTACTATCAAAAATTCCTTGCCGCAGGCCTGTCGGATGAGCGAAGCTTCCTGCGCTGAGGCCACCACCCCGTCCAGACCGGACTGCTGGGCCAGTTTGGCCAGAGATACCACCTGGTCTGGCAAAGATTGGGCGACGAACAGCTCCTGCTTGAGAACTTCAGGATGCAAACTGGTCAAAACAGTGACGCCCAGGAGCAAAGGTTTCTTAGCTTTACCTCTAGCCTGCACCGCGGCTTTCATCATCTCGCTCCCGCCGCTGGTGTGCAGGGTGACCATCTCTACTTTTAAGGCAACCGCCTGCTCCACAGCCTTGGCCACGGTGTTGGGGATATCGTGAAACTTCAGATCCAAAAATATTTTGGCTCCGGTTGCCTGCATATCCTTGACCAGCTTTGGCCCGCCTGCCGTGAAAAGCTGCAGGCCGACCTTAAAAACGCCCACTTTCCCCTTTAATTTATTGGCCCAAACAAGCCCCTCGTCTGGACTCGCTACATCCAGGGCCACGATCAATCTTTCTCGGTTATCCATTTATCTCCTCTGTTAACCCGCTGGCTCTATCCTGACTTTGGCCGTGCCCTTGCCCTCGATGCCGATGATGCGGGCGGCTTTGAGGGACAGGTCAATGATACGGCCTTTGATATAAGGCCCGCGGTCGTTGATGCGCACGATAACGGTCCTGCCGTTCTCCAGGTTGGTCACTTTGACCATGGTGCCCATAGGCAGGGTCTTATGGGCCGCGGTCAGGTCATACATGTCATAACGCTCGCCGCTGGCCGTCGGCCCTCCGTCCTCGATGATATGGCTCTTATCCGCGCCATACCAGGAGGCCAGGCCCTCCTCCGGAGCAAAATCCCTGTTCCCCACCTTTTGGGACAGCGACGCGCAACCCTGCAGCAGGCAAAGGCCGAGGACAATAAAAGGCCAGGCCTTCATGGCTAGTCCCGTCTGGTGAAAATGACCTTACCGACCAGGTCATGGAAGTCGGCCATGTTGTGCCGGATAAGATACTCTTCAATGCCGTTGATGATCTTGAGGCTGGCCTTGGGATCCACGAAATTGGCCGTGCCGATGGACACCGCGCTGGCTCCGGCCAGGATGAACTCCAGAGCGTCCGAAGTGTTCATGATACCGCCCATGCCCACCACAGGGACCCGGACCACTTTTTTGGTCTGGTAAACCATCCTGACCGCGATAGGCCGGATGGCCGGTCCGGACAATCCCCCGAACCCGTTGGCCAGCTTGGTCCTGCGCGTTTCCGGGTCAATGGCCATAGCCAGGAAGGTGTTGACCAGCGAGATCACGCTGGTCCCGGCTTCCTCGGCGACCTTGGCCATCATGGCCACATCGGTCACATTGGGCGACAGCTTGGTGATGAGGGGCAGATCGGTGACCTGCCGCACCCCGGACACCAGGTCATGCGTGGCCCGCGGGTTGCTGCCAAAAGCGAACATGCCTTCTTTGACATTAGGACAGGAAATATTGAGCTCCAGCCCGGCGATCCCGGGAACATCGTCCAATCGGTCGGCCAACTCAATATATTCCCGGACAGACTTGCCCGCGATATTGACGATAATGGCCGTGTCCAGCTTCCTCAAAAAGGGCATCTTTTCCTTGATGAATTTCTTGACGCCGATATTCTGCAGGCCAATGGCGTTCAAAAGGCCCGAAGGCGTCTCCCACAACCGGGGAGCGGGGTTACCCATGGTCTCTTTGAGGGTCACGGATTTGACCACCAGAGCGCCCAGCTTGCTGAGATCCATCAGCTTGGAGAACTCTTCGGCGTAGCCAAAGGTCCCGGAAGCCACCATCACGGGATTTTTCATATTGACCCCGCCCAGCTTCACGCCCAGGTAAGGCCTCACCTGCTCCACATTTTCTATCAGTTGTTTTTTGAGTTTTTTAACCTTTTTTCTCATGAATCTATCCTTCTTTAAATTTAACCAAAACTTTCGATCGAACCTGCTTTACAAATTATGCGTTCCCTTTCAGGTTCGATCGCGTCGAAAAGCCCTTTCGAAGTTTACTTTTTTCTTCATTCGAATTCTATTTTACTCCCCTCAAACACCGGGCCATCGGTGCACACCCTCAAGAACCGGTAAGGAAGGCTGCCTTTGGCCGGCCTGTCTTTTTTTATCTTGCAAATACAGCCCATGCACACCCCCAGGCTGCAGCCCATGCGCTCTTCCATGGAGATCTGGCAAAGCACCTCATGTTTTCCGCTCACCTCAGCTACTTTTTTGAGCATAGCCTCGGGCCCGCAAGCATAAACGCAGGTTTTTGTTTTTTTGAGTTTTTTGGAGGACAAAAGCTTGGATAAATAGTCCGTGACTACGCCCTTGAGCCCCATACTGCCGTCATTGGTGGTGACATGCACTTGCACGCCCAGGTCCTGGAACTCCTTGACGCACAGCAGGTGTTCCTTATTGCGCGCCCCGATGATCACGTGGATGTCCTTGACCCTGCTCCGCTTGCTCTTTAGCAGCCTTTCGCTGAGGAAATATAGCGGCCCTACCCCGTATCCGCCCGCGACCATGATGGCGGTCCTGTCCTGCGAACGGACCTGATAACCGTTGCCCTGGGGCCCTAAAAAGTTGAGCAAATCACCGGGTTTCAGGGTGGACAGGATCTCGGTGCCGTGTCCCACGGCCCGGTAAAGGATCTCGGCCAGCCAGTCCTTGCCCTGTTTGTGGACGCGGTAAAGGGAGATAGGGCGGCGCATCAGGGGATCTGTGGCGTGGAAATCGATCCGGGCGTGGAGGAACTGGCCCGGCCGGGCCGACCGGAAAGCCCGCGGCACTTTCAATTTCATATGGTAAAAATCCAGGGTTATCTTTTGATTGGTGAGGACCTCTCCGGTCAGTTCCACTATGTCTCCCGTTCTCTTTGAACGATCTGTTTAATAACGCCTATTCTACTGATTTTTAGGCTTTATGGTACTCCTGCACGGTCTTGACCGTGATGGACTCTTTGATCAGGGCCTCGATACCGTTCACCGCCGCGGACGCCCCCGAAATGGTGGTCACGCAGGGCACGCCCTTGGTCACGCTGGCCCGCCTGATCTCAAAATCGTCGCTCCGGGGCCCTTTGCCGGCCGGCGTGTTGATGATGAGGTCCACCTCGTTGTTGAGGATCTGGTCCACGATATTGGGCCTGCCTTCCATGACCTTGCGGACATGCGTCACTTCCATGCCGTTCTTCTCCAGCATGTTGGCCGTGCCCTGGGTCGCCAGTATTTTAAATCCTAGATCCACCAGCTTCTTGGCGATAAAAATGACCGAACGCTTGTCCTTGTTCTTGACGCTGACGAACACCCTGCCGGACAAAGGCAGGGACTGGCCGGCGCTGATCTGGGACTTGGCGAAAGCGCCCCCGAAGGTCTTGTCGATGCCCATCACTTCGCCCGTGGACTTCATTTCCGGCCCCAGGACCGTGTCCACTCCGGGAAATCTTGAGAACGGAAACACCGATTCCTTGACACTGATATGCTTGGGATTGGCCGGCTGGGTGATCCCGATCTCCGCCAGGGTCTTGCCGGCCATCAGCCGGGCCGCCACCTTGGCCCAGGGGATGCCCACGGCTTTGGACACAAAAGGCACGGTCCGCGAGGCCCGGGGGTTCACTTCTAGGACATAGACCTGGTCGTTCTTGACGGCGTACTGCACGTTCATCAGGCCCACCACGCTAAGCTCCTTGGCCATGGCCAGGGTGACCCGCCGTATCTCCTCCAAAATATCCTCGCGCAGGCTGTAGGGCGGCAGGCTGCAGGCGCTGTCGCCCGAATGGATGCCGGCCTCTTCGATATGCTCCATGATGCCCGCGATCATGGCCTTGCCGCTCTTGTCGGCCACGCAGTCCACGTCCACTTCGATGGCATCCTCGAGGAATTCGTCGATAAGGACCGGATGGTCCGGCGACACCAGGATGGCCTGCTTGAAGAACCGCTCCATGGCCTCGCTGTCATACACGATCTCCATGGCCCGGCCTCCCAGCACGTAGGAAGGCCGCACCAGCACCGGGTAGCCCAGCTTTTCGCCCACCCGCAGGGCCTCTTTGAGGGACCGGGCCGTGCCGTTGTTGGGCCGGCGCAGCTTGAGTTTTTTGAGCAGTTTTTCGAACAATTTGCGGTCTTCGGCCACGTCAATATTGTGCGGGGTGGTGCCGATGATGGGCACCCCGGCCCTGGCCAAAGGTAGGGCGAGTTTCAACGGCGTTTGGCCGCCGAACTGCACGATGACCCCAAAAGGTTTTTCCCGGTCCACGATGTTGAGCACGTCTTCTAAAGTTAAGGGCTCGAAATAAAGCCGGTCCGAAGTGTCGTAATCCGTGGAAACGGTCTCCGGATTGCAGTTGACCATGATGACCTCGTAGCCGTCCTCTTTGAGGGCAAAGGCCGCGTGCACGCAGCAGTAGTCGAACTCAATACCCTGGCCGATGCGGTTGGGCCCGCCGCCCAGGATCATGATCTTTTTCTTTTTCGTGGGAAGGGCTTCCTGTTCGCTCTCGTAAGTGGAGTAAAGATATGGGGTAAAGGCCTCGAATTCGGCTCCGCAGGTATCCACCATCTTATAAACCGGGATCACCTTCAGCTTTTTGCGCCACTGCCTGACTTTTTGTTCGGGTGCGCCGGACAGGACCGCGATCTGCTTGTCCGAAAACCCCATTTGTTTGGCCTGTCTAAGTTCGTCCACCGTGAGGTTCAGCACGCCTTTGGCCCTGGCGCTGCTAAATTTTTTGACCAGATTCATCTCCTCTTTCACGATCTCCTGGATATTAGAGATGAACCAGGGGTCGATCTTGGAATACCCGGCCACTTCTTCCACGGTCATCCCGGCCCTGAGGGACGCTTTGACCGCCAGCAGGCGGTCCTCGGTGGCCAGGGAAAGTTTTTTCTGCAGGGTCCCCCTGTCCAGGCCGGAAAACTCTTCCTTTCCGTCAGCGCCCAGGCCGGCCCGTCCGGTCTCCAGCGACCTAAAAGCCTTTTGCAGGGACTCCTTGAAGGTCCGGCCGATGGCCATGACCTCGCCCACGGATTTCATCTGGGTATTGAGTGTGGGGTCGGCGTCCGGGAACTTTTCAAAGGTGAACCGGGGCACCTTGGTGACCACGTAATCGATGGTGGGCTCAAAGCTGGCCGGGGTGTAGCGCGTAATGTCATTGGGGATCTCGTCCAGGGTGTAACCGACCGCCAGCTTGGCCGCGATCTTGGCGATGGGGAATCCGGTCGCCTTGGAGGCCAGGGCCGAACTTCGGGACACCCGCGGGTTCATCTCGATGATGACCATTTCGCCGTTTTGGGGGTTGATGGCGAACTGGATATTGGACCCTCCCGTGTCCACCCCGATCTCCCGGATGACCGCGATGGAGGCGTCCCGCATGGCCTGGTATTCCCTGTCGGTCAGGGTCTGCGCCGGCGCGACGGTGATGGAATCGCCGGTGTGCACGCCCATGGGGTCTAAATTCTCGATGGAACAGATGATGACCACGTTGTCCCTGAGGTCCCGCATGACCTCCAGCTCGAACTCTTTCCACCCGATCACGGACTGCTCCACTAAAACCTGGTGGATGGGGCTCACAGCCAGGCCGTAGGCGATCTTATCCTTTAATTCCTGCAGGTTGTAGGCGATGCCGCTGCCCGTGCCGCCCAGGGTAAAGGCCGGCCTGAGGACCAGGGGGTAACCGATCTTTTCGGCGAAAGCTAAAGCCTGTTCCACGGTGGTGACGAACTGGCTCAGGGGCAGTTTGAGGCCGATCTTGATCATGGCCTCCTTGAAAAGCTGCCGGTCCTCCGCTTTTTTGATGGAGTGCAGTTTGGCGCCGATCATTTCCACGCCAAACTTGTCCAGCACCCCGCTCTCCGCCAGGGCCACGGATACGTTGAGCCCGGTCTGGCCGCCCAGGGTGGGCAAAAGCGCCTGGGGCCTTTCCCTCTCGATGATCTTGGCCACGATGTCCGGGGTAATGGGTTCAATATAGGTCCGGTCGGACAGCTCCGGGTCGGTCATGATGGTGGCCGGGTTGCTGTTGACCAGCACGATCTCGTAACCCTCTTCCCGCAGGGCCTTGCAGGCCTGGGTCCCGGAATAGTCGAACTCACAGGCCTGGCCGATGATGATGGGGCCGGAACCGATGATCATGATCTTTTTAAGGTCCGTGCGTTTAGGCATGCCGGCCTCCCTTCATCAGGCCGATGAACCTCTGGAACAGGTAGGATGCGTCGTGGGGGCCCGGCGAGGCTTCGGGGTGGTATTGCACGCAAAAGACCGGCAGGGTCTTGTGCCTAAAGCCTTCCACGCATTTATCATTGAGGTTGATATGGGTCAGTTCGACGTCCTTGCCCGCCAAGGAATCCAGGTCCACGGCAAAGCCGTGGTTGTGCGAGGTGATCTCCACCTTGCGGGTGGTCAGGTCCATGACCGGCTGGTTAGCGCCCCTGTGGCCGAACTTGAGCTTGTAGGTCTTGCCGCCCATGGCCAGCCCCAAGATCTGCTGGCCCAGGCAGATGCCGAAAATAGGTACTTTACCGATGAGCTGCCGTACGGTTGCGATGGTATAGGTGACCGCGGCCGGGTCGCCCGGGCCGTTGGAAAGCATGACGCCGTCGGGATGGCTGCCCAGGATATTTTCAGCTGTGGCCATGGCCGGCACCACAGTGACCTGGCATCCCGCGCTCACCAGTTCGCGCAAGATGTTCTTTTTGACCCCGCAGTCCACCACCACCACCCGGAATTTGGGGCTAACTGGCTGGAGGGGCAGCTGCTGGGCTTCCTGGCTGGTATGCAGGTCCACCAGGGGTTCGTCGAATGGGTAGGGATTTTTGCAGGTAACCTCTTTGACCAGGTCCCTGCCCACCAGTCCGGGATAGGCCTTGACCTTGGCTAAAAGCTTTTTGGGGTCCAGTAGGACCGTGGAAAGCGCGCCTTTCATGGCCCCACGGCTCCGCAGATGACGGGTCAGGGCCCGCGTATCAATGCCCTCGATACCGCATATTTTCTTTTGTTTAAGATAATCGTCCAGGCTGGCCTGGGCCCTGTAATTGCTGGTCCAGGAAGAACATTCCTTGACCACGAACCCGGCCACCCACGGCCTGGTGGACTCCTCGTCCAGACTATTGGTGCCGTAATTGCCTATCTGGGTATAGGTCATGGTCACGATCTGGCCATGATAGGAAGGGTCGGTCAAAATCTCCTGGTAACCCGTGATGCTGGTGTTAAAAACTACTTCTCCGTAGGTTTCGCCTGTTGCCCCGAAAGAACGGCCCTCGAACAGCCTGCCGTCTTCCAGGACCAGTATTGCTTTTTTATTCTGTTTCAACCACTCACTCCGATTATTGAAATTTTAAACTTCAATCGCCTTTGTGATAATGCGTTCCCGCTCACGTCCTCATGGACGCGCACCTTGAGGGCGAAGGCGATTGCGTCATACAGCATGTTTGACGTGAACCTTAAGCTTTCTTTAGCGCCCCGTCCTCGATGACCATCTCGCCGTCCACGATAGTGTGGATGACCTTGCCTTTGAGCTTCCAGCCATGGAAGGGCGTGTTGCGGCTGCGGCTTAAAAATTTCTCCTTGTCCACGACCCACTCCGCCTCCGGGTCAAAGACCGTCACATCCCCCGGCGCTCCAGGCCGCAGAGTGCCTCGGTCCAGGTTGAGGATCCCCGCCGGGCCAGTCGTGTATTTTTCTATGAGCTGGCTCAGGGTCAATATCTTCGGCTGGACCAAAAAGGTCAGCGATAAGGCCAAGGCGGTCTCCAAACCCACGATGCCAAAGGCCGCGTACTGGAACTCCAGCTCCTTGTCCAGGGAGCTGTGCGGCGCGTGGTCCGTGGCGATGCTGTCAATGGTGCCGTCCGCCAAACCCTGCCGGACAGCCTCGACATCCTGCTTGGTCCGCAAGGGCGGGTTCATCTTGGCGAACGTGGAATAGGTCAGCAGAGCCTCCTGGTCCAGGATGAAATAGTGCGGGGCGGTCTCTGCCGTGACCTTGATGCCCTGCTTTTTGGCCTGGCGGATGGCTTCTACGGCCTCCCGGGTGGTCACATGGCACGCGTGAAACCTGGCGCCCGTGGCCTGGGCCAGGGCGATGTCCCTGCGGACCATGATCTCCTCGGCCACCGAGGGCATGCCCGGCAGTCCCAGCTTGGTGGAAACAACCCCCTCGTTCATCACCCCGTCCACGGTCAGAGTCTTGTCCTCGCAGTGGTCGATGACGGCCAGGTCGAACATCTTGGCGTATTGCATGGCCCGGCGCATGATCTCCGCGCTCATCACCGGCTTGCCGTCGTCCGAAATGGCAACGGCCCCGGCCTGTTTGAGCTCGCCGATCTCGGCCAGCTCCTCTCCCTCGGACTTTTTGGTGATAGCACCTATGGGGAATACATGGACCGCGCCCTCTAATTCAGCCTTGGACAGGATGAACTCCACCACGGACTGGTTGTCCGTGACCGGGTCGGTGTTGGGCATGCAGGCCACCGAGGTGAACCCTCCGTTGGCCGCCGCCCGGGTGCCGCTGGCAATGGTCTCTTTGTGCTCCTGACCGGGTTCGCGTAAATGCACGTGCATATCGATCAAACCGGGGCAAACCACCAGTCCTTTGGCCTTGAGGATCTTGGCCCCATTCTCGGCGATCTGGCCTCCCACCTTGACGATCTTGCCCTGGTCAAGGAGCAGGTCCATCACCCCGTCGATCTTCTGGGACGGGTCAATGACCCTGGCTTGCTGGATGAGGATTTTCATCAGGCCACCCCCTTTGCCGCAGGCTGGGTGATGCTCTGGCCGGCCGGAGCTGCGCTGGACTGTTCCTCGCTGATCCGGCCCCCGCCGATGAGGTAAAGGGCCGCCATCCTGACCGCCACGCCGTTGGTGACCTGCTCGGTGATGACCGAATAAGGGGCGTCCGCGACCCCGGAGGAGATCTCCACTCCCCTGTTCATGGGCCCTGGATGCAGGACCACGCAATCCGGATGGCACACCTGCATGACCCGGGAGTTGATGCCGTAGAGCTTGGCGTACTCTCGCACGGTCGGGAACAGGCCTTTTTGCTGGCGCTCCAGCTGCAGGCGCAGGACATTGACCGCGTCCACGCCTTCCAAACCTTTTTTAAGGTCGTGGAATATCTTGACCCCGAAATCTTTCATCCACTCCGGCACCAGGGTGGCCGGCCCGACCATCCTGACCTCCGCGCCCATCTTTAACAGGCCCCACATGTTGGAGCGCGCCACTCGGCTGTGGGCGATATCGCCCACGATGGCGACTTTCAAACCTTTGATGGTTTTCTTTTTTTCCCTCAGGGTAAAAAGGTCAAGCAGTCCCTGCGTGGGATGCTCATGCCGGCCGTCGCCGGCATTGATAATGGAAGCTTTCACGTTTTGTGACAGAAAATAAGGGGCTCCGGCGCAGGAATGCCGCATGATAATCATATCCACGTTCATGGCCAGCAAGGTCCTCGCGGTGTCCAGAAGCGTCTCGCCTTTGACCACGCTGCTCGATTGCACCGCGATGTTGATGACGTCGGCGGATAATCTCTTGCCCGCCAGCTCAAAGGAGGTCCGGGTGCGGGTGCTGGGTTCGTAGAAAAGGTTGACCATGGTCTTGCCCCGCAGGGTGGGGACTTTTTTGATCTCCCTCTGGGTGACCTCTTTGAAAGATTCGGCCGTGTCCAAAATGAGCTGTATCTCTTCGCTGGAAAGTTCCTCAAGCGTCAAGAGATTTTTCCTGGTCCACTCCATCAGCTCTTTCCTTTCTGGATAAAGACTCCTTCTTCCTCGCCCGCGTCCTTGAACCGCACTTTGACCTCCTCCGGGTAGGCCGTGGGGATGTTCTTACCCACATAATCCGCGCGGATGGGCAGTTCCCGGTGCCCCCGGTCAATGAGAACCGCCAGCTGAATGACCTTGGGCCGTCCCAGGTCGATCAAAGCGTCCAGGCCGGCCCGGGTGGAACGGCCCGTGTAAAGCACGTCGTCCACCAGGATGACCCGCTTGTCGTTGATGTCAAAGGGGATGTCGGTCTTTTGCACTTCGGCCTTGATGACCTTGGAAGTGTCGTCGCGGTAAAAACTGATGTCCAGAGTCCCGACAGGCAGGCTGGTCTTTTCTATCTTTTCAATCTCAGCGGCCAATCTCCTGGCCAGGAACACACCGTGGGTATGGATGCCCACCAAAACCATGTCCTTGACGCCCTTGTTGCGCTCCACCATCTCGTGGGCCATGCGGGTGATGGTCCTCTGTAAACTGCTCTCGTCCATAATCTTAGTGGTTTCCATGGTAACTCCTTTGGGGTTCTCTGGTGAAAAAATAGGGTTGCAGGCATAAAAAAAGCCTTCCCGCATGATTTGCAAGAAGGCTGACATGGTTTATATTTTTCATTTTTTATTCCCTTCCTAGTTTCTCTGAACTAGTTTAAAGGGTATTTGTTTCTGAACCTGAGTGAATATAGCACTTGCCTTAAAAACTGTCAAGGCACAGGGAAAACAATAGGACTCATGATTACTTTAAACGGTCCAATTCCATCTGCGCGCCGACAAAACCCGCGTCCACGGCTTTTTGGTACCACTGCTTGGCCTGATCAACATCGGCCTGCACGCCCTGGCCTTTTTCATACATCAATCCCATATGGTACATGGCCTCGGCGCTGCCTTTGTCCAAGGCCAGACTATACCAATCCCTAGCTACGGAATACTTTTCACTCAAATAAGCCGCATCACCCTTGGTCAGGGCATATTGGGCATCCATCGCCGGGGTATCCAGTTCCTTATCCGTGGCCTCTACCTGCGAGGAATAACTAAAGGGATCCTCAAAATCCTGTCTGGTCATATATAAAAAATAGATCTCTTTGCCGTTGGGAACCTCCAGGGTGCAGGGGACGGGCTTGGAGCTGACACAGTTTTGCATTTCCGGGAAGGACAAGGTCAATCTCCGGGCACTGGCAGTCCCATTGCTGCAGTAAATATAGACCCTGTAGTCCACGGTCTCTTCCCGGATCTTGAGCTCATTGTCCAGAGGCACTTGTTTTCGTATCTTTTCCAGCTCGACTTCCTTTATTTTCTCGGCCAAGACTTCCTCAAAAGGCTGGCCATCCGGGTGGTAGGAATAATAGGCGCGGCCCTCCTCCAGGGATATCCCCTGGTTGTCCTTGGATAAAAACTGCGTGGCCATGGATTTGGGATCTCCCCAATCCGGCTTTTCTACCACGAAATGGAGGTGCGGACCAGAGCTATAGCCCGTGTTGCCGCTCAGGCCGATGATCTGGCCGGCGGCGACATGGTCGCCGACCTTGACCAAGACCCCTTTGTATTTGAGATGGGCATACTCGGCCAGGGTGCCGTCCGTCTGGAGGACCTCTATCACATTAGCGTCTTGCTCGAAGCTCGGCGAGGGCCCGCCCCGGTCGGAATCGTCTTTGACCCGGATGACCATCCCGTCCCTGGCGGCGCAAATGTTGGTCCCCTCGTCCATTTCAAAATCCAGGCAATAGCAGTTTTGATGGGTTTGCCTGCCGAAATACCCCTGACACACGTTGTGCTTGGTCCCATGCGCGTAAGGAAGGAGGTATTTGTAACCGTCGGGAACGATGTTGGGGTCTCCCACGCCGTAAGTGAAGCTGGTGGAAAAATTGGTGCTCTGCTGCGGGTCTACCGGGTCCAGATAGAACAAAACCGCCTTGGAGGTCGGTGAAAGGACGGCTGGAAAAGGCAAGGAGGCCGAAGTTTTTAAATTTTCCAGTTTGGGCAAAGTGACCACAACATGGTAGGGGGCCCAGGGATCGCGGTTTTCACCATAGATCGCGTAGCGGTCGCCTTCCTGCTGGGCGGTGACGTCCACCACATCTTCGGCCAGAACGGCCGGACCAAGACCCAGCCAAAGGAAGAGTGTAAATAAAAAGGGCAGAAAAACTGTTTTTTGCAGCTTTTCTGCCCTGAACATACATGCTCCTCAGGACTAGCGTTTGGAGAACTGGAATCTTTTCCTGGCTCCCGGCTGTCCGTATTTCTTCCGCTCCACCATGCGCGGGTCTCTGCGTAAAAGCCCGGCTTTGCTCAAGACCGGACGTAATTCCGGATTGACCTGGATGAGGGCCCGGGCGATGCCCAAGGATACTGCTCCAGCCTGACTGCTTTTCCCTCCGCCGCTCGCGCTCACTAAAATATCATATTGGTTGCCAGTCTCCGTGAGGACCAGAGGACCTTTCACCACCTTGGCCAGGGAATCATGCCCTTTGAAGTAATCCTCGGATGGTTTCCCGTTGATCACGAGATTCCCCTCGCCTTTGCTCAGGATGACGCGGGCCAGCGAGGTTTTACGCCTACCGGTGCCTAAAAATGAACTTTCTGCCATCATGTCTCCTTTACCGATTGGTCCGGCCCGGCTTTAGCTTTGGGTCGGAGAATCCTTTTCTAATATCTCCTGCACATATTTCTTGAACAACTCGCTGGTCTTCGCTTCCATCCGGATGAACTCGACGCCGACATGATAATAAGGATCCTCGGCCTTCTTCACCCAGACCACCCTGCCGTGGCATTGGATCAGCTGTTCCGGCTTCTCGAAAATTATTTCCATGATAAGGCTCTGGTTCTCGCTCAGCCTCGTCTTGGTCACCAGGAGCAAGCCGTTCGCGCTGATATTGATGGTCTCTGCCTGCAGGAACCTTTCTGAGACCGCTCCTTCATCTTTTTCCAGCACCCGGTAATGGATACCGACCGCTTCCTTGACCCGGGGAGACTCTCTTCTTTCCTGGCCGCCCCATCCCTGTCCCATCACTGCCCCCTAAGGCCTGTTATTTAACTAAGGAATAAGGCTCCAGCTTTTGCGCGCCGTGGGGATTGGTGGCATCGCGATACACCCTGAGCTTGGTGATCATTTTCCTGCCCAGGGAATTCTTGGGCAGCATCCCTTTGACCGCCAAGAGCACCATCTTCTCGGGATCTTTGGCCAGTAAATCTTTGTATAAGGTAAAATGCTGTCCACCGGGGTAACCGGAATGCCTGTAATCCAGTTTTTGTTCTGCTTTCTTTCCGGTCAAACGGATCTTGCTTGCGTTGATGATGACCACGTGGTCGCCGGTGTCCACGGAAGGAGTATAGGTCGGTTTATGTTTCCCGCGCAACAAACTGGCCACTCTGCTGCTCAGCCTGCCCAGGACCTGGTCGGTCCCATCCACAAGCCACCATTTCCTTATGACTTCAGAATTCTTGGCTAAGGTCGACTTACTTTTTAACATTTTCCTTTCCTATCTATAAATAAGGTTTAACAGGCCTGCGCTCGGGATAGAAGCGAACAGGACAGTTAGGTTAAGGGCTGTAATATAATATAAAAATCATCAGCCTGTCAAGCAAGGAAGCCGCGGTCGCACCGGCCCGCTGATAATCTATTCTTTTCTCATGATCTTGATGATGACGGTCTTATTTTCCTCGGTGAACGCCTGTAGTTGTATAGGAAAATCCTTGTTATTCCTGATCCTCAAGTCTTTATAAGGCCTGCTGATGGCGGCGTCTTCACCAGGCTTGCAGTAATCAATAGTGGGCAAAAAATTGGAATGATGATGGCTTTCGACGATCTCCAGCCCGGCTTTTAAAGCTGCCTGGTACAAGGCTGTCGAAACCTGGCAGATCCCCCCGCCCAGGCTCAACACCGTTTGCTGCCCTTCCACGGAAGGCCCTGGCTTATAATAACGCCGGACCCTGCTGACCGTGTCGTTAAAGGAAAAAACTTCGCCCTTTTTGATGACTGCCAGATGCAGCAGCCGGCAGGCCAGCCGCGCGTTGTAAAACCCCTCCCCCTGCGGCGCCGTCTGCCGGCTGCAACGATAGGAGGCCAGCTCCTGGTCTGCGCTCCACAGGACCAAAGAGTTGAATAACAGCAGGATCAAAAGGACGTGCTTGCTCATCTCCAGCAGGGCTGCCTCGAACTGGCATGATTAAAAGTAACACGGCGCCGGTTCTTTCCATCTTTATCCATCATGTAGATCTCGTCGTTGCCGTCCCTGTCGGAAACAAAAACAATGCTCTGGCCATCGGGAGAATAGCAGGGGTCCTTATCATTGCTTTGGCCATCAGAAAGCTTGGTGGCTTGGACTCCGGTCGCCGCATCGGTCGTATAGATCTGGTACTTTTTGTCCCTCGTAGAAACGAACAAGACATCTTTGCCGTCAGGGGACCAGCAGGGATAAAAATCGGCGGAGTCGGCATTGGTCAAACGCTTGAGGCCCTTGCCGTCCAGAGTCATCGTATAGATGGATTCCACGTTGTCCCTTTTGGAAACAAAACATATGCTTTTGCCGTCAGGAGAAAAACAAGGATGCGTGCAAGGCCAGTCCCCCTCGGTGATCTGCTTTTCGGGCCAGCCTCGGCGAGGGGCCGCAAAGACCTGCGGGATATTGCGGTTCCTCAGGGAAACAAAAGCCATCTCTTGGTTGTCCGCCGACCAGGCCGGATCCAGCTCGTAATCAGTGCTCGCGGAAATGCGTTTGCCTTTGGAAGTAGCCATATCCCTAAGATAAAGATAAGAACGGACGTTGCGTGTCATGACCAACAGCATATTTTTCCCGTCGGGAGAAACCACCGGGGAATAATAGCTCCAGCGGTTCAGGGACAGGTCGGTCTTGGTGATCTTTATCTGGCCTGTCCCATCCAGGTTCACGCTGTAGACCGACCATTGGCCGTCTACATTGGAGACAAAATAGATCTTTTGGAACTTGGGTGCGGTTGGCGACAAAGGAGTCGGCAAAGGAGTGACCGCAACGGATTGCACCACAGGGGTTAATATCGGTCCAACAGGAGTGGAAACCACAACGTTTTTGGTCGAAGGAACAGCGGTAAGGACTGGAACAAGGGTTGGAGTTGCCGTTGAAGCAGTCGTGGTCATTTCCACACCACCTGGCACGTCATCCGAAACGACCACGGCCTCAACAGCCGCAAAAGATGCTGCTAATAAAATTAAAGACAATAGAAAGACGATAGGTTTGACTTTAACTCCCATTTTCCACCTTTAAACCTGTTACTTCAGCTGCGAGTATCTTAACTGGATTTCCTGAGCTTTCTTTTCCAAAATTTCCGCTTTATCCTCGCGGTTCGTTGCCTTTAAAAGGGATGCGTACTGCTCCAAGGTGATAGCCACATCCAAGTGGTCTTTCCCTAGAACCCTTTCCCGGATGGTCAAAGCTCGTCGATAAAGAGGTTCGGCCTCCGCATGCTTGCCTTGATCATTATAAAGCCCTGCAAGATTATTGAGAATAGTGGCTGTGTCCGGATGTTCCCGGCCTAATAACCGCTCATAGATACTGAGTGCCCGCCTGTATAAAGGTTCGGCTTCCAGGAACTTTCGCTTGGTACGGTACAAACCTGCCAGGTTATTTAAAACCGTGGCGACCTCGGGATGATCCCTGCCCAGGGTCTTTTGCCGGACCTCTAAAAGCTGCCTGTAAAGCGGCTCTGCCTGCGCATATTTTCCATCAGCATGATATAAAGCTACCAGATTATTCAAGGTTGTAATAGCTTTGGGATGCTCCGCCCCCAAGGCCCGCTCGTAAATATCCAGGGCCCTTTTGAACAATTTTTCAGCTACGGAGTATTTGCCCTGGGCTTTATAAAGCAAGGCCATGTTGTTCAATACAGAAGCGACTTCCTCATGCTTTGACCCCAAGGCTTTTTCCCTGATGACAAGGGCCTTATTGAACATCTTTTCCGCTTCGTTATATTTTCCTTGGGATTGATACAGAAGGGCTAGATTGTGCCAAATGGAAGCAACATCAGGATGTTTGGGCCCCAGGATCCTAACCCTGATCTCCAATGCCCTGGCATACAATGGCTCAGCCTCTGCAAACCGGCTACCTATCCGGTAGAATTCGGCCAGGTTGTGAAGAACCGAGGTCAGGCGCCGCTCCTGCGTTTTCACCCCAGCGACTTGCTTGAGCTGCTCTAATAATACTTTTTCGGCATCTCCGCCCGCTTCATGAAAACTAGCGGGATTGGCATTACTGTCGCTTCCAACCGGCACGACTATTCTCCCATCCCTCGTTAGGCTCCATAAATTCCGTAAATATTTTTTGAAATCCCCATAGATTAATAAGCAATGAAAAATGGCGGGTCTGCCATTTCACTTTTTAACATGACGAGATCCCGCAACTTTTTGTTTTGCATAAAGTGGCGGAGAGAGAGGGATTTGAACCCCCGATACCCTTGCGGGTATAACAGATTTCGAGTCTGCCGCCTTCGACCACTCGGCCATCTCTCCATCCCAACTTTGAGCCCAACATCCCAGCATGAATGCGTTACGAGAAAATGGCGGACCCGTCATTTTTTTAAAATAACGAGGTCTCGCCACTTTTTGCAAGGCAAAAAGTGGCGGAGAGGCAGGGATTCGAACCCTGGGTACCCGTTAAGGCACACACGCTTTCCAGGCGTGCTCCTTCAGCCACTCGGACACCTCTCCCCAATGAACCAAGATTCCATTGCAACAGATCAAGCCCGGACCAAAAGATCCCGCGGCTAAAAACAGAAAAATGGTGGAGCAGAGCGGGATCGAACCGCCGGCCTCCGCGTTGCGAACGCGGCGCTCTCCCAACTGAGCTACTGCCCCATCAACGAACTTGAAATTAAGACTGCTTTCTTCTCTCCTGAGAGATGGGACGGCGTTCTTTCCTTCTGTCCCGGCTATAAAGCACCATCCTGGAACCCATCTTTTTCATGAGCACTTTTTGCTGCTTGTCAAAATACAGCCCCTGGCCCAGGGATACCCATTGCGAGTTATCTTCGGAAGGTAAAACCCTTTTTTCAACGGTAACAGGCCTGTTTTGGCGCCTGCGATCCGTCTCGACGACCTTCATTACCTCACCTTTTTTTTCTACGATCAATTTGCGGTGAGAATCAAAATAAAGGCTGTTCCCCAAAGGGATCAGACTGGATGCTTCCTCCATGACAAACCTCCTATCCAAGGATGTTGTAAAAATAATGGAGTGTTGGGAAAAAATCAAGCCGAATAGCAATCAGATAAAAAGGGGCAATAAGAGGCAGCAAATTCAAGGCTTGGGCATGACAACAATAAAGGAACGGCCATAGCTTTGTATTAAGGCCTAAGAAGACCCGGAGCTTTAATTTGAGGAGACCGGTTATTACTTGGTTTTGTTATGCTTTTGGACAAAACGCTTGATATCTTCGATGTGGTCCAGAATAAGCTTGGCTTTCCTTAAGCCAAAATTAAAAGGGAACCTGTCTTCCTCACTGACTTTCAAAATTAAAACAGGGCTGCCTTTGTATTCCGACTCTTCAACGACTGGCATGCTTTCCTCCTCAGATATAATAATAGTAAAACAAGTATAACATAAAATTATATTTCTTATAAAGACCTTTATGGTGCGCCCAAGAGGATTCGAACCTCTGGCCTAATGATTCGTAGTCATTCGCTCTATCCAACTGAGCTATGGGCGCCCCAGAACAGAACTACCCCTTATGTAAATATGGTGAAAATCTACGCAAACGAGCCAATAATATGCCTTTTTCCTGTTTTTTTAAAGCTCTAAATAGTTTACAAAACAAAAAAGGCAGCCCTCATAAGTGATAGCTGCCTTTTTCAAGATAAAGACTGTTTGGTTACTTTATCCCTTTAGCTTTTCTCAGCTCTTGCTGCATCTCTGGAGGCAAATGGCCTCCAAACTGGCTGAAAAATTTCTCGGTATCATCTAATTCCTGGCGCCAGTCAGCAGGGTTGACCTCAAGCAATTTTGTCATTTTATCAGCCGTGATCTTAAGGCCTCCCAGATCAAGGTCCTTCAATTCGGGGACCAAACCCAAAGCAGTTTCCCTCGCGCCCACCTTGCCGTTGACCCTGTCCACGATCCATTTCAACACGCGGATGTTCTCGCCAAAACCCGGCCAAATATACTGGCCTTGCTCGTCGGTCCTGAACCAGTTGACAGAATAGATCTTGGGTGGGTGCTTCATTTTAGCGCCCATGGCTAACCAATGCCCGAAGTAATCCCCCATGTTGTAACCGCAGAACGGAATCATGGACATGGGGTCCTTCCGTAAAACGCCAACTTGTCCAGCTGCCGCCGCGGTTGTTTCCGACCCCACACGAGCCCCGGCAAAAACCCCGTTCTGCCAGTTAAAAGCCTCCATGACCAGGGGAATAAGCTGGGTGCGTTTGCATCCGAACAGCATGGCGGATATGGGCACACCCCTGGGGTTGTCGAACTCCGGCGAAAGCGTGGGCGCGTTATAGATGGAGACCGTGAATCGTGAATTAGGATGAGCGGCCTTGGTGCCCCCTGAGGCATTCCAAGGTTTGCCTTGCCAGTCTTTCAAATTTTTGGGGATATCCCCGTCAAGACCCTCCCACCACGGCTCATTGGTATCGAGATTGATGGCCGTATTGGTGTAAAGCGTGGGATAAAATTTAGTGGCTTTTAAAGTCCGCATCATATTAGGGTTGGTCTTCATCGAAGTGCCTGGGGCTACGCCAAAAAATCCAAGCTCTGGATTAATGGCGTATAATCTGCCGTCTGGCCCCACATTCAGCCAGGCTATATCATCGCCCAGGGTCCAGATCTTGTAACCCGGCAGAGCCGATTGCATCATGGCGAGATTGGTTTTGCCGCAAGCCGAGGGCAGCGCCGCGGTGACATAGGTGACCTTGCCTTGAGGGTCCTCGATTCCCAAGATCACCATATGTTCGGCCAGCCATCCCTGCTGGGACCCTTCCCATGAAGCGATGCGCAGGGAAAAACATTTTTTGCCCAGCAAAGCATTTCCTCCGTAGCCCGAACCAATGCTCCATACCAAATTTTCCTGGGGGAAATGCATGATATAGCGCCTATTAGGGTCTAGATCGCCGACCGAATGGATCCCTTTATAAAAATAGTCACTGTGCCCGATCTTTTCCGTGACCGCTTTGCCTTTGCGGGTCATGATCCTCATGCTGACAGCAACATAACTGACATCGGTCAGCTGGACCGTAGGTTTAGCATACGGAGAATCCGGATTTCCCATCATATAAGGAAGGACATACATGGTCCTGTCTTTCATGCATCCATCCGTCAATCCGGTCAGTACCTTTTTGGCTTCTCCCGGTTCCATCCAGTTGTTGTTAGGGCCCGCGGATTCTTTATCAGGATGGCAGATAAAAGTTAAATGTTCAGTCCGGGCAACATCCGTCGGATGGCTCTGGTGATAATAAGCATTGGGCCATTTCTCCTGGTTGAGCTTCTGGAAAATCGGAACCCCATTGATCTTCTCTTCGTTCATCCCGATTTCGATCAGCTTGCGGGCTTCTTCCTCGGAGCCGTCGCACCAATGAATCTTCTTCGGCTTGGCTAAGGCCGCTTGCTCTTCGACCCATTTTTCTACAGGTGTGGCCATTTCGACCTCCTCAATCTGTATAAATTAAAAAAGCCAGCGCAGCATTTTGTTCCCTTTCGGAAACAAAAACCCCCCTGCGTTGGCTTTTTCGAGAAAACCTTTTAATTTTAACAATGAAACTTAAGTGTTCCTTGGCTCCCCAAACGATTATAGTGGCGTGTTCCCTTTCTTCTTGGCAGAAAATTTCCTGCCGTAATTTTCAAAGAGTGTATCATATTTTTTCCCCTGCGCAAGAGATAGGTAATAAGAAATACTATATAATCCGCTTAGAGGTCTTTGGGGTTTTACTTATCCTGAGTTTATTTTAAGACAAGAGAGGTAAATAACATAAAGCTGCTCATCGACGAAAACATTCCTTTGGCCAAAGAAGCATTTCGTTCGTTTGGCGATATCCGCATCCTTCCGGGGCGGGAGATTACCCCGGAAACCGTCCGGGATACCGACATCTTGATATGCCGCCACGTGACCAAGGTCAACAAAGGTTTGCTGGATAACAGCAAGGTCAAGTTCGTCGGCACGGCGACAGCCGGTTTCGAACATGTGGATATGACTTATTTACGATCAAAAAATATCGGTTTTGCCCACGCGGCCGGAGGCAACTCCAACTCGGTCGCTGAATATATTGTAGCCGGCCTGTTGGCGTTGCACCGCAGGGGCAGGACAAACATCCCCCAAATAACTTTGGGTGTGGTCGGAGTTGGCAATGTGGGGAACAAGGTCGTAAAAAAAGCGCGGGCCCTGGGTATCAAAGTCCTTTGCAACGACCCCCCGCTGGCCCGCCAAACTCATGACCCGGAATTCCTGCCTTTGGATGACCTGATGAACTGCGATATCATCACTTTGCATGTCCCCTTAAACACGGACGGACCGGACGCCACCCGGCTTTTCTTTGACAGCCAGCGGCTCGCCAAAATGAAACGAGGGAGTATCCTCATCAACTCTTGCCGCGGCCAGGTCGTGGAAGAGCCGTCCCTCAAGCAGGCGCTTAGATCCGGCCAGCTTTCCGCGGCCATGCTCGACGTATGGTTTACTGAACCCCTGATCGACTTGGAACTTTTATCGCTGGTTGAACTAGGGACCGCTCACATCGCGGGCCTTTCTTTGGAAGGTAAAACTAATGGCACCTCATTGATCTATCAGGCCCTGTGCAAGTTTTTGGGAACTTCGCCATCCTGGCAACCACAACTCCCCCCCGTCGACATCCCCTCTTTGGATATCTCTTTAAATAAGGAAAATTTTTTGGAAAAGGTCGGGGAGGTTGTCCAAAAACTATATAACATAGAAAATGACGACTCCAACTTGCGCAAGCAGGCCAGCCTGCCTCAAGAAGAAAGAGCCAAATATTTCGACGGCCTGCGAAAAAATTACCGGCGCAGGGAATTCTTTAACACACGGCTGAGGACCCAAGGCTTGGTGGACAACCAGAAACAAAGACTTCTTGATCTAGGCTTTACCTTTTGAATTAATACGGAACCGGATCAAATAGAGCGGTCAATAAGCCTGCAACAGTTCCAGCATCTTCCTGTCCAGCTTATGTCCATGAAAATCTTCGTATTGCACATCAGCCCGCTCGCTGTCCAGGATGCCGAAACTGCCCCGCAGGTTCCATAGAGCCCAGCCCCATCCGGCCTTTTTCCAGTTATCTAAACAGTCGCGCATCCAGGCCAGCACAACCTCGTGCGGTGTTTTATTAAAAGCTCCCCACTCCCCCACATGGACCCCAACTCCTAGAGCTTCGAGCTTTTTCCAAGGCTCTATCTGCTGTTTCCACAGGGCTTTCCGGTCAAAGGTTGGGCCGGGATGGACCGGCTGGACCGGCCAGCTAGGCACGGTCCAGGTGTCCGACCCTTTGATCCAAGAAGCGCGGTAGTGGCTGACGCTCATGGGATTGTAACCCCGCGTGCTTTGGGCCACACCCAACCCTGCCAATTCAGGCACAGGCTGGTTGCCCCACTTTATTCCTTCCACAATGATCAGCCGGCTCGGATCTTCACGCCGGATGGCCTCGACCGCCTTGGTCATGGCCTGGACATAGGACTTTTCATCAATATCCCCCGGCTCATTGAGCAGGTCAAAACTCAATTGGCTATTGGGAATCCCGCGGTACCTTTTGGCAAAAAAAGCCCAGTGCTTGGCGAATATTTCTTGGGATTCAGGATCGGTCCATAGATCCGTTGGCTCTTTGGGCGAGTTGACGCAGTAACCCGGCCCCCGGTGGAAATTGAGGCTGACATGGACATGATACTTCTTTCCCCAGGTAACGGTCTGGTCGATCTCCTTAAAGGCTTGCTCGTTGAACTGGTCCCAGTCCCCCTTGACTATCCAGCAGCGGTAATCCATGGGCAGCCTGACAAAGTTAAATCCCAGCTCGGAAACAATCTGGAAATCAGACTCTTCAAAAGGTTTGTTATCACGCAAGGTGAATTTATTTAAAAGATTAAAACCTCTCCAGCGGGGAAGTTTTGCGCTGGTGGCTGCAGGAAGTTCTTTGGGGCTTTCGGTTCCCTGCCCAAACCCAGTACCCACCAATCCGAAAACAAGCAGCGGCAAGAAATAAACCTGTTTCATTTTAAAGACCCCTCCCTCTGTTTTTTTGTTGTATCAATTTACTCCGTATTTCTTAGCAAATATCCTTTTCAAAATTTCCGCCAATACAAGGTAAATGAGAGTGATCAAAAGGATGGCTCCAATATAAAACAAAGGCGGCTGGACAAACCCAAAAACATTGGCAAAGGGCGAAAAAGGCAACCAGAACCCAAAAGAAACGATCGCAAGCGAAGAAATTAAAAGAGGAAGGCTGGGCCAGCTTTTTACAAAAGGCGTCTCGGTGGTGCGTATCACGAAGATGACCATGGTTTGGGTGCATAACGATTCCAGGAACCAGGTGGTGTGGAACAGGTCTTGCGGCGCATGGACAATAAGCATCAGAAAACCAAAGGTCACGTAGTCGAAAATCGAGCTTAGCGGCCCGAACCAGAACATGAAATTTCTTATTGATTTTATGTTCCATGGTCTTGGTTTAGTGACATAGACATCATCCACATGGTCCGTCGGGATAGGGGCCTGTGAAAGGTCGTACAAGAAATTATTCAACAATATTTGGATGGGCAGCATGGGCAGGAAAGGCAGGACCATAGTGGAACCGGTCATACTGAACATATTCCCAAAATTGGAGCTGGCACCCATACGAACGTATTTGACGATATTCCCGAATGTCCTCCGGCCTTCGATGACGCCGTCCTGCAGGACCATAAGGCTCTTTTTAAGGAGGATGAAATCCGCCGATTCCTTGGCGATATCTACGGCGTTATTGACCGAGATGCCCACGTCCGCGGTCTTTAAAGCCGGAGCGTCATTGATCCCGTCCCCCAAAAAACCCACGATGTGGTTGTTGGCATGAAGCGCGTGGATGACCTTTTCCTTTTGAAAAGGCGACAACCGGGCAAAAACCGTGGTCGTTTTGACCTTTTCCTGCAGTTCCTGGTCGGTCATCCCCTCGATCTGCTGGCCCGTGAGAAGTCCCTGGACATCGAGGCCTACCTCGCCGCATATCTTACGGGTCACCAGGTCATTGTCGCCGGTCAGGACCTTGACCTGGACGCCCAGCTTTTGCAGGCCCAGGATGGCCTTTTTGGTGCTAAGCTTGGGAGGGTCCAGGAAAGCCACGTAGCCGAACAGGACCATTTCGCTTTCATCGTTGCGGGAGTATGCCTCTTTCTTTTCTTTGAAATTTTTATAGGCTATCGCCAAAACCCTGAACCCATCCGCGCTTAAGGAGTCGCACTCCTTGATAAGGTCGGCCAGCACCAGCTCCTCTTTTTCAAAGACCTCTTTATCCAATTCATAATGAGTGCATCTCTTGATGATCTCCTCAGGCGCCCCCTTGGCGATCAAAATGTGCTGCCCGTCCTTTTCCACGACCACGGACATGATCCGGCGGGCGAAATCAAAAGGAATTTCATCGACCTTTTTGTATTGTTCCAGGGCCAGCTTGGCGTATTTTAGGATGGCCCGGTCCAAAATGTTCTTCAAGCCCGTCTGGTAATAGCTGTTGAGGTAAGCGTAGGTCAGGACATTGTCGCTTTGTTCCCGCACCACGTCGCAGTGTTTTTCCAGGATGATCTTGTCTTCCGTCAGGGTCCCTGTTTTATCGGTGCACAGCACGTCCATGGCCCCGAAATTCTGGATGGAGTTCAGCCGCTTGACGATCACGCTTTTTCGCGACATGGCGATGGCGCCTTTGGACAGGCACAGCGCGACCAGCATGGGCAGCATCTCCGGCGTCAGCCCTACGGCCACGCAAAGCGCGAACAGGAGGGAATCCTTGAAGTTTCCCTTGAGGAACATATTGGCGCCAAAGATGAATACGACCAGGACCGACATGATGCGTATCATGACCCAGGTGAACTTCCTGACCCCTTTGTCAAAACTGGTCTGGACAGCGGTGGCCGAGACGCGCCTGGAAACCTCCCCGAACTGCGTGGACGCCCCTGCGCTGACCACCACGGCATTGGCGGTCCCGCTCACCACGCTCGAGCCCATGAACACCATATTATTTAATTCGGACAGGGAAAGTTTTTTGGGGTCAGCCGGCGGCGTTGCCGTCTTTTCCACCTGGAACGATTCACCGGTCAGGGCCGAGTGGTTGATGAACAGGTCCTTGCATGAAATGATCCTCAGGTCGGCCGGCACCATATCGCCCGCGGAAAGATAGATCACGTCTCCCCGGACTATATCCCGTATCTGGATCTCCCGCTGTTTGTTGTTCCGGTATACGGTCGCCGTGGTCCGCACCATACGTTTTAACTTCTCCGCTTCCTTGCCGGAGCGGTACTCCTGGATAAAAGTCAGGAATACGCTGATGACCGCCAAAAGAAGGACGATAGAGGCGCTGATTTTTTCGTCAAAAATGAAAGAAAAGGTCCCGATGACCAGTAAAAGGATCACCAGGGGATGGAGAAATTTGGAAAAGAATTGGAAAAGGACTCCGTGCTTTTTTTCCACCACCGCTTCATTCGGTCCGTCCTCCAAAAGCTTTTGGCGGGCCGCCTTATCGGACAAGCCGTTCTCGGTTGTCTTTAGTTTGGCGAAAAGTTCCGGCAGGGGGCAGGCAACATCGTCCAGGTTCAGCGTAGGTGTTTTGGGCTGTTGATTATTTCCGCCGTTAGGCATGAGACCACATCCCTTGTATTTTGATATTCTAGAAAATATTGGATTAGACTAGGCGATCGTTTTTGAACTTCGAGAGGATTTTAACAAACAAAACAGCAGTCTGCCATATTTTCAGGACTTTTTTAAAATAAATTACTGATACCACCCGTGTTCTTCCAGGTCTTTGATGTTGCCTGGGAACGACCCAGAGGTCAACTCCATCACGCATTTCATCAGAGAGAGGCTCCACATGTCTGGCACGCCCTGTATGACGGTTGTCCGGGACAAGGGCTTGGACAAGGCTTCCTGTTTAAGGTTTTTGAGCAGGCTTTCCAGGTCATTACTCAGTACCTCCACGGTCTCGGTCTCATTCTTGTATTTATACTGGAGTCCCCTGAATCCGCTCTCCTGGAGCATGCCTTCAAGATATTCCCTCTGGTCCTGGTCAAACCCCTCGAAAAAGCGTTCAAAAATAACGGAAGGCGTGATAATACCCGGTCGCTCCACGGTCAACTTGCCCTTGCGCATCTCCACACTGGCCTTGGATACGAGTCCTGTAACAAGAAAATAACGGATGTCTGTTGGCGCAAAGGTAAAAAGGGTCTGCTTGACCGGCACCACGATCTTAGTGTGCTTCATCGCATAGTGAAAATCCCTGTGCAGTTTTTCCTGGTCCACTAACTCTCCCTCAAGCAGGACGGCTAAGGCCGTCCAAGATATCTTTTGTTTTTCTCACCCTGCCCATGCGGGGAAAAATTTTGGTCACGGTGTGCTGGTGCTCCTCGGCGGACATGGAGGTCATGGCGTCCTCCGCGAAAATTTGCTGGTAGCCGTATTCGTAGGCGAATCTGGCCGTGCTCTCCACGCCGATGTTGGTGGAAATGCCGCACAGCACCATGGTCGTGATACCCCGCCTCCTGAACTCCAGGTCCAGCTCTGTGCCGTAAAAAGCGCCCCATTGGTGCTTGGTGATGATAAAGTCCCCTGGTTTCGGCCCCATGGCCGGAACGATCTCCGCCCAGCCCGGCTGAGGAGTTGGGAAAGGTATGGCCACGTCAGCTATGGGGCGCAAAGAATCTTTGCCGTCCGGGGACGGGGTCACCCGCACGAGAAAGACCGGCATGCTGTTTTTTCTAAAGGCGTCAGCGATAAGCGACGCATTCTTGATAACCACCTCTGCCGGATAAGGTGCTGTCTGCCTGCCCGCTATCCCTTTTTGGAGGTCGATGACCACCAGAGCTGTCTTTGACTTGTCTATCAGAGATTCCTGGATTGACATATTACCTCCCTTACAAACGAGCTTCTGAACAAAGCCTTATTTTAACCTCTCTCGCTTTCTTTTTAAACTACAACCAACTTCCTAAATCAGGGCATGATTTTACTTTGTGAATGATGTATAATTTTTTTGTTTTCACCTGAGCAAGAAACTCTCCTAACGAAAAAAAGTCAAAAGGGGGATTTTAATGGCCAAATCTGATGTCGGAATGATAGGTCTGGGGGTCATGGGCGAGAACCTGGCTCTTAATATAGAAAGCCGGGGCTTTTCGGTCGTAGGTTACCGCCGCGATATCGCCAAAGCAGAGGCTTTTAAAAAGGAAAAAGCGCCCTTCAAGAACATCACCATCGCGCACTCTCTCCAAGAACTATGCCGTCAGCTGGAGAAACCCCGCAAGATCATCCTGATGGTGCCGGCAGGCAAGGCCGTGGACCAGAACATTGATGACCTTATCCCCTTTTTAGCCAAAGGCGACCTTATTATTGACGCGGGGAATTCCCATTTCCGCGACTCCATCCGCCGCACCGCTTATGTGGAAAGCAATGGCCTTCTCTTTATCGGTACCGGCGTTTCCGGAGGAGAGGAAGGCGCCCTCAAAGGCCCGGCCATCATGCCCGGCGGCTCTAAAAAGGCCTGGCCCCTGGTCAAGGATATTTTCACCAAAATCGCGGCCAAAGCTCCGGACGGCACTCCTTGCTGCGCCTGGATCGGCCCGGACGGTGCCGGCCATTTGGTCAAAATGGTGCACAACGGCATTGAGTACGGTGACATGCAGCTCATTACCGAGGCTTTCCATCTGATGAAACAGGCCCTCGGTCTCTCCTACCAGGAGATGCATGAGATCTTCGCCGAGTGGAACAAAAGCGAGTTGGATTCCTACCTCATCGCCATTACCACCGATATTCTGGCTAAAAAAGATAAGATAACGGGCAAACCTATGGTCGAAGTCATCCTCGACCGCGCTGAGCAAAAAGGCACGGGCAAATGGACCTCCCAGGTAGCCTTGGACCTGGGCGTCCCGGCTCCGACCATGGCTGAGGCCGTGTTCGCCCGTTGTATTTCTGCCCTGAAAAAAGAACGCGTCAATGCCGCCAAAATCTTGCCGGGCACCAGGAAAAAATTCAAAGGCGACAAGAAAAAGTTCATCAAAGCCATTTACCACGCATTGTATGCCTCCAAGATCTGCTCTTATGCCCAGGGTTTTGCCATCATGGACGCCGCCTCCAAGGAATATCAATGGAACCTGAAATTAGGCGAGATAGCCATGCTCTGGAGGGCCGGGTGCATCATCCGGGCCAGATTTTTGGAAAGCATCCGCAAGGCCTATGGCCGCAATCCCAAACTGGCCAACCTCCTGCTGGACCCCTTTTTCAAGGCCGTCATCACCAAAGGCCAGGAGGATTGGAGGACCGTGGTCAAAACCGCCGTGGACCTGGGCATCCCTTCCACGGCTTTTAGCTCGGCCATCACCTACTATGACAGCTACCGCAGCAAGCAGCTCCCGGCCAATCTCTTGCAGGCCCAGCGCGACTATTTCGGCGCCCATACCTATGAGCGAGTGGACAAAAAAGGTTCGTTCCATACTGAATGGCTAGCAGAGTGACCCTTACGGAGTTTTAATAAGAAATTAGGAGAACAAATGGATAAATATTCGCAGGAAAGATTAAAAGCCCTCCAACCAACTAAAAAATTCTTTATCGGTATCGATTCCGACGGCTGCGCTTTCCCCACTATGGAGCTCAAACATAAAGAGTGCTTTATCCCCAACATCATCAAATATTGGGATTTACAGGCGGTCTCCAAATACGGCCGCGAAGTTGCCGAGTGGGTCAACCTTTATTCCGTGCATCGAGGTATCAACCGCTTCCCCGCCTTGCTTATGACTTTAGAAATGCTCCGCGAAAGGCCTGAGATCAAAAAATCTAAGGTTAAGATTCCTGATCTCACTCCTTTAAAAAAATTCATTGAATCAGGTGTTGCTTTGGGCAATCCCGGCCTGGAAAAAGTGGTCAACGAAACCAAGGACCCCTTGCTGGCCAAGACCCTGGCCTGGAGCAAGGCGGTCAATGCCGACGTAGATGCCATGGTGCACGGCGCCTATCCTTTCCCTTTCGTCAAAGAGAGCATTGAAACTGCTGCCAAATCCGCTGACATCATGGTGGTTTCTGCCACTCCCACCCCGGCCCTGGAAAGAGAATGGGAAGAACACGGTCTGGCACAATACGTGACCCTGATCGCGGGCCAGGAAATGGGCACTAAAAAGGAACACCTGAAGCTGGCTACTGAAGGTAAATATGAAAAAGACCATATCTTGATGATCGGTGACGCCCCTGGTGACCACAAGGCCGCCAAGGCTAATAACGCTTTATATTTCCCCATCAATCCCGGCCAGGAAGAAAAATCCTGGGAGCTTTTTTATAATGAAGGCTTGGCGAAATTTCTGAACGGCCAGTATGCCGGGGACTGTGAGAAAAAAATGATCCATGAGTTCGAGTCTATTTTACCCTCGACTCCGTCCTGGAAATAGGGGTCAAATGACCTGAACGGTCATTTGACGGGAGAATTCCTTAAATCCTAAAAAGAATTCTCCCCGGAAGAAATTTATAATGGAGGTCTTCATGTCTTCAAAGAATGTTATCGTCGCCCAATCCGGAGGCCCTTCCGCGGTCATCAACAATACCCTGCGGGGCATTATCGACGCCTGCAAGCAATCTCCTGACAAATTCGGCAAGATCTACGCTGGATTTCACGGCGTTGAAGGGATTTTAAGGGAAGAACTATTAGACATTTCCAGCCAGGACGAAAAAGAGATCAAACTTCTAAGGACCACTCCGGCAGCCGGTTCCATCGGCACCTGCCGCTATAAATTGAAAGAAAAACAGACCGAAGATTTTGACCGCGTCATCGAAGTTTTTAAAGCGCACGATATCGGCTACCTCTTTTATATAGGCGGCAACGACTCCATGGACACAGCCCACAAGATCAGCCTCCTGGCCCGCCAAAAAGGCCTGGACTTGGTGGCGGTCGGCGGCCCTAAAACTATTGATAATGATGTCGGAGATTCAGAATTCAAACTCATCGACCATACCCCGGGTTACGGCAGCGTGGCCAGATATTGGGCCTGCTATATCCAGAACGCCAATGAAGAGAACAACGGTTCCTGCCCGGACGACCCTGTCCTGGTGGTGCAGGCCATGGGCAGGAAGATCGGCTATATCCCGGCTGCGGCGCGTCTCGCTGACCCCAACCATGAAATGCCCCTGCAGATTTATCTCGTGGAGTCCGGCTTGAACCTCGACCAGCTCACCGACAATGTTAACGCCGAACTGGTCAAAAGAGGCCGGGTGATCGTGGTGGTGAGCGAAGGATTTCCCGTAGGCGATATAGGCGAGGTCAAGGACAGCTTTGGCCATGTGAAATTCAGCGCTAGCCAGATCACCGTCGGCCAGGTGGTGGTCAACCATTTGAACAAGGTGGGCCTAAAAGCCCGCGGCGCTGCCCGGGGCAATGTTTCTGGCACAGACCAACGCAATGCTATCCTCTATGCTTCCAATGTGGACCTGGATGAGGCTTACGAACTGGGTAAAAAAGCCGCGGAAATCGCCGTCAAGGACGGCAATGGCTACATGTCCACCATCCTGCGCAAGCCCGGCAACCAATACGCGGTGACCTATGACAAAGTCTCTCTTGAAAAAGTCGCCAATTCTGAACGGAAATTCCCGGAAAAATGGCTGACCAAGAACAAGTTCGATGTGACCGACGACTTTATCCAGTACGCCCGTCCGCTTATCGGCAACGACTGGGCGCAGATACCTCTTGAGAACGGTTTGCAGAGATTCACCCGGTTTAAACCAATTTTTGCCGATAAAAAATGCAAACCTTATGTTCCACAGGCACATAGGAAGTAGAGTCATTATGTACTTTGGCAAGAAAGCCGGGAAGAGATTCCTTTCAAAGAATGAAATCCGGAAAGTTTGCTGCCAGGCCATAGACCACGTGCCTTTGGCCGGCAAACGCGTCCTGGTCATCCTGCCAGATCACTCTCGCTCCGGACCGACACACTTTTTTTACAAAACTCTGGCAGAACTGCTGACCAAAAAAGCCAAACAAGTGGACTTCATGCTGGCCCTGGGCACTCACCCTCCCATGCCTGAATCCAAAATATCCGAGCATCTCCAGATGTCCATTGCCCAGCGCCGGAAAGAATTCCCTAAAAGTCGGATATTCAATCACTGCTGGAACAACCCCAGGAACCTCAAGACTATCGGCACTATTTCAGCCAATGAGATATACAAACTATCCAACGGTCTTTTCAAAGAAAAAGTAAAAGTTTCCATCAACAAAAGAGTGCTGGAATACGATCACCTTATTGTTTACGGCCCGGTTTTCCCGCACGAGGTAGCAGGTTTTTCAGGAGGTAATAAGTATTTTTTCCCGGGCGTAGCAGGGCCGGAAGTGCTGAACTTTTTCCATTGGCTGGGCGCGGTTATCACCAACATGGGTATCATTGGCAGGAAAAACACGCCGGTCCGCCGGGTCATCAACAAATCCGCTTCTTTCATCAAAAAACCCTGCTTATTCCTCTGCAGTGTTATCAAAGACGGTCAGGTCAAAGGCCTTTTCACGGGTTCGCATGGGGAAGCTTGGCCCAAAGCCGCCAACCTCTCCTCCAAACTGCACATGGTCTATTTGCGGCGCCAGTACCGCCAGGTCTTGGGGATCGCCCCCAAGATGTACGATGATATTTGGACAGCCGGCAAGGTCATGTATAAGCTTGAGCCTATCGTCGCGGACGGCGGCGAGCTCATCATCTATGCCCCGCACATCACCGAGGTCTCCTATACCCATGGTAAAACTTTGGATAAGATCGGTTACCATGTGCGGGACTATTTCCTCATGCAAAAGAACAGATTTAAAGGCGTCTCCCGCTCGGTCATGGCCCATTCCACCCATGTCCGCGGGGTCGGCACTTTTGATAACGGGATAGAAAAACCCCGTATCAAAGTGACCCTGGCCACCGCTATCCCGCCAGAACGCTGCCACAAGATCAACCTCGGCTATAAAAATCCCGCCCATATTATTCTTTCTGAATGGAGAAATGGTGAGGATAAGGATAAATTAGTCGTGGACCACGCCGGAGAGATACTCCATAGGTTAAAATGACCGCTTTGCCATTGCCCTACCCCCCGGTAGTTTAATGAAACACTAACCTTGACAATTAACCTACCAAGCGGTAGGTTAATTAGACCATGAAAACCCTTAACCCAGTGATACACAACAAACAAAGGGAGCGTATCTTCAAGATCGCCATGCACCTTTTCGCGGTCAAAGGCTACGGCGAGACCAGCATGAGCGCTATCGCGCAGGCCTGTAAAATGCAAAAGGCCAGCCTCTACCACTATTTCAAAAGCAAAGAACAGGTCCTGCACGAGCTGGTCCGCTGGAGGATCAAGGTCATCCATTCACAGATCAACGCTTTCCCCATCGCCAAAGGCCCCTTTGAGATGCTTAACCAGATAGGCATGAGTTTTTTGAACGACATGGAGAAAAAGGAAAGCCAGGAATTTATGCAATTAATGTTAAGGAACGCCTATACCGACCCCTTCATGCGTAAAATCTTTCTAACCATTTCAAAAGAACAGACCCACGACATGGATTTCAACCATTGTCATGGCCGTTTACTGCACAATAAAGTTGGCAAAAAATCCCAGTTCATGTTCCTGCACCAGTTCATAGGTTCGCTCATCCGCTACGCCACGGAAAAGAAAATGTGGAAAACAGGACCCTCCCTAGAATTTTCGGACAAAGAGTATGTCCATTCGCTCGCAACCATCTTTGCGGAAGGCATGAAAAAACTTTATAAGACTGGTAAAAAAGCCATGCCGCTTTTGTTCTTGGGTCTTTCCTTCTTGTTCGCTCCCGTGTGGACCGGCGCCCAGGCAGTGCTTAACGTGGATGATTATTTATCCCAGGTGCAGGACAACAATCCAGCCCTCCAGGCCTCCAGCCAGACCCAAAAAGGCTACACCCTCAAAGCCAAGGAAGTGGATATGGAATTTTCTCCTCTGTTTAACGCAAACTATACGGCGGTGGACGACAAAAAGCAGCCCACCTCCCTGTTAAGCCCCAGCGAGACACAGGCCTATTCTTGGAACTTGGGGCTTTCCAAAAAATGGTTCACCGGGACCACGATCTCTCTGAACTACGGGCTGAACTACACGAACCTCATGTTCCCTTCCTTGACCGGCATACCGGGGTTTCCACCCAGCCTTTTGGACAGCCTGGTCCCCTCCATACCGTACTACGACGTGGCACCCAGTTTGACGGTGTCCCAGTCCCTGCTCCGCGATTTCATGTGCGGCCTGACCGGGTCCACCGTCAGCAAGACCAAAGCCCAGGCCAACGCAGCGGAAAAGGCCGAACACCTGCGGGCGGAAACTTTGAAATCCCAGGCTGAAATGGCCTACTGGCAGCTTTCCCTGGCCCGCGCCGTGGTGGCCTACGACCAGGAATCCCTTTCCCGCACGGCCAAACTTTTGGAATGGAGCCAAAGGCGCGTCAACCTCAACCTGGCGGACCGCTCCGACCTTTATCAGACGCAGGCGGCCTACAAGCTCAAGGAGCTGAACCTTAAAATGGCCCAGCAGGACCTGCTCACCCAGCAGCGCAATTTCAACACCTTCCGGGGCCGGAGCGGCGACGAGGTGCCGGAAAACCTGGAGGACCTGAACCACCGTTTGAGCGACCCCTCTTTCCAGAACGCCGAGATCAAAAAACAGAATGACCGGTTGGACGTCCAGGCCTCCGGCCTGATGATGCAAAGCGCCCGGTACGAGGTCACAGAGACGTTCTACAAATCCCTGCCCGACCTCAACGCCTTCGGCACCGTGGTTTACAACGGCCACGACTACGGCGCCCTGGCCGCCTACGACACCTCGTTGAGCGGTGGCCAGCCTACCTACACGGTGGGCCTGACCTTTATTGCGCCCCTGGATTTTTTCACCCTGAACCAGATCCAGCAGGGCTATGATTCGGACTACGCGGCCGCCCAGCGCAACCTGGACAGCGCCAAACTCAACGAATCCCAGGACTGGCGGAACCTTTTGAAAAGCTGGGAGGACGTGAACACCCGCCTGTCCCTGGCTAAGGAGATCCAGGACCTCCAGGAGGAAAAACTGAAGAACGAGACGGAACGCTTTAACAACGGCCGGACCACGACATTCCAGTTGTTATCTTTCGAGGACGACTTTGACCAAGCCCAATTGAACACCCTGAGGCTGGGGGTGGAAAAACTGTCCATCCTGGCCCAGGCCAAGCTTTACAACGCAAATTAGGAAAGGTTAATAATGAACCTAGCAGCACTTTCGGTCAGAAGACCCACCCTGATTATGAGCTTTGTGGCTTTGATCCTGGTGGTGGGAAGCCTGTGCTATTTCCGCATCGGCGTGGACCAATTCCCCGATGTATCCTTTCCCATGATCTCGGTAGTCACCACCTACCGCGGCGCCGGACCCCATGAAATAGAGACCCTGGTCTCCAAGCCTCTGGAAGAGCAGATCAGCGCTATTTCGGGTCTCAAGCACCTGACCTCCGAGAACCATGACGGCTATTCCATGGTGCTCGCCGAATTTTATCTCGGCACCGACGTCAAGGACGCCGAGCAGCAGGTCCGCGAGAAGGTCACCCTGGCCCGGCCCAACATGCCCAATGAAATAGACGAGCCCGTCATCCGCCGTTTCGACCCCGCGGACCAGCCCATCGTCCGCGTCTCCCTGTCCGCGGACCTGACCCCGGCCCAGATCTACGACCTGGCCCACGAAACCATCAAACCCCTGCTGGAACAGGTTCCGAATGTGGCGCTGGTGCAGATACTGGGCGGTACGCGCCGTGAGATCAAGGTGTCCCTGGACAAGGACCGCCTCAAATCCCACGAGCTGTCCGTGAGCATGGTGAGCGACCGCCTGGCGGCCAACAGCCAGAACATCCCGGTAGGCGAGATATCCAGGAAGGACAAGCGCACGGCGTTCCGGACCCTCGGGGAATACGATGCTCTGGACAAGATCAGGAAGACCGTCGTGAACTTTTACGGCTCCGATATCCCGGTCACCCTCCAGGACGTGGGCTCGGTGGAAGATACGGTCGAGGACACCAAGAACCTGGCTTTTTATAACGGCGAGAAATCCCTTTTCATGGACATCTACCGCCAGTCGGGAAGCAACACGGTACAGGTGGCCGACGCTGTGCAGAACAAAATAAGGGAGATAAACAATAAATTCTCGTCAGCCAAAGGCAAGCCCCAGCTCAATACGACCCTGGATAACGCCAAGTTCATCAAGATAGATATCGAGGATATGCGCAACACCATTCTCCTGGGCATCTTGCTCACGGTCTTTGTCGTCTACCTCTTTTTGGGCAACTTCCGCTCCACCTTCATCACGGGCATGGCCCTGCCCGACAGCCTGATCGGCTCCTTCATCCTGATGTATATGATGGGCTTTACCATCAACATGATCACCCTGATGTCCCTGTCCCTGGCCGTGGGTTTGCTCATTGACGACGCTATCGTGGTCCGTGAAAATATCTGGAGGCACCTGGAGCACGGCGAATCACCCAAGGACGCGGCCATCCACGGGACCAACGAGGTCACTATGGCCGTGGTGGCCACCACGCTCACCGTCATCTCTGTTTTTATGCCCATCGGTTTTTTGCACGGCACCATCGGCCAGTTTTTCAAGCAGATGGGATTCACCGTGGTATTCACCATGGCCATCTCCCTCTTTGACGCCATGACCGTGGCTCCCATGTTGTCCGCCTACCTGGCCAGGAGCAGCTCCGCCGAAAAAGATAAACTGTCCGGGCAGGACAATACAACCCCTGGCTTTGGGCGGGTGGTCTGGAACGCCATCAAGAAGACCTTCTATTATATTTTCTGGCCATTGCACACCCTGGCCTATTATTTCGGCCACTTTCAAACCTGGCTCGTTGATTTTTATGAACGGGTCATGCGTTTTTGCCTGCGTCACCGCTGGGTGGTCCTCCTCAGCACCGTTGTGTTCCTTGTAATTGGTGTCATCTTTTTCATTTTGCTCCCGCGCACTTTTATGACCCAACCGGACGTGGGTTTTTATTTGATCAGCCTGGAGGGCCCTCCGGGCACCTCCCTGGAAGCTATGCTGGCCACTTCCAAGAAGGTCGAATCAGTCATCCGGTCCCATCCGGAGAACCTCAATGTGGCCTTGCAGGTGGGCAACGATGAGGGAGAAACCAATGTGGCCAGCATTTTCGTGGAGATGACCAATTACAGGCTCCGTCCTAAAATGACTACGACCCATATGCAGGAAGTTCTCAGGGATGAGTTCAAGGTCTTCGCAAATTTCAGCCCCCAGGTGGGCAATGTGCAGATGGGCGGTGACAACAGACCTCCTTTTACCATGATCGTGATGGGGGATGACCTGGAAAAAATGGACCAGGTCGCCAAAATGGCCGGAGAATCTTTTAAGAGCATCAGGGATCTGAAGGACCTGGACATCAGTTACAAGACCGGTAAGCCGGAATTCCAGATCATCATGGAGCCGGACAGGATCAAAAGCTTGGGCGTTTCCACGGTCATGGCTGGCTCTGAGCTCCGCGGCATGGTGGACGGCATCGTGCCAGCCAAATTCAGGGAGAACGGCCTGGAATATGATATCCGCGTCCGCCTGCAGGAGGACCAGCGCGACCTCTCCCAGGCCTACGGTTCGTACTACATCCCTAATATGAACAATCAGCTGGTGCGCCTGGCCAATGTCGCCACGCCCAAGAACACGCTGGGCCCCACCCGGATCGACCGTCGCGACCGGATCCGCTACATCCAGGTTGGCGGACAGCTTGGCGGTTTGGGGGCCCTGGGGAATATCGAGGACGATGCCAGGAAGATCATGAAGGGGCTTGAAAAGGAAGGCAAGATCCCTGCCGGGATCACGTATGACTTCATCGGGCAAGCCGAGGACTTCCAGGAACTGGTCGTCAACATGGTCATCGCCATGGTGTTGGGCCTCATCTTTATGTATTTAATCCTCGCCACGCTGTATGAATCTATCATCATGCCGCTCTTGATCATGACCGCCCTACCGCTGGCCGGGCTGGGTGCTTTCGGCGCCCTGCTTTTCACCGGCCAGGTTCTAAGCATCATGTCCATGATCGCCCTGATTATGCTCATGGGCCTGGTGGCGAAAAACTCCATCCTGCTCGTGGATTATACCTACCAGCTCATGCGCCGGGGAAGGTCCAGGGATGACGCCATCATTGAAGCCGGCAAGATCCGTCTGCGCCCCATCCTTATGACCACTTTTGCCCTGATCGCCGGCATGACCCCGCTGGCCATGGCCCTGTCCGAGGTCAGCCGCTTCCGTCAGTCCATGGGTATTGCGGTCATCGGGGGCCTGGTCAGTTCCACGCTCCTGACCTTGATCGTCATCCCCTCCATGTTCAGCTGGGTCGACCGGTTCCGCGTCTGGACGCGCAAAGTGCTAGGCAGGCCGGCCTTGAGGGAAGTGGACCACGAAGAGGCTGCTGCTAAACAATGATTGCCACCCAAAGGTTTTAAAGGGTGGTTTAAAAATAAAAACCCTTCCGGAATGACCCCAGAAGGGTTTTATTTTTTAACAGGCTACTGAAAAACCTTAATAACAGTCCTTTAGTAGCCTGTTACCTCGCAAATCCCCAGGGAATTGCGAGGATTAAATTTTGTTTTTTATCGAGCCATTAATTCCACAATTTTATCCGCGATCTGTCCACGCCATTTATCCAGCACCGCTTCTTTGTCGTCCGGCCAGGTTTCAGGCTTCACCGGGTCGGCTATGATTGCCTGTGGATTGCGGTCTTGGGGCGTGGCATTATGGGTCCGCACCGCATCATCAAAAACAGTTTTCAAAAAAGCTTCCACATCCGGGGAGACCCCTTTGGCTTTAGCCAGGGCGCGCAGGGTCTCGATATAGCGCCGGTCATCCAGCCCTTCACGGATAGCTTCATAAGAGGGGTCGACGATCGTGCCGATGGGCGTAGGCCACTCGACCGTGGAGTTATCCCCTTCTGAAAGGTCGAACCAATTGGCGTTGCTCCAGTTATAGGCCCAGGCTAAAGAACCCCGGGAGTCAAAATTGGCGAAATGGAACCCATAATACATCCTGATAACGAAAGGAGAACCTCCTGCGCCCGAATATTGCCAGAGTATTTTTTCTGCGTCCCTGACCGAATCGCCCAGAGAAACATCCTCATCACAGGCATTGGTGCAGAAGATATCCAGGTCTGGCAGGAAAATAGTGCCAAAGGCGTGGTGGATATCCCCGCTGATCAAGGTGCCGGGAGCCATGTTCTCGCGGATCAAGTTGCACGAATCTTCGAAGTGGTCCTTGGTCCACATCCCCGAGCCGATCACCCGCGGATCGCTCTTGACCTCATCTTTTTTCCCAGCCCATACATATTTGGCAGGCTCATCAAAGGGGGTAAGGATAAGGTCAGGCCAATCGTTGGCCTTTCCATGTTCGGTCATCTGTTTGACCCACTGGATAAAATAAGGTCTGATCTCATCGATCACTTTGCCCCGCGAATCTTTGGCGCCGGCCAGCCGGCAATACTCGTCAATATAAGAGTCGTGTTCCTGCGGTGTGATCGTTTTTCTTGCACCGGTTCTAAGGGCGACATAAAGAGCTTTTTCCAGGCCCATGAACAGGGGAAACCCAAGGGGATCTTCTCCCATAAAATACATCACTTTTTGCCATCCCCGGCGCTTCGCTTCTTTCATCCATTCGTCCAACAGAGTGAAATCAATGGCCAATTTGCCGTCGCTGATGGACATGGCTGGCCTGGAAGAAAAGCACCACAAGTCCACACTATTGTTATTATTTTTGGCAGCGTAAGATATATCGCCGAACGTGGTTAAACCATATACGCAACCACCCATGGTCAACCCGGCCTCTTCCATGGTCAACAGCTTGATAGGCAGGACATCCACCTCGATAGGTATTTTCTCAGTTATCTTCTGCAAATCCGTCGCTTGTTCAGCCACAATGGTGATCTCACCCTTATAACTCCCCGCCTTGGTCGTATCCGCTCTTGTTTCCAAAGTCATCCAGAAACACTGGGATTGTCCTGACTTGATAGTGAGGGGAAAAGACGGCCAAAGACGGTGGGGATACCATTGCAGCATATTATTGTCTGCCTGGACTAGGTCATATTCGGCAGCATAAAGCTTTGCTTTAGACTTTAGAGGATTGCCGTCACTGTCTTTCAAGGCCCCCAAGGAGTAAGTCACATTATTCAAGTTTATGCCATTGGCGTAAACTCCGAACTGTACCGCTGATTGCTGATTCAAGGCCATGCGGACTTGCACAGGCACTCCCACCGATTGCTTAGCGGGAACATCTGTGTTAAAGATCAGCTTCAAGTAAGTCTGGGCAAAAGGAACTAAAGGCTTGCTTTTATATTCATCGGGCAGATCTACGGTTTGCGGAACAACCGTGACGATCCTGGTGGCCGGATGGCGGGATTGCAACTTACGGACCCACGTACGGGTCTCTTGACCATAGCGCACGGCATCGCCTGGTAAAGCAGCTCTTCGTACGCGCACTTCCGCAATAGGCAGGTCTTTGTCTTTCCCGGCTACTTCTAGGCCGATCTGTTGCTGGCCTTGGCTTACCGCCATACCGGGACCAGCATAGAGATAATCCCAGGACAATGGGATATAGGCCGTTTTCCACTGTCCCGTACCCTCTCCGCCGATCCGATGAACCTCCCTAAGATAGTTGTTTGCAGCGTTATTGCCAAAACAGGAAACCACCACCAGCTTGGAAACATCATCCCTGTAATCGATCTCCATGGTGTACAGTTCGCCTTCATTGGGTCTGGGAGAATCTCCCCACCAGGCAGGCAGCAAAAAAACGCCCCTATTCCCAGCTAACACTTTCACAACCTTTTTCCCATCCAACGACTGGACAGGAGACCACTGCTGGGTTTTTGGTTCTTCTGATTTTATAAGGTCGATCGCCGAGACTTTAAGCAGATAAGAGCCTGCATCTTGAGCGTATATCCGGGAGACCTTCCCCTCCAGAGCAATACCTAGAAATAGCGTAAAAAGAATGCCTTTTCCAATTAAACCTAGCGAAAACTTTCTTACCATGCTCCAGCCTCCCTTTCTAAAAATTATTCTAAAAACATAACCCATAATTAGCCAGGGAATATCTTATTGGCGTTGCACAGACCCTTGGGATCGAAAACATCCTTTACTTTCTTCATGAGACCCAGGTCATGCTCGTCAAAAAATAGCGGGATAGAACTTTTTTTCTCGATACCGACACCGTGCTCTCCCGTAATAGCCCCTCCGAATTTCAGGCATACCTTAATGATATCCTCTCCAGCCGCCATCGCCCTTTTGACCTCATCTTCATTTTTATCATCAAAAAGGATATTGGGGTGCAGATTGCCGTCTCCTGCATGGAAAATATTGCCGATCCTGAGGCGATATTTCTTGCCAATTTCATAGATGAAAGGAAGGACTTCAGGCAGTTTGCTCCGAGGTATTACGCCGTCCTGGATGCAATAACTGGGGCTGAGGTAGCCGATGGCCGCAGCCGCTTTTTTACGGCTCGTCCATAGGAGGGTCCTTTCCGCCTCGTCTTTGGCGGCCTTAACTTCCAGCGCTTTGTTCTTCTGGCAAATCTCCTGGATCCGCTGGCTCTGCCGGTCCAGACCAGCCGGCAAGCCATCCACCTCGATCAACAAAACCGCCTCGGCCTGGCTGGAAAAACCATAATGGAAAGCCTGCTCCACTGCCTGCAGGATAACCCGGTCCATCAATTCCAACGCGGCCGGTATGATACCTACTCGTATGATGTCGGAAACCGTTTGGGTCGCCTGCTCCGCTTGTTGGAATGAGGCCAGGATGGTTTGGACTCCTAAGGGCAGCGGGATCAAGCGCACCCAAACCTTGGTCACAATCCCTAGGGTGCCTTCCGACCCGATAGTGACGCCAGCGAGATTATACCCAGGCTGATCCTCTATCATATTCCCCAGCCAAACGGCCTGACCATGCGGGGTCACGATTTCCATGCCCAGGATATGATGGGAGGTCACCCCGTATTTTAAAGTATGGGCGCCCCCGGAATTATGGGCGATATTCCCTCCAAAAGTGCAGATCAACTGGCTGGAAGGGTCGGGGGCATACTGTAGGCCATAAGGCTGGACCTTTTTGTTAAGGGCCATGTTAACGGCGCCGCTCTCGACCAAGGCCCGTCGATTGAACACGTCGATTTCTAGAACCTTGTTCATCTTCGTCAATGGGATCAGCACACTGCCTGGCATGGGGATGCTTCCCCCGCTCAAGCTGGTCCCTGAACCCCTCGGAGTGATGGGAATACCCGCCTCATACAGGAGCGCAGCGACGCGGGAGACCTCGTCGGTGCTCTCCGGTAAAACAACCGCCAAAGGTGCTGTTTTGCCAAAAGGATAGGCATCGGTTTCGTAAGTAAAGACTTCCTCGGGGGCCGTGAAAACGTCCTCGTCGCCGACGATCTGTCGTAAACCTTTTGCGATTTTCTTATCCAGCATCTTTTTCCTCGTATTTGTATGAAATAATGCTTAAATGTTCTTCATAGAATAACGCTTTTTGATCACTAATACCATCATCAAGGATTCTAAAAGGGTTTTTAAGTTCAGCTTGGTAGCCCCTCGGGCACGGTCAGTAAAAATAATAGGGATCTCCTTGAACCTAAACCCTTTTAAAAAAGCCTTATAGGATATTTCCTGCAGAATAGAAGGACCGCGAGAAACCACATTTTCCAGATCGATAGCTTTGAGCACCTTGCCTCTGAAACAACGATACCCTCCGGAAACGTCCTGAATGGGAAGATTAAGATGAAATTGTATGAATCGTCTGGCCAACCAGGTGATCAAGGACCTCAGGAAACCCCTGCGGTTATCCCTGCCGCCTGGCACGGCCCTGGACCCGATCACGACATCCCAATGCTTTATTTCTTTCAGCATCTGGGGAATATATTTCGGGTCATGGGAAAAATCCGCGTCCATTTCAACGATGACGTCTGCACCCATTTTCAACGCCTGGAGGAACCCGTCGACACCGGCTGGCCCTCGTCCCCGCTTGTTCAACCTTCTCAGCAGATGGACATGCTTGTTTTTTTTGGAAAGCTTTTCAACAAGTTTCCACGTTCCATCCGGGGAATTATCGTCCACCACAAGGATATCCAGCTTAACGGGCAGCGACAATAACGCGCCGATCAACAGGAGTATATTGTCTTTTTCATTATAAGTTGGAATCATCACTACTGGTTTCAAAAGAAACTCCTGTGGCTTAATGCTAGAAACTATTTTTGTGCGACCAAAATCAATCCGCCCCCGACTTTTTCTTTTTTCATTAAAAGACGGTAAAAAAAGCCTTCCCACAGCCAAACCCACCAGAAACGGGGAAAGATCGTCCAGCGGTTAAAATAGCGACGCCATAGTTTGGAGGGGGCCCCCCAGAGAATAGTAATATCAAAGAACGCCATGGCGCCATGCGGCATAAAATAATTGGAATAAACTAATTTCAAACCTGCTTTTTCTAATCTTTTCTCCCAGAAAACAGGCCCCTCCACCTGAACATGCGCCAAGCTTTTATTGAGAGATCTTGTATACCAGTCACCCATGGCTTTGAGTCCACCAGCGCGGAAGATCCTGGGGTAAAAAAGTAAACGGTTAAAGTGATCTCCAGGCACTGTGAAGACGAATTTCCCGCCCCGCTTCAAAACACGGCGGATCTCCCTGAGGACTTCATCCAAGGGACCCACGTGCTCCATGACGCAGTTGCTGAACACCGTATTGAAATGATTGGTAGGGAAAGGAAGCCGCCTGGCGTTCTGGACATAGACCCGCTTGTAGACTCCCTTCTTGACGGCGAGGCCGACCTCTTCGCGGTTCAGGTCAATTCCTGCTTCTATCCCCTTGCCAAATAGTTGCATGGCAAACAATCCGTCTCCACAGCCTAGATCCAGCAGAGGGGGCTTGATCTTAAGCCGCTTGAACTCGATGAATTCCGCAGTCCTCCATAAAGCGGTGGATACGGGTCTTATTCGCAAATATCCATGGAGAAATTCCCTGCTGGTCATTTCAGGGTTTTTTGGCATAAACGACCATCTCCCCGATATATAGATAGAAAGCCTTATTGACGAACCTGAATTCGCCTAAAAGATAGTCCAAAAACCTGGCTAAAAATCTGCTGTAATGGTTCAACCTGCCAATGAGGTACCGTAAAGTGACGACTTTGCCGCTGGGCTTGACCTTAAGGACCTGAAAACCTGCGGCGGCAAGAGCCTTGCTGATCGTGGTATTGGAAAAGAAAAACAGGTGATCTTCTTTGAAATGGAACCAGCGGCGGCGCATGATCTTGCTCAAAAGTCCTCCTGCGTTGGGGGTATTGATGGTCAAGATGCCTCCTGGTTTGAGGAGCCGATAAGCTTCCTGGAGTTGCTCCAGGGGTTCCCGGACATGCTCGATCTGATCGTACATCACGACCGCATCGAACATTCCGCTCTGTAATTTCGCTTCGGCAAGGGTGCCGGTAAAAATGTTCAGTTTGAAATGTTCTCTGGCATAACCGGAAGCAAACTTTGAAATTTCCACTCCATAGGTTTCCCAACCCCGGGACTGGGCTACGTCTAAGAAAAAACCGGTGGCGCACCCCACGTCCAGCATGGTCCCTTTTGGCTTATATTGTTCTAGGTCTTCAAGGCACCTTTTAAACAGGTCTCGATATAATGGTTCCTCTTTCATGTAATCGTCATACCCATAAAGTAAAACATTCTTATTTTTAAAATAGGATTCGTTCTGGTAAATGTTGCGGAATTCTTCGTCCGTGGGCCGGGGATTCACATAAAGGAGGCCGCAACCAGGGCATTTGACCACAGAAACGGTCTTTTTGACCGTAAAAAGCGGCCAGTAATCCTGGGAACCGCAAAGAAAACAGGCGCGCACTCGTTCCAGCAAAACAAACCTCTTTCTATCTCAGGAATTTATCTTTCTGCAATAAATTGTCTTTAATCCGGAAAAGCTGACAGACACCGGCTTGGCTTCCCATTTTAACTTTTTTACGACCCAAGTGGACAGTTCATATAATAATACACTGAACAATTTAATATATCTTAAAAAATAAACTAACCTCAAAACCCTCACATGTTTCCCAATTTTAAAAATTTGCAACCCTGCTTTTTCCATCATTTTGCCCATTGTTTTTCGCGTAAAATAATAGAGATGCATTGTCATCAAAAATGGATATTTCTCTCTTGTCAGCAAAGCGGGCAAAGTATCCATAAAAATCGTTGTCAGTACAACCACGCCGTCCTTTTTTAAAACTCGATTTATCTCCCTAAGCTCATGGAGAGGGTCGGTCATATGCTCAATGACGTCCCATAAAACCACAACATCGAATTGTTCTCCAGGCATCCGAGCCTCACTTAATGTGCCTTGGAAGACCTTTAATTTTAAAGTATCCGTTGCGTGCCGCGCAGCCCATGCAGACAACTCCACTCCCTGCGTATCCCATCCCCTTTGCCTGGCAAGATCCAAAAAAAAACCCGTGTAGCAGCCTATTTCAAGGAGTTTCCCTCCTTTTTTAACCTTCTCCAACTCCTCAAGGCTCCTGATAAAGGTCAAAACGCGCCCTTCTTTTTCTTGGAGATAGGTATCGTCCTGGATAAGCCTGTAATTTTTTTCGATCTCTTGGGAGAGAACCCGGGGGTTGGAATACATCAAGCCACATTGCTTGCAACGGACAATGCGGTCGTGAAAGGCTAGGCCTGGGCTGGTGCAGCAGTATTGCGATTCCGGGCACGGCGGCTCCCCAGGACTGGCCTCATAAACAACTTTATAATCATCGGCCCCGCAAAGATTACAGGGAATAAATTCCATTTTGCACTGCCCTGGGCACATCGGACTTTTGAACGATATTAAGGGGTCAATACTTCAAACGGCACCAATTCCCGGACTCCGCTAGGAGGCGTCCACCATAACTGGATTGATTTTGCCCCGCCCCGAAAGGTATACCGCATGCGGAGAGCATGGTCCTTTTTAGTTAAATATACCTTGCAATCGGTAAAACTGCTTCTGTTGACATCAACGATTTTGCCATCAATATACAAATAGGCATCCCCATAACTTCCCAAGTGGAACATATAAAAACCTTCCTGGTCAATTCTGATCTTCCCATTGAACTCGACGCTGAAAGGTCCTGGGAAGGGATCACTGTCACCCCAGCTTGAAATTAAAACAGGCACCAGCTGTGTGGCCACCGGTGCTCCCTTCCAGTCCAAAGTTTTGTAATAATTTGTTATCAAACCGTTATGGATCCTGAATGAAGACGGACGGATGATACTGGAGGCCGGAACGACCTGAACAGTGACACCCGTGCTTTTATACTGCCCGTAAAATAATTCGACAACATCTCCTCCCGAACTCGGCGAGGTATATACGATTTTAAACGCGTGCCTGCCTTTAATAAGTTCAACATCGGTCCATTTGCCTCCCGGCACCTTACTGGGTAAATGCGACAGAATCGGTTTTTCATCAAGGAACATATTCATTTTGCCTTTTGCTTTAATTCCAAGTTTGTATTTCCCGAATTCGGGGATGTTCAGTTCACCCTGCCATACTGCCGAGAATGGAAAAGGAAGCGGTGGCTTGATGCCCGGCCAGGCAAAACGGATCTGAGGCTCTACCTGCTGCAGGGTTGGCTTCCCTGAAATGTCTCCACCTTTATAATAAGCGGCATCAACCCCGTAATAAGAAGATACTTCTTGGGAACTGATCTCCACGCTTCTATAAAGGTACTCCCCGTCATAAATTTTATTCACATCTTTACAATTGGTCCACTTGGCATGAGGGTAATAAACTCTTAAAAGTGGTTCGGCCAAAGACGTCTGGGGGCCGCCTACAAAATAATAAGCTCCCTTTTTATTCGGGCACAGGCTGGCCGGTATATCTCTGTAAGGGTCAAAGCTTTTAAATTCTCCGTGCCGGGTCGTAAGAATATTAAAAGCCATCTGGACCAGTCCTCCGCCTGTCGTCGCATAGACATCATACTGGGGCATCTTGCTGATGATGGCCCTGCTCATAATCGTTTCAATGGGAAGAGCCTCATAAAAATTTGCTTTGGAGGTTGCATAGACCTTGAAAATAGCCCACAGCCCAAAGACGGCAATATAAAGCAGGACAACCCCCAGGACCACCCTTCCGATTTTCCTTATCTTCAGTTTTTGCTCCTCCACAAAACCAACGACACGGTCAAAAAAGATGGCGGCAAAAGCAATAATGGGCGGGATGCTGCCCGATACACGCCAGGAAGCGGGAGCGTCCCCGGCAATAGAAACAACTCCTGGGACGATCATTAAAAAATACCAGATCAGCAGGAACAAATAACGGGGGTCTCTAAAGCGAAATAAGGCAAACATGAGCCCCAAAGCAAAAAAGATGGACGAAAAGAAATCTAACTGGGGCCAGAAAGCTTCAGGTATATAGCGCACCTTATGGTTCCCTATCCCATTGCACATCAAAAGGTAGTTGACAAAATTTTTGGCCAAAGCTGCCGCATAATGCTTGCCCCCGATCTCATTATAGAGAGAGGTTTGGCTGATACGGCTACTATAGCTTGGGCCCCAGGGATTGATGCTTTTGAGGAACGGAGAAACAATTAAAAAAACGGCGATAAAAAAGACCAGAAGACCTTTCCCATGCGCCCGGAGCATTCCCCTTTGAAAAATGAAGAGGTAAATAAGAAAAAGGACAAACACGAACGGCAGGATTCTGCCGGTCACATAAAAGTACATCCCAAACCCCAGCGCCGCTCCGCCAAGAAAGAAGTGGATTAACCTCCCGGTTTTGAAAGCTTTAAAAAGGAAATAAACTGCAATGATCCCAAAGAACGGGGATTCTATATGGTCATAAACAAGCCGGCTGGCGCACGCATGCCAGTAAGAAAAGGCCAGCAAGAACGAACCGATTAACCCTACTCTTCGGCTGAATAAATTTGCGAGCATAAAATAAATGGCCAGCACCGCCAGGGTCCCAAAAAATACAGATACCATTTTGCAGGCGATCAGATTGTCCGCGGAGGGGAAAACTTTGAGGAACAGAGCCATAAAAAAATGCACCATCAGGCTGGAAACACCGGCTCCTTCTAGATTAAAAGGAGTGGCCACATGCCCGAGAAACACTTCCAGTCCCTGCCAGACCCAGACCAGTTCGTCTTCATATCCCCCCACCGGGATATTGTTCAAATTGCATCCCCGCATGACCCAGCCCATTAGACAGATGAGCAATAACAGCCAGACATAGGGACTTTTCCAGAAAATCGGATGGCTTTCCGGTTGAGGGCCACTCTTCCTATCCGCCCAAAAAATCGTGCCGGCGCACAATAAAATACTGCAGAGATACATAACGAAGCCGGCCTTATCAAAAGATTTTGAAAAATAAGTCAGCGAATTTAAACTCAAAATAACGGCAAGAAGCAGGCTCCAGCGGAAAGAACCCGATAGGCGGGTGGTTGGACCAGGGGCCGGGATCACCGAATAAACACCTTCGGGGCGAAGTTTGCTCTGGAGATAGCTTTGAACAAAAACCAGGATGATGCTGATCTCGTAAAAAAATAAGGCGGTGTTTATCTTCCTGAATAAAAAGAAAACCTGTCCAATGAGGGCCAAGACAAGCATCCCTATAAAAAGATAAAAATTCAAATTTAGATTTTTGCTGAGGATGCCCGGCACCACTATCTTTTCCGCGGGCTGGTTTTGCGGCAGCCCTGTAGGGATGGTTGATTTATGTTCTTTTGCCAAGTTGTCTCCTCTCAGGCGATCCTGTCGCCATGGGCTGCCTGCCCGTAAAAGCACAGCGCCTAATAATGATTGGCCGGGTAAAAACTCCGGGCCTTAAAGTTCAGGGTTGGCCGCTTAAAGGCGGCAAGCCCAGCTTAACAGTCTGCTAACTCAATGCGTGATCTGGTCAACGGGAATATAATCCCGTATCCCCTCCGGGGTTTCCCAGGACAACTCCAGACCTTTATTCGCATCGGTATCCAGCTGTTGATACCTCAACAAGAACGGATACTGGCCGTTTTTCAAGGCCACGGCGGCAGCCGCCTCGCCTGGTCCCTTGGAGGTCTTAGTAATGATTTTAATGTTATTGATGGTGAGAGAAGCCGGATGAACGCTTTTGAGATAAAATTTATAATTCCCCGCTTGCTTTATCTGCAAAAGTCCCTTCCAGGCCACGCTGAATGGTTTTTTAAAAGGCAGTATCCCGGCCCAAGGCGTGGTCAGCATCAGATCAGCTTTTTCAAAAGCCGGTGAACCCCTAAAATCTGTATTGGGGTAGTAAAACCCCGTGGCTCCAAAGGGGGGAGCCGCCATCGTGCACAATCTCTCGCCAGGGATAAGGGCTTTCCCCCCACCGGGTTCGGTCCAGTAAACACTGACCTCTCCTCCTGCCACGGGCGCATAGACGACCTCTAGATGGTGGGCCCCGGTGGTGATATCGATCTTCCCATCCAGGCTTTTGACGGCACTGTTGCTGCCGCCGGCCACCTTCTGTCCATCCACGAGGACCCGGCCCTGCCCCTTCATCACCAGACTGAACAAATAAGTCCCGCCTTGTTGGGAAAAGAACGAGCCCGACCACCGGACCAGCCCGATACTCCCCTGGATAAGACTGGCAGTATTGGTCAGAGACACACCCATCTCTTTCTTGACCCAATACGGCTTTTCATCCCCCTTTTTAAAATAAGAAGCCGTTAGGCCCTGGATGGCCATGACCTGGTCTTTAGGGACCTTATAGGAAGAATACAGCGCCACACCCTTTTCAGCGAATTTTTCCTCTTTACCTCCGGGATAAAAGTATCTTAAAAAGGGCAGGAAATTTTCGCTGCTGAAAACCATAGCTGTGGGTGGCCGGAAATAAAAGGAAACATTGCTCAGGACCGGGGTTTGTATGGGCAGGTGCAGGCTGGGCTGAAAAGCCTCCATGGTACGGGGGTACAGGGCGCTGTTGACGATAGGCGAGCCTACCCAGTCGGAAATGACCCGCTCTTTTAAATCCAGAGATCTCTCGATCTGGCGGGCCGCGACCACATCAGGCCAGGTATTGAATTGATTGAACGAGGTTTTCCCGTAATCCACAAAATATTTTTTCGCGTTAAAACCAGCGGCCAAGATCAAGCATAAAACCAGCAGGGCAAAGACGGCTTTTTTCCCTTGCGGAAAGAACCTGGCCAGACATTCCTCGATCTTGCTAACCCCTACTCCGCCCAGGGCGCAGAACATGGGGACCAAAAGGATACCGTAAGAAGGGTCGCTGTTGTTCAACAGGCAGAGGGTCAAAAAGGTGACGAATCCGCCCCCTAGGAGGACTATATAGCGCATCTGATATATCCTGAATAAACCGTAAAACAATCCTAGGAGGCAAAACCCAAAAGACAGGGTGTCCAAAAGGGGCGCCCCGGGATTAGGCAGGTAGAAATTTACCGCTGGCGCCAGGGCCTTGAAAGTAAAAATACTGACGTAAAAACCTATATTCCTGAAATAGGCCGGGACCCACTCCTTGAAAGGCAGACCAACGATGGTTGACTGTTTAAAAGCACCGGAAAACTCGACCCAGTGGTTGAGCATGTAGGCCAGCACAGGAGTGGCCATGACGACACCCAGCATGCAGAGAAGCGCCATCCGGTTGACCTTGTCCCTGAAGGAGAAAGGGTCAAAAAAGTAAACATACAGCATCATCAGCACGGCCAATACGAGGCAAGTGGCCGCCGGGGGGAAGCTCAAAACCAAAAATCCCAGGGCCAGGCCTCCCAGGATGACCGGCAAAATACCCGTGGCCCTGTAAGTCCTGTAAAAGAAATAAAGGGTGACCAGGGAAAAAAACATGGCCGGCATCAGGGGCTGCCAAATGCGGCTGAGATGGAGGTGCAGCAGGGAAATGCTGATCAAAAAACTCCCCCAAAAAGCTGTTTTAGCGTCAAAGAGTTCTCGGACCAGCAGATACAGGGCTAGGATGGAGCCCATGCCGCAAACCAGCATCGCGAACCTGGTGACCACCAGCGGGTCAGCCACAAAGATCTTGGACAGCGGAAGGAGGAGCGTATAAAAACAGGTATTGATCGTTCCCAGCACCAGGCCGAAGGGAGACTGGATCTGGGCCATGATATTGGCAGCGATATTAAGGGATGGAATATCGTTGTTGTAGTAAAAAGCTGCGGGGACCGTACAGAGGCGATAGGCCCTCAACAAAAAGGCAAAAACCATGATGGCTAAAAAGGCGATACCTTCGTGACCCAGCAGCTTTTTCCTAGCGCTTGATTTTTTACTTCCCCAGGAGCCCGTGAAGGGCTGCGAAAAATAGATCCAGGAGGCAAAGAAAAAAACGCTGAGCAGGCTGAAGAGCAACCCCAGAAAATTGTCCGGCTGCTTTATCAGTATCAGAAGGGTTACAAAATAATAGGAAAGGAAAATACCAAGATAAAACATACTGTCAGTTTGATGGTCTTTAGATGGAGCGGTCTTAAGGGCCCTTTCAGAACCAGCCGTCTCCCTCTCCCAGGGAGATTCCACCAGCGACAAGGCGCTCAAACCAATGATAATAAAGGCAAAAATGTATCCTATTATGCCGAGGACAAAGAAGCCGGAATGGATCCATAATTGACCGGCAAACAAAATCCCTAAGCCAGCCAGCAGTAAAAAGGGGTAAGTTTTCTTTAGAAACGCGATGGGCAGCAAGTTCAAATAAACACTAAGCAGGTTGATGGGCGGCCTTTTATCCTTAACCCCAGACAGCTTAGCCTCGGTTTTTCCCGCCTGCCTGAGACCAGGCTTAAGATCTTTGACCCCGCCTTTTTTACCTGTTGGGCTGGGCCTAAGCCTAGGTTCTCTGGCGCCGGCCTGTTTTGCCGCGGCCTTCATCTGCTGTTGGCTGAAACGCAGGATATAAAACCATCCCACCATCCCGACGGCGATCAAAATGCCGGCCAGACCAACGATATAACCGGAAAAAAGCAAAAACCCATTGAGCACCAATAATATAATAGCTGCGATCCAAACTTGCAGGGCTGTCATTTTAACTCCACCTTTTTCCTTTTTTCACTCTGGCCTTAGAAAATAGAACTAAAATAATTGAAAAAAACAGACAAATGCTGAAATTCAGCCGGGTTATAGGTCTGGAAAAGATATCTATACCCTATAAAACCCAAAAATAATCCCACCACGATGCTAAAAATACCCAGCACAATGAACACGCAATTTACTATGCGTATAAAAGCCGGGTTGACCCCGCTGGTCAGTAAAAACCACAGGCTGAGGACCGCCAGCATGACGAACAAGGAGCTGAAATCAAAAACATAGCGCATCGTGGAGGTGGGCAGACTGCAGACAAGAAGAGCGATGGCCACAGCGGCCAGGCAAACAAAAAACACGAACCACAATAAGGGGCTGGTTTGTTTTTTTTGCTCCCCTGTTTGTTTGTGGTAATAAAACCAGAGCAATACCGGGAGCATCACCACAAGACCTACAAAGGGTGAAGCATACAATAGACCGGTTAAACTTTCCATGAACCAGTAACCCGCAGGAAGAGGAATAGAAGCGTTCGTCCAGGTTGCTGTAAAGAATGGGAAAGCATGAGAGGCTGTATAAGGCTGGCAAAAATTCAGGAATAGGTTTGTAGGTAAATTAACGGTCAGGATTTTCGCGGCCGAAATAAAACCTGAAGAATGGATGTTCACATATCCTCCCAGAGCATACTTTTGGCCGAATTCAAAGAAAGAATCAAATCTCAAATAATTATAAAGTCCTATCAGGAAACCTATTCCCAGCATCGGAACGAGCAGCCAAGTCAGCAATCCAATGAACTGTTCCCTGGGAACGCGCTTTAATAAATAAAGCGCAATACCCAGAGCCATGACCACGCAAACAGCACTGAAATGAGGCCGGCCGGCCACGGTCAAAGCCAGGCATAAACTGAACAGGGCAATGTACTTTTTTTTAAGGCCATGGTTCAAAAAGTTATACAGGAAAAATAGGGCCAGGCTTAAAAAACAATAAGCCGAACTGATAGCCTCCTCATAAAAATTGGGCCTGGCCAGCAGGAACAGGCTGAAATTGGCCAGCCCAGCCAACAAACCTGCGAAAGCCAGCTGATAATCTGAAATATCCGGGAAATATTTGGATTTAATTCGGGCCAGGATGAGCATCTGCACGATCAGCCCGATGGAAAGGAAAAAGATGATGCACATGGGCTGGCTGGGGTCCAGCCTCAAGATATATTTGTAAGGAAGATAAAAGAAAATAACGGGTAAAGGACCAAAATATAGATAATATCTCCCTTTATATAACGAAGCATCCGGCAGCACATATTGGGCGTTCTGTTTAGGGTCATAGGGGTCGGCCAATTTGAGCAGGTCCGGGCTGGGAACCTGGGGCATATAAAGATGTCCGGCCACAAAACTCTGCATCAGGAATTTATAGTAGTTAACCTGGTCATAGAACTGGAAAGTCCCGAAAGTGCCGAAATAAAAATAGAAACGGATAATAACCACAAGTGTTAATAAGGGAAGAATGATCTTTTTTGACATCATATTCCTTTTGTTTTTTGAGTGTTTTCAATCAGCCTGCTTAACAGGATACAATTTACAAATCATAGTGGATAGACCAGATAAGGTCAAGCATACCCCTTCCCGCTTCCCGACACATCAACATGACAACTTATAATTAATATCTTTAGGAAAACGCATTAATGAAAAGGGTTGTTTTGCGTACAGGTTCAAAGAAAGGCGCTAAAAAAACCAAAAAATTTCGGGTTTACCGCTTTAAAAATATCATAATATCCGGTAAAACCCAGGCCAGCCCCGATCAAAATGCTCAAAATAGCCAGGCAAATAAATAATATTTTCAGGGCTCTCGCCGAGTAAAATCGCCTCATATTGGTCTCCCACAACCACGCGCTCACGATGGCCACAAAAAGAAAATAGGGGGAGAAATCTATTAAATATCTCTCAGTTGCTGCGGAGATCATCAAAATAGGAGCCGCGATCAAGAGCGCCATACAAACTATGGACAGTAAATACAGGACCAAATCACGGGATTGTCCTTCTGGCCGGAAAAAATGAACTATCCCAAGGATAGGGAAAACTAAAATAAAAAGGGCCAGCGGTGTTATGCAAAAAAATCCGGCGACTTTTTCCATCTGATATCCTGCCGGGATTGCAAAGAACGCGGCTGCTTTATCCGACAAAAAAATATGGGGAAACTGACTTAAAAGCGTGAACGGCCTGAAAAAATACATATAAAATCCAGTTCCCAAATTGGACAAGTTAAAATGAAAAAGACTGGATGATGCTCCTGCCAAAGCGTATTTTTGGCCAAATTCAAAAAAAGAATCAAACCTCAGATAATTATATAAACCTAAACCCAATCCGACGACACCCGCTGGCACGACCAGACATAGGGCCATAAAAACCAGTTTATTTTTTGGAGCACGGAAATACAGATAGAGGAAAAAAGCAACAAGGAAAAATACAACGGCTACCACGAAATTTGGCCGGCAACCCACGGACAATCCCAGAAAAAGGCTCAATAAAACAATTTGTCCGGCTCGCCTGCTTTCCATAAGATATTGATAAAGGAAAAAAAGCGCTATGCTCATGCAACAAAAAGCGCTAGCGATCGCTACCTCATAAACAGCCGGCCTGGCTAACAAAAAGGGCGAGGCATTGGCCAATCCCAGCGCCAAACCCGCCAGATTTAGCTGGAACTCCGAAACCCCGTTGAAAAAGCGGTCCTTTATTTTCATCAAAATAAAGAACTGGAAAATAAAACCCAGGAACAAGAAAAATATCAGCCCTGAAGAATCGGCGGCCGGAGACCTGAATATGAGTTTATAGGGAACATAGTAGGCCAGGCAAGGGACACAGCCATAGTAAAGATACATTTTACCTTTATATAACGAGGCATCGTAAGAGGCCATCGTGAGATAGGGATAATTTTGGGCATGGTCATAAGGGTCTTTCAACTGCAATATTCTGGGGTCAGGCTGTATCAAAGTGCTCAATTGACCTGACAAAAAACCCTCGGCCAGGTCGGCGTAATGGCTGTTGCCGGTAAAAAAATTCCCCGTGAAGTTAAAAGTCCCATAGGTCCCCCAAAAAGCATAGGCCAATAACACGATAAGCATGGCTCCTACGCGTAATAAAGCCAGGATCTCCAAAGAAACTCCTGGCACAGGCAAAGGCCTGCCTTTTATCTCCAGCATTCCCTTTGTCTTTTTGGCCCGCACGCTCCGGGTCGTTTTGCCCCGGCTTGGTCTTTGTCCTGGATTCAAAAGAAAATTTTGTAAAAATTTAAGGAAAGGGACCAGGAAAAGCACAAAAAAAACAAATGCAATGACCATGTGACCCGAGAGCAAAAAAATAAAATTAGCCAGCAAAAAGAACAAAAAATAATACTTTTTCACGAATTCCATCGCTGCTCCTCCGCTCAAGAACCACGGCTGTCCTCATACGAGGGCTAAAATGAGTTAAACCGTGGATGTTGACATCATGGAGTTTAACAAAACGATTTCTGGCGCACAAGGCACAGGTAGGAATATGGTATATTAACAGTCAGCTGAAAAATGGTTTTTCTCAATCTTTCAGCAGACTGTTACTCCGAGATGCCTCCGGCGATCGAGGAGTTTCATCCGTCTTAGTGAGCTGAAAAAGTCTCTAAATGGACTCTTTATAGTCCTCGAATGGGGACTTTTTCAGCGGACAACTAAGCATCATGCTTTCTGAGCTTTGTTTAAGAAAGGAAAAATTAATGTTCGTTTTGATCATCGGCGGGTCTAGCGGCATAGGAAAACACCTAGCCCTTTCCTACCTGAAGCTCGGCCATGAGGTGGCCATTGTAGCTGATAAGCGCGCCAAGCTGGAGGCCGCCCGCAAAGACCTTTCCAAAACCTCTTCCCAGGTCAAAGCCTTTTGCTGCGATGTCTCCGACTTCCGCCAGGTCAGCCGCATGGCCCGTCAGGTCCTGGCTTCCTGCGGCTGCCCGGATATCCTGGTGAACAACGCGGGCTATGCCGTCTATCTTCCCTTTGAGGAGCTCCCCTATGAGGAGAATGAGCGCATGCTCCAGGTCAACCTGCTGGGGACCCTGCGCTGTATCTATGCTTTTTTACCCGCCATGATAAATAAACGCGCCGGACATATCGTCAATGTGGCTTCCATCGCCGGATTTTTGCCTCTGCTACCCCCGTCCGCCTACACCTCGTCCAAGTACGGGATGGTGGGCTTGACCGAAGCCCTGCGCTGGGAGCTGGAAGCCTATAATATCCATATGCACCTGGTCCTTCCGGGCCGGGTTCAGACCGATTTTTTCAAACATCCCACTTTTCACCGCAGGCCCTACCGTTCTTATACCAAGTTCAATGTCCCGGTCGAAAAAGTATCCAGAGCTATCATCCGGGCCGTGGAAAAAGACCGCTACCGCACTGTGGTCACGGGGTGGTTGATGGCCCTGGCCATCTACATCCGCCATTTCTGGCCGTCTCTGTTCGACATCCTCATCCTGAAAAAGCCCCAGTTGACCAGGATGCGGGAAGTCCGTTCTGTATTCCCCAAATATTTCAAAACCAAAAAGCATCGTTCCCTGTAAGTTTCCTGTGTTTTCCCGCATTGCGGGGAGAATTTTGCCGGAAAGCGGAAGATCAAAAAATCACTTTTTGGCTGCCGCAGGTTTTGGCCGAGAGGCCGGCTGGGCGGACAGGGCCGCCAGTTGGCGGGCAAAAGCCTCATGGAACCCGCCTGGGAACAGGTTTTTGTAGGGCACAGGCTCCCAGGGTTCATTGGTCCGATGCCACATCAGGACCACCCCTTCCACCAGGGTCAGCTTATAATGATGCCGGCCGACCTTAAGGGTAAGCTTCTCGATGAGGGGTTTACCCTGGACCATCTGGCCGGCCAGTTTCCCGTCCAAATAAAACTGTTCATAGGCAAGAAAATCCCGGAAAGTAAATTCATATTCCCCCGGCTGTTCGACCTCCAACTCCCCTTCCGCAATAAATTTCCCAGGAATATCCATTCCGCCGTAATACATCAAGCTGGTCTTAGCCTCTTTTCCCGGGGCCTGCGGCCTGAGGAAAAAACCATGCAGCCCCAGCGGAAGATGGGTGAACTGGGTGAAGGTAAACTCGCGGGGCGGAGAGTTTTTTCCTTGGCAAAGGATATGGACCCCGTCATTTTTATTGGGCCGCCTGCAGCTTATTTCGCATTCATGCCATCCCGGTAAAATGGAGACCGGCTCCCCTCCCATCCCGTTTTGGATCACCGGCACCTGGTCTATCCTGAGGTCGCACTGCTGCTGGGCTCCCTGCTGCTGTTGAAAAAAAGAATAGGTGTCTCCGTCCAGGTAACAATAACCGCTATAATCTAAGGTGCAGGGGCCGTCCGGCGTAAATGGTCCGGGATGCACAGGGTTTTCCACCGCTGTCCCATCAGGCCGGGAGCGCCTCTCCTCTCCTCTCCAATAATCGACCTTTAATCCTAATCCGGCATTATATTCTCCCCAGGGGATCTTTAGGTTATACCCCCAGAGTATCCCGTCAAAACCCCGGACCTCTTCGGAAGTAGCACTGGGATAAAGCGTTTCAACATAATCTTTGATCTCTGAATTCAGCGGCATAAAAACTAGCGGTTCCCTCGGCATCATTTCATGGAACGGCCAGTCCGCGATATCCCTGTTGGTCACCTGGCCCTTTTCCCGTAAAGCATGAAGGTAATTGTTGATATAGTTGGGATAGGGCCAGAACAGCCATTTGGTTTTGTCCGCAGGTAAATAAACATGTCCATTTCCGGTGTGTTTAAGATAGTAGTCTCCCACGGTGAAGACCTCCTCAGATTTCCACCACGGATGCTTTACGCGCTCCACAAAATAGGTCGTGACATGATAGTGCAGGTAAAACGGGAAAATAACCAGCAGAACGACTAGAAGGGACAGCCTGAAAGGTCTGGCTATAAATTTATCCGCCCCAATAGCCGCGAAAATGAGCACAAAAGGAAAAGTCGCTATCAAACGGTCTATCTTGGGGTATTGCTGGTCCGACAAAAATGCCGGAGAAATGGTGGCCAGGAACACCAGCAACAGAATGAGGTAGACCTTGCTGCGCAACCGGGCTATGGTATAGGCCAACCCCAGCACCCACAGCACAGCAACGATAGTTTCCAATGGGGGTTTGGTAAAGCTTGCCATAAAGGGATAGAGCAAGGGATTATTGTGGTTATAATTAAAAAAAGTAAAATATTTGGCAACAATATCCTGATATAGAGCGATCTTGTGGGCCCATACTGATTGGGCGCTGAGGCCAAAAGTTTCCACGCGGATGGTCCCCTGGGCCATGAAATGGAAATGCAAAGCCGTCCAGATAAGATAAGGCAGTCCCATGGCCAGGAAACTCAGCCAAAACCAGACCCCTTGTCGGATCCTAAAGGACCAGTGAGCTTTGTCAAAGAAGATCATGACGGCCCAGAATAGCGCTAAATAAAGGGGGGCTAGATGCATCGTAAAATATCCATGCAAACCGAAACCCATGGATAAACCCGCCAGCATTAAATAATGGTTTTTCCCTGTCTTGAGTCCCTGGATCAACAGCCCCGCCAGCAGGACCGCGAACAGGGCATTGGGTAAAAATATACTGCCGATGCGTTCGAACACGATCAAGCTCGAACAACCGGCCGTGAAAACTCCTGCCCCTATTCCCAGGACCGGGCCAAAAGCGCACCTCACCAGAAAAAAAACGCAAATCGGCAGGATAACCCCCTGGAGGGAATTATCGAATTTCCGGGCCAGGAGCGGGTCGTCGTGAAAGAACTTGTCAAAAAAAGCCTTGCTGTACATCATTAGGATAGGTAAACCATTATAGGTCCCTTCATAGAACGGCGAACCCTGGTTGGATTTACCTATGGGGTCCAAACTGTCCGCAGTGGTTGATTCATCGTCCATATAAGCTGTAACCGGCAGCTCACTATAACGATAGAAGATCAGCAGACAGGAAAGAAGGATCAGGCCGGCCAAAGCATAAACCTCCCATTTGGCAAAAGCTGTGCGCTGTTCAGGGAAACCTGGGGAGAAATTGCTGTCTGATATCCTGGCCCATACATAGAGCGACAGCACTTGAACAACGCAGAAAACAGAAACAAAGCGGCCCTGATCTTTATAAATTAATATTGCTTGGATAAAAAAAGCGATAACATAGGTTCCGACTAATATCATGAAATTCAGGAAAGGGCCCGGTTCTGCCGCTGGAAACACGACCTCCTCGCCGGGGTCGCTGAGGAAACCAAGGGCCATGGCCAGCGCAAAGGCAACCCCCCAGCAATGGACCCCCGGTGAAAACATTTCGCGGTTAAAATAGATCTGGCCCCACACTCCAAAAAGAACAGCCAAAAAAGCGACCTCGGCCTGGAAGATCCGTATCCCTGACCTGCTTTTGCTCTTCAAAGGGGGTTCCCCTCCAATGGCCGCAGAGTTAACCCGAGGCACAGGTTGATATGGACCGAAGGAAAACGCAGGGGATAGTAATATCGATCTATAATTTTGAACTGTTTTTTTAGCTCGGTCAGAATCTCGGCAGCCGTATTAACATGCTCGGACTCGATAAACTTGTTATAGGAACAGCGATATCTTTTTTCAAAAAGGCGCTGCGAAGTAAACCGCCTCCCCAAAGAATAACCTAGCCCCCCTTCACATGGAATGACAACTAGGAATTGACCCTTTTCTTTGTTTAATAACTTTCTTGCCTGTTTGAGGAAAGCAGGGAGATTGGGCAAATGTTCTAATAGATGGACGGCGATTATCCGGTCAAAATAGTTTTCAGAAAAAGGCATGTGCATTTGACAATCACCCGCAAACACCTTAATTTCTGGCCACATTTCTTTTAATTTGGCTAACATATTCTCTCTTTGTTCGACTACAACATAGTTTTCTAGTTGTTTATCGGACAGCTTCTCATACTTTAAATGGTCACCAAGACCTGCTCCAATATCCATGGTCCGGAGGAATCCCGGGAAAGAACGACTCACTACGTATCGGTGTCCGAAATCTATAATCGAAGAATACTTGTCTTTATTGATTTCAAACCAATATTGCATCCAATCGCTAGCGATATCAGTCTCTTGGATGTTTAATTCCGGGGTTTTTTTAGGCCATTTTCCTTGCTTCATCCCTGAAAGCTCCCTTGCATCTATCGTTATTGATTTCTTTAAAGCTTAATAACTATGGCTTGGGCAGTTGGCAGCACAATCGGTACTTCAGGTTTATTATAAAAATATTCGTCTACAGCTTTTCGTCCACCGGCACAGCTGGGAAACCCGTAATCATCAAATATCATAGCCCCTCCTTTTCGGAGACGGGGATATAAAAAACGACAACAATCTGCTATAGACTGATAAATATCAACATCTATATGGACTAAAGCAAAATTGCATTTATTAATTCTGCTAAAAGTGGATGGAATTTTGCCTTTATAAAAAAAAACCCTTCCAGGAGTATTCAATCGTTTTTTTACATCTTGGTAATTCACATCGCGGAACTCGCCTTGTTCATAGGAATCCAATTTATGTCCACCCTCTGGCATACCCTCAAAGGAATCAAATAAATGAAGTTTTTTTATTTTCTTTTGTCCTTGATTTAAAACCCTGTTAAGAAGCATAGCTGTACCACCTTTATAAACCCCACACTCAGCAAAATCCCCTTCTATCCAAAGACATTGTTTTGCTAAAGAGTAGAGAATATAACATCTATCTTGACTAACTAGGGTATAAGGGGATATCTCATTGTAAATTTCTTTAAATGCTTTAGAAAGCCAAGGCCGATAGGTTGGCCGCGCCAAATAGAAAGTATAGAGACGGGCATCTGGAAGGCGTAACCAATGGATTATATTTTTAAAAAGGGAATTATAAAAACCACCTTTGAAAAGGTGCTGAAACATCACAATTCCTTTCTCATCATAAAACTAAAATATTGGAAAATAAATTATGGCTTCTGTACTCTCACATTACGACCTATAATAATGGCGTTGAAGAGAAGCGAGGAGGTGAAATATATAGCCGCAGACAAAATAAGACCCATGCCAGCAATAGTATGATAAGAGGCTACCCCTACAATAGCAGATAGCCGCAACCCATTACTTAAATAAGCTGCAATAAGAGGGATAGCACATATCAAACCCATCAGAACAAGCAAAAATGATACCGGGACCGCCAATTCCAGGGCAAAAAGTTTTTTCCATTTCTTAGAACGCACATCTTCAAGATCATAGAATGATTTTGCCAAAACACCCATAAAAAAATATTGTAAACCGCCCAGAAAAAAAAGGACAAACAGGATCATCCAGTGTATGGAAAAACCAAATTCCCCGACCTGAACTGGCCCCTGGAACAATATTGCAGTACCGATAAAACCCAAAATGGCCGTGACAATCCCTAGCTTGTACATAAAAAAATCAGCACTGAAAGTGAAAATGGTTTTTAGCGTTAGCCAGCCCGCGACCCAGGGAGCATACCATCCAATACGCTTATGATGGCTGGTCCTGCCTTCCCTGTCTTTATGAAAAACAACTTCAACCTCAGTCGTTTTTAAATTAAGTTGGACCGCTTTAATGATCATCTCGGGAGCGTACTGCCAGCTCTGGGATATGAGCCGCATCCTTTTCAGCCCCTCCAGCGTCGCCCCTCGTATCCCACAATGAATGTCCGAAAATTTGCACCCGTAGATCCAGTCCAATATCCAGGTGGTCAAGGGGGTCCCAAAATACCTGTGCAGGGCTGGCATAGCCCCGTCTTCGATCTTCCCTTTCATCCGGGAACCCATGATGAACTCATACCCTTCCTGGAACTTCCTCCAAAATGGCTGGATTTGCCGCATGTCATAGGTCAGGTCCGCGTCTCCTAATATCACAAACCGCCCTCTCACATAAGGGATAGCGTCAATATAAGCCCTGCCCAACCCCAGCCGCGGGACCTTCAACACCTCCGCCCCGTGCTTTAAAGCTATTTCCGCGGTCCGGTCCGTAGAACTGTCCACGATGAGGATCTGGCCTTTGACCTTAAGGCTGGCCATCCCCTGTTTGCACCAGCCCACGAATTCTCCGATGGTGACCTCTTCATTCAGGGCGGGAATAAGGAATGTCAGTTCCGGCTTAGAAACCTTGCCTGTTTTGGGAAATAGATGACGGATCATAGACACATCCTTTTTCATTTCATCGCTCAGACCCATTCGCCAAATTTAAGACAACGGTCATATAGGGTCATCACTTCCATGGCTTCTTTGAGGGAACAGGGAGCAGGATAGCTCTTGCTACGAGCATGGATCAACGCGCGCAGTTCGTCTTTAAAGGATTCGGGACGGCCCACTCTTACCAGTTCTTCCTCGCTCGCAGCCTGGCTGGCTGCCTTTTGCCAGCCCCACCTTTTTCCCCTGATATAGGTCTGAGGACCATAATGACCGCCCCTCCCGTTCACCAAACCATACCCATCCTGACCATGGACTTCGATCTTAAAAGTATTGCGCCACCTTAATAAGGACGCTTCCAACTGGATCGTAAATCCTTTTCCCTTCATAAGATAGGAGCACTCTTCAGTTATCCCCGTATTCCAGAAACCTTTCCAAGTCAGGCCTTTCACTGGCTTGATATCACCCTGGCTCAACAGGAAGACCAAGTCCAGCAGGTGGATGCCGGGATCAAGCAGGCATCCCTCGCCGCCCCTTTGCGGGTCGAGTTTCCAGGACTTCTCCATACCCGGAGCCCCTCCTTGGCCGAGACACATATTGATGCTGATAATTTTGCCGAACCAACCGTTCCGGAAGTCCCGCAGCAAACGCGCCACAGCCGGATAAAACCGGTAATTAAATCCAACCCAAAATCTTTTGGGGTCCGGGATGCTCTTGGCCAGTTTTTTCGCCTCGCTTAAGTTCCTGCAAAATGGTTTTTCCATGAGCATCCTGGGATTTGCGGGAAGTAATTCCCTGACCAAAGCGGGAGCAGTGTCATGGGGAACAGCCAGGATGGCCCAATCCGGATGCCTGGCCAGGATATCCTGGGTGCTGTCCAACCAGGTCACGCCTCGGAGGGGTTTTCTGTTTTTTTCGGGATAATAGGGGTCATAAACAAAGATAGCGCCAACCGGACAACCCTCCTGTTTCAGTTCCATCAGGGCTTTGACCCTTTCTTTGCCGATCAAACCAAAACCGCAGACAGCAAAATTCATCTATTTCTCTTTCCGCTCTTTTTTTTGCTAGTTTTTTTGACTAGATTTTTTGCGCTAAGGCTATTATATCCGACCCCTGCAAAAGCCTGGCATAGGTCATCAAGGAACCGCCCAGAAATCCCCGTAAAAGATGGGATTCGGTTGTTAAAAAAACAGGGGAAAGTCCGGCTTTTTCCAAGAACCAACACAGGCTTTTAGGCGAAAAATAATGTAAATGTTCGTTCTTTATTGAATGATAATAAGGGCCAAAAATATCCTTTTCCAGCGAAAGCAAGTTCGGCGTCCGCAGGACACAAGCTCCTCCTGGAGCCAGCAGCTTTGCGGCTGTCCGAAGTTCCTCTAAAGGCTCCCGCGAATGCTCTAGGGAATCAAACATGGCAATGAGGTCAAACCCCCCTTGGGAATGCCGGGCAAAACTTTTGAGATCTCCGATAAAAGTTTTAAACCCGAACCTCTTTTGGGAAAATTGTCCGGCATGCCGGCTGACATCTATGCCCTCATGCTGCCACCCGGCTTCTTCCGCGGCTTTCCTGAAATAGCCGTAACCAGAACCAACATCTAATAGTTTGACTTTGGACTTGGCTAGCCCTAAAGACAGGACCCACCCTTTGATCTGGCGTATCTGCCGCCTTGCTTTCTCCATCCTCCAGCTTTCCTGGGAGGAATAACTCCCATAGCCCAGGCCCTGGATGTTATTTTCGAAATAATTTTCTTCATAATCACAGGGTGTTAACAATAAAGGCTCCCTCCCCCGGCTATGCACAGCGATACCATGCCCCAGGGAGCGGTTGCCTACAATACCTATTGTCTTATCCATTCCCCCTCTGCTGACCCAGACCTGGTCAATGCTCTCCCCCAGTATCTTATAGCGGGAAAACCTGAAACCCTTGAATCTTTTCCGGCCTTTGGTAAGACCATAAAACTCGGCAGTTCCTTTTATAAGGGCCCGGACCCGCTGTTCCGGAGGCAGGAGCACCCAGGGAACGCGCCCTTCCTTGCATCCTGAGGCCAGTACTTTTTCCACCCATTTCATGGCTTTGGTCTGGTCCAGATCCAGGAGCCTGAGCACCGCGTTTTGCCAATGGTCTTGGGAGTCAACGAACCCTTCCTTTCCCTTGACCCGGCAAACCACCCGGCTTCGGCTGAAACTCCATTTAAAATAGCCTGCTTTATTCATAGGCCTTCCTTTAGTGGTCTCTCTGAATGGTTTTACGGTTGATGATGATGGCATTATAAAGAAGGGAGGAAGTGAAATAAATGGCCGCGGAAAGGATCAGGCCAATACCGCCGACGGCCTGATAGGATTCAGCGCCAAGATGAGGCGGTAAACTTAATCCATTCTGGAAATACACCTGGATGACCGGGACCATACTCAGAAAACCGCTCGCGACAATAAGAATAGAAAACGGGATATTATGATCCAGAGAAAAAAATTTTTTCCATTTATCCGACCTTTTATCCTCAATGTCGTAGAACGACCTAGCCAAAACGCCCATAAAGAAAAATTGCAGACCTACCAAAAAAATGAGCATAAATAAAAGCATCCAGTGCAAAGAAAAACCTACAGCGCCGATATGAATGGGTCCGTCATACAGGGCCACGGAACCGATAGATCCAAGAAATGCCATCAAAAACCCTGTTTTGAACATAAAAAAATCCGCCCCAAAAGTGAAAAGGGTCTTGAGAGTGCTCCAGCCGGCCGACCACGGCGCCATCCAGCCCATCCGCTTCAAATGGCTGGAGCGCCCAATACGGTCCTTATGGAAGACCACCGGCACTTCGGTGATCTTGAGGTCAAGCTGGACGGCTTTAATGATCATTTCGGAAGCATACTGCCAGCTTTGGGATACTAACCTCATCCTTTTCAGTCCCTCCAGTGTCACCCCCCTTATCCCGCAATGGATATCCGAAAACTTGCAACCATAAATACGGTTGAGGATCCATGTAGTCAAAGGGTTGCCAAAATAAAGATGCAGAGCCGGCATGGCCCCGGCCTCGATAGTCCCTTTGATCCGGGAACCCATGATGAATTCATATCCCTCCTGGAACTTTTTCCAGAAAGGCTGGATCTGGCGGGTATCATAGGTCAGGTCCGCGTCTCCCAGGATCACATACCGCCCTTTCACATAAGGGATAGCGTCAATATAGGCCCTGCCCAGACCCAGATGGGGGACCTTCAGCACCTCGGCCCCATGCTTTAAGGCGATATCCGCGGTCCGGTCCGCAGAGCTGTCCACGATGAGTATCTGGCCTTTAACCTTTAGTCTGGCCAGTCCCAGTTTGCACCACTCCACGAACTCTCCGATGGTGACCTCTTCGTTCAGGGCGGGGATCACAAAAGTCAGTTCCGGTTTGGAGAGCCTGCCTGTTTTGGGAAATAGATGACGGATCACCGGCACATCCTTTTTCACTGGATCAATCCAGCTTTAAGGTCTTTGAGAATGGCCTGGATGGAATCCCTGACTGCTTCTTTGGAATCGCGGCGGTTGGCCCAGCCCAGGGAACGGATCTTGTCCGTATTTAACCGCATCACGGGAATATCGCCTTTCCATCCCCTGTCGCCTCCTGTGAACTCATACCTCACCTTTTCCTTGATACCCGCGCATTCCACAGCAATGTCCGCGATCTCTTTCACCGTGATGTAGTCCTTGGTTCCCACATTATATATTTCATAGGCTGTGGTTTGCTTTTCATGGGCTGTCATGACAGCGGAAACCACATCTTCCACATAAATATACGATTTACTCTGGCTGCCATCGCCAAGGATCCTTATCTTTGAGGGATCCTGGAGCAGGCGTTTGGCAAAATCATACCCTACTCCATGGGTTTGACGGGGTCCGACTACATTGGCAAACCTGAAAATACAGGCGGTCAAACCGAACATATGGCAATAGCTGGAGATAAAGACCTCTCCGGCCAGCTTGCTGGCCCCATAGGTGGAAACAGGCAGGAGCGGGCTGTAATTTTCCGGTGTTTCCACAGCCCCCAAATCCCCATAAACTCCGCTCCCTGAAATATAAATGACCCTTTTGACCTGATTGAGCCGTATCGCCTCCAGGACATAATGGGTCAGGTAAATGCCCTGGACAAAATCAACATTGGGGTCGGTCGCCGCTTTGGCAATATCCGGGTTGGAGGCGAAATGCATGACCGTGTCATGGCCGCTCATGAGCAGATTGAGCCGCACGGTCTCATGCACATCCCCCCGGATAACATTAAAACGGGGGTCTGATAAATGACTTTTAAAATGCCACTCCCTTCCCGAAGAAAAGTTATCGTAAATGGTGACTTTTTCCACATCGTCCCTTTTCAACAGGGCATCCGTAAAATGGGAGCCAATGAACCCGGCTCCGCCTACCAGAAAATATTTTTTGAATTCCACAATCATCCTCCTTTGGCCGGACGATACGCCTACCTGAAATTCAGCAGCAGCTTGACCCCGTTCCGTATATAGAAAAACAAATTATGATTTTTAATGCCCTTGCGGATCCTTTCCAGAATATAAGACGGCCTTAAAAAGTAATTCCGGTTATATTTGTTATAGAGCTCATATATTTTGTCCGCGGACATCTGGTCGTGCTTATACAATACTGACGGATTCATGGTAAAGATATACTTATCCCAGTCCTCGGTCAGGATTCTGCCCTCTTTTTTCCAGTCATCAAAAAGTTTTGTGCCGGGCAATGGAATGGTGATGGCGAACTTCATATAATCAGGGTCCATTTTTTTGGCCAGTTCATACGATGCTTTGACATCCTTCTCGGTTTCCGTGGGAAGTCCTATCATAAAATAGCATTCCACCTCCAGCCCGGCTTTTTTGGCCAGGCTTACTGCTTTTTCCGCTTGTTCAACTTTTATCCCCTTGCAGGAAATATCCAGCACCCTTTGGGACCCGGATTCCACCCCAAACGGCACCCGGAAACACCCTGCGGCCTTCATGAGGTCGAACATTTTCTGCTCTACCCTGTCCACGCGTATCCCGCCCCTGGGATACCAGGTGAATTTCAATCCTCTTTTCAATATCTCTTCGCATATCTGGCAAACCCTATGAGTGTTAGTGGTAAAACCATCATCTATAATATGGATTTCCCGATAGCCCAAGCCGAGCAAATATTCCATTTCATTCACGACCCTTACAGGGGACTTTACAACAAATTTATATCCGTATATGTTCTTGTTGCAGTAGATGCACTTGCTGAAACAACCCCGGCTGGTCTCCATATAAGCGACCGGATTGTTTCTGGCATACAAAGGGGTCAAAGTATATTTCGGGATATCCTCCTTGTTATACAAGGCATAAGGCAGGTCATCCATAACGACCTTGTCGCCCGCTTCCTGTTCTCCCTCCACGGCTTTGCCTTCAACTTTTCGCCAGATATTTTTGTAATTCAGCGTCCCCGCAGCCAGCTTTTTTATCAGCACATCACCGGTAGAAACAACTGCGTAATCAATGTCTGTTGTTTCCAGAACTTGCCGGGGCAGTGCGGTCGGATGCGGTCCGCCCACCGCAATCTTGCCTTTAAATCCAAATCTTCTGATTTTTTCAACATATTCTTTTATCAATGAAAACAAAGCTGTGGTCATGGTAAAACAGATCATTTCCGGTTCAAACTCAGTGATCTTTTTTTGCAGAGCTTCAATGCCAATATTCAGAATATTCATATCCAATATCTGGACAGTATGCCCCTCTTTTTGGAGAATAGCTGAGAGCAGTCCCATCCCCAGCGGCATGGGAGTGCTTCTTTCAGGGGCAAATTTAACCGCGTAACTACCATAAATGAACTCAAAATAATTGGGATTCACAAACAGAATATTCATGGTATTTGATCATTCTCCTGATGGTAACGGCCTTGGATCGGCCCATCTTCCATCAAATTTCAGACGAGAGTGTTGCTAAAAAGATAGTAGCATAAGTAATTCTTTGTTCCTAGTTTTACGGCAATCTGGGGCGTTTTGGATTATTTTTTGAGGAAACAGCGGGTTTTTGATCCACAACGGTTGGCTTGTTCACTCCCGGCCATTGGTTAAAAAGTTTCTGGAAATCTGATAATATGAAAAAGACTTATAATTGGAGCACTATTCCCCTTCGGGTGGTTCACCTCGTCCCGCGGGGAGCTCGCCTAGTCGGCCCGCCTAGCCGTCGAGGCGAGCGAAGCGACTGGCTCGTGGTCTTTTGAACGCACTCCGTAGCACGAAAGGTTTGTGGTGGCAGTTCGAAAAGGATGGATAAAATCTTTTCTCCTGGCAGCGCTCGCTCTCTTGGGTATTTTTTTCGGGGTCCTGGGCCAGGTTCAACTCAATAAGGCTCATTTATCCCAGGGCCTTCATCTATGGTTTTTAGCCGCCCTGCTGGCCCTTATCTTTGGCTTCCTTAGCCAACCTGATACCAAAACAACCTTAACCGTAGTACGCCCCAACTCTTCCAAAACGATTAAAGTCCTATCCGTGCTCTTTGTGCTGGTCAATGTTTTACAGGTTTTCTTTGTTTATTTTAATTTGAACACACTGGTATCCCTCATCTGTTTCGGACAACTTATCGCTTTATATTGTCTGGCCTTGTGGCAGGACCGCCGAAACCGGGGGATGACCCATGGCCCGGCTGTTCCCTTTAAAAAATGGGAAGCCTTCGCTTTAGTGGGTCTGTTGCTGTTATCCTGCGGTCTTGTTTTCTATCATTACAATGACCTGCCTGCCAATTGTTATGTGGATGACCTCCTGATGCAAAGCCAGGATGCCAAAGGCAGCGCGATGCAAAAAGTTATGAGCGGCTATCCTTTTTTCAACGCGTCCTTTAGCGGATTGTCCCATTTATGGGTATACGGCGCGGCCGTCTCCGAGAACATATTTTCCCATGACCCCGTATTTGCCAGAAAAATAAACAATTCCATCCTGGCCATCCTGATACCCCTGTGCGTTTATCTCCTGGGCCGCGCCTTTTTCGGTACGTGGGTGGGTTTGAGCGCGGCCTTTTTCATCGCGGCTTTTTCCGACCTGCTCACCTTTGCCCGCATTGGCAGCATTTTCCTGCCTAACGTGCTTTGCGTGACCCTCTTCGGGTGCCTTTTGCTCCAGGGCCTGCGGACCGGCAAAAGCCTTCTGCTTTTATTGGCAGGCATCACAATGGGACTGGGAATGTACGGATATTTCACCATGCATCTTTTCCCCTTCTTTTTCCTGTTGTTCTGGCTATTTTTGATCTGGACAGAGGGTAAAGCCAACCGCTCCCTTATTCAGCAGAGCGTTTGGTTCTGGCTCGGTTTTTTGGCCATGGCCATTCCCTACATCAGCCATTTCACGCTGTTCTCCTTTTCCAACGCCCTGGGCAACATACATCGCGAGGCTTCTCATCTGCAGCAGCTGGCCTTGGCGCCTAAAATGGCTCTCTATGCGGACATCGCTTACAAAAATATCACTTTTTTCAATTTTTATTACGCGAACTACTACAACTACTTTGTCATTGCCAGCTACAAAAACCCTCCCTTGGACATCATCACCGGAGTGCTGTGGGTCCTTGGCCTTTCTTATACGGCCAGCCGTTTAAGGGACAAAAGGTCCGTGCTCCTGCTTTTGTTGTTCATCGCCGGCTTTGTCCCGGCTTGTCTTTCCGACTTCTTTTACCCGCAAATAGAACGGCTCACCGGCCTATTCCCTTTTATCTTTTTGTTCGCGGGGGTCGGGCTGGATAGATTTTTGGTCAGGCCTCTCAAACTGCCGGCCTGGCTGGTCCTATTGATCATCTTCCCTATATATCTCCAGTATCACGCCCAATGCTTTTTCGTAGAACGCCAAAAAGACCCTGTCTGGAAGTCTGATGAAATGAACGCTATCGGCCGCTACTTTCTCAGGAATACGGGCCAAGCCCGCCTGGTTCTGCCGCCGGATATGCCGAGCGGCTTTTACCAGCCGGAAACGCTCTACTACTACCTCGGTTTTCTGCGCAACTATGGGCAAATTGATACGCTGGATATGACCCAATGGCCCCTGCGCCAGTCCTGTTCCGGCGATTCTCTTTTTTATTTACGGCTGCTCACCGGAATGGAGGGTTTTCTGCCGTCTATATATCCTCACGGGGTTATCCAGGAGATCAAAGGCTGGGATGGGACGCTGTGGGGCTACGCCTTCAAAACCTCTAAACAGGATATGGAAAGTGCTTGGGGCCTGAGCGTGAAATTTAGGGCAAGCGGCTCCAAACACCACCAACCCGAAAACCTGTCTATCGAGAACCCTTTTAACCCCGGTCCGCAGACCCCTGAAAACACCTGTTTTTTAAGATACAAAGGATATTGCTACCTGGACGCCGGCACCTACACCTTTTACACGGACAACCGTACGATCGGCCAGGAATGCAACCTGAAATTAGACGGGATCCAGGTCATCTGGAATGGGGGGGGCACCCAGCCGGCCTCTTTTTTGACCGGATGGCATGAGTGTGAACTGTCTTATACGCGCCATGACAAAAAAAATCACATCCATCTTTTCTTCCAGGGTAAAGATCATATTCCCCGGGAATTCACCGCCAGCCAGTTCACCCATGTCCCCCTGGGTCAGCACGGCTTTTTCCTCGAGCCCCTGTCCCCCGCGGAAGGAGACCCTTATCTTTTTTATTATCAGGGCGGTGAGGTTCCGGGTGCATTCAAGGCGCAAGGGTCCCTTTGGGTCGAACAGCCCGGGGAATATGAATTTTCCTTCCAAGATTTTCCCGGCCATCAAAAATTACAACTGGACGGGAAACTGGCCGCGGAGTTTACCCCGGCCAGGAATGCCATGCCCCGCCTTGTCCTTAAGGCCGGCAAACACACTCTCAATGTAACCACAGAGGGCGGTTTCCATCTCATCTGGCACAGGGTCAACGAACCTTGGCAGGCTGTCCCCTATCTCGACCTTACTCCCGGCTCCGGCCATGTATCTTTCGCCAGGCAACTGGCTGGCGTGTCCGGGGTTCCCGCCTCCCAGCCGGTCCCACAGGTTCAAAGCAAGGAACGGCCCTAAGGTTTCTGTAAGGTAAGCAGGCAGCGGATACCGAAAGGATAGGATATTTTTCTGCCGATCCAATGCTCCATCCGCATGATCCCGTCCATGAACAGGTTCCGGCGGGTAAAAACAATACGCTGGGCGACTTTATCCTCTTTGAAACGGCTGCCCCTTTCCATCAGCTTCTTGTCGTGTTTTTTGACCAAGGCAAAGAAGGGGTATAACAAAAAAGCCAGATGGGAGGCGCGCAAGACTTTAAAACCGCAGCGCTCAGCCTGGGTCCTCAAAGTTTTGAGGTCATAGCGGCGGTAATGCTTGAGCATTTCGTCATAGATGCCATAAAGATGGGGGCCGGCCGGTACTTCGATCACCGCGATACCGCCCGGCTTGAGCATCCTGAACACTTCGGCCAGGGCTTGGCCATCCTCTTTGATATGTTCCAGCACATCCAGCAGGACGATGGCGTCAAGGCAGTCGCTGGCGAGGGGTGATTTCAAAACATCAAAGGCAAGCAGGGGAAAAGAGGGGTCCTGCTTCGCCCGCGACACCAAGGCCTCGGCAAAATTATCCGATCCGATGACCAGTCCCTGGGGGAACTTTTCCCTAATGAGGGGTAGTAAAAAGCCGGAAGATGACCCGATCTCCAATATGACCGGCTGGGGGATTTTGACAAACGCTTTCAATTCGCCAAGGGCGTTCCTGCGGGAAGCGGCATCAATAAAATGGTCGTGCTCAGCGTGGCTTTCGTGAAAAAGGGTCAGTTCATTGTCCCAGGCCACGGGGTTCGTTTCAAATTGTAGAATAGGGGTTTTCTCGCCTCCCACCACAAAACCTGAACCGGTCCACAAGGGGGCCTGGGGTGCGCCCGGCGGGATGGGCCACTTAAACTCCAAACGATCTACCTCCTGAAATCTACCGAATAATATTAATGAGCCTGCGGATGCTTAAAGGCGATCAACCGATCGATGGCCGCGTCAGACAGCAAGAGTTCGCTCGGGATAATTCCGTTTTGGGTTGCTCCGGCCGCGTTCCAGAACAATCCCAGTCCTCCCCGGCCGGAGGTTTCCACGGTCTCAACCTTTATACGGTGAGGTCCGGTTTTCAGGGAAACCATCTTTGCCGTGCCCTTCATACGTGGCGAGGATTGGATGGACAGAACAAGTTTGCCATCAATATAACATTTGGCTTGATCCCTGGATTTCAAAGTGAAAGTGACCATCTGATCATTGGAAAAAATGAATCCTCCAGAAAAAGAAGCACTGAAGGGCGCCTTGACCGGAGAGTTTAGCTCCCAATCATAGATCAACCCAGCCCCGGCGGTTTGCGTGACGGGCTTCCCCTCAAAACCCGGGTTGCCGTAATATTTTCCGGTCAGCCCCTGGTTGGCTAATACTTCATCACGGCTGACCGCATAAGACCAGAACATCTCGTATTTTGTTTTCGGGTCCACGCCGCCCTCATACTTTCCCTTGGGATAAAAATATTCCAGAAATTCTTTCTTGTCCTCATTGATGGGACCAGGGAAGAACAGATAAGCAACACCCGGACAATCCCGGCCCAAATGATGTCGGTATGGCAGATCAAGGGACGGGTTAAAATCGGAATAATGATAGGGCCTTACCCAATTAAGCAGGAGAAGAGAATAGTTATTGTTCACTCCGCCAGATATGGCATAGCCCTCCCTGTCAAACGCCATTTCTTTCCTGGCCGCCTCATATTCATCCGCTTCGCCCAGGTATTGGCTGCCCATGCTGTGACGGGGAGCGTAGTCTGCAAATTCAGCATTGGCCACGAAATAAAGATGGATGCCGTCGATGAGCACATAGACCAGAAGAATAACGAACAAACCCTGAAAAATGTATTTTTTCAGCCTGGATGTAATGCCGAGGGTAGCCTCAAAACCTCTGCCTAGGAACAACCCTGCCAGCATAAAGACCGGCGGAAGGAATTGGGTCGTACGGGCTGTGGGATAAGCCATCTCGGTCAGGGCGCCGGGCATCATACCCAAAAAAGCCATCAATAAGATCAGAACAAAAATCGGCTCTTTGATCCTGCGGCCGACGATACCGAGGCAAGCGATACTGCAGGCAGCGGTGGCCAGGTCAAATACGGGTTTTCCGGGCAGACCGATCCATCGGGCGCACAGCTCAGAATACATCACCGCGCTGTAATAATAATCCTGGAGTACCATAGGGATCGCCATCCTCAACGGATAGTTGCGCACGTGGATGGTCCACAAAGCCCGGGTCATAACATCAATATGCTGGAAAAACACCTGATACAAGATGGGTGCCAGCCACGCCAGAATGGTCACCCCAAAAATAGTTAGTCCTTGGATGTTCCCGTAGATCCATTTCTTTTCCCGGAAAAAAACATAGGCTAAAAATAGCACGGCAATAATGGGAACGATCCTGAAGGAAGCATAGGCATAAAGGCCAAAGCTGAAGAAAAATCCGGCCCACGCAAAATCTATTTTCCTGCGGAGTTTTAGGCCTCTGTACAGAAAAAAGAATAAGCCCACGGTCGCCATGGGCACCTCTACGTGCTCATAGGTCATATGACTCATAGCAATGGGCAGGAACGAAAAGGTCCATAGAAAGGCGGCGAACAGTCCAGCCCGGTTTCCGAAACAAAACCGGGTAAATTGAAAGAGGAGATAGATGGTCGTTAAGTCGGCCGCCACACAGACCAGTTTGTAACCTATACAATTATCCAAATGGAGGAAAGTGGTTGATAAATAACAGGAAACACCATTGAGCAAAAAGGGTAAACTCGCGCAGTTCCATTCATTGATAAAAAATGGCAGGGGAAATCCGATACCTAGCAATAACTGGGCTATTTCATCATGAACAAACCCGTGAGGAAGGTCCTGGAGTTTATAGAACCTGACCAATACGGCCATGATAAAGATAACGGCCAAACCGATCCTCTGATAACGGGTCAGGGGTTCTGCCTGGGGAAATTTGACGGGCTCGGCTCTCCACAATCCGAACATAAAAATACTGATGCTGGCTACCCATAACCACACTCCCAAAAATTGTTCGACCCCGGCAATAAAATAAGAAAAGGCCCATAAAAAGATCCCGATCGGCACAACGATATAAATAAATCTGAAGCGAGCGGGTCTTTTACCGGCCAAAGTTGGATTTTCCTTGTCTTGTATGGGAGTTGCGGTCCAATGGTCAGGGGTCGTCGAGCAGTTCCTCGCTTCATAGCCAAAAGCCAAAAGAATAGCACTTAAATAACACAAAGCCCCGGGCTTGAACTCATGCAAAATAAAAAAAATCTGGCCCGCGACGGCTAAAAGGGAGGAAAAAAGGAAAAGCCCGTAAGGAGGGAAAAAGTCTTTTACTGCCTTTAAAAATGATTTGGGCCTTTCCTGACCCGGGAAAACATCTCCCCAGGGAATAAATTGGAGTAATTGGCTGGCCACAAAAAGCAGCACCAGGACCATGAAAAGGTTCCACTTATACAATTCAATAACGGCCCATAGTAAAAGGAGAACAAACAAACCAACCAATAAAATATTCTTCAAGAACATCTTTCTGTCATTTTTATAGGCTTCTTGAGAAAAATAGAACTTATTGGCTACGGCTTGTTTTTCGGCCTTCGGCCTTTTCATCTTCCCCGAATCCGAGAAAAAAATGTTACCTTCCGGCTTTTTTTCCTTTTGGTCATCGCTTCCATAAATAAGCCGCGACAGCCTCTCCGCCCAAACCCGCAAATGATCTTGAGGGTTTCTCTGCCGGACCGTTTTTTTTCTGTCGGTTTTTTTAAAAGCTCCAGCCATAAAGACCCTCTCTCCTCCGATTCGTCGACTTAACCCCTGAGTTTAAGATAATTATTTTAGCACTATTCCTCGGGCGAAGCGCTCAAACCTGCAATCTTTAATTTACTTCTTACTTATAGGCAAAAGCATTTTTTTATTATTAAGAACAAACAGGCGCTCGACTATAGCTGGGGGCAGCAGCGCCTCTCTGGGCATGATCTCCTGCCCGTTGATGATTGAATTCCAGTACAGATTCAAACTGCCCTTAACTGATCTTACTTTTGCTTCCACTCTTAAACGATGGGGTCCGGCTTTCATCGGCAGTATGGGTGTGGACACGCTGGTAACCCGGTCGGACTGTTCCAGGGACAGGACAAGCTTATCGTCAATGAACAGCCTGGTTTGATCCATGGCTTCTAAAGTAAAGGTATGGCTTTGATCCACCGCAAAATAAACCCCTCCTGAATAACGCGCGCTGAACGGAGGTTTCACCGGCCGGCGTTTTGCCTTCCAAAGATAAGAGACCTTTTCCCAGGCAGTCCGCGTGACCGGCCTTCCCTCAAAGTTTAGATTGTCGTAATATAGGCCATGCAATCCCTGGTCGGCCAGCACTTCATTCCGTCCGGCGATATAGGACCAATATACCTCGTTGTTTGTCTTTGGGTTCAGCAAGGCGCAGTAATGACCGCCTGGATAAAGGGCTTTCAATATATTCTTTCTCTCGTCGTTCTTGTTGGGATAGAAAAAATAGACAATCCCCTGGAAATCTTTATTTAACTTCCTGAGGTAAGGCGTATCATAAGGGGCATAGAATCCCAGGACATTATGGACCCTGTATCCGGTCTCCACAATGGCTGTTGGATGCGCGGCAAATTCGCTGGATACCGCATACCCTAGTTTGTCAAATTCCATCTCTTTTTTAGAACCCTCAAAAACCCCCTCATTACCCAGCAGACCTTCATTCTGGGGAAAAAAATCCGCATATTGAGCGTTGGATACGAAGTAAAAATGGAGATTGTAAATACAAACAAAGCCTAGGATGACCGCCAAAAGACCCAGTAGCCATGATTTACAGGGTCGCAACGTGGTCAGCAAGGTCAGTTCATAACCCCGGGACAGGAAAATTCCAGCTAGCATGATGATCGGTGGAAGGAACCCGCACGTCCGGGCCGTCGGATAGCCGAACGGAGTGATGGCCTGGGGCGTGATGCTGAGCAACGCGGTCATCAAGACTAAAAGGAAAGCGGCATCTTTAAGCCTCCGCAAGGCGATGCCTAGGCAGGCGATACTGCTGGCCGCGGTGATCAGGTCAAAAATAGGTTTTCCGGGCAGTCCCATCCACCGGATGCAATACTCACTGTACATGGTGGCGCTGCAATAATATTCGTAAAGTATCCTGAAATAATTTTGGACGATATAATAGGGCCACAAAAGAACAGGGGCACCCTTCAGAGTGAAAATGGCTTTGGCCCGGGACCATATGTCCTGGTTCTTAAAATAGGTCTCATTAAACAAGGGATACATCCAGGCCAGAATGACCGCCACAAAAACAATCAACCCCTGCCTGTTCTCCTCGATCATTTTTCTATCTTTAAAGAAAAGAAAGATCAAAAAGAACAGGACTATAAAAGGAACGATCCTGAGACTGGGATAGGAGTAAAAGCCAAAACTAAGGAAAAATCCCGCCCAGGCAAAGTCGATGCTCCTTCTTAGTTTTAAGCCCTTGTATAAAAAGTAGGTCACCCCGACGGTCACCATGGGTACATGCACTTCGCAATAGGTCGAACGGCTGATGGATACGGGCATCAACGAAAAAGCCCAAATAAACGCGGTGATAAGCGCGGCTCGGTTCCCAAAGCAGAATCTGGTGAATTGAAAGATCAAGTAAACGGTGAATATACCCGGGATCGCGTTGCCCAGCCTGAACCCTACGCAATTATCCACGGGAAGGAATTTGAAGGATAGGTACCAGGAAATGCCGGAAAGGAATTCCGTAAAATTTTCCGTGAACCATTCATTGATCTGGAACGGCATCGGAATGGAAAAAGACAGCAATAATTGGGCCACTTCGTCGTGGATCATCCCGTGCGGGATGTCGTTTAACCTATAGAGCCGGGCTGCCGCGGCCATGATGAGGATGGCGGCCAGGCCTATCTTTTGATAACGGGTCAAAGGGTCTGAATTCCTGGGAAACTTGACCGGGTCAGCCCACCATAGCCCGAACATAAAAAGCCCGATACTTCCCGCCCATAGCGACAAACTGCCGTATTGCTGGATATCAGATATCTTATATTTATAAATATCCGTCGTTAAATAGGTAAGAGCGGTTGAATAAAGCATAAGGGGAACAAAAATATAAAAAGGGTTCAAAGACACGGGACGGGATACGGTTCGGCTAGGATTTCCTGGAGTACTGTTGGGAACGGGTTGGGCATCAAGAGGAACCCCGCTACCGGTCCTTTTCTCATAGAAATAAGCCAGGGCAATGGCAGCCAGGTAAAATATGGAGCCTGGTTTGAATTGAAGCCGGATAAGGAATATCTGGCCTACAATGGCCAGCGCAAAGGCAAGACCGAAAAGGAAAAAGGGCGGACAAATGCACTCAACAGCCTGAAAAAATGTTTTCTGCCTGTCCTGTTCCGGAAAAATAGTTTGCCAGGGTATTAATTTCAATAATTGAGACTCTATAAAAATTAAAACAACTGACAGAACTATTTCCCAATAAAACAAAGCAAGGATGATCCAGCACAAAACTAAAATAAACAAGCAGGTCAATAAAGCGTTTTTGAAGAATAATTTATTGTTTTTTCGAAATGCTTTATTGGAAAGATAGAAGGGCGCTGCTGGGCCCTGCCCAACGGTTCCCTCTTTTTCTGGGGCTCCCGGAACCCTCAGGGATACTTTTAGACTGTCTTCCTGCTCAGAGCTTCCGTAAATGAACCTGGACAGCCATTTTGCCCACTTCTGCCAGGAGCTGGGAAGAACGGGATTTTTTATCCCCTCTTCATCGTTGGACTTTTTTAAAAGGTTTTTCATAAAAATTCCATTTAGATTGATATTTTTGGGTCAGATTTTTTAGGACCATGGAACCGCAGAACCCCATTGGGCATTACATCCTCTCCTGAAGTGTTCAGGCGAGGGAGTTTATTGTTTGATCTTTTTAAGGGTGAACAGTCGTTCCATAGTTGAGGTCGGCAACATTGATTCTCTGGGAATGATCGCTTTGGGCCCGGAATAGGGCCCGTTCCAGAACAGGCCTAGCCCACCCAGACCTGACCTTTCTATGGTTTCTACTCTTAAACGGTGAGGTCCGGCTTTCAGGAAAATGGCTTTAGCCACGCTGGTGATGCGGTTGGAAGATTTAATAAACAGGACAAGCTTATCGTCAATAAAAAACCTAGTTTGATCCATGGCTTCTAAAGTATAAGTGATGGTTTGGTCGGTTGAAAAATAGAAACCTCCCGAAAAACGGGCGCTGAAGGGCGCTTTGACCGGTTGATGGTTTTCTCTCCAATAATAAGCGACCTCTTCCCCTGCGGTCTGGGTGACCGGCTTACCCGCAAAATCCAAATTGTTGTAGTATTGGACGTTGAGCCCCTGATTGGCCTTCAGTTCGTCCTGGCTGACGATATAGGACCAATACAGCACATCTTTTGTTTTGGGGTTCTGAAAATTCCCGTATTTGCCCGCGGGATAAAAGGCCTTTAATAGATTCAATCTTTCATTGGTCTTGTCAGGCCAAAAGAAATAAACAACGCCGGGAGAACCTTTTTTTAACACCCTTGTGTAAGGCATATCTAGGTAAGAGGCGTACCCCTGAAGATTTTCAACCCTTCCAGCGGTGACCACAATAGAAGTCGGATGACTGGCCAATTCACTGGTGACCGCATAGCCCAACTTGTCAAAGGCCATCTCCTGCCTGGCACACTCATAAATGCCTTCGTTTCCAAGCAAACCGGACTCATAAGGGAAGTAATCCACATATTCCGCATTGGTCACAAAATACATCCTGACATTGGCAATGAAAACATAGCCCAAAATAACCGCAAATAGACCCTGCAAAATGATTTTCATAAAACGCGAAGATGTTTTTAGGGTCAATTCATAGCCTCTCCCCAGGAAAAGCCCTGCCAGCATAAATACCGGAGGAAGCAGCCCAAGCGTCCGGGCTACTGGATAGTGGAACATGGAACCCGCTTGGGGCAACAGGCTGAGAAAAGCGGTCATTAAGATCAAAATATAGATAGGCTCTTTGATCCTCCGGAAAACGATCCCCAGAGAAGCGATGCAACAGGCGGCAGTAATGAGATCAAAAACCGGCTTTTCCGGCAAACCCAACCACCGTATGCAGTAGGCTAGATAGATCGTGGCGCTGTAAAAATAATCTTTCAAGATCATGATGACCGCGTTAGTGACAAAAGCGGGCCATTGCCACAGGGGAGTGTCTCTGATAATGAACAGGCCCACGGGACGGCGCCACAGGTCTGATCCCTTGCCGAACATTTCATAAATGAGGGGGCCCATCAGCACCAGGGTCACCGCTGCAAAGACCAAAAACCCCCACTTATTTTCCGTTAAAAGTTTTCTATCCCTGAAACAGAGATAGATCAAAAAAGCAGCGATAATAAAGGGGAGTATCCTGAGGGCAGCGTAGGAATGCAGGCCGAAACACAAGAAACAGGCTGCCCAGGCAAAGTCCAGCTTCCTTCGCAGCTTCAACCCCTTGTAAAAAAAGTAGGTCACCCCGACGGTCGCGAAGGGAATATGCACTTGGTCGTAGGTCATGCGACTGATGGCGATAGGCAGAAAAGTGAAGGCGCTTAAGAATGCGGCGAACAACCCGGCCCGGTTGCCGAAACAAAACCGGGTAAACTGAAAGACCAGATAAACGGTGAGGGTTCCCGGCACCACGCTCGCCATCCTGAACGCGATGGTGTTGTCCGAGAATAAAAACCTGTAAAGACCATTGAGCAATAACGGCATATTGGGATAGTTCCATTCATTGACCGAAAAAGGAAGAGGCAGCGAAAAAGATACAAGCAACCGGGAGCATTCGTCATGGACCAGGCCATGTGGAATATCTTGTAATTTAAAGACTCTGACTATAAAGGCTGTAACGAGGATGGCCGCCAGGCCTATCTTTTGGTTATTGGTAAAGGGTTCAAGATTCTGGGGATATTTGATATTCTCTGCTCTCCATAATCCGAACATAAAAAGACCGACGCCCAGGAGCCACAGCACTAATCCCATATAGGGATAAATATCCATAATAAAATACGAAAAAGCCCAGGCAAACATCAGAATAGGGACAAAAATATAGAATGGGTTCAAGCGAGGCTCTCCCTGGACCGTACGAGCTTTAATCTCTTTGCCTTTGATGGGCGCTGGAGGCCCTGGCTCAACGGACATTGGAGCGGCTTTGGTTTCATATCCGAAAGTACAGATAATGGCCATCAGGTAATATAAAGCACCCGGCCTAAACTGATGCAGGATAAAATTGACTTGCCCAATGATGGCTAACACAGCGGCAAGACTTAAAAGCAAGGGGGGGGCAAAAAAATAATGCAGGATAAGCAGGGATATTTTTGTTCTATTTTGACCCGGGAAAATATGTTCCCAAGGCATATGATCGAGCAATTGGCTTTCAAAAAAAATAGCTAGGAGAGCCAGTAAAAAATGTCCAGACAACAAGGATATCAAAAGCAATAATAAAAGGAATACAAACAAGCCAACGACGAATAGATCCTTAATAAAGTTCTTGGCATCATTTTGATAAGCTTCTGGAGAGAGAAAAAATGTGGCTGTTTGGGTCTTTTGAAGTTTATCCTGTTTTTTTATCTGTCTCGAATTTGCCCGAGGATCCCCCCCCTCTCCTGGGGCCGGCTGGGATACGCCATAGATCAGGCCTGATATTCGTTCCATCCACCTAAGGGTGGGCCTGGGGGCCGTGGTACCGGACACTTTTGTTTTTTTTGAACTCTTTAGAGCTTTAGCCATTTTGCATTTCTCTCATGGGGTGGAGCGGTTTTTTGTGTTTCTCCCTTTCACTACATATGGAACCGGAATACGCAGATGCGGCTATTCTCCGGATCAGCCACATAGACCTTTCCTGCGGAGTCCATAGTTAAACCGGCAGGGTCGGCCAGAGGGTCCAGCGGCTGTTGAGATCCTGAAAAAATATCGATGAAACGCCCCTCGCTGTCAAAGAGCTTTACAGCTTTGTTTCCTGTGTCAGAAACATAGACCCGCTCATGGTCATCCACATAAACTCCTAGAGGGTTATCAAAATCTTCGGGGTTCTTATTGCCATAGGCCCCCCAGCTCAGAATGTAATCTCCGGAAAGGGTAAATTTCTCTATGCGGTGATTGGCTTGGTCAGCCACATAGACATGCCCCTTCCTGCTGATAGCCAAGGCGAACGGATAATTAAAAGCTCCGGGCTGTTTGCCTTTTTCTCCGAACTGTCCAATATATTTTCCAGATCCAGTAAATTTTTGGATACGGTAATTCAAAGTATCCACCACATAAACGAGTCCTTTGGTATCCACAGCCACGCCATAGGGGAACTGGAACTCTCCGTGCCCAGTTCCCAACCTGCCCCAACTCAGTAGATAGTTTCCGTTCTTATTGAACTTCTGTATCCGATGGTTTTTGGAATCAGCCACATAAACTTCTCCGTCCCCATTCACAGCAATGCTGAAAGGAAATAAAAAATCACCGGGACCAGAACCTTGTTTCCCCCATGTTTTTTTGATGATTCCTTTGCTATCAACGACCACGATCCTACAATTGTAAGTATCCGCTATGTATAAAAGCCCTTCCCGAGAAAAAGCCAACCCAAAGGGGTGTCCTAATTGCAGGGTGATGATCCGGTCGAACACTTCAGGGGAAGTCTCTGTCCGTACAACGGGTTTGTTCGCTGCTGCCGGGTTGTTTTCCTCAGTGGCAAAAATCCCAGGAATCTGCGGCTCCTCCGGAGCAACCACCTGTGGTTTTTTCTTATGGCATCCTGCCCCCTGCCAGACAATCACTGCCAAAAGTAGTCCCAAGACAGCCTCTCCTAGAAAATGGAACCTCCGCTTGTGGCCTCCGCACAAATCTTTCATAGCTCACCTCATCCTTAAATAAGGTTGATTTTGCTTACAACTTAAATCCGGCAGAAGTAGCGTCCTTGTCGAACATTTTTACGGTTTCCAGGGACATGGCCCCCAGATCCATTCCCAGCTGCTGGGAAGCTTTTTTGAGTATATCGTTGGTGACGGTAATGATATCGCAACCAATGGCTTCCGCCTGCAGGAGGTTGAGCACTTCCCGGCTGCTGGCCCAGAGAAGTTCTAACGCGGGTTTGGCATGCGCGATCCTGAGACATTCTTGCATCAGGGGGACCGGGTCCACCCCGGTATCAGCGATCCTGCCTGCGAAAACGGAGATAATGCCCGGCACGCCGGCCTTTAAAGCTCCCGAGACCTCTCTGACCTGGTTGATGGTGGTGATAGCCGTGACGTTGAGCTGCAGGCCGTCCTGGGCCAGCTTGCGGATAAGGGGTGCCGAGGATTCCCCCTTGGTATTGGTCACCGGGATCTTCACATATACACTCTTACCCCAACTCGCGATCTTCCTGGCCTGCCGCTCCATGTCCGCAAAATCATCTGAAAAAACCTCAAAAGAAATGGGTAGCTGTGGGATGGCCAGCAGGACTTCTTTGGCGAACTTCTCGTAATCCACGATGCCTGCCTTGCGCATCAGGGTGGGATTGGTGGTAAATCCCTTGACCCATCCTACTTTGGACAACTGCACCATGCCGTTCAAGTCAGCGCCGTCGGCAAAGATCTTTATTTTTAACTCTTTTAAAGACAAAAGGAAACCTCCTTAAATTCGCTGAACATTATACCTTTTTTTAGGTTTTCTTGCTTTCTTTCATAATCCTTTGGACGGCATCTGCCAGGTCCTTAGCCCTGAAATCGGGCTTTGCCTGGCCTCGTTTTTTGGCTGAATTTGCATTATTGAGGACGATGGTTTTGACCCCGGCGGCCTGCCCGCACAAAATATCCCTGTCCTCGTCCCCGACCATCCAGCTTTGCCCCAAATCTAGACCGTATTTCTTCTCCGCCTGACGAAGGAAAAACGGGCTGGGCTTGCGGCACTCGCAGGGTCCGCTGAATCCGGCTACGATGCCGTCCGGGTGGTGGTAGCAGTAATAATACTCGGTGATGGCAACACCTTGCTGAACCATGTGCTCCCTGACCTTTTCAGCGATGGCCTTGATGTTTTCCAGGCTTGTTTTTCCCTTGGCATAACTCGGCTGGTTGGAGACCACAAAGAGCGGGTATCCTTCTTTCTGCAGGGCCAGGAGGGGTTCCCTGAGGTTAGGCAACATTTCCAGGTCTTTTAAAAAATGCGGGGACTCGTATTCTGTGGTGGCGGAATTGTAGACCAGTCGGTTGAGAACCCCGTCCCGGTCCAGGAACACGGCTTTGGTCAAGCTTACTTCCCTTGGGCAGAGACGAGAGCGTTGACCAGCATATGCCAGACTACGCCCTGCCACCCTTCGCAATGGGGAGTGATGCGTTCGGCTGAGACCACGGGGATCAGGACGCAGGCATCCGCGACCTTGGCGGCATGGCCTCCGTCGCGGGAGACCACGGCCACGATGTTGGCCTTTACCTTCTTGGCCAGATCCATGGCTCTGACTAGATTGAGAGAAGTGGTCGCCGTACCGCCGCCCACCGAGAACACTAACAATCCGTCGCCGGCTTTTAGTTTGGATTCCTTGAGCCATTCCTCGAACACCGTTTCCCATCCGCTGTCGTTGGTCCATGCCGTGAGCTCAGAAACATTGTCGGTCGGGGCGTAAGCTTCCATCCCGGCTATTTTCCTGAAATCATTGACCGCATGAGAGGCATTGGCTCCGCTGCCGCCTACCCCAAGGATAAAAAGCCTGCCCTGCTGGTCACGGATCTTTCTAAGGATTTCCACCGCGCGGACGATAGCGTCCCGGTCGATGGTTTTGACGATTTCTTCTGTTTCTTTAAGGAAATTGTCCACATACTGCTTAAGGTTCATTTTTTCTCCCTGGTCCTGATGTATTCTTCGGTGTCCTTTATTCCTGCGGGTGTGCCAATCTCATAAAACCTGTTTTTGACCTCAAACCCCGCCAGTTGGCCCTCTGCCACCAGTCTGCCCAAAAGCTGGGCCAGGTCAAAGTTTCCCGCTGGAGCCAGGTCCAAAGCCCGCTGGGTCAAAAGGTTCAAGCCATAATCAATGTAAACCATTGCCGGGTCTTTTGACTTTTTATCATAGCGGACGATACTGCCATTCTCAAATATTACATTACTCCGGTCGAACTTCCCATTATTTTTAAAAACGGTCATCAGGCCCAGCCTGTCGGAGCTTTTGAAAAACCTGAAAATTTCCGCATAATCAGCGTCCAGGTAAGAATCCCCGTACAAAATGCAAAAGGAGTCGCCTAAAAGGGTCCTGGCTTTGACTAGCGCCCCGCCCGAACCTAGCAGTTCTTTTCCGTCCCAGGAATAACTGACCTTCACTCCAAAACGCGACCCGTCCCCCACGTAATCTTTTATCTGTTCTCCCAGATAACTGACGCAGAGGACGACCTCGTTGATCCCCTTGTCCTTGAGAAGGGTCATTTGGTGGTGGATAAAAGGCAGGCCATTCAAAGCAACCATGGCTTTGGGGATCTTTTCGGTAAGGGGGCGCAGACGTGTGGCCAGACCCCCGGCCAGGATGGCCACTGCCGGTGTCATGACTGGATCACGACCTCGGTCCCATTATAGTCAAAACGAAAACGCACTTCCTGAAGACCAGCCTGGATCATCGCACGCCTCAGCCGGGATTTGTCCTTGGCATAAAAACACAAAAATCCGCCTCCTCCTGCGCCGATCAATTTGCCTCCCAAAGCACCATTTTTCAGCCCCAACTCGTACCATTCGTCTATCTTGGGATTGGATATTCCCTGCGACCTTTTCCTTTTGTATTTCCAGTGCTCGTCAAGAATCTTGCCAAACTCATCCAGGTCGCCCTCTTCAAAGGCCTTTTGGCTTTTAAGACCCAGCTCCTTGATATGGTGCAGATTTTCTATGACCGACTGGTCATCCTTTTTGCTTTTCTCGTCCTGGTCCCGCAAAATCCCCGAGGCCGACCGGGAATAACCTGTGAAAAAAAGGTGCAGGTTGTCTTCCAGGTTATAAAGCGTTTCTCTGGAAACTTTTAAGGGTCTGGCTGTAACCGTATCATCAGCATTGAAATTAAAACAGGTCACCCCGCCATAGGCGGCAATATACTGGTCCTGTTTACCGATAGGTTCTTTGAGCTTTTCCAATTCGATGAGGCAGGCCTGCTCGGCCAGCTCCTGGGGTTGGATCAGGTTTTTCTTGTGGGTATGCAGGGCTTTCAATAAAGCCGTGGTAAAACTGCCTGAGGAACCAAGCCCTGTCCCGGCCGGAATATCGGCCATGGAAGAGATTTCCAGGCTGGCAATATCCACTTCTGCCAGCTTGAGGGCTTCTCTCACGATAGGATGCTTGATCTGTTCGACCTTCTGGACTCGTTCCATCAGGGAATACTTCAAGATAAAATCATCTACAAAGGTTTGGTGCAGGGTGATGTAAACGTATTTATCAATGGCCGCAGCGATCAAAAAACCGCCGAATTTGCGGTAATAGGAAGGAAGGTCCGTGCCTCCCCCTCCCAAAGTGATCCTTAAAGGACTGCGGGTAATAATCATTGTTTTTCGCTCTCCTCCTGTCTTTAATCCACTATCCTACCACTAAAAATAAGGTAAGGTCAGGGGGTTTCAGGCTTGAGAAAAATCTTTCAGGTAAAAACGTTCGTTCAGAGCTTGGCTGCAATGCCCTTTTTACCAGCCATTTTATATACAGCATCTGTCACCGCCAGGGCGGCCAAACCATCCTCGATGTCTCCGCATGCTCTTCGGCCTGTTTCAATGGCTAGCACAAAATCCTTGAACTCCAACTCCCAGGAAAGGTCCTGGCCTGGAAAATCATAGACCGTTTTTTGCGGCGGACCCATTTCCGGAAGCATTTGGTAGTGGACTAGCTGTTCCTGGCCGTAACTCCCTCCCAGGCCGGTCATGTGCAATTTGGCGGTGCGGGAATAGATCTCCAGGGAGAACATATTCTTCCACTCGGTCCAGCTGGCATGCAGCCACGCGGTCTGCCCCTTCCTGGTCTTTAAATGCAGGAAAGAGTTATCTTCCACCTTCATATCCCAAAAATAAGTTGGCACATAACCGTAGACCTCGTGAAAATCGCCCATAAAATATCTGGCCAGGTCAATGAGATGCATGCCCTGATCGATCATTTCGCCCCCGCCCGCAACTTTTTTCTGAGCCCGCCACTCGCGGTCATACCCGATCCTTCCGCCGTGCCCGTAATTTGCCCGGATGAAAAGCAGCGGCCCGCACCCTCCCGTTTCCAGTATCTCCTTGGCTTTTTGAACGGCAGGGTGAAAACGGTGATTAAACCCGACCTTGATCACCCTTTTCTTTTGTTTAGCTAGTTTAGCCAGGGGCAGGAGCTCTTTCCTGGAACGCGCCGCGGGTTTTTCCAGCAGAACATGCTTCCCCGCCTTGAGGCAGGCAAGCCCGATCGGTGATAGTAGGTCATGGGTCGTGGCCACGACCACCGCCTCGATCTCGGAGATAGCAACGACTTTTTTCCAATCGGCAACAGCCAGACACCCGGGATATCCCCCCGCCAGCTCTTTGGCCCTGGTCAGGTCTATATCCGCCACCGCTGCGACCTGATGACCTACCGCATTGGCCGCCCGCTTTTTCCCGATCAAACCGCATCCAATGATGCCTATTTTCATTTTAGTCCAGTCCCCACTTTAAGCCCCTGTCCTTGGGAACGATCCTCCGCAGGGTGTAAACGTCCTTTTTGTCCAGATCGCCCTTGTGCTCCTGCAGGGTTTCCCAGGGGTCCCACACCGCACTGATGAGCTTGCCCGTGATCCCATCGCTCTTTTCGCTAGCCAGATATACACAGAGGTCGGCTCCTTTAGAAAGAGGCGTGCCTCCCCTTTTTTTCTGTTCCACAGCCTTTTCATAAAATTTTTTGTCGACTTTCTCCGGACCAGCCTCCAGCACTTCGTCCAAAAGCCTGGTGTTCAAAGCTCCCGGTGCGACGATATTGACGTCCACCCCGCTCTCTCTCAATTCTTCGGCCAGGGTCTCGGTAAAACGTACCACCCCGGCCTTGCTGGCCCCGTAGGCTGAAATCCCCGGCTGGGGAGAAGTGGCGCCGCCGCCGGACAGATTGATGATCTTACCCCGGGGAGATTTCCTTAGAAGCGGTAGACATACCCGGCACATATACACGGTCCCCATCAGATTAATCTGGATGGCCTCTACCCATTCTTTCCAGTTCACCTCTTCAATAAACCCTTTAGGACCATAGACACCGGCGTTATTGACCAGAATATCCAAGGCCCCCCAAGCTTGGTTGACTCTGCTCATAAAAGCATCCACAGACACCCGGTCTGCCACATCGAGCTTGAAAGTATTGATCTGCTGGCCGGGAACGGCTTTTTCCCTAAGCCGCAGGGCCTTCTGCTCCAGAAGGATCTGATTCCTGGCCCCGATAAAAATATCAGCCCCTTCGTCCACAAAAGCCTCGGCAATAGCCAGACCCAGGCCCTGGTTGGCACCCGTGATCAGCGCTTTTTTACCTTTTAATTTCAAAGTTTTATCCTTTCTGGTCTTTCAGGTGCTGTTCCGACGCCCCTACCCTGCAATACTTTACTCCTTGGGGCAACGGCTGACCTGCAAAAAATCCATTGGGATCGATGATAACGGACCGCTTATCTTTACCCAAAAGGTCCTTCAGGGACAGGGCCTTTAATTCCGGCCATTCATTGGCCACCACCACGGCATCGTTATCCAAAAAAAGTTTTTCCACCCCTGGACTCAACTGGATTACCGGGCTGAGTTCAGCGGGTAGCGACTTGATGACCGGGTCAAAAGCGCTCACTTTAGCTCCCTGTTCCTTGAGCCAGCGGCAAAGCTCCACGGCACTGGAACGCCGCAGGGTACTGGTCCCGGTCTTGTAGGCTAATCCCAGAACCCCAACGCTCTTTCCTTGGAGTGTTCCCATTACTCCGGCCAGTTTGTTTCTGGACCACAGCTTATGGGATTCATTGCTCTGCAGCACCGCCCCAAAAAGGGAATTGCTTCTGCCTTGTTGTTCGCTCAGTTCCTTTAAAAAAACCACGTCCCTGGCCAGGGTCCCACCAGCAAAAGCCCCGCCGGCCGAAACATAGGCCTTAGGGCCGATCCTTTGCTCGGTTTTAAGACCCCTTTCCACTTCCTTGGCATCAGCTCCCGTCTTTTCGCACAGGGTGGCCAGTTCATTGATGAACACTACGGAGGTCGCCAAAAATGTGTTAATAGCGTGCTTCGTCATCTCGGCGGAGGCTACCGACATCCACTCGATCCGGTCCGTGACCGGAGAAAGCAGTTGCTGGATGGCCTTCCTTGACTCCGTGTCAGGCGCCCCCACCACGACCCGGTCAGGCCGGGTAAAGACCTCAATGGCCTTACCTAGCCTCAGATTTTCCGGCGAATAGCAGAAACGCACTTTTCTGTCCGTGTATTGAGCATTGAACAGGTCCTGCAATTTCCCGGTACTACCCACCGGCATCTGGGATGAGATCAGAACCGTCATGCCAGAGCTGAGATAGGGAAAACACTCCTGGATCTTTTTGGATACAAACTCCGTGTCCGCGCGGTCCTTGTCGTCCACCGGCGTATCAAAGGTCACCCATAGAACTTGCGCCTCTTTCAGTCCCTCTTCAAGGCTAGAAGTAAAGGACAGCCGGCCGCCATCTATTCCTTTTTTGAGCAGCTCATCCAAGCCTGGTTCAAACAAGGGGGCCTTCCCCTGTCTGAAACCGGCCACCTTGTCTTTGTCCGGTTCTATACCCGTGACCGTGTGTCCTGCCTGACCCAGGCAGGCGGCCGTCACCGATCCCAGATGCCACAACCCGAAGACAGCGACTTTCATCGGCGCTCCAGCAACCATGGATTTTGTTTGAAATAATCCAAAGTATTCAATATCCCTTGCTTAATGGTCAGCTTGGGCTTCCAACCCAGGGATTGGATCTTCTCCGTATCCAAAAAGATAAAAGGATTATCACCCACCCAGCCTCTGTCCCCTCCGCCGTGCACGATCTTGGGTTTCACGCCCAGGTAATCACTGATCCAGCCCACGGACTGGTCCACTTCGATGTATTCATTGGTGCCCAGGTTGAAAATATTCACTTTCTGTTTGGTCTTGGCGATGGCCAGCAGCACCGCTTCCACGCAATCCTGGACATAGAGATAGGATTTGCGCTGTTTGCCGTTGCCCAGAACCCGTAAAGTGTGGGGATTAGCCAGAAGACTTTTATAAAAATCAAATACATGGCCGTGGGTGTAGCGTTCTCCCAGAATGGAAACGAACCGGAATATATACACCTGCATGCCGAACCCTTCGCTAAAAGCTTCCAGCAGGCCTTCCCCGGCCAGTTTAGAAGCCCCGTAGAGGGAGGTCTGCACCGGGAACGGTGCGTTTTCAGGCGTGGGATGGATGTTGGCTTCGCCATAGATGGAACCCGTGGAAGTAAAAGCTATCCTTTTGATCCCGCATCTACTCATCGCCTCCAGGACATTGAAAGTAGCCACGGTATTTTGCTCTAAGTCCTTGCGGGGCTTCTCTGTCCCAAAACGCACGTCCGCATTGGCTGCAAAATGAAAGACAAAATCACAGCTGGCCATGGCTTTGGTCAAGGCAGGGGTGTCCAGCACATCGCCTTTGATCATTTTAAAATGGGGGGATTTTTTGGCGTTTTCAATGAATTCGTGGAAACCCGTGGAAAAGTTATCGAACCCCGTCACCTGGATCCCTTTTCCCAGCAGACGATCGACGAGATTGCTCCCGATAAATCCCGCTGCCCCGGTCACAAAAGCTTTTTTTATCTGCATCCCGCCCTCGCTCCTTTAAATTTTAACCAGATTGCGCGGCAATGGTTTTAAGATCATGCTGATGACCAAATTCCAGCTCACGATCGGAATTTTCAAAGGGAAAAATTCTCTTTTGTTGACAGTAAAATATTGTTCCAGCTCTTCGTCGATCTCCCAGGGTAAATTGACATGCTGCCTTTTGGTGAACCACTCATAATCCATTCCGTACTTCTGTTTAAAAAGTTTCTTGGCGCTCAGCCGTCTCGCCATGTCGTAAGCCCAACCTCCCTCACAGGGAATGACCACACAAAATTCTCCGCCTGGCTTGAGGACTCTGTGCACCTCTTTCAGGGTAGCTGGCAGATTGGGCAGATGTTCCAGCACATGGACGGCCACGACACGGTCAAAATAACCATCCCTGACCTTGAATCTCTTCTGACAATCTCCCAGGATCACTTTGACCAACGGGAACCTTTTTTTAATGATCCTGGCCATGGCCGGCCTTAACTCCAGGGCGGTATATTCTGTAATTTTGGTCAGGTCCTCGTAATAAAGATGTTCCCCCAGGCCCGCCCCGATCTCCAGGACCCTGCCCCCTTGGCGACAGTGTTTCAAAATATAGGAATGGTTGAATTTTTCAATATAGCGGTACCTGGTATTGCCGGCCAATTCCATGTGCCAGTTCTTTACAAAATCATTTTCAATGGATTTTTGGACTTTGTTCAGGGTCGGCAGTTTTTTAGGCCACTTGCTCATGCCACCGGTCTCTTATTCATCGAACTGACCGCGTCATTTTTTTTGGAATGTGCTATTTCCCGGTCCACGATATAGAGTGGCCTCTGTTTGACCTCATCGTATATGCGCCCGATATATTCACCGATCAGCCCAAGCGAGAATAGTTGAACCCCGGAGAAAAAAGTCACCACCACCACGGTCGTGGACAAACCCGGGGTAAGCTCATAATGGATCATCCATTTTTGGATGATATACCACAAGGCCAGCAAAAATCCGCAGCAGGCGACCATGACCCCCAGCAAGGATACCCACTGTAACGGACGGCTGGAAAAACTCACGATCCCATTGAGGCCGATCTTGAGGGAACCTAGATAGCGGTTATATTTACCCCTGCCGGAAGCACGTTCCTCCCGGTCATACTCCACGGCGGTCTGCCTGAAACCCACGAAAGCCACCAGGCCCCGCAAAAAACCATGGCTTTCTTTGAGGCTCTTGAGAGTGTCTACCACCCGCCGGTTGATCAGCCTAAAATCTCCGGTATCTCTGGGGATATTGACATCGGAGATGGCGCTGATCAATTTGTAGCCGGCATGGGACACGGCTTCCTTGATGAAGGTCTCGCCTTTTCTGGACCTGCGCTTAGCATAAACGACATCATAGCCTTCTTCCCATTTTTGGACCATTTCCCCTATAAGCTCCGGAGGGTCCTGCAGGTCCACATCGATTACCACCACGGCTTCGCCCTTGGCGTTATGAATGCCGGCCAAGGTGGCGGCCGGTTGTCCAAATCTCCGGCTGAACACCAGCAGGCGCACTTGGGGGTCCTTTTCTATGGCCTGGCAGATAATTTCTTCGGTGTGGTCAGGAGAAGGGTCCAGGCAAAAGATGATCTCATAGTTGTGGCCTGTTTTTTCCAGGGTCTTTTCGGTCCGTTCCAGAAAAGGAACGATATTCCCCTCTTCATTATAAACAGGCACCACCACAGAGATCAGGCCTTCTTGTTTTTTCACGCTTTCCTCCGCCCAATATTTTAAATCATTTCTTCTTTTTAGATATTAAATATTCGATGAGCTTTTCCTCGGAAATGCCCAAGTTATTGCAGTTTTCATAATACTTTTTGATGAATTCCGCGGTATTCCCGTCCCGGATCATTTCTTCCCTTTTTTTCTTGACCATCTCCAGGGCCTGCTCCACGAGCTCCGGGCTTACGGCTATGTTGTTTTTATCGAGGACCTGCTTGTATTTATTGATGACCGCCTCGACAGCGGCGGCGCCGCTGTGTTTCCCGAACACGAACCTCTGCTTTCCTCCCACCTCTTTCTCGTGGATGAACTGGTAGATATAGGGATGGATGACGATGGCCGCGGTATGGATGCCCGACTCGTGCGAAAACACGTTCTCCCCGATGATGGGCTCGTGGAGCTGCATGGGTATACCCGAGGCGTTTTCTATGGCCTTGCGCAGCTCCGTCAGTTTTTCGTATTTGAACCGGGGAAGAGTAACCCCGTAGAGGTTTTTGAGTATCATCACGACCGTATGCAGGGGCGCGTTGCCGGCCCTCTCGCCGATGCCGTTGGCCGTGACGCTGGCAAAGGTCGCTCCCCGGCTCAGGGCTCTGACCGTGTTGTAGGCGCCCATGCCGAAATCATTGTGGAAGTGGGCCGTGAGCGGCACCCCGCCCAGGGCCTTGACGAGCGGCGGGATGTAATGGTCCACGGCCTCCGGCGTGAAGACCCCGCAGGTATCGGAAAAGCACATCCGCGTCCCCCCGGCTTTGACGCAGGCTTTGGCCCAGGCTACCGCGTAGTTCACGTCTCCCCGGGAAGCGTCCTCCGAGGCGAATTCCACCCTGGAGATCCCTTTTTGCCTGGCGTAACCGATCGCTTCGGTGATGAGCTTGATGTTGGCGTCGCGGTAGAACTCCACCGGCAGGTCCAGCCATTCGTCCAGAGAACGGCCTTCCCTTTTGAGGAGTGCCTTGCCCAGTTTGTACTTGAGATGCAGGTCTGAGAAGGTGGACAGGATCAGCACGCTGACATCATCGGGTTTGGCGCCGATCTCCTGGACCGTGTTCACGACCTTGTCGATATCTTCCATGACCCCCCGGCACATGGCCAGGATCTCCACCTCCGGCCGGATGTCGCCCCTTTTCTGCGCCTTCACGATGAGCTGGATGGCCTTGCAGTCCGAGGCCGAGGAAGCGGGGAAAGCCACGTCCATCACGTCCACGCCTATATCGCTCAAAAGTTTGGCCAGCTCCACCTTTTGTTCCGGGCTGAACGCCACCCCGGGCATTTGTTCCCCGTCGCGGAGGGTGTCGTCATAGATCATGATCTTTTCGGGCTTGGGGAACTTCACGCCTTTGGTGAAGGTCACCGGCGGCTTGGCCAGCTCGAACAACGGCTCCCGCGGTTCAATGGGCAAGGGATCGTCCTTTCATGTTCACCAGGCATAGGCCCAGGGAGCTGCCCCCCCGGGTCCAGGAAAGATCTGGTCCAGTTTCTCCAATGTCTTTTTGGACAGCTTTACTTTTAAGGCCAGTACGGCTTCTTCCAGTTGTTCCTGGGTGCGGGGGCCGACGATCGGAGCGGTCACGGCCGGCTGGGCCAGAAGCCAGGCCAGTCCTACCAAGGCCGGTTCTTCCCCCAGCTTGGCGCAAAGGTTTTCATAGGCCTTTATTTTCGGCAGGTTCTTTTTTAAATTTTCTTTCATCCTTTCCTGGGTCCTTCTCCCCTTTGCGTTTTTGCGCAGAACCCCGCCCAAAAGTCCGCCGGCCAAAGGGCTCCAGCATATCAACCCCAGCCCATAAGTACGGCAGGCAGGGATTACCTCCAATTCGATAGTTCGGGCGTTCAGGTTATACAGGCTTTGCTCGGAAACCAGCCCCAAGAAATGCCTGTTCTTGGCCGCTTCATTAGCCTGGGCGATGTTCCAGGCGGCAAAATTGCTGCTCCCGACATAAATGACCTTGCCGCTCCTCACCAACTGTTCCATGGCCTGCCAGATCTCTTCCCAGGGAGCCTCCGGATGGATATGGTGCATTTGGTACAGGTCGATATGGTCTGTTTGCAGGCGTTTTAGGCTGTCTTCGCAAGCCTTGATGATATGCAGGGCCGACAAACGGGACTGGTTGGGCCAGTCGCCCATATCCCCGAAAACCTTTGTGGCCAGCACGGCTTTTTCCCTTCTCCCCCCGCCCTGCCCGAACCACCTGCCGATGATCTGCTCTGTCACTCCCTCGCCCTTTTTCCAGCCGTAAACATCCGCCGTGTCAAAAAAATTGATCCCCAGCTCCAAGGCCCGGTCCATGATTTTATGGCTGTCGTCCTCGGTGGCCAAAGGCCCGAAGTTCATGGTCCCCAGGCAAAACCGGCTGACCTTTAAAGCCGTACGTCCCAGATTGGTATACTCCATCGTGACCCTCCTGATGTCTTTAAATATTGGCAATTAACCTAGAGAATAGTTTGGAAAAATGCTTATGTCAAGGAAACGAAATGCCGACTTGAACCTTCTCATGCCACCCGTCAAAAATGCAAGAATCTAGAGCAATAACACTATATGGCTTGCATTCAACGGACAGTTATATCATTATAAGAATGTTTTGGGAGAAAAAGGGGAGAAGATGGGAAAAGTTAAAACCAAAAACTCGCTTTCTGTCGTCATTCCCGTTTACAATGCTGCATTGAACCTGGCTGAACTGACGGCTGAACTTGTTAAGATCCTGCCGAAAATATCAAGCAAGTACGAACTGATCTTCGTTAATGATGCCAGTCACGATGAAAGCTGGAAAGTTATCCAAAGTCTGGCTGATCAATACCCTGGCGTCCGAGGCAGTTGTCTCATGCGGAACTACGGCCAGCATAATGCGCTTCTATGTGGCATAAGGGCAGCCCGTTATGACATTATCGTGACGATGGATGACGACCTGCAGAATCCCCCTCAGGAAATCCCCACCCTGTTGCAAAAGCTCAATGAAGGTTATGATGTTGTCTATGGCACCCCAGAGAAAGAGCAGCACGGCTTATGGCGTGACTTGGCTTCTCAAGTGACCAAGCTGGCCTTAAAAACCACCATGGGTGTGAAAGTGGCCCGCCAGGTGTCCGCGTTCAGGGCCTTCCGCACGGCCATCAGGGACGCTTTCGCCAATTACCAGAGCCCCCTAGTATCCATAGATGTTCTTTTGACCTGGGGAACGACCCGTTTCGCGGCAGTTCCGGTCGCCCATCACAAAAGACTAAGAGGGACCACCAACTATACCTTCAAAAAGCTGGTGGTCCATTCCCTGAATATGGTAACGGGATTCACCATCATCCCCCTGCAAATCGCCAGCATGATGGGTTTTATTTTTACTCTATTTGGCATCGTTCTCCTTCTTTATGTGGTCGGGAGATACCTCATCCAAGGCAGCCCTGTTTCAGGGTTCTCCTTTCTGGCTTCTTCCATAGCTCTTTTTTCGGGGGTCCAATTGTTCGCCCTCGGCATTATCGGCGAGTATCTCGCCCGCATCCACTTCCGCTCCATGGACCGGCCCCCTTATACGATCCGCGAAAAAATATGATATGTCTCCCGGGAGTTCTCTGTGAACTATTTAATACCATTCAACCGCGCTGACCTGCAGGGTAACGAGATCCGTTATCTCCAACAATCTATCCAGGACGGGCACATATCTGGAGACGGCCCATTCACAAGAAAATGCCAGCAATTCCTCGAAAAAAACCTGGGCACCCAACACGCCTTGTTAACGACTTCCTGCACCCATGCCCTGGAAATGGCCGCTTTATTGCTGGACTTTAAACCAGGGGAGGAGGTCATCATCCCTTCTTTCACCTTTGTTTCAACGGTCAACGCTTTCGTGCTTCATGGGGCCCAGCCTATTTTTATCGACATATCCCCCAAAACCATGAACCTGGACGAGAACAAGCTAGCCGATCTCCTCACTCCCAGGACTAAGGCGGTAGTGGTGGTCCATTATGCCGGCGTGGGCTGCGAAATGGACCCGATCCTCTCCCTGGCGGGGAAAAAAGGGGTTACGGTCATTGAAGATAACGCCCATGGTTTGTTCGGCAAGTACAAAAACAGGTTTTTGGGCACTTTTGGTTCCCTGGCCACTCAAAGTTTCCACGAAACCAAAAATTTCACCTGCGGAGAGGGCGGAGCTCTCCTGATCAACGATGCGAAGTTCCTCGCCAGAGCCGAGATCATCCGCGAAAAAGGCACTGACCGGAGCCGGTTTTTCAGGGGTCAGGTGGACAAGTATACCTGGGTGGATGTCGGTTCCAGCTATTTGCCCTCTGACATTTTGGCGGCCTTTTTATTCGCCCAGTTTGAAGAAAAAGAAAAGATCCTGGCCAAGCGCAAAAGAATATGGGGGTTTTATTTCGAGAACCTCAAAGATTGGGCCTCAAGCCATGGGGTCCAACTCCCCCGGGTCCCTCCTCACTGCGAGCAATCCTACCACATGTTCTATCTCGTCCTTCCCAACCTAGAACAACGGCAGGCTTTGCTCTCGCATTTAAAAAGCCAAGGCGTTCTCGCAGTTTTCCACTATCAGCCGCTCCACCTTTCCGAAATGGGCAGAAAATTCGGAGGCAAACAGGGAGACTGCCCTGTCGCTGAGAGGATAAGCGATTGTTTGCTCCGCCTTCCTTTTTATAACAATATCGCCGAGGAAGATCTGCAGCGGGTAGTAGCGGCCATTTTTAGTTTTAGAGGATAACCTTTGGAAAAGGACGCCTATAGACAAAATTACGAATTCGACAAGGTTCATTTCTGGTTCCTGGCCAGGCGAGCTATCCTTCTCGGCCTAATGGGCCAATGGTTGTCTGGCCGGCACGCGCCGAAGATCCTGGATGTGGGTTGCGGCACAGGGGCCAACCTGGAACTGTTGCGGTCGTTGGGCCCCGTGACAGGCGTGGATAGCTCAGAGGATGCCCTCAACTTTTGCCGTAAAAGGGGGTTGCGCCCGGTCGTGAAGGGAGCGGCTGAAAAACTCCCTTTCAAAAAGGAGAGTTTCGACGTCGTCGTGGCACTGGACCTCCTGGAACACCTGCCCGCGGAAGATAAAGGGCTCCGGGAATTTCACCGTGTCCTAAAAAAGGACGGCCTTTTGTTCCTAACGGTCCCTGCCTTCCCTTCCCTTTGGTCGGACTTTGACGAGCTGGGCCGCCACTACCGCCGCTACACCAAAAAAGACCTGCTGAGCAAGCTCTTGAAGAACGGCTTCGTCATAAAAAAACTTTCTTTCTATAACTTTTTTCTGTTTTTTCCCATCGTGGCAGTCCGCCTGAAAGACAACTACCTGAACTTCGGCAAGCCGCCCGTCTCTGATATCCTCAAACCCATCCCCCCAATCCTCAATCGGCTGTTTTACAAGGTCATGCTTTGGGAACTTCCTTTTTTAAAGAGATTCGACCTGCCTTTTGGGATCTCTTTGATCGGCGTGGCAGTTAAAAAATGAACGGTTAGGCCGCAGGAAACACCTAATAAATATTTATCATTCACTCTCCTTCTGTTAAAATACATCAATATCATTGATAAAACTTCAGTTTGCATCACACCGTAGCCTCAAAAACCGTCCTGGATGGGAGAAAAAATGGTCCCTTTAGGTGATCTAAAAGCTCAGTACCACAGCATCAAACCGGAGATAGACGCCGCGTTGCAGAACGTCCTGGAAACAAGCCAGTTCATTCTGGGCAAGGAAGTAGCCGATTTTGAGAAGGACTTTGCCTCCTACTGCCAGACCTCTTTCGCGGTGGGCGTCAATTCCGGGACCAGCGCCCTGCATCTGGCCCTCTTGGCCGCCGGGGTGGGCCCGGGCGACGAAGTGATCACCGTGCCGTTCACCTTTATCGCCACCGTGGCGGCCATTGTTTATACAGGCGCCAAACCCGTCCTGGTCGATATCGACCCCGAGACCTTCAACATGGATGTGCGCAAGGTCAAGGCCGCCATCACCCCCAGGACCAAAGTCATCATGCCGGTGCATCTCTACGGGCTCTGCGCTGACATGGATCCCCTTTTGGCTTTGGCCAAGGAGCACGGTCTTCTCGTGATCGAGGATGCGGCCCAGGCTCACGGCGCGGAATACAAAGGCCGCCGGGCGGGCAGCCTGGGTGCACTAGGCTGTTTCAGTTTCTACCCCGGGAAAAACCTGGGCGCCTACGGCGAAGGTGGGGCTGTCACGACGAGCAACCCCGACTACGCCCGCAAAGTCAAACTGCTGCGCGACTGGGGCACGGAGGTCAAGTACCACCACGACTTCAAAGCCTTCAACTACCGGATGGAAGGCTTTCAGGGCGCCGTGCTCAAGGTCAAGCTCAAGCACCTGGAATCCTGGACCCAGACCCGGCGCGCCCATGCCAAACTCTACCGCGAACTTTTAAAGGGCGCCTCGTTGACCCTGCCCCGCGAACCCCAGGAATACCGCCATGTCTACCACCAGTTCTCCCTCCTCGTGGAAAAAAGGGACCAGTTGGCCGAGGAACTTAAAGCGGCGGGCATCCAGACCGGCATCCACTACCCCATCCCGGTCCACTTGCAAAAGGCCTATCAGGACCTCAACTACAAGGCCGGTTCTTTCCCGGTCGCCGAAAAATACAGCCGGCAGGTCCTCTCCCTGCCCATGTTCGCCGAATTGACCGAGGCTCAGGTCAGGGAAGTAGCGGCCGCGGTGGTCAAAACCCTAAAAAGAACTGTATGAAGGACCTTATCATTTTAAGCGGGGGACGCCACGGCGAAGAATTGGCCTATATCACGGAGCGGGTCAACAAAAGCAAAAAAACGTGGAACCTTCTGGGTTTTCTGACCACGGAAAAGCGGTTCATTGGCCAGGACAGGGGGGGATACCCAGTCCTTGGTACCGTGGACAGGCTGGCCAAGTTCCCCAAGGCGTATATTGTCCCGGACCAAAAATGGCCTGACCGTTACGCTTTGCCTTCGGACCGTCTTGTTTCCCTGGTAGACCCTTCATCCTGTGTCTTTCCCTCGGCCAAGATAGGCCTCGGTTGCGTCATCTATCCTCATTGTTTCATCGGCGACAGGGCCCAACTGGGGAATTTCGTTTTCTGTCTCAGCCACACCGTCATCAATCACGATGTCGTCATCAAAGACGGGGTGATGCTGGCCAGCCGGGTGTCCCTGGCTGGTTACACCAAGGTGGAATCTGAATGCTATCTGGGACAGGCTTGTTCCTGCAGGGAAAAACTGACCATCGGCCGGCACAGCGTTCTGGGCATGGGATGCGTGGTCACCAAAGATGTGCCTCCCCACAGCGTCATGGTCGGCAATCCCGCCCGGAAACTAAGGCAGGTCAACAAGGGAAAACGATCAATCTGAGGGATAGAACTGTACCCTGATGTTCACGTAGCCCATCAGCTGAAAGCCGTTCTTGTGCCTCAAATAGGACAGGTCAAAACTGGTGAAATGGGAGATCTGCGTGTTGATGAGGTAAACGTTCCCCAGCTCGTAGGGATACACAACCTCGGTTTTCAAGCTCAGTTCCCCGAACAGGGGATAGTTGAATCCCACGTAGACCGCGTGTTTGGGCGCCTGGTCCAGGTTGGCGCTCCCGGTGAGCCCGGTCTGGGTGTCTGCGGTCAGCTGGTCCGGGGTGGACAGGACATAGGGGCTCAGGGTGGCCATGAAGCCAGGGAAATTGCCCCAGACAAACCCGGCGTGAACGGCCCCGTTCCAGACTTTTTTGCTCCCCACGGTAAAAAAGTTGAGGAGACTATTTGTGCTGAACTGGCTCAGGGATTGGGCCTGGCCTGGATTGGATCCCGAGACGAACAGGAAACCTCCGCTGACGCCGCCGGCCAGGGCCGGAGACCAGTCTGTTTCCCCTAGCATTCCGGCTTTGAGGTCCCCGGTCAGAAGATAGGTGCCCAGCGGCTGGGTGTAATTGGTCTGTCCGCCCTCCACGTAATAAATATTCCCGATATACCAGGAAAAGGCGTAAGAATTGGTGAACCCCCACCCTGAATCATGTTTGTACTGGCCCAGATAGGCCGTGGGCAAAAGGCACAGGTTGATGCTGGAGAGCCTCCGGTCCGCGAGAATCGCCAGCAGTTTGTTTTTGGCGGTTGCGACCGGGACGGTAGCCGTCTGCTTGGCGTTCTTGGTGTCCTGGGCGGAAAGGGTGAAGGAACCCGTGCTGGCCAGGCTTACCGGTATGACGGCCTGCCCTTTTTGTTCCGGCTTGAAAGTATAGTCAGCCGGCAGGGCCGCTGGCGTGACCCCGGCCGCCATGAACTCCTCGGAGGGGGTGGGCATGGGTGTGGCCGTGTCCGCGGTCACCGTGATAAAGAAGGGGTCCGTGGTCGCAAAATGCACGATCCCCCGGTAACCGGTGTCCACGAATCCATAGCCGTCCATGGCCGTGACCGTCACTAAAAACGGGGTATACGACTCGATCGAGGCCGGCGCATTGAGCACCAGCTCCGGATTGGGCGTCCTTTTATAGGAAACAGCCCCCAATAGCACGCTTCCCGCGGTCCCTCCCGATCCCGGACAGTTGAGCACCAATTGCTTAAGGTTTTTAAGCCGGTCCGGATGGATGGCATAGGCGTACCAGGATATGGTGCTTGGGACAATATCCCCGCTGTCCCGGACGACCGGGAAGCTCGCCAGGCATTCGTGCCCTTCGCTGAAAATGGAAGAAGTGAGGGTGAGGCTGGTGGCGGCCGCGGGCCCCAGGGCCAGAGGCACCTGGCCGATCCCGGTCTGGTCTATATCGTCGTCATAGATACAGGTGATCTTGAGAGGGAGGTTGGTCCCCTGCTTCTGGCCGGGTTGGCCCTCCGCGGCCAGCAACAGGATGATGGTATCCACGGGTGTTTCAAAATTGAGCTTAAAATCCTTGTCCGTCAGCCTGACCGCGTTGTATTTGGACCCGGTGGAAACGGCGGTTATCGTAACTCCCCCGGCTAGGGTGGAGGCGGTCAAAGTGAGCCCTCCTGCGGTCAGGGTCAATCCGGCTGCGTTGGGTAAGATATTGGGTTGGAGAGCCGTAAGGGTCAGGTTGCCGGGACTGGGAGGCGTCTCATCTGACTCCATCAAATAACCGGGCAGGCGTATATTTCCCACGGGCGTCCTGGTCGGCGGCGGGGTCGGCATGGGCACGGGAGTGGGGGTCTGGACCGCGACCATCTGTGTCATATAAAGGGCTGGGAAATGGACCATGACCACGTTGGGATAACCCTGGCTGTCCCGGAACAAAGCCGGCGGGTTGCTGGAAACCTTGGAATTGATTTCCTGGCTGGTCGCGTAAAAAGTGAGCGGTATGGTGATGGCCGTGAGGGTCAGGGGGATGAAGCAGCCCTGGTTGTTGAAACCGTTGTCGGGAAAATAGATGTTCCCCAGGGACCCCATGACCAGGCCGTCGCCTGTGGCCTGGCGATAGGCCTGCGGGTCGGCGAAAACACTGCAGTTGTAAACAGGGCCCAGGTCTACAAATTCAGTGATACCGGTGCTGCCCCCAAAAGCATTACCGGACAGGACCGCCAGCCATAGCCCCAAAAGGATTTTCCAGCAAAATTTCCCCATAAACACCTTTCCCTGTTCGGTTCAATGTCTTTAACGACTGTCCTTCAATCCTACCCTACCCGCGATTAAAGGAGAAAACCTTTTTTGCGTTGGCTGTCGTGGATTCCGCGATCTTTTCCAGGCTGGTCATCCTGAGTCCGGCCAGCTTTTCCGCGATCTGGCGCACATAGGCCGGCTCATTGCGCTTACCCCGGAAAGGCGCGGGTGCCAGGTATGGGCAGTCCGTTTCCAAAATAATGCGGTCCTCGGGCAGTTTTTTGGCCGTATCTTCCAGCTGGGCTGCTTTTTTTCCAAAGGTGATTATACCGCCCAGAGCGACCATAAACCCCAGGTCCAGATAATCCTTGGCAGCCTCCCAGTCCGAGGTAAAACAATGAATTATTCCACCAAGCTCCCCGGCCTTTTCCTCCCGAAGGACCTGCAGTGTCTGGGGATGGGCCTCTCGGGAATGGATGATGAGAGGCAGGTGCAGTTTCCGGGCCAGCTGGATATGTTGGCGAAAAACCTCTGCCTGCTGTTTCCGGGCCTCTTCATCCTTGTGGTGGAAAAAATCTAGTCCGGTCTCGCCAATAGCCACGACTTTGGGATTTTGAAGTGCAATTTCCTTGAGGGAATTAAAACTGGATTTATCCCACAGACTATAATGGTCTGGATGCACTCCCAGGCTGGCATATACCCCGGGGAACTTGTCCGCCAACTGCACCGCTTCCCTGCTGTCCGGGACGCTGGTGCCGATGGTGACCATAGTGAGGACGCCGGTCTGTTTAGCCCGCTCGACCACCTGTTCGATCTCATTGGCATAGGTCTGGCCGTGCAGATGAGCGTGGGTATCAATAAGCTCTGGTGTCAAAGGCTGGACCTTTCTCATAAATTTCATAAGGTATTTTAAAGCCTAGAAACATTTCATGGGATGATTGTAGCAAAGTCAGTTTTCTTTGGAAAGAAACGGCGAAAAAGGAAGCCTGAGGGAGGCGGAAAATTATCACGTGTCAATTGCCAAGATGTGATGTGATGAAAAAGGAAAACCGCACATCCTAAAAGATATACTGGGTCTCAAGGACCAAAGTTCTTGGGGAACCTGGGTTCTCAGCCGTAAGGCTGGAACAAATCTTTTAAGGAGGTGCGGCAAAAATGAGTATACATCTGGGGGTAGATCTTCACAAGAAGTTCAGTCAAGTCGTAGCGATGGATGATAAAGGAAAGGTATTAGAGAAAAGGAGAGTAAATAACAACCGGGAGGAGATGGAGAGTTTTTTCGGGAAATATCCTAGGGATACCAAGGTTGTTGTAGAGGCAACCGGAAACTGGATGTTCTTTTACGAGACGATAGAGAAGCATCTGCCCCTAGTTACCTTAGCGCATCCCTTGAAAGTGAAAGCCATCGCCTCAGCACGAATAAAAACGGATACCATAGACAGTACGACCCTGGCCCACTTATCCAGAGCCGACCTGGTGCCTAGCGCTTACATTCCCAAAAGAGAAATTAGGGACCTGAGGGAGGTGCTCCGATATCGCGCCTCCCTGGTCTCACAAAGGACAATGTTAAAGTGCAAGATTCACGCGGTTTTAATGAAGGATGGCCACGAAGATGAAATGAGCGATGTTTTCGGCAAGAAAGGCCGTAAGTGGCTAGCCGGTCTTGAATTAAGAGAGAGCTATCGTGAAGAAGTAAATGGATTTTTGAGGTTGATTGACGCGGTAAACAAGGAACTGTTGGAGAACAAAAAAAAACTAAATAAACAGATTCAGCTAAGCGAAGAAGGCCAAATGTTGCAGAGCATTCCTGGAATTGGAATCTATTCTGCCCTGCTGATTTTGAGCGAGATTGGAGAGATAGACAGGTTTCCAAATCCAAAAAAGTTATGCTCGTACGCTGGACTGGCACCATCAACCTATCAATCCGCAGATAAAGAAAGACACGGGGGGTTAACAAAGCAAGGTTCTAAATGGCTCAGATGGATCCTAGTGGAAAACAGTCATCATATAATCAAGAAAGACCGGCGGTTCAAGGATTTGTTTGAACGGGTTAAAAGTAAACATGGCGCCAATACAGGAAGAGTTGCTGTGGCTCGAAAACTCCTAGAAGTCATTTGGTATATGCTCAAACGCAAGGAAACTTTTAGGCTTGTTGCTTTAGGGCAGGAAAAGGCCGGCGAGCACCCCGGGGTCATGGAATAGCTGAGGATTATTTCAGCTAAATCCGAAAGATGTGATTGTGCCACCGGTTCCTACTTCATCATATGCCTTTGAGCATCTATAGGTGACTGGCTTCCTAGTCCTTAAATGGAACTAGAGACCCTTTGTAGGTTCTGAACGGATTTGGGGTGTGCTTTTGGCTTGACTTCTTTTTTCATAGGTGACCCCGGATTCCATTTATTTATACAAAGATTCAAGACCAGGCACCGTTTATTGCCGCGCTACCACGGTGTCATAGAGGCCATAGTGGGAGAGCCCCTCATGGCTGTCGATGCCCACATAGCGGAGAGAGGCATCTTCGTAGCGTCGAAACGCAAATACGGCCTGGTTCATCTGTTCAGTATTGAATACCTTGAGGCGGACGAGCAAGTGAAAGTCCTTCACTGTCAAGCCAGTCACCGACAAGAACAAGTCCGGTTCTAGCTTGGTGATGACGTCCTGTAGCGTATTCTCTCGAAAGTCGGTCAAGTACATGAACGCAGGTATACGTGTGGCGAATTTGATCAGCTTATCCTGGACAAGCTTGCGCTTGGACTTGTACTCCCTCTCCTCGTCGGTGAGCTGCATCTTCTGCTTTTCCGTTAGATCGTGCTTCTTCGCCTTGTTCTTGAGTTCCTTAATCTTTTCGCTCCTGTTGATGATGGTCTCGATGATGTTGTCCCCTAGCGAGCGCCAGCCCTCAATACGCTCTACAGCGGCCATCGCCTCTGGATTGTCCATGATGCGGCGCAAGGTATCGTTGTCTACGTTCACGAGCAACGCGGATATCCACTTGCGTGCCAAGAGGGTGGCTGACGTGCCGGCCATCGCGATGTCGAGGATTCCACCCGCGTCGATCTGCGTCATATTGGAGCCATCATAGGCCAGCACAGGCAGGAAAGACACGAGGTCCTTGACGGCATTTTCCGGATTTGGTTCGTTGGGCGACAGGCCGATTCCGTATTCAGAGAGTTGGCGCAGAGCGCGAGTGGGTGCAAAATCGAACACAAAGCAGAAGGGTTTAAGAATTTCCTCCTCATTCGGATCGTCTCCGTTGGGGTTATTGATGGACCAAGGCGATTGTACACGAAAGGCCGCCTGAAAGTATGTCTCAGGCGACTTCAGATTGCGCAGCATTAGGATCGACGACCACTGCGGTACAGTGACACCGGTGGTGAGCTTGCCGCAAGAGAGCGTAATGGTCTTGGTGGCGAATCCGCCACCAATGGCCTTGCGCACGGGCGGTAGCGCGTCCAGTCCGATGCCCGCCGAGGAGCCAGCGGCAACAATGACATTGTACTCGCGCCAGAAAACGTTATGCTTTTCGACCAGCAGGTTCGCCATCGCATGGCAGGCTGCGACGTTGGGCAGGAACCAGAATGAGTGTTGAAGATAGGGCAGTAAACGCACGTCCAAATACGGAAAGGGCGGTCGCGTGTCGGTCCTAAGATGTTCTACCGCCCTGGGCGCATACTCGCCTCGAATGATGGCCAGCCACTTTTGAACATCACTCTTGTGTTTGAACTGCGCCTTATTGCCTGTGCCCGAAGCCTCGAAGAAAGCGTTGAGATCAAACTCGTCGAACTCACCGGCGTTCGCAATAGCCACCAGTTCATCCGGCATCTGGTAGGTGAGCAGCCGCATCTGCGGTAGCGCGCCATAGGGGTTCCACTTGCCGGGGTTCTTTTCCGCGAAATCTTCCTTGGCGCGCTGCTCGTCGGTGTAGGTCCAGTTGAAGATTTGCTCCTCGATAAATTCGCCCGTGGCCAGCGCTTTGAACGGCGTGCCTGAAAGATAAAGGTATGCCTTGGTTTCAATAGGCAGGAACTCGATTTCCTTCTCTGAGAGTTCGCTAAGGTCTTCGTTCACGTGTTCCAAGCTGGAGGCATATTCGAGTTTGGTCTCCTTTGTGGCGACCGCCTCTTCCTCGCCCTCAAACAGCTCTTTCGCAGTCTCCCGCCAGGCACCAAAGTGGTACTCATCAAAAACTACGAGGTCCCACTTCACTTTGTGGAGCCATTCATTCTTCGCTTTTATATTCCCTACCTCATCGCGCCCTAGGAGGTCCTGGAAGGAGCCGAAATATACGACTGGCCTCTTACGTTCGATCTTGCTGGGATCCTTGTCTGAGTGACGCGAGAGATATTGCCAGTCGTCGAAATCAACGTGCGACTCGAGGTCTGTCTGCCACGCATCCTCTACTGCGGGCTTGAAGGTCAACACAAGCACGCGTTTAGCGCCAAGTTTCCGGGCGAGCTGATAGGTGGTGAACGTCTTGCCGAAGCGCATCTTCGCGTTCCAGAGAAAACGAGGGACTGCGTGCATATCCTCCTTCCAGATGGAGTGGAAGTAGGCATGAGTCTTATTCACCGCCTCAACTTGTTCACGGCGCATTGAAAATGTCTGGTGATGAGTTCCAGTGAACACATGGCCACGGCGGATTTCTGCGAGCACGGTCCGTACATCTGCAACGGAGCACCGCATCCACTCCAACTCGGTGTTCGTGAAGCCCTTCTTGACGAGCTCCACTCTTACGTCGTAATCACTAAAGATGGTTCCATCGCTGCGCTCGGCAAATTCATCCAGTTCAATCCGATAATTCTTAATGGCGGCAGTTTTCAGTTGCTCGGCGACACGTTGCCTCACGTTGCGCGTGGTTTGGCCCACCTTGAGGAGGCCCTTGTGCACCGGATCATCGATCGAGTAGGCGTAGATGCGCGGCCGAGCCTCCGGCTTTGGCGCAAGGATTTCCTCGATGGTGGGATTACTCATCACCATCCTCCGTACCGTGGTTCATAGGGCGAACAACGGCCTCGATGTAGTCAATCTCTTCTTTTGTAAGCCCATATTTCTTGTAAAGTGCTTTATCGGTCCACTGTCGATTCCACGTTTGAACGGGAACCCATGAATACATCGGTCGCAGTGCGTCTTGTGTGAGTTTACGTAACGAGACCAAATGCCTGAAAAACTTGGTGCGGTAATAGGACTCAAGACTTTGCGCTTCGTCCTCATTCACCACACAGAAAGCGAGGAATGTCTGAGTAGCGACAGATGGCGGAGGACTCAGCCAAGGCTTGCCGAGCACTGCATCAGGAATTTTCTGTCCGCCGTGCGCTTTTGGAACAAGCACTTTCCACTTGTCGATGAGCGTCGCATTCTTGGTGATCGTGCTTCGTGGGACAAATCCAATGTCGCGCTTGCCACTTCGGACATAATAAAGTGCTACATCCCCCGACTTTTTCTTGTCATGGAAGTCGTCAAAGTTAGTTGCGATACCGAAGGGGGTGTCAGCGGTCAAAATGTTGGTAATGGGTTGCTCGCCAGCATTCAATACCTTGCGCAAGATGCCCACGGCCTTCGAATCTCGCACAAACACATCAAACTCGTCGAGTTGCCGCGAAGAAGTCGACTCCTCGTCACCGCGGACTAATGTAACGTCGCATGGGCCGCTATGGGCGGCCGACCAGAGGAAGTAGCAAATGCCACCCATTACCTCAACGTTTGGAAAGACTTCTTTTGAGACTGGGAAATCGACCAATTTGTGGAGATTGCCTGAACTGAGCATTTCCTTGCGGAACTCGTCGAGTCCGCGGCCGCCTGCGAGCCAACGGGATGGAACTACCATCGACAGGAATTTTGGTTCAAGATTCTTCGCCTGCTCAACGAAGAGATGGTAGATGGACGAATCGCTTGTTCCACCTGCCCCCCCCTTCATCTGATAGGGTGGATTGCCTATAACAACGTCGAATTGCATAGTTCCTCCAAACCACTCGGATATCCGAGTTTTAATATTATTGGTGTGAATGAAAGGATAGGCGTAATTCTCAAGTTCTTCCTCACGATCCAAGCTGGCTTTCGTCGCTTCACAGAACCTACATTTTGTGCCATCCCATTCGTGTTTCATGCGTTTAAACCAGATGTTGCCGTCATCGCTAGAGAATCCCTTGGCGATCGAGTGCTTTCCGGTGACGTGCTTTGAGCAATAGACGCTCCGGCGCGCCAGTAGGCCTGTGAGATGCGTGATACTGATGCCGAACACCTGATTCGCCAGGATGTGATTAACCCTCTTCTCCAGGTCTGGAATCTCCTTTTCCAGCCCCTTGGTGAGGCGACGGGTGATCTCCCTTAGAAATACACCAGATTTCGTGAAGGGATCCAGGAACCTCACTGTCTTGTCCGCCCAGATGTCCGCGCCGCCGTTTGTAGCGGCCCATGCCTCGGCAAGCATGTCCAGCATCCTGTTTGCGAGCCAGGGGGGCGTGAACACCTCGTCATTAGAGAGGTTCGCGATGCATGTCAGCACATCCGGGTTACGGCCGCGCAATGAAAAGCTGGCTTGGTCGCTCATACTCTGGCCTCCTGTACAATAGCGGCCAGATCACTCACCGTCATCTGCGGGTATGTTTTAGATGGAGTAAAGATCTCGTGCATACCAAGGTTGGCGAAAAGCGTGCCCTCGGCACTAAAAGCAGATGACTGGGTAAGGATATCAAGGCGGAAGTCACGCCGTTGGAACTTCCCCCTTCCCAGATAGCCCCATTCGGCGAAGGTGATCGGCATGTCATCGTGGGTACGCATCTTCCGGGCATCGCCGTGTACGAGGTTTTGTGATAGCACATAGAACGCGGCACCATACAAGTCATCCGACTGAACAAGGTTCAGATACTCGTAAAATATCTGGAGCAGGTTCGCGCGGCATTCGTTAATATTATCCGGTAACAGCTCAATGCCGTAGAGGCACATCATCGCGAGCAGCGCGTAGTGCTGCCGCTCAAAATCTGACTTGCCATATTTGAGTTCCACGGCAGCAAGTTTACGCCGCAGTATTTGTACAAGGAAGTTCCCGTTCCCACATGCCGGCTCCAGGAAGCGCGAGTCGATGCGTTCAGTCTCGTCTTTCACAAGGTCTAGCATGGACTCAACCACCCACGCCGGGGTAAAAACCTCCCCGTGGTCAGCTACACGCTTTTTCGAGACAATTTGTTTTTCTTGTTTTACAAAATCCATGCTTTTAATGTCCTAATCAAATAGTTTTGCTATGTAATTTTCTTTACTAGAAAAATCAGCCGTACCGATTAGACACTCTTTCATCCATTCGCCGGCCTCGAAAGCTCGAACCGCCAATAAATCGGCGTAACAGTCATAACCACCGTTTTGATTTGAAGTATTAGCTGCCACATTTGGCGAGCTATTTAGGCTTTTCACATAGCTATAAAAATTAAACACACCTTTAAAATCCAAATGATCTATTGCAGACACACGCGAGTTACCCTTGGGCAAAAAGACATGGGCAAGACCATGCCTCAGTAGCTTCCAGAATCTATTATTGTTTTCTATGTTCTCTATTATCCTAATTTGATTATTTATTTTTTTAATAAAATCTTTTACTGCCCCAGTCTCATCTTTAAAAACATCATTTTCTTTAAAAAGTTCTTTGCAGTCATCTGTAATTAATATTTTATATATTTTTGCTAATAGACTAACAAATGCCAATGAGCTTAGAGCTATAGGAAAGTTGCCGCCCCCCATCCTATAAATACTTTTATCATTCTGAACTAATTCAGAAGCAAAGTTTGTTTGTGATTTTGCCCAAAGAAAAGTATTTGCATCTGCTTTGAGTCCATTTGCTAATTCAACTAGTATTCCAATCAACTCTTCTTTGGTCACTTTTTAGTTACTCCTCTAAAATCCTATAATTTAGTCTACCCCTAAACCGACCCTTTGTCCCCAGCAGCCTTTAGCTTCTCCGCCCCTCGCCGGAAGAGAAATTGCAAAATAAACAGCCAAAAACAAATGGCCAGGGTATGGTGTAAAGAGCAGTTTCAAGTTCAAAGTTTAAAGTTTGAAGTTAGACCATACTTTGATACTAACTTTCTAAACAGCCATTGTAAGACAAAGAACCAAATACAAACAGCCAGGGTGTGGTTCAAGACAACCGGAAAAGCCCATCCCGTAGAGACCTCCGGTCCACGGGATAACATCCCTGAAATCCCCAGCCAATAGATCACCTTTAAAACTACCCAAAACCCAGCCCAGAAAATTAGGGCTTTAAAACCTAATGATTTTGGGACAGAAGTATCTGGTTTATTCAAACGCTCTATTTCATCCCGGATAAGGCAGGCGAAAAGCACCCAGAGGTAAACATTGGCCAGGGTTCGGAGCCACCCGTAAAGACCTTCGTTCCACGGGTTTAAATTCCCGTAAAGACCATTGGTTTGCGGGACAAAGAGGCCCATTAAAGCCGGGAGCCATATATAGATGAATATCCCGACTGCATTGAGGCCGCCAGTTAGCCATAACAAAGCGGTTAGTCTGGAAATCATATATTTTACAAGGGTTTCTGCATATGGCCATTGTTTCACCCTTGAAATATAAGGAGAAAGTGCGGTTAGAGCCTCTTTGACCATTTGGCTGTCTAAGAGCATCCTTAGATCGGCTACATTGGAGGGAGCCGGATTAGGGATATGTATAGCTGAGGGTATTGAACCCTGGTTAGGTCCAGGGTCCAGAGCCGAATGTCCAAGGGCTGACTTTGGACTAGGGGCTGGTTTGGCTTTGGACATTGGACTTTGGACATAAGACTGCGGTTCATTGCCATCCTTGACCCATTTGACCAAAGCTTTGGTTTTGGCCTCGGTAAAACGCTTTTCCAGCACAATTTGCAGGCATTTTTCAAAAACCCCTGTATTTACTGCATTTTGCTCGTCCACCAGCCCGGTTAAGCGGTAAACCGTCCTTTCAGACACCTCGTACCCACCCGGTTTTGTGACATTGTCACATATTGAATGCCTAGCCTCGGGCCCCAGGCACCCCATGATCTTCAAAGCCCGGCTGACACTGGTTCGGTCCACCCCCAAACTGGCCCCCACCTTGGCCTGGGTCAGGCTAGGGTCGGCTTTCATGGCCGCCTCTATGCCACTGTAGAGCTCCAGCCAGGACATCTGGCGACCCTGGTTATCGGCTAGGCCGGCCAAAACCGCCTCCTGGGCCGGTATGTCCAGGATTTGGGCGCTGATCTCGGTCCACCCTAAGCTCAGGGCAGCCTGGAGCCGTTTATGGCCCCCTACTACCATATATTCACATCCGGGGTAAAGGGCCTTTTCCTCTGGGGTCAACTTCCTTAGCTTAATGGGGGTCAGCAGGCCTAGGGCAGTCAGGGAGGCTGCCAGGATGGCTACCTCTTCTTTGGAATGTATAGGGTTGGCCGGATTTTGGATAGCGGGATGGAAATAATTTGTTGTTCCTGAGGCAAAGGAACCTCCTCAAAAGACAGTTCAAAGTTCCAAGTTCACGTCAAAACGCTTTTTGACACAATCGCCTTGGAAAGGAACCGCATGATTACCAAGGCGATTGAAGTTTAAAGTTCAAGGTCAAAACAGGCCGCGGATACCATTTCTAATCCTTTCGCAATTTTTCCAAGAATTGTTTGGGTGAAAGGATGCTGATACCCTGCCATTCTTTCAGTTTGAGGAGGTGATTGTCCCCGGAAACGATCAAGTCCGCCCTGCCCTCTCTGGCGCATTCCAGCACCCGGTTATCGGCCGGGTCTTCCTTGATTACGTCTATTTTCTTTTCGGGATAGACCAGAATGGCGAAGGATTGTATCTCGTAAAGAATGGTTGCCGCGGACGACGGAACATAGCCGAATTTCTTTCCGGTTAGGACCCTGTCCAGCTCCTGAAGAAGGGGAAGTGAAACCACCACGGTTACCCTGCCTTCCAGGGCAAAACGCAGGAGCCGCCTCACTTCTCCCTCGAAGGATATGCCGGAAATCCAGACGTTGGTGTCAAAAACTACCCGTCTCAAGAGCGCCGCGCCTCGCTCACCGCCTTGGGGACATCTTCCAGCCGCAGACCTTTCTTCCTGGACTGCTTGTCGCCGTAGGAAAAGATACTTTCCCATCTTGACTTCCTTTCCAGATAGATCCGGACGGCCTCCCGGAGCAATTCGGACCTGTTGCGATCCTCCTGCTCGGCCTGCCTGTCAACTTTGGTCAAAAGTTCACTGGGCAGGGATAAATTGATAATGGATGATTTCATCTCGCTCTCCTTTTAAGGATGGGATATTGTCTCATTTCTAGTATATACAAGGTTTGTATGCCTGTCAAATCGAAGTGGTCTTCAAAACGCTGTTCCGATAAGACGGAGTCAGGTTTTACGGGGCGATTCCATCCTGGGAAAAAGCGGCTGGCCTTTTTGCACTTTTATCCCCTTGGGGAACAGACCCCATTGGCCGGACTCAGGCAGCCTGACCTGGTCAAAATCCTGGGTAAGCCCCAGCTGCTTCCAGATGGACAGGGCCGTAGCCGGGATAAAGGGTTTGAGGTAAACCGCGGTCAAGCGCAGAGTTTCACAGAGATTATACATCACGGCTTTATGATCCTCGTTCTTTGACTGCTTGAGCAAGGTCCAAGGCGCTGATTCCTCGATGTATTTATTGGCCCGGCCGACCAACTTGAAAATTTCTTCCAGAGCCTGGTCTAAGGCCACCCGGTCCATGGCTTTTTGGACCCTTGAGAACAGGTCAGCATTGATCTCTTTCATAGGATTGCTCATATCGGACTGGAACTCCGTCGGCACCACACCCTCATAACTCTTTTCCACCATGGTCAGGGTGCGGTTCAGCAGATTGCCCAGGTCATTGGCCAGGTCGCCGTTGTAGCGCAGGGTAAAGGATCTTTGGGAAAAATCCCCGTCCAGCCCAAAGGGAACTTCGCGCAATACAAAATACCTCAGAGGTTCCACCCCGAATTGCTGGGCAAAAACCCTGGGGTCGATGATATTGCCTTTGGACTTGGACATTTTGTCGCCTTCCACGGTCCACCAGCCGTGGGCGAAAACTTTTTTGGGCAGCCTGACCTCGAGGGCCATGAGCATGGCCGGCCAGATGACGCTGTGGAACTTGAGGATCTCCTTGCCCACCATGTGGATATCCGCAGGCCAGACCCGCTCGAATTTTTTCTGGTCAAAATAGTACCCCGCGGCGGTCAGGTAGTTGAGCAGGGCGTCGAACCAGACATAAATGGTGTGCTTGTCGTCAAAAGGGACCGGTATGCCCCACTTGACCCCCACCCTGCTAACCGAGAGGTCTTTAAGGTCGTCCTTGACGATGTTGACCATCTCGCTTCGTCGGGAAACAGGTTGGATAAAATCCGGATTTTCATCATAATACTTGAGGAGAGCCGGCGCGTATTTGGACAGTTTGAAAAAGTAGCTCTCCTCTTTGAGCTTGCTCACTTCCCTGCCGCAGTCCGGGCATTTGCCCTCGTTGAGCTGGGTCTCGGTGAAAAAGCTCTCGTCGGAAACGCAATACCAGCCTTCGTATTCGCCTTTGTAAATATCGCCTTTTTCATACAGTTTTTTAAAGAACTCCTGCACGACTTTTTCGTGGTCTATATCGGTGGTACGGATAAAGCGGTCATAGGTGACCCCCAGCTCTTTCCAAAGGGCCTTACTGTTCTCCACGATACCATCCGCCCAGGCCTTGGCGGTAGTGCCTTTGGCCTTGGCCACATCCTCGATCTTTTGGCCGTGTTCGTCCGTGCCGGTCAGGAAAAAGACCTCCCGGCCTAAGAGACGCTCCCACCGGCTGATGGCGTCACAGCCCAGGGTGGTGTAAGCGTGCCCCAGGTGCAGGTTGTCGTTGACGTAATAGATGGGGGTGGTGATGTAAAAAACTTTGTCCAAGCTCAATCCATCCTTTCTGTGCTGCCCTGCTGGGCCGGGGCCAGGCCCGCCAGCTTGATAAAGGTGGAGACCAGGACCAGCTCCTGGTACAAGTTGCGCCTCACCAGGAAACAGGCCTCCAGCAGCCATTCCAGCCTCGCCTGGAGGTCAGGGAGCGAAATGGTTTTGGCCTGGTTGGCCAGCTCCCTTTCATGCCTGGGGAAAAACAGGCCCTGTTTGTCTGAGCCGGTTTTTTGCCAGATAAGGTCCCTATACCACAGCATGAGCTCTTCCAATATCCCGATCACGAACTCCTTGGCATTGTCGGAACGCTTGGCCGCCTGGGCGTATTTTTCGCCGGTTTCCACGATCTTTGCCAGGTTCAATCCTGGAAGTTCCTGGGCCAGCTTTATCATATCATCGATCTTTTTCTGTTTCTTGGGGTCCATCAGGGTCTCCAGCCTGTCCATCCTGCCCAGGCAGAGCTGGCTCAGCTCAATCGCCTCTTCTTTTGTCTTGCCCTGGCCTTCCAGGTATTTTTGCATGAGGAGCGCCGGGATATGGTGAAAAGCCACCATCTGGGAACGGGAAAGGATGGTTGGCAAAAGCCCGTGGGGATTTTCGCAGATGAGGATCAGGGACGACCGCTCCGGCGGTTCTTCCAGGGTCTTGAGCAGGCAGTTGGCCGAGGCCGGGTTGAGGTGTTCGGCCTGGTCCAGGACGAAAACCCTCCAGCGACCCTCGTAAAGTTTCATGCTCATCAGCCGCTGGATCTCACGGACGGTCTCGATCTTGATGTCCTGGACTTCCGGGTAAAAAAAGGTCACGTCCGGGTGCTGGTCGGTCAGGACCTTGTGGCAGCTGGGGCATACTCCGCAGCCCCGGTTGGGCTCTACCTCGCAGTTGAGGGCGCAGGCGAACAGCCTGGCCGTGAACCGCCGGCCCACGCCCTGGGGCCCGTAAAAGATGTAGGTGTTGGCCAAGCGCTGGTTGAGAAGCGCCCTGGTCAAAAGGTCCTTGGCTTCGTTCTGGCCTAGGATGCGGTCAAAGAGCGGCTCCCGGGGGCCGGTGATCAGGGCTTCTTGCCGGGCAGGGGTCACTTCAATTCTTTCTTGGAGACCACTTCCATTTTATCGTTGAAATCGTAAACGATCGGCAGTCCGGTCGCCAGGTTGAGTTCCACGACCTGTTCTTTGGTGAGCTTGTCCAGGAACATGACGATCGAGCGCAGGCTGTTGCCGTGCGCGGACACAATGAGATTGAGACCTTTCTGGAGGTCCGGCACGATGTATTTTTCATAATACGGCAGGGTGCGGGCCGCCGTGTCTTTAAGGCTTTCACCGTTGGGCGGCTGCACGTCGTAGCTGCGCCTCCACAGTTTCACCTGGGCATCGCCGTATTTTTGCGCGGTCTCGGCCTTGTTGAGCCCCTGCAGGTCGCCGTAGTGGCGCTCGTTGAGGGCCTGGTCCTTGACCACCGGGATGTTGGCCTGCCCGGTGATCTTGAGGATGATGTCCAGGGTGCGCTGGGCCCTTTTGAGGGCCGAGGTGTAGGCCTTGTCGAACTTGTAGCCTTTGAGCTTTTCCCCGGCGCTCTGGGCCTCTGCAACGCCCTTTTCGCTCAGGTCAATATCGACCCAGCCCGTGAAACGGTTCTCCAGGTTCCACTGGGATTCCCCGTGTCTGATGAGCACTAATTGTCCTGTTTTTGCCGCCATATTGGCCTCCCCAAATATCTAGGTTTTTCCCGATTACCACTTTAACTTGCCGTCATAGGTGGCTTTAGCGTCCAGCTCTTCCTCGATCCTCAGGAGCTGGTTGTACTTGGCCAGTCTTTCTGACCGGGCCGGCGCGCCGGTCTTGATCTGCCCTGCGCCCGTGGCCACCACGATGTCCGCGATGGTCGAGTCCTCGGTCTCACCCGAACGGTGCGACAGCATACAGGTGTAGTTGCTCTTCTTGGCCAGGGCCATGGTCTCCAAAGTTTCCGTAAGACTCCCGATCTGGTTGACCTTGATCAGGATGGAATTGGCCACGCCTTTTTTGATTCCCTCTGCCAGGATCTTGGCGTTGGTCACAAAAAGATCGTCCCCCACCAGCTGGATCTTCTTGCCCAGCTTATCGGTCATGATCTTCCAGCCATCCCAGTCTCCCTCAGCCATGCCATCCTCAATGCTGACAATGGGGTATTTGGCCACTAAACTTTCCCAGTAGGCCACCATCTCGCTGGAGGTGAGCTGCTTGTTGTCCGCTTTGAGATTGTATTTTCCATTCTCAAAAAATTCACTGGCCGCCGGGTCCAGGGCAACGCATACATCCTGTCCTGCTTTATAACCGGCCTTACCGATAGCGGCCACGATCTCCGCCAGCGCTTCCTCGTTGGAGGCCAAGTCCGGGGCGAATCCACCCTCGTCTCCTACCGCCGTGGCCAGTTTCTTGGCCTTAAGGACCGACTTGAGGTTATGGTAAACCTCCGACGCCATGCGCAGGGCCTCCCGGAAATTGGGGGCGCCCACGGGCGCGATCATGAACTCCTGGATGTCGATATTGTTGTCCGCGTGGCTGCCGCCGTTCATAATGTTAAGGAACGGCACCGGAAGCCGATTGGCCTTTTGTTTCAAGATCTGTTCGGAAAGGTAGACCCACAGGGACTGACCGCGGTTGATTGCTGAAGCCCTGGCTATGGCCAGGGAAACGCCCAGGATGGCATTGGCGCCCAGCTTGCCCTTGTTATCCGTACCGTCCAGCTTAATCATAAGCTGGTCGATCTCTTGTTGTTTCTCGGAGTCTTTGCCGACAACCTGGGGAGCAATGGTTTGATTTACATTTTCTACAGCTTTCAACACTCCTTTGCCCATATACCTCTTTTTATCCCCATCCCTCAGCTCCACGGCCTCGCGGGAACCCGTGGACGCGCCTGAAGGCACCGCCGCCCTTCCCATGATGCCGTTATCTAGAGTGACATCCACCTCTACCGTGGGATTGCCCCTGGAATCCAGTATCTCTCTTGCTTTGATATTTTTGATCTTAGCCATAAATCCTCCTCTATGAGTTTATAAGTTCTTGCTTACTACGCTCTGCCTTCCAAAAACTCCATTAATATAACCGAAAACCCGTATCCTGGCTTGTTTTTTTTTCGTCCCGGTATCCACTGCAGTCCCTGTCCGTTGTTGGCCGCGTTGGTCGGCCCGAACCACGGCTCCACGCAATAGAACGAGCTCGGCCTGGTCATGCCGGACCACAAGACCAGCACCGTGTGCGGCAGGCCTCCGCCGGCTCTCGGCTGGAACTGTCTTACGCCCGCATGCTCTTTGCGGTCCCACAGGGTAAAGTCCCAGGGGCCGGGCGTGTAAAAATCATTTTCCTCCATCCCCTGGCTCACGATGGGTTTGGGCAGTTTGGGCGCGCTGGTCTTTCCCGTCCAGTCTTTTTGTTCGCCGGCCGTGGAGGTGGACAAGAGCTTGCCTTTTAAGACCATGTCCTCCCTCCTGCTCTTTTCGCCGAAGGGCACTTTAAAATACGGGTGCAACCCAAAGGACACGGGCATGGGGTCGCTGGAATGGTTTTCAAATTCCTGCAGGACCTTGACCTGCTTTTTTCCCAAGATATAGGTCAGCCGGACTTTGAACCGGAAAGGATACTTGCGCAAAGTTTCCGAGGTGGTCTGGAGTTCCGCGGTGACCCTGGGCGGGGAGGACTTGGGCCCTAGGGAAAGCTTCCATTCGCTGGTTAGGGCAAACCCGTGTTTTTCTATCTTATAGACCTTGCCCTGGACCTTGAAGCGATCCTGCTCTGACCCGACTATCTGGCTGCCGGCAAAAGGGAAAAGCACCAGGCTCCCTCCGCGCTCGTCCAGCTGGATATCCTCTTCCGTGAACTGGGGCTGGTGATGCAGCAACTCTAAAAGCCGTCCCTTATGGGGCACGGCCCAGCTCACCATCTGCCCTCCGTGTGAAGACACGGACAGCCGGTGTCCCGTGGGGTCCAGTACGGTCAATAGATGTGGGGCTTCTTTGGCTCTTTTCAATTTTTCCCCGTCTTCTTAATACTCCTGCCAAAATTCCCTTCGGTCTCGCCGCAAGGATGAATGGCAGCCCGTAGCGAGCTAAAGGCGAGCGGAGGGAGTATCAAACAAAATAAAAACTTCCTCTTTAATACCCTGCGCTCTCGGCGCAGGGAAGTTTAAAACCATTTCCTGCGGACATACAGAAAACGCATTTCCCAGACCGCGGCCCGGGCTACTTCGGGCTCCCTCTTCAGGGCCTTTTTGAGCGCCTGTTGGGCCTTCCCGTTCTGGCCCAACCCGCTCCATCCCAGATACTGCTGGTACAACCCCATGGCCGGGTGGCTGGGAAAATTGATCAAAAAGGGATTGCGTTGTCCCAAATACCGCAAAAGTTTCTCTTCTTTTTTCGCCCTGGCTGTGCCCCAACGGATAAGGGACAGGTATTTGATCCTGGCTTGCTTAGGCTTGCCCAGGGCATCCAAGGCTTTGGCCTGGAAATACACCCCGGCTGATTCGTCCGGGTGGTCTTCCTTGACTATCTTTTCGAAGCACTCCTTGGCTTTGGCCTGGTTAGCCATGGCCTGATAGACCTCTCCCATCTGGAAGGTGATGTGGGCATGGGTGTCTTTTAACGCCGGCGCCACTTCCAGGTTTTCCGGATAGAGGACAGCGGCCTCCAGGTCCGCCAGGGCCAGCGACAATTTGTTCTTTTTCTGGTAGACCACGGCGCGTTCGCGCAGGGACTCATAATAAATATCGTAGATCCAGTACTGGCCTTCCCAGCTGTGGAAATGGTGCGATTTCAGGTAATAGATCGCTTCGTCCATCTCCCCGCATTCAAAGCACAGTTTCACGTAACGGCTCAGGGCCGGGTCCCAGGTATTGAGGACCTTTTTGTATTTGGCCAGATGTTTGAGCCTGGCTAGCCGCGGCGCCTTGCTCTCTTCCATGACCATGTCCAATTCCTGGTGGAAACGGGGGTCCTGGCTGTCACAGCGGATGGCCTGCTCGTAGCATTGTTTGGCTTTTTGGTACTTTTTGGCTGAGCGGTAGGCAGCGCCCAGATTGCGGTGGACCACCGGGAAAGTGCGCAGCTTTTTGGCGGCTTTTTCCCAGCATTTAATGGCCCGTGCCTGTTGGGTGTGGGCAAAGAACAGGTTGCCCAAATAATAGTTGGCTGACCCGTCCTGGGCGTCCACGCTCAGGGCATACTGCAGCACTTCGCCGTCCATCAGACGGTTGGGAAAAACGTATTCCGGGCTGGCCTTTTTACCCCGGCTGAGCCACTGCTTGGCCTCTTCTTCGCGGCCCAGACGATGCTGGACATAGGCCATGTAATAGTGGATAAGCGCGTAGGCCTCTGATTTTTTGAGCAGGGTCAGATGGTCTTTCAAGAGGATCTCGGCTTCTTCATACAGACCGGCCTCAATGAAAAATACGGCCGCCTCCAAAAAGTTGAAGGGGTCGTTGCGGGAAACGTCCTGCAGCCGCTGCCACATGATCTTGGCATTGGGGATGTCTCCCATGGTGGTATAAGTGTAATCCATCATGAACGGTGCCAGCATATCCAGGGGGTCGACCTTGGCACTGGCCTGGCCCGCCTCGAGCGCTTCCCGCATCTTGCCCTGGCGCCGCAGCAGGGCCGCCTGCAGGATATAGGCCCGGGTGTTGCGGCCGTTGCGGAGCACAGCCTCCTTGGCCATCATAAGGGCCTTGGAAAAATTGCCCAGTTTGGTCTCCAGTTCGGCGACCTTTTGGAAAGAAGCCCCTGACACTTTGAGTTCATAGGTGGCGCGGTAGAACTGGTCCAGGGCTTCTAAGGTTTTGCCCTGGGCTTCCAAAGCCAACCCCAGCCCGAAATAGGCGTCCCCGCAGGCGCGGTCCCTTTCCAGGGCCGTGCGCATATACTGCTCCATTTCCTTGTAGCAGAGCTCCCAGTACTTCCTGCGTCCCAGGGCGACGTTGGTCCGCACGTCCTTGGGGTCGCGTTTTAACACCTCTTGGTAATAGGGCATGGCGCGCTGCATCTCTTTGAATTTTTCCAGATTGAGGCCCACGGTCACCAGCTCGTCCACGGAGGCCACCTTTTCGGGCGGCTGGAGCGCCGGGGTGCCGGTGGGCAAGGCTGGCTGGGGATGCGGCGCCTCGGGTTGGTAGGCAATGACCTCCCGTTTCTTTTGGTCCAGCAGGGCCAGCCTGAAATCCCAGGCTTTGCTACCTTTTTGGACCTTGAGTTCCCGCACATAAGGCTTGGCCGGGCTGATCTCCACTTCTTCGTCCAGCAGGATCACTCCTTTTTGCTTGAGAACGACCCGGTGGCTCCGGCACAGCTTGGTCGTGTTCAATCCCACCAGAACGTCCCCGCTTTCCTTGACTTCCAGGTTGAGTACGGCGTCCAGGTTGGCGTTCTTGGCTCCCTGGATATCCCGGATGGGGAACCAGTAATGGGTGAGGGTCTTGACCTCGCCGGGTTCCAGCCAATGGAAATCAGGCTGGTTGTCGGAAAACCCTCCGGCTTGCGGTTCAAAATAAGGCCCGTCGATGTCCGTCAAGATCCTGTCCCACAGCCTGCCGCTGGGCGCGGTGCCCCAGGTCCACAGCTTCTTGCCTGGGACATAATGGTGGTCCGCCCAGTGCATGAACCCGCCTTTTTTATCATGGCTGTAACCGCCGTAAAAATCCTTATGGCGGCCATCCCACGCGAAAAAGGAGTTGGCGTAGGGCAGGTTCTTCCAATAGCTGCAATCTACCCCTTTGTGTACGGGGAAATACTGGAAATTCTGCTTGTCATGCCCGCTGACGATCTCGCCCGGCATGACGATCTGGTATTCCGGAGTGGCGTGGACCGCTGCCGTAGCCCACCACCAGAAGGAACCCAGGTGGCTTGTCGTGTTGATCAGCCTGCCGGTGGTTTCAATGGTGGTCTTGCCTGGGAACACCGTGGTCCCCACGATCCAGCGCATGCGGCTTACCAAGTCGGTCTCGCCGACCCACACGGTCTTGCTCCCGTCCGGGTTTTCCTGGGTCCAGCTGTCGATGGGCCTGAAACCGCTGGCCCTATGGCCGATGGGAAAATTCCATTCAATGCCCCCGGACAACCAGGCGCCGGTAAAAGAGACCAAGCCTGGTTTGACCTGATGCTGGTAGTAGAGGAAGTCATACCCGTTGGTTTTGTCCCGGGCGCCATGGATGCGTCCTCCTAGCTCCGGCAAAATGAACACTTTGATGTATTCGTTCTCCAGGATGACAAAGTTGTAGGCTTTGTTGTGCTTATGGTCCGTCAGCTTATCCTGGAGCGTGAAAGGATATATAAGGTTATACATCATGCCCATGGAAAAGACCGGGTTGCGGTCCGGCTTGCCGATGCGGTAAGTAGGCAGGACTATTTTTTTGTTATAGAGCTTGACACCTGTTTCCTTGACTTTGGATGTATTCATTTACTGACTCCCTTTTTTTATTGCCGATTTAAACTGTTACCGAGGAAAAACTGGGTCTGGTAAGGCTCACAGAAAATAACCGGGCGGGGGTTCCCTGTGGTAGCCGTTGTTGGAAAAATAGTAGGAATTTACAAGCATGGGATTGCCTTTCCTAAGATAATTAAGGCGGTATTATAGAACATTTCCAGGTGTCAAGCAATCAAGGGGGGCTGGCTAGTTTCCTTTATACCACAGCCCTTTTTGTGCCAAACCCATGAAAGCTATAACGGATAGTATGCTATGCTGGACTCTAAATTTGGGTGGAAAGGTTAAAGTGTGAAACCCGTAAAATTGCTGGAGCAGGCAGGCGAAAACTTGGACCAAGTCCACTATGCGGCTGCCTGCCGTGTTTATAAAAAGGTACTGGCCCGGCCGGCTAGTCCTGCCCAGCGTCTGCGGGCCCTGCTGGGTCTTGGCCATGGCTTGCGCATGCTGGCCCGGTTTAAGGAAGCCGGCCGATATTACCGTCAAGCCCTCCAACTCAGCCGCGTCCACAAAGACAAGGCGTCGGTCCTGGACGCTCAGGTGGGTCTGGCCATGAGCCTGCGCGGCCAGGAAAAATATGAGGAGGCCTGCCGCCTTTTGGAAAGGTCCGTGGTCCAGTATGGCCGTCAGCACGACCGCTTTGGGTTGTTCCACAGCCTCTGGTTTTTGGCCGGCACCCTGCGCCTGTGCGGCCGGCTGGATCACTCTGCTAAATTTTTCAGGCATGCCCTGGGTTTGGCCAAACGGCTGGGATACGAGGAAGGGGTGGCTTACGGCCTGTGCGGCTTGGGAGGAATAAACCGCGTCCGGGGTGATGCCCGCTCTTCCCTTCTTTGCTACCAGCAGGCCTGCCGTTTATTCAACAAACTCAAAAACCCCTTCGGGCTGGCTTATTCCAGCTGCGGTATCGGCAACGCTTTCAGGATTCTGGGTCGGACCAAAAACGCTTTGGCCTGGACCAAACTTTCCATCCGGCGCTATCTTGCCCAGGGAGACCGGGTCAACGTGGGCTATACCTACTTTACTTTGGCGATGCTTTATATGGGTAGCGCCCAATTTTCTTCCAGCCGGACGGCGATCGCCCGTATGAAACGCTTGTTTTCATCTGTTCAGGACAATAGGGGACTGGTCTATGTGGACTTGGGGCTGGCTAATTTGTCCCTGGCCCAGAACCGCCTGGACCAGGCTCCTGTCTTTTTCAGGAAAGGCCTATCCAGGGCTGTTCGCCTGAAGCTACCTTTGGAAAAACTCTATTGCCTCCAGGGTTTGCATCCTATAGCCAAATCATTGAACGACCGTTACTTTTCCCTGGGCTGCGTTTCCCCTGTCACTGCTCAAAAAGTGGTCCGTCTAGGAGGCGGTTTCATCTTTAACTTCCGCTAACGGTATAAAACAAGCAAGAGCATAAAAACAGCTACCCCGGGTCATCCTGGAAGGGACGGAAAGGTGGCTGACCCGGGGTAGGTTTATATTCCCTCCAGCCATAACGTTTTGAGCCTATGGCTAGAATTCTTTAACACTTAGCAACCACAAGGTTTCTTCGGACCCATTCGTTATCACCTCCCGCTTATTGTTTCATTTGATCTGATTGGTGCAGCGCGCCAGTTCCAGGGCGTGTTGCTTGACGATTCTTTCGCCTAGCTTGAGGATGCTCCGGATGTCCGGATGCTGTACGCTATAATAGACCTTCCGGCCTTCCTGCCGGGCCGTGACAAAATGACAGTGCCTCATGCAGGCCAGGTGGTTGGACACGCAGGACTGGCGCATCCCCAGGTGGCTGGCGATGTCGTTCACGGACCGCTCCCCCTCGCTCAGGTATTCGAGGATGGACAGCCTCGTCGGGTCTGAAAAACCCTTGAAAAACATGGCTCCGAGTTCTGCCCTGTTCATGGCTCCGGTTTTCTTCTTCATGATATATTATCATATCACGATATCTAAATATGTCAATATATCGGGGCTCCGTCTTCCGGACCCAAAAGGGCTAAAATACCCCTTGCGCTCGAGTTCCGGAGTGCTAAAATGCACCACTAAATCGAATCGATTTTTTGAAAAAAGGAGAGCGACCTCGTGGCCGCAGCCAGACATCCGCATACTGAATGGGTGACCGATGACTTTGGGCACACCTATTCCGGCGACAGGCTTTATGCCGGGAAAACACATTATCAAAAAATGGAAATCTGGAAGAACAAGACCTTGGGCACTCTTCTTTTCCTGGATGGCAAGATCCAAATTTCCGAGATGGATGAGGACCGCTACCACCAATACTTGGTGGACGCTCCCCTACTGGCCCACCCCGACCCCAAGAGCGTCTGCATCATCGGCGGCGGGGACTGTTTCGGCCTAGAAGAGGCGGCCAAGCACAGGTCTCTCCGCCGCATCCTCATGGTTGAGATCGACAAGGGAGTGGTGGATTTTTGCCGCAAGCATTACCCGGCCGTGCGCCGTGCCCTGGCCGACCGCAGGATCGCTATCGTTTACGAGGACGCCCGGGCCTATCTGGAACGGCACCCCGAGCGTTTCGACTGCCTTATCGTGGACCTGACCGAGCCCCACGGCCCCTCGAAAATGCTCTACACCAGGGAGTTCTACCAGCTGACCTCCCGTCGGCTGACGCCCCGGGGCATCCTCAGCATCCACACGGACAACTACAACCTTTTCCCGGAGTCCTTTGCCACCATTTTGAAAACCCTGACTTCGGTCTACGCTCACACGCTCACGGCCCGGGTGGATATGCCCTGCTTTGGCATGGGCTGGACTTACCGCCTGGCCAGCCATCACAAGCTTTCGCTCCCGGCCATCCGCAGCAGGTTCCATAAGCTGCAGAAACAGGGCATCCGCCTGGACCAGTTCACTCCCTCCAGTTACCTGTTGGAACCGACCGGCCAGGAAAAAATGGTCCTCAAAAAATACGGCCGCGTGTCCATGGACAAGCGCCCTTTTGACAAGTTCGAGAAATTCAAAAAATACGTGACCCGCTGACCTTTCCCGTTAGTTTATTAAAACAAAAAGCCCCTGGCGGAAAATCACCAAGGGCTTTTTCGTTTTCAGGATATCTTATTTCTTCTTTCCCTTCTTTGGCTTCCACTCACCCTTGACCTTTTTGTCCCGTATCTCGTTGATGATGAGGCGGGCCATGCCTTCCACGGCCGGAGTGAGGCGGATATTGTCGTTCTCCTTGACCAGGAAATTATTGTTCAGGATAAAAACCTCGGTGTTCTCGTCAAAGGCCTTGAGCTTTTTGATCTGTTCGTAGAGGGTTTCCTTGGGGGTCAGCTCCAAGCCCAGCAGATTTTTCCTCATAGTGCAAAAAAGGTAGGCGACCCTGAACACCATATCCTTGGGGTCGTGCGCCTTGAGGTCCGAAACTTTGAGCCTGACCTGTTTTTTGTCCGCCTTGGCGATGTCCTTGAAATCTTTGGCGGCTTTGGCTAGTTCTTTTTTGTCCACCACAGACTCTTCGGCCTTTTCAGCCACCGGATACTGCTTGATGAGCGGGGCCGGCCTGGGTTTCGACTTGGCGGCTGGTTGGGGCTTTGGAGCCAGGGCCGAGGGGGCCAGCGCAAAACCCTCGCTGGTCCTGCCCGGGGTTCCGGCCAGGTGGGTTTGCGGCAAAGAGCGGATGTTGAACTTGGCGCAGACCCAGCTGATGACCCGCGGCCTGGCCTCCGGAACAATCTTTTCCAAAAGTTCAAAAACCTCGTCCATGATGCTGGTCTCCGAAACGGTCTTGATCGTCGATCCTTTTCCTTTTTTGCTCATTCTTCCTCCCGAATTAATTCTAGACTTCGCGTCTGCCTTCCAGCGACCTCATTAAGGTGACTTCGTCTGCGTATTCCAGGTTGCCTCCGGCCGGCAGGCCGTAAGCCAGCCGGGTCACCTTGACACCCAGCGGCTTGAGCTGTTTCATCAGGTAGAGCGCCGTGGCCTCTCCCTCCACATCCGGGTTCATGGCCAGGATCACTTCCTTGAACTTGCTTTTTTGGAGCCGCTTGAGCAGTTCCGAGATCCTGATCTCGTCCGGGCCTTTGCCTTCCATGGGTGAAAGTGCGCCCTCCAGCACGTGATAAAGCCCGTGGTACTGACCGGTGCGTTCCATGGCCATCAGGTCGCTCACCTGTTCCACCACGCATATAAGAGAGCCGTCCCTGGCGCTGTCGTTGCACAAACTGCAGGTGTCGCTGTCCGTGAGGTTGAAGCACCGGGAGCATCTCCGGATCTTGGCCACGGCCTCCTGAATGGACGAGGCCAGGCTCAGGGGCTCCTGCCTGGGTTTTTTTAAAAGATAAAAAGCCAGGCGCTGGGCGCTTTTGGGTCCCACCCCCGGCAGCTTTTGCAGTTCGCCCAAAAGCTTTTGTAAGGACGGCGGAAACTCGAACATGGCTAAAAAAGCCCCGGCGGAAGCATGCCGCCGGTCAGCCTGGTCATCTCTTTGGCGGCCAGCTCCTGGGCCTGGTTGAGGGCCTGGTTGACGGCGGTCAGCACAAGGTCCTCTAGCATCCCTGCGTCGGCGTCCTTTAAAAGGGCCGGATCAATGGTCACCTTGACCACCTGGTTCTGCCCGTTGGCCACGACCTTGACGGCCCCTCCTCCGCTGGTGGCTTCCACGGTCTTGGCCCCCAACTCGTCCTTGAGTTTGGCCATCTTGGCCTGCAGCTCCCTGGCCTGTTTCATCATGCCCATCATGTCCATGTCAGCCCTCCCTCGCCGGCTTATCCGGCGTCTGTTTCTCCACCTTGATCACCCTCCCGGAAAAGACCTCCAACGCTTTTTTAACACTGGCCTCTTTACTCAGGATCTCCTGCAGGTCCACCCGCGCCCTTTCCGGAGCGTTATCGACGGGCGGTTTTTTCACGCTGGGCCGGTCTGGGGCCTGGCTTTGCAGTTCCGAGGCCACGGTCACCGGCTGCTTCACGATTTCGGTCAAAACCTTTTCCAGGACATTCTTGTTCTGCCGTTCTTCCACCTGGGTGCGGTGGAAAACGGTCTTAACCGCCAGCACCACCTGCTGGCCCAAAAGCTTGATGGGCTGGGCGTCCCGCAGGACCCCGTGCAGAGCCAGGTTCTCTTTCCGGACCTCGTCCAGGGCCTGGAGCCAGATGTTCTGGATGCGGTCCAAGGTCAAAGGCTGCGCCGAGTCAGGTGCGTCCTCGATCGCCGATATGGTCAGGTCAGCCTGGTTATTTTCACTGGTGGCTTCTTCGGGAACCTCCGGTTTGGCCGGTAGATTATCCTTCTTTAAAGCCGGCCTAGGGCTAGGCTGGACCGCGGCACCCGGATCAATCCCCGGACCTAAGGATTCCAGCTTTTCCATCACTTCTCCCAGGGACACCCAGTGTCCCTGCGTCAGCCTCACGGCCAGATTTTCCACCAGGATCTGCGGATAGGGCGAACGGCCCAAATGCTCTTCCAAACGGTAGACTTCTTCGATGATGCGGGTCAGCTGGGCTTCCGTAAACTGTTTACCTTGGGTCTTGAGAATAGCAAGATGGCTCTGGGGCAGGCCCCAGACCCGGCCCATATCCGGCACAAGATTCAGCATCAAAAGCTGCCGCAGGTGCTCAACCCACTGCCGGATGAAATGGTGCAGGTCCTTGCCCTCTCCCATCATCTGGTGGATGAGGTTAAGCATTCCCGGGGCGTCTTTTTTGACCAGCGTGTCCGTGAACCGGACCAGAAATTCCGGACCCGTGAGCCCGAGGACCCGCATGGTGTCGGCCAGGGTTATCTTCTGCCCGCAATACGCCACCATCTGGTCCAAAAGGCTCTCCGCGTCCCTCATCCCCCCCTCGGCGCTGCGGCCCAAAAGGGCCAGGGCATCCGGCTCGGCCTCGATCTTTTCCTTTTCGCAGATGGCCGAGAGCTGTTTGACCAGTAATTCCAGGGGGATGCGGTGGAAATCGAACCTCTGGCAGCGCGACAGGATGGTGGCCGGGAACTGGTGCGGCTGGGTGGTGGCCAGGATGAACACGAGGTGGGCCGGCGGCTCCTCCAAAGTCTTTAAAAAAGCGTTGAAGGCCTGCTCCGTGAGCATGTGCGCTTCGTCCAGGATGTAGACCTTGTAGCGGTTCTTGGCCGGCGCGTACTTGACCCTGTCGCTGATGTCGCGGATGTCGTCAATCCCGCGGTTGGAGGCTGCGTCGATCTCCAGCACGTCAATGCTGGCTCCCCGCGTGATCTCCTGGCAGGTGGGGCACTCGTTGCAGGGCTGCGGCCCTAGGCCCTTTTCACAGTTGAGCGCCTTGCTCAGGATCCTGGCCATGGAGGTCTTGCCCACTCCCCGTGGCCCCGCGAAAAGGTAAGCGTGGTGCACTCGTCCCGCTGCCAGCGCGTTCCTTAAAGTCTGGCTGACATGATCCTGGCCCACGACCTCTTCTAATTTTTGCGGTCTATAATGTATCGCAAACGCCTTGTAGCTCATGACCCCTCGTTCCTGGATACCCTGATCCAGGGAAAAAATTGGCCATACACCCGTCTTTGACAATTCCGTCCTGCCGGTGCCCGTATCCCGGGCTCAGGTTCGGCGCCCCCAGTACACGACAAAAGGGCTTACGTACCGTTGCTTCCTTCCGGACCTAGCGGGGTTGGTAAGTTTTTGCTGCCTGGGGCCTCCCCTTCAACGCCTGGGATAAAGGTCCTGGGCAAAACAGGCAGAGCCTCTAACGGGGATTCGACCCGGCTAAAGCGGATTGCCGGCTTTAAAGGCACCGCTACTTCCCCGTCTAGTATGGCCAAAACCTCACTGCCTTAACTCTTAACTGCGCTTCTTCTTTTTCTGTTTGAAATAATCCCTCAAGATCCTGGGATGGTCGAACACCAGCGGCCTGGGCAGCCTGCCCTCGTAAAAGACTTTGGCCTCTGCCGCGTCGTCACCGCCCTTGACCGTTCCTTTGCCCCGGGACGTGAACACCGTGGCGATGGTATGCTGCCTGGGGTCCCGCTTGGGGTCCGAATACACATGGAACTGTTTCATGCCGACAAGCGTAAGACCCGTCTCTTCCTTGGCCTCGCGCCGGGCCGCGGTCTCCACGGTCTCCCCGTACTCCACGAACCCTCCGGGGATCGCCCAGCCGAGCGGCGGGAAACGCCGCTTGACCAGGACAACGCCCTTGTTCTTCTCAATGATCATATCCACGGTCGGCATGGGATGCCAGCACTTTTTCTTTTTCCACATCAGGATTTTTCTCCTGCCGGAGTCAGGCCCGGCGTCGGAACGGCCTTGGTCCGGCTCTTTTTATGCTTGGCTTTTTTCAGGGCCTCTTTTTTCAGACCCTCTTTTATCTTTTTCAAAGGGAGCGATCCGGGGTCGGTCCGGATCTGGTCAAAAAGATTTGCCGAAGCCATGATGGGTTCCTTGGCCCCTCTGCGCCCGACCAGGTACACGTATGTCTTACGAATCCCGTAAGCGTCCGTTTTCTTTTTGGAAGGGAAACACAGGTCAACCCGGTCTCCTTTGATCGCCCCTCCGGTGTCCGCGGCCCAGGCGAACCCATAACCCTCCACGTAGAGCAGGCTGCGCAGCGGGATCACCCTGGGGTCCACGGCAACCACCCCGTAACCCGCCGGCCAGCCCAAAGCCGTCACGCCCGCATACAGCCCGCTGTTATCCGTGGCTCCCGGCGTGTAGGCCGTAGCCCTGCACTTGTAGATTTTGAGCACTCTCGCCGTCTTAGGCACGATGATGGGGTTGGGAAAATGACTGCGCCCCACCAGCATCTTGCCCCGGCCCGGTCTTTTCAACAATTTTTCCTTAAGAATCCTGGCTCCCGCCGGCTCGCCCGGGTTTTGCCAGCGCAGGAAAATGGTCCTTTTCTTCCCCCGGTACCCTTCCTGCAGGATGAGGCGAAAGCCCTTGGCCATGGCGCTGGTCTGCCTGACCTCCCAGTTGCAGGCTACGGGCAGCTCTTTGACCTCGACCCAGGTCCTGAGGGGATGGACCTTCTGGTCCAAAAGCGTTCCGCGGATGATAAGGTAAACGCCTCCCAGGGAAAGGGTCAGGAACAACAGGACGTAATAAAGGGCGAACCGTCTCAATGATGCTGTCCGGGCAGCATTCCGTTAGGCCCGGTGTCTGTCGGTGAGGTGAAGGAATCCGATTTGCCCTTGGCCTCGCCGGTCTCTACGCTGACGGCGACAAAAACGTGGTTTTCCGGGTCGGTGTTGCCGTGGATCTTGACGGAGTCGTTTTCCTTGAACTCCTTAAACTTGCTGTCATCGCCGTCCTTTTTAAATTCGGTATCGTCGGTCACTTCCACGACCACCACGTTGCCCAGTCCGGTCTTGATCAGGAACTTGTCCGCCTGGGGGATCTGGTAGATGGTCCCTTCCATGTCCTCGTAGGCGATAATATTGGATTTTTTCTTGGGGGTGGAAGCGCACCCGGCCAGGGCCAGGGCGGCCGCCAGAACCAGCGCTGTCAATTTTTTAAGGCTCATCGGTTCTCTCCCGTTCTAGTTCTTCATTTCGATAATGGCTTTTTCTTTGAGGGCCTTGACCCAGTCGTCCAGCTTGCCTTTGACCTTTTCTGTCAGGATGATGTTTTTGACATACTGGCGGATGGGCACCGAGGTCCCTTCCACGTCGATGCTATCGTCAAGGCTCTTTGTCTTTTCCGACTCGAACTCGACGATCTGGACCAGGTGGAATCCCAGCTTGCTCTCCACGGGCCCCGCCATGCTGCCGGCCTTGCCTTTAAAGGCCGCCTTTTCGATCTCCGGGAAGATCATCCCTTTGCTGATGAACCCTAGGTCCCCGCCCTTGTCCCTGGTCTCTTCGTCGTCCGAATATTCCTTGGCGAGGCTTTCGAACGAACTCCCTTTTTTCAAAAGCCCTTGGACCTCGCGGGCCTTGGCCAGGGCCTTGGCCTTGTCCTTCCCGGACTTGATAAGGATATGCCGGATATGGACCTTTTGCGGCTCTTTAAGTTCGTCCTTATGTTTCTCGTAATACTTCGCGGCCTCGTCGTCCGTAATCTCGACGGCGGAGCGGATCTGCTTGTCCACCACTTTTTTGACGATGATCTGGTTGCGGATGCGGTTTTTGAACTCGTCCGGGCTCAGCCCCTCCCTGGCCAGAGCTTGCTCAAAAAGGTCCTGGTTAGGGAAGCGCTGCTTGATCTCGCGGACGGCCTCGTCGACCTCCTTGTCCCTGACCTGGACGCCCAGAGGGCCGGCTTGCTGGAGCAAAAGCCTTTCTTCGATGAGTTTTTCCAGGACCTCCTTGCGGTCCAGCTCCCTGGCCGTATTGGTGACCCCGCTTTTTTCCTTTTCCACCTGGACGCTGGCCAAGGCCTCGTCCACCTCGCCCTGTGTGATGATCTTGTCGTTGACCTTGGCCACGATGCGGTCGATGATCTCGGCTCCGGCCAGGCAGAACCCGGCGACGGCCACGGCCAAAACCAAAGTGAGGACCAGTTTTTTCATCTCGTCACTGCCTTCTTTTTATAAAGATTTAAAGCGGTTTTAACATTTCGATTTTAGCATTTTTTGGAAGCTCGGTAAGGAATTTTTCTATCAGGGCGTTCTTTTTCTCATTCAAAAGCTTTTGCTTGATGGTGTCCTGTGCTTCCTCGAAAGTTAAGACCCTGGCATTCCGTCTCGCTTCGGCCAGGAAAATATGGTAGCCGTAGGCGCTTTTGACCGGCTTGCTGACCTCTCCGGGATCCAGGTCAAAGATGACCTGGGCCAGCGGCGCGGGAAGGTCGTCATAGGAGCAGTACCCCCAGTCCCCGCCTTTTTTGGCATCAGGCGCAAGGGATTTTTCCCTTGCCAGATCGCCAAAATCCGCTTTTTTCTTGAGCTCCTTGAGGACGGCTTCGGCCTTCCGCTCCGACCGGACCAGGATCTGCCTGACTTTAACCTTGGCCGGCTCCCTGAACTCCGTGGAAACATGCTTGGCGTAGTAGTCCTTTTCCTCCGCTGCAGAGACCGCCGTGATCTTCTTGGTCAGCTCCTGCAGCAGCTTGTTGATGAGCAATTCTTCCGAAAGCCGCTTTTGCCATTCCTGCACATCCTCGCCCTGGTCGCTCAGGAACCGGTGCAGTTGGTTCAGGGAAAGATTGCCCGCGCTGCCCCTGATCTCGTCCTGGACCTCTTCTGGGCTGACCTGGATATGCCGGCGCCTGGCCTCCTGCAGGAGGAGCTTCCTTTCCACGAGCTGCTCAAAAAGGGCTTGGTTGATGTCCTGGACCGCCCTGGCCGCGCTGGAGTGCTTGGGCAGAGGGCTCAAATCCCTCTCGTTATCAAGGTCTTCCATGGTGATGGGTTCACCGTTGACCATGGCCAAAATGTCTTCCTTGTCCGGACCCTGTGAATCCAAGCCGCGGTTTTTCTGGCATCCGGCCAAGAGGACTATGGTCAGGAACAAGAGGCAGGACGTTCGTAAAATTTTTTTCACGGGCATAAATGGTCTCCGGACCGCTTAAGGTTTTTTGAAACTAACATAGTCCGCCAGTCTTTGCAACAAGGTAATCAACTCCTCCAACCCCATGTTTTTTTTGAACAAAAGCGATCCGTCCGGTTGGACGCTGCAGCAGGAAGGTTTCATCATTCCCTGGCCAAAAGCTTTTTCCAAGGTCTTTAAAGAAACGGTTTTGAGGTCGGAAAAGACCAGGGAAAACATCTCCTCGTCCATCCTGACCTTTTTGATGCCGCAGGAAGGGCACAGGATCCTCACCTTGGCGGCTAAGAGCACGGCCCGTGCTTCCGCCGGAACGGCCCCGAAACGGTCCAGCATCTCCAGGCTGAAATCGTCCACCTCAGTCAAGGTCTTGAGCTGCAGCAGCCTTTCGTAGAGTTGTATCTTGGTGCTGGAATCCGGAATATAATCGTCCGGGAAATAGGCATCCACCGGGACCACGATCTCCGGCCGTTCTTCAATGACCGGAACGGCCCCCTGTTTCAGGTTGGCCACGGCCTCCTGTAGGAGCTCGCAATACAGGTCAAACCCCACGGCCTGCATATTGCCGTGCTGGGCCTTGCCTAAAAGGTTCCCGGCTCCCCGTATCTCCAAATCCCGCATGGCCAGCCTGAACCCCGACCCCAGCTCCGTGAACTCCTGGATGGACCTCAACCTTTTTTTGGCGTTCTCGTCGATGACCTGGTCCGGTGAATACAATAGGTAGGCGTAGGCTTTTTCCTCGCTCCGGCCCACCCGGCCGCGCAGCTGGTAGAGCTGGGCCAGCCCGAAATTTTCCGCGTCCTCGATGACGAGCGTGTTGACCGTGGGGATGTCCAGGCCGGACTCGATGATGGAAGTGGACATCAGCACGTCGTAGGCCCGCCCCAGGAACGCCTTCATCACCTGCTCCAGCTCTTTTTCGTCCATCTGGCCGTGGGCCACGCACACCCGGGCGTCAGGCACAATGGCCTGCAGCTGTTCCTTGGCCCTCTGGATGTCCCGCACCCGGTTGTGCACGTAAAAGACCTGCCCGCCCCGGTTGATCTCCCGCCAGATGGCTTCGCGCACGGTCTCTTCCCGGTAGGGCTGGACAAAGGTCTGGATGGGCAGGCGGTTCAAGGGCGGGGTGGCGATGAGGCTCATGGGCCGCAGACCGCTGAAAGCCATGTGCAGGGTGCGGGGGATGGGCGTGGCCGTCAGGGACAGAACGTCCACGGTGGTCTTCAGCTGTTTCAGCTTTTCCTTGTGGCCCACCCCGAACCGGTGCTCCTCGTCGATGATGAGCAGTCCCAGGTCGCGGAACACAATATCCTTTTGCAGGAGCCTGTGGGTGCCGATGACCAGGTCCACTTTGCCCTCCCCCAGTTCCTGCACGATCTTGGCCTGCTCGGCCCTTGTTTTGAACCTGGACAGCATGGCCACCCGGACCGGATAGTCCGCGAAGCGCTGGCTGAAAGTGAAAAAGTGCTGCTCGGCCAGCAAAGTGGTGGGCACCAGGACCGCCACCTGTTTTTTGTCCATCATCACCTTAAAAGCGGCCCGCATGGCCACCTCGGTCTTGCCGTAGCCCACATCCCCGCAGAGCAGGTAGTCCATGGGCTGGGGCTGTTCTAAAGTCCGCTTGATCTCGCTTGTGGCCGTGGCCTGGTCCGCGGTCTCCTGGTAAACGAACGAGGACTCGAACTCGCTCTGCCAGGGCGTGTCCCCCGCAAAAGCGTGCCCCTGGGCGCTGCTGCGTTCGGCGTAAAGCTCCAGCAATTCCCGGGCCATCTCCTGGATCGAGCCTTTGACCTTTTCCTTGACCTGGTCCCAGGACGCCCCTCCCAGTCTGTAGATCTTGGGCGGCGCGCTGCTTCCCGTGTAGCGGCGTATCTTGTCCAGCTGGTCCACGGGCACGTAGAGCTTGTCGTTGTCGGCGTACTGCAGGGTGATGTAATCGCTTTCGTTCCCTTCCACTTTTAACCTGGTCAGGCCCCGGTAAATGGCGATGCCGTGTTCCTTGTGGACCAGGTAGTCTCCCTTGCCGATCTCGGCCAGGCTGGAAAGTCCCCGGCCTTTGGCCGAGTAGGGGCTGGACTTGCGCTTGACCTTCTGGTACATCCTGCCGAATATTTCCTGGTTGGACACCAGCCCCAGAGATATTTCTGGCATAAAAAACCCGGCCCTCAGCAGGTTTTCGCGGAAATAAAAATGCGGGCTCAGCTGGTCGTTTTCTTTTAAAAGCTCCTGCAACCGCTGTTTTTCGCCCTCGTTGTGGCACAGGAAATGCACTTCGGTGCCTCTTTGTTTCCAGGAGGCCAGCTCTTCCATCAGCAAGGGGAACTTGCCCTGAAAGGGCTCGTTGGATCTGACGCTGAATTGGACCATTGCCTCCGGTTGGGCCAGTTCATGGGCCTGCTGGAGCAGGGAGGCCAGGACCAGGGTATGCCTGCCGGCCTGTTCCATCAAATGGCCGAGGTTAAAATACCGTTCGTGCGGGGCCAAACAGGCTTCCCCCCGTCCTTTGGCGCTCTCATACAATCTCTGCGCCCGTTCATTATGTTTTTGTTCCTCGACCTCCATTTCCCCGGGTTCTTCCAGCCAAAGGATGGTTTCAGGGCTCAGGTAATCCAGCAGGGAGCAGGTTTTGTCGTAATATCTCGGTAAATAATTTTCCACTCCGGGGAAACGGACCCCGGCTTCCGCTCCAGCAGACCCTTCCTGACGCCCCGCTCCAATTCCGCCCTTGAGCCGCAATTCTGAACCGGGCAAAACCACGCAGGATTCCAGCCTGGCGTAAGACTGCTGGCTCAAAACATCAAAGAGTCTCAAGGACACGACTTCATCCCCTTCGAACTCCACCCGCAGGCACAGGCTTTCGTTGTGGTTGGCCTGCATCGCGGCCTCAGGGGATTGGGAAAGGAACTTAATCTCTGCCAAGGGCCCGTAAATATCCAGGATGCCGCCCCTTAGGGCGAACTCCCTCCTTTTTTCCACCTGGGACACCCGCTCGTACCCAGTCTCGCTCAGCCTGGCTGGCAAATCGCCGAACGGGATCTCCTCGCCTTTTTTAAAGACCAGCAGGCTGTCTAAAAATTCCTCGGGAGGCAGGGTCCTCACGAGCAAAGCCTCTAAAGAGGCCACCAGGATGGGCAAATTTTTCCCTCTGCCCGACAAACTCTGGCTCAGAGCCTCATACATGGCCATCACCCGTTTTTCCGATATTTCCGGGGTCACCGGCAAGGGGTCATAAGCCAGGATCTGCCATGAAGGGAACCAGCTTACGACCCCCTCTTCTTCGATCAAGGCCTCGAGGTCTTCAGCCATTTCCCACGCCTGTTCCTCCTGCCGGGTGATGACTAAAAAGGGCTTTTGCCGTGTTTTGCGCAGCAGGCCGAGGAAAAAAGCCCGGCTCGTGCCCCACAACCCCTGTCCAGCCACCACGATTCTGGGGTTGGCTTTGGCCAGGCAGTTGTTGAGCTTCTGGAAACTGGCCAGTTTTTCAATTTTGGGCAGAACTTCGTCTAAAAACATCTTCCTTTTCCTGGGTAAATTTAATTATCTTCCGGCTGTTCGGAAACGCCAAAAGGGCTCTGCCTCCCGGCACAGCCCTGTAAAGGATCAATAAATTGTAGGGGTATTATAACATTGGATAAGGATTAAAAGAACCGAGCATCAGGAAAAGGACTGGGGACAAAACAGGCAAAGCCTTTTTCATGGTCCGCTTCCCAAGTTAAATCAAAAAACTTACCGCAAGGGGCCGCCGGATTTTTGTATCTTGTTTATGGTCTCTGCGGCTTTTTTGTATCCCATCCTATAGGCGGTATCCAAATCTTTAAGGGCGCCTTGCTGGTCCCCCATCATATATTTCGCGCAACCCCTGGTATTCATGGCCTGGGCAAGTTTGAGGTCAAGTTTTAAGGCCTTGTCGCAGTCCTTTATGGCATCCTCGTAATGCTGCAACTGATATTCCGCGCTGGCCCGGCCATTATAGGCATCTGAAAAATCGGGCTTCAATTTGATGACCTGGTTATAATCTTTGACAGTCGCTTTGTAGTTCCTTTCGGCCCAATAAATGCTGCCCCTCTTGAAGAATGCTAGCCAATTTTTAGGGTTCAGGGTCACTGTCCTGTCATAATCGCGTATGGCGTCCTCGTAATTCCCCAAACTCTCTTCCAAAGAACCCCGGCTAAAATAGGCATCCCCATTCTCATGATCCAAACCCAGGGCCTGGTTAAAGTCCGTCATGGCTCCCTTGAGGTCTTTTTTGATCTGCTTGATGCATCCCCGTAAAAAATAGGCCTTGGCGAACTGGGGCTGGAACTCGATGAATCTATCCAGGTCGCGGATCGCTCCCGCGTAATCCTTTAAAGAAAATTCCGCCTCGCTCCGCGAATAATATGCGGCAAAAAGGGACGGGTCCGCGTCGACCGCTTTATTGAGCTCTTCTAACGCCCCTTTAGGATCCCCTAGTTTGGCTTTGTCATTTCCGTTTTTTAGATAATACCTAGCCAGGTTATCCCCAAAACCCTTGGGAACCACCAGCCATAGAGACAGCACAAAGGTAACGGATAGAAACAAGACCGAAACTTTTACTTTCATTGCATCTCCCCGGGTTCTTTATCGGAATAGCGTTTTGAAGACCACGGGCCAGTCGCTTCGCCGACTAGGCGAGCTCTGCCCGTGGATGAAAAAACGCTAGTTTTATAAACTATTCCTCTCCGAGAGGATTCCAAAGGAAGATACTCCTTTGGTCAGTCCGCCGGAGGCCAGACCGGCTTCGCCGTCTAGGCGAGCGGACTGAATGTTTTGTGGGAGCCACGGGCTGTGCCCGCAGGAGACCCACTACCTAAGAATTTTACCTTAAATTTTTGTCCAGAGGGTAATTTTGAGGACGCAAAGATTAGGCAGAAAATCATGCAATTTTATGGCACAATTAAGCCAATCCCATTCATCTAAGGAGGTTACGATGTCTGTCACGAGAAATAAAATCGGCGGAGTGTTATTTTCTATCCTGTTCCTGGCCAGCGCCTGGCCTTTGCGGGCCCAGGAGCTCAAACCCATCAACCTGCTGGAGCCGCAGATGGACGGCGGCAAACCCTTGATGCGCGTCCTCAAGGAGCGCAAATCCATTCGCTCTTTTTCGGATAAAAAAATTCCCTTGCAGACCCTGTCCAACCTGCTTTGGGCCGCTTTTGGCATCAACCGGACCGATAAAGGCGGCCGCACCGCGCCTTCGGCCATGAACATGCAGGAGATAGACATTTACGCGGCCATGGCTGGCGGCCTTTACCTTTATGACGCCCAGGACAACAAGCTGTTGCCTATCCTGGCCGAGGACATTCGGGCTTTGACCGGCAAACAGCCGTTCGTTAAAGACGCGCCCCTCAACCTCATCTTTGTGGCTGACCTGTCCAAAATGAGTAAATTATCGCCGGAAACAAGCAGTTTTTACTCTGCCACGGATACGGGATTTATCAGCCAAAATGTTTACCTGTTTTGCGCTTCCAGCGGATTGGGCACTGTGGTCCGGGGCATGATGGACAGCAAGGAACTGGCCAAGAAAATGGGATTAAAAGATACCCAAAAAATAATCCTTAGCCAGACTATTGGCTGGCCTCAATGATAGGTGACCGCCTGTATATATAGAAAGCAACCGGCTGGAGAGATCACTGGGGCCCCAGATATTGGGCTGAAACAGCGGTATGGATACCACCCCTGGTGTTAAAATCACCGGTCAAACTGGCTTTTCTGGGTTCACAGGCCTTCACAAAATCGTCCAAAATTCTGTTCACCGCGTGCTCGTGGAATATTCCCACGGAACGGAAGAAATTGATATACAGCTTAAAGGATTTTAGTTCCACGCAACGCCGGTCCGGCACATAGGAAAGGTGCAGGGTGGCGAAATCTGGCTGGCCGGTCTTGGGGCACACGCAGGTAAACTCGGGGATAGTCATATTGATGGTGTATTCCCGGTCCGGATACTGGTTGGCCCAGGTCGCGATGGCTGGGGTTTTGAGGTTTCTGACTTTTTTCTGCAGACCCTCGTAAGAACTTTTCGGCATATCACCCTCCTAAATGATAAACCCCAAAATCACACTGGATTTTGGGGGCAACTAGTCTGCCCAGGACTCTCACAACCCATCGGGCAGGCTAGTTAAAATCCTTGACCATCCGCCTGAGGAAGCCCATCTGCTGTTCCTCAAAAACATTTTCCTCGTTCAGGCACAGGTCTAGTTTCACGTACTCCACGAAATCGTCGAGCATCTTCTCGTGCTCATCGATCAGGTAATCCGCCACCCGGTTCCCACCGTAGATCGAGGCCGTGGAAGGGGCCAGGGCGAACATCATCTTCATCACCTTGACCGATTTCACGAACTCGTCCTTCATCAGGTAGACCGCCCGCAGGCTGCTGAGCAGCCGGTAGAGGACCTGTTTCTTGCCGGCCTCCTTGAGGTACTCCTGGTGATAAAAGGCGGGCTTGCCCGTGGTGTGCTGGAGCAGGACCTGCAGGTCTTCCCACGACAGGAGCGCTCCCCGGTGGAACGGGTCCACGATGAGCTGCAGCTCCGGTGTTTTGATCTTGACCAAGAAGTGCCCGGGAAAAACCACGCCCACGGTCTGCAGCGAAAGTTCCTTCATGACCTCCATATAGAGGATGGACAGGGTGATGGGGGCTCCCGTGCGCCGGTCAAGGACGTCGTTCAAAAAGCTGTTGCGGGGATCGTAAAAATTCTTGAGCGTGCCCTTGAATCCCAGCTCCCGGAACAGGTAATCGTGCGCCTCCTTGAGGATGTACTTGATGCTCCTGGAATTTTTCTTGAGGCGGGTTCGGATGGTCTGGGCGTGGTTCTTGATCTCCTGCAGGCAGGCGTCGACGTTGAGACGGGGATACTCTTCCCTGGCGACGAGCAGGGCGGCTCGGGCTAAATTGAACTTCTCTTCGGGCTGGTTCACTTCCAGTTCGAACGGCCCTTTGTGTTCCATTAATCTCCCTTCGTCAGGGATTGGGTAGGAGGACGAAACATATTTAAGGTGATTATAGATTCGTGCCGGTGCTTTGTCAAATTGGGGACAGGAAATTTCTGAAAAAATTTCAAGGAACGCTCAAAAAAAGTTTTTTCAGGTCGCCGAATCTTCCCACCAGGCGATCCGGCCCGCTCTCTTTCAATTCATCCAGATCCCCGATGCCGTAAGTGACCCCGACCACCATCGCGACGCCCGCGTTGCGGCCTGCCAGGACGTCCAGCCGGCTGTCGCCGATCATAGCCGCGCGGGAAGCCGGGATACCCAGCTTTTCAAAGGAGACCTCCAAAGTTTCCGGGTCGGGTTTCCTTTTGAGGTTTCCGTCGCCGCCCGCCACAACGTCAAAAAGCTCCAGCACACCCAGCTTGGCCAGGATCTTTTCGGAAAGCTCCGTGATCTTGTTGGAGGCCACGCAAAGTTTTTTGCCTTTGTTCTTGAACTCCTGGAGAGTCTCCCTGACTCCGGGATACAACCGGCTCTCGTCCGCGCAATGTTTTTCGTAGTGCTCTTTGAAGATTTCCAGCGCTTTGGGGACCTCCGGATCTTTTTCATCGCGGCCCAGGCAGCCCGCGACCAGGTGCACCACTCCCCCGCCGATGTGCGGGGAGACCTGGTCGATGGACAAAGGAGGGAGATGGAATTTTTTGCGCATAAAGTTGGCCGACCCGGCCAGGTCCGCCCGGCTGTCCACCAGGGTCCCGTCCAGGTCGAAGATCAAAAGGTCAATGTCTCCCGCCATCCCGGCTCAGTTCCGGCACAGGCTTTGGGCCGCCTGCACCATGGCCTCCTGGGTCAGCCCCGCGTAATCAAAGACCTCTTCCGCGGTCTGGGCCGATTTGGCCACTTTTTGGACGCAAAGGCTCAGGACTTTGGCCTGGCCGTTAAAAGCCACGGCTTCGGAAAGCTCGCTGCCCAGCCCGCCCTTGTAATTGTCTTCCAGGGTGAGGATGCGGCCGTTGTGTTTCTTGGCGGCATCAAGGATGAGGCTGTTCGGGGCAGGCAGGGAATAGCAGTCCATGACCCCTGCTTTTATCTCCTTTTCGGCCAGTTTGGACGCCAGGCCCAGGGCGTTGTGCACCATGTAGCCCGTGGCGCAGATCAAAAGGTCCTTGCCTTCAGCCAGCAGTTTGGCCCCGGGCACTTCGAAATTCTCTTCTTTTTTGTACAGCAAAGCCAGGTCTGCCCGCATGGTCCGCAGGAACACCAGGCCCTCGTGTTTGGCCATCCACTCCACCAGTTTGTAGGCACAGACCGCGTCAGCCGGGTTGAGCACCGTCATGGTCTGCCGGGGAAGGGAGACTTTGGGGTCGTTGGGGAAAGAGCGGAAAAACGCCATGTCCGTGACCGACATCTGGGACGGCCCGTCCGCGCCGATGGAAATACCGGCATGGGAACCCGCCATCTTGATGTTGTGTCCGGAGATGAAACACAGCTCGATCTGGTCCATGGCCCGGGAAAAGAACTTGCTGAAGGTGCTGGCGAACGGGACTTTGCCCGAGGCCGCGAACCCTCCGGCCGCGGACACCATATTCTGCTCGGCGATGCGGCATTCAAAGAACCGTTCCGGCGCGACCTTTTTGACGGTCTCGGAAAAAGTGGAGTTGCTCACGTCGCCGTCCAAAGCCACCACCTGGGGATGCAGCTTGACCAGTTCCCTGAGGGCGATGCCGTAAGCGCGGCGCGTGCCCAGTTTTTTCTTTGATTTAAAGCTCTCCAGGAACGAGTCACCTTCCAAAAGCTTTTCAAAATCTGGTTCCGGCAGGCTGCTTTTCATCACAAAGACCTGTTTGGCGGCCCGGCTAGCCGGTTTTTCCGGGGCAAGGCTCGCTCCCCCGTCCTGGCCGGTCTTTTTTTCCTCGGCCAGAAGGTCGGCCATACCCTGGTCCATCTCGGCCTTGGTCAGCGGCTTACCGTGGTTGCCTTTGGCCTGCAGGGCCTTGGTCCCCCAGCCTTTGACGGTCTTGCAGATGAGGGCCACGGGCTGTCCCGGCGCGCCTTTTTGGTCCAGGGCTTTTTGCAGGCTGGGGATGTCATGGCCGTCCACGATGAGGGTCAGCCATCCGAAAGCCGCGGCCTTTTTGGCCAGCATCTCCGCGGTCTGCTGGTCGCTCACCGCTCCGGTCTGCCCCTGCCCGTTGCAGTTAAAAAGGGCGTGGACATTTTCCAGCTTGTGGTCCACCACGAAATCCATGGCCTCCCACACCTGGCCTTCGCGCGACTCGCCGTCGCCGATCAGGACATAGATGTTCTTCGGGATGTTGTCCAGCCTCGCGGCGCCGGCCAGCCCCGCGGCCACGGAAAGCCCCTGTCCCAGGGAACCGGTGGCCGCGTCAAAGAACGGGAAACCGAGCATGGGATTGGGATGTCCGTCCAGGATGCTGTCCTTGGTCCTCAGCTTGTCCAGGTCCGCCACGCTCAGGGTCTTGGCGTCCTGGCTGCTCTTGCCGTAAGCCGCGCCGAGGTCGGCCAATGCCGCGTAAACGATGGGCACGGCGTGGCCCTCGGACAGGACCAGCCTGTCCGCGTTCGGATGCCAGGGGTCTTTGGGGTCCCAGCGCATCTGGTCGTAGAGCAGGGTGGTGGCGATATGGGTCAGGGAAAGCCCGCTGCTGGGATGTCCCGAACCCGCCAGCGTGGTCATCCGGATGGCGTAGCTCCCCAGCCTCGCGGCTTTGGCCGCCAGCAGTTTCGGGTCTTTATGTTTCATGGTCTCGCTTGGCATAGGTAGATCCTTTCTTAATAAAATTTGTTCTCTTAGATCGAGGATTTGATGCTGATGATCTTGAACTTTTTTATTCCAGCCGGCACCCTGGCTTCCACCTCGTTGCCGGCCTCTTTGCCGAGCAGGGCCTTGGCGATGGGCGAGGTGATGGATATCTTTAACTTTTCCAGGTTTGCCTCGTCCTGTCCTACCAGGGTGTAGCAGGTCTGTTCCCCGCTCTCCGTATTCCGGACGGTCACGCTAGTGCCCAGGCAGACCTTTCCCTCCGGCATCAGGTGTTTTTGCAGGATCTTGACCCGCGAGAGCTTGTCCTCCAGCTCTTTGATGCGGTCTTCCAGCAGGGCCTGGGCGTGACGGGCGCTCTCGTATTCGCCGTTCTCCCGCAGGTCCCCCAGCTCCCTGGCCGCGCCGATGGCCTTGGATATTTCGGGTCTTTTCACCTTTTTCAGGTGGTCCAGTTCTTTGATCAGGGTGTCGTAACCTTCTTGTGTCAGCACAATGTTTTCAGCCACTTTTCGCTCTCCTTAAATCAAATGATTCCGTATCAATATATCACAACTCCGGGGGGTTTTGGAAAGACTGCCCGTCGGAGCTTTTAGTGTCCGCGGGCTCGTCAAAATAGGTTTTCCAGTCCCCTGACTTGGACGGCTGCCACAGGGGATAGATCAAATTATCCAGGGGATGGAGCAGGGTGTTGGGCAGATAGCTGGGCAGGACTTGTCCCAAAATCCGCAGGACCTGCCCCACGCTCGCCGTGGCCGGTTCTGCCACCCAGAACAAAATGGCCAGGCTGCCCCAGCGCAGGACAAAAGAGATGAGGCAGAGGACCTTAAAAGCATCCAGCTGGACAAACCCGAAGGAGGCACGGAAACCTTCCGTGAGAGTAAGAAAGGTGGCGCCCAGCCAGGGCCCCGCCAGGGTCACCAGGCTGGTGGTCAAAAAGTAAAAGGCATAATAATATTCGTCCTCGCCTTCCGGAGCTATCTTGAATATCCAGTTCCCCATGGCCAGGCCAAACCCCGCCCAGGAGGCGCCCCCAATGATGTTTATTAAAGGGACCAGGTTGGTGTGGCCGGGCAGGACAAAGATCCAGGCCAGGGTGGAGAGGGTGATGCCGGCCCCGCTCATAAAGGCGACCGGACGGTGGCCGAAACGGTCGCAGGCCTTGCCCCAGTATAAAAAAGAAAAGATGGCGGCAATGGTGCCAATAACGTTAAAACAGAAAGAAACTTTGAAATAGGACATCTGCAGGCTCTGCAGGCAGTAGAGGATCAAGAAAGGGCCCATGATATTGACCGCCACGTTAAAACTCATGGTGAACAGGGTGAAGACCATGAAATTCTTATTGAACAGCGGCTTGAGGAATTTGGACAGCTCCTGGGCGTCATAGTGCACTTTTGGCCGCGGAGGGGCCACGGCCTTCCTGGCGAAAAGATTGGAAAAAATGGCGAATACGATGGCGGCTCCGAACAGGATAATAAATCCGGTCAAGCTCTGCTTGTCAAAAAGGTCCAGGAAATATCCGCCCAGCCACCCGCAGAGCATGATCCCCGCATTGACCAGGATATTGCGGGCCGCGAAATACCTGCCCCTGACCTCTGCCGGCACCAGGTCCCGCATCCAGGAATACCAGGGGCTGGCCTGCAACCCGCAAAACACCGCGGACAGTCCCGCGCAGCCTAGGAGCAGGGTGACCTTGAGGTCTGTCCGCACGGCTAGGAATGGGATGATCATCACCGGCAGCCAGCAATAAGCGGCCAGGCCGAAAAAACCGATCTTGAGATTTTTGCGGGAAAACCCCATGGCCAGAAAAAAAGCGGTCAAGGGCATCCAAAGGTTGGTAAAGATAGGCAAAGAGTTCAAAAGCCCGATGGCCCATGTCCCGGCGCCGATATGCAGGGCAAACCCGGTCAAAAACACTCCGGTGGTCAGAGTCCCAAAAATAGACGCCTGCACTCCGGACAAATTCATGTAGTGCAGGCTTTGTTTAATAGTGTGTTTGGGGATATTGGCTAATGGTTTATAACTCATGGATTATCATTATCTCACGATTACGGTTGGTTTTGTTCACCGACTAAACGCTTTGTGGCACCTGGTGCTTGAGCTCTAAGATTTGGACATAACTCTGGGCTTCCTGCTGTTGCCTGGCCTCGTCCCAGGATAAAAACCGGCCCAGCACTCCAGCTACCCTGCGGCTGCTCTCTATATCCCGGCAGCCTTTGAGTCCCAGCCCTGTGCGCCTCAGCATAAAGTCCTCCAAATGGCGCACCATTTCCTGTTTGACGCCCCATAAGGCCTGGACCGCGATATCCGGCTGGTCTGGAAGGATGCGCCCGCACAAACTCCTGTCTTTTTTAACGGGCTGGAGGACTTCTTCCACCCTGGCCCCGTAGAGCTGCATCAGGTATTTGACCTGCTCCGCTTCCAGGCCGTATTCCCTGCTCAGCTTTTCCGGCCATTCTTTCTCGGCCTTTTTCCAGTCCACCAGTTTCCCGCCGAACGAACTGCCCCACAGGGGCGTCAGATGGGTTTTGCTTGGCATGACCCCTTGGACCAGGCCTTTTTGAGCCAGTTTATCCACGGCCTGTTCGGCCAAATGCCGGTAGGTGGTGAGCTTGCCGCCCACGATGGAAACAAGATGGTTAGCGTGGTCCACGATGAAATGCTTGCGCGTGACCGCGCCCTCGGCTTTTTTGCTCTGCGGCAAAGGCCTGACCCCGCAATAGGTATAGAGGATGTCTTCCTTCGTTAAATTAACGTTAAAAAGCAGGTTGACCTCTTTTAAAAGATAGTCCACTTCCTGGTTGGAGGCCCTCATCGTGTCCAGCTCCTCGTCGGTCCGCAGGTCCGTGGTCCCCACGAGCACGTAATGCTGCCAGGGAATGACAAAGAACGGCCGTCCGTCCTGTTTGGCCGGGGAATACACCGCGCATCTGAGTTTCAGGTTGTTGTTTTTGACCACCAAATGGCTTCCCTTGGTCCCGCCCATCAGGGGCTGGACCGGCTTCCTGAGCAACCGGTTGGTCTGGTCCACCCACGCGCCTGTGGCGTTGATGACGCAGTTCCCGAATACTTCAAAAGGTTTTCCGGTCTGCACGTCCACGCCTCGGACGCCCTGGATAATCCCGCTGCTTTCGATAAATCCTTCGACCTTGCAATAGTTCCTGGCCACAGCCCCGTATTGCTGGCTGGTCAAAATGTTTTCCAAAGCCAAACGCTCCGGGAAACTCGCCTGCCCGTCATAATAGGCAAAGCCAGAGACCAGGCTTTCTTTTCTTAAAAACGGTTCTATCCGCAGAAGCTCCTGGACCGAGAGCCGCCTGTGCCACGGAGCCGCGTCGCCCAGGGAAAAATAATCATACATGGTGAGCCCGATGCCGACCTTCCAACCCGGGAAACGCCTGTCCTTGAAAATAGGAATGACCAGGGGGATGAGTCGGACCAGATGGGGCGCCAACTTGAGCAGCGTGGCCCTTTCTTTCAGGCTTTCGCGGACCAGGGTCAGCTCGCCATGCTCCAGGTAACGCAATCCTCCGTGGATGAGCCGGGTGGACGCCGCAGTCGTGGCCTCTCCAAAATCCCCTTTTTCCAAAAGGGCTACTTTGAGCCCGCGCTCCGCCGCCTCGCGTGCAATGCCCGCACCGTTTATCCCGCCACCGATGATGATAAGGTCAAACGAGTTCATTAATCATTCCCTATATCCTATTTTGCGCTGAGCCACTTCATGGGATCTTTGGGTTCCCCGTTCTGGATGATCTCGAAATAAAGGTTGGGGGTGTCGCTCAAAGAGCCGGTCACGCCCACATGGCCCACGATGGCCTTGGAGTCCAGGCTTTCGTTGACCTGGACCGAGATGTCCTGCAGATGCCCGTAAAGCGAATAGAGGTTGGAGCCGTGGTCCACGATGACCGTGTTGCCATAGCCCTCCAGCCAGGCCGCGTACCACACCGTCCCCCGCCCTACGGTCTCCACGGAAGCACCCTCCCGGGCGCCTATCTCAATGCCCCGGTTGTTCTCATAGGTCTTGTATTCCGCCAGATGCACCTTGCCGAAACGGCTCAGCAGCCTGCCGCTGACCGGCCAGGCCAGGCCTCCCTTGCGCTGTTTGAAGGAAAGCTGGGCCAGCTTCTTCTCCTTTTCTATCCGCGTGGCCGACTTGGCGTAGACCTGGACCAGGTTTTCCAGCCTGCTGGCCGCCTTGGCCTGGTCTTTGGTCCAGCTGGTGTAGTAGTTCTCCCGCTTTTTGAGCTTCTTTAATAAAGCGCTCCTGCTCTTTTTTTGGGCTTTGAGTTCCGCTTCCTTGGCCCGGGTCTGCTTGGCCAGCACCAGCTCGCTGCCTTTCTTGACCTTGAGCTCCTGGATCATGGAGGCCACGCTGAACTGTTCGTCCTTGAGCCTTTTTAGCAGCTCGCCGTTCTGCCGGGCGATCATCCGCATGAACTTCAAGCGCTTTAAAAAGGTGTAAAAATCCTGGGAGGAAAAAAGGAACCGGGTGATGCCGTAGCGGCCCTGCTTGTAGATGAGCCGCACGTTCTGGTTCAGGAGGAAGGTGTTCCTGATTTCGGCCTGCTGAGCTTCGGTCAACTGCTGCCTGAGCTGAATGATCTTGTCGTGGGCCTCGTTGATCTGGCCGCGGGTGATGGACAGCTCCTGGTTGATGAAAGCCATCCTGAGGTCTATCTCCTCAAGGTCACTAAATACCTTTTGCTCCTCCTTGAGGACCTTTTGCTTGCGTTTCTGGACGTCCTTGATCTGCTTGTTGAGGTTTTCCAGCTGGGCCTGTTTTTGGCCCTTTTCGCGGATGACCTTGGAAAGGTCTGATTCGGCGAAAAGGACGGCCGAGCCCAAGAGCAGGACTAGGCCACCGGCTAAAACCGCTTTGACGCGCTTCATTTTTTCAAGAATCCGTGCACGCCCATGAAACTGCCCGCTCCGCCCAGGCCTATACCCAGGACCAATATCTCCAGAAAAAGCGACCAGGACAGGTAATCCGCGGCAATGGGAAACATCTCGTTGAAGGACACGCCGATCTGGCTCATGATGAAAATCGATATCACGGCCTTGACCAGGTAGAGCAGGCACACGCTGGCCAGGGCCGCCACCAGTCCCTGCAAAACCCCTTCCGCGATAAAAGGCCCCCGCATGAACCAGGGTGTGGCGCCCAGGAGCCGCATGATCTCGACCTCGTCCCGGCGGGCGTAGATGGTCAGCCGGATGGTGGAAAAGACCATAAAGATGGCCCCAATCCCCAGGCCGATGGCAAAGGCGAACCCTAAAAACCTCAGGACCCGCATCAGGTTGAGCAGGCGTTCCACTTCGGTCTGGCCGAAGCTGACCTCCTCGATGAGCGGTTGTTTGGAAAGCCAGGCGACCAGGCCCTTGATCTTGGCCGGGTCCGTGAAATCCTCGGTGAGCTGCATCACATAGGAGGCCGGCAGGGGGTTGCCCGCCGTGGCTTCCAGCAGGACCTTCATCTCCGGGTCCTTGGAAAAGTCCTCATAGGCCTGGGCCTTGGAAACATAGTTGACGACCTTGACCCCTTCCCGGGCCGAGATCATCACCTTGAGCTGCTGGATCTTGTCCTCCGTAGCCCCCTCCCTGAGGAACGCCACGACCTCTATCTTTTCCTTGAGTCCTTTCATCATGGAATACACGTTGCCGTGCACGATGAAAAATATCCCGAACGCGAAGAGCGCCATGGTCATGACCCCGATGCTGGCCACGCCCAAGAGCCCGCTGCGCCTGAGCGAGGCCACGGACTCCTCGAAAAAGAACAGGACCTTATTTCTTCGCATCGTCCGCCTCCTTGGCCTGGGCCGCCGCCAAGGCCGGGTCCTGGTAATGGGCCGCCCCGTCCTGCAGGTAGATGACCCTCTGGCCGTTGCTCTCGGCCAGTTTTTGGTCCCTCGTGGCGATGAGCACCGTGGTTCCCATGGTGTTGGCCCGCCTGAAAAGCTCGTTCACTTCCTGGGCCCCCGCTTTGGTAAGGCTGGCAAAAGGCTCGTCCGCCAAAAGACAGCTGGGCCGGCGCACCATGGCGCGGGCCAGGGCGACCCTGGTCCTCTCCGCCGAGGAAAGGAGCTGGACCTTGAGGTCCGGCTTTTTTTCCATTTCCACCACGGACAGGACGTTCTGGACCTGCTCCCTGAGCTGTCTGCGAGAAAGCCCCTGGATATGCAGGGGAAAACTCACGTTTTCCCACACGGTCCTGGACTCAAAGAGTTTAAGGTCCTGGAACATCAGTCCCACTTTTTGCCTGAAATAGGGTATTTCCCCGGGTTTGAGCTTGTCCAGAGCCTGGCCGTTGATGTAAAGGCTGCCGCCGGTGGGTTTTTCTTCGGCGTAAAAAAGCTTTAAAAGAGTGGTCTTGCCCGAACCGCTGGGGCCCACCAGGTAGGCGAACTCTTTTTCCTGGACCGTGAAGGAAACGCCGGCCAGCACGGGCACTTCGGCCAAATAGGATTTAAAAACATTCTCGCACTCGATCATCTATTCTCCCTTTGTTCTTTTGAAATATCAGGTAATTCTAGCAAAGCCCGACCCAATGTCAAAAAAACACCCGGCTTTCCTTACCTCAAGCCCGGAGCAGCCCCTTAAGCCTTGTTTCCGCCGTCTTGAGGCGCCCCAAACACTGCCGTTGTCCTTTGGCCAGACTCTGTTTGAGCTTGTCCTGGTGCCTCCACAACTTGTTAAAGACCCCCAAAGACCCTTCCCTGTCCAGCATGCCGTCCGCGCAAAAAGTGAGCTGGCCGAACCCGGCCACAAAAGAATTTATCTTGGGGTTGGAGCTCAGGGCCGCCGAGGGCGTCTGGGCCAGGGCCGCCAGGATCAGGGCATGGTAGCGCATGGACAGGACGAATTTGGCCCTGCTGAAGATGGGCAGGAGCAGGCTCAGGTCAGCCGGAGGTAGCCGGATGGCCGAAGGGGCGATGAGATTGTCCCGGATATCCTGGATAACCTTAAAGTCGCGGTCATCCTGCAGGGAAAGAAAAGTAAAGTTGAGTTTGGTCCTGCGGTGTATTTGCGCCAGCAGGTCGCAGAGCACGGGCTGATCCACCTTGGTGAGGCCGTCCCTCAAAACCACCGCGATATAGCCCGGCCCGAGGGATTTGGGCCCGCTGGGACCCGGCAGAGGGAGAGAAAAGACCAGGTCGGCGCCTAAAACCAGTTTTGCTTTGGGATAGCCCGCTTGCTCCAGCATGAATTGGTAGGAAAACTCGTCCCTGACCATGAACAGGTCGGTCTTCCTGAATATCCACGAAGTGAGCCAGCGGTTAAACCCGTTGGTAATCGGCCCCACACTCTGGCCCCAGCCGACGGTTTTTTTGCCCAGCATCTTGGCCAGGAGGATGAAGCTGAGGTAATAGGCGGGAGTAAGAGGCCCGGAACTGTCCTGGATGAGCCCTCCCCCGCCGCTGATAAAAACATCGCAGGTCAGGATGGCCCAGAATATGGTGAAAGGATTCCAGCGAAAAACCGCCTTGACCCCGTGATCGCGCCGCGTTTGCCGCGGGCTGGCGGACAGGACCGTGACCTGGCCTTGCGGGTCCAGCCTTTTTAGCTCGCTCACCAGTCCCCGCAGGATCAGTTCGTCCCCTAAATTCCCGTAACCGTAATAACCCGACGCAACAGCTTTAGCCAATGATCTCCCGCTTCTTTAAATAAGAGATGATCTTCACCAGTATGAGACCGACCAGGCTGCCGAGCCACAACCCATGGAAACACCGCAGCAGCGAGAACAACAAGGGCGTGTGGAAATGGCAAAAGGTGTTGATGAGCGAAACCTGGCTGACCAAGGCGCCCAGGACCAGGACCATAAAGAACCAGTGCTCTTTGACCAGCCATTTATCCTTGACCCAGACTAGGGCCAGCCAGAACAAGGGATACCCGACCAAAAACTCCTTGGTGCGCGGCCGGGCCACCAGAAGCTTTTCCAGGATGAGGCGCAGGCGGTCTTCCAAACCACTGCTGGCCGCCACGACCGGATTGTTGCCCGACCGGGCCAGCAGGACCACGGCTGCCGCGCCCAAAACCGCCGCGCCGACGAGGATGCCGACCAGCTGGGCGAGGGTCACGGGGCTCTTGAGCCGTTTAAGCAGCAGGAGGTCCTTCTTGTAGAGCAGCAGGGCCAGGAGGATGAACGGCAGACCCATCGCCAGTTTGATACCCCTGAACTCCCTGATGGCCAGCAGGGTCTGTCCGGTGCTGGCCACCCCAACCACCAGCAAGACGCCCAAAAGCGTGATTCCCGTTGTTTTTAAAAGACAAATTAAACCCTCCTGCCAAAAAGGTTTTTGGCCTGGAAGGGGCTCGCTAAACGCCTGGCGCAGGCCGTAAACCGGGAAAACCACACAAGCCAAAAGCCCCAGCAAAAGTCCTGCGGAAAGGTCTTTAGCGATGAAAAAACAGGCCAGCCACAAGACAACCGCAGCGCCAAAAACCGTTTCCCAGGTTTTTTCAGACAAACAACTGGGCCACACCTCTAAAAGGAACAGCCATACGCAGGCCAGGATAGCCAGCCCACACAAGAATCTCAGCGCCTTGATATCGTGGAACTGCATGACCGGCACGGGCGTCCCCACTGGGAAGCCCTGGCTCTTGAGCACCTCGTTGAGCCGGGTCAAACCGCTGATATTTTCTTTCCACAGGCTCCCCGGGATGTTCCAGAGAGGGCTGACCAAAAGGACACGGACGTTCCTTTCCTTGACCGCTCTCAAATACCGGCTGATGGCCTTGTCCCAGTTGAGCGGCTCCATTTCCAGGGCCGGGATGGTGTGTATCCTGACCACGCTGGAGATCAAACCCGGGTCGGCGAGGAGCTGTTTCTGGCCCTGCGGCTCAGCAAACTCCATCACGCCCAGTCTGAGGCCGGACTTTTGCACCGCTTCCCTGGCTGCACCTATAAACCCCGGCCAGCCCAAAACCTGTTCTCCGCCGAGCACGACAAAAGAGGGTGCCCCAGCTAGGTGGCTGAAAGTGTAGGCGATGGATTCCGCGGTCACACTAGGGTAGTTGGTCAGGACGACCGCGGGGCTGAGCCCGGCTCCGCTGCAGGCCTGCCACTTTTCCGGTGAAACGCCCAGCCCGGTCTCGGCCGGCTCCATCCCAAAACTGATGAACCGTCCGCGCTTGGCAGAGAATGGTTTGGAAAAAGAGCCCTGGGACTTGCCGGGTATGGCCAGCACAGCCTCGTCCTTCAGGGGATGCAGGAAGATCTGCGGTTTGGCAGCCTGGTCCGGCATAGTGCCCAGTTTGGAAGTGAGCTGGTCAAAAGAACTCTGGGCCAGCCTGGCGTCCGAAAACAAGGCCAGGGTCTGCGGCTCGGGTTGGTCTAAAAAATCCGGGGGCAGGATGGAACGGATCTCGGCAAAAGCCTCGGCGTCATACCTCTCGCGGTTGAGGATCTCCTCTTTGGTAAAATACGAGGCCTTGCCTTCCTGGCTCAGGCCCTGCAAGGTCTCTTCCCTGAGGACAACGGTGGTCGCCCCGCAGGCCTTGAGCTGCTGCAGGGCCTGGCTGTCGGCCAGCCCCTCGCTCTCCCAGACCTGTTTCCAGGCGCTGTAGTCCAGGGCCACCTCGGCTTGTTTGAACCTGGCCTCGGCCACGAACCGCAGTCCCGCTACCCCCAAAGCCGCCACCAGGCCGAGCCCCGCCAGGACCTTCAAAAAGGTTTTGAATTTTCTGAGGCGTCCGGAGTTTTCCATGGAACGCTGTTCTATCGGTTCGGCGGCTACCGGTTTGGCCAGTTTGACGGCCTTGGTTGTTTTGACCACGCTCAATCCTCCCCTCGGTAGCTGTGCCTGCGCCGGCGCCGGTTGGTCTGGCGGACAGCTAGGCTGAATAAAGGATACACCAGGGATGTTTTGCGTCCAATGATAATTCCCTTCCGCAAGTTCCTCAGGAACTGCTGGGGGCTTCGGAAATCATCTATCAGTACGTAGGCGCGGCCTATCTCGAACCTGGAGTGGGCGTCCGAACCGGCCCCTACCGCGGCCTTGAACCGTTCGGCGAAAACCTGGGCCCTGCGGTCGTCCTTCCTGACCAGGTTGCGGGCGTTATAACCTTCCACGATGTCGAACTCCCTGCCCAGCCGGTAGGCCGTGTCCCGGCGGAGCTTGCAGCGCGCGATCTTGAGGAAAGGGTGCGGCAGGTAGACCAGGCCTCCCTGGGCCCGGATGCGCCGGATGGTTTCTAATGGTGAAAGGAAAGCCGGGATCCTTTTTTTCAGGAAAAGGCCGATAATCTCGCCCTCTTTGGTCCGGATCTCCTCGCCCACAATGACCTTAAAAGGGGCCATTTTCTTGAGTAAAAGGGCCCCCTCGATCTCGTTATGGTCGGTCACCGCGATGCAGTGGATCCCTTTTTTTAAGCACGATTTTATCATCGCCCGGAGCGAGGTTAGGGCGTCAAAAGAGTACTTGGTATGCACATGCAGGTCTGCTTTGATCTTGGCCATAACCTTCCTTGTATCCCGGGTCTAAAATCTTTCCTTTAATGATGCCAGACTGCGGGAAGAATACAAGGACAACAACGGCGGGACAAGGTCTCCCCCATCCCGCCGTTTTTCAAAAACCTATTCCAACACCGTGTATCCTGCCTCGCGGTGTTCGCTCAGATCCAAACCGATCCGTTCCGCGTCTGAACCGACCCTCAGACCCACCACCGCATCAATGAGCTTGAAGAGGACCAGGGAAACCACAAAGGAATACAAGGCCACGATGAGGGCGGACTTGGCTTGGATCAGAAATTGAGCCGGGTTGCCGTAAAACAATCCGTCGGCTCCCCCAGGATTGACCGCCTTGGTGGCCCATAACCCGGTCGCGATCGCTCCCCACATCCCGCCGATGCCGTGTACCCCAAAGGCGTCCAGGGAATCGTCGTAGCCGAATTTAGCCTTCACGACAGCTACAAAGAAATAGCAGATAATACTGACGCCCAAGCCGATCATCATGGCGCCTTTGACATCCACAAAACCCGCCGCCGGGGTGATGGCCACTAGTCCGGCCACCGCGCCGGTGATCATGCCGAGCAGGGTGGGTTTGCCGTTAAAGACCTTGTCCAACAGGGACCAGGTCAGGCCGGCCATGGCCGTGGCCACATGGGTCACCACTAGGGCGTTGGTCGCCAGACCGCCGGAACACAGCGCGCTGCCGGCGTTGAAACCGAACCAGCCCACCCACAGCAGCCCCGCGCCCAGGACGGCAAAGGGCAGGTTGTGCGGCGGCGAGATCTTGGAGGGATACCCCAGCCTGCGGCCCATGACCAGCGCGGCGGCTAGGGCCGCGATACCGGCGTTGATATGGACGACCGTGCCTCCGGCAAAATCGAGGACACCCGCGTTCTTGAGGAAACCTCCCATGCCCCAGACCCAGTGGCACACCGGATCGTAAACGAACGTTGCCCATAACAGCAGGAATAGGCAGTAGGCGGAGAACTTCATCCTCTCCGCGAAAGCGCCCAGGACCAGGGCCGGTGTGATGATGGCGAACATGGCCTGGAAGATCATGAATGCCTGATGCGGCACCGTGGCCGCGTAGTCTGGATTTGGGGTAAGCCCCACACCGTTGAGGAAGGACCACTCCAGGTTGCCCAGGAAAGAATGGTTGCCCGGGCCGAAGGCCAGGGAGTAACCGAAGATGACCCATTGCAGGGTGATCAAACACATGGCCATGAAACATTGCATCAGGATGGACAGGACATTTTTCCTGCGGACCAGTCCGCCGTAAAAAAAGGCCAGTCCGGGGGTCATCAAAAGCACCAGACCGGCTGAAACCAAGACCCAGGCCGTGTCTCCGGAATCGACTTTTGGCGGGGACGCAGGGGCCTGGTCAGCCAGGCCCAAAACCGGCAGGAACAGGAACAAAGCGAGCAAAACAAGGGCAAGATAACGACAACGGTTCTTCATAGCGAAACCTCCTAATTTTATTAATTTCAAAAACAAAAACGGCGTTTCTGTTGGCCCCATAGCCACCAGAGACGCCGTTGTCCCACTACAAAAACCTCGTTGTTTAAAAGAACGTTTTGGAGCGCTTCCACGCGCCCGCGATATCTTTAAAAGCTGTTATCAATAATAGCGTTTCAGCCGATCGCCACACCTCCGGTCTCCCCGGTACGGATACGGATGCATTCCTCAAGGTCCATGATGAAGATCTTGCCGTCCCCCACGTTACCGGTGCGGCCGCCCTCGGTGACGGCCTTGACGGTCGGTTTCACGAACTTGTCATTGACCGCGATCTCCAGCTTCACTTTCTTCAACAAATTCCCGGCTTCCCGGTGGCTCCGATAAACTTCGGAAACCCCTTTTTGCCGTCCCCGGCCCATGACATTGCTGACTGTGACCAGGTGGATCTCCTCTGCGGTCAACCGGTCCAGAACTTCCTCCAGCCTGTCCGGCTGGATCACCGCCACAACATATTTCATAGCAAACCTCCTCTTTCTTTGTTTGTATTATTCCAGGACGGTATAACCGGCCTCGCGGTGCTCGCTCAGGTCCAGCCCGATCTTTTCCACGTCCGAAGAGACCCGCAAACCGACCATCACGTCAATGAGCTTGAAAATGGCCACGGAAACCACGAACGAATACAGGGCCACGATAAGACTGGCTTTGACCTGGACCAGGAACTGCCCCGGGTTGCCGTAGAAAAGCCCGTCGGCGCCTGCCGGATTGACCGCCTTGGTGGCCAGTAACCCGGTGGCGATCACGCCCCACAGCCCGCCGATGCCGTGCACCCCGAAAGCGTCCAGGGAATCGTCATAACCGAGCTTGGCCTTGACGATGGCCACGAAAAAGTAGCAGATGACGCTTGCCCCGATGCCGATGACCAGCGCGCCTGCCGGAGTGACGAACCCGGCCGCGGGGGTCACGGCCGCCAGACCCGCCACCGCTCCCGTGATCATCCCCAGGACGGTCGGCTTGGTGGTGAAGAAATGGTCGAGGATGGCCCAGGTCAACCCGGCTATGGCGCCGGCCGCGTGGGTCGCAACCAGGGCGCTGGTCGCCAGGGAACCGGAACACAAGGCGCTCCCGGCGTTAAAACCGAACCAGCCGAACCACAAAAGGCCCGCTCCCAGGACCGCAAAGGGCAGGTTGTGCGGCGGCGAGATCTTGGAGGGATACCCCAACCTGCGGCCCATGACCAGGGCTGCGGCCAGGGCCGCCAGCCCGGCGTTGATGTGCACCACGGCTCCCCCGGCAAAATCCATCACGCCGGCGCTCTTTAAAAACCCGCCCGCGCCCCACACCCAGTGGCACACGGGATCGTAAACAAAAGTGGACCATAACAGCAGGAAAAGGCAGTAGGCCGAGAATTTCATCCTCTCCGCGAAAGCGCCCAGGACCAGGGCCGGCGTGATGATGGCGAACATGGCCTGGAAGATCATGAATGCCTGGTGCGGGATGGTCCCCGCGTAGTCCGGATTGGGGGTCAATCCCACGCCTTTTAAGAGCAGCCAGTCCAGCCCCCCGATCACAGAGTGCTGGTCAGGCCCAAAAGCAAGGGAATACCCGAAAAGGAACCACTGCACGGTCACGATGCAGATGGCCATGAAGCACTGCATCAGGATGGAAAGCACGTTCTTGCGCCGGACCAGGCCTCCGTAAAAGAACGCCAAGCCGGGCGTCATGAGGAGTACCAAGCCGGCTGAGAGCAAGACCCAGGCTGTATCGCCGGAATCTATTTTGGGTGCAGCGGCCGCCGCTTGTTCAGCCAAAGCCAGGGCAGGTAAACAAAGGAAAAAGACAGATAGGCAAATAAATAAAATGGTGGAGCGGTTTCTCATAACAAAACCTCCTAGTTTTGTTTTAAAAACAGGAACGGCGTTTCTGTTGGCACTATAGCCACCAGAGACGCCGTCGTCTCGCTATCAAAACCTCATTGTTTTTCTTTCTGTGTTACCAGAGGGTATTAAAACACCCCTCCGGTCCCCTGTCAAGCCGCGGACGAAAAGAAAGACCTTCCTGGACAAAGACAGCTAAAAATTTTTCATTTTTGGGTATAATCATAGCGAGTCGTGAAAGGTGGAAAAATGAGTCTGTCCTGGAAATTCGTGGCCGGCCTGATCCTGATCGGCCTGTCCTTGGCGCTTGGTTTCATTCATTACCTGGTGTTCCAGAATTCCAGGGACCTTGTGTTCAATATCGCCCTCAATATCGTGTTCATCCCCATCCAGGTCCTCCTGGTCACCCTGATCATCGAAAAACTATTGAGCGACCGCGAGCGTCTCGCCATGCTCAGAAAAGCTCACATGCTCATTGGCGCTTTTTTCAGTGAAATCGGCGACGACCTTTTGAAGGAATTCAATGGTTTTTGCGCGGATTCAGCGCTCCTGAGCCGGTCTTTGCGGGTTTACCAGGACTGGGCGCCCAAAGACTACCGGCTGGCCCTCAAAGCGACCCAGGCCGCTGCCCTGGACCTGAACCCCTCCTCCCGCCAGCTTGCCAAATTGCGCCAGTCGCTGCTGGCTAAAAGGGAGTTCATCCTGGGGCTCATCCAAAATCCCAACCAGCAGGAGCACGAGGCCTTTACGGACCTGCTTTTGGCCGTCAATCATCTGACCGAGGAGCTATTCGTCAGGAAAAATTTTGGAGCTTCGGATTCTCCGGACATGAAACACCTGAGGAACGATATGGTTCGGGCCTACAAAATTTTGATCCGCGAATGGCTGGGCCACCTGGCGCACCTGAAAACCAACTACCCCTACATTTTTTCCCTGATGGTCCGGCTCAACCCGTTCGTTCAGGAAGCTTCGCCGGTCATCAAAAAGTAAGGACTATTTCCCCGCCGCTGCAAAGCTGTCCACAGGAGGGTTGACGCTCGCGTCGCAGTTGGGCTGGATGACCTCGCTGTAGTCCATCGCCTTGATCTCTTTGCCCGTGTTTCCCGTGACCTTGAGCCGGATGACTCCGCAATTCCTGTATCCTTCCAGCGGAACCCCGATGATGGATCCGTTGAAAAGGAATTTGACGCTCCTGCCTTCCTTGTCCCCCGGGTACATCACGGTGACTTCTCCCACATCAAAGCCGCGTTTGACCCTGAAATAGACGTATCGCGCCACGGAGCTCTCGTACTTGTCGTAGTCGCTGACCCCTTCGCTCCGGACACCGGCCACGTAATCGCCTTTGACCGTATAGAGCTTGCCGGTCATGCCTTGGGGCAAGCGCATGGGGTCCGGCTCAAAGCAGAAGACCCTGCGGTCGAACTGCTGGAAAAGCGGGACATACTTGGCGTAAAGGGCCGTGTCGCGCTCCAGCTGTTCCTTGCCATGAGCGGTGTCGCTGAGAAAATCATCCGGCGGGGTGCCCGGGTAGGCCCCGTAGACCACGGTCTTCCTCAGATTCTCTTCCGTGGCTGAACCGTCGCCGTTGTAAAAGAGCATCAGAAGCGGCTTGGCGAGGCAGAGGTAGAAAAGCTTTTCCTGCATGGCGTCCCCGTCGCCCTCGACCATGACCCCGTCCACGTACTTCGCGGAACGGATGGTGTAGGGTTTGTTGGCAAAAGCGCTTTTACCTTGTTTCTGGAGCAGTTTTTGGATCTCTTCGGTCAAGGCGTCGTAGGCGAAATTGATGCTGTAGATGGGCTTGTTGTTGGCCACGGTCACGCCGTCGTCATGGCCGAAATCGAACTCAAAATGCCGGAACACGTCGAGGAAAAGCCCGGACAGCTCCGGGTACTCCTCTAGGATCTGCCCGGCTTCCTTGAGCAGGTGCTGGCCAAAGGGATATTTGAGGTCCGCGTTCATCACACCCCATTCGCCGTGCCGGTAATAATTGCCGTCCTCCATTTTGGACATACAGCTCTCGTAATTCTTTTTGGCCCAGGTCCAGAACCCGTCGTTGTAGTTGAAATAATAGTAAGCATTAACGTCCGCATTGTTGAACTTCTTGAGGCTGTCGTGAATGGTCTGTCTGGAGTTGTTGGGGATTCCGATACCGTACTGCTTGAGGAGCTCCGCATCAGACAGGGTCTGCGATTGTTCCCACACCTCGTCGATGGGCATCTGGCCGTTATGCGCGCCATCGATGGTCTCCGCCACCCAGAACCTTCTCCAGCTCTCCTGGGGAGGAAAATACTCGCCGTAGCAGAAAAAACTGCCGTGAAGCTCGAAATATTTGAGCTGCACCTTCTTCAGCTTGTCCAGCTGGTCCGCATCCTCGAAAATACCGCATTTAAACACGCCTTGTTTGTCCCACAAGATATCGTCTTTGGGCACGAAATATTCCTTGTACCGGTTATAGGCCATCCCCAGCCCGGGCCTCCAGTCGCCCTCGTGGAAAAACACCCGGCAACTGGTGGTCAGCTTCCTGTCCTGGATGAGCCCGATGTAGTAGTTAATGACCTCCAGCACGGGATAATCCTCGATGGGACGGTCGTTCCCGTCCATGAAGCACCGGTCCCCGTTCTGGAAAAGGAATTTGGTGGCCGGGATCTTTTGGTCAAAGGGCACGATCACGGAATACCCCACGTCCTTTTTGGGGGAATAATTGGAAAGGATGGGGACAGCGACCTCGTTCTTGCCGTAATCCGGGAGCTGGCAGTAAAAATACTCAAAGGAGGTCATCCGGTCGTATTCGAACTGCGCTTCCGAGGCCGGCGCCCAGACCTTCCAGGAGCCGATCAAAGGCAGGACAAAACTCACCCGGATGCCGCGGTCCAGAGTCTCCTTGCTTTTCTTTTCCATAACAACTTCCCAGTTGAGGGAGTCGTCTTCCATAGTCAGGGTCGCCCTGAGGTTAAAGGCCGCGCCTGTAAAATGCTTATTGAAAGATACCTGGTTGCCGTCCTGTTTGAAATCGCTCACCGTGAAATTCTGGTCGTAATCGTTGAACCATTTTCTTTCCCGCTCGTCATAGACCCTCAGCCAGCCGATATATCCCTTGATCTGCTCCCAGACCTGTTTGCACAGGTCTATGTTCTTGTCCTTCCAAACGATCGACCGTATCCACCCCGTGTCTTTTCCGATGGAAAGCCGGGCCACTTTGTTTTCTATCTGGACCATCGCCTCTTTCCGCTGCAAAGGTGCCTCCTTGGCCGTCATGATCCCTCCGCTGGAACAAAATAATATCCCGCTCAATACCAGGATCCTTAACCAATTCTTTGACATAAACCCTCCTTCAAATCCTTTGCTCTACTTGGGAGCTTTGTCCTGGGAGCTCAAGGCCGCCAATGCTTTCTGGATCTCCGGGTCAGGACCAAGCTCCAACGCCTTTTCCCAGGCTTGGCGGGCTTGTTCCGGCTGGTGATGACGGAAATAAATGGAACCCAAATATTTATACGCCCCTGCGATGCCGGGGTTGAGGTTCAAGGTCTTTTGGAACTCCCCCATGGCCTGCTCGTCTTGATGATGGTCATAATACCACACGCTCAGGTAGTAATGCAGGCGGGGGGCGTCCGGCCTCAGGTCAATGGCCCTCAAGATCTCCTGATAAGCCTCCTTGGACCGGGCCTGGTCGTAAAAAGGGAACCGGCCGGGATGCAGGGCGCGGTATCCGCATTTTTTCAGGATCTCCCTGTTTTTTCCTGTTTTGGCCAGGTAAACCAGGTCGGTTTCATCGATATAGGCCAGCTGCCAGTCCGGCCTGTTCTCCAGCCTCTGCAGGAGGAGCGTGTCGCCGTAGGGCACGAGGGCTGAGCGGATATTGTACCTTTTTTCCAACTCGCGGTATTCCTGTTCCGGCCCGGTCACAAAAGCCAGGTACTCCCTGAGCACGCTTTTAGGGTAGGGATACATCATGATCCTGCCCATGGTAAAGACCCGGTAGGCCGGGTAAAGGCGCCACAGCGCGTAACCCGCCCAGTTCATGTCGCAAAAGAGCTCCGTCTCGGGCTGGACTTGCTCCAAAAAATCAACGGCCTGCTCCGGGAAAATATGCGGCACTACCCCAAACCCGAAATGCCCTTCCCTGGCCGTGACATAACCGATGCCACCCACCATGCAGACCAGCGCCCCGGTCGAGAACCATTGGCCCGCCCTGTGCCAGAAAGATCTTTTTTTCAGTTCCTGCAGCAGCAGCCCGCACCACCGGGCCAGCAAGGGCGCCAGCACAATGGCGGTCAGCGGGATATTGCGTCTCAGACGGATGGAAAGGAGGGTGAAGCAGGCCAGCAGGAGCCATTCTGTCTTGTCGGTCTTTTTGAACACAGCCAGGGCCAGGAGCCAGCCCAGGATCAGGAGCGCGATAAAAGAAGTAAAAGAAAAGGAAGCCGGGAAATACTCGTTGATCGTTTGCTGGACATACTGGTTATGCATGGCCTCCCAGGGCATCCAATAGATCCAGAAACCGTGCGGATAGACCATCATGGCCAGCCCGCAGCCGAACAAAGTCCAGCCCAACCACGCGGCTCTGGTCTTCGCTTTTTTTTTGGGGACGCCTTTTTCCATGAGCCAATCCCACAAATTGGTCAGCAGGAACAACCCGATGACAAACAAGCCGATGACGCTGGCGTGATGAAAATTGACCCAGATGACGCTCAGGATTGGCAGGAGCAGCCAGTGGACTGCTTTTCCCTTTTGCTTTCTCCACAATAAATAAAGGAAAAGGGAGAAAAACAAATAGGTCATGACCTGGGGCCGTTCAAACCAGTAGAACCGGCTGACCACGGCTCCCAGCAAACAGGCGAGAAGGGACGGCATCCAGGAAGCTTTCAAAAAAAGGCAGGTTCGGTAGACAACCCACCAGGTCAGCAGGCCCGCGGCGATCTTTAACAGGTTGAGAGCAATGAAACCGCCCGCCTGGTAAAGGCCGTAGAGCAGGACCTCAAAAAACCATTCGTGCTTGGCATAGGGACAGGAGGCGGCCGCGTAGGAATAGATCTCATGGTCCGGAAAGTGCTTGAGATTCACCAGGGTCTTGCCGCACTCCAGCTGCCACCAGGTGTCTCCGGTGGCCACCGGGAAACTCAGCAGGCAGGCGATCAGGACAAAAGCCGTGAATACGACTAAGCGCCGAAACATCCGTCCTTTCGCGGCCCAAAAAGCCGCGTTTCCTTTCTACGCAGGGTTCGTCAGATCAGCCCCATCTGTTTCTGTTCCACTTTGACCACGCACTCAATATGGGCGGTCTGGGGAAAAAGGTCGATGGGCTGCACCTCGGCCGCCACGTAGCCGTAACGGTGCAGATAGGCCAGGTCGCGGGCCAGGGTGGCCGGGTCGCAGGAAACATAGACCACGCTCTTCGGGCCCAGGGCCACCAGGTCGGCTAGAACTTTTTCATCGCACCCCTGCCGGGGCGGGTCCAGGACCACGACCTGGGGGTTGACGTTCTCCTTTTTCATCTGCTGCAACCCCACGGCCGTGTCCACGCAGACGAATTTCACGTTGCGGACCTTGTTGAGCTGGCTGTTGGTCTGGGCGTCTCCCACGGACTGGGCCACGGACTCCAGGCCGAAAACCCGCTGGGCCTTCCTCGCCAGGTAAAGCCCGATCATCCCCGTGCCGCAGTAAGCGTCCACCACGGTCTCCAGCCCCTTGAGGTCCGCGTAAGCGGCCGCGACACGGCAGATCTGCCAGGCCTGGTCCGTGTTGACCTGGAAGAACGACTCCCCGGATATCTTGAATTTAAGGTTTTCCACGGTCTCATACAGGAACGGACGGCCTTCCAGAACCTTGGTCTCTTTGCCTAGGATGACATTGGTCTTTTCCATGTTGATATTGTGCAGGATGGAAACGACCGATGGGCAGTGGTACAGGATGTCCCGGGCCAGCTGCTGGCTCTGGGGAAAATCGCGGGAGTTGGTGACCAGGATGACCATGTTCTCCTTGGTATGGAACCCGGTCCTGACGATGATGTGCCGCAAGATCCCCTCATGACGGCTTTCCTGGTAGGGAGTGATTCGGTACTTGGGCAAAATGCCCCTTATCGCGGCCATGATCTTGTTGGAGATCTCCGGCTCGACCAGGCACTCTTCCACGGCCACGAGATGATGGGAGCCCGGGGCGAAAAATCCCGTCACCAGCTTGCCTCCCTGCTCCCCCACGGGCTGCTGCACTTTGTTGCGGTAGCCGTAGGTCAGGCTGGAAGGGATGGTCTCTTTGACCTGGATATGGGAAAGCCCGCCCAGATGGGCCAGGGTATCGGCAACGATCCTCTGCTTGGCCCGCAGCTGCTCCTTGTACTCCAAAAACTGCCATTGGCATCCGCCGCACTGGTAAAAATATTTGCAGGGAGGGTCTATCCGGGCAGGAGAAGGTTCCAGGACTTTGGCGATCCTGGCGCGGGCGTAGTTCTTTTTGACTTCGGTGATCTCGGCCTCCACGGTCTCGCCGGGGATGCCGTGGGGGATGAAAACGGCCTGTCCTTGGAGGTGGCCGACGGTCTCGCCGCCCTGGGCGAAATTTTCCAGCTTGATCGTTTCTCGCTGGCCGACCGCGACTTCCAAAGCCAAGGGTTCCCTCCGCCTCAGGACTGGGAAATTACTTCTTTGCTTTTGCCATCAACTCGAACATTTTGTCTACGGCGACTTTAGCCTTAACACGGACCCCTTCGGGGACTTCCACGACCTGTTCTTTCCGGGGGCTGGTCATCACGTCCAGGATGGACTGCAGGGTGTTCTTTTGCATGTGGGGGCACAACAGGCAGGTCCCGAAAAATTCCTTGTCCGGGAACTCCACTCTGGCTCTTTCCATCAACCCGCATTCGGTCACGTACATGAACTTTTTGTCCTTGGAGTTCTTGGTGTAGGTCATCATACCCTCGGTGCTTCCGACAAAATCCGCCTTGTCCACGACCTCCTTGGGGCTTTCCGGATGCACCAGGATGCGGATACCGGGATAGTTCTCTCTCACTCCCCGGATATGCGCGACCGAAAATTTCTCATGCACCTCGCAGGTGGCTTTCCATCTATGGATGGTCTTTTTGGTCAACGGCCCGAGATTTTCCGCCATCATCCGGTCCGGCACAAAGATCACTTCCTGGGTCGGCACGGCATTGACGATCTCCAGGGCATTGGCTGAGGTACAGCACACATCAGCTTCGGCTTTCACCTCCGCGGGCGTGTTGACATAGCAGACGACCCAGGCTCCGGGATGCGCTTTTTTCAGGTTCCTGACATCCTCGGCCGTGACGCCGTCCGCCAGGGAGCATCCCGCGTCCGGGGCCGGTAAAAGCACGGTCTTGGTGGGGTTGAGTATTTTGGCTGTCTCGGCCATGAAGCGCACCCCCGCGAACACGATCACATCCGCCGTTGTTTCCATGGCTTTTTTGCTGAGGAACAGGGAGTCGCCCACAAAATCCGCCACGCCGTAAAGGACCGGCAGCTGCACGTAGGTATGGGCCAGGATAGTGGCCTTTTTTTCTATCTTTAACTGTTTGATCTGGGCTATGAGGGGCGCGTAAACCAGGCAGGCTTCCCGGGTAATTTCCGGCACTTTACCCTTGAAAACATTAAAAAGCTTATCCGCCTCAGTTTGTACCTCTGCTTCTGTTGGAAAAGTAACACGACTGCTCATTTTTTCTCCTTGTTATCCGATTGGGTGGCTGGAAGGCCGCTAGAAAAGGACTACTTTAATTATAAGTGGACGGCTGACTAATATCAAGAGCCCCGCAGACGTCTGAAGTGTAAAATGCTATTCCCAATGATTCACTGGTTTTCTAAAAGCCTTTTTCTCAGCATGGATATGCTTATCGTCCAGCATTTTATTTTTGGCCCTGCGGGAGCGCCGGCGTTTTTGCCGTCTGATCTTTTCCCTGAGCTGCTGCGCCGCGCTCTGTCTGCCCAGTATCTTCGCCTCCAGCTTGTCGGTCAAAAGACGCCTGGCCAGATACCGGTTGAGCGGCTGGGAACGCTCTTGCTGGCATTTGACCTCCAGACCCGTGGGCAGGTGTTTGAGATACACGCAGGTCGAGGTCTTGTTCACGTTCTGGCCGCCGGCACCGCCTGACCGGATAAAATGCTCTTCTATATCGGCATCAAACAGACCGAGCTTGTTCATCCGTTCAGCCAAAGCCGTTTGTTTGGCCTGCGATACCCCAAAATCCATGAGAAATACCTCCTAAGGACTAAGTTACTCTGGTCTGGCAGGTCGGTCAACACCAGAAAAACGTGTATCTAAGGATGATTGACAGTCACGCCTGTAGTTGTATTATGTTGGAAAAGTTGATTTTGGTCCTCTAAGGGGAAACAAATTGAAAGCAAAAACCTGCGTCAAATACGGCCAGCCCTCCTGGATGCTTGCTTCCGATAAAGTGGAAGCCTATCTCACCAAGCAAGGCGGTCATCTGGGTCCCGTCACTTTCAACCTCAATGGAAAAAAGATTTCTCCCTATTCTGTCGCTCCCTGGGCCGAGGAACCCGGTGTTGACCGGCTCCCTGTGGTCCTGCAGCTCCTGCGGGGAGACTTTTTTTGCATGCCTTTTGGAGGCGGCCCCAAACTCTACCGGGGAGAAAAGCACCCTGACCACGGGGAAACAGCGGTCCGGCCCTGGACCTTTGAAGCCGTGCAACGGGAAAAACATAAAACCTGTTTTCACTTCAGTCTCAAAACAAAGGTCCGTCCAGGCCGGGTGGACAAACGCATCTATCTGGTGGACGGTCAGACCGCGGTTTACGACCAGCACATTATTTCCCGTATGTCCGGGCCTATGAGCTTCGGCCACCACGCCATGCTCAAATTCCCTGATGAGCCTTTCTGCGGCCGCGTGTCCGTGAGCCCTTTTAGGAGGGGCCAGGTCCTGGCCGAACCTCTGGAACTGCCCGAAAAACTTGGCTACTCGCTCCTAAAACCCAACGCGCTTTTTACCTCGCTGACTAGGGTTCCTACGGCGGGAGGCGGATACGCCGACCTCGCCCGCTACCCGGCCCGCCGGGGTTTTGAGGACCTGGTCCTCCTGGCCTCTGACTGGCAACAACCTTTTACCTGGACCGCGGTCACCTTCCCGGAACACGGTTACGTGTGGTTCTCTCTCAAGGATCCCAAGATCCTCCGCCAGACCTGTTTCTGGCTATCCAACGGCGGCCGGCATTATGCTCCCTGGAGCAGCCGGCATATCAATGTGATGGGAATGGAAGAAGTGACCTCCTACATGAACGGCGGATTAGCCGGGTCCGTGGCCAAAAATCCCTGGTCAGCCCATGGCATCGAGACCTGCAAACATCTGGAGCCGGATAAAAAACTGGCTGTGAATTACATCTCCGGCGTGGCCAGCATCCCCAAAGGTTTTGACAAGGTCAGCCAAATCAAGCCTCTTGAGGGAGATAAAAAAATTATGTTAAAGTCATCCAGCGGTAAAAAAGTTATGGTTCCCCTGGATATTGATTTTTTAAAATCCGGAGATTAATAAGGAGGCTCTATGAACTATACCTATAACGATATCGCTAAAATGATCGACCATTCCCTGCTAAACCCGACCCTGAAACAAAATGATTTGGAGGAAGGCTGCCAAATCGCCCTCAAATACGACACGGCCAGCGTCTGCATCATGCCTTTTTATCTGAAACGCTGCGCTGAACTCCTCAAGGGAAGCAAGGTCAATCCCAGCACCACTATCGGTTTCCCCCATGGGGTCCATACTACCGCGATTAAAATAGCTGAGGCCAAACAAGCTCTGGCTGACGGCGGCAAAGAACTGGATATGGTGGTCAATATCAGCCAGGTTTTAAGTAATAACTGGGACTATGTGGCTAAGGATATCCGTGAGGTCACCGAGATCACCCACAGCGGCGGGGCCAAGATCAAGATTATTTTTGAAAATTGCTATCTCAACAACGACCAAAAGATCATGCTCTGCAAGATCTGCAGCGACATCAATGTGGATTGGGTCAAAACTTCCACGGGTTACGGCACCAGCGGCGCCACGGTGGAGGACCTAACCCTGATGCGCCAGCATACCGCCCCTCATATCCAGGTCAAAGCTGCCGGCGGGGTCAGGGATTTGGACACGCTCCTTAAGATCAGGGACATCGGGGTCACCCGCTGCGGGGCCACTCGGACCGTGGAAATGCTGGAAGAAGTCAAACGCCGGCTGGGAAAAGCTTAAAAGATTCTTGCCAATTAATGGATTCCCGCTAGGGGATTGTCACTTTCCCTCCGGGGGCACAACATATATAATTAACTAAGGAAAGTGCCCGTTGAACGACCACTCTTTTTAGTACCCCCTTGAGGGGTATTCAGGTCGTTCAACCATTTTTCATCCGCTAGAACTACCGAAGTTTCGATTTGCCGGTCAGGTATAGACCAATATTTCCGCAACAATCTTTCTTTTTCTTCCCAGGACACCAGCTTAAACCCGTTCTTTTCATAGAACCGGATGGCCCAGACCGCGTCAGCCCAGGTTCCTATCAAAGCCGGCCTATCGGTCAGTTTTTTAAGATGCCCCAGGATACTGGTCCCTACGCCCTGATGTCTCCAGGCTGTCCTGACATAGGCATGGCGGAACAGGGTCACATCCTGGACCTCCTGCATGCCCATGATCCCCCTTAGCTGGCCGTGCTGTTCAAAGCCCCAAAACACCACTCCTGCTTTTATCTCCTGTTTAAACTCAGCCAGGGGCATGTACGGCTCCTGCCAGCAATCCGGGGCAATGACTCCCCGGTAAGCCTCGGCCGCATCATTGATGATGCTACAGCACTCCTCGGCCTCTGCGGGCCGGCATAGCCTGATCAATCTCTATCCTCTCTACTTTGCTGGTAAAATATTTCATTTTTTTATAGGATTGTGAGAACTAAACGCAGTGCCAGAAACTGTGGAAAGGAGCCTACCCTGAAAGCAAGCTCAGCATGTCCCTCAGTTGCTGTGGGGATTGGGGAAAAGCAGTACCTATCAAATAAACTGCTGCGACATTTCATTTTGAATTCTTACACTAAATTTCACTGTTAAATATTTGTGTTTCAAAACATGGTAATCAACTTTATATTTGTAATATTCAACACCAACCATTTTTGCCCAGGAACTATTGTTTACAAGTGAATTCTCTCCCCCTTTTTCATATGCCTCAGTATCATAAATAACAGAGTTTTCATTTAGTAATTTTTGGATTTTTTTTGGAAACTTTTTTACGGCGCAATATGATCCTCCGAGCCAGCCGCCGTATCTACCTGCTAACAAAACAACCTCCAAAACCTGATTAAAAGGTATTTGAACATCTAGTTTAGCCAAAGAAGTATTAAACCTGATTTCAAATGGAGAAATGTACATGGGAGTAAATAATTTACAGTCTTTATATTTGCTGGGTTCTGGAAGATTCATAAACTCAAAATCAAGTCTAGGAAAAGCTTTTTTAAATTCAAAAATATCACCAAATATTGTTGTGGTACTTACAGGTGCCTTTTTATTATCACTCCAGATAAATTCCATTTCTTTATTTTTATAGACTACAAAACTGAACCCTTTTCCGCCTATTGTTTCATCATCAGCAGAATGAACTACCTCAAAAATATCACAAAAATTCTTTATATAATTTTTATCAAATTCAATCCCAATATCTTCTGCGGTGTAACGGTAGATTTCATCCCAATTAGGTATTAACAATATTTCTAATTTATAACTACCTTTATATTTCCTTGCGATAGACCTTTCCTCCCAAATTAAAAACAATAATAGCGTAACCATAATTTGCCAAAAGCTTATTTTGAAAGGATGGAGCAAAAAATATAGTGCTACCCCAGCTACCGCAGGCCAAAAATAATAAGATATAAGGTGCTTTATCAAAAATTTAAGATAATAGAAGAAATTCATAAATTCCGCCCCTTTCATTTACAGAAAATACTTTTAAACGACTCAGGTAGTTGCTGAACAGCATAAGGATTAATAGCCAGAACACTTTTATAATTTATATCAAATAAACGCATAAATAAGACACCACTTAATAAATGATATTGATTTGTTGTAAAGCACCCCCTACCAAGAGGATCTTCCAGGGGTGGCTTTAATAATTCGTGATAAAGTGCTTCATGGATTGGATATGGAAACCCATTGTGTTTTGCCCGCCAATCTACAGGGCTATGTTGTCTATTATCACATAATATTAAAAGAGATGGTTTATCCCCCTTTAATTTTTCATATGCCCCATTAATGGAGTCCTTAATATGAGATCCAAACGCTTGTACTTGGACCTCACAACCCTCCTTATATTTGGGTTCTTTCAATCTCTGAACATTAAATTTACATTGAGTGTCTTTTTGTCGTTTCAATTTTTCTTCTTTAACGAATTCATACTGCCAACTGGGACATTGTACCTCACAAAAAATATCTTTCTGATCAATCCTTATTAGATAATCTCCTCTTTTCTTATCCTTGCCTTCAGGTTCGGGCGTGTGAATTCTAAACCCACACAAACGATCAAGAAAATATGCTGTTGAAATCTCAGCGAAGGTCTCTGACCTTTTTCCCTCATTTTGTTTAGTCAATCTTAAAAAATATCGTTTCCATTCTCCAATTGAAGTTATAAAACCAAGCCATTTCTCAATTTCACGGCTATAATCCTCATTTGAAGGAAATATTTCATTATCTGTCCATTTAGCAGAAGCTTTAATCGCACCTAAAAGTGGATAAGGAAGTATCTTTACATTTAACATTGACCACCATCTTTTAATCTTTTTAATAATTTATCACATGCCTATCTTACCCCTATAACAATCCCTAAAACCCCAAAAATTTTCCAATACTCTTTTTAAGTTCGTTTTTGAGAACATCGGCAATGACTCGGGTTCCATTGACAGGGAGTTTGTTGGTTTCAGGAGCCTGGGGAGCAGGGGTGGGGGCTTTAGACTCTTCGGCGGGATTTGGGACTGGTTCTGTAACCGGAGGGTAGTTAGGCCTCATGGCAGGCTCAGGAGTAGAAAATCCTTGTGTTAGGCCTATTTCCTGGTTGCGCTCGTACTCAAAAAGCGGACAAAGGCATGATTTTGCAAGAGAATTCTCACGATTTAAGGTAAAAAGAAAGGTGGTTCCTTTAGAGGTCTGGCTGACTAGGCCCTGTTGGACCAGCTTGGCCAGACCCTCGTGGCCGGTCGCCGGACCCAGCCCGGCCAGGGCTGAGACCTTCCGGCCGGACAGCGGGCCCCGGCAGGATATCATCCGCTCCCTGAGCAAACAAAACCTTGAACCCTGTCCCAGGACCTCATCAAAAATGTGATTTTTTGCCATATTTTCCCATCAAAAAGCGTATAACAAATTATACATATTTGGATATATATGTAGACACATTTCATGCTGGAAAATATAGTAATTACATAGGGTAAGCTATGACTCTAATTATGGATTCCCGCCGGGGAAATGCGGGAATGACACCAAAATAGGCGGGCCGTGGTCTTAGGGTGTCATGCCCGAGTGCTTGTGTCGGACATCCAATCTCCTCTCCCCTAGTTCTGCGCTCCTTTGGCGTGAGGGGGAGGCGCCAGGGGCGGGTGGGGGTAAAGTCAGCCTGAACCCTCACCCCCATCCTTTCCTTCCCCCCTCAAGGGGAAAGGGATTTAATAAATAGGTGTTTTTCTCTGTAAAACAAGAGTTTTTTAAGATTTCCTTGATTTTAAAGGGTTTTTATTCGGCATCCGTATTGAACGCCTTTTGGACATCTCGGAGCCTGGCCATTTCCTCTGGGGTCAGCCCGGCCAGCTCGGACACGCCGATATTTTCCAGGAGCTGGTTCACCTTCCGCGAGCCCACAATGATGGTGGACACCACCGGCTCATCCAGCACATACCGCAAAGCCGCCTGGCCTAAACTCCTGCCCTGTTTTTTGAGGAACTCAATTTGCTTTAAAAACTCCAGGTTGCGCTTGTACCGCGCCGGGTCAGAAAAGTGCTTGGCCACGCCTTTGATGTCGGCTCGGAGATCGTCCTTGGGAAAAGTCGCGCCCTCCCCGTATTTTCCGGTCAGGATGCTGCCGTGCAACGGGCTTTTGACGATCACGCCCCAGTTCTTTTCCTTGGCCAGGGCCAGGGAACCGGAAGCTTTGGCATAGGTCCACAGCATGTTGTACTCGATCTGTGCCGTGTCCCACTCCCAGCCCGCCTGCAACAGGCCCTGGGCTTCCTTGATGCCGTAAAAGGAGAGTCCGAACCAGCGGATCTTCCCCTCTTTTTTGAATTTCTGGAAACTCTCGTAAGCTGTCTCTCGCCACTCCGTTCCTGGCGCGTCGTGCCACTGGTACAGGTCAACATGGTCGGTCTTAAGCCGCTTTAGGCTGCTCTCCAGACAAAACCTCAGATTTTCCTTTTCCCAGGCGCTCTTGAACCGGCTCTGGTCATAGGGCAAATGCCCGGCCTTGGTCGCGATAAACCAGCGGCTACGCCTGCTGTCCTGAGCCAGGGCCTGTCCTATCACCTCTTCGCTATGGCCCAGGCCGTAGGCGTCCGCCGTGTCCAAAAAGTTGATGCCTTTATCCTGCGCCGTATGGATGACCCGGATGGATTCCTTGTCGTCCTGTCCGGCGAACCCGGCCTGGATGCCGTTGATGGTAAAAGGCCCTCCAAAGGCCCAGCACCCCAGCCCTACTTCGCTGACTTTTAATCCTGTCTTGCCTAAGATCCTGTACTGCATTCCTCGTCCTCCTTATCGTCTGCTTCATTTTCGACCAATGAAACTCTCCCCTCCTTTGTAACTCTTTATAGTCCCCGTATGGGGAGGAGGGGACAAAGGGGAGGTAGAACGGCCTAGCGCTCTACCCCACCTTTTTCCTCCCCTTACAAAGGGGAGGATTTATTATTTACCCGTGTAAGTAACTCTGTAGAACCAGATAGCGCCGCTGCGCTGGGGGAGCTCAAAAGTGAACCCATCCTGCACAAGCGTTTTCCCCGGCACTTTTAATACCTGGCCGGTCTCCTGGTTTTCCAGAACATATTCAGTTTCCGGACTGATGCCTCTGGGCTTGACCGTAATTTTTCCCTCCGGGCAGTTCTTGAGCCTTATACCCTGGATCAATCCCATTCCTTTTTCCGGACAATCGAACTGCCAGACCACCCACTTTTCTCCGCTCTTGCTGAATGGCGTCAGGGGATAGTAGTCGGCGTAGAGCATCAGTTTCACGGCCCGGCGCCAGATCTTCACCATCTTTAACATCAGGGCGTAATCGTTGTCCGTCTTGTTGGCGTCAAAACTCGGGAAAAACATTCCGGCCATCCCGCAATGGTAGGCAAAGCTGTCTAAGGGCTCAGTGACCAGCACTTCACCGGGGCCCCAGCTGAACTTCTCCAAATTCCAGTTCAGGGCCACGTCCTTGAAATAGGGTATCCAGGCAAAGAGCGTATGGTGAAAAGCCGTCTTGACCCGGCTGATGCCATAGGCATAGTCCGAATAATGCAGGGGTACGGACCGGCGCATGGTTTCCAAATCGTTGCGCCGTCCTCCGGAAGCGCAGGAGTCTATCCACAGGCCGGGGTTCCTGGCCAGCAGATCGTCCCAAAACTGGAGATATCCCTGCACATGCAGGTTCTCATTGATGCCCTGCCGGTCAGCCGGCTCGTTCTCTTGCCAGTAACTCAGCGGCTCAAAATTAAAATCCTGGCGGTAAACCTTGATGCCGTTTTCCTTTATTAACCTGCAGATATGGTCCGTAAGCCAGGCCCGGCAGGCCGGGTTGCCCAGGTTGAGCAGGCTGTTTTCAGACCCCGCCCAGTCCTTTCGGTTCGAGCGCAGTAAAAACTCCGGATGTTCGGTCTCCAGCCGGGTGTTAAAGCGCACTCTTTCCGGCTCGAACCAGAGCAGAAGTTTCGCCCCATACTGGGCGGCATGGTCGGAAATAGGCTTTAAACCCCTGGGAAAACGCTCCGGGTCAGGCTCCCACGAACCGGTCACCGGCCACTCTCTTTTTCCCTGGGGACTTTTGCAGGGATACCAGCCCGCGTCGATCCACCAGATGTCAAAATCCAAACCTATTTTATGGACCAGGTCCTGGTAGCGGAGCTGGTTTTCCTCGGTAGCTCCGGTGTATTCACCGCCCTCGCCCGGGTCTGTGCCCGTGGCCGCCAGCAAAGGCTGTAAAGGCTGGCCGTCAGGTCTGGGCAGCACATGCGCCAGATACCACCTGCGCCAAAGGTTAACCGACCGTTCTTGGCTTCCTGTCCAGGACAGCAGTGTGATACGGGGCGTGCGAATAGTTTCTCCGGGCATTAATTTCAGGCTAATCTGTTCCTGTCCGGCCTTGACCCAGACCCCGTCTTTGGTTCCTTGGAAGCTGGCTGACCATTGCCCGGGCCAGCCTATGGCCAGGGTCAACCCGCTCCCTTGGAACAGGATACGGAAATAGGGAAAAGCCTGGTCGCAGGGCCTGCCGCCTACCGGCGCGAATTTTAAACTGTCTTTGTCGCCGACCGGAGTTTCCTTCGGGGCATAACCGTCCTCGTGGCAATAATCCCCGTTGCAATGCCACAACACCGGTTTTTGGCCAAGAAACCCCGCGTCCAAACCCAGCAGGTCGGCGATGAGGGGCGTGGGTTGGCTTCCTTTTTGGGTCAGCCAGGCTGTCCACTCCACCACCGGATAGTCCGCGTATTCTAAACACTCCACCCGCATCTCCAGGCCGGTCTTGGGTTCCTGTCCCATGAACACTGTTTCCACCATGTTGGCGTCAATACGCCGTCTTTGGGTAATCGGATGCCAGTCCAAAGGTATGCCTGATATTTTTTTCCCGCCATAGGTAAAAGCAACTGGGATGTTTTGCGGAGCGCTAAGGAAATGTCCCACTCTTTGCCGGCTTTTTTCCATATCCTCCAAAGTGGTCTTGGTCAGGATTTGTTTGACGCTCATCACAACCTCCTCTTGTTTACTCCCTATCTTTTCTTAAGCCTGATGACATTCCACGATAACTTGGCTAGCTCCGCGATCAGCTTGCCGTTTTTGAGCGAGGCCTTGCCTTTATTGTGCGGCTTGACCTTGTCCGGATTTTTAGCTGTATTGACCGCCTTCATATCCGCGTTTTCCAGGACCAGGTGCTCGGTTACTTTGGTAAAAGCTAAACCCCTCAGGTCGCCTTCCAACTCCAAACTCTCTTTTTGGCTGCGGTTGACCGCGAAAATAGTCAACTCGTCTTTTTCTTCATTGAGCACGCCGACTGCCTCCAGCAAAGGTACCTGGCCAAACTCCTTGTTTTCATAAGCCGGCACCTCTATCTGCAGGTCCAGGGCCATGCCCCGGCCGTACAAAGAGGCGTGCAGGAAAGGATAAAATATGGTCTGCCGCCAGGCCTTGCCTCCCCGTTCGGTCATGATGGGAGCAATGACATTGACCAGCTGGGCCAGACAGGCCATCTTGACCCTGTCGCTGTGTTTGAGCAGGGTGATCAAAAGGCACCCGACCACCAAAGCGTCTTCCATCGTATAGATGTCCTCCAACTGGGCTGGCGCAATGGTCCACTTGGGGATCTTTTTGTCCGACTCCATAGTGTGGAACCACACGTTCCATTCATCAAAGGAAAGGTTGATGGTCTTCTTTTGTTTTAATTTGGCTTTGACCTGGTCGCAGACAGACACGACCTCCTTGATGAAAGCGTCCATGTTGAGCGACCGGGCCAGGAAAGTGGCCAGGTCATTATCCTGGTTGCCGTAATAGCTGTGCAGGGAAATGAAATCCGCGTGGTCATAGGTGTGTTCCAAAACCGTTTTTTCCCACTGGGGAAAGGTGGGCATGCCCTTGCCTGAACTGCCGCAGGCCACCAATTCAATGGTAGGGTCCACCCATTTCATCACTTTGGCGGTTTCGCAGGCGGTCCGGCCGTACTCTTCCGCTGTTTTATGTCCGATCTGCCAGGGCCCGTCCATCTCGTTGCCCAGGCACCAGGTCTTGATCTGGTGCGGCTCCTTGACCCCGTGCAACCTCCTGAGGTCGCTCCAGTATGTCCCTGACGGATGGTTGCAGTATTCCACCAGATTGCGCGCCTGGTCCGTCCCGGCTGTGCCCAGGTTGACCGCCATCATCACCTCTGTCCCGGCTTTTTTGGCCCAGGAGGCGAACTCATTGACTCCGACCTCGTTGGTCTCGACCGTGAACCAGGCCAGTTCCAGTCTAGCCGGCCTGGTCTTAACCGGCCCGACCCCGTCCTGCCAGTTGTAGCCGGAAACAAAATTGCCGCCCGGATAACGCACGATGGGCATCCTGAGTTCCCTGACCATTTCCAGCACGTCTTTGCGGAAACCTTGTTTGTCGGCTGTGGCGTGTCCCGGCTCATAGATGCCGCTATAAACCGCCCTGCCCAGGTGCTCGATAAAAGAACCGAACAGCCGCGGGTCCACCTGGCCGATCTTAAGATCCTTGTCCAAAGTTATCCTGGCTTTTTTCATTTACAGCCTCCCTTTTTTCTTTTTTAAAATTTTAGCCGATGAATGGTCACAATACTACCCGCTCTGGCCACGGAACTGCCTTGCAGGTTCCCCACAACCGGTCGATATAGTTCAGCGCATATTCGTTCTGCAGGCGGTGGATCCAATAGGACGCGCTATCGGTCACGATATAATCATCTCCCTTTTTAACGACAAGACCAAGTGTTTTTAGGACTCTCAGGACACGGCCAAAAACCGTATCCAGTCCCTGGTGGAATAAGTCCTGGAATTCCAGGGCGCTGAACCGCATTTCATAGGCTTTCCAGTAGAACCAGTAGGCCATTTCCAGCTTCTGGTCCATAGGCGCCACCAGGGCCACCGGTAAATGCCCGGGCAAACGCCGGCTGTATTCTTCGACATCAAAGGTATTAATATAAAACTGGTTTCCTGTCATAGAGGCCGCGCTCGGCCCAAACCCGAGGTAATGGTGCCGGGTGACCGAGCTAAATTTTTTCTTACCCGGCTTTATAAAAGACCAGACAGCGCACTGGCTGAAACCGTGCTCCAGCGAGCGCTGACGGATACGGCTCAGCATTTTCCTGATCAAACTGCCCTTGGGCCTCTTGATCTCCCTGATCCCCAGTTTTTTTCCGAGATCGCTATAGGGAAACCCGAATATGGGATAAGCGGAGATCTGGTCGGCACCGGACTCCAGCGCTGTTTCCAGGTCGCGGTCCAGGTCCGCTAAGGTTTGTAAGGGCAGGGCGAACATGAGGTCCACGTTGACCGTCTTGAACCGCCGTTTCACAGCGCGGCGGAGCGCTTCTCTGGCCTCCTGGCCGTTGTGGGACCGGCCGATAAGTTCCAGATGCCGGTCGCAAAAACTCTCCACGCCGATGGAAACCATGCTGACCCCGTTTGTTTGCAGCACATCCAGGCAGGCCTCATCCATGGCCGCGGGATGGAGCTCCACGCAGATGTCCTCAGGCTGGCCAAAAACCTCCTTGAGATGGCTGATGATCCCTGCCAGGCTTTGGGGCTCTAAGGTCGGTGTCCCGCCCCCTATATAAAGGGAACTGATGCGGGTCTGGCCAACACTATACCCTGGAATTTTCTGGAGGTTTGTCCGGTACAGGTCTATCTCTTGGTGAACCGCCTGTTCAAACTTTTTATAAAGGCTTTTTTCGTATTGCACGCGGTTGTAAGGACAGAAAGGACATGGTTTTTTACAGAACGGGACGTGCAGGTAAAGGCCGAGCTCTTTGAGGGCCTGAGGTTGCTCAATTGCACCGGTTTGCATCACCATAGGCTTCCAGGTGCCGGTCAAAACTCTTCTGAGGGCGGGCTTCCAGACCTTTTGGGGTAATTTCGTTCCAAAGAGCATATCGTCGATCATTCAAGTCTCCAAAGAGGAGCTGACTATCCTTATGCGGTGAAATTATAATTTTTTGGTCGGGGCGGCCCGATTTGAACGGGCGACCCCCTGCTCCCAAAGCAGGTGCGCTAGCCAGCTGCGCTACGCCCCGACTGAACAATTTTAGTTACAGGATAACGATTTTACCACTTCTTCCTTTGAAAGAGGTGCGCCAAATGTTGTTCGTGTCATATCCGTGTCATTCATTTTTCTAACCTGTTCCAATGCTTTTTGGCGATCTCCCCTGTCAATACGGTCGTACCTTTTGAAAACATCATGCGTCTTATGCCCAGAAATAGACATGGTAGTATTATCACTAACCCCTGCCTTCCGAAAATTAGTAATTGAGCAGTGCCGAAGGTCATGAAAATGTAGATCCTTAATATTGGCTCTTCGGCATGCAGCTTTGAAAGCAGTCATGATAGTCACCAGCCCTCTTTTCTGGTACGTGAACACGAAAGGACAGCCAGGTACTTTTGGGAGTCCCTGCAATAAACTGACGAGCTTCTCATCCAGTGGAATCTCCCGTTTTTCCTGGGTTTTAGTATCAGCGGCATCCAGGATAATAACCCCTTCCCTAAAGTTTATCTGCTCCCATTTCAATCCAAGAATCTCGCCTTTTCTCATGGCAGAATCATACGCCAATTGTACGATAATCTTGAGATGTGGTGCGCAGGCGGCTAAAAGCCGCTGGTACTCCTCAGGCGTAAGGGTTCTATCCCTGAAAGTTTCCTTAAATAACTTTAATCCCTCAATTGGGTTACGATCAATTTGCCTGTTCAAAATAGCCCGTCTCACAACAGTTCTCAAACAAGCAAGTTCTCTATTGAGCGAAGCTGCTTTAAGCTCAATGCCCTTCCTTAAAACCCCGCATATTTCTTTGTCCTTCCTGGCTTCATTCCGCCTAAAAGACACATATTCCTCAACCTGATCAAGTGTCAAGCTTTCCAGAGGACGTTTGTCAAAGAAGCTTTTAAGGTTTTTTACCATCCGCTCATCATCCCCAAACCGCTTCCTTCTCGCTCTAGAAAAAGCCAAGAAATTATCCGCAGCCTCATTAAAAGTAATCTTTGGTTTTTGCTCCAACAAAAATTTCCCTTTAACAATGGCCTGCATATGATCGCTCAGAACGCTTTTTGCTTGAACCAAAGGAACATGCCCAAGACGCACGCGCTTTCTTTTCTTCACCCCCAGTTCTTCAACAAAATAATCTATAAAATAACCCCCATCATCTTTCCTCAGATGGGGAGGTAAATTCTTGGCATTAGGTTTACCCATTTGAAATCCTCCTAATGTCCTGGACAGGTTTCATGTTATCAGAATTAACGCCACCCTGAAATACAGGCTTTCCAAATACTTTATTAAATACAGACAGCCATACCTGAGGATGCTTACCCACTTTGACAAAAGGCAGCTTACCAATTTGCCGCCAATAACGCACAGTGTTGATAGATACGATTGCCAGTTCAGCGACCTGTTGATCCGATAACAGTCTGTCATTATTTTCGCCTTCAGGAACGAGACGGGTAGGTAAATTGATGAGTTTTGCCATAATAGTCACCCGCCTCAAAACTTAATTGTACTGTTAGGATCAAGGGGTGGAGTAACAGGACTAGGAGAAGGTATAACAGGTTTGGGAGAAAAGGTCTTATTGTATTCATAAAATGGACCATAAACTAATCGCGAACAATTATTATATTGAATTAGTAAATTATCCCTGCTTAATATTCGCTTCTCCAATAACAATTGATTTAAAATAGTTTTTAATAGTTCTGTATCAATGCCCTTGCTCTTAACCATATTTTCTATATACCAAAAACAAACAGCCCTTTTTTCATCTACCATTGTTTGGAGAACTATCTCCTCTCTAGCTAATTGCTCACAGCTCTTTGCTGCACCTATAGATATAGAAGAATTTAGTTCATTTAGTTCATTTGCTTGATTACTATTGGTTTCCAAGGCTTTTTTAGATGAATCTATTTCTGAACCAAAAAAGTTCTTCTTAAAACAAATTCGATAACCCTCTGAAGTTGGCTTATCACTAATTTTATAAGTAATTCCAACTGCCATTAAGTTTGTTCTGATAGTTTCAAGGTAAGGCCTTAATGACCTGTAAGCTTTAGGAAATGTCTCGTCCCCTTTCTCAATTACAACCAGTTTTTTTAATTCCTCCAAGGCCCCCTTGACTGTTCCTATCCAATCCGTTTTATCTGCCATGAAATTCGTGACAGCTTTAGCTAGAAGATGGCCTTCCAATACTTCGTTATTCTGAGTCTCAATCTTAGCTCTGTATTGTTTAAGGAACACTTCGCCATTAACTCCCAAAGCCTCAGCTATTGCGAAGCCCCATTTAGCGAAATCTGCCATACGAGGCAACTTAGACGTTTTAATCGTTGCATGAATTTGGATGGCCTTAGATATTAAGTCAAATATACCCCCTAATATTTCAGGTCGAATCTGCTCAAACTTTTCCCATAAAACAGACTCCTCCATCCGCTCTTCTTCAGTAATAGGTTCTAGATAAAATGGGATAGCCCTATCCAAAAGATCCGGTTTATTTATTAGCCCAGTGATTCCACTCAAACCTACGCACCGCTTAAAACTTAGAATAAAATCCTGATCATTTGTATATAGCGTACGCTTAGCAGCAGAAAGTCCAGTAACAGCACGGCAAAGAAGGTCAGACAACCAATCCGAAATCTCGGAAAGGTTGTCGAAGTAGCTCACATGGTGATGAGAAAGTGTTTGGATAAGCTCCTGTTTATCTCGAGGGATTTCTGGCAATTCAACTTTGGATGGATCAATTAACTTTTTTAATATGCAACAAACGGTAGATTTGCTTGCTCCTTGCGCTCCAGTCAAATGCATTACTGGGTGAGGAAAGTCAGCGATATAACAAGTGATTACGTAAACAATAAAAAGAAGTTGATCGTTTTTATTAATTTTTACCAGTTCAAATAGCCGGTTAACATTTCCATTTGGTATAGGGTCAACCTGAATCCTCTGATGCATATACCGCTTAAATAGTATTGGTGCTTTAACTATTTTCCAACCTGTGCCAGTTATTTTTATAGCTCTATCATCGCCCATATCATACCAACAGCAACCTTTGTCACTTGCCACCCGATTTTCAAGGACATATTCTTTTCCGTCAAATATTGCAATTCCAGACAAAGTATTAATTGCCTGTTTTAGTGTTTCACTGCCTAAACCTAGACCTGTTTTTTTATAGAACTGATGGCTTAACCAACATCCAAAGTCTATATCCGTCAAAGGCACTGTGTTTCCGTCCAAAAAACCATGCGGAATTCTGTATTGGTCATGGAATAGTGAAAGATTTTCCCCAATCTTCATTAGTATTTTGAACTTTGATTTCTCTACCTTAGTTTCTTCACCTTGTTGCTCTTCAGATGGCTCCCATTCTGGTGTTAGTTGAACAAGCTCAACAAGAGCTTCTTTAGTACCACCCTTGCCTAACCAATCCGTTACGTCGCCTTTCTCTGGTAGGTTTGGCAGGAGAACAACTTTGACTGACTTTGCAACACCCTTTAATTGCCCGGCTACTTCTTCCATGTGATTTTTACCTTTTGAATCGTTATCGGGGAGGCAGACAATATTTTTGTCTTTTAAATAACAGTTGTAATCTGGCTTCCAATTTCCAGCACCCATTGGGCTTGTTGTTGCAGTTAATCCTAAACCGCTTAGAGTCTCGCTGTCCTTCTCGCCTTCCACTATATATACGGTATCGGCAGCTTTGATTTGAGGCAGGTGATAGAGCACGCTCTTAACGCCCTTACGATTCCAAATCCAGCCACCCTTTCCATTGGACCGCCTCTGTTTGAATGCTTTAGGTTCGTAACGGACGGTTTGAAATAAAGAGTTCCCATTCTCATCTGTATAATCATACGTTGCTTTAATTACAGGTTTAGGTTGAGAATTGGCGCTTGAGGTGTTATGCCATTTCTCAACATTATTAACAGCGGTCTTAAAATCAACGCTGCTAAGCTTCATTTCGAACTGGTAAAAATTTCCCTTGGCATCGCAAGCGTGACATATCCATAGACCGTCAATAATATTTACACTAAAAGAAGGGTTAGTATCATCATGAAACGGGCAGTGACCCGTAGCTTGTCCGTTTCCGTTTGTCTTAAAACCTTTTACCCTTTCACTAAAAAATTTCTTTATATCAATCTGCTTGAACAGATCACCGTCATTTATTTCTCCTTTAATACCGTTTTTGTTTTTCATATATTTACCCTTTCAATGCCGTGAATCCATTAACCGAAAAGTGGGTGATCTAAATGGTATAAATCTTTAATACCAAAACCCATTATCGTTTATGGTGTTCCGCTCTGTTCCTCATGCGAAACTAAGGATCATTTTTTCAAACAGAGCAACAAATATCGGCTAGAGAACCGGTAGGGGTTTTATTCGAGAAGTAATAAAAGGATTGTTAAAGCAATGCTTATAGTGATGATAAAATTATTTTTATTAACTTTAGGTAGGGAATGGGTAGGAATTAGCTATTGCCTTAACTTAATACACCTTTAGGTTACAGATCTACATGACTTATTATTTATAAAAATTTCTATTAGCTTCTTAACTTAATTTTACTGAACTATCAAGTTTATGGTTAGCATTCTTAGAAACAATTATTTCTGGAAATTTTTTTTCTTCTAGCGTGGACTTTACCTCCTTGATTATCCTCTCTACGGTTTTCTTATAAACATTTTTATCTTTCACTTCATCCTTTTCACTTGCTTCAGATTTCACACCTTTTGCATATTCTGTTGTGTTTTTGTATCCTGCCTTATAACAATCAATAAGACTTTGGATTGATACAAACTGTCCCTGATTCTCTACAAGAAAATCAAATATAATTCTGCTTCCTTTACCCACCCTAAAATCATATACTATATCTTTATTATTTTTTCTCTTCATTACTAATTGCCCTTGCTTTTTGTAATAAATAACTTCCGACACGATTTCATCATTTATTTTGTGTTTTTCTTTTACGGGACCAACCTCGCTTTTAACTGAAAGCTCTTCACCAGATTTATCTTCTTTGCCCCATTCATTAACAGCTTCACTAAACCCTTTAAGAAAATCGACCAAATTAGATAAGACAAAATACTTCCCTCCATGGTAGAGATCTACATTTATATTTTCCAATGCAATTTTATTAAGTTCGTTTGCAAATGGTAATTTTATTAACTTTTCTAACTGTACGACTCCGATTATTTTTAACATCATTTGATGATGTGTTTCTTCAAACTTAATTCTATTAAGCAGGTTGTGTACCATTCCTGGGTGTAACTTCAACGAGGGGAAAGGCAAGGTTAGATTGCAGCAATCTAACCTTGCGGCCCCAAAAATAAGTCCACGGGCGTAGACTAGGTGATTGTCTAGGTCACCAAACCCAAACTAAAAGGAGGTCTACACCCGTGAAGTCATTATCCCAAAGAATTGAGATTTATACGAACCAGAAAATCAGAGAAAAAGTCAGGAAGATCGCTCAGCCCGGTGTCGCTCTGGAAGTAATTGGCCAGGAGGTCAATGCCATCATTGCCCAGGCTTTAGATATTCAACTGGAGGCTGAAAGGGACGAGTTTTTGGGCCGTCAGCCTTATGAACGCCTTGAAAACAGCCCTAAAAGAAACGGTTTTAAATCCACCTCTGTCCCCGGCTTTTTTGGCAGACTTTTTCTGCACAAACCAGCTCTACGCCAGGGGTCCCTTCACTCGCCCTTGCTTACCGCCCTCAAACAAGCTGGAAAAGGCCTGGCTTCCTTCCTCGCCATCCGCTTCTGGCTCAAAGGCGCTGCCACTCGCTCTACCGCCGCTGAGATAAATGCCGCTTTGGGCACAAAGCTCTCTCACTCCACCGTCTCCACTCTCACCAACGCCTTGGAGCCAGCCATCCGTCAGTGGATGAATCGTCCCATTCCTCCCAACATCACCTACCTGCTCCTGGACGCCGCCTACCTGCCTGTCAGAAGACCTGGTTTTACCTCCAAACAAGCTCTATTGCTCGCCCTAGGCATGGATTCCTTTGGCAATCGCCATGTCCTGGGTTTCCTTCTCGGCGATAGAGAGTCCTTGGACTCCTGGCAGGCTTTTATCAATGACCTCCTCAAAAGAGGCCTTAACCGCAACACCCTCAGGCTCGTCATCTCCGATGAACACAAGGCCATTGAGCAGGCCGTCAAAAACCTCCTGGCTGTCCCTCACCAGCTCTGCCTGGTCCACAAGATCCGAAACCTCAGAGCCATTATGCCTCGCCGTGACTGGGGTGCCTTCCTTAACGATTTCAAAGCTATCTATTGGGCCGATTCCCGCAAACTGGCTCTCCAGGCCTTTGGCCGCCTCCAAGCTCGCTGGATGAAACTCTATCCTAGAGCTACGGCTATGGCTCTCGATAGGTTCGACAACCTCACCACCTTCATGAACGAACCCCAGCATGTCTGGCGCACTCTCCGCTCCAGCAATCTCATCGAACGCTTTATCGCCGAGATCAAACGGCGCACCCGTGCTGCCGGCACCATGCACTCCGAATTGGAGGTCGCTAAGATCGTCTGGTCTGTTTCTACCACTCAGGAAGATAATTGGTCTAAAAGAAAACTCTGGAAATCTCAAGGAGGTGATCTGGTTCAGGAAGGCTTGCTAAATGTTGCTTAACCTACTACCCGTGGACTTAACAACTTACACCCGAAAACTTGACATAATCATTAAGCACCCCTAATTTTTCTAATTCCTCAGTTGCATTTTTTCTATTAAACTGTTGTTCAATTGTCATATCCCTTTCCCTTTTTAGACTCTCAAAAAAATTAGTTACATCATCAATATCTTTTTTAATTTTCCTAATATCTTCCATAAAAACAACCTTTCAAATACAAGATAATTTATTAAGGATTTATAAAAAGGATACTAGAAGACTTAATAAAGAGGAAGAGCCTAAACATAACTTTATTACCAACAAAACTACGCGAATATACATATTTTCTACATAAGAAATTGCGTGCGGAGAAAGGGTAGGGCTTACAGACGGTCGAAATTTCCTATAATACCCGTTACATCAACTAGTAACTTTAGTGGTTGTTACCAACTTTTCTACGCCTACCCGGTTCACTTTTAAATATATCCTAAGGTCTTAATAAAACAACTCCATGCCACAGCGATTCCTATAAGGATCCCTTTGGGAAGCTGTTCTAATTTAAAATGTTTCACTTGGTACAGATATTCTATCTTCTGATCATTTTAAGTTAATCTCTAGCTATCTCTCTTGGTTTTCCTAGATATTACTTTGAGGTATTTTTTTCAATCTTTTCAAGTAAAGTAACAATTTTATTGATCTTAAAATACCAGCACCAGAACTCCCGAAGTAAAAGAAAAATTACTATTAAAATAGGAATTATAATTAAAGTTCCAATAATAACATTGTAATAATTTTCCATAGCCTACCTCCTATAAAATATGTTTTTCCATCTCTTCCCAGCCTCCCCTGTATCACCATCTGCCCCCGTGCCAGTAATACCTTGACCCATGTCCTCCACGCCATGCAAAAGCGCTGGAGCAAGATAAGATAAGCATAAAACACAACTCAATCGCTACCAAATACTTATTTCTAAAAATATTTTTCATTACTATTTCCCCTTTCCTAAATACTCTCAAAATAATCCTATAAGTGAGTAAGTCCCCTTACTCAGTCATCTTCGCCAGCTTGTTGGCCTTTTACCGGTTATGCAAAACGGAGTTCTATCGCTTTGCTGCTTTCTTCCACTGCATTGACTATAAATACATATTACCGGAACGGGTGAGGGGTATCACCAGCTTGCCTTGCCTAGCCGTCCTGTTAAAAACCTATACCAGGGAATTCAACTGACCGCCTGCCGCCCCCTGGATACTATTAACTATATTCAAGGCAACCGTGTTGCTCGTGGTTGAACCCTGGGTGTTGGTAGCAATTGGATTGGTTGACGTGGAACCCTGGGTCTGAGTATTGGTTGCAGACTCGGCCCCTTTCGCTCCCCCGTGGTGATGGTGGTGATGATGTTTGATCCCTAACTCGGACACGATCTCTCTGAGCATGGCCAGGATCTGCTGCTCCTTGCTGGGTTGCGTAGAGCTAGCCTGGGCAGCATTTGCAGGATTAGCGGTTCCATTATTCGCAGACTGGGTAGAACTCGTAGTACCAGTAGCCCCAGTTCCCGCCTGGCTAGATAATTGACTTAGCAACAGGTCTGCAAAATCATTCGCTCCAGTCCCGGTATTGTTGACCGACTTACTTTGTGACGGTTGTGTGATCAAACTATTTAAATAATTTGAAGAATTGATCGGAGAAATCATTATTTTTCACCTCCCTTCCTAAACTAATTAGTTGGTGATCCCCCTCATCCAGCTCCGGTATTGAATCGTTACTTCACCAAATTTTCTTAAAAATAAAAAATCCTTACCGGTCATAAAACCAGTAAGGATAACGGTTTAAAAGCGTACGTACACTCTTTTGGATCGCCTCATTCATTCAGCGATCCGTGGCTTCTGCATAGCAGTCCAGCCGTTTTCCTACCTGTCTTTAATTTTAGTACTTAAATCGTTTAAAGCATTAAAAATTTTGTATCATATTGTATCGTGATGATTTTATGGGTTCAGTTTCAGGGAAAAATGAATTACAAAGGGATCAGGTAGAGGTGATGCTCCGCCCTTACCGCCGCCCTTGCCTCCCCCGTGTCTGCCTCCATGACCACCCCTGCCGCCACCACCTCCCGAACCTCCACCACTACCTCCAAAACCAACTCCTCCTGAACCTTCTCCTCCATATCCTCCTCCGCCCGCTGTTGGCTGATGGTGCGTTTCCTGCTGATGCTGGGAGTTAGGATCAATCGGGGAGGTTTCCAGGATCACACCGAGAGTGCCTCCTGGCCGGGAATTCACGGCAAACGCATGGTCATGCCCGGCCTGGAGCGGCACTTTCAATTCATAGACTAGCTCGCCACGGTCCAGTCCCGTAGCTAGGACCGTTTCCCCGGATCCAGAAGAAAGGGGGCTGGAGTAAGTGGTTTCATCGATCCACAATACCTCGGCAGTGCGCGTAGACGAAGCCAGATAATGCCGTTCTTCCTCGTCGGTCTTGGGAAAGGGAGTTTCCAGAGGAGGCTGGAAGGTGATACGGAGTCCTTTGGCCTTCTTCCCCTGGTTATCCGGGTCAAACCAAACCGTCAAGCTCTGCCGGTATGCTCCCAGGAGCTGGGTTTTTACCCGCCAGGCTATCGTGGATAGGTAGAGATACAAAAATTTATCGTCGTTCGCGCTCTTGATAGTCAGGTCATTTTCTTCACGGCCGTCCACTTTGGCCCAGGCCCCGTCTTTACCATCGAGGTTAAGTTCCTGCTGAGGCCGTTGGCTGCGGATTTCCATTCCGCCGCAACCGGCGTAAAAAGCGCATAAAAAAAATAAAGAGGTAAGTTGAACAATTTTTTTTAACTGCATTAATTATTTTCCTTTGCTTTTATATTTCATTCTGGGAAAGTCACGGTCTGGCACCCGCCAGGTCATAAAGTTGCGTGCCTCCACCCCGGCGCCCGCCCCGAGACCCAAAGAACGGATTTGAGGCATTTAAAGGTTCTTTTTCCATGAGAGCGGCGATCCTGGCATTTTCTTCCCCTGACCGCCATAGTTTGGGGTTGACCGGTTTGCCGTGTTTTCTCACCCAGTTGGAAATATCCACGCCGTAACCATTCGGCATTCCATAACCCCAGTTGTTCTGGCCGTTAGGACGGGGCTGGGCGGTATATTGGTTGCCCGGCCTATTGCTGCGATCAAAACCCGAAAGCATCATATAGCGGAGTTGTTGGTTTTTGATCATCTGGATGAACTGTTCCAGCGTGACCACAGGATCCCCTCCCATAAAGCCGCCAAGCGATACCGCCGGTTCCCCGGTTTTTATGATGATCGGAGCGACCGGCTGGACGCTCTGGGCCGCCATGATATATTTTTCCCCATGCCGGTTGGCCTGCAGAAAGGCCACCAATTTTTCATTGTTCATTTCCGTACTGCCAAAGCCAAAGCCAGGAGCATTCTGCGGCTGGTTCTGGGCCAGCAGATCGGGGTTGGCTTCCGGAGAGGCATGTTTAGCCAGGAGCGGGGTCAATGACCAGGCCACAGGACAGAGGAACAAAGTGATGAGTCCCACGGAAAGGGCAGGGCACAGGGAACGGCTGGAGCCTTGCTTCCTGACCAGGAGGCACTGCCTTATCATACAGACTACGGCGATGCCGGTTCCCGCGACCAGTATAGGTAGCAGCCAAACCATCCAGGACGGATATTGGATTAAAATATACACCTGCCAGACTGCGGTCAATAAGAGAGAGAGCGGCATCAAGAGCCAGCGACTATTCTTGAAAGAAAGCCAGATGGACCTGGTGCCAATACCAGCCAGAGCGGACAACGGCGGAGCGAGCATGACCAGATAATAGGTGTGCATGGCCCCGCGCATAAAGCTGAACACGAGCGCGTAAGTAAGGAACCACCCGGCCCATAACAACAGAGCCTGATGCGCTGGCGAGAGAGGCCAAGTCTGGCGTGTCTGCGGTAATGCCACTAGGAATCCAACCAAAGCAAGGGGAAAGAACCATAATATTTGTCCGGCCATTTGTCTTTCAACGAGCCGGAGCGGGCCTGGAGTTCCGGATCCCATAAATTCGCCCCGCCTATTAAAATTGCGGTTGCCGGAATTTCGGAATCCCTGGGCAGCAGGGGTCGACCTGGGCACCGGAGAGATGACCCGTTCCTCTTCAAGACCTGCCAGATTGCCGCGGCGCCGGGACAACAGTCTCTGAAAACCGTTCCAGCCAAGGGACAGACTTATCATGGAGTTATCCTGGGTGCTTCCGACAAACGGCCGTAGGTCAGGCGGGGTCAAGTCCACAAACAAGGGCCAGGACAAGGCTACTGTGACCAAGACAACAGAAGCCAGGGTCAGATCCATCAACCGTTTTTTCCAAGTAACAGGCGCTCCAGTAAAATACAATATATAAAAAACAGGAAGTACGACAAACGCGGCCATCATCTTGACATTAAAACCTACACCCACCAGCCCCAGGGCCAGCAGTAAAAGCTTCAGGCTGCCGGTCTCCGCGGCAAGGCTGACCGCCCACGCCGCCAGCATTAATACGGTCACCAGACAACTATCCACATTGTTATAACGGTCAATGGCCACGCAAATAGGTGCGACGGCCATGGCCAAGCCGGCCAGAAGAGCTGCCCAGGTGTCGAAACGGCGGCGAACCAGGTAGTACACCAATACCACGGAAAGCAATCCCTCTAGAACCTGCGGCAAAAGGACGATAAAGCTGCTGTAGCCGAAAAGCTTAACACTGGCCACCTGCACCCATAGCGCCACAGGAGGTTTGTCCACAGTCACATATCCCGCCGGGTCAAAGGAAGCGAAAAAAAAATTGTGCCAGCTTTGAGACATGCTGCGCACGGCCGCGGAGTAGTAAGTGTTGCCAAAGCTATTCTGGCCAAGCTTCCATAAGCGCATACCGGCTGCTACAAGAACGATCATGGCCAGCCCAAACCACTCCCAGTGGCTTTGGGAAAAGGTTGAGCGTGGTTCTTCAGCTTTTAAAGTTGTTATGGGTGTTTCTGTAACCATCAAACTCATTACCCTTCTACAAAAAGTAATTTAATTCTACAATTATCCAAACTTTAATGATTGTCCCTTTTGTATCAGTTTGTACCAATTTGTATTAAAACAATTAGCCTAATTTATTAGCATTGAAGAATTACAATCCACCTCATCTCCGTACCACGAACTTTCCGATAACCCTATAGAGTACATTTGATTTGGTGGCATATGTTTTACTTGCATCTAAAGCGTAGTAATATAAACCATTTGCCAAGGGTTTCCCGTACCAATCCTTAATATCGTAAGGTATGTCAAACCTGTAATTCAGCAATCCCCTGTCATAGAACAACTGCATCAATCCGCTGTTTTGCAGACTCTCCACTAAAAGAATTTTAACCAACCTGAAGGATGTGGTGTAGATCTTAAAAGTCACCCAGTCCGGGATATCGTTTATTAGGACGTAAAATTTCATGGTGCCTTCAGGGATTATGTCAAGTTTTCGGGTGTAAGTTGTTAAGTCCACGGGTAGTAGGTTAAGCAACATTTAGCAAGCCTTCCTGAACCAGATCACCTCCTTGAGATTTCCAGAGTTTTCTTTTAGACCAATTATCTTCCTGAGTGGTAGAAACAGACCAGACGATCTTAGCGACCTCCAATTCGGAGTGCATGGTGCCGGCAGCACGGGTGCGCCGTTTGATCTCGGCGATAAAGCGTTCGATGAGATTGCTGGAGCGGAGAGTGCGCCAGACATGCTGGGGTTCGTTCATGAAGGTGGTGAGGTTGTCGAACCTATCGAGAGCCATAGCCGTAGCTCTAGGATAGAGTTTCATCCAGCGAGCTTGGAGGCGGCCAAAGGCCTGGAGAGCCAGTTTGCGGGAATCGGCCCAATAGATAGCTTTGAAATCGTTAAGGAAGGCACCCCAGTCACGGCGAGGCATAATGGCTCTGAGGTTTCGGATCTTGTGGACCAGGCAGAGCTGGTGAGGGACAGCCAGGAGGTTTTTGACGGCCTGCTCAATGGCCTTGTGTTCATCGGAGATGACGAGCCTGAGGGTGTTGCGGTTAAGGCCTCTTTTGAGGAGGTCATTGATAAAAGCCTGCCAGGAGTCCAAGGACTCTCTATCGCCGAGAAGGAAACCCAGGACATGGCGATTGCCAAAGGAATCCATGCCTAGGGCGAGCAATAGAGCTTGTTTGGAGGTAAAACCAGGTCTTCTGACAGGCAGGTAGGCGGCGTCCAGGAGCAGGTAGGTGATGTTGGGAGGAATGGGACGATTCATCCACTGACGGATGGCTGGCTCCAAGGCGTTGGTGAGAGTGGAGACGGTGGAGTGAGAGAGCTTTGTGCCCAAAGCGGCATTTATCTCAGCGGCGGTAGAGCGAGTGGCAGCGCCTTTGAGCCAGAAGCGGATGGCGAGGAAGGAAGCCAGGCCTTTTCCAGCTTGTTTGAGGGCGGTAAGCAAGGGCGAGTGAAGGGACCCCTGGCGTAGAGCTGGTTTGTGCAGAAAAAGTCTGCCAAAAAAGCCGGGGACAGAGGTGGATTTAAAACCGTTTCTTTTAGGGCTGTTTTCAAGGCGTTCATAAGGCTGACGGCCCAAAAACTCGTCCCTTTCAGCCTCCAGTTGAATATCTAAAGCCTGGGCAATGATGGCATTGACCTCCTGGCCAATTACTTCCAGAGCGACACCGGGCTGAGCGATCTTCCTGACTTTTTCTCTGATTTTCTGGTTCGTATAAATCTCAATTCTTTGGGATAATGACTTCACGGGTGTAGACCTCCTTTTAGTTTGGGTTTGGTGACCTAGACAATCACCTAGTCTACGCCCGTGGACTTATTTTTGGGGCCGCAAGGTTAGATTGCTGCAATCTAACCTTGCCTTTCCCCTCGTTGAAGTTACACCCAGGAATGGTACACAACCCCTTCAGGTCCGCTGGGATTGGGATAGGGAATATGTTCCAATATCTGCAAAAGCCCATAAGGAGTAGGAGTGCAGGTGGGAGTAGCGCTAGAGGTCGGACTGGAAGTTAGTGTGAATGAAGCTGTCAGGGTCTTTGAGGGAGTAAGAGTTTGGGATGAAGTTAATGTCTGGCTAGAGGTCAAGGTGTAGGTAGAGGTATAGGTCTCGCTTGGTGTAGACGAAGGCGTAAAAGTCAGGCTGGAGGTAAGGGTCAGAGTCACTGTCTGTGTCTGAGTCTGGGTAAATGACGTTGTATAAGTCAGGCTGGAGGTAGGGGTCAGGGTCACTGTCTGCGTCTTGGTTTCGGTAAAGGACGGTGTAAAAGTCAGACTTGAAGTTAGGGTCAGGGTGTTAGAGGGAATAGGAGTTTCGGTCAGGGTGAATGTCTGGCTGGTGGTAATGGTATAGGTAGAGGTATAAGGTGTATAGGTCTGGGTCGCGGTCACGCTGGCAGTTATGGTTGGCGTCGCGGTTGCAGATCTTGTCGGGGTGGAGGTGACCGTGGGTGTTGACAAAAGAGCTCCCTGATTGATGCCGTAATAGGTGACAAAACTTTTGCTACTGCCCGGCGCCAGCGCCTGGTTTACCGAACTTTCCGACCCGCTTCCGGTCCACCAGAAAACAACGGAACTATCTGTGATGGTATGCCCCGGCGCTGCTGTGGTCCATTGAGTTTCCCCGTTGGTATCATCCCAGAGAGCCACTTCCAAGGCGTCCGGAGGCGTGGCCGCCACGCCAAAGGGATTCCCCAAAATAGACCCCCGGCCGATCAGGTTCGGCGTCCCAGGGGGAGGGATATCATAATCCCACCAGTTCGCGGGAATTCCACCGGAGTTCGCTCTCCATATCGTGTTGGTCGAGATGACGGAGCCGCCGTTATTGACCGAGATATTGGCCCCATCATTCCCGTTGACCAAAGTGTCGGCCTCAAACCGCAACCCGACATTGTGGGAAACGCTTCCGTTATTCTTTAGCGTGATCCTGATCATGGCCGTATCTGGTCCTGCTCCGGTTTGCGGGTTGGCGACGATCTCGTAATGCAGACTGACCTGAATGTCGCTGCTTGGGGAGCTTTGGCCACCTAAGAGCACAGTGTCCAGACTAGCACCGAGGCCGGAGCCGGTCGCGGTCATATTAGAAACGATTGGAAAGTCATAGGAAGCACCGGTCACTGTCCCGTCAACGTTGAGGACGATGTTGCTGGACCAGGCATCACTAATATTAAGGCCGTAATCATCCTCACAGCCTTGATTGCTTCTATAGATAAAATCGGCATTGGCAGGGCTGTAGGTACTCGAAGTATCCAGATATAGGTTTGGAAAATAGTCATCGGAATAAAGAAAGATGTCAGAGCTGGAAACCGTAGCAGTACCTAAAGCACAAACACTCCTTGGCATGAAGAAAATTCCCATGAAAAATATCGCCAATATTTTAAGATCATTCTTTAGATGCAAAGTAAATATATTTTGATTTATCATCTTGCCCATTCCATCTCACTCTTGAAATCAACCGACCGTTTTATCCCCAAGTTTTTATATAGTAGTTTTGCCCAATAGAAATTAGAAGTTCCAGTTAAAGAATTTTTTGGGGTTCCACCATTTAAAATCATCATGTTTCGAGTTTGACTTATCCAAATCAAAAGGTAAGGAAAACCAATAGGTTAAAGATATTTTTAGTGATAGCCCTGACAAATCAGCTTGGGGTGTTTGCGCAATAATATTGGTTCCACTGCCAGAAACATTACTGATATTCAAACCATTGAACTTATTAAAATCATATGATAACTCAAAACCAAGACTAAAATGACCAACTATAAATTGTTCCAGCCGATAAACTAGACCAAAATTAAAGTCCTCTGTGTTGCCATTGAGAGAAACTGCTCCTGCTGAACCACCAGGAATCGAAATATTATCCCGCAAAAATGATTCTCCCAGACGGAACCCAAAAGTGTTGATCAAGATTCCGGCAAACACATTATCCTGTATTGGAAGTCTAAAGGTCGGCATAAGAAATACGGTGGAAATTCTTTCAGAAGAAGAAACAGGCCCGCCTGCATCACTACCGCTAAAACTGCCAGTTGGTCCAATTTCCGCACCTAGTTCCAATCCAAAAGGATTAGAAAATTGATAACCAATTTTTAGGTCAGTTAAATAATTTGAATCCGAGCCGCTGGTATCAGGGACAGCATATTGACTTAGATTAGAATCAGAACTTAATTTAGAACCCCAGTTCAGGCCTAAATAAAAGGAGTCTTTTGCCTCGGCGAACGAATTATTAGTGATAATAAGGGACGGGATTAGGATACAAACCAGAATGAATAAAAGGAGAATGAAATTTTTAATTTTCCACACCCCTTGAAGAAAAGGCAACCCCCACCCCAAAAGGATAGGGGCTACCTATTCACACATTAATCCTTACTTTTTCCCTTTGCCTTTTACATCTTCCTTTCCTTGCTCACTGCCTTGTTCATTGCCTTCTTTATTATCCATTATCCATTGATGTTTCTGTTTATCCCAATTTCCGCCATTGTGCTGCCAGTCCATAAATCGTCCGTGCCTCTGATCCCCGCCCTGCCATTGCATCCCCTGCCGGTGATGGTTGAAACCACAGCCTGAGTGGAAAATCCCAGCCGTGAAAACCAGCACGGCTGCTATCCAGAGCAAGACCGCCACACAGTAACCAAATATTCTGAGCCATTGGGTGTCAGCTTTTTTCAAGACAATCAGTACAAAAAAACTGACAGTCACTAACAATGTGGCTGGAACAAATGACATGAAACCTAAGCACTTCATCGCTACCATAAACGCTCTCCTTTCTTAGTTGCTATATTTCCAGCATCAATGGTTATTTTGCTGTAGGTGTTACTCCATTTTTTGCTCCTTTGTTACAGCTCTTCTTAGAACCCTTTTTACAGTTCTGTTTCTTATGGTTTTTAACTTTTTGAACCTTGGAAACAGGAGCTGTGGGAGCGGAAGTCTGTGCTGATACTAAAGTTAGACTACCAAAAAGAAGAGACAGCCCAAGAAATGCTGAGATAAGTTTTTTCATGTCATTCACCTCCTTTAATGCTTGATCTGTTTGAATATAAATTCTATTAAATATTAATATTTATATTTGCTTAAAAACCTTTTACTTATTTTCACCTTGGTCTTTATTGCCGGCACTATCATCTTTATCTTTCTGTTTTTTCATCTCATCCAATTTTCTCTTGGCCATTCCCAAAACCATTTTAGCCTGCTGAATGGGAGTTAATATCTGTTTCATTCCATCAGAACGCTGTTTTTCCAAATCCTGCTCTTGTGTTTTATTGCTGGCCAGTTTATCCAGCACACCGTTGATATCACTATCACTACCTGTACTATCAACTAACACTTTTAATTGATTTAGAAGGTCCATATCACTATCTCTCAGAGGTTTCATTTTTCCCTGTATATCTTTTTGTAAAGCCTCCACCTTACTTTGTTGGTCTGCGGTCAGCCCTAGCTTATCTGCCCACTTACCCTTTTCACCATTACCACCTTGGTCGCCAGGAATGTTTTGTTGAGCCAACACAAATCCAGCTGATAAAAATAAGGTTAAAACTAAAACCCCTATCAATAATAAACCCTTGATACCTTTCATATTCCCTCCCTATGGATGATTTTTTCTACAGTTAATTTTTTAATCTAATTCACCTCCTCAAATGCTTTATCTGTTCCTGAATTCTATAAGGAATCTGTGTGGAATACTTATCAATAATGTACCAATTTGTATCAACATGTATGCCCGTGTCCTAAACAGACCAGCGGGATTCTTTGTCTCATTTTAGGGGGAAAATATTCACAAGAACAGGATATTTTTTTAACCGGACGAATTTCGAGGTAAAATAATGACAGAAATAGAGACAGTTGGCTTTGATATAACGGATATCAGTTATCTGTACAATGAGTTCCACGCCCTGATAGACCATCATGGCAACTCGGTCTGCCGGGCAAAACCCCAATGCGGCCAATGCGTGATCAGGCGTTTAGATAAGACAATTTTTTGCTATCATGGATGGGGTAAGTTAAAGAAAATAAATTCCGTTTAGAACGCTTAGGTTTTAGATTAAAAGAGAGATTCTTCTCCCTACGGGCTCAGAATGACAGTGAGGATTTCATGCCAACACCTATTATTAAAGTACGCGGACTTGTCAAGCATTACGGCAAAGTAGTTGCCGTGGACGGCATAGATTTTGACGTGCAGCACGGCGAGAGCTTTGCCCTGCTGGGCCCCAACGGCGCGGGCAAGTCCACTACTATCAAGATCATGACCACCCTGCTTCCTTTTGATAGTGGCGAGGTGGAGATCAACGGTTTCTCTGTCAAACGGCAGCCCGCGCGGGTGCGAGAGTCCATTGGCTATGTGCCCCAGTCCGTGTCCGTGGACGGCACCCTGACCGGCCGGGAGAACCTTTCCTTTTTCGGCAAATTCTTCGGGCTGAGCGCGGACGAACGGCAGGAGCGCATTCCCAAGATACTGGACATGCTGGACCTGACCGAGGCGGCGGACAGGCCAGTGTCCCGTTATTCGGGAGGCATGATCCGGCGGCTGGAAATAGGCCAGGCCGTGCTGCACCAGCCGCAGGTGGTTTTTTTGGACGAGCCCACCGTGGGGCTGGACCCCGTTTCCCGCGAGATATTGTGGAAGCATATCAAGGAGCTGCAACGGGACCATGGCATGACCATCCTGCTGACCACCCATTACATGGAGGAGGCGGAGGCACTGAGCTCCCGTTTCGCCATTATGCATAAAGGCAAGATCACAGCCATCGGGACCCTGTCCCAGCTGCGCCGCAGGGTCCATAATCCCAAGGCCAGTTTAGAGCAGATATTCATCCAGTTGACGGGCCATAAAGACCTCGAAGAAGGGGACTGGCGGACCGTAAAGAGGAGCAGGCGTGTTGCCAACCGACTCGGTTAAAAAGAACAACCAGGCTTTCATGTATGTTTACCACCTGTGGGTCATCGTGGAGATGGAGACCCTGAAAATTTTCAAGGACCCCACCGAGGTCATCTCGCGCAGCCTGCAACCGGCCCTGTGGCTGCTGTTCTTCGGGGAGGCTTTCAACCACATGCGCGTCATCCCGACAGGCGACGTCAGCTACCTGGCTTTTTTGACACCGGGCATCCTGGCGCAGTCCATCACCTTTGTCTCTATTTTCAACGGCCTGTCCATCATCTGGGAAAGGGACATGGGGGTGCTGCAAAAAATGCTGACCACGCCCATTCAGCGTTCCGCCCTGGTGCTGGGCAAGATGCTGGCCGGCTCGGTGCGCTCCTTCAGCCAGCTCATCGTCATCCTGACTCTGGCCACGCTCCTGGGCATCCATCTGCAGTGGGGCCTGGACCGGGTCCTGTTCCTGATCCTGCTGACGGTGCTCGGGTCGACCCTGTTCACGGGATTTTCCATGATCATCGCCTCCATCGTGCGCACCCGCGAACGCATGATGGGCATCGGCCAGCTCGTGACCATGCCTTTGTTCTTCGCCTCCAACGCCCTGTACCCGGTGGCGATGATGCCGGACTGGCTCAAGGTTTTTGCCGCGGTCAACCCCATGAGCTACCTGGTGGACGGCCTGCGCAGCTTGTTGCTCCAGCCGGTCTTTTACAGCGTGGGTGAAGATATCGCCGTGTTGGCCGCTTGCTCCGCGGGCGTGCTGGCCATCGCGACCAGGCTCTATCCCACGCTTCCTGTATTAGCACCCCCTTGACCGGGGTGGTTCAATTCCAAAGAATAACAAGAGAAAACCATGAGATTTGAAGACTAAAAGGTATTTATCATGTTATGTCAGGCGGTGTGCCCAAAGGGCAATGTAATGTTAGTTATACCCAATGATATGATTATCTTGAAACTTATATAACTAAAGGGAGGATTGTCATGCCAATTGTTGAAGAATCAGAATATAAAGGAAGCCCGGTACTTATTTTAAAGGCAATGGAGGAAGACAGATTTCCTTTTAATTTTGGACTAAGGAAAGCTAAATTAATTTTAGAGCACATTGATGATATTAAAAAATTTGTCCAGAAACATGGTGATACTAAAGCTTCCTAACCCAACCCATTCTTGTCATAAAGTTTGACCCCACACTGTTTGCTCAGAGTGTAACTGAAGTAATTTGACTACAAAGAGTTCATTGATTTTAGCTTCAGGAACTGTTTAGGCCAAGCATTTGAAGGTGCTTTGCAAATCTTGTCTGGCTCAATAAAAGCACATTTACCCACTACAAAATTCCTGTAACAAAATCCAGGGTTGCTATGCCTACAACCGTAAGTTTGTTTTATCGAATCCAATTTATTTAAGGGTGCTGAAAATGAAAATACTAATTTTTTCAATATCATTGTTCCTTGCTGACTTTTTACCTTACAAAAAGAATTATTTAATATTTACTACCGAGTTCTCCGAACCCAAATCATTCCAGACCCGCTCTGTAGCTGGATCAGCATGCCATTTCCCATCCACGATATATTTATACTCATATCTTCCCGGTGCCAAATCAACCTCTGCGGTCCATAATCCGCCCTTGTCTTTCATCGGAATTCCAGCTTTGTCCCAGCTATTGAAGCTCCCGCAAACCTTAATCTGTTTTGCTCCCTTCCAGTTTAGGACAAAAACATGCTTGGTCACTTTTTTCTTATTATCAAATGCCATACTCACACCCCTTTTCTAATATTGATTTTTAAAATAATTTTTCTTTCCAAAGAAATAATAGCTCCTTTCAGATAAAAGTCGTTGGTTAGACTTATAGTTTATTAATAATCTTATCGAGTAAAGAGAGTAGAACTTTGCTTTCTCTCTGATTGAGTGGTGACAAAATTTCTTTGGAAACATTGACGAAATATTTTGTGACCTTAGACCCCGCCTTTTTACCTTTAGAGCTCAGAGAAATGATCCAGCGCCGGCGGTCGGTAGGATGTTCGTGTTTGACGACCCAGCCATTTTTTATAAGGCTGTCAATGGCTTTTCCCGTAGCTGCCGGGTCGCTCCCAGCTAAACGCGATAGATCCGCTTGGGATATTTTGCTGTGCCGGAAAAGGTAGCCGATAAGTCCACCCTGAATCGGGGTTAAACCCAAGGGTTCAAAATGACGCGCGGACAATCTGCCGACAGCGCGGTATAAAAATATGATTTTTTTTAAAATATCTTTTGTTTCCATTACTGTCTCCTATAAAAATATAGTTGATATATCTACTATATCAACATCTATGATAAATCAATAATTTATCCATGTCAACTATTGACAAAACCGTTTGCTCACCCTAACATAACGCTAACATTTAAATTTTAGAAAGAAAGGGGGTGAAAATATTATGAAAAAATTAGTTATTGTTTTAACAGTTCTTTTGATCGCTGTTAGCGCCAGTGCAGGGAGTCGTGATGGTCAGTTAGGTATTCACGGCATTTTTGATTACGCAACAGTATCAATGAGCGATGTTAATAGCACTTTAAGCCCTCTGAACTCGATTAGCCAAGCTTTAGGTGGAGGCGGTGCTGTTACCTACGGTTTTACTCCAAATATTGAAGGTGGTTTAGCTGTTGATTATATTTATTCCGGCAGCACCAATTCAAATATTGAAGGTTCAACTTACAACCTTACCTTGAATGCGCCATTACTCGAAGTCGCAGTCACAGGCGGGTATGTGTGGCCGGACGTTACTCAAAACTTGGATTTAAAGGTCAATCTAGGCATTGCTTATGAATCCTTGAATGGTAGCATGAGCACAACTATTCCGGGTTACCCATCACCAACCTATACCAGTTCAGGTGTGGGTGTTCTGTTAACTGTGGGTGCAGAATATTTCCTTACTCGCCAGTTTTCAGCAAGTTTGGATTTAGGTTATCGTTATGCCAGCTTATCTCCTATCGCAACATCTACTGGCGGAAATTGGAAGACCAGTGGCGGCTCAGATGCGGCAGCTGATTTTAGCGGGTTAGCGCTTAAAGTCAGCCTTGCCTATTATTTTGATCTTTCAGGCAAGGGAGCGGTAAGCACCACCCCAGTTGTGCCTAATACGACACCGGTAACACCAGCAGCAAAGTAACATTACATCAAGAAATAGGACAAAAGGCCTCTATAAAATAGAGGCCTTTTTGTTTTAGCAGAGGGCATCCTCAGTCTTATTGAACTCGTGACCTTGAATTTACACCCTATTTTGGTATGTTAAGTTTTTTTATGATATTTTGAATTGACCAGTGGAAAAGAAACTCTTTTCTTCTCTGTCCTACTTTTTCATCCACGGAAGTTCTTCTGCTAAGAATGGCTTGCCATGACCAGGAAAAATCTTTTTCATCCCTAATTTCTTTAACTTATCAATTGTATTCTGTAGTTCCTGTGAATTTTCAATGTAAGTAGCAGTATCGGGCTTTTTGTTATTCACCAGAGTGTCACCAGAAAAGAAATCCCCTTCATCGGTTAAAATACCGATAGAACCCATGGTGTGTCCTGGCAGATGATATACCCTTGCTTTCAATCCGTATTGTTCCAGACTTTGCCCGTCACTTAAAAGCATATCTGGTTTGAACTTGGTCATTCTTAGTTTTGGCATCATCAATCTCCTGAAAAAAATAAATACCTTACGTTTTAAACCCCGTATTTTCCTTTTCTGCATGATGCCGTTCTCCACCATTGAAGCATCTCCCTGATGGATTGCTACGCTAACCTTGTATTTCTGCTGAAGCTTTACACAACCTCCTGTATGGTCAGGGTCACCGTGTGTGATCACCACGAGTTTCAGTTGTTCGGGAAGGCAACCAAAGGATAGCAATCGGCTTTCCAATTGGTCCCACTGGTTAGCCATACCTGTATCTATCAAAATAAAACCGTTCCTCGATTCAACTAAAAATGCGTTCACAAAACCAAGCTTAATTGTTCTTACTTTTTCTCCCATCGCAACCTCCTTCCTTAAAACTTAATAAACCCACTTAGTGTTTAGCCATTGTAATTCTAAGATGGCTTTTACCCCTTTAAACTCCTACCTATTCTCCTTTGCCATCTGCTCTTTTAATTTAGGTGTCATATTTTCCATATCGTCCATGATAATCCTCACTTCCATTGAACCAGTCATTGTCTTAAAAATCTGTGTCCTCAAAACCTTTAACCTGTCTTGTAGCATATCGGCATACTTACGAGGCGCATAGACATAGACATCAGCCACCTGATCACTCTCTGAAACTGTATTCACGAAGGCTATGGGGCAAAGCCTTTTGGCTTCATTCTTTAAACTCTCTGCAACTTTTTCCACTGGGGTCATAAAGACTCTCCTTTGAATAGGGTACATATAGATATCCATGAGCTATGGCTATGGCAAATTACTTTTCTGTTTTCTTTTTATTCTCTAAAGCATTCTTGCAGTTGTCACAGTATTTACTCTTAATGCCCGTTGAGTCAAAAGTAATTCTGCCGCACTTCAAGCAGGTAGAGTAAGGTTTCTGGGTGATATTTCTAAGCAGAGAAGCAACAACTTTTCTAAACACTTTTACCTCTTCGTCTTTTAGTTTTATTTCTTATTATTACCCCTTTTTCATTTTTACCTGATTTGATGGTTTTAATGACCTTGACCGATAACCCTTTTTCCTCAACCAGCCAGACCCAACCTTTCTTTATTACTTTGTACCTTTTTACTGTATTCATTTCATAGCTCCAGCCATCCGATCCCTAAAGGTATCTTTTTCCAGCCCCTTATCCTTTAGTAGTGCTTCGTGTCACCGTAGGCGTAATGATCCGTTCATCAGTCTTATCCACTGACACGGCTTTTACAGGAAAAACCTGTTTCCCATCAGGTAAAGCAAAACGGCAACTGAAAGTTCCATCCGCATTTAATGTGAGTGGTCGGCCTTGTATTGTCACCGTCGCATCAGGTTCAGTGGCCCCGTAAATAATGAGTTCGGCATCCACGACTAGCCAGAAGTCCTTGGCTCTGACTTCTCGGCCAGCCGGACTGGACAGGCTGCCCATGGAACCTGAAGATGTTTCCTCTTGCAGTCTTTTCATCAACAGCTTGGATATATCCCCTGAGGCAGATCCTCTTTGCAAGCCGCCGGATAAACGGAATATTTCATTAAAGTCATCACTGGCTACCATCCATTCCTCATCCACGGCGGATGAAATAACATCGCTAGGGGTCGTGATAAAATTGGACCTGGCTATCATAAAGAACCGACCATCAGCGGTCAGGATACCTATATCTACGCAATACGACCTATTGGCTACCCCTACATTGAGATACCAATTATTGATGACACTGGTTAACTCAATATCAAAATACCGGTTGGCATTGCTGCCGTTAAAATTAATATCCGTAACATCATAAACTCTAAGGATATACTTAAGACCCTGCCGTAATTTTTCATCTATTTGGTTCCTCACTTCTGCGTCCTTCTCCGGAGTGATCTCCCAGTAAGCAAAGGCCCAATAAGGGTCTCTAGCCATGAGCACTATTTTATTATCCCCATAGCCCAAAGGGAGAACATAGCGTTCATCCACTCTCATCACTACAGGCCCGCCCAGTTGATTCATCATCTTTTGCTCAACAAATTTCTCTTTGGTAGGTTCTGCTGTTTCTGACTTCCCAGGAGTAACTAGGGCAACATCCTTGGTCTTTCTTGAAACAGTCCTTTTAATCGTTGAGATAAGGCCATCTTTAATTTTCTTGATCACTCCTGTTTTTTTCAGACCTTTTTTATCTGCTCCTTGTTTTAAATTTTTTTGTTTTTCCTCATCCTTTTTCATAATTACCCTCCCCTGCTTGGTGTAGCAAACTTATAACTTATACTCTTTGCGATTTTTTCCACACATCAGCTTCAGTAGGAAAAGATGGCAAAGTAGATTCCAGTTTTAATAACTTATAACCGCGTTCCACAGTAGGTGTCATATTTAAAATAACGATTTTCCCTTTTGTTTTGATAAGCTCTTCCGCTATGCGTAGTAAAGCATCCCATCCGGCACTGTCTATGAAAGTAACACCTTTTAAATCCACTATTACTTTGACTGATTTCCGGCAGGTCAAAACCATTGATTCACTCATTAACTGGCCTGCGGTATCAACATCGAGATATCCCTTGATGATTATTTTCCAGCAGTTGATTGTCTGGGAGGGTATTTTCTCTATTGAAATATCAATGCCTGTTGTTTCATCCACGAGTCCCCCTATTTTGGGTGATGGGTGTCTGTGGGTTGCTCAATACAAATATATCTGCTTAATTTAATTATACCACCATAGGCACTTCCTAATGGATTCCTTTTTAGAATCTCTCCTGGGATAGCCTAGATTGAAATTGGTAATGGGCACAAAAAAAAGGGGAAGTGATAAATCACCTCCCCCTTTCTCTATTTTCTAAGGAAAGTTACTGGGCTACTTTTTTCCTCCCTTTCCTTTACCTTCTCCCCCGAATCCCTTTCCTCCGTCAGCCTTGAACTTCTTCATATCAGCTTTCATCTGGGCTTTATCTTTCGCGAGTTGGGCTTTGTCTGCCGTAACAGCGGTGGCATTGTTGGCTGCCTTATCCGCTTTCAGCTTTTCCATATCAGTCTTCATAGCTGCTCTATCATTTTTCAGGGCAGCTTTATCTGCATCGAGGGCTGTCTTATTCACAGCTGGAGTAACAGCTGCGGTCTGCGCCATCAATAAAGACACTCCGCTAAAAGCAAATACCAGAACTACTAATAACAATATTTTGGTAATTTTCATTATTTTCACCCCCTCCAATAGTATCTTTTAATATTTCTTCCTAAATATAACTACATATAAAGCCAACAAACCCCTATTAGTAATAACAATCGACAGGGCTAATAAATTTCAGTCATCTTAATAAATCTATCTTATTTTCTGGTTATAATAGTTTGGAAATTCCGCTGAAAGCGACCGTCTGGGCCAGCGAGGGAGTGTTTTTGTCAGTAACGTCATATTCATCCGAAAAAGCAACCATTAGGATTGGAATTGATAAACACCAGAACCTCGTCCAAAGTCTTAAGCATATGAAGTAGATTCCAATCTCCATTTGCCCGTTGCCAATAAACTTTCCATTCATCTGTCTTAGACACATAAACCATCTTAGCAAAAAGATGACGGGTAAACTCTCCTTGCCTCTGCCAGTGAGGTCTGACTTCCTGGAGAATAAAACCTCCTTGGCATTCCACCACTTCATTACGAACTTTGTCTGGTATCGGTGTTAGGAAAAAAGCTTCAATCTTCTTTTTAGTGGAATCATTGGGATATGGTTTTTTGGCATCCACGATGAACCTCAAGTTACACTTTTAGAATTACTAAAACACCTTCCTAATTCTGCTCTTCCCTTTTGCTCATGTCAAACATATAGGTTTATTACTCGGACGTTTTTTGATTCACTGAAATTTAGAAGGTTGGTTAGCCAGAATCTTTAGCCCAAGTAGTGCAGTGCATCAGCTTCAGTTGAAAAAGACGGTAGATGTTTTGGTTCCAATAACTTATAAACACTTTCCACAGCAGGTGTCATATTTAAAATAACAGCTTTCCCTTGAGTCTTTAAGATTTCTTCAGCTACATGTATTAAAATAGCCCATCCAGCAGCATCCATGAAGGTAACACCTTTTAAATCCACAATCACTTTGATTGATTTCTGGCAGGTTAAAACTTTCGACTCCCTCATTAGCTGCCCTGCGGTACTCGCATCAAGATAGCCTTTGATTATTATTTTCCAGCAGTTAATTGGCTGAAGAGAATTCGCGCGGGGGGGGGGGGGGGTGAATTGCTCTATAGATATATCAACCCCTTTTGTTTCACTCACTTATTTAACCTCTTTCTGATTTGAGTAATAAATAAATATGCAGCTTGTTCAATGGCATAACCACATTTATTAAATTTAATTATACACCATAGGTAATGACCTAATCCCTAAAAATAGTAAGGGTTGGTATCTATCATTATTTAAAACGGCTTAAGCGTCTAAAACCCAAAGGGAGGTTATCTATAATAGATAGTGTAATGCGTCATCTTCATTGGTAAAAGACGGCAGAGTAGCTTCCAGTTTTAATAACTTATAAGTGCGTTCCATATTAGGTGTCATATTTAAAATAACGATCTTTCCCTGAGCTTTGAAGAGTTCTTCCGCTATCTGTGTTAAGGCAGACCAGCCAGCGCAACCCATGAATGTAACCCCTTTTAAATCCACTATCAATTTGACTGACTTCTGGCGGGTCAAAACCATTAACTCACCTATTAACTGCTCTACAGTATCAGCATCAACATACCCCGTGATTATTATTTTCCAGCAGTTGATTGCTTGGGAAGGTACTTTCTCTATAGAAATATCAATGCCTTTTATTGCATCCACTTGTTCACCCTCTTTCTAACTTGGGTGATAGATGTAGATGTGGTTTGCTCAATAGCATAAATATTTCTAGTACTTCTCATTATACCGTCATAGGATTGAAAGACTGATCTAATTGGACGGAAACAGATGGTAATTAAAGAAATAAAGTTATCCATTCGGTATGCTCCTGTGCCATATATTTAGGCGGAAGCTTTGCCCCCCGGACTTTCGCCACGGGTCGCCCTTTCGTTGGTTACAATTTCTCTAATATAATTATGTGGTTTATCCAATAGCCAAAAAGTATCTACTGACAGTAATTATATCACCAAATACAGGGTCTATTTTTTATTAAAAAAGAACGGTCAGAATACCCACTATCAGCCTGAATAACCTAATCAACCACCAATTCTACCCATTTCCTTTTTTTCTCAGTTTTCTTTGTAAATACATCCCAACCTTGTTTTATGAAATATTTATCTAGCATCCTTAATTTCGATAGTTTTATATTTAACCCTCTCTTCTTGAAAATCGATTCACATTCTTTTCCAACTTCATCCAGGTCCGTGAAACAATTAATTATTAGAAAATTGTAGAACTTTAATATCTTAAGATAATTTTCGCATGAATTTTCGATTTTGATTTTTGGAATAAGAGGATATCTAGACGCTATTTTAGGATGGGTTCTAAACATTTCCAAAGCTCCAACCGATATATGATCATTATAGAAAGGAAACAAATCAGGAAAACAATAATTCAAGAATAAAGAGTAAAAATCTAACAGTGCATCTGGACGTTCTGGGTGTCCCGGCCTTTCTTGGTATTTTAAAAGTTTTCCAATTAACTTTATTCTCTCTCCTAATGAATGCATCCCTGGATTGCTAATTTTTATAATGTCATTTTTGAATGTGTAGATAGCTCCTACAAAGCTTGTAAGTGCATCACACTCACACATTCCGCTATGAGTTGAAAAATCCTTTGTAAAAATTAAGCCAAGTAAAGAAGTTCTGATTAATATCTCTTTTTTAATTTGATATTCATCTTTTCCCTTTAACAGCTCTATAAATCCAACAAAAGAATCTGCAAGCGTCTTTTCTTCGAATAGTCTTCGAGTATAATAATTTATAACAGCTTTTTTTATAGGTTTACAATTTAATGGCATTTAACCTCTCCCTTCCCTAAACTTCTGATAAATTCTGATACTGCAACTTCTTTGATAACCGTATTCTTACCATCAGCAATTAAATCGTAAGCTTTCTCCCATTTATTGGTTTTCGTAAGATAACTTGCCTCTCTTTGACCCATCTCGGCATTTATTGTTAATATCAATTGAGAAGCATATTCCGGAATAGTATTTATAAAGGTTAACCTATGCTTGTCATCCAATCCCCCAAACGGACTATCCATAAATAACGGCATTTCCAACGCGCCTGATGACCTTACTGCTAACTGAGCAAGTGCCGTAATGAATTCCTTTTCAGGTAGCTTCCTTATCTTTTCAATGTTTTCTGCGTCAATAAAAAAGGAATCCTTTAATTTCCGGTCGACAATTTTATTAATTTTGCTTGCTATTGCATCTTCACTTTTAATTATTTTAACTTCCCCATCTTTAGATGTTATTTTCATAACTGCACTATCTTTTTGTTCACTATATCCATTAACATTTTTTATACAGGCTAACCCTCTCTTAATTACATACCTGTCACCAGAATGTTCGAAAGCAACCTTAACAGAAGCTTTTGCTTGTTTGTTTTCCTCAACGCTAGAAATATTTGTAAAAATAACGTCACTGCCTTTATCTACATCCTGAACTAATGTTTTTTCACCAAATAAACCGAAAACAAAACCTCTATATATCCCTGTTTTTCCTCTACCGCCACCACCTCTAATAACTGTAATTCCATTCTTTTCAGAAAACGTTATTTCTTGTTTACCTTTAAATTGCATAAAACTATCAAACTTAATAGAAAGTAATCTCATGTTTTTTAATCCTTCAATAAGAAATTGTGTTTTTAAAGGTAATCCAATAGCTTTTACTAAAACAACTCAATGCCATAGCAAATCCTATATGGTTTTCCTTAGGAGCACGCTCGCATTTCAATAATTTCACCTTTCATGAGTATTCTTATCATCAGACTATAGATCATCTGAATTCCGCTAAAGATACTTAATAGTTCTGTATGTGATTGAAACAGGTTCAGTGTTATTCCCTTTTACCTTATACTCAGCCTGTTCAATCCAGTTACCTTGTTGGTCATACTTATACAGAAACTCTTGCTCTAAAGAAGTATTTCCTTGTTCATAAAAGAAACGGATACTTTTTACATTGTTAAATTCATCGTGTTCAAAAGCACAATCCTTATCAGCGTTTGCATTTTCGCCAACAGCAGCCTTATCAATTTTAATAACCTCTTTTTCTAAAATAGAACCATCAGAACTAAGGTGAGTTACATCTAAAAGCTTATTTTTGAAATCTTTAACAACTGCGGTTTTATGAACAACCTTATCTTCTTTATCATAAAAAGCTGATTCCGTTTTATTTCCTTTAATATTTTCAGTCCTTCTTTCAACCTGAGAATTATCCTTATCATAAACAGCACATTCAATCTCATTACCCTTAAGGTCAAATATCCAAACTACCTTTTCTTTAAAGGAGCCATCCCTGTTGTAATATTTATAAGCCTGGCCTGCCTTCTTACCTTCCGAATTAAAAGTAATAATTCCTGATAGAGATAACAACTTTAGACCGTCTTTTAAAATATCATTTTTCTTAATTTTAACTGAACCCACTTTTCCTTTTACTTCATCAAACATAATTACCTTTTTCTCTAATAAGTATTTAATGTTTATCTACCCAAAAAAGGAGACTCCCGTTCATTATCACTCTTCCTCGGTTGTGTACCATTCCTGGGTGTAACTTCAACGAGGGGAAAGGCAAGGTTAGATTGCAGCAATCTAACCTTGCGGCCCCAAAAATAAGTCCACGGGCGTAGACTAGGTGATTGTCTAGGTCACCAAACCCAAACTAAAAGGAGGTCTACACCCGTGAAGTCATTATCCCAAAGAATTGAGATTTATACGAACCAGAAAATCAGAGAAAAAGTCAGGAAGATCGCTCAGCCCGGTGTCGCTCTGGAAGTAATTGGCCAGGAGGTCAATGCCATCATTGCCCAGGCTTTAGATATTCAACTGGAGGCTGAAAGGGACGAGTTTTTGGGCCGTCAGCCTTATGAACGCCTTGAAAACAGCCCTAAAAGAAACGGTTTTAAATCCACCTCTGTCCCCGGCTTTTTTGGCAGACTTTTTCTGCACAAACCAGCTCTACGCCAGGGGTCCCTTCACTCGCCCTTGCTTACCGCCCTCAAACAAGCTGGAAAAGGCCTGGCTTCCTTCCTCGCCATCCGCTTCTGGCTCAAAGGCGCTGCCACTCGCTCTACCGCCGCTGAGATAAATGCCGCTTTGGGCACAAAGCTCTCTCACTCCACCGTCTCCACTCTCACCAACGCCTTGGAGCCAGCCATCCGTCAGTGGATGAATCGTCCCATTCCTCCCAACATCACCTACCTGCTCCTGGACGCCGCCTACCTGCCTGTCAGAAGACCTGGTTTTACCTCCAAACAAGCTCTATTGCTCGCCCTAGGCATGGATTCCTTTGGCAATCGCCATGTCCTGGGTTTCCTTCTCGGCGATAGAGAGTCCTTGGACTCCTGGCAGGCTTTTATCAATGACCTCCTCAAAAGAGGCCTTAACCGCAACACCCTCAGGCTCGTCATCTCCGATGAACACAAGGCCATTGAGCAGGCCGTCAAAAACCTCCTGGCTGTCCCTCACCAGCTCTGCCTGGTCCACAAGATCCGAAACCTCAGAGCCATTATGCCTCGCCGTGACTGGGGTGCCTTCCTTAACGATTTCAAAGCTATCTATTGGGCCGATTCCCGCAAACTGGCTCTCCAGGCCTTTGGCCGCCTCCAAGCTCGCTGGATGAAACTCTATCCTAGAGCTACGGCTATGGCTCTCGATAGGTTCGACAACCTCACCACCTTCATGAACGAACCCCAGCATGTCTGGCGCACTCTCCGCTCCAGCAATCTCATCGAACGCTTTATCGCCGAGATCAAACGGCGCACCCGTGCTGCCGGCACCATGCACTCCGAATTGGAGGTCGCTAAGATCGTCTGGTCTGTTTCTACCACTCAGGAAGATAATTGGTCTAAAAGAAAACTCTGGAAATCTCAAGGAGGTGATCTGGTTCAGGAAGGCTTGCTAAATGTTGCTTAACCTACTACCCGTGGACTTAACAACTTACACCCGAAAACTTGACATAATCTCTTCCTCTTATCAAAGTTTATTGCACCGCACTTAACACATTGCAGATCCTCAAAAACAGCTTTAGTTTTTGATTGAAAATCCTCAACAGTATCCCTTCCAACCAAAACAAAGTCTTCACCATTACAGTATTTGCATTTCATTAGTATTCTTTCATAAGCTATCTCAATCTTTCATATTCAACATAATGGTAAACATAAAATAAGCTTGCAACCCAGGTTAGTAAACTTCCTAAAATAGTGAAAATAAACAGAAAAGCACCAAATATCTCCGTGGATTTAGAATGGCTAAGATCAAGTCCATACCCTCCCATGTAATAACCTACATAACAAATAACTGCCGTAAAAACAGCAGCCAAAATACTTACTACATGGGCTTTTCTTCTAATTTTATGATCTGTTAAAGCTACTAAACCAAAAATAACACCGATAACAACTCCAACTACAAGTGCGCCTTTTAGCACGATCCATTCAGAAGGTAATTGATTTATCAAGTAAATGAAAGGAAAGGCTAGTGCAATAACAAAGACCAAAAATAAAGCTCTGAGTAGCCCAAATAAAGCTCCAAATAACTTAAAAAGGTTTTCAACAGCTTTCATAATTTACTTCCTCTTTAACAAATTTATTAATCTATCTAATAGTTTTCGTATAACCCTTTTTTTGAGTTCAGACTTTGATATCCAATTAGCAAAATATGGGCTAATAAAATAATAAGCTCTGACACTTACCCTTCCCAATAAATGTTTTAATAAAAATTGATCTCTCCATTCCCGTAGCCACATCACTTCAGGTGCAAAAGGTGATTCATAAACAGCTGTAGCAATAAAACAAGAAGAACTGCTTTTAGCCTTAAGCCACCCATTATTAGGATCAATTTCAGCAATCCTTTTCTTTGTTTCTTCTAAAATAGCGTTATCTTCTAAAAACCGAGCAGCAACACACCTTTCTTCCAGCAATGCTAGATAGTCAGATTTAACTTTTAAACCGGTATCTACTATTTTTATAAGATATTTGGCAACATCTTCCACTGATTTATTTTTTAGAAAATCGAGATAAGGATCAGGTTCATCTAAAGGTTCTAATTCCCCTTTCATTACAAAAATGTAAGAAGAACATTTTTGGGCCTGTCTTAAATATATTTTGCTTGTTAATAACTTTCTAATTAATTCTCCTCCTTCATCTTTTCTCTCATCTTTGAAGAGTCTATTAAGTAATTTCTCTGTTTCTTTTAAATCAATAGGGGTAATTTTAGTTAGGCTGAGTGTCTCGTAAGATATGGCCATTACTCTATCTTTATCGGATACAACCGGCCCTGGTGTTTCGGCAAAAACAAGAAATAAAGCTGATAACCTAAATGAGGACTCAAAATCATTATTATTAAACTTAATTTCAGCCTCTTTAATCATTTCATCCAGATTCCTTGTATTAATCATTTCATATAGGTCCACTTTATTCTCCCTTTTATTGTTTTATTTCCTTTCATCCTTTCTTACGAATGACCAAGAATGTTTTCCGGATGTATCTTTTGGGCAATTCCCTCCTGATTGCTGATTAGGAGGAGTATTAGTATTAGCTATCGTTATTTGCTGCCTGCATTTTTGGCAAACCCAAGTAAAGCTGACTTCCATGCTTATCACCTCCCCTTACGCTTATCTGCTCGTCCTCTGCATTTATTATAATCACTCACCATTACCATTACCACAGCTTAATACGCTAATCTGCACGTGCCTTTCCCGTTGTTTTTAGGTTTTTCCTAAGTGAGGCTATTAGAGAGGTTACTTGGTGAAGGAATCGGGAATGAACAAATAAATAGGATAATTGCGAGAATTGCCAGACAACTTAAATCAATGCGTTAAGAGAAAATAATCCAACTCCTTTACTGTTATATCCTTAAATTCTTTCTTTTCTTTTATAGCTTCAAACAACAATAATTTAAGAGAATGAAGGTAATAAGTCTTGTCTATATTTTGAAGTGGAATTGCTTTTCTCAAACCTGATAACTTCTTATTAAAAAATGATCTATTTCTAGTAACTATTTTGTTTAGGTTTTTTTGGCTTACAGTATCTATTATAGGTATACAAGGATTATGAAAATGGAAATATTTGGAAATGAATGAGCGAGGCGACCTACTACCACCTAACTTTTTCTCTCTTAGTACTGGTGAAAGCAAATGGAATAAATTACTTTGAAATTCACAAATATCAGATAAAGATGTCCTTGTTAACTTTTTAATACTTCTAACCTTATTCAATATTTTATTAAAATCCAACCTGCGTTTCATATAGTAATGTAGAAATACTCTCAACGCCCTCCCATTATCCTCACTCCTGTTACCAGTATCTATCTGACGTTCCAAACCCGTCATGTAAGATCTTGCAATGATCCATAATCGCGCAACAATACCATCAATTCGGTTGTACTCGGCATTAAACTCGCATAATTCATAAAGTTTCTTATCTAATAAAGCAAATTTCTCCTGGTAATCCTTTTGTGCCGCTTTTAACCTACCCCAATTTAGTTCCAGCCCCACACTCTTGTTTAGTTTGTCTGTTATCCCTTTAGACATCTAATCTTCCTTCTCATTATTTTGAATATAGATAAAAATCGACCAGTCTTGGCTTTTTTCTTAAAACACTACATAGAACAAAAACCTTAAAAACATACCCTTCATAGTCTTTCTTTTTCTTGTCAATCCAGAACAACCTTTTCCCTATAGGGATATATTTTCTTCCTTGAATAACTCTAATTTTAAATTTATCATCCAGCATTTTCAAATACCCTTTAGACATACCTTTATGTTTTGTTAATTTAATGGCTTTCCCGATGTTTTTAGAAGCTAAACTGTCAAATATTGGAATTAAGGGATTATAAAAATGTAATATTTTTGAAGAGAAGGAAACCAATGATAAATATGAAGAGTTTCTTTTTACTCTAATCCATCCCGTTTTACCCAGCAAATCAACAAACAGAACCAAACACTTAAATATCAACTCCAACTTTTTAAATTCATTATCGTTAATTGTGACCTTTATTTTATCGCCTACCACTTTGCTGGTAAGTTTTACGCTCTTAACATTCTTAATTTTATTTAAGTAGTTTAATAATTCCCTCTGATCCTGCTTTCCGATTGCCTTAGCAAACCACAATATCTTTGGCTTATTATTAATGACTTTCTTTTTGTCGAAATGCCTGTCCAGTTGTGTTGCGTAACTTCTACCAATGATCCATAACTTTGAAACTAAATGTTCTGTAGTTTTAAAATCTTCTTTCCCAATAGAATAAAGAACATCATCAGCATCTTTATAGTATTTATATATTTTTTCCCACTTTTTAAGTTCCTTAGCTATATCCTTCTCAAGGATTTCAACGTCAACACAATATGATTTAGACACCAGTTCCATATCCGTATTCCCTCTGCCTACCATAGCTATCCCCCAATTATTTTTGCGTAATGGAATTCATCTAATTTTTTTGCAAGAGGGTAATTTTTCTCATCAAATTGTTTTAAGTGGCATTTATCAATTACTATCTTTAATCCCTTAATGAAATTTAAATAGTTCCTAACATTTTCACCGTTTTTAATGCCATCAGAATTAATTTTTGCCTTATTATTAGTAAAATCCCTAAAAACCTTTACAGCCGAACCTTTCTCATCCTTAAAATACATTTTCTTTAAATACCTTCTAATACCGGTATCCCACATAACAAATATGTTGGGATTAAAAACACTAAGGACTTTTGATGCGCCGGTTTGGTCGAATATATCTTTAAAGTCAGAATATATAGTCGTTATATTTTTATAATCTTCTTCTGTCAAACTGTCGTGTAACCGCTTACCTTCCAGCGAAGAAAACAGTTTATTGTTTCTCTTTAACGCATTACGAACAGATAATTTATTAATTAATATATTTGCACCCTTCTTTGTATTCTTAGTTTTCTGGGCTGCAAAGTTCCAGCAATAGATTATTAAGATAACCGCTTGGTAAACCTTTTCATTTTTATACCATTCATTACCACTTTTCTTGGCTGTTAAGATGAATTCCCTACAAAGATCAAACACAAATGCCCGATCTTCGTTCTTCTTGAAATCTTTTATCTTGGTACTGAAATCTGAATAGAAACCCTCTATAAACACTTTGCCCATATTACCCTCCCCTTGCGTCATTTCGCACGTGCTAATAATTGAGCTTATCACCCATAAATAACCACCGCAATACTTTTTGCGCCTTTCTGCTCGTGGTTTTTTTGCTCGTAAGGCGTTATCTCTTAGGTAAACACAGGAAAGGGATAAAGCCATGAAAGATGAATACCTTAAAGAATTTCGTGAACTAGGAACTAGGTATCGAGCGTTACGTTTAAAAAGAAAGATGGTACAAACGAATGTACTTAATTATAGCTTCTCAGTAAGACACTATCAGCAGCTTGAAGCTGGTAGGGCACACTCACTTTCAACCCTTTTTAAGGTTGCAGAGATGTTCAAAGCTGATCCAAGTAAGCTTATAAAAGGGCTGATAAAAATCAAAAAGATATAACTTACTCTTTATTTGTTTTTACCCTTTTCAAACTTACCTTGCTTTCCACCCCTATCATTCTGCACGAAGTACAAAGCTGAGCATTTATACCCTTAATTAAATCAGCGGTCTTTTCCAGTGAAGTAGCAATGCCTTCAATAGAACCTACATCAGAAGTTTCGACATTCATTCCCCTGAGTGCCATACCGTTAATCTCCAAACTGCTTGCTATGTTTGTTAGGTAGGTTGCTAAATCAGTTTTCGTTACCATGAAATTATGAGTTTTCATCGTTACTCTTCCCAGTCCTATCGTAATTATCGATACTTCAACATTTCAATAAATCCAACGCTTTATTAATTTTTAAGTTTCAATAGTGTCGGTTCTTTCAACAATCGATGTTTTTTCAATGATGTCGTTTGTGAGCTTGTTTCCTTAAGAAGCAAGCCTATGCCTAATAATTTCTTCAGCTAACAGTTTAGCTTTTCGATCTAAACCCAAAGCCGTTATAGCTTGGCTTACCCTTAAAATACCTACCCGGTAACTTTCATTTAAAGGTTCCGCATCTAGTAATATTTGTAATTCTTCTTTAACAATAAATAGATGAGCGGTGATCTGATCTGCTATGTAAGGGTTATTATTAAATTCCATTTATCATTACTCCTTGAATGTTTTTTAAATTATACTGCCCATAGGTAAACTGAAAACATCAGCGTGAAAATATTCTTTTGTAATTGCGTAGAATATTCGGTCAGAGGTTACTTTTAGTTGGTTTTTTACAACAGGTAGGTTAACTGGCAGGTGTTCTTAGCTCTTAAATTCCTTCTCCCTCGATCTCATGCTAAAATCCAAAGCCATCCTTAATCCACTAGCTAAAACATCTTCCATCTTGAGGTTACAGTAAACATGCTTATCTTCTAAATTAACTATGACAAACATATTCTTTGGAAAGTTTTTCTTAATATATTTATCGGTATTTGAAATAGATAGATCGGAATAATACATAGATATTTCCCCGGAATCTCCAATACGTACCCAGCTATCCCCATAAGCCTTTCTCATAATTTTATCCCAGACTTCAGTTTGATGAGGAAGCACATTCTTTATGCCCATATGTTTCTGCATCCAGCTCACATGGGCATCTTTACCCATATTGTGGAACTTTCCCATAGGGTCCAGCCAGCCCTTAAGTAATGTGGTAATAATCTGGCTTTTATTATTTTTTAGATCAACCTTGTTTAAACTATGCATTAATAAACCTCCTTACAGGTAATAATCACCTGATTATAAACCCTTATCAATAGAACTGCTTGGTACTGTTAAATTTGATATGGTTCCCTTTGAAATTTCATATTGCTAGCAAGCCTTCCTTTGCCAATAATTTTTAAATATTGCCTTACGCTGTTCCCATTCTAAGTAATCTAGAAGCCCATAGTAAATAACTCTCTTAATTTCTTTACGGTTATATTTCATGCGAAGGTTTATATCCAAAAACAATACTTGATCGTAAGCGAGACTGCTAAGCTTATTGATTCCTGTAAACCTGATCACTCTAGGATGGATAGTAAATTTCTTAAACCTTTTCTTAATAACCTCCTTCTCAAATTCAAACAGCTCCCTTTCACCGATATTCATATCTTCCGCTTTGCATAAGTCCTCAACCTCAATTAAGCAGTTCTGGCAGTAAGGGCATTCAATAGAAAGTATAAAGGGCTTATAGAACCTTCTCCTTACTTCAAAGTCCCTCTTACACTCAACGCAACCCAAAGCTCCCAGCTTCTTGATCCAAGTATTAAACAGTTGCCTAGTTACCTGTAGTTTCATATTCCAAACCCCTCTACTTCTTTTTATTCACAGCCTTTTTTCTTGCTGTTATTTTCTTAGCTAACCTTTTCATAACTAAAAAGATATGACCCTTACACGGCTCTTCTTGGTAGTGCCGTTCTTCATCTTGCCAAAGATAATCAATAACCTTCTGAATATCGTTTACGGTCTTACCGTCTAAGGCGTTCATTTCTAAAACCTCCTAGTTTTTTGCTAGGTGCTCTAAGAACCTCATCTGAATATCCGTATGCCTTAATACCTTAGTTGCTAAACCGTCTTCCTTACCGCCTCTCTCCTTATCCCTCTGGAACTGAACCAGACCGTTATAAAGCTCCCAGGCCGAGTTTTTACCTTGATGTCCGTCCCCTGCTTTCCATAAGTTAAGGATAGAAGTTACTGTTTTATTTGATGCATAAACTTCCTTTACCAGTTTTTTAGCTGTATCAAAATCAACCTTCCTATCACTAAGATTCTGATAAAAATCTATTACCTGGCTGAATATCTTTCCAAATTCACCTACCCTGTTGAGAATAGTATCCAGATCATTTTGGATATCACCTATGTGTTTTCTCCTAAGAGCTAGATTAAAGTTGCGGAACATCTGGTAAGGAACGACCAGGCCGTTTGAACAGGCAATCCTGAACGCTCCATCATAGAACTGTAATGCCCTTGTGCAGTCGTAGCTGTTAGCGATTAAAACCCGCTGAAATATCTCATCTCCATTAACGTGGAAGGCTTGAGTGCCCATAGCCTCAACGATAACTACCTCACCATTGCCTTTAATCAATACCCGTTTAAACTGAAAACCCTTTCTTTCCATTTCCTGTAAAGGTTTTTCAAGAACTAAGGCGTGAGGAATTAGCTTGTACCGCTCGCTTACGATACCTACCACCTCATTAATGTCCTTTCGAACCACTGCAAGAGTCTTTCTGACTATCCCGCCATCTACTGTTACCAATCTTTCAGTCCCTACCGGAAAACTGACCTTATCCAAAACCTGTTCTACTGTTAACATTTTTAAATCCTCCCTGCGGTTAAAGTCCGCCGACCATTTAAAATCTTTCTTACCTCTTTAACTACCTTTCGTCCGGTAAACAAAGCACCTCATTCTCTAGATAAAACTCCCACCTCCCTGTTGGAAAATCCGTAAAATTGATTTCCTGAGTTACCACTGGTTCCAAGTCCGAATCTTCTTGCATAGTCAGAATGGCTTTTCCATCAACGACATTCAGTACCCATAACTGAAACTGTTCTTTCCTGCGATAGCTGAAAATAGCATCGAGTAGCCAGAACGCTTCGGCGGTCTCAGCAATCGCCCTTACACCATCGGTATATGTTCCAAATCCAGCCCAATGTTTTGTCCAGGTTTCAGTACCTGTCGATTGGTAATAAATATTCTTTAACTTCCCAACTTTTTCTGAATCCGTCTGTTTTTCAACCTTGGATTCATCCATTTTATTCACCTCCCTACTTTCCAGATTTATAGCTTTACCGTTTTTATCGTAATGCCTTCGATACTCACCTGCGATCCATTGCTCTATTTCATCCCTGTTCATTACCGGATCGCCTGGCTTTCTTGGAATAATTGTCCTTGCTTGCATTGCCCCGCTTCTAAAATCTAAATAGTTCATCACTCCACCACATCCTTCAGAAACAGATTTGTAACCGTTATGCTTTAACCTCCTTTCCTTCTACAGACAGCTTAAATCCCAATCCATAACCAAGAACCGTATGACACATCATCTGACCGTCAAACCAATGCTGTTGGCGTCCGTCACTATTTACTACCAACTGATCTTTCAAATACTGTTTGGCTATTATCAGAAAAACAATAACCGCCAAGTCATACGGCCTGAAAGCCGTTTTACAACACTGAAAATATTTACCTTGTTCTGGCTTCTGCCATTTTTCTAATTCCAATACTCTAGGGAAGTCAAAAGTTTCATAATCACAACTTCCACCGCAACACCTCTTATCAATTACGGCTCCTGCGTACCAGGTATCACTTACAGTTTTTTCTACAAAAGGATTGGCAACTCCTCCCGCCTCATCACTCGGCCAAGGAATTACTATCTCGTGGTTAACCGGGTGTCCGCAGTTATGCTTCCCGTTAAAACACACGCAATCATTTTTGATAATTGGCTCACCCTCTCCCATACCATCAGCCAGATCAACATGCTTCTGAATCTCTGGCAGTACCTTTCTGAAATCAGCCACGATTGCCGTCATAATAGCTAAGTCAATCTCTTGCTTCCTTTTCCAATAATGTGTGTATCCCAAAACCCTTCACCTCCTTTATGAATGATTTTTGATCCAACTCCTATTACCGCTTATCTGACCTTTCACGCGATCTTTAGGTGCATCCAGAAATATTTTTAGAACCTCTTCTAAAATCTCTTCATCGGTTTTACCCTCTCTCATACCTTTAAGGATAATTGCCCGACGTGAGCCTCCTTGACGCTTCCTACCCCTCTTAAGAGTAGGTTCACCCTGGGCAATAGGTTCCGAGGCCGGGTATAAGGTATGGTTTAAAGGTAACGAAATATTATGATCCGTAGAGGGTAGGTAAACAGTCAGGCCGTTAATGTCGTTCTTAACAACCTTAACGACTAAATACCCCTCGTTTTTTAAACCCCTCGAATAATCCGATCTGTTAGGAGATTTAGTAAAGTACCACTTACCTTCTACAGCATCCTTTGCTGAGAGTTCTTGCTTAGGATCAGGTAAAGGTCTTTTCTTAATCCCTTCATCAGCTTCAACCTTTTCTAAAACTGCTAAATCAGTCACTTAACACCTCCTTCCTAGAGCGTTCTGGATTCATGAAAACTGTAATATTCGCTTTGTCCCTCCTCTCCCAAGATGATGTGATCTAACAATGCCAGTTGTAATAGTTTCGATACAGTTTTGAGAGATTCGTTCAACCTGAAATCTTCATTACTTGGTTTTAAAATCCCTGAAGGATGGTTGTGCAACAAAATCAACGAGGTTGAATTGCAAAGCAATGCGGGAAGAAATATTTCGCGAGGATAAATGGCTACCTGATTAACCGTTCCTTCAAATTGTCTAAGTCCTATAAACCTATTTTGGTTATCTAAGAAGAAGGCAAATAGATGTTCACAATGCGAACCCTTTAGTAATTTTCTAGCCAGTTTGATAGCAGCATAAGAGCTAGTAATACTTTCACGATCCCTTATTCGGACCGTTGAATCTCTTACTAACTCTAATTTGAATATAGGTATTCCATAAGCTCCTGCTGTCTCCCGTAACTTCATAACCAACCCTGACTACTAACCGTATTTCCGTGCTGATTGATGAGAAACCATATTTTCTTTGGTTCTTACCAACAACTTTATATTTCCCAATATTTCCCTTGGAAGAGAAGGTTTTCCGGTTTCGAGTCCATATATACAGTTAGGAAACCAACAAACCTTAGTTCACAAGTCATAGTGACTTGTGGAACACCCCTTTCTTAGCCTAAGCTAAGTTTTATGCTCTTTAAGATATGCAGTAAAAAACGAACCAAATAAAAAACACCCTTTTCCCTTTAGAGATATGGTTTTCTGGTTTTTCACACCTATATATGGAGCGGAAACGGAAAACCCAATAAAATTCATCATTCCTTAACCCTATAGATCTTTGAATTACTTTCACCTTTCTCAAAAGACCAATACTTTTCTTTCCCCTCACTTAATAAGTGATAAGCCTTAGCTTTCTTAATTACCGTTTCCTGAACAACCTTTTCCACCAATTCCCTTTGATTAAGCCACTTATTATTTTCAGCGTTAAACTTCTTAATTATTTCTTGAATAGCTAACAGACAATCTTCATTAGGTCCACCAGTGGCAAGAGAAAAACCGTTTTCTTGATCATATTTAAGAAATATTTGAAAAGGAGCATATCTTGTTTTGTCCGTGCCCATCCAGAAACAGAACTCACCCGCCTTGTCGCTATCATCTAGGATTTCGTCCGGCTTATTCTTTTTCCTTTTCTCTAAACTGATAACACAATCAGCCAAGTCAGAAATTGATGAAGAACCTTTATAAACCCGATCATTGTATTTGGGATTGTGATGCAGAAGAACTACCGTATAACCAACGTCACAGAGCGATCTGAACCTTTCCATAACAATAGCCATATGTCGGCCATCGTTTTCATCTAAGCTCTGTGAAGCTCTAAGAGTGTCAAAGATTAAAAGGCTGTCCTGAGGTAAGCTTTTGAATTGCTCCCATCCTTCTGAATCAATTTTAGGAAGTTTAATTTCAAGATTTGATCTATGCCATACCTTTACCCCAGAAGCACCTACCTGTTTGATCCTCGAGATCAGTACATCTAACGGGTTATCGAAATCGCAATAAGTAACCTTGTTCTGCTGCGTCTTTAGACCTAAGAAATAATTTCCTTGAGTTACCGCCTTAGCCAAACCAACAATAAATCCTGTTTTTCCAGTGCCACCTTTTGCATGAATAACTGTAATGGCCTTTTTTGCAATTAATTTTTCCACTAACCATTCAATCTGAATATTTTGAGAAATGAGTTCATAATCGCTAGGTAAGGAATCCTCTAAGGATTTAATCTGAGGTAAGGTTACCTCTGTTTCCGTTTTACATATTTCTGCATTAGTAAGCGGAACAGAGAACGTAGTCGAATTAGGCTTCCACTCATCAGTTACTTCAGCGATAAAAAGCAGGCTATCCTTAGTACCACCTTGTGCAATCCAGTCTGAAACATCACCCTTATCAGGTAGGTTTGGCAATTCCACGATCTTTACAGATTCAGCTATCCCTTTTACGCTCTGAGCAACCATAAGCGCGTGTTCTTTACCTGGCTCATCATTATCAGGAAGAATAATTACCTTTTTGCCTTTAAATTGTGCATTGTATGAATCTTTCCACTTACCAGCCCCATTAATGCAGGTAGTAGCAACCAATTCAAATTTCTTTAAGCTCTCACAGTCCTTCTCACCCTCAACAATAAATACGGTTTCAGCTTGAACAATTTCAGGCTGGTTATATAAAACATCCTCAGTATTACCCCTACCCCAAACCCATTTATCATTTTTAAAGTGCTGCTGTCTGAAAGTTTTAGGTTCATATCGGATAACGCGGCGTAAAGGATTACCTTGCAGGTCTGTATAGATGTAAGCGGCTATTTGCTGCATTATTGCGCAAGATGCTTTTGGAGTTTCTAGTATTTCTTTATGATCACCTTCCAGAGCTTTAATTGAATTTTCTTTATACAGCTCCTCAATTTCTTTAACAGCCGTTTCCTGATCTATACCAGTTTTTAGCTTCATGTAAAATCCGAGAAGATTACCTCCCTCTTTACAGGAATGGCAATACCACTCACCTGTTAGGCTGTTTACGCTAAGAGAAGGAATAGTATCTTCATGGAAGGGGCATAATCCTATAGCTTGTCCGGGCTGGTTTGTTTCTTTTAAAGCTCCTACATATTTCTTGAATATGTCATAGTCTCGGCTAATAACCTGGGTTGTTCCCATAGTTAACCCCTTTTAAATCGTTTTTTCTTGATTTACCTTTTCGAAAAGATCATCAAGCTTGCAGTTTAATTTTTCAGCTAACAGAAGAGCGTAAGCAGAAGATAAAAAGAGTCTGTTTTTTTCTAAGGCGTTAATAGTACTGCGGTTAATTCCGGTTAAACGAGCTAGATCTTCTTGCTTATCAATAAGTGCCCTTAGACGGCACTCTTTTACTTTGTTTTTGTAGCGCATGAGAATGCTTTCAACTAACTTGTGTTTTGGATCCATTTGAAACCCTCCTCTCTATTCTTTTTAGACATAGAAATATTGTATGAACTTAGAGGTAAGGCCATCCACGGATATATAGGTAAGATTTAGGTAAGAATCATTGAGGTTTTAATAACTGAAGGAAAACAAAAATAGCACAAACATCTTTGTAACTAAAATACCGACACTCAGACCCTCAACAGATTTATAAAGGAAGTTTAGGTAAGAAAAGGCATCCCTATCTCCAAAGGATTATTTGATAAGAATAAAAGAGATATAACTCGAGTTTTTATTTGGAAGATAAAACAGGAAAGATTAGATACAAAAGAGCAGAAACGCCGAAGCAATCAAAAAAGCATTAGCAATAGAACGTTCAGTTTTACAATTTATTATTGCTTATATTCTATAGCCTCAATTTTATTTTTCCTTACTTCTAGTAGATCCGACTTATATTCATCTTTCACCTGAAGTATTAAATGGTTAATTCTTGGTGTGAAACCATCCCGTATTTTTCGAGCTAGAATTCGTTTTTCTCCATCAATTACTTTAACATTTTCTATCAAACAACAACCCAAATGCAAAGCTAATAATAACCTTTCATCTTTTGGCCTGAAATTTTTTAATTGTATTTGCGCCTCTTTTAAATAACCACACTCAAATAATCCAACAATAAACCAAAACCTGACCGTTTCTTTGCTGTTTTCATTTTTGCATTCTTGGAGTATTTCTTCTAAAAAGGTTGGTGAACACCTATCTAAAATATCAAATGCGACTGAATCTCTCCCAAATAAATAATATAGAATAAATAATGTAATAGGATATTTGTGCCCTTGATTTAATATTTCTTTAAGTAAATCATCCTTAATTTCAGCTAATCCCAATATTATCCAACGTAAAAAGTTATATTTATGGGAAACATGTATTAAATAACACGCCTGGACAGCTAATCCTAATGTAACTGTTGCTATAAATCTTTCATTAACATTCACTGTATTTAAATCGGAAATTGTCTTTTCCAGCGTATTGCTATCACCTGGATTTTCGCCAAAATAAAATATTATTGCACGTTGCCACCATTGTGCTTTAATCAATTCAATAACTTCGGAAGGATTTTGGATACCTCTTCCCGCAAAAAATTCTTGTAGCAATAGATGTCTAAACTCAACCTTTCCCTCATTACAACGGAAAAGACCGGAACGATGTAATATTTCCTGTATTAATATTGCAATATCACTATGTCTTTGTCCCCTTATTTCTAATTCTTGAGTAAAAAATTCTATGCAATATTTCTCATCAATAATAACTTTTCCATCTTTATGCATTTCATAGGCCAACCTTCTCAAAAGAAAATCCTTTAAATTGGAATGATATTGTTGGCTAAGACCCTTAGTTGAATCCCACCTTCCTAGCATCATTTCAGTGAATTTTTTAAACAACTCAGTAATATTGGCTGGTATATCTTTTCGTGAATAGTCTGAGGTTGCTACAAATACTGTTACCAACAAAGGACTAAGGGTTACTCCATGAATATCCTGTAGCCGTCTTATCGTTTCCTGCAAAACACCTCTGGGGCAAGATTTTCTTTTGCTTAATTTCTCAATTATTTTCATTGCCTGAGTAAAATCAATATTACTTACCCTGTATTCTGCATATTTTTTCAGTTCTTCTAAATTTTTAATATATGTATATTCTCTAGAGGTAAGAATTATCTTGCACTTAATAAACTTTTGGCCAAACTCCTCAACTTTACTTAATATCTTTTTAATTTTATCTACATCAGCGACCTCATCAAGCGCATCAATTAAAATTGTTAAGTTACCGTTTTGTAAGTCATCTACCGAAAAGCATGGTTTGCTAGATAAAGCGATTTCTTGCATTGATTTATTACAAATGCTCATCAGATCATCTTGAGAATCTACGATATCAATCGCACGTAATAAAACAGGTAAATTTACTGAAAGGTTATCTTTTATAAGCTGCTCACACAAAACATAAGCTATTCGTTTAATAATTGTTGATTTCCCAGATCCTGGTCCGCCCAAAATAAGAATATTATTTTGCGGCTTCCTTAAAATTGCCTCTGCTGGAATTTCAACGATTTTGGGCTCATGAATCGTCTTGCCTCTATATTGCTTAGTAGCTTCTTCAGAAAAATTTAGTTTTAACGTAACATACAATTCATTTGTAACAACTGTGGATTTCGAATCTACAGCCACTAAATCTGTTAAAAATGAACTTTCACTAATTTGTTCTAAACATTTTTTCAAATTTTTTAAATAAGGTAATTTATCTGCATCAATACCCAACCATAATTCAGGATACAACTCGTCAATTAAAGGTATTAGATCATCGCTGTCATAAAATTTAACTCTCGGATCTTTAACCGTATCGTATATATGTTTTCGAGCCTCATCATTAATTGTTCCGCTTGCACACAACAACACATGACTAGGGTAAACCTTTCTTTTATTTGTCACAAAAATATAACATGTTTGTAATGCAGTTATTAATTGTGTAATAGAAGTAATCACATTTTGTGCTGCTTTTGCTGTTTTATTCAATTTACCTTTCTTTGTTTGTATATAATATAATTCTTCCTGCCTAAGACTGTTTTGTCCTATAAAAAGAGTATCCCTTCCATTTTCATTTACGCCACACAAATCCCTTCCATCAGTAAGTTTCATGCGCAAAAATAAAGGGCGTACAACTTTGTCGCGAAAATCATCTTCAGACATACTTAACAAGAAAGAGTACTTCTTGTGAATTGAAATTATTTTAGGATCGATCATGTTTTTTCTCCTTTTTTATTCTCAACAAATACTATGCATAAACCTTGTTACCACACTATATTTGATAAGGTTTATTTCAATATCAATTTAACGAATATCAATACTTTTGATAGCATAATTCCAAAAATATAGAGGACAAATAATGCAATGACTGAATTAATTATACCTTTCAAAGGCCAAGGGATTTCGCCTCGCTTTTTGAATTCTATATTAGGCCAAAGATAGTTAATAATCCTTTTTGATAAGTCGAACATCCATACCCAGCAGTTTGAAAATATAATAAATAAAATAATAAATGATACTGCAAAAGGATTATCAATATTTAATTTAGGAGATACTGCACTAGCAATCCAAAAGCTTATAAAAAAGCCTACAATAACACCCACCATTTGAAGTATAAAGGGAGTAAATTTATTTTGTAGCATGTAATTCTTATTATGATATTTATCTAATCTTTCCTTTAATCTACTGAATGTAGCACCAACCCAAGTGTCATTGTCATCCTGAACTACAATTGAACAGTTATTTATATCCATAGCATCTAGCCGCAAATCAATACTTTGCCCATGAATCCGATTAATGCTTTTTATTGAATCGACCACAATAATAAATCGTTCAACCCTTTTAGCATCTTGAAAATATTTAATTGCACTTTCAAAGTCAAACAAGCGAAAACCTTTTCCATCAAATCTAATGATGTATGAATGCATGAGTAACCGATCAATCAAATCCTGTCCAGTAAATTGTAAATTTAAGGTTTCATTTTGCTTTTTTATTATTTCCTCTAGATCATCGTTTATTCTTTTTAAACAATCTTCTGTTATTGTAAGATTTCGTAAATATTCATCGCGCAAAAATTGACTCACTTAGACACCTCTTTATTTAATAACCTCAAAAAGCAATCTCGGATCATCTAGTACCTTGAACTCCCACGTTCCAAACAAACCATTTGCATTAACTGCCTGTATCCACTCTTTAGCAGCTTGCCACTTTGCCTTATCCTGTTCTTTTATCTGACCTTTAATTTCAAGAACCATGTAGCGTTCAGCATTAAATCTAATAATATAATCCGGATAATAAGTTTTAGCTTGCCCTTGCCAAAGGTAGTAAATTTCAAATCCAAGGTGGTCGTTCTTTACCCAAGAAATTAAACTAGAAATCCTATTGCGCTCAAATTCAAACCCAACCTTTTCCCAACCACTATCAATAACAATATGGCTTATTTGACTCTTTTTCACCGGCTGTGTAGGTTTTGTTGTATACCAGATCATAGCCGTTGATGTACTTCTTTTTGGTCTAACAGGGTCAAGAACTAGATTTGGAATTTCTTTACTAGAACTGCGAATGAAATTGCCGATATGATTTATTATTCGTTGAGCATTCAGAGCAATAACAATATTTCTTAACTTTTCCGTACCCGCAAATAGAGGGACTTTAATATCAAGTTTGTTTGATATTAAAAAGTCATCAAATAATTGCATCAGTTGGCTAATATGACTACCGGCATCCCCCTCCCAGTTTTTACCTAATTGTTCATGTAGTCTAACTGCAGCCTGCAGTTTTAGTTGTTGTAAACGATGTTCTTCGGCAAGACGTTCTAAATCTATCTCACTTAGTTGGTCATATTTTGGTTTACCATCAATAACAGGGGCAACCTCTACAATTGTAGGTGCGTCTTCCGCGGAAAGGGTAAGTTTTTCTAATTTATTCCAATCAAGATCAAGAAAATAACTCAGTTTGTATTCCACTCTTAATACATGAGGCCAATCAATCTTTAGTTCCTTTCTATCCACAACAGGTTCAATCTTTGTTTTAGGTTTCTCAATCCTTGGCACACCGATTTTCTGTTCAGCAGGAAGGAATGTAAAAGGAACACCAAATACAGTCACATATTCTGGTTCATAAAAACCATCATCATTAACGTCATAAGAAATACGGCGCAAACCTCGTCCTATAACCTGCTCACATAAAAGTTGGCTTGTGAAAGCACGCAAACCAAGGATGTGAGTAACCGTTCGAGCATCCCATCCCTCCGAAAGCATGTTTACGCCAATAACACATTGTATTTGCTCACCTGGTCGATCTTTTTTTCCAACAGTGTTGAATTTATCACGTTCCTTTTTTACCAAATCTTTTCCTGAACCGATCAATTTATCTTCATCGCCAGATTCAATTTTATCTAACGCATCCTGGTCAATACGAATAAATCTATTTTTGTCACTTAATTCATTAATAGAAAAATATCCATTCTCTAGCGAATATTCCAAACGAGCCGCTGTTTCAGTGCGATTGCAAATAACAATAATAACTGGCGGCGTTTCTCTAGGAGGGTTTTGCTTTTCCCACGATTCTTTTTCTCTCAGCCAGTCACCACCTAATATATTTACAGCGTTTCTCACAAGATCAGGTAAACCCTCATGTGGCTCAGCCCTACGGTTTAAATCCTCTTTTACGGAGGGATAAATATGGAATAATTTTGATTTCAAATCAGGACCCACATTAGAATCATCCCGCACAGCAACTTTAGGGGTTTTTACAAGTCCACTCTCTATAGCATCATTCAGTCCAAAATCGCTAACAATCCAAGTAAAAAGTTGTTCACCCAAATTATTCATTCCTGTAGGCTTAAAAGGCGTAGCTGTAAGATCGTATGCCTTTAATACGCCGCGTGCGTTATGGATTCGATCAATGCCGCTTACCCATATAGTTGCTTTATCTTTTTCTTCCTCATCTTCATCAGAAGAAGGCCTATGACAATGATGAGCCTCATCGTTAATAACAAGTATATTTTTAGCATTTCCAAAATCGGAAATAACCCTACGGAAAAAAGCTTCTTCACTTTCTGGGCCTTTTTTAACAACTTTAGGACCATAATTCTCATTAAACGGCGCTAATGTATGCCAGTTAGTCACAATAATTTTAGCCTGTAAAAGCTCTTGCCACATTGTGGAATCAACAAGTAAGAAACTCTGATAAAAATTGTCCTCGTTCTCCGGCTTTAAGACCTGTAAGCGATCGCGCACTGTTAATCCAGGAGCAACCACTAAAATATTTCGAGAAAATCTAGAATCTTTATTATTAGCTATTTTATTAAGGGCCTGCCAAGCAATCAGCATTGCCATAATGACAGTTTTACCAGTTCCGGTTGCAAGTTTTAAACACTGCCTTTCCCATGCACTACCATCATTAAGAATATTTATACCCTGCTTTTCGGCTAAGCTAGCCTCAGTAAGCCAAATAGCTGTTTCTATGGCCTCAAGTTGACACCAGAAAAGAGGTTGTTGCCTTAAAGAATGATCATTCCAAAATCTTAAAAGCTTTCGAGTCACACCAGTAATATTTGGATAATCATTTTCTTTCCACTTCTTAACTCGCGGTCTGATTTTATTAACCAATTCAATTTCAACAAATTCACCAGGATCGTCAAAATTAGTTATATTTCTTGTAGTTGCTCTCCAATAACCTGACTTCCGCCTTCCAGACTTCAGTTCAAAATCTTGTGTCTCTCTAATATAAAGCCAATGCTCTTGTGGCTCCTCGTATGGCTTATTGATAATTAATTTATCAATATTTTTTGGCATTTTATTTCTCCAATTTTTTAATCACAAAAGACTCAATTCCACGATTATCAATAATTTTAACTGCTATCCTTTTATTTTCACCACCGAGAAAAGGCAGAGATTCAACGCCAGAGAATTTTTCAAGTAAATCCTCATTAATTTCTCCATTCAAAGCATCTGCTAGTCTTGTCCAACCTCGTTTTGAGTCACTCTCCGGGAAGAAGACTTGATCCGGATAAAGACTTCTCTCATCATAATCCGTATCCAAAAACCACATAGCAATATGTTTTGTGCCTTTAGATTCGATCTCACCGGTAAGTGGATTGTAATAATCAAACCCATGCACTTTTACTTTAAATTTTTCGTCCCTCATCTTACTCACCTCTACATCTGGCTGTCCGATAAGCCAATAGCTGTGACTTGATGAACGATTCTTACGCAAGTCTTTAGTCAAAAGGTCAACACTCATCTGAGCCTTAAGGATTTTTACATCTGGCCAGTTTATCTGGTCAATATCCTTAGCTGCCTCAGGATCAAAATGAAACGCTGCAAAAATTACAAAGTGTGGCTTATTCTTAAGTACCCGCGCTTCCTTTATAGCTTCTTCTACCTGTCTTTGTTCTAGCGGTCCAAAATCTGAACCAAAGCTTATATATGCTCGCTTATTTTCACCATCTGAATCGATAATCTCGCCTTCAGCATGCAAAAATCTTGTAGCTACCATAGGTTCGAGGTGCGTAAATTGTATGACTTTTCCACCAATTGCACGAATACCAGTAGATTTTAACTCATCACGCCATTCAGACTGCTTACCAGTCTCACCTATTCGGCTAAGCTGTTCACTCACAGCCTCAATTTTTGGCTCATGTCCGTCAAATGGTTTTACTCTGAGACTCGGCACTGCCTCAACTGTAAAAGGCCCCGTTACACGAATCTTACCCTTTTCAATAAAGGGTTGGTCATATAAAGTTTCTTCTTTAGAAGGTTCGTTATTTGCAATAGAGGCAAGGGTCACATGAGGTACAATTTTATATTTAAAACCGCTACGAATACCCTCTGTTGGATGAGCAATCTCGTAATAATCAAACTTTGCAGTCATAAGCCTTTGTTTGGCAAGAGTGATTGCAACACGAGAGGTATCGCAAGTAATCCATCTGCGTCCCCACTGTTCAGCGACATAAGCAGATGTACCAGAACCACAGGTTGGGTCAATAATAAGGTCGCCAGGATCAGTGGTCATGAGAAGACATCTTTTTACTATTTCATCATTAGTTTGAACAACATAGATAATATCTTTTGCGCCAGCTAGCCCATCCCAAAGATTATTTAAAGGTTTTAAAGGAAAATCATCAATAAATTTTAAATATCTAAGCGTATTACCAAAAGGTTTAACCCGCCCAATTTCTATCAATTTCTGAATTGATTCTTTAGGCGATCCCCACCACCTATTACCCGAGTCGTATTTTCGACCATTTAATTCAATAGTATATTTTGAACCTGGCCCAGGTTTTGTAAGGCTATCCGATCTAAATATTTTTGAACCCTTTGGAATTATGTTTAGGTTAGAAATCTCGTCTAGTGTTAATCGACGTACAGCCCCATTTTTCAACAGAAGTTGATTAAATCCAGATTCAATATCATCCGGTCGTTCAAAATAGAGTTGATGATATTTCAATTTAGCTATTTCTTTAGAGTACCAGACTAAGTAATCTAATCTTGAAGGAATTCTATTTGCTGTAGTGAGACCACCTGCCGTTTTGGTCACGGAAATTAGACCAATAAAATTTTCTTTGCCAAATATTTCATCACAAATCTCCCTAACATGGTGTAAATTCTCGTCGCTTATCTGTACAAAACAACTTCCACTTTCATGAAGCAGTTCTTTAGCAAGTAGTAACCGATCGCGAAGGTAGGTAAGATAGCTATGTATGCCAATCTCCCATATATCACGAAAGGCCTGAATCATCTCAGGTTCTGCAGGAATATCAGCGTCATTCCCATCTTTAACATCGCGCTTATTTACAAAGGGCTGGAAGTTCGAATTGTATTTAATTCCATAGGGCGGATCGATATAAACCATTTGAACTTTACCAGCCATTCCTTCTTTTTTAAGAAGTGAATTCATAACCAGAAGAGAATCACCAGCAATCAAACGATTTGTCCAATCCTGCTCGTGTCGATAAAAATCAATAGCTTTTGTCAATGGAGGATTATTTTCTGGTTGATCAAAGAAAGAAAGCTGAGAATTCTGTTTCAACGGATTTAAAAAAGACTTAATGATACGTTCCGGTTCAATTCTTTCATGAATATGCAGGCTCACGTTTTGAACTTCAAAACTCATACCTTCGGCTTTACCTGTCCAACTCAAAAAAGGGTCTATATGAGGATCATGTTGGTATTTTGTCCGACCATTTAGTTTATCCGTTGCGCTAGAAACCAACCCCACTGGAGGATTATTTATGCGTTTTTTCCCTTTATGGGCATAAGTATCAACCGTTATGTTTTTTAATTTTTTTGTTCTACCTCTTAGCATAAACGCTCCTGATCCGCTAAATTTAATAGAGCCAAAGCTTCATATATAAAAATCTTAGAATGGCTTAACTTTAGAGTCTAGCCCTAAAGTAAGGGTAAGGAAAGAGTGGTTTTTAAGGAAGTAGCTAACGGTAAGTAAAAAGTTACATTATTAGAGATAATCCGGCAGACACCCACGAACCAACTTAAAGCCATAGCAATTTATATAGGTATTCCTTTGGGAACCATATGCGAATTCAAAAGATTCCATCTGGTATGAACATTCTTATCTTCAAATTGATGAAGTCCTTTGCCGAAGTGGTAAGATTAATAGATCATAAATAAAATACAAGGAGAATAAAAAATGCCTGATTATAAATGCCAAGGTTGCGGAAATAATACAACCACAGCTTATAAATGTAGCCAATGTAAAAAGATTCTATGTGAAAATTGTAAGAATACCGGTGCCGCCGAATGTAAAGATAAAAGAAAAGGTACATCTGGGTGTAAAGGGCTATATCAAAATTTACCTTAGGTTATTCGTGGCTTAATTTCTGCAATCCTTCATATATCACCACCATAGCTACAACATCATCCTTGTTATAATCCAAAATCTTTTGTTTTAATGATTCATCATGTGATTCGAGCCATTCTTCGTACCACGCCTCACAGTTCAAGCCTCCTGCATCTTCAGCTGCCCAGTGGAAGCCAAAAACAGGAGCTACCTCTTTGATAGAATAACTCCTCACAGGAAAAGCGAAGCTCTCTTTAACCCATATAAGTTGATCTGTAAGTCCACCTTTTAAGTTACTGTAACCTTCTTTGTTACCGCCATACTGCTTCCAGCATTTCTCTACGTAATCATTTTCAAAGGTAGTCCAGGTATAAACCACGCAGTCTTTATATGAGGCCATAAAATCAAGGAACTCATACCAAGCCTGCTTTTCATCTGAAGGTGATTCGGCTAAGAAAAACTTTGAGGTTTTAGCACCGTCCTTATCTAAAACAATCATCCCATGTAAGATCACGCAATCTTCAAGGGTTTCGATGTCGTAAAAGATAATCGGCTTACCGGTAGGAAATTCAGGCTTCTTAATCATAAGAGGTTTACCAGCAACCCTAGTCTTGGCATGAAGCCATAGCTTTTCAAGAGATGAATCGCTGATAGCAGTCTTCCCTTTTAAATCATCCCATTTCATCCTAGCTAACTGATGAACAGTCTTAATACCTGCGTCATATAACTTTGTCACCGTACCCTTACCACCGCTAGGGAGAAGGGAAAGGTGATCCATATCTTTTCTAGCTTGGTTACAATACTTCAGCCAGGAACAGTTAACACAAATCCTGCACCAAATAGGTTCAGTCGGAACCTTGTTATCCAAGATATCCTGAAGCTGGTCACGGGTTTGGTTGAAATAGTCTATTTTTTCAGACGGGTCAAAGTAGAAAGTTTTTCCTGTATTTAGCCAGATGCCTGCCTGCTTAGGAAAAGTTCCAATTACTTTCTCCAACAGAACACTGTAAGCAGTAGCTTGGAGCATATCTGTAAGAGATGCCTCTTTATGGCTTTTAATCTCAATAGGCAGATAGGCATAGTCCCCCAGGTTAGAATGACCAGGGACTTTTTTGAGCACATCCGCGATACCTGCCAAAGCTGAGCCCATGAGTACGGCACCATGTATATGAGGAACTCCCTGAGTCATGAGGCTAAGAGTGGCTTTGAAACCAGCAGAAAGGTTTTTCATGTCCCATTCCGGTTCAGCAATGCCAGGTATAGTTGAAACAAGCTGAGATTCCCAAACCTTACCCTGTTCTTTTCTGCGTTTATTGCCAGCGGATTCAGGTATCTTTAGTTTTGAGTTACCGAATTTTTCTAGGTAGGCAAAGTGAGGGCATATGCTAGCTTGCACAAGACGAGAAGGAGAAAGCCTAGTTGAAGCTATTTCCTGATGTTTTAGACTAATATCTTCATCCATACCTAAGTTCCTTCGATGGCTTTATTAACCCCAATCTCAACAATGCCTAATAAAATATTGAATGGCCCCGTTTGATAATCAATGTTCATCTTAGGCGAAGAAGGGAAATTATATTTTTCAAGATGTTGATTTTTTATTTGATTTTCGTAAGCTAATTGAATAAGCATACGGCATGTTTCACCTGATACTGTTTCTCCATTTTGATCTGGTTTATTGTACTGAAGGGCTAAGATCAAACCATTATGGTGAGTTTTGCCTTTCTCAAAAACATTTTTAACATCTATCATTCTTCCGTCTGTTCCCTTGTTTTTTGCAAATACATTTGGTTTTTCTAGTGCATCAAAAGTTTTTTTGGCATGAAAAGCAGCCAATGCCATCAAATCCTTTCCCACCCCCGCACAGTTTGCCATTATTCTATTTCTCAAGCGCATCAAATCTTTAAGCTCAAACCATAATGCTTCTTTATCATCCTCGCTTATGGCTAATAAATCAGCACCTTTAACTCCAGCTTTATCCTTAGAACGGTACGAATAGTTTGTATAGTAACGGACTTCTCCCCCACCAAGACCTTTAAAACCCTTAAGCTCTCCACATGTCAAAGATCGGTATAATTCCACTTGTGCCCAATACTCAAGCCCATCCCATTTAGCTACTTTCTCAATGCCTCTCTCCTCCAAAGTCTTTTTTACCCATTTCCCAACTTTTTGAAGGGTTTGATCTTGATCCAGCATAAGAACCCCCTTTAGCACACTCTAGGCTTTATTAAAGTTTATAAAGGTAATTATGAAGGCCTTCGGTTAAATTATCCAGGTTAAAAAGGTAAGGAAATTAGATACAAATCAGAGGGAATCATCCATGGGTACTTTTTCTTATTCTCTTTATTTGCTTAAAACTGAGGTCCCCTCAAATTTTCTCCATATTTTCCCCGCACTTCCCTCTCTTGCCATTTTATGGATATATTCCATTTCCTGCTTGGGGGTCATGTCTTTTGTATCCCTGTAAATTCTCTCCTGAGCTTTCCTTTTCATATCAATGCAATCAAATTTCTTTTTTACCGCTAATTTACTCACCGCCCATGACCTCCTTCGGAGTAACAATATTCAAAAGGCCGTAGCCATAAACCAACAATGAAGTGCGCCCTAGGCGGATATTATTTTAACCAATCGATTTTAACGATTTGCTCTACCTTTTTAAAATCTGGATCGCCGGTCAAGATATGTCCCTCTCTGCTCCTGGCCAAGCTAGTAACAAAAGAATCCGCGTACGGCAATGAGTATCTCGCCTTGATTCTCGCGGCATCCAAGCAAACCTGATAATCAGCGGGCACTATTTCAACGGGTAATTGTTCCAAAATCGCCAGCATTTCCTCGGCGCTATCAACGCCCCTGCGGTTTTCCACGATATAATATACCTCTCCCATATTGACCGAACACATTGAGGCATGTATCTCTTTGTTTTTGGCTTTTTGGAGGATGTGCTCAACCAATAATGCATATTTATCATTTTCAAAAAAAGAGATCAACGCCCAGCTATCTAGAATAACGTTCTTCACGCTTTTTCTCTTCCTCTCTTGACCTTTTTAAGGCTTCCAGTAAAGAGTCATTTCCCTTCAGCATACCCCGCCCTTTTTGAATCGGGTCCTTGAACTTGGGATAGAGTACTATTTTGCCTTCTCCGTCCATGATTTCAACCATGACACCCGGCTTAAATCCGTACTTTTCCCGAAGCCCGTACGGTATGACTACCTGTCCTTTAGTGGATATTTTCACCGCCGACATCGCCCACCTCCTAGTATTACAATAATTGTAAATGTTTTACTTTCTATAAGTAAAGTATAACATGGGTTTTTATGAATACTACCGGAATAATTATGAAGGCCTTTTGAAATACTTGCTATCCTTAATCATAATTAGTTCTTAAAACTAGGTTAAGAAAGGTAAAAAATGATATTAAGTGATGAAGATATAGCGAAGTATCAGGAAATTCATAAAAAATATTATGGAGTAGAAATAAGTAAGGAAGAGGCTTATAAAAGTGGATCTGCGTTAATTAGATTTATTGAGGTAGTTTGTAAGACAGTGGCGAGAGAACAAAGTTCTTGTACTCAGGAAAAAGATAAGGTTGATAGTTAACCCAATACGGTACCTATTACATTCGCTAGTCCAATAAAAATAGCATTCCGGCTGCTGTAGATTAGAAGGAGATCACAGGTAACACTGTAAATATTAAACTAACATTAATTCACGTGCTCGCTCTGGATGTACTTTCAGCAACCGAACAATCTTCGATACAGCACCACTTGGATTACGATGCCCTTGCTCCCACATACGAACAGCACTCAGGCTTTCTCCTACAATCCCTGCAAAATCTTCTTGAGAAACATGTAGAACCTTTGTTCTGATTTTTCGTATCTCCTCTGGCGTCAAAGGCTTGGGATGGATACTGGCTCTCATTCCAGCAAGCTTTTTGCCCTTAAGTATTTCACCAAACTGATGAATACTTTCTCTTAATCCATTGAAATCTTTATCACTCATCTTACGGTTAGCCATATTTCCCCCTTGTCTGTTATAGATGCCTTAAAACTTCCCTCAAATCTTGCTCAACAATATTCTCTTGATCATGGCTTAAATTCCCTGCTTCCTTCTTATCCAGAAGAAACAACAGGTAAAAAGTATCTTTGCCCCTATGGAAGAAAAACCAAGAGCGGTAACCTCCCCTTTTACCTTCTCTACGGGCCGGAGAAGCAATCCTTACCTTCCTCATTCCACCCTTGATTAAAGTTCCACATTCCGGGTTATTTGCCAGTTCCTCCTGAATAGCTAGAAGGAGCCCTTTGTCTCTCATCTTGTCTATCTGTTTGCTGAAAATAGGTGTTTCAATGAAAGTATATAAATTTTCCAAAAATAGTCCTTTCTAACCTACTATTACATTGTAATACCTAAATAAGGCCTTGTCAAATGGGAGGTTTTTCAAAGCAGTAAGCAAGTAAATTTAGTTCAAGGTTTGATTCATTCATTAAACCTTTATAGATCAAGAAGAATGAATCAACAGAACCAAATGAACCAAATTCCAGAGAATTATTACGTAAATCCTTTCCAGGTTAGTAAGGGATCAAATAAAGAGGTGTCCATTTTATGATCACCATAATCATAAATTTTCTCTCTACATAATTCTTTGCTTGTGCAAATGACATAAAGTCAGGTGCGTTAGCGTGTCATATCCGTGTCATTCGTTTCCATTTTTTACCATCTTTTCCCGTCACTACCCATTACTACCCATCACAAAGAAAAAGGCCTCTGCTTGAAGGTATCAAAATCTCCTTACAAACAAAGGCCTATATTTCTCTGTCCAGGACAAAGATTTTTGTCTAGTCGGGTGAGACAGCCCTAAACTGGCACATCATTAATCCCAAAGCAGGTGCGCTAGCCAACTGCGCTACGCCCCGACTCTACCATTGTTTATCATGCCGTAGGCATGATGATAATAACCAAAGAGTCGGGGCGCACACCGTGCTGACCCCGACTTTCTTTAAAAAACATAATAACCGAGGTGAGGGGCGCACAACGTGCTGCCCCGACATTATCTTGAAAAGCACAATCTCTTCAAAACTTTTTTCATTTTCATTAAAGCCAGGCTGCGGTGGCTGACCCTGTTCTTTAATGAAGTGCTCAGCTGGCTAAAAGTTTTCTTGTACCTGGGTACTACGAAAACCGGGTCATAACCAAACCCGTTCTTCCCTTTTTCCTCAAAGGCTATCCGGCCTTTGAGGTCTCCCCTTACGGACCTGACCTTGCCGTCTGGAAAGGCCAGGGTGATGACACAGCTGAACACCGCTTTTCTTTTATAAGAGGGGAGATCTCCTAAAAGCTTTAAAAGTTTTTGGTTGTTTTTCGCGTAATCGCAGTCAGGCCCGGCAAAACGGGCGGAATAGACCCCCGGCGCTTCCTTCAAAGCCTGCACAAACAACCCCGTGTCGTCCGCCAGGGCCATCATCCCGGTCTGTTTGGCGACGCTCAATGCTTTTTTGGCCGAGTTCGCCTCGAGGGTTTTGCCGTCTTCCTTAACCTCTTTAAGCCTGGGAAAATCCAGGGTGGTAAAGACCTTGACCGGAAACCCCTTGAGGATGGCTTTGATCTCCGAGACCTTGTGCTTATTACGGGTGGCCAGGACAAGACCGGTTTTTTTCAAGACCTTACAGCTCCCCGATCAGCTTTTTCTGGACCCCGACCAGTTCCTGGATACCGCTGCCAGCCAGCTTGAGGAGCGCCTGCAATTGCTCGCCGCTGAAAGGGTTCCGCTCGGCGGTGCCCTGCACCTCCACGAACTGCCCCTTTCCGGTCATCACCACGTTCATGTCCACCTCGGCCTTGGAGTCCTCGGCGTAGCACAGGTCCAGAATATTTTTTCCGTCCAAAATTCCCACGCTGGTGGCCGCCACATAGTCCAGTAAGGGGATCTTTTTAATGACCCCTTGTTGTTTCATGAACAGGAAGGCGTCATACAGGGCCACAAAAGAACCGGTGATGGAGGCCGTGCGGGTGCCCCCGTCCGCCTGCAGCACGTCGCAGTCCACGACCAGGGTATGGTCTCCCACAGCCTTGAGGTCCGTGACCGCGCGCAAAGACCGGCCGATCAAACGCTGGATCTCATGGGTCCTGCCGCCTACCTTGCCCCGGCTGGCTTCCCGGGGACTGCGGGTCTGCGTGGAACGCGGCAGCATGCCGTACTCCGCGGTGACCCACCCTTTTCCCGTGCCTTCCAGGAACATCGGCGCCTTTTCCTCTACCGTGACCGCGCAAATCACTTTGGTCGTCCCGATCTCCACTAATACAGACCCTTCCGCATGCGCCAGGAACCCGCGCTGGATCTTGACCTCTCTCATTTTTTCCGGCATCCTGCCGTCCGGTCTCATAGCCTAACCTCCCTTTGGCCGGTCAAAAAATCGTCCTCAATGCTCTTGACCCGGCGTATGATCTCCTTTGGATCCTTATAATTCCCTACTTCCATCATCAAGACGCCCTTGAACCCGTTTCGTTTGAGCTCCTCAATAAATTCGGGCCATCTTATTTTACCCTCTCCGGGCAAAAAATGCTGGTCTTCCATGCCGTTATTATCGTGTAAATGCAGGGTGTAAAGCCTTGGGCCGAAATACTGCACGAACTTTTCCGGCGGGGTATTGGCCAGGAACGCATGGCCCGCGTCCAGGCACACTCCCACCGGCGTGGGCAGCCCTTCCATGATCAGGGCCAGGCCCTCCAGCCCGCCTCCCACATAACCCAGCGGCATGTTTTCCACTGCCATTTTCAGCCCTTTTTCCCGGCAGTCAAAATAAATTTGCTTTAAGCTCTTGAGGCTCGCCTGCTCCTTGGCTTTTCTTTCATCTTGGTCACAGGAAACTCCCGGGTGAACGATGACGAACTGTGCTCCCAAAAATTTGGCCGCAACCAGGCTCTTTTGGATATCCCGGACTGCCTCCTCCCTGCTGGAAGCCACGACCGACGAGACATCCTTTACAAACGGGGTATGGAAAGAATAGACCTGGAGATTGTTTTCATTGAGTTTCCTGGCAAAGGTTTTCCAATACTCCTCATCCAAAGAGGAGGGATAGCCGTAACAATAGACCTCCAGGAGGGATATCCCTGCGGTTTGTAAATAAGGGAAATAATCGAAGAGGGGGAGATTTTCTGCGAATAGCGAGGAGATTCCGAGGCGCACGGCTATTTCTCGGTCAGCGGCCATACACCCGCGTGATCCGGCGAGTAGCGGAACATCGGCCAATCAGGAGTTTTTGACTTTTTGCCTTTCTTTAAATGCGGTTTGGGCATCTTCCATAGCGAGATACTATCGTTCGCCAGGTAGACCAGGCTGTAATAGCGGTCCTGTTCCCTCGTGGCAACGGCGGGAGCCCTCAAGCTGGAATTTTGTTCGCCCAGCAATTGCGGCCAGCCGGGCGCCAGGTTCCCGTCGCTCTGGAAATTAAATATCTTTTGGTCCATGGCCCCGATGATCACGCTGGATTTGGATTCGCCTTTGAGGTCCACCAGGATGGGATAGTTGCAAAAATAACTCTCGCCTTTTTTCTGCGGCCATCCTTTGACCATCAGCCCGTTGGCCCTGAACGCGTAGACCCTGGACCCGACATTGGTCCCGAACACGATGTCTATCCCTCCGTCGCCCTCCAGGTCGCCCACGGCAGCCTCGGACTGGATGTTGCTGGGGACACGGCGGGGCCAGCCTTTGGCCGGACTGCCGTCGCTGCGCCATACGTAAAAATTGCCTTCCTGGTTGTCGTTGCACGAGCCCACCACTATTTCCATGGAACCGTCCCTGTCGATATCCGCCAGGATAGGGGCCACGTAGAACCGGTCCCCCCGCTCGGCCTGCACAGGCCAGTGCTCCAACGGTTTGCCTGTAGGATCCCACGCCAGGACCTGGCCGTTGATGGTGGCGACAATAATGGCCGGACTATCCCCTTTTTCCAGGGGGCCTACCGCCGGGGTCGAAAGCCACTGGGAACTCCCCTGCACGGGCGGTACCTGCTGGGGCCATCCTGGATAGACCTTGCCGTTGCTTTGGAAAACATAGACCACGCCGGGGTTACCGTTGGCTTCCGGCAGGCTCGCCGTGAAAATGATCTCCTTTTTGCCGTTCCCTTCCAGGTCCGCGATGACCGGCGACGCGCCGTAATCAATGATGCCCCTGACGGTCTGCGGCCATCCCGGCACCACGATGCCCTGGTAGTCCCAGACGAACACTTTGAGGATCCCGCCGTCCCCTTTGGTGACCGCCACGATGTCTTCGTGTCCGGTCCCCTCGACATCCCCGACAGCCGGGGTGCCGCACACGGATACTCCCTCGGTCCTCAAAAGTTCCTTGGGCCAGCCGTCCAGGGCCGTAAGGTCGGGATTCAGGACATAGACCTGCTGGGTGCCCGCCGCGATGATCTCAAAAGAGCCGTTGTGCATCAGATCAGCCACGACCGGCGAGGTATAAACGAACTGGTCCTGGAATTTGACGGTAAGCGGCTTCACTGAAACTCCGGGCTTGGTCAGGGCCATCCCGCTGAAGGCAACGGCCAAAACGAACATTAATAATTTTGCTTTGGACCTCATGTTAAACCCTCTTTTTCCCGGCTTTAAAATAAAATCCGCATCCCTTGGGTATTTCTGCCAGGTCCCGTTCGTCAATGGGGAACAGGGCGCACTGGGAAGGACGAAAACCGTATATGGCGCAGGCCGTGATGCCATCTGCGGTCTTTAAAAACGGGCAGCTAAAGGCGATCGCGCAGCAGTTGCCGCACCTTTTGCACGCTCCCCGGCGCAGGGCCATCTGCCGCTTGATATAAAGGGGCCTGAAAATGCCCAGAAAAAACCGCCTCATCTTCCCGTTGAGCAGTTCTCCCTTGCTCTTCGAAACGCTTCGTCTTGTGCTTTTAGCCAACGTTCTCTCCTGTTCCTTTACAAAGCGATGTTAAACCAGCCATAATCTAACATATTTTAACATTTTAAAAAACTACCTGTCCATGACCGCTTTGGCCGCAATCCTGCCGCTTTTTACTGCGCTCTCCATGGTGGCTGGCAGACCGGTATCGGTCCAGTCGCCGGCCAGGAAAAGATTTTTTAGGTTGGTCCGGCATCCGGGCCTGAGCGCTTGCACCTTGGGGTCGGCGGAAAGGGTCGCAAAAGGTTCTTTGACCACCCAGTGGCGCAAAACCCTGGCTCCCCTGGCGCTGCTAAAAACTTTTTGGAGGTCTTTTACGGCCAACGCTGCGATGTCGCTGCTCTTCATCCTCATGAACTTGTCCGCGTCGCTGATGACCAACGAAAGATAATCCCCTTCCGCCTGCCGGAACATACGCTTTTTGTTAAAGATCCACTGCACGCTGGTACCCAGCATCCCTGCCCATTCCAGCGGGACAGCCTCCCGGTCCAGCCAAAGATGCACCGACAGGATAGCCGAGGAGTGTAAACCTTTGAGATAGTGGAAAGGCTGGCCGGAGGTTTGCAGGGAAACGGGCAGCAAGGATCGCAGGTCATGTGGGGTCACGCTGCTGATGACAGCAGGGCACGGAAGCACTCGGCCCCCGTACATTTTAATCCCAACGACCCGGCTCTTGCTGACCACGAAGTTTTGGACCGAGGCCTTGCTTTCCACGCGTCCTCCCCTGTCCTCAATGAACTTTTTGGCGCCCTCGGCGTAAAGTTGGCTCAAACCTGTTCTGGCAAATCCCAGCCTGGAATATTTTCCGCCGGCCATAACCCCCGCCTTGAGGACCGTGGCCAAAAGTCTCACTGAAGCTCTTTGCAGGCCGGTATTGAGCGTGGCCAGGACCAGGGGTTCCCAAAAATATTTTCTGGTTGCCTGCGGTTGTTTTTCCTGCTCCAGCCACTCTCTCACGGTTTTGGCGCTGCCTGTGTTTCCCCTGGACAGCTTTGATCCTGCCCTGAAGACCGCGACTTTGGAGAAAAAAGTAAGAGGCTTAAAACTAAGCAGGCCCCACAACAGATGTAAAGGCGCTGGAAGGTTCGGACAAGCAAGATGGCTTTGTCTGCCTCCGGGCTCAAAATAGTTCAAAAGAAGGGTTTTCTGGAACTCCAGTTTATCCAGGGCCTGGATCTTATTAAAGAATTCCAGGGTCTGGGTGTAGCATCCCATAAAAAGATGCTGGCCGTTGTCCACGCTTTGGCCGGTTTTAGGGTCCTTAAAAGAACTGGCCCGGCCCCCGAGCGTCTCCCTTTTTTCCAGGACCAGCACCTTGATCCCCTGCTCAGCCAGGTCCACGCCGGCGGCCAGCCCGGCCAATCCCGCCCCCACAATAATGGCTTCTGGATCTCTTGCCATCTAACCTCTTCCTCTTAACCGGTTGCCTGGATCCAGCGCTCTTTTAACGGCTGGTGAAAACGGCTTGCAGCACCGCGGTGAACTTCGCCCACTTGGAAATGCTGACCTTTCCGCGGAAAATCCTCTGCGGGTCTTTGGCGATCTTATTGAGGATCTTCTCGTAAATGATCCCCATGACCCGCGCGGCTCGGATCTTTTTCCTTTCCTGGACGGGTAAACGATGCCGGGCTGACTCAAAATATCCTTTGGCCCTCTGGATTTGAAAAGAAAAGAATTTTTCCGCCTCTTTGTTCCATACGCCTTGCCGGTAATCCTCCAGGGAATAACCCAGACGCTTGAAATCCTCCAGAGGGAAATAGATCCTTTCCATTATAAGGTCGGTCCTGACATCACGGATGATATTGGTCAGCTGCAGCGCCGTGGCCAGATGGAGGGCGTAGGCTCTGCCCGCGGTTTCGCTGACCCCGAAAACCTTGAGACACATCAGGCCCACGACCCCGGCAACCCGGTAAAAATATAAGGCTAGCGCTTTAAAGGTGGGGTACCGCCTCCGGTCCAGGTCCATGGCCATACCGCGCAGAAGGTCCTCAAAATATTTCTGGGGTATGGGAAATTCCTGCAGCAAGGACTGCAGCGCCTTGGCGACAGGGTGCTCGGGTTCACCGTGGTAACACCGTTTGAGCTCTTTTTCCCATTCCCTTAAAAGCTTCCGCCTCTTGGGGACCGGCAGGTCCGCGTCCACTCGGTCGTCGCTCTCCCGGCAAAAATCATAGAGGGTCCCCAGGGCCCGGTGAGCCCGGGACGGCAGGAGCCCGAAGGAAGGGTAAAAATTGCTGGTGCGGCGGATGGTCTCTTGGTTGCCTGTCATTGCTCAGTCCTTTTGGCTCAGCGCTTTGCAAAGGATGTCCATCTTGTCGGAAAGGCCGATGATGGAACGATGGCTGAAAACAGAAGCAGGATGCCTCTGGACCTTATCCAATATCTTGTTCCCTCCCAGCCAGGTCAGCTTGATCTCAAATTTCAACCTGCCTTTCAGAAATTTCAGGAGAGGCCGGCCGGCCAAAAAAATCTTTCTGGTCCTGTCGACCTGGAACTGCATCAGCCGGATGAATCTCTGGTCCCCCACCCGCTTAAAAAGGTCTTTTTCGCTGTAACCGAATTTTATCAGGTCCTCCTGGGGCAGGTAGATCCTGTCTTTTTCCAGGTCCACGCCCACATCCTGCCAGAAATTGGCCAGTTGCAGGCCCGTGCAGATGGAATCCGAATATTTGAAAAGCTTCGAGTTCTTGATGCCGAAAAGGAGCAGGACCAGCCGTCCCACGGGGTTGGCTGAATAGCAGCAGTAATGCAGCACCTCCCGAAAGGTTTTGTATCGCTTTTTTTTCACATCCATCTCAAAAGCGGTCAAAAGGTCCCGCAATAAGGATACCGGCAGGGAGAATTTCCTGATGGTCTGCCCCAGCGCTATGAAAACCGGGTGCTTGGCTTGGCCTTTGGAGCAAAGGGCCAGCTTTTTTTGCCACTCCTGTAGATTAACCAGCCTCTTTCCTTTATAGATGAGCTCATCCGCGTAATCATCAGCGATCCGGGCAAACGCATAGACGCTCCAGACATAAGGCCTTTTTTCTCTGGGGATAAAAAAGGACCCGACCGGGAAGTTCTCGTAATGGTGTTTGGTGAGCCACTCGCAGTAGCTGAACGCCTGGCTGGGCGTCCAGGAGCGCCTCTCCAAAACAGCAGGGTTGGTTTGCACTTTTTGCCTTTCTCGGGTTGCTCACGAATAAAAATATCCTATCATAGGGCACTGAATCTGATATGAAAAAAGGCGTAAACCCACCAGCGTCTAAAGAGAAAAGAAACACCATCTTTACAGGTCATTCCGGAGAATGTTATTCTCTTTTCATGAAAAAGACCTGGCAGCTTTCCCCAGACCGTTGTTTTGACCCGGAGCCGTCCCAGCGCAAGCTGACCCGCCAGCTTTATTCCAAGGTAAAATCCCTTCCCATCATAAGCCCGCATGGGCACGTGAGCCCTGGCCTTTTGGCCGCTGAAAAAGCCACCTTCGGCACACCGGCCCAAATGTTCATCATCCCCGACCACTATGTTTTCCGGATGCTCTTTAGCCAAGGCATCCCGATGGAGCGCCTGGGAGTCCCTAGCCAGGATGGCTCTGCGGTGGAAACCGACCACCGCCGCATCTGGCAGCTCTTCGCCGAAAATTTTCATCTTTTCGCCGGCACGCCCAGCGGCCTGTGGATCTCCGACGAACTCATTAATGTTTTTGGGATCAAAGAAAAACCCAGCCCTAAGAATGCCCGGATTCTCTATGATGAATTGCAGGAAAAACTGGCGAGCCCCGCTTACAGTCCCAGGGCTCTGTTCAAAAAGTTCAAGATAGAGGTCATGAGCACCACGGACCCTGCCACAGACACCCTGGAGGAGCACCGGAAGATACAAAAAGCCTTGGGCAAAGGCAGGGTCCTCCCTTGTTTCAGGCCGGATGCCGTAGTCAACCTGGACATGAAAGGGTGGCTGAACAATATCCAGCATTTGAGCGAAGTCACGGGGACCGCCGTGGACAGTTATAAAAAGTTCATCAAAGCCATAGAGGACCGGCGGGCCTTTTTCCAACAAAACGGCGCTGTGGCCACGGACCACGCGGCCCTGGCCCCCTATACGGAGCGCCTGTCGGACCCGGAGGCGGAGAACATTTTCCAGCACGCTCTTAAAGGCAGGCTGGAAAAGGATGATGCCGCCCGCTTCACCGCCCACATGCTGATGGAGTTCGCCCGGATGAGTTGCGAGGACGGATTGGTCATGCAGCTGCATGTCGGCAGTTTCCGCAACCACAACCGTTCCGTCTATAACCGTTTTGGCTTGGACAAGGGCGCGGACATCCCGGTCCAGGTCGAATGGACCCACAACCTCCATAAACTTTTGAACACCTACGGCTCGGACACCCGCTTAAAGCTCATCCTGTTCACCCTCGACGAGACCAATTACAGCCGTGAGCTGGCCACCCTGGCCGGGCACTACCCGGCCCTGGTCCTGGGCCCGCCCTGGTGGTTCCATGACAGCGTCAATGGGATGCAACGTTACCTGGACCAGGTTGTGGAGACCGCCGGCATCTATAACACCGCCGGGTTCAACGACGACACCCGCGCCTTCGCTTCTATCCCGGCGCGTCACGACGTCTGGCGCCGGGTCACCTGCAACTGGCTGGCCGGACAGGTCGTTCACGGACTTATCGACAGGGAGCAGGCGCCTGAACTGGCCGAAGCTTTCGCCTACACGCTGGCTAAAAAAGCCTACCGCCTAGATTGAGAAAAGGAGAAAACCATGTTGGAAGATTTTCTGAAAAAGCAGTTCAGCCTAGAAGGTCAGGTCGCGGTTGTGACCGGCAGCACGGGCGTCTTGGGCACCCATATGGCCAAAGGATTGGCCCTGGCCGGCGCCAAAGTGGGGCTTCTGGCCATCGACCGCTATAACGAAGTGGCCGCAGAGATACAAAAAGAGGGCAGTGAGGCCATCCCCCTCCCGGCCTCTGTGCTGGACAAAGCTCAGCTGGAAAAGGCCCGCGACATCGTCCTTGCCAAATGGGGCAAGGTGGACATCCTGGTCAACGCGGCCGGCGGCAACAAGCCCGCTGCGACCCTTCCTCCGGACGGCCATATTTTTGACGTGCCGATCCAGGCTTTAAGGGACGTGGTGGAGCTCAATCTGTTCGGCACCATCCTGCCCACCCTGGTCTTTGGGCCGGTGTTGACCGGCTTTTCCACGGGTAAAACAGGGTCCAAAAAAGGCTGCATCGTCAACATCTCCTCGATGAACGCGTCCCGCCCCCTGACCAGGGTGGTGGGCTACTCCGCGGCCAAGGCCGCGGTGGAAAACTTCACCAAATGGCTTTCCACGGACCTGGCCCAAAAATACGGACCGGGCATCAGGGTCAACGCCATCGCCCCCGGTTTTTTCATCGGCGAACAGAACAGGTCCCTCCTCACCAACCCCGACGGCAGCCTCACCCCAAGGGGCCAGACCATCATCAACCACACCCCCACAGGCCGTTTCGGAGAGGCCGAGGAGCTGGTCAACACCCTGGTCTGGCTTTGCAGCCCGGGCGCGAGCTTTATCAACGGGATCGTGGTGCCGGTGGATGGCGGATTCAGCGCTTTTAGCGGGGTTTAAAGGCGAGCGGTTCCAGTCGCTAGGCAGCGGCGGGTTTCTTCCTCTTGATTTTCCTGTAGAGCACCGGCAGGATCGAGATCACTCCCAGCAATCCCAAAGAGATCATGATCCCCGGCGTGAAGATCTCCTCGGGAGAGTCAATATTGGCCAGCTGCTGGCCCGCGTTGGCCTCAATGACCACGAGCGGGATCAGCCCGACCAGGGTCGTCCAGAAAAAAGTCATGGATTTGACCCGGGTGACCCCGGCCAGGATATTGACCAAAAAGTACGGGACCCCCGGGATCAGCCTGACGAACAAAAGATAATAAACCCCGTTCCGTTCTATCTCTTCCTCAAAAGCTTTCAAATGGCCCCCAAACTTGTCCCCGACCAGCTTTCCAAAAATATACCTTGAGGAAAGAAAGGCCATGGTCCCGCCCAGGGCCACGGACAGGACAGCCAGCGGCACGGTCACGGCGATCCCGAAGATAGCCCCTCCGGTGATGGTGAGCAGAAGCGGGACCGGGAAAGAGAACGCGGTCCAGGCGGTGCAGATCATGAAAAAGACAAGAAGGGCAAAATAGGTGTGGTCCCCGTAATAATCAACAAGATCGTCCTGGCTGTTCTTGATGTTCTCGAAGGTCAAATATTTCGGTACCCCGAAATAAAAGAAGCAAAAAAGCACCAGCATGAACAATAAGAATAAAAATATTTTTAATCGTCTTTCGTGCATAATAGCCTTCCGGGTAGGATAAAAAACCTTGGCCTATCATATCAAAACAGAGCTGTTTTTTTGGATTAATTTTCCAAGCTCTTACCGGGAACTTTCCCTGCATTCAGTCGTCCCAAAGCCCAGACCGCATGTTCCCGGACCAGGGGTTCCGGGTCTTTCTCCTTTAGGCCTTCCAGGATAGGAACAAGGCCGAGGTCCTGGCTGTTCCCCGCGACCACGCAGGCGTTCCTCAAGAGCCCTTTCCTTTTTGGCCTCAAGATCGCCGACCCCTTAAAATATCTTGAAAAACTTTCCTCATTCTCAAGGCCCAAGACCGTCTTGAGGTCAAGCCACGGACCCTCCGGGAAAAAGACAGCCTGCCCTTTTGGCCTTGGGTTCCCGATTTGATTGTATGGGCAAACCTCCTGGCACACGTCGCATCCATAGACCCAGTTCCCCATCTTGGGCCGCCACTCCTCTGAAATGGCTCCTTTATTCTCGATGGTCAGATAAGCGATGCACTTCCCCGCGTCCAACTGGTAAGGTTTGGCCAACGCGCCGGTCGGGCAGGCTTTGACGCACCGGTCGCAGGAACCGCAGCCCACATACTTTTTGTTCTCCGTCTGCGCTAAAGGCTGGTCGTCTTTCAGGGGAAGGTCGGTGGCGATTTCCGAAAGAGTGCAAAAGGAACCCTGTCCCGGGATGATCAGGCAATTGTTCTTGCCGATAAAGCCGATCCCGGCCTGTTCAGCCAGGGAGCGCTCCAAAAGCGCCGCCGTGTCCACAAAAGCCGCGGCATAAAAAGGCTGGCCGTAGGCTTGCCGGATGAGCCCTAGGAGCTCCTCCATCTTGGCCAGGACGGCCTGGTGGTAATCTTGGCCCAGGGCATAGCGGCCAATCCGTCCTGCGCCGGCCTTGTGGTTAGACCGCGGGCCCAAAACTTCTCCGCCATAAGGCACCGCCAGGGAAATAATATGACCGGCTGGGGATAGCTTGTCTCGGAGAAGGTCCGCCCGCTTGAAAAAATTCTGCATATACTGCATGCCCGCGGAAAACCCTTGCTCGACCCAGGCCTGGACTTTGGCATGGTCCCGCCCTGCTTTGGCCGCAGGGACCACTCCGGTCATCGTAAACCCAAGTTGTTTGGCCAGGCTCTTAACTTGTTCGTTGAGGGTCATCGCTGGACCTAGGCTTTTTTTCTTCTAAGAACAAAGGTGGATATCTCGGGTCTGCAGTTGAGGCGGAAAGGCGGCAAGCCCCCAATGCCCTGGCTCACGTAAAGCAGTATATGCTGGAGTTGAAAAAAACCACGGTCGAACTTACGGCTGTAAAGCGAGGGGATAAAAATAGGACCGATCAAGGGAAAGCGTATTTGCCCGGCGTGGGTGTGCCCGCTCAACTGCATCTCAACGCTTTTGCCCACGGATTCCCTTAACTGGTCCGGCGTGTGGGCCAGGACTATTTTGAACCCCTTGCCTTCCCACAAACTCGCGGGTGCCTTGAGGCCTTTCCAAAGGTCGTCCAGCCCGATGATCATCAGGGATTGGCCGCCTTTTTTGATCAAGGTCCTCTGGTTGACCAGAAGCTCCACCCCTCCCCGGCGCATGGCCTGGGTGACGGTCTTCACGTGGGTCCAGTAATCATGATTGCCCAAAACCCCGATCACGCGGTGGTCCCGGGTGAGCTGCCTGATCCATTTTTCGCATTTTGGGATATCCCTCACCCGGGACACAAAATCCCCGGTCATCAGGATAGTGGATGCCTTGATCTGGCGAACCCACCGGGCCAGCTGGGCGTAATAAGCGCCTGAAAATTCCCCCACATAATGGAGATCGCTCAAATGGATAAAGGCGAACCCGTCAAAAGCTTTGGGCAGGTCCTTGAAGAACAATTCGTGCCGTAAAAAAACAGGGTAATGATGCTCGTTTCGCAGACCGATCTTTCTCAGGAACGCAAAAGGCGGCTTGAAAAGATCGGGAGTGGGCACAGGCCTGAACTCCCCCGTGATATCGCTGCTGTGGATATGGGGCACGATGCGTTTCCTGCGCAGGAAAATATTCCAGAGGAACTTGAGAACAAAGAAAATCGCCGGGATGATGAAGACGCCAAACCATACCAGCGAAAGGACGCGCCACAGGAGGACCGGGCTGTTGACCCCGGAAACGCTGAGCAAATGGCCGCAGACCAGGAAACAGATCCACATCATCAAACAAAAGCTTTTAGAAGCCATGGTCACCAGGGCGGTCATGGTCATATTGGCGAAGGCGATGGCGCTTTTGACCAACCCCACATAGTAAAGAAGATAGATCAGGGTAAATAGGATATATGCCGTAAGCCATCTCCCGTGTGTTTTTTGTTTGTTGGATGAAGAAAACTAATGGTTATAGTCGTAAGCCCTGTCCAGCAGGACCACTGGATGTTCCACCTGGATCTTGGACCCGCATTCTTCCAGACCCTTGCTGATCTGCAGGTTGCAGCCCGGATTGCCCGTGGCCACAAAGTCCGCCTGGGTAGCCAAAATCGACTCCAGCTTTTGGCCCAGCAGCTGGTCCGCCATCTCCGGCTGGAGCAGGTTATAAGTGCCGGCGCTGCCGCAGCACCAGTCGCTGTCCGTCATTTCGACCAGGGTGAGTCCCGGGATCGCCTGGAGGATCTCCCGGGGCTGCCTGCGGATGCCCTGGGCGTGGCACAAATGGCAGGCCTCGTGATAGGTCACTTTAAAAGGAAGGGGTTTTGTGGGCTTCACGAAAGGAAGGTCCACCAGGAATTCGGTGATGTCTTTGACTTTGGCGCTGAATTCTTTGGCCTTTTCCTTGTATTGCGGATCATCCCGCAGCAGGTGGTCGTATTCTTTCATAGCCGCCCCGCACCCTGCCGCGTTGACGATCACGGCGTCCAGTCCCTGTCCGCTGAAATCATCGATATTTCTTCTGGCCATTTTTTTGGCCAGCTCCAGGTTGCCGGTATGCAGAGGCAGCGCCCCGCAGCAGACCGCCTTTTTAGGGATAAACACCTCGCACCCGTTCTTGGCCAGCACCCGTACGGTGGCCTTGTTGGTCTCGTCAAAGAACAGGCTGGCCACGCAGCCCCGCAAAAGCCCCACCTTTTTTTTGGCTTTTCCGGGAGTGTAGAGTGCGGGAAAGGCCGGGGCTGCCTCCTTCTTTTTGGGAGAAGGAGCCAGGAACAGGAACGGCCGCAGCGCTGCGGGAACAAAAATAGTAACAGCCTTTTTTAATTTCATCGGCACCCGGCTCCAGATCTGGATGGGCCAGAGCATCAGTCTCAGCCTCTCCGGATAGGGCAGGAGAAAATCAAAAAAGAACATCTGAATGAATTTTTGCATAAGGTTGCGTCTGGCGTCGCGCTGGACCACGATGTGGCCCGCTTCAATGATCTGGCCGTAGCGGACCCCCGAAGGACAGGCTGTTTCGCAGGCACGGCAGCCCAGGCACAGGTCAAGATGCCGGACAATCGGGGAGGTCAAACCAAACCTGTCGCTGGACACGGCGTTCATGGCGTAGATCCTGCCCCGGGGAGAATCCATTTCCCTTTCGGTCAGGCGGTAGGTGGGGCAGCTGGCCAGGCAAAACCCGCAGTGAACGCACTCCCTGAACCGTTTTTCCTGTATCAGCTCTGACCACAAAAAAGTCTCTTTGCTCATCCGATGAACCTGCCTGGGTTTAAAAGATGTTTGGGGTCTATCTTGTCCTTGATCTGCCTCATCAGCTCAAAATCTCCCCGGGCTTTGCCCCATCCAGGGATCCTTTGTTTGAGGGATCCTGGGCCGGACTGCACGACCAGATTCCCTCCACTGGCGAACGCCCTTTCCTGCAGCTGCAGTAAAAGCTCCGTCTCCGCTTCAACGCCCTTGCCCTGGTTGAAATAAAACCTGCCGCAGAGAGTCCCCAGCCCCAAGTGCAGCAGCAAAACCTGCCGCAAACCGGCACTGGCGGATTGTTGTTCTATAATGCGGCTGAAACCAATGATTTCCGAGGGCAAAAGGTTGGCCTTAAAAGTCACCTGGTCCTTGGTCTCACCCGAAAACTTTCCCGGGAAATCCCTCAGGCTGGCCATCAGTGTCTTTTGGCTATCCCCTTCCCATATCTTGAGGTTCGCGGCTTTGCTCTTTTTCTGTATGCCGGCCAGAAGTTCCAGCTGCCAAGTCACGTCTTCCTGAAACCCGGCCAGACCCACGACCAGCGTAATCTCTTTCGGCAGTGCCCCCGCGATCTCCGGGGCCGCAGCCGGGTTCAAGAGTTCCAGGCCGCAGGGGTCCATGGCGGATTCCCGGCAGCTCTTAAAAAAATCCACGGCAACTTCCCAGGTCCCGCAGGCCAGGGAAACGACAACGATCTTTTCCGGCAGGGGCCTGACCTTGAAACTGGCCGAAGTAATGACACCCAAAGTTCCCCAGGAGCCTGTGAATAGTTTGCCCAGATCGTACCCGGCCACGTTCTTGACCACCCGGCTCCCGGACTTGGCGATGGTGCCGTCCGACAGGACCATTTGCAGCCCCAGCAGGGAATCTTTGATGCCCCCAAAACCAAGCCGCATGGGGCCGCTCGCCCCCGAGGCGATCAGCCCGCCGATGGTGGCTTTTTCCGGGAAAGGCGGGTCAAAAGGAAGGAACTGCCTGTTCTGGTGCAGCTTCTCATTTAAAGCAGCCAGGGTGATTCCTGCTTCCACGGTGATGGTCAGATCCTCGGCTGGATAGTCCACGATATGATCCATAGATTTCAGGTCAATGGCCAGGTCGTAGGAACTAGGGGCCTGCCCCGCGGTCATCATCGTCCCGCCGCCCCACGGGATAACGCCCAACTGATGGGCATGGGCACTGCTCAGGACTGCGGACAGCTCTTCCTTGTTCAGGGGTTTAACCACGGCTTGCGGACGCAGGCCGTCCACTTCATAGGTTGCCAGGGTTCCGGCATCGAGCTTCAAACGTTCGCTTCCCTGCACCGCTTTTTTCAATGAATCTGTGGCTTCCTGGATACTTCCCACTTCTCGCCTTTCCTAGATTTTACCTATAATTTTAAGGGCATTGGTCCTGCCCATTTTAACCAAATCTTCACTGGAACACAGGTGCAACGAATCAAGATATTTTATGCATTCTACCATATTGCGGCTGGAGCCGGCCAAGGTGCCGGCAGCCGGATAAAAGAACTTGCCCTTTTCGTCCAAAGTATATTTTCCGTAACGGCCCGCTGGCATCGCTCCGGCGAAAACGCAGTCGCTGGTTACGATGACCTTATCCGCCCCCTTGGCCTTGAGGACGACTTGGATGAACTCCGGCGTCAGGTGAAACCCGTCCGTGATGATCATCGCGGTCAGCTGCACCTGGGCCATTTGCGACCACAGAGGATTGGGATGCCTGGGCAACATGGCCGGAAGGCCGTTGCCCAGATGGGTGCACAGGTGGGCTCCGGCCTGGACAGCCTGTTCAATGACCCCCTGTTCCGCCAGATGGTGCCCCAGGGAAACCCTGACTCCCAGGCTCACGCAACGGGATATCAGTTCCAGCCCGCCCTCCAGCTCTGGAGCCAGGGTCAGCAGGACAATTTTGCCTTGGGCCAGGTCAAAAAACTTTTGGAACAGGTCGAGATTGGGCATTTTGACATCATTGAGCTCATGGGCTCCTCTTGCGCCGTCCAGGGGCGAGATGAACGGCCCCTCCAGATGCACGCCGAGGATATGCTTTTTTAAATAGGGATCATCCATGGCCTTGGCCAGCAAAGGCAGGTTCTTTTCGTAAACTTCGGCCGGGCTGGTGATGAGGGTGGGGCAAAAAAACTCGATACCCAACTCTTCAAATTTCTTTGTGACCAAATGGATTTTATCAAGGCTAAGCTCCGGACTGGAAAAATCCACCCCGCCGTAGCCGTTGACCTGCAGGTCGACCAGACCAGGCATGTTCATAATAATGAAGCCGCCTGCTCGTCGAGGAACACGAGACACTGGCTATGGTTTTGTAGGATGGAGGAAGGATAAAGGTTGGAGACCGGTTTGGTGAGGCAGTTTTTGACCGCTTGGGCCTTGCGCTGGTCCGGTACCACAGCCAGGATATGGGTGGACTTCATGATCTGGGCTATGGACATGGTGATGGCCTCTTGAGGGACTTCGTCCAGGTTTTTAAACCAGCCCTCGCCCAGCTGCTGCCTGCGGCAGGGCTCGTCCAATTTCACGGGAAAATAAGGGTCCTGGCGTTCAAAATCGGCCGGCGGGTCATTAAAAGCCAGATGCCCGTTCTCGCCGATCCCCACAAAAGCCACGTCGACCTGCACTTTTTTGATCAGTTGTCCCAGCCTTTGGCACTCCGCGCTGGCCCCCTGCGGGTTGTCACCCGCCACGAAGTGGACGATCCCGGGATGGACCTTGTCCACGAACCTTTCTTTAAGGTACTTCCTGAAGCTGGCTGGATGGGTCGCCGGCATCCCGATGTATTCGTCGAGATGGAACATCGTGGTCTTGGACCAGTCAATTTCCTTGATCTCCACCAAAGCCTCTAAAAAGTCGAACTGGGAGGCGCCGGTTGCCGCGATAAAGACGCAGCGGCCCTTCTGCTGGACGCTGTGGTTGATCCACTCGGCGGCCTGCTGGGCGGCCGCTTCGCCCATTGCTTTCCTGCCTTTAACGACCTTGTATTCCATGGGTTATTGTCTTCCGGAGGAGCAGATTTTACGATTGACCTGGTTCACTGGTAGTTGATTATAACAACGGGCCTAACCTTTTAAAAGGATAAATAGCCTTTCCCCGCCAGAAGGCCGTGATATGATAATACTTAGTTTTGCGCGTCCTTTCGGCGCAAAGCCTCAATTCAATAATTAAGGGACCAAGATGGAACCCCAGAGCGACCCTTCAACCCACGAATTGACCCTCATCCGCAAAAGCCAGTCCGGTGACCAGGATGCCTTCCGCCGGCTCATGGAAAAATACCAGGACTATATCTTTGACCTTTGCTTCCGTGTTCTGGCTAACGCCCAGGACGCTGAGGACGCGGCCCAGGAAACTTTTTTGCAGTTCTACCGCAACCTGTCCCGCTACAAAACGGAGTTCAAACTTTCCAACTGGCTTTATACCATCGCTTTGAACCTGTGCCGGAAAAAACTCCGGCGCAAAAAAATAGTCCGTTTTTTTTCCCTGGACCATTCCAGGCCGGGTTGGGATGAGGATACGCCCCAGGATTTCCCCGATCCCGGCCCTTCGGTGGAAGAGCAGGTGGACCGCAAAAGATCAGTAGCCCTGGCACAGCAACTGGTCGGTTTTCTGCCGGATTCCCTGAAATACCCCTTTATTTTGAGGCATTTCAAAGGGCTGGCCTATGACGAAATCGCCCAGATTTTGGGGATTTCACTGGCCAAAGTTAAGGTCCGGATCTACAGGGCTAAAATACGGCTATGGGACAAGTACAAAAGTTCTTTGAATACAAGGCCGTAACTAATATCTGCCCCAGGGATAAAGAGAAATAGGAGGTAACCATGCAACGAATATCCTTTGAATTGGCCGAGAGACTTGAAACCTATCTGGACGGCACCCTTTCCAAAGCTGACCGGGCCGCTGTAACCAAGCAGCTGGAACAGGACCCTGTTTGCAGGGATTACCTGCTTTTCCTGAAAAAAGTCACACAAGGAGTTGGCCGGACCTCGATGCACAGGGCCCCGAACTGGTTCGCGGACAAGGTCATGGTCCGCCTCAGGCCAGGCCAAACCAGGCCGTTGGTGCCCCAGTGGGGCTGGGCCGCGACTGCGGCCGCCCTTTGCCTGGTCATAGGATTTTTCGTCGGCGCCGGCTGGTTCCCCTTTGTACCCGTGGCAAACCCCCCGGTAAAGCTTGCCTCGGCTCAAGCCGACCAGGTGCTCTTTTCTCTGATCCAATCGCTGAAGAACAACGATAACCAGGTCAAGCTAGAAATAGCCACCCTGCTGCAGCAAAAAGGCGGCGCGTCCAATACCATGGCCCCGCTTTTGAACCAGGCCTACCAGACCCAGAAACAATGGTTCGATCTGAACATCAAAGCGTACCGGTCCTATCAACAGGGCGATCTTCCGCAAGCTCTCGGCCTTGCCCAGACTGCCGTGGACCAGGCCGAGATGCTCTGGTCTCCGTCGCATCCCAACGTCGCGCACGCGCTGACCAACCTGGGCATCATCTATCTGGCCCAAAAAAAATATCCCGAAGCCGAGTCCGCCCTGAAAAGGGCCTTGGATATCTTTGAAGCGGAACGGGGCGCTCCGGTCCCGGGCCCCATTTTGGGGCCTGCTGGCGACGCTTCCCTGCGGCAGATCGTGGCCCTGCGCGACAGCTCTGAAAATATCCTGCGGACCTACGATAAATCCGTGGTGTTGTCTCAACTCTCCGCGTTGTGCCAGGATCTGGGCAGGACCCGTGAATCGCGTGGTTTTTTGGAAAGATCCCAAAAGATCAGAGAACAGATCACCAGGGATGTTCCTTCTCAGGAGCAAATACTGTAAAATACCATTTAAGGAGGTGAACAAATGCTTAAGATTAAGTGTTTATGGGTCATCGTTATGCTGGCTGTTTTGGGATCGGCGTTTCCGCTGTTCGCCGAAATGGCCGAAAACGTCCCTGAAAACTCCTTTAACGAACGGATCGTGAACGCGTATAATCAATCCGCGGACCTGATCAATAAAGGGTTGCGCGAGGTGCGCGAAACCTTCGTGACCGACGGCGCTCTGATCGCCTATGAGGCCAATGACAGTCTCGTGGATGGGCAAGAACTGCTGGACGAGGTGGCTGCCTGGACGGTCATGTACACCAGCACGGTGCCGGAGGATGTGGTCCGCTTGAAAAAGATCAAGGATTTTATCTGGGAAAAACACAGCCTGGTCCAGGAGCTGGTTGACGTGGTGGGCACTAGCACTACCAATGTGAATGAGGTCGTGAACATTAAAAGGCAGATCAAATCACTGGATAAAAAGTTCGCCTTTCAGGTCAAAGCTTTGAAAGGCCCTATTGCCTTGATACCCAACAAACCGCTGCCTGCGGAAGCCCAGAAGTAAATAAAAGGAGGAGGTTAGAAAATGGTAAAGAAAATGATCTGGCTTTTTTGTGTGGGCTTGCTGGTCCTGCCGCAAGCCGTGGTCTGGGCCGATACGGCCTCGCCCACTCCGGTCTATACGCCGGATATGACGGTGACCAATATGGTCAATCAAAAAATGCAGTCTTATAGCCCCCGGGAGATGTTCCCTAATGATTTTTCGCTGGTCGTCGGTCTTCCGGACGTTCTCGGTGTTGAATTCGACAAGGCGCCTAATCCTTATTTTTCCGTGGGTATGGGTGTCGGATCTTTCCTGGATGGGACGTCGATCAATGCCCAGTTCCGCGGGTATCTTTTGCCCACCGAACTGTCCCCCTATCTAGGCGCCGGGTTGACCTACTATTATATTAATTCGAACTGCAATGTTTTGGCTTGGCACGCGGATGCCGGCCTGGATTATACTTTTGCGCATGGCTGGGGTATCAGTGCTGGGGTCACTTATGTCAGGTTTGCGGATAACTCGGTCGATCCTTTTGACAGCCCCACGAATATTACCGATAAAGTGGACGCTGCCAATGCCCAATTAGCCATGCACTTCAGGTTCTGAACAGCCTGGAATAAACCTATTTAATAAAGGAGGAATCGATGAGAAAGGTAATTTTGCTAATGTTTATCGTTGTGGTGGCCGGCAGCTTGATAAGCTGCGGCGGCACCGCGGTACAGCGAGTAAATGAGAACACCATCACCGACTTGTCCGGACGCTGGAACGACACGGATTCGCACCTTGTATCCGAGGAAATGGTCAAAGAAGCCCTGACCTACCCGTGGCTGACCAATTTTATGAAGGCTAGCGGCAAGAACCCGACGGTCATCGTGGGCACGATAGTCAATAAAACGGACGAGCATATCGCTATTGATGTGTTCCAGGGCGATATTGAACGCGACCTGACCAACTCCGGCCAGGTGACCTTCGTGTCCAATAAAGATCAGCGCCAGGAAGTCCGCGACGAGCGCACGGACCAGCAGGATTATGCTTCGGATGCGACCAAAAAGGCTTTCAAGCAAGAGATCGGTGCTGATTACATGATGCAGGGGATCATCTCCTCAGTGACCGACCAGAAGGAAGGCACCAAGGCCGTTTATTACCAGGTGGATATGACCCTGACCGATATGGCCACCAATACCAAAGTCTGGTTGGGCCAGAAAAAGATCAAGAAGATCATTGAGAAGAGCGGTATGGGTTTCTAAAATAACAATGTTAAAAAACAAGTTCCGGATCATCCTGCTGGCGGCCCTGATAGCCGCCGCGGGATGCGCCGGGATCAACTACTATGCTCAGCTGGACTCCGAGATCGTGTCGGACCGCTACGCGGACGGCGTGGCGGACATAGAAAGATCGGCAAAGAATTACGAGGGCCCGAGCAAACTGCTCTATGACCTGGACATGGGCTCCCTTCTGCAGATGCAGGGGGACTTCGCCAGGAGCAACAAGGCCCTTGACGCTGCGGACATCTTGATCGACCAGCTTTACACCAAGAGCGTCACAGGCGAGGTCACGGCCATGCTCAGCAACGACCTCACCCTGCCGTACTCCGGCGAGGATTTCGAGCAGGTTTACATCAACGTCCTTAAGTGCCTTAACTACCTCTACCTGGGCGATTGGATCAACAGCCAGGTGGAGGCCCGCAAGGTCAACAATAAACTCAACCTCCTCTCGGACAAGTACGGCAAAAAAGCCGTGTTCGCAGAGGACGCCCTGGCCCGCTACCTGTCCGCATTCGCCTATGAGGCCGGCCGCAACACTAACGACGCCTTCATCGACTACAAGAACAGCTTTAAGGCCTATGCCAAGTACCAAGGCGAATTCAAGACCGGCCGCCCTGACTTTCTCCTGGAGGACCTCTGGCGCACGGGCACGCCTTTGGGCATGGGAGACCAGGTCAAGGAGTATCTCAAAGACACGGACACCTCATCTTTCACCAGCCTCCAGGATAACCAGGCCAAGGCCGAGGTGCTTTTCGTCGTTTACGACGGCCTGGCGCCTTTTAAGATCTCTACCAGCCTTGATGTCTGGATCAAGGATAGCCAGGGCCATCCCTACCTGCTCAAGGTGGCCTTCCCCAAATTCGTGAAGCGGCCCTATCGGGTGAAGTTCCTCAGCGTCTATAACGGCGGCACGCTCCTGGGACAGAGCCGGCCTGCCGAGGACATCGCGGAGATCGCCGTTAAAAATCTGGAACAGCGCATCGGCTTTATCAGCGCCAAGGCTATTGCCCGGGCCACTGCCAAATATCTGGCCTCCCAGGAAGTGGACAAGGCGGTCAATAATCCGCTGTTCTCATTTATTACCAATGTTTACACACTGGCGTCCGAGACCGCGGACACGCGCTCCTGGAGGGTCTTGCCGGCCCGTTTCCACCTGGCCAGGGTCTTGGTCCCTGCCGGGTCGGTAAATCTGGGCCTGAGCCTCCAACTTCTTGATGGCGTTCAGGTCCCCCTGCCACCCGTGGCCCTGGACAACCTCAAATCCGGTGACAAAAGGGTCATTCCCGTTTTTTTCCTTAAATAAAAAGTCATTTTTAAAGGCTTTTTGGGTGTTTTCCTCTGCACTTTCCCTGTAAATAATATTTTTTGAAAAATAGTCACTTTGATTGCAACTTTTTCCTGTTTTAATAGACTAATAGGTAGGAAAGGGTGGAGCCTTTATGACCATGCCCGGAACAAAAACTTACAAACCAACCCCTCTGGCATTAGGACTGGGGATATTGCTATTCTGTTTTTTATTCCAATCTATCCCTGTCCGCGCCACGGTCATCGGCATCTGGCATTTCAATGAAAGCTCCGGGACTTTTTCCGCCAATCAAGCTCCCGGTCAGACCGTTCCCGCCAACCTGAGAGGTTATGATGCCACGGCCACTTCAGGGGTCGATCAGAGCACCATGATTCCTTTTAAAAATTACAATGGGGCCACCGAAACCGACCCGATGGTCAATGAGAGCGGGTGGGCGACCTTCGGCACCCTGGTCAATAATAACGGCTTGAACCCTGGGATCAACACGCCGGTCGGCCCGCATGCCCTGGCGGTCCACTCTGCCAGCAGCTCTACTGATCCCGCTCCGTACAACTGGGTCCACTTTCCCGGATTGGACACGGTCCTGGTCGGCGCTTCCGGAGGGACCATGAACCAATTCGCCATCTCCATCTGGTATCTTCTCCAAACTCAAAATAGCGGAGGAAACCCCGCTTATGTAGAGGAACAGGGTGATATGGCCCTTCTCCGTTCCGGCCCTATGGACGGAAGGATCCATGATTTTGGCGATCCCGGCAGGTGGTATACGGAGGACATCGGAGGAGGCTTGGGAGGCGCTCACGCCTACTCCCCCAAAGCTCCTCTGCCCTATTACGTGGCGGCTGGAGGGCACTGGGTCCATATCGTGGTCAGCGCGGACCCTACGGCTGGATTATTTAAATTTTATTTCAACGGCGTTGAAGCGCAGTACCAGACCGCTCCCAACCCCCCGGCTGGTTATGCCTGGTCCGGAGGATTCCAGATAAACAATTTTGTTGCAGGACAGGATTCGGACGGATGGGAGATCGGGGAGTGGCTCGGCGGGGGCGCTGAATTAGGCTGTACCCTGGGTGTCGCTGAATTTATCCTATGGAACAATGAATCTCTTAGTCCCGCAGAGGTTCAATGTCTTTATAACCTCGGCTTGCAAGGCGTTCCCTGGGACGGCACCTGGGGATGCCTGACCGGCACTCCGACCTCTTCGCCTACTCCAGGCGGCCCCACCTCCACCCCTACCCCGCCTGTGATGTTCACCAGCACGAACACTTGCACGGTCACCGATACTTCCACGGTCCCGCCAGGCTCGACCAGCACCAACACAGCCACCGCTTCCGCGACTCCGCCGCCGCTTCCGACCAGCACAGCCACTATGGTCGTGACGCCTCCCACACCTATGTCAACCAGCACGATAACGCCGACAGGCACCATCACCAACACCCCCACGACCGTGCCCACCCCGCCCCAGCAGACCTACAGCTATCCCAACCCGGTTGATTTCGACAAGCAAAACTATGTGACCTTTGCTTTCCCGCCTGAACCGGCCAACGATGTGGTCATCTACGTGGTCAATCTCGTGGGTGAAACAGTGGCCACGGTCCCGGTCGCGGGCATCCATGCCACCGAGGGATGGGCCAGATGGGACGGCAAGGACAGCAGCGGCAAGGTGGTGGCTACGGGCATGTACTTTTACTTTGTCCGGTCCTCCCATCTGAAGATGCGCCAAAAACTCACGATTATCAATTGAATTGGCCGGCTGTAAACAACCCTCCTAAATGTTGTAAGATGTCCTCATGAAATTAACCAAACTATTGCTCATCCTTATAGTCTTGTTCACCAGCCGGGGTTTGCGGGCCGAGACTGAGTGGAACCATTTTTGGAACGGCTCCAAGTATCTGGTGAGCCAGGACGATCTCATTATCCTGGGTACCGGGACAGCCGCCGCAGTCGGAGCCCTGTATTTGGACAAATCTGTGGAAGATTATTTCAAAGGCCACAACCGGCTGGGAGGCTGGGAAACCGTCGGCAACGACTATCTGGGCACAGGAATAGCCGGCGGTATTACTGGCCTGGGCACCCTTTGCGCCGGAGCTTGGGGCGACCATTCCTATGACCAAAGAGCCGGCCAGACCCACCTGGAAACTTTGGCCGCCACCGGCATTTATACCGAAGTCTTGAAAGTGCTTTTTCGGCGTGACCGGCCTGACCACGGCAGCCTGACCTCTTTCCCTTCCGGCCATACTTCCATCATGTTCGCTTCCGCCGCCAGCCTCATGGACTTTTACGGCCCCTGGGTCGGGGTGCCGACCCTCCTGCTGGCGGGCTATACCGGCGTTTGCCGTCTGGCTGTCAATGTCCACTATCTTTCTGATGTTGTCTTTGGGGCTGCCCTGGGCTATGCCGTAGGCCACGCCTATGCCCAATATAACCTTAGCCAGATCTGCAGTGACAAAAACACCTCTTATTTCTATTCCTCAACCATTTTGGCTGTTCCTTTTTGACACTTTAGCGCGTAAGGCTGGGCCCTGTTCCTGGCTAGACTTGCCTTCTTGCAACTGCTCCAGCCAGGGGTTAAAATTACCGATACTAAATTTTAAGGAGGCAGATATGAACAAGTTAAAGATCGTGCTTTTGGGGCTTCTGGTTGTTTTTTCCCTTTCCGGCTGCGTCATCTATAAAAGCGAATCGTTCCTTTTTGACGACAAGACCGGCACCCTGAAGCTGACCTTCCACGACCTCTGCTCCATGAAAGAACCGGACAACAAGGACTACAGCGTCTCAGCGGACTGGACCAAGCTCAAGGACGAACTGCGGTCCCATAAAGAAGAGAGCGTTCCAACATTGTTTAAAGAAGTGTCGCGCTCCTTATACCAGGAAAATAAGGGCTTATCCGGCAAGGTGACCTACACGCTCCTGGATTTCAAAAACAAGCCGGACAAGACCAATATCCTTCTGTCCTTCGGCAAGGACTACCGCTTTATGGTCATCCAGGACGAAATTTACCTTTTCTTGCCCTCTGACAGGAAGATCGTGAGCTCCAACGGCCAGACCTTTTCCACCACAAAAAGCACCATCATTGTCTGGCCCCTGGACGAGGAGGATTTTGAATTCACCGAGGCCCTCGCCAAAATAGACACGGAAAAAAGCGCCCTGGAGTCCCTTCTGCCCAATTATCTGAAAGAACAGGCCAAATAATTGGTGCCGAATTCCCTTTTCTTTCGGCATCTCGCTGAAGTATGCTGGCACGCAAGCTTGAAGATACAACTTTACAGTTCGACTGAGGAGGTTTGCCTTGTCCTCTGCTGAGGCGGAAGAAAGATTTGAGAAGGTATTAGCCACCACCAATGCCGCTGAAATCGCCCTCATCAAATCCATGCTGGAAAGCATCGGTCTGCGGGAAGGCCAGACCTATTACTTTACCGGTGAATACCTGAGCCAGTGGTCTGTCCTGATGGGCCCGGCGGTGCTGATGGTCAGGCAGGACCAATGCGAGGCAGTGAGGGAGGCTTTAAAAAATATCGGCAAATAATCAGGCGAAAAAATTGCGGAATTTTGGGAGGCGGGGCCCCTGCCTAACACTTTGTACCGGAAAGAATTACGTGAACACTACAGGCAAGCTATAATATCTTTTAGCCTTTAAATAGGAATAACGGGGGGGGGAAATGAAGAAATGTTTGGTTATTATTTTTGTCATTTTATTAAATATAACTTTTGCATTTGGTGCAGAAATAATAAAAAAAGACGGGGAAGTTATATCTGGAAATATCCAAGATATTCAATTGAATGAGTATGTCAGAATCAAAACCACAGAAGACAGGGTCTTTCAAATCGAATGGAATGACATTAGTACTCTTAATGGGAAACCTGTTGCCAGCGTAAACCAAAATAAGAGATCAGTAACAAACTTGGCAGGTTCATCAATGAACCGAAAAAGAGAATTCTGGGAAAAAGGATGGTATGCAAACCTATTAGGTCTTGGGTTAAGTGGTGTAGGATACCCTTCAAACACACAAAACACACTTAATCTTGTAAAGCAAGTTCCGGGTGCTTCACAAGACCTACCTGTGAGCTTAGATTTTTTAGGCTTCTATTGGCCTGTAGGTGATGAAAAACAGTGGCTACTTGGATTTATTATCAACGGAACAGGTGATAGTTATAACAGTTCTATTACAGGCGAACACTTATATTTATTTCAATATTTGTACTCTTTCAGCGCTATGTATTTTCCTCTTGAACAAATAGGCAGCGGTTTATTTTTTAGGGGAGATTTAGGATTAGCATCAATTTTGGCTCAAGATACCTATTCAAATTATCAGGCGAATGGTTCAGGCCTAGGAATTCTTTTAGGCGGCGGATATGCTTTTAAGCTAAACGATAGTTTAAGTCTACTTTTAAATCTTAATTTTGTTATAAGACAAATTGATACTGTAAGTAGTAACTTCTATGTTGATTATTTAATGAAAACGGGTTCCTTCAGTACAGTCAATGTAAACGTGGGTCTTCTCTGGTAAAAATTAATTTTTAATAGTTAGTGCGACTTAGATAATAAGTAAATAAATTTAAATATTCAGGTTTATTACTGAACCTTCATTTTTTGAAAGTCACATGTCAAGATTTTCCTCTGATCTTTTCCCTGCTCTAGCGCTACCTGCCAAGACGTTGAAAATTGTCACTTTCACATTTACGCAAACGTAAAAGTTACAAATCCAGGATTACAGATTTACTGATTCTAGGGATGAAATGCAGGGCTAAAAACCCTCCTGGATAAAATTGCGGAAAAGGAAGCCAGGGTGGTTGTCACGGGGCCGCTGGCTTCATGCCAGCGAGACCCGCACCGAAGCCAAGGGTGCTTCGGCATACACTTGTCATAAATTGTGGGAGCCATAAACCACTCGATCCTAAGAGGCAAACCTGACCCAAAGATGCTACGGTCTCCAGTGCTTTTCTATCTCCTGCCTGGCCAGTTCCACGGCCCTCTTGGGCTTAGTAAGGTCGCCGTGCACCGTATAAACATCCCTGACCAGGATTTCCAGGGGCACGCCCTGGGTGAGCTCCAAAGTCTCCCGGATATGAGCGCTCCAGGCCTCTTCGTCGAGCTTGGGGTTGACGCCCAAAAGGTTGGGGTCGGGCTTGCGGGACATGACGATGTTCTTGCCCCTCACCGCGTCCGCCACGAAACGCTGGTTGCACCATTTGGAGATGGACACCTTGGTCAGGTGGGGCAAACGGCTGATGTAGGCCCAGTGGACATGCACCGGCTCGCAGCAGCCGTAATACAGGAGCCCCAAAGGCTCGCACACTTTTTCGTAGTAGGGAAAGCAAAATTCGCCGAACATGGAGGGCGATATCCCGACTGTTTCCTGGCTGTTGGCCGCTCCCCACATCTGGTTTAATTTGACCGCTACATCCTCCGTGTCCGGAGGCAGCCTGCGGGTGAAGTTGTAGCTGGAGCCAAAACTGTCCTGGTTCCCGCTGTTGGCCCTCAGGAGCCCCTCTTTTTCCGCCCAGCGCATGGAAAAAAGGCAGTTGTCCCGCAAATAAGCCATCAGGCGGTGCACGGCCTCGGGGTTGTCGGTCATGGCCGTGAAAAATCTTTCCATGCCCATGAGCATGATGACGCTATTGGTCAGCATGGTGGCCCCGTAGGGCCAGGTCCGGATCCGGACCGCTAGGGAGTCCCCCACGATCTCCTGGACAAAAGCCTGCCATGCCCTTGTTTTTTCCCTGTCCACTTTGCAGGTGACGGGCTTGAGCTTGCCAAAATCCTTTTCAATATCCTTGATGGGATGGTCCCAGCGGTAGCCTGTTTCCACGCCCTGGCTGTCCGGCAGGGTTTCCCGCGGTATCTCAATACCGAACTGGTCTATATCCGCGAACCAGCTGATGTCAAAGGTGTCGGGCATGACTTTGTCGTCTCCGATAAGCTCGTAGTTGCGGATATGCTTTAAAAGCTGGCCCTCGATGTCCCGGCCCGTTTCCGTGGTGCAGCGGAAAACTGACCCTGGCATAAAATCCCGGTCAAAGGTCCAGGTCTCGATGACAATGGGCGGTTTGACGATGGCGTTAAAGTCGTTGAGGTCTGTCCACTGCTGCTTGCGTTTGGCCATGACCGGCAGCTTGGCGTATGCGGCCTGCTTGGCCGCCAGGTTTTTCAGGTATTCCCTTTCTTCTTTGGTGACCTGCCACGCTGACTGGCTCATTAAAAAAAGCTCCTTTCCCAAAGCGTCATTCGGTAATTAAGATTTTGCCACAAATATAGCGGCATTAAAGGGACTGAGGCTGGGGATCTTGACCCTGGTGTAGCCGTTGTCTAGGTTACCTCTGACCGCTTTGTCCTGCGCTCCGGGGCTGATGAGGGTCACTTTCTGGAAAGACCCTTTGACCATCAGGTCTATATCCTTGGCCTCGTCCAAAGACAGGTTGATGAGCAGGACGGCCGGCTCACTGTTTTTTGTCCTGCGGCACCATACTCCGACCTTATGGTACGACTCCACATAGGCCGGCAGGGTGTCCTGGGAAAGCCAGCAACACAAAGATTTAAGGACCGAGGTCCAGGCCAGCGAATACATGGAGTTCCAGGGGTAGTAGCCTAAAATACCCACCCGCCCTCCTGAACTATTCTCAAATATCCCGCTCACCGGCCCGCTGGCCACAGGCGTGTAATCCACGGCTTCGGAGAGAACGCGGGCCTTGCTGGAAAGCGGTTCTAAAATATACGCGGTCTGCGGCCAAAAGGACTGACGGCAGTCCCGCTGCCAGCCCGAGAACCTGGCGGCCAGGGGGTCGCTCACATACCGCTCGACAACATCCCTGACCTTGGTTTCCTTGACTTTAAACCCTGTAAGCTCTCCCAGACCCGCTTCCTGCACCCGCGTAAGGGCCGCTCCATCCATCAAAACACCGGCCCCGAGCATTTGACTAAGCTCCTCCTTGGAAAAGGACAACACCTGGTCACCCATCAGGACCGTAACGGCCGCTTTAGCGCTCTTGTAAGCGAAAGGCAGGCCTATTTCCGATAAAGGCGTGCCCGGGACCAGGTCGCTCCCGAACAAAGGCGCTTGCAGCCAGTCAGCGTCCGGCATCAGACTGGCGCAGCGGTCCTTGTGGCTGGCGAACCACAGGCCTTCGCAGGGGCTTTGGCCTACCAGATCCGTATAGCGCTCCAAAAAAGGCCGGTGCTCCTGCACGGACTGAAAATACGGCTCGAGTTCGGCCATCTGCTCCGGATAGCCCAGGCAGTTGAGGGCCACGCCTGTGCAGCCCACGCCCAGGGCTGCCGTGATCTCGGCCAGGAAAACAGCCGAGCTTTTTTGCAAACGCTGGTAAGGGAAATTCTCCAGCTCGTACTGGATGTCGGCCACGCTCTCCGGCAGGGCCGCCACCTGACGGCCGGTCACATGCGCCTTGGCCATGAACCCGACCGGCATATCGTCGGAATAAAAACCTCCGCCAGGCCGGTTTTTGACCTCATTACCCTGCTTGCCGGCCAGGGTCTGGAACCAGCGCTCAAAATCCATGCCGCTGTAGGTGAAATCGCAAGTCATGTAACCGAGGACAAGGCCGGTATCCACGGTGTCCACGGCAGTGCGTATCAAACGGAAAAGGTCATCGAGATAGCGGCGGTTGTGCTCCAGCCATTTTTTCCGCAGGGCCAGTCGTTCTGCCCGGCCGCCTCCCGTAAAGGCGTCTTGTAAACCCTTCCGCGTCCAGGTCTTGTTGGTCTGGCTGGAAAAATCAGCCAGGCACCGCTCGCAAAAACAGGACATGGCCATGCCGACCCCGTGTCCTTCGAGCCTGACATCGTCATCGATCCAGATGAAATCCGGTTTGGTCCGGGCCAGGCTGGCGTAAACCCGGCTGATATACTGCTGCATCATGGGGTCCGCGCTGCAGTAGACGCCGTCGCCGACCACCCCGTCCAGGTTGACCATGCGCTGCCAGGGCTCGCTCAGGGAATTGGGAAGGTTTTCCGGCAAATGACCCAAAGTGGCCAGGTGGTTGATGCCGGTCGTAAGTCCCGCCCTTTTGAACAAGGGGATCACCTCGTTGAGCCTCTTGGCCCGCTCCATCATGACCTTTTCCGGCAGGGCCGGGTGCGTCATGCCCGTGAAAAGCGCCAGCTCCTTGACGGTCTCGCGGTAACGCTCCAGCCGGGTGAGCAATTCCGCGCAATGGCCGTCGTCCAGCCAGACCAGCAGAGGGACCCGCAAAGATATTTTCATGTCCTAGCCTCCCTTTCTTTTTCTCACTGAACTTCTAAGTTTCTTAAAAAAATCTTTTAATATCTTCTGGCACTTCCCGCTGAGCACCCCAGGCGTGACTTTTACCCTGGCGTTCAAAGGGTCGAGGGTAAAAAGGTCCAGGGCCGAGCCTGCGGCGCCCGCCTTGGGGTCCTTGGCCCCAAAGACCACCCGTTCCACCCTGGCTTCCATCAGGGCTCCGCTGCACATGGCGCAGGGTTCCAAAGTGACATACAGGGTGCATCCGGTCAAACGCCAGTTCTTGAGCTTCTCGTGGGCTTTTTGCAGGGCTAAAAGCTCCGCGTGGGCCAGGGAATTAGCCTTGGTTTCCTTGAGGTTATGGGCCCGGCTGAGCACTTTGCCGTCCTTGACCAGGACCGCGCCGACCGGCACTTCATTTCTTTTGGCGGCCAGCCGGGCCTGGGCCAGGGCTTGGGCCATGAACCCGGCATCCTGAGAGAGCGCTGCTTGCATTTACTCGGCTTTTTGGGCGATGAGCCGGACTACCCGCTCTTCCAGTTCCCGGCCGCGCATGTCCAGCCCCGCCAGGTTTCCCCTGCGGTCTATCACGATGGTATAGGGGATATAGGGGACCCCGTAGAGCTGAAAGAGCTTGCTATGCCAGGCTTGCTGGTCGCAGAACTGCTTCCATACGATACCGTTCTGTTGCAGCCAGTCTGAAAGGTCTTTAAGGGGCATATTGTCGCCGCTGATACCGATGATCTCCAGGCCTTGGTCGTGGTATTTGGCATAAATGTCTTTGACATGGGGCAACTCCGCCCTGCAGGGTCCGCACCAGGTGGCCCAAAAATCCAGGACCAGGACTTTGCCCCTGTTCGCTTTGGTGCTGATGGGAATATTATCGATGCTGTTCTCGTCAAAATCAGGCAGTCCGTCCGCAAAAGCCTCCCCGGCGGACAAAACGACGGCGTAACGCTTTTTGTCGTTCGGCGTGGCGTGGCTGTCCATCCTCTGGGCCGTCTTGGTCATGCCCGCGATATCCCCTATCTTGGCCTGCTCCCTGAAAAGCCAGTCGTTGAGCTCGTTGGTGACCGCCATAAAGGAGTATTTTTGAAAGACCTGGTCCAGGGACTGGTCTGCCTCGTCCAGCCAGCTCTTGACCGCGGCGTTATCCTGGGACGCAGCCGGGTCTTTGAGCTGCGCCTTGGTTTTGATGACTTCGGCTTCGGGGACATAGGAATTGTCCGGGTAGGCCTGGATAAAAGCATTGGCTTTGGCAATGATGTCGCTGGGTTGGCCCCCTCCCCTGTCCATGGTCTTGAGAGCCGTGAAATCCTGGTCCGCGGTCTGGCTGTAGCACGGCAGGATGGCCAGCATCAAGCAGCCTAGGCCGATAAGGCAGATCAGGCAGGGAAAGTATTTTTTCATGGGTGAGAAAAAAGAGTTCATGGGGTTCCTTTGAGCAGCTCCAAGATCCTCGCGAAATCGTCATGGGAATAAAAAGAGATCTCCATGGACCCGCCGCCGTGGGCCTTGGCCTTGATCTTGACCTTGGTGCCCCACAGCCTCTGCAGTTCCTCTTCCATGGCCGTGACCTGGGCGTCCTGCCTGCCCCCTTTACCCCGGGGCCGGCGGTGGTTGGCGCTCGCGGGTTTTTTGAGCTTGATCATCTCTTCCACTTCCCTGACCGAGAGCTGGTCGCGGACGATCTGGCGGGCCAGGTTCTTTTGCTCCTCCGAGTTTTCCAGGGCCAGCAGGGCCCGGGCGTGGCCCATGGACAGGACCCGCTCCTTGAGCATCCGCTGCACTTCTCCGGGCAGGTGCAGGAGCCTGAGCATGTTGGCGATGGTGCTGCGGTCTTTGCCCACCTGCCTGGCCACGGACTCCTGGCTGAACTTGAACTCTTCCATCAGCCGCTGGTAGGCCAGGGCCTCCTCGATGGGGTTGAGGTCGCTGCGCTGGAGGTTCTCGATCAGGGCCAGCATCAGCATCTCCTGGTCCGTGGTCTCCCGGACGACCGCCGGGATGGACTTTAGCCCTACTTTTTTAGCCGCCCGGAAACGGCGCTCACCGGCGATGAGCTGGTATCCGCCCTTGGACGGCCTGACCAGCACCGGCTCCAGGACGCCTTTCTCCTTGACCGACGCGACCAGGGAGTTGAAATCCCTGTCCTCGAACTCTTCCCGGGGCTGGAAAGGATTGGGGACGATCGAGTCCAAGCTGACCTCGCTGGGTCTGGCCGAGGCGATCTCCTTTTCCACGGATACGGTGGGGATGAGCGCTCCCAACCCCCTGCCCAAAGCCCTTTTTGGCATATCCTTCCCCTCTCTTAGCTCCTTAGAATTGGCCGTGGCCGGCGATGAACTCTTTGGCGAATTGCAGATAAGCCTGGCTGCCCGAGGACCTCACGTCGTAAAGGATGATGGGCTTGCCGTGGCTGGGCGCCTCGCTCAGCCTCACGTTCCTGGGTATCAGCGTCTGGTACACCTTGTCCTGAAAATTGGTCCTGATCTCGTCGATGACGTCCTGGGACAAGTTGGTCCGGCTGTCGAACATGGTCAGCACCGCCCCCTCGATCTTTAAAAGGGGGTTGAGCATCTTTTTGACCTCCCTGACGGTGCCCAAAAGCCTCCCGATGCCCTCCAGAGCGTAATATTCGCACTGCACCGGGATGAGGACCGAATGGGACGCGGTCAGCGCGTTGATGGTCAGCAGTCCCAGGGAGGGAGGGCAGTCGATAAGGATGTAGTCGTACTGGCTTTTGATGTCGTTGAGGCATTCCTTGAGCCGGTATTCCCTGGAAAGTTCGCTCACCAGCTCCACCTCGGCCCCGGCCAGGTCCTTGTCCGAAGGGATGAGTTCCAGCCCCGTGATCTCCGTAGGCTGGATGATGTTCTTGATCGGCTTCTTGTCCAGGAGGGAGTCGTAGATGCTGTGCTCCAGCTTTTCCACGTCCAGCCCCAGGCCGCTGGTGGCGTTGCCCTGGGGGTCCAGGTCGATCAAAAGGGTCCTTTTTTTCATGGCCGCCAGGCAGGCGGACAGGTTGATGGCCGTGGTCGTCTTGCCGACCCCGCCCTTTTGGTTGGCTACGGAGATGATCTTTCCCACTGGTTCTATTTATCCTTTTTCTGACTGATTGAACTCTGTCCTAAGCCGTCCCCGGTTGGGGAGCAGCGGCCGGACCCGGCTCGGGCGCGCAGTCAAAACCCAGGTCTTGGATGACCCGCTCCACGATCTCCTTGCCGATTACCTGCTGCTTGGCCATGAAACCCTCCAGCAGGCAGTTGTCGCAGAGGGTGTTGATCAGCCGGGGGACCCCCTTGGTGAACTGGAAGATCAGCGGGTAGGCCTCCGGGACAAAAAGGTCGCGGCTGCACCCGGCCACGGCCAGGCGGTGCTTGATGTAGTTCTCCGTGGATTTGAGGTCCAGGTATTTCAGGGTGAACTTGATGGCGATCCTCTGCTTGAGCGGCGGGTCCAGGGCCAGGCCTTCCTCCAGGTCGGGCAGGCCGACCATGACCACGCAGATGAGCTTTTTGCCGGGGACCTCCAGGTTGAGCAGCCCCCGGAACTCCTCGAAGATCTCCCTGGTCTTGAGCATGTTGGCCTCGTCCATGATGACCACGGCCTTTTTGCCCTGCTCGTAGATCTCCATGAGCCGGTTATACAGCTGGGTCAGGATAGCGCTCTTGGTCGGCGCCGGGTCCTCGACCCCCAGTTCCGTCGCGATCTTGCCCAGGAGCCATTCGGCGGTGATCTCGTGGTGGACGACCACCATCAGGGCGACCTCGTATTCAGCCGGGTCCAGGTGGTCCAAAAGTTTTGACGCCAGCAGGGACTTGCCGGCGCCCATTTGCCCCACCATCACCACCAGCCCCTTCATGGTCTTGATGCCGTGAAGGATCCTGACGATGGCCTCGGAATGCTGGTCGCTGTCGTAAAAGAAACGGCTGTCCGCCGCGTTGGAAAAAGGCTGCTCTTTTAACTGGTAATATTCCTCGTAGCTGAAACCGGTCAAGGTTGCTCTCCTCCAAATCCCGGCAAAGGCCTTATAAGGCGCCGCAGGGCTTTTGCATCGATTCTAAGGTATTGTTGTAAATTTTTCCAAGCCTTTTCTGGTGAAAAGCGCTTGATTTTGGCCGTTTCCACGGGAAAATGCCTGGCCGTCAGCTCAACGACCTCCACGTCCCAGCCGTTGGGCTGCGGCTGGACCCCGGTTTTGGTGACCCAGAGCCCCTTTTCCAGCATGAGCAATGCCCTGTGGAAACGGTTGTTCCCCTGGCGTCCCACCCAGCCCAAGGACTCCCTCAGGAACCGGGTCGGGACCTCGCCCAGCTCTTCCAATTTCTTGGCCGCGCTAAGGCTGTCCTGGCTGAGTTCTCCGTTCTGGTAAGCCTCTTCCACATCCTTATTTTTTCTCAGGGCCATGACCCAGGGCAATAAACACCTGGAAATCAGGGTGGGTTTGCCCAGGAAAAAATGGCCGTACCAGGCATAATGTTTTTCCGGAAGCTCGTCTTTCCATTCCCACACCCTATCCCAGGACGCGTCCCAGTTGTCCCAGCTGGGTTTGTCCTTCCAGCCCGTCACGGCCTCAAAAAGTGAGGGTAGAGGCGCCCGCTTTTGCGGGAACAAAAAAGCAATGCCCGCCTCATCCAAAAATTCCGCGGCTTGCTGGAGGGTTTTTATTTTCACAGGCATATCCCGTGTTCTCTGAACTATCTCAGATTCCCGATATGCAGTATCCGAGGCGGTTTTTTGCCTGTCCAAGGTAACCGATAAGGTATCCCGGGATAGACATCAAAGAAATTATCCGGAATTTTTTCTTCGCCCTCCAGGTCCAGGCAGATGCCCCAAGCAAATGTTTTGCTCTCAAACACAGCGGTCCCTTTTTCCATTTTTACCCTGACCTTGGCCGCTGGCCATTTTAAATCTTTGTAGAACGGAAGGAACAAACGGTTGCGGCTGATCAGCCCCTGTGGCCCCTGGAGCAGGGCAAATCCCGCGGACGAGCGCACATCCTTCCATTCTGACATTTTAAACCCGGCCAGCCGGGTGGAGGCATTGGGAGCCAAGCTTACTGCCTGCTGCCGGTCCAGCGGATAACCTCCGGATAAATTGAATATCCCGTAACGCAGGGTGGCCTTGATCGCCTGGCCAGTTTCATTGATACCGTAAACGCCGATATTCCCGTCATCCTCCTGGGCCACGACCACGCTGATCGGAGCCATGGCCCTCTTGACCGGCATAAAGCAGGGCGTGCGCCTCAGATAATAGTCCACGATGGTCCAACTGCGGGTGGCCGGCCAGCAGTCGTTGTACATCCAGAATATGGCTGAACTGGTATCGAACATGCGTCGCCGGAAATTGTCGCAATACTCCCTTAAACCCTCACCCTGGACCAGCCCGCCCCAGTAGGTGTATTCCTCCACGCTCATCTTGCGGATATCCTTGCCCAGCCACTGGGTGGTGATGGCATCCACCCAGCTCGGCGCTCCCCAGCTGTCCACGGAGTTTTCGTGCACCTGCCAGTTGAACGAGCCGATCTCATTGGGCCCGCCCTCCAGACAGGCTTTCATCGTGGGCAAAGCCGTGGGACCCAGGATGCCGCCCTCGTTGGGGAACCGGCAGATCATCTTGCGGTAGTCCCTGAAATCCGTGTTATTAAATCCCACGGACCAGGGATGCTGGTCGCCGATGTCATCCCGCCCCGGATCCTGATGGTCCGGTGAATAAGGAGAGCTCGGCTGGTAAAAGCGTCCCGGGTCTTCCTCGCTCAGCAGCCGCGGCAAAGTCTGGTGATATATCCCGTAGTCGGGCAGGATCACGCCCTGCTCCACGTTCCAGTGGATGCCTTCGTTCTCGTTGTTCCCGCACCAGACCACCAGGCTGGGGTGCGAAGCCAAGCGCCGGATCTGGTAGACCGCCTCAGCCTTGACGCTGCGGTGGAACTCTTCGTCCGTGCCCGGGAACCGGCCGCAGGCAAAAATAAACTCCTGCCAGACCAGCACGCCCTTTTTATCACAGTAGTCGTAAAAATCATCGTGCTCATAAAGCCCTCCGCCCCAGACGCGCAGCATGTTGAAGTTGGCCTCCAGGGCCAAGTCCACCAGTTTTTGGTAGCGGGCTTTATCGGTCCTGAACAGGATCATGTCAGCGGGGACAAAATTGCCTCCCTTGGCAAATATTTTTTTGTTGTTCACTTCTATAATAAAATACCTGCCCATCTTGGGATGCGGCTCCTGGTTGATGACCACCCTGCGGAAACCAATGCGCTTGGTCCTTGTCCCCACTTCTTTACCGTTGACCCTTAATAAAACCTTCAGGTCATAGAGCGGCTGGGAGCCGTGGCCGGTCGGCCACCATAAATCAGGCCGGTTGACTGTGAGTTCAGCCTCGCAGGGATGCAGGCCGGGTTTTATTACCACCGGAATTTTTTTAAATTGAGAACCCAGGCTGATCTCCAGCTCTGCCTTCTGGGCTTCCGGGGTCAGCCCTTCCACGAACAACCTCACCTTGACCCGGCCGGTGCGTAAATCTTCGGAAACTTCCGGCAGAGCCACCAGCTGGTCTATCCTGGCCGGCTCCCCTGTCCATTCCAGGCACACCGAACCCTGCACACCTACATTGATGAACCTCTGCGACCAGTCCCAAGCGAACTGGAACTGGGGCTTGCGCAGCCACTGCCGTTTGTTCAGGTAAATGTCCTCGAAAGGTCGGCCTGAAAAACCCTTGCTGGGTTTGTCCGTAGCCTCAAAAACCCCGCTCTCCACATGCACAGCCAGAATATTCTTGCCCTCTTTTAGTTTGCCCGTGACCTCCAAGCGGCAGGGATAAAAAAAGTTATTATGCCGTCCGATTTCTTTCCCGTTCAGCACAATGATGGCTCCCAGATCCAGGCAGTTAAAATGAAGCCAGGCCTTGGATTTTAGGGCTTCTGCGGGAACAATAAACTCTTTGCGGTAGCTCCATACCATCTGTTCCACCCAGCGTGACGCCAGACAATTGGCCCCGATATAGGGGTCGGGTATCAATTCGGCCTGGAACAGGTCCCAGTGCACTTCGCCCGGCACCTGCGCTTTGATGTATTTGCGCTCGTCCGTTTCTATGCCTTCCGCGTATTCAGGCCTGCCCCGCGTGCCGTCGCTCCAGCGTAATTTCCAGGCACCGTCCAAACTCAGGGTTTTTATCATCGCTTTCCTCCTAAATTACGAATGTTTTCTGTATTTCTTGTATAGCTCAAATCCTTCTTTGGCCAGGTCAGATATCTTGACCAGGTTGTATCCCGCGATGCCTGTGGCAATTTTGTCGTGCAAAGGCCCGACCCATTTGCGGGGCAGTTTGGCCGCACCCAGCATCATGCCCACGATCGAACCTACGGTCGCGCCGTTGCAGTCCGTGTCAAACCCGGGCTGGACAGCCCGGCAGATGGACCTTTCAAAATTCCCCTCGCCCCACAGCAGGCCGACAGCCACGATTTGCGCGTTGCTGTTGGTATGGCACCAGTGGTGTGAGCTTTTCTCATCCCATTTTTGATGGATACTTTTGACCGCTTCCTCGTAATTCACTCCCTGGTCATACCAGGACATCACTTCGTGGATATCCCGGGTCAATCTGGATCTGGCCGGTATCTCGGTCAGTCCTATCTCTATCACTTCCCTGGTATCTTGGCAAAAAGGCGCGGCCGCTAGCATGGCCGCCACCCACATCTCGCCGTAAATACCGTTCTTGATATGGCTGATAGAGGCGTCCCGCCAGGCCAGTTCCGCGGCCAGCTCAGGATTGCCCAAGGCCACATACCCGAAAAAGTCCCCCCGTATCTGCGCGCCTATCCACTCCCGGTAGGGGTTGCGAAAATTGGCTGTGTGGGGAGGGGTCATGCTCAGAGCAAAATTCTTGTAGGCGACCCGCTCCGCCGTGCAGGTATGGGTCAGGGGAATATTGTTGATCCAAAAATCCGCCATATCCTCCGGCACAAAGTTAATGCCCTTTTCCTTGACAAGCGCCAGGCCGGTCACCGTGTAATTGGTATCGTCATCCTCCACCATATATGGGACCTCATTGATAAAAGTCCTTCTCCCCGCCATTCCATATTTTTTCAGGATGCGTTTGGGTACGTCCGAATGGAAATAATCGGACAAAGGATAGCGCCTGAGCTCTTTTAAGTAGCCCCAGATATTATAGGAACGCACGCCTTCCACGGGCTTGCCCAGCAAGCAGCCGCTGCAGCGTCCCAGCCAGGCTCCCAAAACTTTATTGAAAAGGACCTTGTCGCTTAACTTGTCTTTTATCCTGCGGGGCCCTTTGGGCCGGGCTTTTTTGATGCCGGCCAGATCAGACGGCTCCACAAAGGTGTACCCTTTTTTCATGGGAAGTTTTTGGGTTTTATCCAGCAGGGCAGCTATTTTGGGCTGTAACTTCTCTAAATTTGTTCCTTTAGGCAGGCTGGCTAATTTTTTCAGTTCCCTTTCCACCGAGGAAATATCTCTTCCTTCGTCGAGGAGCTGCTCTCTCTCCACTTCGACATCGTTGGGTTTAAGCATCAGCCAGATCAAGTTCATGGTTGCTCCCTGCCGACAATAAGATTTTTTGAGCTTTTTGGATAGATGGGTATTTTACCACAACGGACAACACGTAAGGACATGCTCAAAACTCCATTTATCTGGCGCATCTTTATTGTTTTATCTTGAAGCTTTATATTCTAAAATCCTTGGTAAGTAACGAATCTCCCCTCCTTTGTAACTCTTTACAGTCCCCGTATGGGGAGGAGGGGACAAAGGGGAGGTAGATTGGTCTGCCGTTCTACCCCACCTTTTTCCTCCCGTCGCTCTGCGCGCCTTTGGCGTACAAAGGGGAGGAATTTATTAGAAGGGTAACAATGAGTCATAAACCTCAAATAACCATAGTAGGAAGTTCCAATACAGACCTGGTCCTGGTTTGTGACCGTCTGCCCCAGCCTGGAGAAACCCTTTTGGGCGGTGAATTCAAACAATTTGCCGGAGGAAAAGGCGCCAACCAGGCTGTGGCCGCGGCCAGAGCAGGAGCCCGGGTGGTCTTTGTCGGAGCCAGGGGCAACGATGACTTCGGTAAAAAAGCTATGCTGGGCCTGAAAAAAGAAGGCATCAATGTCCGCTACTTTAAAGTCCACCCCAAACAGCCCAGTGGCATTGCCCTTATCCTGGTAGGCGGCAGCTCCAAACAAAATATGATCGCCGTGGCCAAGTCCGCCAATGACTCTCTTTCCCCGGCTGACATCAGGCAGGCGGCTCCGGCCATCAATAATAGTAAGGCGGTCGTGTGCCAGCTGGAAATACCCTTGCTGACCGTGATGACTGTGGCTGGTTTGGCCTATCTGGCTGAGGTGCCTTTTATTTTAAATCCTGCTCCGGCCCAAAAGCTCCCCGTCTCTCTTTTAAAAATGGTCCACACTTTGACGCCCAACGAACACGAAGCCGCTCTGTTGACCGGCATCGGGGATTTGAAAAAGTCCGCCCGCCAATTGCGTAAACTGGGTTGTCATCAGGTGGTCATCACTTTGGGGTCAAAAGGCGCTCTTATTTGCGACTCCGCGGGCGAGAGAATAATCCCAGCTCCCCATGTCCGTCCAGTGGATACGGTGGGTGCCGGAGACTGTTTTACTGCCTGGCTCAGCGTTGGCCTGGCCCAGGGCCTGACCCTGGACCGTTCAGTCCAGAAGGCGGTCAAAGCCGCGTCTATTTCTGTGACCCGCCCCGGCGCCCAACCCGGAATGCCTTTTCAAAAAGAGGTTTAGTAAACAAAAAATAAAACTTTCCTTTATCTAATGTTTGAACCCAATTCACATTTAGTTGAATGTCTAGTACTTCCGCTCACTCTTTATCTCCATATCTATTTGCTCCTAAAGTACCTTTTTTAAAGAGTAGAAAAATTAAAAAATATAAATATACAATGGGCACAAGAATCGACCAGATGTAATGTCCTGGTTTATCAAGATCATGAAACCGTCTTATATGTTGAGTTACAAAAACGTAAATCAAAAACCAGCCAAAAGGCAACCCTAGTAGGTGCACAATGTTATCGGGTCTTCCAAAGAATCCAATATTATCTAACATCACTATTCCAAAAATAATAACTATAAAAAAGTGTCGTATTTCTTACATTTTAACTCCTAAAACCCCAAACATTTTTAAATTCGTTCATGGTTTGTGATCACCGATCTTCCAAACGCCCTTTTCACGGAAAGCCGGGATCGTCTGCCTGCGGGCGGCATTAAGCAGGACGTTGATAGATTTCTGATGGGACTTGGCGAAATCCGCCAGCAGGGTGATGTTCTCGCCACAGAGATAGGCGACTCTTTTATGGAGCGATTCCATCAGGGCCAGCGTCACGACTTTTTCCATTGTCTTCGTTTTTTTCGAGCCGCCGTATTCCGTGAACGAGGTGTAATAGACCCCCTTCTCCTTATCCCGGATGATAATGCAGGGAAAACCAGCCCGCATAAGCTGGAAATTGATGATCACGCGCCCCATTCTGCCGTTACCGTCGCAAAAAGGATGGATGGTCTCAAAATCAAGGTGGAATTTCGCGATCTTGTCGGAGAAATAATTCTCGTTGTCCGCGGCAAATTCCAGCAGGACCGCCTCCATCATGCTTTCGACATGCTCAGGGGCCGGGGCTATATGCGTCCCCACCCGGACATATTCGCCCGCGACGCGAAAACGCCCCGCGTAAGCATCATTGATATTGCTGATCAGCATTTTATGCAGAAGCAGGATCATATCCAGGGAAAGCTCGGATTCCATGGCTTTGCCCCTGGTATATTCCATCACCCGCGCGAGATTCTTTGCCTCAAAAACCTCCCGCACCGAAACATTGCGGGAAACTTCCAGCTCCATCAGAATGCGCTCTGTTTCCTTGAGGGTAAGCGTTGAATTCTCAATGGCGTTGGAGTTAAAAACGCTCTCTGAAATCTCGGATTCGTCTATAATTTTGAGAAGGGATTCCTTACCCTTACGAAGCCGGTCGTATTCGATTTTAAGAGCTTTAATGCTGGTTTTTACAGGATTTGGTGTTGCCATATAAGAAACATACTCCATTAACGGTTTTTTGTCAATATATCGTTAATTTTGCCTTAAACATGGCCTAATTAACTTTTTATTTACATTTATGCGTTAATCTCCACCTAATCGCCAACTATTCGCCAACCCGTCCAAACACCTCATCCAAAATAATGATTCTCCGCCCAGCAAGCTGGGCGGTATCTATTGGTTTAGAAATCGAAGAGCTTTAACTGTTTTAAACCTTCGTGCTGCCCTTGTTTTGCTACATACTGTTTAATTATATCTTTGTTTCCACCCTCTCCAACGGTCGCAACAAAGAATCCCTCTGTCCAGACCGCACCTCCCCATAGCTCCACCTCTAGCTCCTTGTACCGCTTTAGTAACTCCCTTGCCGTTATACTCTTCACCATTTGTATGATTTGTGATGGAGAATATTTTGGAGCAGCGCTCAATAAATAGTGCACATGGTTGCGGTCTATTCCTACCTGCTCAAACTCAATCTCGTACCGCTCTTCGATTTCTCTACATATCTCAATAAGTGAATGAGAGCGGTCCTGATGACCAAAAATCGCTCTCCTGTACTTTACTGGACATACAAAATGATAATGTATTTGATAGGCACTGTTTTCAGTCTTTTTAACCGCTCTCATTCACTTACAATACCTCATGTGGTAACCGCCCAGCAAGCTGGGCGGAATTAAGCAAGTTAATATTCCCCATATTTTGTGCATGAAATAGTATATATATTTTTATACAGTTTTGTTTTGTTTAATAAACACTATTTATGCTCTAAAATATAGTTTTTTATGGCATCCATATTTAAATGGGATCAGGCTTTGTTTGAAACACCCTCACCTCGCGAAGCGCGGCAGGATACTGCCATGGGCGCGGATCATCTCATCCATCAGCTTCCAAATCTGCGGCAGCGTGAGCGAGGCGGACGTGTTCGGGTCGAGCATGGCCGCGTGGTAGAGGTGCTCCCGCTTCTCCTCGAGGATGGCGCGGACCGTGAGGTCCTGGACGTTCACGTTGGTGCGCATCAGGGCCGCGAGCTGCGGCGGCAGGTCGCCGATCCGGGTGGGATGCACGCCGGTCCCGTCCACCGCGCACGGCACCTCGACGCAGGCATCGCCGGGCAGGTTCGCGATGAGCGCCCCGCCGTGGTTCGGCACATTGCCGTTGAAAAGGTACGGCCGGTTCGTGGCCTTGGCCAGGATGATCCGCGAGGCGTACTCGGCGCTGACCGGCTCCCGCGGGCCGATGAAGGGCTCCTGGTTCTTCGCCTTGCGCTTGTATTCCTTGAAGACCGCGGCGAGGTCGTTGCAGGTCTTGAGGTAAATGAGCGGCCTCAGCATCGGCGAGCACCGCTTGATCTCCGAGTCGCTCTTCATGTACCAGGGGAGATACTCGGCGATGTGGCCGCTCGTCTCGGTGAAGAAGTAGCCGAGCCGCAGGAAGAGGTCGAGCCGCACCGGCTCGAGGTCCCACAGGGGCTTGATGCCCGCCGCCTTCCGGACGAGCGGGTACAGGTCCTTCCCGTTTTCGCGCAGCGTCAGGAAGGCCGCCATGTGATTGATGCCGGCGCAAAGCGTCTCGACCTTCTCGTCCATGACGCACTCGTGGTAAAAGTCGCCGAGCTGGGGCACGCCGGTCTCGGTCGGATCCCAGCCCTGCATGATCGCGGAGCGCTCCTTCGCGCTCATGCCGGCCATGCGCGCGAGCATGATGACCCGGCCGCGGGTGTAGCGGACGCCATGGCAGAGGCCGACGGCGCGGATCTTAGTGGCGCGGGCGATGCCCATGCAGTGCGTGGCCATCGGGTTCACGTAGTTCAGGAGCAGGGCCTGCGGGCAGACCTCCTCCATGTCACGGCAAAGGCCGAGGACCACCGGAAGGGAACGAAGCGTGCGGAAGATGCCGCCGATCCCGAGGGTGTCCCCGATAGTTTGCCGTAGGCCGTGACGCATGGGGATCTCCAGATCCTTTTTCGTGGCTTCGAAGCCGCCGACCCCGATCGTGTTGACAACCACGTCCGCGCCCTCGAGGGCGGCCTTGCGGTTCGTGGTGGCCTTGATCCCGGCCCGGGCCCCGCGCGTGGCATTGATCGAGCGCGCCAGGGCCTCGGCCACGGCTAGGCGCTCAGGGTCCGTGTCCATCAGACTGAAGCGGACGTTCTTAAGCTCGTCGAAGAACAGAATATCCGAGATGACGTTCTTCGAAAACACCATCGAACCTGCGCCGATGATTGCGATCTTCATGAGTGGGCCTCCTTTTTTGTAGCGGTTAGAATTTTATCATTTAAATGGGATCAGGCCTTGTTTGAAACACCTTTGCCAGCGCCTCGCCGGCCGGCTTTAGTTTGCCGTTAAAATCAACAACTGCCGTGTTGACCGGACAAGGAAAACAGTCGTGCCCCATCCAGACCAAAAAGCCGCCGCAAGCCGGGAAACGCCGCTTGGTCACGGCTGCCGCATAAGCCAGCCCCTCGGCCTGACGTGCCTGGCTCCAGGCCACGAACCGGTCCAGACTGGCCGCATCGCCCCCCTGTTTAAGGTAATCGGCCCACTGGATCCACCAGGGAGACGCGTGATTCCACACCGGATTGCTCAAATCGCACGGGACCGGGGAAATGTCGCCGCACAGGGTGCGGATCATAGCCGCGGAACTCGCGCCGGGCATGCCTGTTTCGGAACGGAACAGCGCATCGTCGCCGTCCCAGTAAACACGCCACTTGTCCAAAGTCCCTTCATGATTCCAGGGGCCATGCACGTCGTGGTGGACCCCTTTGCCGTAATCGGCGGGATCGGCCCCGAACCTGGGTCCAGAAGACGAGGTTGGCAGGAAACGCCGCCCGGGATCCATCCGTCGGACGATCTCTGCCATTGCGGCCATCATCGGATGAGAAACGTCCACGGGCTTGCCGAGGCCGGTCTTGCCGCCATCGAGCGCGCCCTGTAACTCGTTGCCCCCGCACCAGAGCAGAAGAGAGGCATGATGCTGGCGGCGCGCGATATAACTGGCCACGATCGCACGCATGCCGTCGATCACTAAAGGTTCTTCCGGCGGCCAGTTGTCAATCCCCGACGAACTCAACGGGAACTCCTGCCAGACCATGATGCCGAATTCGTCGCAGAGCGAGTAGAAGCGTTCTGTCTCCAGCACCGCGCCGCCCCAGACACGCACAAGGTTGACGCCCATCTGCCGGTACTGCTCGAGCCGTTCACGGATTTCCGTTTCGGTCACGTCCGCAAAGAACGGCCGGATCGGCGTCCAGTTCACTCCCTGCAGGAAGACAGGCTTGCCATTGATGACACAGAGCCATGGTTCGGCCCCGGCAGGCGCGCCGGTGCAGGGTTGCCACGCCACGGACTTGAAACCAACCCGCCAGGTATGCACTTCAGGCCGTTCGCTGGATCCAGACCCCGCCGTCCTCAATGTAACCGTGTACAGAGGCTGATCACCCTGACCGTTGGGCCACCATGACCGGACAGGCAGGTTGTCCCAGGTCACTGCGCCTTCAAATTCGCCTTCACGCAGCACATTTACCCCATCGGATAACACAAGACGCATGCGTCCGCCGGATGCCGTCACATTCAGAGCGTGTCCCTCCGTCCAGCATCGCGCACCTACGATCTGGGGCCCGTCCGTCACATTCAGGAAGATGGAATCCCAGATGCCGACCTGTACCAGACGCGGAACCCAGTCCCATCCGTAGTTGAAACGCGGCTTCCAGTCGCGGATCGCAGACGCATACCCAATCTGTCCCAGGTCACGCGGATTGTCAGTAAAGATGATTTCGAGGCGGTTATCCCCGGCCTTCAACTGCGGGGAGAGGTCGAATTGCCATGGGACAAAAGCGTTATCAAAATGTCCAACTTCAGCTCCGTTGATCCGTACAACACCCTTGTAGTCCAGTCCGGCGCAACAAAGCTGCTTGCGCCCCGGTAGATCCGCCCATGCCTTTGGGATCGTTGTTTCGAAACTCCAATGGCGGTTTTCCACCCACTCGCAGAGGCGGGAGTTTAGCCCCACGTTCCAGTCCGGGAGCAGGCCTGCCTCTCGCAGTGCCTGCTGTACGGATCCGGGCACGCGAACCGGCAGAGGACCTACTTCAGGCACCGGCGGACCGAAATTCCAGGAATTCGCCCGCCACCCCCGCAGGGTCCACGCTAAGGCCGACAAGTCGAAGCATCGGGGTTTAACCTCAGGCTTGGATCGCTGGCTCATCAACGGCTCCTTCTGATTTTGTGTTGTTTCTAGCCTATTCTTCTTATTTATTTCTTGCAGGCACGAATAAAAAGGAACCATGGATTCTTGGTCAAGCGTTCATATCCTTTCGGATCTGCACGGCGGAAATCTTCAGTGGGTTGGGGCTCTAAGATACGGTCAATCCAAAATCCAGCATCACGCAGGGACTGGCTGATCCCTGTAAGTGGCCGTCGATAAAAAGTAACTTTCCCCTCATCCCATTCATCCTCCAAAAGTTCCACAGCAAAATAATCTTCTCTGTTGAATAGTTTCCAGTCATTGAAAGGATGGTGAGTTGAAAAAACAAGCGATCCGGATGGCTTGAGAACACGATAGAATTCTTTTAGGGGAGGATTCCAGTCTTTCAAATAGTGCATGACTAAGGGACAGACAATTAAATCAAATTCAGCATTTGCTGCAAACCCCAGAGGTCTGCTCAGATCTGCCTGTAGCACCTTGGCGCGATTATTGACCCGGGACTTTGTCATATCCACAAATTTCTGGATCAGATCAAATGCCGTTACCGTGGCGCCTTGATCGAGAAGGTATTGAGCATACCATCCAGATCCGCATCCAGCATCAAGCACATGAGTACCTGCCAGAGGCGGCAACAAAGAAAGCATCCCTGGTCGTTCGTAGAAGGCATTCCATGGTTTTGTATCGACTGATTTTGAATATTTGCCAGCCATGGCTTCATAACATAAACCAGTATGTTCGGTAAACTGATCCTTCATGGTCTTGCTGCCCCTCTAAAAATAATTAGACATAAAAGCATACTTGCCGGAGCCGAGGGACAGGGCGACCGACTTCTTATCGGCCTTGACCACCTTGATATCCCTGGATTGGCGGATCGGCTGGCCGCCTTCCCGGACCTTCCCGTTCTTGGCCGGGATAATGACCGTAGCCGTGGTGTTGACCGGCACTTCCACGTTCCAGGCCAGCTCCTTGCCTTTAATCTTCCAATCGGTCACTATCCTGCCGTAGACCGACTCATGCACAGCCTTGGCCGAGGTAATACCAGGCCCCGGGTGCGGATGCAGGATAAAGTGCTTGTAGCCGGGTTTTTCTGGGTCAGCCTGCAGGCCGGCCACCACCTGGTACAGCCACGACCCGATAGCGCCGTAGGCGTAGTGGTTAAAAGAGTTCATCCCGGCATCCTGGAACCCCTTGTCATGGGTCCAGCCGTCCCACCGTTCCCAGATGGTGGTGGCGCCCTGGGTCACGGGATAGAGCCACGACGGCCAGGTTTTTTGGAAAAGCAGGGTGTAGGCAGTATCCATCCGGCCAAAACGCGAAAGCACATGCGGCAGATGGGACGCTCCCACAAACCCGGTGGAAAGATGGTTGCCCCTTCCCTCAATATCTCGCACCAACTCGGCCACAGCCACTGGCCGCAGAGCCTCTGGCAGCAGGTCAAATTTCAGGGCCAGCACATAGGCGGTCTGCGTCTGCCCGGCCACCAGACCAGCCGGGGTCACGAACCTGTGGATAAAAACCTTGCGCACTTCGTCGGCCAGGGTCTTATACTTTTTGGCATCTTCTTTTTTACCCAATGCGGCCGCTATCCCCGCCATGAGCCCAGCGCTGTAGGCGTAAAAAGCCGTACCAATGAGGTCCTTGGAAGTCTCCGCGTTGATGGAAAGCCAGTCCCCAAAACCTTCAAAACCTCCCCAGCCGGGCTTGCATCGGATCTTGTCGGCGCTGGTTTTGGCCAGATAACCCATGAACCGCTCTAAAGCCGGATAATGCTCTGCTAGGATGCCCTTGTCGCCGTAATACAAATACATATTCCACGCGCAGATGACAGACGCGTCAGCCCACACCGGGCCGCCGTCTTGGCTATCAACCCCTCCAATGTTGGGGCTGTACATGGGATAGGCACCCTTGCTGGTCTGGGCATCGTCCATATCCCTGAGCCACTTGGCAAAAAAGGGAGCCACTTCCCGGTTGAACGCGGCTGTGGACGAGAAAACCTGGGCGTCGCCGGTCCAGCCCAGGCGCTCGTTGCGCTGGGGGCAGTCCGTGGGTACTTCCAGGAAATTCCCTTTTTGTCCCCAGAGGATGTTGTGCTGGAGCTGGTTGATAAGAGGGTCGGAACACTCGAAAGTCCCAGCTGGCGGTATATCCGTGTGCAGGACCACTCCGGTCAGCATATCGGCCTGAGCCTCACCCGTTAAACCGGTCAGCTCCGCGTAGCGGAAACCGTGGAAAGTAAAACGCGGTTCCCAGACCTCTGTGCCCTTGCCTTTAAAGGTGTAAACATCGGTCTGCAGGGCTCCCCGGAGGTTATCGGTATAGATATTGCCGTCCGGCTTGAGCATTTCGGCGTGGCGCAGGGTGATGGTGGTACCGGCCGGAGCGCTTATTTTGATGCGCAAATGTCCCACCATGTTCTGCCCTAGATCAAAGACCCATTTACCTGAGGGCCAGCCTCCCATGTTTTTGGGGGTACTGATGGGCTTTATCTCCTCGAACCGCCGCACAGGCCGGGAGGGAGAGGCTGCCAGTTTCGCCCCTATTTCGGGAAATACCTTGACGCTGCTCCATTCCTTATCATCGTATCCTGCTTTGCTCCACTCCCCCAGCTCCAATCTAGCGTCATAGCTCTCACCCATCAGCAGGTCAGAGGATAAGATGGGGCCGGTGCTGGTTTTCCAGGTACCATCGGTCGCAATGGTCTGGCTGGTTCCGTCCTTATAGCGGATTACCAACTGTGCCAGGAGTTTGGGCCGGTCGCCGTAATTCTGCCGCTGTTTCCATCCTGTGTGGCCGCAATACCAGCCGTCACCGAGAATGGCTCCGCCAGCGTTAGCGCCCTGCACCAGTAGTTTGGTCACGTCATAAACCTGATACTGCACCCTTTTGGCGTAATCCGTCCATCCGGGCGTGAACTCACCGTCCCCCACCCGTTTACCGTTGAGGTAAAACTCGTACAGCCCCAGGGCCGTGACATACAGCCGGGCGCTGGTAACTTTTCGGTCCAGCTTAAAAGACTTGCGCAGGAACGGGCAGGCTACCGGAGCGGTAGGCCCGCCTACCACCAAAGAACCTATCCACTTGGCAGTCCAATCTTTTTGGTGTAAAAGGCCCATTTCCCACCATGCTGCCGGGCTCCAGGCTGTGGCCCGGTCAGCTCCATCCCACACACGGACCTTCCAAAAAACCCGCTGAGCCGAAGTTAATGGTTTTCCCGCGTAAGCTACGAGTACGGACTGGTCAGAAATCACTTTTCCGCTGTCCCACAGATCTGCCTGGTCCTTAGCCAGCGCTCCTTCGCTGCTGGCGGCCAGCACTTGGTAGGCTTTTTGGACCTGGTGGCGTCCTTTGGCTTCCAGTTTCCAGGTCATCCGCGGTGTCGCCGTGTCCAGGCCCAGGGGATTTTCTTTATACTCACATCTTAGACAAACAGGTTTCATGGAATAGTCCTTTCTCAATGAATTTGAATATCCACAAGGTAATTTTTGTTAAACAAAAGGATACCGCCTGCACCAATGCTGGTCAATGCCGGGAAAAGGGCTGTCGCTGGGCTCCTGTAGCTTTTTTTGTTTCAGAGTATAATGTTCTTCTTAGATACGAAGCCTGGCAAAGGATAATGAGTATGCGTAAACAATTGACCATGGCCGTGGGAGGGGTTCTGGCCGCATTTCTGGCGCTCAACTTGGCCGCCAGTATCTGTTTCAAGGAGGGCGGGACTGATCCGGCCCTGCGCTGGGTGTTCTTCGTGGTCGGCAATATCCTGGGCATTACCAGCACCTGGTTCGTCATGCGGCTCTACCAGAGGGTGAACGCGAACGTGGCCATGGCCCTGACCTCCAGCCTGGGCTTCGTGAGCGTGCAGCTGGCCTATTGGCTCTTGTATCATTCGCCCCTGGACTGGCTCCAGTGGTCAGGCATCGCCCTGGTGCTGGCCGGCACCTTGATGGCGGCCTGGAGCCCCAGCCAAACCCTGGGAAAACAGGGGGTCAACGCGTGAACCTCGGACTCCTGCTGGTGATATTCTGGATCATGCAGATAGCGGCCTACCTGTCTTTCAAGTACGGCAGCCTGTCCGCTTCCCAGAAATCCCATCGCTGGCTGACGGGTTTTATCATCGGCAATGCCATCGGCGCGACCAGCATCATTTTCCTTATGAAAGTTTACGAGAAAATGCCCGCTAACCCGAACCTGGCCGTGGTCCTTTCCGGGGTCGGCGCCGGCATCGGCTGCCAGCTGGCCCTGGCCCTGGTGTTCCGCTCCAGGCTGTCTCTCCTGCAATGGGGAGGCATTGGCCTGGCCCTGGCCGGGACCGCAGTTGCCCTGCTCGGCTGAGCGTGCTCTCGGATATCTAATATATAGAAAGGTGGTATGGAATGAACTCCATAAAATCGCAAACATTGACCGCTGGCTGGCGCCTGGCCACGGACCCGAAAAATATTGGACGGCTAAAAAAGTGGTACGCACAAGTGCCCTCCCAGACCAAAGAAGCGCCAGTTCCTGGGATTATCCAGCAGGTCTTTCCTAATTATCACGGCCTGGCCTGGTATTGGCTGGCCTTCCAGCCGGATATCGCGCCTTACGCTAATGAACGGGTGATGCTGTGTTTCGGCGCCTGCGATTACATTGCCCAGGTGTGGGTCAACAGCCAGCCTGTGGGCGGCCATGAAGGCGGCGAGACGCCGTTCAGCCTGGATATCACCGCCGCTTTTAAGCCTGGCCAAAAAAACCTCATAGCCGTGCGCGTGCTCAACCCTACCAACAAACCGATCGACGGCATCAAGCTCGCGGAAACGCCCCATTCCCAAAAAGGAAATTCAGCCTGCGGTGCTGACTTTAATAACGGAGGGATCGTCCTTCCTGTGGAACTAACCGTGGTCCCGGCAGTGCGTATCACGGATATGTTTACCGCCCCGGATATCCATACCGGTGAAGTCCGTCTGAGCATCACCCTCCGCAACGACACCCACGCTGCTGTCCAGGGAACGCTTACCCTGGCCATCAACCCGGACAAAACCGCTGAAACCGCTGTGGAAACCAGGGTTTCCGCGGGCCTCGTTTCTGGGGAGAACACCCTGACTACGGTGCTGACCATTTCCCGGCCCCACCTCTGGGATTTGGATGACCCTTTCCTCTATCGGGTATCGGCGAGGCTGACCGGACCCTCCAGCCACGAACATTCCGTGCGTTTCGGCTTTAGGGAGTTCCGCGTAGTCAAAGGCTATTTCCATTTGAACGGCCGGCGGGTATTCCTGCGTTCCATGCACACGGTTCCTTCCTTTCCCGTGGTCCAGATGGGCGCACCTGACTCTGCCTTGATGCGCCGTGATATGGTGTATGCCAAGGCCTGCGGGTTCAACTGCGTGCGTTTCCTCTCCAAAATGCCTTTGCCCGGACAGCTGGACATTGCCGACGAGATAGGCATCATGGTCTACGCGGAAAGCTATGCCGCCTGGTGGCACCTCAGCGGGTTCAACCAAAAGGAAACCGGGGTTAAAGATAAGGCCAAGGTGAAACAGCGCTTTGCCTCTGCCATCGGAGAAATGATCCTGCGCGACCGCAACCATCCCTCCCTCACCATCTGGGGCCTGCTCAACGAAGTGCCCTTTGGGCTGATCACCCAATGCGCGGCCGCTTCGCTCCCCCTTATCCGTTCGCTCGACCCGACCCGCCTGGTCTTGCTCCAAAGCGGCCGCTGGGATCAACAGCTGGACATCGGCTCCTTGAGCAACCCCGGGTCTAAGGTGTGGGAATGCCAGTGGGGCGGAGAAGGCAAAAAGTTCAAACAAAAGACCCGCTCCCGGCCTCTGGGGCCTGTGGGTGACCCCGGCGACGTCCATTATTATCCCGAATACCCCATATCACCTGAAGCCTGCGCCAGGCTCCGCAACCTGGGCAGCAAAGCACGGCCGGTATTTCTCTCGGAAGGCGGCATCGGCAGCGCCTTGAACGCCATCGCGGAACTCAAGAAGTTTGAGGAGAAGCCGGAGCTCTCCCCCAACCTGGAGGACCGCGTGTTCTTCCGAAAAATCGTGGAGGGATTCGAGGCGGACTGGAAACGTTTCAAGATGACTGACGTCTATCCCTCCGCGGAAGATATGCTCCGGGAAAGTCAGCGTATCCATGGGAGCCAGCGCCGCCGCTGGTTCGACCTGGTCCGTTCCAATCCCAATCTCTGCGGCCACAGTATGACCAGTATGCTGGACGGCACGTCCGGCGAGGGCATTTGGAGCTTTTGGCGGGAACCCAAGCCCGGGATTGTGGATGTGATGCGGGACGGTTGGCAGCCTTTACGCTGGTGCTTATTCGTGGATTCCCTGCACGGCTACGCCAACCGCCCTATAAATATAGAAGCGGTGCTGGCCAACGAGGATGTTCTCCAGCCCGGCACCTACCCGGTGACTTTCCGGATCTGGGGCAAACAGGGCGTGGTCTGGGAAAGAAAAGTGCAAATGCGCTTACCGGCAAAAGGAAAAAGCGGTTTCCCGCCTCTCGCCGTATCGGTTTTAAAGGCCAGCATCCGGCTGGATGTAGCGGCTGGCGAGTATGTTTTCGCGGCCTGCCTGGAAAAAGGCGGAGTACCGGCCGGGGACAGGCGCCCTTTCCGGCTCAGCCAAGGGGCACAGCTTCCCCGTTTAAATGGCGCAGTAACGGTTTGGGGGGTGGAGGAAAAAGCGCAAAAGTGGCTGGAGCGCCAGGGCCTGTTTACACAGCCCCTAAATGGAACAACGCAGGGCCGGGTCATCCTGGTGGGAATTCCAAAGGATGTCAGCAAAAAAAGCCAATGGAAATTGCTGCTGCGCTGCGTCAAGGAGGGGGCTTGCGCCATATTCCTCGATCCTTTGGCCAGCGGAGGAACAACCCGCCTGCCGCTCAGGAACAAAGGCCGCTGGGTCCGCATCTTTGACTGGCTCTATCACAAAGAAGCCGTGGCCAAGAACCATCCTGTTTTTAACGGCCTGCCGGCTCCGGGCATCTTGGACTGGGACTTTTACGACGAGGTCGCCGGACGGCAGATGCTCCTGGACGGCGACACGCCCGACACGGTCATCGTGGCCGGGTTTGCCACGGGCTTGAGCCAGCTCAGGGGATGGAAAGACACCAGGTCCTACAACGCCGGAGTGCTGGTCGGGGAATATCGTCTGGGTAAGGGGTGTTTCATCCTGAACGGCCTGCCTTTGCTCGCGAATCTCGACCGCCACCCTGCGGCCGACCGTCTTTTGCTGAACTTCCTCGCCTACGGGTTGAACAAAAGGAGTTGAGCTGAGTTATCCTGATGAGACGGGATCATCGGCCTAAATATTCATGCGCCAGGATGAGGAAAACGCTGGAAGTCCAGGTATAGGCCCGGTCGCGCAAACCCCGGCCGCTCAGGGCGCCGTAGTTTTCGGCCATTCCCTGCCTGGAGGCCAGGCCGCAAAATTGGCCGGCCAACCTGCGGGCCAGCTTTTTCTCACCGATGTTTTTCAGCGCGTCCACCAGGAGCAAGGTGGTCGGAGCCCAGACGGGTCCGCGCCAGTAACCGTCTTCCTCATATAGAGGGCTTTGGAGGGCTTCTGTGGCAACCCCGTGCCTTGTTAGGAAGACCCCTTTCCTGATGAATCCCGCCAAAAGAGGTTTTAAAACATCCTGGGGCAGCCTGTTCCCGAGGACCAAAGGCATATACAGGAGCATGCTTTGGGATGCGTCCACGCGATGGTCGCCGGAATGGGGGGCCACAAAGCGGTCCCCTCTCCAAGAATGGGCCTGCAAAAGACCCAATAAACGGTCGGCCCGCTCTTTCCAACTCTTCTTTTCAGCTGTCTTTCCTAATCGCCCGGCCAGCTCCGCGAGCACATCCATCTGGATAATGAGAAAAGCGCTCAGGTCCGGCGCCTCGATGGGGACGCCGTTGTTAAAGACCGTGGAGTTGTCCCATCCGGAATCATTGCCGTGGTTATACTGGGGGATGCCGTCCTGGTCGTCGTCGCGGTATTGGAACCACCAGTCCGTCCACCTGGCCAGGAACCGATAAGCGGCGGAAAGCTGCTGCCGGTCCAAACGCAGGCCGCGCCGCATCATCCAGCGCAGCGACCAGCCGTGGACCGGCGGCTTGACGAAGCTCCAGAGCGTGGAAGTATCCGTCAGAAAATCCGGCAGGCTGCCGTTCTCATTCTGGGCCCCGCTAAAGGCCATGAACTGGTCCCAGGCCTGGACCGGATTTTTCGGCACCAGGGCCATGGCGTTAAAACAGTGGTCCCAGCTCCAGATGCGGGTCATCCAGTTCTTGGACATGAACATGGCGGACCGCTTGAGCTGACCTGAGGGATGGACGACGCACGACCAGTTGATGTAAGCGGCCAGGGAACGGGTCCTGGAATATTTCGTGGGCACGGTCAAGGTTTCCGCGAGCCAACGCCTAAAATCTTTTTCCACGGCTTTTACGCAGGAGGCAAAGGTTTCCGGATATTCCCGCGGGGTTTTTTCGCTTTCATAGTCCTCAAGGGCCGCTTCCCAGATCCCGGTCCCGGTCTCTGGCAGGAGATCGACCGCCATGCTTTTGCAATAGGTCCTGTCCCAAGGCGCGTTGACTCTGACCTCTCCGGCCAGGGGGGTCAATAAAAGCTTGAGGCAGCGGGACCGCGCGTTCAACTCCCAATGCAGTCCGTCCCTGCAGAAGATATAGTCCATGCCCCCGGGTTTATAAAAAACCATCCGCAAACCTACCCCTTCGCCTCTCAGCCTGACACATTCCGGGCTGGCCAAGCAAATATCCACCCGCCCTTTGGCCGAACGCAGGCTCAGCAGGCTGGGGGTCGCCGTTTCCTTGTAGGGGATAGGTTTATCGTGATGGATCAGCTCCAGGCTGAAAAGTTCGGCGTCATCAGCTCCGCCGCGCACAGAGCGCAGGTAGAGAAAGCTGCGGCCTTTTTCCAAAGCCAGCCTGGAGACGCCGAAATAAGAGCCGTACCGGCTGAAGGGCACAATCCTGAGATCATATTTGATATTATCCATTTGGATGTATGTTAATCCCCTAGAGGCGTGTAGACAATCATATTTTTTTGTTTATGTTATAATGTTAAAAAAAATTTGGGGCAAATAGAGTGTCAACCAACCAAAAACTAATATCCTTTTTAATCTTTCTAATGGTTTCCCTTTCCACTCTTTAAACAGGCCCAATAGTCTTCATTAATGTAAAACAACAAATTTTCCAATAACTTTATAATCAACGCCTGCTTTTTTCGCTTCCAGCCAGTAATAATACACCCCATTGGCCAGATCGTTTCCCTGCCCGTCTTTGAGGGTCAACGGGATCGTATAAGCAAACCGGGCGACATTACCCTCATAGACGATCTGCAAGTTAGGTGAACCGCTAAGATCCGTTAAGATACAATGCTGAACCTGCCTGACAGAAATCGTATAGATCTTGACGGACAGGGTATCCGGAACATCCGTCATTTCAACATAGAGAAAGATATTCTTGGACAATTTTACAGGATCAGGATAGGGACAGTGCCGCAAGATCTGCAATATCCCGCTTGGGGTTGGCGTCAAAGTCAGCGTCAGCGTTACCGTGCCCGTCTGGGTCGTGGTGGCGGTGGTGGTCGAAGTACTGGTGACCGTGGGGGTCATGGAACTGGTCAGGGTTTGGCTTGGCGTCAGCGTCTGACTGGAGGTCAAAGTGACGGTACTTGTCACCGAACAAGTCTGGGTTTGGGTGAGCGTGGGGGTCTGGGTGCAGGTGTAGGTCATGCTGGAAGTCAGCGTTTGGGTATAGGTCGGCGTGACCGTCGTGGTTGGTTCAATAAGTTTAAAGACCCCACCGCCATTGGTCCCCAGATAAAGGGTGCTATGGGCGGAATCAAAGGTGACCCTCTGCGGACTGCTAAAAGGAACCCCTGTCACCCTGGCCCAGCTGTTCCCTGCATCCAGGCTCTCATATATTCCCTGGGCCTCGGTGGTCAAAAAAACCCTGTTCGTATTGGCGGGATCGATCGTAGGCGCGATCCCGTCATAGTAGGGAAAGTCATTGGTCAGGGTCAATTTTGTCCAGTTGGTGCCCCCATTGATGGTTTTGTAGATGCCTCCCTGGGGGGGAAATAATGGCCCGGGGCCGGGTCCCAAAGACCGTCCGTGGCCGCTATATAAATGATCTGGCTGTTATTGGGGTCCACGTCAAATTGCATCGGGGAGTACAAAGGGATGCCTCCGTTGGCGGTGTCAATTTTGGTCGTGATATTGTTCCAGGTGCCCCCGCCATTGGTTGATTTAAATAGTCCTCCCGGGTCTGGATAAGGAGATGCCGTGTTATTGTTGCGGGGACCCAGCATGCAAAACAAGGTGCCATCCTGGTGAAGCTTTAGAAAATAGGTATGGGTATTAGCCCCGATGGAAAAAGCCGTGGTGGCAGCCCAGGAACCTCCTGAGTTAGTGGATTTATAAACTCCGCCTCCCCACATGGAAACATAAAGCGTGGCCGGGTTGGTGCTCGTATCGGCAATGATCGAGGGCGCGGGATAAGGCTCCCCCGGATTGGGCCCGCTAGGCAGTCCGTTGGACGAATTAGCCCAGGTAGCGCCCTGGTCCGTGCTTTTCCATACCCCTCCATAACCCCAGGAACCGGACAAAGAGGCATCAAAGGGTTTATGGGGTATGTCGTGCTGGCCGGAGATCGCCGCATACACCACATTAGGCTGGGCAGGGTCAAATGCCAGCTGGTAAATAGTATTGACCAGGTTTGGTTTGGTCTCGCAATACCAGGTAGCGCCTGCGTCCGTGCTCCGGGCATAGGCGATGTCCGTGAAGCAGATGTAATGGAGATTGGTGTTGGAGGGATTGATCTGATAATACCAGGCCCCGGTCATCTCCAGCCCCCGGCTCGTCCAGCGCTGTCCGGCCTGGGGAGGCGGTGTGTCCATTTCATTAGTAAAATCCTGCTGCCAGGTGTTGCCACCGTCCGTGGAGCCGTAGGACTCCATGCCGTTGGTAAAGATCACCTGGTCCGGGTTGACGGGATTGACCCCTATGGCCAAGGGCTGGAAATAAGCCTGTCCCATGCCCGCGAGCTCGAATCCGCCGTCATAGTTCGTCCAACCCAGGGTCACATTGCCTCCGGATAAGGCCGGGTTAAAAACTTTGTTCCAGGCGCCGCCGTCATTGGTGGATTTATAGATATGGTCATAACTGTCCGAGGGCGTCACATACACGGTATCCGGATTGTTGTCCGTCACGGCAAGGAAATTATTGGTCGTGATGCCGTCCGAGGTCGTGGCCGACCAATTGCCCCCGTTGATGGATTTATCAACAACGCCGTTGGCGGCCGCGTAAACCACGACCTTGCCAGTGCTGGTCAGGCTGCCTCCGGCCAGGCTGGAGAGATTCATGGATCCCAGCCCTGTATTCATGGCGCTCCAATTAAGACCATTATTCACGGATTTATAGGCTCCCGCAGTCATGGTCCCGAGATAACAGGTCCTGTTGCCCACAGGGCTGGTCTCATCCACCACGATCCCGACGCAATAGGCATTGGGTCCCTGGCCGGAAGTCCAGGTGCTGCCGCCGTCCGTGCTGACATAAACTCCGGTGATATGCCCGGCGAGCATAAAATTAGGGTTGATCCGGTCAATACAAATTTGGGTTACCGCAAACCAGGGGTCTGAAGGACCGGCCAGGGCCGGATTCCAGGTCACCCCGGCATCCGTGCTCTTCAAAAGTCTCGCTCCCGCCCCTGCCTTGGTCCCAAAACCAAAGACGGTATTGGCGTTAACGGGATGCCAGGCAAACGGGCACATCCATTCACGGGAACTGAACTTGATATATGAGGTCATCTGCATAAAGTCTACCATCTGCCAGGTGGTACCGCCGTCCTGCGACCGGTAAACGCCGCTCATGTCAGAACCTTCCAGTACTAAATTAGGATTTACCGGCGAGATGGAGGGCGCGTATAGCGAGCCCCCGCCTCCTACTCCCATCTGGGTCCATGCTTGACCGGTTAAACTTTGAGGAAGGATAAGAAGAAACAATGAAAAGAGGAAAACAGGTGTTTTAACAATATAGGCGAGTGGGCTTTTCATATTTTTGGGTCCTTTTAGATAATTATATAGGAAAAACTAGGACAAAAATGGCTTTTTAAAGCGAAGATATCGATAACGAAAATTAACACCAGCATCAAAGAAATGGCGAGCAGTATCAAGGGAAAAAGCTATCCCCTACAGTTTCCCTGTATGGGCGGGAAAGTTCTTCTTCAAAAGTTTTCTCAAGATGGCCATGTTTTTTAGGTCAGGACCTTTCTGGTCAAAGCCTGGCGTTTCCAGAATAAGGGAGGCATCCTTGAACATCTTGTTTTGGAGGAAATATTTTATACCGCCCAATCCTATCTGTCCCTGGCCGATATTTTCATGACGATCCACTTTGGACCCGCAAGGTGTTTTGGAATCATTGACGTGGATAGCAAGCGCCAACCTGCCCAACCCGGTCTTTCTAAGGTCGTGGAGTGTTCTGTTGGCCCCTTCTTTGGAACTGAGATCATAACCGGCTTCAAAAAGATGGGCGGTATCAAGGCAAATTTTTAATCGCTTGGGTTTATTCAGTCTTTGATAGATCTCCTGCAAGTCCTCCAAGCTCGACGCTAAACTGTTGCCCATCCCGGCTGTTGTTTCCAGCAGGAGAGGTATTTCTACTTTGGTCATCATGAATATGGATCGGACGGCCAAAATGATGCGCCGGATTCCCTGCTCCCGGCTGGTTTCCCCAAAGCTTCCCGGATGAACGATCACTCCTCGAGCGCCCATCCTTCCACCCATCTCCATACTATGGACGATAAAAGCTATGGACCTCTTCCATAAAGTATTATTGGAAGAAGCTAGATTGACCAGGTAAAGGGCGTGGATGAATACAGGGCCTATCCCGTATTCTTTGTTCTTGGATTTAAAGAGCTCTGTCTCCTGGATGGAATAATGGGGTTTTTGCCACATCATCGGACTGCCCACGAATATCTGCATGCAATTGCAGCCCAAAGCTCTGGCCTTTTCTGAGGCATGACATAATTTCCCCGCCGCAGAAACATGCGCTCCCAGGTACATATCCCTATTCTCCGGCCTTGCAGCTATTACTTCGTCAGATGTTCATGGATCAAATAACCCATATACTTGCTGGCTATGATGACCAGGATGGCGATGGCGATATGCGTGGCGATTTCAACGGTAGGATCGCTCTGGTTTTTGCGGCAGATGAAATAGCTGATGACTCCGATCAAGAACAGACCCCAAACTGCCGCAATGATCTGCGCTTGTCCTGTCGAAAACATGAGAACGACACCAATAAAGGTGAAGGAAACAAGGAGTCGCGTAAAAAAATTGCTCAGGGTTGATATCAAGGTTTCTCTGATTTTGTTGCTTTCCGATTCTTTATAAATATGGATGCCCAGGGAGTCGGAAATATTGTCAGCCAGGGCAATGACCAGCAAGCCGCCAATAATGCCCGATTTGGACACATCCGAGGTGCCCAAACCAATGATAAGGCTGATGTTGGTGATAATGGCCGAGGTGCCGCCAAAACTGAAATTTGTCAATTTACGGATAAGTTTTTTTACCGGGGAAACTTTCTTGGATATGGCCATACTCAGACACCTTTCTAGGAGAGGAAAACAGGCAGGAACTGACAGTTTTTCTTTTTAAGTTCTCACTTATCAAGGAACTGCCTGCACCGGAATTGAACCGGCACCGGACGCCCTCCAAGGGACGCTTGAGCTTTTAAACCTCGCTCCCGGCTGGTTAAGCGGCCCGATGGCCCTTAACCTCTGATTCCTCTAAATCACTTCTAACAACATATTTAATACTATCATAACACCATAAATCATCACAGACAGGGCTCCAGAAAAAAATCATTATACAAATAGTTACAAATTGGTACAAAATTGATAATTCTAAAGTATTATATTAGCATAAAATGTTTTTACATCTCTGAAGAAGGAATTTGAATGTGAAAAAGTTAACCTTTTTTCTCCTTTTTATTTTGATAACCATAGATGCCTTTGCTGAAGGACGGGAAGGCAAATTGGGTGTCAGCGGTAATATTGATTTTGCAAGTGAAACAATGGGTGACATCAATGATTGTTTGAACAACAACACCATCTCACCTTTGAGTAGCAATAGCCTAGCTCCGATTAACAGTGGAATGGGATCCGGGGGTTCTCTGATGTATGGATTTAGCCCCAATATCGAAGGTGGAATATCTTTTGATTATATTTATGCATCCAGCGTCAACACAGACTCTTATGGTTACAGTTACAACCTGGTCCTTCCTTTATATGAACTGGCTGTAAAAGGAGGTTATATTTGGCCAAATGTTTTGCCCAGCTTGAGTTTGCGGTCGGATGTAGCCGTAGCCTATGAAATACTGAACGGCCATGACACCAGTAATGTTCCTTCCCCTTTTTATTCTGGGACAAGTTATAACGCCTCAGGCCTTGGTTTGATTTATACAGTGGGCGTAGAATATTTCTACGCACCCAACTTTTCTATAGGAATGGATGTCGGCTATCGCTCGGTCAGATTAAACCCCGTGACCCTGTCTGGTTGGAATACTGGCAATTTGCAGACGAGCCAAGGCTCTGTCGCCTCAGCGGATTTTAGCGGGATGATCACAAAATGCGGTTTGTCCATTTATTTTAATCTCGTCAATACCCCTGATACTCCAACAAAACCAGCCATGAGAGTATTACCAAATAATTATCATCGCTACCATCCCCGCAATGTTACCCCCCATGTACCTCCCCTCATCAATCAAGGGGTCCAGCCCAATAACAGTAATTTGGAATAAGGGCTGGTCACTGGACAGGGAGAGAATCAAGGCAACGATTTTTAAGGAGATGCGATTTGATGACCCAAAATAACTCTGCCATATCCCCAAAAGCCCCTATAGTACCCTCTTCCCCCTACACTCTTGGGGAGGGATTTGTTTTGGCCATGATCGTTCTTGGCGCAACAGTCCTGCGGTTGTGGAAACTCGGTCAAAATAGCTTTGGCAACACCTATTACACCGCAGCGGCGCGTAGCATGTCTCAAAGCTGGCATAATTTCATTTTTGCTTCTTTTGACCCTGCGGGATACGTGACTGTAGATAAACCTCCTGTGGCATTATGGGCGCAGGTAGCCAGCGTGAAAATACTTGGGTTTAGCATCTTCAGCGTGCTGTTTCCCCAGGTTTTGGAAGGATTGCTTTCCGTGGTCCTGGTTTATTATCTGGTCCGGCGTCGCTTCGACGCTTGGGCGGCCCTTCTAGCCGCCCTGACAATGGCTGTGGGGCCGATTTGCGTGGCTCTCGACCGTTTCAATAATGTGGACACCTGTCTTGTGACCATATTATTACTGGCAACCTGGGCAATCCTTCTGGCTACGGAAAAATCCAAGCTAAGTTTGTTGTTACTGTCGATGGTGCTCGTAGGCATAGGATTCAATACCAAGATGGTGGTTGCGTTCATCGTGCTTCCAGCTTTCTATTTATTATATTTTTCAGGCGCCTCGGGTTCTTGGAGAAAAAGGTTGTTGCACTTGATCCTTGCCTCCGTGATCTTAGCCACAGTTGCCCTATCCTGGCCTTTATTCGTGGACCTGACCCCTCCCGATGGACGCCCGTTCGTGGGAAGCACTCAGGATAATTCTGTGATCAGCCTATCCTTGGGTTGGAACGGCCTTCAAAGGATTTTGTCCCGGCGCCGTAATCCAATGGGAAGGGAGCTAGAAGGCACAGCCTCCGTTGCCCCAACACCGGTCACCACTGCAACACCCCCCAGAAACCCTGCCAACCGCAATTTCAATAGGCGAAATGGATTTATGGGTGCTAGACCAGGCCTTTTCAGGCTGGCTGACAAACAAATGTCTGGCCAAATATTATGGTTCTTACCCCTTGCCCTGGTGGGATTCCTAGTGGCTCTGCAGCAATCCGGCTGGAGCTGGCCACTATCCCTCATGAATCAATCCCTCTGGTTATGGCTTGGGTGGTTCCTCTCTTATGCACTTGTGTTCACTTTCATGAATGGCGGCGTGCATACCTATTATCTGGTCATGCTCGCACCCCCGCTGTCCGCTCTCGCAGGTATTGGGACTCGGGCCATCTGGCTCGCTTTTAAGCAGGGGAAATGGCGTTTAATGCCGCTAAGCCTTTTGCTGGCTGCCACGTGGCAAGCTTACACTCTGATCCAATATCCATCATGGGCAAAGTGGATGCTCCCCACCCTGATCATGGGAACTGCTATTTCTGTGGCCAGTATAATATGGCTGGTCAAACACCGAGGTTCTGAAGGCTCTCTATCCGCAGCCTTTTCTGTGGGACTAGCCATTTTATTTCTTTGCCCGGTGAGTTGGTCCTTGGTCCCACTGATGGCCCAGCATGCTTCGGCGGATGCTAACCCCGACCAACTCTACCAAGACCAAGCGCAAAATAATGCACCGGGTTTGGGGTTTTTTGGCAACATGGATATGAATAACGAAAAACTTCTAAAATTCTTGCAGTCCCACCGCCATGGAGAAAAACTGCTTCTGGTGGCCCAAAACGCCCAAACAGTCGCCCCCATAATCATAAAAACTGGCGAACCTGCCGTCTCCCTAGGTGGTTTTATGGGGAGGGACCCTGTGGTCACCCTGGAACAATTCCTTCAAATGGTCAAAACCAAGCAGTTCCGCTATATCTTGCTTGCCGGTGTTGACCGCAACAACAGGCCGGAAAATCAAAATGCTCCCCAGCCTTCCCAAAATATCCAAAACAACTGGGGTTGGACGGGAATACCAAATGGTTCCAGCGCGGATATCGCCAACTGGGTTCGGAAATACGGCAAACCGGTTGATCCGAAATTATGGCGGTCAGCCGAAGAAAATGCCAGGATCGCGGCTCTGCTCAAAGAGGCCCCAGCAATTCCTCCGGACCAGCCGAACGGATTTCGAAACGGCCGCAGGGGCAGAGGCATGCAGCTTTACGACCTGGCGGGACTGCCTGACCGTGCCTTCCTCAGGCTAAAACATTAGGGTGACAGAAAATAATTTTAATGCCACGCGCAATCCTCACCTATAAAAAAATCGGCACTAGTGTATAAATAGTGCCGCTTTTTGTTCAAAAGATTGGGATTTTTAGGGCCCTATCTTCCTCCATTTTTAAATCTGGGTCTGTCCGTGTTATTGCCGTCGTCCTTATTGAGTCCGTTATTATTAGTGTTGGCAGTAAATCCCTGATTTCTCGCGGGCCGGGCATAAGGAGCCGGAGCCCTTTCTACACTTGGATGCACGGCTGGCAGACTTAATTTCCTGTTCTGGGTTGTAATCCGGGGCACCGCGACCCTGACCGGGTTGGTGCTCTTGACCGTCCAGTTATGGACACTGGGAGCCGGGTTTGGTTTCTGGCGTTGCGGTACTGTTCTATTGTTTACAGTAACACGGATGCTCCAGTTGTTGTTCTTGCGCAGGGACGGCAGGATGGCCCGCTGAGCGCCCGGCGACTTGATCGTAACCCTGGTATTCCTGATGGTCACATGGTTTGGCTGGGCCAGCCCTGGCTGCCATCGGGCGGGCCTGGACTCCCAGGAAGCATGGATGACCTGCCTGGTAAAGACCTGGTCAAAGGAATATTTCACGAAAAATCCTGCACGGTGGAACCTGTCCCATCTGGCGTCAAACCAATGACGGTCGAACCGGTGGTCATGCCGGACATACCATATCCACCTGGTAAAAAACGGCTCGAGTTCCAGGTAGCGTACTCTCCAAACGTCCTCCGGCCAGCCCCAGTAACTGTAATCGTCGCAATGGTCAAACCAGCGTATGGCTACCGGGTAATAGGTGGGCTCGTCTACTTGCAACAGATATTCCAATGCAGTGCAGCGTACTTCCGGGTCTGCATCGCGCAACTGATCTTGGAAAACGACCTTGTTTTCGGGGATATTCATAGCTGCCAGGGCCTTACTGGCGGCTAAGCGGACATCCGGGTTGGTGTCCCCCAGCAGTCCTTGGAGTTGGGGTACAGCTGCCTGATCTTTCATCATGGCGATGGCGGCCAGTGCGTCGCCATTGCTTTGTCCGGCCAGTTCGGCCAGCCGGTCCAGTCCCGCTGCCCCTATCTGGGCGGCCAATTGGGCTCCGCCTTTATCACCAGGAAAATCCTGGAGCACGATGTCCACGGCATGGCCGTCCTCGATGGCCACCAGGGCCGCCAGGGCGTCGCCGGCCGCCTGGGAATCTCCCAGCAAGTCGATGATCTCAGTCTCGGATTCCGTGTCTTTGGCATTGCCTAGCATGCGCAAGGCGGTCTTGATGTGGATGTAATCGTTGTCGTTCAGCAGGTCTCTGACCGCCTCTTTGTCTTCATCGGTCTGGGGAGTGATGTTCATAAGCTGGTTGGAGAAATCTTCCTCTTCCGAGCCTTGGTTATCCTGAATATCGCGGAACTCCTGAATGAGCTCAGGTAGGGATTTTTCCTGATCTAGCGTGCTATTGTCCTGTGCCAGGCTCAAACCGGGATTGCCCAGTCCCATGAGAATGATCAAAAGTAAGGTTTTTTTAATCATAACCCACCTCGCTCTCCAGACAGGTCCTCTTCTGAAAACTGGCTGAACGAAGGTCCTTTTTTGAGGACCTCGGCCAGCTTGCCGTCCTTAAAGTCGAACTCACCCACCAGACTCCCGTCTTCCGCGTAAAGATCAGCGGGGCCGTCTTTGACCCCATCCTTGTAGGTAAGGGTGGATTTTTTCTTGCCGTCCTTATAAAAGAACTCGGCCAGACCATTGGGTGCGCCGTCCTTGTAAGTGACCTGTTCCTGAACCTGACCGTTATCAAAATAACGCTTCGCGGGTCCCTCCAAAAGACCTTCCTTCCAGGTGAACTCTTCGCGAATTTTTCCGCTCTCATAGTACCCGATGGCCGGCCCGTCAGCCTCTCCATTCTTGTAAGTAACCGAATGCTTCAGCTTCCCGCTCTCAAAATATTTCTTGGGCTGCCCCTGTACCTTGCCATCCGCGTAGGCATACTCTTCTCTGACTTTACCGTTCTTATAATAGCGGTTGCTCGTTCCCACGGGCTGGTCGTCCTTGTAGGCCCACTCGGCCTTGAGCTCTCCGCTCAGGTAATACCGTTTCCGAGGGCCTTCCAATTTGCCGTTCTTAAACGAGCTCTCTTCTTTTAATTTGCCGTTCTGGTAATATTCTCTCGCTTTGACCAGGACGCCGTCCTGGAAGTCCGCTTCATATACTTTGGTGCCTGCCTGATCGTAGTGCTTTACCGTTCCGTTCCTCTTGTTGTCCTTATAGGTCCGTTCGGTCCTTACCTTCCCGTCCGCGTAATTTTCTTTATAAGTCCCGTCGGGGATATTCCCCTCCACGTGGACCACATTCCCCTCTTCGTCCAGGGTTTCTACACCCAGATGTTTGTCACCGGAAAAATATGTGATCTCCTGGGGCATGTTATTGGCAAAGGATTTGGTGGTTTTGGAACTGTTTTCCCCTGACATGCCCTGGCTGCAGACCCACAGGGGCAGAACAAAGGTTAGGAGCAAAAAAGCCAGCCCCCCCAAACCATAACGATTTTTTATCATAAACCCTCCCTATATTTTTTTCCAAAACTTTATAACGAAATCAGGATCAAGATAACAATATAATAATTCTGCTCTTTCTCCCTTTCTCTGTCAAACCTTTTCAGCTTTCTCGGTAATATCCAGGTACATGGCTTCCTCCAAACACGGGAACCGTCTTCCGCTGGGCAGTATCCTGTCCGCGGCTTTTAGAATCTCTTTGACCTGTTCCAGGCTTTTCCCCTGCTGGACCAGCTCTCTGACTTTGGCTTGCCTCTCTGCCACGGTTTCGATCAGCCCCTGTATTTCTTTTTTACCGCAGGGGTCATTGTGCCCGGGGATAAAAATATCCGCGTCAATCTCCAGCATTGATTTTAAATTTTTAACCAGACCAAATGATGAGCCATGCTTCGTGATATGGATCAACGGATCGCGACCAAATGTAATTAAGTCTCCGGCGAATACAACTCTTTCTTTTGGAAAAAATACAACTGCGTCTCCGCTGGTATGGGCCGGCCCAAAATGAAATATCTTGACCTTAATCCCATCAAAAATAAACTCCCTGCCGTTTTCAAAAGTATCATTGGGCAGGTAACTGCTCAGAACCTTTAATTCCGGCTCATCAAATGCCTGCTCCATATCATTCCTGGTGTTTTTATGGGCTGTTATTTTCATGGTTTTCGGGAAAGCGGCCAGACCGTTCACGTGATCCAGGTCGCTGTGCGTGATCACCATCTGCGTGAGCGGCGCAGCTGCCACTTCTTTGATCTGTCCTATGAATTCGCTGCCGGCCTCAAACGTCATTTTCGCGTCTATGACCAGCACGCTGTTTTTGCCTGCGAAAAAACCGGTATTGGCTCCGGCTCCGCCCGTGGTCATGTAAATATTGTCCCTTACCTTCACGGTTTTCATGGGCTGCGCCATAAACTGGGTGGGATTTATTTTTTGCTCAACCATTTTTCCTCCCTATTAATTATTAATTCCATCCTGTAGAGTCAGTACCGTTTTGCAAATCCACCACACGCCATAAATAAAGGGCAGCTAAGGAACGGTAAGGTTTCCACCCCTCCCCAAAAGTTTCCAACTCCTTGGGCGTGGGCATTTTTCTCTTTTTATAGGCCAGGCGGAACCCGTTCCTCACCCCAAAATCTCCGGTGGGCAGCACATCCAACCTCCCCAGCCTGAAGATCAACAGCATGTGCACGGTCCAGGGGCCGATGCCCCTGATCTGCGTGAGCCTGTCAATTATCTCCAGGTCAGTCAGGCCAGACAGCTGCTTTTTGGTAGGAACAAGCCCCTGGCTGTGTTTGGTGGCCAGATCTTGGAGCGCCAGCATCTTATTTTGGGATAGACCGGCTTGGCGCAGCAGCCTGTTGGACTTTTGCAAAAGTCTTTGGGGAGTCATTTTTTTGCCTGGAAAAAGGTTTTGCAGCCTGCCCAAAATCTTGGACGCGGCCTTAGCGTGCAGTTGCTGGAAAATAATGGTTCTGGCCAGCGGTAAAAAAAGATCTTGACTGAGGCCGGGTTTTAGTTCCAGGGGCCCGGCCTGTTTGATGAGTCCTCTTAAAACCCTGTCCCTTTTGGCCAGAAACTTTATCCCAACTTTTATTTGTTTGGCATGATTCATAAGAGAAACGGATCAACCCTTGGAGGCGATGCGGAGGAGGTTTTGTTTGGCCTTAACGTAATTTTGGTCAATTTTGAGCGCTTTTCTATATTGATCCGCGGCCATGGGATATAGCCCCAGATGTTCATAAGCAATCCCCAAATTATTATAGACTAAAGGATTCTTAGGGTCGGCTTGGATGGATTTCAAAAGGGCTCCAACAGCTTTATGATAATTGGCCATCACGATATAGGTAAGGCCCATGTTGTTATAAACCCAAGCGAGATTCTTTTTATCCTCCACGGCTCCCGCGAACTCTTTGAGTGCCTGGTCATATTTACCCTGGTTGAGATAGGCCAGCCCCAGCACATCATGCATGCCGCCGACCTTGGGGTCCAATTGACTGGCCTGCATGGCCGCAGCCACGGCTTGGTCATAGTTGCCTACCCGCTGGTAAAGCCTGGCAAGGGTCACATAAGCCTGGGCATTATCCTCGTCCAGTGTAATGACCGCCTCAAATTCCTTGATGGCCATGCTGATCATCCCGCGGCGCTTGTAGAGCAGGCCAAGAAAATTATGGGCCAAAACTTCTTCCGGGTCTTCTCGGACCGCCTGTTCCAGCTCCAGCCGTGCTGCTGCGAAATGCTCGGTTTTATAAAGCTCAATGCCTTTTTCCAGGTGGTTAATTTTGATGGATTCATGGCTGGGTTGGGAACAGCTCAGGAAAATAATGAAGATGACAAAAGCGACCAGTTTTCCTGTCCAATATTTTCTAAACACCGCAATGACTCCCCATTAAAATTTCTTTCATTCTACCATGCCAAGGGAAGGTAAAAAGAAAATAACAACTTATGGTTTTAAGTAAGCCATTTGGTTGTTTAAAAGAATAAAATTCAAAATTTTTTAACTTGATAAGCTAACCCCTAATTACCATACAAAACCTTGAGTTGGTCGATGCTTGGATAACCCTCGTAATACTCGCCTTGCGGCCCGACATAGCCCTGGCCGTGCCTGGTCAGCTTGACCGGGGTGTAGCCCCCATTGGAATTAGGGACATTGATGTTGACAACCTCACTCTGCTGGAGAGGAGATTGCGGAGTGATGTTCTCCTGGTTGGGAACGACCTCGTAAACACCAGGCGCTAAACGCCGGTGAATAACATACTCTGGTTTTTCCATGGGAGGTCCAAAATAACAATTAAAACTCAGTTTAGTGAAAAGCCCGCCGAAATTAGCCATGGCATTGGACCCACTAGCAGAAATCATATTACCTGTATTGGCCCCAGATAAGCTGACGGGACTTAGATCAGCCTGCCGGTAACCCAAATCCAACCCAAAGGAAACATTGGAAAATCCAAAAAATTCCGCTCCCACTGAATACAGCATTCCTAATCCACTAGCGTTAAAATTAGTGCCTGAAAAGCCAGGCACATTACTGCTGTCTCCTCCTGTCATGGACTCATAAGCAATACCTATGTTGGCCTTGAGATCGACTCGCTTGACCACATCGGGGAAAACATACCCTATCTTGAACTGAAACTCGTCCAAAGGAAGGTCAAGGGTGTAGTTGCTCCATGGCCCATGGCCAAATACGGCGTCCGTAGTGCTGTAAACATCCAGAAAATCAATACCTATCCCAGCCTCCAGATGTTTCGTCAAGCCGTAGGTCAGGCCAAAACCTCCACCCAATCCGCTGGCTAGGCTGGAAAACCCCTGGCTGGTCAAGCTATTATTAAAATCTTGCATGGCGGCATTGTCGAACTGCATGTCAAGATTTAAACCTAATTCACCCTCCCGGCTTCCAGCCCAGAGATTAGGTACAAAGATGTACAGTAATGTTGCCATGATGGGTAGTAACTTCTGCATCTTCACTTTTTACCTCATTTATTTCCCGTAAAGCGCCTTTAACTCATCAACGCTGGGATGGCCTTCGTAGTATTCTCCCTGTGGTCCCAGGTACCCTTTTTTATACTTGGTCAGGGTCACGGAAGAAAAACTACCGTCCGCATTAGGAATTTTTATGGTCACAGTGTTGACATCGGCAATGGTTGCCTCTTTGTTACCGTATAAAGCTTTTAGTTTTTCCACGCTGGGATTGCCTTCATAAAACTCACCCTCTGGCCCAATATAACCGTTGTTATGTTTGGTCAAAGTGACCGGAGTAAAACCGCCTTTATTGTTGGGGACCCTGATGGTCACTGCTTTACCCTCGTCGCTCGCAACGGGAATGGGCGTAGCTAGTAAAGGCGCTGGGGCAGCCGTGGTGTTATCGACGATCACGGGTCTGTTCACGACCATATATCCTTCGGGGCAGGGCCGATAATACCAACCGTCATAATAATAGTAGGGTACACCGCCAGCTCTGACGACCGTATAACCATAGGGAAGGCTCTCTACCATTGCCCCGATATAAAGTGCGGGAACCACGACATCCAAGCCGTACCAGCCGTGCCTCCACCACCATCGGCCGTCATGCCAGAAATACCTTGCTCCCGGCCCGCCATGCCACCAGGCAAAACTATTGGAATAAGAAATGACGAACAAGCATAAAAATACCAGCATGACCAAAACCTTGCATTTTCTGAGCTTTTCCATGTTTTCCTCCTTTTTAGGCTTTCTCTGACCTTCTGTATATATATACAAATAACAAGACCAAAAAGTTACACAGAATTGATTTTTTGCTGAAAAACGCTGGAGTGTCTACTGATTTTGATTGATGAAATCAACCACATGCTGGATGGCCGCGGAAGCCGCCACTTCGATCTCTGACTGGCCCTGGCTCTTCCGGATGCTCTCTCCGTAGGCTGATATCTCCCCTGTAGTCGCGCTTGTTTTGGCATCCACAAAACTGACATCCATGGTGATGGATGACGGAGGGGCCTCCAGGGCATGGGACATGTTCAAAGTTGAACGGTCTATCTCGGCTATCTTGGTGATGAAGACCCTGAGCAAAAGCTGGGTTTTCTCGGAATCATTGCCGTTGTCGTAGTCGTAGATGTTCTGAAATTTCCTCGTGCTCCCCAGGCTGGCCATCAGGAGGTTCTTGACCATGGTCTTCTGCTCTGCGCTTGCCTGCGGGCCCACGACGCTGACCGCTACGCTCTGGTATTGGGTCAATGGCCCCGGTAGATTTTTGATGATGCTGACCCCGCCCGGAGCGCAGGCCGTTGTCAGCCAGACCAATCCGATGGTCAAACCTGCAATAAATCCCTTTCTCAACTTTTACCCACCTTTAAGGAAGATATTGAAATCGATTATTCTTCTTTACCAGAAACTTTGAGACGGTTTTCGGCTCTGGCCAAGGCAGCTCTGGCCCTGGCCAGGTCAATGTCTTCTTTTTTCTGAGCCAGGCGTTCCAGGGCGCGCTGTTTGGCCCGCTGAGCTCGCTCCACGTCAATAAGGTCGGCTCTTTCAGCCGCGTCAGCCAGGATAATGACCCTTTTACCCTGCACCTCGGCGAACCCGCCAGTCACGCTGAAGATCTGCGCTTTGCCCTGGCTGTCGCTAATCTTGAGCCTGCCCCGGGTCAAAGCGGTAAGAAGCGAGGCGTGGCCCGCTAAAACTCCCAGCTCACCCTGGCTGCCCGGCAAGACCACGGACCTGGCCGTTTGTTTCAAAACCATCCGCTCCGGGGTCAAAAGTTCCACCTCAAATGTCTTTAGCGCTACCTCTTGGGCCATGCTTCCTCTTCTTTAGATTAATTACTTCGACGCTTCTAACAGCTTTTTAGCTTTGGCTCTGGCCGCATCCATGTTGCCGACCATGAAAAACGCCTGCTCCGGCAAATCGTCGCACTTCCCGTCCACGAGCTCTGCGAATCCCTGGATGGTCTCGGTCAAGGGCACGTACTTGCCCTCGGTGCCCGTGAACTGCGCCGCCACAAACATGGGCTGGGAAAGGAACCGTTGGATTTTCCTGGCTCGGGTCACGGTCAGCTTGTCCTCATCGGAAAGCTCGTCCATGCCCAGGATAGCGATGATGTCCTGCAGTTCTTCGTATTTTTGGAGAACCTTCTGGACCTTGCGGGCCACGTCATAATGTTCCTGGCCGACCACCCGGGGGTCCAGCTGCCGGGAAGTGGAACGCAGGGGATGCACGGCCGGGTAAATGCCCAGCTCCGAGATCTTGCGGTCCAAATAAGTGCTGGCGTCCAGATGGGCAAAGGTCGTGGCCGGCGCAGGGTCCGTGTAATCGTCCGCCGGCACATAGACCGCTTGCACCGAAGTGATGGAACCTTTGTTGGTGGAGGTGATGCGCTCTTCCAAAACACCGACGTCCGTGCCCAGGGTCGGCTGATAACCCACGGCCGAAGGCATGCGTCCCAAAAGCGCGGACACCTCGCTGCCTGCTTGGACAAAACGGAAGATATTATCTATGAACAAAAGCACGTCCTTGTTCTCATCGTCGCGGAAATACTCCGCCATGGTCAGCGCGGTCAGGCCGACCCTAAACCTGGCTCCCGGCGGTTCGTTCATCTGCCCGAACACCAGGGAGGTCTTGCTCAAAACTCCCGAGGCCTTCATTTCCAGCCACAGGTCGTTGCCCTCACGGGTACGCTCGCCTACTCCGCCGAACACAGAATAACCGCCGTGTTTGGTGGCGATATTATGGATGAGCTCCTGCACGATGACGGTTTTGCCCACCCCGGCCCCGCCGAACAAACCGATCTTGCCGCCCTTGGCATAAGGGACCAAAAGGTCGATGACCTTGATTCCTGTCTCAAAAATTTCGGTCTTGGTGGCCTGGTCTGCCAGAGGAGGTGCCGGACGGTGGATGGGATAGAATTTTTTGCTTTTGACCTCGCCCTGGTAGTCCACAGGCACGCCCAGGACATTGACCACCCGGCCTAAAGTCTCCGGGCCGACCGGCACCATGATGGCACTGCCGGTATCCGTGACTTTGGTCCCCCGGCGCAAGCCGTCCGTGCTGCTCATGGCCACGCAGCGCACGATATTGTCGCCCAAATGCTGCTGGGTCTCCAGGGTCAGGTCAATATTCACGTCCCCTTTTTCCTGGATCTTAAGGGCGTTATAGATCGAAGGCAGCTGGTCAGCTGGGAACTCCACGTCCACCACTGCTCCGATGACCTGGACTACTTTTCCATCGCTCATAAAAAGCTCCTCCTATTTAAAATTTAGACCATTTTTTAAACTAGTTCAAAGCCTCCGCGCCCGAGACCACTTCCAGAATTTCCTTGGTGATGCCGGCCTGTCGGATGCGGTTGTACGTCCGGGTCAGGGTAATGATCATCTCCCCCGCGTTCTTGGTGGCCGCGTCCATGGCCATCAACCGTGCGGATAGCTCGGCCGCCTGGGACTCCAAAAGCACCCGGTAAACCTGGATCTTCAAGGACCGGGGAAGCAGGACCTCCAGCAGCGCCTTGCCCGCGGGCTCGAACATATATTCCGAACCTCTTTTTTTATCTCCCCCTTCGGGCCGGGCCAGGGGCAGCAGCCTTTCCTCGACTACCCTCTGCTGCAGGGCCGACTTGAACTCGTTGTAGATGATCGTGACCTCCTGGATGTCCCTCCGGACGAACCGGTCAATGACATCCTGGCCGATGGCCGAAGCGGCATCATATCCCAGGTTCCTGAAAATATTGACATAATCCTTATAGATCGGGAAGTTCGTCTTTCCCATCGAAGAACGGCCTTTACGGCCCACGATCAGGAGCTCTACTTTATCCTTGTCAAAATTTTTAAGGAACGCGTTGGCCCGCCGCACTATGTTGGCGTTGAACGAGCCGCACATCCCTTTGTCCGCGGTGACGACCACCAGCAGGGTCTTGGGGACAAGGCCTTTGGTAACCTTGGCCCGCAGCAAAGGATGATCGTCCGCAGGCACCGTGGAGGCCACATCCTGCAGCACTTCTTTCATCTTGAGGGCATAGGGCCTGGCCTTGACTATGGTCTCCTGCGCTTTGCGAATCTTGACCGCGGCCACCATTTTCATGGCCTTGGTGATCTTCTGAATGTTGCCGACGCTCTTGATTCGCTGTCTGAGTTCACGTGACTGGGCCATTTTTTATTGGTTCGCCTTGAACTGGGTTTTGTATTCCTGAATGATCTGGTCCATTTTCTTTTTCAAATCGTCTGTCAAATTTTTCTTCTCTTTGATGGTCGAGAGCACATCGCTGTATTTTTTCCGGCAGAACTCCAGCAGTCCCTTTTCAAACTTGGCGATCGAGTCCACGGCCAGGTCATCAATGGCGCCGCTGGTTCCCGCATATATGGAAATAATCTGCTGTTCCACGGGCATGGGCCTGAATTGGTCCTGCTTTAAAAGCTCCACCATGCGTTCCCCGCGCCGCAACTGGGCCAGTGTGGCCTTGTCCAGGTCACTCCCCGACTGGGCAAAAGCCGCTAGGTCGCGGTACTGGGCCAGTTCGAGCTTAAGAAGACCTGCCACCTGTTTCATGGCCTTGACCTGGGCATTGCCTCCCACACGGGAGACCGAAAGCCCGGTGTTCATGGCCGGACGGATGCCGGAGTAGAACAAATTGCTTTCCAAATAGATCTGGCCGTCCGTGATAGAAATGACATTGGTCGGGATATAAGCAGAAAAGTCGCCTTCCTGCGTTTCAATAATGGGCAGCGCGGTGATGGAGCCTCCGCCTTTTTCATCGGAGAGCTTGACCGCCCTCTCCAACAACCGGGAGTGGAGATAAAAGACATCCCCCGGATAGGCTTCACGACCCGGAGGACGGCGCAGTAATAGGGACAGCTGGCGGTAAGCCGTGGCCTGCTTGGACAGATCGTCATAAATAATAAGTACATGTTTGCCCCGGAGCATAAACTCTTCTCCCATGGCACATCCCGCGTAAGGAGCAATATACTGCAAAGGGGCCGGGTCAGACGCCGTGGCCGAGACTACGATGGTATAGGACATGCAGCCAAAATCCGTCAGGGTCTTGATGACCTGAGCTACGGTAGATTGCTTTTGTCCAATGGCCACATAGATGCAGATGACGTCCCCGCCTTTTTGGTTGATAATGGTGTCAATCGCAACCGCAGTCTTGCCGGTCTGGCGGTCCCCGATGATGAGTTCGCGTTGCCCCCGCCCAATGGCGGTCATGGCATCAATGCACTTGAGGCCGGTCTGCAGGGGTTCTTTGACCGGCTGGCGGTCCACGACCCCGGCGGCCTTGTACTCAATGGGTCGGAAAGTCTTGGTGTTGATGGGGCCTTTGCCGTCTAGGGGCTGGCCCAAAGCGTTGACCACCCTTCCTAAAAGGGCTTCCCCGGAAGGGACCTGCATGATGCGGCCGGTACATTTGACCGTATCGCCTTCCTTAATCAACTTGTCATCGCCTAAAATGACGCAGCCCACGTTCTCTTGCTCCAGGTTGAGGACCAGTCCAAAGACGTTGTTGGGGAATTCCACCAGCTCCGAGGACATGGCTCGGGATAGGCCCCAGACACGGGCGATGCCGTCCCCGACCTGGATGACCGTCCCAACCTCGGCCATCTGCAATTTTTGGTCAAAACCCTGGATCTGTTTCTTGATGATGGAAGTTATTTCTTCCGCCTTGATCTGCACTGCAATCCCCTCTTTTCTTTTTTATTTTCTAATTCAAGATCTAAGACTTTCAATTCTGCAGCAGCTGCTCTCTTAAAGCTCTGAGTCTGGCGCCCAACGATCCGTCCCACACTTTGTCGCCTACCTTGACGATGAGACCACCCATGAGCCCGGGGTCCACGCTCTCTTTTAAAAGAACATCTTTTTGCAGTTTTCCCTTGAGTATCTCCTGTAGCTGCTTTTTTTCCTGTTCGGAAAGCAAAGCGCTGGAAACAACCTCGGCCTGGACCTGTCCCTTGGATTCCCGAGAAAACAGTTGGTACTGCTCAAAGATTTGGCGGAAGGAAAGGTCTGCCCTTTTTTCGAAAATCAGAGAGAGAAATTTTATAAACACCTCTGGAGCTTCACCACCCAACACCTCTTGGGCCACCTTGAGCTTGTCCTGCTTGCTGGCTAAAGGATGGCTGACGAATTTGGCCAGGTCCGGGTTCTGCTCCAATAAACCGCAGAACCGGCCAAGAGCTTGTTCCACCTGGTCCGTATTCTTTTGTTCAGCCGCGACCGCCCAGAGCGACCGGGCATACCGCTTGGCCAATAAGGGGTGCTTCAATCTTCTCTCCTGATCTTCTTCTGAAATAAATTTTCTTAGCTCGGCAAAAAGGTGTTAATTTATGGTGCTGCCGGCCAAATCTTTCAAGAAATCCTCGACCAGTTTTTTCTGGGCAGCTTGGTCCACGGTTCGTCCCACTACCTTTTCCGCCGCCTGCATAGCCAAGGAAACCACTTCGTTCTTGATCTCTTTTTTTACAGACTGCATCTGCCGCTCGATATCCTGGCTGGCTTTGTCCAGCAGGGCTTTGGCCTCAGCTTTGGTCTCTTCCAGCATTCTGGCCTTTTGTTGGTTGCCTTCCTGCACGGCTTCTGCCAGGCGCTGCTGGCTCCTCTGTTTCATCTCGGCCAATTGCTTTTCGAAATCCGCTTTGATCTTCTCGACCTCGAGACGGGTATTTTGGGCCTGATCCAGGTCTTTTTTAATTTGCTCTTTGCGTTTTTCCAGGATCGCGGCAAAATACCTGATACCGGTCTTCCACAGCAAAAAAGCACCAATTAGAAAAGTAAAAACTTGTACTAAAAGTGTTTTTAAGTCAATCTCAACCATTGAGTCTTCCTTTTTAATTTATTGAATAAACAAATTTTTGAATGGATTGAACATGATAAGAATAAGAGAAATAACAAGAGCATAGATCGTAAGAGATTCAATAAAAGCTAAACCCAGGATCAAAACTGTTTGGATAGACCCTGCGGCCTCGGGTTGCCGAGCGATACCTTCCACCGCTTTGGAGACAGCAATTCCCTGGCCCAATCCGGTCCCTAGAGAGGCTAGAGCAATCCCAATCCCTGCGGCGATAACGGTCATTCCAAAGAAAAACGAACCCCCTTCTGTAGCTTTTGGTTTTGCGATTTCTTTATTATCAGCTTTCGCCTCATCGGCAGCACTAGCGATGGCCGCAAAACTGAACGCAAGTACTGCGATCACCATCATCAGCGCTAAAATATTCCTTAATTTCATTACCTTCCTCCTTTTATTAATAAATTTAGTGTCCGTGCTCTTCCGAGACGGCACCTGCAATATAAACCATTGCTAGTAAAGTAAAGACTCCGGCCTGAATAATGCTAACAAGAGTGCCTAAAAGAATAATAACCGGTCTCATCACCAATGGGAAAAGGGACAAAATCTTACCAATAGCGTCAGGGGATGCTAGAAAACCCAGAAAAAGCAATACAAGAACCGACAAAATTATCTCTTTAGCCAGCAGATTGCCAAATAAACGAGCCGCCAGGGAGACGGGACGGACTATTTCTCCGATGACCTCAATGCAAAAAATGAGGGGTTTGATAATGAATGTAGTGAAAAAATTTCTAGGCATGCCCTCTTTCCAAAAATGTTTTAAATAACCGAAAAAACCTTTTTTTTTGATACCAAAAAAATGGGTAGAAACGAAAACGATCGAAGCTAAGGCAAATGTAGTATTTAAGCTGCTGGTTGGTGAACTAAACCCTGGAATTAAACCAATAAGATTCGAAAAAAGGATAAAGAAAAAAAGGGAGATAAAAAGTGGAAAGAAAAATTTTATTTCATCCCCCATCATGGCCTCACCTGTTTCCCACCAAAAAGTAATAATAAACTCAAAAAAATTCTGAACACCAGATGGTATTATTTTTAGGCGCCTTGCAGTAAGGGCAACAACAATTATCAAAATGACAAATATAAAAATACTTGTGACAACAATCGGAGGGAAATTAGGAAATAGTACCTGTAAAAAACCTGGCGATTCTACACTGCCTTCATTTTGAGCCACAAACAATCTCCTTTTGAATTCTTTTAAAAGGGATAAGTAATGAAGTTGTCAATGCTATAACAACTGATAAAAGGCCAATTATAGCACCTAATCCTAGCGCAATTTTCAGTTCAAATAGTAAAACGACAATTAGAGAAACAAAAATTAGTCTTACAAAACTGGTAACCCACATATAAACCTTCGCTTTTAGGACTGTTAGTTGTAATGCCTTTTCAACCCCGCGTGACATTATAACTAAACTAATTAATGTCAAACTTGCTCCGATAAGAACTCCAAAAGCCCACCAACCTTTACCCAGGAATAGGCATAGAGCGGAAAGAACTAACCCTACCCATATGGTTCTTTTTAATAGCTGAAATAAAAAAATATACATAAGTATTCCTTGCTCATTATTTGAATATTCCACCTTATTGTGTAGAAAATTATTAATTTTTTTTATCCTGCTTGGGTAAAGCGGTATTAATAATATTCCAGAATCCAGATACTATTCCCAACAATAAAAAAAATATTGAGCCCCAAGGATAGGTGAATTTTAGCCAATAATCTAATCCCATTCCAATAGCCAAACCCACAAAAGTTGATAGAACTAAAGTGAGACCTATTGTACTTAACTCACCGAGCTGCCGGACCAGACGCCAGTCTTTTTTTTCCATGGATCATTGCATGGGGCTGTTGCCGAAATCGCTGGGCTTCAGATTCTCCAGCCATTTTTTCAGCTCTTCGGTTTCTTTACTGATCTTCATCTCGTCCAGGATGGTGGCCTCTAGGACCACGTTCTCCGAAACATAGATCGGGGATTTGGTCCTCAGAGCCAAAGCCACTGCATCCGAAGGCCTTGCATCAATGACGTATTTGGCCTCTTTGGCTTCCAAAGTGATCTCGGCGTAAAAAGTTCCTTCGCTGAACTTGGTCACGACAATGCTGGTCATCGTGGCCCCCAGGGTATCCAGCATGGTCTTCATAAGATCATGCGTGAGCGGGCGGGGCACACTGATGTTTTCCATGGCCGTGATGATGGCGTTGGCCTCAAAAAGCCCTATCCAGATGGGAAGCATATGCTTCTCTTCCATATCGGTGAGGATTACGACGGGGGTGTTATACTTGGTGGCGTCGATCGCGATACCCTTAACTTTCATTTCAACCATGGGGTTTCCTTAATCAAAACAATTTGATCTGCTTTCCAGGTCCCGCTCACCCCTGGATATTTTTTTTCAATTCATCCAATTTTGTTTCGCTGTTCCTCGCAATGCGGTTCAATCTTTCCTCAAAAGGAACGGGCAGACCCAAAGAAGATTGGGGCTGGTTTTTGCTTTCGGGAACGGCGTTTTTTTCCTGCTTATTTTTCTGGACGGGTTCCTGGTCGGAAAGGGTCTTTTTGATGGAAAGATCCAGATGGCCGTCCTGCCCTATGCCTAACACCTTGGCTTTGATTTTTTGGTTTTCTTTGAGGTGGTGCCTGATATCTTTGACATAAGTAACGGCAATCTCTGAGATGCGCACCTGACCATGTTTGCCGTCTGGCAGGCCGATGGTGGCGTTAAACTTGCTTATTTTTGTTACGGTACCCTCGACAATATCCCCTACGGAATAGTTCATGATGCTGTTCCCCTTGGTTGTCTATAGATTTGCCCCATGACCTGACGGGTCTAATCTATCCTGCTCAGGCCAAACGATGCACCATGAGAAGGGCGGGTCATCTGGTGGAATGCTTATGGAACGAAAATACGAATAATTGAGTATAAAAAACTATTGCAACCATTGTCAAGACCTGATACCTGAAGCCTTCCTCCCCCTTCTACCACCATTTATTAATGTTTTGCCTTTGGGTCTTGGATGAACCGGTAGATATATTCATCTGGTTTGGCCATACCCAATTGTTCTCTGGCGATTTTCTCTTCCTCATAGGGGTTGTTTTTTAGGGAATTGATCCTGCGTTGTATTTCCTGCTGGCTCGCTTTTAATTCTACCAACTCTCTTGTTATTCTTTGCTTTTCACTGGATAACCGGATCAACGCCAGGATCCCGTTCTTCCCTGTGAAAAAAAAGAACAAACCTACGAGCAATACGGATAAAACAACGTATTCCCAAGAAAAGAACTTGTTCCGCAATCCTCCCCATTTGGTCCGCAAGGTTCTGGAATAACGCAGTCTCACTAAACTCCTTTGGAACGGTCTAAACATGTCAGATCTCCCATGGTTTGAACAGCTGGCGCCAGCCCCTTTGCTCAGTTAAGGGTGCTTGTTGCCTGTATTTTTCTAATAAAACCAGACAAGCTGTGTTTTGCCAAACCGCCAAAACACTCATCATCAGGAGGAATAAACCCAGCACGGTACAGACAGAAACAACGATAATGAAAAGGGACATAAACATATTCAATAAGGTATAGGTTGGATTATCCAAAGTTAGTATGGCCGCGTGCTTCAAGATGGTAGGCAAATTTCTTTTCCCTTCTAAAAAGAGCGGAATGATATAAGCCTGCAAAACCATCCACATCATGGTCAGCCAAAAAAATAAGCCCACCAAGATGCCTCCTGCCCAAGGGTGCTTGGTATAGATCCCGGCATAAAAATAAATATTACTGGCCAAAAGCAAAAATGCCCCAAGATCAAGCCAGTATAGGGGCAAACACCCCCACACCCTGCTCTGGAGGAACGGCTTAAAAGGTTGGTTGCTCTGGACCCCTTCTTCATTAATGATCTGCACGAGCTTGAACAGAACTATGAGCAGTAAAGGTAATAAAAAAGCCACGAATGTTATACAAGAAAGAACAAAAATTGTCCGGGAATAGGCCATTACAATTCTTAAGACCAAGATCAAACCGATAACCGCTAAAACCCAGCAAGAATTGAGGATTATCAGCCGCCCTAAGGGATCAAAACATCTCCAAAACCAAATTTTAAGGGCTTTTTGAAACAATGTCTCTCCTGCTATCCGAAGAATGTTTTAATTTTACCTTGACCACTCCAGAATGCAATGAGGGGCCTCGCGTCCTAGGATCAGGATCCGTCTGGCAGGAAAGGCTGGCCGGCTCCATTTCCTTGGTCCTAGTCCAAAAAAAAATCCCAATCATCTGATTGGGATTTTTTTACTTGTTAAGTTTTAAAAGCAAACTTCGTTATCTATCTCTGCTCTTTGGCCATTTTTTCCTTTAATGCAGCAGGTACGTTTTCCAGATCATCCATCAGGATCCTTACGTCCATAGTACCCGTGGTGGTTTTAAAAATCTGGGTTCTTAAACTCTTCAGTCTGTCTTGCAGCATATCAGCGTACTTGCGTGGCGCATAAATATAGACATTGGCCAATTTATCGCTCTCAGAAACCGTATTCACAAAAGCCGTGGGACAGAGCCTTTTAGCTTCGTTTTTCAGGCTATCAGCAACTCTTTCAACAGGCGTCATACCCTTATCTCCCTTATCAGCAGGCTATATTCGATTGTTTTGGAACACTTGGCAGTTTCTGCTTACTTGATTTCTATTGTAGCACCACTACCGTCAAATTTCGCCTTGATAGCTTCTGCTTCCTCTTTGGAAACGCCATCCTTGACAGCTTTAGGCGCTCCATCGACTAGGGCTTTGGACTCGGCTAAACCCAGGCCGGTGATTTCACGGACGATTTTAACAACCTGAATTTTTTTGTCTCCAGCCGCGTTGAGATGCACCCCAAAAGATGTCTGCTCAGCGGCTTTGGGAGCGTCTCCAGCAGCAGCTCCTCCCGCCATGGCCATAGCCATCGGAGCAGCGGAAACACCAAATTTTGTCTCCAAAGCTTTTACAAGCTCTGAAAGCTCCAACACGTTCATTTTCTCTATCGTCTGGAGCAACTCCTCTATATTTGCCATTCTGTTCACCTCCCTTTAGTTTTTTTTAAAAAAATTATTCCGTTTACTTTTTTTTCTTTGCGATCGCGTCTAAAACCTGGACCAGCTTGGTCGGGGGACCATTGAGCACCCTAGCTAATCCGGCCAGAGGCCCCTGCAAACTGCAGGCTAATTTCGCCAACAGCACTTCTCGGCTGGGGAGCTTGGCTAAAGCTTCAATTTCTTTAAGGTTCATCATCTTTTGGTTCAGCCAGCCGGCTTTTAATTTTAAGGATTCGTGTTCCTTTCGAAAATCTACCAGGACCTTGGCGCAGGAAACCGGGTCGGTCGAAGTATAGGCCAAGGCCACGGGATTTTGGAGGAACGGATTAAGGTCTTTATAGCCAAGGGCGTCAAAGCTCAATTTGGCCAAAGTATTTTTCACGACGCAATAATTGACCTTATTCTGCCTTAATTTCCTGCGTAACTCCGTAACTTCAGCCACATTAAGGCCTTTGTATTCGGTCACGACCAGGGTCTGCACTCCTTTCAAGGATTCGGCAAACTCCTTGACCTTTTTCTGCTTTTCTTCCAGATTTTTGCTCATTGCCTCTCCTTCTCCATATATATAATGGAAAACACCCTTGTCCTCATCATCACTTAAAAAACAAAAAACCCCCGGTCAAAAATAACCGGAGGTTAAAAATTGCGTTCAGTCACTCCGATCTCGGCGGGCTTTCACGTCTGGCTTACCGTTTGGTTTTAAGGATCCTCTGGGATCCGCCTGCTGTCTTTGACCGTAAAGCTTGATACAAACATCCCCGCGGGCATTAACCCGCGTTTGATTATTCTTCTTTTGACTTAATAAATTCTTTGATGTCGACCCCGACACCGCCACCCATAGTACTAGAAACGCTCACACTGCGCAAGTACTGACCTTTGCTGGTGGAAGGTTTTGCTTTGACCACGCTGTCGATGAGGGTCTTGGCGTTCTCCATCAAAGCGTTTTCAGTAAAAGAACATTTGCCGATCCCCGCATGGACGATCCCCGCAGCGTCTGATTTATACTCTATCTTGCCGGCTTTAACCTCTTTGACCGCCTTGGCGATCTCGAAGGTCACGGTTCCGGATTTGGGATTGGGCATCAACCCCCGCGGGCCCAGGATCTTGGCAACCTTGCCCAGGTCTTTCATCAGGTCGGGCGAAGCAATGGCCACGTCGAAGTCCAGCCACCCTTTTTGTATTTTTTCGATCAGGTCCGTGGAGCCTATCATGTCAGCGCCGGCGTCTTGGGCCTCTTTTTCTTTCTCGCCTTTGGTGAACACGATCACGCGGACCTTTCTGCCGGTCCCCGCAGGCAGCGCCACGGTGCCCCGTACCCCCTGGTCGCTCTTTTTGGAATCAAGTCCCAGGCGGATGGCGACCTCCATGGTTTCGTCAAATTTGGCCGTGGCGTTTTTCTTGACGACCGCCACCGCCTCCTGGAGGGAATACATTTTGCTTTCCAGGTTCTTTTTCAATGCTTCAAAACGTTTGCTCATCGGATTCTCCCTTAACCGACCACTTCGATGCCCATGCTCCGAGCCGTACCGCAAACCATGGACATTGCCTTGTCTACGGTATTGGCGTTCAGATCGGGCATCTTGAGGGTCGCGATCTCCTTGACCTGGGCCATGGTCACTTTGCCTATTTTGGTCCTGTTTGGTACCGCCGAAGCTTTGGCGATCCCGGCCGCCCTTTTGAGCAGGACAGAGGCAGGAGGAGTTTTAAGAATAAAAGTAAAAGAACGGTCCTGGTAAATGGTGACGATAACGGGAATGATCAGGCCTTCCTGGTTCTGGGTCTTGGCGTTAAAGGCCTTGCAAAACTCCATGATGTTGATCCCGTGCTGTCCCAAAGCCGGGCCCACGGGAGGAGCCGGATTGGCCTTGGCGGCAGCCACTTGCAATTTCACTTGCGCGACGACTTTTTTAGGTGCCATGTTTGTTCTCCCTCAACTACATTTTTTCTACTTGGGTAAATTCCAATTCTACCGAAGTGGACCTTCCGAAGATGGTGACCATTGCTTTGAGCTTGCCCTTTTCCGGATTGACCTCATCCACCGCGCCGATAAAACTGGCGAACGGCCCGTCAATGATTTTGACCTGCTCCCCTTTTTCAAAGAGGCTCTTCGCTTTAAAGCGCGGCTTCTCGCCTTTTTCCTGCTCCAGGATCTCGGTGACTTCTTGCTCGGTCAAGGAAACTGGTTTTTTACCGGAACCCACAAAACCTGTCACCTTGGGGGTGTAGCGGACCACATACCAGGAATCTTCGTCCAGGTCCATTTCCACCAGGATATAACCGGGAAAGTAGTTCTTGCTGCTCACTGTCTTTTTGCCGCCCCGCGTCTCACTGACCTCTTCCGAGGGGACCATGACCTTAAAGATCTTGTTTTCCATTTTCATGGACTTGATCCGGTTCTCTAAATTTGTTTTGACCTTGTTCTCATAACCGGAATAAGTATTGACCACATACCATTGCCTTCCCAATGTTCCCTCCTACCTTATGAAGAAGCCTAAACCTCTGGTTAAAACATAATCGCAAACCATGATAAACACGGTCAAGATAATCACGGACAAGATCACCACCGAAGTGGACCCGATCATTTCTTTACGGTCAGGCCAGGAGACCTTCCTTAATTCTACGATCACTTCCTGTATGAAATTAGTGATCTTTGCCCACATAAAACCCTCTCCAACCAGTTTATGCCTTAAGATTTTCCCGGAAAAGTCTCTGGCAGGCCAGGAGGGATTTGAACCCCCAACCCGCGGATTTGGAGTCCGCCGCTCTAGCCGTTAGAGCTACTGGCCTATATTTTCTAGTGCGGGATAAATACACAGCTATTTGACTTCCCTATGCATAACGTGCTTTTTGCAAAAACGGCAATATTTTTTAACTTCTAAGCGATCGGTATGCTTTTTTTTGTTTTTGGTGCATGTGTAATTACGCCTTTTGCATTCCGTGCACGAAAGCGCGATAATCTCTCTCAAACCTTTCCTCCCTGACTAATCGACTGCCCAGGCAGCCTTTTACTGTACGACTTCAGTGATAACGCCGGAACCGACCGTGTGGCCACCCTCTCGGATAGCGAACCTTAGCTCCTTCTGCATCGCGATCGGCGTGATCAGCTCTATATCCATCGTGATATTGTCCCCGGGCATCACCATCTCGACCCCCTTCGGCAATGTCACCACTCCCGTCACGTCCGTCGTCCTAAAATAAAACTGCGGACGGTATCCATTGAAAAACGGCGTGTGCCTTCCGCCTTCCTCTTTCGTCAATACGTATACTTCCCCTTTGAATTTCTTGTGCGGAGTGATCGTCCCTGGCTTCGCTAACACCTGGCCCCTCTCTACCCCGTCCTTCTCTATCCCTCTCAATAACGCCCCTACATTGTCCCCTGCCTGCGCATCATCCAAAAGCTTCCGGAACATCTCCAGCCCCGTCACCACCGTCTTCACCGTGTCCTTGATCCCCACGATCTCTACCTCTTCCCCAATCTTGATGATCCCTTTCTCTACCCTTCCCGTCACTACCGTCCCTCGACCCGTGATCGAAAATACGTCTTCGATCGACATCAAGAACGGCTTGTCTATCTCTCTCTTGGGCGTCGGGATATACGCGTCTACCGCTTCCAACAGCTTGAAGATCGACCCGCACTGCGGACAATCCGCTTTCCCGCACGCGTGCTCCATCGCTTTCAAAGCCGACCCTCTCACGATCGGCGTCTTGTCCCCAGGAAATCCGTATTTCGTCAGCAATTCCCGCACTTCCGTCTCTACCAGGTCGATCAGTTCCGCGTCATCCACCATGTCCACTTTGTTCAAATAAACCACGATATACGGAACCCCAACCTGCCTCGCCAGCAAGATATGCTCCCGCGTCTGCGGCATCGGTCCGTCCGCTGCCGATACCACCAGGATCGCTCCGTCCATCTGCGCCGCCCCCGTGATCATGTTCTTCACGTAATCCGCATGCCCGGGACAGTCTACGTGCGCATAGTGCCTCTTGTCCGACTCGTACTCTACGTGCGCTATCGCTATCGTGATCCCGCGCTCTTTCTCCTCCGGCGCGTTGTCTATCTCATCGAACCTCTTCGCCGTCGCTTTCCCTACCGTCGCCAATACCTTCGTGATCGCTGACGTCAATGTCGTCTTCCCGTGGTCGATGTGCCCTATCGTCCCTATATTTACATGCGGCTTCGTCCTCTCAAATTTTGCCTTGGACATCTTTCTCCCTCCGTTCCTTCTTCTGTCGAAGATAAGGATTTTTAATTCACTAACATTTTGAAATTAAGTATGAGACCGAGGAATTAATATTCCACTGGAGCCCACGACCGGGATTGAACCGGTGACCTCGTCCTTACCAAGGACGTGCTCTACCAACTGAGCTACATGGGCTAAAAACCTTTAAAAAAACATAGTTTTTAAAGGGATTTTAAACTAGCAAAAACCAATTGCCTTGTCAAGATATTTGCAAATTAAGCCCTAAAACAATACGGGGGAGAATAAATCTCCCCCGCTTTGTCTTTTACACAGTGTAAAAACAACTTCCTTTACTTAGTTGCAGGCGCTGCTGCAGGCGTCACTGCTGCAACCGGTGTTTTCATCTTATGCATTTTATGTGGTTTAGACTTTTTCGGCATTTTCTTCATGGTTTTTGCAGTTGAAGTAACACCAGCTGGCATATCAGCCGAGCTAACGGCTGCAACGCCTAAAAACAAGGATAAACCTAAAATTGCGGCCAAAATCCTCTTCATTTAATATTCACCTCCCCTCGGTTAAAAAATTAGTGTATCTATACCAAAAGAAGATAGGCCTGTCAATGCAAATCACCCGTGAAATTCGTATTAAAAATCCATCATTTTCATGCAAAACATCTTGAGGTGGAGGCTTTTGCTTGAAACCTCTCCGGAAAAATTGTATTCTGGCTCCACATTTTTTTCTAAGAGATTTAATGAGTTATCTGAGACACATCAAATTAACTACATGTTCTACAAGGAATTTTAGGAAAAACAAATGAAAAAACCTTTTACAGCTCGCGACAGGTTCTTCTGGCTTTCCTTGGCAGGCACTAGTTTGGGCGTCACCGCCTTACTACTCTTTATATCGACCTTGTGGGACCTGGTTTTATCCTCTCCGGGCAGGTCATTTTTTGAGGTGATATTTTCCGCCAACCTGGAAACCGCCCGCTACCTGGTGACCTCTGTGGCTCAATGTTTGGCCTCGACCTTGGGGATTTCTTTTATGGTCGTGGCTTTGATCGTCCAACTGACCGCCGACAGGTATAGCGCCAAAGTCATAGACTTGTTCGTCAAGGACCGCCTGACCCGGGCTGTTCTGAGCCTGTTCGTGATCTCTATCGTTTATAGCTTATGGCTGACCCATTGCCTGCAGACCTTTTTTATACCGACCATAGGGATTCTGTTCTCGCTGGTCCTCATGAGCATGTGTTTCGGGGCTCTGCTCCCCTACTTCTATTATGTCTTTGAATTGTTAAAGCCCTCTTCGCTCATATTGAACATCAAAACCACCGCCATCTCTTTTTTTGACCGCCAAAAAACCTCCGGCCACAACCTGAACTATTCCAAGGAAGAAACCATAAAAAAACTGGAAGAGCTCTCAGACATCGCCATGACCTCCACGGAAAAAATGGACACTGAGGTGAGCCTTCAAGCCGTGGAAGCTCTGGAGCAGGTTTTGCTGACCTATTTAAAAAAACGGAAAGACCTGCCTGCTGCCTGGTTCGAGTCCGTCCAGGAGAAAATACCGGTCAGCGGAAAAGTCGAAGGGGTCCTTTCCCGGGAACGCCTCTGGCTGGAGGTCAAGGGCCTGCGCCAGATGACCTTTATTTTCGGCGCCGCGACCAACCGCATCAAGGACGTGACCTCGGCGGTGGCCGCTAGTACCCGGTCTTTGGGCCAGGCAGCCCTTGCTGAAAAAGACATGGACCTTCTCACCGTCATCATCAAGTTCTTCAACACTTACCTGCGTCACGCCATCAATCATCGGGACAACTCCTCTCTTTACAACGTGTTGTACCAGTACCGCCTTTTCGCCGAAACCGTTTTGGACCAGGAACCGGAAAAGGCTTTGTCCATCGCGTCGTATTTCAAATACTACGGACAGATCGCCGAAAATCTCGGGATCATTTATATCCAGGATACCGTGGCGCATGACTTGAAAAATCTGTGCGAGCAGGCGACCACCAAGCACTCTCCGTTACAAGATAAAATTTTGTCGGTCTTTTTATCTCTTTATGAAATACCTCTGGCCAAAAATCAAAATTCCCTTAAGGGGATAGTGAAGAACTATCTCGCCCTTGCGGCCTTCTATAAGGAAAACAAAATCGTTGTTTCATATCCTGCCATTTTGGCCACCTTGAAAAAGGTCCCTTCAGCTCTCCTGCAAACCTCGGTGGAGGAGATCAAGCAGGTCCAGGAACAGGAATTTTGGGAAGTGACCGACCGGGTCATCAACTTTGATTATCTGGAACCTAGTCTCCGCCGCCATCTGGACAACATCATGGGTGAAGTGCATAAAGCTTAAATCTTCTTCATAGACCTTGGTTTCATGGGCCTTGGCATCCCAGGACCTGGCGCAGTTCCTTTTTAGCATCCGCAAAATCTTTCTTGAACTCCTCTTTTTTAAACAGCTCATACGCGATCAGGCTGGCGGCAATTCTCCCGGCTTCGATATCGCTGCGGTAATGGACCCCGCCGATGACCCTATTTAGGCTGAACTCCCAGCCGCGCGCAAAGATCAGGGCGTTTTTTTCCGGAACCATGTTGGCCAAAAGGACGGCCATCAGGTTTCCCGCGGTAGCATGCCCGCTGGGATAAGCGGCGTTTCCGGGTTTCCTAACGCACGGTTTGACCCTGTGGTCGAAAATATACGGCCTGGGCCTGTTCCAATGACCTTTGGCCTGGTCGACAATGGGCCTGATATCTTTGAGGACCTTGTCAAAAAAAGCGTCGGTCAGGGGAAGTTTGTCTTTTTTAAAAGCGGTGCCCAGCACCACGGCAAACCTGAAAACGGAAATGTCCTGGTCCGCGACCGCGTACGCCACGGTTTCGCTGGACCTTGCCCTTTGGAACGCCAGGATCTCCTCGATTTCCTTCCTGGTCTGAGTGGAATCCTGCGCAGGAGGCGGTGCCAAAAATTTGGCCAGCTCCAATTCCCCCGGATCTATATAAGGCAGGGCGGAAAAAGAGTTTGCCCAGGACGCTGGAAAAAGTAAAAAAAGCATCAATAGTATCGCGGTTTTTTTCATATATACCTTCCCGGTTAAAAGTTGAATGGTGGTTGGATCCACCCTATCCAACAGACTTTTGGAAACTATGGATGCAGGTTAACCGGGTCCGCCAGGACTGTCAAGCTAGGTTCCTGTAAGGGAACAAGTCCCCGCTGCGAACACATACGCAACCCCCGGCCATTCTGGAACTAACCTACTCCTAACATAATTCTAACTTGCCCATAAACACATAGCGCTTATACTGTGCTCATGAAACATCACAAAGCGATATTGCCCAGGATGTTCAAATTTCAAAGCACCGGTCTTTTCTTTCCCATCCGGGTGGCCAGCATTGACATCGGGTCCAACGCCATCAGGTTCCTGGCCACCGAATTCTATGATCACAACAACCACAACATTATCTATTCGGAAAGAGCGCCCCTCAGATTGGGCCAAAGCGTGTTTTCGGCGGGAGCCCTCAATAAAGCCACTATAGAAAATGCCATCGCCGTGCTTTCCACGTTCCAGCTCAAAATGAAAAACATGGACATCCACCATTACCGGGCCGTGGCCACCAGCGCGGTGCGCGAAGCCAGCAATGGGATGTTATTTGTGGAGGAGGTCCAGCTGAACCTGGGGATGAAGATAGAAATCATCTCCGGGTCCGAAGAGGCCAGGCTGGTTTATCTGGCGGTCCAAAAAAAAGTCCCCCTGGCCAAAAAAGACTGGATCCTGACCGACCTGGGCGGCGGCAGCGCTGAAATCTCCCAGATCCATGCCTCAGGCATCCAGTGGACGGAAACAAGAGGGGTGGGTGCCGTAAGGTTGCTGGAGGAGTTCCACCGGGTCAAGAACAATCCGGAAAAAATGAAAAAGATCCTCTCTGATTTCATCTCTATCATAAAGATCCCGCACGCTGTTCGTTCCACTTCCCTGATCGCGACCGGAGGCAATATTGAAAAGATCGCCAATCTGGTCAAAGTCAAAACAGGTCGGAACGGTACAGGCGTGATCCAGACCTCCCAGCTCAGGCACCTGGTCCAAAAGCTTTCCAAAATGACCATAGCTCAGCGCATGAAAAAACTTGCGCTCAAGGAAGACCGGGCGGATGTGATCCTGCCCGCCGCCATGGTCTATGAACATATTGCCTCACTCTACCATTCGCCCTCCATCCTCGTTCCTTTCGTGGGACTCAAAGAAGGGATCATCTACGACATCATCGACGACCTGTTCACCCACAAAGAGCGGAGCAAACAGCAGGAAGCGCTGCTTTTTTCCGCAGCCGTCAATCTGGGACGCAGGTACAACTTTGAGGAACCTCATAACCGCCATGTGGCCCGCCTGTCCCTTTCTATATTTGACCAGTTGAAGTTCGTCCATGGATTGTCCGATGAGGACCGCAAGATACTCCTCGCCGCTTCCATGCTCCATGATGTAGGGACTTTCATAAACTATAAGAGCCATCATAAACATTCACTGTATATTCTTTCCCAGTCTGAGCTGCCGAGTTTATCCTCCAGGCAGATGTGCGTGGCGGCCAACATCGCGCGCTATCACCGCAAAAGCGAACCGCAAGCTTCCCACCCTCTGTTTATGAAGCTCAGTTCCAACGACAGGGATACCGTGCTCCATCTTTCCCCGATACTGCGCATCGCGGATTCCCTGGACAAGGACCATTTACAGAGAGTGCGGGACGTCAAGGTCCGGGTCAAAGGCTCCCAGGTCCAGATCAAGCCCCTGACCATCGGTAAAACTCTATTGGACGACTGGTCTTTTGAAAAAAAATCAAAGATGTTCAACAGGGTTTACAAAATGAAAGTTAAGCTAAAAAAATAAAGGGCGGTGAAAAACTATGGCTGAAAAAGAACAAAATAAGATCCCCGGTAAATTGATCGCCGTGGAAGGGTTGGATGGGTCTGGAAAATCGACCCAGATGTACCTTTTGCACAAATGGCTTTCGGGCTTGGGGTACCGGGTGTTCTTTACGGAGTGGAATTCCAGCGAACTGGTCAAGGAAGCCACCAAAAAAGCCAAAAAAAGACACCTGCTCACCCCGACCACTTTCAGCCTGATCCACGCGACGGATTTTGCCGACAGGTATGAAAGGCAGATCCATCCCATGCTCCAGGGTGGCTATATTGTCCTCTGCGACAGGTACATCTTCACCTCTTTTGCCCGGGATACCGTCAGGGGCTGCGACCCGGCCTGGCTTAGGAAACTCTACGGATTCGCCAAGGTGCCGGATATCATCCTGTATTTCAAGCTTCCCCTGGACACAGCCCTGGGCCGCATCCTGGAAGGCCGGCCGGAATTGAAATATTTTGAGGCAGGAATGGACCTGAACTTTTCCCCTGACGTCAACGAGAGCTTCAAGATTTTCCAGGGGAAAATTATGGAGCAGTACAACAAAATGTCCAAAGAATACGGTTTTGTTGAGATCGATGCCACGGAGAATATCAACACGCAACAAACCAAGGTCAGGAAGATCATCACGGAAAAGATTGACATATCCGAACATCACAAAAGAGGTGCGCGATGAAAAGTAAAAAGTTCTTTGTAAAACCCCCGGCCGGAGTGAACCCATCCAAACTCAAAGGGGCGTTGATCGTGATCGAAGGCATGGACTCCACAGGCCGGTCCACCCATATCCGTCTTCTCTGCCAATGGCTAGAGGAAAAAGGGTATGCCGTGGTGGAGACGGGGCTCAAACGGTCGTTCCTGGTGAGCGAAGAGCTCAACGAAGCCAAGAGAGGCAACGTGCTTTCGCCCAGGACCATGTCTCTTTTTTACGCCACGGATTTTTACGATCAGCTGGAGAACAAGATCATCCCGGCCATGGACGCGGGCTGCGTGGTCCTGGCTGACCGGTATATTTTTACGCTCATGGTCAGGGACATGGTCAGGGGCGCGGACAAGGATTGGAACCAGTCGCTCTATTCCATGGCCCTGGTACCTGACGCGGTCTTTTTGCTCTCGGCCTCCCAAAATATGCTCATTGACCGGACCTTAAGGTCCAACTCCACCCTCGATTATTGGGAGTCGGGCATGGACCTGGGGCTTTCCCGGGACTGGTTCGAGAGCATGATCAAATACCAGAAAATGGTCAGGAAAAAGTTCGCTGAACTGCAGGAAGAATACGGCCTTACCGTGATCAACGCCAACCATTCGGTCAAGACCATCAACACTGAACTAAGGTCCAAAATTGAAGCCGTACTCGAGGAATTTTATATATAGGGAACAAAAATTCTAAAAGGAGGCATTAAAATGAAAAACAAAGAACAGAAAAAAGTTAATAGATACCTGGAGGCCCTGAAATCCGTCAAGCTGCTGCGGACCCAGGTGAACGAGGCTATGGAACATTTTTCGGTCAAATTGAACGCGGATATGGTCAAGCTCGCCTTGCTCCTCTCCCAAAAAAATGCCTTGGATGATAACGCGGGATTGAGCAAAAAAGCCGTGGCTTACCTGATCAAAAAATCCGATTCCCTCAAATTAAAACCCAACAAAGGACGTTTAAAAGACCTGGTCAGGGTCCACAAGGTCATTGAAAAAACCATCCGCAAAATAAAAATTAAAAAACCCGTAAAGAGCAAACCAAAAAAAGCTGCCCCGGCAAAGGTCGCTAAACCCGTTCCTCCTGTTCAGCCCGCTGCTGCTTAATAGGATTTGCTCGGTTAATTGAGCTGGCATGGAATGATATACGCCAGGTTTTTCCGCACAGGCTTCCCTTTTGCGTGGAATATCATTCTTCATCTAATAATCCCTCGTTAAATTCTCATCTTCTTTTAATACGCCTGTAACCCAATTTTTGTAACTTAAAGTTGTTTAGTAAGGGTGTAGGGTAACTCTTCCCACGGCTTGCGAAATATAAAGTGGTAAAAAAACAAACCTGGCAAGTAGAGAAGGGAGGGATTATGAAAAGCGTCGGCAACACGAACAGGATCAAGCATGTGGTCGTCTTGATGATGGAGAACCGCTCCTTTGACCATATGCTCGGCTTTTCCGGCATCCCCGGTATTGAGGGTCTGACCGGTTCTGAATCCAATCCCTTGCCCGACGGCCGGTCCGTCCAGGTTTCCCGGGACGCCTCCTATTCCGGCGACCTGGAAATGGACCCCGGTCATGAGGTTCCGGACGTTTTGGAACAGCTTTTTGGAGAATCAAAACAGCCCTCCCCCCAGAGCCGGCCGAACAATGGGTTTGCCCTGAATTACGCCAGGCAGACTTACAGCACGCCGGGGGGGCCGTTTCAGGTATCCCATCCGGAAAACGTCATGAAATGTTATTCCCCCGAAAAGCTGCCTGTCCTGGACACCTTAGCCAGGGAATACGCCGTTTGTGACCATTGGTTCTCCTCTTTACCGGGGCCCACCTGGCCCAACCGTTTTTTCGCCCACGCGGCCACCTCGCAGGGTGTTGTGGGCGACAACCCCATCGTGGCCAGGACTATTTTTGACAGCCTCAGCCAAAAGCACCTCCCCTGGAAGATCTACTATCACGACTCCTGCCAGGCCATGGCCATTGTCAATCTTTGGGAAAAAGCTTTTTTCCGCAGCTGCTTCCGCGGGGTCACCAACTTCTTTCAGGACGCGGCAGCGGGCTCTCTTCCCAGTTACAGCTTTATTGAACCGCGTTACCATCATCAGATGGACAGGGCCGGCCGCATCCTCCAGCCGTCCAATGACCAGCACCCGCCGTATTTTCCAGGATTTTCCACGGACATCCGCTACGGCGAGGTTTTGATCAGCCAGGTCTACCAGGCCCTCCGCCGTTCCCCGGCCTGGGAACAAAGCCTGTTGGCCGTGGTTTACGATGAACACGGGGGGCTATACGACCATGTGCTTCCTCCTGACCATATGCCCGCCCCAGGCAAAAAAACCCAGGCTAGAAAACCTTATTTTGACTTTACCCGGCTGGGTTTCCGCGTCCCCGCTGTCCTCATCTCTCCCCTTATCCCCCGGGGCACTGTGGACAAGACCATTTACGACCACTCCTCCATTCCCGCCACCATAGAGAACATTTTCGGTTTGGAGCCCCTCACGGAGCGCGATGCCCAGGCCAGCTCCTTTACGCGTGTCGTCTCTCTTGATGCTCCGCGGCAAAACACTCCCGATTCCCTGCCTGTTCCCCAGGTGCCCGTCCACTATCCGGAATACGTATTTGACCCGGGCCGGGCCAGGCTTTTCGCCGGCACTATGAAAACCGCCCTGGCACAATTCTCCTTAAAAGCCTTCCAAAGCCTTAATTCCTTGAAACACAATGCCTGGAAAATAGTTTTAGAACGCAACAGAAGAACACAGGCAGGGATTGCTCTGGAAGGCTAAAAGGGTTTTTAAATTAAACAGTGTCCGGCAGCAGCCAGAGGCGGTCTGTTTCTGGAGAAGAAATCGGGGTTTCCGTGGAAGGCTTGTCGTACAGTTTTTCATAGATGGTATTGATCAGCGGTTCCGAAGCGTCCCTGAGCCCGTACTCTTTCATCCTGGTCCTCAATGCCTCAAGCCTGGACGGGTCTTTAAAAAGCGTGTTCACGGCCTGGAACATCTCTTTCCTTTTTAATACGGCAAGGCCCAGTTTGTTCCTGACTACAAAATCCACGTTGGGTATCTCCTGCGGCATGGTCTCATAGTTGTCCAGGACCAGCGGCGTCTGGACCGCCAGGGCCTCCATGATCGAGGCAGGCCCGGGCTTGGTGATCATCAGATCAGCGCTGCGCATGAGACCGGGCAGTTCACGGCAAAAACCCAGCGCCTTCACTTTATTTTTCAGCTTGGGAGCCATCCGGCCGATCTGTTTAAAAAGCTTTTCATTCCTGCCGCAGCAGGCCACGATCTGCCAGCGCCGGGAGGACTTTTCGAACTGCTTGACGAAACTGGCGATGATACTGCTCCCAAACCCTCCCATCAGGATCATGACCGTGAACAGTTCCTGGCTCAGGCCGAACCTGTGCCGCGCCTGGGCCGGAGTGAGGCCCCTGGTCTCCCGGGAAAAATAGTTGGGATGGATCACCAACCCGCATTCCAGCACCCGGTCGCCGGCGCCCTGCCTTCTGGCCTGGTCCGCGGCTTCCTCGCCGCTGACCCCGATCACGTCCGCGCGGTTGCAGATTCTCGGGTTGAGCCACATGAACGGCCGCGTGTCTATGAGGTCGGTGATGAGCAGCCCGAAATAGGTCCGGTCATGGGCCAGGGCCCTGCTGTATACGCCGTTCATAAAAGGCATCAGCGAAAGGACCATGTCCGGCTTTTCCCTGGAAAAGACCTTTTCAAAGATCCGGGCAACACGGGGTTCGCATAACTTGACCAATAAAAGCACGGTCTTGCGGCAAAGGTGGCTGCAAAAAAGCAGGTCGTGTTTGAGGATGAAATTATAGATATTTTCTCCGACCGTTCCCAGGAGGGAGACGATCAGATAGGCCAAATGGTTCTTGATGCGGATATCCCTGAACACGTTGATGATATGAACGTCCCAGGTCAATCCTCTCTGTTCAATGGCGGCTTTAAGGCTGTTGGCCGTGCCCCGGTGGCCGCCTCCGCTGTCCGTGATCAGAATGAAAATTTTTTTGCGCATGACTGGTGGAATGTTCTATTCCCCCTGTTCGAAAATGGCAACCCAGGTTCTGCTCTGTCACTCAATAGGTATTATCACAATTTCTGTTTCCCGGTTATTAAGAAAGCATAAGAAAATGGTAAGAAAAGCCTGGCTGAACTGGATGGCCCGGAGGAAGGGGTTGGCCTATATATTATATAAGGAACACGGGGTTAGCACCCAAACCCTGCTGTTTGGGTGCAACCCCTCCTGAAAGGTAACGCTTTATTAGAAATTTTGCAGGAGGGGTTGTCACATCCATTTTACATACCGCTCATTTCTGGCTAACAAATCAGTGGGATTATTGACTCAGATTTGTGAAAATAGTATGAGCAGGAGGGACCATGTCCGACCCCAAAGAAAAAATATTCATCGTGGAAGACGACGAGGATATCCTGGAATTGATGAAATACAATGTCGTCAAGGAAGGGTATCAGGTCTTCACCGAAACAGCGGGTGACGCGGCTCTCCAGACAGCCAGAACCAAGATGCCCGATCTGATCCTCCTGGACCTGATGCTCCCCGGCCTGGACGGCCTGGAGATCTGCCGGACCCTCAAAAACGAGCCAAAAACCAAAGGTATCAGCATCATGATGGTGACCGCCAAAGGCGAGGAAGCGGACATCGTGACCGGGCTGGAAATGGGAGCGGACGACTATATCACCAAGCCTTTCAGCCCCCGCGTGCTCCTGGCCAGGATCAAGGCGGTATTACGGAGGAAAAAAACAACTGCCTCCCCGGAGGAATCCACCACGGTCAAAGTCCACGACCTGGTCATCGACCCCTCCCGCCATGAGATCATGGTCAAAAACAAACTCATCGACCTGACCTTCACCGAGTTCAAGCTCCTGGAGTATTTTGCCCGCCGGCCCGGCCGTGTTTTTACGCGCTACCAGATCGTGGACGGGGTCAAAGGCGCGGATTACGCGGTCACGGAAAGGTCCGTGGATGTCCAGATCGTCGGCCTTAGGAAAAAACTGGGCTCCTCAGGCAAATTGATCGAGACGGTCAGGGGCATCGGCTATAAATTAAAGGACTGACCCGTGCGTAAAAAACATTTTATCTGGCAGCTTTACCCGACCTACCTGGTCCTTATCCTCATCAGCCTGTTGGTCCTGGCCTGGTTCACCTCTGCCGCTTTGAGCCGGTTATTCTTGGAACGGGTGACCTTGGAGCTGGAGAACAGCAGCCGCATCATCTCCTATCAGGTCTCCGCCAAGCTCGACACCGCCCACGCGAAATTTTTGGACATCCTCTGCAAACAGATCGGCCAGTCTACCGGCACCCGCGTCACCGTGATCCTGCCCACAGGCAAGGTACTGGGGGATTCTGAAGAGGATCCCAGGATCATGGACAACCACGCGACCAGGCCGGAAATCATGGAAGCCCTGGCCGGCCACACAGGTCATTCTCTGCGCTTCAGCAAAACAGTGCACCAGACCATGATGTACGCCGCTTTGCCTTTGATGAAAGACGATAAAGTCGTCGGCATCATCCGCACCTCCCGGCATGTCCGAGACTTGGACAAGGCCATCCATTCCATCCAGCTCAAGATCATTTTGACCTTCCTTGTCGTGGCTGCCCTGGCGGCCCTGGTGGGCCTCAGAGTTTCCCAAAAGATCGCCCAGCCCCTGCAGGAGATCCAGCAGGGGGCCCGGCATTTTGCCCAGGGCGACCTTTCCTACCGTCTTCCTTCTTTCAAGATCGCCGAGGTCCACAGCCTGGCCCAGGATATGAACAAAATGGCGCAGGAGCTGCAGGACCGCATCCAGGCTCTCGCCCAAAAAAAAGGGGAACAGGAAGCGCTGTTATCCAGCATGGCCGAGGCCGTGGTGGCCGTGGACCATCACAACCATATCCTGATGGTGAACAAAGCGGCCCGGGAACTTTTTGACATAGGCCCGGTCGATTTTCAATCAGCCACTCTTCCTGAAATAATACGCAATCCCGATTTTGGCCGTTTTGTGGAAAAAACCCTCAAGAGCAATCTGCCCGCGGAGGATGAAATATCCCTTTTTGAAAAAAATATGGTCCTGCAGGGCCATGGCACGCGGCTCTCGGATGCCCAGGGCCGGGATATGGGAGCCCTGGTGGTTTTGAACGACATCACCCGCCTGAAAAAACTGGAGACCATGCGCCAGGAGTTCGTGGCCAATGTCTCCCACGAGCTCAAAACCCCCATCACTTCCATCAAAGGTTTTGTGGAGACCCTGCGGGAAGGCGCCCTGGCCGATCCCCAGGAAGCCGGCCGTTTCCTGGATATTTTGGCCAAGCAGTCAGACCGCTTGAACTCCATCGTGGAAGACCTTTTGAACCTTTCCCGCATCGAACAGGAATCCCAAAAAGACCAGCTCCCCCTGGTCAATGCTCCGGTCAAAAGGGTGCTGGAATCCGCCAAAGCTGTTTGTGAAACCAAGGCCAAAGAGCAAAAAGTGGCCGTAAAACTGGAATGCCCGGACGACCTGGAAGCCGGCATCAACGCCCCGCTCCTGGAGCAGGCCGTGGTCAATCTTTTGGATAACGCCATCAAATACAGCGGCCCTGAATCCCGGATCGAACTGGAGGCCAGGGATACTGTCTCGGAGATATTGATCAGTGTTCGCGACCGCGGGATAGGCATCGAGTCAGCCCACCTTCCTCATCTATTTGAACGGTTTTACAGGGTGGATAAGGCCCGGAGCAGGAAACTGGGCGGCACCGGCCTGGGGCTGGCCATTGTCAAACACATTGTCCAGGCGCACAAAGGCACGGTCTCGGTGGAAAGCACCCCTGGACAGGGAAGCACTTTTTTCATCCACCTGCCCAAAACCCTTTGATCTGCTTAAAAAACACCTTATAAAACCTGGATTTTTTACAACAATCTAACCTTTCCCTCAACCAACCCTAACCTCCCCGGCCTATAGTTGCTATAAATGAAGGAGGTGAAAACAATGGATATGGATAATTTGGTGATTATTAAGAGTATTTCCAAAAGTCCTAATTTTCAGCAGATAGTCCTGGAAAGCATCAAATCCCAGATGACCCAACTGCAGGATCTTTTGCTGGACTTGGACGACGAAGGACGCATCCCGGTCGTGTTCGACATCAATAAAACCGTTTATGCGGATAAAATTTTCAGGATCGAAGAAAACCTGAAAAATATAAGGATGAACGCCCTAGCCCAGTAGAAATTATGGCATAGGAATATGCCCTAATATTTTACACGAACTTTTTATGCCTTGTTTTGTGCTGGTGAAATAAAGATATTTATACCCTAACCCAAAACATGGGGAACTAACTTATACCCTAATAACGAAGCCTCGAGTCCGCTGGCTTCGTGTCGAAGTTATAAACAACCCTCAGCACCCTACCCTAAAATGATTTTCCCCTTATAAAATAATGGTTTTTGGCCATTGTCGCCAAAAAATCCTTATATATTCGAGTGCAGGCGTCATTAATGACGTAAGGACGTGAAGGTGTGGGGATAGCCGTGGGGGTCTAACTAATGCCCTGCTGAATGAGCCAGTCCTGTCAATTTGCTGGTCATTTCATACAAAAGCCGTTTTGTTTGAGAGGGATGGGTTTTTAACCCTTCCGCCCAATAGCCCACCGCTGCCGGTATTGGGTTTTTCCCTTGCTCCCATTTTTTTACAGTCTCCGGGCTTACCACCATTAAACGGGCGAATTGAGGCTGGGAAACTTTCAAGATATGCCTTGCCTCCTTTATATCTTCTCCCGTAGTGCGTACAAGCAGGGTTTTAACTTTTACCTTGGCACTCTTGCCTTGCGCGTATTTAACAGCCTCTTTTAAACTTGATTGGAACAGTCCTTTTGCCCTGTTACTTTTCATTTTTTCCTCCTTTGGAAGCATAGGCCTGCTTAGTCCAATTTGTCAAATAATTGTTTTTAGCGGGGTTTAACTAGGAGGGCGGAATAACTGCTGGGAATGGACAGGCGCTCAGCCAACTGGAACCCGCAAGACTGGGCTTTTTGCAGGGTAACCTCAAAATCCTTCTTTTTGACATGAAAAGGCGGCTCGACCAGCAAGAGCTTGCAACCCGGTTTCCCAGCCTGGAACAGGTCTTTAAAAAAACGTTCCTGGTCAGCAACCTCATGAGCCATGTAAAAAACTACCATAAAATCGGCCCTGACCCGGATATCCTCGATGCCCAGCTCAGCCCCTGATTTGGCCTGCCTGAACTCGATACGCTTCGCCAGCCCGGCTTTTTGGGCTCGCTTTTCGAGTCTTTCCAGCATCTTGGCCTGCAAATCCACAGCTATCACCCGGCCCTGCTCCCCCACCAACTTCGCCAAGTCCAGGGTCAAATACCCCATCCCCGGCCCTGGTTCCAGCACGGTCATCCCGGAGGTCACATAAGGACTGAGCATTTTGGCAGGGTCCTGCCTCTGTATCCAGCGCCGGAATGGGGTCAGCAGCGAATACCCCAACCACCACGGACATACCATATATTCATCCTTTCCATCTTGGGCACCGCGCATGTGTTTGCAGAGGGATTTACGTTCTTCTCTTTAAAGAAAATATTTTGGCTGTCAAAATGGGAGTTATTAGAAAACCCACCAGGGCACCTGATAAATGGATCAGGAAACTTCCTTTAAGATAGAATAGGTCAAAAGCCGCCTGCAAAACCACAATAGAAAGCAAAGGGATCAACCTGTTATAAGCAGTCAGGGCTTTTTCAGAGAGCCATCCTTTAAGCTGAATGGCCGCGGTGGCCCCCACAACCCCCATGATGCACCCTGATGCCCCAATAGCCATGTACGAATCCACCATATTCCACATGGTCAGGGGTAGTATAACCATCATGCCTAAAATTCCGGATACAAAATAAACCAGTAAGTACTTAATCTTTCCTAAAGACTTTTCCAAAAAGGGGCCAAATATCATCAATGCCACTAGATTAAAAATAAGATGAATATAGCCGTAATGCAGGAAAAGAGAGGCTAGAACCCTCCACCATTGCCCTGCCAGGACCGTTTCCGGCACAAAGGCACCTAGAAAATAAAGCACTCCACTATTGGTGCTCCCGCCAAAATATTCCTCGGCAATGAATACCATGAGAATCAAACCAACCAGGATTTTTGTGATTGGTGCGTTTTTCATTCCCACAGTCGGCCCGATCCCGTATTTTTTTTCCTGCTCCATCTCCTTTACCATGTCATCTATCAACTGGCGAGTGTCTGAGCCAATGGTGTTCGCTGCAGCGGCTGGAGGAGAAGACAATCTTTTTTCAACTCCGGCACGGACAAAAGGATCGACTTTATCTTTGATGCCCTCCAGCATCGTCCGTGCCACCTGATCATGACCCAGGGCGAACTCTGCCGTTGCCAGCCAGAACTGTTTATAAGCAGAGGGTAATTCCAACAACGGACCCTGAAACATTTTTTCTAGCTCTTCCTTCCTTCCAGTAAAACTGAAAATATACATCCTGCTGTAATTTTTAAATGTAGCCGGGTTGGTCTTGGCCAATAAGGCCTTGAAACGGTGATAGGTTTGTAAGAGCAGAGCAAACTTGCCTGTTTCTCCCAAAGCCCTTAGATGATACGTCACCAGTGCTGGGTCTTTTTGGACATCCTCCTTCTCAAGGATGCTTTCGGTCCATTGCTCCATTTCAGCCCATTGGTTTTGCGAACGAAAAACGCCAACTATAGCCGAACGACCGCTGTAGGTGGAAGGATCGCTGTACTTTTTAAATATCTCCAGAGCCTGTTCAGGAAGCCCGGTTTGTAAATAGACCTCTGCCTGCAACATTTCCGCGCCTACCCTAGTGTTTTTTTCAGGAATTATCAGGCTGATGGCACGGGCGATAAAATAAGCCCCTTTATAATTTTGTTTTAAAGTGAGCCGATGGGCATACTGCATTAACAAGGAGGGTGTCATGATAAGGAGAAACCATAAAGTGGCACCTACAAAACCTGCGACATCCGGAGCAAAAAATCTCAGAATGACCGTAACGATCAAAACTAATGAAGACTGAAAGATCCATGCGCGGTAGACCTGGTAGGATAAACGGAAACAACGTATTATGGTGACTAAGGAAACTAATATTATCATCCCTGAAAAAATATCATTAATATTCAATATTGTTTCCTTCCGTCTTATTTCAATCTTTGCAAAAAGGTGCCGTGTCTTGCTTCTTGCATTACCCTTACCCGCACAACCTAGAAGCAATATCTTGATTTTCCTCCCCCATCCCCCCTCTGTCAAATCACCCATCTCCCCGGATTGTCATTTGCACATTTGAACAAGTGTGCAAATGAGAAAATGGGAACATTGAATGGTTAAGATTTTTAGAGGCTAATCGTCAGCGGAAAAATTGGGAAATTAGGGTTTGAATATTTTTAGCTCAAGGTCATGGATCGGTTGCAAGTGCCTGCCATTCGAAGTGACAAGAACCATATCGTTTTCAACGGCTGTCGCGGCGATAAGCGCGTCCCCGGCCCTCAAACCGGATGAAAGGCCGTATTCTTCGATGTAGATAGCGGCGCGATGTCCGATATTGGCGCTCAAAGGGAGGATGATGAACGAATACTCCGAGAGGAACCGCTTGACCTGCTTCTGCTGCTGGCGGTCCCCGGCTCCCTGCAGGAGTTCCAGGTAGGTCTGGACCGATAAAAACCTCTCCGGGGCGGCATCTATAACCTGGGCGGCGCGAGTGTTCCCGCGCTGGACCCAGATGAACATATCCGTATCAAAGAGCATGGTGTCGGCCCCCCCTGAGGCTTTCCATCACATCCTGGACCGGCCGGCGGTCATGTTTCAGCATCCCATAAAAAGCGGACTCCTTGACCTTGAGTTCATGGGAGGTCCGGTTAGGATAGATCGTTCCCTTCAATTTTCCATGGAACAGGAGGTTCACTTCCTCACGCCTGTCCAGGGCTTTGAGCACCTTGTTCATCTTGTACCGCAAATCCACTACATTAGCTTCCATAAAACACCCCTTTCCTAATCTGTATATCTATCATATACATTTTATGGGTTCCGTCAAGTCCCCCCTACCTGTCCTTAATGAAGTCAGAATTGTCATTTTCGCATTTTCTAAATTGGTTGAGTATCCTGAATGGATACTCAACGGGTATCTACAATAATCCTTTATGTAGAGATACCCAGACAATGAGAAAATGGGAGCATCCTGCGCTTCCCGCCCTTGTGTTTTGGGTCAAGTGGCGTAGACTGCTTTCCAAAGGAAGGTATAGGTTTATGACCGTAGTCCAAATTGGGGAACTGATAGGTGGCGGCCTGGTGATAGCCGGCATTGCTTTGCTGTCCTGCGGCCAGCCCCATCGCCTGGTGCAGGTCAAGGATGTGCCCGGACTGGTCAGCGCCATCGACCATGTCCAAAACGGGGATGAAATTGTCCTGGCTGACGGCGTATACCAGCTCAAGCGTTTCCTTTGGCTCGAAAACGCTAAAAATATCGTCCTGAGGAGCGCTTCCCAGGACCCCAAAAAAGCCGTTCTCCGGGGACAGGGTTTTTACAAGAGGATCAAGAACAACGATATTTTGTGGATACAGGCCTGCACCAATGTCACCGTGGAGGCGCTTTCTTTCGAGGAGGCGCAGGATTTCGGCATCAAGATCTACGCGCAAACCAAGCCCCGGAACATCAACATCCTGAACTGCCGTTTCCTGAACATAGGGGTTAGGCATATCAAGGGGACCGCCTCATCCAGCCATGAAATGGCCGTAGGGGGGTCGGTCAGGAACTGTTATTTTGAGAATAAAAGCGACAAGGTCCCCCGGAGCGACTGGTTCAACCAGGGCAACTATATCGCCGGGATAGATATGATGTGCCTGGACGGATGGACTTTTTGCGACAACAAATTCGTCAATATCAAGGGCGCTAGCGGCGGGGGCCGGGCCGCTATTTTTATCTGGGTCCATTCGCGGAATGTCGTGGTGGAACGCAATACCATCATCGGGTGCGACCGGGGCATCGCCTTTGGCAACCCCAGCGGCTCCTCCAATGACGCGGCCAACCACGTGGCGGACTCGATCTGCCGCAACAATTTCATCGCCAACCAGGCGGACAGCGCCATTGAGCTGGCCTGGGCCAAGCATATCAGGGTCTACGGCAACACCTGCTGGAGGCCTGATCCCAAGGGCCGCGGCATCCGGTGCATAGAACTGGTCTCTGACGCCAAGATAGCCGATAATCTCGTCCGCGGGAAAATCGAGCTCATAGCGGGGTGCGAGGGCGCCAATAATTTCTCGCCTGCTCCTACCAATTATTTCGTTAATCCCAGAAAGGGCGACCTTCATTTGACTTCTTTTGCCCTGGAAGCGCTGGGAAAAGGGGTCAACCTGGCTGAGGTCAAAGAGGATTTTGACAGGCATCCCAGAAAACCGAAACCTGATATTGGCGCTGCTGAATATGTGCCGGCCCGCGCTCCGTAGCAAGGGTCCCCAAACACAACCGTTAGGCCCTTAACTCCCGCCTAAAATTGTCTCCACCCCAGTGAACTCTAAAAAACAAAAACCCCTCTTGTGATGCACAAGAGGGGCCAAAACCAGGCAAAAAATATTATTATTTGATATTTAACACTGAATTTTCCGAGCCCTGGTCGTTCCAGACCCGTTCTGCGGCCGGGTCAGCGTGCCATTTCCCGTCCACGATATATTTATACTCATACCTTCCCGGCGCCAGGTCCACGGACGCGGTCCAATTGCCTCCCTGAGCCGCCATGGGGATCCCGTTCTTGTCCCAGCTGTTAAAACTCCCGGTGACCTTGACCTGTTTCGCGCCTTTCCAATTGAGGGTAAAAGTATGCCTCACGGTCCTTATCTTTTTTTCTATTGCCATGTCTCTCCTCCTTCTTTTTCTGTCGCTCGCATCCCGAGCGTATAAAATTACCTCAAAACCTTATGTTTCCGCCGATTGGGTTTATGCCTTTGCACGTAACCTTCCACTTTTTCTCCTGCCTTGATGGTTTTGATGACCCTGATCATCAGGCCTTTTTCCTCGACCAGCCAGACCCAGCCCTTCTTTTTTACTATGTACCTTCTTAATTTATTCACTCTGCAGCTCCAGTCAGTTGATTTTTTATTTTAGTTCTCTTTCATCCTCTAGTGGTGTTCCGCTCCACCGCGGGCGTGACGGTCCTTTCCTTTACTTAAATACCCTGCCCCTTGGGGCGGAGGTGTTTCTATTAGTTTACTCTTTCCCCCTCAGAACTCCAATACCACATAAACTGCCACAGGCTTACTCTTTCAGCCTGTGGTTTTCTTGCCAGTAATAATAATCTAATCCATTTCTCGCCTCTTCCTAACCTCCGGGCGGTATGTTTCCTGGCGCAATGAAGAGATTGATTCCAGAACCTTGGAAAGAAAGGCCACAAAGTATGAATACCATTACAAAACCAAAGGAATTACCCATAGGAATAAAGCCCTCCGAACACGCACCTTTGACGCCCATAATGATAGAAGAAGAAACTATCGGCTTTTACATGACGCGGACTGTTATCACGGTTTCTCCCCATGACAGGATCGTCGACGCGCTTCGTTTGATGATGCAATACCGCATCGGCTGCCTGCCTGTGGTCGAAGGCTCCGCTCTTCTGGGGGTGATCACAGACCAGCTTCTGATCAAATGCATGGCGGTGATGCTGGATCATGAGATACCCCTCCAAAATATCCTCGAAAAAGCCGCCACCATACAACCTCAGGAAAGCATTCATACGGCTTTTGACAGGATCAGAGGCGAAAATGTCCGTTATTTACTTGTCGTCAGTCCTCAGCAGGAACTTGCGGGACTGATTAGCCAGACGGACATTTTAGAGGCTTCTAGGAGCCAGCTTCTGAGAGAACAGACCAAGCTGGCCGAGGCCACGAAGATCGCCGAGGTCGACTCCCTGACCGGTCTTTTTACCCGTCACATTTTTGACCAGGCCCTGGAAACCGAATTCGTCAAGATCCGGCAATACGGCGGGAACATGTCTCTCCTGCTCCTGGATATTGACGATTTTAAAAAGATCAACGACCTTTACGGCCACTCTGCGGGCGACGAAGCTCTCCTTAAAGTGGGTAAGCTGATCCAAAAACACGTGAGGCACGCGGACATTCCGGTGCGCTATGGAGGGGATGAATTCTTGGTGCTCCTCCCCGACTGCGGTCTCCGTAAAGCCTATATTTTGGGGGAATTGATCCGTAGAGAGATTGAAAAAGCCGTTTTTGTCGTCAACGGCAGTATTTATTCCCTGACGCTTTCCGGAGGGGTCAGCAAATGGCTTCCCTCCCATACCCACGCCAAACAGATATTCCAGGAAGCGGACCAGCGTTTATATCAGGCAAAAAAACAGGGAAAAAACCGTATCGAGGGATTTGCGGCCTCTTATCTGGACACCAACGATGGAAAGGAGGAAAAAGCAGAATAAAAGATCAGTTTTTGTTTACAAGCATTTAACCGTTCTCTAACAAAAACCTAACTGTCTGGAGATAACCTTACAGCAAAATTTTAACCAAGGAGGGAAACAATGAGTCAGAAAAAGAAATGGTTTCAATCTTCAGCCTCAAAAATTCTCAAGAAAGGAACCCTGGCGCTTCTGATGATGCTCGTGGCGCTCGCGACCATGGGCACAGTGATGGCAGTCTCAGCCCAGGATATGGCCAAGCCAAGTGACACGGACTTGCAGGCCAGCCTGGATGACTATAAAGCAGAGGTCGGCATGGCGCTTGGCGATATGACCAAGAGGGTAAGCGCCACCGAAGATATTTTAAAAGGTATTTCCATCTACGGCGTAATCGACTCCAACGTGGCCTCATCCACGAACATGGGGTATCCATACGCCAATGGAAAAGGCGGTGTATCAGTTGGGGGTGGTGACATAACCAATTCGGGGACCGGCCAAATAAGGACAGATATCGGACAAGGCGTTTTTCAAGGCAGCCGCTGGGGTATTAGGGCAGTGGAAAATGTCGGCAATGGCACCAAAGCTATCGCCACCCTTGAAGGCGGTCTGTATCCCGGCACCGGCGCCATTGATCAGCAGGGCCAGCTATTCGGCCGTCAAGCCTGGGTAGGCCTGGACAACACAGTCCTGGGTCAGCTCACCATGGGCCGCACCTACGGGACTCTTGCTGACGCCATCGGGCTCGGCGACGTGTTCGGTGTCAACCACGGCAACTTGGTCTTATTCAAACCCACCGGCAGCGGCAATACAGCGGGCAACTACGGCGGCACCAATGGTGAGGAAAACACCTTTTTCCTGAACTATTCGGGACTGCGCTGGGATGAGTCGGTCAAATATATCAGCAGCAACTGGTTCGGGTTCATCGTCGGCGCTGATTACGCGTTCGGCAATCCCGCGGGCGACCTGAACGGGAACTGCATGTATGCGGCCAGCCTGACTTACAACTGCGACCCCATGCAGACCAAACTCGTGGCGGCTTTCCAGAACGAGAATGACGGCGCCATGCATAACCACTATGATGAAGCCGGAGCCATGGTATGCAACCTGCTGGACCAGAAAGGCCAGCTCCTCGGCTCTCAGCCCGCCATGATCCAGCTCTACGGTTTCTATATGCAGTCCAACTTTGACCGTGGTTTTATGAACATCACCGGCGATCAGATGGTCCCGGGTTCATCCTACGCTGCTGTGACCAGTAGCGCCAGCACTAACACCGGAGACACCATTGCTAATGCCAACTCTGAGACCTCTGCACCGGCCCAGGATCGTTTTGACCAGGTCATCAACGCTTCCATCAAATATATACCGGTCACGGAATGGGAGTTCATCTGCTCCTACTACAACGATTTCGCCGGCAATGTCATCAACGAGGGTGACTCCGGAGTGCGTGATACCTATTTATTCACTGCTGATTATTACCTCAGCAAAAAAAGCGATATATATATCTGCTATGGCTACAGCAACCTCTCTGGCGCCCTGGATGGCGGCTCGGTGGCCGGTTCCACGGGAACCACTTCGGCGGGTGTCAGCAAAGTCAGCGCTGGCAGCTCCACAGCAGCCGGTATGTTCGCCACAAGCGGTATCAGCCAGACTTCGCTCTATACCATCGGCACCCGTTATCGCTTCTAGTTAAAAAATTTGATCAAATCGGAGGATTGAAAAAATGTTGAACTTAATCAAGAAAGGCGCGGCAGGTGTAGCCCTGGGCCTCACGGCCGTGATCGTGACCTGCTCCCTGGGTTTCGCGGGAGTGTCGCTCAATGGGGCGGGAGCTACTTTTCCTGCTCCCCTCTATCAAAAGTGGGGTTATGAGTACAACAAAGACACCAGTGTGCAGATCAACTACCAGGCCATTGGTTCCGGAGGCGGTATCCAGCAATTGACCAACCACACCGTCAACTTCGCGGGGACCGATGCCTATATGACTGACGAACAGGAAAAAGCCGTTGGGGAAGCGGTATTCCACCTTCCTGCAGCTATGGGCGCCGTGGTCCTGGCCTACAACCTGCCGGGAGTTGCGGATGGCATCAAGATGACCCCCAAAGTGCTGGCCGATATTTTCCTCGGCAACATCACCAAATGGAACGATGAAGCCCTCGTGAGCCTTAATCCGGGCATGAACCTCCCGGATATGGCCATCAACGTGGCCCATCGCTCTGACGGCAGCGGAACGACCAATATTTTCACCAACTACCTGACCAAAGTGAGCACCAAATGGGCTTCTACCGCGGGTTATGGCACCGCGGTCAACTGGCCGGTCGGGGTCGGCGGCAAAGGTAATGACGGGGTGGCCGGGGTCATCACCCAGGTCCCTGGGACTCTGGGCTATATCGAACTGGCCTACGCGCTCCAGAACAAGCTGTCTTACGCACGTATCCGCAACCGTGCCGGCAACTATCCGGACGCGACCATTGATAATGTGACGGAGGCGGCTGCAGGCGCCCTGGCGCACATGCCCTCGAATTTTAAGATCATGTTCACCAACGCACCGGGCCAGAATTCCTACCCGATCGCCGGGTTTACCTGGATCTTGGTCTATGCCAAGTACTCGGACCACAATATTGGCGAAGCGGTTGTGAGCTATCTGAACTGGGCTATGGACAAGGGGATGAGCATGGAAAAAGATCTGTATTATGCCCCCCTGCCCGACTCTCTGGTGGCCAAAGTAAAAGCAAAGATAGCCGAGATCAAGTACTAAGACCTTGTTTTAAAAGGAACGAAGGGTGAGTGCTTCTGTAATGGTGTCAAAAAAAGAGGGCGGGAAGGGCGAACAACCCTTCCCGCTCTTTTCATTGGTTTCATGGGTCAACAAACAAGGCCTGGCGGACCGTATTTTTCGATTTGCCACCGGTTTTTTTGCCCTTTTGATCCTGGCCCTGGCCCTGGCCATGACCGTGCAGCTTTGCATTTCAGCCTGGCCGGCTGTCCAAAAATTTGGTTTTGGCTTTCTGTTCAGCTCCGCTTGGGACCCCGTCAAAGAGCTTTTCGGGGCTCTGCCTTATGTTTATGGTACGGTCGCCTCTTCTCTTTTGGCCCTTCTTTTGGCTGTGCCGCTCGGGCTTTGCGTGGCGCTTTTTCTGACCGAATTGTCGCCCTATCCCCTGCGTCAGCCGCTGGCCTTTCTCGTCGAAACCCTGGTCGCCATTCCCAGCGTGGTGTATGGCCTGTGGGGTATTTTCGCTTTAGCGCCCTTTTTACGGGTCCACGTCAGTCCTTTTCTTATCCAATGGATCGGCAAACCCTTCTTTGCCGCACCGGCTATCGGACTTTCTCTTTTTACAGCCGGCATTATCCTGGCCATCATGATCGTGCCTACTATCGTTTCCATCTCACGCGAGGTTTTTGAAACCGTCCCCAACACCATGCGGGAATCCGCGTTGGCTCTGGGGACGACCCGCTGGGAGATGATCAGGATCGCGGTTTTAAAACCTTCCAAACCCGGGATGCTTGGAGCGATCATGCTAGCCCTTGGCCGGGCCCTGGGAGAGACCATGGCGGTCGCCATGGTCATCGGCAACAAAGCCCAGGTTTCCCCCAACCTGCTGGCCCCGGCCCATAGTATGGCCAGCGTTATCGCCAATGAGTTCAGCGAAGCCACCGGTAATCTTTATCTTTCCTCTCTTATCGAGATCGGCCTGCTTCTGATGGTCATCACGCTTATTTTGAACGTCGCCGCTCATATGCTAATCTGGCTGACCTCCCGGCAATTTCAACAATCCGCAAAGGGGGCCGCATGAACTCCAATTTAGCGGCACGCCGGAGATTGCTGGACCGCCTGATGGTTTTTCTCTGCGGCCTGGCCTGCGTGATAGTCCTTTTGCCCCTAGCCAGCCTGATCACCTACATCGTCATCCAGGGATGGGGCCGCTTGGACTGGGCCTTTATCACCCATTTGCCTGTGCCGGTCGGAACCCCGGGAGGCGGGATGGCCAACGCCATAGTAGGTTCCCTGACCATCCTGTTCATTGCCAGTGTTATTGGCATCCCTTGTGGCGTATTGTCCGGTATCTATATGGCGGAATTCGGCAAAGAAAGCCGCTTTGCGTTCCTGGTCAGGTTCACCTCCAATGTGCTTTCCGGGGTCCCCTCCATCGTGACCGGCATCGTCACCTATGCCTGGGCGGTCAGGACTCTGGGGCATTTTTCCGGGCTTGCGGGCGGCTTGGCGCTTAGCTTTATGATGGTGCCCATCATGGCCAGGACTACCGAAGAGCTCATCAAACTGGTCCCTAATTCGGTCCGCGAATCGGCCCTGGCTCTGGGAGTCCCCCGTTGGAAGGTCATTCTTAGTGTGGTGGTAAGAACAGCCTGGAGCGGCATCTTGACCGGTATTCTGCTTTCTATCGCCAGGGTTGGCGGCGAAACCGCCCCTCTGTTGTTCACGGCTTTTAACAACCAGTTCTGGTCTTCCGCTTTGCAGCCAACCGCCTCGCTGACGGTCCAGGTTTACTCTTACGCCATCTCTCCATTTAATGAATGGCACGCCCAGGCTTGGAGCGGCGCTTTGGTCCTTTTGATCCTCGTTATAACGATCAATCTTATTGCCCGGACGATTTTCAAAAGAGCTAAATACATACGCGCTTAGAAAAGGAAAAATATGGAAACCAATGTGGTCGATAAAGTCGGGACAAAGGAGCCCCTCAATGCCTTGCCAAAGGAAGGACCTATGGACAATACCAAGGAAACATTAACGGTCAAAATACCGGTCGAAAAAACAGGCGAACAGCTGGAAAATCCGGCCGCGGAGATAAAAATTAAGATCGACGGGCTATCCGCTTGGTTCGGTTCCAAACAAGCCCTGTTCTCTGTAAATATGGATATTAGGGAAAGAGAGATCACCGCCTTGATCGGCCCTTCCGGATGCGGCAAATCCACCTTGATCCGCTGCATCAACCGCATGCACGAAACCATCCCGGGCGCTACCCTTAAAGGCGACATCATCTTTGACGGCAAAAGCATTTTTGGGGCATCCGTGGACCCTGTAACGGTCCGCCGCCGTATCGGCATGGTCTTCCAAAAGCCGAGCCCATTTCCCACGATGTCCATCTATGAAAATGTCGCGGTGGGACTGCGCTTGAACGGCCTGGCCTCGGACAAAAAGCTCGACGACGTCGTGGAGCAAAGTCTGCGCAAAGCGGCCCTTTGGGAAGAAGTGAAAGATATTCTTAATAAGCCGGGGCTGGCCCTTTCCGGAGGCCAGCAGCAGCGCCTCTGCGTGGCCCGGGCCCTGGCTATCGAACCTGAAGTGATCCTGATGGATGAGCCTTGCTCCGCCCTGGACCCTATCTCGACCGGAAAGATCGAAGAGTTGCTGCACGAACTGCGGACCAACTACACCATCGTCATCGTCACCCATAACATGCAGCAGGCCGCCCGGGTCTCCAACAAGACCGGTTTTATGCTCATGGGTCAGCTCATTGAATTTGACAAGACAGATATTCTGTTCACCACTCCCCAGGACAAACGCACCGAAGCTTATATCACCGGCAGGTTTGGATAGCCCAGCAAGCAAGCCAATTTAACAAAAAGGAAGGAGCTCTATGGAAAGGCGCTTTGATGAAGAACTGAAGATCATCAAGAACCGGGTCTTGTATATGGGCGGTATGGTCGAGCAGATGATCCACCTGGCCCTCAAGGAACTTATGGAAAGAAAACCAGACCTTGCCCAGGAAGTGGCCACCTGCGAGAAGGAAGTGAACCAGCTTCATAAAGAAACGGACGAGAACTGCATTCGTTTGCTGGCGCTGTTCCAGCCCGAGGCAGTGGACCTGCGGTTCATCACGGTCGCGATGAAGATCATCTCTGACCTGGAACGCATCGGCGACCAGGCCGTCAACATATCGCAGACTTCGCTCATCATGCTGGAGCAGCCCCAGCTGCGGGAAAAATTGTCCAACATCTCCGTGATGACCCAGCATACTCTGGCCATGCTTAAAGACAGCCTGGACGCCTATGTCAATCATGATGTGGAACTGGCCCGCCGAATCCTCGAAAATGACGACCGGGAGGATGAGCTCAAGGCCGAAATATTTGATGAAATGCTCAAGCTCATGACCAAGGAAACCTCCTGCATACCCCAGGCCCTGGAAATGATCCTTATCTCCAGAAATTTGGAGCGTATCGGCGACCATGCGACCAATATTGCCGAAGATGTGATTTACATGGTCTCCGGTGAAGATATCCGCCACACCCGCGAAGCAAAGGGCTGATCAAAAACCCTGTTGGAGTTGGCTCCCAACAGGGTTTTTTCCTTGTTTTGCTGCGATCTCCTCTTGCTTTGTCACAAACATGTCACAAATAAATTACAAACCAACCATACCCCTCCGAGGAAAACCTCTGTAATATCCCTGTCAGCCAAGGCGAATACCAAATATTAAGGAGGATTTAATGATGAAAAAATTGCTCGTCGTTCTTCTTGTGTCATTAATCTTTACACCGGTTCTCCTTTGGGCCGGGAGCAGCCTGACCATCAAAGGCTCGGACACGATGATCATCCTGGTCCAGCGATGGGCTGAGGAGTATATGAAAACCAATCCAGGCGAAGTGGTCCAAGTCACCGGCGGCGGGTCAGGGACCGGGATTTCCGCTTTGATCACGGGCTCTACGGATATCTGCATGGCCTCCCGTCCCATCAGCCCCAAAGAATCGGGAGAAATAAAAGAAAAACAGGGCAAAGCCGCCGTGGAAATCCCTGTGGCCTTGGACGGCATCGGTATCTACGTGTACAGTTCCAACAAGGTGAACCAGCTTTCCTTCCCCCAGCTCCAAAAGATCTTTATGGGCCAGGTCCACAACTGGAAAGAGGTCGGGGGCGCGGATATGGTCATCGTGCCCTACGGCCGGGAAAACAACTCCGGGACCTATGTTTTTTTCCAGGAGCATGTGCTGGACAAAAAGGATTTCGCTCCCGAGGTCCAGTCCTTGCCGGGCACCGCCGCCATTGTCAACGCGGTTTCCAAGGATGAAAAGGCCATCGGTTACGGCGGCATCGGCTATAACAAAGGGGTCAAGGTGCTGAAGATCAGCAAAGAGCCTACTGGCAAAGCCCTGGAGCCGACCATGAAGAACGTGATGAGCAGAAAGTATCCCCTTAGCCGTTACCTCTATTTTTACACGGTCGGCCAGCCTTCTCCCAGCGCCAAGAAATTCATTGATTGGGTCGCGGGCAAACAGGGCCAGGAGGTCTGTCAAAAGGTCGGTTATTATCCGCTGAAAAGATCGGGGAAATAGTTCCCTTGGACGCTAAAGTAAGGTCTTTCATTTTAAAAAAGAACCGGTGGAAAGAAAACTTCTTTGAGTTTCTGATCCGCGCCAGCGCCTTTGGCGTGATCGCCACCCTGCTGCTGATCTTTATCTTTATCGGCAAGGAAGCCTTGCCGATTTTCACTTCTCCCGAGGTGAGACAGGAAGCTGACCTGGGTAAGCTCTTTCTGCCCAACGTCCCACAGGACCTTAACTATTCCCAAGCCCACAAATTCCTTTGGATCCCCACCTCTGAGATTCCCAAATATTCCCTGATCCCCCTGCTGGCGGGCACGCTCAAGATCACGGCCGTGGCCCTTTTGCTCGCCGTGCCTTTGGCCCTGGGCGCCGCCCTTTTCACCTCCGAGTTTGCCCCGCCCTGGCTCTTGCAGGTCATGAAACCCGCCATTGAACTTTTGGCCGGTATCCCTTCGGTGGTCATGGGATTTTTCGCCCTCATGGTCTTAGCTTCCTGGCTGGAGCAGATGATCCATTGGACCTTCCGCCTCAACGCCATCACCGCCGGGATCGGCGTAGGCCTGGCCGTCATTCCTATTATCTATACCGTGACCGAGGATGCCCTGTCGGCCGTGCCCACGCGTTTCCGCGAAGGCTCCGACGCCCTGGGCGCCACCCGCTGGCAGACCGCCTGGCGGGTCATCCTGCCCGCGGCTTTTCCCGGCGTGTTCGCCGCCTGCGTCCTGGGGTTCGGCCGGGCCATCGGCGAGACCATGATCGTCCTGATGGCTTCGGGCAACGCGGCCCTGGTTTCCCTTGATTTTACACAGTCCGTGAGGACCCTGTCCGCCACCATCGCCGCGGAACTGGCCGAAGTGGTCCGGGGCAGTTCCCACTATCACGTCCTTTTCTTCATAGGGTTGTTCCTGTTCATCTTCACTTTCTTGACCAACCTGGCCGGCCAATGGTTCGTCAATCGCCTGCGGCGCAAACTCACGGGAGGCTCTAAATGAAACTGTCCAAAAAGCTTTTGGACACGAACACCCCTGAGCGGGAACGCATCATAAAAATTTTTTACAGAGGTGTTCGATGAAGCGCTGGCTGACCCGTTTGAGCGGTCTCACCTTCTCGGCCCTGACCGGGTTGTGCGCTCTTATCATCATCGCCATGGTGACAGTCATCCTGGGAATTATCATTTACAACGGTAAAGACGTGATTTCCTGGGGCTTCTTGACCAAGGCCCCTGAGGCCGGGATGACGCGGGGCGGCATATTCCCTGCCATTTTTGGGACCATTTCCCTGGTCATCCTCATGACCATCGCCGTCGTGCCCTTGGGCGTAGCCACCGCGGTTTACCTGCACGAATACGCCCGCCAGGACTCTTTTTACGTCAAGATCGTCCGCATGGCCGTGCAAAACCTGGCCGGGGTCCCCTCCATCGTGTTCGGCCTGTTCGGCCTGGGATTTTTGATCCACTTCTGCGGGGTCGGCATAGACAAACTTTTCTTCGGCGGCACCCTGCACTTCGGGCAGCCCGCTATCATCTGGTCGGCCCTGACCATGGCGTTCTTGACCTTGCCCACGGTCATCGTGACGACCGAGGAATCCTTGCGGGCCGTCCCCGACGCCTTCCGCGAAGCGGCCTACGCGGTGGGCGCCACCCGGTTCCAGGTCATCCGGCAGGTGGTCCTGCCCAACGCGGTCGCGGGGATTTTGACCGGCGCCATCCTGGCCATCAGCCGTGGCTCCGGTGAGGTGGCCCCGGAACTTTTTACCGGGGTGGCCTATTATCTCCCCTATCTCCCTCACAAACTCAACGACCAGTTCATGGAATTGGGTTACTCCATCTATGTCATGGCCACGCAGTCCCCGGATGTCGAAGCCACCAAGCCCATCCTATTCGGTACCGTGCTCGTGCTGTTGACCCTGACCTTTACTTTGAATTTCTTTGCCATCCTGGCCCGCGGCAAGCTCAGGGCCAAATTGAGGTTTAGGAGATGAGCGCCATGGAAAGCAATGCCGTCATCGAGGTCAAAAATCTGAATGTCTGGTTCCATGGCGAACAAGCCGTAGAAGACCTGTCCCTGGAGATCCCCCGTAATAAAATATTTGGAATGATCGGCCCGGCCCGGAGCGGCAAGACCACCTTCCTGCGCTGCCTCAACCGTCTTAACGACATCACCCCGGGTTTTAAAATGACCGGTCAGATCTTTATGGATGGCCAAGATATCAACGCTCCGGAGGTGGACCTCTACGAACTCCGCGCCCAAGCCGGCATGGTTTTCGCCTCACCCATTACCTTGCCCGGCACCATCTTCAACAACATCGCCCTGGGTCTCTTGTTCAAGGACGGCATGAGCCGGAAGGAGATCGAGAACCGCGTGGAACAGTCCCTCCAAGCCGCCTACCTCTGGGACGAGGTCAAGGACAGGCTGCAGGATCCCGCCTCCAACCTTTCCGGCGGGCAGCAGCAGAGACTGTGCTTGAGCCGCATCCTGGCCCTGCGTCCCAAACTCCTTCTGCTCGACGAGCCCTCCTCGGGCCTGGACCCGATCTCCACCGCCAAGATCGAGGAAGCCCTGCAGGAATTGAAAAAGGAATACACTATCATCCTGGTCACGAACTACGTCAAACAGGCCGCCCGGGTCTCCGACAATACGGCTTTTCTATTGATGGGCCAGCTGGTGGAATATGGCCCGACCGGAGAACTTTTCACGGCGCCCAAGGATAAAAGGACGGAGGACTATGTCTCTGGCAAGTTCGGTTAAAACCGCTCTGGCTTTCAAGCTGGAGTCCAAAAATCTCAGCGTTAATTATGTCTCATTCCCTGCCTTGAAAAGTGTGTCCATGGGGATCACCGAGCGGGCTATTACGGCCATCATCGGGCCGTCCGGCTGCGGCAAGTCCACCTTTATCCGCTGCCTCAACCGCATGAACGACAAAATCCCCGGCTTTCACCTGACCGGCGAGATCCTTTTGGAGAACACCAATATTTACTCCCTGGACAAGCGCGACCTGAGGAAACGGATGGGCATGGTCTTCCAACGGCCCAACCCTTTCCCCCTGTCCATCTACGAGAACGTGGCTTACGGCCCCAGGATCCACGACATGGCCAGAGGCAAAAAACTCCATGAACTCGTGGAAAAAAGCCTTGCCGCCACCGATCTTTTCGAGCAGGTTAAGGATATACTGCACCGTCCGGCCCTTTCCCTGCCGTTGGAATCCCAGCAGCGGCTCTGCATTTCACGCCTTTTGGCCGTGGAACCCGAGGTTTTGCTCATGGATGAGCCCTGTTCGGCCCTGGACCCGATTTCTACCCTCAAGATCGAACAACTCTTTCAAAATTTGAAAAAAAACTATACGATAGTCCTCGTAACGCACAACATGCAGCAGGCCGGTAGGATTTCGGATTTCACGGCGTTCTTTCTCTTGGGGGACTTGATCGAATACGGCGTGACCTCGGAAATATTTACTAACCCAAAGGACCAGCGCACGGAAAATTATTTGACCGGCCGTTTTGGGTAAAAAGACAAGAAGGGAGAATCAATGGAACGCCACTTGGATGAGGAGCTGAAAGTCATCAAAGAACAGGTCCTCCTGATGGGCGGCCTGGTGGAGGAAATGATCCACCTGGCGGTCAAGGAGCTGGAGGAACGCAAGGCCGATCTGGCCAAAGAGGTCGCCAACCGCGAACAGCAGGTCAACGTCTTGCAGCTGAACATCGATGAGCATTGCATCAAGCTTCTGGCGTTGTATCAGCCGGCAGCCGTGGACCTTCGCTTCATCGCTTCGGCCATGAAGATCATTTCCGACCTGGAGCGCATGGGCGACCTGGCGGTCAATGTTTCCCAGACCTCCCTGATCCTCCTGGACCAGCCCCAGCTCAGGCAAAAGCTTTTTGACATCCCTAAAATGGCCGAAGTGGCCATGGCCATGGTCAAGAAAAGCCTGGATGCCTATGTCAACAAGGACGAAGCCCTGGCCCGCCAGGTCCTGCAAATGGACGACGAAGAGGACAAGCTCAAGGCGCAGACCTTCGACCAGCTGTTAAAGATCATGCAGCATGATCCCAGCATCATCCACCAGTCCCTGGACCTGATCCTCATCTCCCGCAATTTGGAGAGGATCAGCGACCACGCGACCAATGTGGCCGAGGACGTCATCTTTATGGTCAAGGGCAAGGATATCCGGCATCACAAGGATGAACAGTAGGTTTTAGCGGGTTGACCAGCCTTAACGCACCATCCGGACGGTGTAGGTCACGACCGCTTCTTTGTCCGCGGGAATATCCAGATAAAATTCAAAGGTGTTGGCGTCCTTTTTATAGTACTCCTGTGACTTCGCGGTGATCTCCCAGTCTCCCCAGGCATGCTCCACAGCCACCACCTGAGCGGTCTCCTTGCGGTGGTTGCGTAACTTGATCTCTACTTCAGTATCCCAAACCCTGTCGCGGACCTTGGTCTGCTTGAGCTGCAGGTGCTCTCCGATGATATCAAAGGAGTTCCCCATCTCCACCCGGAGCTTCTCGTCCACCGGCGTGTGGTCCACGCTGTCCTCGCCGATGAATTCCAGGCTTTTGTCCGTGTCGGCCTTATAGACCCTCATTTTCCCGGCCGGCAGAGGCAACCCCATCCCCGACGCCTTGCTGTTCTTGAGCTCCAGCTCCACTTTGACTTTTTTGGCGTCCACGCTCGCGTCATAGGTATAGACTTTGCGGACCGCCGCGCTGGCGGCCTTCAAAAGCTCTACCTGTTTGATCTGGTCATTGGCCAGGTCCACCGGCCGGTTAAGGGTGTACAAATGGTATTCAAAAAAGGACTTCTCCTGGAAAGCCTGGTCTTGGGCCGGAGCGGCAGCAACGGCAAGCTCCATAATTCTGACCTTTTCGTTAGGTTCGGCCCGGTGCACCTCGCCGGCCACGAGTTTCAGCTTGGCTTCCTTGAAACTGGCCCCGCATTGGTTATCCACGGAAACCCATCCGGTCAGGTCCAGGTTTTTCTCGTCCGGTGCCACTAAAGCCACGTATTCACAATGCCAGTTGATCCCGCCGGTCATATAGGTCAGGGTCAGGTCCTTGGTCCCGCTGACCGGCGAACGGACCATCCAGGCCAAAGTAGGTTCGGTGATCAGCCCGCCCGGCAGGGACGGAAAATCCATCTGAACCATTTCAGGACGGGAAAGCATCTTCGCTCCGCCGCCTTCGGTCCCCAGGACGATCTGGCCCCCGTCAAAAGAAAGCAGCGGCCCTTCAAAGGTTTTCCCGCTTTTGTCCACAAGGGAAAGCTTTTTGCCTAGGTATTTCCCCAGGAGTTTATCGGAAGAGACCAAGTCAAAATCATAGTTCTGTTCAAGCACTTTGAAACCCTCCGGACCGGTAAGGCTCACGGAGGTGGGGTCTATCTGGGCCGCGACCTCTTTGAAGAGCAGGTTGTGGACCCCTTCGCTCAACTCAAAAGGCCTGACCTCCCTGACCACTCCCAGGTTCTGGTTATAGACCGTGACCGCGATTTCGGCCTCCGCGGTCGCGATACATCCTGCCATCATGACCATCAGCAATCCGTAAAAGCTTCTTTTCATGCCTGCCTCCTTCTCAAATCTGGTTTATTCTGGCTGGGTATTGCTCTTTTTGAGGAAACAATCGATGGTGCTCACGTCATGGTCGGTCATATAGAGGAACTCTAATCCTGCTAGATGGCTGACCGGACCGGCTACCCGGACGACCCTGGCAAAAATATCCTTCAACTCCCCATTTTCAGGAAGAGGGATGCCCGAAATCATGACGGTATCGCCGGAATTGAATTCACGCAAACTTTCAATGAGGGCTCCGCTGAGGCTGAGATTTTTGACCTGGCCTTCATAGCTCTGCCCGGGTTCGCTCATGGAAGTGATCGAACCGACCGTGAGGGCTACGGGATACCGGGGGTGACGGCGGCGGTCTTTCTTCTCGTCGAACCCGAAGCTCTTGGCGCTGTCGATTTTTTCTTTTTCTACGGCGGACTGGCGTGCGATGACCTCTTCCTGTTTCATCCGCGTCTTCTGCAACTTCTCTTGATAGCCCGTCTCCAAACGCTGCAAACTGACCTTGATGATCCAGGAGAACTCGGGAATGTTCCTGTACTTGCCCAGCAGGGTCTGGTACCGTTCCTTGGCTTCTTCAAAAAGCTTTCCGTCCTCAAAAAAACCGAGCGTTCGGATCTCTTTTGTGAACTCCTCCACCCTGCCCATGACCTTCAGGGCTCGCCGGTCCACCCAGAGAAATCCCGCCCCGCTCAATAAGGCGCAGATAAGAAAGACCTGGCGGAAAGGTGGGGCCAAAATGGCAAAGATCACAAAAACACTGAGCAGAAAGAACCACATCTCCGCGGAAAAAATAGAATGCGCGATCAGTCTGGGATTTTTCTGGAAATTGACGATGATCGCCCTGACTTTTTGGAACAGTTCTCCCTCGGCTGCGCTGCGGGGCCGCTGGATCTCTTCATCGAACTCCTGCACCTTCGTCATGATCACGGAACCGCGGTGCTGGGTCCACAGAAAAGCCAGCCCGCAGAACAGGGCGCAGATCAGGAAGGATTGGCGGTAGTCTGGGATGAGCAGGGAAAAGACGACAAAAGCGATGACAAAGATGAAATACATCTCTTTGGAAAAAATCGGGTTGGTATGATGAGGATTTTTCTGGCGGCTCATTTTATTCATTCTTGAAAATTAGTTGACCGGTGCTTGGGTGTTGGTTTTATACCATAAAAAAAAGTCGTTTGCCACAAGGCTCTAAACCGTGTTTTCCAACAGACCCAGCAACTCCTCCTTGCTTATTTTGAACCCCAAAGAATACAGGCTTTCTCCGGCAGCCAGCATTTTATCGGCTACACCAGCGGTCCACTCCGGTGAAAATCCCCGCAATCCCGCTTCCTGGAGGGTGCAAGGTAATCCTGTTTGTTTAAAAAAACCCTTCAAATCTTCCCTTAAATTAGGCAAAGCCGGGCAGCGCTCGGCCAAAAGCGTTTCTTCCAGCAAAAGGCCCAGCCCCACAGCCTCCCCATGCAGGATATGGCCAGCCTGGGGCAAAACGGTCAACCCGTTGGCAAAGGAATGGGCCAGCCCTGCCGGGAAACCCCTGCCCCCCATAAAACTGACCATCCCGCTCAACAATAGGTTCGCCTGGGCCGCCTCTTCCCATTCCGTACTGCGGCGTTGTTTAGACTGGTCCTTAAAGGCTTTAGCCCCTTTTTCCATGACCTTTTCAAAAACATCCCGGGCCGTTTCCAAAGCCGCCTGGACGTTTCCAGTCTCGTTCCGGCCATCTTGCCTGCCGGCCTCTGCGCTGTACAAAACTGCCCTGGCCTCCACCCATTTGGCCAGGCTGTCTGCCATCCCTGCGGCCAGATAACGGGGCGGGCAATCAAAAATAAGGTCAAGGTCAACGAGGACCACGCTGCCGGGCTTGGCCAGGTCGACCACCTCCCTAAACTCGTGGGTCTCGTGATAGACCACAGCCACGGGAGAAAAAGCCGCGCAGGTGGCGCTGCTGCTGGGTATCAGTATGAGGGGCAGTCCGGTTTTTTCTCCGACCAGCTTGGTCGTATCCAGGCTTTTTCCTCCGCCCACGCCGACCAGCAGTCCGGCCTTTTCCTTTTCCGCCTGGTGGGTCAGCTGCTTGACCCGCTCTTCGCTGCATTCCGCCACCCATCCGCACGGCCCCATAGGCTGCCCCGGCAAAAAGCTTCCCAGTTTCGCCAGGGCAGTCCGGTCAGCGATAAAAAAGATCTTGTCGTTCTTTCCGCAGCGACGGACCGCGGGCCAAAAGGTTTTCAGGGAGCCGATCTTCGGTTGGGACAGCAGGATCCTGTCTGATCCAGGCTCCGCGTTCTTTTTTCTTTTTAAGATCCTGTAATCGGTTAAACGCATCTTTTCTCCGTTTTCTTACGAGGCCACCCGGACGCAGTTCCTGCCGTCTGCTTTGGCTTGGTACAAGGCCTGGTCCGCCCAGCTCAAAACTTCCAGGGGTGTCTTGTGGTTTTTATCGGGGCTGGCCAAACCCATGCTGACCGTGATCTTGACCTGGTGCCGGGCCGCTGAATTCTTGCCCGCGTCCTCTCCGGCCTCCGCTTTATTCTCCCTGGAGGGCCGGATGTGGAAGATCCTTCTCTCCAGCCGGGCACGCGCCTTTTCCGCCATACGGTCGGCCTCTGCCATGGAACTGTCCGGCAGGAGCGCGCAGAACTCTTCCCCGCCGTAGCGGTAGGCTTTGTTGTCCAGTTCTTTGGCCAGATGCCGCGCCACCAGTCTGAGGACATGGTCGCCCTGGTCATGCCCGTAGAGGTCGTTGAAATTCTTGAAATGGTCAATATCGATCATGGCCAGGACATATTTCTCGGGCAGATGGACCAGGTGTTCTTCCAGGGCCCTTCGGTTGGGGACACCGGTCAGTTCGTCCAGGTACACCCTCTGCCAGTAGAGCGTGAACATGGCGTGCAACAGCACCCCGCAGACCGCGGTCCAGCAAAGCCCCAAAAGAGGCTTGGGCGCTCCCGGTCCCGCGTCCAGGGCCAGGATGAAATAGACCGGGAGCTGCGCCAGGAACAGAGCCTCCACGAAAAGATTCACTTTTTTGTCCTTCAAGGAAAAAGCCGTGAAGCCAAAAATAAAAATGGAAATAAGGGCGGCGTGCGGGAACTTGATGAGGTCTTTCAAAACATAAAAATTGAACTCCATGATCTTCAGGTAGGCCTCCTGATAAAGGAAGAACATCCCTCCCAGGACCGCGAAGGGACCCAGGATGAACAAGGCCCGCAACAGACCCGGGCTTCCCCTTAAAGGGCTTTCCTTGAGGAGGAAAACAAAGGTCAGCGACAGGGGCAAGGCGACGCCGAGGATGTTGCGCACCTCTCCGGGTCCAAGCTTCATCCATAGGAAAAGGCCGGGGTTGGTCAGGGCAAAATAGCTGGCCAGCAGGATCAGGGAGGACAGGAAAAACCGGCTCTGGTTGAGCTTGAGCCCCATAAACCCCAAGATGGCCAGCCCTATCCAGGGAATCACGGATAAGATAAGGGATAGCGCGGGGCTTCTATAGAAAAAGCTGCTGAAATAAGGGATAAAATGGATGAACAGAGGCAGGACCAGTATATAAAAATAGACCCTGAAGAGTTTATGTTTTTGTATCAAACCGAGGCTTCCTTTTCAGACCTTTCAGGATTTCATGTCCGTGATCAATTCGTAAACTTTGTCCGCGTCCATGATGTTTTCAAAGGCGAACTTTTCTCCTTCGAAATATTCACTGGGGATGAACTGGATGGTCCCCTGTCCCCTTTTCCCCATCAGCGGTTCCGCGTTCTTGATCTCTTTGACCAGGAGCGATCTGACTTCTTTGTTCTTAGCCGAGCGTCTTACCTCGATGAGGATGCGCAGGTTGGTCAGCGCGTAATACATGTTCCTCTGCCGGAAATAAAAGGAGATCGGCTTGCCCAAAGCGACCAGGATCCCGGAAAAGATCACCACCGCTCCCGCGAAAAATATCCCGTTTTGGCCCAAGAGACCCCCCTGGAGATGGCCCTGGTGAAGGACCGCGTGGACGCAGGTCACGATACCCAAAATGAAGATGCACAGGCCCGCCATCAGGGGCAGCAGGTCCACCAGATGGACTTTTAACTCAGGCTTCGGCTGGCCCAGCCAGTAGACCTTTTCGCGGGGATACAGGTCGCCTTTGATGATTTCCAGGATCTCAGAGTACTTTTTCACTTTTCTCCTCTTTCCAGGGCGCGGACAGCCTCGCGCGCCTGGGGAGTATCTATTTTTTTAAGGGCTTCCAGGGCTTTGACCCTGACAGCGGGGTCCTCATCGTTCAGCGCCTTGGTCAGATGGTCCACGGCCGGCGCCCCCGCGGCTTTGAGGTTCCCCAGGGCCTGGGCCGCGTAGTAGCGGCAGTCGCTGTATTTATTGGTCAGGGCCTCGGTCAAAGCCGGGACTGCGGCCGGCCCAATCTTGGCCAGGGCCCGGATGACTTCGTAGCGGATAAAACTGTTCCGGTCCGGGTCTGGCAGCGGCACGGTCAGCAGCGCGGGGTCGGCGGTCAATATCTTCTTGGCCACCACGATCCTGGTCAGGGTGCCTCTGTTCTGTTCTTTGAGGACGCCGGCGTAAAAGGTGAGGCAGGGCGGCCCCAAGTCCACCAAAACCCTGGCCGCGTCTCTCCTGAAATTTTTGTTCTGGTCCCTGAGCGCTTCCAGTAAAAGAGGCGCTGCTCCTGGTCCCAGCGATTTTAAAGCGAGAGAGGCGCTGTAACGGAGTTCGGCATTATCTTCCCTTAGGGACTCGATCAGGGCGGGAACGGCTTTTTGGCCTGCTGTTCCCATCCTGCCTAGGGCAAAAGCGGCTTTATCCGCGACCTTATAATCTTCGTCCTTCAGGGTTTCGACCAGGACCGTCACGGACTCGCCCGCCTTGGGTCCGATAAGCCCCAGGGCCAGCCCTGCGTTCTCCCTGATCTTGGCATGGTCAAAGTCTTTTAAGGCCTTGATGAGGACAGGGACGGCTTCGCTCGCTCCCTCTCCGACCTTTCCCAGGCTGTAAATGGCGTTTTCCCGCACCGTGCTGTTCTCGTCTTTAGCCGCTTGGATAAGGGCAGGCACGGCCTTGACCGCTCGGGGCCCGAACTTGGCCAAAGATAGGGCGGCTTGGTTGCGGACAGACCAGTCCTTGTCTTTTAAGGCTTTACCTAGGTCCAGAATTTCCTTGTCCGTGGCAGGGCTCCCGCTTGTTTCGGCCAGGACAAATCCTGGCCCTGCGGCAAGGATTAATATTAAGACAAGGAACTTTTTAGCCATTCCACTTTTCTCCTGATTTAATAAGGGTATTCAGCCTTTGGTCCGTATATTTTTTTTCGCCAGATATACCCTGATTTTATCACGATTATCCCCCTGGATTTCGATGACCCCGTCTTTTTTGTCCATCTTGAAAGTTCCTCCGGCCCCGCATTTTTCCTTGAGCTCCCTGCACAGGGGTTTCAAAAAGATCTCCATCTTGGGCAGGCCGTCGATGACGGTCACGGTCTTGCCCTGGCGTCCTGTTCTTTCTATCCTCAGATGGGCAATGTAGTTACCGGTTTTGGGTTCAGCTTTCGGAGCGCATCGGCAGGCAGCTAAAAGCTCTTTGCACTTGGGACAGCGGATATTCTGGGCAGGGTCCGTGGAATAGACCAGGCGGTCGGATTTACTCATCTATTTTGATTGAAAAAATTCCGGAGAACTGCTGTTTTTTGAACGTCCGGAAAAGATACACGAAACACACGACCAGCAGAGGAGACCCCAGGCCAAGGGCGATGAGCAGGGGCGCTAAAAATGAGGGTGGCGCTGCGCAGGCGCTGAACACCAGGTCCGGCACTATAAGGCACGGGAACTGCGCGCCGACCCATTCGGCCCAGACCAGCCCGGCGACCAGCCAGACCAGCAGCCTGGCCAGCCTGTTTCTCCTGGACCAGAGGGCCCAGATCTCCCCAACGACCGCCAGTTCCAGCAATAAATGCAGGCCGACGGAAACCATGCCTTGGCTCAGGCTCCTGTAAAAGTCCGGGGCATAACCAGCCGCGGTCAGAGCGCAGGCCGTTAGGATCAATCCGGTCGCTATGGCGGACCCGAGAGCGCGCTTGCGGAAATCGTTCTTTAGTTTTCTGTCCTTGGTTTCCAACAGGAGATAATTCCCCGCCACTAAACTGAACATCCCGACGGCCAGCAAAGCCATCATCACGGGGAACGGCCCCAGCCAGGACTCCCAGGGCCCGGACAAAACCTGCCTGGACTGGCTGTCCAGTCTGATGCCTCCGCCGGCCATGGCCCCGGCTATGAGGCCCATGGCCAGAGCCGCCAAAACGCTTCCCATCCCGAAAACCATGTTCCATGATCTGTTGTTCCTGTTTTCATGGGCGTCAAAATGCCTGAAGGCGAACGCGGAACCCCGCAGCACCAGCCCCAAAAGCATCAGCGTCAGGGGGATGAACAAGGCCGTGGACATCGCGCTGAAACCTCCGGGGAACGCCACGAACATCAGGACCACGGAAAGGATGAGCCACACGTGGTTGGCTTCCCAGACCGGGCCCATGGCCTGTTGCATGGTCTGCCGCTGTTTCTGGGCCCTGGGCCCCAGGGCCAAGAGGTCCCAGACGCCTATCCCGAGGTCTGCCCCGCCGGTCAGGCTGTAGACCAGGAGTGCCACAAAAATAAGTAAGCCCAGCGTCTCAGCCACGGCCGCGCCTCCTGGCTTTTGCCGGCTTGGTTTCCATCTCCCCCAGCCTCAGGACCTGCCGCTTGAGAAGATAGAACACCGTCCCGAACAGGAACGCGTAGACCAGGAAGAACAGGGCAAAGGGGTAACTCAGCCCCTGCACCGGCGTGACCGCGTCGGCCGTACGCACCAGGTTGTTGATGACCCACGGCTGCCGTCCCACCTCGGTGGTCACCCAGCCCGCTTCCACGGCAAGCATGCCCAGCGGCGCGCAGCCTATGACCAGGGCCAGGAACCATCTTTGCGTGGGCACCTGTTTTTTTAGCCATAAAAATAAGGCCCCCAAGAGCCCGCAGCAGGCCATGGCCAACCCGCAAAAGACCATGATTTGAAAGGATAAATGGACGACCAGGACCGGCGGCCTGTTTTCCGGAGGAAAGGCTTTGAGCCCTTTCACTTCAGCCCCGGCATCATGGTAAGCCAAAAGGCTCAAAGCACCGGGAATTTCCAGGGCAAAAGGGGTTTGTTCTTTGTCCTGGTCCGGCCAGCCGCCTATCCGCAGGGGCGCGCCCTTCTGAGTCTCCCACTGGCCTTCCATGGCCGCCAGTTTCATGGGCTGGGTTTCGGCCGCGTGTCTGGCGCTGATGTCGCCGGAAACTATTTCCAACAGCACCGCCAATGTTCCGACGCCGAGGGTGATGAGGAAAGCCCTGCGGTTGAGGCTGCTCTGGGGCCGTTTCCACAGGACCAGTCCGTGGATGCCCGCCATAAAAAATGCCATGGCCGTATAGGCGGCCAGGGTCATGTGCAAGGCTTCCGAAAACCAGGAGGGATTGGCCAGGGCTTCGAAAGGCCTGACCCGGACGACCTGCCCGGCCATAAGGTCGAACCCGGTCGGCGTATTCATCCAGGCGTTGGCGCTGACCACCAGGACGCCGGACATCGTGGCGCTTATAAAGATGAAAAGGCCCGCCAGCCAGTGCATCTTGGCGGAGAGTTTGTCCCACCCATAAATGTAGATGCCCAGGAAAATAGCCTCGGTGAAGAACGCGAACCCCTCGAGGGAGAACGGCATGCCGATGATAGGCCCGGCAAAGGACATGAACCTGGGCCACAGGAGCCCCAATTCAAAGGAAAGGACCGTGCCCGACACCGCGCCCACGGCAAACAACACAGCCGTGCTTTTGGACCATTGTCTGGCCAGGTTGAGGTAGACCGCATCTTTGGTTTTGAGCCACATGCCCTCAGCGATGGCCATTAAAAGAGGCATGGTGATGCCGGCCACGGCGAAAAGGATATGGAAAGCGAACATCATCGCCATTTGGGCGCGGGCTTCCATCAGGTGTGTCATTGAGCCTCTGTATTAAAGGAAAGGATGGTCTTTCAGGCCGCCTTGTTGAACCGCTCAGCCACCGTGGCCCAGTTGAGCGCTTTGAAGAACGCCTCGATATAATCGGCCCTCTTGAGTCCGTAGTCGATCATAAAAGCGTGCTCGAATACATCCAGGACCAGCAAGGGGACCGCTCCAGACAGATGGCCTCCGTCGTGCTCGTTGATCCAGCAGTTGAAAAGCCTCTTGGACACGGGGTCCAGGTACAGGACGACCCAGCCGATGCCGCGCATGGTGGCGGTCGCCTTGGCGTCCTTTTCCCAGTTCTCGTACGAGCCGAACTCCTCGGCTATTTTTTTGGCCAACCCGGAATTTTTGTCCAGGGCCGCTGCGCCCTTGGACAGGTTGCCGAAATAAAGCTCGTGCAGCCTCATGCCGTTGAACTCCCAGCCGAACCGGCGCTTGGTCTCGGCGTACTCCGGGACCGCGGTCTTGCCGTCTTTGACCATCTGCAGCAGCAGGTCGGAGAGTTTGTTGGCGTTGGTGACATAGCCCTGGTAAAGCGTGAAGTGGTTCTTGAGAAGCGTGTCGCTGAAACCGGTCAATCCTAGAAGCTGTTCATAATTGTTCGCTGTATAGGCCATCTTTATTACCCCCTCTTTTGGATTGGATTACCTTGATAAGAGTAAGTTAGCACGGATAAGCTTTTTGGCAATATGCTTTCTAACCTATTTATAACGGTAATTTGGCGGATTTTGGACATCAGGGAACGGTCAGATCTTCTTCCATATATAATGGGCCGTCAGCCCGAGGCTGAACATGACCAAAAGGATGAAACCCATGGCTCCCAGCTCATATTTCGGCAGGTCGTTGAAAAAGAACTGCAGGGTGCTGCCGAATAAATACCCCGCGCCGGACACCGCCACGGACCACAAAAGCGCGCCCAGGGCATTGAGGAAAAAGAACCGCCTGGGGCTGACCCTGGTCTGGGCAATGGCAATAGGCGTGGCCAGCCTGATGCCGTAGACGAACCTGAACCCGACCATGATGGGCGTATTGTATCTTTCCAGGAAGCGCCAGACTTTTTCAGCGGATTTACGGAGTTTTTTGGACCTGGCCAGCAAAGGTTTGCCCCACAAAAGTCCCAGGATATACGAAGCCTGGTCTCCGGCCAGGCTGCCGGCAAAAGCCGCCAGCATGACCAGCCCCAGCTGGAAATTCCCCTGGTGGGCCAGGAATCCCGCGATGAGCAGGATGGTCTCGCCCTCTATAAAAGTCCCGCCTAGCAGGGCCCAGTAACCATAATGGTTGATCAGTTGTTCCAGGGACATGGGACGATCCTCTCTGTGGGTTGAACGCTAGACAAACTCATCCTTTTCGTTACCAGGCGTCCTTAAAAGTGGATGAAGAGGGGGCTTGTTGAGAAGTGTCCTCTGTCGGTACCGTCCTTGGGGTCGGTTTGGCGGTAGGGACAATGACCGGGATGAGGGCCGCCACAGGCGTGCTGGTATAGGCGGGTTTTGTTACTGCCGCTGCCGCACCAGGCGTGCTGGTGCTGGTCGGGACCGGGCCAACATTCACCGGCTTGGCCGGCTGAGGCGTATGAACCGCGGACACTTCGGGTTGTTCAGCAATTTTCTTTAGGGCAAACTTCGCCAAATCTTGAATGAGCTTGTCTTCGTCCTGGAGGAGGTCCTGCAGGGCCGGGACCGCCTCGTTGGCCTCAGGCGGCCCTATCTTGATCAAGCTGTAGATGGCCACGCGCTTAAGACCCGGGTCGTCGCTCTTGAGCGCCTTGACCAGTAGGGGGACCGCGGCCGCGTCCTGCTTGTCCAAGTCGCCGAACACCCCGGCAGCCTCGGCCCGGACATCTCCGTCCCCTGTTTTCATCGCGTCAATGAGCATGGGGATGACCTTGTCCGCCTGGTCGCCCACATGGTGCAGCTCGTGCAGCGCCTTGAGGCGCACATCCACGTTGGTGCTCTTCAGCCCGGCCCAATCAATGGCAATGACGGTCACGCTCACCGGTCCGGTCACGGGCGTAGGCGCGACCCCCATCCCGGCCGCCTTGGCCACCGGCGTCTTGGTCGCCATAACGATAACTTTGGTCGGGGTGGCTGTCGGAGCTATGGTCTTTGCTTTTGTCTGCACAACGGTTGGAACCGTGGGAGCAGTAGTGGGGACGATCGTTGGCACTGGCGCGGCTTCTGCCGGTGCCGCCGCTGCCGCGAACTTCCTGCCCGGCATGGCCGCAACCTCGTCGAGGAGCTTATTAAGGTCGCTGAAATATTGGGCGTTGGTGCCTTTATAATCTCCGCTTTGGGGGTTTTTATTGTCTTCTTTCTTTATCTCAAAATTCCCCGGCTCGCCGGTCATGGCCGCGCTGGCGGTGGCGCTGTCCCATTTGGCCTTGGCCTGGTCTCTCCAGGTCAGGAGTGACCTTTTGATGCCGTCGTTGTCGTGCACGGCCCATAGCCAGTACAGGATGCCGTAGGGCGATTCCAGGGCGCCCGTACCGCCCTCCACCCCGGCCTTACTGCCCAGCAAAACCTGCTTGGCAAAAAATCCCGTGGCCGCCAGGGCTTTGGGGTCGGCTACGGAATTCCTGGACGGTGTCACCGGGTCATCCCATTTGCCCTGGCCGACCTTGCCCTCGATAAAATCACCTAGGTCAAAATATGCCTGCAGACTGTAAGGGCCGCGTTTGCCGTATTTGGAATAGAGGTCCTGCAGCCTGAGGCTGGCGATGATGGCCTGGACCTTGGGGTTTTGCTTGAGAAAATCAGCCAGCTGGTCGTCGGTCATGTCCGTCTTAACCCCGTAAGGGGCCCCAAAATGGTAACACTGCATCGTGGTCAGGTTCCATGGCCCGATGAACTGCTGGCCGACGCTCAGGGCCCGCAGGGTCAGCACATAGGTGGTATTGCCGTGCCGGTCCCACATCTGCTGGGGATTCTTGGCTATCTCCTGGTAGCCCTGCTGGACCGCGAGACCCATCAAGTCGGCGGTCTCCACCAGGGTCGCTTTGTTATCCTTGTAGAGGTCCGCCAAGGCGTCATGGATGGCCTCCCCCATCTCGGACAAAATGGAGTTCTGGTTATGCCAGTCATTGGCCAGCAACCTGACGCTGTCGCCAAAAGCCGTGGCCTGGCCGTCCAGCTTGTCCTGCATGGCCTGGGGGCTGCTGTCATCCGGAGGCAAAGCGGTGGCGGCCTCCTCGGGCTGACCCTGGCTCACCGCCCCAGTGGCCGGAGCTGTGGTGGGCGCCGTGGTCTGAGTTACCGTTGGGGTGGATGTGGCAGTAGTAACTTTATAGACTGAACTCGCGGATTGATTAATTGCTTTTATGGCATCAGCCGCAGCCGCACGAACATTATCGTTCGAATCTTTTAACGCCTCTTGCAAATCAGGTAGGGCGTCTTTAGCTCCTGGACCGATAAGTCCTAAATCATTGGCAAATGTCGCTCTCCAGTTTGGGTTTTGATCCTTTAATCCCTCTCGTAGTACTGGCACTGCCGGCACTGCCTTATCCGTGCCAATGCAAATGATGGCTAAAGAACTTGCAATGTCCCTGGAGTACTCAAATTTCATGGTATCAATCAGCGTTGGAACAGCATCCATTGCATCGGAACCAAACTTCCCCAAGGAAGTTATGACCATCAACTTGGTACGATTACCTCGCATTTTGGGATCCTTTAACAAACCTATGAGTGTTGGCATAACCTTCTGGAGGTCCGGGCTTTTTTTCCCGCTGTAGGAATACATTCTTCCCATCATATCTACGGCATCGCAAAGCCTGTATGGATCATCCAGTTTCTTAATCGCATAGCGGAAAGCCTCTTCAAAGGTAGGTTGGTCCACGTCTTTTAGGGTCTCAAGGGCTTTCCTGGCCACCATAATATCCATGGACATGATCTTCTCACCGAGCGTGTCGGCATGAATAGCAGGCAAAATGCCCCCGGAACAAAAAATAACTAATAAGCAGAATAAGATCTTTTGAACATAAACACGCATTCTCTTTTACTCCTTGAGGGTCGCCGGGGTCGGTTCCGGTGTGGCCGCCGGGGTTTGTGCCTGGGCGCCGCTGACTTCGTCGATATATTTTTTCATATCCACATAAAAATCTTCGTCATTCCCCTTATAATACCCGGTCATGGGGGCTTTATTATCCTCCTGTGTTATTCCAAAATTGCCGGGTTCTGCGGTCGCCACCGGAGCGTTCTTGTCATGGTCCCAAACCCATTTAACTTGGTTCTTCCAGGTCAAAAGGGTTTGCTTGATGCCGTCATAATCTCTGCTCACCCATATCCAATACATCATCCCATAAGGACATTCTAATTTGGCTATATAATGGTAACTAGGATCGGTATTGCTGCCCATCAATAACTGCTTGCCGTAAAAACCCGTTGCTTTCAATTTTTCCGGGGTCACGGGGGGATACTTGACGAGAATGTAGTCGTCCCATTTTCCCTGCCCGATCTCGCCTTTCAAATAAGCTTCCAGATTAAAATAGGATTGAAGGGCATAGGGACTGCGTTTGCCGAATTGGGCGTATAGGTCCTGGAGTTTGGACGCGACGATCATGACCTCGAGCTTTGAATTGTCCGCAAAAGACTGGATGATCTGGTCGAGGGTCCCGGTAGCTCCGCAATCAGGCCCGTATTTGAGGATATCCTTGGTATCCAATCTCCAAGGACCGATAAAGGTGTCATCCCTTGTTTCCTCCATGGCTCTCAGGGTGCCGTCACCATAGTTCATGCCCCAGTAGTTGAGGATATTGCCGGCGGTCACATAGGTCCCTTCCTGACTGACGACCGCCCAAAGGTCTGTCAATTCCACCAAAGGCGCTTTGCCCTGTTTATTAAGTTCTTCCAAAGCATCCCGTGAAGAATCCAACAGATCGTTAATGGTGTCCAAACGCATAGCCCAATCCAAAGCCATTTTTCTGGCTTTGATCACAAGCTCCTTGTACTCGCTGTCCATCTTATCCTTCAGGGCCTGGGTATCCACTTCCTGGGCCATGACCTGAACAGGAGCCTGGAAAAGGAAGGCTGATAAAAATAGGGATATCCATACGGCCTGTAATATTCTTCTCATTTACCCTCTTTTGGAAAAATCAATTACCTGATGGAGCTTATTTTATACCCTTTTTCGCTACTTTCAAAGCAAACCACCCCGTCTAAATCCGTCCTCCACACCCGTGCTCCGGCCTCCTTTAATTCCCGCAGGCAACTGTCCCGTGGAAATCCGAACCGGTTGTTCCGGCCCGCTTCTATCACGGCCTCTTTGGGCTGGACCGCTCTCATCAAAGGCTCATACGCCGCCGAGTCTGCGCCGTGGTGCGCTACTTTTAAAAGGTCAGCCCGCCATTCCCTCGCGTCCGGGACCTCCCGGAGCATTCGGCGTTGGCCGCTTTTCTTGATATCCCCGGTAAAAAGTATGGTCAGCCCCTGGGCCCGCAATCTCGCGACCACGCTCTGGTCGTCCAGCTCCTGGCTCCGCAGTCCTCCCTTAGCCTTGGCGTCCGGGTTCAGGATTTTAAAACTTGCTCCGGTCAGACCCAGGCGACCTGCCCACTCCTCGCCCTGTTGGACATGGTAATAGGGGATTTTTTTATCTCTTATCTTTTTCAAAAATAATACATAATCCCGGCTGGTGGCCTGGGACGCGCCGTTGTCCAATACCGTTCCCACCGGAAAATTTTCCAGCACGGCCGGCAGTCCGCCCACATGGTCCTCGTGGGCGTGGGTCATCACAACAGCGGCGATTTTTCGCAGACCCTGGGAATACAGAAAAGGAGTGACCACCCGCTCGCCGTTGTCAAAACTCCCGCCCAGCCCCGCGTCTATCACGATGGGTTTGCCCGATACCACAGCCACCTCGCAGTCGCCCTGTCCCACGTCCAGGAAAAACACCTGGAGTTTGGGCCTGGTCATCTGGAACCCAACCTGCCATCCCGCGAAAACAGCCGCCCACAGGACCAGCAGACCGGCCAAATATTTTTTCTGCCAGGATAAGGGGTTCCAGACCGAAAACCCTAAGGTCAAATAAAAAGCGAATACAAACCCTAGAGGGAACCTGGCCACGGCAAAATGCGAAAACGGCAAAGAGGCGCAGACCGACACGAACCCCTGGAAACTTTTTACGAGCGTCCCGGCCAGCCAGCCCAGTCCTTGGCTCAAGCCGGCGGACACGAGCCCCGCCCCGCACACCAGCAGTCCCAGCCCGATCAGCAGTCCCATCCACGGTATCACCAGCAGGTTGGCCAGCACCACGATGCAGGGCACATAGTAGAACTCATGGGCCAGCAAAGGCAGCAGGACGACCTGGATGGACAGGGAGATGAGCAAAGAATCCACCAGCCACCATTTCATCTTTTTTACACCCGGATACAGCAGGGCTTTGTCCCAAAAACTCGGGGTAAAATTGACCTCAGCCTGTTCCATGGTGGAAAATATTTCCGGGCTCCGCCGAAAATTCCTCGCCCACTGCCGGGCTTTAAGTCCCAGGCTGAAAATGGCCAGGGTGGCGAGGAAGGAGAGCTGGAAGGACAATAGGAAGATCGCCGAGGGGTCGAACAACAGGATTATCAGGGCCGCGAAACTCAGGCTCACGAAAAAATCCGTTTCCCTGTCCAGCAGGATGGCCAGGCCCCACAGCAGGAACATGCACCCTGCCCGCCACACCGGCGCCTGCCATCCCGTGATGAGGGCGTAAAGGAAAACCACGCCAAAAAGCCCCAGCACGGCCCTGCGCCTGGATACCCCGAATAGCCGGAAAAGCATGAAAAAACAGGCCCCGACCAGGTTGACGTGCAGGCCAGCCACGGAAAGCACATAGGCCAGCCCGGTGATGGAAAAATCCCTGCGGACCTTGGAAGACAGGTCGGTCCGGTCCGAGAAAAGGATGCCTTTGAGCAAAGCCGCGTTGGCCGGCTCAAAACTTTGGTCCAGCAGGCCGGCCAGTTTTTTGCCGATGACCTGGGCCGCGCGCACCAGCGAAAAAGCGCTGCCCTTGCCCAGGAAAACAAGCCTGTCGGGGAAAGGCACGGAAATGAACCCGTAAACATGGTGGAGGGCCAGATATTTTTTGTAGTCGAACTCACCCGGGTTGGTCGGTGGATACGGCGCAAAAAATTTGCCGGAGAGTTTTAGCCTGTCGCCGTAAAAAAGGTCGGGCGGCCGGTCCGCCTGGTAAACATTGGCCCTCACCCTGCCCCGGCAGGCCTGGACAGCACTCCCCTCCCCTTTTTGCTCCACCAAAAAAACAAAGGATATTTTTTTCTCGGCTTTATTGTATTCCGGAGCGTCCATGACCCGGCCCGTCACCACGCACTCCTGCCGTTCCAAAGTGATGAAGTTCCTCAGGTCATCGGGGCTGACCATCTGCTGGTGCTGGGCTCGCAGTAAACCCACGGCAAAGGAAATAACGCAGCACCACCAAAAGAGTTTGTTGGATTTTTTGAGAGGATACCACAAGGCCAGGACCAAAAGGCCCAGGCCGGCCAGCCAAGGCCAAAAAGCGGGAGCAAGGTAAAATCCGGCCAGTAGTCCCGCCAAAAAAATAATAACCAGGGAAATGAGCGGTCTGTCTTTGAGATAGCGCCACTTTTCCGGGGCGGGCTGGGGAGCGGGCTCTGCGGCTCCTGGCGCGGTCGTGGTTTCTTCGCTCACTCCCTGCTCACTCCATGGTCCTGAGCACCAGGCCGTTATAGACCTTGGGATAAAAGTAGGTGGACTTCTGCGGCATTTTTTCCCCACGCTTGGCCAGGTCCGCGATCATAGGCACGTCCGCCGGATAAAAAAGCAGGCAGGCGCTGGCCTCTTTGGCGCGCACCATCCGGATGGCCTCTGCGGTGTGGGGCGTGAACTTGATGTAGAGCTGTTTCTGGTCCGAGGGGATATGCAAAGTCTTTTCGATCACGATCTTATCCGCCAAGGCCGTGGTCAAATGGTTCCAGGCCAGGGACTGCTTGGGGTCCACGATTTTTTTGTTGAGGAACTTTTTCTTGAGGGTCAGCAAAGACCAGGTTGGGCCTCCCTGGTAAAAGGCGAAACCCGGCACCCCTTTTTTGACCTGGCCCAACTGCTGGATGAGGCTTAGCGCGCCTTTTTCCGGCAGTCCGCTCCATTGGACCTCTTTGAGATCAAAATACCCGGCTAAAACTTTTTTCACGGTTCTAAGCTTGCTGGGGCTCAAATGTTTGATGACCCGGTTATAGGGCAGGATGGTCAGGCCTTTTTTATCCAGGCCGTTGGTGATGAAGGCCAGGATGTATTGGGAGGCTGAGGCGAGAGCAGTGCCCCGGCATTGGTGGGCAAGCTCCTGCGAATACATCAGCCCCGCTCCGTAGCGGTGATGGCCGTCCGCGATGAGCAGGTGCCTGGGCCCGATGAAATCCTTTATTTTTTTCTGGTCGCCAAGCTCTGAAACCGGCCACAGCTTGTGGGTCAGTCCCTTGGGATGTTCCACGCGCATCACCGGTTTCAGGCGCGTGTATTTCCGTAAAAGCCTGTCCAGCGTTCCCCGGGGGTCCTGGTACAGCCCGAAGATAGGCTCCAGGTTGGATTTGAAGTGGCGCAAAAAGTTCAGGCGGTCCTCTTTAGGCTTGGAAAAGGTTATTTCATGGGGAAAAATGTGCTTTTCGCCCAGGGGTTCCAGCTTGAGTAGGGTCAGCAGGCCCACCCTGGTCTTGGTTTTTCCCTCGAGTGTATAGGTCTGGCTATATATATAGAAGGCCGGCAGGGCGTCCTGGCACAAGATCCCCAGTTCCTGCCACTGTCCCAAGGTTTTGGCCATGTCCTCGTAGGGTGAAACTTTGTCGTTCGGCTTGGCCTTTGTTTCACTCAGGATGAGCCGGACCAGGTTGTAGGGATGCTGTTTGAGGAATTTTTTCTGGTCCTGGGCCGATATGACGTCATAGGGAGGCACCACGGCCAGGTTGATGTTCCTGACTGTCGCGTTGTTATACCGCCATCCTCTAAAAGGAATGATCTCCGCCAATTTATTCTCCTCCAGAAATTATTTTAAAATTGGTTCCTATTAAAAGATCATGGCATGTATTGTATAAGAAATTCAGTCGGACTCAATATTCTAATACCTTTAAAAACTTTTAATGGTTGTAAATGTTTCTTGTCGCCTGAAATTACGATATCTGCTTTTCCTGAAAGAGCGCACTCCAGGATACGGTTATCACTTTCATCTCCAACAACTACATCCACCGCATGATAGGGTTTGACTATTTCCGCCAGGGACCTGATGCTCAAACAGGCGTTGGCTGCTTCCTGCTGGTTGAACTCGATTTTATTCTTGAGTACTTCTTCAAGCTCTTGCAGAATAAATTCTGAAGTTATTAATACTGCCTTCCCCGCCAAGATCAAATCCATGACTTTAGTGGGGTTGTGACCTGGCAGGATGAAATGGGAAACAAGGACATTGGTATCTATGACCAGGCGAGGCTTCATTTTTTGTTTTTTCGGTACGCATGGACCAGCTGGTCCACATCCTCTTCGCTCTTGATCCCCAGCTTTTTGGCCTGTCTGGCCCCGACGGTCTGCAGCTCATCCCACTGCCTCATGGTGTAATACTTTTCAATGGCCTCGGAAACGATCTCGCTCCGGCTCCTCTTTTCCACTTTCATAAGCTCTTCGGCACGCTTCCATGTTTCCTGGGGTATGGAAAAACTCGCTACTTTGGATTTTCGCATCGTAGTGCCTCCTTTATGAATATTGTAATACTATATTAATAATATTGCAATACTACTATATGACTATTTTAATTCTACCACTTTGACTTCCAAGCTGGGCAGTTCCAGGGTGGCGACCGTGCATTTGCCGCTTAGCCAGCCTCCGCACTCGCCGGGATTGAGGACGAGCACGGGCCCGGTCTGCACATCCACCTTGTGGGTGTGGCCGTAGATGACCGCGTCGTACTGCCCGCTCTTCTTGAGCGAGTCTAAAAATTTGGGCTCGTGCATGACCACTATTTTTTTGCCTTCCCATTCCTTGGCGAAGAACTGGTCAAAGATCTCTCCCCGGCCTTTGATCTGCTCCCGCAGGAAATGTTTTTCTCCGTCATTGTTGCCGAACACCATCCACAACGGCACGGTCAGCCTCTGGAACTCCTTGAAGGTAAAAGGCGACACGATGTCGCCCGCATGGACCACCTGGTCCACCTTTTCCTTGATAAAAAAATCCACGGCCTTGGCTATGGCCGGCATATTGTCATGGCTGTCCGACATCACTCCTATTTTCATCTTTACCACTCCTTTTTAAAATTGATACAAACAAAATAATAAATGTGTCATTGCGAGGAGCAACAGCGACGAAGCAATCTATCTTTAGAACCAGATTGCTTCGCTTCGCTCGCAATGACGAGCAAAATCACTTATAGCTCTACCTCAAGATATTCCGTGGGTTCCTCATAATTATAGTATTTCCACTTTTCGATGGTCCTGATCTTTTGTGCCACAAACTCTTTCTGGACCTTTTGGCTGAACCCGTTGGAGACCCTCGCGTGCAGGGTAATTTCCATGACCCCTTTTTTTAAGAGTTCCCCGGCCAGGGTTTGCAGCAGCAATTTCCATCCTCCTTGGCCCCGGTGGTCAGGCAGGATGGAGATGGTCTCGATATAGTAAGCCCCCGGGTTCTTTCGCATCAGGGGGTCGCAGTCTTTGAGTTCCTCCACGGCTATGTTATGGGGTATGGCTAATAGGTAACCGATGTTTTTTTGCCCGTCTTTTAGAAAAATATGAACATTTTCCTTGGCCTTGAGCATGGCCTCGAAATGGCCGTCCCCTTCATCCCCACCCTCCGCCCATCCCGCGGGAAACGAATCCAGCTGTATCTGGATGATGTCCTGGAGGACCTGCTCATCAAACCCGGTCACAACCTCAGTTTTAAGCACAGCCACCCTTTTTATCTATATTTTTCCAAACTCTTTACTTGAATTTTCCCTCTCATGGTTGGAGCTATTTCTTTCCGGCCGCGATCTCCCGGTCGTTGATCATCTGCTGGATTTTGTCTTTCATATCTTTGCTGATGGACTCGGACATCCACCCGCCAAAAACCTCCTGCACGGACGCCGGGTCTATGGTCACCGCCTTTTGGAAATCAGCCAAGGCCAGGTCCGCGTCCCCCGCGGCGTTCCTTTTGACATAGCAATAAGCCCGGTCTGAGTAGCCGTAAGGATGGTCCGGCCTGTTCGCAATGGCTTTAGTGAAATTCGCAATGGCCTGCTCGTAGTTATGGAGCGACCGGTAGCATGCGCCTAGACTGTAAAAAACATAGATATTTTTAGGGTCAAGCTCAGCCGCTTTGTCATAGTCCGCAACGGCGTTATTAAAGTCCTTTTTGTCAAAATACGCGTCCCCTCTTATAAAATAGGCTCTGGTGCAGATCGCGTTCATCGCTAAAACCCTGTTACAAATTTCCACGGCCTTGTCATAATCCTTTTTGTTGTAGAAATCCTGGGCCTGTGCCAGCATACCTTGGGACTCCGGACTGTCCTCGCAACTATGCGAACTGTAGCCCATGGCCTTCAGCTTGTCCTTCACTTCCTGCGAAACATTGTTGTTATTAAAAACCAAATATTCGCTTTTGGAAATTTCCGGGATGCTTTTATCGTTTTTGTCCTTCTCAATGGCCTGCTTGAAGTCCTCCAGGCCTTTGTCCATGTCCCCTTCTCTGTTTCTTTTACAATACGCGATGCCGCGTTCAAGAAGCACGGGGGCTTTCATCGAACTTGGATTGAGATCAGCTACTTTGTTGTAATTGGTGATAGCCCGGCTGTAATTGTGCTGCATGAAAAAGGTCTTTCCTCTGAAGTAATAGGCTGAAGTATTTTTGGGATCAAGCTCGATGGCTTTATCGAAATCGGAAATGGCGCTTATCATCAGGACTTTGTCGGTCATGGCTTTGTTCATATAGGCCACTCCCCTGTTTAGATAGGCCATTGTTTCGCTGGGGTGCCCTTCGATGTATTTGGAATAAATAAGGATGGCCTGGTCAAAATTACCTTTGTTCGCCGCTTCTTCCGCTTCTTTGGACACCTGGCCAAAATCCTGGGCGCGGGCGGTCTGGGATATGACGGTCAAAATAAGGACTAAAAGAAAACATTTGAGGGTGTTGGAAAATGACGTTGATATCGGGACTGGCGCGCTCTTCATCCTACCTCTCTTTTACTGCGGATTGGCCTGTCCTTTGGTTGTGTACCATTCCTGGGTGTAACTTCAACGAGGGGAAAGGCAAGGTTAGATTGCAGCAATCTAACCTTGCGGCCCCAAAAATAAGTCCACGGGCGTAGACTAGGTGATTGTCTAGGTCACCAAACCCAAACTAAAAGGAGGTCTACACCCGTGAAGTCATTATCCCAAAGAATTGAGATTTATACGAACCAGAAAATCAGAGAAAAAGTCAGGAAGATCGCTCAGCCCGGTGTCGCTCTGGAAGTAATTGGCCAGGAGGTCAATGCCATCATTGCCCAGGCTTTAGATATTCAACTGGAGGCTGAAAGGGACGAGTTTTTGGGCCGTCAGCCTTATGAACGCCTTGAAAACAGCCCTAAAAGAAACGGTTTTAAATCCACCTCTGTCCCCGGCTTTTTTGGCAGACTTTTTCTGCACAAACCAGCTCTACGCCAGGGGTCCCTTCACTCGCCCTTGCTTACCGCCCTCAAACAAGCTGGAAAAGGCCTGGCTTCCTTCCTCGCCATCCGCTTCTGGCTCAAAGGCGCTGCCACTCGCTCTACCGCCGCTGAGATAAATGCCGCTTTGGGCACAAAGCTCTCTCACTCCACCGTCTCCACTCTCACCAACGCCTTGGAGCCAGCCATCCGTCAGTGGATGAATCGTCCCATTCCTCCCAACATCACCTACCTGCTCCTGGACGCCGCCTACCTGCCTGTCAGAAGACCTGGTTTTACCTCCAAACAAGCTCTATTGCTCGCCCTAGGCATGGATTCCTTTGGCAATCGCCATGTCCTGGGTTTCCTTCTCGGCGATAGAGAGTCCTTGGACTCCTGGCAGGCTTTTATCAATGACCTCCTCAAAAGAGGCCTTAACCGCAACACCCTCAGGCTCGTCATCTCCGATGAACACAAGGCCATTGAGCAGGCCGTCAAAAACCTCCTGGCTGTCCCTCACCAGCTCTGCCTGGTCCACAAGATCCGAAACCTCAGAGCCATTATGCCTCGCCGTGACTGGGGTGCCTTCCTTAACGATTTCAAAGCTATCTATTGGGCCGATTCCCGCAAACTGGCTCTCCAGGCCTTTGGCCGCCTCCAAGCTCGCTGGATGAAACTCTATCCTAGAGCTACGGCTATGGCTCTCGATAGGTTCGACAACCTCACCACCTTCATGAACGAACCCCAGCATGTCTGGCGCACTCTCCGCTCCAGCAATCTCATCGAACGCTTTATCGCCGAGATCAAACGGCGCACCCGTGCTGCCGGCACCATGCACTCCGAATTGGAGGTCGCTAAGATCGTCTGGTCTGTTTCTACCACTCAGGAAGATAATTGGTCTAAAAGAAAACTCTGGAAATCTCAAGGAGGTGATCTGGTTCAGGAAGGCTTGCTAAATGTTGCTTAACCTACTACCCGTGGACTTAACAACTTACACCCGAAAACTTGACATAATCTGTCCTTTTTTCTCATTAACCATCTGCTGTATTTTGTCCTTTAATTCCTGGCTGACCGGAATCGTGCCGTCCAGGATGTCCTGCACCGAGGCTGGGTCCAGATTAGCCGCCTTCTTGAAATCTGCCATGGCCTTCAATATCGCCCCTGCCCCCTGCTTGGTATAGCAAATCGCGCGATGAGAATAGGCATTAGCATTGTCCGGTTTGAGTTCTATGACCTTGCTGTAATCCGCTATGGCCTTGTCATAATCCTTTTTGGCAAAATAGGCATTACCCCGTCCAAAGTAGGCTTTCCACTCATTCGGTATCAGCTCTATCACTTTACCGCAATCCGTGATGGTCAGGTCATAGTCGCCTTTGGCGTAGGCAGAACGCGCCTCATTGAGCAAAGGCTCAGCATCTTCAGTTCCGGCGGCCAAAGCATTAGGCCTGCCTTTTTTCTTATCCACCACGGCCTTTATTTTGTCTTTTAAGTCCTGACTAATAGATGCGGACATCCAGCCATCAAAAACATTTTGAACCGACGCCGGGTCCATTTCCGCCGCTTTTTGGAAATCCGCCAAAGCCCGGTCATTGTCCCCCTCGCTGCCCCTTTTGACATAGCAATAGGCCCGGTCTGAATAAGAGTAGGGATTGCTCGGCCTGATCTCTATAGCCTTGCTGTAGTCCGCGATGGCCTGCTCATAGTTATGGAGGGACCTGTAGCAAGACCCCCGGCTGTAAAACACATATATATCCGTGGGAGTAAGCTCTATCACCTTGGTGTAGTTCTCGATGGCGTGCTCAAAATCTTTTTGATTAAAATAGGCATCTCCCCAGCGCATGTAGGCCTCTGCATCATCAGGATTTACCGCTATGGCCTTGCTGTATTCCTCAATAGCTCCTTTATAATCATTTTTCCCATCAGCCAAATATCTGTATCCACGATCACGATAATATCCTGCAATCAACATTGATGGACTTTGGCCAGAGAATGCTGCAGGATTCAACTTTTTGGCCTTGTTATAATCATCCATGGCCTTATCATGGGCGTTTATTTTGTCATAGGCTTCTCCACGGGGGATGCAATAATATGCTACTTGTATTGTTTGTTCGGGGGCTAGTTCTATTGCCTTGGTGTAGGCCTCAATAGCTTTTTGGTAAGCTCCTTTGTCTTTTTGAACCTCACCAAGACAGCCATAATACTGAGCTAGGACTGCCTTATTGGGATCGCCATGGTTGGCACACACCAATGTTCCATTTTTCCGACTCTCTATGGCCTTATTAAAATCCGCGATAGCTCGATCATAATCTTTTATGCAGTAATAAACATTTCCCCGTTCATAATATATGATACTAGTTTCCATTGGCTTAAGCTCAAGAGCCCTACTATAGTCCGCAATGGCCTGGCCATAGTCTCCCTTACGTCTATAGGCCTCTCCGCGGCCATTATAACCCTCGGCATTATCCGGTTTGAGTTCTATAACTTTGGTATAGTCTGCAATCGCCTGATCATAGGTTTGATTGAAAAGATAAGCACGACCACGATTGATAAAAGCATCGGCATTATCCGGCTTGAGTTCTATGGCCTTGGTGTAATCCGCAATAGCCTCATCAACATTACTTTTTTGAACAATACCAATTTTATAAAGAGCATCATTACCATCTTTCATCAACTGGTCAAAATCCTGCGCCCTGGCTGTTTGTGATAGGCCAAACAAAATAAGGATTAAAAGAAAACATCGGATCATACCTGGCAATGATCTTGATGCTGGGACTTGCGTGTTATTCATCTTGCCTCCCTATTGCTGCGTATTGCCCTGGCCTTTTTTCTCACTAACCAACTTCTGAATTTTATCTTTTAGGTCCTGGATCCCAAATGGGGTCATCGAGCCATAAACGGCAGACTTATCTGACGTGGGGTCTAGTTCCATCACTTTTTGGAAATCTGCCAGGGCCTTGTCGCTGTCCCCCTCAGCCCCTCTTTTGAAATAGCAATCCCCGCGTTCAAAATAAATCCAATAATCATCCGGTTTGAGCTCTATAGCCTTAGTGAAATCAGCAATAGCATTTTCACAGTCTCCTGGTACTTTGATATGGCCATAGTCTTTTCTAGCGGCATAGTACCCGCCACGGTTGGAATAGAGCCACCACTCCCCCGGCTGTAGCTCTATGCACTTGGTTAAATCCGCGATGCCCTTGCCGTAGTCGCCTTTGCGCTCATAGGCCGCCGCACGTTCTTCATAAATAATTGGATTATTGGGTTCAAGAGCAAGGGCCTTGTTGCAATCCTCAATGGCCAGGTCATTTTTTTGTCTTTGAGAATCTTTCATAGCCTCTTTAAACCAATGTTCCGCCTCAGGATTATTAAACCGAGGATTAGACCCGCCTTTTTTCTCATTAACCATCTGCTGTATTTTGTCTTTTAAATCCTGGCTGACCGACATGGTGCCGTCCAGGATGTCCTGGACAGAGGATGGGTCCATATCAACCGCTTTCTTGAAATCTCCCATGGCTTTGTCGTTGTTGCCCTCTGCCCCCTGCCTGACATAACTGAGGGCGCGGTGGGAATAGGCATTGGGAGTATCAGGTTTGAGTTCTATAACCTTGCTGTAATCCGTAATGGCCTGGTCATAATCCTTCTTGGCAAAATAGGCATTACCTCTGCCAAAGTAGGCTTTCCATTCATCCGGCTTTAACCCTATGACCTTGTCGCAATCCGTGATGGTCAGGTCATAATCGCCCTTGGCATAAGCCGAACGCGCCTCATTGAGCAAAGGCTCAACATCAGCGGGCCCGGCAGCCGGAGAACTGGACACGCCTTTTTTCTTGTCCACCACTGTGTTGTCTTCAGAGGACTGCGGTTTGGCCTGGCTTTGCCGGTCATTGATCATCTTCTGGATTTTGTCTTTCATATCCTTGCTGATAGACTCGGACATCCATCCTCCAAAAACCTCCTGCACGGACGCCGGGTCTATGGTGACCGCCTTTTGAAAATCAGCCAGGGCCAGGTCAGAGTCCCCTGCGGCGTTCCTTTTGACATAGCAATAAGCCCGGTCTGAATAGCAGTTAGGATTGTCCGGATTGTTCTCGATGGCTTTAGTGAAATTTGTGATGGCCTGCTCATAGTCATGGAGCGACCGGTAACATGCCCCCAGGCTGTAAAAAACATAAATGTTCTTAGAATCGAGCTGGGCCACCTTTTCATAGTTTTCTATGGCATGGGTGAAATCCTTTTTGAAAAAATACGTGGTCCCTTCTATGAAATAGGCCTGGCTATTGTTCGCGTCCATGGCCAGGACCTTGGCGCAGAGATCCATGGCCTGGTCGTAATCGCCGCTTCGGTTGTCTTCCCGCGCCTGCTCCAGCATGCCCTGGATATCCGTCATCTTTTGGAATTCCTGCGGCCCGTAACCCAGGGCCGCCAATTTGTCCCTGATCCTTTGCGACACTTCGGGCCTTTTGTAGATCTGCACACCGGTCTTAAATGGCTGGGGAATGTTACTGTCCTTGTTGTCCAGCTCAATGGCCTGCTTCAAGTCGTCCACGGCCCTGTCCTCGTCTCCCTCCTGCTCCCGCAGGGCGTAGTCAATGCCCCGCTCCCTGTAACAATAGGATAATATCGGCGTCTGGTTCGATCCAATGGCCTTGGTAAAATCCGCGATGGACAGGTTGTATTGTTTGTTCCTTTCATAAGCGTTCCCGCGGTCCATGTAGGCTTCGCTGCTGGTGGGAACGAGCTCAAGAGCCTTGCTGTAATCACTGATGGCCGCGGGAAAATCAGTTTTCCACTTATAGGCGGTCCCTCTTCCTATATACAGCCGGAAATTATTGGGGTCTTTTTCAATGGCCTTGTCATAGAGGTTCAGGGCTGACTTGTAGTCGTTGCTTTGCATGAACGAATAGGCTTTTTTATCAAGATCCTCTAGGTTTTCCTCCTCGGTTTGTTCCGGAAAACCTTGTCCGTAACCCAATGCCCGCAACTTGTCTTTCAAAGCCTTTGAAATACCATTGTGCTTAAAGATCAATGTTTCACTTTTGAAATCATCCCGCCTGAACTTGTCATTCCTGTCCAGCTCAATGGCCTGTTTCAAAGACTCCACAGCCTTGTCCATATCTCCTTCAGCGCCTCTTTTATCATAAACGGCACCCAGGTCATAAAAGGCGCCTCCATCGTTCGGATTGAGTTCGATGGATTTGTTAAAATTGCTGATGGCCAAATCGTATTTTGCTTGCCTGCTATAAATACTGGCCCGGTCATAATAAGCTGTAAAATCATTGGGGGACAGTTCAACCGCCTTGTCATAATCAGCAAGCGCCTTTTCCTGGTCATTCTTTATGTCGTAACAATTTCCCCTGACAATATATCCTCCTGAGTTGTTGGGGTTTGACTCAATATACCGAGAGATTATTGAAAGAGCCTGATTAACATCTCCCTTTTGTTCCGTTGCTATGGTGTCCTTCATAACCTGATCAAAATCATCTCCATAGAGGGGAGGGCGGGAAACTGCCAGGATAAAAATAAGGAGGAACCCGGCCAAAACCACAAAAGCCTTGCGGATGGGAATACTCAAACCAGCCTCCCTTAACCCATGGTTGAACTAAGTTTACCCCCTTTTAGTTAAATTGGGAGTAAAAAAAATTTCGGTAATTCCACTCATTATTTTTGGCTAATTCCTTTAATTACATAGATTAATTTGTAAAATTTAATAATTTAAATGAATTTACAAGAGTTAAAATTTCAGCCCCCCAACTGGGTTGTCTGCGTTATTTCTGGCCTAGCGAACCGATTACTAATACTGCCACTTATACTCTCAAGGTCAGAAAGTCTACCCAAGTAGCTAATACACTAACTTATACCCTAAATTAAGTGTGCTTATGTTGTGCTTGGAAAATAAGTTGATTTATACCCCAACCTAAATTATGCTCGTTCATTTTTTACCCCAACTATGAACAAGCGCCAGGGAGGCTGGCCGAGCGGCCTAGGACTCCCGGATGAGGGTGAAGGGCTCCAAAAACACTTCGCTGGCCCGGTCCAGGAAGGCCGGGTCCAGTTTTTGACCGGAAAGGATCAAAATCCGGAAATCATGTCGGCCCTGGTCCGTGTCCATCTGGGGGTCGCTGGGGTCAAGTTTGACGCCCCGGTCATAGCCGTAAAAACTGGAGCGGATGAGGGTGAGGCGAAGCCGTTCCGGAAGGCAGTCGAAGCTAAAAGCCCCTTTTTGGACCACAGCCAGGCCTGAGGGGCCCGCAGGCTTCCAAACCCAGTGGTGCAGGGGCAGTTCCAGGCCGTCCAGGGGCCGCAGGACGCTCCCTCCAGCGCACTGCCTGGCCGCCCCGGGCTCGGAAACGCCTAGGGCGGGGTGTATTTCCATTTTGAGGATCTTCCGGCGCTCAGCCCAGATAGCCCGGATATCCGCGTAAATGCCGGTTAGGCCCGGATAGGTGGAGTAAACGATGTCCAGGCTGGAGCAGCCGTAGGACCAGCGCTGAAAAAGCTTGTTGGTGACCGGCCCCAAAAGGACGCTGGAGGAATCCAGTCTGAAAAAACCCTCGACCGAGTCATATTTGCTCTGGCCGTGACCCCAGGTGTCGGAAATGTCCCCTAAAACCGCGAATTGGACCAAAGACCCCAGCCGGTGGGCCAAAACGGCCGTGGAGTTCACCTGCACGGGCTGGAAATGTGGTGAAGCGGCCCTGGCGACGGTCGTGTCGTTGTCAAAATAGTAAGTGCTGAAGCTTTTGGCCGGGATTGTCCCCACAAATTCCCATTTGCGGGTGCCTGTCCGGGTCTCCGGCAAAATTTCCTGGAGCTCCACGAGCTGGCCCTGCCCGTCTTTAAAAGCCGCGTTCTCCCGGAAATAAACCAAAGACTCCACAGCCAGGGGGACTTTGACCTCGTAGGGGAGCGTGTTAAAAATCCTGAACTCTCCTTCTTTGATCTTCGGTTTTGTCTGCAGCGAAATAGTTTTGAGATAACTATAAGCCGTGTCCTGGCATAAACCCTTTACGCCCTGAAGCTCTGCCCGGGCATTAGCCGCGGCTTCATAGGTGCATGAGCCCGGCAGGATGTCGTGGAACTGGTTAAAGAGCGTGGTCTTCCACGCGTCCTCCAGACAGGTGTCCGTCTTCCCGTCCATTTTTAAAGCGCGGGAAGCATGAGCAAGAGCGAGCTCGGTATCGCGCATGGCTGTTTTGACCTCTCCCATCACCGAATAGCATCCGATGGCGTGCATGTGCAGATCTCCGCTGTAGGCAGGGATGCCGGGAACCTTTTCCGCATCCTCAAAAAATTTCTGGCAGGTAGAAAAGGCCGTGTCACCCTTTGGCTGTCCCAAAATATATTTTTCCCAGAACTTTATTTCTTTGATGGTCGGCCCGCCTCCGTGGTCGCCGATGCCGAAGAACCAGCAGTTGACCGGATTCTTTTTGAACTCCTCGTCACCCAGCTTGGTCAGCAAAACTTCGTCCGCGTCCCACTGCGCGTAATGGTATTTGATGCGGTAAGCCAGGACGCTTGCTCCCTCGTACTCCCAGCGGAACAGGTTGGCCGGGAGGTCCGGCTTCTCCCAGGCATCGGGCCGGCAAAAAATGAAATATTTAAATCCTGTTTGAGCGAGAATTTTGGGTAAGGTCGCCGGGTGTCCAAAAGTGTCCGGCGCATACGCGGTCGTTATCTGTACGCCGAGATTTTTTTTGGCGAACTCGGCGGATAGCTCCGCGTGCTTGAGGAAACTTATTTCCAAAGGCATGTTGGTGTCCGCTTCCACCCACCACCCACCGGTCACTTCCCAGCGGCCCTTGTCTATAAAGCCCCGGATGCGCTTGAAAAGTGCCTGGTCGTATTTTATGACCCACTCGTAGAACTGCAGGGAGCTGGCCGAAAAAGTCAGGCCGGGGAACTCATCCAGCCGGCTGCAGGCCGAGCGGAAGGTGTTCAAAACTTCGTCCATGCCCTCGTACTTGTTCCACAGCCAGACCGGGTCAATATGTGAATTGGGAACCAGATGCAGGCGCATGGCTTCTCCTTTTTTTAAGCTGAAGTGATCAAGACTTTTGACTTGGCCCTTTGCAAGGCGCCAAAAAGTTCTTCCGGCTTTTGCGAACCAATAAGTATTTTTTTACCCTTGTCCGTGACAATAGCCACACCCATATTGCCGGAAGTATTGAATACCCAGCCGCCGTAGGGCCCATAATGGATGCCCCAGCCCGTGACCCAGGCCTTGTATTTTAAGGCCTTAAAATCAGCGATTTCCTTCATTTTAAGCTCTGGCCGGGGAATGCCGAACAACAGCCAGCGGGGCCAGGTGTAAAAGGGCCAGTACTCAAATGTCAGCCGGTCGCTGTAAACTTTGGTGGTCAGCTGGGCTTTTAAGATGGTATACCGGAGGCTGAGGCCAACAGCCGGAATGATGCACCATCCTATGGTGAACATCAGCCCGGCATGGGACAAACGAAATATTATAAAAACTATAAAAGGAAAGGCGATCATAATCCAGGTCAGCCAGTTCAGGATAGCCTGAAAAGTTCTGGTCGGGATGATGCGCTGTTCTTCTTGGAAAAGGCACCCTGGCTCAAAGAACTGTTGTGGTATGCCGTTCATGGTTCCCTTCATTTGAACGAGATCTTGTTCCCCAGCAAGAGCCAGTTCAAAAGCCGCTCCGTGGAGTCTTCGATGAGGTTGGCGGCATTGGCCATGGCTTCTTTGAGTTCCATGGGTCCGGGCACGATGCTCACCATGGCGTCGATGCCTTTTTCATAGAGCAGGCCCGACTGCGCGTCCAGAGCTCCGGCCACGGCCACGACCGGCACCTTATTTTTTTTGGCCAGGCCGGCCACGGCCGACGCGCCCTTGCCGTAAAGGGTCTGTTCGTCCATTTTGCCCTCGCCCGTGATGCACAGCGTGGCTCCCTCGACTTTTTTTTCGAAGCCCACGTACTCCAGCACCACGCCGGCGCCCGGGGTCAGCTTGGCCCCGCAAAAAGTCGTGAGGCTCGCGCCCAGCCCGCCCGCGGCCCCGGCGCCTTCCATGTCCTGGGTCTCTTTTTTGAAAAGGATCCAGAGCAGGTTGGCCCAGTGCTGCAGTCCGGATTCCAAAACCTCCACCATCTCCGGGGTGGCGCCTTTTTGGGGGCCGTACATCCTGGCCGAACCCTTGGGGCCTATGAGAGGCGAAAAAGAATCGCAGGCCACGATAATCTCCGTATTTTTTAGCCGCGGGTCGAAATCCGTGAGGTCTATTTTTTTGATGTCCTGCAGATGGCCGCCGCCCACCGGGACCTCTTGGCCGGAGGCGTCCAGCAATTTGGCGCCCAAAGCCTGCATGCACCCGGCCCCTCCGTCGCAGGTCGCGCTGTCGCCCAGCCCGATGATGAGCCGTTTGGGTTCCTGGTCCAGGGCCTGGCGGATGAGCTCGCCGGTCCCGTAGGTGGTGGTGAGGAAAGGATTGCGCTGGTCAGCCGGGACAAGGGAAAATCCCGAAGCCGCGGCGACCTCCACGACCGCCGTGACGCCGTCCCCGAGGATGCCATAGCTGGCGTTGACCTTGTCGCCCAAGGGCCCGGTGACCTCGGCGGTCAGCATTTCCCCGTCCGTGGCCCTGACCAAAAGCTCCGTGGTCCCGCCTCCGCCGTCCGACATGGGGATCTGCACCACCTCAGCCGCCGGGAACACCCTTTTGACCCCGATGGCCATGGCCTGAGCGGCCTGCGTCGAAGTGAGACTGCCTTTAAAAGGACCTGGAGCAACAACGATCTTCATGACATCTTTTCCGGTCCGTCTACACGGACCTTAATAATTTCTCCACTGATTTTTGCAGGCTGGTATAGGTTTTTTTGTCCCAGGACTCCCAGTAGATCCTGACCAAGGGCTCGGTGCCGGAAAACCTGACCATGACCCAGCTCTTGTCCTGTAAGTAAAATTTGAACCCGTCCGACGCGTTGACCCTGGCCACCGGGATGCCCGCGAATTCCCGGGGTGGTTTTTTTTGCAGGAGATTGATGACTTTTTCTTTGACCCCCGGCTTGAGCTTGAGGTTTATCCTGCCCGAAAACACGCGCCCGACCTCTGCGCAGAGCTCCTCGTAGATGCGGGTGATGCTCTTTTTGTTGACCGCGACCATTTCAGCCATGAGCAGACAGGCCAAGATACCGTCTTTTTCCGGGATGTAATCATGGATGGTCAGGCCTCCGCTTTCCTCGCCGCCGATGGTACCTTTATATTTCAGCATGGCTTCCCCGACGAATTTGAACCCCACCGGGGTCTCCATGACCTCGACCCCGCGTTTTGCCGCGATGGCGTCGATCCAGTGGGTGGTGGCCAGGGAGCGCACCGCCGGGCCTTGCCAGCCCCTGGTCTTGAGCAAATGGTTGAGTAAAAGACCGATGACCTGGTTGGGCGTGAAAAAAGCGCCAAAGGCTTTTGGGTCCGCGTCCACCACGCCGAAACGGTCCGCGTCACCGTCCGTGCTCAACCCTAAGCTGGCGCGGAAAGGTTTCATCTCCTTGATGACGGCCTGGAGCTGCTCCATAGCCGGCTCCGGATGTTTGCCTCCGAACAGCACGTCGCGGTTGGTATGGATGGTCTTAATCTCGCACCCGATATTTTTTAGGAATGTGTCCAGGTAGCCGATCCCGGCGCCCCACAGCGGGTCCACCACGATGCGCAAGCGGGCTTTTTTGATGGCTGAGCAGTCCACCATTTGTTTTAGGCGTTTAAAATAAATTTCTTTGGGCTCTAATTTCTGGATGAGGCCTTTGTGCCGGGCTTGTTGGGGATCGGCCATTTTGACAGTGCCGTGTTTTTTGATTTTCAGGCAGAGTTGTTCCAAAGCCCGGGTTTCTTCGGGCAGGGCCGGCCCGCCCCATTCGGAATTGAATTTAAAGCCGTTGTATTCGGAAGGATTGTGGCTGGCCGTGATGTTGACGGCTCCGCCGGCATGGCGCCGCAGGACCTCAAAGGCCAAGACCGGCGTGGGCACAGGACTGGGAGACAGCCAGCAACGGATGTTATTGCCGGCCAAAACCAGGGCGACTCTTTCCGCGAACTTTTCGGAAAGGAAGCGCGTGTCATAGCCGATGACCACCCCGCGCTTTGCGGTCTTTTTTTTCTTCAGATGCCCGGCCACGGCCTGGGCGCAGACGCCCACGTTGTCATAGGTGAAATCTTCGGCGATGATGGCCCGCCAGCCCGATGTCCCGAATTTGATATCCCCCAAGGTTATTCCTTTCAAAAGAGCGGCAGGACTATTTATCCATATCCTTTTGCCAGTCCTCGATGAGCTTGATGTATTTGTGGACCAGCTTTTTGCCTTCTTCCACGGTGGCGCCCTCGGCGTTGATGTGGAAGAACGACTTGTCCATGTCCGGCAGGATCAGCACCCAGCTGTCCTTGTGCCAGATCTTGACCCCGTCCAGAAGCTCCAGCCGGTCGGCTTTGACATCCTCCACCAGGCGCCGCATGATGGCGCCTTTGCGCTCGAACCCGCAGGCCACATGGTCGCGGACGATCTTGAAATCCGGCACGAGCTTGATGAGCTCCGACAGGGGTTTTTTCTCGTGGACCAAAAATTCCATCAATTTGACGCAGGAATACATGGCGTCGAACACGGGCTGGAACTCGGAAAAGATGTATCCGCCCTTGGCCTCGGCGACCAGGTTGGCTTTTTTCTGGGCCACGGTCTCCATCATGGACCGGTAGGTGGTGCCGCAGCGGATGACCTGTCCGCCGTAATCGCTGGCCACTTTTTCGATCACCCGGGAAGCGGAAATGGGCACGGAAATGGTCGTGCCCGGTTTGGCCCTGAGGGCCAAAAGACACATCAAAACAACGGCTTTATCGCCGTCCAGGATGTTGCCCAGCTCGTCCACCACGAAGATCTTTTGGGCCCCGGCGTCCAGGGTCACGCCCAGGTTAGCGCCCAGGGTGGCCACGATGTTGGAAAGCTGCTTCAGGCTCTGCTGGAACTCGTCCTTGTTCTTGGTCAGTTTGGTCTCGTCCATGTAAGCGTTCAAGCTCACGATCTCGCAGCCCAGCTCGCCTAAAAGGGACGGGAAAATGGTCGAGGCGCTGCCGAACGAATAGTCCACGACCACCTTGAGGCCGTTCTTCTTGATGTCGTCCTTGGCGATGAAGTTGAGGAACTGCTCCTTGTAAAAATCAATGCCCCGGTAAGGGAACCCGAGGGTCCCCACCTCGTCGGCCGGGACCCGGCGGTAGTCCTCGCGCTGGAAATACCCTTCGATGCTCCGTTCTTTGAGGATGCTCAGGTCCATGCCCTGCACGTCGAAGAACTTGAAATCCAGCATGTTGGGGTTGTAGGGGGACTTGCGGATGTGGACCCCGCCAACGCTCTCGGTGCTCTTGGCCGCGTAGCGCGCCACCGGGATGGGCATCACCTGCAGGTTATAGACGTTGACCCCGGCGGACAGGACCCCGGACACGAAGGCCCGGTCGATCATGCGTGAGATCTTGTGGGAATCGCGGCTGCACACCACGTAGGACCCTTTTTCCAGCGAGGCCCCGTAGGAGGCGCCCAGCTTGGAGGCGAACTCCGGCGTGACCTCGATGTTGGCCAGCCCGCTCACCCCGTAGGCGTCAAAAAGGTTCCGGGCCCATTTGCTGCCCCAGACCAGGCTGGTGGCCAGCGTGGCGCCGTCCTCCACGACCTTGTGCGGCCAGATCTTGACGTCGGCCTTGACCGTGGCGCTCGAGCCGATCTGGCAGTGGTCGGAGATGACCACCCCGACCGCCACGTAGGCCTTGGTCTTGATCTCGCTGTCGCTGGCGATGACGTCCTCTTTCAAGTCCGCTTCCGCGCCGATGCGCACGTTGTTCCACAGGATGCATTCGGTCAGGATGGAGCCCTCGTCGATGGTGCAGTTGTCCCCGATGACGCAGTTGGTGATCTTGACGTCCTTGGCGATGCGGCAGTTCTTGCCGATGACGACCGACTCCTTGAGCATGGCCTGGCCGTCCACCTTGCTGCCCTCGTCCACCCAAATCTCCTTGCCGATGCGTCCCTGGCGGCTGCCGGGGATCTTGATCTCCACCTCGCCCTTTAAAATGTCGCGGTGGGCCAGCCTATACTCCAGCAGGTTGCCCACGTCCTTCCAGTACCCTTCGGCGATGTAGCCGAAGAGGGGCAGCTTTTTCTCCAGCATCAGGGGGTAGAGGTTCCTCGAAAAGTCGAACTCCTTGCCTTTGGGGATGAGGGAAAAGATCTCGGGCTCCAGAATATAGATGCCGGTGTTGACCGCGTCGCTGAAGACCTCGCCCCAGCTCGGCTTTTCTAGGAAACGGACGATGCGGTGCTCCTTGTCCGTGATGACCACGCCGTAGGCCAGCGGGTTCTCCACGTGCGTCAGGACCATGGTGGCCATGGCTTTTTTGGCACGGTGGAACTCGATGGCCCGCTTCAGGTCGAAATCCGTCAGGACGTCCCCGCTCATGACCATAAAGGTGTCCTTGAGGGTGGCTTCGGCGTTCTTGACGCTGCCGGCTGTCCCGAGGTCGCTCTCGGCATTGACATAGTCAAGCTTGACCCCGAACTCCTTGCCGTCGTTGAAATAACTCTTTATGACTTCGGGCTGGTAATAAACGACTCCGGTCAGGTCGGTCAGGTCATGCTTTTTCAAAAGGTGCAGGGTGTGGTACAAAAGGGGCCTGTTGCACATGGGGACCATGGGTTTGGGGATGTTTATGGTCAGGGGACGCAACCGCGTGCCAAACCCGCCGACCATCAGAACGACTTTCATTTTTCCTCTTTCTCTAGTCTTCCTTCACGTTTTTTTTGATTGTAACACTAACGGGAGGTTTCAAAAAGGGCCAAGATGACAGGCAGAAATTAATAACCTGCCTTGAATGTTAATAGGAATATAATGCGATGATTAACGCTGTATCGGAGAAAACTTGGGAAAAATCAACCGCCTCAAAACCACTTGTCGCACCAGGTTTCCGCGGGCCTCGTTCAAGGACAGGCTGGAAGATTGCCGCCTGATGCTCGAAAAAACTTTGCGCACCGTTGTTTTTAGCGCCGGTGTTTGGCTTCTCCTTGCCTGGGCCGGTCCCGGTCTGCCCAGCGCCCAGGTGTTGCTCAGCCAGGAAAGCACCCAGACCGAACAGTCCCCCGCCACCTCAGAACAGAAACAATCCGACCAGGATAAGGTGGTCGACATGGACCTTAGCGAAAACCTTCCCTGGACCCTGGATGTTTCCGCCACGGCCGGTGATAATAAGACCCAGGGTCTGTCCACGGGGATCAGTTATACCTGGAAAGTGGACAAGGATAATAACTTGGTCTTTAGCTTTACGCCCAGTTCCCAGCATACCTCCCTGGATCTCACGGACAGCATGGGCAATGTGACCGCCACGGCCGACACCCTCACCAAAAGCCTGGAATTGGCAGTGAGCTGGGATATCCATATGACCGAAACCATTGTCGGTTCCCTGGGCCTCAACTTCACTGGAAGCAATAACACCACTCTGGAGACCTCCGCCATAGACAATTCCAGTTTTTCTCTGCAGACGCCTTACAATATAAAGGGAGTGAACACCGGGGTGACGTTTAATTCCCTGTGGCTGGACTCTTCTTTGGATTTCAGTCTGGATTTCTCGGTGGACTCCATCAAAACCAACACCTGGACCTTGGGGACTGGGGTTTCCCTGCCTTTATTTTACGGGGTCACTTGTTCCCTGTCCCTGTCCGATGACCGCGCCACGTCGCAGGAGACGACCAACCCCTTCCCTGCTTTTCCCAAGGTCGAGGTCCTATCCACTACGGTCACCAATGACAGCAACGTCGGGCTGACTTTTTCTGGTCCGCTGCTTTTGGAGAACCTGAGATGGAACCTAGGCGCGAACGCGTACCGGGAGACCAACAGCACCACCACCAACACGAGCAACATCAACTTTGACCTGGTGAGCAAATACACCGGGATGGTCAAAAAAGAATCCAATCTCCTCGCCAACCCAGGGAACTACCTCAACGCCGGGATTGAGTATAACTTTTAGGAACGCCTCGCCGTAAAATCTACAGGGCCGCAACATCCCCGCCTCGGTTATAGGATCCCGGCCTCGTGGAAACTGTAATATTTTTCCGACGACACAATGAAATGGTCCAGCACGCTGATCTGCAAGAGCTGGGCTCCTTGGGTCAGCTGCTGGTGGAGCTTGATGTCCTCGGGGCTGGGTTTCAAAACGCCCGAGGGATGATTGTGCGCGAATAAAAGCGCCGTGGCTTTTTGCTGGATGGCTTTTTCAAAGATCTCGCGGGGATAGACCGTGGTCTGGTTGATGGTCCCCTCCTGCATGGTCTCGCAGGAGATGAGATGGTTCTGGTTGTCCAGGAAGAAAACGAAAAAGCATTCCTTGTCCTGGTGCCCGATTTCCCGGATGAGATACTCCCCTACTTGGCTGCTGCTGCGGAAGGAAAAGGAATCGATATTTTGGACCTTTTCCAGCAGGGTCGCCCGGGAAACGTCGCGAATGAGGTGGAAAAATACCGCGCTGCGCTCCTTGATGCCGTGCACTTCGTGCAGCTCCGCGGGGACCGCGTCCAGCACGCCGCTTAAAGTGTGGAATTTTTCTAAAAGGTCTTTGGCGATGGGCTTCACGTCGTGCTGGGGCAAAACATAGGTGAGCAATAGCTCCAAAACCTCGTAATCATTAAGGCTTTTTAAGCCTCCCCGGATATAACGCTCCCGCAAACGGCCGCGGTGTCCGGAATGCGGGTAGGGTTTTTTCTTTGGTTGGGCGGGTTTTTTCCCTTGGTTCTTGTCCTGTTTTTCCGTTTTTGGTGCGTCCTTGTGAGCGTCCATGGATAAAAAATTAAACTAATCATCAAAAATTTGCAACTGGTGATTTTTTTTAGCCGCACCGCCTTCTATATATATAGGTCTACTTTCCTCTGCTGGGCACGGAGCAAGGGGCTGCGATGAAGGATAAAGCGGGTGTGTTATACTGCTTTTTACCATGAACCTACTTTTACCTGACCAGGACGAAACCATCGTGGCCATCGCCTCTCCGCCAGGACAGGGCGCTCTGGGCCTCATACGCTTGAGCGGGCCCAAGGCCATCTCTATGATCACCAAGATTTTCTGCCCTAAATCAAACAAAAAACTCTCTGGTCTCGACTCCCACAAAGTTTATTTTGGGTTTATCGTTGACCCCAAAACAAAAGAAAAAATAGACGAAGTGTTGGTCTCGGTCTTTAAGGCGCCGGCCACCTACACCAGGCAAAATATGGCGGAAATATCCTGCCACGGCAATACGGTCATCCTGGCTCGCGTCATGGAATTGTGCCTGAAACAGGGCTGCCGCCTGGCGGAACCGGGTGAATTTACCAAAAGAGCATTCTTAAGCGGCAGGATAGACCTGGCCCAGGCCGAAGCCGTAGCCGATCTCATCCAGTCCAAAACCGAACTGAGCCGCAAAGTAGCCTGGGAGCAGCTGCAGGGCTCCCTGTCCCGGACCATCACCCGCTTAAGGGACAAGGTGAAGGATATGCTGGTGATCCTCGAGGCGCAGTTGGATTTTCCCGAGGATGACATTGACCAGGCTTCGTTTAAGAAAATGCAAAGAACATCCGCGCAAATCCTGGATGAGTTGGGTGAGATCATCAGGAACTCCGAGCAGGGCAAAATACTGCGTGACGGCCTCGTAACCGCCATCGTGGGCAAACCCAATGTGGGCAAATCCAGCCTGCTGAACATCCTTCTGGAGGAAGAAAGGGCCATTGTCACGCATTTGCCCGGAACAACCCGGGACATCATCCAGGAAACCGTCAATATGAACGGCGTACCGGTCCAGCTGGTGGACACGGCCGGCATCAGAGAATCCGTGGACCTGGTTGAGGCTAAAGGAATCGAACGCAGCCGCCAGGCCATCGCTAAAGCTGATCTGGTGGTATTGGTCGTGGATGGCTCGCAAAAGCTTTCTCAGGAGGACCATCATCTATACGCAACGCTATCCTGGAAAAAAGTAATCGTGGCCTTGAACAAAACCGATCTCCCCCAAAGAACAAACTGCCAGACAATTTTAAAAAAATTGAAAATGGACAAAACAAGAAAGATCGTCAAAATATCAGCCTTAAAAGGCTCGGGTATCAAGGATCTGAAATCGCAGATCGTTCTCCATGTGTTGGATGGAAAAAGAATAATTCCTGATCATATCCTGATGACCAACCTGAGACACAAAAAAGCGCTCGATGACGCCCGAAAAAGCCTGGAACACTTTGTTGAGGGAAATAAAAAAAAGTTATTTCAGGAATTTCTCTGCCTTGACCTGAGAGAAACAGTCGACAGTATGGGTCTCATCATCGGTGAAACCACCACAGAAGACCTTCTGGACCAAATTTTTTCCAAATTCTGTATCGGTAAGTAAAAACCCAGGTAATTTTTTTAAATCTCTCCCCTGCTTGTCCCGGGATATTCCCTGCTTGACCGCCTTTCAACCCTTTACTACAATGCTTTTTCAACGAATTGACTGGTGGTGGAAAATGCTCCCATATCCTAAAAAATATGACGTCATTGTGGTCGGCGCCGGACATGCTGGCTGCGAGGCCGCCTTGGCCTGCGCCAGAAGAGGCCATCCTACCCTCCTGCTGACCATGAACCTGGACACCATCGCCCAAATGTCCTGTAATCCCGCCATTGGCGGTGTGGCTAAAGGCCATCTGGTCAGAGAATTGGACGCCCTGGGCGGTGAAATGGCCAAAAACACTGATAAAACAGCCATCCAATTCAAACTCCTCAACACCAAAAAAGGCCCTGCCGTCCAATCCCCTCGGGCTCAATGTGACAAAAAAGCTTATCAGCTGGCCATGAAACATACTCTTGAAAACCAGCCCAACCTTGACCTTAAGCAGGCCGTTGTTGAAAAGTTGTTAGTTAAAAACAATAAAATTCTAGGGATTCTTACAAAAACTGAAACTGCGTACCATGGTCATGCTGTCATCTTAACAACAGGCACTTTTTTAAACGGCCTGATTCACATTGGCAGCACAAATTTCAAGTCCGGCCGGTCAGGTGAATATGCCGCCGAGCATATTTCAGAACAACTACAGGATTTCGGGTTTACCTTAGGCCGTTTAAAAACTGGAACAAATCCTAGGGTAGACCGAAGAACAATAGACTTTTGCGGTTTAAAGGCACAAATCGGCGATGAAATTCCGCAGTTTTTTTCTTTTTCTACAACGCATTTAAGTATGCCCCAAGTTCCATGTTATCTCACGGCAACTAACAAAAAAACACATGATATAATTAGAGTTAACATAGACAGGTCTCCCCTTTTCAGCGGTACCATAAAAGGCATCGGCCCACGCTACTGCCCTTCCATTGAAGACAAAATTTTTAAATTCAAAGACAAAGCGTCCCACCAGATTTTTATTGAACCCGAAGGCTTGCAAACTAACGAAATGTATATGAATGGGATCTCCACCAGTCTGCCCGAAGATGTCCAGCTGGCTTTTCTAAGGACAATAGCAGGCTTGGAAAAAGCCGAAATCATGCGACCAGGATATGCAATAGAGTACGACTATTCTGACCCGACCCAGCTCAAGCTGACCTTGGAAACAAAGAATATCAATAACCTTTATTTTGCAGGTCAAATTAACGGGACAACAGGCTATGAAGAAGCTGCCGTACAGGGCTTTGTGGCTGGATTAAACGCGTCTTTAAAAATCAAAAAAGAAAGCCCCTTTATCTTAAAGCGTTCAGAGGCTTACATTGGCGTTTTAATAGACGACTTGGTCACCAAAGGCACCACAGAACCGTACCGTATGTTTACCTCTAGGGCTGAATATCGTTTGCTCCTTGGCCATGATACCGCTGATTCCAGGCTTATGGAAAAGGGCTTTAAATTGGGTCTTGTTCCACGTGAAACGAATGTCCTGGTAAGGGAGCAAAAGAACAAAATTACCAGGGAAATTCAACTGTTACATAAAACTTTTGTAACAATAACCCCTGAGTTATTAAAAGACCCAGATAAAGACAGGGGTAAATCCAAGGCACAAGTCCAGTCTCTTGGTCAGCTACTGAAAAGGCCGGAAATCAACTACAAGAAGCTTAAACATCTTATTCCCGTGGATAATAAGCTTTCGGACCTTGAAAAAAAACATGTGGAAATGGTGATTAAATACGAGGGTTATATCAAGAGACAGATCAACCAGGTTAAGAAATTTGATAAATTGGAGCATATCAAAATATCTTCCGATTTTAACTATTCTGACCTTTCCGGCTTATCTAGGGAATCCAAGGAAAAGCTTCAGAAACACCGCCCAACTTCCATAGGTCAGGCTTCCAGGATATCTGGTGTACGGCCTTCAGACATCTCCTTGATACTAATCCACCTGGAAAACAACAAAAAGATTAGTCAGACTAAATAGGGAACTAAGGGTGAAAATGCAACGAGGCAATGAGGATATCAGCTCTTTAGAGCAAGAACGGACTTTTTTAATGTCTGGTCTGAAGACTATGGGCATTTCCGTAGATGGAACGGCCATTGATGACCTGCTGCGTTTTTATAGCTTTCTAAAATCTAAAAACAGAGCAATGAATTTGACCGGATTGAACCAATACAAGGATATTTTAAGTTCCTTGTTTTTGGACTCCCTGGCTCTTATCCCATATCTAGATAAACTGAAAATACACAATATCCTGGATGTGGGTACTGGATCTGGTTTTCCTGGCCTGCCCCTTAAAATTGCCCGTCCACATTTAACCATATCCCTTTTAGACAGCTCCAAGAAAAAACTGGGCTTTTGCCAGCTGGTTGCCTTGTCTCTGGGTCTTAAGAATGTGAGTATTCTGGAGGGCAGGGCAGAGGTTTTTTCTAAAAAACCGGAGTATTTTGAAAGGTTTGATCTGGTTTGCTCCAAGGCTGTGGCCAGCTTCTCTGAATTAATCAAATTATGCATGCCTTTTGTAATGCTTCAGGGCTTATTTGTGGCCTTTAAAAGCCGGAACCATGAAAAAGAGATAGAGGGCATCGCAAACCTATTGCAAAGTTTTAATTCGAAAATATCAGATATAAAAAAAGTTGACCTTCCCGAAACCCCCAATTCTCATTTTTTGATCTTTGTGGAAAAAGTGGGGAAAATTGATAACAACCCAAAAAGCAAAAATCCTCACTCGCATTAGGATGCAATCTCACCAAACTCCTCAAAAACTCCCTTAAAAATTTCATACAATTTAAATACAATCTCTCCCAAATAATTTGATTCTTTTTTCAACGGCTTTGTTTCACGTGGAACCCTCATGCTATTTCCTTTATTATCAACATTTATATTGATTTGCCGCGTTTTTTCTGGCCCTCAACCCCTCATAAAAACTCTTTAAAGCTGCCATTAATAAAAATGTTGACAAACCAATGGTCCGTCAACATAATGAAAATTCAATTTATAAAAAATTGTTCTTTGTAACAAATAAAAATTCATCAAAAGGGCTCGCGTATGCGCCATACAATTTCAGTAAAAGTTGAAAACCATCCCGGCGTCTTGGCCAGGGTGGCCGGGTTATTCAGCAGCAGGGGCTATAACATAGAAAGCCTGACGGTTGGCGAGACCGAGGACAGCACCATTTCCCGGATGACCATCATGGTCTCAGGCAAGGACATTGTAATCGAGCAGATCAACAAACAGCTCAACAAGCTCATCGAAGTCATCAATGTCGTGGATCTAACCAGCGAGCCTTCGATCAGCAGGGAACTGGCGCTGATCAAGGTAACCGCCGACCTCAAGAAAAAATCAGAGATCATGCTTCTGACCGAGGTTTTTCGGGCCAAGATCGTTGACATCGCCACCAAATCTTTCACGATCGAGATCACTGGCGGTGTCGAAAAAATCTCTGCGTTCATCAACCAGTTGAAAAGTTACGGGATCATCGAGATGGTCCGGACGGGCACTATTTCAATTTCCCGGGGAAAAGTCTAAAATAGACCAAAATTCTAAAAAAAAGAAAGGAAGTCTCATGGCAAAAATTTATTATGACAAGGATGCTAACCTCGATCTATTAAAAAAGAAGAAGGTCGGTATCATCGGCTACGGCATCCAAGGCCACGCCCATTCTTTAAATTTGAAGGACAGCGGTCTTTCAGTGCTGGTCGCCGACCAGAAAAATTCTCCCAACTGGAAGCAGGCCGAGCAGGACGGCTTTAAACCCTTGACGACCCCGGAGGTCGTCAAGCAATGCGACCTGCTCATGTTCTCGATCCCCGACGACATGCAGGCCAGGATCTACAGAGAAGAGATCAAGCCCAACATGAAACCGGGCACGACCTTGGCTTTCGCCCACGGGTTCAACATCCATTTCGGCCAGATCGTCCCGCCGGCTGATTCCGACGTCATCATGATCGCGCCCAAAGGCCCCGGCCACCTCCTGCGTAGCACCTTTACCGAGGGCGGGGGAGTACCGGCCTTGATCGCCATCTACCAGGACGCGTCCAGCAAGGCCAAGGACATCGCTCTCGCTTACGCCAAAGGCATCGGTTCCACCCGTGCCGGTGTTTTGGAGACCTCCTTCCGCGAGGAGACCGAGACCGACCTATTCGGCGAGCAGGTCGTCCTTTGCGGCGGCACCTCGGCCCTGATTCAAGCCGGCTTCGAGACCCTGGTCAACGCTGGTTATCAGCCTGAGGTGGCTTACTTCGAGTGCTGCCATGAGCTCAAGCTCATCTGCGACCTCATTTACGCCAATGGCATTAGCGGCATGCGCACGAGGGTCAGTACCACGGCGCGCTACGGCGACGTGACGGTCGGGCCCCGCATCATCACACAGGAGACCCGCAAGGAGATGCAGAAGGTCCTCAAGAACATCCAGGACGGCGTTTTTGCCCGCGAGTGGATATTGGAGAACCAGGCTGGCCGTCCGATGCTCAACGCGCTCCTTAAGCAGTCCCTGCAGCACCCCATCGAAACCGTGGGCGCCAAGCTCAGGGAGATGATGAGCTGGCTTTCCGTCAAGTCCGTGAAAAAGGGCAAACATTAATAAGATGGTTATACCCTTTAGAAAAGAAGGCGCTCCCTTTCTGGCTGTCACGGCCCTGTTGTTCGTTATCTCGGTTCTTTTGACCGCTGATCTTCACGGTGCTCTTCTTTGGATTCTTGACGCGGTCCTGCTGGTCTTCTTGAGCCTGTTCCTGGTCTTTTTCCGTGACCCGGAGAGGCAGGCCTCCAACGTCAGCCCCAAGGACATCCTTTCTCCGGCGGACGGGAGAGTTTTGGAGGTCAGGGAAGTCAAAGGCCACGGAGGCGAGAAGGCCAAACAGATCAACATCTTCCTCTCGATTTTCAACGTGCATGTTCAGAGAGCCCCTGTGGCAGCCAAGCTGGAGTTCGTCCAGCACCGTCCCGGCAAGTTTCTCATGGCCTTTAATAAGGACGCGGAACGCTACAACGAGCAGAACATCATTGGCTTGAAAAGCCTTAAAAATAAGAGGATTATCGTCAAGCAAATCACGGGCGCCATTGCCCGGCGCATCCTTTGCTGGAAAAAACCCGGCGAGAGCATCCGTCAGGGTGAGCGCCTGGGCATGATGTACTTCGGCTCGCAGGTCGACCTTGTCCTGCCGGCCTCGGCAAAACTCAGCGTTAAAAAAGGGAACAAAGTTTACGGAGGTAAAACGATCATTGGCCGCTTTATCTAAAAGGACCATCGCCGTTCAGGTTCCTCAGCGCAAGACCATATTTAAAAAAGGCATCTACCTTTTGCCCAACCTTTTGACAACGGGCAACCTTTTCTGCGGGGTCTTATCCATCATCTTCTCCGTCACAGACGCCTTGAAGCTCAAGGCCTACGAGGGGATGACCCCGCCTTTCGGGGTGTCCGCGTGGCTGATCTTGGGCGCGGCCCTTTTCGACCTTTTTGACGGCATGGTCGCCCGCCTGATGGGCGCTTCCAGCCAGTTCGGGCTGGAGTACGATTCTTTGGCCGACCTGGTCTCTTTCGGCATCGCGCCGGCCATCATGCTTTACCTCGCGGTCCTGCGTTATCAGCTCCAGTGGGGCATCATTCTGACGATCTTTTTCGTGATCGCCGGCGCCCTGCGTCTGGCCCGCTACAACACCTTCAAGAACCCGGAGGATAATAAAAATTTCGTGGGCATGCCCATCCCTTCGGCGGCCGGCTTTCTGGCTTCCTACGTGCTCCTGAGCCGCTGGGGCGGTTGGTGGTACGGCAAAAAAGGCATCCTCTTCGACAGCGTGCTCGGCTGGTACGAGGAGAACCTGACCTTCTTCAATACGATCTTCGTGCCGGTCATGGTTTTGCTTTTGAGTTGCCTGATGGTATCGACTCTGGAGTTCCCCAGCCTGAACTGGGCCTCCAAAAAGCGCCTGCCTTTCATGGTTTTGGTCCTGCTGGTCTTCCTCATGGCCATCGCCGTCAACTCTCCGGAGATGGTGGTCTTTATTCTTTTGTCCGTGTATCTGATCTATGCTTTAATCTTTAATGTGTTCAAGCTCATGAGGGGAAAAAAGGTCAAGAGCCCGCTTTTAGAAAAAAAACCAGAGACTAAGGAAGCGTTCAAATGAAAAAACAGGTATTGATCTTCGACACGACACTGCGGGACGGCGAACAGACCCCCGGCGCGTCGCTCAACATCGCCCAAAAGCTGGAGATCGCCGCCCAACTGGCCAAGCTCAAGGTGGACGTCATTGAGGCCGGTTTTCCCATCTCCTCGCCGGGAGATACGGAAGCGGTCAAGCTCATCAGCCGCCAGACCCGCGGCCCCATCATCGCCGGCCTGGCCCGTTGCGTCAAAAAGGATGTCGAGGTCTGCTGGCAGTCGGTCAAGCAAGCCTTGAAACCCCGCATCCATGTTTTCGTCGGTACCTCTCCGACCCATCTCAACATGATGGGCAAAACCAAGGACGAGGTTGTCAGGATGACCACGGAGGCGGTCCGGCTGGCCCGGCACTACTGCCGGGACGTAGAGTTCTCGGCCATGGACGCCACGCGCACTGACTACGCGTTTCTTTGCCGCGTCGTGGAGACCGCCCTTATAGCCGGCGCCACGACCATCAACATCCCGGACACGGTCGGCTACAGCATCCCGGACGAGTTCGGCGGCCTGATCCACAGGCTCCAGGTCAGCCTCCCGCGCCTGCGTCAGGTCGTCATCAGCGTGCACTGCCACAACGACCTGGGGCTGGCCACAGCCAACTCGCTCGCGGCCGTCAAGAACGGCGCCACCCAGATCGAGTGTTCCATCAACGGCCTGGGAGAGCGCGCCGGCAACTGCGCCCTCGAGGAAGTGGCCATGGCCATCAAAACGCGCAAGGATTATTTCGGCGATTACGAGGTGGGCGTGGATTCCACCCAGATCTCCGCCACCAGCCGCCTGGTCAGCCGCGTCACGGGCATGGTGGTCCAGGCCAACAAGGCCATCGTGGGCCAGAACGCCTTTGCTCACGCCTCGGGCATCCACCAGGCCGGCCTATTGAAGAACCGGCAGACCTTCGAGATCATCACCCCTGAATCCATCGGGTTAAAGGAACACCAGCTGATCCTGACCAGCCGTTCGGGCCGGCATGCCCTCAATTTCAGGCTGAAAAAGATGGGTTATCGCTTGTCCGCTAAAAACCTCGACAAGGCCTACCAGCAGTTTTTGGCCCTGGCCGACAAGAAAAAAGAAGTCTACGACGACGACCTTTTGGTGCTCCTGGAGGACGAGTTCTCCAAGTCCGAGGAGACCTACCATCTGGAATATCTGAGCATCACCAGCGGCAACCAGACCGTCCCGACGGCCACCGTGCGGATCTCCCGCCGCGGCAAAATGCTGCAGGAGGCCGCCTGTGGGGATGGCCCTGTGGACGCGGTTTATAACGCCTTGGACCGCCTGACCGGCAACACGGCCAAGCTGTCCGACTATTCGCTCAAGGCCATCACGGGCGGCAAGGACGCCCAGGGCGAGGTCTCGGTCCGGTTAAAAGGGAAATCGCAAGAGGAAACAGGCCGCGGCTCCTCCACGGACATCATCGAGGCATCCGCCAAGGCCTATCTGAACGCCATCAACAAGTTCTTATCCAAAAAAAAGAGGAAGGGGAACTGATCCCATGCCCAAAAAATATTCCATCGCCGTGGTCCCCGGAGACGGCACCGGCCCGGAGGTCATCGCCGAAGGGCTGAAAGTCCTCAAGGCCGCCGCCAAAAAGTTCAGTATCACCTTTGACTGGCAGCATTACGATTTCGGGGGAGAGCGTTTTCTCAAAACCGGAGAGATTTTGCCTGAGGGAGCTGTGGATGAGCTGAAGAAACACTCGGCCATCTACCTTGGCGCCATCGGCCACCCTGACGTCAAGCCAGGCATTCTGGAGGCCGGCATCCTGTTAAAGCTCCGCTTTGCCCTGGACCAGTACATCAATCTTAGGCCCGTCAAGCTCTATCCCGGCGTGGACACGCCGCTCAAGGACAAGGGCCCGGCCGATATTGACTTCATCATCGTGCGCGAAAATTGCGGCGGCATCTACACAGGCCTGGGAGGCGTGGTCAAAAAAGGCACGCCTGACGAGCTGGTCACGCAGATCATGGCCTACACGCGCAAAGAAGTGGACCGCTGCCTGCGTTACTCTTTCAAGCTCGCCCAAAAACGCAATAAAAAGAACAAACTGACCCTGTGCCACAAGAACAACGTGCTCACCTACGCGGGCGACCTGTGGGTCAGGGCCTTTAACGAGATGGGGGAAAAAGAGTTTCCCAAGGTCACCCGGGACTACGCCCATGTGGACGCTACGACCATGTGGATGGTCAAGAACCCGGAGTTCTTTGACGTCATCGTGACCGAGAACCTTTTCGGGGATATTATTACGGACCTTGGCGCCATGATCCAAGGCGGCATGGGCATCGCCGCGGGCGGCAACATCAACCCGGAGGGCGTTTCCATGTTCGAGCCCATCGGAGGGTCCGCGCCCAAATACACGGGCAAGAACATCATCAACCCGCTGGCAGCCATCGCCGCCGGCCAGTTGATGCTGGACACTCTGGGCGAGGCCCAGGCCGCAGCGGCGGTCGAGCAGGCTATCGTCAAGGCGCTGGGGAGCGGCAAGATCAAGAGCCTTTCCGCCGGCAAAATGGGTCTTTCCACTCGAGAAGTCGGGGACCTGGTCGCCGGTCTGCTCTAAACGATGCGCATCAGCGTCCGTGTAAACACGCGTGCCAGCAAGGAAAAAATGGAGAGGGCCGCTTCCGGCAGCTACGCGGCCTGGGTCAGGGAAGCGCCCGTGAAAGGGGAAGCCAACCAGGCCCTCATCGGACTTTTGGCGGCGCACTTCAAGGTGCCCAAAGCGGACATTACCATGGTCGCGGGCCAGCGCAGCCGCAACAAAATTTTTGATATTAAATAAGGAGGAATGGAAATGGTGGACGGACACTACATCAACCTGGGTAAGAACCAGTTTTTTGATCCCAAGCGCAAGGTGATCGTGGAAAAGGCGGGCACGATTGAAAAGATCGTGGGTTACGACCGCCGCCGTATGAGCAAAGCGGTCAAGGATAACAAGAGAGTCTTGGCCTCGGATAACAATCCCGACTGGATGGCCCTGGGCAACAACCTCTATTTCCACAAGGCCACCCGCGTCATCATGAAAAAAATGGGCGGCAAAATGATCCTTTTCAGCAAGGACCGCCGTTCGGGCGTTGAACGCCGGAGCCGCCCCGTGCCCGTCACCCAGGAAAAAAGAAAAGTCCAGAGAAGGAAATAAAGATGCCCGGTAAAAAAGCCGCGACGCCCAAAAAGTCCCGCAGCGTAAAAAGTTCCGGCACCAAGGTTTTGGGCTATCCCAAACATCTCGGCATCGGCATCGTCCTCGCCATCCTCGTCGTGGCCAGTATCCAGATCCACATCATGACCAACGGCACCTGGTCCAGGTCCACCAAACCCGTGGAAGTGTTCGCCCCTTATGTCCTGGGCTGGGGTTCCGAGGGCGCCAAGGCCGGAGAGTTCACCAACGCCCGCGATATCGTCTGCGACCCCCAGGGCCGTCTCCTGGTCATCGACGCCCGAAACGGCCGGGTCCAAAAATTCGACGGCCAGGGCAAGTTCCTCGGCGCCTTTCCGGTCCCTTGTCTGAACACGGGTGCTCCCGTTTTCCTCAACGGCCTGACCGTTAATAAAAAGACCGGCAACATCGCGGTCGTGGACAACCAGCAGGCGGGTCTTGCGATGTTCGATCCCCAAGGCCGGCTCTTGTGGAAGATCCGCGGCGATTTCAGCAGCACCCAGGGCATGACTTACGACAACGACGGCTTCCTCTGGACCGCCAACTACGGCACCTCCCAGCTCGTCAAGCTGGACGCCAAGGGCAACGCGCTCAAGGCCTTCGGCGTTTACGGCAAGAAAAAAGGACAGATCAACTCTCCCACGGGCCTAGTCTTTGACCCGGACGGCAACTTCTTTGTGGTGGACCTGGGCAAACGGGTCCAAAAGTTCGACGGCCATACCGGAAGCCTCGCTGCTTTTTGGACGACCCCGTCCGGCTTGGGCAGCGAACTCTCGCGCGCCGTCCTGGGCCCCACAGGCAACCTCTATGTCACGGACGTCAGCGGCGGGGTCTGGGTTTTCAACAAGAACCTCAAGCTGCTCTGCAAATGGAAGGACCCCGTCCAGGAAAGTCTTGGCAGCATGATCGGCGTCGCCATCGACTCCCAGGGTTATCTCTACCTGGTCAACAACCGCAACAGCCGTATCATCAAATGCGGTCCCGTGGACTCGGACCAGGCCGCTCCAGCATCGCCGGCCTTGACCCCGACCAAACCGGCCGCCAAACCGCTGTCCACCCCGGCCGCCACACCCAAAAAAGCCAAGTAATGGAAGGCCTTTACCCTCCTGCAATTATGATATAATCCCTGCAACCTAGGGGTTTGGAAATGGAGTTTTAAATGGTTTGCAACCGCAGTTTATATGAACAAAAGGGGTTCACGCTGATCGAACTGATGATCGTAGTCGGCATCATCGGCATCCTGGCCGCCATCGCCATCCCCAAATACTACGCCATGTGCGAAAAAGCCAACGAGTCCACGACCAAAGCCAACGGCGGCGCCATCCGGAGCGCCATGGCCATTTATTACGGCGACAGGGAAGGGGTCTGGCCCACGACCTTGAACAACAACTCCTGGACCAGTTACCTCATGTCCTCGTATCTGGATGTTTTGCCCCAGGTCACGGCGACCCACAGCAGCATCGGTACCAACCCCCGCGGCAACGCCATGGTCTATATTTCTGCCGGCACGATACCCACGGCTCCGGGCGCGGGCTGGGCCTATGACAGTTCATACGGCCGCATCTATGTGAACAGCTGCTATATGGACACCAGGGGACTGTCGTACACTACCTATTAACCCTGCGAGAGAACCACGCGGCCTCTCGTTGTGGGTACATACCCCCAAGGGGGTAGTCACAACCCGTAGCCCGCGAAGTGAGCATATTGTTTTTCAGGGCATTTGAAGAGAAAGGAGAATGTCAGCAATGGATAAAAAGAGAAATGTGGCTATCGTTGGAGCTACCGGCATCGCCGGGCAGCAGTTCGTGGCTGCTTTAGGAGACCACCCCTGGTTCAGGATCGCTAAAATGGTGGGCTCCGAGCGTTCCGCGGGAAAAACCTACGAGCAGGCTCTGCGCGATCCCAAAAATAACGCGTTGGGCTGGTGGGCCGGGCCTCTGCCCGGTCAGGACCTCCTCAAGATGAAAGTGGAGGATTCCCAGGATTTCCAGGCGGACAGTGTGGACCTGGTCTTTTCGGCCATCGAGTCGGACGCGGCCAAGGATTTGGAGCCCCGCTGGGCCAAAACAACGCCGGTCGTGAGCACGGCCTCCGCCTTCCGGATGGAAGAGGACGAGCCTCTCTTGATCCCCGGCGTCAACAACGGCCATCTTCCCCTGGTCAGACAGCAGATGAAAAACAGGGGCTGGAAAGGTTTCATCCTGGCCATCCCCAACTGCACGACGACCGGCATGGCCGTCACGCTCGCCCCTTTGCATGAAAAGTTCGGCCTGGAAACGGTCATCATGACCTCTATGCAGGCCATATCCGGCGCGGGCCGCCGCGGCGGCGTTTTGGCGCTCGACGTCATCGATAATGTCATCCCGTTCATCTCCGGTGAAGAGGAAAAGGTCCAGAGGGAAACGCAAAAAATTCTGGGCACGCTCAAGGGCGGCAAGATCGCCCCGGGAGATTTCAAGGTCACCACGACCTGCACGCGCGTGGGCGTGGTGGACGGGCACACGGAGTCCGTATTCGTGTCCCTGTCCAAAAAAGCTCCCTTAGCCGAGGTCAAAAAAGCGATGGGGTTGTGGGCCAGCCAGTCGTTAAAAGGTCTGCCCTCCGCGCCTCCTCAGATGATCGTGGTCTTTGACGACCCGTTCCATCCCCAGCCTCGCCTCGACAGAGAGATGTTCGACGGCATGGCCACGATGGTGGGCCGCCTACGCGAAGACCCGGCCCTTAAAAACGGCGTCAAATACATCCTGCTCTCCCACAACACCAAGATGGGCGCCGCCAAAGGCGCCATCCTGGTCGCGGAGCTTTGCCGCCAACAGGGTTTTTTGGCCTAGCCCGGCCATGATCTCCGCCTTCGAGGATAAAAAACCCGTCATCGCCCCTTCCTGCTGGATCCACGACTCGGCCCAGGTCATTGGAGAGGTGCGCCTGGCCGACAATGTCAGCATCTGGCCCTGCGCGGTCCTGCGCGGCGACTGGAACAGCATTTCCGTGGGAGAAAATTCCAACATCCAGGACGGCTGCGTCCTGCACGTGGATACGGACGCGCCCTGCGCGGTCGGAGCTAACTGCATCGTGGGGCACAAAGCCATCCTGCACGGGACACGCGTGGGCAACAACTGCCTTATCGGCATGGGCGCCATCCTGCTCAACCGTTCGGTTATAGAGGATAACTGCCTCATCGCCGCCGGCGCCCTGGTAACCGAGGGAAAGACCATCCCGGCAGGCAGCCTGGTCGTGGGCTCTCCGGCCAAGGTTTTGCGTCAGCTCACCAAGGAAGAGATCGCCAAGATCCGCTCCAACGCTTTGGAATATGTGACTTTCGCCCGCCGGCACCAGCATAAAAAAGCCTGCTGACCATGCCCAAAACGCGCTTTTTCAAGATGACCGTGGCCTATGACGGCACGCATTTTTGCGGCTGGCAAAAACAGCCCCGCAAGCGTTCGGCGCAGGGCGTTTTGGAAGAAACTCTGAAAACCATCACAGGCCAGGAGGTCAAGGTTAATGGCGCCAGCCGGACCGATTCAGGCGTGCATGCCCTAGGCCAGGTGGCTGATTTTTCCCTCTCCACTTCCATGACAGCGCAAGAGTTCCACCGGGCTTTCCTTTGCATGCTTCCGCCTGACCTGACCGTCAAAAAAGTGTCCGCTTGTCCCCCTTCTTTTTCTTCCCGCAAGGACGCCCTGTCCAAGGAGTATTTGTATACCCTCTGGAACCATCGCGTGCCTGCGCCTCTTGTGCGCCACACGGCCCTGCACGTGCACGAGCCTCTGGACGTGAAAGCCATGCAAAAAGCAGCCTCTTACTTGCGTGGTAAAAAGGATTTTGCCAGTTTTCAGACCAGCGGCAGCCAGCAAAAAAAAACCCGTATGCGGGTCTATGGGGTCAGGGTAAGTAAAAAGGGGAATTTGATTTATATCCGGTTATCCAGCCAGTATTTCCTCTACAAAATGTGCCGCAGCATCGTGGGCACGCTCCTCCATGTCGGCAAGGGAAGGCTAAAACCCTCTGAGCTCGCGTCTATCATCAGGGGGAAAAACCGTTCTCTGGCCGGCCCCAATGTCCCCGCCCAGGGCCTCTGCCTGGTCCGCATCCATTACCCTAAAAACTTGTAAGGAATACTTTGTCGCCTTGGCAATGGGGAAGGAGAGGATGGCAAAAAAACTGTTTGGGCACGCTCACTTTTTTTAGGAAACGCAGGATTAGCAAAGGTTCGCGAGGCGGGGCAGAGACTTTTTCTGTTCTAGGTTAGCAAATTCCTGGTGAGGTGCTTCACGTACCGCAGGGGATTGGCCTGCGACGGGCACTCAAAAGCAATGGGAAAGGCCGTGATCTTTTTGTTGTTCTTGAGCTCGAACAAACGGGGCACGATCTTGTCCCGCAGGTCCTCCGGGGATACCGCGTTGATGTAGATCTTGGTCCCGCCCTCAAAACCCGCCGGGTTATTGATGCGCCACTTGAGCAGGATGTGCCAGGGCATCCCGTCCAGGCAGTCGATGGGCGAGTAGTACCACTCTTCGTTGCACGGGATGGCGTTGCCGGTGGCCGCGTGGCACGCGTGCACGATGTCCGAGAAACCCCTGAGCTCCTCGTCGGTGAGGTCCCACGGCCTCACATGCTCGCTCTTGGAAAAGATGGACAAGGTCGGGTAGCGGTGCCCGATGTCGGCGAAAGCAATGGCGTTTTCGTTCTCAGCCACGATGAGGTTGTGGTAGCCCGCGTAGTTGACCGCCAGCTCGTTATAGATGTTGGGGTTGGCCCTCAAGAGGTTGATCTCTTTTTCGATGGAGATGCCCCAATCGTCCACGCCCACGAGCTGTTTGTGCAGATGGTCAAAGGACGCGCCGGCCGAGGCCAGCCAGTTCTGGAACACGCTGATGTAGCGGATGTAGCGGTTCTTGGCGTAGATGTCCTTCATCGCTTCAATGGTGAACTTGAAATACTGGAAATGCTGTTCCGGGGTGAGTTCGCCCGAGGAACACAGCTGGGAGTCGTGGGTGGCGCCGTCGACATAGTGCCGGCCCGCCACGATGAGCTCGTGCGACCCCGCGAAAAAAGCCTCGGTCAGGTGCTGTTTGTCGGCCGGGTTCATCGCGGCGATCTCCGCGTCCGTCTTGCCGCCGGCTTTCATCTTGAGCGTCACGACCTTGTCCACATGGGCCTTGCCCTCGTTCGTGGACAGGTATTTTTCCATCCTCTCTTTTTCCGCGTCCGGGATCTTGAACCCGAAATTCTTCTGCCAGTAGTCAAAGGACACGATCTCAAAGAGGTTGGGCACCCGCCTGAACTCCGCGCAGGTGTTGAAAATTTCGTTGGCCGCCACGCCCCTGAGGACCTTGTAGCCGTCCTTGTCCTTGACCATCCTGGCTTTTTCGGGCGGGGTGTTGAGGTATTTTTTGGGGCAGAAATTGCAGTAGTCTTCCTCCGCCGCCGGTTTGCTGGTCACGGGCTTGGCCGTGGCCGGGATGGCGTTGGTGATGGGCTTGCTGGCCCTGCCCGGCACGGACCAGACTTCGGTCCCGGTAAAAGGGTTTATTTGCTTGATGGTTCCGTCAGCCATCTTCTGGTAAAAGTTCTGCATAGTTGTGCAAAAATACCATATAACTCGCCCTTTGACAAGGCTCTCTCCCCTTTTTCCCTAAAAAATAATGGTTATTTCCCTATTTTTTGGTTTTCCTGTAAAAACAAGGACCAAATTACTGGTACCCCGCAAGTCATCTCGGGCATGACAGTACAAGATTGCTTCTCTTTTGTTTGTTATGTCTGGAGGAATAGGGGAGGAAATAGTAAGATGTTCTGCCCAAAACCCCTTTATAGTCATCCCTATTTCCCCTCTACTGGCTTCCCGAGCTTTTGCCAAAAATAGTGCGATTATTTTCAAAAGCGAGGGTGTCCAAACAGCCTTTTGACATGGACTGTATCTATTAATGGGGTATAAAAAATATTATGCTTCCTGCGACTTGAGGTATAAAAACCCTTGTGCTATACTCCAAATATTGCCATTATTTAACAAGGGCATAAGTTGGGGTAAAAATTAGATGCCAAATTTAGGGCTAAAAAGCCTTAGTCTCACCCAAAAACTGCTGACTGATACCCACCTGACCACCTTTCTATGGCTGGCTGGAGCTCTTAACCTGGTCACCATCCTGGCTTATACCTGGGTAGGCGGCTTGTCCCCCCTGGTGGATGAAATTTTGGGCCTATCCTTCTATAGTTATGCCTATATCCTGTTTTTAACCCTGATAATCGTAAAAACCGAGTATTTTCGGCCTAAATTGGGGGGGTTGACGCCCCAACCCCAGGATACCACTTTTATAACAAGGGTTTTGCACCTTTCCTCCTCCAAAGCCCTTATTTTCTGGCTGGCAGTTTGGTTTTTCCTTCATATATTGGCCGATGTCACCTCGTTCCGCTACTGTCTGGCTCCGGGTATGGCCCATACCCTCAAATACTGCTTTGGCCTGGCCATTCTCCAGGCTGGTTACCGCCAGCTGACCCAGCCAAAATCCGGACAGCTTGCCGCCACCCAGGTTTTTGACTCTGTCCTGCAGGTGCTGAAAAACCCTGCAAGCTTTGGGGAGCTTTTCTCCGGCCCCAAACCCGGCCAGACTGTCCCGGTCACCCAGTTCCAGCAGCCCAAAAAATACCAGGGGAGTTTGGGCGAACAGGTTTTGCAGGTCATCACGGAAAAAGGACAGGTCAAGATGGGCGACCTGATGCGAGCGCTCAACCGTCCGCACAACTCCATCTGGTACCAACTGCAGGTTTTGGAGAAAAAAAGCGTCATCGTCCAGGTCGGCCAGCGCAAAGCCGCCTTTTACCGCCTCGCCTCTCCCGTACTCTCCAATCCCGCGCCATCCTGTCCCATGCCACCCAATCCCGCATCGCCTGGTTCCGCTCCATCTAATCCCGTCCCCTCCAATCCTGAAACAGGAGTTAAGACCTAGGGAGATAGAAACACCATGCAAAAATTGATAATGGAGAAAAATAAAAAACCGGGTGTTTTGTATGCTTTCACGGACGACGGGTGGGAGCTTCCGATCATCAATATCACTCACCCCGCTTTTGCCCTGGAAAATAAAAGCAAAGAAGAAATAGAAAACCAGTTAAAAAAGATGGTGGAAGAACAGGCCCGGCACAACCGCCTGCCGGGTTTTCTCAAAATGCCAATGCTGTGGCTGCTTTCCCGAAATTCCGTCCTGATGAAGGGCCTTGTTGAAGCTCAGGGTTCGTTCCTGTCCGGAATGAACACCTACCTGATGAAACTGGGGCCGGACCATTTTGGACAAGGCTACGCCGGAAAAATGGACCGCAAGTTCGCCGCCTCCATCTCCATCTCCATGTACCTGATCCAGCTGAGGCTGAGAGACGCGGCTGAGACGCTGGCCCAGGGCCTGGTCCCTTTATTGCGGTCAAAGCCCTCCCAGCCTATCCTGCTGATCAACCTGGCCGGCGGTCCATGCTTCGACAGCCTGAACGCGTTGATCCTGGTGCAGAAACAAGACCCTGCTTTGTTGTCCGGCCGGAAGGTCATGCTCTATGTCTATGACCGGGAACTCAGCGGCCCTTCCTTCGGCAAACAGGCCCTCGATGCTTTGAGTTCAGCAAGAGGCCCTTTGGCGGGCTTGGACGCGGACATGGTCTACCGGTACTATGACTGGGCCCATCCTGAACTTTTGATGACATCGCTGGATTCTAAAATGATGAAAAACGCCGTGGTGGCCTTTTCTTCCGAAGGGGGCCTGGGGGATTACGGCTCTGATCAGGAGATAAAAGAAAACCTCAGGGTCATCTCCGTGATGACCCCTGGGGATGTTTTTTTTATGCTGACCTTCTGCAGGGCGGACGGCCCTGGAGCGGCTTTTAACCAGTTCAACCCGGCGCGGATCATGCCCCGCTCCCTGGAGGACATCAAGGACTTGATCAAACGGGCCGGCTGGGAAATAGGCAGCCTGACGGAAAGACCTTTGAGTTATGTTGTCGGGATAAAAAAACCCTCCTAGGAATATTCAGAGGGTTCGCGGTCCGGTCTTTGTTCCTGTCCCCATGACCGCGCTGAATTGCTTTAACTGTTTCCTTCTTAGATAAAAGGAATGGGTGAAATAATGGCCGATAAACCTAAAAAAATATTGATCGTCGAGGACGAGCAGGACCTGGTCAAAGTTTTGGAATATAACCTGCAAAAAGAGGGCTATTTGACCGCCAAGGCCTATGACGGCGAGGCCGGGTTTGCGCTTTTCCAAACTTTCCGGCCCGACCTGGTCATTTTGGACCTGATGATGCCCAAACTCAACGGCATGGAGGTCTGCCGGATGATCCGCAAGGAGTCCGGCACCCTCATCCTGATGCTGACCGCCAAACAGGAAGAAGTGGACCGCGTCCTGGGCCTGGAGCTCGGCGCCGACGACTATGTGACCAAACCTTTCAGCCTGCGGGAGCTCCTGGCCCGCGTCAAAGCGCTTTTCAGGAGGACCCAGCCCTCCGTGCCTGCCTCTTCCTCTTTTAAGAACGACCTTTTGGAAATTTCTTTTGACCGCTTTGAGGTCAAGGTCAGGGGAGAGATGTGTGACCTGACCAGCAAGGAGTTCGAGCTTTTGCGTTTCCTAGTAGGCGGCCAGGAAAAAGTCTTCAGCCGCGAGGAGCTGTTGCAGCAGGTCTGGGGCGTGGACAAAAGCGCTCAGATGGACACCCGCACCGTTGACCAGCACGTCGCGCGCCTGCGCAAAAAACTCGGGCCCGCCAAAAAATATCTGCTCACCGTCAAATCCCGCGGCTACCGTTTCAAAGGAGAGTGAGCCGTGCCTATCCTGAATTGGTGGAGGAACTGGAACGCGCCTAAGTTGGAGCCGGCGGCCCCCCCCCCGCAAACGGAAAAGAACCCGGGGACCTCCAAGATCATAGAGAACCTTTTCGAGGGCGTGGCGATCCTGGACCCCGCCGGGAAAATAACGGATGTGAACAACTCTTTTTGCCGGCTGTTCCAGCTGGACCGGGAAGCGGCCCGCGGTAAACCCCTGCTGGAAGTCCTGCGCCATCCCCCGCTGGAGACCCTGCGCCAAAAAGCCGTGGCCCAGGCCGCCGCGCTCTTTGAAGAGGTCAAACTTTTCGCGCCCGAAGAGCGGAGCTTTGACGCGCAGTTCGTCCCCCTCAAAGAAAACGGCCGCCTGACCGGCATGATCCTGGTCCTCTACGAGACCACGCGCCTGCGCCAGCTGGAAAACATACGCCAGGAGCTCGTGGCCAATGTCTCCCACGAACTGCGCACGCCTCTGACCTCCATCAAAGGTTTCGCGGAGACCCTTTTGGACGGGGCCGTGGACGATAAGGAGCACCGTTTGGAATTCCTCAGCTCCATCGTCAAGCAGTGCGACCGCCTGACCAGCCTGGTGGGGGACCTCCTGACCCTTTCCTCCCTGGAATCCGAAAAGAACAAGCCCGTCAAAGAAAAAGTTTCGCTCCCGGCCGTGGTCAGCGAGGTGTTCGCCGGCCTGAAACATTTGGCCAGGGACAAAAAAGTTTCCTTGCGCTCCAAGCTCAGCCCCGACCTCGCCATGGTCGAGACGGACAAAAGGTATCTCCACCACATCCTGACCAACCTCGTCACCAACGCCATCCAGTACAATGTCGAGAACGGCTGGGTCGAGATTTCCTCGGAAATACAGGGCCAAACCCTCAAAATCTCCGTGAGTGACAGCGGCATCGGCATCCCGGCCCCTGACCTGCCCCGGCTCTTCGAGCGCTTTTACCGCGTGGACCAGGACCGCTCCCGCGAAAAAGGCGGCACGGGACTGGGGCTTTCCATCGTCAAGCACACCGTGGAATCCCTGGGCGGCCAGGTCGGAGTAGAGAGCAAGCTGGCCGAAGGCTCGGTTTTTTGGTTCACCCTAAACCTCTAAAGGCGCCCCGTTTACCCCTTTTTGCCTGGAAAACTATGTGTTGCTTTGCCTATAGGGGTGTGTTAAATTGTTCCTAGATTAAGTTTTACTCTTAGAGAGTGGGAGCAACAAGCCCACTCTTTGTGTTTTAAAAGGAAATATGGCCTCTGGGCCCGAGAGGGAGGCAAAATGCCGGATCTGTCCGTGACGGCCCAGGTTTCAGGTTTTGGCCGGCCCCTCGCCGAGGAACAGGGTGTGGAACTGGTGGACCTGACCTTTAAAAAAGAGGGGGGCCGCTGGATCCTCCGGGTCCTGCTGGACAAACCAGCCGGGGTCTCGGTGGATGACTGTGAAAAATACAGCCAGGCCCTGGAGCGGATGCTGGACGCGTCGCAGATCATCAACGGCGCTTATTTTTTAGAGGTCTCGTCCGCAGGCCTGGATAGGCCGCTGAAAAAAGACGCGGATTTTGAGAGGTTCAAGGGTCGCGTGATCCAGGTGCATACTTACGCACCCGTGGACGAGCGCAGGAACTTCAAAGGCGTGCTGTTGGGGTTGGAAAAAGGCCACGTGGTCCTCGAGGACCAGGGCCAGAAGTTCAAGGTGCCCCAGGACATGATCGCCAAGGCCAACCTCGATTACGAGGATGGCCTGGAAAAAGAAAAGGAGCAATAAAGTGAGACAGAACGAGCTGGCCGAAGCCATTGACCAGATCAGCCGAGGCCGGCATATCGACAAAAAAGACCTGATCAACGCCGTGGAAGGCGCACTCATGTCCGCTTCCAAGAAATATTTCGGCGTGGCGCAGAAGATCAGCGTCCATTTCAACGAAGAGACCGGCCAGATCCTGGCCACGGTCAAGAAAAAGGTCGTGGAAGACCAGCCCACCGGCAAGCTGGAGATCTCGCTCGAGGAGGCCTTGAAGATCAACGCCGAGACCAAGGTCGGCGAAGAGGTCGAAGGCGCCATCTCCCTGGAAGAGCTGGACCTGGGCCGCATTTCCGCCCAGACCGCCAAGCAGGTGGTCCTCCAAAAGGTCCGCGAAGCGGAACGCGAGCACATTTTCGAGGAGTACCGGGGCCGCGAAGGCGACCTCGTCAACGGTTCGGTCTCCCGCGTGGAGCCGCACCAGATCATCGTCGACCTGGGGGAGGCCAGCGCCATCCTGCCGGCCAAAGAACAGGTCTACCAGGAGCATTTCCGCTCCGGCGACCGCCTCCGGGCCTATGTCCTGAGCGTCAAAAAATCCGCCAAGGGCGCGCAGGTCATCGTGTCGCGCACGCACCCTCTATTCATTAAAAAACTGTTCGAAATGGAAGTGCCTGAGATGACTTCCGGCGTGGTCGAGGTCAAGGCCATCGCCCGCGAAGCCGGCTCCAGGACCAAGATCGCCGTGACGACCGAGGACCAGCACGTGGACGCCGTGGGCGCCTGCGTCGGGGTCAAAGGCTCGCGCGTCCAGTCGGTCATCCGCGAGATCCAGGGCGAAAAAATCGACATCGTGGAGTGGAACCCGGACCAGGTGGTGTTTTTGACCCACTCCCTGAGCCCGGCCAAGATCACCCAGATCCTCATCGACCGCGAAAAAGAAGCGGCCATCATCCTGGTCCCCGACGACCAGCTTTCGCTGGCCATCGGACGCAAGGGCCAGAACGCCCGTCTGGCTTCCAAGTTGACGGGCTGCCGCATCGACATCCGGCGTGAAAGCGACTACAAAAAACAAGAGGCCGAACAGCAGGCGCAGGAGGCCCCGGCCAGCCCCGAGCCCGCAGGGGAGGCGGCCGAACCGGCCAAATCGCCCAAGACGATCGAAGGGCTGGATATGGGCACCAAAACAGCCTTGAAACTCATCGCGGCCGGATACCGTTCCGCCGTTGATCTGAGCCAGGCCACGGTCGAGGACCTGGTCAAAATAGACGGCATCGGCGAAAAAACAGCCAACCAGATTCTTTCCCAGGCCAAACTAAGCGTGGAGTCCGCCGGCGCTGCCGGACCCGCGGCTGAGGCAGTTGCGCCGCAGCCTGAGACCGACCAAGCGAGCAGCGACACAGAAAAAGAGAACAAGGAGATGTAAGCGTGGATAGCCATAAAAGGGTTTTTACGCTCGCCAAAGAACTTGGTCTGTCCAGCAAGGACCTGATGGACAAGCTGGCCAAGCTGGGCATCGAGGTAAAAAGCCATATGGCTGTCCTGACCGATGAAGACGCCGCCAAGCTGATGAGCCATCTGGCTCCGGCCAAACACGCGGCCAAAGCGGCCCATCCCGCCAAGCCCCCTGCAGAAAAGCCGCACGCGGAAAAAGCCGAGAAACCCCACGCGCCCAAGGCGGAAAAGGCAGCGGAGCCGGCCAAACCCGCGGTCAAAGCGGCCCATCCTCATCCGGCCAAGACCCAACCTGAAAAAGTTGCTGAAAAAGTGGCTGCAAAAGTCCCCGAAAAAATAGAAAAAGTAATAGAAGCCAAGCCAGCTGTGCCAAAACAAGCGGTCAAACCTGCTGCTCCGGCCAAGCCCGCGCCTGAACTTATCATCAAAGAAAAAAAACCAGAACCCGTTCAAACCGCTCCGCTGGCGCCTGAACCGGTCAAGACCACGGCCACGGCCGTGGCTGAAAAAGAGCCCGAGGCCCCGGCCGCTCCTGCGGCAGCCCCGAAAATATTAAAAAGGGTCAAAGTCCCCGAAGGCGTGACCGTCAGCCAGCTGGCCCAGAAGGTCAACCTGCGGCCCGTGGAACTCATCAAAAAACTCATCAGCCAGGGCATCATGGCCACGCTCAACCAGAAACTGGACGTGGATGTGGCCAACTTGATCGCTTCCGAGAACGGCTATGAACTCGATTTTGTCCCTTATTACGGAGAAGCTTTTGAACTCGCTGAAGATGAAAAAGACAACCCTGCGGACTTAAAGCCGCGCGCTCCGGTCGTGACCATCATGGGCCACGTGGACCACGGCAAGACCTCGCTTTTGGACGCCATCCGCATGACCAACGTGACCGCGGGAGAGGCCGGCGGCATCACCCAGCACATCGGCGCCTATAAAGTGAGTCTGCCCAACAAGGGCGACGTGGTTTTCTTGGACACTCCGGGCCACGAGGCTTTTACGGCCATGCGGGCCAGGGGCGCTAGCATCACGGATGTCATCGTGCTGGTCGTGGCCGCGGACGACGGGGTCATGCCCCAGACGATCGAGGCCATCCACCACGCCCAGTCCTCCAAGACGCCCATCATGGTGGCCATCAACAAGATCGACAAGGAAGGCGTCAACATCAACCGCATCAAGCAGCAGCTTTCCGATCACGGCCTGATGCCCGAGGACTGGGGAGGCAAGACCATCATGGTGGAGGTCTCCGCCAAAAAAAAACTCAACCTGGACAAGCTTTTGGAAATGCTCTTGCTGGAAGCCGAAATGCTGGAACTCAAGGCTAACCCCCACGCGCCCGCCAAAGGCACGGTCATCGAGGCCAAGCTGGACAAAAACCGCGGCCCCGTGGCCACCATCCTGGTGGAAAAAGGCACCCTGAAGGTCGGCGACACCTTTATCGCCGGAGCGTGCTACGGCAAGGTGAGGGCCCTGGCCAACGAGCACGGCCAGCGCCTCCTTTCAGCCGGGCCGGCCACTCCAGTGGAGATTCTGGGGCTCTCCGGCATCCCCCAGGCCGGGGACAAGGTCCAGGTCCTGGTCAACGAGAAAATGGGGCGTTACATCGCCGCCAAACGCCAGGAACAGGCCAAAGAGCACGAACTTTCTCTCGGCAAACGCATCACCTTGGACGACCTCTACAGCCAGATCCAGCAGGGCAAGATCAAGGAGCTGAAGATCATCATCAAGGCCGACGTGAGCGGGTCCGTGGAGGTTTTGAGGCACTCCCTCGAGGCCCTGAGCAACGAAAAGGTCAAACTGCACGTGGTCTACGGCGGGGTGGGCAACATCACGGAAAGCGATGTGATGCTGGCCTCCGCCGCCAACGCTATCATCGTGGGATTCAACGTCAAGACCGAGCCCCAGGCACAGACCGTCGTGGCCCGGGAAAAGGTGGACGTGAGGTTCTACCGCATCATCTACGACATTGTCAACGACGTCAAAGCCGCCATGGAAGGCCTTTTGGAGCCCCATTTCAAGGAAACTCTGGTGGGCCGGGCCGAGGTCAGGCAGATCTTCAAGACCTCCAAGGAAGGCACCGTGGCCGGCTGCTATGTGACGGCCGGCAAGATCACCCGTTCGGGCCAGATGAAAGTTGCCCGCAGCGGTGAGGTGGCCTTTGAAGGCAAGCTGGCCTCACTGAAACGCTTTAAGGACGATGTGTCCGAGGTGGCGGCCGGGTTCGAGTGCGGGATCAGGATCGACGGGCTATCGGACTTGCGGATCGGCGATTTTATAGAATCTTTCGTGACGGAGACCGTGATCCAGAAATTGTCCTGAGTTCCGTCAATCCGGTGGAGACGGGTGAGCGAACCAACATGGTAGTGGGCCTGTTAACGATCGAACTTTTCCTTGCGGAATCCAACTCCCTGAAAGAAAAACGCCGGATCGTCAAAAGCCTTTTGGACCGGCTGAGCAGCCGGTTCAACGTCTCCTGCGCCGAAGTCTCTGAACGGGACACCTGGCAGCGGGCCTCCCTGGCGGTCGTGCATGTCAACACCAGCCAGGCCTTCGCGGACCGGACCCTGTCGCACGCCGCGAGCCTTGTGGAGCAGTCCGGCATGGCGGAACTTTTGGACACCCACATCACATATTTGTGAAAGGACAGCCATGGAATTCGGTTTCAAAAGAAAAGACCGGGTGGAATCCCTGATCCACGAAGAGGTCATGAATATCCTGCGGACCGAGGTCACGGACCCCCGCATCGGGTTTGTGACGGTCACCAAAGTGGAAGTGACGGACGACCTGCGTCAAGCCAAGATCTTTATCAGCATTTTAGGCGACGAACAGGCCAAGGAGAACAGCTTGTCGGGCCTTAAAAGCGCCGCGGGTTTTATCCGGCACCAGCTGGCCCCGCGTCTTGGGTTAAGGCTCGTTCCGGAAATACTCTTTAAACTCGATGAAACGCTGGAGCACAGCTCCCGGGTCCTGACCCTCTTGCATCAAATAGACAAAGAAAAACAGGAACACGCGCATGAAGTTGCTGTTAAACCCAGGAAAAAGACCAAAAAGAAAAAAGCAACGGCCAAACCAAAAAGGAAAAAGAAATGAGCGTCCTGGACGATATTGTCGGAGCGATCAAGGCCAATAAAACATTTTTGCTGACCACCCATCTCAACCCCGACGGTGACGGGCTCGGTTCTGAACTGGCCCTGGCGCCTGTCCTGAAAAAAATGGGCAAACAGGTGACCATCGCCAACCACCAGGGGGTGCCGGGCCTGTACCGTTTTTTACCCGGTAGCGGCGAGGTCAAAGACAGCGTGGGCCCCGCGGAACGCTTTGATGTCATCATTGCCTTCGAGTGCCCTGACCGGAGCCGCCTGGGTCTGCCTTTGGACCTGGCCACACAAGCCGGACAGGTCATCAACATCGACCACCACGCCTTCAACGAGAACTACGGCACCCTCAACTGGGTCGAGCCAAAAGTTTCCGCGGTCGGGGAACAGGCCTACCGCCTCATCTTGGCCCTGGGCGGCAGGATCGACGCCGCTATCGCGGCCTGCCTCTTTACCGCGCTGTACACGGACACCGGAGGGTTCAGGTACGGCAACACCACCAAAGAATCCCTGGCCATCGCCGCCGAGCTTGTGGGATGCGGCCTAAAGCCCGAACAGGTGACCACCGCCCTGCTGGAACAAAATCCTCTTTCCCGGGTAAAGCTGCAGGGGCTGGCCCTGGCCACCCTACAGACCGAAAGCGACGGCAAAGTGGCCTGGGTCGAGGTCACTGTCGAGATGATGAAAAAATCCGGAGCTCAAGACTGGGAGACCGAAAATATCGTGGATTATCCCCGTTCACTGGCCACGGCCCAGGTGGGCATACTGTTTAAAGAGGTGGGGCCGGCCAAGGTCAAAGTTTCTTTGCGTTCTAAAGGACAGGTGGACACCCTGGAGATCTCCAAGGTTTTTGGGGGAGGCGGCCACCCGGCCGCTTCGGGTTGCACGGTCCTGGGGTCTCTCACGGAAGTGAGAGCCAAAGTATTGGCCGAAGTAAAAAAGCATCTGGTTTAAAAGGAAAAACTACTTATTCCCGTTTACTTCCCCTGGGTTGGCCGGCAGGATCACCACCTGCCTAAAAGCGCCTTCACCCCGGCTCTCTGTCTTGACGTCCGGGTCGTCCTTTAACAGCATGTGGATCAAGCGCCGCTCGAACGCGGGCATGGGGTCGATGAGCATTTCCCGGCCCGAGGATTTGACCATCTCCGCGCTCTTTCTGGCCATGTCTATGAGTTTGGCTTCCCGGCGCTTGCGGTAACCTTCGGCGTCCACCACCACCCGATAGGGATTGCCCTCTTCGCCGCGGTTGACCAGGCGGCTGACGATATACTGCAGGGCTGAAAGAGTCTCACCTTTTTTGCCGATCAAAAGCCCGCCGTAATTTCCTGCGATCTCCACATACATATGGTCGTCCTGGATGGAGACCTTGACCTCCGAGGTCAGCCCCATCAGGTCCAGCATCTTTTTGGTGACCTCCTCCGCTTTTTTGATCCCTTCGGTCTGGACCGAGACCTTGACCTTGGCTTTTTTACTGCCGACCAGGCCGAACAGCCCCTTGCTGCCTTCTTCCACGATCTCCACGACCACTTCCTCTTTTGTAGCCCCGAGCTCCTGCAACGCCAGCTCTACGGCCTCTTCCACGGTCTTGCCTTCTTTCTCCACGGATCTCATCGGGCTCTCCTCCTTATACAGTTTGTTTTCTATTGATAAGCGCCTGCTGTCCCACGGACAGGATATTCTGCACCACCCAGTAGAGCAGGACCCCCGAGGGCAGCCAGAAAAAGGTCGCCATGAAGATCAGGGGAAGCCACAGCGTGCTCTTGAACTGCGCCGGGTCCGGCGAGGACATCCACTGTTGCAGGAGCATGGTCACCCCCATCAGGATGGGCAGGACGAAATATGGGTCTTTGACGGACAGGTCCTGGATCCAAAGGCAGAAGGGCGCGCCTCTCAGCTGGATGGAACTGGACAGGGTCAGGTACAGGGCGAAAAAGACCGGCATCTGGATGAGCATGGGCAGGCATCCTCCCATGGGATTGACTTTTTGTTCCTTGAAAAGTTTCATGGTCTCCGCGTTCAGTTTTGTGGAGTCGTCCTTGTATTTGGCCTTGAGGGCGTTGATCTGGGGCTGGAGCCTTTGCATCTTCCGCATCGACTCAAAACTTTTCTGCGTCGGCCACCACAGGATGAACTTGACCAAAATGGTCAGGAGGATGATGGCCAGGCCGTAATTGTGGGTGATGTGGTTGAAGAACTCCAGGGTGTAGAGCATGATCACCGCGATGGAGCTGAAATAGCCCAGGTCCACCATGTTTTCCAGGGAAAGATGCAGGGATTTGAGATGGGAATACCCCAGGGGCCCGCCAAAGACCTGGAAGGAGAACTCCTGGACGCCTCTGGCCGGCAGTTTAAAAGGAGGAAGCCCGACCGAGACCTGCGTAGCGTTGCCCGGCCGCGTTACGATAAGCGCGCCGGTGGTGAAAAAATCCGGGATAAGCGCTAGGCCGAAATACCTGCTTTTTAAGGCCGCCAAGGCGACTTTGCCGTCCATCCGGGTCTCTTTAAAGGTCGGCTCCGGCCCGGTGACCAGGCCGAGGAACCTGCCCGCGCCCATCAAAAAGCTGGTGCCCCAGACCGAACGGTTCACGCTGTCGCCTATTTTGGTCACGGCGGTGATCAAATTGTTCTCGTTTTTAAAGGTCCCGATGCCCGGCCCCAGGTCGACATAAAAAGAAGGCACATCCACGGCCTGCTGGCTGGTGTTTTGGAAAGAGATCTTGTAGCTGAACAAATAATCCTTGTTGTCAAAGGCAAACGTTTTCCTGACCCACAGGGATTTGATGCCTGTCTTGGCTTTCAAGACCAGCTGCTGGGGAGACGACTGTTCGACCGTGAAATCCAGGGGGGCAGCCAGCGAATCTGACCTTAGGGCCAGATTGGCGCAGGCCAGGCCGTTGGCGGCACTGCTATCAGGGCAGAGGTCAATGGGATTTTTGTCGGCTAAATACTTCTTAAGGATGAACTTTTGCAGGACGCCGCTCCGCGTGGCGATGGTGGCGGTAAAGGGCTCGGCCTCGAACTCCATGGTCTTTTCTGCTGTCTTGGGGCCGGGAGTGTTCAGGGCTGCCGCCGCCGGAACGGCTGTGACCGTGGGCTGGACCGCTTGAGGGGAGGTTGCTCCGGGCCGTCTGACCGGCGCGGTCTGCCGGCTCATCGAGGACCACATCAGCACTAAAAAGGCGAATACCACGAAAATCACAATCCGTTTTTCCATCATTTACCTCGCTTCCGCTTTTTTCAAAACTCTTTTCTGTCCCGTGGCCGGTACCGGGTCCACGCCGCCCGCGCAAAAAGGATGGCAGCGCAGGATCCGCCTGAGCGCCAGAACGCCGCCTTTAAAAACGCCGAACTTTTCCAAAGCCTCGTCCGCGTAACACGAGCAGGTTGGGGTGAAGCGGCAGGCCGGAGCCAGGAAAGGGGAGAGGTGGCGCTGATAACCTCTGATCATGAGTCTCAGAATAAATTTCATCGAGCTTCCTTAATATATATTAAGTTTTAAAAAAAACCCTTATCGCGCGTTATGACTTTTCCAGAATGCCCGCCTGGTCCCAGAGTGAGTAGAGGTTCGATAATAAATCTCGCGAGGAAAGCTGTGCGGCAGGTTTTTTGACCACGACCAAATACCAACCGGTCTTCATGCGCTTTTGGTTCAAGCGGTACGCTTCCCGCAAAACTCGTTTGAGCCTGTTCCTGACCACGGCAATGCCGACCAACCTGCCGATGGAAAGGCCGACCCGGAGGTCTTCCTGGGGGAGCAGAACATAGAGGGAATAATATGGAGAGCCGGTCTTCTTCCCCTGTTTGATAATCCTCAGGAACTCCGCTGAGCTTTGAGGCGGCTCCACAGCCCGGAAGGTCTTGTTTGTCTTCGGCAAATTATTCCAGCTCCGCCGTTACGCGGACAGCCGCTTCCTCCCCTTGCGCCTTCTTGAGCGAAGCACCCGCTGTCCTCCGGTAGAGCTCATGCGCTTCCTAAAACCGTGAACTTTTTTGCGGTGTCTTACATTAGGCTGATAGGTCCTTTTCATGTTCGATCTCCTTCTGTCTTGCCTTGGAGTTGTTTATAAATCCTTCAAGGTCTAAAATCTTAACTTACTCGTTCGCGTTTGGTCAATTAAAAGCGCGCGGACCATGATAACTATTTTCCAGCTTTTCTTCCAAATAGGTTGCATTGCCAACCGAGAGTGCTATACTCTGCGATTACCTTCGAAGCTATTTTAAGACAAAATATTTTTTTAATGTGCTTTTTTTTCAGCAATAACGCCTGATCTGAAATCAAAAGCGTTTTAAAGACTAGGTCAGGGTGTCGTTAAATATCTCTTTTAATTTCAAGCTTTTTTATGACGGAAATTATGGCCACCAACAATCTGACAATCACACCGCAAGCTTTGTGGAATAAAATTTTGGACTCCGTCCAACCACGGGTTGAACCCAGGGTCTTTGAGAGCTGGTTCAAACCGCTGGAGCTCATCCAAATCGAGAACAACACCATGACGCTCCAGGTCCCCAACCTGTATTTCAAGAACAGGATCGCCAAAGTTTACGCGCCCCTCATCAAAGCAGAGCTCCTCCGCGCCGGATATCCCGCCATAGAGCTTTCTCTGGTGATTTCGCTCTCCTACGAAGAACAGAAGAAGCAGATGGATTCTTTTTTCCCGGCCGTCAGGCCCTCCAAAATATCCCTCGGCGACAAAGAGATACAGCTCAGATCGTCCAAAGACAAAGAGGGATCGGCGTTTAAGCCTAATCCAAAGTATACTTTTGAGAATTTCGTCGTGGGCGACAGCAACCGCTATGCCCACGCCGCCTGCCTGGCGGTCGCGGAATCGCCGGCCAAATCCTACAACCCGCTGGTCATCTATGGAGGGGTCGGGCTGGGCAAGACCCATCTGCTCCATGCCATCGTGAGGAGGATGCAGGAACAAAACAGCTCTGCGCGCATCAACTACATCACCACGGAACAATTTTTAAATGAATACGTCAACGGCATCCGCTTCAACCGGATGGAAAATTTCCGTGAAAAGTTCCGCAAGACGGACATCCTGCTCATCGACGACATCCAGTTCCTGGAGAACAAAGAGGGCCTGCAGGAAGAGCTTTTCCACACTTTTAACACCCTTTTTGACTCCCACCGGCAGATCGTCTGCACCGCCGACCGCCCGGTCAGGGAGATCAAGATCGCCGAGAGGCTGCAATCCCGTTTTTCCATGGGCCTTTCCGCGGATATCCAGCCTCCGGACTATGAAACGCGCCTGGCCATCCTCAAAAAGATCGCCCAGAGGGAATACTATTATTTGACGGTTCCTGAAGAGGTTTACATCTATATCGCCTCTAAATTCAAGCATAATGTGCGCCTGCTGGAAGGGTCTCTCAACAGAATCGTGGCCATGTCCGACCTGCTTAAAAAAGAGCTTTCCCTGCCCCTGGCAGAGGCTGCTCTCAAAGACATGGTCCCGCCTGAACAAAAATCAGTGTCCGTCGATGACATCAAAAAGGCCGTCAGCTCCCATTTCAGTCTGGCTCCGGGAGAACTCGAAAACAACAGGCGGACTTCGCACGTGGTCTTGCCCCGCCAAATAGCTATGTACCTGGTCCGGGAACTCACCAACTTGTCTTTACCGGACACAGGCTCCTATTTCGGTGGTCGGGACCACACCACGGTCATGTACGCGATCAAACAAGTCATGAAAAAGATCGAGGCCGACCCTTCTTTCAACCAACTCATGCAAAATCTCACCAAAAGTCTCGGGGCAAATCGCTAACTGCCTTTTTTGTTCATCCGCACCTTTCCAACCCTTCTAATAACTCTGTTGAAAACCTATTTAATTTTCCGCTCTTGTTTTCACACAGCCTTTTTAAAACTTTTTCAACAGATCTATGCACAATTTATTTTTCCAAACACCTGACTATATAAAAAAAAATGGTATTATACACATTATCGCTATGCTTACTAATACGAAAACTATTTATATAAGGTACTAATATTTAAGAGGAGGAATAAATGAAATTTTCCTGCAACCAGGAAGAGCTGCTCAGGACCATTCAAATCGTCCAAAGCGTCGTCGCTACCAAGAACACCCTGCCTATCTTAGAAAATGTATTAATCGAGACCGAGAAAGACACTATAAAACTGGTCGGCAACGATTTGGAGGTAGGGTTGCGGTGTTTTATGCCGGCACAAGTGCTGCAAAAAGGCAGTATTACGGTCCCAGCCAAAAAATTGAATGAAATAGTCAGAGAACTACCTTTAAAAGAGTTAGAGATTGAGGTTAACGACAACTACCAGATGACCATAAAGTATGAAAATGGAAAGGTCCGCCTTTTCGGACTTCCTATAGATGATTTCCCGATTTTGCCCGAATTTAAAGAGGAAATCAGCTTTTCCATCCCTCAAAAAGTGTTCAAAGATATGATTTCTTTAATCTTTTTCGCGATTTCCGCGGATGCCACCCGTTACGTCTTGAACGGTGCCTATCTGATGATCGACGGTAAAAAGATCTCACTGGTGGCCACGGACGGCTACAGGCTGGCCGTCGTCGAACGCCAGCTGGAAAAGCCCTACAAAGATAAAAAGGGTGTTATCATCCCCAGCAAGGCCCTCAACGAGCTGAACAAAGCGTTAAAAGACGAAGGCGACGTCAAGCTGAACATCCTGGAGAATCAGATCATCTTTGTGGTGGACAACCTGTTCCTGACCTCGCGGCTTATCGAGGGGCAGTTCCCGAACTACGAGCAGGTCATCCCTAAAAAATCGGACAAAAAGATCAGGGCCAAGACCGACGACCTCCTCAAGGCCGTCAGAAGGGTCTCGGTGTTCTCCGTTGAGAAATCTGCGTCGATTAAGCTCGAGGCGCAAAAAGGGCAGCTCGTGATCACGGCGTCCGCTCCGGAGCTGGGAGAGGCCAAAGAAGAGATCAAGGTGAACTATGACGGCGACCCGATCGTGGCCGCTTACAACGGACGCTTTATCCAGGACGTCTTGAAGGTGGTCAAACAGCCGGAGACAATGCTCGAGCTCTCCGAGGCGCTCAATCCCGCGATCATCCGGCCGGAAGGGGACAACAGTTACCTGTGCGTCATCATGCCCATGAGGATATGAGGAAGGTTGTGACGGACGGCGAGGGCGGGGCGGCTTGCGCGTAAAAGCTTTGGATCTTTATTGTTTTAGAAATTTCGAAAACCTCAGCTTGGATTTAGACGCTTCTCTGCACGTTTTTTCGGGGCCTAACGGCCAAGGTAAAAGCAACCTCCTGGAAGCCTTGTCATTGTTGTCCGGCAGAAAATCATTTAGGGTCTCCAGGGACGAAGAGTATGTGCTCTTTGGGAAGACCGAGAGCCGGGTCGCAGGGCAACTGGCCTCCGGCGGGCAGGACCAGCGGGTCGAGATCGTTTTTAACACGGAGTCTCGGAAAAAAGTTCTTTTAAACGGCAAAAAGGTTTCGAGGGAGAATCCCATCGAAGAGGTTTTGGCTTTGGTGGTGTTCACGCCCGACGATGTTGCCTCTCCCGCGGGGTCCAGCAGCGTCCGGCGGGGGATGGTGGACAACCTTTTATTCCAGCTCTCCGCGGAATACAAGGCTCAGTGGCAGGAGTACCAGGGGGTCCTGAGCCAGCGCCAGAAACTGCTGGATGAAATAACGCGGACCGGGGCCGTGCCGTCCCTGCTGGATCCGTGGGACGCCCTGCTGGTGGACAAAGGCTGCGCTCTTATGAAAGACAGGGCCGGACTGCTCGAGACCCTGAACCCCCTGTGCCGGGAGTTTTACCGCAAGCTCTCGGGCGGCGCGGAGCACGAGGATCTGGAGCTAAAGTACGAGCGGTCGTGGGAACGCCTGGACCGCTCCTGGCCGTCCCTCAAAGGGGACAAGGCGGTCTTCGAGGCCGGCCTCAAGGACATGAGGGACCAGGATATCCGGCGCGGGCAGACTTCCCTGGGGCCGCACCGGGACAATATCAGCTTTTGGCTGAGCCAGAAGCCGCTCAAGAATTTCGGTTCCCGGGGACAGCATCGCTGTGCGGTGCTGGCGTTTAAACTGGCGGAGTGGGTGTTGCTGGAGAAACAGCGCCGCGAGGCGCCGCTCCTTCTTTTGGACGACGTGCTGTCGGAACTGGACGGGCAGAGGCAAAAGGCCCTGGTGGACCTGATGAAAGCGGGCAGCCAGACCTTTATCAGCACCACGGGCGCCCCGTCCAACGATTTTGTATTTTTTGGACCGGGCCAGGGGACGGAACGCCCCGTGGTTTGGCGTATCGAGAACGGCAAAGCCCGGCGGTCGGAAACGGTGGCCCGATGAGACCCCATCACAGCGAGTTGCGTCCGGTCCAAGAGATACTTAAAAAATTTCTAACTACTGGTAAAATAGCTCAAAAGCTGCGCTGGGCCGCGGTTATGAAAGCGTGGGAAGAGGCCGCGGGGCCGGCCATCAGGGAGCAGGCCTTCCCGCAGGCCCTGACAAGGGGCCTGTTGATCGTGGGAGTGACCTCTTCGAGCTGGCAACAGGAGCTTTTATTCGAAAAAACAAGGATTTTAGAGGGGTTGCGGGAGAGGTTAAAAAAAGAACAAATTAGGGACATTAGGTTCAAAATCAGCACGGCTTCGGCTAAAGTTAGGACAAAGAGGCCCGGTAAACAAGGGGCGCGCAAGGAGTAAGATGGCCAAACGAAAACAGGAAAAACCAAAAAAACAGTCCGGCGGCTCGGACACTTACGATTCGAGTAAGATCCAGGTCCTGGAAGGCCTGTCCGCGGTCCGGAAAAGGCCGAGCATGTACATCGGCAACACCAGTGTGGAAGGTCTGCACCACCTGGTCTACGAGGTCGTGGACAACTCCATCGACGAAGCTTTGGCGGGGTATTGCAAAGAGATCGAGGTGACGGTCCATACCGACAATTCCGTGTCGGTCAACGACGACGGCCGCGGCATCCCTGTGGACATGCACAAAACGGAAAAGAAATCGGCCCTGGAAGTGGTCATGACCATCCTGCATGCCGGCGGCAAGTTCGACCACAACGCGTATAAAGTCTCCGGAGGTCTGCACGGGGTCGGTGTGTCGGTCGTCAACGCGCTTTCGGAATGGCTGGAAGTGCAGTCCCGCAGGGACGGCAAAGTGTACGAGCAGTCCTACGAGCGCGGCGTGCCGAGCAGCAAGGTCCGGGAGACCGGGACCACCAAGAAAAAAGGGGTCCGGGTCATTTTCAAGCCCGACAGCGAGATCTTCGACACGACGGTCTTTTCTTTTGAGATCCTGGCCAATCGCCTCCGCGAGCTCGCCTTTTTGAACAAAGGCATCAAGATCATCCTCAAGGACGAACGCCGCAAGACGGACTCGGAGCAGATCTTCCAGTACGACGGAGGGATCATTTCGTTCGTCAAGCACTTGAACCGCGCCAAGACCGTCGTCAACGACCAGCCCATCTATATTGAAAAAGAAAAAGACAAGGTGGTCGTGGAGATCGCCATCCAGTACAACGACGGCTACAACGAGAACATCTACACCTACGCCAACAACATCAACACCGTGGAGGGCGGCTCCCACCTGGTCGGGTTCAAATCCGCCCTCACCCGCTGCGCCAACGATTTCGCCAAAGGGCACAACCTCATCAAGGACGAGAACACCGCCCTGCAGGGCGAGGACGTCCGCGAAGGGCTGACCGCCGTGATCAGCGTCAAGGTCCCGGACCCGCAGTTCGAAGGGCAGACCAAGGCCAAGCTCGGCAACAGCGAGGTCAAAGGGATCGTGGAGCAGGTGGTCAACGACAAGCTGGGAGAGTATTTTGATAAAAACCCCGCGGTCGCGCGCAGGATCATCGAAAAATCCCTTTTGGCCGCGGAGGCCCGTGAAGCGGCCCGCAAAGCCAAGGAGCTGACCCGGCGCAAGGGCGCTCTCGACGGTCTGTCCCTCCCGGGCAAGCTGGCGGACTGCTCGGAGTCGGACCCGGCGGTCGCGGAACTTTTCCTGGTGGAGGGAGATTCGGCGGGCGGTTCGGCCAAGCAGGGACGCAACCGCAAGTTCCAGGCCATCCTTCCCTTGAAAGGCAAGATCCTCAATGTGGAAAAGGCCCGCCTCGACAAAATTCTGGCCAACGAAGAGATCAGGACCATGATCACGGCGATCGGGACCGGTATCGGCCAGCAGGATTTCAGCATCGCCAACGCGCGTTACAACAAGATCCTGATCATGACCGACGCGGACGTGGACGGAGCCCACATCCGGACCCTTCTGTTGACCTTTTTCTACCGCCAGATGCGGGAGCTCATCGACAAAGGGTATATTTACATCGCCCAGCCGCCTCTTTATAAGGTCAAAAGCGGCAAAAGGGAAAAATACCTGCAGCGGGAAGAGGACCTCGACCTGTTCCTGCTGGAAGCCGGGGTGGAGCATTGTTCGCTGGTCACGCTGCGGGGCGGCAAAGAAGAGACCTACAAGGAAGGGAAGCTTCTCGACCTTATCAAGGATTTTTACCAGCTCAACCAGATGATCATCAAGATGGACCGCATGGGCATCTCCCTGGACGATTACCTGGCGCTCAAGGCCAAACACGCGGACAAGATGCCCCTCTATGAGATACGGGGGGAAGATAAAAAGTCCTATGTCTACACCGAGGACGAGTATGAAAAGATGATGGAAAAGGAGAAACGCAAAGAGGAGCGGCAGGGGAACGAAAGGCCTTACTGGGACGGGGAAACTCCCTCGGCGGAAAAGACCAGGGTCGTGAACTTCAAGGAGCTCGGGGAACTGAGGTCCGTGGACCACGTCCTGAAGCGGTTGTCCAAACTGGGCATCAAGGTGGCCGATTTTCTAGAAGAAGAAGAGGCGGGCCGCAAGAAGAGCAAGGCTTTTTGCAAGGTCATCACCAGCGTCAAGACCCTCTACTGCGCCAATGCCACCGAGGCGATCAACGAGATCAAGATGCTGGGCAAGCAGGGTCTCACCCTGCAGCGTTACAAAGGTTTAGGCGAGATGAACCCCTCCCAGTTGTGGGAGACCACCATGGACCCGGAGAAGCGGACCATCCTGCAGGTGAAACTGGAGGACCCCGTGGAAGCGGACCAGACCTTTACGATCCTGATGGGGGACAAAGTCGAGCCGCGGCGCGATTTCATCCAATCCCACGCCCCGGACGTGAAGAATCTGGATATCTAAAGATAAGCGAAATAATTTTTAGGAGGCACCATCAGCCCGCGCAGGAAAAAAGAAAAAAAAGAGAAAAAGGAAAAGAAAGAAGCGGCCAAGCCCGCCGCAGGGCCCGCCCCGGCGGCTCCGCAGACAGTCCCGCACCCGGCGGCCCAGCCCGGCGTGCCAGCTGAGGCCGTCAAGGAAAAGTACCAAGCGGTCGACATAGAGTCCGAGATGCGGGGCTCCTACCTGGATTACGCGATGAGCGTCATCGTGGGCCGGGCCCTGCCGGATGTCCGGGACGGGTTAAAGCCGGTGCACCGCCGCATCCTGTTCGCCATGAACGAGATGGGCGTCCTGCACAACAAGCCCTATCGGAAATCGGCCAAGATCGTCGGTGAAGTGCTGGGCAACTACCATCCCCACGGCGATGTGGCGGTCTACGACACCATCGTGCGCATGGCCCAGGATTTCGCCAGCCGGTACCCGCTGGTGGACGGCCAGGGCAATTTCGGGTCCATTGACGGCGATTCGGCGGCCGCCATGCGTTACACGGAGATCCGGCTCGACCCCATCGCTTCCGAACTCCTGGCCGATATCGAGAAAGAGACCGTCGCCTTCGGCCCCAACTACGACGAAAGCAGGGAAGAGCCCCTGGTCCTTCCCTCCAAGATCCCCAACCTGCTCATCAACGGTTCCGCCGGCATCGCGGTAGGCATGGCGACCAACATCCCGCCCCATAATCTGGGCGAGGTCGTGGACGGCCTGGTGGCCATGTTGGACAACCCCGAGATCAAAGTCGAAGAGCTGATGAAATACATCAAAGGCCCGGATTTCCCGACCGGCGCCTATATTCTGGGCAAGGACGGGATCCGTTCCGCCTACCAGACCGGACGCGGGATGATCCAGATGCAGGGCAAGGCCAAGACCGAGGAGGACAAAAAAGGGCGCAAACGCATCCTCATCACCGAGATCCCCTACCAGGTCAACAAGGCCCAGCTCATCGAGACCATCGCGGACCTGGTGCAGAATAAAAAGATAGAAGGGATCAGCGATATCCGCGATGAGTCCGACCGCGAGGGCATGCGCGTCGTGATCGAGATCGGCAAGCACGAGAACGCGGAGGTCATTTTAAACCAGCTTTTCAAGCATACCCAGCTGCGGGAAACCTTCGGCGTAACGCTTCTGGCGCTGGTGGACGGCCAACCCCGCATCCTCAACCTTAAGGGCATGCTTTATTTCTACATCAAACACCGCGAGGATGTGATCGTCCGCAGGACCCAATTTGACCTAAATAAGGCGGAGAAAAGGGCCCATATTCTGGAAGGCCTCAAGATCGCCCTGAGCAACCTGGACCGCATCATCAAGGTCATCCGGGGTTCCGCTTCCGTGGACGAGGCCAAAAAATCGCTCGTCAAATTCTTCAAGCTGTCCCCGGAGCAGGCCCAGGCCATCCTGGACATGAGGCTCCAGCAGCTCACCTCCCTGGAAAGACAGAAGATAGATGAAGAATACCTGCAGCTGATCAAGACCATCGAGACCCTCAAAGGCATTTTGGCCAGCCGCCGCAAGATCCTCAACCTGATCAAAGAAGAGCTGCTGGAGATGAAACAAAAGTACGCGGACCCCAGGCGGACGGAGATCATCGGCAAGGCGGAGAACCTGGAGATCGAGGACCTGATCGCCGAGGAGGACGTGGTCGTGACCATTTCCCACCAGGGATACATCAAGCGGCTCCCGGTCTCGACCTACCGAGCCCAGCGTCGCGGAGGCCGGGGCGTGGCCGCCATGGGCACCAAAGAAGAGGATTTTGTCGAGCAGCTGTTCACGGCCACCACGCACGACTTCATCCTGTTCTTCACCCGGCAGGGTTACGTCCACCAGGTCAAGGTCTACGAGGTCCCGGAGGCCGGCCGCCAGGCCAAGGGCAAGGCCATCGGCGGGATGATCCGGCTCAAGGAGGGCGACACCGTCGCGGCGGCCATGACCGTCAAAAGCTTTGAGAAACAGTTCATGCTCATGGCGACCCGCAAGGGGATGCTCAAAAAGACGGCCCTCGTGGCCTACAGCCACCAGCGCGCCGGCGGGATCCTGGGCCTCAAACTCCAGAAGAACGACGAAGTGATCGGCGTAGAAATGACCAACGGCAAGGAAGACATCGCGCTGGCCACCCGCATCGGCAAGGGGATCCGCATGAAGGAGACCAAGGTCAGGGAGATGGGACGCGCCGCCAAGGGCGTCCGGGGCATCAAGCTGTCCAAGGACGACGAGGTCATCGGCATGGCCGTCATCCACGGCAACAAGGGGACTTTCCTGACGGTGACGGAGAACGGCTACGGCAAGCGCACCAGCGTTTCGGATTACCGCATCCAAAACCGGGGCGGCAAGGGCATGATCAACCTCAAGGTCAAGGAAAAGACCGGCAAAGTGGTTGACGCCAAAGAGGTCAGCGACGAGGACGAGCTGATGGTCATCACCGCGCAGGGGATCATGCTCAGGATGAAGGTCAAAGACATCCGCACCCAGGGCCGCAACACGCAGGGTGTGAGGCTCATCCGGCTGGGCGAGAAAGACAGCGTGGTGGCCGTGGCCCGTATCGCGGTCAAGGACGAGGAAGAAGAAGGGGCCGAAAAGGCCGAATAGGTTGGGAAAACACAAGGGGGTTCTGCGTTAAGCAGAACCCCCTTTTTTTATTTCCTAGCAGTGTTTACTTCGAACCCGGGGTCACCACGGAACCGCCTTTTTTGTGGTGTTTTTTCTTGCCCTTTTTAGTAGAACATTTGCCTTTTCCTTTATCGGGCTGGGTCACGGATGTTCCGTTTCCGGTGGAAGGGTCAGCGGTATATCCGATCGTCAGACCTCCCATCAGGATCGTGGCTCCGATTAGAACTGCGATAAGTTTCTTCATGTTTTATTCACCCCCCGTCTTTTTGTTTATTTAATTGATGATTCCTGGCCCCGGCCTTTTTGGCCGCGGGCGGTTGCCTTGATTACATCTTTAATTTTTTCTGGATCTCCTGCAGGGCTGTTTTCTTGGCCTGAGCCTGTTCCACGAGGCTGTCCAATGTCTCCTCGTTGTCCTGCTCTTTGGCATCATGCATTTTCTGGACCAGGAGGTTGAGGTCGTCGACCAGCTTCACGGCCTGCTCCAGAGGTTTTTTGGCGTCGTCGGCCGATTGGACCGCGGTCGGGTTTTTGAGCTGCTGGGCCTTGATGATCGTGGCGTTCAGGTCATGGAGGCGGCCCACAAAATTTTCCTTGAGCCTGGCCAGGTAGATCTTTTGGCGCAGGACCAGGACGTCCAGCTGCTGTTCCGAGTAGGTCTCCTTGACGGTTTTGAGTTCGTGGTAGATCTGGTCGCCTTTGGCGTATTCTTTTTGTTTCCGGGCCTGGTGGAGCTGTTCGGTCAGGGACTCGATCTTTTGGACCGTGGACAGGGTCTCCTGGGACACGGCGATGCTTTCCTGGAGCAGGGTCTGCATGGCGGGGTCGCCCTGGGGCTGGATCTTCACAAGGGCGGCCTGCTGCCTTTTGATGCGCAGGTCGAGTTCTTTGATCTCAAGCTGCAGATGCTGTATCTCGGTGTCGCGGAGAGCGTGACGGGTCGAATTGATCTCTTTGGTCAGAGGGTCGCTGGTCTCGGTGACCGTCTGGCCGAAGGCCGGATGCAAAAGCAGGAAGCCCGCGCAGCATAGCAGAACAAAGCCCGTGGCGAGCTTATTTTTCATTGGCCATCTCCTCGAGCTCTTCGGTCAGCAGGGTCAGGTCGGTATTGACGGATTGGTCGTTCTGTTCAAAGGCCCATTCCAGCGAAAGGGGGTCCTCGGCGTCTTTTTTGAGGGAGGCTTGGGTGTGCCAGACGTAAGCGCCGCCCAGGACCAGGAACATCCCGATGGTGACCAGGGCGGATTTGGCCCAGGGGCTGTTAAGCAACCACCCTTGGGTGAGTCGGGATAACAGCCCCGGCCTCGGTTCCTGATGACGGAACATTCTTTCGATCTCCAGCCGGAGCCTGTGGGGTGCCTTTTCGGCCCGCGGCAAAGATCTTAAAAGCTGTTTGGAAAACAGCGCTTCCTCCACGAGGGACCGGCAGGAGGCGCATGTTTTTAGATGCGTTTTTTCCACGCTGGTCTCAGGAAAAATACTGACCTTGGCCGACGCTTCATACGCCAGCCGGTCGATCTGTTCGCTTTGGAGGTGCTGTTTCATGGCCTTTCCTTTCTTCCTTCCTGTTTCTGGATCATTTTTTTCATCGCATCCCTTGCCCTTTTGAGCAGGGTGCCGACCGTGTTCTTCGGGCACTGCAGCGCCTGCCCGATCTCTTGATAGGACCACTCTTCCACGTCGGCCAGGAGCAGGACCATCCTTTGCTTCTTGGGCAAGGCGTCCAGGGCCAGCTTGACCTCGTCGCTGTACTGGTCGTCCCCGTATTCCTTGTTCTGGCTCTTGAGGGGCAGGTCCTCGATCACGACATGGCTGTCGATGAACTTGCCTCTTTTTATTTCGTTCAGGAACGTGTTCTTCAAGATCGAAAAAAGCCACGCTTTAAGGGACGTTCCCAGCCGAAAACTGTCCTGATAACGCCAGGCCTTGATGTAAGTATCGTGCACCAGGTCCTCGGCCTGGCTTGGGTTCCTGCAGAGCCTCAAAGCCAGCCCGTACATGAGGTCCAATAATTCCACGGCCTCTTTTTCAAAGACCGGCTTTTGCCCTTCTTGCCGTTTTTCTTGAGCCATGAGTTCTTATCAGGCCTTTCATTATATACAACAAACGATTCAGCCAAAAAATTTCAATTTTTGCCATTTTTTCAGGACAGACCGGCTGGGGGCGGCCGTAAAAAGAGCGCCCCTGGCCACGCTTTTGAAAGCAGGAGAATGACTTGCACCCCCGTATAATTCCTTGTATTATGATGAAAGAAAATAGAAATTTAAAGGAGTTTTATGCGGTTAAAGGCAAAACTATTGATAGTCCTGTTCTTTCTGGTGCTTTTGCCTGTCGGCCTGGCCACCTGGAAGATCCAGCAGGAACTTACCTTAAAACAAGAGGAATTCAACCAGGAGCTCATCAAGGAACGCAGTGAGGAAAGCCAGCAGGCCCAGGACCTGCTCATCCCGGCCAGCCAGGAACTGGCTGAAACCCTGGGCAAGACGCTGGAGCAGGAGTTCAGGGTCTGGGACAGGGAGGCCGCGGTCCTGGCCCGGCAAGTCTATGTCCGGCATTCCCAGATCAACGCCCAAAAAGAGTTTTTGACCGCCTATTTGACCGAACATCCCGGCTGCGTCAAGATCGTTGTCCTGGACCGGGTCGGCGTGGTCTTCAACCAGGTCCCGGAGGACAAAAAAGCCATCGGCCAGGACTACAGCGACAAAGAGTATTTCCGCTCCGCCAAGGACAGCCAGCAGGTCCAGACCACCAACCAAAAGACCAAGGACAACGGGCCGGTCTACCTTTTTTCGGCCCCCACCTATAATTCCGAAGGCAAAGTGAGCGGCGTCCTGACCATGTCCGTGCAGTTCCAGGTCTTCTTCCGCTTCCTGGAGGGCGTGACCCTGGGCAAGTCCGGTTACGCGGTCCTCCTGGACAGGGACGGCACCGTCCTGTTCCACAAGGACCCCGAAAAGCAGTTCAAAGAGAACTGGGTCAAAGACAGCCAGGACGCCTCCTTCAGCGAGATGGTGACCAAGATGGTGTCCGGGGAACGGGGACACGGCATTGCGGCCTCCAAGCTCGTGTCCGGCATCGTGGCTTACGGGCCTGTCGGAGGCCGGGGCCTGAGCGTCGGCGTGGTCGTCCCGGCCGAGGATTACCTCGTGCCGACCAGCGCCGAGGTCAACGAGTCGGTTTGGGCCTCTCCGGCCGTTTGGCTGCCCCTGGCCATGGCCGTGCTGTGCATCTTGATCGGCAGCTTCCTCATCGTGGCCTGGCTCAAACCCTGGACCGAACTTCTTTTGAGCGCTTCCCGCGTGGCGGAGGGGGAGCTCACGGCGGATTTTGACGCCAGCAGACAGGATGAAGCGGGCATTGTCGGCAAAGGGTTCGCCACCCTGCAGGGCCTCATCACCCAGGCCGAAGAGAAGACCGAGGGGCTCCGGAGATCCCTCAAACAGTCCCAGGAAGAAAAAGAGTGGGTGGACGAGATGCTCACCCAAAAGACCGAAGCCCTGACCCGGCTGGAAGCCGAGTTCCAGGAGCTCAAAAAACGCTCGGCCGAACAGTTCCTCCTCCCCGAACTTTATATCTCCGCCCAAAAGACCCCCGGTTACAAAGAGGGCTGCAAGATCGCCCTTGCCATCATCTGCCGGGAGCTCAAGCTGGACCGGGCCTGCTTTTTCCTCAGACAGGAATCCAGCGACGGTCCCGCCATCCTTAAACGCGGGGTCGGCACTCAGGATATCCCGGCCGCGGTCGCGGGCCTGGAGATCCCGGTCGTGCCCAACGGCAGCATCGCCGCCCGTTCGGTCCTCCAGCGCGCTTCCTATAATATCCAGGATGTCCTGCGGGATTCGCGCGTGGGCAAGGGAGAGCTTTTGGTCCTGGAAGAGACCCAGGCGTTTATCGCCGTGCCCCTCATCTACGAGAACGAAGTTTTGGGCGTCATGCTGGCGGACAATTTCCGGACCCGCGACACCCTGTCCCAGGACACCATCGACCATCTGGAAGGCCTGCTGCCCAAGCTGGGGCCCTGGTTACGCAGCGCCCTGCAGTACGACGAGATGACCAAAGATGTCCAAAAAGCCGACCGGGTCAAAGAGGACAAGGTCACGGAAGCGCAGCGGTCCCTGCAGAGCGCCAGGATCCAGCGCGAGGCCGTGTCCAACCTGGCCGCGGACTGGCAGGTCTGCCTCAACGGGATAAAAGAATACATCGCCAAGAGCCTCTCCAGCCCGGACCCCCTGACCGAGAGCCAGCAGGAATTTTTGGGCAACCTAGTCCACCGCAGCGCGAGGCTGGAAAGGCTGCTGGCGGACCTTTTGGAGTTCTCCAAGATCGAGGGCGGGGAGGTCAACCTCAACCGCGCGTCCGTCAATTTTGTCAAGCTGGTCAAGGATTGCGTCATGACCGTTCAGTCCCAGGCCGAAGAGCTCAATATCGCGGTCAAAGCGCTGTATTCCTCCGAATCCGTGTCCCTGGTCATCGACGAGCAGCGGGTCAAGCAGGCCCTGCTGACCCTTATGGGCGCGGCCATCAAGAACTCGCCGTCCAATTCCACGGTTTCCCTGGAGGTTTTGGAGGGCAGGAACGACGTGACCTTCAAGGTCACGGACCAGGGACGGCTCCTGACCGCGGGCCAGATCGAAAAACTGTTCAGCGATTTCCACGGGCCGGATTCTTTCCTCGGCAGCGTGGCCGCCTCATCCGGGGTGCGTTTCCCGCTCATGAAAAAAGTGATGGAAGGCCATCATGCCCAGCTCAAGATCTACACCGAGGTGGACAAGGGCAATGTGTTCGCCCTGGTCTTCCCCAAGACCGTCCAGGGGAAAGCTAAGGGAGAGGCCGTCCCAGACGATGGTCCGTCCAAGGACGACCTGCAGCAGGAGTTCAGGCTCAAGAACATCAGCCAGGAAGACGCGGGGGCCTGAGGGTTTCCCGGTCGTAATACCCCGGTTTTTTTGTCCCAGGCCCATCAGGCCGCCGGGCTATCAAGGAGAAGAGAGGTTTTTGCGTGGTGCCTTTTAAGTTCGTGGAACATACCGCCGATGTGGGTATCCTGGCCACAGGGGAAACTTTGGAAGAGGCCATCGGCTCTACCGCTTTGGGGATGTTCTCGTTCATCTCGGACCTGACCGGCGTCGAGGAACTGGAGACCCTGGAGGTCAGGTTCCAGGGCAACAACCACGAGGAGCTTTTGTTCAATTTCCTGGACGACCTCCTGTACCGCTTCGAGGTCAATAACTTCCTGGCCAAGCGCGTGCTGGTCAAGACCTGCACCAAGCGCCTGCTCGAAGCCGTGGTCTACGGCGAAGAACGGGACAAGAGCCACCGCATCAAGCGCGAAGTCAAAGGGGTCACCTATCACCGGCTCAAGATCGAACAGCCCAAGAGCGGCGGCTGGAGGATCCAGGTCTATTTTGACATTTAGTTTTTTGCGCGCGCTTTTCACCACGGCGTCATCCCTCCCCAGGCAAACCTAACTCAAGGGGAGGAGTTTTTCCGGGGGAGGACCGGACGGAGGTTTTTTTAGATGAGCCTTTCCTGCGGCATCGTGGGCATGCCCAATGTGGGCAAGTCCACGCTCTTTAACGCGCTCACCCACGCCAACGCGGCGGCGGCCAACTATCCTTTCTGCACCATCGACCCCAATGTGGGCGTGGTCGCGGTGCCGGACGCGAGATTGGACCGACTGGTGGAGCTCTACCATCCCAAAAGGAACGTGCCGGCCCAGGTGCAGTTCGTGGACATCGCGGGCCTGGTCAAGGGCGCCAGCCAGGGCGAAGGACTGGGCAACCAGTTCTTGAGCCACATCCGGGAGTGCCAGGCCATCGTGGAAGTGGTCCGCTGTTTTGACAAAAAAGATGTCGTGCACGTGGCCGGCAGCATCGACCCCCAGCGTGACGTGGAGATCATCGAGACCGAACTTTTGCTCAAAGATCTGGATTCCGTGACCAAGAGTTTGGACAAAGCCGCCAAGCAAGCCAAGTCGCAGGATAAAACCGTGCTCTTTCAGTTAGCGGTGCTGAAAAAAGCCAAAGATGCTTTAGACCAGGGCCGGTCGCTCCGGTTCGTCACCTGGGACGAGGAAGAAACCAAGTTTCTAAATTCTTTGGCGCTTTTGACGCACAAGCCCCTCTTGTATGTGGCCAACGTGGACGAGGCCGGGCTCAAGCAGGAGTCCGGCCATACCCAAGCCCTCAAGGATTTGGCCGCCAAACAGCATATCCCGGTGGTGGTCCTGTGCTGCCAGCTCGAAGCCGAGCTCCTGGCCCTCCCTCAAGAAGAGCAGGCCGAGTTTTTGGCCTCTCTGGGCCTTAAAGAGCCTGGCCTTAATGCCCTCATCCGGGCCGGCTACGAGCTTCTGGGACTGCAGACTTTTTTGACCGGCGGGCCTGACGAAACGCGCGCCTGGACCTTCGAGAAAGGCATGAAAGCGCCCCAGTGCGCCGGCGTCATCCACACTGATTTTGAAAGGGGATTCATCCGGGCCGAGGTTTTTTCCTTTAATGAGCTGGATAAACTGGGTTCGGAGCTGGCGGTCCGGGAGAAGGGTTTACTGCGCTCCGAAGGCAAGGATTACGTCATGCAGGACGGCGACGTGGTGCATTTCCGGTTCAATGTTTGACCAAGCGGAGATAGGACAAAAAAAATGAGGATCCTTCTGACCAACGACGACGGCATCCAAGGCGAAGGTTTAAGGGTCCTCAAAAAAGCCCTGCAGAAAAAGGCCCAGGTCGACGTGGTCGCGCCGGAAGCGGAAAAAAGCGCATCCGGCCACTCCCTGACCGTGCTCGATCCTCTGCGGGTGACCCCGGTCAGGATAAAGGGAAGATTTTTCGGTTTTAGCGTCAACGGCACCCCGGCTGACTGCGTCAAACTTTCGGTCAAGGCCCTGCTCCGGCACAAGCCGGACCTGGTCGTGTCCGGCATCAACCCGGGCCACAACACTGGAACCAATGTCCTGTATTCTGGCACGGTCTCCGCGGCCATCGAAGGCAATATCATGGGTGTTCCCGCCATGGCCGTTTCGATCTGGAACAAGACCAAAAAACCGGCGCATTACGGGACAGCCGGCGTGATCGCCGGCCGGATCATCGAGAAGATCAAAAAATACGGTTTGCCCTCCAATATCCTTTTGAACGTCAACGTGCCCGACAAGCCCCTTTCCCGTATCCAAGGCATCCGCGTGACCCGCCAGGGGAAATTCAAGTACACCGATACTTACCTCAAACGCCGGGACCCCAAGGGCGGGGTCTATTACTGGCTGACCGCCGAACAGCTCAGCCTGCAGGAGCCCGAGGGGAGCGACATGAACGCCCTGCAAAAGGGTTTTGTGTCCATCACCCCTCTCCACTACGACCTGACGGACCACGGGTTCATGGAAAAACTCCAAGCGTGGAGATTTTAAGCGGCTGCCTTTTCCTTTTTAACGGGGAGATTTCTTTCTTAAGGAAACACAAACATGAAAAAAAAGACCATCAACCGGGATACAGGACACAGGACCAGAGAGTCTTTCCTGGCCCTGGGCCTGTTCATCCTGCTGACCGCTCTCTATACCTGGCCCTGGTTCCAGCATTTTGATACCCGCGTTCCCGGCGGATGGAATTTCGGCGGGGACACGGAGCTGATCGTCTGGGAGGCCTGGCACTTCGCTTATGCGCTGGGGCACGGGACCAACCCGTTCCACACCAGCATGCTCTTTTATCCCTACGGCGCGAGCCTGGCCTATGACGGTTCCATTCCTTTGCACGGCGTTTACCAGACCCTGCTCCAGCCTTGGCTGGGGCTCTTGCGGGCTTTCAACGCGGGGTATCTGGTCTCGTTCTGTTTTTCAGCCTGGGGCGCGTACATGCTGGCCCGGGAATACGGGCTGAGTTTTCTAGCTGGCCTTCTGGCTGGTTTTGTTTTCGGGTTCGCTCCGGTGCGGATGGGATATATTTCCGCGGGGCACCTGGCCATCGTCAGCACCGAAGCGGTCCCGTTCTTCCTTTTGTTCCTGACGAGGTATTTCCGGAAAAGAAGGCGGCTAGACGCCCTGTGGGCCTCTGTTTTTTTGGGCCTGCAGGCGTGGGCGGAGCAAGTCAGCGTGTTCTGGTGCCTGGGCCTCGGCCTGCTCCTTTTCATTTTTCATGACCGGCCCAGGGACAAGGTCCCTGCCTTTGGCTGGGCGCAGGCGCTGGCTTTGTCCCTTCCATTCCTGGTTTTGCTTGCTCCGTTCCTATCCGCGGTTTTATCCATGGATTCCAATGTCTATAGCTACAACGGCTCCAGCCTGTCCACGGACCTGCGTCAGTTCGGCCGCTATCTGGGAGGCGGTTTGCCGCTGCAGGACCTGGTCCGGCATTTCCAATCCAACTACGCCGTCTGCAGCCGCAACTCTGCCGACCTGACCGCCCTCTTCACTCCCTCGTTCCTGCATCCGGTTTTCCACAGGTTTTTTTCCGGGGACTCTGCGTTCTACTCCTACGAGAACACGGTTTTCCTGGGCTGGACCTGCGCGGCCCTGCTGGTTTCCGGGTTTTTTATAAAAGCTTTCAGGCGCAAAGAGGCCGGGATGTGGCTGGCGGCTTTTTTATTTTTTCTCATCTTCAGTTTAGGGCCGGCGCTCCGGGCCAACGCCAGCCTGGTGACCGTGCTCGGCCTGCCCCTGCCCCTACCTTTCCTGCTGACGCAGTACCTGCCGGTGATAAAGAATTTCCATGTTCCCGCCAGGCTCATGGTCCTGGCCATGCTCGGCCTGGGCCTGACGCTGGGTTTTTGCTGGGACCGCTGGAAAGAGGTTTTGGCAGGGCGGCGTATCTGGTCCTGGCTGGCCGGGTCCCTGGCGGCGGCCGGCCTTTTGTTCGAGTTTTTGTGCTTTCCTTTGCCGCTGTACCAATATCCCCCTATCCCCGATATTTACAGGGTCATGGCCCGCGACCCGGAGCCGTGCACGGTGCTGGAAATTCCCTTTATGGCCAAGGACGGCATGCTTCTTTACGGAAAATACATGAAGGTCTCAGGGCAGACCTACCAGATCGTGCACCAGAAAAATATCATCAGCGGTTATGTGTCCAGGATACCGCGCCGGACCGGAGAGGCCCTGGCCGCGGACTGGGTGCTCAACGATCTCGATCAGCGCCAAAAGGTGCCGGGCTCTTTCCCGCCGGAAAGGGCGGAGGTCGGCCAATGGAGGGAGTTCCTCAGCCGGAACAAGGTCAGGTACATCGTCCTGCACCGGACCGTCCTGTGCCCGGAGTCCGCGGAATTTTTCAGCCGCTGGATCGTGCCGGAGGCCGGGGTCTTGAGCGGAGAAGATTATCTTTGCTTTGACCTGGGCCATAGGGCTGTCCCGGGCAGCGCCAGCCTGGAGCTGGACCGCGAGCTCAGCCAGAGCGAAGCCGTGATCAAAAAAGAGGGGGCCGGTGCGGCAGGAGCCCTCGTTCATTTGACCGACGCGGACTGGAGGCGGCAATGCGGCGCGGCGGCACTTCTGGCCCGCGGGGGAGAAAAAAATATTCCCGGGCTCGTGCAAGGGCTGAGGGATTCGGACGAGGAAAGTTCACTCATGCCGGTCTACGCGCTCTCGCGGATGGCCGGCGGAGCCAGGAACAGCCTGGGCCTGCTGGAAAAGATCATCCAGAGGCCGGGAAGGTCGTACGACCTCAAAAACATGGCGGTTTATAGCGTGGGCAAAATGGGGGCCGCGGCCAAACCGGCTGTGCCTGTGCTTATAGAGGCCATGAGCGACGGCCGGCTGCTGTCCAGCTGCGTCATGGCCCTGGGCAATATCGGGCCGGAGGCCGGGCCGGCTGTAGCGTCCCTAAAACCTCTGCTGTTGAACTGGTCGCTGAGCCTGCCCGCGGCCAAAGCCCTGGCCAGGATACATCCGCCTTTGGCCTCGCTGAAACAGGAGATCAAGCTTTGTCTGGCGAGTCCGTACTGGAATGTCCGCCTGAGCGGCGAATATTTGTTGAAAAACCTGCGCTGATCCGGCCAAGGTTACTTCACGGCTTCCAGGGACATGGCTCGGACGGTCAAGGGACCGGGGCCAGGGTTGTAAACCGGGAAGTCCAGGCTGGGCGTGCTTTGGGCCAGGCTGAAAGGGATCGCCGTATCGCGGGAGACCACGGCCTGGGTTATCAGATCTTCTCCGGAGCAGACCAAAACCCTTGCTTTGATCTTTTGGCCGGCCTTGAACCCCAGCTTGAGCAAATATTTTCCAGGCGACAGCGTCCAGAACGGCCCGTAGACACGCTCTCCGGGCTGGAGCAGTAGGGAGCCGTCCTTGTTCGTTTTTCCTCCCTGCCGGGGCAGATGGGCCAAGTCCAGGTCCCTGTGTTCCCAGGGAAAAAAAAGCAAAAAATCAAAGGGATTGTTCTCCCAGCCGTAGATCACATAGCCGGCCACCTCAGCCTGCTTCACCGAACCCCATAAAAGAGTTTCCGGAGCCCGGGCGGCCTCGTCTGAGGTGAGCAGGAGGAAAGTCCGGCCGGGATGGTAGTTGCGGTCGTAATAGCGGCTGGGGGTCAGCCAGAGCGCCGGCGCCGAAAAAAGCGCTCCGTGGATGTGGGCTATCTCCACCTGTCCGTTGGACAGCAGGGACAAGAGGCCCGCGTGCCAGTAAGTGGCATAGCCGAAGGTGTAGCCGTTCTTCTCCAGATAATCGACGACCCGGCGCTGGTCCACCTGGGCTGGTTTGAGATAACTTTCCCTGACCATGACCTGGTATTGGACCGCGAGGACCTCCAGGATGATCAAAAGGAAGAGAACGGCCTTGGGGAAAGGACGCTGGGGGGCCGTGTCCAGGAGCAGGGGCAACAGGAGGAACATAAAGACCAGGGTCAGGAGATGGTAGCGTTCGGAAATGCGGATGGCTGAAAGCACGATATAGCCAAAGTTGATGGCCGCGGCTGTCCAGAAAAACAGGACCAGGCGCTTTTGCCTTTCTGAACGGGTTTTCCACCGGAACACCGCGGAAACAGCGGCAAAACAAAGGAAAAAGAAGAACAGGGCCTGATAAAGCGTGGCCAGCCCGGCCAGGCTGGCCAACGGGACCGGGCGAAGCCCGCCGGCCAAGACCAGCATGGCGCTGCAAGCCCGGAGGAGGCGTAGCGGGAGGTCTGCCCAGCCCGCCATCCTGATGGAGGAATAATCCGAGTAGTGCAGGACGCCTGAGGCCGCCAAAGATCTGGTGTGCAGGTAGCCCAGGCCGCACAGCAGGACCAGGGCCAGGCTGAGGACGATATTTTTGGAGAACAGGTGCTTTTGGCGAAACAAGTTCAGGAGCAGTTCGGTCATAAGAAGCGGAAGGAACAGGCAGGCCAGGAAGCGCGGCCCGGACAGGCCCAGCAGATAGGACAGCAAGAGGACCAGCCCCAGGGTGAGGCTGTTCAGGAGAGTTTTTTTGGCGTCCGCCAGGCGGTTGACCGCCATCAGGACGAGCAGGATGCAGATGATGAAGGGGTCGTAGTTGGCCGTGATAAAAAAACTGTCCAAAACAGCCGGCGAAGACAGGGGACTCAGCAAAAGCAGGAGCGTCAGGCCGATGGCAAACCAGGTCTGCCGCAGCGACCTCAGGTACGCGGCCCAGACAAAGCACAAGAACAGGACGAGCAGGATACTGGCCAGAGAGCGCGACAGCATCAGGTCGTGGGTCCATTGCAGGACGGGCGCTATCAAGAGCGGGGCGGAGAGGACCTTTATTTCGGAGCTGTAGAACCAGGTCGCGGGGAGAAGGCTGTGCTCATGCAGCATTTCCCTGGCCAAAAAAGCGTCCGAGGCGTTGTCCGAATCCATCCAGGCGTCCATCCTGCAGAACAGGGTGAAGCTCAGGGAGAAAAAGGTCGCGGCCAGGAGCAGGATAAGGAGGAACGAACTAAAACTCCATTTTTTCAGATCACCCATCAGGTCATTGCTCCTTGGCCGGCAAAATATTTTCTAAGAAGGATGGATATTTCCTGTGTGAGACCTATTATATTCGGCCAAGAGGGTAATACAATTAATAATTCCAGGAGAAAGGCTTTTGATGGAAGTTAAGATAAAAAAGATCAACGACTACTGCTGGGAGATCCCCCAGGACAGCGAGGCCGGCATGAGAGTAGCGGGACGCATCCTGGCCAGCGAGGCCATGATGCGGGCCATGCAGCATGATAACGCTCTGGAGCAGGTGGCCCATGTGGCGCATCTGCCGGGCATCCTGCGTTACTCTTACGCCATGCCGGACATTCACTGGGGCTACGGGTTTCCCATCGGAGGCGTGGCGGCCATGGACTGCGACGAGGGCGTGGTGTCGCCGGGCGGAGTGGGCTATGACATCAATTGCGGGGTGAGACTGCTCCGGACCCAGCTCAGCCTAAAGGACCTTCCTGCTGATGTCCTGAAAAAACTAATCCTGAAACTTTACGACAACATCCCCACCGGCGTGGGGTCTGAGGGCAAGGTCAAACTTTCGCCCCAGGACACGGCCAAGGTCTGCGCTTTAGGCGCGGGCTGGGTGGTGGAGCAGGGTTTTGGCCAAAGCCAGGATGATTTTGACGATCTGGAATACATCGAGGAAACAGGTTCCTATATTGGCGCGGACCCGGAGCTGGTGAGTCTTCGGGCCAGGGAGCGGGGCAAAAAACAGCTGGGCACTCTGGGTTCGGGCAACCATTTTTTGGAAATACAGGTGGTGGAGGAAATTTACGACGCAGAAGCCGCGACAACCTTCGGGCTTTTTTTGGGTCAGGCGGCCGTTCTCCTGCACACCGGCTCTAGGGGGTTCGGTTACCAGGTCTGCGACGACCATTTGAAACTCCTCAACAGCAAAAAAGGGGATTTTGGGTTTGACTTGCCTGACCGCCAGCTGGCCTGCGCGCCCATTAGATCAAAGGAGGGCCGCCACTATTTGGCCGCTATGGCCTGTGCGGTCAATTACGCCTTTGCCAACCGCCAGCTCATCACCTGCTGGGTCCGGGACACCTTCAGCCAGGTAATGGGAAGAAAAGCCCGGGACCTGGGGCTGGAACTCGTCTATGACGTGGCCCACAACAGCGCCAAGATCGAGGAACATTTGGTCCAGGGGAAGCTCCGCAAGGTCTGCGTGCACCGCAAAGGGGCTACCCGGGCTTTTGGGCCGGGAAACAGCCAGATCCCGGCCAAATACAGGCCCGTCGGCCAGCCGGTCTTCATCCCCGGGGATATGGGCAGGGCCTCCTATGTGCTCAAAGGCACGGACCTGGCTATGAAGGAGACTTTTGGTTCCACCTGCCACGGCGCAGGCCGGCTGATGAGCCGGACCGCGGCCCTCAAGCTGGGGCAGGGGCATAATATCCCCAGGGAAATGATGGAAAAATACGGGGTATTTTTAAAAGCCCGGGATAGCGGGACTGTGGCTGAGGAAAGCCCGGAGGCCTACAAAGATGTCAATGAGGTTGTGGAGGTGGTACACCAGTTGGGCATATCCAAAAAGGTGGCAAAATTAAGGCCTTTAGCTACCATAAAAGGTTGAAGGTTTCATTTATGTTAAAAACATGTTCAAAATTGTCAATAACTGACAAAAAACTATCAAAAAGTGATAAATATCATCAAAAATTGATAATATTTTGACTATTTTTAACATATTTGGACACTTTGATGTTTTTCATTATTTAATATAGCAAAACAAGCGATTCCCTGCTCAAATTGTCATTGTGAGCCTAGCCGTCGAGGCTGGCGAAGCCGAGGGCCCTCTAGGAGAGCTCTGTCCGTGGTGTCCTTGCTTTATGACATTCTAAGTTGACTGTTTATAATATCATGATAAACTAAGTCTATGTTTAAACGACTGCAGACCTTCCAGGGACGAAAAAACGAAAGCGCCTTTCTTTGGGGCGCCAGGCAGACCGGGAAAAGTACGCTGTTAAAGGAGTTTTTCCCCCAAGCGCCCTACTACGATCTCCTCCTGTCAGACGAATACGCCCGGTTGTCGCGGCATCCCGCTCTTTTGAGGGAGGAGATCCTGGCCGCGCTTCCGGCTCCCGGGACCCCCATTATCATTGATGAAGTCCAAAAGTGCCCGGCTTTGCTGGATGAGATCCAATGGCTGATCGTCAACCACCATCTCTCCTTTATCCTGTGCGGCTCCAGCGCCCGGAAACTGAAACGTTCCGGGGCCAACCTGCTGGGAGGCCGGGCCTTGAGGTACGAGCTGCACCCCCTGGTCAGCGCGGAAATACCCGGGTTTGACCTTACCAGAGCCTTGAACCACGGCCTCCTGCCGCGGCATTACCTGGTCGAGGATGCCGAAAAACTTATGGCTGCTTACCTGGGGGACTATCTAAAAGAAGAGATCGCCGCCGAGGCTTTGGCCCGCAACATCCCCGCCTTCGCCCGTTTTCTGGAAGCCGCGGCCTTCAGCAATGGGGAGATCCTCAACTACCAAAATATCGCCACGGAATGCGGCATCAGCCCGCCGACGGTAAAGGAATATTTCCAGATCCTGGAGGATACCCTGGTGGCGACCCAGATATCCTCCTTTAGGAAAAATCCCAAACGCAGGGTCATCCAGGCGCCCAAGTTCTACTTTTTTGATGTCGGGGTGGCCGGCCATCTTTTGAAACGCGGGAAAGTCTCCGAGGGGGGCGAGTCCTTTGGCAAGGCCTTTGAGCACTTCCTTTTCCAGGAAATCTGGGCCCATAGCCGTTACAGCGGCTTGGATTACCCGGTGTGCTTTTGGCGGACCGCCTCACAGCTGGAGGTGGATTTTATCCTGGGGGACCATGAAGTGGTGGTGGAAGTTAAAGCGGCCCAAACCGCCGACGACCGCCACGCCAGGGGGCTCAGAGCATTCCAGGAAGAATACCGCGTCAAAGAGGCGCTGCTGGTATCACGGGACGCGAAACCCCGTAAGATGGGAAACATCCGGATACTGCCCTGGAATATTTTTCTGGAAGAACTTTGGTCGGGAAAGATAATGCGGTAAAACCCGTGGACCAGAGGTTTCTACGGGACTTTTATCCCGTGGACCGCAGGTCTTTACGGGAGGAACTTCGATCGCCTTTGTAAAAATGCGTCAAACTCTCTTGTTGTAATGCGATTCCCTTCAAGAGAGTTTGTGTAGAACCAGCTGTTCTGCGTTCCCGCTCCAAGGCGATTGTGTCAAAAAGCGTTTTGACATGAACTGTTTTTAGAATGGTTTAACAGGGGAGACATATAATGAATAAAAAAACAAATTACGGGAAAGCTATTTTCCAGGCCGTGGCGACTTGCCTCGTGGCCGGCCTGGTCCTGTTCGGGACTGCCGGGTCCCTGAGCTGGCTCAATGGCTGGCTGTTCACGGTCGCCTATTTTGCTCTGGTCGTTTCTTTGACCGGGTTTTTCACCAGGTCCCCGGAACTGGTCAAGGAACGGTGGACCGCCGGAAAAAAAGCCAAAACCTGGGACAGGTGGCTGGTCATGCTGGTCGCGGTCGTGCTTCCCCTGGCCTATCTGGTCCTGGCAGGATTGGACAAAAGGTTCGGCTGGACCGCTCCTTTTCCTCTCTATGTGGTCCTGCTGTGCCTTGGCGTCATGGTTGTTTCCAACAGCCTGTCCATGTGGGCTATGGCCTCCAATCCCTTTTTTTCCAGCCATGCCCGCATCCAGGCTGACCGGGGACAAAAGGTGGTGAGCACAGGGCCGTATGCCTATGTCCGGCATCCGGGCTATACGGGCGCCATCTTTTTCAACCTGGCCGCACCCTTGGTGCTGGGTTCGTTCCCGGCCTTGTGGGCCGGAGTCGCCATTTTCCTCCTTTTAATTTTGAGGACAGTCCTGGAGGACAAAATGCTGCGAGATGAACTGCCGGGTTATCGTAGCTACGCCCAAAAAGTGCGGTACAAACTGATTCCTTTTATTTGGTAGGGAACCAGTTGGAATGAAAGAGCCGTGAAAGGTTTGATTAGAGGGGATGGGGGGGATAGAATCAAATTATTGCTATCAAACGAGTTTGTTTAGGAGGAAGTAATGCTCCCAGTATTTAGTTACTTTACAGAATTAATTAAGAAAAGGTTGGAGAAAGACAGGGATTTTAATGATTCGGAAGATTCAATTCGTTACACTTTTTTTTACGCGCTTACCAAAAAAGAAAAATACAAACCTGAGAATATTATCCTAGAACATCCATTCAAAAATAAATTGTTCAAAAAAGATAAACTGGACTTTTACGCATGTTCGAATGACAAAAATAACAATGTAGCTATTGAATTCAAATATCACAGGGGTGGAGATTCGGGTTATACCGAAGGTGCGGGCCAAATATTTTGGGATATTTCAAAATTGCTAAATTTTACAGCTGAAAATAAATTTCTCATTTATCTTACAGATGCATATATGAGAAATTATTTTAATAATCCAAAAAATAGACATGATCTATTTAGACTAAAGGTTGGTGGCAGAGGTCTTCGTATAACAAAGAAATATCTGAGTAAATATCCCAAGACATTTAAAATATGGACTGAGGGCGACGGTTATTTTGATAAGTGCAATATCGGGCTGTCCTATGAGTCAGAGTTACCAAGGTCACATTTTCTTAAAATATTTAGGGTGGAGTAGTTGAAAATGGGAAATCAAGGTGGGTTAAGAAAAATTTCCAGAAAATTAAAGAAATTTGTAAAAGACCGTGATTGGGAACAGTACCATTCACCTAAAAACCTTTCTATGGCGCTTGCAGTAGAGACCTCAGAACTTATGGAGCATTTTCAATGGCTGACCGAGAACCAAAGCAAAAACCTTTCTAAAGCCGACCTCAAAAAAGTCAAAGATGAGATAGGCGATGTATTGGTCTATCTCACGGAACTTTGCGATATGCTGGGCGTTGACCCCATCCGCTGTGCCCATGACAAGATCAAGAAAAACGCCCGCAAGTATCCGGTCAAACTCGCCAAAGGTAGCGCTAAAAAATATACCGATCTTTAGGGGCCTTTAATGCTGATCTATCAGAATACGACCGAAAAGTTTATCCAGGATGTCAGGGAAAACCATCTTACAGACATCATGATCGGAACTTTTAAGGAGAGGATCGGCAGGCAGCCTGGATTCGCGGAGGTCAATTCCTGGCAAAATTCACTACCCAGGGTCCGTGACCTGATCGAGTTGGCTGGTTTAAAAGATAATCAGATAGCCATTGAGTATGAGGTTCCCTATAACCAGAACCGCATTGATTGCCTGTTGTTCGGGAAAGGTCTTGATAGGCAGGAAAATATTGTCCTGATTGAATTGAAACAATGGCAATCTGTTGAGCCATTAAATGATGAGGGCAATTTTGTCGAGACCTATACAGGCGGCAGCAGCAAAGTAGTGGCCCATCCATCCCAACAGGTCGAGGGCTACCATAATTTTTTAAAATATTTTGTCAGCGAGTTCGAAAAGCAACCTCCCCTTATACTTTTCAGCTGTTCTTATTGCCATAATTATAAAAAACAGGAGGGGGAGGGTTTATTCGCCCCCAAATTTAAAAAAATTATCGAAAACCATCCCCTTTATTCAAAAGACGATGCCCAATTACTGGCTGATAAGATAAAGAATTTGCTGGCATCCGGTAATGGTTTTGAAATATTCAACAGGTTTATGCAAAGCCCAATCCAGCCCTCTCAAAAATTACTGGACCATGTCAGCGCAGTTATACAAAACAAGGCTGTTTTCTCCCTTTTAAATGAGCAATTGGTAGCGAAAAATCTTATTCTTTCCAAAATAAGACGGTCGAAAAAAACTAAAACAAAATCGGTCATCATTGTTCATGGGGGCCCGGGGACAGGAAAATCTCTTATCGCTATCAATTTACTGGCTGAGGCAGCTCATTCCAAATACAAAGTATTTTATGGCTGTAAGTCAAAACCTTTCATTGAGGGCATAAAAAACCTTGTTGGACCGGAAAGCGAAATCCTTTTTTCTAATTTATACCGGTTTGTCCCTTCCAAAATAAAGTCGAACGAGCTGGATCTGTTATTGATCGACGAAGCCCACCGCATAGGCAATAAAAGTAACTTCCAATTCACTAAGGCCGAGGACAGGACCGATATGCCCCAGATAGACCAACTCATTCGTTGCGCCAAAACCGTCGTGTTTTTTATAGATGATAAGCAAAATGTCCGGTCCCAGGAAATAGGCGGGTCTGAATTGATCAGGGAAACCGCCGAAAAACAGGGGTGTTCTATTGATACGGTTGAATTAGTGACACAGTTCCGTTGCATGGGTTCAAATGATTATCTGCTTTGGTTGGAATCTGTTCTGGGTTACCAGTCCGAGAAAAGATTATTAAGGAAAGATGACAAATTTGAATTCAGGATATTTGATACTCCACAGGAAATGTATAAGGAGTTGCAAAAGAGGGAAGAAGAAAAACCGAATTCTGCCAGGATCGTAGCCGGTTATTGTTGGCCTTGGAGTAAGAAATTGGATGGGAACGGCCAACTGGTAAACGATGTCAGGATAGGCAATTTTGCTATGCCCTGGGAAACACATGGTGACATCACCAGGCCCCCAGAGGGATATGTGCGCTGGTATGAGTGGGCGTATAAGCCCGAAGGGTTTAAGCAGGTCGGATGCATCTATACGGCCCAGGGATTTGAGTTCGATTATATAGGGGTAATTATCGGCAATGACCTGGTTTACGATGCCCCATCGGACAGTTTAAAAGCGGATATCTCGGCCACTGAAGACCGAACATTGAAGATGAAAAAAGAAAGTTTTGAAACCTATGTCAGGAATATTTATCGAACCCTGCTTTCACGAGCTATGCGGGGTTGCTATGTGTATTTTACTAACAAAGAAACAGAGAATTTCTTCAGGTCCCGGATGGAAATATCCCAGGCGCAGGTCCAGGAAAAGGTTGTTCCCTTATTCAGGAAAACAGCGGGGAATGAGGCTTTCAAAACCTTACTTCCTGTTTATTCCCTTAAGGCGGCTGCCGGATATTTTGGGAAAGGCGAAGCAGTCGAGCCTGAGGGCTGGGTAGAGGCAAAGGGCTTGGGGAGGTTGAATGAAAGAATGTTCGTGGCGCAGGTGGTAGGCAGGTCCATGGAGCCGAAGATAAAGGATGGGGACTATTGCGTTTTCAGAGCCAACCCAGAGGGTTCGCGGCAGGGTAAAATAGTTTTAGCCCAGTATCGCGGCCCGGCAGACCCTGACACAGGCGGGTCATATACAGTTAAATTATATTCATCGAAAAAGACTGTCAGCAGTGATGAGACTTGGAAGCACGAAGAAATAACACTTTTACCATTAAATGTGCAGTATCAACCTATAAAACTCAAACCCGAGAATGAAAACGACATCCAGATTCTGGGCGAATTCATTGCAATTTTATAGCTAGTTTTAAGTTGATAAATATGGGAGTGGATGTTGAATATTTATGTTGGGATCACTGATAAAGATTGGTTTGATTTTCTTAGCCAACGCCAAGACATTGACGAGGTAAATTTTTGGCAACCGGGTGGAAACAGGCAATTTCATACTCTCCAAGTTGGGGAACCCTTTCTTTTTAAACTTCATGCCCCTAATAATTTTATCGTAGGGGGAGGTTTTTTTCGTCATTCCTCATTGTTACCAATCAGTATCGCCTGGAATGCATTTGAGGAAAAAAACGGAGTAGCTACTCTAGAAGATATGAGACACCGATTAGCTAAATACCGCAGAGTTAATGAAAATCCTAGGGAGGATTACTCAATAGGATGTATTATTTTAGGAGATCTATTTTATCTCGAACAAAAAGACTGGATTCCGGTTCCTAAGGATTTTTCTTTAAATATTGTACAGGGCAAGACGTATGATTCAGAGAGTTCTCCGATGCGGGAGATTTGGATGAGAATAAAAGGTTCTCTTAATAATAAAAAACAACTCATAGCAGCAGAGACGATAGATATTAAACAACCAGAAATACATGAGATTACAGGTAAAATTTATGGCGATCCCCGATTAGTAAAAATGCGATTGGGACAAGGAACCTTCAGAGTCATGATCTTAGATTTATATGATAGAAAATGCGCCATGACAGCAGAAAAGGTAGTACCTGTCCTGGAAGCAGCCCATATCCGACCAGTTGCTAGAGAGGGAGATCATAGGCTTGATAATGGACTCTGTCTACGTTCGGATTTTCATTCTCTCTTTGACCAGGGATATGTCACAGTCACTCCGGATTACGAGATTAGAGTTAGTAATAAACTTAGAGAAGAGTTTCATAACGGGGAGTATTATTTTTCCTATGATCACAAGAAGATTAGACTTCCAGTTCAAGAAAATTACCGCCCAAACAAAGAGCTTTTGGAATGGCATTCAAGTGAAAGATTTAAAAGGTAAACCCTGACGATGATATAAAAAGGAATCTATGAAACGAGAATATTATTCTAGTTCAATAGCTATTTTCCTTAAAACAAATCCTGATGAAATTCTAGGTCAACTTGCACGCAATAATGATTTTGATTTGGTCCAAAGCCAACGTGATGCATGGTTAGAAGAAATCAATATTCTGCAAAACGCCCTTATTGGTAATCAGGGATCGATTTATTTTGAATATTCAATACCTCGTATGGGCAAGCGAATTGATGTGGTGCTGCTAATAGGCTCTACGATTTTTGTGCTTGAATTTAAAATTGGTGAAAAGGAATTTAATTCTGGTGCTTTAGATCAGGTCTGTGACTATGCTCTGGACCTTAAAAACTTCCACGAATCGAGTCATGAGCAATTTGTTGCTCCAGTCCTTGTAGCTACCAATGCTCACCATGCCGTTCCTGTTGTGGCAATGACACCGCAGAATGACAAACTTCTTTTTCCTATTAGAAGCACTGTGGCATTGCTTGGCCAAGTGATAAAGAATGTATTGCTCTTTACAGAAGGTATTGCCATTAATCAAAGTCAGTGGGAACAAGGACGCTATTGTCCCACCCCGACTATTATTGAGGCAGCTATGGCCCTTTATAACGGCCATTCAGTACATGATATTTCTCGAAGGGATGCCAGCGCTATCAATCTGAGTCAAACCTCTGATGCTATTTCAAAAATCATTAGTTTATCTAAACAAAATTCGCGCAAATCTATCTGTTTCGTCACTGGTGTGCCTGGTGCGGGTAAAACTTTGGTTGGTCTAAATATTGCTACTCAGCACATAGATAAATCGAATGACCTTTACAGTGTATTTTTATCTGGCAATGGGCCTCTTGTTGCTGTGCTACGCGAGGCCCTTGCAAGAGATAAAGTGCGTCATGAGAAAGAGCAAGGGATCAAAGTAAAAAAAGGCGAAGTTATGTCTGGGGTTAAGATGTTTATCCAGAATGTTCATAATTTTCGTGATGAATGTCTGATTGATTCAAAAAAACCACCAATTGAACACGTTGCATTGTTTGATGAGGCCCAACGAGCTTGGAATAGGGAACAAACCACCAATTTTATGACCCGCAGAAAGCATGTAGCTAATTTTAATCGATCGGAACCGGATTTTTTAATTTCTTGTTTAGATCGCCATACGGATTGGGCCGTTGTTGTTTGCCTTGTGGGGGGAGGGCAGGAAATAAACACCGGCGAGGCTGGGATTAGCGAATGGATAGAATCATTAAATCATTTATATCCCAATTGGGATATTTATATTTCCTCGCGGCTCACAGATAGCGAATATGGTGCTGGTGAGGTTTTGAAAAAAATTGAACTTAGAGAAAATGTTACCTACAAAAATGAATTACATCTAGGTGTCTCTATGCGTTCGTTCCGTGCGGAGAATGTTTCGCTATTTGTGAAGCAACTATTAGACCTTAATGTTGATGAAGCACGAAAAACATTGGCCAATGTAAAAGAAAAATATCCGATAGTCCTTACTCGGGATCTTACTAAAGCAAAGAAATGGTTAAGAAGCCAAGCCCGCGGTTCAGAACGATATGGCATTGTGGTTTCTTCTCAAGCTGAGCGGTTAAAACCTCATGCTCTAGATGTGAAAACTCCTATGGATCCGATTCATTGGTTTCTTGATGGCAAGGAGGATGTGCGCTCGTCATATTATTTAGAAGATGTTGCGACTGAATTCGCAGTCCAGGGGCTTGAGCTTGATTGGTCATGTGTAGCCTGGGATGCTGATTTTAGATATTCAAAAAAAGGTTGGGAGCATTGGTCCTTTTGCGGTGAGAGCTGGAATCATATTAAAAAGAAAGAAAGGCAAAACTATTTGAAAAATGCATATCGTGTTTTGTTAACCCGTGCTCGGCAAGGTATGGTGATGGTAGTACCGCAGGGAGACACAGAGGATAAAACGCGTAAGCGAGACTATTATGATCCGACTTTTGAATATTTAAAAGATGTTGGTTTTGCAATAATATAAACTAATAAGTTATGGTTATTACTATTCAATAAAAAATCCAATCCACCCTCTCCCGCGTTTGGGGAGAAGGATGAACCGGCTCAGGATGAAGGTGAAAAAAGAAATAAATAGAGGAGAAAAAATAAATAATGATTATATATTTAGACGAAACATACGATCATAATCATACGTGGCTCCTTCTTGGGGCTTTGTTTAATCCCACGCATCATAAATTTCACAAACAAATAAAGGGAGTATTGGCCCGCAATGCATATGTTCTACCTGATGGCAGTTTCAAGGAAATTAAATATACTCGCTGTAATTATTCCAAAGCGTTCAGGGTTTATAAGGAAGCGATCGATGCTTTCATGCTGAGCGACAGTCATTTTAGTTGCATTGCTATAAAAACAGACAATAGCTTTGATCTGGAGATATACGGTCGTCCAGATGAACCAGCGAAGATAAAACGAGAACGAGCCTATCGGTCACTGGCCGATGAACTGCTTAAAAGAAATCTTGATCATATGTCGAATGCGATCCTTTTTTTGGATAAAATGACACGCTGTGAACCGATAACCTTTATGGAGGTATTGAAGCGTAATTTCAGCACTATAGAGGCCGGTTACTCGCTGGATTCAAAACTTCCTAAGATTCGCCATATTCAAGATGTTGTATCTGGCGCTGAAGGGTATGAATTAATGGGGGTTTGTGATTTGCTTCAGGGCTGTATTTTAAATAATCTGTTTCCAATAGAACCTATGGAAGGAAAAAAGAAGGGGTCGCTTTACAAAAATAAAATAAGAGAATATTTAATCTCAAAACTTGGCGTAACAAATTTTTTACCGGACACCTGGACAACGGATGGAATTGAGAAAACCGATGTTTTCAAAAAGTTCAATATTCACTATGTTATGCAGGTTAGGAAGGATAGGGAATAGAACCAAAGGGGTCATCAATAAAAAAGGCTCAAGTTGGTAATCCTGGTATCGATGGTCAACTCTGGGGTTGACATCTCAGATTACTACTCAAGCCTGTATGTAGTATGGACTAAGATTGTGCTATTTTCAAGTCTTAATTCAAAATGGTTGTAAAAAACGAATATTATTCGGGGCAAACCTTGACCTGCGACATGCAGAAATTGAAGGTTCAGTGATCCCCGCCTCCCCGACCCCTTTTCAAAATTTTCAGGCCCTCTTTCCTCAATTTTTCCCCCGGCGGGTTTTTAAACCATTCGCCCCACCATCCTAAACATCAAATGCTTTAGATTCTAAATCCCCAGATTGGTCATTTGCACATTTGCTCAATTGAACAAACGTGCAAATGAGGTAGAATAAGGGATTGTGGGGTTTGTATCTTATGGCTTGTGTGGAGAGGAGAAAATATGAAAGAAACAGCATATCGTTGTTCCAGGCTATGCCGGGTATTGGGCAATCCTTTGACTTTTCAAATTCTTGAGGCTATTGCTAAGGAACCGTGCACCCCATCTGAGTTGAGCAAAAGGTTCAAAAGAACCATATCGGCCATTTCACATCAGTTGAAAGGCTTGCGTTTGGCAGATTTAGTTCGATATACGACAAAAAATAAATATGTTCTTTACAGGATTAAATACCCCAAGGAAATTCTGGAGATCATAGACGGGCTGGAGGGTTTGGTTCATCTGACCAGCCAGCACAAGACCCAGGATACTGAGGAATAAACTTCCCCGCCTTAACGTCCTCATGGACGCGCACCTTGAGGGCGGGGGCGGGGTTTTCGTAAAGAGGAGGGTCTATGAAGAACAAGAACGGCTTAATCCAAAGTAACCCGGAAGAAGTATTTTCACCCGAGCTTCTAAAAAAGGTTCAGTGGGATAAATGGGCCGATCATCCAGGAAACCCCATTATCAATCCTCCCTTTAACACACAGGTTGTCGGAGAACCTACCATTATCATGCCTGAAACCAGTCCGGACGGGAAATGGCATTTATACGCGGTAAGCGGGGATACTTATATTAACCATATGGTTTCTAATGACGGTATAAACTGGAAAGCTTTAGACAGATTCAAACCCGGATGGAACCCGTTCGTTTTCAAGGACAAAGGCACTTTTTATATGTTCCACCACGGACCCTGGTTTATTGAAGGTGAATGCTGCATAGCGGTAAGATCCTCAAAAGACCTGAAAAACTGGACAAAGGATGAGGTCATATTAAGACCCGGCCTTCCCTGGGAAAAAGAAAGCTTCAGGTCAAGACCAGTGGTCAGAAACGCCTGTATAACAAAGACCCCGGAAGGATACAGGTTGTACTATGCTTCCGGGGAAGTCCTGCTTCCTGACTGCGGTTATGAGGAACCGGTTTATAACGGCGTTGCGTTTTCCAATAACATCATGGGACCTTATAAAAAACACCCTCTTCCCGTCATAGGACCAAACCCGGATGATCCGTACAGAAATATGGGGGCCGGAGGCCTGAAGGTTTACTATGAATGGACAGAAAATATATTTTTGGGATTCAACAACGGCATTTATAAAGACAAAGAAGGCAGTTCCCGTTCAGCCATTCATTTCCTTTTATCCAAAGACGGTATGGAGTGGTACAACCTGCCTTTTAACCCGATCATAGCCCCGGAAAAAGGCTGGAAAGACGCCTTGGTCTACCAGCTAGATATGAGAAAAGTTGGGAATGAACTTTGGATATGGTATAACGCCAGGGACGGATGGGAAACAGGCATTGAAAGAGTAGGCATATCCAGATTTAAATTAAATAATGTTCAGGGAGCTTTTCCAAAAATGGTGCAAGAAGTTACCCGGCCGTAAGAGGTGCCCATTATTTCGGGGGAGGTCCATGTGCCTACAGGGCACGCTTTAGGACGAGCTTGACCTGCGACATGCAAAAAATGAAGGTTCAGCGATCCCCGCCTTGCAATTTACCAACCTGGACATTATGTTATACGAAAACCTTGTTCCAACTTGACTTCGTGCCATCTATATGGCAATATGGCAAGCAAAGAGAGGAGGGACCTATGATCACATCCATGAAGACCACGCTGAGGCTGGACCCGGAGTTACTAAAAATGACCAAAAGGATAGCCCTGCAGGAAGATAAGACCATCGGCGGGGTTATTGAAGAATCCCTGGAGCTTTATCTAAAAAATAAAGGGGTTGTTTCCAAACCAAGTTCAAAGAATCTTTATCAATGGGCCGAAACGCTGGCCAAAAAGAAAGGGTTTGCTCACTTAAAAGAAGCTGACATTGTCCGCCTGGTCAAAGAGAGCCGGTAGCAGTGGTAAGAGTGGTTGCGGATACCAACGTTTACATTTCAGGCACTTTCTGGCCGGGCGTCAACCGCCTGTTTTTGGGACTGGCCCGGCATGAGCTCATTGAGCTGGTTTGTTCTCCTGAGGTACTGAAAGAGCTGGCCCATACTCTGCAGGGAAAGAAGTTCGGGCTCTCAGACAGTGAATTGGACAAGGTTTTGGGAGATATACTTTCCTATACTGTTCCCTTTGAAATTAAAAGCCCAGGCATACATCAAAAGTTGAGAGATCCCAAGGATATTTTTGTCCTGGACCTGGCCAAAGCCAGCCGGGCTGATTATCTGGTCACGGGCGACCTTGACCTGCTGGTGCTGAAAAAAACGGGAAAAACCCTGATAGTGAACGCCAAAGAATTTCTCCTTACCGAGTTTCCTGATCTCCTAGAAGGATATGGCTCTCACCTGAAATGAACCGGGGCCAGGAGTTATTTCTTGCAAAAGGGAATTAGACCCCAGGCAAGCATAGGATTCTCCCGCCTCCCCCGCGGGTTTTTTTAATTCCCATGTAGCGCTTTGAAGTCCTTGATCTAAATCCCAAGATGTGACATTTCCACGTTTTCGCAATTGCGAAAATGCGAAAATAGGATATTATCCGTATTTGTGGATCCCCATTATTTAGATCGGTGGAGAGGAGAAATATGCAAGAGACTTCATTCCGTTGTTCCAGAGTATGCAAAGTGCTGGGAAATCCTGTGGCTTTTCAGATCCTGGAGGCCATAGCCAAGGAACCCTGCGCGCCATCCGAGCTGGCTAAAAAGGTCAGACGATCCATGCCCGCAGTTTCGCATCAATTGCGGAGCCTGCGGATGGCTGACCTAGTCAGATTTACAAGCAAGGGGCAGTATGTGCTGTATCGGTTAAAGTATCAAAAAGAAGTCCTGGAAATTATTGACGGGCTTAAAGGTTTGATCCATCTTTCCAGCCAGCACAAGACCCAGGATACTGAGGAATGATCCTGTCGTGGGGGAATGAACCATGATGTTCATTATCGGAAATATCTTTCTCTTAGGCGCCCTGGCCTTGATCCCCATGAATATTCGCCTGGTATATCGCCACATTAAATATGGAGACAGGGATTCAGGCATCCCAATCATAGCCACTTTTTTAATTATTGGGGGCGTTCAGGTCGCCTACCCAAAATTTATGGGTGACTGGGTCAGCCTGGTCTTGGTGGGGGCGCTCCTAGCTGATTTTGGATCATGGATATCGGCTGTTTATGTATGCCGTCGATGGCTGGGCAGGGGACAAGATACAAAGTAGGCGAACCTTGTGCCACAAGGGTCTGTGATTGTTTCCGGCAAAAGGGAAGTAGAGCCTAGGGTAATGTTATTGATCTCCGGGGTCCCTCTGCATACTTAATTATGGAAGGGACCCGTTGAAGGATCATTCAGATCCTTCAACCCCCGCCTATCCGGGGCGAGCCATTTCATCACACCTATTTTGTCCAGGGCTTCCTGCTGACAAGTAATCAGTATGAAAAAGCATATTAGTGTTAGAGTATAGGGAGTATCAAACTTGAAAGGAGGGAAGATGGGAAAGAGAGAATCAGAAAAAATTGAAAGGGCTGCGATCCGCGCCGGCTATCACAAAGACAAAGCTGAAAAATATGCTTTTTATGACAGTTCTTATGCGGCCCTGCCTTCTATCCATAGCCATGTATCCACCGTGCAAAAAAGGCAGACAGGAAGATCATCCCAAAGAGGGGCAAGATAGAGGAATAAAATAGGCCAAATAAGAGGGAGAATTTATGCCACTGAGCAAAGCTACAAAAAAGGCTAAGAGAAAAGCTACAAGGCGGATCCACAGGATCAATAGGAGGAAGTAAAAGCACAGGACAGAATGGAAAAATCAGTTTCCCGCCATGGTGGTATAATTATGTCAAACAACGATGTTGAGCGCTGCCAGCCAGCCTGCATGCGTGCATGTACCCGAAATAGAAAAAGGGTGAACCAATGGATGCAACAAAAGAAATCAATATTTCCATAGAGCAGCTCCCCTACCAGACCATCCAATGCTGGAAAATAACCATCAAAGGATATCTCGACGCCTATACCGGATGCCAATTAATATACTCAGCCTTAAGCTTTGCCCGCCAGGCCTCTGTCAGGATCATCGTGGACCTCAAGGGGATCAGCTTCATAGACGGGGCCGGCTGGGATGTTTTGGTGCATATTGGGAAAGAAGTCAGCGGGAACGGGGGCAGGATAGCTTTGATAAACATGGCCCACAATGTCGAACGCGTTTACCAACTATTGAGCCTGGAAACCACCCTGCCGTCTTTTACTTCTGAAATCGGCGCGCTGCACTACCTGTTATAAACTTCCACTGATCCCCGGGGTCCCTGGGTATACTAAATAAAAGAAACAGGATTTACCTTTGTCACAAATCATCAGGTGACCCCGAATGTTTTATGAATATCCCCCCATGTAAAGGAGAGGTTCCTAACAGTGAAAAAACGGGAGCGACAAATGAAGGTCATCAGAAAATACGGCGAGAGGCCGTATAAAGTGGCGGTCCTGCATGGCGGGCCGGGGGTGGCGGGAGAGATGGCGCCCGTGGCGCGGGAGCTGGCGTCCGTGCGCGGCATCCTGGAGCCCCTGCAGACCGCCAAGACTATCTTGGGCCAGAGGGAGGAGCTAAGAACGGTCCTCAGGAGGAGCAGCGACCCGCCTTTCACGCTGATAGGATATTCCTGGGGAGCGTGGCTGGGATATTTGTTCGCCGCCTATTATCCTTCCTATGTGAAAAAACTTATCCTGGTTTCCTGCGCCGGGTTCAAGGAAAGCGACGGAGTTAAAACACTGGAAACCAGGCTGAGCCGCCTGGATATCAAAGAAAGGGCCGAGGTCGTGGCTCTGATGGAATTTCTGAAGCAACCGGGAGCAGGCGAGAACAAGATGGCCGGGCCGCGGCTGGGCGAGTTGCTGGCCAAGGCAGACGCCTATGATCCGGTCCAAGGAGAGAGGGAGCCCGTGGAATTTGACCAGGAGATACACCAGATGGTGTGGGGAGAAGCCGAAGCCATGAGACAAAACGGCAAGCTCCTGGAGCTGGGCCGGCGCATCCATTGCCCGGTCCTCGCTATCTCAGGCGACCATGACCCCCATCCGGCCGAGAGCGTGCAAAATCAGCTGACCGATGTCATCAAGAATTTCCGCTTTGTCCTGCTGGAGAAATGCGGGCATATCCCCTGGCTGGAAAAACAGGCCAGGGAGAGATTTTTTACCCTCCTCCAGGAAGAAATACGGGATTGAAAATCTTTTCTTATCGCCCGGGAAAGTAAAAGCGCGCCTGATCTTGAAACTTGAACCAATGGCACGGCGCCCCAAGGATTTTTAGCAATTTTTCCGCCCCGTCCTTGTTCTCCCCCGGACCTAGGGCCAAAAAGCCTTCCAAAAGACAAGGTTTTAAATGAAAAGTCCGTGCTTTTCAGGCATAGCTAAGTTAGGGTTGTTGTGATTATAATAGTTTTCGCATCCCTACTGGACGCGGACGGATTACCAAAATCATTAAGGAGGGCGTATGGTCGACCAATCCACTGAGTACCGCCAGATCCTGGAAACTTTGAGGGGGGTGGATTTTTTAAGCAGCCTAAAGGTGGAGGAGATGGACAAGCTGATAGGATGCCTGAAAAAAATGTCCTGCACCCAGAATTACGTGGTGATCAGGGAAGGTGATAAAGGCGACACCTTTTATATGATCTTCAAGGGCAAGGTTTCCATTTGGGCCACGAACAAGACGGGCAAAAAAGTTTACATCAACACCATGACCGAGGGGAACTTTTTTGGCGAGATCGCGCTTTTGGAGGAGATCCCCCGTACCGCGACCGTTGTCGCAGAAGAGCCCTGCGATTTTTACATCCTTTACCGGGACGATTTCAACTCCATCGTGAGGCACAACAACAGGCTGTACCAGATGGTCGAAAAAGTGATCCGCGAACGGCTGGACGACACCAAGCACAAGATCAATGAAAAACATCCTGGCTAAAGCCGGGGCCGGCCTGCTGGCCCTTTTGGCCCTGTGCTGTACGGCTTGGGGGAGCGCCTTATCCGACCTGGGACAGGCCGCTTACGAGGCCGGAGACACCCAAAAGGCTTTTTATTATTTTTCCCAGTCCGCCCAAAAGGGCGAAGCCGACGGACAAGCCGGTCTGGGCCTGCTCTACGCCAAAGGACACGGGGTAGAGAGGAACGTTGGGACCGCCGTAGAACTTTTCCGGAAGGCGGCGGCCCAGGGCAGCAGCGAAGGACAAAAAGACCTGGGCATGATGTATGCCCAGGGCCGGGGCGTGCGGCAGGATTACCCTGAAGCGGTCCAGTGGTTCACCAAGGCCGCGAAACAGGGCAACGCCACAGCCCAGAGGGACCTGGGTTCCCTTTACTTTCAGGGACAGGGCGTTAAGCAGGACGACCGCTTAGCATTTTTTTGGGATCAGCGGGCCAGCGAACAGGGTAACCTGCAGGCGCAGCAAGACCTGGCCGGGCTGTATCTCCTGGGAAGAGGGACCAAGCAGGACCTGGTCGAGGCTCTGAAATGGCTTATTTTAGCGCGTAAAAGCCACAGTAAAAAAGTGGACGCCGTGATCACAGAAGTAAAAAAAAGGTTGAGCGAGACGGAGATAAAAGAAGCGGTACAGCGCGCCGCTGCCTGGAAACCGCGCGTAGAACTCGAAGAATAAAGGGGAGAACATGAAAAGGACAATTAAAACCGTCATTTTAATATGGATTGCCATAAGTTTTATTGTGCCCTGTTGGGCCAGTGAAGAGCTGGACAAGGGAGTGGCAGCTCTAGAAAACAAAGATTGCGGGCAGGCGGTCCAGTGGTTCAAAAAGGCCGGGGACAAGGGCGAGGCCGTGGCCCAGAACGAGCTCGGGCAGATTTATCTTTTTGGGATAGGGGTTAAAAAGGATTTTGGCAAGGCCGAAGCCTGGTTCAAAAAAGCAGCCAGCCAAAATTTTGCGCCGGCCCAGTGCAACCTCGGCCTGATGGACCTGCAGGGCCTGGGAGTCAAAAAAAATTACGCCAAGGCCGTGGAGTGGTTCACCAAGGCGGCCAACCAGGGTTACAGCGAAGCGCAGAACAGGCTGGGCGTCCGCTATGAATACGGCGAAGGGGTCAAAAGGGACCTGGACCAGGCCCGGCAGTGGTACCAAAAAGCCGCGGACCAGGGTTTAGCGCAGGCCCAAACCAACCTGGCCCAGATGTATTTCAACGGCGTGGGGGTCCAGGCCGACGCGTCCAAGGCGATAGAATGGCTGAACAAGGCCGTGGCCCAGGGATATGATGTCGCGGAGTATCAACTGGGCACCGCGTATGAAAAAGGCACGGGCGTCCCCCAGGACTACCAAAAGGCTTTGCTCTGGTACCAAAAGGCGGCTGACCAAAATTACAGCCCAGGGCAAGACAGCTTGGCTAACCTGCTCTTTAACGGGCAGGGGGTCACCCAGGATTACGGGCACGCCCTGCTGTGGTACCTCAAGGCCGCGGACCTGGACAATGTCCAGGCCCAGAACAGTTTGGGCCAGATGTACGAGAACGGTTGGGGCGTCATCGTGGACCTGAAAAAAGCAGCCATGTGGTACCGCCGGGCAGCCAACCTGGAGTATGTCCCCGCTGAAGACAACCTGGGCAACCTTTATATGGCCGGGCGCGGGGTGGACGAGGACTTTGCCAAGGCCGAGTTCTGGTTCAAAAAGGCCTCGGCCAAAGAAGACCCCCTGGCCCAGAACAACCTGGGAGTGCTGTATGCCCAGGGAGGCAACGGCCTGACCCAGGACTATGAAAAGGCCGCCATGTGGTACCGCTTGGCCGCCAATGAGGGCTATAGCGTGGGCCAGAACAACCTGGCTTCTTTATACCTCAACGGCCAGGGGGTCAAAAAGGACCCCAAACGGGCTTTCAGGCTTTTTCAAAAAGCCGCTGACCTGGATTTCGCAGTTGCCCAAAACAACCTGGGAATAATGTATGAAAATGGGATCGGGGTGAAACAGGATCTGGTCAAGGCCTATATCTGGTACTCCCTGGCCAGCAGGAACGGCCATGAAAAAGCAGGGGACCGCAAGAGCGTGCTGGAGGCCAAGCTGACCCAGGACCAGGTCAATATAGCCCAGAAGTTTATGCTGGACTGGCCGGAAAAGAACAAAAAAGATAAGAAATAATTGAAGTTATAGAAACAGTACAATAGTTACAAAATTGAGCAATTTTATATCAAAAATAGATGAAATTTGACAAAAACAGCACATAATTGAACAAAAATTAGTCGTTTTTGACGAAAAGAGGACAAACCTAATGCTAGATCTAAAATTTGTGCGGGAAAATATAGGAATTGTGGAGGAATCACTGCGTTTGCGCAATACCCAGCTGTCTTTAGCCAATTTAAAGCAGGCTGAGGTTAAAAGGCGGGAACTTTTGCAGCACGTTGAGACCTTGAAGGCGGAAAAGAACAAAGGTTCCGAGGAAATTGCCATTTATAAAAAGGAAAAAAAGGATGCCGCTAGCCTGATCAAGCAAACTCAGGAGCAAGGCGAAAGAATAAAGGGTTTGGAAACTGACCTGGCCAAAGTCGAGGAAGAACTCAAGGCTATGATGCTCCTTATCCCCAATATCCCGGACGCCTCGGTGCCCCAGGGCAAGGACGATGATGATAATAAAGAGGTGAGGCGGTGGGGTACCCCCCCTGACCTGGGTTTTGAAGCCCTGGCCCACTGGGACCTGGGTGAAAAACTGGATATTTTAGATCTCGACAAGGCCACCCAAATCTCCGGGGCAAGGTTTCCTCTATATAAGGGTGCCGGAGCCCAGCTGGAACGGGCCATCCTCAACTTTATGCTGGACCTGCACACCCAGAAACACGGCTACCGGGAGGTTTTGCCGCCCTACCTGGTGAGCCCGGACACCATGCAGGGGTCAGGACAGCTGCCCAAATTCGAACAGGAACTTTTTAAATGCCGGGATGACGATTATTACCTCATCCCCACGGCCGAGGTGCCTTTGAACTCCCTGCACAAGGGCGAGATCTTGGACGGCGGCCGCCTGCCCCTGTACTACACGGCCTACACCCCCTGCTTCCGCAGGGAAGCCGGGTCTTACGGCAAGGACACCCGCGGGCTCATCCGGCAGCACCAGTTCAACAAAGTGGAACTTTTTAAGTTCTGCCGGCCCGAGGACTCCATGGGCGAACTGGAAAAGCTCACCCATGACGCTGAGGAAGTGCTCCAGCTTTTGAAACTGCCCTACCGCGTGGTGCAGCTGTGCTCGGGCAGCCTGGGGTTCGCTTCGGCCAAGACCTACGACCTCGAAGTGTGGCTCGCCGGGTCCAAGACCTACCGGGAAATATCCTCGTGCAGCAACTGCCTGGATTTCCAGGCGCGCCGTTCCAGCATCAGGTTCAGGCGCGACAAGCAGTCCAGGCCGGAGTTCGTGCACACGCTCAACGGTTCGGGCCTGGCCGTGGGCAGGACCTGGATCGCCATCGTGGAGAACTACCAGCAGCGCGACGGAAGCATCCTCATCCCCGACGCCCTCAGGCCCTATATGCACGGCATGGACAGGATACGCAAAGCTTAGGACACTCATTACATAGGGAGGCGGGAATGATGTTCCGAGAAAAAATAAAGAAGACCACTCTTATCCTTTCCCTTTTGGTCATGATGACGGGATGGCAGGCCGTTCTTCAGGCCCAGGAGACCACAACCGCCAATGCCACTCAGCCGGACAACCAGGCCCAGCTCGACCAAGAAAGGGAAAAGATTTTTAACCGGTCGCTCCCGGAAGAAAAAGCCGACTCCATCCGGGCCATTCAAGAGGGGCTTTTTATGGTGCTGGAGCGGTATTCCATGATCGACACGGTACTCGTGTCCGAGGAGTTAGGCCGGGATTACGGCAGCAGCCTGTGGATCGGTTCGTGTTCGGTGGTGCCCGGAGTGGGCGAACTGGCCAACAAAAGCTATTTTCAGGGCGACAGCATGCTTTTCCTGACCGCGCTCAACTGGCAGACCTTGAGAGAGGTGGCCCCCCGGGAGGAAGAAGGGCCGGTCACGGTTTATGACCGCTGCAGCGAAGCATTTGGTTTTTGCAAATGGACCCTGCAAAGTTTTGCCACCATGGACGCGGGCTATACGGCCATGGCCTCGGACCCCACCTATGACCGGGCCTTGTGGATAGGCGCCTCCTCCATGATCCCGGGAGTGGGACAGTTCATCAACCATGACTGGTGGAAAGGCGGAAGCCTTTTACTGGGATTTATCATCTCAGACCGGCTGCAGGACCTTTTCACGGAACAGGCCAAAAAAGAAAAGCGCAATATAGTGACCGGACACCAAGAGCAGGACCTGCAATTCTCTTTTAATTTTTTACCCGGCGGATTCATGGCCGGTATGACCAGGAAGTTTTAAACCCGCAATTTTTCCAGAAGCATTACCGCTTACAAACTTCTTTCCCGACTTTTTCCCATTCTTCATAGATAGCCAGGACAGTTTTCGGATTGGCGCCCACGCCGAACTCCAGCAGGGCAATGACCCCGCCAGCCGGGGTGAGCAGATTTTTAGCCACCCTGCGGACTGCTTGCCGTCCCACTTCAGGATCGGGTGAGATGAGGATGTGCTGGCGGTCGATCTCGCCCCAAAAAGCGAGCTTGCCCCGGGCCATCCGGCCCAAACCCTCGATATCCATGCAAAAGAGCTGGGAATTGAGCACGTCCACGCCGATCTCGATAAGGTCAGGGATGATATCCAGTATCTGGCCGTCCGAATGCATCATGATGCGTTTACCGGCCGCGTGAGCGATGTCGCAGTAGTCCTTGTAAAGGGGCTTGAAAACTTTGCGCCAGGACTCAGGATGGATAAGCAGATGCTCCTGCGAACCCCAGTCATCCATGAAAAACAGCGCGTCCACGTCGGTCGAGGCCCAGAACTCCATTTCTTTCAGGAAAAATTCATGGATGGTACGTAGAAGGGAGTGGAACTCTGGTTCCATAAGCGCTACGTCCATCATGGCTTCCACGGTACTGCGGAGGAACTGGTAGCGCTCCCACGGACGCGGGCTGGTGGGCTGCCTGACGAATTTATCCGCGTTTCCGCAGAAGCGGTTGACTGTGTCGCGGGCCGAACTGTTTTTTTCAGGCAAAGTCTCATAGGGCGGTTTTACGGATTTCCAGTCATCGAGAGTTTTGATGATAGGATTGCGCACTTCTCCATGCACGCCGGGCATCAGGTTTTCAAAAACGCAGCCCCAATCATCTACCGCGCTGCCGGCGTCGTAGATGCTGCCTCTGGCACAGGAAGAAGGACGATAGGGGGCTGGCGCGGAGACCAGGTCCGGTGGAAAACGCCGCAGAAGCTCCTCGGTTTCCGCCGGGAAGCGGCTGGTAGCCCAACCAAGGGTCCAGAGGTCGCGGGGGATGCGGTCAGGGTTTTGGAAAGTGATGGCACGCTTAAAGACTTCACGGGGCGTCTGGCTCATACAGTTTTATCCTCCTCTTTTTTTGAACAACTTTCCTATTATAATCCCTACGTGGATGTCTATTCCACAAAAACCCGGACGTGATATGATTTTCCGTATAGTTTCCAGTTGAGGAAAGGCCAATGACTGACAAAGAGAACGCGCTCCGAATAATCCGTTTTGACCGGCCCGAACGGGTGATGAGTTATGTGCCCCGTCAAACTTTATGTTACCAGGGCTGCAACCACGAGGGTTATGACGGCGGCGGGCACGACTGCCCGGTGGGGTCCAAATGGACCGATATCTGGGGCGTGGAATGGCACAAAGAACAGCCCGAGGTCATGGGTTTTCCCCGCGTCAACCCATTAGCCAATATGAACGCCCTTAAAACCTACCAATGGCCAGACCCCAACGATGAACGCCTGTGCGGGAAGATCTACAAAATGGCCGCCGAAACCCCAAGATCCGAGGATGCCTTTATCTGCGGGTCCAACCGCGATACTTTGTGGGAAAAATCCTATTTGCTCGTGGGCATGGAGAACATGATGACATATTTTTACGCTGAGCCGGAGTTTGCCAGGGAGGTACTGCACCGCATCATGGATTTCCAGCTGGGCATGGCCAAGCATTACCTCAAGCTCGGCTGTGAAATGGTGGGCATGAGCGACGACCTGGGCACGCAGAACGGGCCCTTGCTCGGGCCGGCCATTGTAAAAAATTTTCTGGTGCAGGAATACCGCAGGCTGTTCGAACTTTACAAAAAGAACAATGTTTTGGTGCATTTCCATTCCTGCGGCAACGTGGAGGCCATGCTGCCGATCTTTATGGAATTGGGCGTGGATATCCTCAATCCCATCCAGGCCACGGCCAACGACCTGGGTAAACTCCGCGCCAGCGGAGGCAAGCGTATCGCCTTTGAGGGAGGAATCAGTACGGCCCTGCTCATAGAAGGGCCGGTAGAGCGGATCAAACAGGATGTTAAAGAAAAGATAAAACTGCTGGGAGCGGAGGGCGGATATTTTTGCTGCCCTGATCAGGGGATGCCGACCCCGCCCGAACATCTGGCGGCCATGGAACAGGCCGTGCAAGAGTATGGCAAGTATTCCTGGAAGAATTAAGGAGGAAATGATGGGGACCCAGAAAAAATGGACCGGGCAATGGCTGTGCACTTGGCTGGCGGACGACCATCTCGGAGAACCGTGGAACTACTGGAGGATATACCGCAAAGAACTGACCCTGGCCTCCAAACCCCGGCATGCCCGGATCAGGGTGACGGCGGACAGCCGGTATAAACTGTTCGTCAACGGCAAATTCGTGTGCCGCGGCCCGGCCCGGGGTTATCCCTTCAGCCTGCCCTATGACGAACTGGATATCGCCCCGTTTTTACGGGCAGGCCGCAATGTGCTGGCAGCCGTGGTGCATCATTTTGGAATCACCATGTTCCACCACATCGAGACCGGCTGGGAAGGGTTTTTGCTGGACGGCGAAGCTGAGCTGGGGCCGGGCAAAACCGTGCCCCTCTCTACCGACTCCACCTGGCGCACTATTGAGGCGGGCTGGTGCCCGGGCCTTATCCCGGCCCGTTTCCCTAAGTCCAATGTCATCAGGGCGTGGAACCGGATGGCGGACCGCATCTCATTCCAGCAGGGTTTTCAGGAGGATTTTGACGCCAGCCAGCTCGATCCTAATTGGATGCTGCCGGGTTTTGACGATTCGAAATGGACCGAATCGCCCCGCAGCGGGCCTGTGCCGCGCATGCCCTGGCCGGGCCTGGAGCCACGGGGCATTTCCTTTTTAGAAGAAAAGGAGATGGCTCCCAGCCAGGTGCTGTCCCAGTGGAGCGTGACCACAGTCAAGAACTGGGAAAAATATAACAACCTGGGATTACTGCTCTTTCATGAAAAAAGGCAGCCAGCCAAACAAGGGGCTTTCCGGCTTGGCCAGGCTGGACCCAAGAACACAATGACCTTTGAGATATTACCGGCCAAGGATCGAAAACCCCAAGCGCTTTTGCTGGATTTTGGCAAGGAAGTGGTGGGCCATCCCCGCCTGGCCATCCAAAAAGCCCTGGGCGGAGAAATGGTGGACCTTTTTTACACCGAGGACCTGAACCATGATGGCTCCATCGTGCTCTTGGACCCGGAGGAGAGCTGCAGGATCAGCCATGGCAGACAGGTACCGCTGTTGCCAGGGCAAGCAGGAGTGGGAAGGTTTTGGCAGCCGCGGGTTCCGCTATATGCTGGTCACGGTGCGCCGGATCAAAAAACCTATTGTCCTTTCAGTGAGCTTGACACACTCCAGTTATCCGGTGGAAGCAAGAGGCAGTTTTTCCTGCTCTGACCCGCTCCTCAATAAAATATGGGAGACGGCGGCGCATACCCAGCGGGTGTGCATGCTGGACAGTTATGTGGACTGCCCGTGGAGGGAACAGGGCCAGTGGTGGGGCGACGCCACGGTCCAGGCCTGGGTCACGGCCTACGCCTTCGGCAAATTTGATTTATTGCGGCGGGGCATCCGCCAGGCAGCCCAGTCCCAGACGCCCGAGGGGCTCTTGTTCGGCGTTTTTCCCAGCCAGGCCTATGACTGCATCCTGCCGGATTTCAACCTCATCTGGGTCATGTCCCTGCAGTATTACTTCCTTTTTACCGGCAAAAAAGACGTGATCGAAGAAGTATTTCCGGCCCTGGAAAAGTGTTTGGACTGGTTCTGCCGGCACGCCGGAGAGGAAAAATTGCTGGGGCCGGTGCCGGGCACCTGGCTTTTCCTGGACTGGCAGCCGCTGATCAAGGACCAATACAGCGCCATCTTTAACTTTTTATACATCGCGGCTCTGCGTTCAGCCGTGGACCTGGCCAAACTGCTGGGACGCCTTGACAGGGCCAGGCAGTGGAAAGAGCAGGAGCTGGCCGTGACCCGGACCGTGCTCAAGAGGTTCTTTGACCCGCAGGCCAAGGTGTTCCGCGAGGCGTGCGACCTGAAAACAAAAGAGCGATCCAGCCAGATCAGCCAGCACAGCCACACCTGGGCTATCCTGCTGGGTTTTAAACCCGAACTGCACGAGCATTTTTGCCGGGATGTGATCCTGCCCGGTATGAGGAGTTTAATTTCCGGCAAGGACCTGGTGTCGGCCACGCCCTATTTTTACGCCTATGTGCTCAAGGCCCTGTTCCAGGCCGGGTTTGCTACCGAGGCCATGGATTTCATCCGCAAAGGCTGGGGCATGATGCTGGACAAGGGCACCAGCACTTTTTGGGAAAGCTGGGACGCTCAGCCGGGTATTTCCAGCCTGTGCCATGCCTGGTCCAGCAGTCCGCTGTATCATTTGTCCCAGCAAGTCTTAGGCGTGCAGCCCTTAGCTCCGGCTTGGAGCAAGGTCCGCATCGCCCCTAAACTTTTAGGGCTATCCTGGGCCAAGGGCAAAGTGCCGGCAGGCAGCGGGGAGATAGAGGTCGCCTGGGAAGTTAAAAAAGACAACATGGTCCGTCTGGAAATCAGCTTGCCTAAAGGGACCAAAGGTATCCTAGAATGGCCTGGCCACAAACCTGTCCAATTAAAACACGGAAAAAATAGGTTTGATTTAAACAAAGTTGGTTAGGAAGGTTACTTTTGAAAAGATTAGTTAAATCCATCTCTATTCTTTTTTTACTTTTTGCTATGAATTCCCCCATTTTTATAGGTGCTGAAACGGGGAATAAAACTATCCCTGAATTGATCAATGACCTTAAAGATAAGGATTTAAAGGTGAGGCGTAATGCGATAAATAAACTGGGAGAAGTCGGCCCGAATGCCAAAGAAGCAGTTCCAGATTTGTTTGAGTTTCTTAAAAGATTAGGGTCAGAAATAGATAGTTCTAGGGAAAAACAGTATAAATCTTTTGACGATAAAAATTCAGAATCTCTGAGTGATGCGTTTGAGGACTACAATTTTATTTTGAAAACTTTAGGAAAAATTGGGTCAGCGGCAATTCCAGCAATGAAAGAGGCGCTTGAACATCAGGACTCAAGGAAGTGCGCCATACTTGTTCTAGGACATATTGGCCCTGAAGCCAAGGAAGAGGTGTCAGACCTCATTAGTGCCTTAAAAGATCAAAATTGGAATATCAGATATTGCGCTGTGGTGGCACTAGGTCAGATTGGGCCTGTCACTAAAGAAGTAATTCCAGCTTTGATAACATCTTTTAAAGATGATAATAAAAAGGTTTCCTATCGTTTGGCTGACTCTCTGGGAAAGATGGGCGTTGAAGCTGTGCCTTACCTTATCTTGGCCATGAGCGATAGCGACGAAAAGATAAGATCGGGCTCAGCGCGGGCCCTGGGCAGAATTGGTTCAAATGCAAAAACGGCGATACCTGCTTTGAGAGAGGCGCTTAAAGATAAAGACCCAGCGGTGCGAAGTGATGCGGCTCAGGCTTTATTGAAAGTTGATCCTGAATCAAATGATGTAGTTTCTGTTTTGAGCGATTCTGTTAATAACATTAAAGATCCGCATGCAAGGAGAGATGCAGCGAGGTCTCTTGGCAAGATAGGAGATGAGTCAGCAGTTCCTTCATTGATAAAAGCCCTCACTGATGAAGATAGTAGTGTCAGAAATAGTGCCGCCAACTCTTTAAGTAAAATTGGTCCAAAAGCGAAAGAAGCAGTTCCCTATTTAATTGAAGCAATCAAAGATAAGGAGCCGAGCGTTAGGAGCGAGGCGGCCTATGCCTTAGGAAAAATTGATCCTGGTGCCACGCAAGCAATTCCGGTCTTAATTGAGGCCCTTAAAGATTCAGACTCATTTGCAAGAGGGGGAGCAGCGTTTGCTCTGGAAAAAATTGGAACTAATGACAAAAATACAGTTCCTGCTTTAATACAAGCCTTTACAGCGTTTGATTCAGATGAAGCAGAAGGCACAAATGATGAGATAACAGATGCTCTTGTTAGTATTGGGGTCAAAGCCGTGCCAGGACTTATTGAGGGTCTGGGGGACGAAAATTCAAACATAAGATATGGTGTGATATGTACATTAGGAAGGATTGGACCCAATGCCAAAGAAGCTTCGCCAGCTTTAATCAAGACGCTTAAAGATAAAGAATCATATGTAGGGGTTGCTGCTGCAGGTGTTTTATGGACTATTGATCACGACGCTAAAGTAATATTGCCATATTTAATTAAATTTCTTGGTGATAAGAATATGTCTGTTAGAGGAGATGCGGTAGGTACTTTAGGGGAAATTGGACCTGGCGCCAAGGAGGCAGTTCCTCCTTTGATCAAAGCTCTTAAAGATAAAGAACCATTTGTAAAAACCAATGCGGCAAAAGCACTATGGAAGATTGAGCCTACAACTAAGGAGATAATTCCAACATTGATCGGAACCCTCAATGAAAAAAATATGTTTGGGAAGGTAGACGCAGCCGTTATTCTTGGAGAAATCGGTCCCGGTGCCCAAGTGGCTATCCCAGCTTTAAAAGAAGCACTAAATCATGTGAATTGGCAAGTGAGAGATGCAGCTGCCGCTGCATTAAAAAAAATAGGTTATGAGAAAGAATAGAAAATTTTTTTACCGCCATGGTGGCGCGGCGGGTGGAGCGGCAGAAATTAAACAGATTGGAAAAGTTGAATCATTTTTAAGTCGATATCATTTCTACATTTCTAGAAGTGTCGAAATGATGAAAAAGCAGGCGATAAGGGGTTAGGTTAAAAGAATTTTGATGTTTTTGGTGAGTTGTTCCTGGTGGCGCAAAGATAAAACTCCTATTTCCTTAATGAAGCGACGATTGTCAATGGCGCGGATTTGATCTACCAGGATATCCGAATTTTTTTTAAGTCCGCATTCATTTTCAGACAGATGAACCCTGAGCAGGGAAGACTCTTTTTTTACATTCGTGGTGATGGGGCAGATGATGGTGCTGGGGTGTTCATTGTTCAATAGGTCTGTTTGCAAGACCACCACAGGGCGCGTTTTGCCTGGTTCTGTGCCAAACCTGGGATTTAAATCAGCGAGGCAGATGCAATATTTTTTTATCTTCATTCAATCAGGTCGTCCTCTAACTTCTCAAATTCGTGAAGTACCCGTATGGAATCGCTGCGAACCAGACGGGATTCTTTGTGCAGCTGGGAGCGAAGCAGTTTTCGCTCATTATAGGCGTTATAAAAACCAAGGGCATGATTGATGTAGGTATTGCGGGGCACATGGGCCTGTTTGGAGATTTTTTCCACCTGCTCAAACACATCTTCACGCAGTTTTAAAGATAAGGCTTTAGACATATCGGTTACCTCCTATGGTATATACTGCCAGTATATACTATGGAAGGGTGAAGTCAAGCTCAGGTATTATACCGCCATGGTGACGCGGCGGGTCTGACGGGGCGGAACATTAACGACCCGGCCAAAGACTTTTTTCTTCACAGCACGGGGGCTGTCATTGACCACGGTTGAAGTCAGCTTATTTCCTTCCAATTTATTGACCACGATGACATCCTGATAAGACCGCTTGACCGCGTAGTATCCCGCTTTTTTCCTGCCAAAATAATCCATGACGCTCCAGCAGATGGAAGGCCAGGGTTCGTTCATTTGCCAGGGCATACATCCGCCGCAAGTGGGCGCGCCATTGCCGTCCATCCGGGACCGGAAAGAACGGATAGCCAGTTCCAAGCCGTCAGCCTGGGCTTTTTGCGAAACTTCGATGTAGTGGGTGAGGTCAGCCGGGACGCCGTAACGCTGCATCAAGACCTCCATTTTTTCCTGGTCAAAACTGTTCTCTTTCCAGGCCGGCATCACGGGCCAGAGTTCAGAGGGCTTGAGGATAGCGCACAAGGTCTTAAAGTCAGGGATACCCTGGATACCGAACTCGCTTATGAACAAACCGGTTTCTCTCTGATAGTTCTCAATGGGCGCTTTACGATGCCACACTTCCCAGTTGTGCTGGTCGCCCTGGCCGGGATCGTTGGGGTTCACCTTGGGGTCGAGTGAACACGGGCTGCTGTAAATATAGGGCCGGCTGGGATCGAGTTTTTTCAGGGCCCCTGGAACGACCTTGCGGTTATAGATATTTGTATTCCAGAAATATTTCTTCTTGCCCGAGCCCCCGCTATAACCCGCGCATCCCCAGTCGATCTCGTTGTCTCCGCACCAGAGGCACAGGGAAGCGTGGTTGCGCAGCCTTTTGATCTGGGTGGCCAGCTCCTGCTCCACGCTTTGGACAAAAGCCCGGTTGGTCGGGCTGAAGGTGTTGGCAAAGGTAAAGTCATGCCAGACCATGAGGCCGAGCGCATCGCAGGCCTGGAAAAAAGCATCCTCCGGATACATGCCGCCGCCCCAGATGCGCAGAGAATTGGCGTTCATGTCCTTGATGGCCTTGGCCATTTTCCAACAACGGCTGGAGTCGATCCGGGTAAAGAACAGGTCCAGGGGCACGACATTGATACCGCGCCAGAAAATGTATTGGCCGTTGATGAGTATCTTGAAAACGTTCTTGCCGTTCTCTTTGTGGAGGAGTTTCACGGTCCGCAGGCCGAATTCCATATTTTTAGCATGGAGGATCTTTTTCCCAAGGGATAAGGTTGCCTTACCTTTATATAGGGAGGGCTGGCCATGGGTATGGGGCCACCACAGGCTGGGCCGGGAAACTTGGAATGGTATGATCACGGTCTGTAAACCTTTTTTCAAAACAACTTTTTTCTCCAGTTTAAGTTTGCTGTTCCCATGAGATGCCTGCATCTTCAACATTAAAGATTGGGGATGACCCAGAGCTGCTTCTATTTCTATATGGACATTGCCTTGAGCTGAGCGGGGGTCCGCGCTCCTGGTATCCACCCAGATGGAACGGAGCACTGCCTGTTCCACGCTTTCCAGGCGGACAGACCTCCAGATACCGGTGGAAAGCATGCGGGGCGCAAAATCCCACCCAAAAGACATCTGGGATTTGCGGACTTTACCCCTGTCCAGATGGGGAGACTCCAGGGACTGCAGCCTTACCACAATCGTATTAGGGCGATCAGGTTGGAGTAGTTTGGTGACATCAAAACGGAAAAAAGCGTACATATTGGAGGGAGAGCCTATTTTTTTATTGTTGAGCCAGACCGTGGCCAGGGTGTCCAAACCGTCAAAACATAAGAACACTTTACCGTTCTGGAGTAAAGCCGGAGCGGGGACAAAGGCTTTGGAATACCACCAGGTCTTTTTTTCCACCCATTGCCATTTTTTCAAGGTCGAGGCGCCATAGCCTTTGGGCAATCTGCCGGCGGAGAGGAGCGCTTCCTGCACCAGGCCTGGGACTTGGGCCTGGAGGCCGCGGATACCAACTGCAGGTTTTTTGTCGGTCAGTTTCCAGGTCCCGTCCAAAGATTGGGTTTTTAACATTATGGTTTTCCTCGATAGCCAGATTTAATAGGCAATATTATAACCCAACCCGGTTTATATGGAATAGGAGCAAAGTATTACGGAGAGTTCGTGGACCGGCTTGCCTGGGCGGATACATTTACTTTGGTTAAACAAAAATATTTTGATAATCTATATATCTATGGTGAAAACAAAGATCGTGGCGACCCTGGGGCCGGCTTCCAGCCAGGAAAAAGTGCTGGTAAAGATGGTCCGAGCCGGCGTCGAAGTAGTGCGTTTAAATTTTTCCCACGGAACGCCGCAGGAACAGCAGGCCAATTTTGACCTGGTCAAAAAGATAAAAAAAAGGATGCACCCTAGTCTTCAAATCCTGCAGGACCTGGAGGGCCCCCGTATCAGGGTGACCAGGTTCAGGGACGGGCAACCTTTAATAATAAAGAAGCGGCAGACGGTTTGGTTCACCAATGAACGGGTTTTGGGAGGGCCGGGGCTGATCCCCATTGATTATACCGGGAGCCTGAAAGGCATCAAAAAAGGGGATATGATCTACATTGATGACGGCAACCTGGCTTTTGAGGTCAAGTCGACCGGGGACAAGAAATTCAAAGCAGAAGTGATGATTGGCGGAGTTTTAAAGGAGAGAAAGGGAGTGAATATCCCGGACTCTCCTTTGAAATTCCAGGCTGTGACGGAAAAAGACCGGCACGACCTGAAATTTGCCGTGAAGAACAGGGTGGATATGCTGGCGCTTTCTTTTGTACGCGCCAAGCAGGACATCCTGACATTAAGATCGGTGCTGGCCGGGAAATTGGCCGGGGTCAAGATCGTGGCCAAGATAGAGAACAAGGAAGCGATCGGGAATATCGACGACATCATCGAAGCTGCGGACGGCATCATGATCGCGCGCGGGGACATGGGAGTGTCCTTGCCGATATGGGAAGTGCCGGTCGTGCAAAAGAAGATCATCAAAAAATGCAATCAGCGCGGAAAGTTCGTGATCACGGCCACGCAGATGCTGGAAAGCATGGTAGAACATCTGAGGCCGACGCGGGCCGAAGTGTCTGATGTGGCCAACGCGGTCCTGGACGGCACGGACTATGTCATGCTGTCCGAAGAAACCGCGGCCGGGATGCACCCGGTGGAGACCGTGCAGATGATGGAAAAAATTTTAGAGTATACGGAAAAAGTCGAGTCTTACGGATTGAACGTCCGGGAGGTCTAGAGCATGGTCGGACTTGGTTTTGACATGCACAAATTGAAAAAAGGCAGGAAGCTGGTCCTGGGAGGGGTGACCATCCCTTATCCGCTGGGCCTGGACGGACATTCAGACGCGGATATTTTGACCCATGCCCTGATCGACGCCCTGCTGGGAGCAGTCGGTAAAGGGGATATCGGCAAGGTCTTCGGGTCGAGCGATCCGAAATATAAAAACGCCAAAAGTACTGAGCTATTAAAGAAAATACTGTCTCATTTAAAGGGGTGCAAGCTGGTCAATGTGGACGCGACCCTGGTTGCCGAGGAGCCCAGGCTGTCGCCTTTTATCCCCCCAATGAAGGCCAACCTGGCGAAAATCCTGGGGGTGAACGCGTCTTCTATTAATATAAAGTCCACGACAGCCAAGGGTTTAGGCGAAATAGGCCATAAAAAAGCCATGGCGGCCATGGTCATGGTCCAAATAAAGAGGAAGTAAACGGCCTATTTAAAAGGTGCGGAATATCAAGTATATTTGCTTACTAGACCGCTGAAAAAGTCCCCACGCCCTCAAGGTGCGCAGGCATGAGCCTGTGCGGGGACTGTAAAGAGTCCATTGAAGCAGACTATTAAAACCGGACGGAGGAAGATATGTTTGACGCCATCAAAGCGGTATTAGAAAGAGACCCGGCGGCCAAGCCGTGGGAGCTGGTTCTCTACCCCCATCTCTACGCCTTGTTGGCCCATCGCATCGACCATTTTTTGTATAAACTACACATCCCCTTTTTCCCGCGTTTGTTTTCCCAAATCGCCCGGCTTTTTACCGGCATTGAGATACACCCGGGCGCTCAGATCGGCAAAAGGTTCTTTATCGACCACGGCATGGGAGTGGTCATCGGCGAAACAGCCGTGGTCGGGGATGATTGCACTCTGTTCCAGGGCGTGACCCTGGGCGGCACCGGCAAAGAACACGGCAAACGGCATCCCACGCTGGGCAACCATGTGATGGTCGGCGTGGGCGCCAAGGTGCTGGGCAACATCACCATCGGCAACCACAGTTACATCGGGGCCAACGCGGTGGTCCTCAGTTCCGCCCCGGCTTACTCAACGATCGTGGGGATCCCGGGCCGTATCGTGAAGACCAGGCCCGGCGAAGACCCCGAACAGACTTTGGACCACGCGCAGCTACCCGACCCGCTGTTTTCGCGGGTGGCCAGGCTGCAGATGGAGATCCACCAGCTGGAAAAGGTATTGCGCCGGCAAAAAAGAAGTTTGGGCCGCACGGACAGCCATCCTAAAGGAAAAAAGAACCCTTGAGCCTACAATTTTTAAACACCCTCACCGGAGAAAAACAGGATTTCGTCCCCCTGGAAAAAGGCAAGGTCAGGATCTACAACTGCGGCCCCACGGTCTACAACTATTTCCACCTGGGCAACGCGAGGAACTTCGTGGTCTTTGACTGCCTGCGGCGCTACCTGGACATGGCCGGCTGGCAGGTGACCTTTGTCCAAAATCTGACCGATGTGGACGATAAAATCATAGAGCAGGCCAAGGCCGAGAATATCCCAGCCTCCGAGGTGGCCAAGAAATACGCGGAGGCGTATTTTTTGGACGCCGACGCTTTGGGCCTGATGCGAGCCAACTTTTATCCCCGCGCCACGGACCACATCGGCCAGATCATCCAGCTGGTGGAGCGGCTCATCAAGAACGGCAAGGCCTACGTGGCGGGAGGGGACGTTTATTTTGAGGTCGGACAGTTCAAGGAGTACGGCAAGCTTTCCAAACAGCAGGTGGCCGAATTGCAGAGCGGGGCACGCATCGAGGTTAACGAGCAAAAGAAAAACCCCCTGGATTTCACCCTGTGGAAACAGGCCAAAGAGGGCGAGCCCAGCTGGGACAGCCCCTGGGGCAAGGGCCGGCCGGGCTGGCATATCGAATGTTCGGCCATGTCCACCTGTTACCTGGGCGAGACCTTTGACATCCACGCCGGAGGGAACGACTTGATCTTCCCGCACCATGAGAACGAGATCGCCCAGAGCGAAGGGGCCACAGGCAAACCTTTTGCCCGTTATTGGCTGCATAACGGCCTTTTGCAGGTCAAAGGCGAACGGATGGGCAAATCCATGGGCAATTTCCTGACGGTCCGGGAGCTTTTAAAGACCCACCGGCCGGCGACCTTGCGGTATTTCCTTTTATCCGGGCATTACCGGGGGCCCCTGGAGTATACCGAGGAAAGCCTGGCCCAGGCCAGGGCCGGTATCGAGGAGTTCAGCAACACGCTGGCGCGCATGCGAGACCACTTGAGGTCCAAACCCTCCAGCCGGGGCAATATCACGGAGCTCAACAACCTGCGGGAAAAGAATTTCAAATCCAAAAAGGATTTCCAGACGGCCATGGACGACGACCTCAACACGCCGCGGGCGTTCGCCGTGGTCTTCGAGCTCTTGAGCGAGATCAAAAGCACCCTGGCCCGCAAAGGTTTCCAGCGCACCGAGGCGTCCCAAAAAGTGATGCGGGACGCGGAAAAGGTGCTGGTGGACCTGGGCACGATTTTGGGTGTGGTCCAAGCTCAGGGAAGCCTGGAGGATGAGGTCAAGGATATGGCCAGGCGCAGGGATGAGGCGCGAGCCAACCGGGACTGGCCGCAGGCCGACCGGTTGAGGAACCAGATCCAGAGCAAGGGCTACAAAGTGGAAGATTCGCCGAACGGGACGATCGTGATCAAGAACTTTTAAGAACAGTTTAGGAGGTTTGATGCGGATTTCCAAAATGCTTATACCTACCACCAAAGAGGTGCCGGCTGAGGCCGAGACCCTGAGCCACCAGCTGATGCTCCGGGCGGGGTATATGCTCAAGGTCGCTTCGGGTATCTATGAGTTCCTGCCGCTGGCCTCACGGGTGCTGGAACGAGTCATCCGGATCATCCGCGAGGAGATGAACGCGGCCGGAGCCCAGGAAGTGCTGATGCCCATCCTTTCTCCGGCGGAATTGTGGCAGGAGTCGGGGCGCTGGAGCCTTTACGGCAAAGAGATGATGCGCCTTAAAGACAGGCATGAGCACGACTACTGCCTGGGGCCGACCCACGAGGAAGTCATCACGGACATGGTGCGCCGGACCGTGCGCTCCTACAAAGAACTTCCCGTCAACCTTTATCAGATCCAGCTCAAGTTCAGGGATGAGGTCAGGCCGCGTTTCGGGGTCATGCGGGCCAAAGAGTTCATGATGAAGGACGCCTACAGTTTTGACCGGGACGAGGCCGGCGCTGAGGCCAGCTACAAGGTCATGCTCGACGCCTACGCCAGGATCTTTGACCGGTGCGGGTTCAATTTCAAGACCGTGGAGGCGGACAGCGGACTGATCGGCGGGTCGTTCTCCCACGAGTTTATGGTCATGGCCGAAACGGGCGAGGAGGAGATCGTCAGCTGCACGGGGTGCAGTTACGCCGCCAACATGGAAAAGGCCGAGGGCAAGTTGGTGAAACCGGCCGCGGGAGCTCCCCAGCCCTTGCAAAAGGTCCACACCCCCAACATCCGCACCGTGGAAGAGCTGGAAAATTTCCTCAAGAAAAAACCGCACGAGATGGCCAAGACCATCCTGTACCAGGCCGGGGACAAAGTTGCGGCGGTCCTGATGCGCGGAGACCAGGAGATTAACGAGGTCAAGCTCAAGAACAAGCTGGGCGTGAGCGAAGTGACCCTGGCCAGTCCGGAAACCATTTATAAACACACTGGCGCGCCGGTCGGGTTTGCCGGACCCCTGAACCTAAAAGTCGAGCTTCTGGCCGACCTTTCCGTGGAGGGGCTGACCAACCTGGTCTGCGGGGGGAATGAAAAGGACTACCATTATATTAATGTGAACCCGGGCAGGGATTTCCAGGTCGCGGGGTACGCGGACCTGCGCAAGGTCAAGGCCGCAGACCTGTGCCCCCGCTGCGGAAAAATTTTGGAAACCAAGCGGGGCATCGAGGTCGGCCACTGCTTTAAGCTGGGCACCAAATACAGCAAATCCATGAAAGCCAATTTTTTGGACCAGGACGGCAAGGAGAAGCCTTTTGTCATGGGCTGTTACGGCATCGGGGTCAGCCGGATCATGGCGGCGGCCATCGAGCAGAGCCATGACGAGCACGGCATCATCTGGCCTCAGGCGCTGGCCCCTTTTGAGGTGGTCATGGTGCTGGCCAATGTCTCGGATGAGGGACAAAAGTCCGCTGCCGAGAAGATCTATCAGGATTTGCTGGCCAAGGGCTGTGACGTGCTTTTAGACGATCGCGACGAGCGGGCCGGGGTCAAGTTCAAGGACGCGGACTTGATCGGCATCCCCTGGCGCATCACCGTGGGCAAGTCCCTGCTGGAGGGGATGGTGGAGATCAAAAAACGTTCGGAAAAAGACCCCCTCAAGGTCAAAGTCGATGATTGCGTCAAGACGATGATGGAAAAACTGGGAAAGAAGGCTCAGGGATGAGTGTGATAGCCACCATCCTATTACTGGCCGTGCTTGCGGCCGTGGTCTATTTTGGTTTGGCCAATAAAAAAGTGAACCCCAACGCGGACCCCAAGGTCCAGAACGATCTGGAGGAGATTAAAACCGGTCTGCAGAAAAGTTCGACCGACCTAGCCGAGCGGATCGCTAAATCCTCGGGAGAAACCAAGCTGGACTTGAACAAAGAGCTGACCGGCGGATTCCAGAAAATACAGGAACGCGTGGAACAGCAGCTGACCGGCGGCAGGCAGGAACAAACCAAATCCCTGCTGGAGGTCACGGACAAGCTGGAAAAAAAATTCGAGTCCCTTCAAGCGGCTAACCAGCAGCAACTGGAAGCCATCCGGGGCAAGGTGGAACAGCAGCTGGCCAGCATCGGCGACAAGGTGCAGTCCAAGCTGGATGAAAATATCCGCGAGGGTTTCAAACATTTCAAGGATGTGCAGGATTCGCTCAAGGCCGCGGAGGAACAGCTCAAAAGCGTGGGGACCGTGGGCAATTCCATCAATGAATTGAACAACCTTTTGAAACTCCCGCATCTGAGGGGAAAATTTGGGGAGTCCCAGCTGGACCAGCTTTTGACCGACCTCCTTCCCAATCATTTGATCCAACGGGGGGCCAATATCGCCGGGGCAGGGCAGGTGGAATTTTTGATTACCTTTGCCAAGGCCAAGATACCCATCGACAGTAAATTTCCCAGGGAACAGGTGGCGCCGCTTTTTGAAATAGACAGCGACCCGGTCAAGCTCAACGAAGCCAGGAAAAAATTGGGCGAGGTCATCAAGGCCGAAGCTACCCGTATCGCCAAATACATCGTTCCTGAAGCCGGCATCAGCATGGCGCTCATGTTCATCCCCAGTGAAAGCCTTTATTTTGAGGTGATCCGGGACCCTAAGATCTGCGAAGACCTCTACAGCAAGAAAAAAGTTTTCCCGGTTTCCCCAAATACTTTGGCTATTACCCTCAAGGGGATATCCATTGCCTATGATTATTATGAGATGGCGAAAAATGTCGATAAAACCATCGAGGAGATCCAGATCACCAAGAAGCACCTGAGCAATTTTATGGACCGATTCGAACAGATCGGCGACAGTCTGGAGAAGGCCCAGGATTCCTTCCGTAAAGCCGGGACGCATTTAAGCCGGTATACCAGCTCCATTACCAAGCTTACCGGGGGCACCATCGAAGAAATCGAGGAAACAAAAACCCCGCCGCAACTTCCCGGCGGCACGGCATAGCAAAAACAAGGGGTCGGTGTTAAGATTAAAAAACTTGGAGGTTTTGTGAGACCCATCGTCCTAAAGATCAGCCGAGTCATGATGATGACCGGGCTCTGCGGCCTGTTTTTGCTAGCTCCGCTTAAAGCGTTGGCCAAGGAGCTCTACGCTGAGGCGACCAACGAGAACATCTCCGACATCGTCAAGCTGATCGACGACAAGGACCCGGCTGTCGCGGCCATGGCTTTACGCCTGATCACCAATATCGGGCCCAGGGCCAAAGGCGCAGGGCCTTTGCTGGACCACCTTTTGAATGAATACGCCAGATACACCGAAGGAGCGGAGCTTTTGCAGGACCGCCTCGACCTGATCATCTATGCCTTGGGACGGTTGGGACCTATCGTGGAAAAAGCCCGCGCTTCGGAAGAAGAGGATGAGCCCGTCGTGGTCATGCGTAACCTGCTGGAAGAATACGAGCCCTCCCGTTATGAAGACAACTCCGGCGGCTATAAGATCTACTGGGAATCCTTGTACGCCCTTAAAAAGATACAGCCTGAGGAAGCGACCCTTTATTCTAGTGCGGGTTTCAAAGGGATCTACATAGGCATGCGCAGGGAGGAGATACAAAATCTGGTGGAGAACACGGCCTGGACCTACGATCAAGGCAAAGACAATCCCTCAGAGGTCCTCAGGGGGGACTGCACCATCGAGGGCTCTTTCCTTAACCGCATAGGCACGGAAGGGACAGGCGAAGACGAGAAGCCCCTGAGCCTCCAGCAGGTCAAACTGGAATATTACGACAACCAGGTCGTCCGGTTCACGATCCTGAGCCCCTGTTTCGCCCTGGGCCAAATGGACAAGGAGTATAAAGATTGGGGGAATTTCGTGGTCTACGGTCTAAAGAACAAGTGGGGGAAGCCCGTCAAAATATCCCAAAGCCCGGACAAGATCGATGTCAAATCCTTTAAAAAGGAAAAAGAAGAGTACCCCATCGAGGAGTGGACCCTCAAAAACAGCGAGATCGAAAAGGTCAACGGCAAGGACAAGGTCGTAGATAAAGTCTTTGGAAAGATCAGCCTGACCACGAGCCAAATGGGCAAGGGATATGTTTGGCAGCTGCATTATTACAAGCCTGATGACGTCAAAAAACTGGAAAAGGTCACGCCTACCCAAAATCCCGAGTTCTGACCTGGCCAAACCGTTCGCAAAGGCGGAAAATCTTGAAAACACCGCAGGAATTGATCAATCAATGGTTCGCTTATAAAGGAAAGAAATTCTTTTCTGGGTTCAAGGGCAATCTGCTGTTGTTGCGCTGGCTCCTCCTGGTCATCTTGACCTGCTACATGATCTACATCAACCACGAACGCAGCGTCGAGAACGCCAAACTTCTGATCACGGTCCTGTTGTTCTTTGGAGCTTCCAACGTCGCCCTGACCACTCTCCCCGAGATGTATTTCCTCAAGAATTGGTTCAAAATGGCGATCTTCTGCGTGGACACGGTCTTTATCTCCTTTTTCATCTATTGGTCGGCCAGCCTGGACACGGACCTTTACCTTGTCTATTTCCTCGTGGTTTTCATGGCGGGGCTGGGTCTGCGCGTCAGGGAGACCATCATCGTGGCCGGAGTGGGGACTTTCCTCTATTTTTTCCTGCTCATGCATTCGAGCGACGAGTTCGATCCCCGGCTTTTGGAGACCGCTTTCCTGATCCGTATCCCTTTTATCTTCGGTATCACTTTGTTCTACAGCTATTTGTCCGAAGAAGCCCGGCGATCCCAGGCCAAAACCCAGGAAGAAGAAAGACAGAACCAAGTCCTGACCTACGACCTCCATGTGACCCGGAACCAGTTGAGCCATGAGCGCAAGCTCGCGACGCTGGGAGGGATGCTGGCCGGCATGGCCCAGAGCATGCAAAATACCCTGGCTGTGATCAACGAGGAGGCGGAATTCATCAAGGGCCTGAGCCCGAAGAACCAGGACATCCGTAACTCAACGGACAAGATCATCAGGGAGAACCGGCATTCGCTTGGCCTCATCAACCGCACGCTGCACCTGGCCGAGGGCGAAAAAAGCGTTTACTTCCCGCTGGAGATCAACGCGCTCCTGGTCCACGCGGTCGACATCGCCTCCTACACCCTGAAGGTCAACCAGATATCCCTGAAATTGAACCTGGGAAGCAGTCTGCCGCTGGTCACGGGGGACGAAGCCCAGCTTCAGCAGGTCTTCGTCTACTTGATCCTTTTCGCCACCCAGTCCATGGCCGGCTACCGCGGCCGGGGCGAACTGACCATCACTTCCCTGGAGCTGACCGATTCCCGCGACAGGAAAAAGGTCAGGGTGCTCATCAAAGACGACGGGCCTGGCATTTCTGAAGAGATGAGGGAGAAGATCTTTGAGGCGGACCTGGAGGGTCAGGATGGAGACAAAGACAACCTCGGCCTGGGCATCAGCCGGGAGATTATCGAGATCCACCGCGGGTATATCATGCTGGACAGCGTTCCAGGGTCTGGAAATACTTTTGTCCTGGACCTGCCGGCCGTTACCGAGGGCCAGGGTCTGAAAACCTGGGTAAAACAATTCGGGGAAGAAGACCCCGGGCAGGGAAAAAAGAAACAAAAACCAAGAAGGAACAGTCTAGAACCCGTTTAATCCGGTTCACCCCCTCCTCTGCGGTTTGGGACGGCCCAGGCCCCCAAAGGCCTGTTTTTTCAGGCATAAAATAACCTACCCCTAGTAGACGCTCCTGGGTCAGTGTGCTATACTGCTTTTCCCTACTAGCTAGGGAATCCAAGACAGGACGGGAGGAAGTTTAACAAGGAATGGTCAGTACAAATATGAAGCAGTTGCTGGAAGCCGGCGTGCATTTCGGTCATCAGACCAGGCGCTGGAATCCCAAGATGCAAAAGTACATTTTTGGCGAAAGAAACGGCATTTACATCATTGATCTTCAGAAAACCGTTAAAAAGATTAAAGAAGCCTACAATTTTGTAAAAGAAACCGCCCAATCCGGGCAGCCAATCCTCTTCGTCGGCACCAAAAAACAGGCCCAGGAGTCCATCGAGCAGGAAGCCATCCGCTGCGGTATGTTCTTCGTCAGCCAACGCTGGCTGGGGGGCATGATGACCAACTTCAAGACCATACTGAAGAACATCGAACGGCTCAAAGAACTGGAAAGAATGAAGGCAGAGGGCATTTTCGCCAAGGTCCCCAAGCAGGAGCTGGTGTCGCTGGAAAAAGAGCTGGCCAAAGCCCAGAAGATCTTCAACGGCATCAAAGAGATGAACCAGGTTCCCGGCGCGATCTTCATCATCGATCCCAAAAGGGAACGCAACGCCGTGCTTGAGGCCCGCAAGCTGCACATCCCCATCATCGCGCTCGTGGACACCAACTGCGACCCCGATGAGATCGATTACATCATCCCGGGCAACGACGACGCGATCCGTTCCGTCAAGCTGATCGCGAACCTGGTAGCCGAAGCGGTGCTGGAAGGAAGGCCCAAGCCGGTTGTGCAGGAGCCCGTCGCCGTCCCTGTGGAGCTGCTGGAGCAGAATATCGTGCTATCGGAGAACCCCGCTCCCGCGGAGCCGGTCGCGGTCAAGGCCGAAGTGTCCGGAGAGATGGTGGAAAAACTGCTGGCAGGAAGTTAGATAAAAAGTCGGAACCAAAGCGGTATCGGAAAAGCCCCGCACCTGAACAAAACCGGGATCTTGTAAAACATCCATCGAGGGTTAAGGTACGGGGCTTTTGCTTGTAAGCCTATACGGACCAGGCGGCCGTGGCTTTCTGGCGGGGTAGTGCAGAGAATCTAGAAGGAAAGGAAAGATCATCCATGAATATCACTTCCCAAATGGTCAAAGAATTGAGGGAAAAGACCGGCGTAAGCATGATGGAGTGCAAGCGCGCCCTGGAAGAGGCCACGGGCAGCTTTGACAAGGCGATCGACCTGCTACGGACCAAGGGGATCGCGGTGGCCCAGAAAAAGTCCGGCCGCGTCACCGGCCAGGGGATCATCTCCTCCTATATCCACCAGGGAGGCAAGATCGGCGTGCTGCTGCAGCTCAACTGCGAAACGGACTTTGTCGCCCGCACGGACGATTTCCAGGAACTCGCCAAGGACATCTGCATGCAGATCGCGGCGGCCAACCCTCCCTACCTGAAAAAGGAAGATGTTCCCAGCGACGTAATCGAAAAGGAAAAAGGTATCTACAAGGCCCAGATGGTCTCCTCCGGCAAACCGGAGAAGGTTCTGGACAAGATCGTGGAAGGGAAACTGGAGAAATATTACACCGAGGTCTGCCTCCTGAACCAGCCTTTTATCAAAGACGGGAACAAGAGCATCCAGGACCTTTTGACCGAGAAGATCGCCAAGCTGGGCGAGAACATCAACGTCGGCGGCTTTGTCAGATTCAAAGTTGGAGAGGTGTATGGAGCCAAAGCCTAAGTACCGCCGGGTCCTTCTTAAGCTGAGCGGTGAAGCCATGACCGGAGCGGGCATGTCCGGCATCACCCCGGAAATAGTGTCCAAGATCGCGGTCCAGATCAAGGAACTGCGCGATCTCAAGGTCGAAGTGTCGGTGGTGATCGGCGGAGGGAATATTTACCGCGGCCGGATGGCCAGCGACGAAGGCTTGGACCGGGTCACCGCGGATTACATGGGGATGCTGGCCACGGTCATCAACGCCCTGGCCCTGCAAGATTCCCTGGAGAAAAAAGGCGTATTTACCAGGGTCATGACGGCCATCGAGATGCAGAAGCTGGCCGAGCCCTATATCCGGAGGCGCGCCATGCGGCATCTGGAAAAAGGCCGCGTCGTGATCTTCGCGGGAGGCACGGGCAACCCCTACTTCACCACGGACACGACCGCCGCCCTGCGGGCCATCGAGGTCGGCGCCGAAGTGATCCTCAAGGCCACTCAAGTGGACGGCATCTACGACAGCGACCCTAAAAAGAACCCCAAGGCCAAGAAATTCGACAAGCTTTCCTACCTGGATGTGATCAAGAACAAGCTCAAAGTGATGGACAGCACGGCCGTGTCGCTGTGCATGGACAACAACCTTCCCATCATCGTTTTTAACATGGGCAAGACCGGCAACATCAAAAGAGCCGTTTTCGGCGAAAAAATCGGCACAATCGTACAGGGGGAGTGAGACGATGGACCAAGTTTTTGTGGACATGGAAAATAAAATGAAGAAGTCGATGGATAATCTGCGGAAGGAGTTCTCCTCGGTCCGTACCGGCCGGGCCTCCGTAGCCTTGCTGGACAATATCAAAGTCGAGTATTACGGCTCCCAGGTCCCCGTGACCCAAGTGGCCACAGTCTCTGTCCCCGAGGCGCGGGTCCTGGAGATCAAACCCTGGGACAAGGCCGTTCTGGCGGAGATCGAAAAGGCCGTGTCCAAGTCCACCCTGGGCCTGACCCCCATGAACGACGGCAAAGTCATCCGCCTGACCATGCCCCAGCCCACCCAGGAAACGAGGATAGAGCTGGTCAAGGTCATCAAGAAGATGGCCGAGGACGGCCGGATCGCCCTGAGGGCCATCCGGAGGGACGCCATGGAAAGCATCAAAGACAAGGAAAAGAAAAAAGAGCTCTCCGAAGACGACGCCAAAAGGTCCCAGACCCATATCCAGAAGATTAACGACGATTACATGAAAAAAGTGGACGAAGTTTACGGCGCTAAAGAAAAAGAAATCATGGAAGTCTAATTAAAAGGATGCTGAAAAGTCCCCCACAAGAGACTTTTTCAGATTTATTGGATTCCAAAACGTCGAAATTCCCTACGGACAGGCTAAAGCCTGCGTCCGTGAGGACGTTAGCGACGTAACAGGCTGCTAGAGGACCCTTTAGAAGGGTTTTCGCCCTCAAGGTGTGCGTCCATGAGGACGTCAGCAGCCCGTTAATCCATTTCACAAGGGCCCGACCGTGAACCTCTTGAAGAAAAAAGCGACAGCCCAGAAAGATCCCCGCTCCGGCTTGGACCCCTCCCGGCTCCCCCAACACATTGCCATCATCATGGACGGGAACGGTCGCTGGGCCAAAAAAAGAGGCCTGCACCGGGTCCTGGGCCACCGTTTCGGGATGAAGCGGGTCAAAGAGATCGTGCGCGCGTGCGGACAGACCGGGATCAAATACCTGACCCTCTACGCTTTTTCCAAGGAGAACTGGAAAAGGCCGCGGACCGAGGTCAGAGCGCTCATGGTGCTCCTCAGGCATTACCTCAAAAGCGAGCTCAGGGAACTCCAGGAAAACCGCGTGCGGCTGTTGACCATCGGCGCCACGGGAGAGCTGCCCAGCGGAGCCCGGGCGGCCCTGCAACAGGCCATCCGGCAGACCGCGGACAACCAGGGTCTGACCCTGATCCTGGCCCTGAACTACAGCGCCAGGGCGGAGATCGCGGGAGCCGCCAAAAAGATCCTCGCGCTCCCCAGCCGGGCCCAAAAAAAATTGCGGCTGGACGAGAAAGAGTTCGGGAGTTTTCTCAGCACCGCGGGCATCCCGGACCCCGACCTTTTGATCCGGACCAGCGGGGAGATGAGGCTGTCCAATTTCCTGCTGTGGCAGCTGGCCTATACCGAGATCTGGGTGACGCCGGTTTTGTGGCCGGATTTCACCGCCGACCACCTCTACCAGGGGATCAGAGAGTACCAAAAAAGAGAAAGAAGATTCGGAGGCGTGGAAGCCCAATGATCATCAGGATAGTCATCGCACTCATCTTTCTTCCCGTTTTTGTTTATTCTTTTTTCATGGATAACTCCCTTTGTTATTCCTGCTTCATCGGGCTGGTCGTGGCCTGGAGCCTGTGGGAGTTCTGCGCGTTGATGGAAAGAAAAGGTTTTGCGCCCTTCAAATGGTGGGGAATGATTTGCGGCACCCTGATGGCCGTCAGCCCGGAACCCCGGCTGGTTTTTTTCCTGTCACCCTACTTTTCCGGCAAGTGGGAATTGACGGGCTTCCTGGGGGCGGTGTTCCTTATTGGGGCCCTGCTGGTGCTTCTTAAAAAGGACATCCAAAAAGGGGCCGTAAACATGCTTTTGACGGTCGGCGGCGTTTTTTATATCGGCTACCTGGGCAGCTACCTGGTCCTGCTCCGGCATCTTCCGTTGGGGAGCTATTTTTTGTTCATTCTTTATTTTTTCACCTGGGCCTATGACGGCGGGGCCTATTTTGTCGGGGTCACCCTGGGACGGCATCCGCTGGCGCCCACCATCAGCCCAAAAAAGACAAAAGAGGGGTTTATCGGAGGTTTCGTTCTCTGCGGCCTGTTTTTTTGCCTCATCAAGCTGGTCATCATGCCCCAGATGCCCATCTCCCTCTTGGACGGGCTCATCCTGACCGTGCTTCTGGGGTTCATGGGACAGATGGGGGACCTGAGCGAATCGGTCCTCAAGCGGTATGTCGGGGTCAAGGATTCCGGGGCGCTTTTCCCCGAGTACGGAGGGTTTTTGGACAAGGTTGACAGCCTGTTGTTCACCGCTCCCTGCCTTTATTACTATGTTCTCTTTATCATGCATGTCAAATAAACATCCCCGCCCTAAGGGGCAGGGTATTTGTAAGGAAGAGTCAATTATGTTTGTTACTCCTCCGTCCGCCGCGGCGGACTCCGGGCTGCCATTTATCCCCGCCGCAAGCAGCGGGGTATTCTGGCAGTAGTAATAACCATTGGATGTGACGATGAAAAAAATTGTGGTCCTGGGTTCCACAGGTTCCATAGGCCGGAACGTTCTGCAAGTGGTCGGCCACCTGAACAAACACTGCCGTGAGAATTTCCGCATCGTCGGGCTGACCGCCAACGAGAACATCGATCTCCTTTACCAGCAGGCCCTGGCGGTCAGGCCGAAGGCCGTGGCTCTTTTGAACGAACACAAGGCTGAACTGCTGGCCGGCCGTTTAAAACGGACGGGCATCAAAGTTTGGGGAGGCCGGGAAGGCTTGCTGGCCGTGGCCGGTCTGCCGGCGGAGCTGGCTTTTTCCGCTATGGTGGGCGCGGCCGGGCTGTTGCCGACCCTTCAGGCCATCCGCACGGGCAAGGACATTGCCCTGGCCAACAAAGAGCCCCTGGTCATGGCCGGCGAGATCGTCAAGAAAGAGCTCAAAAAATACGGCGGCCAGCTGCTGCCCGTGGACAGCGAGCACTGCGCCATTTTCCAGTGCCTGCTGGGCCATGTGCCCGCGCAGGTGCGCCGCGTCGTGCTGACCGCCTCGGGCGGCCCTTTTTTCCAGGCGCCTTTGAGCCGGATCAAAAAGGTCACGGTCAGCGAGGCCTTGGCCCACCCGACCTGGAAGATGGGCAAGAAGATCACCATGGATTCGGCGACCCTGATGAACAAGGGGCTGGAAGTGATCGAAGCCCACCATCTCTTCGACATCCCGCTCAAGAACATCGAGGTTGTCATCCACCCGCAGAGCATCATCCACTCCATGGTGGAGTTCGTGGACGGGGCCACCCTGGCGCAGATGAGCTATCCGGACATGAAACTTCCCATCCAGTACGCCCTGACCTATCCCAGGCGTTTGATGAGCCACCTGGCCTCCCTGGACCTGGCGCAGCTCAAGCATCTGGATTTTTTCAGGCCGGACAAAAACAAGTTCCGCTGCCTGCATTACGCCTACGAAGCGGCCGGCAAAGGGAGAACCTATCCGGCGGTCCTCAACGCCGCCAACGAGATCGCGGTGGCCGCCTTTTTGGAAGGACGCATTAAGTTTTTGCAAATTAGCGGGCTGATTGGTAGAGTATTACAAATCCACCGGCCGGGTTCCCGGATGGACCTCACGGCGGTCCTGGAAGCCGACCAGTGGGCCAGGCAAAAAACCTGTCAATTTATCGATGAAATGAGAGGATAAATCCCGTGTCCTTAATTTCCATGCTGCATTCCAGCACCATAATCCTGGAGATCATTTTCTGGGTGGGCGTGCTCATTTTTGTCCACGAGCTGGGCCATTTTATCGCCGCCAAATCCTTCAAGGTCAAGGTGGAGCAGTTCTCCCTGGGATTCCCCCCCAAACTATGGGGCTTTAAAAAAGGGGAGACCGAGTATTTGATCTCCTGGATACCCCTGGGCGGTTATGTCAAAATGTCCGGCGGCGAGATCCTGGAACAGGACAAAAAGATCGAGCCCTGGGATTTTCTGGCCAGACCCTGGTGGCAAAGGATCATTGTCTGCGTGGCCGGGCCGCTGATGAATTTTGTGCTGGCTTTCCTTTTGTTCATTTTTGTCGCTTATATCGGCATCAAAATACCCAACTACTCTAACCGCATCGGCGAGATCAAACCAAAAACATCGGCTTTTACGGCGCATCTTAAAGAAGGGGACCTGGTCATGGAGGCCAATGGCAAGGCTGTCGCGGACTGGCACGGCCTCGAGGAAGCCCTGCGGCCTAAAGAGGAGGGAGAAATCCCGCCGGCGGTCACCTTGAAAATGAAACGGGACAAGAGGGTCTGGACAGTCCAGTTAAAACCAGAGTTTGACAAGCAGTACAAAGAATGGTCCTTTGGCCTGGAATCCGAGGACGAGGACACCAACATCGTCGGCAGCGTGACCCCGGGGTTCCCGGCAGACCAGGCCGGGATGAAGGCCGGGGACAGGATCGTCGAGATCAACAGCAAAAAGATCAGGCACTGGAGCCAGATCTCCGAGCTCATCCACGGGGCGAAAGGCGGGGTGATCAAAATGAAAGTCGCGCGCAACGGCAAGGTTGAAAAGATATCCGTCAAAACCGTCCTCCAGGATATGCCCGGAGTGGGCAAAGCCGGTTTCATCGGCGTCGGCCGTAAAGAGCCTGACACCTTCACCTATATGAAATTTTCCCTGACCGAATCGATCGGCATGGGCGCCAGGGGCACCATGATGGGGGCCCAGGGCATCCTCAGGGGACTGTGGCAGATGGTCTCGGGACAGATCTCTTTTCAGGAAGCCATCGGAGGGCCGGTAACCATCGTGCGGATGGCCAACCAGCAGGCCCGCCAGGGCTGGCGGGACCTGCTTGACCTCATCGCCATGATCGGCGTGATGCTGGCGGTCATCAACCTGCTGCCCATCCCTTTGACCGACGGCGGTCTGGTCGTGCTTTTCCTGCTGGAGGCGGTGCGCCGCAAGCCACTCTCGGTCAAAGTCCAGGACATCTATCAGCGGGTGGGTTTTGTCTTCATCGTGACCCTCATGCTTTACGCGACCTACAACGACGTTTTTAAACTGATCAAAGCCAAGTTTTTCCCCATGATGCACTGAAAGAGGATGGCTGTGAAATCACATCTGGACCTTTTGGTAAAGGACCTGCAAACCCTGTTCGGGAACAAGCTCGTCTCGGTCATCCTGTACGGAAGCGCGGCTAAAAAGCAGCACCTGCCCCAGAAGTCCGACGTTAATGTCCTGGTGGTGTTAAAAGAGGTCCATCTGTCCGACCTCAGCCTGGCCCGGAAATGCGTGGCCATAGCGCAGAAAAAGATAAACCTGGCCCCTGTTTTCTGGTCCGAGCAGGAGATCGGACGGGGCGCGGACACCTTTCCCCTGGAGTTCCGGGACATCCAGGAAAGCTACGAAGTTTTGGCCGGCAAGGATGTGGTCGGAGAGGTCGCGGTCAGCACCAGGAACCTCCGCCACCAGGTGGAGGCCGAGCTCACCTCCAAGCTTTTGCAGATGCGCGTCCTGTGGCTCACCCTCCAGTCCAGCCCCAGGGACATGGAGGCGTTTTTGGGCCAGGCCGGGAAATCCCTGAACCATCTGGCCAAAGAATGCCAGTTCATGTGCCGGGGCAAGCTGGGACCGGCTCTGCTGCACCCCATGGAACAGTGCGCCAAATTAAGGAAAAAAGAGATCAAATTGAACAAACAGGCATTGGCTGGGCTGTATTTTTCCCTTTATGACGCGGTCGGCCGCCTGTTGCAAAATCTAGAGTCCATTTAAGGAGGGAGTCCGTTATGAACAAGGCCCTTTTAATAATTTTAGGCGTCGTGGTGCTGGTGGTTTTGGCTGGATTCGGGATGTACAACAGCCTGGTCAATAAGGATGTGGCCGTGACCTCGGCCTGGGCCCAGGTGGAGAACGTCCTGCAGAGGCGGGCCGACCTTATCCCCAACCTGGTGTCCAGCGTCAAAGGTTACATGAAACATGAAAAATCCATCCTGTCCGAACTGGCCCAGGCCAGGGCCCAGTACACGGGCGCGAAGACCACCGAAGACAAGATCAAGGCCGGGACCCAGATGGAGACCTCGCTTTCCCGGCTGCTGGTCATCGTGGAGAACTACCCCAACCTCAAGGCCAACGAAACTTTTAACCGGCTGATGGACGAGCTGGCCGGCACCGAGAACAGGATCAGCGTGGAGCGGCAGCGTTACAACGAGGCGGTCCAGGACCTCAACACGGCTCTGCGCCGGGTGCCCACCAACATGATCGGCCAGTGGTTCGGGTTCAAGCCCAGGGAGTTCTTCCAGGCCGAAGAAAAAGCCAAGGCCGTGCCCAAAGTCGATTTTGACGCCAAGTAAGGCGGGATTCCGGCAATGAGCGAAAAAATTTGGGGCAAGCATCCGGTCCTGGAAGCTTTAAAAAGCCAGCAGAACCGCATTGACAAGATATTCCTGGCCAAAAACTCCGGGACCTTTTTGCAGGAAATAGAGGTGCTGGCCAAAAGCTATGATGTGGAGATCAGCTACGAGGACAACGACAGGCTCAAGGAGCTTTGCGGCCATCCCAAGCACCAGGGCGTGGTGGCGCTCCTTTCCTCGGCCACCAGTTACCTGGACCCCCTGGACCTAGTCCTAAAAGCCAAACATCTCAAGGAGCCTCCCTTTATCATCATCCTGGACCATCTGCAGGACCCCCACAACTTGGGCGCGATCCTCAGGACCGCGGAGGGAAGCGGGTGCCACGGGGTGGTCATCCCGCTAAAGCGAGGCGTGGGCCTGACCGAGACGGTCTCCAAGACCTCGGCTGGTGCTTCCTCCTATGTAGCGGTGGCCTGCGTGACCAATATCAACCAGGCCATCGATCTTTTTAAAAAAGAGGGTATTTGGGTCGTGGGAGCGGACGGCGAGGCCCAGACCGTTTGTTTTGACCATGATTTTACTTTGCCCACCTGCCTGGTGCTGGGCGGGGAAGGCAAGGGTTTGTCCCGGCTCACCCGCGAAAAATGCGATTTTTTGGTGAAAATTCCCATGGCCGGTAAGATCGCTTCGCTCAATGTCTCCAATGCCGGGGCCGTGCTGATGTACGAACTGGTCAGGCAAAGGACCGCCGCGGGAATAATTACCCGATAGAGGAGGAAAGATGCTCATAAAACCCGGAAGTAAAGTGGTGATGATAGGAGATTCCATCACGGATTGCGGCAGGGCCCAGCCTGTGGGCGAGGGATTGGGCGCCTCCCTGGGCAACGGCTATGTGAGCTTTGTGGAAGGTCTGCTCAATGCCAGCGTTCCCTGTCCAAAGCTGCGCGTGGTCAACATGGGGTGCGGCGGGCATACGGTCAGGGACCTCAAAGCCCGCTGGAAAAGGGATGTGCTGGATTTGAAGCCGGACTGGCTGTCCATCAAGATCGGCATCAATGACGTGTGGAGGCAGTTTGATCTGCCTTTGCAGACCGAGAACCATGTGCGTTTGCCTGAGTACGCGGAAACATTGGAAGGCCTGGTCAAAACCAGCCTGAAACAGCTCAAGCTCCAGGGCCTGGTCCTGATGACCCCGTATCTCATCGAGCCCAACCGCCAGGAACCCATGCGCCGGATGATGGACCAGTACGGGGAGGTTGTTAAAAGGCTGGCTAAGAAATATAAGGCTTTGCTGGTGGATACGCAGGAGGCTTTTGACGAGGTTTTAGGTGACATCCATCCCATGACCCTGGCCTGGGACCGGGTCCATCCCAATACTTTGGGCCACCTCATTATTGCCAGGGCTTTTCTCAAGGTCATTGAATATAGGTGGTAGGTATGGGCAAAGGTAGATTTATTAAAATCTTTTACAGTAAGGGCAAGAGGTTCGTTTTCAAGACACACATCAATGATTTTTTAATTCCCCGCGAATCAGCCAAATGTACGGAAACATTTTTGACCATCATCAAACCTGGCCACGCTTCGCCTATGCACCGGCATCCGGAAGCTGAACAGATATTTTATATGATCAAAGGCAGGGGAGAGGTGCTCACACGCTCGAAGGAGAGCGGTGGGCCCCCTACGGGCAGAGCCCGCGACTCTCACAAAATATTCAGCCAGCTGCGCTGGCTGACCAAAGGAGTAACCTCCTTTGGAATCCTCTCGGAGAGGAATTTGTATAATATAATGGCGTTTTTTCAACCACGGGCAGAGCCCGTGGTCTTCAAAACGCGTCCCGATAAAGCGAAGCGTTGCGCCAGTCTCAAGTTCGGGGATGTTTTTTTCGTGCCTGTGAACAAATGGCATTCGGTGAGGACGGTGGGTGGAAAGGCTGTGGAGTACCTAACGGTCACGGCTTTTCCCCAGGGCTACCCTAAAGGAGAAAAAACCTCCTGGTCTCATGCCGCTCTGACCCTGAAAAAACAAAAGGCCGGTTCAGGGAACCTGCACAGAGAAAAACAGCATTAAGTTGGTATAATGTAGTAGTAAATTTGGAAAGGGAGGAAAAAGATGAAACTCATTTCATTTAAGGTAGAGCATAAATGCAGCGCCGAGGACTGCGCGACTCCCCCCAAATTCGTTATCGTGAAATGCGACCATCCTGAGCACAGGGTGGTCTTTGCCTGCCAGCATCACCTGGATAGGATCAGAAAAGGTGAGATGGAAGTGAGACATCAGGAAAAAGAAGAAAAAGGCAAAGGCAAGTCAAAACAGACTAAACTCAAGGCCTAACCTTTCTGGCTATAGGATTCCACAAGCAGGAACAAAATAAAAAAACCCTATCCCGCTTTAAAGAGCGACAGGGTTTTTCATTTTCTGAGCCTTTTATCCTTTGATGATGCCCAGGCTTTGGATATAGCGGTCAATGGAAAGGGCGACTTTTTTGCCCGCGCCCATGGCTGCGATGACCGTGGCCGAGCCGGTGGTGATGTCGCCTCCGGCGAAAACTCCAGGGATGGAAGTGGCCAAGGATTCGTCCACCTCGATATACCCCCACTTATTGAGTTTTAAGTCCTTAACCTCAGTGGTCAAAAGCTTATTGGCCTTGGTGCCGATGGCCGGGATGACGATATCCGCGTCAATGGTGAATTCGCTCCCCGGGATGGGTTTGACTCCGCGTCTGCCGGACTGGTCAGGTTCGGTCAGCTCCATTTTGACCAGTTTCAGGCCTTTGACCCAGCCTTTTTCATCTCCCAGGATCTCCACAGGACTGGTGAGGTATAAAAACTCGATGCCTTCCTCCTTGGCGCGAAAGGATTCTTCGGCCCGGGCGGGCATTTCGGTCTCGGAACGGCGGTAAGAAATCGTGACCTTTTCCACGCCGGGGATGCGGCGGTAAACCCTGGCCGCGTCCATGGCCACGTTGCCGCCCCCCAAAACCACGACCTTTTTGCCTTTTTTGACCGGCGTGTCGTATTCAGGGAACATATAGGCTTTTAAAAGGTTCAGGCGGGTCAAAGTTTCGTTGGCGGAATAAACGCCGTTCAGATTCTCGCCGGGGATGTTCATGAACACGGGGATTCCTGCGCCCACGCCGATATAAACAGCCTTAAAACCCATGCTCATCAGGTCATCCAGGCTGTAGGATTTGCCGACCAGCACGTTGGGCTGGATATCCACGCCCATTTTTTCGAGATAGTCCACTTCTCTTTCCACTATTTTTTTGGGAAGCCGGAACTCGGGGATGCCATAGACCAGCACCCCGCCCACGATGTGCAGGGCTTCAAAAAGGACCGGGGCGTAACCCATTTTGACCAGCTCGCCCGCCAGGGTCAGGCCGGAAGGCCCGGAACCGGCAATGGCGATGCGGATGGGATTGCCGGACTTGTCCAGCTTTTTCCCGGGCAAAATGACCTCCCGCGTCCCATGGGCCATGTCCCAGTCCGCGGCAAACCTTTCCAGTCCGCCGATATTGATGGCGTTATGCATTTTATGCATCACGCAGGCCTTTTCGCACTGGTCTTCCTGCGGGCAGACCCGGCCGCAGACACCGGGCAGGAAACTCTTTTCTTTGATGGTCTTGAGCGCCCCGGAAAAATCGTTCTGGGTGATCTTATGGATGAACTCCTTGATATTGATGTTCACCGGGCAGCCGTTGATACAAGTGGGTTTGGGGCACTGCAAACAGCGGCCGGCCTCTTCCAGGGCCTCTTCCGGGCTGAACCCCAGGGCCACCTCGTCGAAATTGGTCACCCGAACCCCGGCTGGCTGGGTGCGCACTTCCAGCTTTTTTTTCATCTCTTTTTTACTCAAGGTTGAGCTCCAATTTGCATTTGTGCAACGATTCTTTTTCTTCGTTCTTGAAAGAGCCCAGGCGGCTGGTCAGCTCGGCGAAATCCACGAGATGGCCGTCGAATTCCGGGCCGTCCACGCAGGAAAATTTAGTGTCCTTGCCCACGGTCACGCGGCAGCCGCCGCACATGCCTGTGCCGTCGATCATCATGGCGTTCAAGCTGACTATAGTTTTTATTTTGTAGGGACGGGTCACTTCAGAGACAGCTTTCATCATGACCACGGGCCCGACCGCCACCACGAGGTCGATCTGCTCTTTTTTATCGATCAGCTCCTGCAGGATGTGGGTGACCAAGCCTTTTTTGCCGTAAGAGCCGTCGTCCGTGGCGACCAACAGTTCGCTGGAGACGTTCTTCATTTCGTTTTCCAGGATCAAGAGGCCCTTGTTCCTGGCGCCGACCACGGAAATGATGGTATTGCCCGCTTGCTGGAGCGCCTTGGCGATAGGGTAGATAGCCGGGATGCCGATGCCGCCGCCGACCATGACTACTCTACCGTATTTCTCTATGGTAAACGCCTTGCCCAGGGGACCGGCCACGGCAAACACGCTTTCCCCGACATTGAGCCTGCCCAGCTTAAAAGTAGTGGTGCCCAGCTCCTGGAAGATCGTGTAAACGATATTTTTCTTTTTATCCAGGTCATAGATGGTCAGGGGGATCCTTTCGCCTTTGGCATCCGGGACGATGATGATAAAGTTGCCGGCCCTGGCGTTCCTGACCACATGCTCGGCTTCAATGCCCATCAGTTTGACGTTAGGGGCGAGAGCCTTTTTTTCCACAATTTTGTACATCGGTTTTGTCCTTTTGTCAAAAAAGTATCGTAAAAACAATCAACCCAAAACTAGTTTTGCCTCGAATAAATCCGGAGGGTGCCAAAAGATGTTTCCTTGTAGTCCTGCCATTAATATAACAGAAAAACCGTGATTTGTTAATGGCCAGCGGTTGTTCTGATGGCAGGAATGGCGCAGAAAAAAATCAGGCGACCAGGTACTGGTAGGGGTTGATCCGCCGTTCCACAGGGACCGTGCCCGGGACTTTGCGGCGGTCACGGCAGTAGAGCATCATCCGGGCGCCGGATTTTTTCATGATGGCGTTCTGGCTGGTGTCGTAATAAAGCCCGTTGCCCAAGTTGATAAAGTTGGAGCTGTTGCCATCGGGGAGTTTGCGGCGCTCCTCGGGCACGGAGACGTTCTGGCGGCGGCGGTCCGTGCCGACCACGTGGAAACCGTTGCTCCTTTTCTCCACTATGACCTTTTGAAAGGTGTCAAAAAACCGGTTGTAGCCCTCCTTGAGGGGGACGAACCGGGAGATATTTTCCATTTTCCTTGCCTCCTCGTTCTTTTCCGCGGCCTTTTTTCAGCCGCTTATTCCGATTTTTAGACAACCCAAACCCTGAAAAGTTCCATTAGAATGATATTAAAACCGCATTTTCCGCAAAATGCCTTTTAACGGGAGGTATGGTACACTTACCCCTGTTAGATCCCATCAACCGATGGGCTAAAAATCGTCAAAAAGGAGGATAGGCAATGGCAAGCAGTGAAATGCAAGTCAAGGACACCACGGCCAACCCGGCTCCGCTGGGGCTTTTGGGGTTCGGGATGACCACGGTCCTGCTCAATATCCACAACGCGGGTTACACGGGGCTGGACAGCATGATCCTGGCCATGGGCATCTTTTACGGAGGTTTGGCCCAGATTATCGCGGGCATCATGGAATACAAAAAGGGCAACACCTTCGGCACCACGGCGTTCGCCTCGTACGGTTTTTTCTGGCTGACCCTCGTAGGGTTGATCGTGATGCCTAAGCTCAACTGGATCGACGCGGCCACTCCCGGCGCCATGGCGGCCTACCTTTTCATGTGGGGGCTGTTCACTTTTGTCATGTTCATCGGCACCCTGAAGATCAACCGCGCCCTGCAGGTCGTTTTTGGGAGTTTGTTCATCCTGTTCTTCCTGCTGTCGTGGGGGGACGCTGCCGGGGACGCGACGGTCAAGACCATCGCGGGCTATGAGGGGATCCTGTGCGGTTTTTCGGCTATCTATACGGGCCTGGCCCAGGTCTTGAACGAAGTGTATGGCAAGGTCGTATTACCTGTTTGTCCGGTCAAAAAGTAATACAAAGCAATTAAAAAAGGACGGGAAAGCTATTTCCCGTCCTTTTTATTTCCTGGCTAAAATTAACTTAGACTAAAACCCGCACCAACCCAAAGTCCCCACGGCCACAGCAGCCGCCAGGCAATAATAACCGAAAAATTTCCAGCGGCCCTGCTCCAGCCAGCGGGAAAGCCAGGCTAGAGCCAGCAGGCCGGCCGTAAAGCTCAGGACCATGCCCAGCAGGCTGGGAAAAAATAAAGACAAGAGGCCGGGACCGGTCGTAACGCCTGTTTGCGCCTGGTTTTTGAGCAGCCGCCACGCTTCGCGGGCGATGACAGGCGGGGTCAGGACCACAGCCAGGGCAAAACTGAACTCTTCGGCCTTCATCCGGGCCAGCCCTAAGAGCAGACCGGTGGAGATGGTCGCGCCGGAGCGGGAAAAACCCCGAAAAGGCAGGCAGATGCCCTGGAGCGCGCCTATCCACAGGGAAGAGCGGGGAGTCAGTTCGGCGTTGCCGGATGACTTACCGGCTCTTCGATCCGCCAAGATGATCAATATCCCTACGCAGGCCAAAGCACAGGCGATCAGGGTCAGACTGTCAAAGATCATTTCTATTTCAGCGTGCAGAACATGTCGCAAAATGATTTTTTCTATTATCTTCTGCAAAAACACGCCGACCACTCCGGTGGCCACGGTGGCCACCAGGACCTGGACCAAAAAATTGCCCGCCATTTTCCCTGTCTGGAAAAAGCTGGCCTTCCATTTTTTCCAGAAATAGACCAGAACAGCGAACATGGTGCCGGTATGAAGCATGACCAACAGCATGGTCATTTCCGGGGAGGACGGTTGCAGGCCCATCAGTTTTTCAGCCACGATCACATGGGCGGAGCTGGAGACGGGCAGAAGTTCGGCAATGCCCTGGATCACAGCCAGGATCGAGATCTGTATCAGCGACATGGGTTTGTGCTCCTTAAATTTCCGGGATGCATTACAAAAAAACCCCGTCTTTCGTTTTTAGGCAAAAGACGGGGTCACAACATTAACTTCCGGTAGCTCCTCGACGCCAAGGCGTCTCGGAGTAATAGGCCCTTTTCTTTATATATAACTTGTGGGGCCTATTAATCTTCTTTATATCCTTCTTTGAGCTTGGCCACGACATTGGGATCAGCCAGGGTGGTGGTGTCGCCCAGGGCCCTGCCTTCCGCGATATCCCTCAAAAGCCGGCGCATGATCTTGCCGCTGCGGGTCTTGGGAAGGTCGGCGGTAAAGAAGATATCGTCCGGACGGGCGATGGGGCCGATCTTTTTGACCACATGGTCCATCAGTTCTTTTTTCAGTTCCGGGGTGACGGTCACTGAGTTCTTGACCGTGACGAAAGCTGACAAAGCCTGTCCTTTGACGTCATGGGCCTTGCCGACCACGGCCGCTTCCGCGACCTTGGGATGGTCCACCAGGGCGCTTTCCACTTCCATGGTGCTGATGCGGTGGCCGGAAACATTGACCACATCGTCGATGCGTCCGAGGAGCCAGTAATAACCTTCCTTGTCCCTCTTGGCGCCGTCGCCGGTCGTATACACGTTCTTCATCCTGCCCCAGTACTGGCTGGCATAACGGGCGTCATCCTTATAGATGGTCCTGACCATTCCGGGCCAGGGTTTTTTGATGACCAGATATCCGCCGCCGCCCAGAGGCACGACCTTGCCATTCTCATCCACGACCTCGGCGTCGATGCCGGGGAAGGGGAAGGTGGCTGAAGCCGGCTTTAACGTGACTACGCCGGGCAGAGGAGCAATGAGGATATGGCCGGTCTCGGTCTGCCACCAGGTATCCACGATGGGGCAGCGTTTACCGCCGATATGCTCGTAATACCACATCCAGGCCTCGGGGTTGATGGGTTCGCCCACGCTGCCCAAAAGCCTCAGGCTGCTCATGTCGTGTTTCTGGGGATATTCCACACCCCATTTCATAAAGGTGCGGATGGCGGTCGGCGCGGTGTAAAGGATGGTGACACCGTATTTTTCGATGATGGCCCAGAATCTGTCTTTGTCTGGCCAGTCCGGGGAACCCTCATAGATCACGGTGGTGGCGCCGTTAGCCAGGGGGCCGTAGACGATGTAGCTGTGGCCTGTGACCCAGCCGATATCGGCCGTACACCAGTAAACATCCGTATCCTTGATGTCAAATATCCATTTGGTGGTGGCGTAGACGCCCGTCAAATACCCACCGGTGGTATGGACAATGCCTTTGGGCTTGCCGGTCGTGCCGCTGGTATATAAAAGGAAGAGCATGTCTTCGCTGTCCATCTGCTCGCAGGGAAAGGGCGTGGCCGGAGCCTGGGCCATCAATTCGTGGTACCACAGGTCGCGTCCCACTTGCATGGGGCATTCCATTTTTGCGCCCATTCTCTGGACCACGACCACGTTCTGGATGGTGGGGCACTGGGCAGCGGCGATGTCGGAGTTTTTCTTGAGCTGGACAATGCCGCCCCGGCGGTAGCCGCCGTCCGCGGTGATGAGGATCTTGGCTTCGCAATCGTTGATGCGGTCGCGCAAAGACTCGGGAGCGAACCCTCCGAACACGATGGAATGCGGAGCGCCGATCCTAGTGCAGGCCAGCATGGTTATGGCCGCTTCGGGTATCATGGGCAGGTAGATGGCCACCCGGTCGCCTTTATTGACGCCGAGTTTCTTGAGCACATGGCTGAACCGATTGACCTCTCTCCACAGGTCGCGGTAGGTGAGGACCTTGTCGGTGCCGTCCTCGCCCTCAAAAATGATGGCGGCTTTGTTCTGGGTTGGAGTACCCAGGTGGCGGTCCAGGCAGTTGTAGGAAACATTGATCTTGCCGCCGTCGAACCATTTCACATGGGGCTCATCCCAGACCATGGCCTTTTTCCAGGGCTTGAACCAGGCCAGTTCCTTGGCGAACGACGCCCAGAACTTCACCGGGTCTTTCTTGGCCTTGGCATAGACGGCCGCGGTTTTGACGAGGGCCTGCTTGACGAAACTCTTGGGCGGCTTGAAAGTCCTCTTTTCCGTCAGCAGAGTTTTGAGCGCGTCAGCGGACACTGAGGAAAATTTATCCAGAGTCTCCGATTCTTTAGGTTTTGGTGCCATAACACGAACCTCCTTGTATAAAATTAGGATTCCAAACCTTATTAAAAGGAATGGGAATACCTTCGACTGTTTTTTCCGGGTTTTTTTTGGTCCTGGCGATGGAACAGAAGGACTTTTAAAACCGGTTATGATGCCAAATTTTGGGTGAATTTAAAACAACTCAAGGATAACCAAACCGCCGTTGGGTGTCAAGGACGCGAAACAACGGGGTTTTCATAACAAAAATGGCGGCTTTTACGTAAAAGTCCGGGGGCCTACCAGTGCCCTCTCAAAGAGAACTGTTTCCCCTGATTCACGGTCCGGTCCAGCATCCACTCTTTATATTTTCCCTGGAAATTGAAACAGAATTTTTTAATGGCCAATTTACCCTCCATCACCGCGATTTTGAGATGGCGGTGTTCCAATGTGATGACCCCAAAGCCCGAGGCAGTGGAAAAAAAGGTTCTAAAGGGGAGTTTCCGGAGTTTGGGGCCCAACCACAGGGTCTTGTCCATGGCGGAATAGCGAAACCCGGACAAGGAACCCAGCAGGGCGTAGCTGGCCATGGCCCGGGCATAGTAGCTGCCACACTCGTACTCGTTCCAAGGGTTGCGGGTCATGCCGTTGTAACGCCGGCGCACCCCTCTGACAATGCTCAGACCCTCCCGTACCATGCCTTCCTCGATGAGATGGGAAGCCACTTGGTATTCCACGCCAGTCCAGACTTCGTCCGAGTAGGGGAAGGGCAGGGTGGGTTTGTTGCCCCCGGGCCAGGTACACAGGAGCAGGCCGGGTTCGTGGCCCACGGCGTAGCCGGGCCGCTGGGTATTGGGAATATCGTTAAGGTCTTTTTTAAAGTTGTTCTTGAATATAGAGCGCAGGGCGGATCGGACGTGTTCCTGATCCAAAGGAAGGCGGATTCCGTAGAGCTTGGCCATCCAGGCGCCGATGATGCCGTCGGCCAGACAGCCGCTCCCATATTGGTATTTGGGCCCTTCCTGTTGGAGAAGCCGCATCTCGGCGGTGCTGCGGGAAGTCACTTTGGCCATAAGCCGGGTAAAAGAGGTATGGTGCAGGCCCGTGAACATCACCTGCTGGAAATAATATCGGCCGTTGAATAGATGCTTATCCATAAAACGGGCTGTTTTTTCCGCCAAAAGCCAGTAAGTGGCCGCCTCCTGATATTTACCCAACGCCCTGGCCATTTCCACAAAGGCGCACAGGGCTCCCAAATAAATACTTGTGCACATGCCGTCCGGGCCCCAGAATTCGATGTCGTAGGTGTTGTGGTGGGGTTCGAACAAAGCGCCCTTGCGGTCAGGGTCCCAGGTGCGGATACAATAGTCCAGGCTTTGTTTGACCAGGGGATACAACCCGGCCATCCAGGCCGTGTCGCCGCTGATATGCCAGTCCCTAAAAACTTTCATGACCCCGCCCAGCTGGCCGTCGGCGGCCGCGTGAAAATCATGGTTGGCCGGGCCGTCGGGCAGAGCGCTGCGGAATTGCACGTGGCCCGCGGAGTTCATGGAGAAACAATATTCCTGCCGGCGCAGGGTGCGCTCCACAGCAGGGAAAAGATGGGCGAAAGACTGGGCATAGTTCCAAACGTGGGTGCAGGAACCGGAGCAGCAGCCTGAGTCGGGAAAACAGCCTTCCCAGCCCCAAAGGTTGCCGTTCTTTTGCCTGAGCACAGTGGGAGATTTGAGGATGGCCAGGTTAGCCGAAACGGCATCCAAAACTTCCGGGGGGAGGGTGGAGGAGAACAGGGCCTGTTGGAAAGCCAGGGTTCGTTTTTTGAGCGAAACAAAATGTTTATCGACATACAGGGCCGTTTCATGGGCGTTTTTCCAAAGCGACGTGTAAAAGGGGCTCCAGGTCTTGGCCTGTTTGCAGGAACAACCGCAGGCGCAGTCCGCTTTTTGTCCGGGCTTTAACCCGCCCTGGGTCAAAGCGCTCACCGGGAAATGCCAGGTGATCACAATGGGATAGGTGATGGTGCGGCCCGGGGCCAGGCTTCCGGAAAGCAGGAGAGAGCCGCCGTTGCGGCCATCCAGTTTTTGGCGGCCTGACCCGGTATTAGGCTTAAAACAGCCCGTGGAAATTTCCCGCCATAACACGGAGAAAGCATCGAACCAACCGCCCCTGAACCACATGGTTTTGATCACTGGTTTGTGTCCGATCACGGTCAGGCTGGCGCTGCCACAGTTATCAGAGGTCGGCTTGTCGGTATTGTAGAAAAATATTCCCTTTCCTGGGATCATAGCGTTGTGGGAGCCGGCCCCATGACCGGCTGAGCCCTGAGCTAAATGCGAGAGGTGGTAGGAAAGATCATAGTCTACTTTTTTTCCGGTAGGATTGGACAGTGTGTATTCCAGTATGGCGCAAGGAATGCCGGAATTCTTATCATCCAGGGGGATGAACGGGTTCCACCCACTGATCTTGACCCTTAACGGAACTTCAGGGTCGCTCAGGTCCACTTCAGCGAAAGGGTATTGTCCCTTAAAAGACGAGCGGCTGAAACGGGGCAGGCCCTCAAAGCCGCTTTTGCGGAAACCCTGGGCCTGCAAGCCCTGGTCGTAGATCCTAGCCCGGGGCAGGGGGCCTTCGACCAGTTTGGTCACAGGCCGAACGCCTTTGATATGGAGAAGGGCGCAGGCCGCGTCCCTTGAGCCTTGGCCGTCGGCCATGGCGGTCGTGTCAGGCCTGTGGTGTATGGAAAAATCCTGTAAACCGCCGATCCCGTTCAGGCAGATACAGCCGGCACCCAGGCCTCCCAAGGGAAAGGCCAAGTGCAGAGATTGTTCTGCGCTGTAAAGGGTCTGAAAGCTGAATTTTTTTGAATTAAAAGTAGGCAGAGGACGCTCCTTATTTCAGGTCTCAACAGGGAGCCGGGTCCTCTTGCCCGCCTCTGCCAGAGGGGGCTGGCTCCGGGAACCTGATCATGGGGAGACCTGAAAAATGAGATTGATAAATCAACAAGATTTTAGCATAATAGCCGGCTTGTTTTACCTTGGGGTGGATTATAATGAGGGGAACGGACCGAGCATTTTTTTTACCCGGCCGGAAAAGGAAAAGTTACATGACACTTGGTAAAAAACAAGGGAATAAAGTCGATTTTGGGGCGGAAAGCCAGAATGTGGACATGCGTCTGCTACGCAGCCTGGCTTTGGGGGGCCGGCATTCCAACGAGATCCAGCTTTTGATCGACAGCCAGGCCCTGGGCAAACCGGACTACGAGGCCCTGGCTTTGGCGGTTTCCGACCTTTCCGTAGACGAGCAGAGGGCGCGGGCTACTTTTGAAGCCCTCAGAAATCACCAAGACAGGCTGCAAAAGGATTTAGGCAGGCTTGTGGGCATCAAGGTCGTGGCCAACGACCTTTTGGAGAACGTGGAGAAGGACAGGGGCATCGTGGAGGAAGACCCGGGGCTGACCCTCAACCAGCTCACCCAGATGGCTTTCACGGATTTTTTGACCGGCCTAGCCAATTTACGGTATTTTAATGTGCGTTTCAAGGAAGAGGTGCGGAGGGCCGAGCGTTACCACCGCGCCCTGTCCCTGGTCATGATGGACCTGGACCATTTCAAGGAATTCAACGACAAGTACGGCCACCCGACCGGCAACTGCGCTCTGGAATACATCGCCGCGACCCTGCGGGACGAGATCAGGGACACGGACCTGGCGGCGCGTTACGGCGGGGAGGAGTTCGTCCTCGCCCTGCACGAGACCTCCAAGCGCGAGGCCATGGAAATGGCCGAACGCATCCGGAGGGAGATCGAGACCCATCCGGTGTGCGTCCAGGAGGGCAACCAGATGCGCTATATCACGGTCAGCATGGGCGTGGCCACCTTCCCCCGGGACGCCCGCACCGCCGATGACCTCATCTCGGCCGCGGACAAGGCCCTGTACGCCAGCAAAAGGAACGGTCGCAACCGGGTGAGCTTGTTCGAGCCGGCCACCTCCGTGGAGCTCAGCTACCAGCAGGACGGAGGGGAGCCTGTCTTAAGTGTGTCCGTGGTGGGCGATTTCAACGGCTGGGACCAGGAGTGCGACAAGATGGAAAAGACGGACGGAGGGCTTTTCAAGATCAAATTGAACATGGTGCCGGGATCCTTCCAGTACAAGTACATCATCAACCAGAGCTTGTATATCAACGATCCTAAAAACAGCGAAAGAATCCATGACAACTACGGCGGTTGGAACTCCGTCCTGGTGGTCCCGGAACCCAAAAAGTAAGGAGGATTTAGATGGAAGAGCTTTTTCATAAACTGGCGCTGATCGGTGATGTGTGGGTGCTCTACCTGCTGGTAGCCGCAAGCGTTATCTCTATCGCGGTCATGATCGACCGCTGGAGGGTTTTTAGGAAGACCAAAGAAAAAAATTTCCCGGATCTCATGCAAAAGCTGGAGGAAACCCTGCAAAAAGGGGATATCGCCCAGGCCCTGGCGGTAGCCCGCTCCTCCCGGAGCATCGAGGCCAGGATGGCGGTTTTAGGCCTGCAAAACTTTGCGCAGGGTCCGGATGCGGTCAGCGAGATCATGGACGCGCATTTTCCCCAGGAGAGGCAAAAGTTGGAGAGGTTCCTTATTATATTGGGCACCCTGGGCAACAACGCGCCCTTTATCGGGCTTTTCGGCACGGTATTAGGCGTCATCAAGGCGTTTAATGACCTGGCAGTGAGCAGCGGCACGAGCGTTTCAGCGGTCATGGCAGGCGTTTCCTCGGCCCTTATTGCCACGGCCTTCGGTATCCTGGTGGCCATCCCGGCGGTCATGGCCAACAACTATTTTTTGAGCCGTATCAAGGTGGTGATTTCCAACTGCGACAGTATCACCAGCCTCCTGCTGGCCCATCTCAAAAACAAAAATGAACGGAGATAGTATGCGGCACAACGACACGGACCAGGACCTTATCGTCGGCATCAACATCACGCCCATGGTGGACATCACCCTGGTCCTGCTCATCATTTTCATGGTGACCGCGCATTTCATTTCCCTGGCCACCCTGCGGGTCAACCTGCCCAAGATCACCCAGGGCGTGGGAGAGACCGCCAATATCCGCGTGACCCTCAAAGAGCGGGGCGAGCTCTACCTCAAAGAGGATAGGATAGACCTGGCGGGCCTGAAGAACAACCTGAGCGTGGCGGTCAAAGTGAACCCGGATGTTCATGTGACCCTGGCAGCTGACCGCAGTTTGCCCTACGGACAGGTCGTGACCGTGCTGGATACTATCAAGGCATCCGGAGCCAGCCGGGTGGGCCTGGCCTCGGAGCAGTAATCCCCCAAAAGGACCTAAACCCATGTCCAAAAGAATGCAACAAGGCCTGCAGAATTTTACCCTGTCTCTCATGTTCCATCTGGCCGTCCTGGTCCTCTTAGTCTGGTGGCTAAAAACCCCGCTACCGGCAACGCCAAAAGATATTGAACTGGACCTTTCCAGGTCCGAAGAGCAGACGCCCCCTCCGCCGGTGGCCGAGGCCAGGGTCGACAGGCAGGAAAGCGGCATCAACTACCAGCGGGTCAACGGCGGTTCGCCCTGGCTTATACCTCGCATGGGCGACTATGCTTCCGCGTCCCAGGTAGCCCAAAAGCCCATGTGGGTGGATGGCCTTTTCGGGTATTACACCAACATGCCCAAGTCCGCCATGCCGCCCAAGTCCTACGGCGACTCTCACTATGTGGTCATGGTGGAGGTCTATATCGACACCGAGGGAAAGGTGCAGGGGTCCCAGGTGGTGATGGGAGGGTATGAGGGTTTGAATGAGTTTATCGAGGAAAAGGTCAAGAACGCTCATTTTGAGCCGGCCCTGGACGCCCATGGACAGCCCATGCTGTGCAAAATGTCCTTCCCCATTGATGTGGAGCTGATGAACCAGCGCGGGAGCGAGGGATACCGGTTCAAGTCCAAATGAGAGGGTTCTGAGGCCTCAGAGGAAAAGCTTCCGTTAACGAAGAACTATGAATTTGCCTATCACCCTGTAAATAATGGGACTCTTGTTTGCCTCAATCACATAGTAATACAGACCATTGGCCAGATAGTTGAGGGTCCTGTCGCAGACATTATCATTGATGGTATAGGTGTACCTGGCCACATTACTGTCGTAGACGATCTGGATGTTTTCGCCGAAGTTTTCATAATGGCGGCTTTTGACCAGCCTGAAGGAGGTGGTGTAGACCTTCATATCCAAAGAAGTCGGCACATCGGTCATTTCCACATAGATATTCAGGGTGCCGCCTCTGACCGGGTCGGGATAGGGCACATGCTGCAGGATCTGGAGTTGGCCGCTGGGAGTCGGGGTAAAGGTGAAAAAGAAACGTGGGAGTGAGGCTGGGGGTATAGGTCTGGCTTGAGGTGACGGTCGAGGAAGGCGTCTGGGTGGTAGAAGGGGTCAGGGTCTGGCTCGGGGTCACGGTCTGGGTCAAGGTATTGGTCGCGGTGGCAGTCGGAGAGATCGTAGAGGTCTGGCTGGGTGTCAGGGTCTCAGAGGGCGTCTGGGTGGTAGAAGGGGTCGTGGTCTGGGTGGAGGTTTGGGACGGGATCAAAGTTTCGGTGATGGTCCCTGTGTTGGAGACCGTAAGGGTCTGGCTGGAGGTCAGGGTCTGAGAAGAGGTCTGCGTGACCGTGGCTGTGCTGGTGGCGGTTGCCGTGGCCGTGGCCGTGGCGGTCGCTGTGGCCGTGGCAGTCTGCGTGGCTGTGGCGGTGCGAGTGGCCGTGACCGTTATGGTCCCGGTGGTCGAAGACGTCGGAGTGATGGTGGCTGTCGAAGACGGAGCAGGAGTGCCAGTCATGGTAGGCGTCAGAGTCGGGCCCAGACAATAGATCTTGTCCCCTGCGACATACGCGGCGGGAAAACCGCCGCTACCTGTGGTGTCACTGATGGCGGCCGATAAAACCCCTCCCACTCCCCACGGCCCGAACATGGCCAGCATTTGGGGGGTCGGCTGCAGGGGGGGGTTGGCCTGCAAAACATACAGATCGGAGCCCGGACTGCCCGTGCCATAGTAGAGCCTGCCGTCCTGCCCCACAGCAGGGGATGAATAAAAAGGGCCCGTGGGAGACAGGTCCACCTGGTAGTCCCACAGCATGTTCCCGTTGCTGGCGTCAAGGGCGTATAAAATACCGTCCCCTGACCCCACAAAGCAATAGGTAGTCGCCCCGAAAGTGGCCAGGGAGGGGCTGGACCTGACCGCCCCGCCTGTGGGATAGGTCCATCTCAGCGTGAGGCCGGAATTGAGGGAATAGACATTGTTGTTGTCGCAGCCAAAATAGATGTTGCCACTTCCGTCTATGGCCGGAGAAGTATAGATAGGGCTGAAAATCCCCGCGGCCGGATAGGAAAGGTTCACGACACCGGTAGCCACAGCGACCTGGTAAACCCTGCTCTGGTTGGTCGTGGTATCAACGCTGTCAAAATAAACCCAGTTGGTCCCCGTGGAGGCCGGGGAGCTATAAAATCTGGCAGTGCCATGCGCGGTATGCCACAGAAGAGCGGATGCCGGGATCGTTTGAGTGACATCAAAGGCGTATATCCACCCGGTCAGGTCCCCGATAAATACCTTGCCGCCCGCGACGGTAGGCCCTGCCTTGGGATCTATAGGACCGTTGGTAGGGTAGTTGCAATAGCCCGGGCAGGTCGGCGGATTGGTCCAATAGGGGGAACCGTCAGCCGTGTTGACGGCATAAACACCGTTTAGAGATGGTTGGACGCCGTCCTCGGCCCCGACAAAGATGACGCCGTTATTGTAGGCCGGCATCGTGTAGTAGGTGGTGACTGAAGCCGAGGGGTTGATGGGGTTGGTTGACCAGGTCGCGGATAGGGCGCCGCTGCTGTCTATCTTATAAATGGCGCCTTCAGTGCAAAAATAGGTAAAACCAGCCACGACTATCGGCGAGGTGGGCGCGGCGGGAGGGGGATACATCCACCGTATCTCATTCTGCGTGCCGATGCTATCCGTGGTGTACCCGCTAAAGCCGTTCATGCGGAATAAAGGCCAATCCGCAGCCAAAACGCTGAGCGGCGCTGCAAGTAAAAGCAACAAAAGCGCTAGTCCCAAAACAAATGCACAATGTTTTTGCGACACTCTCATAGCCAATCCCCTTCCCGATTTCCAACTCCCTAATTATAGCTTATTGTTATGGATAAGGAACCCATAGCCTGGCCCGTTTTTTTTCAGGGGTTTCAGGGGAACACTCCCCCCATCAACCTGGCCCCTGGTCCCTTTTAATTCTTATAGTTTAAGAGAATTGTGGCCAGTGATGCCCTTGGGAGGGCAGGGGTTTGATGAGGGCGCAAGATATGGTACGCTTGGGTCAAGGAGGAAAAATGAGACCAAAAACCTTTAGGCTTTTGATCCTTATCCTGATTTCCTTATCTATTTATTCCTGCGCCCCACAGATCAAGGACTCTTCCGGGAAAGTGCTGAAAAACGCTCCGGAGATCCGCGATTTTTTGGCCCAAAAATTCCCTGCGGGAGCAGGCATTGATGATGTCCGGGCCTATTTAAAAAAGGAAGGATGGGCCGCGGATGAGCCCATGGTCTTGTTCAGCTCTAATCAGATCATCAAGAGCCATTTGTCGGACAAGGCGCCGGAGAACCTGGGCTGCCTTTTCTTCTTTTTCCCGATCTCCAGCGAGGCCAAGGATATGGAGTTCGATTTCACGGACAAAAAGCTCACGGACATTTCTGTGACCGACATCAACGGCATCGTGCATTCCACGAAAAAATAATCCCGCTAGACGGAGGAAACGATGAATCAGGTCATCGAGAACATCAAGAACAGGCGGTCGGTGCGCAGTTATGAAGACAAGCCCGTCAGCAAGGAGCTCATTGAGACGCTCCTTGACGCGGCGCGTTGGGCGCCCACGGGCGCGAACTTCCAGCCCTGGCGGTTCGTGGTCGTGCAGGACAAGGAATTCCACGGCAAACTGGTGAAACACACGATGCCCAGGTACAAAAAATGGCTTTCCCAAATGCCGGAAGAATTCCAGCGCATGCGCGAAGAATCCGACAAAAAAATGCCGGACCCCTTTTACTACGGTGCACCTGTGGTCATTTTTGTGATCGGCAGCGGCCCGAACAGCAGCTTCGACTGCCCCATGGCCTGCCAGAACATCATGCTGGCGGCCAGGTCTCTGGGGCTCGGCACCTGCTGGGTCTATATAGGCCAGCTGGCGACCGAGGACAGCGAAGTGAAGGAAGCCCTGGGATTAAAAGAGGGCGAGAAAGTCTTTGGCCCGATCATCCTGGGCTATCCCAAGGGAGGTTTTCCCCAGCCGCCCGCGAAAAACCAACCGAAAGTTAAATGGATTTAGGAAGTCCTGAGGATGCCTCTGGAAAATCCTTCCAATCGATCTGGAGTAAAAAGGGTAGCGGGAGAAAGCATTGTTTTTCATGGGTGGAACTCCGATTTTTAAGCCATTAGCAGAAAAACGGCCAAAATGGTAAAATATAGTAAGAGAAGAGGTGCAATGTAATGGAATTGACAGTCCAAGCAAAAAAAATGGAAAACAGGAGGAAATACACAAGATTGCAGGTTGCGGTCGAGGTCAGAGCGCGTGAGCGGATGGGGAAGTCCGCTGTCACGGGATCGATCAGGGACATCAGCCCGAGCGGGATGAGGATAGAGGTTCCCGGATCTTTTAAGCAGGAGAACGTCTATTTTTTTGATTTTATGATGCCCAACGGCCTGTACTTCAAGCACCTCGAGGGCAAGATCCTCATAGAGCTCGCCGGTCCGAACTCCAATCAGTACGGCGTGGAATTCGTCAAACTCAACAACCTGACCAAATGGAAGCTGATCAACTCCGTCTGGTGGAGCAGATTCAACGGGATGGCCGGGGAAACCAAGACCCAGCCCTTGGGCGGACTCGATAAGTCGGATTACCGCAGGGATCCCCGGGTTTTCGCTGACCTGCAGGCCGAGTTGACTACTCCTCAGACCGGGAAAGTCAAAGTCACAGGGCAGGTCCTGGATATCAGCGCGGGTGGATTCAGGCTAAAGACGGAAAAGCTCCTATCCCTGCCTGAAACCTTCGTCGAGGCGAACTTTAACACCCAAAACAGCCTGAACCAATTGGAAAAAGTCATGATCAAGTGCAGGGTGGTCTGGCAGTCGGTCCAGGAAAAATCATTTGTCTACGGCCTGCAATACGCTTATCTTGCCTAAGTCATTCCCCGCAAATCCGGTCACCCCGTCTTCATTGATTTGCATGATCTCTTGCGGTTAAAAAAACGATCAGCACTTGGCTGACAAAAGCTGTTAAGATACGCTTGGTTTGAGACCAGTGGCCCCGCGCCGGACCACGCACCGCCTATAATCTGTTGAGACAAGGGGGAATAGAACAATAAAGTGGGACAAGCGCTGAAATCTCTATCTGACCAAATCTACTATTATTCTTTGCCAGAGTTCATTGCGGTCGCTGTGATCGTCCTCATCATGGTCTTTGTTTTCATCCTTGTTTCGAGGAAGTTTTACCGCCACCATTCTCTCAAAGCCATCAAAAAGGGTCTGATGGACAAAGGATTAGACCGCGGGACGCTCCAGCAAAAAAAAGGGGCCGTCACTCCCCAGGGTTTTTTCCAAAAGGAATTCATCACTATCCGGGACATGATCAATGACGAGGACCCCCACGTGAGGGCCATGGGGGTCGAAGTCCTGGAAGAAGACCTGGTCAAATTGCGCGCCAATGCCAGGACCGCGCTTGATCTGATGATCCCGCTTTTGAAGGACCAGAACAACCAGGTCCGGGCGAATTTAGCCAGGGCTATTTATAGGTATGACCCGGTCCAAGCCAAAAAGATCATCAATGAAATGGTCCACAGCGAAAACCTGCTCATGCAGCTTTCAGGGGCCTGGGTGTGCGGCCAGATCAAAGATGAGCAGTCCATCGATCTGCTGAACGCGCTGGCCCTGACCAAGAACACGCTCCTCAAGAAACGGATCCTCAAATCCCTGGCCAGGATCAAGCAGGGGCTGAACGATCCGGCTTTTGCCAACACCAAGGGGGTCTTGGGCGTGCAACTGGAGGTCCTGAAGAAAAAGATCATGAAGCATGCCTCGTGGGACCTGGAAGCGTCCAAAGTGGAGGATGAGCAGGATGTGGAGGAGAGAGAGGTTCTGACGGGATCCGCCGCCCCGAATGGCCTGGGGGAAAGCGCCGTGGCTCCTGATGTCCCGGAGGGAGATATCTATATCGCGGCGGGGCCGGATGAGCCGTCTCCAGCGGGAAGGCCGGCGGACCTCATTGACCAGCTCAAAAGGATGATGGACGAGGACTTGGTCCGTGAGAACCGCAGGGTCGTGGCTTTGAGAGAGGACCTGGACGCCCTGGAATACCTGGTCAATGCCGAAAGTACCACGGAGGAGATCGACAAAAAGGTCAGAAATATCAATGTGATGCTCCGGTCGGGCGAGCTGAGCATCAAGGAAAAATACGAGGAGACCAACAAGAGGAGGAAAAGCACCCTCCTGGAACTGGAAGAACTGGACAAAAAAACGGATGCGATCGGATTTCCCGCGGGTTTGGAGGACCAGAGGAAGCTCGAGAAGGAAAAGGAATGTACCCAGGCCCTTCTTAACATCGAAGACCAGATCATGACCATCAACGACGCCTTCAAGGACCTTGTGTCCTTGAGGGACAAGATGGAAAGGATTATGGAGCTGTACCGGAACAAAAAAATAGACAGGCAGCGGCAATCTTTCGCCGGTTAATGCGCCGCCCGCGCTGACCAGGGAGGCGCACGATGGAACCTAACCTGCAAAAACTTTTCATCAAAGACCACCAAAAATATCTGGACCTTTTTAAGACCTACTAGGGGACCCGGCTGGACAAGGTCCAGGAGACCCTGGGCAAGTTCAAGGAATTCATGGAGGCCCTTGATCGGCGTATCTTTTGGGAGGAAAAGTTCCTGTACCCGATCTACGACGACTCCCTGGCAGCCGGAGAACCCAATATGGCCGACGAGCTCAGGCAGCAGCATGCCAGGGTCAAGGTCCTTTTCGCGGCGGTTTGCGCCAGGCTGGAGAAAGGCATCCTCAACGGACCGGAGGAAGAGGAAATCAGGAAGATCCTGGAAGACCATGACCAAAAAGAGGAAAAGTTCATCTATCCCAGCGTGAACCACCATGTCAACCAGTCCAGGCTGCACGGGAACGAGGCCCCCGTGGAGGGCAGGGGTAAGGTGATCACCCCGTCCGAGCCGCCCTCCGCGCCCATCGAAGGGCTGGCCAAGCCCGGATCCATGCTACTTTATCAGATCCAGGGCATGATCGATGATATCCGGGAAAGCCAGACGGGGCCGCACTACGTTTATATTTCCAACGCCCTTTATAACGACGAGGCGGTGGGGATCGGGCTGGAACTCATCGTCCTGTTCCAGGGTTCGACCATCCCGCCCTATTTTTTTGAGGGGGCCATCATGGTGCAGGCCGTGGAAGGCGAGGTCGTCCTGGTCTCGCCGGGACACCGGGTGATTCTGCGGCCCGGCCAGATCCTGATGCTCAACAACGAGCTTCACCAGACTGTGCTCAGTAAAGAGAACTCGGCTTTTTTGCTCATCCGCAAGGTCAAACGCAAACCCATCAAAAGTTAGGGTTCACCAGAAAATCCCATCTTTGTACATCCTTTTGATCCCAAGGCAGGAGTGACATCCTCTTTTTCCAACGGGTGTATAATTAAATTAGGAGAGGGAATAGAGGCAGAGAGAAAAGAGGTGCGCCATGAAAAAAGCCATGAAAAAACGGTTGGAAGAGGATGCGCAAGGCCGCCACAGCCTGATCGAGCTGGGCGAAAACCATTATTTTGACCCCGGGTTAGAGGCGATCGTGGAAAGGTCGGGGTCTGTTTACCGGATCAGCCATGAGGACAGGAGGAAAAGGGACCAGCAACCCGGCACGGACAATAGGCAGGAGCCGGTCATTGTGGTCCGCGCCCTGGCCAACAGCATATACGGCGTGAAATGGGCCACGCCCCTGAACATGAACTGAAAGAGACGCGTTATGGGCAAGATCGTGAAAGGAGAAGACGATGAGAGGAGCATTGGAACCTTTTGATCTTAACCGTTTCCAGGCCCAGCAGACGGCGGGCCAGGAAGTCGAAGCGCCCCTGCTCAAGGAAGACAGCATGGCGGGTTCACGCTATATCTTCCTGGGAGAGGACCAGTACTGGGACACCCTTTCGAGGGCGGTGGTCGAGAAAAGCGAACAGGTCCTGAGGGTGATCAAGAACGACCGCCGCAGGCTCAAAAACGCTCCCGCGATAGAACGCCGGGAAAGGCCGGACAGCACCAGCACCAAATGGATATCCCTGGGCAACAACCTTTATTTCGACAAGAACAAGAGGCTGATCATAAAGCGCAGCGGATCCAAGAAAGTGCTCTACAGCCGTGACCGCAGGAAAGTGCGGAGGGAGAAACCGCAGGCTAAGTAAGGCGGAGTTTTTTACCTCTGCGGACTGAAAATATGGAAAAAAGAGGGCCGGATTTTTTTGTCCGGTCTTTTTTTAAGGTTTTGGGATGGATCTTTATGCCCCAGTGTGGTTAGGTCGGCTTGCCTATTCTAAAAGGAAATATAGAATGGGCTTATGACCAAAATAGTTTTCTTGTGCTACGGAGCAGGGGACATTGCTGGCCAGAGTGTGGGGGATGGGCTGGCTGAAAGAACGGTTCCAATGAGGTTCGTCCGTTGAAAAAATGCTACCTCAATAAAGGTTTAATGTATAATCTTGATGTTTCACAGGCTAGTTTTCTGGCAGTTTGTTGATAGAAAATCGGCCAGTGAATAAGGGAGACGTAATATTTAAGTTCAGGTTGCTGGCTTACCGAAAGGCTTTTTCGGTACGCCAGCGTCTGAGAGGAAGCGCATTATTAAGTTTTGGCTGGACGTATCGGAATGGCTTTTCCGATACGCCAGCTCTTGAGCGGAAACGCTCTATCTATAAAATAGCAAGAGCTGGCGTAGCTCAGTGGTAGAGCAATCGATTTGTAATCGATAGGTCGCCGGTCCAATCCCGGCCGCCAGCTCCATTTCAATAATTATTTAGAGGAGGATGACATAGACGCAGTCATAGAGTTTTTTCGGAGCTTATTCAATGACCAGAAGCTGATGCAACTGGTCCAGTCCGGTGGTATCGTTTTCCTTTCGGTGGTCGTTTTCTCCGAGACCGGGCTTTTGGTCGGGTTTTTCCTACCCGGAGACTCGCTTTTGTTTTTGACCGGGGTCATCGCGGCTCAGGGTTTTTTCGGTCTCGGAACCTTAATGGTAGTCTTGAGTCTCATGGCGGTTCTGGGGGATGCCACGGGATATTACATCGGCAAATGGGCGGGCATACCTTTATATAAGAAGAAGGACACCTGGTGGTTCAAACGCAAACACCTGCTGGCCGCCAAGGAATATTACGAGAAGCATGGCGGCATCACTATCTTCCTCGCCCGGTTTGCGCCTTTTTTGCGCACTTTCGCGCCAGTGGTGGCCGGTATCGCCAAGATGTCCTACTGGCGGTTCGCCAGTTTTAATATCATCGGAGGCATCAGCTGGATCTGCTCCATGCTTTTGCTGGGGTTCACCCTGGGCACTTTGCCGATCATCCAGCACAACCTGAAAAAAGTGGAAGCCTTGATCATCCTGGTGTCCTTGTCGCCCGTGTTCCTGGAGTGGTACAGGCATTGGAAAGCAGCACATAGGAAAAAAGGGAAGAGATAGGGTGTTGCTCTATCTGGAGTAGGCTTTTTTGGTGGCTTCCCGCAAACGTTTGACCAGGATGTTCATGATAATGTTCATGAATTTCACAGCCACGGCCGGATGTTGCTTTAAAAATTCGTGATAGTTCTCTGCGGTCAGCTCCAGCAGGACCACAGCGCCGGCCGCTTTGACATTGGCGCTGCGCGGTTTGTTGTCGATCAAAGCCATTTCTCCCACCAAGGTGCCGGGCCCCAAGATCGCAATGTCCACATCCCCCAGAACATCGGTCTTATAGACTTTAATTTCCCCGGATTTGATGATGAACAGGCTGCTGCCCAATTCTCCCTCTTTAAAGATTACTTCTCCGGGTTTAGCTTCCTTTTGTCGGCAGGCGGTAACCAGGACTAGGATGTCTTCCGGAGTGAACTGGTGGAAATCCGGGTTATGGAGTATGTCCTCGACTCCTTTGACCGGTTTGGGTGGGGGAGCGGTTTGGACAGTAAGGTTGCGAGAGGCTGGATCCTCGGAAAGAGCGAGAAGACGCTGCACTTCTTTGACCAGAGGGTTGACGTTACGAGGAGCAGTTCCAACCGGGAGCGTCTTGAGCCTTTTTAAGATTTCCTTGTTCTGCCTTGCGATTACCTGGAGAAGGGGCATAGATGGAGTTGAAACCCGGGAAATACTTTTCTTTCTTTTTAAATTTTTTTTCACAGTTTTTTCCTTTCACAAAAACTATAACATATTTTCCCTTTCCAAAAGCAACGCTTTTTGGGGATAAAGCCAAAGGGCCGAAGTGATTGACACCAAACTGGATTATTGTAACAATGGTTGAATTCTAAACAAAGGAATCATGGTTGACCAATGCAGATCGATGACCTCTTAAGACAAATGGTTTCCCTGAATGCCTCCGATCTTCATCTCAAGGTCGGTAATCCGCCTGTTTACAGGGTCAACGGTGAATTGAGCCGTTCCAGTATGTCCAAACTGACCCAGGATGATATCCGGGAACTGGTGCGCCAGTTGATCAATGACGAGCAGCGGGACAAGCTCAACGAGACACGGGAGCTGGACCTGGCCTACACTCTTTCCGGCACAGCGCGTTTCAGGGTCAACGTGTTCATCCAGAAGGGCCTGGTAGGCGTCGTGGCGCGGCTGATCCCCATCCGTATCAAGACCCTAGCTGAACTGGGTATGCCGCCCATCTTGAAGGAGCTGGCCGAACGGCCCCGGGGACTGGTCCTGGTGACAGGACCGACAGGCAGCGGTAAATCCACCACGCTGGCAGCCATGATCAACCATATCAATGAAACCGAGGCGGCCCATATCATGACCATAGAAGACCCCGTGGAATTCGTCCACGAGGATAAAAAGTGCATCGTAAACCAGAGGGAGATTGGGGCGGACAGCTTGTCCTTCTCCGAAGCCCTCAAACATGTGTTGAGACAGGACCCGGACGTGATCCTGGTGGGCGAGATGCGCGACCTAGAAACGATCAGTTCGGCCATCACGGCTGCGGAGACCGGGCACATGGTCTTCGCGACCCTGCACACCACCAACGCACCCCAGACCATTGACCGTATCATCGATGTATTCCCTCCCCACCAGCAGGCCCAGGTCCGCAGCCAACTGGGCATGACGCTGGAGGGAGTGATCTCGCAGACGCTCGTTCCCTCGGCCGAAGGGAAAGGCCGGGCCTGCGCCCTAGAGATCATGGTGGCCACCCCGGCCATACGAAATCTCATCAGGGAAGGCAAAACGTTTCAACTCGCTTCCGCGATCCAAACCGGCGGAAGCCAGAGCATGCAGAGCCTGGATCAGGCCCTGTTCAACCTTTTCAAGACCGGTAAGATCTCTAAAGAAGACGCTTTGTCCCGTTGTTCCAATATTGAAGCCTTTAACGCCCTCCGTTAAAGTTGAAAGTTACCGGGCACCACGACCCTGAACCCTCCACAGCAAGAGGAGTTTCATAATTGGTGAAAAAACAGGTTAAACAGGAGATCAGACTAGGGCTTTTTGAATATTACGCCATTACCTTTATCAACAGCGTGGGGGTATGCGTCTTTTTGTCCTGTTGTTATTTCTGGGCCAAGCAAAGGTTCGGCTTTTCCGACCCGGAAAACCTGGGGTTGGCGGCTCTGCAGGGTTTTGTTTACATCTTCCTACCCACCTTATCCGGCAAACTTTCGGACAGGATCGGCTATGACCGCATCATCGCCATGGGCACGGCAGGTTCGGGTCTGGCCATGCTGCTGGGCTGCGCTCTTGCCTTCAGCTGGACCCCATTTCTGATCGCGGGTCTTCTAGTGCTTTTTTCGGCGTGCACCTGGCCCTCCCTGGAAGCCTGCGTACTGCATGCCAAAGGCAAACTTTCTCTGCCCAACCGGGTAGGGCTCTATAACATCGACTGGAGCCTGGGCAATGTGGTGGGCTATTTCCTGGGAGGGGCGCTGTATGCCTGGCAAAGAGATTCGATTGTTTGGGTACCGGTCTTGATTTTTGCCGGCCAGTTCTTGTGGTTGCGCCGGCCCTGGGCCAGGGCCCAAGCCCTAGGGCAAAGCGCCGCGGATGCCAGCCACGAGGGAATAAAACTTTCCCAGGCGGTGAAAAACCGTTTCATGCACCTGTCCTGGCTGGCCAACGCTATGGGATATTTTCTCATGTTCGTGCTGGGAGCGGTTCTGCCGTACCTGAGCGAACGGCTGCATTTGAGGCCCGAATACATGATCTGGCTTGCCTGTACGACCTTTTTTGTCCGGACCGTGGGTTTTACGGTCCTGTGGCAATGGGAGGGCTGGCACTACAAGATGCCCCTCCTGCAGGCCGTGCTATGGCTGAGCCCGTTTTTTCTGGCCGGTATCTTTGTCAGCCCCACAGGTCCTCTGCATGTTCGCGTTTTTATTCCTGTTCGGCTGCGCCGTGAGCCTGTCCTACAACAGCTCCATCTACTACTCCCTGAACTGCGGGGCGAACAAGGGTGAATTGGGAGGATACCACGAGTCCATGATCGGGGTGGGAGAGTTCAGCGGGCCCCTGGTCGGCGTATTGGCCAGCCAGTTCTGCGGAGGGATGGTCGGAGCTCAGTGGGCCGTCATCCTCATGTCTTTGGCGGCCAACGGAACGGGCCTGGCCTGGATCTACCGCAAAAAGCCTTAAACCCCGCTCACGGGTTGTTTTAGTCCCAACCTCTGCTAAACTCAATCCATTCCTCAAAACAGGAGCAATGTTGACTATGAAGATCGTGAACAAACCAAAAGTTTACTTGATTGGCAGCCAGCAGGTGCACCAGAGTGAGGTGGAAAAATTTCTGGCTGACCACGAATTTACCTGGGGCACAGACACCCAGATCGGGGGAGAACAGCTCCCCGAGATCGCCGGCCGCATCTGTTACCTGTCCTACGGCAAAGGCAGGAAGACCAACAAGGAGTATATCCACCATATCCTGGAGTCGGGCCACGGAAGCGTGCTGGAGCACACTGTGTGGAACTTCATCTTTACCGGCGTGTCCCGATCGCTCACCCACGAGCTGGTGAGGCATAGGGCTGGGTTTGGCTACAGCCAGCTTTCCCAGCGCTACGTCAACGAGGCCGAGTCGGACGTCATCGAGCCGGGGGACATCGCCAAAGACCCGGAGCTGCACAAGATCTGGGTCGAGGCCGTGGAGACCTCCCGCAGAGCTTATACCAGGCTGGTAGAGGGGCTGGAAAAGAAGCACGAGACCGTGGAGGATAAGACCCTAGCCCGCAAAATGGCCCGGCAGGCGGCCAGGAGCGTGCTGCCCAACGCCACGGAGACCAAGATCTTCGTTTCGGCCAATGCCCGGGCCCTACGCCATTTCATAGAACTCCGGGGAAGCGAGCACGCGGATGTGGAGATACGGGCCCTGGCCGTGGAACTACTCAAAGTCATGCAAAAAGAAGCCCCCAATATTTTTGCCGATTTCACCCTCAAAAAACTCAGCGATGGCGCCTATGCCACGGCCACGCAGTACCACAAGGTCTAGTCCCTCCCTATGAAGATAGCCGTATTTTCCCATCAAGGCAGGTCAAGACTTGGCATTGTCCATAGGGAAGGTCTTGTGGATACCGGGCTGACGCCGGACCTCGTCGGACTTCTAAAGCAGGACCCAGGCTTGGGGAAATTGTTCAAAGTGCCGCACCAGGGACCATTCCTCAGCCTGAGTGGCGTGAAGATTTTGCCGCCGGTGACCGAGCCGTCCAAAATCATCTGCGTGGGTCTTAATTACCTGGACCACTGCAAGGAAAATAATCTTCCTATGCCCCAGTCTCCGGTCTTGTTCTCCAAGTTTCCCTCGGCCATCGTCGGGGACGGCGACCTCATCATCCATCCGGCCATTACGCAAAAGTTGGATTTTGAGGCTGAACTGGCCATCGTGATTGGAAGGCAGGCTAAAGCTGTTCCAGAAGCCAAAGCCCTGAATTATGTTGCAGGCTATACGATTTGCAACGATGTCAGCGCCAGGGATATCCAGGCCGCTGACGGCCAATGGGTCAGGGCAAAATCTTTGGACACCTTTGCGCCCCTAGGGCCGTGGCTGGTGACGCCTGAGGAGATCCCGGACCCCAGCCATTTGTCCATCCAGTGCAGGTTGAACGGAGAATTGGTGCAAAACTCCAATACCAGCGAAATGATCTTTAAAGTCCCTTACCTCATTGCTTTTATCTCCCAGGCCATCACCCTTTATCCCGGAGATATCATTTCCACCGGGACGCCCAGCGGGGTGGGCCAGTTCCGCAACCCTCCCTTATTTATGAAACCAGGGGATGTGGTCGAAGTTGAGATTGAGAAGATAGGGAAGTTAAAGAATAAAATTATCGCCCAGCAAGGGTGATTATTTCCCAGTCCCGGTTCTTTCCTGCTTTAACCTCTTGTGAATGTCTGCGAGTCTTTTCTGGACCACCGCCCGAAGGTCCTGGTTTTCAGGCTCTATAGCCAGGACTTGATCAAGCAAGGATTCTGCCTCGGCATAATGTTTTTGCATCGTGTCAATGCCGGCCAGATTAATGAGGGAGGAAACTTCTTGAGGATCGATCCGAAGGGAAGTTTGGAATTCCTGTTCGGCGAGATCAAACCGTTTCAAATCATAAAAGGTGGAACCCAATTTAGTATGGGCAAAGGAACTGTCAGGGGCCGTAGAGACCGCGCTCAACCAAAAGGTCTGCCTGTCCCTGAAAGTGTTGCTATGTAAAAGCGTCAAACCGCTAAATAAGACAAGCAAGCCTGCCCATAAACCCTTGTGCAAGATATTAGCGGGGTCGAAACGACGAAAGAAGTCCGTTTCCAGAAGTATCACTCCAAGGCCAATGAGGGGAAGATAGACCCTGTGTTCGGGAGCGATCAGCCCCACAGAAGATTTCAGGGTAAAGGTCATGGACAAAGAAGGATACATGAACAACAGGAAGATGGTCAGTCCAAAGAGCGAATAATTATTCCGACGGGTTTTGGTCAAAAAAACAGCAGCGCAGACAAGAATCAGGCTGAGGATGCCGTAGATATAGGTCGTGTCCTGGGGAAGGGGCTGGGCACAGAGATTAAAAGGTAAAAGCATTTTACCTAAATACTGGAGGACCACCGGCGTAGCCGCAATCATATTGAGGAAAATCTTGGAGACGGTGACCCCGGGGTAATGGCCGATGGCGTTGTCCCTGAGCGTGAACCAGAAACCAGCGATGATTAGCCAAGAAAATGCCAAAAGATAATATTTGATAGAGAGGACGTTTTCTTTCTTTATTAACAATGTGTAGAGGATACACAGAAGAGGGATTATCAGGCCGGATTCCTTAGTGAATAGAGCCAGGGCGAAACAAAAGAGGTGGGGAAAATAATTCGACCACTTCGGATTATCCGTATAATTGATAAAAGTTATCATAGAGAGAAAAAAAAAGGCTGCCAGCAAGGATTCGTTGCGGCCGGGGATGTGGGCCACAGAAGAAACCAGACAAGGATGGACTACAAAAACCATACTTACCATAAAGCTAAACGCACGCCGGTATTTTAATTTGGAAAAGAACAAAAAAAGAAGGCAGGCTGCACAAAGGTGGACGAGGATGGTGCCCAGGTGCAAGCCAACTAAGGAGCTGCCGCTTAAAAACATGTTAAGCATATAAGTCACAGTCGGGATAGGGCGGTAATAGGTGCCGGAATGGTTTATATAAGGAGTGAATTGAAAAATATTGAAAATGTTGTTGATATCAGAAAGGAAATGAGCGTTGTCAATAAAATAGGAATTATCATCAAGGTAGATGATTTCAAAAGACAGAGAGTAAGCATAAACAAGGAATCCGAGCAGACAGATCCATAAATAAGGGTAGCGGGGCCAAAGCGATGATTTTGGGTTAATGGGGTTCATTTTGGCAGTTTAGAAAACCTCCTGGCCATAATGTAGCATTTATAAAAGAAACAGTGGAGCTAAAACCCAGGCTTTTTTGTTTTTTTAATCGTTTGACAACCATGAACACCAGGTATAAATTTCATATTATCTTAAGTGTCTCATCCAAGCCGAGGCAATTCCGATGAGTTACGAAAAATATTATAATCTCAATATCTCTCCATTTTCCCTAACTCCGGACGACCGTTTCTTTTATCACAGCAAGCAATGCGAGGACGCCCTGGTGCGCCTACTTCACGGGGTGAACAACCGCAAAGGCTTGGTTATTATGATAGGTGAGATGGGGGCCGGAAAGACCATGCTTGCCCATAAGCTTTTCAACGGCCTTCAGGAAGAAAATTGCGAGATCGGGATGTTCGTCATGGTGCATGGCGATGTCACCCCGGAATGGCTGTTAAGCAAGATCGCTATGCAGATGGGCGTGATGGACCCGCCCATGGACAAGTCGGGTATCCTCAAAGCGCTCTTTAACCGTCTTTTGGAGATTGATGAGCAGGGCAAGAAGGCCGTGATCATCATCGACGAGGCCAGTATGATCCGGTCGCAGGCCCTATTCGAAGTTTTGCGTTCGCTTTTGCATTTCGAGACTGTGGAAAGCCGGCTCATCTCCGTGGTCCTGATGGGTTTGCCCGAGTTCGAAAAGAACATGGCCCTGGATCCACCATTTCAGCAACGCATTTCCGTGAAGTTCTATCTCAAGCTGATGGACGAGGAAGATACTAGGGGCTACGTGCGGCACCGCTTGGCCGTGGCTGGGAATCCCAAAGATATTTTCTCACCGGAGGCCATGCAAACCCTTTTTAGGTACAGCAAGGGTATTCCCCGCTTGCTCAACACCATCTGTGACAACTGCCTGATGGAAGGTTTTTTGACCAAACAAGAGGTTATCGGCCCTACCATCGTGGAACTGGTGGTCCGGGACCTTGGTATCCACAAGGAAGAAGAGGCCCAGGGAACGCTGGACAGCAAAGTGCAGGAAATATTCCACGGCAGCGAAGAGATGATGCGGTTCCTCGGCGTTTCGGCCCAAAAACCAAAGCAGACCGCTCCCGTTTCGCAGGTTCCGGAACCTCATAAAAAGACCGCCAGCGAGATCCAAAAGGAACTGGAAGCAGAGCCGAATAACTTTACCCTGCGGTTTCACCTTGCGGAGACCTATTTAAAAGAGGGAGACGAAGAACAGGCCAAGGCGGAATTTTTCAGGGCTGCGGAGGGTATGTTCGACCATGGCGACCTGGACCAAGCTATCCAAGCGGCCCAGAAGGCGGTTGATCTCAAAAATATTAACGGATATTACATAATGGGCTTGGCTTACCTGAAAAAAAGAATGGTCCCCCAGGCCAAGACCAGCTTGGAGACCATTTTGCGCTACGTGGTGAACCACGAGGGCGCCTTGCTCCACCTGGCCCTGGTCCACCAGCTCATGGGAAATGACGACTCGGCTGTCACAACCTTTGAGAAGGTGCTGAAATTCGACCCTTCCAACACAACGGCTTTAACCTCGCTGGGAAATTTACTGGTTAAAAAAGGAAATGCCGCCGAAGCCTCCTTGAAATTCATGCAGGCAACCCGGTCCCTGATGAAGGAACAGGAGTGGAACAAAGCTTTGGATATCTGCCAAAAAGCCCTGAAAATCGCCCCGCTGAATCTGATGCTCCGGAATGCGATCATTGAGATATACCTCAAGAAGGGCATGCCGAAAGAGGCCAGCGCGGAAATGGTCGGCCTGGCCCAGCATTACCTGGACCAGGGAGACAAGACGCATTGCTGGTCCAACCTGATCAGCGCCCTGGAGCACGATCCCTCCAACCTCAACGCGGCGCACAAGCTCAAATTTCTGCTCGAGACAGAACCGCTGGATGAATCTTATCTGTCCAAATTATCCGATGACCCGGAACAACAGGTCAAGACCCTGCTCCTTGTCGGGGACATTTTTGTCAACCAGGACTTTTTTGAGCAAGCCTTCCGCCAGTACCAGAGGGCCCTGGCGATCCGTCCCCTGAATTCCAAGGCCAAGACCAGGCTTCAGGCCCTAACCTTCTTAACCATCGGAGATTTTTTTGTTAAGATAGGTCTGGAAGTGGAGGCTGTGGAGCAATACCATAAAGTCATGGAGTTGCAGCCCGAATATACGACGGTGCAGGGGAGACTGCAGGCTTTAGGTTCCAGGCAGGCCCAGCACAGGCCGGAGAGTTCTTTCCGCGAAGCCTTTCCTTTTACCCATCAGCCTTGATCCCCAATCACGGCTGGCGGTATTATTCTTGATCCTATACAGGAGGAGACATGTCTAAAAAGATCGCGTTCATTGGTGCGGGGAGTTTTGGTTTCACCCGGGGACTGGTGAGGGATATCCTGACCCATCCGGCGTTGCAGGATTGCACCATTGCCCTGATGGATATTCATCCGGGAAGACTACAGATGATCAAACAGGCTGTGGAGAGGATCATCCGGGAAGGACATTATCCCGCGAAACTCCTGGCCACCCGGGACCGCAAAAAGGCCCTGGAAGGAGCGGACGGGGTCCTTGTCACCATCCTGGCCGGCGGGGTCAATGTCTGGCGATACGACATCGAGATCCCCAAGCAATACGGAGTGGACATCAATATCGGGGATACTCGCGGGCCATCAGGCATTTTCCGGGCCCTCAGGACCATCCCGGTGATGCTGAGCATCTGCAGGGACATCGAGCGCTACTGCCCCAAGGCGACACTTTTGAATTACACCAATCCCATGGCCATGCTTTGCCGCACCATGCAGGCAGCCTCCAAGGTCAAACTGACCGGACTATGCCACAGCGTGCAGGGCACCGCACATATGCTGGCTGAATGGATCGGCGCCCCCATCGAGGAAACCTCCTATCTGTGCGCTGGCATCAACCACCAGGCCTGGTATCTCAACTATAAATGGAACGGGGAAGACGCTTATCCTCTTATTTGCAAAGCCATCACCACCAACCCCAAGGTCTACAACGCCGAGCAGGTGAGAAACGAGATGTACCTGCACCTGGGTTACTATGTCACGGAATCCAGCGGGCATAATTCCGAGTACAATGCTTGGTTCCGCAAAAGGCCGGACCTTATCAAAAAGTACTGCACGAAAGGCACGAACTGGAACCCGGGGCATTACGCCTATATCATGCATGAGTATATGAGGATGGACAAAGTGTGGAAAAAAGAATACAGCCAGTGGATCCAGGACCCCAAACCTCTGGACCTGTCGAGAGGGCATGAATACGCGGCCTCTATCTTTAACGCCATCTTCGGCGACCATACGATGTTCGAGTTCAATGGCAACGTGAGGAACTTTGGGCTCATCGACAACCTGCCCTGGGGAGCCTGCGTGGAAGTACCTATCCTGGCGTCCAAGCGGGGCCTGGATCCCCTCAAGGTGGGACGCCTGCCCGAATCCTGCGCCATCCTTAACAATATCAGTGCCGGCATCGAGGAACTGGCCGTGGAAGGCAGTCTCACCGGGGACCCTGCTAAGATCTACCACGCCATTTACTATGACCCTCTGACCTCGGCGGTCCTTTCCCTGGCCGAGATCAAGAAAATGGTCAAGCAGATGTTCCTCAAGAACCGGGCGTATTTACCCCAGTTCAAGCATATTTCCTGACCCGGACAGGATAAGGTTGACTATGACAAGCCCCCGAGAATTGGTATATCAAACCCTGGAATTTAAAAGGCCGGAAAGGGTAACGCATCAGTTATGGACACTGCCCTAGGCCAGAGCCGACAATGTCTATAAGGTCTTTGGGTCCTGGACAAGATTGGGAAGCTAATTTTTTACCAGTCTAAAATTCCACGCCGAGGTTGACGAGACGGTAGGCCGGCACGTCCAAGACGACCATATCCCCCTGGAATTTTATCCCCAGCTCTTCGCCCGTTTTTTGCTCGTGCACGTCCAGGGCATAGGCCTTTTTGACCGGTTTGGCAAAGCTTATCTGCACCCTTGTTTTCTTGCCTTCGCATTCGAACATCCTGACCACCAGGGCCCCGAAACCATGGTCGGCGTTTTTGATGCTGGATATCCTGACCGTACCTTTATCCAGGCTGAAGAAACTGTTGCTGGCCGGTAGGGTCCCTTTGTGAGCGGTGGAGGAGAAAACGGTCAAAGTACGGTAGGAATCTATGGTCTGGTCCAACAGTTCGTTATTGGCACAGGGCCGGACCAAGCAGACCGAAAGGTTGAACCGGTGCTGGCCAAGCTCAGGGAAAGGATCAGGGTCAAAAGAGCCGCGGATCAAGCAAACAGCCAGGCTTTTACCGTCGCCCCGGTAACCGTACTTGGTGTCGCTGGAAAGCATTAGGCGGGTTTTGCTCTTTTCTTTGCGCAGGGCCATGGCCCAACCCAAGGAAGGCATTTCCATATCCATGGGTTCGCGGACCAGAGTACCCATGGGCACACCGTACTGGTACTGGGTGCAGGGGTAGGGCAGGCCTAGATAAAAGCTGAGCTGGGGTATCCGATCGTTGGGTTTGCCCACTTCCAACCAGTCCACCTCCACGCCGTAGTGCAGCCTAGGTTGGTTGTCATCCAGGGAAACCGTTGCTTTGAGCTTCGACCTCCCAAAATTAACTTCGTAGTAAAAAGACTGCCTCAAAGGGCCTTTAGCCTCAGGTATGGACGACATCTTGATGTTCTCCACCAAGGGATGAACGTTCATGTACCTGCCCGTGAACCAAGCGGACATGCCCTTGCAAGCATCCTCCTCGACCAGACGGAACACACCGGTAACATTCGCGGAATCGGTCATTTGCTCTCCGGTTGTCTTATCCAAAAGGGAGACCAGAGAGGCGTTTTGGACACTAAAAACCGCTTTGAGGTGTTTGTTCTCCAGGACAAAAGTATCTGGGAATTCCCGTAAGCCATTGTTCAAAGGGTCTTCCAAAGAGGATTTGATGGGTTGGGCCTGGGCTGGCTTTTCTTTGAGGATATAAGTGTTGTAGCCGCAGGCAGGCACTTTGACCTTGACCAGCACGCGGATAAATTTATGGCCCCAGTAGTTGGTCTGATCGGAGGTGAGGAGCTGGTGGGTCACGGGTTTGCCTTCGCTGTCCTGGAATGAGATCCTGCGTAGGTCATAGTGCCAGTCCCACACCACGAATTCCGTGTTCTCTTCGCGGTTGAAGGTGGAGGGGTTGAAAACAAGGAAAACACGGGTTGGGCCCTGTCCCCGGCCGGTCTGGGAGATCTTGAAGTCATCGATGCCAAAACCGACGCCGGCGCCTTCGGACTCCGATTCCAGAAGGTTGCCCGGTTCTTCAATCCAAGCAGAAGTGTTGACATGATTGGCGATGGCCCGCATGGCCAGGATCTTTTGCGAGGAAGTGATAGCCAAGGTATCCTGGAAACGACCCATGGCGTATTCCCTGGTATCCATGATGTGGGAGCCGGGCAGGATGTCGTGGAACTGGTTGAAAAGGATGTTAGTCCAACCCGTCTCGAACATGGTCCTATCCGGGGCCGGAGCCTGACCGAACAGGGAGGCAAAAGTGCACAGGGCCTCGGATTCTTGCAAGGCGGCTTCCCCAAGACGGTTGGCTTTTTTGACCCGCGACTGCGAAGTATAACAGCCTGTAAAGATAAAGTTCCGTTCTATTTTTATTTCAGGAAGCTTGGTTTTTTTCTCGCGGACCTCGGCATCCTTGAAGAATTTTTTAAAGGTTCCAAATGTGGTCTGAGGATAAAGAGGCCACGAAGCCATGTCCGTAAACATGGCTAGGTCCTTGCGGGTTGGGCCTCCGCCGTGGTCGCCCACCCCATAGATGCGGAGCATGTTGTCTAGGCCATGTTTGGCGCAAAAAGCCGGGACGCATACGCCGAAATCGGCCCTGATGACATTGTTGTATCCGTAAGGTTCCTGCATAACCAGGACAGACCGGCCTGAAGGCGCGAACCAACGGTAAAGAACGTGCTCTTGGCCACCCCGGCAATGGTAGTAATACTTCACGCCGCCGGAAGCCAGGATCTCGGGGACGTGGAGGCTGTGACCGAAAGTATCCGGCTCAAAGTCAATATCCAGGCTTTGCGGGTCCAACCCTAAGAGGTTGGTCATGTATTTTCTGGTGTAGAGGAGATGGCGGGCGAAACTTTCTTCGCTGGGCATGTTCTTGTCCGCCTCGACCCAGTGGGAGGCCAAAACCTCCCATTGGCCCTGCTCGATGCGGAACTTGATCTCGTCCAGCATGGCCGGAGCGTAAGTCTCGACAATTTTGTAGACCGAGGCCTGCGACTGGCCAAAGGTAAAAGCGGGGTATTCCTGCATCAGGTCCAGGACCGTGCGAAAAGTCTCAAGAGCAATACCGACCGTCTCGTCCCAACGCCACATCCAGTTCATATCGATGTGGGCGTGGCCGATGCAGTTGAGGGTGTATTTTTTGGCTTCTTTTTCCAGGGAGGCGAGGGAATGCTCAGCGTTGAGGACCGAGGCTTTGACGATGGCGCCGTCCTGCCGGGCGCTTTTGAGGACCGCCTCCAGCTGTTCCGCGATCTGGCCGTCCAGGCGGTCTTTCTGAAGCTTGGAGATCTCCCGCAGATATTGCATCTCGGCGATGAATCGCTCGGCCCAATAACCGAAAGCGTATTTTTTCTTGGCTTCCGCCAGTAAAACCTCGACTCTATCCATAGGTCCCCTTTCAAACATTCATTGAGGTCGGAAAAGTTCAGGTATTATATTAAACTTTCCGGAGGGCGTCAAATGAGCCTTCATGGATATAATCTGGAGTGTAAATCTGCTCAAAGGTAAAGTAATATTAGGTTTGAAAGTAATTGGTTGCAGCATCGAATAGCTTTTCGATGCGCTTAGGCCTGTAAGGAAACGCGCTATAATATTTTTGCAGGCCTAAGCGAGGGTGGCGGAATGGCAGACGCGCTGGACTTAGGATCCAGTCCTTAACCGGGTGGGGGTTCAACTCCCCCCCCTCGCACCATTACATTGGTGAAGTATCAGCAAAACAAAAGATTAGCGAGTCATAATAGGCAAACGTGGAAGCGTTTGCTTGGGGGAGTTGAAGGGCGGAGCTGTCCGGCACCCGGAGGGTGGACAGCGAGCCCAGCCTGGAGGCATCACTCGAAAGAGCGATGACCGTAAGGCAACTCCCCCCCTCGCACCATCTATCAGGTCTATTAAGGGAGAGTCAGGCTTGCCCCAGCAGAAAATACAACATAACCCATCGCAGATCAAACTTTCCTTTTGTAAGATTCTCATAGGTTTGATCCTGGGCCTCGGCGCCACTGGCCTGCTGCTCCAGGCCAACGGAACGGTCCAGCCGGTCGATCTTATAAAGTTCCTGCTCTTTGTGGTCCTGGCCTGCCTGGTTCCCTGTCTTTTCCTTATCCATAAAATCAGTCCCCGTAACTCATTGGGCGAAAACATCCTGTTAGCGCTCAGCCTGGGATATTTCGGGGGATCCCTCATCTATTATGTTTGCGGGTTGCTCCATATCGAATTCCTTTATTTTGTTATTGCCGGCGTCCTTGATCTTTTGGCATTGATAGACTTGGTCAGGACAAGGCCCAGCTTGCCGGAGGCAAAACTGTCCACAATGTCCTTATTATTTTTACTGATTTTCATCGTTATTTTTTATCAGTGGGGTATCCAGGGCGTTATGTTCAATAACGACGCGGTGATCACCTCGAGATATGGCGATATGCCATGGCATTTTTCCTATGCTGCTGAGTTGAGGAACCATATCCCGCCTGAAAATCCGCTCCCTCCGGGAAAACCCTACGTCGAACACCACCTGGCCAGTGTTTTTCCAGCCCTTTTGTCAAAGTGGCTAGGTCTGCCGTTGATGCCCGCGTATGACTTGACCCAGGGATATAACCTCGCCTTGCTCATTGTGGCGATCTATTTGTTCGCTGCACGGCTTTTTGGTTCCCAGGGAGTCGGATTACTGGCGGTTGTGACCCTGTTCATGTGCCAGGATGCCGGCCATCTTACGGCAGAAATATTCCATTGGTTCAGGACAGGCGCTTTGCTGGGCACTGACGGTGAGGCGATGTATCAAACTTTAGTAGCGTCACCATCCATTATTTTTTTCGAAAGTCCGGGACAGCTTGTCGGATTGCTGGGGACCCTGACCGCTTTGATATTTTTGATGAGGTATTTGCGCTCTGCTAGGACAGGGGAGGCTTTATTGATGGGTATCCTGATGGCCGCGGTCTTAAAGATCAAAAACCCCGATGCTTATATGATGCTGGCGGGCCTTGGACTGACCGCGCTTTTTTATTTTATCCGGGATAAGAGTTTGAGGCTGGCCCGCCTAGACTCGGCGAGGCTGGCCCGGGCTTTTCTTATTCTGCTCGCCTGTTCCTTGCCATTCCTGATGCAGATCTTCAGATTTATCGGCCCTGCGGAATACGGGGCTGTTGAGTGGATTAGTTGGCATCCATTCTTCTATGTTCCACGCTGCATGTTTTTTTTCCAAAGATATTATCCAGAAATAAAAGGGCTAGAGGCCCTTAGCGGGGCAGTGCTGATCCCACTTTATATTTTGGGGGCTACTTTTCCGCATTGGATCTGTTTGGGCTGGCTGAGACAAATCCTGAAACTTTTGCGCGGTGACCAAAAAATTGTCTTGGTTCTTTTGGGGTGGAATATCCTGGCGGGATATTTCATCTATTTTGGTTTTGTGGAAATGACCTCTCCGGAAGCTTTTAATACAGCCAGGTTCGCGGAGATCTCTTATTACTTTGCAGGGTTTGCTACCGCCGGGTTCTTGGGATACCTGGTCAAGCAGCTAGCTGGTAAAAAAATCCTGGCCAAAACAACCTCTTTGATCCTTTTGATCTGTTTTGGGGCATTTTATGTCCTCAACGGCATTAATTTGAACCAGTTCGTTGAACAGGGGATGAGACATCAGAACAGCGCCTCTATCAGGGAGGCGGCAAAATTCATCAGGGAAAGCACGCCTTGGGACGCCAGGGTACTCATCGAAAACGATTGGCGGGTCAAATCCTATCTTTGCGAAAGAAAAAATCCCAACAGGGCTTTTAAAAAGGACCTGCCACCTTTGGGACAACTTTTCAGCACCCAAGATCCCAGGACGGCCGAGAAAATTATTGAAGGATACAAGATAGGTTACTGTTGGCTGGACAAAGGATCCAAGTTTTCTTTGAAAAAGACGGATAAATACCTTTTCCAGCCTGTTTTCCAATCCGCTGAGGCCAGGATCATCGCCGTGATCCCCAGAAGGTAACCGGATCAGCAAATTTTTGCGGCTATTGAGTGCCGGCCCAAAGCATAGTAAAATGGCCACCTCTTAAAGATGAATTGGATGGGGAGATGGCAGAGCGGTCAATTGCAACGGACTGTAAATCCGTCGGTCTTAGACCTCCGGAGGTTCGATTCCTCCTCTCCCCACCATAACCAAGATCCCAAATAAAGCGGGAGTAACTCAGTGGTAGAGTTCCAGCCTTCCAAGCTGGGTGTCGCGGGTTCGAACCCCGTCTCCCGCTCCATCCTTTATCCCCGATAGCAGAGGCCATTATATTTTGGATTTTAGAAAACCAAAAAACACCAGAAAATCAGTGTTTTTTCATTACCTTGTATGTTTTTTTTTGGGGTGATATAATTTAATAGAGAAAGGAAGAAAAACTATGGACATAAACCCAGTCACTTCTTTCCTAAGTAGAAAGGCCCAAGAGCAAGTCAGGCATGACCAAACGCCCAATTATCAACCCAATTCGCAGCAAAAAACGGATGAACAGAAGATTTTGCAGAACCAAACCGGTTTGCAAGGGACTGCCCTGGCAGGATTGGCTCCAACCAACAGGGGTATCCTGGTGACAGGGGCACTGCGTACGGCCTTGAACCCTGCCCGAATCACAGGGCAGAGAATCGAGCAAACCCAAAAAAATTTAATGGCTGTGACCGGACAAACCTCAACCCATCAAGTCGGGACTGCGCCAATCCAAACTAATCCCAGCCAACAGGTCAACCAGGATGAAAACCAGTCTATCGTAAGACAAGGCCAGCAAATCGCTCCTCATATAACCGTAAGGCCTGCAGGAGCTCCCCAGGCGGCCCGGGTGGCTGTCCAGACAGCCGTCAGGCCCGCGCCACAGACCACTCAACAGTTCCTGGCCCAGGCAGCCACCGCACAGCGTTTTAACCAAGGTCAGGCCGGTGCCGGACCGCGGACCCTGGCAGAAACCTTGCGGACTTTAAACCTGGCTATGAACCGTACCACGCAAAGCACGGCCCAACGCAGCGCAGGACTTGAACGGATCGCCTAGTCTTACCTCTTTTAACCTGATCAGCCCAGGAAGCAACCTTGCCAAGGTTTTCGGTTTGTTTTGGAGGAACAATCCTTGCTTATGAAGACTAAATTGGAAAAAACCCTCAGGGACCTGGCCCATCCCGGTGAATATTATGTTGCCCAGGCTGATGGCCGGGTCAAATGCTTTGCTTGCGGGCACGAATGCGTGGTCATGGAAGGCAAAGAGGGGGTATGCAAGGTCCGCTTCAATGAGAACGGGAAACTTTTCGTCCCTAAAGAGTACGTGGAATCGCTGAACGCGGACCCCGTGGAAAAAAAACCTTTGTACCATGTGCTGCCGGGCTCCAAGGCGCTTAGTTTTGGCATGTTGGGATGTAACTTTCACTGCGATTTTTGCCAAAACTGGGTCATTTCCCAGGTCTTAAAAGACGAGGAGTCTGGAGGATCCCCGCGTTCCATCAGTTCCGCGGAGATCATCGACCTGGCTCTACAAACAGATTCTCAGATCGTGGCCAGCACCTACAACGAGCCCCTGATCACCAGCGAGTGGGCTGTAGAAATATTTAAAGGCGCCAAGCAGCATGGACTCAAGACCGCATACATCTCCAACGGAAACGCCAATCCACGGATCATCGAAGAATTAAAACCATGGCTGGATTGTTTCAAAGTGGACCTCAAGACATTCCAGGACAAAAACTACAGGAAACTGGGAGGGAACCTAAAGATCGTCCTGGACACCATCCGGCAACTTTATGAAAAAGGATTTTGGGTGGAGCTCGTCACCCTGATTGTCCCCGGTTTCAACGACGACAAGAAGGAACTCCAAGAGATGGCGGAATTCATCCGCTCCGTGTCGCCAGACATTCCCTGGCATGTCACCTCGTTCCATGGGGATTACAAGATGCAGTCCACGGCTTCACCCACGGCAGGGCAACTGATCCAGGCCGTGGAGGCTGGGTATCAAACAGGCCTGCATTATGTTTATGCGGGTAATATTCCAGGCCAGGTGGAGACCTATGAAAACACCTTTTGCCCCCATTGCAAAAAGACGGTCGTCAAGCGCCACGGGTTCACCGTCCTGGAGAACCAGGTAAGGGATGGTCTGTGCCCGCATTGCTCGACTAAAATCGCCGGTATGTGGTCCTGAACCCGGCGCCCGGAAATTGATTCTTGACGATTTGGATGGGATTTAGGTACTTTTAATGCTGGTCAAAACTAATGTTTGGTGAGGTTGTTACCGTGAAAGGGAAGGCGCCATCAATCCTGATCAGCTTGTTGCTGATCTTGGGTTTAGCAGCATCGGTCCATGCGATCTCGAAAAAGGGAGGTTTTAAGAAAATGGCCATCAAGATCACCAGCGCGGCTTTCAAAGAAGGCGAGCCCATTCCGGCTCAAAACACCTGTGACGGCAAAAACCTGTCACCCGCCCTATCCTGGAGCGGCATCCCCGTAGGGACCAAGAGCCTGGCCCTGATATGCGATGACCCGGATGCTCCCAGCGGCACCTGGGTCCACTGGGTGATGTACAATATCCCCCCTGAGATCACGGAATTGTCTGAAGGAGTCCCCAACAATAAGGTGCTGCCCAACAAAGCGATCCAGGGGATCAATGATTCCAGCAAGCTGGGTTACAGTGGGCCATGTCCTCCCGGCGGGACGCACCGGTACTTTTTCAAGATTTACGCGCTCAAATGTTTGCTCTCTCTGGAGCCAGGAGCCAGTAAAAAAGAGCTCGTCAAAACCATGGAAGGGCATATTTTGGATCAGGGGCAGTTGATGGGAAAGTACTCCAGAAAAGAGTAGCCCCCATGCCCAATCCATTACGTGAAAAAGCAAGCTCATGAGAGACCAGGATATCCACCAGGCTGTCAGGATCCTAAGGCAGGAAGTTAAACAGTGGGTGGAGCCTATCGTGGGGCATTACAAGGTTTCACCCTTTAAAGTTTTAATTTCCTGCCTTCTTTCTTTAAGGACGCAGGATAAAACCACGGCTAAAGCCAGCCAAAAACTTTTTAACCTAGCCCAGACCCCTCTAGCCATAGGAAAACTGTCACGCCAGACCATCGAACGAGCCATTTATCCCGTGGGGTTCTATCACACCAAAGCCAAGCGGATCAAGGAGATATGCGCGCTGCTGCTCAAGCAGTTCCGGGGAAAAGTCCCGGCTGACCTGGACACCCTGTTGACCTTTCCGGGCGTCGGGAGGAAAACCGCCAATCTGGTGATGACCGTAGGATTCCACAAACCGGGTATTTGCGTGGACACCCATGTGCATCGCATCTGCAACCGCTGGGGTTATGTCAAAACCAAGACTCCCGAGCAAACCGAATGGGCTTTGCGGAAAAAACTCCCCAAACCGTACTGGATCCCCATCAACGACCTGCTGGTCACTTTTGGCCAGAATTTTTGCCGGCCCATCTCTCCCTTTTGCAGCCAGTGTAAATTAAAAACCTTTTGTGCCAGGGTCGGGGTGGGCATTTCAAGATAAAGGACAGTAGAAAAAAAACAAAAACCCGGCGTTAGATTTAACGCCAGGTTTTTGCATCAGGTGAATCCGAAGACCGTCACCAAGGAACTGGTGAACTATCTCTCCGTGGGTCTAAAAGGCCTTCTTCTGTGTTTTCTCAAGAGGTGAGGATTTTTTTGCTTCAATTCCTGGAGCTGTTTCATTTCAACAGGGGACAATTTCCCCTTATTTTCTTTCCATTGCAGCCGGCTGATCGTCCTAAATTTAGCGATCTCGCCCCTTTGCTTTATGGTTCGCAGGAAGTAAACATTTTTCCTTAAAGCAGCGATCCTGGCCCGATGGACCAGCCAGCGCCGGCTCAAAGCTTTGGCGAAGAGGGGCCTCATCCCTTTAATGACACTGGTTTCCTGGTTGGGCTTAACCATCACCGGCTCTGTGACCTTGCCGTCGTTGGCCCGGCCGGAAACCGCCACAAGGCCGTCATAAACGCCCACCTGGCTTTGGCCGTTCTCCACCGAAACACCGAACTCGGTCCCCTTGACAGCGGCCACGCCATCCGGCGTGTTCACGTCCATTTCATGGCCGCCTTCCAGGGCTTTTTTGACCACGCTGAAAAGCCTGCCCAACACCAGATTCAAGGAGATATGTTTAACGCCGGTATCCGGGGCAAGACCCATTTTTTGGATAATCAGGCTCGAGTTTTCAGTCACCTGCACCGAGGTTTCATCATCAAAACTGATCTCCGCCGTGCCGTCAGCTTTGGTGACGATCTGGTCTCCTTCGGCCAGATCCATGTCTTCCTCTGCTTCTACGGATCGGCCCTGGGAGTTGATGACCATGACTTGACCGGACAGCTCACTGATGGTCGCTGTCACCCCGTTATTTTGTGCCTGGGCATCCCCGCGGAGCGACAGACCGGCCAGAATAAAACCTAGAACCATAAGAGGCGTTATGAACTTTTTAAAAATAAGAAAACGAGCCATTGCTTTTCCTCCCTCCAGTTAAATTAAAGCATTGCCTTCTTGCTTTAACAAACAATCCTCTTCCCTAAAAAATTTCATCCTTTGCCTACTGTAGCAAAATGCGCCTAAAAATTGAAATGGGTTGCTTAACCCCTTTGGAAGTTGTTATAATTGCGTCATTCACAAGTTTTTTCAGCCATTTATTAAAGGTTGTTGAGGAGTTCTCTTTGGAACCCTCTGGTGTGCTTTATCTGGTCAGCACTCCCATTGGAAATTTGGAAGACATCACCTTAAGAGCTTTGCGCGTTTTAAAAGAAGCAGACCTTATAGCCGCAGAAGATACCAGGACCACGAAGATCTTGCTGGACCATTATCAGATCAGAACGCCTCTGGTCAGTTGTTATGCCCAGAATGAGAAAAGGCGGGCCGGATTGATCCTGGAAAAGCTGGGGAAAGGCAGTTCCGTAGCCCTGGTCTCCGACAGCGGCACGCCGGGGGTCTCTGACCCAGGGGAACAGGTGACCCGGGCCGTCCTCGGGGCCGGATTCAGGGTGGTTCCTGTGCCGGGCCCCAGCGCTGTCATAGCCAGCCTGAGCGCTTCGGGACTGGAAACCGGGCATTTTGTTTTCGCGGGTTTCCTGCCCCGCCGACCTAAGGCCATGAAAGATAAGATCCGGGAGTGGGCCGGCCAGGATGCGACCCTCATCTTTTATGAGTCGCCGCGAAGGATTTTAGGGACGCTCAAGACTTTAAAAGAGGTTTTGGGGGACCGGCAGGCTGTGGTCGCCCGGGAAGTCACTAAAAAGTTCGAGGAGTTTTTAAGGGGTTCCCTGTCTGAGATCACCGGGATCCTGTCAGCCCGAGCGGAGGTCAAGGGAGAGATAGCGATCTTAGTACAGGGCCAGGGCTCGAACTCCCCCACCAAGACCCATGAGACGGGTCTCGCTGAAATTTTTGGGTCTTTACGCCACAAGGGGATGACCCGGACCCAGGCGGTTTTGGCCGCCAAGAAAGCCACGGGACTTAAACGCCAGGATCTTTACCTGGAAAGCTTAAAATATTTTTAAGACAGGACCGGCAGTGTCAACCAAAAAGAAAAACACAAAAAAAAGGGAGCAGCGGTTCGACCCGAGAAGAAAGGCCAGGCTCCAGGTACGCTTTCGGCCCATCGTAACGGATGTGGAAGCCGCCGCCCAAAAAGCTCCCGAGCCTTTTTATAAAGCCAGAACGATCGACATGGGGACGGGAGGCATCGCCCTTTTAACCACAAGAGCCATCCCGGTGGGGGGTTATGCGGAGCTGGATGTTTTCCTGGGATCCGAGGAAAAGTCCGCTAAAATTCTGACCAAGGTCACCTATTGCAAGAAAGTCAAAGCGCAGGGCAAAAACCTTTTTAAGATCGGTTTTGCCTTCGCCGCCATCCAGGACGAAAACGCGAAAAAAATCGCCGATTTTGTGGATAAATCCTGAGACAAAAGGAAAAGGCCGACCATGGGAGATCCAACCGACGAGCAAGGCTGGATAGAAAAACGGGCGCGCCAAAGGGTCGCTGTCCGGTTGCATCTCACTTACAGGCCCCTGGAGGAGCAGGCCGCGGATGAGAAGATCAAGGGCCATTTGTACAGGGACGTGGGGACCTTCAGCAAGAATATCAGTGCCGGCGGGATGCTCATCCGTACTCCGGGGCCTTTGGCGGTAGGCACCCTGCTCGAGGTCAATATCACCCTGACGCCCCAGGAAAGGCCCTTAAAGGCCATTGTCTGCATCGTCCGGGTGGCCCAGGAGGCGGGAACCGGGGATTATTACGCAGGTTTCCAGTTCGTGGGCATCCACCTCCAGGACACGCAACGGATTGAAAAGTTCGTGCAGAGTATGTTAAGGTTGGAGCAAACTGAAGATAAAAAGAAAACATGATACTATTAGTCCAATAACTTGAGAAAGGAGGGTATTGATGCTTTATTTAATCTGGTTCTTTTTAGTGGGATGTATTGTGGTGTTCATCGCGGACATGATGCTGGAAGAGTGGGCAGGGATGGATATCGTCGAGGCAGGGGCGCTGGCCATCAAGCGGTTTACCAAGACTAAAGGCGGAGCAAAGAAAGCCGCTCCGGCGAAATCATCCGGCAAGGCCGCGGGCAAAGCAGCCGCGAAATCGCGCAAAAGATAGATTTTTGCAATAGCACATTCATTGTTGCCGTAAAAGGCTAAACGGGGGGTCGAGGAACTTATGCGTATCGCTTTGGTGACAGAGTCCTATTTTCCAAACATCGACGGAGGAGCTGTCGCCCAGCATGAGCTTGTCCTGAGGCTGGTCAAGCACGGCCATCAGGTCATTGTTTTTGCCCCTGCCCGTGGGTTCAAAAATTATATGGAGGAGGAAGGCGGCTCCAAGATTTACCGTTGTCGAGCTTTGACCTTTCCGCTGATCCCGCAGTACAAAATGACCCTGTGTCCTTATTTCCACATGAAAAAGGTCCTGGATGAGTTCAAGCCGGACCTTTTCCATATCCATAACCCCTATGGGCTGGGCCTGTCCGGCCTGGTCTACGCCAAGAAAAACAAGATCAAGGTGGTGGCCTCCAACCATTTGATGCCCGAGAATTTTTTCATGTCCGTGGCGTGGATGAGCCCGGTTTACCATCTTTTAAAAAATGCCGGATGGAAATACATCGTCTGGTTCCATAACCGGTGCGACTATGTCATTTCGCCGACCGGCACTGCGATCCAGATGCTGGTGGACCACGGCCTAAAGGCGGCACATGGGCCGGTATCCAACGGGGTCAACCTTTCCGCTTTTTATCCCGGTCAGGATGCCTCCGCTCTGAGGCAGCAAAATAATATTCCCAGCGACAAGCCCGTGGTCCTTTATACCGGACGGTTGAGCGGTGAAAAAAGCCTTCCTGTTCTGATCAGAGCGATTCCGCTCATCACCAAAGAAATTCCGTGCCATTTTGTTTTTGCCGGAGTAGGACGCGAAAAGGAAAACCTGGAGCAGATGGTCAATAAGATGAATATCCACGACCGGGTGACCTTTGTGGGAGGCCTCAGCCGGACCGACCTTCCTAAAATCTATAATCTGGGCTCGCTCTTCTGCATCCCCTCCACCGCGGAACTACAGTCCATCGTGACCATGGAGGCCATGGCCACAGGGCTGCCGATCGTGGCGGCCAAGGCCGGAGCGCTGCCGGAACTTTGCCAGGACGGGGTGAACGGCTATCTGGCCAAGCCTTTTGACAGCCAGGACCACGCCGACAAGATCATCAAGATCCTCAAAGACCCCGGGCTAGCCAGAAAAATGGGCGAGCAAAGCATGGCCATCATCAAAAAACATTCTTTTGACGAAGTCATCAAGGTTTTTGAAGGCGTTTACGCCAAGGTCCTCAAAGGTCAGGCTTCGTAAGGCCCTGCCCCTGGTCTCATAGCGGCCCAATCAATCCTTTCAAGGAAGGAACCCCTGCCTTATGAAAAGATCCTCTGTTATAGCCTGGGTCATTCTTGCGGTCTGCCTCATGGCCCCTCGCGGAGCCTTTGCCCAGACCGTTGGCGGCGAAAACAAGGAGACCCTGATCACTCTGGAAAATAAAGCGGTCTCCCTCGGCATCGATAAGAACACGGGATGCATACGGTCGGTCGTGTGGAAAGGCAAAGATTTCGACCTGTGCCAACCGAGGCGCTGGTCCTCCCAGGGGTCCGTGGGCGGGGTCAGGGTGTATGACGAACTGACCAAGCAGTCTTTCAGCGACAAACAGCAGAAATCCACGGTCCAGGATTTTCAGGTCCAGGGACAGCAGGTTTCTTTTTCCAAACAGTTCGAGGGAGCCGATTTCAAGATCCGGGAAACCCTGACTTTGGAAGAGGACTCCCTGCACTGGGAGGCCCAGACCGATAAGCGGGACGGGTCCGCGGACGACCGCGGCCTGCAGGTCGAGTTTTTTTTGCCGGTCCTCTACGGCAAGGTGTGGGTGCCGGCCTACCAGGGAGAGTTTGATTTTGACTCGGACATGCCCTTTGTGTACTCCTACGGGGACAACGCCCGCGGCGGCCATACCATCATCGTGGTGCCGGTGCTCTCCATGTTCAATCCGGGGGCTGACGTGGGATATACCATGGTCGTGCCTTTTGAGGACAGGATCGCCTGGGCCGCCTTCCGGTACGGCTCGGGGGACAAACTAGCCAGCAACGGGTATGTCCCGGCGCCGGATGATTTTCCGGTCCTGTCCCTCAATTATTTCAATGTGGGTCTTATCAAAACCCGGCCTCTCAAGACCGGCTGCCGGGTATTTTTCCACGAAGGCGACTGGCGCCCGGGCCTGGGATTGGTCTACCAGCACTACCGGGAATTTTTTGACCCCAAGACCCCCGAGGTATCCCAAAAGGTGGGGGTTTATGTTTGTGGGACCCTGGAAACCGCCGACCATCTCAAAGACGACAAGGCTCTGGGCCTGCGCTATTTCGAGTTCCACGCGAACTTCCCGTGGTACGGCGAATATTTCCCGGACCAGGACGGGTTCCGCCGCGTCCTTCCCCTGGAAAGGATCTTCCACAAGAGCGACGACAAGATGGACCCTAGGGACGTGTGGAAGAAATACCAGACCCTCTCGGAGGCCGACCTGGTCAAAGAGTGCGGCACCTTTGACGGTGAGGTGCTGTGGTCCACCAGAGCCAAAACCCACGAGGTGCTGAGCAAGATGATCAAGGCGGGGATCCATTCCTACTACTACATCAACTTTTCCGACGGGTTTATCCCCTGGGCCAACGAGAATTATAGCGATGCCATCGCGAAAAAGGAGAATGGGGAGCCTTTTAAAGGCTGGCCTTTGACCATCCTGATGAACCCGGACTTAAAATATTCGTTCGGGCCGCATATCGTGGATAACGCCAAAAAGATCCTCAAAGAATATCCGGAAATCGACGGTTTCTTTTACGACGCTTATTACCACACCAATATTGATTACGGCCACGACGACGGCCTCACGGTCATCCACAACAAACCGGCCTACAGCATCAACCTGGCCTATGACGGTGTGGCCAAAACCATCAAAGATTTGATGGTCAGCCTGGGCAAGGACAACTTCAGCAACGTGGGTTCTTCCATACGGACCCTGCAGTATAACGACTGCCAGCTTTTGGAGGGCGAGGGGAATGACAACGAGGAAAAGCTATTTTACGCCGCCCTGGCCAAGCCGTTCGTGATGTTCTCTTCCAGAAAATATGAGGAAACTTTGCGCAGGCTGGTGGTGCTGGGCGGATTTCCCAATATCCCGGGGGATTATGACGGCGGGACCCCCAGGGTCAAAAAGGAATACCTCAAACTCTACCATGACTATGTCCCGATGCTGGACCAACTGCGGGGACGGGTGTTTTGTTTTGAGCCAGACCCCATGCGGCTGACTCATAACATGATCGGCAAGCTGTTCACCATCAAAGATGGTTATGCCGCGGGGATACGCAGTGAAGGCATCAATGAGGCGGATACCATCCACTACAGCGAAACGCCTACGGCCTATTTCAGGGTCAAGCGGGGTTGTGATGTCGGCCGGGTGGAGGTCATGGTTCCGGGGGATAAAAAGCCCCCAAAAGCGGCTTTTACTTTCAACGGCTCCATCATTACCGTGCCTCTTACGCGTTATAAGAATTGCTGCCTGGTCAAACTGCTGGTGACCGGTAATACCCATAAAGAGATCGTCAAAATGGATTACAGTGAGGTCATAGGCAAGTAATCCCGTAAAGGATTTAATCATGGACAAAAAAAGTCTGCAAAAACTATTAAACGAGGTGCGGAGCAAGAAAAGGTCGGTGGATTCCGCGCTCCTGAGACTCAAGGACCTGCCCTATGAAGACCTGGGGTTCGCCAAAGTGGACCACCACCGGGACCTGCGGCAGGGATTTCCTGAGGTGGTGCTATGTCAGGGCAAAACTATCGAGCGAATTAAATTAATCCTAAAAAAACTAGCGCTAAAAAGCCCCACACTTCTGGCTACCAGGGCAGACGACAAGGTTTATAGGGCCCTAAAATCTATGAAGAGCCTAAAAAAGGTTACTTACTATAAAGAAGCCAGACTTATATTGATCGGCCGGCCCAAACCTTTACAGGGGCAGGGAAAAATCCTGGTGGTCTGCGCAGGCACTGCTGATATCCCGGTGGCGGAGGAGGCGGCGGTCACGGCAGAGGTCATGGGCAACCAGGTAGAGAGGCTCTATGACGTGGGCGTGGCTGGATTGCACCGGTTGCTGGCCCAAAACCACAAGCTTTATTCTGCCAGGGTTTTAGTCGTGATAGCCGGCATGGAAGGCGCTTTACCTTCCGTGGTGGCAGGGCTGGTGAGCCGGCCGATCATCGCTGTGCCGACCAGTATCGGTTATGGGGCTAATTTCAAAGGGCTTTCCGCTCTCCTAACCATGATCAATAGCTGCAGCCCCAATGTCAGCGTGGTCAATGTGGATAACGGCTTTGGCGCCGGTTATATGGCGTCGCTGATCAATAAAGCCGACTAGTGGTTTTGTGTTTAGAATCATGGAACTTTATGAAATTTCAATGGTCTAATATGAAGGTAGGCCAACAAGATTTGGCCAGAAAAATGTATTTTCAAGGATTTAAGGGTGGTATAATTTTTACAGCGAAATTTTTTACCGTAGGAAAGGTCATGTTTCCAAACAAAATCATTGTTTTTACGCTCATTTTACTTTGTATGGTTTGCGTTCTTTCCGCGCCCCTTTTTCTGGCTGCTGACCAGGATAAGAGTGGAGCCACTGCAACCCCAACCCCAAACCCCAATGCGGGAGGTAAATTTGACGAAAAGTCCCCTGCGTTAGCCGGTTTTTTAGGTTTTGTTCCAGGTCTGGTCATTCACGGGCTTGGTCATTTTTATGCCGGCCGGAACATCGAGGGGACCTGCCTGATGCTCATGGAAGGCGGAGCCCTTTACATGGGTTATCAGGCCTATGTGCTGGGCTATGGGGCGGCCAACGGCTTATCCGACAATCCCACGCAGAATACCACCAACCTCAACGGCGCGTTAACCCTAGGTCTGGGAAGCGTCCTGCTTTTTACCACGAGCTGGATGTACGACTGGCTGGGAGCGCCGATGGCTTGTTCCGAATGGAATAAAGAACAACGCGCCAAAGTGTCCTTAAACCTCGTGCCTGTGGATAGACAATCCATGCTTGTCCTAAGCTGGAGAAATAAATTCTAAAAGGAGGTTTTATTATGATTACCCTAAATAAGATGAAAGGAGCGGGGCTGGTCCTGGCTTTAATCTTGCTGGCACCTTTAGCCGGTTACGCCGGGGTCACGGTGCAGAGCTTCAATATCTCGACCTCCATCCTGATGGATATGTACAACCAGGTCAACTCCAGCACCAGTTCCAACACCAATCTCAATAACGCCTTTATAAACCCCAATGTCATTACCATGCAGGTCAATGCCACTGGTCCGCAAACAGGGCCTTTTGTTTTTGGATTCAATTTTTATGATTACAGTGCCGGAGGCTCGACCAATCCAGTAGCTTGGGCGAGGGGATTCCAAACCAATGGCCCTTTGTCGGCCGGAGCATCCACCCTGAACTTGAACAGCATAAGCCGGAACGTGCAAATCACCGGAGGCTTTAGCCAGGACTGGGTCAATAGTGAAAAAAATAAATATAACAATCAGTACGGCAATGGCGGCGGTGTTAACCAAGGCACGATCCAGAATGCCATCGCGACCATCCAAGCCATGCCCTTTTATATTTGCGTCACGGACGCCAATGGCAACTGTATTTCGGCGCCATTTAAATTACTTTTGTTCGCTCCCCAGTCAGCGGCAACGAGCGCGGCCAATCTGATCAGCCCGGCCAACGGCGCTGTGGTCAACCCCTTGCCTACTTTTGCTTGGTCGCCGGCAGGCAAGCCCGGAGCCGGAGGCGCAAGCTACTATATCCTGACCATCGGCGAGGACAGCTCCTTATCCAATCCGGTGTTCCAGAGCGGCCAGCTGAGCATGACCAATTATTTTTACAGCCCGGGCAACCGTGTTTTACAACCGGGTACGACCTATTACTGGCAGGTACAATCCTTCAGCGCCGGAGGGGCGGCTGTGGGCGGTAACAGCGGAAAGAGCCAGATAGGACAGTTCACGATCAACAGCGCGGCCACGGCACCAGGCGGCAGCGCCGGACTGACGGACCTGGCCAGCGCCTTGAACACCGCTGACCCCAAGGCATTCGCCGCTGTGCGGGGATTCAATCTGATTGGATTGACCCTGGACGGGGCAACCCCAACCCCCGGCCAGATCAAAGACCTGGTCAAAGGCCTGAACGACAAGACCCTTACGGTCCAGTCGGTCCAGGACCTCAGTAAGTAAAAGGAGAGGCCATGATGAAAAACATTAGACTCATAACTGGTTTGAAGCTGGCCGTGCTGACCTGCTTTTTGTTGTTTGTATTTTGCGCTGTTGGCCTGAACGCGGCCAACCCCAAAAAGGTCCCGGTCGGAACCATCACTCTTATCAAAGGCAATGTCCTGATCAAGCATATCGCTACAGACAAATACAGCCTGGCCAAGACGGGTGAAATCGTGTTCTTTGGGGACTCTCTCAAGACCGATACCGGCGCCGGGGTCATCGTCGTTTATAAAGACGGCAGCCGTTCCAGCGTCGGCGAAGAAGCGGAGTTCTCTATACCAGCGCCGGAAAAAGGGAAACCCGCACCCAAGATCCTCACGGCCATCGCGTTGGCCATCGGGGACCTGTGGATGAAAGTCACCAAGAGGACGGAACCCCTGGAAGTGCAAAGCGCCAACGGGGTAGCCGCCATCAAGGGCACTACCTTTATGATGAGTGTGGATAAGAACGGAGACGCCATCTTGACGGTGTTCGAGGGACTGGTGGAGTTCAAGAACAAACTGGGGAGCGCTTTGGTGGATGCTTCCAAACAAAGCCGGTCTGGGCAGAACCAGCCTCCTTCCACGCCGGTCATCGTGAACCTGGGCAAGATCCCCGTGCCCAACCCGACACCCACGCCGGTGCCCACCGCTGTGCCTACCAAGAAGTTGCAGGTGAATGTCAAGGACGCTTCAGGCCAGAGCAAGACTTTGATCCTGGATTATCAAAAATAATCAAGAGCGACTGGAGGAGAAACAGAAGTCAGAATGGCTTATAGGTTCAAAGTTCGCCTAACAATCCTATTGTTGTCCCTGGTGCTGTTGGCCAGCCAGGCTATGGCTGCGACCGTATTCAACCTGGAGCATGAAGTATTCCCTCAGGTCAGCCCGGGACAATCCCTGCAGTTTTACCTTGGGATCACTCCGGTCCAGCAAGCCGGTTCGGTCCTGCTGCACTGGAAGACCTCGGACCAGCCGATCTATCGGGTGGTTTCCATGAGCTTGAGCGCCGGCCAATACGCGGCCATCGTCCCTTTGCCTCAAATCGTTACCGGGAGCTTGGACTATTATTTCGAGGTCAAAGGATTGGATGGAACCGTCGCCACGCTGCCGGCCAAGAGTCCCGACCAAGCCCCCTTCAGCGCGCCTATCGTCGCGGGCAACCAGTGGCCCAAGATCGCCCTGTTGTATCCTGATCCGGATTCCTCTGTTTCGGAGAAAAGGCCGGTCCTGGCCCTCACTCTGGAAGACGATATCAGCAGCCTCGACCCCCAGGGTATCCAGTTGGTCCTGGACGGCAAGGATATGTCCAAAGACACCGTGCTCGCGGAAACCCTGTTGAATTACACCCCTTCCGAGGATATGGCGGACGGGCCCCACCTCTTGAGCATTACCGCCAAAGATATGGCCGGCAATGTCTCCAATGTCGCTTTCCATTTTTCCACGGGAGCCAAGATGGAGGCTGAGCAAGTGATCCCTCCCTCCAAAGAGACAGGTTATTTCAGCGGTAATTTTTTTGATGAAATACAATATGTGGGGGTGGGCACGCAGCCGTCCAGCACCCAGTACATCGCCCAGATCGCCGGGTTTACCAACCGGACGGGCCTTAATTTCTCAGGGCGGAGCGGCAATCAGGACATCAACCTGTCCGCCTATGTGACCAATGAGGATGTTCCCAGCCGGCAGATGGTGGACCGGTTCACCCTGTCCACGGGCGACGGCCATTACCGTTTGATCGCCGGAGACTTCGGGGCCAGCTTCTCAGAGCTGTCCCTGTCCAACTTTCCGGAGATCCGCGGCGGCAGCATTTCGTTGCTATCCGGCGATGCGGATTCGTTATACACCAAACTGGCCGTCCTGGGAGGCCAGACCCAGAGAGCCGTGGACCTTTCCACCAGCCCCTCCCCGGCCTTTGCCCAGTATCTATACGGTTCCCGTTTTGAGACAGGTTTATGGGGCAGTTTCATCGGGTTGAATTATGTTTCCATAGATGATGACGCGGGTTCTGTTTCCAACCCGGGGTCTGCCCAGCCTTTCAGCGACCATGTGGTTTCTTCGGACGCCCGGCTTAAGATCTCGCCTTTATATTTGACCCTCGGCGGCGAGCTGGCCGCGAGCCTTTATAACTACGATCAAACGGTGCTGGGGATAACCGGGGGCATGGCCCAGAGGGCGTATGCCACCTTCAGTTACAAAGTCCATTATTTAGAGTTTGATTACATGGATACCGGCGTGAGCCTACCCTATCTGGGCAACCAGTTCGCGGCCATGGGCAATCCCAACCTGCAGGCGGATTACAACGGGTGGACCCTGAACGGCAGGACGGCTGTTTTGGATGACAAACTTGGGTTCAACGGGCGTTGCCAGACCTGGGTGGACAATAACAATGGCCAGAAACTCAGCACTACCAATACCATCAGTTATAATCTAGGTACCAGCTATTTGGAAGGCGCCGGGGTTTCCTCCAGTTTTAACTACAGCAAGCAGTCCCAGCTGGACAATGGCAATTCCCAGCCCGTCACGAACTATTTGCATCTGGTGGACAATGCGTCCGACACTTACGGGCTCGACCAGAGCCTGAGCCTGCCGTGGGGCAAGACCACCTATATGGACGCCAATTTTTCAACCACCATTTACAAGGATAACGTGAATTTAAACAACTATAACAGCTTTACCTGGATGCTTTCTGATTCGACCACTTTTGAAAACCCGTGGACCCTTATGGCCGGAGTCGGGATGAGCATCAACACCCTGGCTTTAAACGCCGATACCACCGATACCTATATCGGCAACACCAAAGTGGGGTACCAGTTCGTCCCAGACCGGCTGAAAAGCAATTTTAGTTTGGATTTTCTGGATACGCAGGACAACTCAGGAGTTCAGAACAATAACAGGATCGGCGTGAATGTGGACACCACTTACAGCCAGATCTTCAGTAAAAAAGATTCAGCCATCCTTACCCTGGGGACGACCTTCTATGATGACAACGCTGTCGCCAATGCGAGTTACAGCACTTACCTCACCAATTTCCGCTACACCGTCAACTTTTAGAAGGCAATTTCGGCTGGGAAGCTAGCGGATCCTGAAAGTTGACCTTTCCAAATCCGTTGTCAAATAATAGAATGTTAAAGGTTTTTCTGGGTATGTATCAACGCCTTTTTGGGGGAGCGAAATGAGGATCTGTTATTTTGACTGTTACGCGGGCATCAGCGGAGACATGATCCTGGGCGCCTTGGTGGATGCCGGGGCCGACCTCAAAAAGATCGCAGCCGAACTTAAAAAGATAAAAGTCGGCGGATATTCCCTGAGCGCCCAAAAAGTGACCCGAGCCACCATTGGCGGCACCCAAGTCATAGTCAGGACCGAGGCGCACCATGGCCATGGCAGAAAATATTCCGAGATCAAAAAAACCATCCAGGCCAGCCGATTAGCCCCTTCTATTCAGGAGAAAATATTGGACATCTTCGCTACGCTGGCCAGGGCTGAAGCAGGCGTCCACAGGACGAGCCTGGAGAACATCCATTTTCATGAGCTGGGAAGCGTGGATACCATCGTGGACATAGCCGGCGCGGTCATCGGGCTGGACCTTTTGGGGGTGGACAAGGTTTGCTGTTCACCTCTAAATCTAGGTGCCGGTGTGGTGAAGACCATGGTCGGCGTCCTTCCGGCCCCCGGACCGGCCACCCTGGAGATCCTCAAGGGGAAGCAGGTCTATTCGAGCGGGCCCTGGGGGGAACTGGTCACCCCGACCGGCGCGGCGATCGTCAAGACCCTGGCCAAGGAATTTACGGCCATGCCGGGGATGAGCCCTGAGCGGGTGGGTTATGGGGCGGGCACCCGCATCCTCGAGGGAATGGCCAATTACCTGCGCGTAGTCATAGGGGAATCTGGCGCAGGGCGGGGAAGTTATGACACAGACCAGGTTCTGGTCCTGGAAACCCAGGTCGATGATTTGTCTCCCCAGATCTATGACCATGTTCTGGAAAAGCTTTTCCAAGCCGGGGCTTTGGATGTGACCATGGCAGCCGTGCAGATGAAAAAGAACCGGCCCGGGGTATTGGTCACGGTCTTAGCCCCGCAAGGCCGGGAGAACCATTTGCTGGAGATCCTTTTCCAAGAAACGACAACCGTGGGGATCAGGGCGCATCTGGCCAGCCGTTACAAGCTTTTCCGGCGGTTCGAGAAGGTCAAAACCCGTTACGGCATGGTGCAGGTCAAGGTCAGCGGTACACGCAGCCGCGTGTTGACCGTCACGCCCGAATACGAGGAGTGCAAAAAAATCGCCAGCCAGCGGGGAGTACCGCTACGCCGCGTGCTGGAGGAAGTAAGAGAAAAAGCAAAAAATTTAGTAAAATGAATACAGAGACATTCATGACGGCCGCAGGGGAGTTGATGGCATGAGAATCGGGGTCGAAGACCACTTTGACAGCAGTCACTATCTGCCGGACCATGACAACTGCAGCAGTCCTCATGGCCACACCTACAAGGTGGAGGTCGTGCTGGAAGGAAAAAAGCAAAAAGGCATGGTGCAGGATTTCATTGCCGTCAAAGCGGTCGTCCAAAGCGTCCTTAAAAAATACGACCATGTTCTTTTGAACAATATCCTGAAATATCCCTCTTGCGAAAATATCAGTGAGTCCATTTATCAAGATTTGAAGAAAAAACTGCCGCTCCTCTTCAGCGTTAAAGTGTGGGAAGGGGAAGGCAAGTGGGCGGAGTATTCAGAATAGATCCAGACTTTTGTTAGTATTCAGGTACGACCAAAATGAGCGTCACGGAGCCATGAACATGATGAAAAAAAGCAAAAGAATGAATATCCCTTTGTTCCCTCTGCAAACAGTGCTTTTCCCCAAGATGAACCTGTCTTTGTACATCTTTGAGGCCCGCTATAAACTCATGGTCAAAGAGTGCATGAGAAAGAAGGCGCCTTTCGGGGTGGTCCTCCTCAAGGGAGTCAAAGAAGGCGCCCCCGCAGATCCGGCGGCGGAGCTTTACCTCATCGGCACCCTGGCCAATATCACTAAAAGCACAGTGGACAAAAAAGGGGAGACCAAGATCGAAGTCCGGGGAGGCCAGCGTTTCAGGATCCTGGAGATTTTCCAGCAAAAACCCTATTTCAAGGCTGAAGTAGGGCTCCAGCCAGAACCCACAGGGGATAAAGATGCCGTAGCCAAACTCTACCAGCAGGTCAGCGATGGCAATAAGGCCCTTTTGCACCTTTTCACCAATGTCACGGGCCAGGTTCTGCAAAACCCCCAGGTCCCCAACTCGCCTATAGGGCTTTCCTACTGGATGGGGCATGTCCTGCCCTTGGAGCTGGAGGATAAACAGAACCTCTTGGAGTTGCCTACTGTCCAAATGAGGCTGGAAAAAGAAATGAAATTCCTGGACCAGGAAAAGCAGAGACTGGAAATGATACGGTTCAGGCAAAAGGTAGCCTTTAACTAATTTTTTTCCAAGCTTTCAGCTACGGCAACTCAATCCCCCAAACCCCAGTTTTATTGCAGTTATAGTCAATTTTTTAAATACTTGACAAAATAGTAAGGTATTATATCCTTAATACAGGTACAGAATAGTAAAGATTAAGAAAAGGGCTGTTATATGAAGATAACGGCGATAGAAGAATATGGGCTCAGATGCCTGCTCCATGTAGCCCGACGGGAACAGGAAGGCAAGTCGGTTTCTTTAAGGGAGATAGCCCAACTGGAGCAGATCTCCCTGCACTATGCCACCAAACTGGTCACCAGCCTGAGAAAGGCCGGGTTGGTCACCAGTGTCCGGGGGTCTAAGGGCGGTTTCAGGCTCATCCGTCCGCCTGAGGATGTGACCGTGGCCCAGATCATGCAGGCCCTGGACGGCTCCCTGGCCGAAGAGGAAAAAACCTTGACGGAAAAATTTTGCAACCGCTACAGCGGGTTGCACGGCGAGTGCGTGCGAAAAGCCGGCTGCATGGTCCGGCCCTTATGGCTCACGCTTTCCAAATACCTTTACGGCGCCATGAGCCATATCACCCTCAAACAGTTCCTGGAAAACGAGGCTAACGCGGACCAGTTCGTCAAGGAAGCTTTCCATAAATACATGCAGGAGACCACAAGCTGATTATCCAGGAAGGGAGAGAACGTGAAGCTTCTTGAGATCAAGAACCTGCGGGTGCAGGTCGAAGGCAAGGAGATCCTCAAAGGGATAGACTTGACCCTCGAGGCAGGGGCTGTGAACGCCTTGATGGGCCGCAACGGTTCGGGTAAAAGCACCCTGGCCAATACCCTGATGGGCCATCCGAAATACCAAGTGACCTCAGGCCAGGTCCTGCTCAAGGGCGAGGATATCCTCGCCCTGCCGGTGAACGAGAGGGCGAAGAGGGGGTTGTTCTTGGCCTTCCAGTACCCTCTGGAGATCCCCGGAGTTTCCATGGCCAACTTCATGCGTTTGGCGGTCAAGTCCAAGCTGGGGACAAAATTCGATCCGGCTGGTTTTAGGAAAAATTTCAAAGAGCGCATGAAGCTTTTGCAGATGGAAGAAAGCTTTGCCACCCGGTACATCAACGAGGGTTTTTCGGGCGGCGAGAAAAAAAGGGCCGAGGTCCTGCAGATGGCCCTCCTGGAACCGCAGCTGGCCATCCTGGACGAACCTGACTCCGGTCTGGATGTGGACGCCTTGCGGACCGTGGCCGAAGGGGTCAATAAGCTGCTCAATCCAGGCCTGGGGGTTTTGGTCATTACCCATTACCAGCGCCTTCTGAATTATATCAAACCGGATTTTGTCCACATTATGATGGACGGGCGGATCGTGCGTTCCGGAGGCAAGGAGCTGGCCCTAGAAGTGGAAGAAAAAGGTTACGAGCATATTGTCGGCGAAGGAAAGTAAGAGGGAGTATGGAGTCTCCAGAAAAACAAGCTCAAATTATGGAAAAGTACAAATACGGTTTTCAGGACGCGGAGGCGTCGGTATTCCGCTCTCCCAAGGGATTGACGGCCGGTGTTGTCGAAGAGATTTCCAGTATCAAAGGCGAGCCGGAGTGGATGAGGCAATACCGCCTCAAAGCCCTGGAGATATTCCTCAAAAAGCCGATGCCTCAGTGGGGAGGAGACCTTTCGCACATCGATTTTGACGATATCTACTACTATTTGAAACCTTCGGATGGTTCCAAAAAGTCCTGGGAAGACGTGCCGGCCAATATCAAAAAAACCTTTGACCGCCTGGGCATCCCGGAGGCGGAGCGCAAATTTTTAGCGGGGATGGGGGCACAGTACGACTCAGAAATGGTTTACCACAATATCAACCAGGAGCTCTCCAAGCAGGGCGTGATCTTTTTGAGCGCGGACGAGGGGCTCAAACAGTACCCGGACCTTTTCCGGGAGTATTTCGGGACCTTGGTCCCTGCCGGAGACAATAAATTTTCAGCCCTAAATAGCGCCGTGTGGAGCGGCGGCACTTTCATCTATGTGCCCAAGGGGGTCAAGGTCAGCATTCCTTTGCAGGCCTATTTCCGTATCAATGCCTCCAATATGGGGCAGTTCGAGAGGACCCTCATCATCGTGGAGGAAGGGGCTTTTGTGCACTATGTCGAGGGCTGTACGGCGCCCATTTACCGGTCGGATTCTTTGCACGCGGCCGTAGTGGAGGTCATCGTCAAAAAGTACGCCCGGGCGCGCTATACGACCATCCAGAACTGGTCCACCAATGTCTATAACCTGGTCACCAAACGGTCGGTGGCCTACGAGGGGGCGACCGTGGAGTGGGTGGACGGCAACCTGGGCAGCAAGCTGACCATGAAATACCCCTGCGTTTACCTCAAAGAACCCGGGGCCAAGGCGGAGGTTTTGTCCATCGCCTTTGCCGGCGAAGGACAGCACCAGGACGCGGGAGCCAAGGTCATCCATATGGCGCCGCACACCACTTCCCAGATCATCTCCAAGTCCATCAGCAAGGACGGCGGCAGGTCCAGCTTTCGCGGGCTTTTAAAGGTCCTAGCCGGGGCCGAGGGTTCCAAATCCATGGTGCGCTGCGACGCCCTGATCCTGGACGACAAGTCCAGGTCCGACACCTACCCCACCCTGGAGATAGACGAAGACCAGGTCAACATCGGGCATGAAGCCGTGGTAAGCAAGGTGGGGGACGACCAGCTCTTTTACCTGATGAGCCGGGGGCTCACCGAGGCCGAAGCCATGAAAATGATTGTCAACGGATTCATCGAACCGGTGGCCAAGGAGCTTCCCATGGAGTATGCCGTGGAGCTCAACCGCCTCATTGACCTGCAGCTGGAAGGAGCAGTCGGATGAACTTAAAATCGGGGGAGTTATGGCAGAAGTTTTAAGAGAGACGAACGAGAGCGACACGGACCGCGGCCTGCCCCTCATCTTTACCAGGGAACAGTCAGGGAAGATCGCGGAGTCCTATAAAGAACCGGAATGGGCCCGGCAGAAGCGGTGGCAGGCCTGGGAAAATGTTTTGAGCCTGGCCTGGCCGAACCGGCGCCAGACCGAGTGGAAAAAAATCGATATCCCCGGGCTCTTCACCGAGAACCTGGCTTGGGCTGTTGAAACCGGGACTGGGACTGGGGACATGGAAAATGCGCCGCAGAACCTGCCCCAGGGAGTGATCTTCACAAGTCTGAGACAAGCCATGCGGGATCACCCTGACCTGGTCCGCAATTATCTTATGCAAGCCCTGGCAACCGGGAGATCCAGGCTGCTGGCTCTGCATACGGCTTTTTGGGACAACGGCAAATTTTTGTATGTGCCGCCTGAAGTCAAACTGGAACTGCCGGTCGAATCCGTATTTATGGTGGACCAGCCGGATAAGATCCATTGTCCCCATAACCTGCTGGTGCTGGACAGGGGCAGCCGGGTCACCTTTGTGGAGCGGTTCCGATCCAGCCACAGGCTGGGCGCGTCCCTGGTGCACAGCGCCACGGAAGTGTTCGCTTTGGCGGCTAGCCAGGTCCATTGGGTCCAGCTCCAGGACCTGGGCGCGACCGATATCCTGTTGAGCTGCCTGCGCGTTTGGGCGCAGAGGGAGGCCAAAGTGACGACCCAAATCCTTTCTTTTGGGGGAGCGCTGCATCAGCTGGACATTGAGACCAGTCTTAAGGAGAGCGGAGCCGAGAGCAAACTACTGGGATTGTTTTTTGACGGCGGCCAGCAAAAGGTCCATTGCAAGGTGCTGCAGGACCACCAGGCGGGCCAGACCACCAGCGACCTGCTTTTTAAGACCGGCGTCATGGACCAGGCCAAATACTTTTTTATGGGCACGGTACGCATCGCCAAAGGAGCCCAGCAAAGCCGGGCTTTCCAGACCAACCGCAATCTTTTACTGAGCAGCCAGGCCGGGGCTGATTCCATTCCCATCCTGGAAATAGAGGCCAATGACGTGCACTGCAAGCATGCCGCCACCGTGGGGCCCCTAGATGACAATGAGCTTTTTTATTTGATGAGCCGGGGGCTTTCCAGCACGGACGCTAAACGACTGATAGTAGAAGGGTTTTTCCAGCCGGTGGCCGGACAAGCACCCAGCCAGAGTTTAAAAGATGATATGACCGCCATTATTCAAAAGAAACTAGACCGGTTAAGTTGAATTGTTGCAGGAAAGGAGTCGGCTATGTTGGATGTGAAAACAATAAGGGATGATTTCCCGATATTGGAAAGGCAGGTCCATGGAAAGCCGCTGGTTTATCTGGATAACGCGGCGACTTCGCAAAAGCCGCTTTCCGTCATCGAGGCGGTGTCGAACTATTACAAGAATTACAACTCCAATATCCACCGGGGCATCCATACTTTGAGCGAGGAAGCGACCGCTGCCTTTGAAGAGACAAGGGAAAAAGTGGCGGATTTTATCCATGCCCCCAGCCCTAAAGAGGTCATTTTCACTAGGGGCACCACGGAGTCCATCAACCTGGTCGCGCAGTCCTGGGGAGGCCAGAACCTCAAACCCGGGGACGAGATCCTGCTGACCCAGATGGAACACCACAGCAATATCGTGCCCTGGCAGATGGTGGCCAAGGAAAAGCAGGCCAAACTCAAATATTGCCAGATCACAGCCAAGGGCGAACTGGATTATAACCACTTTAAATCTTTACTCACCCCCCAAGTCAAAATGGTGGCCATGTGCCAGGTCTCCAACGTGCTGGGGACCCTGAACGCCGTAGAGTGCCTGTCGCCAGCCATCCACAAGAACGGTTCATTGCTTTTGGTGGATGCCGCCCAGAGCGTGCCGCACCAGCTGGTGGATGTAGTGGCCCTGGGAGCCGACTTTCTGGCCTTTTCCGGACATAAAATGCTGGGACCGACCGGGGCAGGCGTCTTATGGGGCAGGAAAGATTTGCTGGATAAGATGGAACCCATGACCGGAGGGGGTCACATGATATTAGAAGTCAAATGGGAGCAGTCAACCTGGAACGAGGTCCCCTATAAGTTCGAAGCGGGCACCATGGCCATCAGCAGCGTTATCGGCCTTGGGGCGGCCATTGATTACATCAAAAAAGTCGGGATCGATGCCATTCATGAGCACGAGATAGACCTGACCGAATACGCCCTGAACCAGATCGGCCGCATCCCCGGAGTGACGCTTTACGGGCCGAGGGAAGCGGTCAAGCGGAGCGGGATCGTTTCCTTTAATATTGACGGGGTCCATGCCCATGACGTGGGCACGGTTTTGGACCAGGAGGGCATCGCCATCCGGGCCGGGCACCATTGCGCCCAGCCTTTGATGAGCGTCCTGGGAGTAGCCTCCACGGCGAGGGCCAGCTTTTACCTGTATAACAAGCTCAGGGAAGTGGACCAGCTCGTCGAGGCGATCAAAAAGACAAAGGAGTTTTTCAAACGTGGCTGACCAAGAGATCACGGACCTCTATCGGGAGGTCATCCTGGACCATTTCAAGGAGCCGCATAACCACGAGCGGCTGAGCCGGCCGGACCTGTCCGCGGAGGGCAACAACCCCCTTTGCGGGGACACCCTCTCGGTGCAGGCCAGCCTCAAGGACGGGCGCATCGAACAGATATCCTGCAGCGGCCGGGGATGCGCCATCAGCCAGGCGTCCGGTTCCATCATGACCGACATGGTCAAAGGCAAAGAACTTAAGGAGGCCCTGGGTCTTATTGAACAACTGCAGCAAATGATGCAGGGCCAGGATATCCCGGGCTGGGACGGCGATATCGAGGCGCTCAAGGGAGCCAGGAAATTTCCGGGCCGGGTCAAATGCGTCACCCTGGCCTGGCATACTCTCAAGCAGGGGATAGAAAACTACGGCCAAAAAGGAAAGAACGGAGGCTGAACATGGTCACCGAGGCACAGGTCAGGGAAGCCCTGAAAAAGGTCGTTGATCCCGAACTCCATCTGGACATCGTCAGCCTGGGGCTGGTCTATGAGGTCAAGGTGAACGATGAGGGCGATGTGGCCGTCAAGATGACCCTGACCACGCCTTTTTGCCCCATTGCTCCGGAATTCCAGCAAAACGCACGCAATGCCGCGGAAAGCGTGGCGGGGGTCAAAAGCGCGACCGTGGAAATCGTGTTCGACCCGCCGTGGGATCCGGCCACCATGGCCAGCGAGGAAGCCAAGAACCAGCTGGGGTTGTGGTAAAACCATCCGCATTATTGTGATAATGCGTTTCTGTTCGGATGGTTTTATGCCAAAAAGCATTTTTGGCAGAGTTAGTGTAGTTGAAAGCATCGCAAATCCCTTTGGCTTTGCGACATGCTCATGCATGCGAGTATGAACTCGTGTAACAGGCTGCTAAAGGACTATTATTTAAATAATTCAGCAGCCTGTTAAGGAGACATTATGGGATTTTTTAGGAAAGATGATCTCAATGAACTGTCCAAAAATGAAATAGCCCGGTACCGCAGGCATCTGATTTTGCCGGAGATAGGCAAAACAGGCCAGCTCAAACTCAAAGCAGGAAGGGTGCTTATGGTGGGCGTGGGAGGGCTGGGCTCACCCGCCGCGCTATATCTCGCTGCCGCGGGAGTGGGAAATTTAGGCCTCATTGATGACGATAAAGTGGATATTAGCAACCTGCAGAGGCAGGTGCTTTACGCGGACAAAGACAGAGGAAAGTCCAAAACAGCCACAGCTAAAAAAACACTGCTGGCCCTTAATCCTGATATTGAGATCGAGACCTATGGCGACCGCCTGACCAGCCAAAACGCTTTAGATATATTCAAAACCTATGATGTCATCATAAACGGTTCGGACAACTATCCCACGCGTTATCTGGTCAATGACGCCTGCGCTCTATTGAAAAAGCCAATGGTGGATGCCGGAGTTTCCAAATTCCAGGGCCAGGTCACGGTTTATGACGCCGAGCACGGCCCCTGCTACCGCTGTTTGTATCCGGAGCCTCCGGCCGGAGACGGGAGCTGTTCGGTGGCCGGAGTGCTGGGCGTGGTGCCGGGAATTCTCGGCCTCATCCAGGCCGGAGAGGCCATCAAACTTCTGCTCAATATCGGCAAGCCTCTGGTCGGCAGGCTGCTATTGTTTGACAGCCTGGAAATGAAATTCAAAGAGGTCAAACTGGAAAAAAATCCCCAGTGTCCAGTATGCGGAGATAATCCCGTGCTCAAAGACCTGACCACCCTGGCCAAATATTACGGGAGCGCAACTCCGGTTGTGCAGGAAAAACCCAAAGACGAATCTACCGACATCACACCGGAAGAGTTGAAAGCCAAACTGGACCGCAAGGAAAAGTTTTTGTTGGTGGATGTGCGGGAGTCTCATGAATATGAAATTTGCCGTATTGAAGGTTCAGTTCTTTTGCCCCTGAGCAAGATAGGTGAGAGTTATGAGGAATTGGATGGTTCCAAAGAGATCGTGGTTTACTGCCATCACGGCAACCGGAGCAGTCAGGCTATGAAATTTTTAAAGCGCCAGAGTTTAACCAGGGTCAAGAATCTAATAGGAGGCATTGACGCCTGGTCCAAAAAAATTGACCCGTCCGTGCCGAGGTATTAACAACCTGTTGGCAACTTTAATAACAGTCATTCAGCAGGTTGTTATGTCACAACTCCGCAGGGAGTTGCGACGCTATCAGTTTCAATGAGGAGGAGAAAATGAAAACGAAAATATGGGCCGTTGCTTTGCTGATGCTGGGAGGAGCGGCATTAACCAACTCTGTATCAGCCCTATCAAAAGGAGGGAGTATGACACAGTCAAAAGAAAAAGAGCAGAAGATAGTGGTGGGCAAAAAAGCGCCGGATTTCAGTTTGCCTTCCAGCCAGGGCAAAAAACTCTCGCTCAAAGACTTTAAAAAACAAATCGTGGTCCTGTATTTTTATCCCAAAGATGATACGCCGGGGTGTACCACGGAAGCCTGCGGGTTTAGGGACGGGATCAAAGAGATCCAAGGCCAGGGCGCGGTGGTCCTGGGGGTCAGCATGGACAACCTGGAATCCCATACCCAGTTCATCAAAAAGTTCAATTTGCCTTTCACTTTACTGAGCGATACGGACGCCAAGGTGTGCAAAAAATACGGGGTTTATAAGCAAAAAGAGTACCAGGGGAAAAAGTACATGGGTATTGAGCGGACCACCTTTATCATTGATAAAGAAGGCCGCATTGCCAGGATATTCCCCCAGGTCAATCCCCAGGGCCATGAAACCGAGGTTATCACCGCCATCCGGTCCATGCCCTAAAACACTAGTTGGCGTCCCAGCCATTGTGTTTTGAGGGGCAGGGGTTAGAATTTAGGTGCTGTGTAGGAAGAAATAATTTATGCAAGGGAGGATTTTTTATGGCTGACAGCAAAAGGACGGTCGCACGGGTAGAGCACGGTATGGTCACCTCCACGCTTGTTTTGCCCGGGTACGAGATCGCGGATAATATCGGGATCGTGCGCGGTATCACGGTGCGTTCGAGAGGCGCGTTGGGCAACATGGCCGCCGGTTTCCAGCAGTTCTTCGGCGGCAATATCACCATCTATACCGAACTGTGCGAACAGGCCCGGCAGGAGGCTTTTGAACTGATGTGCGAGCACGCGGCCGAGATCGGCGCCAACGCCATCATCGGAATGCGCTACGACGCCACTGAGATCTCGCCCGGCGTCACCGAAGTCCTGGCCTATGGCACGGCCGTCACGGTCAAGGAGTCCAAATAATGGGACATACCCTGACCCTCATCCTACTGATACTTTTAAAGCTCAAGATCATCTGGCTGTTCCTGGCCTTCATCCTTTTGCGTTCCCTGGGACTGCTGGGCGGAAAAAAGAACAAAAAAAGAGTTCCCCAGGCGGGAAGCGGGACAGGCCCAGGCCAGACCGTTTCCGGCAATGGCAAACTTGACCACAACCTGGTCACCTCGGCCTTTGTCCTGAGGAAGCACGACGTAACCAAAAATATCGGTATCGTGCGCGGCATCACGGTGCGTTCACGAGGGGCGCTGGGCAACATGGCCGCGGGATTCCAGCGGTTTTTCGGAGGCAACATCACTATCTATACCGAGCTGTGCGAACAGGCCCGGCAGGAGGCCTTTGATCTGATGTGCGAGCGCGCGGCCGAGATCGGCGCCAATGCCGTCGTGGGCATGCGCTACGACGCCACCGAGATCTCTGCCAGCGTCACCGAGGTCCTGGCCTACGGCACGGCCGTCACGGTCAAGGAGAAAAGGTCATAGATACTTTACCTGACAATGGCTGGGACGGACTGCTCGCCGAAAAGCAGGGCCAGCGCACCAGCGTCAAAGTCCGCCTCTCGCCCCAGGGACTGCGCATCACCGCCGAGAGCTGGACCGAACGGGTCTGGCCCTACAGCGAGATCAAAAGGGTCAGGCACGGGCTTCCGGGCGATCCGGTCAGGCTGGAGCGGGCCGGGGTCGATTTGGTGGTGTTTGACGCGAGGTTCCTCCGCCATCTCAACGAGTCCAGGCCCAAAGAGGCCCGTCATTTGTTCCGCTCAACTGCCAGCGCCTACCGCGGGATCTTTTGGGGCCTGGGACTATTGGCCGTGTTCATCAGCCTCATGGTCTGGGGCGTGCCCTACCTGGCTTCTTTGCTCACCCCGTATGTTCCTATTTCTTTTGAAAGAAGCATGGGAGAGGCGGCATTCCACGGAGCCATTCCGGCCAGCCAACGCTGCCATGATGCCCAGACCGAGCAGGCTGTCCAGGGTATTGTCCAGAGGCTGGTCTCTACGGTCAAGGATTGCCCCTACCAGTTCAAAGTCATGGTTGTTAAAAACAAAGAGATCAATGCTTTTGCTTTTCCGGGCGGCACCATCGTGGTGTACACAGGGCTCTTGGCCAAGACGCACAGCCCCGAGGAAATGGCCGGGGTGCTGGCCCATGAAATGCAGCATGTGCTCAACCGTCACGCCACCCGGCGAATGATCAGCCAGTCCTCCACCCTGATCCTGTTCTCGATATTGGCCGGCAGGGAGGCCGGTTCTCTGGGCTGGGGAGGGGTCAGGGCGCTGTCGCTTTTGAAGTTCAGCCGGGATGACGAGGCAGAGGCGGACCGCAAAGGCTTGGGGATGCTCCTGGCGGCAAAGGTCGACCCGGTGGGTATGGTCCGGTTTTTCAGCGTCCTGGAAGAGCAAAGCGATACGCCGGCCCTTTTGACCTATTTTTCCACGCATCCCCGGACCGAGGACCGCATCAGCGAGCTAAAAACACTGGCCAGCCAGGGTAAAGGACCCTATATACCCCTGTTTCCCGGCGTTGCCTGGCAAAAGGTCTGTAAAAACTGCGGGGATTGAATAATTTTTTTGGAAAAGCCATAATTTTTGATGAGTTTTTTTAGAAGGAGAAGAAAAATGAAAAGAGAAAATATTTTTGTTGGTAAAAAACTAATCGTGGGTCTCATAGCCTTTTTCATCACCTTGCCTACTCTGAGTTATAGCTGGGCGAGGACGGGGCATGAGGTCGCGGCCATGGTGGCTCAATCCCTGCTCCAGCCGTCCACTATCCAGGCTTTGGATGATTTGCGCAAAGACAGCCAGGTGCAGGCCAGCCAGTTAAAAACCCATGCCGATGTTTTTCCCTACCAATATATAGATGAATCTCTGGCGGTTTTCTTAGACAAAAGTAAGAAACTAAACCTTTCTCTGATATCCAACTGGCCGGACGGATGGGGAGTGAACCACAAGGAAACCAAGGCCTGGCATTTCATTGATATACCCACTGATGTAAAAACTATAGGGCCAGGGGATTTGGTCCGTTATTGTCCCAACCAGGCCTGCGTGGTGGAACAGATAAAGAACCAAAGCCGGATATTGGGGGATAAAACACAAAGCCCAACCGAGCGGCTCAAGGCGTTGTTTTTTATAGTCCATTTTGTGGCGGATATCCACCAGCCTTTGCACTGTACCACTGACAGTTTTATCAATATACCAGCCTCCAAAATACCGGCTCATCACAACGGGGATAACGGAGGAAACCTCAAGGTGGTCAGGTTTTTCGGGGAGGAACAGAGGCTGCATATTATTTTTGACTACTCCATCATAGAAAAGCAGGGCCAGACCAGCCAGGTGATAGCCAAAGAGATCATCAAGGGTTTGAAGCCCGGACAGATCAAAGCCTGGCAGGGAAGCGTTTTGGAGGAGTGGGTAGCGGAGAGCCACAAGATAGGCGTGGATAAAATATATAAGGATTTTCCCCATGACGGCTCAATACCCGCTTATGGGCAGGATTATGAGGACCAGATGTATCCTCTCATCCAAGAACGGCTCAGCCGGGCCGGGGTCAGATTGGCCAAAGTACTGAACGAGATATTGGGGAAGTAAATAATGATGCTTCGCAGTAGTTTCCTCTCCCTTTGGGAGAGGATAGAGGTCGCCATACGGGGACTAAAAAGAGTGAGGGTGAAAGCATTGCCGAAAATTACTCCCTCACCCAGCCCTCTCCCGTGGGGAGAGGGATTTTTTTTAGGGGGAAGACGATAAGCATGACTTGGTTGCTGGTCCTAAAAATAGTACTGGCCCCGTGCCTAGTGGCCGGAGCGACCCTAGGCAGCAGACGTTGGGGAGTCAAGGCCGGCGGAGTATTTGCCGGACTGCCGGTAATAGCCGGGTGCATACTATTGTTATACAGCCTGGAACAGGGAACGGGTTTTGCTTCCCAGGCAGCGCTGAAGACGAGCCAGGCTGTAGTTTGTTTCGCGGCTTTTGCCCTGACCTATAGCTGGATCAGCCAACGATTGGGGATTTTTTGGAGCGTGATAGGGAGCTGGCTAAGTTACGCTCTTTTTACTTTGCTTCTCATGAATTTTTCCGCGGGTATCCTTGTGTCTTTGGTCATGGCTGAGGCAGCGCTTTTCCTGGCTTACCGTTTTCTTCCCAGCCATTCCGCTGACCTGAGAACGCCTGCGGCGTTACGCTGGGACATTCCTTTGCGGATGGCCATTACCGCGGTTGTTGTTTTACTTTTAACTTTTGCGGCCAATAATTTGGGGCCGGCTTTGAGCGGACTGCTGGCTCCCATTCCAGTGGTCAACACCATCATGGCCGGGATGAGCCAGCACCAGTACGGGCCAAAAGGAGCGGTGCGCCTGCTGTCCGGGTCATTGATAGGCATGGGTTCGTTTGCCGTGTTTTGTGTAGTGCTGGCCTGGGGCCTGGTGCCCCTAGGCATTGCCTGGGCCTTTGGCCTGGCCGTGGTTTTAGTTTTAGTCTGTCAGGGGTGTTTATCTTTTTTGGTACTAAGAGCGTCTCCCTGTAGGAATTAATAATATCTGGAGGTTTACTTTTGGAAAAAGCGATTTTAGTGGCGCTCAGCCGAGGCCGAAGCCCGGAGATGGAAGCGTCTTTGGCAGAGTTGCGCGAACTGGCCCGCACGGCCGGGGCGCAGATCGTCTCGGAAGTGGTGCAGGAGCGTTCCAGTCCTGACCCGGCTTTTTATATCGGGAGCGGCAAAGCAGTCCAGATCGCCGGGATGGTCAAAGCCCAATCCGCCAGCCTGGTCATTTTCAACGAATTGCTCAAACCCAACCAGTATCGCAACCTCGACGAAACCATCCCGGCCAAGATAGTGGACAGGCCGGGATTGATCCTGGATATTTTTAGCCAACGGGCACGCACCAACGAGGGCAAGATCCAGGTGGAACTGGCGCAGATGAACTATATGTTGCCGCGTTTGACAGGCAAGGGTGTTCTGCTTTCCCAGCAAGGCGGAGGTATCGGCACACGGGGACCCGGCGAGACCAAGCTGGAAACCGACCGCCGCAGGATACGCCACCGCATCCATATGCTCAAGCAGTCGCTGGAGAAGATACGCAACCTGCGCGGGATGTCCCGCAAAAAACGCCAGCGCGACCATGTGCCTGTGTTCGCCCTGGTCGGGTATACCAATGCCGGCAAGACCACTTTGTTCAACGCGCTGACCAAGGGGAACCAACTGGCCGATGACCGGTTGTTTGCCACTTTGGACCCAGCCACGCGCCAGCTGTATCTCGGTCAGCACCAACAGACCGTGCTCCTGACCGATACGGTCGGGTTTATCAGCCATTTGCCTGTGGAGCTGGTGGCGGCTTTTAAGGCTACTTTAGAAGAGATCACCGAGGCCGATGTGCTGGTCCATGTGGTGGACGCCAGCCATCCGGGATACAGCGAACAGGTAAAAACAGTCAGGGAAATTTTGGCTGACTTGAAATGCGGTGATAAGCCGGTGCTCATGGTATTCAACAAGTCCGACCTGCTCAAAAGTAAAACTATCCTGAACACCATCCGCAGGGAAAACCCAGAAGCTTTTGTTTGTTCGGCTCTCCATGGCGACCATATCCAGGAACTGGGACAGCGGCTGGGGCCATTGCTGGCCAGACCGGCAGAAATTAAACTGCGCATACCCTACTCGCGGAGTTCAGTGCATGCTTTTTTAAAACAAAAGTCGTTTATTGTCAGCGAGCGTTATGGAGCTAAGGGCGTGACGGTAACGGCCGCCATCCCTCATCATCTGCTGGGTATGGTGGAAGAATTCAGGATGGAAAAGGAGAAGCCATGAGGCACAGTAAGCGCCATCCCCGTTTGCGGGCCGCGGCGGCAATTTTCCGAGGCAACCAAGTTTTGCTGGTCAAACACAGGAAAAAGGGAAGGGAGTACTGGCTCCTGCCCGGAGGCGGAGTGGAGTATGGGGAGACGCTCTCGCAGGCAGTCCAACGGGAGATTTGGGAAGAAACACGGCTAAAAATAAAGGTCCAAAAGCTGGTCCTGGTCCACGATTCCATCCCGGCTGACCGGCGCCGGCATATCCTCAATGTTGTTTTCCAGGCGAGCATCACCAGCGGCAAGGCGGTCAGGGCAGAGACCGGCATCCTAAGAGAAGTAAAATTTATTCCCCTAACGGAGCTGAAACGCCTGACCATTTATCCGGTGTTCCTGAAAACACTCCTGCCCAAATTGAAAAAAGGAATTTTGGGAAAAATTTATACGGGGAACAGCTGGAATGATTGAGCCGCTCAAAGAAAGAAAGGTTATCAGTGCTTAATCCTTTGCTGATCGCGGGTATGAGCGTGGTCAACCTGGCCCTAATCTCCTATACCATAGCAATTATTTTGGAGAGCAGGAGCAGGGCAGTGACCGGCAAGGTCATGAGTTTTTATCTGACGGGCATATTCCTGGACCTGTCCGCTACCTGCCTGATGATATTGGGTTCGCACCGTATTCCCATTACCTTGCACGGCTTATTGGGCTATTCAGCCCTGACCGTGATGCTGGTGGATATATTCTGGCTGAGGCAGTTCCGCAGAAAGAACGGTAAAGAGGCCAGGATACCGAACAACCTGCATTTTTATTCTCTCGGAGCTTATGGCTGGTGGGTGGCTGCCTATATTGCCGGCGCCATGCTGGTGATGTGGGCCAAGAGGTAGTTTTTAGAAGTACAGGCTGGTGTTGAATCTCATCAGGGCGCCGCTTAGATCCACTCCAATATTATTGCCGTTGGTATCCTGGAGCGTGGCGGTCTGGCCGGAGTCCGGGTCCTCAAAGGTCACGGTGCCTATTTTGGATAAGCGGTATCCCACATCCATGCCCACGGAAAGACAGGGAAGCAGGAAGCAGTCAAACCCGGCAAGGAACTCTATGCCAAAAGTGTCACCGGAAAAGTTCAAGGTAGAAGGGGTGGGAGGCTCCAAAGCATTGCCATTTGAATCGGCAAAGGTAAAGGTCCCTGAGTCGCTGGCACTGTTCAGAAAATCGTAACTTGCCCTGAAACCCACCTTGACATCCAGGTTTTCGCCTAAATCAGGCACGACATAATAACCCCCGAATCCCAAGGACATGACGGGCAAGGAAAGCGTGCCGTTGTAAGTGAGGGTGTCGCCTAAATTGTCGATAAAAACCTGAGTATAGGCCGTGCTGGCAGTCATATAATCGGCCCCCAAAAATCCCACAATATTTTTTGAGAAGCCGTAGGATATTTCGCCGCCCCACTGGTAGCCGGTGGGGATGCTATATCCCGTATCTTGCAGATAGTTGTTATTGATGTCCTGAAAATTGAGCGCTGAAGAGCCGAAAATCGCGGTCAAACCTATTTTGCCATCCCGGCTTCCGGCATGGGCTGGGATAGCCAGGTTGATAAAGAAGATACAGGCGAAAGCGGAACAAAAAGATTTTAGTTTCATGGGCAAAACCTTTCTTCCATGACAACAGGATAGCATTTGTTTTTTTAAAAATCATCCGGCAGAGGGCAGGGTGAAAACATATCATTTTGCCGATTCATTTTGACAAATTTGCCTTGACCGTTCATAGACATAAGATTAAAGTTGTCGAAAAAGACGTGGGCCGGTCTGTTTGGCCGCATCAAATCTTCCCTTGGCCTGCCGGCCTGAAGGAGTGGGTCATGCGTAAAACCTTTTTATGGGTGTTTTTACTTTCGTTTTGTTTCCTACCCTTAGGAACCTATGCGGCCCAAGTTCGTTCAGCCAATATTTTAGCCTCTGCGGGAGGCCGGGCTGTCTTTTATCTCAACGGCGTGAACATTGCCACGGTGTATCCCCTTTCTTCAAATTATTATTATGTCAGCAGGCAATCCGTCAATAAAACCAAGATTGATGTCCCCATATTCAAATCTGACAATATCCTGGCGATCAATTTCGATAACACCTACGGTCCCGATGTCGTGGCCTACGTGATCGCCGTCATGCTCGATAACGGCGACAAATACTATTTCACCAGCGGGGACGAAGATGTCTCCCATACCATGTATAGGTATAAAAGCAACGAGACCGCTCTTCCTCCACCCAAGGGATGGAAAAATCTGGATTTCGACGACAGCGGGTGGTGGAACGATGCCTACCAAATCGCCAGGACCAACCTGCTTTTACCCGTCAATCCGGAAACAGCTTTAGGGGTGGAAGGGATCAGTTATCATAAAGAAGGAGAAACAGACGACAACTCCGGCCAATCCCAACCCTCAACAAATAATCAAGCACAAAACAATCCCGGCAACCCGGCGAGCATCAGCTTTCAACATAACACCCCAAACAGCAAAGGGTCAGGGCCCATCAGCCCGGAGCAGGTATTCCTGCCGGTTTCAGGCTCCAAGACCCTGTTCAGGAGATTGTTCAATCTTCCTCTGACCAGCCAGGCCACTGTGGTGGCAGAGGCAGAAGCGACTGCGACTCCGGTTGAGGAAGCTAATGCGGAGGCAACTCCGGTCTCTGTTCCTATAGCGACAAGCACGGTGCCGGCTGTTGCCTATGAGGTTATTTTCACCCAAACTCCGGTCCCCGCCATCGCGTCCAAACCGGAAACGATCCCGACCGTCATTGTGGCCGCGGCAATGTCCGCATCCCAGCCCACGGCAGTCATGCCGGCGGACACCCAGACCCCAGCGGCTTTGAGCCAGTCAGCGGCCCCGGCCGTCCCGGTGTCCTCTGTTGAAAATGTGGTCAAACTCCAGCCCACAGCCACGCTCACCCCTCAGTCTGTGGCAGCGGCCCTGACCCTCAGTAAATCCGTGGCCATTACCACTTCTGATGAAGCAGGCGGCCAACAGCTCGTCTATAAGATCGATTGGACGGCCCTAGTAACTCTGCGCAAGGGTTTTAAGATCGTTGACAGCGTGCCAGACTTCCTGGAAACGGGAGACCTCAGCCAGGGAGGACGGTATTCGGCCGCGAACCACACCGTGGAATTCGTGGTCAAGGGACCGGTAAGCGCGGGCGCTAAGGGAGAGGTGTTCTATCTTTTAAAGCATGAAGGCAGTGCTCCCCTCACCCAAGAGCAGAGAAGGACCACCAGCAAGGCCACAGGTCTTTATATTTATAAGAACAAACTTTATTCCGTCAGCTCCAACGATGTGGTCCTGGAATTCAAATAGATCTTCCCTGACGAACATCCCCTTTACGGTTTTTACCGGACAGAGTAGGATAGCCGCATGATGACGCTCGAAAAAACCAGGCAATCGCTCAGAAAACAAGCTGATCCCCCCAAGGCCGCCTTGCTGCAGAGGTATTTTAAGACCGGTCCGGGGGAGTACGGCGAAGGGGACCGTTTCATCGGGGTCGTGGTGCCCCAAATCAGGGAAGTCGCCAGAAATGCCAAAGGCTTGGCCCTGAAAGATGTCGCGCGATTGATCTCTTCGCCTATCCACGAGGAAAGACTGTTGGGCCTGCTTTTATTGGTATCCGCGTTCGAGGACGGAGGGCCCTCCGTTCAAAGCCAGATCGTCCCTATTTATCTTAAATATCTTAAAAAGGGGCATATCAACAACTGGGATCTCATCGATCTTTCGTGTCATGAGATATTGGGGCCTTATCTATTGAATGGACCCAAGGACATTTTATTTAAACTCGCCCGCTCAAAAAACCTTTGGGAGCGCCGCGTGGCCATCATCACCACGGCCCATTTTATCAAGCGAGAGCAATACGGGGACGCCTTGGCGCTGGCCAGAATACTGGTCCGTGATGAAGAGGACCTTATTCAAAAGGCGGTAGGCTGGATGCTGCGGGAAGTCGGGAACAGGGACCTCAAAGCGGAGGAAAAATTTCTCAAGGTCCATTACAAATCCATGCCGCGCACCATGCTCCGGTATGCCATCGAGAAGTTCCCCGAATCGCGGAGGCAGGCTTATCTGCAGGGAAAAGCGTGAGATCCAGGCCAGGAGAAAAAATGTTAGAGATTTTTTTAGGCTGTTAGGTATAATGTTGAACACCTTTTTCAGAAATCATTCTAAATTTGTTGCGCAGAAGGGGGAACCTTATGGCCGTCAGTTATAAACAACTGGGTTTCGCGAACACCAGGGAAATGTTCAAAAAGGCTATGGAAGGCAAGTACGCCGTTCCGGCTTACAATTTCAACAACATGGAGCAGCTGCAGTCCATCATCAACGGCTGCGGCAAATCCAAGTCTCCCGTGATCCTGCAGATCTCCAGCGGGGCCAGGAAATACGCCAACTCCACCCTTTTGCGCTATATGGGCGAAGGGGCGATGAAAATGGCCGCTGAGCTGGGTTATACCAACCCGGTGGCGCTGCACCTGGACCACGGAGATACTTATGAGCTGTGCGTGTCCTGTATCGAGAGCGGGTTTTCTTCAGTGATGATCGACGGGTCGCATCATCCTTATGACAAGAATATTGAGCTGACCCGCAAGGTCATGGAATACGCCCACAAGTACGATGTCACGGTGGAAGGGGAACTGGGGGTCCTGTCCGGCATCGAGGACGACGTGCAGGCCGCCAAGTCCATCTACACCCAGCCGGAGCAGGTGGAAGATTTCGTGAAGAAGACCGGAGTGGACTCTTTGGCCATCTCCATCGGGACTTCCCACGGAGCTTTTAAATTCAAACCGGAGCAGTGTACCCTCAAAGACGGCATCCTGGTCCCTCCGCCGTTGCGTTTCGACATCCTGGAGGAAATAGAAAAAAGGATCCCCGGATTTCCCATCGTTTTGCATGGCGCCAGTTCGGTCCTGCCGGATTACGTCAAGATCATCAACGAGACCGGCGGAGCCCTCAAGGCTGCCGTGGGGGTCCCCGCGGAACAGCTCAGAAGGGCAGCCAAGTCGGCGGTCTGCAAGATCAACATCGACTCTGACGGCAGACTGGTCATGACGGCCATCATCCGCAAGGTGTTCAAAGAAACACCCGCGGAATTTGATCCCCGCAAATATCTCGGGCCCGCCAGGGATGAATTGGTCAAGATGATCATGGATAAGAACGAGAACGTGCTGGGAAGCGCCGGAAAAGGTTAGTTTTCAAAAGCCAGAGAGAGACCTCAGGCCCCCTGCTTGTACCTTGGACAGGCAGGGGGCTTTTTTGTTTCATTTGCTCGCCCCAGGGGTCTGGGGTATGATGGTAAATCAATCCAAGCAACACCTTAGGAGAGAAGTTGGCTACTCTCATCAGGCATCTCACTCAGATCATGGAAAAGGCTTTTGAGTCCAGCGGTTATGAGCCCGGTCTAGGGGCCGTGGGGGTCTCCCAGAGGCCGGACTTATGCCAGTTCCAATGCAACGGCGCCATGGCCGCGGCTAAAAAGCACAAGGTCAGTCCCCTGAACGCCGCCACCCAGGTGATCCAAGCTGTCCAACCCAAAGAGATCTTCAGCAAGCTGGAAGCAGTTCCGCCAGGATTTATCAACATTTCCCTCAGCGACGCTTTTTTGGCCCAACGGTGCAAGGTGATGCTGGACGATGAGCGGACGGGATGCGAAAAAGTCGGTCGGCCGAGCCGGGTGGTCCTGGATTTTGGAGGGCCCAACGTAGCCAAAGCCATGCATGTGGGCCATCTGAGGTCCAGCATCATCGGCGATTGCCTGCAAAAGATCCACCGCTTCATGGGGAATGAGGTCAAGAGCGATATCCATCTGGGAGACTGGGGCACGCAGATGGGAATGCTGATCTGTGAACTCCAGCGCCGTCAACCCGCCCTGCCTTATTTTGATGCGGGCATAAAAGGACCTTATCCCGCTACCTCACCCGTCACGATAGCAGATCTAGAAGAGATGTACCCGGCGGCTTCGGCCCGGTGCGAAGCAAACGAACAGGAGATGGAGAAAGCTAGGCTGGCCACCATGGAGTTGCAGCAGGGCCGGCCGGGTTACCGGGCTCTTTGGCAGCATTTTGTCGATGTTTCGGTGAAAGGCTTGAAAAAGGATTTTAAGGACCTGGGGATCGAGTTCGACATTTGGCTGGGAGAGAGTTATTACCAGGACCATATTCCCGGAATGCTCAAGAGGCTCCAGGTCAAAGGCGCAGCCATCCAGAGCCAGGGGGCCGTTGTCGTGCCCCTGGACCCAGTTCCCGGCAGGGAGGAAAACCCGCCGCTCATTCTCATTAAGTCCGACGGCGGGTACTTATACGGGACCACCGACTTGGCCACTGTGGAGCTGAGGGTGCAGGAACAAAAGGCCGAAGCCATCCTCTATGTCGTGGATAAACGGCAGAGCCTTCATTTTGAACAGGTCTTTAGCGCCGCTCAAAAGACCGGTATCGCGGGAAAGTGCCGTCTGGAACATATCGCTTTTGGTACGGTCAACGGCAAGGACGGCAAACCGTTCAAGACCAGGTCCGGAGGGGTCATGAAGCTCAAAGACCTTATCCAGATGGCGACCGAGGAGGCCCAAAAAAAGATGGAACAGGCCGGGGTCGCGGAAGGTTATTCACCGGACGAAAAGAACATGATCGCGGTCAAGGTCGGCCTGGCAGCTTTGAAATTCGCGGATCTGATCAACCACCGTTTGTCGGATTATGTGTTCGACCTGGAAAAATTTACCAGTTTTGAGGGTAAGACCGGACCTTACCACCTTTACGCGGCCGTGCGGATCAAGTCCATCCTGCGAAAAGCGGCGGAAAAAGGGATCAAGCCCGGAGCGCCGCCGGTACCCACGGAACGGGAGCGGGCCCTCATGCTTTTGGCTGCCAAATTCCCTGACGCGGTCAGGGAAACCTACGAGCGGTGTGAACCCCACCATCTATGTGAATTCGCCTACAGCTTAGCCCAGGAGTTCAGCCGTTTTTACCAGAACTGCCATATTCTGCATGAGACAGACCCAAAACTCCAAGCGAGCTGGCTGGCCCTGGTCCAGCTTTGCCTCAAGGAGTTCGAGCTGCTCCTGGCCATGCTGGGAATTGAAATCCCGGAGAAGATGTAGTTTAGTTCCCTTTTGAGGAGACAGTCTTAGTGAAAAACATTTTCTATGATAAAAAAATCTTTTATTCCGTTATTTTTTTCTTGTTATTGATCTTAATCCCAGGCTTCGTATGGTTTATAGGGGTATCCCGGTACTTCCAGGATATGCAGTCGATGGGGAAATCCTATGAAACCATCTCTAGCCTCCAGGATACTTTGATGCTGGTCAGGGACGGTGAAAAAGGGTTCAGGAACTATATCTTTACGGGGGACAAGCATTTTCTGGACCTTTTTAATAATTCTTTCAGCCAGTCAGAAGGAAAAATAAACGCGCTTCTGATGGCAGAATCGCCCTCCGAAGGACCATTCGTGGCTGACCTGGATAAGGTCAAAGCCAGGATCAAGTCGATAGAGAATTATTTCAGAGAAGTGATCAAGGTCAGAAGCAAGAGAGGGCAATCCCGCGCAGTCTCCCTGATGCGGGGTAAAAGGGAAGAGACCGCCTACAATGAAATCACCCGTCTATTCAACAGCCTCATGGACGATCAGCGACACCGACTTGCCTTGCTCGAGACCAAGACCGCCTCGGAAAAAAGAACCGTTCTTTTGGTCGTGGTAGTTTCGTTGGTTTTAAACTTCGCTTTCCTGGCCTTTGTTTATTTGACGGTCAATTTTGATGTCAGGCGAAGACGGCGATCCCAGGAATTGCTGGGCCAGAGCGAATCCCGGCTGCAATATATCCTGGACAATATCCAGGCGAGGATCTTTATGAAGGACAAGGAGGGCAGGTATCTGCTGGTGAACAGGATCTTTGAAATCTATTTTGACCAGCCAAAAATGAACATCATCGGAAAGACCGCTTATAATCTTTTTCCCAGGGAGTTGGCCGATCAATTCACGGCAGAAGACAGGAAAGTATGGGAGTCCGGCGAACCGTTATTGAGCGAGGAGTCTACCCCTCATGAAGATGCAATCCGCATCTCCTCGACCCTGCGATTCCCTCTGTTCGGTGCGGGCGGAGCGGTCAACGCTTTATGCGGCATTTCCTATGATATCACCCGCCAAAAACAGGCGGAGCAGGAGATCCTCAGGTCCAAAGAGGCCGCGGAGCAGGCCAATCGGGCGAAGACCATTTTTCTATCCACTATCTCTCATGAGTTGCGCACGCCCTTGAACTCCATCATAGGGTTTTCTGACGTTCTTCTGGGGGAAAGCAGCGGTAAACTCAATGAAAGCCAGAAGGAGTTCATGGGTCTGGTGCTGGAGAATGGGAAACATCTGCTTTCACTCATTAATGACTTGCTGGATATTTCCAAAGTGGAAGCCGGAAAGATGGAGCTGTTCTTGGAGGAGGTCGATTTCAAGCTTTTCCTGGAAAATTGTCTTTCCATGATCCAGCAGAATGCCGCGAACAAAAGGATCAACCTCTCCTTTGACCTCAAGGATGACTTGGGTGAAATCAAATTGGACCAAAAACAGATCAAGCAAGTGCTCTTTAACCTGCTTTCCAACGCCATCAAGTTCACTCCTGAAGAAGGGTCGATCAGGCTGGAGGCCGCCCGCCTCAATGAAAATGAAATTACAGTTTCTGTCATTGATACCGGCATAGGGATCGACCGCAAGGATTTTTCCAGAATTTTCCAGGAATTCTCGCAGATCGACTCGGAATATTCCCGTCACTACCAGGGGACCGGGCTGGGGCTGGTCCTGGCCAAGCGTTTGGTTGAAAACCACAAGGGCCGGATCTGGTTCAAGAGCGAAGGGTTGAACAAAGGGACCACTTTTACTTTTACCCTGCCTATGGACCCCAGTAAAGTTATCATAAAAAGAAATCTTCCCGACGAACCATAACCCACTCCTCTACAAACACGCTAAGGGTGTCCGCAAGCGCTGTACCTAAGGTATTCCCGGTTCACTGAACGATCTTTGCCAGACTGTTAGTTGACCGGTTGCGGGGCTTTTGGAAGGTCGGAGAATTCCCTATATTTTTCCATGATCTCAGGGAAAATCTTTTCAAAAATGTCCACCAAGTTGGGGTCAAAGTGCCTGTTTTTTTGGGCTTTGATCTCGGTCAAGGCGACCTGGATAGGCCAGGCTTTTTTATAGATCCGTTCCGTGGTCAGGGCATCAAACACATCGCAAATGCTGATGATGCGTCCTGTCAAAGGGATCTCCTCTCCCTTGAGATGCTGGGGGTAGCCCGACCCGTCCCATTTCTCGTGATGGGTCAGGGCGATGGTCTGAGCCATCTGCATGACCGGATAGCGGCCGCCGGCCAAAAGATCGGCACCAATGGTCGTATGGGTTTTGATGACCTCGAACTCATTAAAGGTCAGCTTGTCGGGTTTTAAAAGGATCCGGTCCGGAATACCGATCTTGCCAATATCATGCAAGGGACTGGCCTGACGGATCAGGGCGCATTCTTCATCGGAAAAACCCACAGATTTGGCCAGGGAAAAACAAAAATTGCTGATCCGCGTGATATGCTGGCCGGTCTCGAAATCTCGGCGCTCCACCGCATGGGCCAAGCGGCTGATGATCTCCTGCTGGGAGGCCAGAAGCTCCTTGGTGCGTTCTCTGACTTTTTCTTCCAGGACCTGGTTCTGGTCGCGTATCTCATTGTGCAGGAGGCGAACCTCCAGCATATTCCGGATACGGGAAAGCACTTCCAGGTTTTCCAAAGGTTTGCCCAGAAAATCCTTGGCCCCAGAATTCAAGGCCTTTAAGCGGGTTTCCTGGTCGGTTTGGGCTGTCAAAACCAGAATGGGCAGGTAGGAGTCAGCCGGATTGATCTTTTTCAGCTGTTCCATGACCTGAAACCCGTCCATGTAGGGCATTTGCAGGTCCAGGAGGATGATGTCGGGGTTGAAGGTGTCAAAAAGGGACGCTATTTCCCGGGGGTCCGTGAGGCTTTTAAAATTTTTATATCCCGCGGCTTTGAGCATGACCTCCAGCAGGCGGACATTGGAAGCCACGTCATCCACGATGAGGATCTTAGCGTTCAAAATAGATTCTGGAGTGACCATCGCAACCTTTCTTGAACTTCCTTAAAACCGGTTTGTACTGGAAAAATGTTTGCTGGACAGCAGACCCTGTCGGTAAACTTCACTTTTCCGCGTATTTGACCGCGGATTCCTCATTGGAAAAATGGGGAAGGATCGGACTCAAACAAAGCATGGTGTAGATCTTTTCCACACTGGGAGTCGTGTTATAAATCGCTATCCTGCCCTCGTTGCTGTTCACTTCCTTGGCCAGGATGACCAAGGTGCCCCAACCAGGACTGTTGACGAAATCGATTTCTTTCATGTCCAGGATCATTCTGATCCCAGGTTTGATGAGGGGGTAAAGTTTTTCCGAAAGAACCGTGGCCGTGTCAGCGTCCAGGCAGCCTTCAAGGGTCACTTTGAAACCATTTTTGACCCGGGACTTATCTATTTTTACTATTAAATTATCAGAATTTGCCATTCCCCCGCCCTCCTTATAATGGGGTGTTTCGGGCCTTAGATTTTCTTCACTACGATCAGGCTGAAATCATCACTCTGAGCAAAACCGCTGACGAATTCCGTCACATCCTCGCTGATCCCATCGGCGATCTGCTGCGCGGATCGAGCAGCCTGGTTTTGCAAAGCACGGCAAAGCCTGGAATCGCCATACTGCTGGCGGTAGCCATTCATCGCTTCCGTGATCCCATCAGAATAAAGGACGACCGACTGACCTTTTTCCAGTTGTATCTTTTGTTCCTTTAAGTTTGATTCAAAGACCTGGCCCCGTTCGATCCCCAAGGGAAGGCCAGTAGATCTATATTGTAACACTTCTTTTCCCGGGCCTGCATAGAGAAGTAGAGGGCAATGGCCGGAAGAGGCAAAAACCAAAGCACCTTGATCCATATCCAAGATCCCATAGATCATGGTGACGAAACGGTTGGGCGTGGTGTCCTCTATCAGCGAGGCGTTAAGACGGCATAGGACCTCTTTGGGAGAGTCTTGGCTCTTAGCCAGGGACCTTAAGGCGCTGCGGACGTTCACCATCTGCAAAGCGGCCGGGATGCCCTTACCGGCCACATCGGCCACGCAGACACCGAGACGGTTTTTTTCCAATATCATCAGGTCCAGGTAGTCTCCGCCAATCTGGCCTGCCGACCGGTAGACCATGCCCACTTCCGCTCCAAGGACCGCGGGAAGCCGGCCGGGAAGGAGCAGTTTCTGAATCTGCGCGGCCAAGGCCAATTCCTGATCCAACTTCACCTGTTTTTGCTGGAGCTCCTGGGCGTATTTCAGATCGCCCGCCATAGTGTTGAAGGCCATGGCCAATTCACCTATTTCGTTCTTGCTTTTCAGCTCGATGCGCTGGTCGAACTGTCCCTGCCCGATCTTCTGAACCCCGGCCGCCAATGTCTGGATCGGCTTGACCAATAGAAAAGCCAGGATGCTGGTGACCGCTAATGAAAAGACGAGGACGAAAAGGGTCACGGCCATCATATTGCCCAAGGCCAGGGTGATGACCCGGGAGATCCCTTTTTGGTCTATCCCGAGATGAAGCCTGCCGAGGTTCATTTTTTTTGTACCCCTCGTGATGACCACCGGACCGGCCAGATCCAGGATGTTCTCGCCTTTCCAGCTGTAGTAGCGTCCCTCGATATTGTCTATTTTGAAAGAGGGGTCGATATACTTTTCAAAAGCAAATGAGGCGTCCAGGATATTGCCCTCGCTTTGCGCCCGGATAGCATTCTGGTCATCCACCACGGCACTATAAAGGAGGTCAGGATTGGATTCTGATCTTTTCACAAGGGCGGCCAAGGCGGGATTATCGTCCGTAAGCAAAGGGGAGATGCATTCTCCGGTCATGTTCCTGATCAAGCCCACGCCCCTTAGTTCCGCCTGCTTTTTTAAAGTCTGCTTGACCATGGTAAGGACGAAGAAGCTGATGGTCATCACGGTGACCAGCACCACCAGCGAGGACAGGCTGTTGAGCTGGAAGAACAAGCCGGAGAGCCTCATTTTTGGGACTGGCGTTCCGGCTAGGCCGTCGCGGGTTTTTGCGGAAAGCCGGTATTTGAACATCTGCAGATGGTTCCACCCGTTGTGATAACGATAGCGCAAATGGTCCATCAAGTTATTCATCAGAAAAATCCCCCAACCCCCTGTGGCGCGAGGCCTGGGGCTCTTGGCTGGGGGACATATGTGTCTGGGTATATTGAATTTTTCCGCCACTTCCAAAGGGAGCCTGTGGCCCTGGTCCTGAAAAGACAGAGTGACCCCCTGCGGTGTTACCGCGATGTGAAAAATAATCTTTTGGTCTGGAATGTTTTGATAGGCGTGGTCGATGATATTCGTGCAGGCCTCATCAGCGGCGAGGATCACGTCGTCTACCTCGGAGTTGGAAAATCCTGATCTTAGAAGAATTTCTTTGATGCATTTCCTCAGGGCAGGAAGTGACTGTTTATTACTAGAGATAACGATCTTTTTGTTTTTCCGGCCGAACATATTCTTGCTCCCATGCCTTCGCAGGCTGATCCAGGATCCGTTTTTTCTTTCGGGACTTCCAATCGTTCTTTACGGCTCTGGTCAGAGCCCGCGTTTTTTCAAGCCCTCCAATTCCCTGGTTGCTTTTTCAATGTCTTTTTGAGCCGTGGGATGGTCGGGTTCCAGAAGGAGAACGTCTTTCCAGGCTAGGACCGCTTCTTCATATTCGCCTGCGGCAAAATGGCCCAAACCTTTTTTGTAATATTTTTTGGATAGCGAGGTCGTCTCGGAACGGGTTTTTTTCAAGGCGTCCAAAACAGATCGGTCATTGGGTTTGAGTTTCAAGGCAGCCCGCCAATTTTTTACAGCGTCAAGCAGGTTTCCGGCCTTATAGGATTGATTGCCGGCGAGATATAACCTTTTGGTCTTAATAGAACGCTGGGTTTTGTCGAGAAGGTATTGGATCTCGGCCTTATCGGGATTGAGCTGGGCGGCTTTATTCAACAGATCCCGGGCGTCTTCTAATTGCCCCTTTTGAAGGCAGCGTTGGGCTTTCAATATATAAGCATTGGTGAGATAGATCTGGACTTGTATGGGGTTTTCGTTGTTGGCCAGGCTTTTTTCCAGCCAATAAATGGCTTTATCCAGATTTCCCGCTAAATAGGCCTCTTTCCCCTGGTCTGCAAAGGAAGTTCCCCTTAGCGCCGTGTAGCAGCCACCGATCAATAAGGTCATGAGAATGAGGATTCTTTGATATCTAAAAAAAGGGCTAGAGGGAGTCATTGTCACAGTTCAATCCTTTCCATGATCGACTCTTCTTTCAATTTGATGAGCGTATCGATGGAATCCTGTCCAGAAGACTTATCCATGATCTTTTTTATTTTATCAATGTCCGTGACCACATGGACCCTCAAGCCAGCCAGGGAGACATCCGGTTTTTTGCGGTCCCTATATTGCAGACCGCGGAGTTCCCACTGCCAGTCTTTTTGGGGATACTGATAGACGGACAGTTCATTAAAAAGACCGGTGATGCGGGGGATAAGGGAAAGATGCTTTTGCAGGGTGGAAATGACCAGGAAGGAACCTCCATCCAAAGCAAAGGTTTTATCGTCGTTTCCGCCAAAATCCTTGGTCACATCCGCGATGATCAACCCCGCCGCCGAGATGAACTCGTCCCTCCGTTTAGGGCCGTAACGCATGGCAAATTCATCCAAATAGGCGATATCCAGGTAGACCAGCACGACGTCAGCCTTGGCAGACAATCTTTGGCCCAGTTGCAGGAATAAATCTTTAACTTCTTCAGGTTTCAACCGTAAAACCTCCCGGTTTATATAGGCTTCTTTATAATCATAACATCACCCAGCCTTGCTTTTTTGTTATTTTTTCACCATAATACTGTGTTGTTTAAGGGCATCTATTCTGTTATTAGGAGAGATTGTTGAGAAATTCCCTGGTGAAGTTGATTCTAACATGTTTCATTCTCGGGATATGCTTGCACTTTGGAAATCCGGTCCATGCCCAGAGCACCTCAACCGCCACCATGACGAATACTCCAACGGAGACAGCCACGGAAACTGCTACTCTCACCTCTACTGAAACTGCCACGGAAACCCCAACTTGCGGCTGCACTGGGTCGTGTACTTACACAGCGACGGAAACACCTACCTCGACGACCACGCCTTCTGTGGTCAACGCCAGGGTCTATCCCAATGTGGTCAAGAATTTCCAGGCCGGGGCGAGTTATGTCACGATCGACAAGGTGCCCTCTGACGGGTCCGTGCAGATATACACCCTCGGCTGGGACAAAGTGTTTTCTTTTTCCAGTTCTGACATCGTCAATAATTCCTGCCAATGGTATTTTTGCGATACCGGCCATAACTATGTGGTCTCGGGGGTTTATTTTTGCGTGATCCAAAGCGAGGGGAATAGATCCGTTCGCAGGATCGTGCTGATCAGATGACCAAGGAGATCAAATTGAAGCATCGTTCATGGTTCGCAGGGTTTGTGCTTTTATCCGTCCTCAGCCTGTTACCGGGCCTGGGCCATGGCACCGGACAAACGGGCGCTTCTTTCTTGACCGTGCCGATCGGAGCCAAACCCAACAGCATGGCGGGGGCTTTTACCGGCGTGGCGGACAGCGTTGATACCATTTATTACAATACCGCCGGTCTGGCCACTCTGGCCAAAAACGAGATCAATTTCATGCATACCCAACTGTCTCCGGATGTTTCCCAGGAATATTTTGCTATGGCCCAATCTTTGGGGGGCATGGGAACAGTCGGCCTCAGCGTGAACTATCTATGGATGACCGGCTTGCTGGTCACCACGGCCAGCGACCCTGATGGAAACAGCGGAACTATTTTTTCTGCCAATGACCTGGCGGTGGACCTGGCCTATGGTTCCAGTTTTACCTCGGAATGGTTCTGGGGAGCGGGCGCCAAATACATCAGCAGACAATTGGGCGATAGTAAAGCCCAGGGGGAAGCCGTGGACCTGGGTACTCTCTTTGTCCCGCAAGGCCTGCCGGATCTTAAGATAGGGGCGGCGATCCAAAATTTGGGCCTGCCTATGACCTTTATTTCCCTGGCGGAGAACATGCCTGTCACCTACAGAGTTGGTATCTCTGACCGTATCCTCCATAATGATGTGTATAATTTTATGATTTCCGCGGACGGCGTACAGCCCAGCGACGGCTTTTTTTACGAAGCCCTGGGAGCGGAATACTGGCTCAAGGACACCCTCGGGGCCAGATTCGGGTACCGCTTCAAGCAGGAAACCCCGGCTTTTACCTACGGCATCGGAGTGAGGGTACACGACAAGCCATTTTCTTTTGGTTTTGACTTCAGCGAGTCCATCGAAGCTGACAGCAATATCCCTGATATGGAGCGTTTGTCCGTCTATTTCTTGTACTAAACCCCTTAACCCAGGACTCTCCCTGGTCCTTTAATCTTTCTTGCTAGCCGAGGAGATTATATGGTGACCTTAAGACCTGCCTCCCAAAGAGGCCACGCCAATTTAGGCTGGCTCAAGACCTATTATTCCTTTTCTTTTGCCGACTACAGGGACCCCGCCCACATGGGATTCAGATGCCTCAAGGTCCTCAACGAGGACATGATCGAGGGCGGCAACGGGTTTGAGCTCCATGAACATCGTCATATGGAGATCGTCACCTACATCGTCCAGGGCACCCTGCGGCACCAGGACAGCCTCAAAGTGGAGGGGCTTGTCCGCGAGGGTGAAGTGCAGAGGATCAGCGCGGGCAAAGGTATTTTGCACAGCGAGTACAACGCCTCGGACAAAGAGCCCTTGCGCCTGCTGCAGATCTGGATCGAGCCGGAAAAGGCCAAGGCGGCCTCCCGGTACGACCAGGCCTCTTTTGACAGGATGCAAAAGTTGAACCAATGGTGCCTCCTCTGTTCTCCCGAGGGACAGAGCGGGTCCTTGACCATCCGCCAAAACGCTTTTATCCTGGCGACCATCATGACCCCAGGGCAGAACCTGCTTTATTCATTAAAGGCCGAGCGTCATGCCTGGGTGCAGGTGGTGCGCGGGGAAGCGATTTTTTGCAATCACCCGCTCAAGGCCGGAGACGGAGCCAGTTTTAGCCTGGATAATAAACCCAGCGGCATAATGGATTTTTCGGCCAGAGAGGAAACAGAACTTTTACTTTTTGATCTGCCGTAGGGCAGGAGAGGAGCAGGGATGAATAAAACAAAAAGGACTGAAAAAAACTTTTTGGACGCCTTACCCATGGGTATCGGGACCTGGGCCTGGAAAGACAACTGGATGTGGTTCGGTTCCGGCCAGGGCATCTGCGATGAGAACGACCTGAAAGAAGCCTTTAAAGTATGCGTCAAAAAGGGGATCAAGTTTTTTGACACCGCTGAGCTTTATGGGGGCGGTGAATCCGAAAAAGTTCTCGGCAAGCTCCTGGCTTTTTCAGGCCGGGGCATCATGGTCGGCACCAAATTCGGGCCGGTCAACCATCGTTCTAAAAAGTCCCAGCTCTTGGGCGCCCTGCGAGGGAGTATGAAAAGGTTGGGCCGTAAACAGGTAGACCTCTATATGATCCATTGGCCTGACAAGGGTAAGTTGAACGAAATTTGGATTGAAGGTCTTGGCGATGCCGTGGAAAAAGGTTTAGCCAGACATGTCGGGGTTTCCAATTTTGGCATCCCCTTGATGAAAAAAGCCCACCGGATGCTGACTGTGCGCGGAATCCCGCTGGCCTGCAACCAGGTGGAGTACAGTTTGCTCAACCGTAAAATTGAGTTCAACGGGCTGTTGAAGCTGTGCAAAGAACTCCATATTAAAGTGATCGCCTACAGCCCTCTGGGTATGGGCATGCTCTCCGGCAAGTACACCCCGTCCCATCCTCCATTGGGCCGCAGAGCCAAGAAATACGGCCGGAAATATCTGGAGCAGATCCAGCCCTTGCTGCGGAAGCTCGAGGATATAGGAAAAAGACGCGGGAAAACCGGGGCTCAGGTTGCGCTCAACTGGGTCATCTGCAAGGGGGCTTTGCCTATCCCGGGGGTCAAGAACGCGGTGCAGGCCAAGGAAATAACGGGCGCTTTAGGGTGGCGTCTGAGCCCGAAGGAGGTCGTGGTCTTGGACATCGCTAGTAAAGAATTGTCAAAGTGAAATAGTTTGGATTGGTGATCTGCCTTAGCGGAAATTAACGGGTATGGTTTTTAGCAAAAGACCAGAATTTGGATATATTGTCGAATGCCGCCGTGCCGCCGGGGCAGGTGGTGGAAAAAGCCCCGCAAACATTACCAAATATCAAGCATTCTTCCAAAGAACCGCCCTTTAAGAATTTCGTGATAAAACCCGCGTCAAAACTGTCACCAGCGCCTACCGGGTCGACGGCTTTTACCCTGATGCCAGGGTGGTGATAGGTCTTATGACCTTGTTGGACAAGAGCGCCTTTTTTGCCGCATTTGACCACGACCATTCCCGCGTAGCGGGAGAGGATGGCCATGGCGTGTTTGAGGGAAGAGGCACGGGCCAGGCGTAAAGCTTCATTCTCATTGGGCATAAAAATATCCACATACGGCAGCACCTTATAAATTTTATTGCCCCATTTATCTTCCGGGTCCCAATTAGTGTCCAGGGAAGTGGAAAGGCCGAGGGTTTTGGCTTTTTTAAAAAGAGCAGGACAGCCCGGCTGCAGACCTTTTTGCAGGTAATAGGAAGAAAGGTGCAAGTGGCGGGCGGTTTTTATGAAATTCCAATCCAGGTCGGAAAACCGGAAATCATCCATGGGTCCTTTGTAGGTCAGGATGGCCCGGTCAGCATTAAAATTTAGATGAACGGAGATCCCGGTATTGTAACGGTGCTGGCGGCTAATACGGCTGGTGTCCACTTTTCTTTTTTTCAGGCTGGACATCACCAGGTCACCCAGCATATCCTGGCCCAGCTTGCCGGTAAAAGCGGTTTTAAGGCCCAGGGCAGAGGCGTTGCTGGCAAAAATGGCGGACGAACTTCCTAGGGTCAAGGACATGGAGTCGCTTAGCTGCTCTTTGCCCAGCTTGGGGAACTCCTGGAGTTTGTCCAAAATAAGGTCGCAGTTGAGTTCGCCGACCACCAAAAGGTCTAGTTTTTTCATAGTTCTACAAATGGACCACTTGGGTCAGGTTTTTGGGGGAGTCGGGATTGATGCCTTTGGCCATCGCGCGGTAATATCCGAAAAGCTGGACCAGGGCAATGGCCAGGAACATCCGGCCTGGCTCGGGCACGGTCGTGCCCAGCTCGATCAAATAATCCGCGTGACGCTTGATCTCCTTGGTGGCCGCAGGGGCCATGACCAGTGTGCGGGCCCCCAATTTTTTCATGTCGCTCAAGAACCGGATCTCCTGCTTCATCCCTGTTTCCGTCAGGAACACCGTGAGCAGGGTTTTCTTGGTGACAATGCTTTTGGGGCCGTGGCGGTATTCCAGGGCGTGGTAGGCCTCGGAAAAGGACAGGGTCATTTCTTTCATCTTGAGCATGGCTTCGTTGGCGATGCCGTAAAAAAGCCCCTGGCCGCAAAAAACGAAGTGGTCGAACTTTTTAGGATTTTTGCTCAGCGCCTGGATGAGGGGCTGGTAAAGGGTCAGGAGTTTTTCGCCCTGGCGGGGCAGGCCCTTGAGCTTGAAGGCCATCTGGGGGTCCGCGGCAAGCACCACGGCCAAAAGCTGCGAGCTAAAGGAGCCGGTCATGACCACGCTTTTTTCCTGCACATAGGGGAGCGTAATCTTCCAGTTGCCCGCTTTGGCCAGGGCGCTGTCAGGGTAGCAGGTGATGGAAAGGACAGGGACATGCATCTTTTTGCGGAAATACTGGGCGGCCCATACGGTTTCCGTGGTGGTGCCGGAACGGGAAATAGGCACGGCCAAAAGCTTTTCCTGGGGAGAAAAATTGTCCTTGGGATTCAGGAAAACCTCTGAGCCCGGCACCGCCCGGCTGGGACGCCGGGTCAGGCGGGTGTAGGCCGCGGCCGCGGACTGCGCCAGATAATAAGAAGTGCCGCAGCCCACGAAAATGACCGTGCAGCGACCCATTCCAGCAGGAGGGATGGACCATTTTTCTTTCCGGGAACAGATAATTTCCTGCGCCCAGATGTCCGGCTGGTTGAGGATCTCTCTTAGAGTAACGGATTCCATAAGCTGAACCTTCCTTTGATAGCAGAATTTACAACACCGCAAACGCCCTCACGTCCTCATGGACGCGCACCTTGAGGGCGAGGTGCGTATGTCACATGCTCAAGCACACGCTCAAGCGCGCGTCTTTGAAGACGTGCGAGCATGAGCTCGTGTAACACGCTGTTCATGGACTCTTTATTAGGTTCTTTCAACAGCGAGTTATCATAACACGCGCTTTTGGAGATGCCAAGACGCTTGAGGCTTTGATTTTTCTGCCGGGATTGCTAATATGAATATCAGTTTGAAAACTAGATGAAACCCTAAACACAAGGCAGGAACCATGGCCCCTCAAAATGTTTCCGTTACCCTGGCTTTTATCGCGGGCTTTTTTTCTTTTTTGTCTCCTTGCGTGATGCCCCTGGTGCCGGCCTACCTTTCTTACTTATCGGGCCTGTCGGTGGCTGAGCTTTCCAGCGGAGAACAGGGTGCTTCCAGCCACGCCAAAATACTGCTCAACAGCCTGTTTTTCGTGCTGGGGACCTCGCTGGTCTTCATCCTTTTGGGAGCCACGGCAACTTTTTTAGGCCAGTTTTTATTCCAGAACAAACTTCTCATCAACAGGATAGCGGGGGTTCTGATAGTTTTTTTCGGGCTTTACCTGGCCGGAGCCTTTAAAAAAATTTCCTGGTTCAATTTCCTCTATTACCAGAAAAGGTTCCAGGTCGCCAGCGGCAAGACGGGACTGCTTTTCTCTTTTTTGCTGGGGCTGGCTTTTGCCTTCAGCTGGTCGCCGTGCATCGGCCCCATCCTGGGGAGCATCCTGGCCCTGGCCAGCACTGAGGTCACGGTAGGCCGGGGGATCATCTTGCTCACGGCGTATTCGGCTGGACTGGGCCTGCCCTTTATTTTGATCTCATTAGGAGCCGGTTATTTTTTGAAATGGCTGACTCGGGCCAAAAAGTGGATGCGGTTCATAGAGGTGACCAGCGGCGGGTTGCTGGTCATAGCCGGGGTATTGATCTTTTTCGACCAGCTGCAGGCGGTGTCTCGATATCTAAATTTTTTACCGGCAATTTTTCAGTAACTAACCTGTGATAGGAGGGGGAAGACGTGAATAGAAAATTTGCAGAAGGTCTTCTGGTTTTAGGGATAGCTTTTGGCCTGTGGGGATGCCAGCCAGCCAGCCCCAAGGTCACCACGGCTCCGGATTTTACTTTGAAGGACCCGGCCGGCAAGGATTTTAATTTCGCCAGCCAGACCAAAGACAAGGTCGTCATCCTAGATTTTTGGGCCACCTGGTGTCCGCCCTGCGTCAAAGAGATCCCCTCCTACATCAAACTAGCCCGGAAATACAAAGACAAAGGGGTGCTTATCGTCGGGGTGGCCCTGGATGACGCGGCGCATGTCCGAGATTTTGCCGAAAAGGCCAGGATCAACTACCCGCTGGTCATAGGCAACGAGCAGGTCACGGTGACCTACGGCGGCATCCGGGGGATCCCCACGACCTTTTTGATCGACCGCCAGGGCCGTATCGTCAATAAATATATCGGCTACACCGATGAGGCGACATTTAGCCAGGAAGTAGAGAATCTTCTGGCGCAAAAGGGTAAATGACGCTGCCTTGACAGGGTTATCCAGCTTGAGTAAGATACATGAAGCGTTGGATTTTTGAGTTATTCATTAACCTGAGAACAGAAGGGAAAGCGCTTGAAGGCCATCCGTTTTTGGCTGTTTTTATTGATCCCGTTCTTTGTCGCAGCGCTGATCTTTTCCAGTTGCAGCTATGTCCAGTTGGTCAATAAGCATTTAGAAACACCTTCCTCTACCCCGACGGAAACCTATACCAACACGGATACCCCAACCCCGATCCCTACCGATACCCCTACGCCATATCCGACAAGGGTACCGAGGACAGTCGAAGAATCTTTCACCATAGCCATGCAACAGGGCAAGAATAACTTCCTGCTTTATGGGTTCAACAGTTTTGACACTGAGGGTTGGCAGGGCAAGGTTTCCTATTCCGAGGAACATCCTACCGAGGGCAAGGGATGCCTCAAGATCGACACCAAAGGCGCCAGAGGATGGAATGAAGACCTGGCCTGGGTGGTGCCTTCGCAGCTGGCCTACTATCAGGAGCTTTATAAAATTAAACAGATCAGCCTTGACCTTTACATTCCAGCGGGCGTCCTGGGACTCAACAAAGAGGTCGAAGTCAACTTTATCAGCAGCGGACCGGTCAATAACTGGGCCGTGCATAAGACGGTCCTCAAGTCCGAAGGCGTGAACCACCTGGTTTTTGATATTTCGCAAGACGAGCTCAGGGACGCCTGGAAATTCATCCTGGTCTTCAACTCCAAAGAGGCTTTGACCGGGCCCATTTTCATGGATCAAGTGACCGGGACCTGGTAACACCCTTTTCAACCGCCGCAGACCCGCAAAAGGAAAAAACTTGAATCAATTTCTAACGCTTAAACTTTCAGCTGTTCCGGAATTGATCAAAGGTGCCGGGCACAGCCCATTCAGGAGATCGTTATTGGAGCGCTGGAAAGGCCATACCCGCGGCCAAAACCTGCTTGCGGGTCTCTTGTTTTTCCTGTTGACGGCCGTTTTGACCGGCTGCGGTGGAAGCCTAGGGGTGCAACAAAATGTCCAACTTTCTCCCCAGGCAGTGCTTTACGACGATTTTGAAACGGGAGTTCTGGGCAGCGGCGGCTGGACGTGGGGGGATGCGGCCAACGGCAGCAGCTGTAGTTTTACAGTGGTCCAACAGGGCGCCAAGTTGGGGAAATATTGCGGGAAAATAGATTATAAGTTCGGCAAGGGTTGGGGCTGCGGGGCGGCTGAAACCTCGCCTTATCAAGGAAAGGGTCTGGATGTCCAATCCGACAAGATGATCATCCTGTGGGTCAAGGCTCAGGACTCCCTGGCTTTCAAGGTCCAGCTCAATACCCACCTAGACAATAAAGTATATCCCTTTGTTTCCCCTCCGCAGCAGGGCATGGGCCGGTGGTGGTTATACCAGATCTTCCTTGACCAATTTGCGCCGGAATTGCCTGTGCCCCAAGGCATGGAAAAGCTGCAAAAGGTGGATAGTGTCGGCTTTGAGCTACCCAGCAATCAAAAAGACAATACTCTGTGGGTGGATAATATTTATTTCCAATGAATTTTTTGGATTTTTGTGTAACTTTATTGTGGATTTATGGATAGATTATGATGATATAGGTTGCAGGGTTCATTAAAACAGGTTTTTTTCTTGAAAAATTGCAATTTTATTATTTATGCTATAATTAGCTTGAAAATGAAAGGAGAATGAATATGAAACCAACGGTTTTAAAACCAACTTTTATGATAGGGCTTATATTTGTCATGGTATTGGCCGTCTTTTGGCTGATGACGGCCTGTTCCCACCCTTCTACATCGCAGCTGCCTTCGGCTGCGAGTATAGGGTATGCTCCCACGCCGACCAGCACCCCGCTTCCTTATGCGCCACCTTTTATTGTTTATAACGGTGAAGGTTTCGGATGCGACGCCAGCGATGTTCCCTTGTGGGTTTTTAACAGCCCCCCTATCTTTATCGGCAGTCCCGGACCGCTTTCCTCATTCGCTGAGGTCGGCCCTCCAGCAGGCCATAACAACAGCACCTGCCTCAAGATCGTTTTTGATTCCACGACCGGTGATTGCGAGTTACAGTTCTCCGGTTATTGCAACCTGCCGTCCTTTGGACAGTGCAATACTCCCCAGGGGAACGGGATAACCTTGTCCAACCATGGTTATATGGATTTCTGGGTCAAGGGTCAGAATGGGGGAGAAAGCATCTCCATGCGTGTCAACGACCTCACCCCCGGCGAGAACCAGTCCAATTACATCCCTGTTATGGGTGCCTATTTCCTGCCGCCCTCGGGGGGCATCACCAAGGGGTGGCAGGAAGTCAGGGTGCCGCTCACGCTTTTTATTCCCGGGTCGGGTAATCCCGCCGTGGATCTTGATTGTGTGGGCAGGATCAAATTTGTCGGCGCGCCCGGTGTCGTGGAAACGATCTATTTGGACGATTGGTACATTAATTAATCCGGATCACAGACCGTACATACTCATTTTTTCGCCAAGGAAAGAAAACTGCTGGATATGGAATATGGAAAGGGAGAAGTGGATTTCACTGTTTTTTTACGGGTTGTCCTGCGGTTGTTCCGGTTTTTTACCTTATCCATTTTTAATAATTTTAAAACCCCCCTTTTTGCCGCTCTTTTATTGATCCCTCTTTTTTACCTGGCCCTCAACCCTTTGTTCCTGGCCGGGTCTACGGCTTATCTGCCCGCGGACCACTGGTCCTTAAAGGCCCTGCATGACTTGGCCGTCTCCGGACTTATCCAGGTGCCCCAGGAGGAGTTGAAGAATTTCCCCTATGCCGAGGAGCCGTTGAGCCGTACTGACGCGGCTTTTTACGTGGCCCAGGCTGGTTATGAGGCCCAGACGAATTCCCAGGTCATGATCACCCAAACGGAGTTGAACAACCTGGACAGGCTGTTCACCGAGTTCCGCAGCGAGCTTAAAGATATGGAGGATAAGGTCCAAGCGAAAAAGGGGGAGATCACCCAGCGGAGCGCCGAGATCGACAGCGACCTCAAAGAATTCAACGATATTGAAAGCAACCTCAAGGGAAGCTATATCGCCCTGGCCCAGAACGTAACCTACACAGGTCTGGGTAACCGGTGGGATGGGGCCTGGTATGGCCGCCAAGAAGGCAGCTTCCCTGCCAATATGCAGATTTATTCTGGAACCGGGAGTCCATTGGGGAACCAGTTCACCTTAGGGTATGGCGCCCAAAATGTGGGCGTGGGCCTGGATTACCGCATTGACAATGTTTACACCCTGAACCTGGGGGGCGGGGTGGATGCCGCCGGTAACGCCATCCCCACGCTAGGAGGCTCTTTCCCGGTGCCGCTTCCGGCCACCCTGCGGGCTGAAAGCGCGCTTTGGGGCACCCGGGTGGAGGCAGGGGTGGACTGCCGGGGTTATATCAGCCCTTTGACGATGTATAATAACAATGCTTCCAGCGAAGGACGCCATGTCCTTCCTTTTGAGCAATTTAACAACATACCCCCTGATAACCGGACCGAGTGGAACACTGTTTTCACCCAGCTTTCGCCTTTTGGAGCGCCCCAGCAGTCCTTATCAGGCCTCAAGTTGACCAATGGTTCGCTGCCCTATAATTCCGAAATGGTCTTTTACGTCAACCGGTTCCGCTCCTACAGCTCGCCTAGCCACAACCAACCCGAAAATAATCTATTCGCCATGCATTTTGACGTGCCGGACCCGGCCACTTCCTCGACCTACGCTTTCAACGCCGAGGATGAAGCCTCTGACCCTTCGGAGAACAGGAACAACGGCACCGCTGTTTTTAATTGCAGCGCCAGGAGCCTGCAATGGACCACTCGCATGGCCAAGGATGTTCCCTATCTAGGCGGCATGGACGTGGATATGGAATATGCCATCTCCAACCTGAGCAGCATGGAAAACCAGGGGTTATGGTGGTCGTCTTCTCATATCACCAATTTGGTCAATGTGCCTGTGGTGGATAACGCCCTCAGAATGGAGTTTTCGGACACCTTCAAAGGCGTGCCGCTCCTCAACATGGTATGGATGAAGGGGGATTACTACAGGATCGGGCCTGAGTATGCCCCTCCCGGGAGCGAATCGTGGGTCGGTAACATGCCGGGCAAACAATACTCCGGAGTCGTGCAGGGAGGGCTCTTTAATTTTTGGGATAATTCCGGTAGTGGTACTAACTACGCTTTGAGGGACAATATCCCTTTCTGGTTGATGTACGAAATGGGAGGCGGGTGTCCCGTAGTGAACTGGTGCAACGAACCCATGGAATGGTCGACTAACCGGGAAGGGTTTGACTTGCTGCTGGCGCCCAAGCGCATCCCCGCTTCCATCATGCAAGTCAATTATTGCTCTTCCCATAATTTGAAATGGGTCTCTGATTTCATCACCGCGCCTGTCTTTCTGGGGACCTTTCCCAGCCAAATTTCCAATATAGGCGGTCCGACGTTTCCTCTAACGATGGCGCCACCCTATCATTATTTTACCAGCGTGGCCTGGGGCGAGAATGACTTTGCCATACCTATCAATGATCCCGCGATGCAGGACCCGACCCAATGGTGCGGGCCGTATTACACGACCTTAAGCGGAGATTTCAGGACCATCCTCAGCAAGTTCCTGCCCATACCCCGGGTCACTTATTTTTGGATCAGCGGTATCCTGCAAAGCACGACCAAGGAGTTCCAGTTCGTTCCGGCCACGGATGCGGGCGCCTGGATGACCCACGGTTATGTTAACTCTATGATCGTCTATAACCTGTTCGACCCGCTCAGCATCTGCGTCGGTTACGGGGCCGAAACCATCCGCTCAGCCTATAACTTGTATATCACACAACTTAACGGCCCCAATTCGACCTACGCTCTGGACCCCCTGAATTATCTTGTCACCACGGCCGATGTCGGGCTGGACCTGGACTTGATGCGTTATACGATCCTGACAGTCCGCTATCAATATATAACGAGCAATGATGCCACGCACCCCGAAGAAGATATTAGTAATGGTATCGTGACCACTGAAATAAGATCCAGTTATAGCTTTTAGGAGCCTGAGTGAAACGAAACCTGAACACGATTCTAATTATTTTATTATGCACCTGGCTGGGCGGACCTCTTGTATGGGCTGCTAGGCCGGACAGCGTGCCTGACAGCGACTGGTCGGTCCAGGCCCTCAAGGACCTGGCCCAAAAGGGTTTTTTAAAAGGGCCCTTGCCGGACAAGTCCTCCTACAGCTCCCGGGAAATGGCCCTCTGGGTGGCCCAAGCCGTGCAGTCCGCCTCCAACCCGGCGCAAAGCCCGGCTGCCACGGCCATGGACTGGGACAAGATATACAAGCTGGTCCGTGAATACGAGGAGGAGATGGTCAACCTGGGCGCCAAGCTGGACAAGATCGCGGACCAGCTGGTCTCTCTGCGCCAGAAACAGACCCAGCTGGAACAGAACCAGGAGAAGTTCTTTGCCGAACAGATGCCGGTCTATATCGGCGGGGATTTCTGGACAGGATTCGACCAGATGCAGATGTACGGTTACGCCCTGCCTGTGCCGTATTCCGGAGCTCCGGCCGTGGAGCTTACCCGGGATATCCGGAACTATTTTGACCTGGACACCGTCTGCCGGAGCCCTTATGGTTCGGCGGAAATAGAGATGAGGGCGCTTTCTTATTACCATAACAGCAATGACATCACCCAGGTCGACCTCAGCGCCATGCGGGCCAATATGGAAACCCCCTACGGTCAGTTCTGGGCCGGAGATATTTCTTTTAAGCTCAGCCCCCTGATGGCCGGTTACGAGGACGACGACGACTATTACCCCCTGGAACCCTTATGGTTCAGCAGGAAAGTGGCGGACCTAAAGATGCAACTGGGTCTTAAAGACCACAATCTGCCCTTGACCGGCCTGGAAGGGAAATCCACCTTGAAAATTTTTGACTCCTATCCCGTGGGCCTCACCTCGATGATAGCGCGGCTGGGCATGATCAATAACTTTTTTGACCAGGATAGTTCCACCCAAACACTGCTCTATGTGGAACCGTGGGTTTATGTGGGGCGGGCCGAAGGAGACGCGTCTCCGCTCCTGCACTGGGGGTCATCCTTTATTTCGTCCTGGGACGCCAGTGATACCGGCCCCGATATCCTGCTGCCGGTCAATGCTTTTGACTTGACCCGGCCTATGGCTGTCAGCCGCAAAGACGAATGGATCCTGAGCGGTGACCTTAAACTAAAGCTGGGGCAGGCTGTCGAGATCACCCATGAAGCCGCGCTGAGCACCCTCAATATGGACGTCAACCAAACCAGTCCCAATGTTTATCCCGAGGGTCTGCTCATCGACAACGCCATGACCACTGCGGTCAGCATCTTCCCCAGCCCCGGCACTATCACGGCGAGTTATTCCAGCGTGGGCCCGGAATACTATAATTTTTTTGCACAATCCAGGATCTATGATGCGGGGATCAACGAGTCGAGTCTGGGGCTGGTCGATGTCAACGGTAACTCCTTTTTGCCCGATGTCCCGATCTTTTCCCAGAACCAGGTGTATCGGCCGGATTATTCCTACGACAATATGCCGACCACCTTTCCCGGTTACCCGCATTATGACCGCAGGACCTGGACAGGCTATGACTATTACAACGTTTTAATGAACAATACTTTCCCCTATGGCCCGGCCACACCCAACCGCCAGGGGATGACCTGCCAGTGGCAGGGAGGTTATTTCGGGGGTTTCTTCAACCCTTATGTCCGGATGGATAATTACCAGGAGATCTGGGCCACCGAAGGACCGAGTTTGAACCAGCTGACCCAGAGGCATTTTTGGGTACAGACTGACGGTCTATCCCTGGACCTGACCAAAAGCAAGGAAAAATATCCCATCCCCCTGCCTGTGATCCTTACCGGGGGCTGGAAACAGGAATACACCACGGATGGGCTTCCCGGCGACGTGGACCTGAGGACCATTACCTGGAGCGGAGAGATCAATTACGGCCTGAGTTTTCTGTACGAAGGGCTAAAGCTGCTGGCAGCCTATAAGACCATCAACGGCTACGGCCGGGAGTATACCCTGACCTACCCTGGAGGTTTACCCGGGGCTGGTGCCCTGTCCAGATATGATATCGTGGGCCCGCAGGGGCTTTTTAACAGTTTAGGTTATGGGTTGACCCACCAGTATCTGTACTTAAATAATTACGACGCCAGAGAAGAGATCTTTGGGCTGGGTTTTGTCTGCAATGTCCTGAATTCCGACCACTCCATCCTGGCTTTAGGATGGCAGATGGATAAATACGAAGACCAGGCTACCATGCTCAATGATTATTCAGCTGAGGAGTATAACATCAAATGGTCTATCACTTTCTAAAAAAGGAACCTGGCATGTCTAAAAAGACAGCATGGTTATGGTTAGGGTTGCTTTTGGGGATACTGCTCTGTCCCACGGGCCTGCTGGCCAGTACTGACCCTGCAGATTTGTCCGATACAGTCCCTTTGACGGACTGGTCCTATGGGGCTCTGGAGCGGCTCAGCGACCACGGTTACTTGAAAACACCTTTCCCGGCAGGCAAGGTCTTGACCAGGGCTGACCTGGCCAGATTTACCGGAGAAGCCCTGGAAACGGCCCAGCTCAAGAGCGAGGATGAGGACCAGCCCCCCAGCCCTCCGGACGCGGGTGTTGTGGCCGCGGACCTGGACCAAGTCTATAAACTGGCGCGGGCTTATCAGGACGACCTTATGGCCCTTAAGGAGGACATCAAGAGCCTCTCGGACCAGATGGTCACCTTGAAACTCAAAGAGGCTGACCTGGAAAAAAGAGAGCAGGACCTTAGTGATTTCTGGGGCATCCGGATCAGCGGGGATTACGGCGTGAACTATCAGGGCATCAAGCTCAGCGGCAACCAACAGGCTTTGGCTTTGACCACCACTCCCATAGGCATGACCTCTCCGCTCTATAACGATTTTATACAAACCCTGGATATGAACATCCATTTCCATAATGACCGGGTAGATGCCGTGCTCATAGACCGTTTTATAAATTCATTGGGAGGAGCCTGGGGCTCCCCGACTTTTGCCTACGGCACTCCCACGCAGAGTTTTGGAATCATGGAGATCCGTTTTGACGCCAACCTGGACAATATCTATTTTTCTGGCGGAGATCAGTGGAAAAAATGGACTCCTTTGACGCTTTTCGCTGCGGATGACGACGACTTGGACCCCCTGGAAGCAAAGATCTTCAGGCTTTATAAAGATTACGACAAGGAAGTGTGTCATGTGAAAGATAATGAGCGGTTCCTGACCAATATGGTTTCCGCAGGCACCACATTCAGATTTTTCAATGACTATGACATCGATGTTGATGTTATGGCTGAGCCTTTCCTAGACAGCGTTGGCTCTTACTCCACCAATGGGCCATTTTCTTTTGATAATATCTGGTATGCGCAAAATCCCAATGTAACTACGCAATGGGCGACCCAGTATTACTTTAATATTCCCGCGAATGGCGCTCCCGGCCTTACGACTACGGCTGGGGCTGCACCGACAATAAGCTATCAGTATTGGACCTGGCTTTTGGGGGGCAAAGCCCAATCCCAGCCTTTGCCGTGGCTGCATTTAGGGACCAGTATCCAGGATTTGAGGAGCATAGCCGGCACGGGTCCTCCAGGTGCTGCTAATCCTGCATTGGGTGTGCCTGCTCCTCCTTACCAACCCTGGGACCTTTATGACGCTTCCGGAGAGGCGTCTGTAAATTTACATGATTTTGTGACCCTGTCTTTTGAAGGGGTAGAAAGCGGCTTGGACTCCAACCTCAGAGCCACTTATACGGAACCCACATACCAGGCTTATCTCACGGATTTTGCCGGGGAGGGCAAGGCATCCTTTAAACTGCCCATGGGAGCCATCCTGGATTGGAGTTACCGTAGCGTCGGGCCCGCTTATTACAATCCCATGGCCCAAACCAGGGTCTGGGACCCCTTGCTCCAGATCTTTAATCAGAGCAATAACCCTTATAGCGGGGAGGATATTGCCAACATGTATAACGTCATTAGTTATCTTGCGCCAGGCCAGATGCTGCAAGGCAATTCCACCTACGGAGGCATCATGATGCCCTCCATCCCCGCTTTAGGCATTCCAGGATATTGCATGGACATGACCCCCGAGGAATTGACCCTGCCCTGGAACAAATTGGGTTATCAGATCCAGCCCTCCTATGTGAATTACCTTGTGCCGGGTTTCACGCCTTACAGCATCATCTATAACAATCTCCGGCCCTACGGCGAGGCCACACCCAACCGCAACGCCTATGTGTTCAACTACCATGGAAAATATTACACCGATAAAGAACAATCCTATGCCTATGAACCTTTTCTAACCGTTGAGAACGCCGTGGAAAGGGTGGCCACCGAAGGGCCAGACGTCAACCATCTTTCGCCCAGGTCATTCAGCGACACGATGCTCGGGCTAAGGCTGGAAAATAAGAGTTGGCTGAGATACACCGTGCCCATCGCGGTGCAGGTAGGGTTGCGCACGGAACATACGACCAACAACCCTGCTCCGGATGTGGACCCGACCAACCAGGCACAGGTGAGCCTGACCACGCAGATCTTGCACTTGGGTCTGGAAGTCCCCATCTTGAAGGACCTGGTGCTTCTGGGCGGGGTCCAGCACCTAACTTCAAGCGGGACGGAATATATCTTCGGCGATTATCCAGGCATTGCCACCTACGGCATCATTGCCAATGAACAGTACAATTCCATCGGGGGCAATCTCAACGGATTGGTCCTTACGCCTTGCTTCTGGAACATCGACCAGCAGACCTTTGGAGTGGGATTGACCTGGAAATGGCTGCGGACCACCACCCTGACCCTGCAATATATGGACATGATCTACACGGATTTCCAGAACAGCCCGGCTTCTTACCAGGCTTCCGAGATCTTTACCAGCCTTGTCATGCATTACTAATGGCCCGCCTGCAGTTCAACACCTTGCCCTGGTTATGATATAATCTCTCCCTATTCCTAAAAGGGACTTTCACCTATTTTTTAAATCGTGGGTTTTAAAAGTACGGTTAGGAGATCATGAGCGCAGAAACGATCAAGTTTGCATTTAAAACAAAAGGAAACACGCAGGTCATAGACATAACGCCTCAGGTGGCGCAAAATCTGGCCAAAGCCAAGATCAAGGACGGCCTAGTCACGATCTTTGTGCCCGGCGCTACCGGCGGATTGACCACCCTGGAATTTGAACCGGGGCTGGTCAAAGACCTGCAGGAGGCTTGGGAGAGGCTGGTGCCCCGGTCCATCGATTACGCCCACCATTTGGCTTATGACGACGGCAACGGGCACTCCCATGTCCGGGCGTCCCTGCTGGGACCCTCCTTGAGCGTGCCTTTGGTCCATGGGGAATTGTTGTTGGGGACCTATCAGCAGATCATTTTCGTTGATTTTGACGTCCGGCCCAGGAGCCGCGAGATCATCCTGCAGGTGGTTGGGTAGGACGCACCAAAAGCATTGGAGGGGATTGTTTATTTGGGAGTTGGAGGGCGGATAGCTCAGCTGGTTAGAGCGCCTGCCTTACAAGCAGGAGGTCACCCGTTCGATCCGGGTTTCGCCCACCATTTCTTCCGTGGATTTCGGATTGCGGAATGCAGGTTTTAGTTTTATCATTTAAGGGTTTCGAAGCAGCAGCAGGATTTATCGGATTAGCGTTTTGAAGACCACGGGTTCTGCCCGTGGTTGGAAAAACGCGGATTCTATAAACTATTCCTCTCCGAGAGGATTCCAAAGGAGGATACTCCTTTGGTCAGCCAGCGCAGCTGGCTGAATGTTTTGTGGGAGCCACGGGGTCGCCGAAGGCGAGGAGCGTTTGCCTGTGGGGGACCCACTGTAAATAATTAATTGGGGTCGTGGTGTAGCCTGGCCTAACACGCCTGCCTGTCACGCAGGAGATCGCGAGTTCGAATCTCGTCGACCCCGCCAAAAAAATATCCAGACAGCAAGAAAGGAGTTCAGCGTGATCTATGATGCAATGATCGGCATGTTTTCCAAGGATATGGCTATCGACCTGGGGACGGCCAACACCGTGGTCTATGTCAAAGGCCAGGGTATTGTCCTGACCGAACCGTCCATCGTGGCGGTCCAAAAAGACACCGGCGAGGTTTTGGCGGTAGGCAAGGAAGCCAAGGCCATGCTGGGCCGCACCCCGATCAATATCGCGGCCATCCGGCCCATGCAGGACGGCGTTATCGCTGACTTTGAGGTGACGGAACGGATGCTGCGTTTTTTTCTGACCAAGGTCCATAACCGCCATAGGATGATCCGGCCGCGGATCATCATCGCCATCCCTTCCGGAGGCACTGAAGTAGAAAAAAGGGCGGTGAGGGATTCAGCCGAGCAGGCCGGCGCCAGGGAGGTCTTTCTCGTGGAAGAGCCCATGGCCGCGGCCATCGGCGCCAATCTGCCCATCGAGGAGCCGTCCGGGAACATGATCGTGGATATCGGGGGAGGGACGACCGAAGTGGCCGTGATCTCCCTGAGCGGCATGGTTTATTCCAAATCGGTCAGGGTCGGCGGCAACAAGCTGGACGAAGCCATCGTGAACTACATCAAAAAGACCTACAATGTCCTGATCGGAGAACCCAGCGCCGAGATCGTCAAGTTCAAGGTCGGCTCGGCTTTTCCCCTTAAGGAAGAGCTCAAGACCATGGTCAAGGGGCTGGACCTGGTGACGGGTTTGCCTCGGACCATCGAGATAACCTCCGAAGAGATCCGGGGAGCCCTGGAAGAACCCTTACTGGTGATCATCGACGCCATCAAACAAGTCCTAGAAAAGACGCCGCCAGAGTTGATCGCGGACATCGTGGACAGGGGCATCGTCCTCGCGGGAGGTTCTTCTTTGCTCAAAGGCATGGAGGACCGGCTCAGGGACGAGACCCAGGTACCGGTCAATCTCTCCGAAGACCCCATGAATTGCGTGGTGATGGGTTGCGGAAGGATGCTGGACCAGCCTGGAGATTTCCTAAGGAAGATCGTAGTCAGGTAACTTCTTCGGGAGAATCAGGTGGAAGTTTAGACTACCTTTTTGACCACTCCGGAGCGCAGGCAGCGCGTACAGGCCAGGACGTGGCGGCGGACATTGTCGATGAGCACATGAGCCTGGTGTAAGTTGGCGTGCCAGGTCTTGTGGGTCCTTCTTTTGGAATGGCTGACTTGCCTGCCCACTTGGGTGCTTTTACCGCAGTAAAAACAAGTTGTAGTCCTCACGGAACCCGTTACTTTTTTGACCCTTTTCATCCTAGTTGCTCCTTTGTAAATCCTTTTATCCAGCCGGAACTTCCTATAAAATGTTGGGGATGCCGGAAAATCTTAGTTTGGAAGGATTAAAGTACCATATCCGGACAAGGACGACAAGATTTTTTTGAGGTTCTTAAGGAGCCCCTATTGAATTTGGAAGAATGGATCCTAAAGATAGAAAAGCCTTTGAAACTTGAGGTCAAGGGCGGCTGCCAGGATAAGGCCGTCCAGGGCGGGCTGGAGTCATACCAAAACCTGTGGCTCACAGAAGTCAAAGGTCAGGATTATTACCAGCAAAACCGGCAGGGTTTTGAAGCTTTCACCGGCATTCTGAAAAATTATCAGAGCCTTTCACTGCAAGAAAGGGAAAAAAAGGTAAAAGAATTCCTGGGTAAACTCCTGCTGCTGAGAGAAGCGAACCTCCAATCGGCAGCTCCACCCAAAAAAACCAACCCAGCCCCAACCGCCAACCTGGGCCAAAAGGTCAGCGAAATCCCCGAAATAGGCCCCCAAAAATGCCTTTCCTTCAAGCACCTCAGGATTCATAATCTTTTCCAGCTTCTTTATTATTTCCCTAAATGGGTCATCGAAAAACAGGACCTCCTGGCTGGCCGGGCCAGCCCGGGCGACCGGGCCTTTATGCTGGCCGAAGTCATGGCCACGGAAGAAATGGTCAAAGGTAAAAGAAGGATATTGAAGGTCCTGCTGAAGATCGATAACGAGATCATCAGCTGGGTCTGGTTCAACCGGCCATACCTGAACGAAAAGTTCAGAGCAGGCCGGAAAGTACTCCTCTGGGACCAGGTGGAAAAGACCCCCTGGGGCAAGCAGGTCGTGGGCACCAACAACAGCTTTGAGTTCCTGGACGAAGAAGAACTGGCCATCTTGGAGCAGGGCCGCTGCCTTTCGCTTTACCACACCACGCCTCTGCTGAGCCAGGCCTTTTTGCGGAAGGCCATGCCGGAATTGGCACGCCAGCATCACGCCTTGCTGGCCGAAAAAGAAATTTTGGACAGCGCTGGCCTCGGGCAGTTGGGGCTTTTGGGGCTGAGCGAGGCGGTTTTGAGGATCCATACAGCGGTCAGCAAGGCGGAATGGTGGGGCGCGAGGAAGAGGCTGGCTTTTGACGAGCTGTTGGCTTTGCAGGTCTCCCTGGCGGTCAGGAAAAAGCATGTGGAAAAGATCAAAAAGAACAGGGTCTACCAGACCAGCGGAACCCGTGTCCAGGCTTTGCTCCGAACCCTTCCTTTTTCCCTGACCCCCAGCCAGCAAAAGGTGATCAAGGAGATCGATAGCGACCTCCTATCGCCCAAACCCATGAACCGTCTGCTGCAGGGAGACGTGGGTTCGGGCAAGACCATCGTGGCAGCCCTGTCCCTTTTGAAAACCATCGACAGCGGTTTCCAGGGCGCTTTGCTGGCTCCCACGGAGATCCTGGCCGAACAGCACAGTGAAACGTTTTCGAGATTGTTCTCGCCCCTGGAGGTAAGAGTGGAACTTTTGACCGGCGGGGTCAGGGCCAAGGCTAAACGGGAGGCTTTGGCCAGGCTGGCCAGCGGGGAGAGCCAGCTGGCCATCGGCACCCACGCCTTGCTGGAAGAAGGGGTTGTTTTTTCCAGGCTGGGCATGGTGGTCGTGGATGAACGGCATAAATTCGGGGTCATGCAGCGCGCGGTCCTGGAGTCCAAGGGGGTCTATCCGGACGCCCTGATGATGACCGCCACGCCTTTTCCCAGGGCCATGGTCCTGACCCTTTACGGCGACACGGACCTTTCCGTCATCGACGAACTGCCGCCCGGCCGCAAACCCATCAAGACCAAATGGCTGCGCCAGAGCGAAAAAGCGTCCCTTTACCAGTTCATCCGGGATAGAATCAAAGCCGGGGAGCAGGCCTATATCGTGTACCCCCTGGTGGAGGAGAACAGCCGGCCCCAGCTCAAGGCGGCCACGCAGATGGCGGAACAGCTGTCCCGCTTTGTTTTTTCCGACCTCAGGGTCGGGCTCATCCACGGCAGGCTCAAACCGCAGGAAAAAGCAGCCGTGATGAACGACTTCCACGCACGCCGGATCGACATCCTGGTAGCCACCACGGTGGTCGAGGTGGGGCTGGATGTGTCCAACGCTTCTATTATAGTTATTGAAAACGCCGAGCGGTTCGGCCTGGCCCAGCTCCACCAGCTCAGGGGCCGGGTGGGCAGGGGAGCGCAGGATTCTTATTGCTTCCTCCTGACCGGATGGCCGCTGACCGGCGAGGCCATCAAGCGGTTGCGGGCCATGGAAGCCACCAACGACGGGTTCAAGATCGCCGAGACCGACCTGGCCCTGCGGGGGCCTGGCGAACTTTCGGGTCTCAGGCAGCACGGCATCCTGGATTCGGCCCTGGTGGACCTGACCAGGGACGTGGCGCTTTTGGAGTCTGCCCGGAGCGTGGCGCAAGCCATCGTGGAGGCGGACCCGGACCTGAGCAAAGCCGCCAACCAGGTATTAAAAGAGAACCTGGTCAGCAAATACGGCAAGAGGTTTGAGCTGGCCAGCCTGAGCTAGCACTGGTCTTGTCCCTGACCTACCTTAGAAGTCCCCAAAGGGGACTATGGTAGAACAAGTCGGGGACAAGACCAGCCCGGAGCGAACGTAGTGAGCGGAGGTGCACTTCGCATGCGCATCTCCGAAATTTTATGAGCATGCGAAGTAGCACCCATTGGCAAAGAAAGGGATATTCAGTGCGGATCATTGCTGGAAAATATCGTCATCGAAAACTTTATTGCCTCGAAGGCCAGTCCATCCGGCCCACCCTGGACAGGGTCAAAGAATCGCTTTTTTCCATCCTGACCCCGAAGATCCCAGGTGCCCGGGTGGTAGATTTTTTCGCGGGCACCGGCAACATGGCCATCGAAGCCATAAGCCGGGGAGCGAGCTTTGCCTGCCTGGTGGACCAGAGCAGGGATTCCATCCAGGTCATCCAGAAGAACCTGGACTCTTTGGGGCTCAGGGATGAGGTTGAGGTGTGGAATTTGCCCCATTTATCCGCCATCCACAAGCTCAAACAGGAAAAGGCTAAGTTTGATATCGTGTTTTTGGACCCTCCTTACGGCAAAAACCTGGTCCCGGAGTGTTTACAGGAATTGGCTGACGCTAAATTGCTGGTCAAAGGAGCCGTCATTGTGGCGGAGCACCATATAAAAGAAGAGCTGCCCCAAAGGGTGGCTGGACTTGTCCAGTTCAGGCACAAGCTCTACGGCCAGGTTTCCATCACGCTCTTCAAACATCAGCCTGAAAAACACGGGTGAGCCTGTGGTAAAATGTTGCCATTATGATTTTAAGGGGGAAGAATGAAAAGGACAGCCATTTACGCCGGAAGTTTTGATCCCATCACCTACGGTCATTTGGACCTCATCAAAAGAGGGCTGCGGGTTTTTGACCGCCTGATCATCGGGGTCGCGGAAAATCAGGGCAAAAGACCTCTCTTCAGCCTGGAGGAAAGGGTTTCCTTGATCCGCCAGGTCACCAAGAGCATGAAGAACGTCACAGTGGAAAGTTTTACCGGGCTTTTGGTGGATTTTGCCGCGCAAAGGAACGCCCGGGTCATCCTAAGAGGCCTGCGAGCCATTTCGGATTTTGAGTATGAGTTTCAGATGGCCCTCCTGAACCGCAAACTCAGCAAAAAGTTCGAGGTGGTCTTTATGACGCCCTCGGAGGATTACACCTATCTCAATTCTCACCTGGTCAAAGAAGTCATTGCCCTGGGCGGGGACGCCAGCCATTTTGTGCCGAGGATCGTGGAACAAGCCGTCAAAACAAAGCTGAAAGGGGATTTTCATGGTTAAAACGAATCTGAACGTCAAAGAAGGCGACATCCTTAAAGAAAAGACCGAGATGATTGTGGTGGGGTTTTTTGAGGGTTTGAAAGCCCCCCGGGGCGCCGCGGAAGCCGTGGACAAGGCCCTCTCGGGGGTTTTGAGCAAGATCGTCCAGAGCGGGGAGTTTACGGGAAAATTTTTAAAGACCACCCTCTTGAGGACTGGCGGCAAGCTAGCGGCGGAAAAGGTTTTAGTGGTCGGGCTGGGCAAGTGGGACGAATACAATATGGAAAAGGTCAGGCAGGCCGCAGGCAGGGCCGCCACCGAGGCCAGGGAGCTCGGGGTCAAAGAGTACGCCACGGTGATCTTCGGCGGAGGCCACGAGGGTACGGATATCCAGGAAGCGTGCCTGGCCATGGCCGAGGGCTCCATCCTGGCCCTTTATGAATATGATCGTTTCAAGACCAAAAAAGAGGACAAGGACAAAGAGATCAAGTCCATTACCATTATGGAGAACAACGGCCAAAAAATGGCCAAAGCGCAAAAAGCCGTGCAGCTGGCCCAGGTCACCAACGAGTCGGTTTACCTGGTCCGGGACCTGGTCAACACGCCCAGCAACGAACTGACCCCCACCAAATTGGGACTCGTGGCCAAGGAAGTTGCCAAAAAGAACGGCCTGGCCTGCAAGGTCATGGAGCCCAAAGAGATCCAAAAATTAAAAATGGGCGGGCTTCTCAGTGTGGCCAAGGGCAGCGACGAGCCGCCCCGGTTCATCGTTCTGGAACACGGGGCCAACCACAAGGAGTGGGATACCATTGTGATCGTGGGCAAAGGCATCACTTTTGACAGCGGCGGGATATCCCTCAAACCCGCGGAAAAAATGGAGGAAATGAAAGGCGATATGGCGGGCGCCGGAGTGGTCCTGGGCGTTTTGCAAGCCGTGGCCAAGCTCAAGTTACCCCTGCATGTGGTGGGCCTGGCTCCGGCCACGGAAAACCTGCCCAGCGGACATGCCACCAAGCCAGGTGATATCGTGATGGCTTTGAACGGCAAAACGATCGAGGTCATCAACACGGACGCCGAGGGAAGGGTCATCCTGGCCGACGCCCTGAGCTATGCCAAGCATTTCAAACCCAAGGCCGTGATCGACCTGGCCACCCTGACCGGCGCCTGTGTCGTGGCCCTGGGCCATGAAGCCTGCGGGCTTTTGGGCTCTGACCAGGCTTTGATGGACAAGGTCAAAAAAGCCTCGGAACAGACCGGTGAGCGCGCCTGGCCGCTGCCCATGTACGAAGAATACGCGGAAAACATCAAAAGCGACCTGGCTGACATCAAAAATGTCGGGGCCCGCGGGGCCGGCACCATCACCGGCGCCATGTTCCTGAAACATTTTACAGAGGGTTATGCCTGGGCCCACCTGGACATCGCGGGCACGGCCTTTGACGACAAGGCCAAGCCCTATATCCCCAAGGGCGGCACAGGTTTTGGGGTCAGGCTTTTGGTCCAGTTCCTGCGTAACTGGGCGGGAGTGAAATAGCCACAGGAGTACTTCTTTTGACCGAGTATCTTTTTCCTACCAAAGTCGTATCCGGCTGGGGATGCCTCAGCGAAACCGGTTCCCATGCCAAGATTTTAGGAAGAAAAGCCCTGGTCATCACTGGAAAAACCATGGCCAGCCAGCAGGGATTCCTCCCTAAACTTCTCCAATCCTTAAATGAGGCGGGCATTGTTCCCGTGCTTTTTTCGGAAGTGGAGCCGGAGCCGTCACTGGAGACAGTTGACCAGGCCGTTGAGCTAGGTAAAAAAGAAAAATGTGATTTTGTGATCGGGCTGGGCGGAGGCAGTGCCCTGGATACAGCCAAATCCGTTGCCGGGCTGATGAAGTTAACCGGTTCGGTAAGAGAGTTTTTATATAACCAGGAGATCAAAGCCAAGGGAGTTCCTTTTGTGGCCATACCCACCACGGCCGGTTCTGGCAGCGAAGCCACCAAGAACAGCGTCCTATCCGACAAGCAAAAAGGCATCAAGATCAGCCTGCGGAGCCCGTATCTCATGGCCGACCTGGTCATTTTGGACCCCAGCCTGACTGTGAGCATGCCGCCAGAACTCACGGCCCTGAGCGGAATGGACTGTTTGACCCATGCCTGCGAAGCGCTCGTATGCAATACGGCCACACCCCTGACTGAATCCCTGGCTTTGACCAGCTTGAAAATGACCGGGGAAAACTTGCTGGAGGCGTTCCAGCACGGCGAAAACGAACAAGCCAGGGACGCCATGCTCCTGGCCAGTTTTGTGGCAGGCATGTCTTTTTCCAATTCAGGACTGGGCACCGTGCACGGCCTGGCCCACCCCGTAGGGGCGCGTTACCATATCAGCCACGGCCTGGTCTGCGCTCTTCTTTTGCCCGCGGTCATGGAGTTCAATCTAGCTGTGGCTGAAGCCCAGTACGCCAAAATGGCTTACAGGATGAGGGTGGGAGAAATAGGCGCGGACGCCATCAAGGCGGTCAAAAAATTGCTCCAAGACCTTAAAATGCCACGGGGACTGGCGTGTCTAGGCGTGAAAAAAGAGGATATTCCCCAGCTTTTGGCCGATACCCAATACTCGGGTTCTTTGAAATACAACCCCCGCCAGGCGAGCAAGGAAGAATTAAGTTCAATTCTGGAAAAAGCTTTGTAAATAAGAAAAGGAGTCCAAAATGTTAAGGATTTTAAAAGTCTGTATGGCAATCATTCTCGTAGTTTCCGCTCAGGCTTTTGCGGAGAACTGGCCGGGGTATGAGGGCATCCTGCACCAAAGCGCCTCGGCTGTGGACATCCAACCTTCCTCTTTGAAACTCAAATGGTTGCGCCGGTTCACCAGCCTGGTCGAGGTTAATGACCCGAGGATATGGAAGAGTTTTGGGAACAAGGGACCGGTTTTGGACCCAGGACCGTGGACCATGTACAGCCGCAACCTGGCTTTGCTGAACGGCAAGCTGGCCTTGTCCGCCACGACCAAGGACGGTATGCCGGCCAATAACGCCTGCGTAACCATTTTGGACGCCAACGACGGCCATGTGCTCAACTGCCTGATGACCAAACAGAATATCGGGCCGTATAAATACATGGAAGACAACGCTGAAACGGGCATGGGTGAAGAGATCGTGGGGTGGGACCCGGACAGCGGCTATTTGTTCCTCTCCATTGGAGGCGACCAGGCCTGCCGGGTGGCCATTGACCCTCTGGCCAACCTTTCTTCTTTTAAAGGCGATCCCCAACCGGCTGTGGGAGCTTACGCGGCCCTGGCGGCGGCCTATCCGGACATGAAAAGCGCCAGACGTGTTTCCCAGGCTGTCCTCACCAGCACGGGCCGGACCCGGGCGGATGAATACGACCCCAACACCGAGACCCATCCCATGCCGGATGATGAATGGGACATGGGCGCCATCCTGGGCAGCAACGACCCCAACATGTGCGGGTTTTTTGACTTGCAGCCGGGGAGCGAATATTTGGTGGTCAGCAAAAACCTGGGGCACAGCCTGTGCTGGTCAGACATGCTGGTCAACAAATACACGGGCCTGGCAGCCAGCAGGGACTGGGACCAGTCCTACAAGACCGACCTGGGGTTCCCGGTCTTCAAGATGTGGAACGGAGCCCTGGTGCAGAACGACAAAGTTTACTATATCGGCCCCTATGACCCGGCTGTGCCGGGCAACGAGCTCGCTGCGAGCGATGTCAAAAAAGGCCTGCGCCTGGCCTGCCTGAGTTATGAGGACAAAAATTTACATAACCAGGCCAGCAAGATCGCCGGCGTAGGCAGGAGCGAAACCGCCCAGGTCAAAGCCAGGATCTTTGATTATCATTTTGCCGGCAAAGACGAGGAGTCATGGTTCCCGGTGGACCCTGGAGGCATTTTCAACTGTTACCGCAACATCGCCAAGATGGTCGTGGATGACGGCGTGTGGGTGGCCTGGAAACCCGGTGAAGAAGAGACCGTCCAGCTCGTCCACGCAGACCCCCGCGCTTCGATTACCTATGACCTTTCGGTGGGGCGGGGAATGAGAGGACGGGACATCTGGCCTAACATCGCCTATACCAAAGTGGACGGCCGGGAATACATCGTTTACGCCCTTTTTAACGCGGATACCACCACAGGGGACAAGCCGCCCTTTCCGGACCAGCCAGCCGTGGGGCCCAGCACCCTCACGGTCTTTGACGCCACGGCGGGAGAGGAAAAATGGACGCTGGAACTCAATAACGCCAACCAAACCGGCAACTATCCTGACCTGAGACCTGGCTATTTCGAGAACTTTTTCGAGGTCAACCGGATGGTCGTCACAGGCCGCTACGCTTACATCGCCTGGGTGGACACGGCCACAGGGCCTGACCTGACCCTCAAGGTGGCAGGGGTGGATATCACTGCGGAAAAGGCACCCAGCCTTCCGGCCCCATTCACCCTGGACCTTAAAGTGCCCATCCGGGATACGCCGGAAATAGGCAGGGGCAACAAGCAAACCCGCGTGCCGGACATGATCGCCGCGGACGGCGACCTTTATATCCTGGTGGACGAGTCGCCGGACCTCAAGCGGAGCGGGCACGTCCACGCCCAGCAGGTCATCGCCTTGACCGGCCGCTAGCCCAAGAGCCTGGACCTGGCTCTCACTTTCCTATTCCTGAAATTTTATAAAAAAGTCAGGGACACGTCTTGCTAAAGGCCTATTTTTTGCTAAATTTAACAATGGTTTTGGTCCGAAGAGGTGGGGAATGTACCGGAGAAAAGGCTCGAGAGTCGATGTTTTGATGTTCGCCAAAGGGGCGGTGCTGGAATACAGGAAAAAGGCGTACCACCTGGTCTCCAAGCTGGACGAACACACGATGATCGGCAATGTCAGTTCCGACGGGATTTTCATTGCTTCGGATTCAGACGTGCGCCTGGGGAGCATTGTGCAGATCGGGTTTTATTTGCCCGGATATACCAGGCCGATCAACCTGATAGGCGAAGTGATCAGAAAAAAGGAGACCAAAGCGGATATCGGCGGAAAATACGGCTACGGCATCCTGACCATGGAGATCAAAGAGGCGGACAAGATCAAGGTCAGCGAATATATCCTGGGCACGAAGAAAACAAAATGAGAACGGCGGGAGCGATTTAACATGAGATACAGAAAAAGTTTAAGATATAATACCCTGATCCCGGCAAGGGGTTATTACCAGGTCAAAAATGTGGTCACCGGCAAAAAAGAGCTGAAAAACCTCGGCCCCGATACCTGCATAGAAAACCTGGGCGCCGAAGGGGTCTACCTCGTTTCCGACACCCTGATCCCCGTGGGCACCTTGCTGCGGTTGAACTTTTACCTTCCCAACTCCTTCAAGCAGATCATCCTGCTTTGCCATGTCCTGTGGAAAAAGGAAGAGAACCAGAATATCGGTATTTACGGCTATGGGATAAGATACCAAAAGATATCAGCGGAAAGCAAAGAACAGATCGTGAAATTCCTCATCCAGATCAGCCAGAAAATGTTAGGTTCATCCGTAAAATTCTGATCTAACCCGTCGTTGGAAACTCCTTGTAACAAATCCTAGAGGAAGGTTTTTGCGCCTAATGCAACTTCCAACTGGATCAGGAGGCCTATTCTTCGACCTCAATATCCTTGATATAGAACTCCTTGCCGATCTCGGTCGGGACAGCGGGTTTGCCGCACTGGGGACAGTCGAATTCGCCTTTTTTACGGACGAACAAAAAGCCGCAGTACTTGCACTGGAGCTTGGCGGGAAGAGGTGTGATGACCAATTTGGCCTGCTCGGCGATGGTGCCTTTGGAAAGGCTTTCAAAGTACAGCCGGACCGAACTTTCCGCGAGACCCGACAGCTCACCCACGACCAGGTTCACTTTGGTGACCTTGACGGCATGGTTTTGCGCTGCGGATTCCAGGACCTTTTTGACGATGTCTTCGACCAGGTGGTATTCGTGCATCAGAGGAAAGTATCCTCGCCTTTGGCGCGGAAGGGTTTGGAGTAGGCGGCGTCCATGTAGATGCACTTCTTGGGGCAGACCTCAACGCAGTAACCGCAGACAATGCAGTTCTGGCGCTTCACCGTGAATTTTTTCTCTTCCTTGAACATGGTGATGGCGCCGGTGGGGCATTTTTTCTGGCACATCCCGCAGAAGATGCACTGGGAAACGTCGTAGCGGATGCTTCCCCGCGACATGGGCAGGGGAGCCTTGGTCTCGAACGGGTATTTCACCGTGGAGGGTTTGTGGAACAGGTTTTTCAGGACCGTCGATGACATGGAAAAGTTAGGCATTTTATCTCTCCGTACAGCTGATGCAGGGGTCGATGGTCAGGACCAGGACCGGCACATCAGCCAGCTCGCATCCCGGCAGAAGTTTAACCAGGGGCGGTATGTTGGCAAAAGTGGGCGTCCGTACCCTTAACCTCTTGAGATAGCGGGTAGCGTTCGCCTTGGCGTAATAAACGACCTCGCCGCGGGGCTGCTCGGTGCGCATGACCACTTCGCCGTCAGGAAGCCCCGTAACCTTGGCCGCGATGGGGCCTTCGGGCATCTTTTGGGCGGCCTGGCGGATGATGTCAAAGGACTGGTTAAGCTCCCTCACCCGGACCATGCAGCGGCTGTAGCTGTCGCCGTCCTTTTCCACGATGGGTTCAAAAGTGATCTCGTTATACAGGCTGTAACCCAGTTTGCGGGTGTCCCGGACTACGCCGCTGCCCCGCAGAGTCGGGCCGACCGCGCCCAGGGCGTAGGCATCCTCTTGGGACAGGACGCCGACCCCGACCAGGCGGTGCTTGACCGAGCTGTCGTTCATAAAGACCTTGGTCAGCTTGTTGATTTCCTTCTCGTATTCCGCGAGTTTTTTCAGCATATCCGCCATGGTTTCCTTGGAAATGTCCCGGCGCACCCCGCCGACCTTGGAAGTCCCGAAAATGACCCGGCCGCCGGTCGTGGCCTCGATGATGTCGAGGATCTTTTCCCTGATGCGCCACGATTGCATGAACAGGCTCTCAAAGCCGAACCCGTCAGCCATCAGGCCCAGCCAGAGCAGGTGGCTGTGGATACGGGAGAGCTCGCCCCAGATGATGCGCAGGTAAGCGGCGCGCGGCGGGACTTCCAGTTTCATGATGGACTCAACGGCCAGGCAGTAGGTCATGCCGTGGATAAAGCTGCAGATGCCGCAGATGCGCTCCGCCACAAAGGCGTAGTCAATGAAATCCTTTTTCTCCACCAGTTTTTCGAGCCCCCGGTGGATGAACCCAATGGAGGGTATGGCCTGCACGACCTTCTCGTCCTCCATCACCAGGTCCAGATGGATAGGCTCCGGCAGCACCGGATGCTGGGGGCCGAAGGGGATGATCGTCCGTTTGCTCATGGCTGTTTATCTTTCTCCGCGCTCTCGGCGGGTTTTGGCTCGGGATTAAAGGGCCACTTGACCGAGGTCTTGTAGAATTTTCCCTTGTAGTCCACGTTGATGTTGGTGACCTTGATGCCGAAAAGATCGTGCAGCTCGTTCTCGTACAAGAAGGAGTTCCAGTAAACTCCGCTGACGCTGGGGACCTCCACCTCGGTCGAGGGCAGAGTGAACCGCAAGTTGACCAGACCGTACTCCTTGTCAAAGGAATAGGTGAGTTCCAGGCCCTGGTCCACTTTGGCGGCGCAGATCTGGACCATCCTATAGCCAGAATTTTTCAGCTCCCCGACCTTGGAGACCAGCTCGGAGACATTGATCGGGGTAAAGGTTTGCGCGTCCATTATTTTTTTACCTCATTTTTAGCGGTTTTTTCCTTGTGAAGTTTGGCGTATTTTTCCTCGAGGACCGCGAGACCCTGCACGACGCCATCGATGATGGCCTCGGGCCTGGCGGCGCAGCCGGGAACATAGACGTCCACCGGGATGACTTTGTCCACCCCGCCCTGCACGTTATAGGTCTCGGCAAAAATGCCACCTGTCAAAGCGCAGGCGCCGATGGCCACCACGACCTTGGGGTTGGGCATCTCATTATAGATATTCAGGACTACGGTCTTGTTCTGCTCGTTGACTGAACCGGTGATCAAAAAAATGTCCGCGTGCTTGGGGTTGCCGGTATTGATGATGCCGAAGCGTTCCACGTCGTAAACCGGGGTCAGGCAGGCCAGGACCTCGATGTCGCAACCGTTGCAGCTGGAGGCGTCATAGTGGATGACCCACGGCGACCTTTTTAAATAAGACATTTAAACTCCTTTTATTTAAGCACGAATATCAAAACCGCGAGGTTGCCCAGACCGAGGACCAAGGTGACGATCCAGGAGCTCCGCAGGGCCAGGGTCCATTTCACGCGGGCGAAAGTGTTGTCGATAAAGATCAGCACGAAGTAAGAGGCCAACGCCGCGATGACGGCGAGCCAGAGGTTGTTGGCGAAAAACAGCCCCACAAAACCCAGCAGGAGGACGTTCTCGTACCAATGGGCGATCTCGATCATGGCCAGGGTGGAGCCGGAGAATTCGGTGATGATGCCGCGGGCCAGCTCCTGATGGGCGTGGTGGGACATGGACAGGTCAAAGGGCGATTTGCGGAATTTGATGATCAGGATGAAAAGGAATCCCAGGAAAATGCCGGGCAGGTAGGCGATGAGCAACAGGGGGCAAGCCAAGATATCGCTGACCGCGAAACTCTTGGCGACCATGAACATGCCTACGGCCGCCAGGATGATCATGGGCTCATAGGCCATCATCTGGATGAGCTCCCGCTGAGCGCCCAAGAAACTATAGGACGAGCTGGTCTTAAAACCGGCCAGGGCAAAGAAGACCGCGGCCAGGGTCAGGGAAAAGATGACCAGCAGCAGGTCGCCGCCCGTGAAGAACAGAGCGCCGGTGAAAATGACCAGGATGAGGAAGAAAAGAACATAAAAGTTCTGGGACATGCGGACGACCAGGTTCTCCTTGCTCATCAGCTTAAGAACATCATAGAAAGGCTGCAGGATGGGCGGGCCGACCCGGCTTTGCAGGCGGGCGGTCAACCGGCGGTCCCAGCCAGCGAGGATGCCTCCCACGAGGGGAGCAGCGATGAGATAGATGATCAAGGCCACAAGCGTGTTCAGACCCATGGGACCACCACCATGACCAGGATCGAAATGATCGTCAAAATAGCTCCTACCTTGATGAGTTTGGATTCCCCAAAGATGTTCTCAAGATAATAGTTCTTGGTCTCCAGGTCGGTCACGTCGCCGGTGGACCCGGTGAACTGGGTGCTGCCCTGGACATTGGCTCCGCCCAGGTAAGCGTCCGTGACGCGGACATTCTTGCCGTAATTCAAAAAGGTCAGGGGGAACAGCAGGACCATGACCATCATCAGGAGCATGATCAGGGTATTGCCCTGGCTCATGACCATGACCGTGGTGTTGTAAATGTTTATCAGGTAAACCTCGACGAGGTGGGTCGAGATCAGGGGGAAGATCGCGCAGACCACGATGGTCAAGCCCGCGAGGATGTAGAGCGGCGTCCATTCGCTCACCGTGACGCCTTTTTCCACGTTCTCTTGCGGCCCCATGACCGTGATGAGCTTGCCCATCCATTTGACCCAGAAGAACAGGGTCGCGCTGCTGCCCACGGCCAGTAAAAAGACCATGGCCATGTAGGGGCTGACGACCAGGGCCTTGAGCACGGCCCATTTGCTGATGAGCATCCCAAAAGGCGCCAGGAACATGCCGGCCATGCCGATCTGCATCATGACGGCAATCTTGGGGAGCCTCAGGATCAGGCCGCCCATGTCCTCGATGTTGCGGCTGTGGATGTTATGTTCGGTGGTACCCACGCAGAGGAAAAGAAGCCCTTTGGCAATGGCGTGGAAAATGATCAAAAAGACGCCGGCCCAGACCGCCTCATAGGAACCGATCCCGGCGCACATCACGATGAGGCCGAGGTTGGCCACGGTGGAGTAGGCCAGGACCCTTTTGGCATCGCTCTGGGTAATGGCGATAAAAGAAGCCAGGACAAAAGTAAGGCAGCCGACCAGGGCCAGCATGCCGCCCACCAGGGTCCCCTGGAGCACGGTGGCAAATTTGAGCAGGATATAGACGCCAGCCTTGACCATGGTGCTGGAATGCAGCAGGGCCGAGACCGGGGTCGGAGCGACCATGGCGCCCAAGAGCCAGGAGGAGAAGGGCATCTGGGCCGATTTGGTCAGTCCGGCAAAGCAGATCAAGGCGACCGGGATCATGACGCTGGCCTTGCCCAGGGCCAGGACCTTGTCCATTTCGATGACTTTAGGCGTATACATAAGGTAGGCCAGGGCCAGGGCAAAGCCCAAGCCGCCCAAAAGGTTGTATTTGAGGGCCAGGAAAGCGTTTTTCCAGGATATTTCATCCTGCTTGTAGGCGATCAGGAAGAAGGAGCACAGGGTGGTGATTTCCCAGAAAAAGTACAGCCAAACGAGGTTGTTGGCGAAGACTACCCCGAACATGGCCGCAAGGAAGACGAATAAGATAAAGGAAAAGAAAGGCCGGCGGTCGGGGATCTCTTTGTGGTGCTCTTCGTGCAGGCGCTTCATATAGCCCACGGAGTAAAGGCAGATCAGGCTGCCGATAATGCCGATGATCAGGGCCATGATGACGGATAAATTGTCCACAAAGAGGTTGTAGTCCACCTTGACCGAGGCTCCGAAAGTGAGCTCGCAGACTACCATTATTAAGACCTGGAGGGTGACCAGGCTGGCCACCATGTATTGTTTGAATTTAAGACTGAGGAAGAAGATGTAGGCGCCCAGCAATATCTCCAGCCCCAGCATGATTTTTTCAACCCCGGGAAACTCGGCGCTAAAAAGTTGGGGAGGACGGTGGAAGTTGTCGAACAAGAGCAGGATGGAAGCCGCGCACAGGACCACCGTGGCCAGGGTGATGACCCCGCCCCTTAGGCGGTCATTTTTTGCCGCCAGGACCAAGAACGCGACCAGCAGCGGAAATCCGATCAGAAATAAAAGTAGCCCCACTAAAAAGACCTCTCTGAGCTAATTGTTTTTGGATTTTGAAGTTCAGGGTGATTTGCTTAAAAAACTTAAGCAAAAACTAATGAATATAAGATATCAGCAAAAACACCGTTTGTAAAGGGCGCGGCGAAAAACCAAAAGCCGCCCTATCTTTTTTTATTGGCCGGGTAGTGGCGAATGGTCGAGCCCGTGTAAACTTGCCGCGGCCGGCCCAATTTTGTGGCCGGGTCGTGCTTCATTTCCAGCCACTGGGCGATCCAGCCCGGCATGCGTCCCATGGCGAACATGACCGTATACATGTTGACGGGGATGCCGAGGGCCAGGTAGGTGATCCCGGTATAGTAGTCCACGTTGGGATACAGCTTGCGTGCCAGGAAATAGTCGTCTTTAAGCGCGATGTTCTCCAGTTTTTGGGCCAGCTCAAAGAGGGGGCTCTTATGCCCGGTCCTTTTGAGGACATCGTGGCAGAGTTTTTTGATGATCTTGGCCCGCGGGTCGAAGTTTTTGTACACGCGGTGGCCGAATCCCATGAGCCGGATGCCGTCCTCTTTCCGTTTGACCTTTTCAATGTAGTCTTTGGCGCTAATACCGCTGTTGTGTATCTCCTGCAGCATTTCGACCACGGCCTGGGCCGCACCGCCGTGGAAATATCCCCAGAGGGCGCTGATGCCGGCCGAGATGGAGGCGTACATGTTGGCGCCGCTCGTGCCCACCAGCCGGACCGTGGAGGTGCTGCAGCTCTGCTCGTGGTCGGCGTGGAGGAGCAGGGCCGTGTCCAGGGCCTTGGCCAGTACCGGATCCACCTTGTAATTGCCCGCGGGGTTGGCGAACATCATATGGAGGAAGTTGGAACTGTAGTCGAGCGACGGGTCGGGCTCCACGATGGCCTGGCCCATGGTCTTTTTAAATCCGTAGGCCAGGATGGAGGGGATCTTGCCCATCAGCCGGTAGATGGCCAGATGAATGTGCCGTGAGTCCTGGGGGTCGGCGTACTCCTGATAAAAGGTGGACATGGCGCTCACCATCGAAGCCAGGACCGCCATGGGGTGGCCGCCCTGGGGAACCCCGTCATAGAACTGCTGGATCTTTTTATCCAGCGGGGTAGAATGTTTTATCTCGCTGATGAATTCGTGGAGCTCGTCCGGGGAGGGCAAATGTCCCCGGATGAGCAAGAAGCTGGTCTCTATAAAATTAGAGTGCTTGGCCAGCTCCTCGATGGGGTAGCCCCGATACCGCAGGATGCCTTTGTCACCGTCGATATAGGTGATGGTGCTGAGGCAGGAGCCTGTGTTCAGATAGCCGTGGTCCAGGGTGATGCAGCCTGTTTTTTCCCGCAAGTCATCGATATCTATGGTTTTCTCTTTTTCCGTGCCTACATAAACTGGCAGTTCCAGCTCCTGCCCGTCAACGATCAGCCTGGCCGAGCCCAGGGGTTTCAAGCCTTTGGTCCTGCTCATTTTGTCCTTTCCTTGACGCATAAAGGCAGTTAAGATATCCCTATTCTTTTTAACATTAACAGGAAGAAGTATAACATTCTAGGGCCTGTTTGTTAATCTTTTGCCCGGAACAGGAGCAGCTCTGCTTATGTTGATTGTCTGGGTCCTGGGGGCCAGCGTGGCGGTGAGCCTGCTTTCCCTGATCGGCATCCTCACTTTTTTGCTCAACGAGAAGACGCTCCATGCCGTTCTGATCTACCTGGTGGCGTTCGCGGCCGGCGGATTGATCGGCGCGGCCTTTTTCCACCTGCTGCCCGAATCTTTGGCTCAGCACAACGGCCTGGCCACCTATGTCACCCTGATCCTGGGTTTCATCCTTTTCTTCGTGATGGAACGGTATTTTTTTTGGAGGCACTGTCACGACGTGGAGTGCAAGGTGCACCCCTATACCTACCTTAATATATTCGGCTCCAGCCTCCATAATTTCATGGACGGGGTCATCATCGGAGCCAGCTTCCTGGTCAGTATCAATTTCGGGCTGGTGGCCACCCTGGCCATCGTCATGCACGAGATCCCGCACGAACTGGGCGATTTCGGCATACTGGTCTACGGCGGGTTTAGCAAGACCAGGGCCCTGTTCTATAACTTCCTGACCGCGGTCACGGCTATCCTGGGCTCGGTCCTGGGATATTTTTACGGCCTGGCTGTGAGCGGGTTCGGCCAAATGGTCCTGCCCTTTGCAGCCGGAGGGTTCGTGTATATCGCCTGCTGCGACCTCATCCCGGAACTGCACAAGCAGGAAGACTCAAAGCGCGCCGCGATTTCCATGGCTCTCTTTATCCTGGGCATCGGGCTCATGCTGGCCTTCAAGCTTCTTAACCTGGACTAGGAGGTTTTTGTGACTCCCCGTGAGCGCTTCCTCAAGACGCTCAACTTTGAAAAACCTGACGACCGGCTAGCCATGATCGAATGGGCTCCCTGGTGGGACCAAACGATAGAGCGCTGGAAAAAGGAAGGTCTGGCCGCTGGTCTGGAGGGGGAGGAGCTCGTAGAGCTTTTCGGGCTGGACCATTTGATCTGCTTGGGCTGTGGCGCGGCCACAGTGGATTGCCCCAGGGAAAAGACCCACGGCGCGGGTATCCTTACGGACGAAGCCTCCTATGAGAAGATTAAGCCTTACCTTTTCCAGGATTCCATCCTGGAAGGACTCAAAAGATCCGCTCTGGAACTAAAGCCCAAGCACGACGCCGGGGCCATCAGTATCAGGCTGTGGCTGGACGGGTTTTTCTGGTTTCCCAGGGCCATGCTGGGCATTGAAAGGCATCTCTATTCCTTTTATGACCAAGCCGAGCTATTAAGCCGTATCAACCAGGATTTGGCTGACTTTAATGTCCGGGCCGTGGAAGCGCTTTTCCCGGTGATTAAGCCCGATATGGTCGGGTTTGCCGAGGATTTTTCCTATAACAACGGCCCCATGCTTTCCTATAAGGCTTTCAAGGAGTTTATGACGCCCTATTACCGCCAGGTCATCCCTCATATCAAAAAATACGGGGTCAAGGTGTTGGTGGACAGCGACGGCGACATCCACGAGGTCATTCCCTGGCTTACAGAGGCCGGGCTGGAGGGGATTTACCCTTTGGAGAGGCAGGCCGGGGTGGACCTAGCGCGCATCCGGCGGGAGCATCCGCGTTTCCTGATGATGGGCGGGTATGACAAGCTGGTGATGGACAAAGGCGAAGTGGCCATGCGGGCCGAGTTCGAGAGGCTCTTGCCGGTCATGCGGTCGGGAGGTTACATCCCCTCGGTGGACCACCAGACCCCGCCGGGCGTATCGCTGGAGAATTACAAAGTTTACCTCAGGTTGTTCCGGGAATACTGCGAAAAGGCCAGCCGCTAGTCCTTTACAGGGGCAGTTTGATGGCCTTACCTTTTTTAGCGCTCTTGATGACCGCTTCGGTCCATTCCATATATTTCACGCCGGTGGCAAAATCCGTCAGGGTAACAGGTTTATGGTCCCGGATAGAATCAATGAAATCTTTTTCCACCTGCCATTGCCCCTGCTTTTCCGGAGGGACGGGGATCTCACGCAGTTCCTTGTCGCCCTTTTGGCCGCCCTTCAAGACCATCTTGTCGGCATTGAGGTAGAGCGTACCCTTGGAGCCAAAAAGCCAGACCTCGCTTTCCGGAGCCAGTCCGGTCACGCTGCTGAAACGCAAGTGGGCCTGGGCCCCGCAGCCAAAAGCGCAAGTGATATCCACGTGGTCAGGGACCTTCACAAAACGCGTTTTGCCGTCCGGGCCGGGCCGCTTGTCCACGCAGACCTTAGACATGGCCTGGACCTTTTTGGCCTCGCCGACCCAGCGCATCAGGCACTCGTACCAGATGCCCATGGTCATGGTGTTGTAACCGCTCAACTGGCGGTCCTGGCGCCAGGTCAAAGGGCTCTGGGTGTCCGCAAAATTTTTGTCCAAAACCCGCACTTCCATGGCGAGGAGGTCGCCCAGGAAACCGCTGGCGACCAGTTCCTTGATGGTCTGGTCCACCTTGAAAGTAAATGGCGCGGGCACCACCTGGGCTATCAGCCGGGGGTGTTTGTGGCTGGCTTCTAACATTTTATGGGCTTCGCGGCTGTTCATAGCCATCCGTGCCTCGCACAGGACATGCTTGTTCTTCCGGAGAGCCTCCACGGTGATAGGGCAATGCATATAAGGCCAGGTGGCGATGCAGACCGCGTCAATATCCGGCTGGTCCAACAGCTTAGACCAGTGGTCATAGACCTTGGGAATCTTGAACTCTTTGGCCACCTTTTGGCCGGACTCCATGGTGCGGTTGGCTACGGCCGCAACTTCGCAGCCGGGAATGGCCTGAAAACCGGGGATATGGCGGAGCTTGGCGTTGGCGCCCGCTCCGATAATACCGACTTTTATTGATCCAGCCATGGTTCTCCTTATGGATTCCTCCCCTTTGTACGCCTATGGCATCAAAGGGCGGGGAAATATTTATAAAGTCGTTTCTATTGTATAATGAAGGCCGTTATTTTAAACAACCAAAAGAAAGAGAGCAGGCCGGGATGGAGAGGGTCGATTACGGTTATTTTGATAAGCAGGGCAGGGAATATGTGGTGACCGAAGTCAACACGCCGCTCCCTTTTGTGAACTATTTCTGGAACCGCCAGATCATCTCCGGAGTTAGCCAGCATCTGGCGGGCATCGGGTGTTTCACGGAGCGGCCCATGCAGTACATGGACCCGCATTGTCGCTGCCTGATGGTGCGGGACGAGAACCGGCATTTTTATTTGCGGGACGCCGACACGGCCAAGGTCTGGAGCCCGGGGTGGTACCCGGTATTGGAGAAGCTGGACCGCTTTTCCTGCAGGCACGGGCTGGGGTATTCCACGCTGGAGTCGGAAAAAGACCAGATCGAGACCAGGATGCGGGTGTTCGTACCCTCGACCGACCCGGTGGAACTGTGGACCGTCACCCTCAGGAACAAAGGCGCCAACCCGCGCAAGGTCCAGTTCTATTCTTTCGCGGACTGGCTCCTCAAGGGCTACCAGGAATATTGCGATTACTTTTCATCCCTCACGGGCGCTTACAATCAGGAAAAAAATCTGCTGGTCAGTTTTAACGGCGCGCCGGAGAGGCCTCACAACTTTTTCAACGCGTTTGTGGCCTCGGACCTGAAACCCACCGGCTTTGACTCCTCCCGCAAGGCGTTTTTGGGTATGAGCCAGGTCAACTGCCCGCAGGCCGTGATGGAGGGACGCTGCCGCAACAGCCTGGCCGCGGCGGAAAAGCTCTGCGGCGCTCTGGAGCATACCTTTGAGCTCAAACCAGGCCAGGAGACCACTTTCAACGTGATGTTCGGCGCCACGGACACCATGGAACTGGCCGAGAGTTTTTGCGACCGCTGGTTCCAGCCGGGCAAGATAGACGAGGAGTTCCAGGCGGTCACGGAGAACCTGGTCAAAAGTTACACCAGCGTGTTTATCGAGACGCCCGAGGAAAAGCTAAACAGCCTGTTCAACTACTGGATCAAGCGCTCCGTGCAGCTGCACACCGAGGTGGGCACCGACACGGGCAAGGGCCTGCGGGATGTTTTGCAGGCGGTCTGGGCCGTGGCCGGCTACGACCCGGAGGGCGCCAAGCGCAAGATCATCGAGTCTTTGAAGCACCAGTACAGCGACGGACACACCCTGCGGGGTTGGGACCCGGTGGACGACCACCATTATTCGGACGGCCCGGTGTGGATCGCGCCGGCTTTGGACTCGTACCTGCGGGAGACCGGCGACCTCAGGCTGCTCCATGAAAAAGTGCCGTATTTCGACAAAGGCGAAGCCACGGTCTGGGAACACACCCTGACCGCCATCCGACACTCCACGGACGACCTGGGTTCGCACCGGCTCATCAAGGCGCATTTCGGGGACTGGAACGACTCTTTGAACTGGATAGGCATCGGGGAAAAAGGGGAGACGGTCTGGACCTCCATTGCCATGGTCTACAGCATGTCCAAGGCCATGGACATCGCCCGGGAAGTTTTTCACGACAACAGCCTGGTGCACGAGCTCAAGGACAGGTCGGAGCGGCTCAAGCGGACCATCAACGAGCAGGGCTGGGATGGCCAATGGTATTTGGAAGGCATCAATGACGCCGGTGAAAAGGTCGGCTCCCATACGGAAAAAGAGGGCCGGGTCTACCTCAACCCGCAGACCTGGGCCATCATGGCCGGGGTCGCGGAAGGCGAAAGGCTCAAGAGCATTTTGAAGGTCATCGACAACGACCTGGAGTGCGATTACGGCTCTCTGGTCATGACTCCGGCCTACCGCCATAAAAACCCCGGCATCGGCCGCCTGACCACCTTTATCCCGGGTATGTGGGAAAACTCCTCGCCCTACTGCCACGGCACCTCCTTTAAAATATTCGCGGATATCAGCATCAAACGGGCCAACGAGGCCTACCGGTCCATGAAAAAGATCCTGCCGGACAGCGAGGTCAATCCCTCATCCCATTCCGGATGCCCGCCCTATATGGTGACCAACATGTATTACGGGCCAGAGCATCCCAGGAAAGGCGAGATCCTGTATTCCTGGATCACGGGTACGGCGGACTGGCTGTATAACACCATGACCAGCTACATGATCGGCGTGCGGGCCTCCTATAACGGCCTTTTGATCGACCCCTGCGTGCCTTCGCACTGGGACAAATTCAGTTTAAAAAGGGCTTTCCGGGGATGCCAGTATGAAGTGGAGTTTGCCAACCCCAATAAAAAGCAGTTCGGCGTAACCTCCATAGAGGTGGACGGCAAAAAGATTACCGGCAACCTCCTTCCTTTATTCACGGATAATAAGACCCACAGCGTCAAAGTGGTGATGTAAGATTTCCAAGGAGGAAGCATATGACTTCTAAAGAACGGGTTTTAAAAACTTTCGGCTACCAAAAAACCGACCGGGTGCCCATTGATTACATGGCCAATCCGGGGATAGACGCCAGGCTCAAAAAGCATTTTGGTTTGGGCCCGGAAGATGCAGAGGGGTTGAGGCAGGCCCTGGAGGTGGATTTCCGCGGAATATGGCCGGAATTTATCGGAAAGAAAAAGCACAGCGATATCCCGGAGCGAGGGGTGCTGGTGGATATCTGGGGCATCCACCGCCGCTATATCGAGCATGGCAGCGGCGGATACTGGGATTTTTGCGATTTCCCGCTGCAGAACGCCACCAAAGAGGAAGTGGCCCGCTGGCCCATGCCCTCAGCGGACGATTTTGACTACAGCGGAGTGGCAGAGCAGTGCCGTAGATACAAGGAGTTTGCCGTGTTTACGGGCCATGCCGGCATGGGCGATGTCATCAACACCAACGGCATGATCAGGAACATGGAGCAGACCCTGGTGGACCTGGTGACCGACGAGCCGGCCGGGCTTTTGCTGGCCAAGAGGCGGGTGGACATCCAGGTGGAGATGCTGGCCCGGACTTTGGAAGCGGCCAAAGGCGGGATAGATTTTTTTTGGATGGGCGAAGACCTGGGCACCCAGCAGGCGCCCATGGTCAGCAAGGAGACCTACCGCAAGAACATCCGGCCTTTGCACCAGAAGCTTATTGACGTGGCCAAGTCCTTTGACCTGCCGGTCATGGTCCATACCTGCGGGTCGAGCAGCTGGGTTTACGAGGATTTCATCGAGATGGGCGTCAATATCGTGGATACTCTGCAGCCCGAGGCCAAGAATATGTCCCCGGAATATCTTAAAAAGACCTTTGGGGGCAGGCTGGCGTTCCACGGCTGCATCAGCACGGCCGGGCCCGTGTCCTTCGGGTCCGAGGAGCAGGTCAGGGAGTATTGCAAGAACATTTTGGACATCATGATGCCCGGCGGAGGCTATTGCTTTTCGCCGACCCACGAATTGCAGGACAACTCGCCCACGGAAAATGTTTTGGCCATGTACGAGACCGGGCAACAATACGGGAAGTATTAACAGTCTGCTTTGGTATCATAAAAAACATTTGAAGCAGACTGTTAGGAGAAGCTATGGCAGACGATCCTAAAGTGGTTGGAGAAAAAGACTGGATCAACAGGACGGATTCCTCGATGATCAACGTGGCCATGAGCCTGGCTTTTTCGGTCATCTGGCTGGTCATCAATTACTGCCTGGCCAAGCTGGCCAGCATGGGCTATGACGAGCTCAAAGGCATTGTCATCTCCATGAAGGTGATGGTCATCCTGGCCGTCTGCCTCTGCATCGTTTGTTTCATGAGTTTCAGGCTCCTGCGTTCTTTTTTCAAACAATCCGAGAGCGTCTGGTTCTACCTGACGGTCATCCTCACGGACCTGGTCTATTTGACCCTGGCCGAGGTCCTCATCCACATTTTGAGCAAGAGGTTTTAGGGGAGCTGGACAATGGACCCATGGATCAAACAGGTTGCCTGGATATCCGACCGTTTTACCAAAAAGCCCGTCACCGGGGTGGTACTGCAGTTCCACGGACTGGGCTCGACCATTATGAAGGAAAGCCCGGAATCACCCGCGGAGATCGAGTGTGCCCGGGCCGGGGGACTGCTGGTCTATCCCTATTACGGCCCCTGGGCATGGATGAACCGGCAGGCCCGGGCCATGGTCGACGACCTGGTCAGGGCGGTCTATAGGGAATACAAACTGGCCGACTCCGTGCCTTTGTTGTCGACCGGCGCCAGCATGGGCGGCTGCAGCGCCCTGCTGTACACCCGCTATGCCAGGAAACCCGTGTCCGCCTGCATGGCCTTGTTCCCGGTCTGCGACCTGCCCGGCCATTTCAACGAGCGGCCCGATCTGCCCCGCACCTTTCTCCACGCTTTCAGCGGATACAAACAGCCTTTGGCCAAAGTGCTCCGCGAACATTCTCCCCTGCACCAGGTCAGGGCCATGCCGCGTATCCCTTACCTGGTCATTCACGGGGACAAGGACGATTTAGTCAACAAAAAGATGCATTCGGACCGTTTTGTGCGGGCCATGAGGCTGGGGAAACACGACATCGAGTATGTGGAAGTCCCGGGCATGGGCCACGGCTCCATGATGCCCCTGTCGGTGGTGCAAAAACAGACCCAATTTTTACTGGACCATTTGGTGCGTTAAAATCCACCCCATAGCATTGGGCGTCGTGCCCCTGCGGTAAGAAAAGATAATACGCTCTGACTTGTGTTCTCCCGCGACCGGAGGAGATAAATGAGAAACAAAGCAATTCTCCGATATTTTGTTAGCGCAGTCCTGCTCCTTGGCCTAAGTGCGGGTTGCAGCAGACATCAGGCCGGACCCAAAAAATCCATCCTGTTCATCGGCAACAGTTACACCTATGTGAACGACCTGCCTCAGACCCTGGTAAAACTGGCTGATTCCGGCGGTTATGAGATCGTGACCGGCATGTCGGCCCCGGGCGGGTGGACGCTCCGACAGCATGATACGGCCGAGCCGGCCCTGAACAAGCTCAAAGAGCGCCAATGGGATTTTGTGGTTTTGCAGGAGCAGAGCGTGGTCCCTGCCGTAGAAAATTCCAGGAACAATGAAATGTATCCGGCGGTCCGCAGCCTGAACGAAAAGATAAAGCAGGCCGGAGCCAGTCCCATTCTTTACCTGACCTGGGGCAGGCGAGGGGGCATGCCGGAGTTCGGGTTCAGTGATTTTAATTCCATGCAGGAACAGTTGACCCGGGGTTATCTGGGCATAGCCCAGGAGCTGGGGCTCAGGGTCGCTCCGGTGGGCGAGGCCTGGAAAGCGGCTTTGGCACAGAGGCCGGGCCTGGACCTGTGGCAGGGGGACGGAAGCCATCCCACCATGACCGGGACCTATCTGGCCGCCTGTGTGTTCTACGCGGCTATCTATGCCAAAAGCCCGGAGGGATTGGGGTATCGGGCGGATTTGCCCAAAGAGACCGCGCAGTTTTTGCAGACCATCGCCAATCAAACAGTGCTGACCGATCCCAAGAAGTGGAATATTCCAATTCAATAGGAGGTTCTTTTGCCTCAGGAACAACAGATTGTTTCCATTCCACTCAGCTCTGACATCTTTATTGATTCTTTACCCTTTGTGCGTTAGTATTAAGTTACAAGGTTTCTTTGGTAGAACAACTTACAATCCTTAGACCCGGGAGAGAACAGCGGGCTGGGTGGTTCCAAAAACAGCCAGTTTTCAAGCGAGGTCTGAAGTAACCCCACTAGTTACTTGATTTCTGTTATGCCCAATCCTTATTTTTCCCGTGTAAAGGCCAAATAACAGGTATAACTGCAGGAAAAATACGGCTGGGGCTACAAAATCATTAAAAATGCGATATAACTAAGCCACTGCAATATCAGGAGAATGAGAAATGTTCAGAAGAAATGATGGACAACCTTTAGGAGATGTTGATTACCGGATACCCTCCGCGTGCGGAGTGACCGGCATCATGAACGAAAAAGGCGTTGCCTTTTCCGGCGCCGATATTTACGCGTCCATCGTCAATATGAGGGAAAGGGGCAACGGCCTGGGCTCGGGTTTTGCCGCCTACGGCATCTACCCCCAGCTCAAAGACCAGTGGTGTTTCCACCTGATGTTCCAAAAAGACACGGCTGTGGCGGAGACCGAGGCGCTTTTGAAAAAGCATTTCAAGGTCGTCCTTGAGGAGCCCATCCCCAGCACCTATGTGAAGACCCTGCGGTTCGTCCCCATCCTGCGCCGGTATTTCCTGGACGTCAAAGAAGAGTCTTTGAACAACCCGCTGGAACGGTACGACGAGCAGGATTTCATCGTCAAGATCGTGATGGACATCAACAGGGACATCGACGGCGCGTTCGTGTTCTCCTCGGGTAAGAACATGGGCATCTTCAAAGGCCAGGGGCATCCGGAGGAGATCGGCGAGTTCTTCCGCATCCCCACTTACAAAGGCTACCTATGGACTGCGCACAACCGGTTCCCGACCAACTCGGCCGGGTGGTGGGGCGGGGCCCATCCTTTTGGTTTGCTGGACTGGTCCGTAGTGCACAACGGCGAGATATCCTCCTACGGCACCAACCGGCGCTACCTCAAAAATTTCGGATATGACTGCACCCTGTCCACGGACACCGAGGTCATCACCTACCTCTTTGACCTTCTGGTCAGGAAAAACGGGCTGGACTTCGAGACCACGGGCAAGGTTTTGGCCGCGCCGTTCTGGAGCACCATCGAACGGAAGATGGACCCGCAGGAGAAAGAAATGCTGAGAGCCCTGCGGATGCAATACGGGCCGGCCCTGATCAACGGGCCTTTCGGCGTCATCGTGGCCAACAACCAGTTCATGGTGGGCCTGAACGACCGCGTCAAGCTCAGGCCGCTGGTCGCGGGCCGCAAAGGCGATTTCCTTTATCTGGCCTCGGAAGAGGCCGCCATCCGCGTCGTCTGCCCCGACCTGAGCGAGGTCTGGATGCCGGACGCCGGCGTCCCGACCATCGGAAAGCTGAAGGTGGGCCATGGCTAAACCCCAATACCTCAACGAGTTCATCATCGAACGCGACGAAGACAAATGCGTGCAGTGTCTGGCCTGCGTGCGGCTGTGCTCCTATTCCGCCCATATCTGGGACGAGGAGACCAAGACGCTCAAGGCCGACAGCTCCCGCTGCGTGGGATGCCATTTCTGCGAGGAGAACTGCCCGACGGGCGCCATCACCATCCGCAGGAGCCCGTCGGAGATCAAGGAAAACTCCAACTGGACCAAAAGCGTCATCTCCAACCTGACCAAGCTGGCGGACACCGGCGGCATGGCCCTGACGGGCATGGGCAACGACAAGGACCTCACCAACTATTTCGAACATATCGTCCTCAACGCGTCGCAGGTGACCAATCCGTCCATCGACCCCCTGCGGGAACCCATGGAATTAAAGACTTTTATAGGCAGAAAGCCGGACCACCTCGAGCTGGTGCGGGACAACACGGGTAAGCTCAGGCTGGGGACCAAGATGCCCCCGTTCCTGGAACTCAACACGCCCATCCTGTTCTCGGCCATGAGCTACGGGTCCATTTCCCTCAACGCCTGCAAATCTTTGGCGGCGGCCGCGACCGAGTTCGGCACCCTGTGGAACACGGGCGAGGGCGGCCTGCACAAGGACCTCTACCCCTATTCCCACCGGGCCATTGTCCAGGTGGCTTCCGGGCGTTTCGGGGTCAATAAAGAGTATCTGGACCGCGCCGCGGCCATTGAGATCAAGGTCGGCCAGGGCGCCAAACCCGGCATCGGGGGGCACTTGCCCGGCGAAAAAGTGTCGGCAGACGTGTCCCAGACGCGCATGATCCCGGAGGGGAGCGACGCCATTTCTCCCGCGCCGCACCACGACATCTACTCCATCGAAGACCTGAAACAGCTCATTTTCGCCCTGAAAGAAGCGACCCGTTACAAAAAACCGGTCGGGGTCAAGATCGCCGCGGTGCACAACGTGGCGCCCATCGCGTCCGGCATTGTCCGGGCCGGGGCGGATTTCATCGCCATCGACGGCATCCGCGGAGGCACGGGCGCGGCGCCCCTGGTGGTCCGCGACAACGTGGGCATCCCCATCGAGCTGGCCATCGCGGTCGTGGACAAGCACCTGCGGGAAGAGGGCATCCGGCACCGGGCCTCGCTCATCGCGGCCGGGGGGTTCAGGAGCAGCGCGGACATCATCAAGGCCATCGCCCTGGGAGCGGACGCGGTCTATATCGGTTCCGCGGCCCTCATCGCCCTGGGCTGCCATATGTGCCAGAAATGCTATCAGGGCAAATGCAACTGGGGCATCGCCACCCAGGACCCCATCCTGACCCGGAGGCTCAACCCGGAGATCGGGACGCGGAGGCTGGTCAACCTCCTGCGCGCCTGGTCCCTGGAGATCAAGGACATGCTGGGCGGCATGGGCATCAACGCCATCGAGTCGTTGCGGGGCAACCGCGAGCAGCTGCGCGCGGTCAGCTTGAGCGACACCGAACTTAAAATACTGGACATCAAACACGCGGGGGAATCATGGTAAAAAAACTGTTGGAGAACAAAAAGAGATCCAGAAGGATCGTGATACGGGAAGAGTACTGCATGGGATGCCGGCTGTGCGAGGTCTACTGCATCACCCAGCACTCCAAGTCCAAGAACATCGTCAAAGTCTACAAGGGTTCGGCCGAGCGGCCCACCTCGGGCATCGTGTTCGAGGAAAAGGGGGCGACCGCCCTGGCCATGCAGTGCCGGCACTGCCCGGACGCGCCGTGCATCGAGGCGTGCCTGACCGGTGCCATGTACCGGGACAGCGAAGGCCGCGTCCTGCATAAAAAGGACAAATGCGTGGGGTGCTGGATGTGCATCATGGTCTGCCCGTGGGGCGTCATCAAGCCGGACGTCCAAGGGCACAAGGTGGATTTCAAGTGCGACCTGTGCATGGAAAAAGGTTTCCCGGCCTGCGTGGAGCATTGCCCCAACGAGGCCATCATCCTGGTGGACCAGGACGGAAAGAGGGTCAAAGCGTGAAGATCAAATACCTCATCATCGGCAATTCGGTGGCGGCGGCCAACGCCTGCGAGGCCATCCGGAGCCGCGACCTTGAGGGAACTATCACCATCGTGAGCGACGAGGCCCAGGCCAACTATTCCAGGCCGCTCATTTCCTATTACCTGGCCGGCCGGGTGGCTGAAAAAGACCTGGGGTTCAAGGAACATGATTTTTACGAGAAAAACAAAGTGAAACTGGTCCTCAAAACCAAAGCGATCAGCCTCGACCCCGCCAAGCACCAGGTGACGCTGGAAAACAAGCAAAAGATACGGTATGACAAGCTGCTTTTGAGCACCGGCGGCAAGCCCATCCTGCCCGCCATCAGCGGGTATGACGAGGGGATGGCCGGGGTTTTCAACTTTATCCGGCTCTCCGACGCCCAAGCCCTGGTCTCCTATATCGCCAAGAACAAGATCAAGGATGCCGTGGTCCTGGGAGCGGGGCTTATCGGCCTCAAAGCCACGGAAGGACTGCTCGAAAAAGGGGTCCGGGTCAAGCTGGTGGAGCTGGCCGACCGGGTCTTGGCCAGCACCTTTGACCGGACCGCTTCGGATATGCTGGAGCAAAAGCTCAGAGCGGCCGGGTGCGAGGTTTACAAAAACAATTCCATAGAGAAGATCGTGGCCTCCAAGGGCAAGATCACGGCAGTGGCCCTCAAAGGCGGACAAGCTTTGGATACCAAGCTTTTGATCGTGGCGGTGGGGGTCAAACCCAACCTTGACCTGACGGCCAAGACGGGCATCCGCTGCGACCGGGGCATTGTCGTGGACAAGCGCCTGCAGACCAGCGTCAAGGACATCTACGCGGCGGGCGACTGCGCCCAGGGGTATGACAACATCAGCAACAAGGACCAGGTTTTGGCCATCTGGCCCGTGGCGGCCCGGCAGGGCAAGGTGGCCGGGGCCAATATGGCCGGGGCTGAGGAGACCTACGCCGGCTTTTTCCCCATGAACTCCGTGCAGTTCATGGATGTCCCGACCATTTCGTTCGGCATCACCAACCCGCCGGAAAGGGACGAGCGCTATGAAGTGCTGGTCAAAAAGGACCCTGAGCGCTGCTTTTACAGGAAGATCGTGCTCAGGGACAACAAGGTGGTGGGCGTGATCCTTTTGAACGAGATAGACCGGGCCGGCCTTTACAGCGTGATGATCCGGGAAAAGATAGACGCCAGCAAGATGAAGGTAGAGCTTCTCAGCGACGATTTCGGGCTCCTGCATCTGCCGAGCGACCTGAGGAAAAACCTCATCAACGGAGAAGGGATAGAGATCTGACCATGAAAACGGCCGTGGAAACGAAAATCAAGACCATCGACTGCCGGGAGATCGCCTACCGCCAGCTCAACGAGATGATCCACGAGGCAGTTGGGCAGGGCGTCCGCAGGTTCGTGCTCGATAACGTGCTGGGCCAGCGGTTCATCGGCGACAACCTGGGCGGCGGGGTGGAGATCGTCATCAACGGCACGCCGGGCAACGACCTGGCGGCCTTTATGGACGGACCCCGCATCATCGTCCACGGCAACGCCCAGGACGGGGTCGGCAACACGATGAACAACGGCCTGGTCGTGGTCCACGGCAACGCCGGGGACATCACGGGACATTCCATGCGGGGCGGCAGGATTTACGTGCGGGGTGACGTGGGCTACCGGGTGGGCATCCACATGAAAGCCTACAAGGAGCTTTTCCCCGTGCTCATCGCGGGCGGCAGGGCCAGGGATTTTTTGGGCGAATACATGGCCGGCGGCTTGCTGGTCATTTTGGGTTTGGACAGTCCCCTTCAGCGGCAGAGCGCTTACAACTCCGAAAGGGAGATCGTGGGCGATTTTGTCGGGACCGGCATGCACAACGGCACCATCCTGCTCAGGGGCAAAGTGGACGAGAGGATGCTGGGCAAAGAAGTGAAAATGATTGACCCGTCCAAGGAAGACATGGAGACCCTGAAAAAATACCTTTCGGAATACTGCGGCCTTTTCAACCTCAATATGGCCGATATCCTCAAAAAGCCGTTCTACAAGCTGTATCCCTACAGCAACCGGCCCTACGGCAAGCTCTACGCCTACTGATCTTTTCCGGTTTTTCCTGAAGAAAAAAAGAAATTTAACCAGGATGCCCCCGCGTGTTAGCGGTAAAATGGTTTGGTAAGGGGAGGGTAAATATGAAAAAAATTGTGTTGTTGGCCGGGATCATCTTGTTGGCGCTGGTGGTCAAAGGATGGGCTGAGGATGCGACTAGGACCAGCGACATTAAGGCCTACCTCAAACTCCTGGACACCCCATACACGCCTACGGTCCTGGATTTCAAAAAGTTTTACGGCGTCCATGACATCCGCGAAACGCGGCTGATAAAACTAGAGTGCCAAAAAAGGGGATGGCCGGAACCCAGCCAGAATGAGGCGGACAAGCGGCAGAACGACTGCGATAAGATGATCCTGCAAGCAGAAGCCAACGCCTCCACCACAGCGTCCCTGTTCCTGGGGTGGCTCAGGACCCGGCTGCCTCTTTCCCCCAAACTCAAAATCGTCAAGGTGCTCACGGTCCCAGCCAAGCCCGATGACCCGGATTTTGTCCCCTGCGAACTGGTCTGGGCGAAACTGGACAAGGTCAAGGTGGTTTTTTCCAGGGCTATTGACGATAAAGGCAGGGAGATCAACGGCCTGATCTCCATCACGGAGATCGGGGGCGTTTCCGTGGATACGCTGTTCGACGACTATATGAAGACCGTGGAAGACTTCCTCAAAAAGTGACCTTGACGGTCATTTGACCAGGGTTTGGCCGTCGGGGAACTGCGCGAAAATACCCATTCCCTTCAATTTCCGTCCGTTCTCCAGATGGCGGGACTGCTTGCCGAAATTGACCCACACCTGCGTCCCATCCGCGAATTTCGCGTACTGGACCGTGTGGTCCTTGGTCAGGAATTCATGCCAGAGCATTTCCGAGTAGCCGGTATGTCTGGCCACGGTCGTGGCCCACTCATAGCTTTTGAGGTAGCGGGCTTTGTCGCGTGCCCACCGGCTGGGGTCGCAGATCCACAGGGGGCTGTTGCCATAAAGGGCGTTGAGCATATCCCGCTGGTCCCATTCCTCGGGTTCCCGGTTGGAGGAGTCGCCCCAATACCAGGTGGTGACCACGCAGTCATGGTAGACCAGTTCAAACAGCGGGATGCGGTAATAGGGGCCCACCTGGAAACGCCAGACATCCGGGCCGGGTTTGATATAGGTAAAAAGGTCGTGCCCGCTGTCCGCCAGGCGGTAGGGAGCCAGGCTCATCATACCCTCGAAATATTCCAGATACGGCACGGCCATGTCCACGCCGGTCTCGGAGCCGGTCACCAATTTCTTTTCCTCCGATAGATAGGCGAGCTGGGCCATCTTGTATTGGCGGTCCTCGGTGCGTGTCATGGGATGGGCCGGGTTATAACATTCGCGCAGGGAGGAGGCCGTGGTGGTGTCCAGGAACCGGGCCGCCAGGGCCAGCGCTTTGTCCGTTTCCACGTGTTTGCGGAGATGGTCCAGGCCGCGGGAGTCGCAGATGACCCCGCCGGGGTATTCTTTGCCTTCTTTATCTCTCGCGACCCAGCCGGTCATGGTCACATTGCCGGGGCCCCAGGCCAGGTCTGCGGGCCAGCCTTCGTGGGTAAGCCAGGGGAGCGGTGTGCCAGGAGCCCAGACATCCTGGATGATGTCGTATTTGCCGGTCAAAAACCCCAGGCTGTTCAACAGGTCAATGGCCGGCGCCGGGCCGGAGCTGGACCACAGGACGCGGCGGATACCCGCGTCAGCCAGCTGCTGGCCAAAAGCCTCGGGATGCGGGTCTTTTTTCCAGGCGGCGTCACCCCAATACCATAGGTCCACACTTCCGATGAGCCTGTCCACGGCCGGGACCAGCCTGGCCTTTTCCCGCAGGGTCTTGAGCAAGCCCTGGGATTGGGCGTATTCCCGGTAGGCTTTGGCCAGGGACACATAGCTGCCCTCGGCCAGTAGTTTCAAGCGCAGGCGGCGTTCGTAGCCCCAGGCCCCTTTTTCCGGCTCCCACCGGAAAGTCCAGGTGGAGGTCTTTTTTTTGTTGTCCGGGACCGTGAAACGGACCGCGGCGTCGTTGGGCGTTTCGCAGATGACGAGCAGGCCGTTGGTGCCGTCGGTCAGGCCGAGCATGGGCATGCACAGGCCGTGGCCGCCGCACAGGGTGAAGAACGCCTCAGGTTTGTCAAAAGGATGGAAATACTTGTCGTTGGCCGGGATGAGCAGGCCTTCGTTGATAGGCACGACCCAGGACTGGCTCCGGACCGCGGTCAGGGAGCCGGGGAACTCGACAGGCTGCTTAAGGACACCTTGCCCCTCTAGGGCGATGACGATGTCCGCGTCCTCTGTCATGGTGATGAGAGCCGTGGCCGTGAGTTTGCCCGGAAAAGACAGGGACAGGGTCAGGATGCTGTCGCTGGTCTTGGTGACGCTTTCTAATGTGGTTTGGCCAGCCAAGCCCGCGAACTTGTAGTCGTTGTCTTCTTTAATGATATGGAGGGAAAGGTCCTGGGGGTCCAGGGTCAGGGTGGTGCCTTTGGCCTTTAGGGACAGGGGGCCGGGTGCCTGGGCCCAAAGGCTGACAGCCAGGATGAGCAGGCCGGCCCACAGCGCTAGGACCCTGCTGAAAGAACGCATAAACCCTCTCCTAACTCTGTTCATTACGGGGCGACAATGGTCATTTCGCCGAACACCACGTTGGCCATAACGGCCAGATAGGGTTTGCCTTCCTTGTAGGCCTTGGTCTTGTAGGTGTAATGGCCGAAGCTGGTGGTGGTGCCGTCCGGAATATGGGCGGAGCCAAAAGCCGCGCTCACGTTCACGACAGCCGGCACGGCGGGGTCGAGTTTGAGGGTGCTCGCCCCGAACACGGTGGAGACGCGGATATTGGTATTTTTGTCCTTGGCCTTGAGACCGGTCAGGTCGATGGTGCCTTTGCCGAACACCACGGAATATTCATCCCTGCTTTCCTCGGCGCTCAGGGTGCCTTCATTGAAGACCACGCTTTCCTGGGAAGTGTGGCTATAACCCCGGCCGCACCCGCCCACGAGCAGTTTGAGGCCAAAGTAAATGAGCACCATAGCGAAGACAATGCGGAAAACCGGGATATCAATATGGAACAGAACTTTGATGATGACAGCCACGCCCAATGCCACCAGGACCAGGCCCCAGAATATTCCTGAAAAGAGAAAGCACATTTTCACTGTTACCTCCTTTAAGTTAGATACATAACAAAGACCATTTTACCACATACAGGAGCAGCCGGAAAAACAGCTTTGCGGGGTTTGGATTATGTTCTAAAATCTTGGAAGAAAGGAGAATAGCCATGCAAAAAATAGTCCAGTCCAACCAGCCGTTCAGTAAAAAAGATTCAGGCAAGCAGACCATGGTCAAAGGCCCCCGGACCGAATGGGGTTTTTTAGTTTTAAAACCCGGAGAGGTCCTAGGCCAGCATAAGCACCGGGAGGTGGAGGAGTCGTTCTATTTTATGGAAGGCAAGGGCATCATGAAAGTGAACGGCCAGGAGATGGCGGCTTCAGCCGGGGACGCTTATCGCCTAGACCCGGAGGAGACGCATGACATCATCAACAACAGCGCGGCCAACCTCAGGGTGCTGTTCATCAAGATACCCTATCTGCCCGAAGACAAAGTCAGTGTCCCATGAAAGCAATGGTGGTGCTGGTCACAGTTTCCTCAGCCGTAGAAGGCAGAAAAATAGGCGGTTCTGTGGTCAGGAAAAAACTGGCGGCCTGCGTCAACCAGGTGCCGGGCCTTGTTTCCACCTATTGGTGGAAGGGTAAGATAGAAACAGCCCGGGAAGATCTGCTCATTTTTAAGACCAGCCAGTCCAGGGTTCCTGCATTAATAAAAGAAGTCAAAAAGCTCCATTCTTACACGGTCCCGGAGATCATTGCCCTGCCTATTGTGAAAGGGAATAAGGATTATTTGAAATGGATAGAGGATTCCATTCGTGGTTAGGGGATCATTGTGATCAATAATGAGGTTGCCGAGATATTCGACAAGATAGCCACTTACCTGGAGATAAAGCAGGAAAACCCTTTCCGTATCCGTTCCTACCAAAAAGCCAGCCAAACACTCGCCGGCCTGACCCAGGATGTTTCCCATATTTATAAAGAAGGGGGGCTCCAGGCTTTGCAGGAAATATCGGGCATCGGCGAAGCCCTGGCCCTCAAGATAGAGGAGATGGTCAAGACCGGTAAACTGAAATTTCTGGAGGACCTGAAAAAAGAGTTTCCCGAAGGCATGGACGAGCTTTTGAGCGTGCCGGGCATGGGGCCCAAGACCGTGCTCCTGGTCCATGAAAAGCTGGGGATAAAGAATCTGCATGACCTGGAAGCAGCGGCCAAAGAGCACCGCATCCAGGCCTTACCGCGCTTGGGGCCCAAAGTTGAGGAAAATATCCTCAAGGGCATTGCCATTGTCAAAAAAGGCCAGGGACGGACCTTGCTGGGCGAAGCCCTTCCCGTGGCCCAGGAAATACAGGAAGCTTTGAAAAAATCCAAGCTGGTCATGCTCTGTGAAATAGGCGGGAGTCTTAGGCGGGGCTGCGAAACGGTCGGCGACATTGACCTTTTGGCAGTATCCAGAAAAGCCGAAGAGGTCATGGAGTTTTTTACCCAGCTACCACAGGTGAAGCAAGTTATTGCCAAGGGAGAAACCAAATCCAGCGTGAGGTTGGAAGCTAACCTGCAGGTGGACTTGCGGGTGGTGGAAGCGAAGGATTTTGGGGCGGCCCTGTGCTATTTCACCGGCTCCAAACAGCACAATATCATCCTGCGCGAGCGGGCCATCAAAATGGGTCTGAAGCTGAGCGAATACGGGGTGTTCAAAGGCGCGAAAAGGGTGGCGGGAAATACCGAGGAGGAAGTTTACCAGGCCTTGAAGCTCCCCTATATCCCGCCGGAGTTGAGGGAGAGCCGGGGAGAGATAGAGGCCGCGGAAAAAGGGAATTTACCCAGACTTATCCAGCCCGATGACCTTAAAGGCGACTGCCATGTGCATACCAGCAGTTCGGACGGAGCCGGTTCCCTGGAGGAAATGGCACGAGCAGCCATAAAAAGAGGGTATAGTTATATATGTGTGACCGACCATTCCCAGGGACTGGCCATTGCCAACGGCCTGACCCCGGCCCGCTTGAAAAAGCAGGCGGAAGAGGTCAGGAAACTGAACAAGTCGCTCAAAAATTTCACGATATTTCACGGGAGCGAGGTGGATATCAAAGAGGACGGCAGTTTGGATTTGCCGGACTCCTGCCTTAAGGAGCTGGCCTACGCAGTCGGGTCGGTGCACTCCCATTTCAAGCTGACAGCAAAGCAGATGACCGCCAGGATATGCCGGGCCATGCAAAGCCCGTATTTGTCGGTACTGGGGCATCCGACGGGTCGGCTGTTCGGCAGCCGGGAGCCCTATGAAATGGACTGGGAAACGGTCTTCAGGGTCGCCCGGGAGACCGGCACGGCCCTGGAAATAAACGCCTCGCCCTGGAGGCTGGATTTGAACGATGTCATGGCCAGGGCAGCCAAAGAGGCCGGGGTCAAATTGGTCATCAACACGGACAGCCACCAGGCCAGGCATTTTGAGTGGATGCTGTTCGGCGTCCTCACCGCCCGCCGGGCCTGGTTGGAAAAAAAGGATGTCCTCAATACCCTAGAGGTAAAAGAGTTCAGGGAGTTTGTGGGGAAGAAAAGAGGTTAATAAATGAAATATCTGTATAGAAAAAGGCGATGGATTGTTATATTAATTTTTTTGTTTCTGTTCAATATTTTTATGTCTCATAATATTATTTTTGCAGATGAAAAAAAAGATGAAACAGATAATTCGATACAAAGTAGATTCGGTATGACACGTTTTGAGTGTGAGAGGAATCGATTAAGGTTTAATAGAAGTGTTTGGGAGGGTTTAGCTTGGGCAGGATGCTGCACTGGGCCAATAATTCCACTAATTAATGTGTTGGTGCCGATCTACAAGAGCCAATCTGAGTCATTGGTCCCTTTTAGTAATAACAATTGCGATGATATTCCCTGGACTCAGGAGGAAAGATTGAAATTTGAAGCCTATCAAGACTGGAATAATTGTGGAATAAGTAATTTAAATATTCGTATATTAGGGACATCAATGGGAACGATTGTATTTGCGATAGGGGGGGCAATAATAGCAGGTGCAGGTAAATCCCAATATGATTTTTCTGGATTAACAGGTTTTGTATATGGCGCAATTATAGGAGCATTTGTTGGTTATTATGGAAGTGATATGTTTTTCACAAAATGCGGTCCTGCGCCGAAATGAAAAAGGAGACGGAATGATCAAGTTGAAGGATTTAACTAAACGTTATGGCGAAGTGCTGGCGGTGGATAGGCTCAACTTAGAGGTCCAGGCCGGGCAGGTGTTTGGGTTTTTGGGGCCCAATGGCGCGGGTAAGACCACGACCATCAAATTAATGTCAGGGCTGTTAAAACCCACAGCAGGAACAGTGGAGCTTAACGGCATTGATATCCAAAAAGACCCCATCAAGGCCAAGCAGACGTTCGGGTTGGTGGTGGACCAGCCGTTCGTCTATGAAAAGCTGACCGGTTATGAGTTCCTGAGGTTTGTGGGACAGATATACAAACTGGACCCCAAATTAACGGATAAAAGGATAGGGGAATTTCTGGAGCTTTTTGAGCTGACCAATTGGAAGGATGAGCTCATTGAGAGCTATTCCCATGGGATGAAACAAAAGATAGTCATTGCCGCGGCTTTGATCCACGACCCCAAGATACTCATTGTGGATGAACCCATGGTGGGGCTGGACCCCAAGAGCGCCAGGCTTCTCAAAAATATGTTCCGCGAACTGGCCAAAAGGGGGACGGCCATTTTTATGTCCACCCATGTGCTGGAAATAGCTGAAAAGGTCTGTGACCAGATAGGCATTATCCATCAGGGGAGCCTCTTGGCCATGGGCACCATAGATGAGCTGAGGTCCAAGGCCAAGACCGTTCATGATAATTTGGAGGACCTTTTCCTGGAGCTGACCGGCGGGGAAGTGATGAAGGAATTCGTCAAGGTATTGGGGGATTGAACCTTTGAACGAGATCGGTATTCTTTTATCGGTCCAAAGGCTGGCTTTTAATAACTGGGTCCAGCGCATCCGCTGGATGGACATCCTCAAGATAGCCGCCCTGGTGTTTTTGGGCGTGTTCTTTTTAGGCTTTATTTTCGGAGGTTTTTGGAAACTTTTTCATTATTTTTTAAAGGTCCCTCTGCTGGGCCCCACGCTGGTTTTCCGGTTCCTGTCCATGGTGTTCTTCGGGTTTTTCGCTATGCTCCTTTTCAGCAATATCATCACCTCCTTATCCACCATTTACTTGTCCAAGGACCTGCTGCTCCTCTGGTCCTACCCCATCCAGCACCTGTCCTTGTTTTTGTCGCGGTTCTACAGGACCTTTGTGGCCAGTTCCTGGATGATCCTCCTCATGAGCGTGCCCATCCTGATGGCCTTGGGGACCGTGTATCACGCGGACATGGGGTTTTACCTGGGTTCCCTGTTCTTTGTTTTCCTGTTCCTGGTTTTCAGCGCCGGGGTCGGCGTGATGTTCACCATGGTGCTGATGCGGTTCTTCCCGGCGCAAAAGATGCGCGACCTTTTCCTGCTCCTGGGGATCATCTTTGTCTGTGCCCTGGCCATCTTTTTCCGCTTCCTGGAGCCGGAAAAAATGATCAACCCCAGCGAGGCCATGGAATACATGGAATTTTTGGACCAGATGCAGGTGCCCACGGCGCCTTACCTGCCCAGTGCCTGGCTGACCGAAGCGGTCACCGGGCTTTTGAACGAGGACCTGGGAAGGACGCTCCGGAACGGCCTTTACCTATTATCCTCCAGTCTGCTCAGCCTGGGGTTGTGCTGGACCATGGCCTACTACTTTTTTTACGGCGGGTGGTGCCACGCCCAGGAGTCCCTGGGGGTCCAGCGGGGCAAGGCCAGATTTTTGAGGGGATGGCCGGAGTTCAAGCCTATGGACACGGCCTTCGGCGCTCTCCTGACCAAGGACCTCAAGATACTGCTGCGGGATACCACCCAATGGTCCCAGCTCCTGCTGTTGTCCTCGCTGGTGGTCATCTATGTGTACAATCTCTACAAGCTGCCGATGAACATCATGGCCGACCTGGTCAACGCCCTGTTCTTCATCACCATCGGAGCCGGGGCGTTCATCGTGGCCGCCATCGGCGCGCGGTTCGTGTTCCCGGCCATCTCTCTGGAGGGCAAGAGCTTTTGGATCATCAAAAACGGGCCGGTGCTGAACCGCACCATCCTGCGCGAAAAATATTTTTTTGGCGCCGCCACGCTTGTTTTCCTGTCCCTGATCCTGATGGGTTTTTCCATCTACATCTTCAAGGTGGACCGGTATATGGCCGTGCTCTCGCTTTCCACCACGGTTCTGCTGACCCTGGGCATCACTTCTTTGGCCGCCGGACTGGGCGCGTATTTCGCCAGGTTCGAGGTGGCTAACCCGGAAGAGATCGTCACTAGCTGGGGCGGACTGGTCTACATGATGTTCGCGGTATTGTATATCGCCGTGGTCCTGGCCATCCTGGCCTTTCCAGTCTACCGGCACTATTTCAGGAAGATGGTGGTGGGCCTGCATTACGACCCCCTGCTGGAACTGTGGATACCCCTCCTTGCCGTCCTGCTCGTGCACAGCCTGACCTTGTGGCTGCCTTACCAGATAGGGCTCAGAGCACTAAAGAATAGGGAAATTTGAGCCGGCCCGCTGGCTAACAGCCGGATTTAGGGCTAAAATACCGGGATATAACTTTGAAGGAGGCATATTTGAAAAGGTTTTGGGGGACTTTGAGCCTGGTCCTGCTCGGCTGGGGGGCCCTCTATGGCCAGGTCACGACCACGGCCACGGAAGCACCTAAACCGCCCCAAACCACCAGGGATTTTTTCATTGCCGGCCACGAGGCCATGGACCGGGGCGATGAGCTGGGGCTGGTGGAATATTTCAACAAGGCGTCGCAGCTGGCCACCAAGGACACGGACAAAGCCATTGCCCTGAACAACATCGGTTATTTTTACCTGACCCGCCGCAACCTGGACAAGGCCAAGGAATACCTGGAAAAGGCCGCTTCTTTTGACAAGACCAACAAAAAGCCCAGATACCGCTCCATCATCTGGAACAACCTGGGCCAGGCCTGCGAATACCAGAAGGATTTTGCCAAGGCCATGTCCTGCTATAAAAAAGGCTGCCAGGCAGACCCCACTTATGAAAAGCCCCAGCTCAACCGGGAGCACCTGGAGGCCGAAATGCAGACCATGGCCATCCCTTCCAAAACCGTAATCTCTGACAAAGCCGCCGGACAGAAATAATTGTACTTTCCTGTCGTGGTCCGGGACCATCTTCCATTGAACCTGACACCCGAAAAGCAACCAAACCCCGAGGAGGCCTAAGATGTCGTTGAGCCCGTGGCAGTGGGTAGCGGCCTGCGCGGCGGCTTTTATGATGGGGATGTCCAAGACCGGTATCGCCGGCATCAGCGCCCTGGGTGTGGCTGTTTTTGCCACGGTCCTGCCCAGCAAAGCGTCCGTGGGCGTGGTGCTGGTCGTGCTCATCTGCGCGGATGTAGTGGCTGTCCTGTCCTTCCGGCGTCTGGCGGTCTGGTCCCACCTGTGGAGGCTTTTTCCCTGGACCGTGGCCGGGGTGGTCCTGGGGTGCCTGGTCCTGGGCAAAGGCAACGAGCAGGAGATACGGCGGCTCATCGGCGCCATCCTGCTGGCCATGGTCTGCCTGCAGTTTTACCGGGACCGGAGCGGCCCCAAGACCGATAAAGCGGTCCGGCCGCCGCAGGGGTTGCTCTGGGTCGGGGTGATGGGACTCCTGGCCGGGTTCACGACCATGGTGTCCAACGCCGCCGGTCCCATCATGATCCTGTATCTTCTGGCGGCCGGGCTGCCCAAGATGGAGTTCATGGGCACCAGCGCGATCTATTTTTTCATCATGAACCTTTTCAAGATGCCTTTTAGCGTGGGCCTCGGGCTCATCCAGTTCGACTCGCTCAAGGTGGACCTGTGGCTTGTGCCCTGGGGTGTGACCGGAGCCCTGCTGGGCCGTTATATCCTCAAAATGCTGAACCAGCGGGTGTTCGAGAACCTGGCGCTGGGGCTGACCCTTGTGGCTTCGCTTAAACTCCTGCTTTTTTAATTAAGTATTTACCCTCCTTTGTAGGGGGAGGATTTAAAAACAAAGTTGTATAATTTAAAAACGGAGGTCTTGAATCCATTTGGACAACAAAGGTTACATCCTAGCCATTGACCAGGGGACGACCAGCAGCAGGGCAGTGTTTTTTGACAGCCGGGCCAGGGTCAAAGGCCAGGTCAGCCAGGAATTCACCCAGTACTACCCCCAGCCGGGCTGGGTGGAGCACGATGCCATGGAAATATGGCGGTCGGTCAAGACGGTCCTGGCCCAGGTCCTCAAAAAAACCAAGGTCGGGCCGGACCAGGTCAAGGCCATCGGCATCACTAACCAGCGGGAGACCTGTTTGCTCTGGGACAGAAAGACCGGCAAGCCGGTCAGCCGGGCCATCGTGTGGCAGTGCCGCCGGACCGCCCCGATGTGCGAGGCTTTAAAGAAAAAGGGGCTGGCCCCTTTTTTCCGGCAGAGGACCGGCCTGGTTTTGGACGCGTATTTTTCCGGCACCAAGGCCGCCTGGATCCTGGACCATGTCCCGGGAGCCAGGAAACGAGCGCTTAAAGGCGAGCTGGCTTTTGGGACGATCGATACCTGGCTTTTGTGGAACCTGTCCGGAGGTAAGATCCATGCCACGGACCATACCAATGCTTCCCGTACCCTGTTGTTCAATATACACAAAGGGGAATGGGACAAAGACATCCTCAAAAAACTCAGCATACCGGTGTCGCTCCTGCCTACTGTGCGTCCTTCTTCTTATCTGTATGGATTTACTTCTCCGGCAGTGTTCGGCCATCCTATTCCATTGTGCGGAGTGGTCGGTGACCAACAGGCGGCTTTGTTCGGTCAGGCCTGTTTTGAACCGGGAGAGCTCAAAAACACCTATGGCACAGGCTGTTTCCTATTATTAAACACGGGGAACAAGGCTTACGCGTCCCGGCACGGGCTTTTGACCACATTGGCGGCTGATGATTCCTCCAAGCTGGCGTATGCCCTGGAGGGCAGCGTGTTCATCGCCGGAGCAGGCGTGCAGTGGCTCCGGGATTCCCTGCATCTCATCCAAACCGCCGCGGAGACCGAGGGCTTAGCCAAGTCCATTCCGGACAACAACGGCGTTTATCTGGTGCCGGCTTTTGTGGGACTGGGAGCGCCTTACTGGGACATGAATGCCCGGGGAGCGCTGGTGGGGCTGACCCGGGGAGCGACCCGCGCCCATGTGGCCAGGGCCACTTTGGAAGCCATCGCTTACCAGACCCGGGAAGTGGTCGAGGTCATGCAAAGGGACATGGGTATCAGGATCAAGCAGCTGCAGGTGGACGGCGGAGCGGTCAGGAACGATTTTTTGATGCAGTTCCAGGCTGACCTCCTCGGTATCCCGGTCGTCAGGCCCAAAGTCATCGAGACCACGGCGCTCGGCGCGGCCTTTCTGGCCGGACTGGCCTCTGGTTTTTGGAAGGATAAGAAGAGCCTGGCTAAAACCCGGAAAAAAGATAAGACCTTTTGGCCTAAGATGCCTAAGGCCCAGGCGGACCGGCTTTATGAGGGTTGGAAGCAGGCCGTAAAAAGGGTGTTATTAAAAACTTCAAGGTGATAATATTTCCATTCAGGAGAAAATCATGCAGTTGATGGTGGGTGCAAACCGGTTTTTTTACAAAAAAGGCAAGGTGGGCTGTCTGCTCATCCATGGATTCACAGGTACGCCCTTTGAGATGAAGCCGCTGGGAAAGTTTTTGGCTGACGCCGGCATCACGGTCCTGGGGCCGCTGCTGCCCGGGCACGGGACCAAGCCCGAAAACCTGGCCAAGACCAGATGGCACGAGTGGGTGGCCTGCGTGGACAAGGCCTATCAGGAACTGGCCAAGAGCTGCAGTACAGTTTTTGTGGCCGGGCTTTCCATGGGAGGGTCGTTGGCTTTGCACCTGGCTACGCACGCGCCTGTCCGAGGGGTGATATCCATGGCGGCGCCTGTGTATTTGACCGACCCCAGGCTCAGGCTGCTGCCCTTTTGGGAGCATATCCAGAAATGGACCCATGAGCTGGGTTCGGATATCCAGGACAAGGTCAAGACCGTGTGTTACGACAAGACCCCCACGGCCGGGGTGACCAACCTCAAGACCCTCATCCATCACGTGAGAGAGGACCTGGCCCAGATACGGATGCCTATCCTCATCATGCAGTCGCATCTGGACCACACGGTGCCGCCTGAGAACGGCCCGATCATTTACAGGTCCGTGGGTTCCAAGCAAAAGGAGCTCGTCTGGCTGGACCATTCGTTCCATATACTGACCATGGACAGGGACCACGAGGAGCTGAACCGGAGGATCCTGGCTTTTATCAGAAAGTATTCAAAAAAGTAGTCATTTAAAGGAGAAAATGTGGCCAAAGAGATCATGATCAATGTTCATCCCGGCGAAACCCGGGTGGCTGTGCTGGAGAAGGGCAAGCTGGTGGAGTTCATCCAGGAGCGGACCACGGACAAACCGCTCGTGGGAGGCATTTTTAAGGCCAAGGTGTCAGGCATCCTGCCCGGCATGCAGGCGGCGTTCGTGGACCTGGGCATCGGCAAGCACGGGTTCCTGTTCGAGGATGAGATCCTGCAGGCCGAAGGCATTTCCCCGCGCTGGGAAAAAGAAATGGAAGAGGAACAAAGGCCCAAAAGGCGGCGCAAGAGGGCCAAAGTTTCGGAGCTACTGAGGAAAGGCGAGGAGATCCTGGTCCAGGTGTTCAAAGAGGCCATCGGCACCAAAGGCCCCTGCGTGACCTGTTACGTTTCCCTGCCGGGCAGGTTCATGGTGCTGCTGCCCGGGGTCAACCACGTGGGCATTTCCCGGCGCATCACGGACCAGGCCGAGCGCCAGCGCCTGAAACAGATCGGGTGGAAGATCAAGCCGGAAAAGTGCGGGATCATTATCCGCACGGCCAGCCAGGGCGCCAGCGAGGAAGAGCTGCAGGCCGAGGCCCAGGAGCTTTCCGCCAAGTGGGAGAGCGTGCTGGCCCAGTCCAAGGAAAAACAGGCCCCCAGTTTCATCTACGGCGAACAGTCCCTGCCCCTGCGGGTGGTGCGCGACATCCTGACCGACCAGATCAAAGAGGTCCTGGTGGACGACTACCAAGCCTACCTGGAGATCGTGTCCCTGGCCGAGAAGATATCGCCCAAGGTCAGGTCGCTGCTCAAGTACTACCACGACAGCGAGCCCATTTTTGACGCCTACAACCTGGAGAGCGAGATCGAAAAGGCGCTGCGGCGCAAGGTCTGGCTCAAAAGCGGCGGCTACCTCATCTTTGATCATACCGAAGCTTTGGAGGTTATCGACGTCAATACCGGCAAATATACCGGCAAGAAGAGTTTAGAAGAGACCGTGCTCAAGACCAACCTGGAGGCCGCCGAAGAGATACCCCGGCAGCTGAGGCTGCGGGACCTGGGCGGCATCATCGTGATTGATTTCATTGACATGGAAAAGGCAGAGAACCGGGACAAGGTGATGAAGGCCCTGTCGGATGCCGTGCAGAGCGACAAGGCGCGCATCAACCTTTTGGAGATCTCGGACCTGGGATTGGTGCAGATGACCCGCAAAAGGGTCAGGCCCAACCTGTTCCAAAACATGTACGAGAACTGCTCCTATTGCGACGGCAAAGGCAAGCTCCTGTCCAGCACCACCCTGAGCCTCAAGGTCCAGCGGCTGATGACTAAATTTTGCAGGCTGCACAAGGAGAATAAGATCACGGTAAAAGTCCACCCTGAGATCGCCAAAACGGTGAACCAGGAAGCCCAGGGCCATATCGGGGAACTGGAAAGGGAGACCGGCGCCAGGATAGAGGTCGTGGCCGACCCGACCCTTCACTGGGAAGATATCGTGGTCCTGTCGGACAAAGGGCATGTCCTGGAAACCACCTAAAGACCGTTTTTTTCCAGCCAAAGCACCCATTCCTTTCTGCAGTACCGGACTGATGTTGTGGTAATATGGTAGCCCTGAACCCCAAACGCTTTTTTTGTACCAGGCTGGGGAAGGCATGACCTTAAATCAATTATAGAAAGGGACAACATGGGTTTAAATGAACTTTGTAACGCAGCTGAGTTGACCAAGGCCCCGCAAGCCGCGGAGATCCTGCAAAAAGCTTTGGAAGCGGAAGTTTATCCGGGCTCCTGCGTGGCTTTAGGCGGCAGTCTCTATGCCCTGGGCAAGAAGGAACTGGAAAAGTTCCTCGTCGTGGGGAGCAGCCAGGAGCAGGCGTTCCAAAGTTTTACGGGCGAAGCCGGACCCAGCGCGAGCGTTGAGAATATAACCCTCAAAAGATTCCCCCTGACCCACGAGAATGCCGCGGTTTTAAGACAGCGCTTAAACTACCTCAACCCGTGCCTGGTCGGACGCAGGATGTCCGTGGGATGCGGGGACAGGCTGGGCCTGGCCACACCAGGACACCTCAAGGCCGTCGAGGGCACCGCGTTCTTTCCCGTCCTGGCCCAGCAGTCCATGCGCGAGATGGGCAGGACCGGCAGGACCCCGGAAAACGTCATCGACGACGCCATGTGGGGAGTTTTTGAGTACGGCTGGACCACGGGTTACGGCTCTGACGCGGACCATCTGAAGACCCCCGAGGACATCGACGCGTGCGCCAAGGCCGGGTTCACCATGTTCACCATCGACCCGGGAGCCCACGTGGACAACGAGGCGGACACCGACACCTCCAACAAGCTGGAGAAAAAACTCGCCAACCTTCCCTGGCAGGAGCTGGGGACCACGATCGCCGAGTGGAAACTGAACTACGGTAAGAAAAAGTTCAAGACCCCGTCCGGCTACCTCACCTTTACCGACGAAGAGGTCGCCAAGGCCGGCGTCAAGTACGGCAAGGCCATCGCTCACACCGTCAAGATGTACCAGCACCTCCTGAGCGTCAAAGGCGAGGGCAATTTCGAAATGGAGATGTCCGTGGACGAGACCGAAACGCCCACCACCCCGCAGGAACATTATTTCGTGGCCAGGGAACTGGACCGGCTGGGCGTCAAATGGGTCAGCCTGGCGCCGAGGTTCGTGGGGAGCTTCGAGAAAGGCGTGGATTACATCGGAAACATGAGGCAGTTCGAGGCCTCCTATATGGCGCACGCCGGAGTGGCCAAGCTTATGGGCGACTACAAGCTGAGCCTGCACTCCGGGTCGGACAAATTCAGCCTGTACCCCAAATGCGCCAAGATCTCCCAAGGGGCCGTGCATCTTAAAACCGCCGGCACCAGTTGGCTGGAGGCCCTGCGGGTCATCGCGGGGACCAGCCCGGAACTTTTCAGGCATATCTATACTTTTGGCCAGAGCCACTACGAGACCGATAAGGCCTCCTACCATGTTTCCGCGGACATGACCAAAGTGCCTGTGCCGGAGCATGTCGCCGAGGCCGAATTGCCCGCCTGCCTGGACCAGTTCGACACCCGGCAGATGCTGCACGTGACCTTCGGGTCCATCCTGTCGGGCAAGGACGAGGCCGGAAAAAACCTATATAAAGACGAGATATTCACGGTGCTCAAAACCAATGAAACGGCCCATTACGAAAGCCTGGCCAGGCATCTGGCTAGGCACCTGCAGGGTTTTTCTCCAAACGAGGAAGAATTATCCATCAAGGCTTTGATCGACCAGGATTGATGACCTGGCCCGCAGGCCTAACCGAAAAAACAAACATACCCGCTAAAGGAGGAGCCTAAAAATGGACAAAAAAACCTACGTGCTCATCGGAGCCAGCTGGAGGGCGGATTTCATGTTCGCCCGGCCTATGGTGAAAGAGTTTGGGCACTGCTGTCAGATCATCGGGCTGTTTGACCCCAACCTCTTGCGCTGCGAGGCCTTTAAAAAGGATACGGGTGTGGACTGCCCCTCCTACACGGATTTTGACAAGATGCTCAAGGAGCTCAAGCCGGACAGGGCCATCATCACGACCATCGACAAGACGCATGACCATTACATCATCAAGTGCCTGGAGGCAGGCATCGAACCCATTACGGAAAAGCCCATGACCATCGACGAGAACAAGTGCCGGGCCATCCTGGACGCCGAAAAAAGGACTGGGATTAAGGTCGTTGTGACCTTCAATTATCGCTTTATTTCCTACAACGTGGCGGTCAAAGAGATCTTGAAGAGCGGGGTCCTCGGCCAGATCCTGGGCGTGGACTATGAATACATCCTGGACACCTCGCACGGGGCGGACTATTACCGCCGGTGGCACCGCAGGAAGGAAAATTCCGGAGGGCTTTTGATCCACAAGGCCACCCACCATTTCGACCTCATCAACTGGTGGCTCGAGGAAGAACCGCTGGAACTCATGGCCTTTGGGTCCCGCCGGGTCTACGGCCCCACCCGCAAGGAGCGGGGCGAGCGCTGCCTCACCTGCAGCCATACCAAGACCTGCGAGTTCTTCTGGGACATCAACGCCGACGAGACCACCCGGGCGCTTTATTCGGAGTGCGAGACGGCGGACCAGTATTTCCGCGACCGTTGTGTTTTCGCGGATGACATCGACATCGAGGACACCATGTCCCTGACCCTCAAATATTCCAAAGGGGCGCTTTTGACCTATTCCCTGATCTCCTACCACCCCCATCCCTATGAGGGGTATAAGGTCAGCCTCAACGGAAGCAAGGGCATCCTGGAGTTCAACAGTGTGTCATCGCCTTACCACACTGATAAGCTCTACCGTATCGATGTTTATCCCCATCAGGGACACAAGGTCACCCACACGGTGGCACCCGAAGAAGGTGATCACGGAGGCGCCGATACCAAACTGAGGCGCATGCTCTTCGAGGGCAATGTGCCCGACCCGCTCAATCTCAAGGCCGGTTCTTTTGCCGGGGCAGTTTCCATCCTGATCGGCTGCGCCGCCAACAAGTCCATCAAAGAAGGCCGGCCCATCAAGATCAACGACCTCGTGCCTCTGGACAAGTACCGCTGACCCGTCAGTTAATCTGAGGAGGAAATCATGTCTGCTTTGATGAACAAGGGGAAACTACTCGTGTTATTCGTGGGGTGTTTGGGCGGCCTGCTAGTTTCCTGCTCCAGCCGGACAGCGGTCTATACCGAAAGGCAGGTCATCATGGGTTCGGACTGGGAGGTCACCCTGGTGGGCGTGCCGGCTCTTAAGAGCTGGATAGTCTTCCGCCATGCCTTTGAGGCCATCAAGAAGGTGGACCAGTTGGTCAGCCTGTCCAGGCAGGACAGCGAATTGAACCTTATCAACCAAGAAGCGTTCCGCCGGGAGGTCAGCGTGTCTCCCGAGATGTGGGAGCTTTTGCAGCTAGGCCTCAAGGTGACCAGCCTGTCGGAGGGGGTTTTTGATATTTCGATGGAGCCTGAGATGCGCGCCTGGAACACGGCTGAAGGCAGGACCGAGAGGGTGCCGGATAAAACGGCCCTGGATGAGGCGCACCAGCTGAGCAATTATAAAAATTTCATCACGCATCCCCAGAGACAGACCGTGCGGTTCAACCTGGAAGGGATGGGCCTGGACCTGGAAGGTCTGGCCAGCGGTTACGCCCTAGACTTGGCCGCTGTAGTTTTACGGGGGTATGGGGTCCTGAACGCCAAGATCAGCGACGGCGCCCACACGAAAGTCATGGGACACGGACCTGACGGCAAGAAATGGAACCTGGCCGTCCCAGACCCCGCCAACCCCTCCAAAGTCATTGTCATGCTCCAGCTGACCGAAGGAACTTTGTGCACGGCCGGTTACTATGAGAGTTATTTCAAAGGCAAGGACGATATCTACTACCATATGATGGACCCCAGGACGGGCAAGCCGCTCCTGAGCGCCGTGGCCGCTGCGGTCTATCTGGACCGGCCCGAGGACGGCCGCGAGGGCACTTGGGCCGACGCGCTGAGCTCGGTTTTGCTGGTGGGGGGCAAGTCCCAGGGTATGGAGCTCCTGGAAAGGTATAAGGGAGCAGCTGGGGTCCTGGTCACGAAATCCAAAAAAGGCCTCATTATGGTCAAATTAAGCGAGAGGATGAAAGCGCTGACCCTGGCCCGCTAATGGGCTAGTAATGGACCCCCAGAGTTAAAAGATGGGTGTTGCCGAAGTCCATGAAGGGAGTCAGGGCGTAGTCCAGGGACAGGGCAAAATCCTTGTAAACCCCCGTCCAACCGGCCCCGAAATTGAAATTGGAAATGGACTGGTCGATGGTTTTACGAGAGTATCCTATCCTTAAAGCCACGGAATTATCCTTGACCCACTCGGTCTGGTATTCCCCGCCAAAACAGAAAACCTTGTCGTCGCTGGAGAAAAACTTGCCGTCGATGGCCAGCTTAAAACTGTTATTTTGGGTCCAACCCGTGGAAAACTTGAAGGTCTTCGACATGCCCAGCCGGATAAGCAGCGGCAGGGGGGACGTGTCGTAAAGGTAAGGAGTCGGCGCGGCCCCGATGTTCTTGACGGACAGGGCAAAGGTCCACAGGTCTTTTTCGACCCAGGAAGCGCCCACATCAAAGGCCACAGCCATGCTGGAGACGGAATAGAGAACTTCCTGGGCTATCTTGACGCCCGCTCCCAAAGAAAGGAAATCGCCTAGTTTTCTCCCATAAGAGACCTGCATCAGATAAGCGTAGTTGTTGAAGTAATCGCCCAGGGTATAGTAAGCGCCGGGGATGACGCTGGGCTGAGCGCTTTGCTGGTAGCCCAGGTTGGTGTAGCCTAGGTAAATCCCGACTCCGCCTTCGTTGCCCAGCTCGAAGGCGCCCAGCACGGTATCGTTGGTGATGTCAGAAAGCCACATCTCATGGGTGGCCTGCAGGCCCGTGCCTTTATAATTAGCCAGGACCGAGGGGTTGACCTCTGTCGCTTCCAGGGAACTTTCGCCGCCGTAAGCCTCGGCCATCCCGGTGCCCACCGCTCCCACGGGCAGCTGCAGGAATTCCATGGAACTGAGGCCGGGGTCGGCCTCCAGGGAGGGATTGGCCAGGAACAGGGCACCGGCGGCCAGCAGGAACGGAACGGCCGCAATCCCTATACACTTTATCTTGTCAGAAATACCTGCGCATGGTCTGCCGAGCATGGTCACCTTATGACAGTTAATTTGGAATAGTTCTCGCCAAAGCCTCCGCCGGCTACGCTCACTTTAACCACCCAGAAATAAACCCCGCTGGCCACGATAGTCAGGCCATCCGTGGTCCCGTCCCAGTAAAAATCATTGACCCCGGGTGTCACGGCCAGCGAAAAGGTCCTGACCGGTTTGGCCATGATGGTATAGATGGTCAGCGTGGCGGTGCCGTTGATCGTGGATATGAAGTTTAAATGGACCGGCCCGGCGGTGGGGTTAGGGTAAGCCACGAGGTTGTCCGCGATACCCCCATTCGTGGCCATCAGTAAAGGGAGCCGGGCCACAAATAGACCGATCAAACCCAGGGCTATGACTATACAAAGGTAGAGCTTTCTCGGGATTTTTACAGGCCGCATCAAGTCTCCGTGCTCAAGGGAATGGTATAATTTTTCAATTCTACACTCGAAAAACGAATATTACAAAATAAACTTCCACGGGACCCGCTTTTGGCAAGGTTGTGGTCTTCTAAGGGTTTTGCGACAAAAGGACATCATGTTTGAGGCGAAGAAAACAGTTTGAAAATCCCGTTGTTGTGATATATTTAGTAGGTTCTTGAAAAAAACCATCCAGTTTTTTCCAGCCCTTTCAAGGTGGGGTCGTAGTTCAGTTGGGAGAACGCTTCCTCGGCAGGGAAGAGGTCACCGGTTCGAACCCGGTCGGCTCCACCAATAAACTCCCCTCAATATTTAATAGCCCTGTTTTTGTTGGCAGAAACTTCGATTTTTCTATGATTTGGCATACCTTTGAGTTTTAAAGAAATATGAGTTTTTCGTTAGAAATGACTATAAAGCTATCCTGTAACCCCTTTATTTAATGAATAAATTGACAAGCCGTAATTTATAATTTAAAATATCTATATTCGTTCCTTTTTAGGGTATTACACATTTTTTGGGCAAAAAACCCTGAAAGTATGGCCTTCAGGGGAAAGACCAGTTCGTCTAAATTTTAAACTTTTTAGAAGGAGTCTGGATGCCGAAAGTCACAGGCCGGGGATCCCAAAAAGCCAATTCCAAGCTGCCTCCTGAACTAGCGGTTGGAGTTTGGAAAAAAGAGATCCAGGCCAGGCCATACCGGGCCGAGCCCTACGAACAACTGGGGCAGGCTTACCTGGGGCTGAAGGATTTTGTCAACGCCCGGGACGCCTTCAGCCAGGCCCTCAAGCTGGAGCCGAACTTCGTGGAGGCCCGTTTGGGCCAGGGCCAGGTGGATTTCGCCGAACAAGCCTATGAGGACGCCCAGCTCAATTACGAAAAAGCCCTGCAGATCGACCCAGCCCATGTGCAAGCCCATTATCTCCTCGGAGTCCTCCACTACACCCAGGAAAATTATGAGACCGCGTTGAGAGAGTGGCGGAAGGTTTTGGAGCTGGACCCCGACCACGCCAAGGCTCACTTCAACCTGGCCGTGGCCTACGGTGAGCACGGTCATTACAACGAAGAGGCCGCGGAATGGGAAGAGGTCGTGAGGCTGGAGCCGGACAACGGCAGCGCCTATTTCAACCTGGCCCAGTCCTGCCGCCTGCAGAACCAGGCGGAGAAGGCCCTGAACGCCTGCAGGAAAGCGGTCAAGCTCACCCATGACCAGGCGGCGCCCCACAACCTCCTAGGCGAGATGCTCGCGGACCGGGGAGAGTTTGAAGAGGCCCACAAGGAGTTCCAGAGGGCGCTGGAGCTCGATCCGGATTTCGCCGGGGCGCATAACAACCTCGGGCTGTATTGGAGCCAGCAGGGGCTGGTCCGCAAGGCCATCACGGAATGGAAAAAGGCCGTGAACTGCGATGCCCATTTCGTCGAGCCGCGCCTCAACCTCGGGCTCACCTTTGAGAAAAAAAGTTTCCTGTCCAAAGCCGTCAACGAGTTCAAAAAAGCCGTCGAGATCGCGCCGGAGAACGCCCAGGCGCAGGCTTACCTGGGCAACGCCCTGCGCAAGAGCGGCCAGCTGGACCTGGCCATCCAGGTTTTGAAAAAAGCCCTGACCTTGAATGCCAACCAGGGAGATGCCTACAGCGACCTGGGCGAGGCCTATACCGAGAAGAGCCAGTTCGACAAGGCGGTCGCCGCGCTAGAAAAAGCCATCGAGATCAACCCGACCCTGGTGAGGGCCTACTGCGGACTGGGACATTGCTACAACAAGCAGGGCCGTTACGAGGAGGCGCTGGCCGAGTTCCAGGAGGCCCTGGAGATCGACCCCCTGCAGGCCGAAGCGCCCTACCGCATCGGTGTGTCCTATTACGCGCTTGGCCAGATCGATGAGGCGCTGGAATATTTCAAGCGCGCCGTGGAGGTCGACTCTTCCTACAGCAAGGCCTATTTCAACATGGGCATCCTTTACCGTGAGAAGGGTAAGTTGGACGAAGCCGCCAACTGTTTCCACCAGGCCAGCCAGGCCGACCCCTTTAACCAGGCCGCTGAGCTGGCTGAAGCGGAAGTCCTTATTTCACAAGGCAATCTGGAGGGGGCCAGGGCCATTTACCAACGAATAGTGCAAAAGAGGCCTTCGGCCGATGCCTCCGCTGGCTTGGGCCAGATCTGCCTCATCAAGGACGACGACGAGGGGGCGGTCAGAGAGTTCGGCCGCGCCCTGGACGTGGACCAGGAAAACCTCGCGGCCCATTGCGGGCTGGGGAGCCTTTACCGCAAACGCGGACTCCTGGACGAGGCCATGCACGAGTACCGCCTGACGCTGGAACTGGATCCGCAGAGCCTGGCGGCCCAGACCGGGATGGGGCATACCCTCAACAGCAAGAACCTGGCGGACCGGGCTATCCTGGTCTGGAAAAAGATTTTGGAAGGCTTGCCCAAGGATCTCGAGGCCCGCTGCGGCCTGGCCCAGGCCTATTTGAAAAAAGGCATCCTGGATAAATCCCTGGAGATGTACCAGGAGGTGCTCCTGGGCAACCCCGACCACGTGGAGGCGCTTTTGGGCCTGGCCGGGGTGCTGGCCAAGAAGAACGACTTCAATAAGGCTATGCAGTATTATCACCACGCCCTCAATTTGGCGCCCGGGCACGCCCTGGGCCATTTCAACCTGGGCATGCTTTACACGAGCCGCGGCATGCACACCGAAGCCAGCCTGCAGCTCAAGCAGGCCGTGCAGCTGGACCTGAAGAACGCGGAGTACCGGTCCCAGCTGGCCCTGGTCTACGGGAAGAGGTTGCAGTGGCGGGAGGCGTTGGAACAGTGGAACGAGGTCGTGCGGCTTGACGCGGACGACGGCAAGGCCTTTCTCCAGATGGGCCTGGCTTACCATGAGATCAGGGACGCGCACCAGGCTGAGAGCTGTTTGAAAAAAGCCGTCACCCTGCTCCCCCACGACCCGGAGCCGTCCTACCAGCTGGGCCTGCTCTATGAGGAGCGGAGCGCCTACAAGGAAGCACTGGAATCGTTCCAAAAAGCCCTGCAGGTCCAGGTGCGCCATAGCGGGGCGGCCTGGCACAAAGCGCAGCTTCTCAAACAGAGCGGAACCTTTAAACAGACTTTGGACGCTTTTGAAAAAGCCGCCGAGCTCAACCCCGAACAGCCCCAAGTCCTCAAAGAGTACGCCCTGCTCCTGGTCCGCGCGGAAAAAAATGACAAGGCCGCGGAACTCCTGGAGAGGGTCATCAGCCTGCAGGCCGCGGACGCCGAGGTCCTGTTCCAGCTGGGCAAGATCCACATGGACAAGGGTGAGGGGGAGAAGGCGCGCAGCTACATCCAGGAAAGCCTGCAGAGGGAAGAGCAGCAGCCCTACGCTTACCTGCTGCTCGGCCTTTTGGAGCAAAAGGAAGAAAAGTGGGGAGAATCCCTGCCTTTGCTGCAACACGCCCTGTTCCTCAACCCGGATCTGGCCCTGGCCCACTACAAGATGGGCTGCGCTTACCAGGCCATGCACAGCGAAGAGAGCGCGGAGCCGTGCCTGAAAAAGGCCGTGGAACTGGAATCCCGGGAGGTCTCCTACAAGACCGCCTACGCGGAAACTTTGGAAAGGCTGGGCTACCTCGAAGAAGCCTGGCAGATGTACCACGCCAGCCTGGAACTGGCTCCGGACCAGGCCCGGATCATGGAAAAACTGGGCGAACTTTCCCTGGCCAGGCGGAACTGGGACCAGGCCGCCTATTACTGGGACCGAGTTTTGCAAAGCATCACGGACGCCCAGGCTGCCGGAGCCAAGGACCTGCCCGACCTTTATAATGCCCTGCGCAAACTGGCCTTTGTCTGCGTTCAAAGGAACGACCTGGAGCGGGCCCAGGAACTGTTAAAGCAGGCGGTGGACAAAAAGCCGGAGCAGGAACAGGGATTCTTGAGCCTATACGAGGTCTACCTCAAAAAAGGCGATTATGCGGAAGCGGCCCGGGCCCTCAAGCACGCGGTCGACCTCAAGCCCGAGGAAGCCGCCTACCAGAGGGAGCTCGGCTTTGCCCTGCTCAAAGCCGGGCAGGTGCGAGAGGCTTTGGAAAGCCTCAAGAGGGCCCTGCAGTTAAACCCCCGCGACCCGCAGGCCTACTTCCTTTTGGGACTGGCCTATAAAGAACAGAACGCCGGCTCCGAGGCCATGGCCGCCTTCATGCGCTGCATCGAGGGCGACCCGGAAAACGGAGACGCTTACTTTGAGCTGGCCATGGAGTTCATGCGCCAGGGCGTGGTCCACGAAGCCATCCGCAGCCTGGAACAGACCGTCAAGAGGCTGCCCCAGCACGCTGAAGCCTGGCGGAACCTGGGGATGCTCTATTTCCGGCAAGCCGCTTACCAGAAATCCAGCGAGGCTCTCAAGGAAAGTTTGAGGATCAAGCCCGACCATGTTCCCGCCCTGGTGACCCTGGGCCATGCCTACGAAAAGATGGGCGTGGACACCTGCCAGCAGGTCTGGGAAGAGGTGCTGCAGAGGGACCGGTTCAACCTCGACGCCACCCTGGGGCTTGCCCGCTTCTACACCAAACAGGAAAAACTGGAGACCGCCGGGACCGAGTATGAACGGGCCGTGCAGGTAGACCCGGACAGCGGGGAGGCCCAGTGGGGATACGGCCGCTATCTTATCTATAAAAAGGAATTTTCCCGGGCCCTGCCTATCCTGGAAAGGGCCTATGAGCTCAGACCCGACGACGAGATCTCCGTCCTCATCGGCCACACCGCCCTGCATCTGGAACTGTGGAACAAAGCCAGGCAGGCCTTCGCCGATATCCTCCGGCGCGACCCGTTCCAGCCCGAAGCGCTTTTAGGCATGGGCCAGGCCTTGAAGGCCCAGGGGCAGCCGGACGAGGCCAGGGAATTTTACGAACGGGTGCTCAAGTCCGGCCCGGCCAAAGCCACGGCCAAGCACCAGGCCGCGGCCCGCACCGAACTGGGGCATCTGTTCTTTAACCGGCGCCAGTGGCCGGAAGCCCTGGCCCAATACGAGCTGGCGCTGGCCCTGGACCCTGGGAATGCCCAGGTCCACAGGGCCATCGGCAAGGTCTATTTCCAGCAGGGACAGTGGCAGGCCTGCCGCGAGTCGCTCTCGCAGGCCATGACCGGCGCGGCCCTGGACCGCCCGACCATGCTGGAGCTGGCCAAAGCCTGCGCCAACCTGGCGGAATACCCCCAGGCCATCCAGCTTTATGAAAAAGTTTTGGAATCCTCCCCGTATGACGTGGCCGCTTTGTCAGGCATGGGCGAAGCCCTGGTCTTTTTGGGCAAACCGGCCGAGGCCTTGGGCTGGTTCAACCGCGCCCTGGACAAGGAAAAGGTCGCCGGAGCCCTGGTGGGACGGGGACAGGCCCAAATGCTCTTAGGCCTTCCCAGGGAAGCCTCGGTCTCCTTCCAGGAGGCGCTGGCCCTGGACCCCCACGACCTCAGAGCAAGACTGGGGCTGGCGGAAATGCAGCTTTTAAGGGGAGAGCTGGCCGAAACCGAGAAGGTTCTGCTGGAGGCTTTGCAACAAGACGACAACATTCCCAAGGCCCACCGCCTGCTGGGACAGCTGTACCTCAAGACCGATCAGCCCCAAAAAGCCCTGAAGGAATTCAAAGTCGTGCTGGCCCAGCCCGAAGTGCTCGTGCCACCCGAGATGTTCCATTACTGGCTTGGCCAGGCCTATGCCAAGACCAAAGCTTTGGACAAGGCGGCCCAGGAATGGGAAAAAGGATTGAGCCTCAATCCGCAGCACTGGGAAACCTGCCTGGAGCTGGCCGGGCTCTATGAAGAGGAGAAAAAGCTGGAACGGGCAGCCGGCCTTTATGAGAAATGCCTAATCCCCGAGAACGAGAATTACCTGTCCGTGTGTTTTAGACTGGGCCAGATTTACAGCCGCCTGGGTTACCCCTACAAAGCCGTGGAGATGTTCCGCAGAATCGTGGGACGGGTACCGCGCAGCGCGACCAGCAGTTTCAAGAATCTGTCCGAGACCTATGAAGGCCTGGGCAAATCCTGCCTGGCCATCGGAGACAGCCGCGGGGCGGAGGAAGCGTTCCGCCACGCCTTGAGCCTCAGACCGGAAAACCTGGAGTCCCTTTTCGGGCTGGCCCAGGCCCTGGCGGACACCGGCCGATTGCCCGAAGCCAGGGAGATGCTGGAAAAGGCGTCCCGCGTCCATCCCAAGAACGCCGAAGTCTTTTATCACCTCGGGGTGCTCGCCAGGAAGAGTTCTCCCACGCCGGACCTGCCCCAGGACGCCCTGGTCCTGGCCATGGACTATTTCAAAAAAGCTTTGAAGCTCAACCCGCGGCACGCCCGGGTCTGGGTCAACCTGGCGGAACTGGCCATGATCCAGGGCCGGACCGGGGATGCGCACCACGCTTACGAAAAGTCGCTGGAGTATGATCCCAAGAACGGGACGGCCCTGCTGCAACTGGCCAAGATGAGTTTTGAGAAAAAGGAATGGGGCGATTCCATCGCCTATCTTCTAAAGGTCCTGCGCCTGCTGCCGGGACTGGCCGAGGCCCAGGAACTTTTGGGACGGCTTTACCTGAAACAAGGGGAATACAAGAAAGCCCAGCCCTGCCTGGAAAAAGCCCTGCAGAGCGGGGACGCGCCCCAGCCCGTGCTGGCCCTGGCCCACTACGAGCTCGGTCTTATCAGCCAAAAGCAGGACCGGATCAACCTGGCGGTCAACGAATGGCAGACAGCCATCCAGCTTGACCCCAAGCTCCAGCCGGCCTACGCGGAGCTGGGTTTTTACCACGCCAAAAAGCAAGAGTGGGACCGCAGCCGTTCGTACCTGGAAAAAGCCCTGGACCTGGACCGGCAGAGCAAGACCATCCTGGACGAGCTGGGCAAGGTGCACGAGCAGCTGGGCCAGACCCAGACAGCGCTCAAGTTCTGGCAGGAATCGGTCAAGCTGGACCCCAAGGACACCCTGGCCTGGGAAGGTCTGGGCAGGTTGCACCTCAGGGAAGGACAGAAGCAGGACGGTCTTAAAGCCTGGGAAAACGCTTTGGAACTGGCCCCGTCCCACGGGGTCCTGAGCTTCAAGACCGCACATCTGGCCGCGGAACTGGAACAGCCGGCCAAAGCCTATGCCTACTACAAAAGGGCCCTGCGTTTGAACCAGGCGGAGCAGGAGTGCCTCATAGGCATGGCCAGAGCCGCCTTCAAACAAAAAGACTGGGCCGAAAGCATCCGGTGCTGGAAAAAGGCGCTGGAAAACCAGCCCGGCCTCGTGGAAGGCCAGAGGCAGCTGGCAGAATCTTTGCTGGGGCTCAAACGGTGGGCCGAGGCCCAACAGGCCTACCAAGAGATTCTAAAAGACAAACCCGAAGACATCGAAGCCAACCTCGGGCAAGGCCTGGCGTTTGAGGGCCTGGAACAGCCTGAGCAGGCGCACCTTTGCTGGTCCCGGATCCTGAGACTGGATCCCGGACAGGCGCAGGCCAACCTCTATCTCGGCCGCAGCTTTGCCGGACGGGGGCATCTGGAAGAGGCTTTGTCCTGCCTGATGCGCGCCGTGCAAAACCAGCCGCAGTGGCTGGAAGGGCATCTGGAACTGGCCCGTGTCCTGGCCAAAAAGTCCGAGCCTGACAAGGCCCTGGACAGCCTGGCCAAGGCGCTGGCCCTGAAACCGGACTATGCCCCGGCCATCTACGAGACAGGCCGGATCCAGCTCCAGCAGAACAAGCCCAAAGAGGCGGTGGTGTCCCTGCGCAAGGCTTTTGAGATCGACCCCGGCCAGCCGGAGCTGGCCCTCTCGCTGGCTAGAGCCAGCCAGGCCAGCGCTTACTGGGAGCTGGCCCTGGAGGCCTACGAAAAGGCCAAGCAGCACTCGCCTGAAAAAGAGACGGAGATCTATTACGGCCTGGGGCAGATCCTGTCGGCCATGGGCAAGGAAGAAAAAGCCGTGGCCAGCTACAAGACCTGCTGCACCCTGGACCCCGACTACAGCCCGGCCCACGTGAAGCTGGCGGAGCATTTTGGCGCCAAGGGACGGCGCGGTGAGGCCATCCACGAATGGGAAAAGGCGGTCAAGGGAGATCCCGACCGCGTGGAATACTATTACCAGCTCGGCCAGGCCCTGTGGGACAACAAACAGGAGAAGCAGGCGAGCGTGGTCTGGAAAAAACTGCTCAGCCGTTTCCCCAAAGAGGGCAAAGCCTATTTCTGGCTGGGGATGTACTACCAAAAGCAGGGACTGGACGGGTACGCCCGGGAGTCTTTTGCCAAGGCCGTGGCTTTGGGACCCGAGAACGCCGAAGCTTACACCCAGATGGCCCAGTACCAGGTTGAGCAGGGCGCCGTCGGGAACGCCATGGAGTCCTACAAAAAAGCCTTGAAGATCGCCCCGGCTTTACTGGCCCCTCACGTGGGACTGGTCGAGCTGTATTTCAAGACGGGCCAGATGGAACAGGCCCTCTTGTGGCTGGAAAAATCCCTGGCCTTGTCCGGCATGAACCCCAGGCTGTGGCATTTGCTGTCCCAGATCTATCTCAAGCTGGGCAACCCGGAAAAGGCCCTGGAGGCCGGCCAAAAGTTTTTGGCCATGGAGCCGCGTTCGGCCGCCAGCCATGACCAGCTGGGGCTGTGCTTCAGGGCGCTGGGTCTCCTCGAGGACGCCTTGTCCAGTTTCCACAAGGCCGTGGACCTGGACCTCAAATACCATCCGGCCTATTCCCACCTGGGAGTGGTGTTCACCGAGACAGGGAAGGTCAGCCAGGCCCGGGAGGCCTTTCGCAAGGCGCTCCAACTGGACAAGAACTACTGGCAGGCCTATTACAACCGCGGGCTGATGCATCTGTCCCTGCGGGAGGACGGTCAGGCTCTGCAGGACCTGGACAAGGCGTTGCAGCTTATACCTGGCCACTTACCCTCTCTTTTGGGCGCGGGGCTGGCCAGCATCAGGCTGAAAAAGTGGAGCGACGCGGCACAGCTGTTCCAACGCATCCTGGAGTCCACGCGACTTCCCAACCCCCTGGAAAAGGATTTACGGGCCCAGGCGCACTACGGGCTGGGTGTAGCCTACTACCAAAAAGGATGGTATGATAAAGCCGTTTATCAATGGAAACAGGCCACGACTCTGGACAGGAAATATTCCCAGATCGTTTTTGAGATCGGCAAGGAATCCCAGCTTTTGTTGGAAGAAATAGCGCTGGAACTGGAACCGGCGCTTTAAAAAGGGAGGAGATTTCCCTGTGAAAGGCCTTTTATGGGTGGTTTTTGGCCTTATCTTGGTGGGCGGGTTGTACGCGCTGCTGGCCCCGGAAGACTGTAGCGCGCACTGGCTGGATTATATCAACGCCCACGCCAAGGGCCATGACCCGGCCAAAGACACCTGGGAAGCCGACCATAAGTTCACGGTGGCCAGATACTGCCAGGTCCTGGGAGCCAATCCCAAGGCCGTCACCATTTACGCGGAGATTATTGACAAGTGCCCCAATACCCAGCTGGGCCAGATCTCGGAGTACCAGGCAGGTAAATGCTACGAGAGCATGGTCAATTTCATGGAAGCCCGGCAGCACTACCAGAATTGCGTCAATAATTACCCTGATTTCGCGGATTCCGAATGGGCTACCAAAGCCAAGATGCGCATCAACGATATCAACGCAGGAAGGATGTAATGAAAGCCATTCACCAAGAACATCATAAGCTAACGGGACCTTTATGGAGCTTGACCGGTCTTATCCTGCTGCTGGTCGCGCCGGTCTGGGCCGCACAAACCATGGAGCTGGAGATCCCCGACCTGCCCACGGAAGAGCCGACCCTGGCTCCTACGGCCACGGCGACGCTCTCCCCGACCCAGGCGCCTTTTACGGCCACCTTTACCCCGGCGCCCGTTAAAAAGACTGCGACCCCGACCCCTGTTCCCACCCCTAAACCCATAGAAAAAGCTGCGGACGAAAAAGTCAATGAGGCCGAAACCGAGCAGGTTCCCGAGGTCCCGGCACCTGTCAATCCCAGCGTACCTGAGGCGGGAGCCCTGCTGACCATAACCCCGGAGCTGCCGTATCGGCCCGGCCACATCTCCGTGCTGGAGCGGAGCGGGTTCATCGCTCCCAAGCAGTTCGAGAGCGACGGCAAGATCGTCGCGGGCGCCAACCCGAGCCAGACCCTGTTCGGAACCGACGACTTGGTCATGATCAAGCTCAAAGACCCCAAAAAGGCCAGGGTGGGGCAGACCTTTATCGTCTACCACGATGTCCTACCCGTGCGCTTGCGCCAATCCAAGGTTTCGGGAGTTCAGATCAAACCTCTGGCGGCAGGAGTGATCCAAAGCCTGGAAGGCGATATCGCCACCGGCGCCCTCAAAGATTCTTTCCAGGCCGCGGAGGTCGATGACAAGATCGTTTTCAAGGGCTCCTGGCAGACCAGTAAGAGCGCCAAACCTAAAAAGGACAAGGTCCTCAAGGGCCTGGTGCTGGCCGGACAGAACGATTTCCAAAATCTCGGCGATGACAGGGCGCTGTATGTAGCCGGGGACATCGTTTACCTAGACCTGGGGAGCGAGCAGGGGGTCCAGGTCAACGATATATTCAAAGTCATCAAAAGGGGTAAGGCTAAAACCGAGGACAACACTTCGCTCGTCGTGAAGGGAGAGATCAGGGTTCTGTCCACGCTGGACCAGAGCAGCATCGGCCAGGTGGTCTGGTCCAAAGAGCCCGTCCGTCCCGGCAATGAAATAGAAAGCACCGAGGGAGAATAGAATTCCCGGCCTCCAAGGCAGGGTCTTATCGAAACAACTAGGAACATCCCCGCGGCAGGCTCTGAACAAATACCCTAAAAAAGGGGCAGCCCGCGGGTTTTTTCATTTAAAGGGAGAAATATGGCGGCAGAATATAGCTTTTCTGAGATAGAGTCCAGGTGGCAGAAAGTCTGGGAAGAGCGGGGCGCGGCTAAAGCTCTGGACGACCCGGCCAAGCCCAAATACTACCTTTTGATCGAATTCCCCTATCCTTCGGGCGAGGGTCTGCATGTGGGGCATCCGAGGAGCTACACGGCCCTGGACGTGGTGGCGCGCAAGCGCCGGATGCAGGATTTTAACGTCCTCTACCCCATCGGCTGGGACGCTTTCGGCCTGCCCACGGAGAATTACGCCATCAAGACCAAGCAGCACCCCCGGGATGTGACCCAAAAGAACATCCTCAACTTCCGGCGGCAGCTCAAGAGGCTGGGCTTTTCCTTTGACTGGTCGCGGGAGGTCAACACCGCGGACCCCGGGTATTATAAATGGACCCAGTGGATCTTCTTGAAATTCTGGGAAAAGGGGCTGGCCTACAAGAGCAAGATAGCCATCAACTGGTGCCCGTCCTGTAAGGTGGGGCTGGCCAACGAAGAGGTGGTAGGCGGAGTGTGCGAACGCTGTGGCAGTCCGGTCACGCGGCAGAGCAGGGAACAGTGGATGCTCAAGATCACGGCCTATGCCGAGAGGCTCCTCAACGACTTGGACACCATAGATTTCCTGGACAAGATCAAAGCCCAACAGAGGAACTGGATCGGACGGTCCACCGGCGCGGAGATGGAATTTCCCATCCCCAGCCTCAATAAGTCCCTGCGTATCTATACCACCCGGCCGGACACCATCTACGGGGTCACCTACATGGTGCTTTCCCCGGAGCACCCCTATGTGGCGGAGCTGCTGCCCAAGTGTTCCAATCAGGCGGAGATCAGGAAATATATCGAGGACGCGGGCCGCAGGTCGGATTTTGAGCGCACCGAAATGAACAAAGAGGTCACGGGCGTGGAGATGAAAGGCGTGACCGTCATCAACCCGGTCACCCAAAAGCCGGTGCCGCTTTTTATCGCCGACTACGTGCTCATTTCCTACGGCACCGGCGCCATCATGGCCGTGCCGGGTCACGACGACCGCGACTGGAAGTTCGCCAAAAAATTCAATTTGCCCATCATCGAGGTCATTTCCGGCGGGGATGTGGCCAAGGCGGCTTTTACGGAGATAGAACAGGGGACCCTGGTCAACTCAGACATCCTCAACGGCCTCAAGCCAAGTGAGGCGATCGTCAAGATGACCCGGTATATCGAAGAAAAAGGGATTGGCAAGGCCTCGGTACAATACAAGCTCAGGGACTGGGTCTTTTCCCGCCAGCGCTACTGGGGCGAGCCCATACCCATGGTCCATTGCCCCAAGTGCGGATGGGTGGCTCTGCCGGAATCCCAGCTTCCTCTCTTATTGCCCGAGGTCAAGGCATACCAGACGACAGAGACCGGCGAGTCGCCCCTGGCGGCCCTGACGGACTGGGTCAACACCACCTGCCCTCAATGCAAAGGGCCGGCCAAGCGGGAGACCGACACCATGCCCAACTGGGCGGGTTCGAGCTGGTATTACCTGCGTTATTGCGACCCGGCCAATACCAGGGCTCTGGCAGACCCTCAGAAGCTCCAATACTGGACGCCGGTGGACTGGTACAACGGCGGGATGGAGCATACGACCCTTCATCTTTTGTATTCCCGTTTCTGGCATAAATTCCTCTTTGATATCGGTGTGGTCCCGACCCCGGAACCGTACCAAAAAAGGACTTCCCACGGGCTTATTTTGGGGGAAAACAGCGAGAAGATGTCCAAGTCGCGGGGCAACGTGGTCAACCCGGACGAGATCGTGGAAAAATACGGGGCCGATACCTTCAGGCTCTACGAGATGTTCATGGGGCCCTTTGACCAGGCCATACCCTGGTCCACCCAGGGCTTGATCGGCATGTCGCGTTTTCTGCAAAGGGTATGGGCCATGCAGGACAAGGTCGCTCCAACGCCGGACAGCCCGGAGACGCTCAAGGCCGTCCATCAGACCATCCAGAGCGTAAGCGAGAGGATAGAGTCTTTGAAGTTCAACACCGCGGTCTCGGCCCTGATGGAGCTGGCCAACCATTTGGGAGGTCTGGAAAAGATAGGCCGGGGAGCCTGGGAGAAATTTTTGGCTTTGCTCTTTCCTTTTACCCCGCATTTCTGCGAGGAGCTCTGGAGCAAGCTGGGCAAAAAACAACCGCTGTCCCTGGAAAAGTGGCCGGTATTTGACCCGGCTCTGGCCCAGGAGAACGAGATAGAGGTGCCGGTGCAGATCAACGGCAAGCTCAAAAAGACTTTCAAGGTCCCGGCTTCCGCGGGTGAAGAGGAGATCAAAGCGCAAGCCCAGGCCGAGGTTATTGGAGCGCTCCAGGGCAAACAGATCGTCAAGGTCATCTATGTCGGCCGGGCCACCGGCCGGTTGGTCAATGTCGTTATTAAAGGCTAATCCCGATCCATATCCGATAGCCTCCGTGAATACATAGTCAAAGAGGTTAAAAATGAATTTTGAAGAACTTCCCGAATTTCCCCGGTTTGTCGCGCTTGGACTGGAACATAAAGAGGTCATCCAGCAAAGCCTGGCAAAATATCCAGCGGCCATCTCAGACCTGAACTTTACGGAAATGTACGGCTGGAGGAATTCCTACCAGGTCAGGGTCACCCGGCTCAGGGGCAATCTGGCACTATTTGTGGAAACGCAGGATAACCATTACTTTTTCCCTCCGGTGGGCGATAAGGAATTCACGGCAACGGTAAAAGATATGCTGGAGTGGCAAAAACAGGAGAAAAAAGAACCCAAAGCCTTTGGTTTCAATGAGGAACAGGCTCAACTTCTTAAGGAGGCCATCCCCGGACTCGCTACTGAGGAGCTGAGGGACAGCGCGGACTATGTTTACCTGAGGAGTGACCTGGTCGAGCTCAAAGGCAACAAATACCACAGCAAAAAAAACCTGGTCAAGCAGTTCCAAAGCCAGAATGCCTTTGAATTCTTGCCTTTGACCAAGGAAATGGTGCCGGAATGCGTGGCTTTCCAGCATTGCTGGAACGCCAAAAAGGGCGAGGTGCCCAAGACCCTGCTCAAAGAGGACAATGATATGACCCTGCAGCTGCTGGAACATATGGGCGACTTGGATATTTTTGGAGCGGTTTTGAAGGTCGAGGGTAAGGTGCGGGCCTATACCATTGCCGGGGAGCTCAATCCAGAGACAGCAGTAGTCCATGTGGAAAAAGCCGACCCCACTTTGAAGGGTGTTTACCAGGCCTTGAACCAGATGTTCTGCGAAAAAATGCTGGGGCGTTACCAGTTCGTCAACCGCGAGCAGGATATGGGGGATTTGGGCCTGCGCAAAGCCAAGCTCTCCTACCACCCGCACCATCTGGTCAACAAAACAATGGTCAGGATTGAAAAATAAAAAGCCCCTGCGCTTGAGGATATCGCAGTATATTCAAAACCAGAGCTTGCATCACTTCCTGCTTCTCTTGACTTCAATTTATCCGGTGATACCATTGTATATACAGAAATAAATGATTAAGGGGGAGGATTTTATGGTTAAAAAATTGGTGTCGCATGGCAACAGCATGGCGCTTATTATTGATAAGCCTTTGCTGGAGCTTTTAAAGTTTAAGCCCAACCAGGCTTTGGATGTCACCACGGACGGCAAAAATCTCATCATTTCACCGGCCGCCAGCGAGGCCAGGCAACTCAAGTTTAAGAGGGCCATGGATGAGATAGACCGGGAACATGGCGAGACTTTTAGGAAGCTGGCCGGATAACTTTTATGAAAGAGATACTTTTCCTTACTTTTGCGGAAATAATGGATATTCATAGATCCCGGATCGAGAAGTACGGTGGTTCTCATGGACTCCGGGACATAAATTTGCTGCAGTCCGCTCTGGCTATGCCGGAGAGTTCCTTTGGCGGCGAATACCTTCATGAGGATATTTTTGAAATGGCCGCGGCCTATGCTTTTCATATCTGCCAAAACCACCCCTTTATTGACGGGAACAAAAGGGCGGGGTTGGGCGCGGCTCTTTGGTTTCTAAAGCTCAACGGCAATATTACCCTGGATGAACCCCGGGGAGAGCTGCAGCAGGCCATGATGCAAGTGGCCTCAGGCAAGATGGATAAGAAAAAGCTCGCGGAAGTATTCCGTGGTCTGAGGCAAACAGGTTTGATGGCCAGGGAACGAAGACCTAAATATGGCAGGAAAAAATAATCATCAAGTGATCCGACACCCTTTTCAAAAGGGTAGATTTTTTTTGAAACCGGCACACGGTTTGAGGTGAATGTTAGGGAATAAAGAAATATTTAATAGCAGAGTCACGGAGTGAGGGCATGATATTTGATAAAACAAATATTGCATCAATTAAAAAAAGTCCGTTGGTGAAAATAGGGTTTTTGTTTTTCATTTTTGGAATCGCTCTTCATTGGATTTGCTGGTGCCTTTGGTTTTCTACCTACATCATTTCACCAATATTGTATTTTATTACAGGAATAATTGGTTGCTTCTTCCTGCCTAGACCAAAATATTTTGCAGTCGTTATTTTAGGATTACCTGGATTTTTATTATTAAGTTTTATCATCTTGTCGCAAATAATTGAAACTGGCTACGGTTTTAATCTTGATGAAGTATTCTTTAAAATGTTACTTCCAATTTTAATAGCGATATTTGCAGGTGGATATTTAGGAAATATATTTTCTAAATATAAAAGAAAGAGTTGAGGTTTAGTCTTGCCAAAAGCTAAGAAAATACTGAAAAGAATTGTGGTGCCCAAACCTAAGAAAGCTCATAAAGTTGAGCCGGTGCCTTCCTCCTACATCAAGCCAGAAGGATTGCTGGATAATCTAAATGATGAGCAAAAGCAGGCGGTTTTGCATGGCGAGGGGCCGCTGCTGATACTGGCCGGAGCAGGCACAGGCAAGACCAGAGTTCTCACCCACCGCATTGCTTCCCTGATAGAGCAAAAGAAGGCCCGGCCTGAGGAGATATTGGCCCTCACCTTTACGGAAAAGGCTGCCCAGGAAATGGAAGAGCGGGTGGATAGGCTCGTTCCTTACGGCTATATCAACGCCTGGATAGGGACATTCCACTCGTTCGGCGATGAGATAATCCGAGACCACTGTTTGGAGCTGGGTTTGCCTTTGGATTACCAGCTTTTGACAGAAGCCGAGCAATCGCTTTTCTTTTTGGAGCACATCTTTGAGCTGGAGCTGGATATTTTAAAACCATCCCTCCACGCTGAGGACCTGGCGGCCAGCCTGTCCGAACTGTATCTGAGGGCTAAAGACGAGGATATTTCACCCGAGGATTATCTGGCCTATGCCCAAGGCCTGCAAAAAAGAGCGGAAGCCAGTGTGGTCGACCGGGAACAAGCCCAGATACACCTGGAGGTCAGCAGGGCCTATCGGAACTACGACCGCCTGATGAAAGAAAAAGGCAAGATCGATTTCGGCGACCAGGTGTGGCTGCCCCTGAAACTGTTCCGTGAGCACCCTTCTTTTTTGAAAAAGTACCAGGAGAAATACAAATACATCCTCATTGACGAATTCCAGGACACCAACCATGCGCAGTTTGAGCTCATCCGGCTGCTGGCCACCAGGGAAAACGGGCCGGCTAATCTGACCGTGGTGGGGGACGACGACCAGAGCATTTACAAGTTCCGCGGGGCGGCCATCAGCAATATCCTTAAGTTCTCCGATGTTTTTCCCAAGGCCAAGACCGTCGTGCTGGTCAAAAACTACCGTTCGTCCCAGGCCATCCTGGACAGCGCTTACCGGCTCATCCAAAACAACAACCCGGACAGGCTGGAGGTCAAACAAAAGGTCAGCAAAAAGCTGGTTTCCCTGGCCAGCCTAGGCAAGCCGCCCCAGCACCTGCACTGCGACTCCCTGGACCACGAGGCGGACAAAGTTGCAGAGACGATAGCTGAAAAAGTGAAGGACAAGATTTTCCGTTACAGCGACATCGCCATCTTGGTGCGGCACAACAGCGACGCGGACCCGTTCCTCAGGAGCCTCAATATGAAAAGCATCCCTTACCGGTTCTCCGGGGACCGCGGGCTGTATGACAAGCCGGAGGTCAAACTGCTCCTTTGTTTTTTGAGGGCTGTGGTCGATGTGTATGATTCGGTGAGCCTCTACCAGCTGGCCAGTTCCCACTACTACAAGGTCCCGCTCTACGACCTGGTGCTTTTGAACAGCAAGGCGGGCCGGCTCAACCGTTCCCTGCGCGAGGTCATGGAAAACCGCAAAAAGCTGGAAGGCCTGGAATTATCAGCGGAAGCCGAGGAAAAAACGGCCAAACTGCTGGAAGACCTGGCACGCTATCTCAAAATGGCCGGAGAAGCGCCCACCGGGCAGCTTTTATACCAATTCCTGCTGGAAAGCGGACAGCTCAAAAGGCTGGCGAGGCACCCTTCGGCGGCCAGCGAAGAGACCCTGGGGCATATCGCCAGGTTTTTTAGTTTGGTCAAACATTTCAGCCAGGCCACCCAGACCGACCGGGCGTTTGAGTTCGTCAAACATTTGGAACTTTTGAAAAGGGCCGGGGACGACCCCTCGGCCGGGGAAGTGGACCTGGATGCGGACGCGGTGCAGGTTTTGACCGTGCACAAGGCCAAAGGTTTGGAGTTCGGGGCGGTGTTCATGGTCAGCCTGGTGGACCAAAAATTCCCCAGCCGGGCCAGGCGCAGGACCTTTGAACTGCCGGACGAACTTATCAGCACGCGCGAAGTAGGCCTGCCCTCCACGGATTACCACGTCAAAGAAGAGCGCAGGCTGTTCTATGTAGGCATGACCCGAGCCAAAAAAGAACTGTACCTGACCAGCGCCAGGGATTACGGCGGCAAAAAACTGAAGAAGCTGAGCTTTTTCGTGATGGAAGCGCTGGATATGCCCAAGACCAAGGAATTGGCCACAGCCAAATCATCCAGCGAGCAGGCCATTTCACGGCACGCCCTGGCGCCAGAGCCCCAGCCCGCCCTTTTGAAGAGCAGGCCGGGACAGGACCTCTTGTTCCTCAGCCACAACCAGGTGGACGATTACCTGACCTGCCCTTTGAAGTACAAGTACATCCATATCCTCAAGATACCCATCCTGAGCCACCACAGCGTTATCTTTGGCAATGCCCTGCACCAGGCCGTGGGCGCCTACCTGCGCGGTAAAAAAGCGGGCAAGCCCGTGAGCCTGGAGGAGATGGCCGCGGTCTTTAAAAGCGCCTGGAGGCTGGAGGGGTTTTTGCACCGGGCCCAGGAAGAACGGCGGTTCCAGGAAGGGTTGGACACCCTGAAGCGTTTTTACGAGTATGAAGAAAAGCAGACCATCATCCCGAACGGTGTGGAACAGGAGTTCTCCTTCAAGCGCGAGGGCATCATGGTCAAAGGCCGGTTCGACCGGATGGACGGAGAAAAAGGGAGCGCGGTCATCATCGACTATAAATCGTCCAACGTGACCGAACAGAAAAAGGCGGATGACCGGGCCAAGGAAAGCCTGCAGCTGGCCATCTACGCCCTGGCGCACCAGGAGATGACCGGGTTCCTGCCCCAGGAAGTCCAGCTCAGGTTCCTCGAGTCCGGTCTCACCGGCCGGGCCGTTAAAACGCAGGAGCATCTGGACAAGGCCTGGGAAGAGGTCAAAGAAGCGGCCGGGGGCATTGGCGCCGGGGTCTTTGCTTCCAAGCCGGATTACCAAAGCTGCCGCTTTTGCGCCTACCGGGAGATATGCCCCGACAGCGTGGCGTGACCGGTGGCCAACCTAGAAAGGTGAGCGAATGGCCGAGCAAGACAAGGGCATTTCGTTAAAAAGATTATTGATCCTTGTCCTTATAGGGATTGTTTTGGCATTGGGCGTGCGCGCCTATATTATAGAAGGGGTATATGCCAGCACCATCTCTATGGAGCCCACCCTGCCGGTAAAACAATTTGTCTTTGTCCTTAAATGTTGGTATGTTTTTACGAACCCCTGCAGGGGGGATATCGTGCTTTTAAACCAGGAGGGCGAGGGAGTCCTCAAAAGGGTCATCGGCCTGCCGGGCGATACTGTGCAGGAAATAGGCAAGACGGTCTATATCAACCAACAAAAGATTGACGAGCCGTACGCGGTCCACAAAGACCCCCAATATGCGGACAGCCGTGATAATATGGAACCCTTGACTTTGGCCCAGGACGCCTATTTTGTGATGGGCGACAACCGGGATTTCAGCAAGGACAGCAGGGTATGGGGGCCGATCAACCGGAATCAGATAAAAGGCAAGGTCATCCTTATCAAGTTTTAAATCTGCCCAAGAACAGAAGTTCCAGGCCAGTGAAAAAAATTCAAAGGAGGAGCAATGAGATCTTTTAAGGTCGTCATATTTATTATCCTGATCCTGGGGGTGAGCCTGCCCAGCCTGAGCTGGGGCGATGACGTTATCGCCCAGGTCAACGGCAAGGCCCTGACCAAGGAGCAGTTCGTCATCCTGGCCAAGGATGTGGTCAACGGCCAACCCGCGGGTTTCTCGCTCACGGACGAGCAAAAGGAACAGATGGTGGACGGATGGGTCAAGGCGGAAGTACTGGCGGAAGAGGCCATGTCCCAGGGATTGGACAAAAAGCCCGAGGCCAGATACCAGATGGACGAGGCCTACCGCGAAGTGCTGGTCAAACTGCTGCTGGAAAAAGAGATCAGCGGCAAGGTCAAGGTGAGCAAGAGCGATATCCAGGATTACTACGATGCCCACAAAGACCGCTTGAAAACTACGGAGAGGCGCAAGGCCCGCCATATCCTTCTCAAGACCGAGGAGAAAGCCGATAAGGTTTACCAGGAATTGAAGGACGGCGGGGATTTCAGCAAGCTGGCCGAAAAATATTCGGAGGACGACGGCAACAAGGATAAAGGCGGAGACCTGGGATACTTTGCCCAGGGCGACATGGTCCCGGAGTTCGAAAAGGTCGTGTTTGCAATGAAAAAAGGGGATGTCTCCAAGCCTTTCAAGACCCAGTTCGGATGGCATGTGGTCAAGCTCGACGATATCCGGCCGGAAGGCACCAAAAAGCTGGACGAAGTCCAAGGCGAGATCTCGCGCGAACTTTTGAGACAAAAGCAGCTGGAAGCCCTGGACGCCTATGTGGACAAGCTCAAATCCAAAGCCAACATCGAAACGCACAAAGACCTGCTCAAGGGCGTCAAGATAAAGAACGAAAAAGAAGAATAGTTTTACCTTCAAGGCGGCGCCCGGGAACGGCGTAAGCACCGAACTTCCCGGGGGCCGTCCTTGGATCCAGTAAACCCCCGTGTGGTGAGGTGAAAACCGGCCCCATGTTCGCATTTGAGGAGATCAAGCCTGCCTTACGGCAGTCTTGGACAAAGTTGTTCAAACCCTTTGAGCCGAAAGTTTGGTCCGTCCTGGGATTTATCGTCCTGGTCATGGGCGGAGGGGCGCTCGGCATTTCCGTGCCCCTGCTCAGGAGGCTCTTCAACGGCCTCCAATTCATGGATGCTGACTCTTTCCTGGCCCAAATGGGCCCTTCTTTTTCCGACCTGGCCGAGCAGGGGCTGACCTATCACCCGGTCTGGATCGTGGTTCTGGTTCTGGCCATTTTCTTCCTATGGCTGGTTCTAGTATTTCTTGGCACGGTCTTTAAATTCTCCTTTTTTGAAGCCATCCTGGAAGGTGATTTCAGGCTCGGCCCCAGCCTGGCCCAGCAATTCCGCAGCGGCTGGTCCCTATTTGTCTTCCTCGGTTCCCTGCAAGTCCTCCTGCTGGGTTTAGTCCTGCATTATCTCTTGGTGCCTTTTCTGTGGGCTTTCAGGGACGGTAATTTCCCGGACAAGGCGTTCTTCAACCATGCCTTTACGGTACTGCTGTTCTACGGCGCCATCTTCGGGCTGCTGAAATGGCTGGCCGTTGATTTTGTCCTGCCTCTCATGTGCCAGCGCCGGATCGGCCTGATCCAGGCCTGGGAGGAATTTTTCTGGATGGCCCTAAAAAATATTGGGCAGCTGGCCGGTTACGGCTGCACGAGATTTATCCTGGCCATTGCCGGGGCTGTTGTTTCTTTCCTTCTGTTCATCCCCATCCTGGTGTCCGGGGTCGTGGGGGGAGGGTTCATCGTCCTTGTCCTGGCCGGCCTGGCCGAAGTGCTCGCCCTGTCCGCGGCTGTCAAAGCCGTTCTGCTGGTTTGCCTGGCGCCGGTCTGCGGGCTGGGTTTCCTGTACCTGGTCGCCCTGGCCTGTTTGCCGGCATCCTATTTTTTCCGGGTCTATTCTTTCAGGCTTTTGCTCCGGTTCCAGCAAAGAGCGCCCATGTTTCCCACACTGCTTTACTGAACGGTTGGCATGAAAACCATCAAACAGAAAAAAACAAGCCCCTACTCGGACGTGGTCAAGGCGGCCGTCAGCATTGTGCTGTGCCAAGCCGTCGGAGGATTGGGCGGATTGGTGACTTATCCTGCTATTTCCACCTGGTATGCCGTTCTGAACAAACCTTCCTTTAACCCTCCCAACTGGATTTTTGGGCCTATGTGGACTCTGCTGTATCTGCTCATGGGCGTTTCGTTGTTCCTTGTATGGAGAAAAGGACCGGCTAGACATAAAACATTTTTAGCGGTCTTTGGTCTGCAACTGTGCCTTAACTTTTTGTGGTCTTTGATCTTTTTCGGCTGGCATTTACCAGGGCTGGCTTTTGCGGATATCGTTTTTTTGTGGGCCTTGATCCTTTGGTCAACCTTACTTGCCGGCCGTATTTCATCCCTGGCCGGCTATTTGATGATTCCCTACCTGGTCTGGGTCAGCTTTGCAGGCGTGCTGAACTACTTTTTATGGATTCTCAACCTGTAGGATTTTGGGCCGGCCGCATTTTACAAACAGGAAAAAAGGCGTATGATACTGAAAATCTGTGTGAACCCTTTGGAAAGGCCCTGATTTCAGGATGAAAAATGAGATAGGCGCTATTGTCCAGCTGACGGAAAACCTGGAAGGCGTTGATAACCTTAAAAAATTTGGATTGACAACCTGCCAGCTGGTCAGCTGGGACCCCTCGCTCTGGAGCGAGAAATTGGCCCGGGTTTACAGGCTGAAAACCAAACAGGCGGGCGTCCACACCACGGCTTTTTGGGCGGGCTGGCTAGGACCCAGAGTCTGGGACCTGATCAAGGGGCCCGTGACGCTGGGGCTCGTGCCATCCCGTTACAGGGCGATGCGGGTCCAAAGCATGAAACGGGCCGGCGATTTCGCGGTCCAGCTGGGCGTCCCGGCGGTCATCACGCATTTAGGGTTCATACCGGAAAACTGCATAGACCCCTTGTTCAGCCGGCTGGTCAAGGCCGTGCGGGAAGTGGCCCTTTATTATAAAAGGCGGGGGCTGCAGTTCTGGTTCGAGACAGGCCAGGAGACGCCGGTGACCATGCTCAGGCTCATTCAGGCGGCAGGGACAGGCAACCTGGGGCTCAACCTGGACCCGGCCAATCTGATCTTATACGGCAAGGCCAACCCCATCGACAGCCTGGATGTTTTCGGAAAGTATGTGCGCAATATCCACGCCAAGGACGGGATGTATCCGACTGATCCCATGAAGCTGGGCCACGAGGTGAAGGTGGGCACCGGCAGGGTGCGGTATCCCGAGTTCATCAAGAAACTCAAGCAGGTAGGCTTTAAGGGCGAGTTCATCATCGAGCGGGAGATCTCCGGAAAGCAGCAGCAAAAAGACATCAAGGCGACCATTCAATATCTGCAAAGATTGTTACGTAAAATATAGATTACTTTGATCTTCAAGGGAGGCAATGATGCAAGAAATAGTCTATTTCGGTTCAGCGCACCAGGAAAAGAATGACCATGCCGAGACCCTGCCGGCCAAACTGGACCGCATCCTGGCCCATTTAAGGCTGGAACACCGGGTCAAGGATAAGACCGTGGCCATCAAAATGCATCTGGGAGGAGGCATCGGCTATTCCACCATCCATCCTTTGTTCATCCGGAAGATCGTCGAGGCGGTCAAAAAAGGCAAAGGCAACCCTTTTGTGACCGACACGCCCGGCGCGGTCCAATCCGCCCACGAGCGGGGATATACCCATGAGACCCTGGGTTGCAATCTATTGCCGGCCGCGGGACCCGAGGAAAAGCATTTTAGAACCGTTAAACTCAAATACAAAAACGTCAAAGAGTGGCAGGTCGCGGGCAATTTGGCCGACGCTGATTTTCTCATTGACGTGGCGCACGTCAAAGGCCATCCGGCTTGCGGATTTGGAGGCGTTTTTAAGAACCTGGCCCTGGGCGGCATGACCTGGAAGACCAGGAGCCAGATCCATGATACCTGCCAGGTAGACCGGTACTGGTTCAAGAACAAGTGCCGGAGCAAGGCTCTGCGCAAAAAAATCATCAAATCCTGCCCCCTGGACGCCCTGGTCCAAGATGAGAAGGATTTCCAAGGCATCCATCTCCATACTGAGCAGTGCATCCAATGCATGAGATGCCTGAATGTCGCTCCGGAAGGTTCCTTAAAAATACAACCATCCAATTTTTTGTCTTTTCAAACCGCCTGCGCCCTGTCCGTGAAAAACGTCCTGTCCTTTTTCCCCAAACAGAACAGGGTATTTATAGACTTCGCCACTTATATGACCCCGATGTGCGATTGTTTTGGTTTTACCAGCCTTCCCGTGCTTAATGATGTAGGGATCTTTGCCGGCAATGATATTGTGGCCGTAGAAAAGGCCACTTTGGACAAGATCGCGGGTCAAGAAGTGATCAGACAAAATATACCCAGCTGCATGCCTCTGACCATCCGGCCGGGGCTGCATCCTTTCCAGGTCATTCACGGACCTTTGAAAGACCCTTACTTTGTGGTCAAGGAAGGCGAAAGACTGGGCCTGGGCACGAGCAAATATAAACTGGTCGATATCATGAGCTTGTCGGAAGTCCCTAAAAAATCCGAAGATTATGTTTCAGCAAAAAATCTATAAAGAAATACAGGGGGGACTGTCCAACATGCTGTCGGACATAAAACCCCCTGAGAGGAAACGCATTTTTAAAAAAAATTAAAGACAGGGGGTTTTATGAAATCAGCTTTGATGGTTTGGGGAGGATGGGATGGGCATGAACCTAAGCAGTGCGTGGATCTTTTCGCTCCGTACCTGCAGGGACAGGGATATCAAGTCACGGTTTCTGACACTTTGGATGCCTATTTGGATAAAGATAAGATGAAATCCTATGACCTGATCGTGCCCTGCTGGACCATGGGCGAGATCACCCGGGAGCAGGAACAGGGGCTTTTGGAGGCGGTCAAGAACGGGACCGGGCTCGCGGGCTGGCACGGAGGAACCGGGGATTCTTTCAGGAACAACGTGGATTACCAGTTCATGATCGGCGGGCAGTGGGTGGCGCACCCCGGAGGCGTCATCGACTATACGGTCCAGGTGGCCAAACCCCAGGACCCCATCATGCAGGGGATCAAAGAATTCAAAATGAAAAGCGAACAGTATTATATGCATGTGGACCCCAGCAATGAAGTGCTGGCCACTACAACCTTTAGCGATGCTTTTTTTCCCCAGATCAAAGGCTGTATCATGCCGGTGGTCTGGAAAAGGAAATATTTCAAAACCCGGGTGTTTTACAGCTCCCTGGGCCATGTGCGCAGGGATTTTGACGTTCCTGAAGCCAGACTGATCCTGGAGCGCGGCATGCTCTGGGCTTCCAGATAGAAAAAAAGAGGAGGAATAAATGAAAGGGAAAAAAATTAAAGTCGGGGTCATTGGTTGCGGCAATATCAGCGATATATATTTCAAGAACATGAAAACCCATCCCATCCTGGAGGTGGCGGCCAGCTCAGACCTGTTGCTGGAACGGGCCAAAGTCAAGGCAGAGCAGTACCAGCTCCCCAAAGCCTGCACGGTCAAGGAACTTTTGGCAGACCCGGAAATCGGTATTATCGTGAACCTTACTATTCCCAAAGCCCACGCGGACATAGCCCTGGCCAGCGTCAAAGCCGGAAAGAGTGTTTACAACGAAAAACCCCTGACCATCAGGAGGGAAGACGGGCAAAAGCTGCTGCAATTGGCCAAATCCAAAGGAGTTTTGGTGGGATGCGCGCCGGATACTTTTCTGGGCGGAGGATTGCAGACCTGCCGCAAGCTGATCGATGACGGTGCAATTGGGACCCCGGTCGCGGCCACGGCTTTTATGATGTGCCACGGCCATGAAAGCTGGCATCCCAGCCCGGAGTTCTACTACGAGTTGGGAGGCGGGCCGATGTTCGACATGGGGCCCTATTACCTTACAGCACTGGTCAGCATGCTGGGACCGGTCAAGAGAGTGTCAGGCTCGGCCAAGATCAGTTTCAAGGAACGCCTGATCACGAGCAAACCCAAATACGGCAAGAAGATCAAAGTGCAGACACCGACGCATATTGCCGGGGTCATGGATTTTGCCAATGGCGCGGTGGCTACCATCATTACCAGTTTTGACATCTGGGGCGCCAATCTGCCCTGTATTGAAATTTATGGTTCCAAGGGGTCTTTGAGCGTGCCTGACCCCAATGGTTTCGGCGGGACGGTCAGGCTGAACCAGCCTGGGAAAGATTGGAGAGAAATACCTTTGACCCACAGTTACAGCCAGAACAGCCGGGGGTTGGGCGTGGCAGATATGGCCTACGCCCTTGTATCCGGCAGGGCCCACCGGGCCAGTGGTGCTTTGGCTTATCATGTGCTGGACATCATGCACGCGTTCCATGACGCCTCGCGGCAAGATAAGTATGTGAAACTCAAAAGTACCTGCGTTCGGCCGGCGCCTTTGGCCGCAGGGCTCAAGACCCAACTGAAAAGTTAAGAAAGAGGAACACCATTATCAGATTTAAAAGTCGCCAATTTTACCTGCTCTTTGCGGGTGTTATTGCCCTGGTCCTGTGGCAGGGTTGCGGAGGGCTGGGGACCGGCCTGAAAAAAGAACAGGAGCAGGCCCTATCCAGGGAACAGGAGATCGTCAACACCAACCCCGGCAGCGAAGAAGCGGCCCGGGCCCAGTTCCGGCTGGGGCACATCTATTACGAAGCAGGGAAATATGACATGGCCCTCAAGGAACTTCAAAAGGTGCCAGGTCAATATACCTCCAGCCCGTGGCGGTCCAACGCCTATTTTGTGATGGGACAGACCTATGACAGCCAGACCGACAACCTCAACGCCGCGCGAGCCTACCAGAAAGCCGCGGAAATCAAAATAGGCGAGCTGTCGCCTTTGGCCGACGCCAGGGCCAGGCAGATCGTCCTGAATGACCTGAAAAAAGAGGAGTTGAGCGCCGTCCTGGCCCAGGAAGACGGCGGGGGATCTTTGGCTGAAGACTGCACCTACCGGCTTATTCAACTGGCTGACCAGGAAAAGAACTTTGACCAGGCTAGCAATTTAGCCCACCGGTTCTTTGTCCAGTGGCCTACTTCCGAGTTCACCAGCGAGGTGCAAAAAGTTTTGGACGAGACCCAGGGTAAAGTCACGGTGATCCAGAATAAAATAGGATTTTTACTCCCCTTGAGCGGTCAATACACAGGTTATGGCGAGAAGGTCAAAAAGGGCGTGGAAATGGCCCTGCAAGATTACAATGAAAAGCTGCCCGCCCCAAACCAGGTCCTTTTGGTCAGCCGCGACAGCCAGGAAGACCCGCAGGAAGCGCCCAAACAGGCTTTGGACCTCATCCAGCAGGAAAAGGTCGTAGCCCTCATCGGGCCCCTTTTGAGCAATACCCTGCAGGCCGTAGCTCCTGTGGCCAACGACAACAAAGTGCCTTTGATCACTCCCAGCGCGGCCCAGGAAGGCCTGACCGCCACGGGGCCCTATATCTTCCGCAATGCCCTGATCCCGGAAAGGCAGGCCAGAGCCACCGCCGAATTCGCCGTCAACGAGAAAAAATTAAAACGGTTCGCCATCCTTTATCCCAACTCGCCCTACGGGGTCAACCTCTTCAAGGCTTTTTCCAGCAGGGTGCAAGAGCTGGGAGGGGAAATGGTGGACAGCCAATACTACGAGCTCAACCAGACCGATTTCAAAACACAGCTCCTGGCCCTAGGCGGGGCCGACCCGCGCATCCTCAAGGATGCCCAGGAAGAAGAGAAGAACGACCTCAAGGCCAAGGTGGATAAGATTGCGGAAGGGCTGTTCAGTTTCCTCCCGGCCTATGTCTGGGTCACTCCCACGGCCAGCGCTGCCATGGGCTTGAGCGAGACCGCTTTGCCCCTGGCCGTCACCCAAACCCCCAAGCTGGCCCTGATGGAGATCCAGGAAACAGGGGACGAGGCAATCAAGAGCCATTACGGCAAGACCATCGGGGACAAGCTCAGGACGGCGCTGGAGAAGGACAACCATTTTGTGGTCCTGGAAAAGACCAAGATCATTGAACAGGGCCCGCCGGACTACATCATCAAGGGCGCCGTCGCCCAGAGGGCCACGACCTCCGCCGACACGGAATACTTCAAGTTCGACATTAATTTTGAAGTGGAAAAATGGGCCGCGGGAGGGGCTCCCGGCCCCGGTGTGACCCCCACGGCAGTGGCGGACCAGAACGTCACTTTGACCCCCTTGAGCGAGGTCCCGTCCCTGCAGAATAATGAAGAAAGGATTTACGTGGATTCCGAGGGGTTGCGCAAGCACATGCCCCTTATCGCCAATCCGAAGAAGATCGAGGCCATTTATCTTCCTGTTTCGGCCAAGGACATCGTGCTCATTGCGCCCCAGCTGGTGTTTTATGAGCTCAAAGCAACCCTTTTGGGGACGGAGTCGTGGCACTCCGAACAGGTCATCCTACATGGGCAAGAAAGCGTGGAAGGGGCCGTTTATCCGGTATCTTTTTATCTGGATAACCCCGACCCCAGCGCGCGTAATTTTGTGACCAGTTTTCAGAAGCAATACGGCGAACAGCCGGACTGGATGGCGGCCCAAGGCTATGAAGCGATGCAAATACTGCTAGAATCACTGGGTGGGGCCGGGCGTGAGGATGTCAGGCTGGCCATGGAGAAAAAACAGGATTTCAAAGGGATCTGCGGGACGACCGCTTTTACCCCTGAACGCGAGGCCAAACGGTCCGTGCTTTTCCTGACCATCCATAACGGCAAAGAAGAACTGCTGAAAGCATTCTAATATTTTTAAATTGGAGGACCTAGGATGAAAATCGAACCGCTTCCAGCGCGGGGCACGAGGGACATCCTGCCCCAGGAGATGGAACTCAGGGACCACGCCCTGTCCGTCATCCTGCGGACCTTCACCCAGTGGGGGTTCAGCCACATCGAAACGCCGGCCGTGGAAAACCTGGAAGTGCTCCTGAACAGCCAAGCCGGGGAAAATGAAAAGCTCATTTTCAAGATCTTGAAACGCGGGGAAAAACTGGAGCTCGGGGCCAAAGAGCTCACGGAAACGGACCTGGTCGACATGGGGCTCCGCTTCGACTTGACCGTGCCCCTGGCCCGTTATTACGCCAACAACCAAAGCCATTTGGCCAAGCCGTTCAAAGCCATCCAGATGGGCCCGGTGTGGCGCGCGGAAAGGCCCCAAAAAGGGCGGTTCCGCCAATTCACCCAGTGCGACATCGATATCATCGGGGAGCCGAGCATAAACGCGGAGATAGAGCTGGTTCTGGCCACCAGCGAGGCGCTGCTCAACCTCGGGTTTAAGGGTTTTGCGGTGCATTTGAGCGACCGCAACCTTATCAATGAACTTCTTAAAAAGTTCGGGGTCGAACCGAAATCCGCCGGCAGCGTTTATATCATCGCGGACAAACTGGAAAAGATAGGTCCAGAGGGCGTTAAAACCGAGCTTGCGAGCTTGGGACTGTCCCCTGAGCAGGTGCAGGGCCTCCTTACCTTTTTAGAAAAATCCCCGGCCAACCCAGCCATCCAAAAGGTCGTCGACGCGGTCAAGAAGCAGAACAAGGGACAATACCAAGTCGTGTTCGACCCGTCCCTGGTGAGAGGTATGGGGTATTACACCGGCCTTATCTTCGAGATCAAAGACCAGGACGCCAGAGGGAATTCCATCGCGGGTGGAGGGCGTTACGACAAAATGATAGGGAATATCCTGGGACAGGAAGTGCCGGCCTGTGGATTTTCCATCGGGTTTGAGCGCATCATCGCCATCCTGGCGGAGAAAAAAGCCGCTTCCCTCCAGGCCACCCAAAAGATAGCCCTGCTCTATGACCCCCAGCAAAATTTTGAAGAGGTCCTGAAGGCCAGCCAAGAGCTGAGGGCCCAAGGACATAATGTCTGCGCGATGGCCAAGCGCAAAAATACCCGTCAGCAGCTGGACGAACTTTTGGGCCAGGGGTTCCACGGTTTTACCGTATTCCAGTCCCCGAGCGGTCCCCTGGAAATCAAAGAACTCAAAAAACAGTCCTGATCTTTTCTGGTCAGCCAGAAAGGAAACCCCAAAATGACCAACCCTAAAGAGAACCTGCTTTTGCAGGCCGGAAGAGTTAACGGGGCTTAATGTCATGAGAAAACTCGTATTACCTGGAACCGACCTTACTGTATCCTCCCTGTGCCTGGGCACACTTTCGCTGGGCAGCACCCTTGACCTCAGGGCCTCTTTTAAATTGCTCGATGCTTTTGTTGACCAGGGCGGCAATTTTTTGGACACTGCCAAAATTTATGCGGACTGGTTACCGGGCGAGAAGAGCTTGAGCGAAAAGACCATCGGCCGGTGGCTGCGTGAGCGGAAAAGCCACGGTCCTGTGGTCGTGGGGACCAAGGGGGCCCATCCGGACCTGGAGGCCATGAATGTTCCGCGATTGTCCAGCCAAGAGATCCGATCCGATGTAGAAGCCAGCCTGCTCCATCTCGGGGTTGACCGCATTGACCTTTACTGGCTGCACCGCGACGATACCCGCCGGCCTGTAGAGGAAATACTCGGGACCATGGGCGGATTGGTCAGGGCCGGCAAGATAAGATATTTTGGCTGTTCCAACTGGACCCTGGAGCGGATCAGGGCCAGCCAGGTTTATGCCAAGAAAACGGCCTGCCCCGGTTTTGTGGCTAACCAGCCGATGTGGAGTTTGGCCAAGGTCAATCCAGGCGGAAACTCTGATCCGACCCTGGTCGTGATGGATGAAGCTATGCAGCGCTATCACCGGGAAAATGGTTTTGCGGCCATCCCTTATTCATCCCAGGCCAACGGTTGGTTCCAGAAAATGGCAGCAGGTATCTCGACCCAGGGGCTCAGCAAATATTCCAACCAAGCCAATGAAGGCCGGTCCCAGAGGGTCCAAAAATTGGCAGAGCAAAGCGGATCATCCATCACGCAGGTCGTACTGGGCTACCTGTTGTCCCAGCCGTTCGCAACCTGTCCGATCATCGGCTGCCATAGCTTGGCCCAACTCCAGGATAGCCTCAAGGCCAGTGAGGTAGTCTTGACGCCGGAGCAGGTAAAATATCTGGAGGCAGGGGAATGACTTTTCTGGGATTTTAGGTGCCTCCTAAAAAATCTGTTTCATTGGCTGTGTAAATCCGCTAAAATCAGTTTCTCATTAAGATTTTTTTTTTGGAACTTTGCCTGTTCCCATAAAAGGACAAGGCCGCCATAGACCGAAAGATTGTTTTAGGTTTGAGGAGGTAATAGATTGGCAGACAAACCGAAGTGGCATAAAAGGACGCATACCTGCGGTGAGTTGAGGTCCAGCCATCAGGGCCAGGAGATAGTCCTGACCGGGTGGGTCTACCGGAGAAGGGACCATGGCGGACTTATTTTTATCGATATCAGGGACCGTTACGGCCTTACTCAAGTCGTTTTTAATCCCGAGACCGCCAAGGAAACCCATGAAAAAGCGCAGAAATTAAGGTCTGAATTCGTCATTTCGGTCCAGGGTAAAGTGCAGGTCAGGCCCAAAGGAACCGCCAATGCCGGGTTGGCCACGGGCGAGATAGAAGTCCAGGCCACCGGTCTGGATATCATCAACGAAGCCAAGACCCCGCCATTTGTCATTGAAGACACGGTGGGCAGCGAAGTGTCCGAAGAAACCCGTCTGAAGTACCGTTACCTGGATCTGCGCCGGCCCCGGATGCAAAGGAACCTGATCCGCAGGCATCAGGTTTTATTGGCGGTCAGGGAGTTCCTGGACCAGGATGGTTTCGTGGAAGTGGAGACCCCCCTGCTCATGAAAAGCACGCCGGAGGGTGCCCGGGATTATATCGTGCCGAGCCGTTTGAACCCGGGAGAATTTTTTGTCCTGCCGCAATCCCCCCAAACCTTGAAGCAGATCCTTATGGTGTCTGGAATGGATAAGTATTTCCAGATCGCCCGGTGCCTTCGCGACGAGGATCTGCGGGCCGACCGCCAGCCGGAATTCACCCAGATTGATATGGAGATGTCCTTTATTTCCGAGGACGACATCATCGCGGTATCGGAGAGGATGATGAAGCATATTTTCAAAAAGACCCTTGGTCTGGATATCCCGATACCCTTTCCCCGGCTATGTTACAGCGAAGCCATGGGCCGTTTTGGCAGCGACAAACCCGACACCCGGTTTGGACTGGAGCTCAAGGACGTTTCTGAGATCGTCGCGGTCACGGAATTCAAAGTCTTTAAAGATGCGGTGCAAAAAGGGGGGCAAGTCAAAGCCATCACTATCCCAGGAGGGGCGGGCTTTACGCCGGGCCAAGTGGACCAGCTCAAAGATATTGCGGTGGAGTTCGGGGCCAAAGGGCTGGCTTCGATAAAAGTAAAACCAGAGGGGCCAGAATCTCCCATCGCCAAGTATTTGGGCAACGAGGCCATCCAAAAGATCGTGGAGAAGACCGAGGCCAAGACCGGGGACCTGATCGTTTTTGTGGCGGACCAGCCTGATGTTGTGGCAGAAGCCCTGAACCGGATACGGATGTATCTGGGTGAAAAATTGGGATTGATCAAGGAGGGGCTTCTCAATTTTGTCTGGATAGCGGATTTTCCCATGTTTCAATGGAACGGGGAGGATAAAAAATGGGACGCCGTGCATCATCCGTTCACTTCTCCCAAGTTCGAGGACCTGCCCCTGTTGAATACCGACCCTGGGAAAGTCAAAGCCAGGGCCTATGATCTGGTTTTGAACGGTTTTGAGCTGGGCGGGGGCAGTATCCGTATCCATGACCCCAAGGTCCAGGAACAGGTCTTTGAGGCTATCGGCCTGACCCGGGAGCAGGCCAGGGAACGCTTTGGTTTTTTACTGGAAGCTTTTGAGTTCGGTGCTCCGCCGCACGGTGGAGTGGCTTTTGGCGTTGACCGGCTCATTATGATCATGCTGGGCGAGAAAAATATCCGGGAAGTGATCGCTTTCCCCAAGACCCAAAAAGCCACCTGTCCTTTAACGGGCGCTCCTTCCCAGGTGTCCGAGAAGCAACTAAAGGAACTGCATATCAAGGTAGTAGAATAAGGCTAAAAAACGCTATCGGCTTCGCTTTCCTATTTTCATTCCATGTTGACACTCCTTGGGTGTAATGCTAAATTTACTTTTAGAAAATCTTAGGTTGGGGAGGTTCGATGAAAAGATCATTGGTTTTTAAAACGGTTACCGTCCTATTCAGTTTCCTATCCGTCATGGTTCTGATCTCTCTCATTGGTTGTCAGGCCAAAGTGGTCAAGCCAGAGGCTCCTACCGCCACGGTGACCGAAGTGCCGACCCTTGTCCCCACTCCAACCGTTACGCCCACGCCAACGCTGCTGAACTATAAAGTCAGGCGCGGGGATTGTCTGTGGAGGATCTCCGAGAAACCCGTGGTGTACGGGAATCCCTGGTACTGGCCTTTGCTCTACAAGACCAATCACGACCAGATCGCCGACCCCAATATTATTTACCCCGGGCAAAATTTAGCCTATTCGACCAACTATGACGATTCATCCAAACTTTCAGCCCGGAAACAGGCCGAAGCCGCGGAGTGGCCGATCTACAAGCGTTCCAAGGAATTGCAATAATAAAAGACACAATGATTATTTAACGGATTCAAGGCGTCCGCACGTTTTCCCACCAGTGAATGAACAGAAAAGAGCGAGTTGACGGTCAGGATTGTTGCGCTCAAAGATGAGCATCAGGCATTAGCCATTTTGGGGCCGGAAGATCAGTATTTAAGAATCCTTGAGGCTAACTTCAATATCGGTCTTTTTCCCAAGGGGTCGACCTTAAAAATAAAAGGGGAAAAGGAGAACGTCCGTCAGGTCGCCGATCTGATCCAAAAGATGGTTTCCCTTATCCAGCAGGGCGTGGCGTTATCCCCGGAGGAAATCAAGAGCGCGATCAAAATGTTCAAGCAAAAAGAAGTCAACGATTTGGAAGAGCTTCATGTGGACGTCATCAATGTTTCTCCCGCCCATCACCCTATCAAGGCGAAAACTCCAGGACAAAAGAAATACGTGGACGCCATCCGGGGCCATGACATCGTGTTCGGGGTCGGTCCCGCGGGAACCGGCAAGACCTATCTGGCGATGGCGATGGCGGTAGCAGAATTAAACGCCAAGGAGGTCAGCCGGATCATCCTGGTCCGTCCGGCGGTCGAAGCTGGTGAAAGGCTAGGTTTTTTACCCGGGGACCTGCAGTCCAAGGTGGACCCTTACCTGAGACCCCTTTATGACGCTCTTTATGAGATGATGGGCGTGGAAAAAACCCGGCATTTGATCGAATTCGGGACCATCGAGATCGCTCCTTTGGCCTATATGCGCGGAAGGACCTTGAACGACGCTTTTGTGATCCTAGACGAGGCTCAAAACACCACTCCGGAGCAGATGAAGATGTTCCTGACGAGGCTCGGGTTCAATTCCAAGGCCGTCATTACGGGTGACATCACCCAGATTGATCTGGCTCTAGGGAAAGAGTCGGGATTGGTCCAGGTGCAAGCCATTTTAAAAAGCATCACGGATATCCAATTCATCTACCTGACCAGCAAAGACGTGGTGAGGCATGAGCTCGTTCAAGAAATTATCGAAGCCTACAGTCGCTTCGATGGCGACAAGAGCAAGCAAAAGAACCGCAAGATTCCAATGCCATCCCCCAGGTCCTAGTATGCCATCGCCTCCGCAGGTCCTTATCACTGAAGAATGCCGGGGAAACCATTTCTTTTTAGACCCAAAAATTATCAAGGGATATATGGTCCGATGCCTGAAGGCCTCAGGGTTGAACCATGCAGAACTCAGTGTTTTGGTGACTGATAATGCCGGGATCAGAAAGTTAAATAGGCGATACCTGAAACGGGATAAAGCCACGGACTGTTTATCTTTTCCATTATTAAGATCTGACGAGGTAGCTGTTTTGAGGGGCCGAAGGAAGCCGGCTCCAAGAGTTTCTCTGGGGGATATTGTCATTTCGCTGCCTTTCGCCTATAAAGAAAGCTTAAGGCTGGAAATAAGTTTCCGGGAGGAAATCGCCAGATTGTTGGTGCATAGTTTTTTCCATCTGCTGGGTTTTGACCATAAGACCCGTTCGCAGAAAAGAAGGATGCAGCGCATGGAGCGGGCTTGCCTGTATGCTCTATTGGGGGGAGAGGAATGAAGGGTAGAACGTTCAAAGACAAGCTGGACTGCGCTATAGAGGGGATTGGAGAGGCTGTAGGGACTCAGCTGAGTTTGAGGCTGGAAATATACGGAGCCTTGATTTTAACTGCAATTGCCATTTTTTTACCTTTGACCCGATTTGAATGGGCTGCCCTTATTTTGACCGAGGGTTTTGTACTGACCGCGGAAATGATCAATACGGCCGTTGAAATATTAAGCGACGCCATCAATCCTCATTTTGATCCAGAGATCCGCAGGGTAAAGGATGTTTTGGCGGGAGCCGTGTTGTTATCCTTGGCCATCGGCTTGAGCACGGTATGGCTGATCTTTTCGCCCTATTTGGAACCCCTTTTCCGGTCAGTTCTGGCGCATGTCCAAACCGCCAATATCATCTTCCCGTTGGTGCTGATCCTTCTGGCTCTTGCGCTCATCCTTCCGGTCAGGAAGTATTCTTCTCTTTCCTACCGAGCTGGACTGCCCAGCGGTTATAGCGCTCTGGGTTTTGGAGGGGCCGCCATTATTAATTTATTGACCAAAAATTTACTGATAGGTGCCGGGGCTTTGATCCTGGCTTTTTTGATCGCCCAGAGCCGGGTTGTCGCAAGGATCTACGGCTGGTGGGAAGTCCTTTTGGGGGGTTTAATCGGGATAGGGTTCGCCATTCTTATCATGCAAGTGCTGGGTCGATAATGCGTCTAAACTGTACATGCCAAGAAAGACTGCCAAGCTTATGTTGATATGGGAAATACTTTTTTTTATCCTTTTGTTGTTCATTTCCGCATACTTTTCTTCCGTGGAAACAGCCCTGACTTCCCAAACACGTCTTGGGATCAAACAACTCATCGAGACCCAGAATATCAGCGAATACAAGTTAAAAAGTTGGATGGATAACCCCAGTCGCCTTTTGACCACCATCTTGGTGGCTAATAATCTTGCCGCTATCCTAGCCTCGGTCGATTCAACCTTGATCGCGTTGCGACTATCACAGCATTTGTTGTGGAGCGAATCATGGACCCTCTTTGTCATTACCTGTTTCGCCTCGATCACCCTGATCGTTTTTGGGGAAATTATTCCGAAGATCTTCGCCAAGCAAAATAGCACCAAGGTCGCCATTCTTTTTATCGGTCCCCTGGAGGTCGTGGCCACTCTCCTTGATCCTTTAATTGGGATCATTCTGTGGTTCGCCAACCGTTGTATCCGGCTTTTAGGGGGACCTCAGTCCTCCAAAATCCCTTTTTTAACCACCGATGACCTGAGAAGCTACATCAACATCGGTGCGCAAGAGGGCGTCCTGAAAGAGGATGAAAAAAGGATGATTCACTCGATCTTCCAGTTGAGCGACCTTAAGGTTAAAGAAGCTATGGTTCCGAAAACAGAGATGGTTTGCCTTGATATAACCCTGCCCAGCGAGCAGCTCATTGATCTGGCGATTCAATCGGGTTATTCGCGTCTGCCGGTCTATAAGGGAAGTGTGGATCATATCATCGGTTTGATCTATACCAAAGATATGCTCGGGTTGTTGAATAATAAAGATCTGGTCATCATGCAGGACCTGGTTCGGCCCCCCTTCTTCGTTCAGGAAAGCAAGAAAGTCAGCGAGCTGCTGAAGGAATTCCAGGCAGGCAAGATGCAGGTCGCCATTGTCGTGGACAAGAATGGGAAGACAGTCGGTTTGATCAGCCTGGAAGACGTGATCGAAGAAATCATCGGGGAGATAAGAGATGAATATGATTTGGAGGAGAAACAAATCGAGTTGTCGGCCGACGGCAGTCATATCGTCGACGCAAGGATGAATATCGCGGATATTAACAGGAGGCTCCGATTAAAGCTTCCCTTATCAGAGGATGTGCAAACCTTAGCGGGGTTGATCAACCAGATTGCCGGACGAGCGCCGGAACAGGGCCAAGAGATAGAGGTCGACAATGTGGTCATGGAAATATTGAAGGGGGACCAAAGGCGGGTAAGCTCTGTGAAAATGACCGTTAAAAACAAAAAGTGACGCGCTTTTATTACGGTGCGGCGAACTTAGGGGAAGATGCTGGATCTGACGTTCTGGGAAAAAGGATTAAATGGCTCGACAAATAGATGGTTTTACGCGGTGGACAAGATGGCGCGACTTTTGTGCGGCCTTTATGACCTAGTATCTAGGAAGCTCTAAAGCTTTTATTTTCTATCGGCATTATAACTACTCAAGCTTGACAGTTTTTTCATTATTAATTAAGATAAATCTGCTTTTTAATACATTTGCCTTTAGGAAAGGATGGTTCCTTGGATTTTAAAGCAATTTTAAATCAGTTGGTCACCTCATTAGACGGAGCGATCGGGGCTGGCTTGGTCGGTCTGGACGGTTTGGTCATCGAGCAGTTCTCGGTTAATTCCGATTTTGACATTAACATCGCAGGCGCGGAATATTCTACCATCGTCAAGAATGCCATGAAGGCTTCGGAGAGCTTCGGCGCGGGCAAGACCAATGAAATCCTCATTTCCACCGAGAAAGCCACCATGATCATGATGACCGTCGGCACGGAATATTTTTGCGCTTTAGCTATCGGACTGGACGGGAATTTGGGAAAAGGCAGGCTGGAATTAAAAAAGGCCATTCCTCAACTGGAAAAAGGACTTTAACGCGTTTTAATTTCATGATCTGTTTAAGTGAATTTTGCCGCCTCTTTATAGATAGATATTTTAGGTGATCAACTATTATTTAGTTATGCATTTCATAGGCTCCACCCCCTTCCCAAAAAAGAGGGGCGGGACTCCTTTTTATATTTTAATGAAAATTTTACAAGGAGTTTGTCCGTACCTTATTTTGCAACCTTGATGTCCTGAGAGAAAATTTTCCTACGGAAAAAACCAATGGATAAATTTGTCAGGCACCAGGTAGGAGTGGTTTTATGTTCGGGAATGACAGTAAAGAAGAGTTAAAAGAAGCCTCCTTGAGAATCAGGGAGGTCGAAAAAGAGTTGCGGGATGCCCAGGCGAAATTGAAGGATAGGGAAGAAGCCGTCCAGCTCCTTCAAAGCTATTTGAGTTCAATGGACAGCCGTGTCAATTCTTTATTGGAATTGAACAGCCTGGTCACCAAGAACCTTCCCGCAGACGAACATTTTGAAAACTTTATCAAGTTAGTGGTCAAGGCGCTGAATTGCGACATGGCCCTGGTGTGGCTCAAAGAAAAGAACAATACCCACTACTATTTGCAGGCCTTTAACGGCAACGCGCCGGCTTTGAAAAAAAATCTCCGTTTACCTCTCAGTGAAGGTGTGGTGGGATGGGTCATCAAAAGCAATGAGCCTTTGATCGTCCGTGAGATCTCTAATGAAACAAGGTTCAGTAAGGAATTGGCTTTAGAGTCGAAGCTCAATATGTTCACGGTGCTCATTCTGCCTATTACCCACCAAAACGAGGTGATTGGTGCAGTAGAGCTGTTGAACAGCCAGGATAAGAAGCGGTTTGGAAGAGAAGATATCACCCTCCTGACTTTCCTCACCGAGCCGGCTGTCTCCTCTTTCCAGCATTCTGAAAATGCCGCCTTTCTAAAACGGGAAGTCCAGCGGCTGATGGCTTTGCACGAGATCTATACCCTCCTCAATTCCACCCGTGACTTGAAAAAGATTATCCAGATCACCACTCGAATCTTAGTCAAACTCCTTAAAGCCGAGAGCTGCCTTATTTTCTTTGTTGACGAAACTCGCGGTGATCTTTTTCTGGTGACCGGTGAGCAGGGGGCGCGTTCCACCACCAGGATGTCCATTAACCAGGGAGTAGCGGGCAAAGTTGTCCATGGTAACAGCCCCATTTTGCTTTCGGATACAAGCCAGGAGGGGCTGACCTGGCAGGTGGAATTTGACCGAAAAAGCGTTAAAACTTTCTTAGCCTTGCCCCTGTACAATTTGGAAAGAGTCGTTGGCGTCATAGAATTGTTGAACAAGAACAACGGGACCAGGTATACCGAAGCCGATATCCACCTTTTTGAAACCATCAGCGTCCCCCTGACCAGGTCCTTAGAAAGCGCCAAGTTATTTCAGGAATTGCAGAGACTGTCCATTTAGCAAAGGTCCTGCCTATCTAGATAAGTTCAAGCTGAAAAAGGATGTTGCGTGAAGGAAAAGCACGAGCGAAAAGCATCGAAAAAAAATAGAAGTACTTTGAACGAGAAATTAAGTGTTGTCACGCGCATGCTCCAATTGGCCAGCCAGCAATTGGATGACGCAACCTTATTAAAGAAAATCATGGCCATGGTCATGAAAGTTTCCGACACCATGGCGGGATCCATCTTTCTGGTTGACCGGACCACCAAATCCTTGATTTTTAAAGTGGCTTTGGGGAAGAAGGCCGGTCCCTTGGCTAACATGCGGATCAATATGAACGAAGGGATCGCGGGCTGGGTGGCCAAGCATGGCCGGCCTGTCATCGCCAATAACGTCAAGGCCGACCCCCGATTCAGCCCCAAGATAAGCCGTCTTGTCGATTACAAGACCGAAAACATTCTCTGCATTCCTTTAAAGTACAAGGGGAAGACTTGCGGTGTCATCGAGGTCATCAATAAAAAGAACGAACAACCCTTTACTGCGGCAGACCGGAGCTTGTTGGGGTGGCTGGGCGTTTACGTCGCCATGGTAGTTGAGAACAGCACTATGGTCCAGGATATGGAGCGCCAGCTGGCCCTTTTGAACACTCTCCAAAAAAGTGCCATGCTGTTAAATTCCACTTTGAATTTGAAAGAGCTTCTTAAGATCATCATGGAAACAACCACCAAGGTGCTGGACGCTGAGGCGAGTTCCATCTTTTTGATCGATCAGGACACCAAAGAGCTGGTCGCTGACATTGCCACGGGCCCTAAAAAAGAAGAGATAAAACAGATCCGTGTGCCATTCGGGTCTGGGGTGGTCGGTTGGGTAGCCAGCAAGAACGAGCCTTTGTTGATTGCGGACGCCCAAAACGACAAGCGGTTTTTTAAAAAGGCCGATGACGCGACCAAATTTGTTACGCGCAGTATCGCCGCGGTTCCTTTGAGCGTGGGCGGGAAGGTTACCGGGGTTGTAGAGGTGTTGAACAAGAAGGGCAACAGCTCATTTTCCAAAGAGGATGAAAAAGTTCTGTTAGCCATTGCCGACCAATCAGCCATCGTGATAGACAACGCCAAGTTGTATAAAGAGGTCCAGGACCTCTTTTTTGAAACCGTCACTTCATTGGCTAGGGCCATTGAAGCCAAAGATGTCTATACACGGGGTCATTCGGAAAGGGTGATGGCCTACAGTCTAGCCATTGCCGAGGAAATGGGCTTGGAAGAGACCTTAAAAGAAGAGATACGCTTGGGGGCTCTTTTGCATGATGTAGGCAAGATTGGGGTCCCGGAAAAGATCCTGAGCAAACCTGCCGCATTAACCCCTGAGGAAAGGGCCGAGGTGGAAAAGCATCCCCTCGTGGGCGTGGAGATCGTCAAACCAGTCAAGAAACTTCTTAATGTGATCAATTGCATCCGGTACCACCACGAACGGTTTGACGGGCAGGGCTATCCTGAGAAACTGAGAGGGGAGAAGATCCCCATTCAGGGAAGGATCCTCACCATCGCGGACAGTTTTGACGCTATGACCTCTGACCGTCCTTACAGGAAAGGCATGCCGTACCAAATCGCTTTGCAAAGGATCATAGATTGCGTCGGTACCCAATTTGACCCTAAAGTCGTGGGGGCTTTTCAATCTGCCCTGGAGAAAGGTAAAATAATACAAGGGTTCAGCGGGAGTCCTCGGGGATTGCCGGTTGAGATGGCTAAGTCGAACTGAAATCGCGGTCAAGACGGAGGTCTGATGGGTTGGTTCCAGGGTATCCGAAAAGGGAAAAGGGTCGATGTTCCCGATGGTCTTTGGACGAAGTGCGAAAATTGCGATGAAATTTTATATAACAAAGAGATAGACAGCAACCTCAAGGTTTGCTCCAAATGCCAGTACCATTTTCGCATGACAGCCTGGGAGAGGATCAATCTGTTAACCGAAGCCAACAGCTTTGTCGAGATCAAAAATCCCTATACACTTTCCGATCCCCTGGAATTTCCGGAATATAAAGACAAGCATAAGAAGGCCGTAGAAAAAACCGGGATGACCGAGGCTGTGATTACTGGAGAGGGGATGATCGGAAAATACCGGACCGCTTTGGGGGTTACGGACTGTAATTTTATGATGGGGAGTATGGGTTCGATCCTAGGAGAGCTAGTCACCGACCTCGTTGAAACCGCCACAGAAAAAATGCTCCCCCTTGTCATTGTTTCTTCTTCGGGGGGCGGAGCGCGCATGCAGGAGGGGATGCTCTCTCTGATGCAGATGGCCAAGGTCAGCGCGGCCCTGGCTTACTATAAGGCCAAGGGGTTACCTTATATTTCCGTTCTAACGGATCCCACCGGGGGAGGGGTGGCGGCCAGCTTCGCCATGCTGGGAGACGTGATCCTTGCCGAACCCAATGCCTTGATCTGTTTCGCGGGTCCAAGGGTCATTGAACAGACCATGCATCAGAAGCTGCCAAAGGGTTTCCAAAAGAGCGAGTTTTTGCTCGAACACGGCATCATTGATAAGGTGGTTCATCGTAAAGAGCTTAAATCAGTCATTGAGAAACTCTTTGATTGCTTTTGTTATCGAAAAATAGGCAATGGGTCTACAACAGGCTAGGCCGTAGTTTTCTAAGTGTTATCCGACAAGCAAGCGTCCTAGAGGGGACGAGCCGGGACCTTGGTCATCCTTTTGGGCTTTAAAACTCTCAACTTTTGACACTATTGACTTAGACGGCGATTATAGTAAAGTAATTAAATTATTAACATTACGGAACATTATACTTTTAAAGTGGAGGAAAACCGTGGCAAGAGTAATCCTGAAGGCAGTGCAAAAGATATATGCGGGCAACGTGGAAGCCGTGAAAAAGGTAGATATTACCGTTGCTGATAAGGAATTCTTGGTCCTGGTCGGGCCTTCGGGTTGCGGTAAATCAACCACTCTTCGTATGGTAGCGGGTTTGGAAGAGATCACTTCCGGTGACATCTTTATTGACGACGTCAGGGTCAATGATATTCCCCCCAAAGACAGAGATATTGCCATGGTTTTCCAGAACTACGCCCTCTATCCCCATATGAATGTTTATAATAACCTGGCTTTCGGACTGAAGCTTCGCCGTTACCCCAAAGAAGAGATCAATCAGCGGGTCAGAGAAGCCGCGGATATTCTGGGTATCCAGGAGCTGCTCGGCCGCAAACCCAAGGAACTTTCCGGCGGCCAGCGCCAAAGGGTCGCGGTGGGCAGGGCTATCGTCCGTAAGCCGAAAGTTTTCCTTTTTGACGAACCTTTGAGCAACCTGGACGCTAAGATGAGGGTCCAAATGAGAGCGGAGATTAGCAAGCTGCACACGAGGCTTCAAGCCACGATGATGTACGTGACCCATGACCAGATGGAAGCCATGACCATGGGTGACCGTATCGTGGTGATGGATAAAGGCATCATCCAGCAGATCGACGATCCCACCAACCTGTATGAAAAACCGTTGAATAAATTTGTGGCGGGATTTATCGGCACCCCTTCCATGAATTTCGTGGACGGCGTCATCAAACGTAAAAAAGAGGGGCTTTTCTTCAAGGAAGAGAATTTTGAGGTCAAGATCGCCGAAGAAATGAACCGTCCGTTGGAGCCTTATGTGGACAAAGAGGTCATTCTTGGCCTGCGTCCGGAAGATATCAAGGATAAAACCAATGTTCCTGACGCGAAACCAGAGCTCACCGTCACCGCCACGGTCGAAGTGGTTGAACCCACGGGTTCAGAAACCCTTTTGTATGTCACCACGGGCAGAAGCCCTTTTATCGCCAAGGTAGGGACTCATGTCAAGACCGCGGTCAACCAGGATTTCGATTTGGTCTTTAATATGAAAAAAGCTCATTTCTTTGATGTATCAACGGAAAAAGTTATTATTTAGTTCCACGAAAAAGTATCGGGAAAAATGCGTGCCATTGCATGGCGCGCATTTTTTATTTTAGGGTGTCAGGAAACCGGATGGCCAACATTTTTGGTGGCTGTTTTTCCACCACTTTTAAGAAACAGAGTAAAAAAAAGAAGCACCAACTGCTTGTTTCTTCCTGTGCTCCGATAACTTCCGGCCAAATCCTCCGGGACGCCACAGAGATTAAAAACCCAAGAATGTCTTGGATTTCGCTTTTTTTCCTGGCCGCGTTCTTGATTCTGGCTGGTTCTGAAATCTGGGCCCAGAACAGCCCCGCCCCTTCTTTAGCCAGCTCTTTAAAGACCAGCGATGAAAAAATGCCAGTCTATTTCAACGGCGACTATCTGGAGTATTTGGAAGACAGCAAGTTTTTAAAAGCCAGGGGCCACGTCCAGCTCACCTACAAGGGAATCACCCTGACCGCTGACGAGATGACCTGCAACCTCATCAACGGCGATATCACCGCCAACGGCCATATCCTTTTACAAGAAAAGGGCAGCAATATTTCCGGGGAGTCCATGAATTATAATATCAAGAAAGAAAGCGGGATTGGACAAGCCATCAGGATAGAGAGCAAGCCATGGTACGCTCAGGGGAAAAGCATTGATAAGGCATCAGAAAAGGACATCACCATCCATGACGGTTATTTCACCACCTGCGACCTGGAGAAACCCCATTACCGCTTGGTGACCAAGAAGATCGCTTTTGTCATCGACGACAAAATAGAAGCCTGGGACGTGTTCGTTTATATCTTCGACATCCCCGTCTTTTACATCCCTTATTTCTCACATTACTTCAAGAACAACCGCAAGCCGCCTTTCATGGTGCAAGTCGGCCAAAATGATATCGGGGGGGATTACATCAAGACCACTTATTTCTATTCTCTCAGTCCCGAATGGTCGGGCTCGGTGTCCAACGACTATTTCAGCAAAAAAGGCTGGGGCAAAGGGTTAGGACTGGAGTATGACGATCCTTCAGTGCAAGCGAAGACAGAAGGTTACCAGATCTGGGAGAACGGAGACTATTCCCAGAGCCGTTGGCTGGCGGACGGTTCTTATGCGCAGACCTTCTTTAAGGAGAATCGGCTGGTAGGCAGTTTTGAAGACTACAGCGACGGGGAGTTCGATAAGGATTACAACACCGATTTCATCAACCACCAGCAAAGGACCTATGTGGCTGTGTCCCAGAATACCGCGTCCTACAGCACTTCCTTAAGCGTGGAAAAGGACAACACCTGGAATACCAATGCTTCTCCGCCGGATTACGAAACCTCCCTGGACACCCTCCCCGAACTTGATTTCAATCTCTTGCCTGTGGGTCTGGCCAATACCCCCTGGTATTTCAGTCTCGCCTCCCAGGTCAAGCGCAGCCGGACCGCTTTAGTGACCACTCCGACCTATCTTTTGGATGATTATGTCCTGGAAGAGAGCCTGTCTCCCACGCTGCAGGGCGGGTTCAAGGTATCGCCCTTTGTCCAGTGGAACACCAGCCTGGGCCTGACCCAGAATTACAGGGACCATCCCCAAATTTCATTGTTCGCGGGCGGAGGCGGGACAACGCAATTCGAGCAAAATGTTTCGGGGCTCAACGGCTCTTATTCGTTATCTAACGGTTTGACGACCTATCATGCGCCTTTTCTCCGGAGCGATCTCAACCATACTTATTCCGGAAGCTTTTATGCCGACCCCATGGACCCTTATCAGGGTATCCTGCAGAACTATCTTTCCGGGTCCCTGCAGTATCAGTTCCAGAGCCTTATCTTGGCCAAATTGGGGACGGGTTACGATTTCAAAAGTCTGGCCAATAACACTCTCAACAAATTCGACCTGCTCTCTTTGGAGGTCTCGGCCAATACCGCCGACAATATCCTCAGCGCCTATGTCAACAGCCGCTTTAACATGTACTGGGAGTATTTGCAGGATTCCCACCAGGGTGTTTCTCTCCATGACCCCAAACGGACCAGTGAGATCCAGCTAGGCCTGGAATACCAGAACAATTCCATCCCGCCGGTCAGTTATTTTGACGTAGCCGGGCCCCTGCCGGCCTTTCAGCCCCAGCCGGATCTTTGGGATTTGTATTCCCAACTTTCCTTCACGCTGCCAGTCCTGGGGAAATTCAGGCTGAGCGACTATTATGATATGAATTCCGGGACGGTCGTGGCCCAGGAGTACAGCCTGGTCTTTCCCATGCATTGCTGGGAGGCTTATTTCACCTGGCGCAACGTCGGCCAAACGACATCCATCGCGTTTTCCCTTGGTTTGACCGCTTTCCCCCAGTCCAATTCAGCTTTTGCCACAAGGTCCATCGGGCAGAACTATTGACCGTTTTTTTGGGATAAGCCGTGTCCGATACGCCAGGGAGCCGTAATTGTGAGGAGTTTTGAAGTGTGTTAATATCGTTCTTGAATTGTTGCCCTATTATGTAATTTGACCGCCTTGTTTTGGCATGATCCAAACTGGGAAGGAGCCGCATGAAAATTGGCGTGGTTGGGACCGGTTACGTCGGCCTTGTTACGGGGACCTGTTTCGCGGACCTGGGACACACCGTCCTCTGCATGGATAAAGACAAACAAAAGATCCACGGGCTCACCAAAGGTCTTATGCCCATCTACGAGCCGGGGCTTAAGGAGCTGGTCCTGGAAAACATGAAGAAACACAGGCTTTCCTTCACGGACAACATGAAAGTCCTGGTCCAAAATTCCCAGTTCATTTTCATTGCCGTCCAAACCCCTTCCACAGCCAGCGGCGACGTGGACGTCACTTATGTCAAAGAGGCTTCGGGAGAAATAGCCAGGCATATGGACGACTACAAGATCATCATCAACAAAAGCACGGTCCCGGTGGGAATGGCCGACCTGGTGGCCGATATTATCCGGGCCCGTAAAAAAGTTTCCTGCGGGTTTGACGTGGTTTCCAGCCCGGAGTTTTTGAGGGAAGGGACCGCCATCCATGATTTCATGAACCCCGACCGCATCTTGATCGGAGCCCATGACCCGCAGATCGGGCAGAAGATCGCGGACCTCTACAGGTCCCTGAGCGCGGAGGTCCTTATCACGGATCCTAGGAGCGCGGAGATGATCAAATACGCCTCCAACGCTTTTTTGGCCACCAAGATCTCCTTCATCAACGAGATCGCGAACCTCTGCGAAAAGGTCGGGGCGGATGTCAGCCAGGTGAGCCAGGGGATGGGGCTGGATAAAAGGATCGGGCCAGCTTTCCTGCAGGCGGGGGCCGGGTACGGCGGTTCCTGCTTTCCCAAAGACGTATCGGCCTTGAGCCAGATCGCCAAAAAGAACCATTATGATTTCAAAATTTTAAACGCCGTGGTCGGGGTGAACAAGGACCAAAAGCTGAGGGTCGTGCAAAAGCTGGAAAAAACCTTAAAAACGCTAAAAGGGAAACAGCTCGGGATCTTGGGCCTGTCTTTCAAGCCCAATACCGACGACCTGCGCGAGGCGGTTTCCCTGACCGTCATCCCGGCTCTTCTGAAAAAAGGGGCCAAGATCAGGGCCTACGACCCCGTGGCCATGCCCAAGGCTAAGAAAGTTTTCAAAAGAATTGTCTACTGCAGAGATTCCTATGAGGCCGCTTACAAAAGCGACGCTCTGGTCATTTTAACCGAATGGAACGAGTTCAAAGACCTGGATCTTTTAAAGATCAAAAAACTGTTAAAGGCTCCCGTGATCCTGGACGGAAGGAATATTTATGATCCGTCAAAAATGAAAGGCTTGGGTTTTCTTTATCAGGGCATAGGCCGTTGACGGGAGCGTCCAGGGAGCCTGGGCCAACTATCGCAACGCGGAGGGAATAGTCTGATGAAGGTTTTGATCACAGGGATCACCGGTTTTGTGGGCAGCCATTTAGCCGAGCATTTACTGACCAAACCGGGCGTAGAGGTTATCGGTCTGCGGCGCTGGCGCAGCCCTTTGGAAAATATCAAGTCCATCCTTGGCCGGATCAAGCTTTACGAATGCGACCTCAAGGACCCTGTCGGGGTCAGGAAAATGCTGGAGGACATACGGCCGGAACAGATCTACCATCTGGCTGCGCAGAGCTTTGTGCCGACCTCCTGGCGTTTGCCCATGGAAACCCTGAACAATAACATCCTGGGGCAGGCCAACCTGCTCGAGGCTGTCCGAGAACTGGGTTTAAAGCCCAGGGTCCTTCTGACCGGCTCCAGCGAAGAGTATGGGATGGCGCTGGAGAGCGAATTACCCATCAAAGAGACCAATCCCTTGAGGCCCCTGAGCCCCTACGCCGTGAGCAAGATAGCCCAGGACATGATGGGTTACCAGTATTTCAAGACCTACCAGATGTCCATTGTCCGCACCCGCGCCTTTAACCACACCGGACCGCGACGCGGCCTGGTGTTCGCCACCTCCAATTTCGCGGCCCAGATCGCCGCTATTGAAAAGGGGCTGCAGGAGCCGGTCCTCCGCGTGGGCAATCTGACGACCAAGCGGGATTTTACGGATGTGCGGGACATGGCCAGGGCCTACAGCCTGGCCCTGGAAAAAGGGGAGCCTGGCGAGGTTTACAATATCTGTACCGGAAAGTCTATGGCCATCCAAGAAGTTTTGAACATGCTGCTCAAGATGACCGATAAAAAGATCAGCGTGGCCCAGGATCCGGCACGCATGCGGCCCTCTGACGTTTTCATCCTGCAGGGCGATAACACCAAGTTCTGCCAGCGGACAGGATGGAAACCCGAGATCAAGTTCGAAAAGACTTTGGAAGACCTCCTGAACTACTGGAGAGAGCGGGTCAGCGCTCACGACTTCATCCTTTAAGGAAATGGACGGAACAAGACGTGAAATGTAAGAGAATTTTGTGGGCTGTCCTTGCGCTGTTGGCCGGAGCCGGAACAGCTTGGGGAGATGTGAGCACCGGAGCGGCAGCCTACCTCTATGACGGCGTCGGCGCCAGGGCCAGCGGCATGGGCAACGCTTTTGTGGCGGTGGCTTCGGACGCCACAGCAGGCTACTGGAACCCCGCGGGCCTGACCAATCTGGGTCTTTTACCATATTCCCTGGCCATGATGTACACCTTCCAAACCTTTGACCGGACCCTGAACTACCTGGGGTACGGCCAGCAAACCGACGATCTCGGTTCCTTTGGCATCAACTGGATCAATTCCGGGATGTCCAATATAGAGAGCGTGGACAGCAGCGGCAATGTCAACGGCACCCTGGCTGACCAGGAAAACGCCTTTATTTTTTCCTACGCCAATTCCCTGGACTACTCCCTGCGCTGGGGGGGCAACGCCAAACTGCTCCAACAGTCCCTGGCTTCGGCCAGCGCCTGGGGCTGCGCCTTTGACGCAGCCCTGCTGTACCAGCCTTTTTTGACTGAAGACCTTTATTTCGGGCTCAATGTCCAGAATATCGGCGGGAACCTCAGATGGTCCACGGGAAGGAACGACCCGGTGCTTTTGAACGTGAAGCTGGGCGCTTCTTACCAGTTGTGGGACCAGGCCGTGCTTGTAGCGTTTGACGCGGATAAAGAGGATACGGTCAACGACCTTAAATTCCACGCGGGCGCGGAATACAAGGCCATGGACGGTTTTGTGCTCCGCGGCGGATGGGACGATCAGACCTGGACAGCCGGCGCTTCCTTTGTTTTTTCCATCATCTTTGAGCTGGATTACGCATACCTTTATAACCAGAACGACCTGGGCGACACCAACCAGATTTCTATGGTGGTGCGGTTTTAGCTTGCTCCAATTTTCTTTCCTGAGGAACAGACCATGCAATGTCCCGTATGCCGGAAACAGAGCGCTTTTAAAGAGATAGAAAAACGGGGTCCCTACACCATCAGGGAATGCCTGGCCTGCCGGGTGGTCTTTTCCGATCCCATGAAAAATCCTGGTGGCAGGTGGTATGACGAAGACAGCCTGTACAAGGTGGGCAAATATCTTTTTCAGGGGCTCTCGTGGCATCATAAGCAGTTTTTCAGGTCAAAAGTTCCAGGCAGGACTTTGCTGGATGTGGGTTGCGGGGAAGGCGGGTTTTTAAACGAGGCTCAGAAGCATGATTACCTTTCCTGGGGCCTGGATTTCAGCAAAGAAAATATCAAGCTGGCCAAAGAGCGCTATAACCTCACGAACATTTCCAGCCAGAGCATTGAACAGTTTAGCCGCACCGCCAAGAAGAAATTCAACATCGTGACGGCTTTTGAGATCTTGGAACATATGGACGACCCCGCCTCTTTTATCCAGCGCATCAAAAAGCTCCTTCAACCGAACGGCCTCATCTGCGTCAGCGTGCCCAACCGCGGCAGGATGCTGGACACCGTGGGGGAGCGGGATTACCCGCCCCATCACCTGACCCGCTGGAACAGCGGAAGCCTGAGGGGTTTTTTGGAGAACCAGGGATTTGAGGTGGTCCGGATGGTGGTGCACCCGTTGGACTGGCACGAGGTCAACACGTATCTTAGGGACAAGGTCAGGTTCGGCCTCGCGGCCAAGGTGGCGGGCAAAGGCTTGGAACAGCATAACCAAAACACAGTCCAGCGGGCCAGGACCATGGTCCATGTAAAAAATATCATTTTGGGTACGGTCAGCGTGCCCCTCATGCTGATTGCCTATATCCTGCGCCTATTCCGGCTTGGGCAGGGGTCCGGGCTTTTTTGCGTGGCCAAACTCAAACAAGGAACTATATCTTGAAGATATTGGTGGTATCCCACAGCGCCGGAGTGCCGGCTTTCCAGGAAAAACTCAAATGGCTGGCCAAAAAACCGGGTGTGTCTATCACCCTGCTGGTCCCGTATTTCTGGCCGCTGGTGGGCAAGAGGATCTGCGCTCTGGGCATGCGCAGCAAGTATTTTAAGATCATTTCCGCTCCCATTGTGGGAGAAGGCAAGACGGGCTGGTATTTTCATCCCTATTTTTGGTCTTACTTCAGAAAAGCCAAACCGGACATCGTCCATATCGAGGAAGAACCCTTTAGCATGTCGGCCTGGCAGGCTGCCTGGCACGCCCGACGGAGACACAGCAAGATAGTATTTTTCACCTGGGAAAATCTGCAGCAAAAATTCCGGTGGCCCCAGAGCCAGGCCAGGAAATTCGTCCTGGCGCATACTGACCACGCCATCTGCGGCAACGGGCAAGCGGCCCGGATGTTACAGGCGGATGGGTTGGCCAAGGACAAAATATCTATTTTTCCCCAGTACGGGGTGGACCCGGGCCTGTTCAGGAAAAAGAATGTTGCTGGTCTGAAAAAAGACATGGGTTTGTCCGGCCTGACCATAGGCTATATCGGCAGGCTGGTAAAGGCTAAGGGAGTGCTGGACCTGGTCAGGGCCGCGGCTAAAATGAAAGTCAAAGCCAACCTTATGCTGGTGGGCGAAGGGCCGCTCAAAGAAGAGATAGTCCGGGAAACAGCCAGGCTGGGTATGCAGAACAGGCTGTTCCTGGTGGACCCGGTCTATAACGAGCAAGTCCCTGATTTTATCAACTGCCTGGATATTCTTGTACTGCCGTCCAGGACCACAGCCGGATGGAAAGAGCAGTTTGGCCGGGTGCTTATCGAAGCCATGTCCTGCGAAGTTCCTGTCATTGGCTCCTCATCCGGGGCTATCCCGGAGGTCATTGGTAAAGCAGGACTGGTCTTTCCGGAGGGAAATGTGACGGCTCTGACCAAATGCCTCAACAGCTTGGCTGGCTCCGCTAGTCTCAGGAAAAAGCTGGGCTGGCTGGGTAAAAAAAGGGTGCTTAGCCTTTATACTGACCAAAAACTGGCGGAAAAGATATATAAAATCTATAAAACGATTTTGTAACTGTCAGGTCATTGCGAGCCTGGAAGGCGAAGCAATCTGGTTTTAACCTATGAAAAAATTCACTAATATTGCCATATTATTAACCATATTGAAATATGGTATAGAATATGGTATTTTTTATGTAAGGAGGGAATATGAATAAAACTGTAGGGAAAGTAGTATATGCGCCGGATTATAATAGAGAAAAAATAACCCTTAATTTGCCTCATGACCTGCTGGAAACCGCCAAGCAAGCTAGCAAAGCCAGCGGTAAAAAAACCCTGACCAGTGTCATAAGGGAGGCTCTGGAACTTTATATAAAAGAACAGGCTAAAAAGAAGCTCCGGGAAGAATATAAAATTGCTTCCACTGACCCGCTATTCTTGAGCGATGTCAAGGAAACCATGGAAGCGTTCCAGAATTCCGACAGGGAACAGCAATAATGACGTCGGAATATAGATTTGGGATATTTCTGGCTGGACTGGACCCCACGCTCGGTTCTGAACAAAAAGGAGTGAGGCCGGTCCTGGTCATCAGCGGAGAGTCTTTTAACGAACTCATGCCTGTGGTCACGATCCTGCCTATAACTTCCCTTAAACCGGGACGCAAAATTTATTCCAGCGAAGTTCTGTTAAGAGCACCTATGGGCGGCCTGACCCAGGATTCCCTGGTCCTGGCCCATCAGGTCAGGACCATTTCCAAACAACGGTTAATAAAAAAGATCGGGGATATTGTTTCTTCTGAAACAAGGGAGAGTATTTTAGAGTCTTTAAAGACACATTTGGAATTGTAGAAGTAATAATTTTATAAGGAGAATCATTTGACACCTGCAACGACACCTCTTACCCAACTCCCGGCGTGGAAGGCGCTGGGGGAACATTACCACAAGATTAAAGACCTGCATTTGCGGCAGATGTTTAGGGATGACCCGAAACGCGGAGAAAAGATGGCGGTGGAGGACCTGGGGATTTATTTCGACTACTCCAAGCACCGCGTGACCGAGGAGACCATCAAGCTGCTTGTCCGGCTGGCAGAGGAGTCCGGCCTCAAGGAGCGCAGGGAGGCCATGTTCCGGGGAGACAAGATCAATGTCACGGAAAAACGGGCGGTCCTGCATACGGCCCTGCGTGCTCCCCAAGGCAAGAGCATCATTGTGGATGGGGAAGATGTGGTGCCTCAAGTCCATGTGGTCCTTAAAAAGATGGAAGGATTTTCCAACCAGGTCCGCCAGGGACAGTGGAAAGGTTTTACAGGCAAGCCCATCCGCAATATCGTCAATGTAGGTATCGGCGGGTCTGATTTGGGACCGGTCATGGCCTATGAGGCCTTGAAAAGCTATAGCCAGCGCAACCTGTGCTTCCGCTTTGTTTCCAATATTGACGGTACGGACTTTGCCGAAGCTACTCAGGATTTAAATGCCGAAGAAACCCTGTTCATCATTTCCTCCAAGACTTTCACAACATTAGAAACCATGACCAACGCGCATACGGCTCGCGAGTGGGTGCTCCAGATTTTGAAAGACCCCAAAGCAGTGGCTAAACATTTTGTGGCTGTGTCCACCAATGCCGGGGAAGTGGCTAAATTTGGGATTGATACGGCTAATATGTTCGGGTTTTGGGACTGGGTGGGCGGCCGTTACTCTATGGATTCGGCCATTGGGCTGTCCTCCATGATCGCCCTGGGCCCGGAGCATTTCCGCGCTATGCTGGATGGTTTTCACCAGATGGATGAACATTTCCGCACAGCCCCTTTGGAGCACAATCTGCCGGTGCTGATGGCCCTGCTGGGTATCTGGTATAACAACTTTTTTAAAGTAGAAACTATGGCTGTCCTGCCTTATGAGCAGTATTTGAAGCGCTTTCCGGCGTATCTCCAACAGTTGACTATGGAGAGCAACGGCAAGGGTGTGACTTTGGACGGGACCAAGATCGATTACCAGACCGGGCAGGTTTACTGGGGCGAGCCAGGCACCAACGGACAGCATTCTTTTTACCAGATGATCCACCAGGGCACCAAGCTCATTCCCTGCGACTTTATCGCCTTTGCCCAGCCGCTCCAGCCTTTGGGACGGCACCATGACCTTTTGATGGCCAATGTTTTTGCCCAGGCCGAGGCTTTAGCCTTTGGCAAGACCGCGGAGGAAGTGAAAGCGGAAGAAACACCTCCCGAGCTGGTCAGCCACAAAACCTTTCCCGGTAACCGGCCCTCCAGCACGCTCCTTTTGGAAAAGCTGACCCCGGAAGCGCTGGGAAAACTCGTGGCGCTCTATGAACACTGCGTGTTTACTCAGGGCATCATCTGGCAGGTAAACTCGTTTGACCAGTGGGGAGTCCAACTGGGCAAGGTTTTAGCTGAACGCATTGTGCCGGAGCTGGAAAGCAAAACCGAGCCGCCTCTCAAGCATGACTCTTCCACCAATGCCCTGATCAGGAGATATAGGAAATTGAAAGGATCTCACTAAGGAGCTAGGGTTGCCAAGAGCAATGTATCAAGTTTGTGTCATACCTTTTAAAGACACCGAGTCAAACACTCTATTTGCTGTATTCCAGCGGAGCGACGAGGGTTATTGGCAATTTATTGCGGGCGGGGGAGAAGATAAGGAAACTCCCGAACAAGCTGCTCGCAGAGAGGCTTTAGAAGAGGGCGGCATACTTTTAACCGCATCCTATATTAAATTGGATACCACTGCTTCCATCGCAACCTCGCATATCTCTCTTGAGGCCAAAAAAGATTGGCCTAAAGAGCTGTGTATAATACCTTGTTACTATTACGCTGCTAAAATGGAGGAGCTTGAGATAAAGCTTTCGGGAGAACATACCGAGTATAGGTGGGTGCGCTACAAGGAAGCCGTGGCGTTATTGAAGTGGGACAGTGACAAGACAGCGCTTTGGGAATTGAATGAACGGCTGAAACGGGGTAATTTAAATCCAAAGATAATCCGATAAACATCCCCCGCAGCAGAGCCGCGGGGTTTTTGTGTAGAAAGCAGGATGGGAGTCATGCAAACAAAAGCTAGTTTGTCGGCCCTGGGCTGGGGACCGTTTTTTGAAAAACAGGTCACCGAAGAAGAATGGAATAGCTGCATCGCTGCGCGCATCACTGGGGTGCACAAATATTCTTTTACGCTCATTGATGATTCAGGGCCGTTTGCGGCAACAGTGACCGGAAATATCCTGCATAAGATCAAAAGCGGTCTGGACTTGCCTGTGGTGGGAGACTGGGTTCTGGCCCGGCCGCCGGCAGACGGCACTACAGTCATTGTCCGCCGCCTGGAGCGCCGCACCGAACTGTCCCGCCGCCAGCCTTTGGCCCGCAATTCGCGTAATACTTCCAGCGGGCGACAGGTTTTGGCCAGCAACCTGGATTATGTATTTATCGTCATGAGCCTGAATAAGGACCTCAATCCCGCCCGCCTGGAAAGGGCCCTTGCTGTCATAGGGGGCAGCGGGGCAACGCCGGTGGTGCTATTGAGCAAAGCGGACCTGAGCTCGGATATTGAGGCCATCACCAAAAAAATACGAGCCATTGCCAGCGGGGCCCAGGTTCATACGATCAGCAACGTGAAAGAGCAGGGTCTAGCGGTGGTTCGGAGTTATTTCCAGCCCGGAGTCACCGGTTGTTTGATCGGTTCATCCGGCTCAGGCAAAACCACGCTGATCAACGCTTTGTGCGGGACAGAGCGTAAAACTCTGGCCATCCGGGAGAACGACGACCAGGGCCGGCATGCCACGACCAGCCGCACTCTGTTGTTCCTTCCTGAAGGCGGCATGATCATTGATTCACCCGGCCTGCGCGAAATGGGCCTGATGGAAGAAAGCGAACCCAGCGCCACCTTTACTGATATTGAGGACCTGGGGAGGAAATGCAAATTTTCCAATTGCTCGCACCTGGTGGAACCTGGGTGCGCTGTCCTGGCCGCCTTGGCCAAGGGTAGTCTCAAACAGGCGCGCTACGACAGCTATATGAAACTGCACCGGGAAATGGAATTTAACGCAAAAAAAGATTCCATAGGCAGGCAGCAGAATAATAATAAGAAACAAAGGCAGTTAGGGAAGTTGACCAAGGAATATTACAAAAATAAATCTGAACAACAATGATGCAAAAAGCTCTATTTTTTACCCCTACCGTTTTGGTTGAAACTTAAGGATAAATAACCTAACATATTCAAATCTCGTCATTTTTGCAGTTCAGGAGGAACCATTGAAGGGCGTCATATTGGCTGGAGGGCTGGGGACAAGGCTTTTTCCGCTGACCCGCATCATCAACAAGCATCTCCTGCCGGTTTACAACAAACCTATGATCTATTATCCCATCCAAACTTTGGTCCAGGCGGGCATCCGCGACATCATGGTCGTGACCGGCGGCAACAACGAGGGATTCCTCAAGCTATTGGGCAACGGCAAAGAGTTCGGCCTGAGGCATTTGAACTATACCTATCAGGAGGGAGAGGGTGGTATTGCCGCGGCTCTGAAGCTGGCCGAGTTTTTTGTGGATGATGACAAGGTCTGCGTGGTTCTGGGAGACAATATCATAGAGAAAAACATTATCAGCGCGGTCAAAGAGTTCGAACAGCAGGCTCAGGGAGCCAAGATCCTCCTCAAAAAAGTAAAAGACCCGCAGAGGTTCGGAGTGCCGGTTTTTAAAGGGAAAAAAATAATAGGGATCGAAGAAAAACCTAAAAACCCAAAGTCTGATTATGCCGTGACCGGGATTTATATGTACGACCACTCGGTATTTGAGGTCACCAGGACCTTAAAACCCTCACTCCGGGGAGAGCTGGAGATCACGGATGTGAACAACAGCTATATCCGGCAGGGAACCCTGACCTGGAGCGTTCTCAATGGCTGGTGGTCGGACGCGGGGACTTTTGAGTCCCTTGTTTCGGTCAATAACCTGGTGGCCAAAACTGGGGCAAATAAGAGGTGAGAAGGGTAGTGAATGTACCACCCTCCCCCTCAGTCCCCTCCCACACGCTCATGCGTGCGCACCTCGCCCTCAAGGTGCGTGGGCATGAGCCCATGAGGGCGTCGAAAAAGGGAGGGGATATTGTTTTAACTTTAGTTTGGGAACATAAGAGGAGATTATGCCTTTCAGTTTTAAACGCCTGGAGATCCCCGAAGTTATCCTTATCGAACCCAAAGTATTCAAGGATGAGCGCGGTTTTTTCATGGAAACCTATAAATCCTCCGAGTTCAGGGCTTTTGGCATTGCCGAGGACTTTGTGCAGGACAACCATTCTGTGTCCTCCAGGAATGTCTTGCGGGGCCTGCATTTCCAAAAAAATCCCCATGCGCAGGGCAAACTGCTCCGGGTGGTCGCGGGTGAAATTTTTGACGTGGCTGTGGACCTCCGCCAGGGTTCGCCGACCTTTGGCAGGTGGGTAGGAGCCGATCTGTCGGCGGAAAACAAAAAGATGATCTATATCCCGGTCGGGTTCGCCCATGGGATGTGCATGTTGAGCGACACGGCCGAAGTGCTGTACAAGACCACGGCGGAATATTCGCCCCAGGATGACGCAGGCATCATCTGGAACGACCCGGACATCGGCGTAAAGTGGCCGGTCAAAGACCCCATTATTTCCAAAAAAGACGCGGTTCTTCTCAGATTAAAAGACCTGAAGGATGTGTTCGTTTATAAAAAGTGACAACCGAAATTCGGCTGTCATTCCCGCAGTGTTTAAGCGGGAATCCATTGTTTTGTGATAGGAAATTAACTGGACTCCCGCTTTCGCGGGAGTGACAGGAAAATAAGAGGTGGTTTATGAGACTTTTAGTAACCGGCGGGGCGGGATTTATCGGCAGTAACTTTATCCGCTTTATGCTCCACAAACATCCAGCCTGGTCCATTGTTAATCTTGATAAGCTCACCTACGCGGGCAACTTGGACAACCTGCGGGATGTGGAAAAGAACCCCAGGTATAAATTCGTCAAAGGGGATATCTGCGACCGCAGAATAGTGGGATCCCTGGCCCAAAAAACAGACGTTATCATCAATTTCGCGGCGGAGACCCACGTGGACCGCTCCATCCAGGAGCCCGGAGGGTTTGTCCAGACCAATGTTTACGGCACTTATGTGCTCCTGGAGGCGGCCAGGAAATTCAAACACAAGAAATATCTGCAGATCAGCACGGATGAGGTTTACGGGAGCATTGATAAAGGCTCCTTCAATGAAAAATCCCAGCTCCATCCCAACAGCCCCTATTCCGCGGCCAAGGCGAGCGCTGACCTCATGGTCCTGTCCTACTTCCGGACTTTTGGCTTGCCTGTGCTCATCACCCGGTGCACCAACAATTACGGGTCCTATCAGTATCCGGAAAAGCTGATCAGCCTCTCCATCACCAATGTGCTGGAAGGCAAGCCTATTTTCCTTTACGGAGACGGGATGAATGTCCGCGACTGGATCTATGTGGAGGACCACTGCGCAGGGGTGGATTTTATCCTGCAAAAAGGCAAACCCGGTGAGATTTACAATTTAGGAGGCGGGCAGGAGATGAGCAACCTGGACATCAGCCGGGAGATCCTCAGGCAGCTGGCTAGGCCGGAAAAGACCATCCAGTACATCAAGGACAGGCCGGGCCATGACCGCAGGTATTCGCTGGACTGCAGCAAGGTCAAAAAAATAGGTTTTAAACCCAGGTATAGTTTCAGCGAGAGCATAGCCCTGACCGTGGAGTGGTACAAACAAGAAACGGCCTGGTGGAAAAAGATAAAGTCAGGCGAATTCAAGAAATATTATGAAAAGATGTACGGCAAAAGATGACCTCTAAATCACTCAGGATATTCATTACCGGCAGCGAGGGCCAGCTGGGCCGGGCCCTGGAAAAGGTTTTTAAGGACCACAAGCTTTTTTTGGCGCGCCTGGTCACGGACGACATCACCTCTCCCAAAATTATAGAGACCATCTGTCATTTCAAGCCTGAGGTGGTCATCCATGGGGCGGCCTTGACGGATGTGGACGGGTGCGAGGTGGACAGGGAAGAAGCAGAAAAGGTAAATAAGATCGGTACGGCCCTGGTGGCACAGGGTGCGAAAAAAGCCGGGGCACGGCTCATCTATGTTTCCACGGACTATGTTTTTGACGGCAAGAAAAAAACGCCCTATAAAGAAACCGACCCGGTACACCCTATCAATATTTACGGTGAGACCAAGCTGATGGGAGAGCAGGCTGTGCAGGCCGCGGGGGGCGCGTGGACCATTGTGCGGACTTCCTGGGTGTACGGATTTGGCCGGACCAATTTCGTGACCAATGTGCTGGAGTGGGCCAGGACCAAGCCGGAACTCAAGCTGGTGGACAATAAAAAAGGTTCGCCGACCTACACCAAGGATTTGGCTTTGGCCATCAAACATCTCATCCATATCAAGGCAAAAGGCGTCTATCATGTGTCCGGACAAGGGTCCTGCAACTGGCTGGAATACGGCAAGGCTGTTTTAAAGCTGGCAAGGCTTACAAAAAAGGTCAGGCCTATTAAATTTGAGGAGCTGGAACAGCCGGCTGCGAGGCCGGCCTATACGGTGCTCAGCAAAGCCAAGCTCAAAAAAACCGGGTTTAGCATGCGACCGTGGAAACAGTCCCTGGCGGAGTTTGTCAAAGAATACAATAAATAAAAAGAGGCAGGGAAGGGTAGATGAAAAAGTCGTTTTTGTGGTTTGAGTATTTGATTTTTTTTATCATTTCATTATCAATGGCAAAGTCTGTTTTTTGTCAAACACCAACCCCAACCGCGTGTCCTATTGTTACTGACAGTTTCAATCGTCCTGATAATTCATCATCCCTGGGAACGGCTGACACAGGGCAATCCTGGCTGGCCTATAATCAAAATTTCGGCATATCATCAGGCCAGGCCTACGCTCCCACGCAGTACGGAAGAGCATTAATTAATTCAGGCGGCCCTGACTACACCGTTCAATGCGTATTATCCAATCATGAAACCAACCAGGGAGTGATCTTCAGGGCGCAAGACCAAAATAATTTTTATGTTGTTTGGGACGATACTTCCGGGGGACATAATTATAAATGGGGCTATTTCGCGAACAACACCCTGGGAGTTCTCGGCAGCGGTGGGCCCGCTCCGGCAAACGGGGATATTATTAAGGTCGTTTGCAAATGGTGCACCTGCAATATTTATGTCGATGATGCCTTGCTCACCACCATAACTGATAATACGTTTACCAATACAGGCACTCAATGTGGTATGTTAAGCGGTGATTCCCAGATTGGTTCAATGAATATTGCGGCGAGATGGAGTAATTTTATGATCGGAGTTACCAGTGGCGTTTGCTCACCTTCTTTCACTCCAACTCCTAATTTTATAGCAACACCTATAATTATGGCTGAATTAGTTCAATCACAACCTAGTCAAAATTATGGATGTCCATCATATTATTTTGTAGGTAATAATTATAACTCAACAAATTCCACTGCAGTTTTAAAATGGAATTTATCCGCTATTCAACCTGGTTCAACTATAAATTGGGCTTTTTTATCAATGTATGTTGCAAATGCGGGCGGTATGACGACATGTTATGTTTCTAGAATTGCACCGGCAAATAATTTATATACTCAATATGGAGCATGTTGGAACTATCAAACAGGAACAACGCAATGGGTAGGGGGCGGAGGTGGATGTATGGATTTAGGGTGGGATTGTTTTTATCCCTATATGGGAATCATCAATCCCCTTTCCTTTTCATATACACAATTTACGGTTCCGTTAAGCAATTCAGAGGTTTTAAATATGTTATCCAGTAATGAAGGTATGTGTTTATTACCTGGCTATAATTTAACAGCTTTATATTTCGGAGGTTTTTCTAACAATTGTCCTCAGCTTCAAATATGCTATAACCCTCCAACCTCTACTCCAACAAATATGCCTACTCCTATACCCTCCACTTTAATTCAAGAAAGTAATGTGCATACAGTTCCTGATCCCATTAAGGGAAATACAGGGGTTATCCAGTACTACCTGGCCGGGCAGGCGCAGAGCGCCTCTATTGAAATATTTACTTCCAACGGTAGAAGTATCTGGACCAAACCTGCACCAACCAACGCAGGCACAAATCAGTTCTTTTTTGGCGTCTCTGGTCTGGCTAACGGGGCTTACCTTTACAGGATCAGGGTCAAAGACCTTTCAGGCAAAGAGACCACCGTCATCAAAAAGCTGGCGATAGTCAGATAAAACAATCCCTGCTCAGTCCCTTGCCATCCCCTGGCCAGCTTATGCCACCCTCGGCCAGTCCAACTAGTGTCATGACCCATAGCCTGGTGACACTAGTCATGACACTAGTGTTTCTTTATATATTACAGGCTATAAACAATCATCTTGCCCCGCCAGCCTAGCTAGTGTCATGACCCATGCCTTGGTGACACTAGTGGTGACACTAGTTGAACCGGGCATATTGAGTCTAGAAAAACCCCTGATATAATTCCTCCCATGACTAGGTCTGAAAACCTCCCCAAAAGCCTGTTTTCCATGCTGGCCTGGCTCAGCGCCGGGCTGAACCTGGGCTGTATCCTTTTTCGGGTTTGGGCCGATCCCCTGGACATAAACTTGAAATTCTATCATCGGGGTTTTTACAACATTTTCTGGGGCAACACTAATGCGCTGACTGCCCTGGCTGGCACCAGGTGGTTTTTCCTGTGCTATACGGTCCTGTTCAGCCTCTATGTTTACTGGCAGGAGTTCAAAGCCTGGGCGTTTTTCCGGGCAGGCCAGACCGAGCCGGACAGGCCCTGGTTTAGGATACCCTCCTTAATTACCCTGGCTATGTGGTTTAGCCTCTGGATATTGCTGCATATCCTGGAGAAATTGGGGTGGGCAGACTTGTCCATAGCCGGGGATAACCGGATCATGTTCCTGGTCTCGTCCATCTGGTTTAGCCTGGTCCTTTCCCTCCTGCAAATAATAAGCGAATGGAACCTCAGGCGCTTGAGGCTCCTGAGGGACCGGACCGATCCCAAGGAAGTGGAAAAGATCAAGCAGGCCATGCTCTCCATGTTCCGTTTCTCCTGGCTGGAAGTGCTGGCCCTGGCCGTAAGCAAACCGGGAAAAACCAGGGATACCACAGCCATGACAGGGCCGGGGACCAAAACACGGACCCAGGACAGGCCTGTTCCAGGACCTCCCAGGCCGGAGGCCGGGACAGGTTCTGTGGTTGAAACAACGGCCTCACTTGACGGGGAAACCGGACAGCCTATGCCTTCTGAGGATGCGCAAGAACAGAATTTTTCAAGTAACCAGGAAAGGGTCAGGGCCTATTTAGACCAAAAAAAAGAGGGTGCCATGACCTGACCCCCTAAAACTGGTCCACCTTTTGAGTTAGAATAACTCTAAAGGAAGGACAAAGGAAGGGGGATTTTTATGCCAAGGAAATACAACAAACCCGAGCAGGTCGTATCCATGCTACGGGAGTTTGAGGTAGAGATAGCCAAAGGCAAGACGGTAGAGGAGCTTTGTCGGGCAAAAGGAATATCGGCGAATACCTACTACAAGTGGCGGCAGAAATACGGCGGGATGAAAGTGGACGAGGCCAAGCGATTAAGGTCGCTGGAGCAAGAAAATAACCAGTTAAAGAAAGTGATCGCAAATCAAGCTTTGGATATCCAGATACTGAAGGAATACAACAAGGTGATAAGTTCGGGAAAATATTAAGCCCGGTGAAAAGACGCGCAGCGGTAGAAGAAGTCTGCGTAAATATGGGAGTTTCTGAGCGCCGGGCATGCAAAGCAGTAGAGCAAGGGCGCTCAACGCAGAGGTACCAGGATTATGTCAAGTTTTCGGGTGTAAGTTGTTAAGTCCACGGGTAGTAGGTTAAGCAACATTTAGCAAGCCTTCCTGAACCAGATCACCTCCTTGAGATTTCCAGAGTTTTCTTTTAGACCAATTATCTTCCTGAGTGGTAGAAACAGACCAGACGATCTTAGCGACCTCCAATTCGGAGTGCATGGTGCCGGCAGCACGGGTGCGCCGTTTGATCTCGGCGATAAAGCGTTCGATGAGATTGCTGGAGCGGAGAGTGCGCCAGACATGCTGGGGTTCGTTCATGAAGGTGGTGAGGTTGTCGAACCTATCGAGAGCCATAGCCGTAGCTCTAGGATAGAGTTTCATCCAGCGAGCTTGGAGGCGGCCAAAGGCCTGGAGAGCCAGTTTGCGGGAATCGGCCCAATAGATAGCTTTGAAATCGTTAAGGAAGGCACCCCAGTCACGGCGAGGCATAATGGCTCTGAGGTTTCGGATCTTGTGGACCAGGCAGAGCTGGTGAGGGACAGCCAGGAGGTTTTTGACGGCCTGCTCAATGGCCTTGTGTTCATCGGAGATGACGAGCCTGAGGGTGTTGCGGTTAAGGCCTCTTTTGAGGAGGTCATTGATAAAAGCCTGCCAGGAGTCCAAGGACTCTCTATCGCCGAGAAGGAAACCCAGGACATGGCGATTGCCAAAGGAATCCATGCCTAGGGCGAGCAATAGAGCTTGTTTGGAGGTAAAACCAGGTCTTCTGACAGGCAGGTAGGCGGCGTCCAGGAGCAGGTAGGTGATGTTGGGAGGAATGGGACGATTCATCCACTGACGGATGGCTGGCTCCAAGGCGTTGGTGAGAGTGGAGACGGTGGAGTGAGAGAGCTTTGTGCCCAAAGCGGCATTTATCTCAGCGGCGGTAGAGCGAGTGGCAGCGCCTTTGAGCCAGAAGCGGATGGCGAGGAAGGAAGCCAGGCCTTTTCCAGCTTGTTTGAGGGCGGTAAGCAAGGGCGAGTGAAGGGACCCCTGGCGTAGAGCTGGTTTGTGCAGAAAAAGTCTGCCAAAAAAGCCGGGGACAGAGGTGGATTTAAAACCGTTTCTTTTAGGGCTGTTTTCAAGGCGTTCATAAGGCTGACGGCCCAAAAACTCGTCCCTTTCAGCCTCCAGTTGAATATCTAAAGCCTGGGCAATGATGGCATTGACCTCCTGGCCAATTACTTCCAGAGCGACACCGGGCTGTGCGATCTTTCTGACTTTTTCTCTGATTTTCTGATTCGTATAAATCTCAATTCTTTGGGATAATGACTTCACGGGTGTAGACCTCCTTTTATTTTGGGTTTGGTGACCTAAGCAATCACCTAGTCTACGCCCGTGGACTTATTTTTGGGGCCGCAAGGTTAGATTGCTGCAATCTAACCTTGCCTTTCCCCTCGTTGAAGTTACACCCAGGAATGGTACACAACCAGGTACCAGCAAAAGCGCGAAGGAAGGGATTGGGGGTTGGCAGAAACTATCATCAATCTGGCCAACCAGTATGGCCGTTACGGATATCGTAGGATTACGGCAATGCTCAGAGATGAGGGATGGCTGGTTAATCACAAGAAAGTTGAGCGAATATGGAGACAGGAAGCGCTAAAAATACCGAAGAAGCAGCGTAAAAGAAGGCGTCTGTGGTTCAACGACGGCTCCTGTGTCAGATTAAGGCCAGATCATAAGGACCATGTCTGGAGCTATGATTTTGTAAAGGATAGAACAAGCGAAGGACGAGCGTTCCGGATCTTGACCGTGATAGACGAATACACCAGGGAGTGCCTGGCTCTGGTAGTGGGAAGAAGTCTCAAGGCGGATGATGTTCAGGAATGTTTGATGGATCTATTCATCAGTAGAGGTATTCCTGAGTACATCAGGTCGGATAACGGAAGCGAGTTTACTTCAGAAATGATCAGAGGTTGGCTGGGTAATATCGGCGTTAAGACTTTATTTATCGAACCTGGAAGTCCGTGGGAGAACGGATACTGCGAGTCTTTTAATGGGAAACTCAGGGACGAGGTCTTAGCCGGAGAAATATTTGATAATCTGTGGGAGGCAAAGTATGTTATCGAAAACTGGAGGAAGGAGTACAATACAAAAAGACCGCATAGCTCACTGGGGTATCGGCCACCAGCTCCGGAAGCAAGGTTGCTGCAACCTTGCATTGCCCTATGTCATGCTGCTTAACTCTAACTTAACAAGTGGTACAAAGAATGGGGGCAGGTCATACGCTATTTATAATATTGGACCGTATACATTTAGTCCGTTTAAGGTTGTTTGGAAGGAACAATCTTCAGAGTTTGAATGTGCTGTTATTTCCGAATTAAATGGTAAAACAATTATTCCAGATCATAAACTTATGATGGTTGATATTCAAGATGAAATAGAAGCTCATTATTTGTGTGCGCTATTAAATTCGTCTATTACTAGACTAATTGTTCGGTCTTACACAATATCTACATCACAGAGTACTCACATTTTGGAAAAAATAAAAATACCTAAATTTACTAAAATTTTAGAAGCTCACCAAGAATTGGCAAGACTCTCGAAAATATGTCATGACAAGGTTATGTCTGGAATAAATGTAAGTGAATATGAGGACCAGATCAATGAGATTGCGTCAGATATATGGGGTATAAATAAGGACGAATTAAAGGAAGTAAATTTAAGTTTGGAGGATAGGTGAGGGAATTTGTAAGTACCCTTAAATCAATTATGTCTGTTGTTTCTAATCAACTAGAGCTACTTCCCGCTAGTGGGGGAGCTACTGAGGAAATGACCTTTGTTGGAGAAGAAGAAAGGGATGACACTAAACTCGTTGGCGATCACCTGCAAATTGATTCTTTACTTGAAGTTCCCAAACCAACATGGAAATACAAGGAACTACAGCCAATAACTAGAGAACAAAATCATTTTTTCAGGTATTTTCTCGACGGCTCCTACCGGCATTATTTTCTGGCAACCGGCCTTGAACATGACCGCGCAACCCCGATATTCCTTTCTCAAATATCAGTTACTATTTTAAAACGTAGTGGTGAGGGAAGGTTAACTTCTGTTTTCAAGAGACATCAGTGGTTTCTTTTGATAGCTAAATCAAGAGTATCAGAGTTGGCGTGGCAAAAAATACAAGACTCAACTAAAGATGCAGGGGTAAATATTATTATTAAAGATTTAATTGAACTTGATGCCCTTAGCGGTGAATTCCTGGAAACGCAGGATTTAAGAGAAAGGGGAAGGAGCAAAACAAGACATTTGATGAGCACCATGGAGTTTGAAATTGCTAAAGAATTTCGTGATAAGGTTCCCGATGGATGGCTTTTAAAGGATGGTCTTGTCTCCTTCGGTCATTTTGGCGGTGGCATGCAAAGCCCCAAGGTAATTGGAGTAGCAAAAAATTTTACAACTGTACAAAAATTTTATTCTCAGCAAGGTAAAGCTAGGCAGAGTGAGAGCGTAGTTTCCTTACTTGGTAATCTGCCACAAAATAATCGAACTGCTGCGTATGAAGGATATGGGGGCAAAACTGCATTCTGGTATTTAAGATTAAGGAAATCACAGCAGGTTTTATACCCCTTATTTGGCGTAATAAAGGTAGAGATTCCTATTCTTGAAGAACAACCTTTAACAACAGAGCTTTTGGATCAAATATCAGGAGCCTTACTCGCAGAGCGATTTGTGACCCCTTATGGATCAGATGATCGTTGGCATTCTCATCTTTACCCTATCTATCAAGCTGAACATGCTTCAAAACAGTTGTTCTTTTCTACGGAAGTTATCCAAGGTTGTATAAATTCTGCTTTGAGGAGGTAGCGTATATGAGTGATAAGAAAGAAAATCCGATAATCGGGAGGACATCAGCGACAGACAAGGAACCAACTACAGCCGACAAGTTTAATTTCTGGATAACTGCGAATGTTCTTGTAAATCCTTTTGACATTGTTGAATCGGAACATTTTAACGGAAGTAAAACATATGGGCTAATCGCTGGTCTGGAGCACAGGACGGACGCTGCAAGTCATCTCGCGAATTTTGTGTCAAATAATTTTGGATCAGTTGCGGAAGAGCCAAATACGCCACGGGTGGGAGCAACTCTTGCTAAAGCTAACGTTATGATGAATGACGGCGGTGGCAAAAATTCTGATGGAACAACTAAAGATGGAATCTACATGCCCATTGAAAATGAAAGAAATGTTCGGTTTGCTGACGAGTCAGGCATCCATGCGGCTTTAGGAATAGACACTATGAAACAAGAGAATCGGATCCCTGCCGGACTAATTAAAATGAGTAACGATGTTGAGGCAGTAGTTTATCTTGATAAAGATTATGTAATCGGTCCCGAATCGGCTCACGTCAATATTTCAGGGATTAGTGGGCTGGCTACTAAAACAAGTTATGCAATGTTTTTACTACAGTCTATTATTCAAAAAATTGAATCATCGGAAGTCGCTGTTATCATTTTAAATGTTAAGCATGGAGATTTGCTTAAGATTGATGAGCCGCCAAAAGATTTAAGTGAAGAGCAAAAGGGTCTTTGGCTGCGTCTTGGGTTAGAGCCAAAACCATTTCAGAATGTCCATTACTATTTGCCTCGAGCTAAAAATGGAGAGGCCAATAGTTTTGTCAGGCCAAATCAACACAAAGTTTATGCTTATGAATTAAATGACTCTGCGGATAAGCTGGATTTACTATTTTCCAGCATTCCTGATCCAACAGAAACTATTGATTCCCTTATAGGAGAAATATCGAGCGGTTTAATGAATAAGACAGCGAAATCACCGTTTGCTAAAGTTCAGGATTGGAGTAGCCTTCTGGACGGATATCCTCTTGCTGATTCTGGAAAATCCCAAGGAATAGGTGACATAAAACCCAGTTCTGTCGGTAAGTTTCGGAGACACCTTCGCCGAATGGTAAAGACGCGTACTACGGGTCTTTTTACGGACCGTCGCACACGTCTAGAGCACCACCTGGCAGATGAAATACATAAAATAGAAGGCGGACATACATATGTTATTGATATAGCAAAATTACTAGATCATGAACAGGCTTTCGTTTTCGGAGATGTGATACGAAATATTTATGAAATGTTTGCAGAGTCTGATGAAACACTTAATCTTCCCAAGAAAGTATTGATTTTTGTAGACGAGCTCAATAAATACGCACCTTCCGGTGGTAAGGAATCTCCACTTATTGAACAGATACTTGATATATCAGAACGTGGCCGGTCTCTTGGTGTTATTTTGCTTTCAGCCCAACAGTTTTTGAGTGCCGTGCATCCACGCGTGACCGGAAATGCCGCAACAAAAATAATTGGACGTAGTACATCAAGCGAAATCATGCAACCGGATTACCGATTTTTAGAACAGGAATTAAAGTCTTCGGTGACAAGATTAACCAAAGGGGAGCTACTCGTTCAGCATGCAATATTTCGTCAGCCAGTGAAGGTTATTTTTCCAAAGCCAGCTTATAAGCAGGACTAGAACATGGTTGCTTACTGAAATGAATGTGGATCTTTTTAATATTCCTGTACAAAATAAAGAAATTAAATGCAATGTTTTTCATGATGAAAGAATATTATCGAAATCGTGGTTATATCACGGTTATTTATTTATACCGTTTGATAAAGAAGACAAATTCGTTGGTTCTCTTTTGCAGCAACGTGAAAAAAGCACGTGGAACAAAGAATTGCATTTTCATAAGCTGAACAATACGCTGACGCAGAATGATTTGGCAAATAGATGGTTAAATTTATTTTGTAATCAAAATATGAAATCAAGTTATTTTTATTTTTTTGGGGTAGATTTGACAAAAGTGGATAAATCTTTATGGAATGATAATCAAACCAGGGATTTTAAAATCTATAATAGATTTTTCCAAATAGGATTATATGGTGCTTTAAAATGGTTTTTTCTAAATAAGTCCGCTGGATTTGATAAGGTAACAATAAAAAATATTTATTCTGATTCAAAAACCAGAGAATCTGAGGACAATTTTCACACTAAACCAATTTTTGAGATTGGCACTAAAGCTTTTATTAATGATGAACATATCAAATTTGAGAACCATGAAATATTGGAAGTGGATTCGGATCATGAGAAGGAAGCATTATATAAAGAACAGAGTCATATTATTCAGTACGTAGATTTAATTACAGGGACCTTTGGGCAGATATTGGATAATACCTCGGAACATCAAGGAAAATGTAACTGTGCGGAGAAAATGTTGCAAAACTCATTACCAATACAGATTATGGAGTTTAATGCATCTAATTTTAAAAGTGTGTATTATAAAAAATATGGATTATCCTTCTTTCCTAAAAATAAATTATCCAAGAAACAAATAATTAGTCAGGATATTTATTTTAAAAAGGATCAATTCTACAACTTACGGCATTTAGCATATGCTAATAAAAACCAAGGAAAATTATTGTAAATGGGGGTCAGGTCTTCAGTTATAAGGTCTAGCAGTCGCCTCTTTCCACCCTTTTACTCCCAACCAGTAATTCCTCTTCTTTTATCGCTACCAAATCTCCTTCGGCGTTTCGGCAATCGCCGTAACGCCGAAATAGATATTTGGGTGAAATGTTTGACAGGAATAGCAGTGGGCGTAAAATCAATATGTAGTTTTAATGGTGTTTCGATTTTATTTTAAAGGAGGATTTTATGGTTGATGCGGTGGCCTACTTAGTAGCTTTTATTATAGTTTTGGCTATTATGATTTCATTGTTTTATATTTTTCGAAGCATTGTCCTTTGGTATTTCAAGTTAGATAAAATAGAAGAGCATTTAAAAAATATCCGTTCATTATTAGAAAAAAACGGTTCGCAAAAGTAATTAAGACTTATTTTTGGTGTTAAAAGGAAATGAATATGAAATTTGCTAAGGTAAATGGAAACAAGGTAGAGGCTCAGCGAGGGCTGCGGGGTACTTGCAGATATTGCGAAAGTGAAATGATCGCCAAGTGCGGGCTGGTAAAGGTCTGGCATTGGGCTCACAAAAGAACCGCAGACTGTGATCATTGGTGGGAAAATGAAACAGAGTGGCACAGAAAATGGAAAGAACATTTTCCTGATAATTGGCAGGAGGTAATCCATACAGATACAACTGGAGAAAAACATATTGCAGATATAAAGGCTAAGAATGGGTTCGTAATAGAATTTCAGCATTCTGCGATCAAGGCTAGTGAGGTGCAAAGCCGTGAGGCTTTCTATGGAAAAATGGCATGGGTTGTTGATGGGACGCGGCTAAAGAGAGACTATCCTCGTTTTCAAAAGGGTTTTGGTAGTTTTAAACGCACAAACAAGATTGATTATTACTTAGTTCCCAATCCTGAAAAATGCCTTCCTGTCGCCTGGCTCAATAGCCGAGTGTCGGTGTTTTTCGATTTTCTGGGGTTTGTATTAAAGTATGACCAGGATCAAAAGCGAAATGTTCTCTGGCAATTGCATCCTGACCGTAAGGATGGAAATGCAATTATTGTCGCTTTAACAAGGAATCGGTTTGTGGATGCTGTTCTTAATGGTCCCCAGTTAAGACCACCAGCTCCCGCTAATCAGGGCATACCACAAAACTCTAGGTAGCGGCCATTGCATCGGAGACGCTAGTTCGGTAGTTCTAGAACCACCCCACAAGGGGGTGCTGAGAGAACACCCGGGGTCGCGTCCCCCCTTTAAAACACTACGGAGGGCAGGTCTGACATTTGACATCCCGCCTCCCCCCCATCCCCTATTGAAACTCCCCTGGAACCCTTGATAAATTAGCCCCTGGAAGTGGTGTGTTTGGGGTAGTTTACGCCCCCAAAACAGGCTAAAATAAGGTTTTGTTTTTCATGTTTTTAAGAGTCTGCAAGGAAAAAGGGAAAGATATGCCGGATAAGACAAACGGGGAAAATGAGATGGGGATTATTTTAGAGAAAGAATGTGGATGGCTGTGCCAGGAGGTTTTTGGATTTAAGCCTGACGCGAGCATAGTCCGAGCTTATCAGGAAGCCCACCGCATTGTTTTTACGGATGCAGAGATTTCCTTGTGGCAAACCCGGCTGGCCCGGGCAGTGGAAAAATATTATGACTTGGAAGCTGTGGAGTACGCTTGGCGCGTTCGCGATAAAAATAATCCTTTGTCCAAAAAAATGCAAATACTGTTCTATTTGGTGGAGACGGACCGCAGGTATTTTCATTTGTTCGTGAACCGCAGGAAATCATGGTTCAAGGCTTGTCTGGTGATGGCGTATCAGGGTGTCCGGTCGGCTTACAAGGTGACCAAGGGAACTATGTTATTAAAGACCAAGCTTTTCCGGGAGCTAATCCATGCCCATTCATGATTTGATCATTGTGGGTTCAGGGTGCAGCGGAGCCTGGGCAGCTTACCAGGCGGTCCAAAGAGGGTTCAAGCCCTTGGTCCTGGATGTGGGCATAAAACCCGGGCCAGAACCGGTGCTGTCCAAAAATATTTTTGAGCTCAGGGAAAAGGACGAGAACCAAAGGCAATACCTGCTCGGGCCGCAGTACGAGTCTCTGCATAACCTGCATCACAGCTATATGACCTCCAAACTCAAAGCTCCGCGTTTCCGATATGTCATAGACCGGACCACAGAGCTGGCTCCACTCAACAAACAGGGGTTTGACCCGGTACAAAGTTTTGCTCTGGGAGGCCTGGCCAATGCCTGGGGCGGGGGAGTTTACCGCTACCTGGACAAGGATCTCAAGCAGTTCCCTTTTAAAGGCAAAGATCTGGAGCCTTACTTCGATATTCTGACCCGGGAAGTAGGGGTCAGCGGAGCCGTGGATGACATGGCCGGCCATTTGGGGCCGGGGACAGGACTGCAAAAACCTTTAAGGTTGGATACCTTGTCCGCTCATCTGCTGCAAAAATACCAGGCTAAAAAATCCTGTTTCCGCAGGAACGGATTTACTCTGGGCCATTCCAGAGTTTGTCTGCTCAGCGAACCGCTCCCAGACCGGCCTGCCTGCAACTACGACAATCTTACTTTTTGGCAGGCAGACCTACCATATATATACTCTCCGGCCATGACCATGAAAAAATTGATAGCCGATAAAAAGATAGAATATGCGGACCAGTGCCTGGTGGAAAAATTCGAAGACACGGACGACGGGGTCGCAGTATCGGTCAAAAATCTCAGGAAAGGGACCGAGGAACGATTTGAGGCGAAAAAATTGATCCTGGGCGCAGGCACGCTCAACAGCGCCAGGATCGTTTTGCAGTCCTACAACGACTTTAAAACACATTTGCCTTTGCTGGAAAACCAGATCAGCCTGATCCCGTTTTTGCATCCGCGGTTTCTGGGATACCCGATAGAAGAACAAAGCACAGGGTTGGTCCAGCTCAACGCGGTTTATGAGGGCCCCCTGTGGGACAGCTATGTGCAGGCCAGCTATTTCGGGATCAGTTCGCCCCTGGCTTCGGATATATTCCGGGACCTGCCCCTGGCTGGGCGGGGCAACCTGATGGCCAGCAAATATGTGCTTCCCGCTATTTCAGTGCTGCAGCTTTTTTACCAGGATGAGCCCAACCCGGACAATTATTTAAAATTAGAACCCAATGGGGCGCTCTCGGTATTCTATAGCCGGCCGCCCCAAGTGGGGAAGGTAGAGGAGCATCTCATCAAACTTTTCCGCAAGGCGGGGTTTTTGTCCCACAGTTCCCTGGTCCAGTACCCCTCACCGGGGAACGGCATCCATTACGCCGGGACTTTAGCTATGAGCAATGACCCGAACCTCATTTACCGGACCGAAGCCGATGGCAAACTGGCTTGCACCAAAAATGTTTATGTGGCTGATGCCGGAGTATTTCCGGTGCTTCCAGCCAAGAACCTGTCTTTCGCCATCATGGCCATAGCCATGCGTATCGCGGACCAGGCGGTCAAAGGGCTGAGGACGAAGCAATCTGGCATTTAAAAGGGGTTGATTGCCGAGGCCAGCCTTCAGCTGGCCTCGGCATGACACGGAGGCGGCACAGTGCCGCAGCGCTTAATTAATGCCCAATGTTTTTTTGAGTTGAGGAATAATGGCGGGAAGCTCAATGGAAACAACGTCCCACAGGATGTCATAATCCACATACATATAGTCGTGAACGACTTTGTGCCGCATCCCGATAATTTTTTTCCATGGGATATTGGGGTATTTCGCGTGAGTATCTTTTGACACGTGGGAAGCTGCTTCTCCGATGGTCTGCACCAGGTGAGCCAAGGCCAGTCTTAGAATTTCATCCCCATCATAATCGGCACGGGATTTTCCTCTTAGCGAATCAACCGCCTTTTGGGTCATATCCAGCATATGCCCCAGATAAATCATTTCATCCCTGGGCATAGTGCATTTCCGCCCCGGCCAACACATTGTTCCTCATGCGGGGATTAAGGTATTTAGCATTTACAATATCCACCCTGTGGCCGTCCAACAGACGGGAAAGCTCTTCTTCCATGTCAATGATCCTGAAACCAACAGGATATTGGGTATCGAATTCCAACAAAACGTCAATATCGCTGTCCGGCCTGAATTTTTCCTCCAACACCGATCCGAAAAAGGATAGTTTCCTGATATGGTTCCGCACGCAGAAATCGGCTATTTTTTTGTCGTCAACGGTAATTTGAACAGGCATTTTTCCCATCTCCTAGCAATATCCAAGTTTGTTTTAGTACAATTGAACAAATTTTATCACATCTCTATCTAAAAATCTTAGTGGGTACCGTGGCAAAAGTGCAGGTTTGGGGTAGTTTATACCCTCAAAACAGGCTAAAATGTAATTCTAGTTTTTAAAGATCGCGCACAGACCAGCAAAACTTACGGGGAGGGGAACTGAGAAGATATGAAAAAGGCTCTGATCACGGGAATTGACGGCCAGGACGGCTCTTATTTATCAGAATTCTTGCTTAAAAAAGGTTACCAGGTCCATGGGATCGTCAGGCGGGTCGCTTTGGAAGACCCGGAACACCAGATGTGGAGAATTAGGCATATTTTAAACAAGATCACCCTGCATGCCGGGTCCCTGGAAAGCTTCCCCAGCCTGTTCAAGGTCATCCTCAAGATAAAGCCCGATGAATGCTACCATCTGGCGGCCCAGAGTTTCGTGAGCTATTCCTTTGAGGACGAGTTCTCCACCCTCAATACGAACATCAACGGCACCCATCATATTCTTACCGCCATCAGGGAATCGGCTCCGAAGTGCAAGTTTTATTTTGCCGCCTCCAGTGAAATGTTCGGCAAAGCCAGGGAGATTCCCCAGAACGAGGATACCCCGTTCCATCCCCGGTCTCCCTACGGCATATCCAAGGTCGCTGGTTTTGATCTGACCCGCAATTACCGGGAAGGTTACGGCATGTTCTGCTGCAGCGGCATCCTGTTCAACCACGAATCTCCCCGGAGAGGTTTTGAGTTCGTGACGCGCAAGATCACCCACGCGGTCGCGCAGATCAAATGCGGGCTGGCCCGTGAGCTGAGGCTGGGCAACCTGGAAGCGAAACGGGACTGGGGTTTTTCCAGGGATTACATCGAGGCCATGTGGCTGATGCTGCACCAGAGCAAGCCGGATGATTATGTGATCGCCACCGGAGAAACGCACAGCGTCAGGGAGTTTGTCCAGCTTGCTTTCGGCCATGCGGGCCTGGACTGGAAAAAATACGTCAAGGTGGACAAGGATTTTTACAGGCCCGCCGAGGTCAACCTGTTGCAGGGCGATTATTCCAAGGCCAGGAAGATCCTGGGCTGGAAGCCAAAGGTTAAATTGAAGGAATTGGTGACCATGATGGTGGACGCGGACCTGGCCCTGGTGCAGGGCAAAGGCTAGAAAAGCTGTTAAGTCAGTGCCCCAAAGCGGGTCCCCCACGGGCGTCCCGGTAAGAAAAAACGATCGGAGTTTAGATGGCAAAATTCATTTTTCTTCAAGACATTGGATATCCGTTCTTCGGGCCCATGTACTTGGCGGCCATGCTGAAAAAGCACGGGCACCAGGTGGATGCCTTGATCGGCGAGAAACCAGGAGATTTCATCCCTATATTGAGGAAAGAGAAGCCTCAAGTTCTGGCTTTTTCAGCCATGACAGGCGGGCATTACTGGGCTGTGAATATGGCCAAGGAATTGAAGAAAGAATTTCCCGATGCCTTGACTGTCATGGGTGGAGCTCATCCAACCTTCGTTCCTGAGGTGATCGAAAAGGAGGGTTTGGACATCATCTGCCGGGGCGAAGCCGATAACGCCATCGTGGAGCTGGCTGAAGCCATTGATAAAGGCAAACCCCTGGACGCTATCGCGAATTTTTGGGTCAAAAAAAAGAACGGAGAGATCGTAAAGAACGATGTGAGGCCTCTCGTAGCGGATATGGATTCGCTCCCATTTCCCTGGAGAGAACTTTACGGTCGTTACCCGAAAGTCCTGAACACGCAGACACAGGTTTTCAGGGCAGGCAGGGGATGTCCTTTCAACTGCACATTCTGTTTCAATCATGTCTATAACGATCTTTACAGGGGCAAAGGCAAACCTGTCCGTTTCCGATCTCCCCGGAACCTCATGGACGAGGTCCATGAGGTCACCTCAAGGATAAGGACTAAAAATGTTTTTTTCATTGACGACACTTTCATCATGAACAAGCAATGGATCAGAGAGCTGACCGAAATATACGAAAAAGAAATTAAAATCCCTTTCACCTGTCTGATCCGGGCGGATTTGACGGACGAGGAAACTGTCAAGATGATCGCCAGGGCTGGATGCAGGAGCGCATTGTTCGGTCTGGAGACCGGTAATGAGAAACTCCGCAACGGTCTCTTGCGTAAGGGCGTGACCGATGAACAGATCATTCGGGTAGCGGGTTATCTCAAGGAGAACCATATCATCTTCCGGACTTTCAACATGGTGGGACTGCCGGATGAGACTTTGGAACAAGCCCTGGAGACCGTGGAGATCAATATCAAGATAGGCACGGATTACCCGCAGATCGCGGTCTTCATCCCATACCCGGGGACTGAGCTGGCTGAGCAGAGCAAAAGACAGGGACTTCTTGATCCCAATTACGGGCCGGACGATGTGATTGGAACCTACCATGCCGGCACCCCGCTCAAACTTCCTCATGCCAGGGAAGTGGAGAACCTCCAATATTTTTTTCAGACCGCGGTCCTTATCCCGTGGTCGTTCCCGATCATAAAAAAATTGATCCATCTGCCGCCCAATCCGCTATTCCGGCTCTGGTTCGCCATCATGTATGGCTACGTCTATATCAGGGTGGAGAACCGCGGTTGGTGGGAAACCATCGTTTTCGGATTGAAAAGTCTCAAGTACATCGTTCCATCTTTCTTTTCGGGGAGAACCAGGTAGGCAGCAAGTTCTCTCCGGGGGGAGGCGTAAGTAATTGCCCATAAGGTTCTTTTGTTAGTTGAATAATATTGAATATTTAAACCAAGCAATTAAAATTATGTAATTGATCCATAAAAAATTAATGGATGAGGTTTTACTTGAAGAAATACCATGCTACCAGTAAAACAAGGATAAGTCTTCCCGTGTCGGTTCTGATGCCCGTGCACAACGAGGCGGATATCATAGAAGACGTGGTTGAGGAATGGGTGAGGGACGTTTTTCAATATCTTCCCAAGGGCTCGGAATTTGTTTTTGACGAGGCTCTCAGCACGGACGGCACCAGGGAGATCCTGGCGCGTTTGTGTAAAAAATACCCTTTTATCCGAGTGAATTATCACGATACCAAGGATGGATTCGGCCCTTCGGCTAGAAGACTTTATAGCGAGGCCAGGTGTCCTCTTGTTTTTTTTACCGATTCGGACGGCCAATACGTGGCGGCTGATTTTTGGAAGCTTGCTAAGTATATACCGGCCTATGACGTTGTTCATGGGGCCAAGTTCGGGCGCAAAGATTCTTTCTTCAGGCGTTTTTTTTCAGGACTTTTTAATCAGATTACATGTATGATCGCTCATGTCAATTATTTTGATATCAATTCAGCTTTCCGATTGATAAAAGCAGAGGTCATTAAAGAAATTCTGCCGCAGGTGAATTGTATGCCCACCCTGTTGAACACCGAACTATTTTTGAGATGCCAATTCGAGAATTATTCCATAAAACAAATTTATATTACGCATCGAGAAAGAAAATACGGTAAAAGCCGGGGTCTCCCTCCGGTCCGATATTTTTTTGAAGGTTTTCGCGCCTGTTTGGGTGTTTTTAAGGTTTTGGAAAGCTACAGGAAGTAATCGAGCAGGCATCTAGGATCACTAACTGAATGACAATATGTAGATGCGGGCCTGTGCCGTATGTTCTTAATTCCCCGTGAAACCAGCTTGGATTAGTCCTAATGGGTTCATATGCGGATCAAATAACAATATGAAAGAGGAGTTTGAGGGAAAGATGAAACAAAAATATTCAGGATTGTTTCCTGTGAACCTTTTTCGTCATAAAGTCATTACCGGTTCAGCCGTAGTATTGTTATGGTTTGTTTTGACTCTCTTCTTTTACAACTCTCCCTATCTGGTGCTGGACAATTCTCTTGATTCTTCCAATGCTGCGGCGTACTCCTACTTTACTTTCAATCATTTTCAATATGGCACCGATGTTTTGCATATCATAGGACCATACGGATTTGTCATGTTCGGATATGTCTATGCCGGATATTTATTCTGGACCCGCATGATCTTGGAACTTTTGGTGCAGGGAGCCCTGGCATTTCTGGTCATTATGTTCATCCTTGAATCCCCGCTTCGATTTTTGAGATGGATATGGTTGCTTCCGTTCATTGCCTTAAGATGGCCGCCTGATCTTTACTACGATTCCTGCATCCTTTTTGCCGGTATTTTTCTCATTCAGCACCCAAAAATAAACGAAAGACCATGGCCCAACTATCTCGTAGCCGGTTTTTTAGGGTTTCTTCCGCTTTGTAAGGGGACTCTCCTTACCATGGCAGGATTCACCCTGGCTCTCGTCTGCACACTTTATGTTTTGCAGGGCCGAAAACGGTTCATACCAGGTCTCTTGGCCGCTTTTGCGTCTGTTTTTGTGGTGTCCTGGGTTTTTGCCGGACAAAATCTTTTACACATTCCACAATATTTCATGGGGATCAAATACATGACCTCTGGATATAACGATGCTATGTCTTTGCAAGAAGGGAATAATATCTTCAATACAGGGATAGCCACCCTATTTTTTCTGATCCTATTGATATGTTGGACAGGGATAACCAACTATCAAAACAAGCAAAAAGTTATGATATGCCTGTTGCTGTTATTTTGCACCTTTCTAGATTGGAAACATGGATTCGTCAGAGCCGATGCGCATGTGCAATTTTTTTTCAGGTTCGCTGTCATTGCCGCCCTCATCGATCTGGTTGTCAGGGGAAACAATGGCCTTCAGGCGGGGCCACCAAGCGATTGGCGCAGCAGCCGCATGCGTTTCAAGAGCTATGTTGAGCCAGTGCTCTGCCTTGCGTGCATCTTTTTTGCGCTGATCGGGGTCACGGAAGGCAGGATGAACCTGGGACATCTCATGAGCCAGCCCTTCATTACCTTGAAAGATAATGTGGCCCATGTCATCGGCATCAGGGAACTAAAAAAAGACCTGGATAAAAGATTGGATATCAACAGGCAAAAATTCAATCTTCCCCTAGTACGAAAAATAGTGGGGAACGAAACCATAGATTTTTTCGGCTGTGAAGAGGGTGTTGTCATGCTCAACGGGCTTAATTATCGTCCCCTCCCCATGTCCGTGACTTTTAATACTTTTAACGACACCTTGGAAAGGATAAACCGAGATCATGTTCTTGACCCCGGTAAGCGGCCGAAATATTTTTTATTTAAGATGGCGACCATTGACTACCGGCTTTTGGCGCAGGATGACGCCCTGGCCCTGAGAGCTATCCTGGATATTTACGAACCCGTCCTAGCTGAAAAGGGATTTTTATTATTCAGGCAAAAAGCCCGGCCCGACCCGGGCAGGGAACTAAAAATGATATCTTCCGCCGCCCTTCTTCCCGATAACCCCGTTTCTTTGCCCGTAACAGCTCCGGATAAGGTCCTTTATGCCACGGCTCAGCTGGACCTGAACTGGCTTGGCAAACTGAGGTCTGTATTTTATAAGCCACCCATGCTTTCTTTAACCATGAAGTGTAACGGCGAACATGCTGAGTGGAACTACCGGATCATACCCACCCTGATGCGGATGCCGGTCATGGTGAGCTGGATGCTCAGGGACAATGCCGATCTGGTCAGGATCTTGTATGGCCGCAGCCCGCGGGAAGTGCGGTCATTGGATTTGAAAGTTGAGCCGAGAATGGCCAGATTTTATAAAACAGACAAGTTCCAGGTGACTTTTTATGAGGCGGATAGGCCTCGTGAAGCAAACATGAAAATCGGTCGTGATCTGTTACTGCACTTCTATCCCGGTTTCAATATCGCTCCTTATCTCATTGATTCCCCGTTCCCCGTTGATATACATGAAATCGGGGATGACCAAGTGCTCCTGGTCCATGCCCCTGGAGAAATCCGATTTCATCTAAACGGTACGGAAAAGACCCTGAGCGGGGATTTTGGTCTTTTGCCGAGCGCCTATTCCGACGGCGGGCAGACAGACGGTGTGAAGTTCAAGGTCTCGTTCATGAAGAAAGGTCCGGTGTCAAAGGTACTTTTTGAGCGCATGCTCATGCCTGTGCAATTCAAAAAAGACCAGGGGCGCCAGGCATTTAAAATATCTTTACCCAAAGGTCAGGGTGCGGGTACTCTATCCATTGCGACGATGGGCAGAAACCCCGGGGCGCCATGGGGCCAGTCCTGGCTGGCTAATATAAAGGTTGAATAGGACAAGTCAGGTATTAGAATGAAGCTAGGGATTTCTGAATGGAAGGATGCATCCTTGAAACTGGTTTTGATCCGTTTATTGAACAAATATTACAGGATCCTCAAAGGGTGGCTGTTGATCCACAAACCGCCGGTGGTGACGGGTCTTTTCTTTTTTGTCCTATCACTGCTTGACCGCCTGATATCGGCGCGGCGTTTGACCAAATTTGAGCAGTTGGCCAATACATTATGGAAAAACAACTATTTCTTGTACTATAAATTAAATCCACAAGAAATTTTCAAAATAAAAACCAATTACCCCGTGGCTTATACAAGCGATGACCATAAATTTCCGCGCGGTACGATGCATGATAATTCCAAAAACTATAGATTCAATTTAAAGCTTTATGAGTTATTTGGATATCGTGAAGATATTCATCTGCTTGACCTGGGCTGTTCGGGAGGCGGTTTCGTAAAATCCATTTTGGAGGATGGCTATACAGCCATAGGTCTTGAGGGTTCGGATGTTTCCCGAAGGTTCCGGTCCGGTGAATGGGATACCATACCCAATCATCTTTTTACCTGTGACCTATCAAAACCCTTCCAGGTTTATACAGGTCATAATAAAAAAGCGCTCTTTGACATGATCACAGCGTGGGAAGTGGTCGAACATATCGCCGAGCCTGATCTGGAGCAATTGGTAAGAAATATCAGGACTCATTTAAAACCCGGAGGGTATTTTGTTTGTTCCATTGATCTGCTCCCCGATGAGAATCCTGTCATCGGAGGTATCTATCACAGGACTTTGAAATCCAGCGAATGGTGGAAAAAATACTTTCTGGACCGGGGATTTACGCTGGAAACCAATCATCCTTTTGAAACCCAGGATATGGTCAGGGGCAACGGGTTAGGCTTAAAGGACTGGCATCCTGATGATGGTTACGGGATGCATTTGATCCTGAAAAAGTCATCAAGATAAAAGCAATTTTAAAATCCGAACTAAAACACACTATCCTGTTTCATGGGAGAAAATCATGAACTGCCGTGTCTGTGATTCCGACAAACTAGAGCTTGTTGTAGACCTGGGGTCTCAACCCTGGTGCAACCATTTCTTGAAAAAAGAGGAAGTAGGCAAGGAGCCTTTTTATCCTCTCCATCTTCTGTTTTGCCATAAGTGCTCCACGGTGCAGCTTGATTACACGGTCAAAAAAGAGATCATGTTCGGGGACCATACCTATCTTTCCGGAGTGACCAAATCACTAGGTGAACATTTTCGCAGGACGGCTGTGGAAGTGGATGAGAAGTTTTTTAAGACGACCCCGGCCAAGTCGGTCCTGGATATAGGCTCCAATGACGGTACCCAGCTCAAACATTTCCAGAAGCTAGGTTATGAGGTTCTGGGGGTGGAATCCTCCAAGACCACTGCCAAAATAGCAGTGGACGCAGGCGTGCCCACCCTGAACCAGTTTTTCAATCTTGAGACCATGAAACAGATCGGAAGGAAATTCGATGTTATCAATGCTGCCGGGGTTTTCTTCCATCTGGAAGAGCTTCATTCCGTGACGGATGGAATCAGAGAGGGTCTTAAAGAAAACGGTGTTTTTGTTGTTCAATTCCTATATATGAAAAATATAGTGGAGAACCTGGCTTTTGACCAGGTCTATCATGAACACTTGCTTTACTATACCCTGAAAACCATTGAGATCCTGTTGAGCCGACATGGACTAGAAATGTTCGACGCCCAACTGCACCCGATCCATGGCGGCTCCATCGTGGGGTATGTCACGCACCGCGGCAAAAAAGAGATAAGCCAAAATCTTAAAAAAATGCGGCAATTGGAAGAAGAGGCGGAGTTCAATCGCATCGAAACCTATCAGGAGTTTTACCGCCGCATCCAGAGGATGAAAAAAGAAAATCTGGAGTTTTTAAGCCAGGCCAAGCGTTCTGGGAAAAAAATATTCGGCTTTGGCGCTCCCGTCAAAGGTAATACCATGCTGAATTACTTCGGAGTGGGGACAGATATGATCGACTGTCTGGTGGAAAAAAACGAATTGAGGCGCAACCTATATTCACCAGGTATGCATATTCCGGTGGTCATAGAGAAAGAGCTTAAAGAACTACCCGATGTCTATTATGTCCTGGCGTGGAATTTTAAAAAAGAAATATTGGAAAACAATAAGAACCTCGTAGAGCGGGGGATACAATTCTATTTTCCCGTCAATCCGAAAGAGAACTAATCATGAAGATCGTTGTAACCGGCGCCTCTGGTTTTTTAGGGAAATCCCTCTGTAAATATTTAGACCAAGAAGGGCATAGTGTCACCCGGCTTAATTCCAAGAACTGCGATCTGACCATACAGGGCAGCCTGGAAAAAACCGTCAAGGGAACTTTTGATCAAATATTCCATCTCGCGGCGTGGACGCAGGCCGGGGATTTTTGTCTGAAACATCCCGGAGAACAATGGGTCATCAACCAACTGATCAATACCCATGTCCTGGCCTGGTGGCAGCAATACCAGCCACAAGCTAAAATGATCTGCATGGGGACAAGTTGTTCTTACGCGCCGGGTATGGAATTAAAAGAACAAAACTACCTTCTTGGGGAGCCCATCGCAAGCCTTTACACCTATGCCATGACCAAGCGCATGCTTTATCAGGGTTTACTCTCCCTGAACAAACAATACGGCCTCCGCTACCTTTGCGCGATCCCATCCACCCTGTATGGTTCTGGCTATCATAACGACGGCCGGCAGATGCATTTCATTTTTGACCTGATCCGGAAGATCATCCGGGGCAAGGAGTTTAAAGAGCCTGTTGTATTATGGGGAGACGGGCACCAAAAGCGGGAGTTGGTCCATTTGTCGGACTTTATCCGGCTGCTTTGCCAGCTTAATGCGACCCGAGATAATGATCTTGTTAATATAGGGGCAGGTGAAGAATATTCCATCCGTGAGTTTGCCCGGCATATCTGCGAGATCGTTGATTATCCGGCCGATAAAATCCAATATGATACCACCCGGTATGTGGGAGTGGTGTCAAAGTGCTTAATTATCGATAAGGCGAAATCCTTATTGCCCTCCTATAAACTCATGTCTTTACGGGAAGGTTTGGAAAGCACAATAAAATGGTTTTACGAAGAAAAGGCTTACCTGAAGCCAGAGGATGTTGCTAAAATATCCAGAAAATAGTTATCATTCTTTTTTTAGATCGGAGGAAGAATCGTGGGTACTAACATCCTTGTCACGGGTGGAGCAGGCTATATCGGGTCCATTCTGGTGCCGGAACTACTGGCCCTGGGACATAAAGTCACTGTCCTGGACAGTTTTTTGTACGGCCAGAACAGCCTGGCGCAGTTATGTGTCGACCCGAACTTTAGCGTGGTCCGGGGCGACGTGAGAATGGACAGGGTGGTTTTGCCCCTGATCAAGAAGGCCGATATCGTCATTCCTCTCGCGGCTTTGGTTGGGGCTCCCCTGTGCAATCAGGACCCGGTCGGCGCTATGACCACAAACCGCGACGCTGTTTTAATGATGCTGAAAAATTTGAGCAGGGAACAGCGGGTCTTGATGCCGACCACGAACAGCGCCTACGGCACGGGCGATAAGAATAATTACTGCGACGAGACCTCGCCGCTGAACCCGATCTCGCAGTACGCCATAGAAAAAGTGGAGGTGGAAAAAGCGCTGATGCAACACCCCAACGCCGTCAGCTTCAGGCTGGCCACGGTATTCGGTATGTCTCCGAGAATGAGGATCGATCTGCTGGTCAATGACTTCACCTACAGGGCGGTCTATGACCGGTTCGTGGTCCTGTTCGAAGCCCATTTTAAGCGCAACTATGTCCATATCCGGGATGTATCCCGCGTTTTCCAATTCGGCCTGGCTAATTTTGAAAAGATGAAAGGGCAAATCTATAATGTGGGTTTGTCGGAGGCCAATGTTTCCAAAAAAGAGTTATGCGAGGTGATCAAAAAACATCTTCCGGACTTCGTGTTTTTGGAGGCTCCGGTAGGCAAAGACCCGGACCAGCGGAATTACATCGTTTCTAACGCAAAAATAGAGAAAGTAGGCTTTAAAACTACCCATTCCCTGGATTTCGGCATCGGCGAGTTAATCAAAGGTTATACCATGATCAAAAATACCAAGTACGGCAACGTTTGAAACAGGCTGACTTCCTTGGATAAACCTCAAGCCGCTCCCGCGCCCATATCTGTATCCGGCTCATTAAATTACGATTACCTTATCGTCGGCGCGGGCATCATCGGCCTGGCCGCCGCTCTGGAGTTAAGAAAAAGGTTTCCTGGGTCAAAAATCGCCGTCCTGGAAAAAGAAAGTTATTTGGGGGCCCATGCCAGCGGCCGCAACAGCGGGGTGCTTCATTCCGGTATCTATTACTCCAGCAGCACTCTTAAAGCGAAATTATGCGCCGCGGGGGCGTCCAGAATGCGCGACTTCGCCCAGGAATACCAGATCCCCTGCAAGCGTTCGGGTAAGGTGATCATCGCGACCAGCGAGCAGGACCTGCCGGTGATACAAAAACTGCTGGTCAACGCCAAAGAAAGTCATATAAACGCCGTGGAGCTGAATGAGAAGGGAGTCAGGGAACTGGAGCCGCATGCCGGGCCTTTTCGCAAAGGTATTTTCTGCCCGGACACATCGGTCATTGATATCCACGCGGTCCTGAATAAACTGCAAGAGATACTCAAAGCCAACGGAGTGGAGATCCATTTTAACCAGACCGTCATCAAAATTAAGCCCAAAGAGAAAATGGTTTATACGCCTTCCCGGGCTGTCGGATACGGATACCTTTTCAACTGCGCCGGGGCTTACGCGGATGTGATAGCGAAAAGATTCGGCCTGGCCGGGGACTATACCCTGCTTCCGTTCAAGGGCCTTTATTACAAGCTGCGTCCGGAGAAAAGCACCCTGGTTAGGAATAATATCTATCCGGTGCCCAATCTGTTCCTCCCTTTTCTCGGGGTGCATTTGACCAGGCTGATCGGGGAGGATGTCTTCGTGGGTCCGACCTCCATCCCGGCTTTTGGGCGCGAAAATTACGGCATTTTGGAGGGCATAAGGCCCGTGGAATCCGTAGGCATACTCTGGCAGCTGGCCGGAATGTATATCAAGAACGAGCACCATTTCAGGATGATGGTCCATACGGAGATCAAAAAATACCTGAAATCGAATTTTTTCAGGTCAGCCCAACGGCTAGTGCCGGAACTGGCCGTGGATGACCTTATCCCGTCCTCCAAGGTCGGAATCAGGCCCCAGCTTGTCAATATCCGCACCCGCTCCCTGGAAATGGATTACGTCATCGAGCAGACCCCGGATTCCACCCACGTCTTGAACTCCATTTCACCTGCTTTTACCTGTTCTTTTGTTTTTGCCGAGTTATTGGTGGACCGGATGGGCAAAGGCCCTAAGGGGTAGCCAGGCAATGAAAATTGGTGTTATATTGATGAGTCGAGATAGAACGATGAGGCTCAAAGAGCCCAAGGAGGCACATTGATCATTTCCAGGACACCGGTCCGCATCAGTTTTTTTGGCGGCGGCACAGACTACAAGCAGTATTTCTCCCGGAACGAAGGGGCCGTTCTGGGGACTACGATTAATAAGTACATCTATATCAGTCTCAATTATTTAAGTGATTTTTTTGACCATAAGATAAGAGTAGGGTATTCCAAAGCTGAGTTGGTCAATTCGATCCAGGAGATCGAACATCCCAGCGTGAGGGAATGCCTGAAATTCAAGAAGATCGGCGGCAATCTTGATATCCATATCTTCGCCGATCTCCCGGCCCGGTCGGGCCTGGGGTCCTCCTCGGCGTTTACGGTTGGTTTCCTCCATGCTCTTTATGCTTCAGAAGGCAAGGTCGTTTCCAAGGACCAACTGGCCAAAGACGCCCTGTATGTTGAGCATGAAATGCTCAGGGAAAACGTTGGCTTCCAGGACCAGATCCTCGCCGCCTATGGGGGGATCAATATCATCCGGTTCAGCGGCTCAGAGTATAAAGTCCAGCCGCTCATCATTACCCGGGAGAAACGCAAGCTCCTGGAAAGCTCTCTGATGGTTTTTTATACCGGCCAAACACGCCTAGCTCATGAGGTGCTCCATGAGCAGATAGAGCGGACCCAGGCTAAAAGGAACGATGAATATCTTAAGGAAATGTACCGCATGGTGGATAGGGCCGTGAAGATCATTTCCGATGAACCTGAGAAGCATATGCTGTCCGCGCTGGGAAAACTCATGCGACAAGGCTGGGAGTTGAAAAAGTCGCTTTCAAAACAAGTGTCCAACCAGTTCATCGATCAGGCTTACAGCCGCGCCGTCAAAGCCGGAGCCTATGGCGGCAAGATCGCCGGAGCCGGCGGCGGCGGATTTCTGACCTTTATCGTGGACCCGTCAAAAAAATCCGCGGTGAGGAAAGCGTTGAAAGGCCTTCTGGAAGTTGATTTCAAATTTGAAGAAGAAGGAAGCACGATCATCTATCTAAAGAACAACGCATAAGGTTTTTATCTGCTCCCGTGCACAGTGCTGCAGGATTTAGAAAAATCGATAAAAAATTGACAGGGTAGGAGTTGTGCAGTGATAGAACGCATCCTTCAGCTTTATAGGTATTACGGCCTGGCCCAGGTGCTTATCGCGAAAGAGCTCAAGGTGCGGTACCGGGGCACTTCCCTGGGATTTTTGTGGTCCTTCATCAACCCTCTACTTTTGATGCTGATCTATGTGCTTGTGTTCTCCGTATATATGCGGGTACAGATGGAGCATTTTTCCGCCTATCTTCTGTGCGGGATCCTGCCCTGGGCGTGGTTCTCGTCGGCGCTGACCGAGGGGTCCAGCTCTATCCTGGTCAACGGAGGCCTGATCAAAAAAGTGTCCCTTCCCGCGGAGATATTTCCCCTGGTCACCACGGCCTCGACCATGATCCATTATCTGCTCAGCCTTCCTATTCTTTTGATCTTTTTGGCTTGTTTTGGGATCAAATTTTCATGGATCCTGCTTCTCCTGCCCTTCATTATGGCGGTCCAGTTCGTCTTTGCTTTTAGTTTGACCCTGATCACTTCCTCCCTGGTGGTGCAGTTCCGGGACCTGATACATATCGTTCCCAATCTCCTTATGATCTGGATGTTCGCCACGCCGGTGGTCTATCCCGAGAGCATGATCCCGGCCAAATATCAGTTTCTGCTGAACTACAACCCCATGGCTTGGTTCATCGGGGCTTACCATGATATTTTCTTTTATGACCGGATGCCTTCCCTCACGGGTCTCGCCCTGCTGACCCTTTTCACTTTAGTCTTCTTTGTATTGGCCTTGATGTTCTTTGATTCACGAAAAGACGTTTTCGCGGAGGAAGTGTAGGCCATGCACAGTATCGAGATAAAAGGAGTGTCAAAAAAATTCTCCCGCCATGGACGGCGGCCCATCATGACCTCCCTTAAATCCTATATCCTTTACGACCTATGGCATCCCCGAAAGGATACTGGCAGGGATCTGCTTTGGGCCCTAAAGGACGTTACTCTGCAAATCGAAAAAGGGACCACGCTTGGGATCATCGGCAGGAACGGTTCGGGTAAAAGCACCCTTCTCAAACTGATCAGCGGCATTCTCAAGCCGGACGAGGGCGCTATCACGGTCCAAGGCAATATCGCCGCTTTGATCGAGCTGGGAGCCGGATTCCATCCTGAATTATCAGGGCGGGAAAACGTGATCATCAACGGTATCATCCTGGGACTCTCCAAAAACCAGATCAAGGCCAAGTTCGACGAGATCGTCGAGTTCGCCGAGATGGGGGAGTATATCGACGACCCGGTCCGAACCTACTCCAGCGGCATGTACATGAAGCTGGCCTTTTCCGTGGCCATCCATGTGGTCCCCGATATCCTGATCATCGACGAGATCCTTGCCGTGGGTGACGAAAGTTTCCAGGCCAAGTGCCTTGAGAAGGTAAGGGACCTGAGGAAAAGCGGCAAGACCATCCTGCTGGTATCCCACGACCTCAATGCGGTGGAGCAGATGTGCGACCAGGTGTGTCTTCTGGACCAGGGGGCATGCTTTAAGATCGGGGAGCCGAATAGTGTGATCGCCACGTATCACCAACTCTTGCACACCAACGCCGAAGCTGTCCGCCGCACCCTGCATTATCAAAATGTCCCGAACCGATGGGGGAACAAAGAAATGGAAATTACAGCCGTCAATTTTGTGAAAAGTGATGGAACCATGGGTAATGTTTTTAGAACCAATGAACCTTTTGCTGTGCATATTGAATATATTGCTCATAAAGAAATAGAAAAGCCTATGTTCGGTGTGGCCATTCATCGTGAAGACGGGTTCCATGTCAATGGTACCAATACCAAGATAAGTGATTTTAATACTTCGACTGTTAAGGGGGAGGGAGCCGTTGAATATTCGATCGATTCGTTACCCCTTTTACCCGGGAGATATAATTTTACGGCGGCTATTTATAATTATACCGGTTCAATATGTTATGACCATTGGGATAAGCATTTTCCATTCATAGTTTTAGAATCAGAAAAAGTTAAGGGAAACCTTGGGGTTGCGTATCTTCCATGTCAATGGCGCATGTTAAAGGATTGATCATGACTGAACACAAAAAAGGGACAATACGCAAATTGTTATCTTCTTTCAAATCCGGACTGAGCGCGTTTAGCTTTAACAAGCGTCCGCTTGGAGCCGAGGATAAGGGCGGTTACCAGGGGTACGTAGATATGTGCCACCAAAGCCATATAGCCGGCTGGGCGGTTGATTCAAAAAAACAGCCATCCTCCGTGGACCTTTTTTTAAACGGTAAATTGCTGGCTCGGGTGCCGCCAAATAACTCCAGGGATGATCTTGCAGCGGCGGGATTGCCGCGGGAAGCTGGCTTTAACTTCAACTTCCCCGAACCGTTGACCGTCTCGGATACCCTGGAAGTCCGTTTCCCCAATGGCGCGCATCTGGTGAATTCACCATGCACCTGGCATCAAGAGCGTTTGAGGCGGCTATTGAGGGGAATATCCCTGGATACCATGGTTGGGATAGAGCTGGGTCCGCTTGACCGCCCGCTTCTCTCCAAACAAAAAACCAATGTCAAATATGTAGACCATGCGGACAGGGACGGTCTCATAAAAAAATACAAGGCAAATCAAACGATATACGTAGATATAGACAAGATTTGCGATATTGATTTTATCTGGTCCGGCGGGCCTATCCGAAATGTGATCCCGCAGGATATAACTTTTGATTACTGCGTTGCGGCACATGTGATAGAGCATGTCCCGAACCCCATAGGATGGCTGTCCCAGATCGCTTCGGTCATTAAGCCAGGAGGTCTGATCAATTTGGCGATTCCCGAGAAAACACGCACTTTTGACCATTTTCGCGCTCTGTCCACCCCATCAGACCTAGTGGATGCCTACATACGGAATCTGGAACGCCCTTCGGTCAAGCAGGTGTTTGATTTTATAGCATTTATGTCATACATTGAACCAAAGCCTGTAAAAACTTCCACCTATAATGATGAAAAATTGAAATCAGCATTTCAGGCAGCTGTCGATCTGTTATCAAATAATCATTATCATGATGTCCACTGCAATGTTTGGACGCTTGATTCATTCATTGAGTGCTGGGAAGTGATCAGGAGGCTTAAGCTTTTACCCCTTTCTTTGGAAGAAACATTTGAACCTTACGCACATACTGATGAATTTGTTGTTAGCTTTCGTCGAATGTGACTGGTTGTGAATAATATTTTTGGATTTGATTTGGCGGGGAAGATCCTTGAAAAAACATGACGGAATCAATATTGGTAAGGCACAATCCCTTTTCGGCAAAAAGTATTATAAAAATAATTGTGGCCCAATCCCATACGACCGGAGTCATCCGCATTTTCTAGACTTTTTTGGGAAAGTGGCGGACTGGATCGTTCAGAACCTTAAGCCTAGAACCGTCATGGACGTGGGCTGCGCCAAAGGTTTCCTGGTGGAGGCGCTCCGGGACCGCGGTGTCCTGGCTTACGGCGTGGACGTGTCCAAGTACGCTATCAGCCAAGTTCGTGAAGACATCCGTCCCTACTGCCGGGTAGGCTTGGCGACCGAACCGCTTAACCGAGAATATGATCTTGTCACCTGCATTGAGGTTGTGGAGCATCTGACGGATCAAGATGGCCGGGCATGCATCAAGCATCTCACGGAAAAGGCCGGGGCCGTGCTTTTTTCCTCTTCCCCCACGGATTTTACCGAACCGACCCATATCAATGTGCGTCCCATTTTGTATTGGGCCAGAATATTCCGAGAGAACGGCTTTCACCCTGATGCCACACTCAATCCCGATGTCCTGACACTTCAGGCCATGGTCTTCAAAAAAGGACCGTCCATCTCTGAAGAAGATCTGATCCTCTTTACGGAGAAACTCACGGCCAGGGTCTTATCTCATGAGAAAGAGCTGGAAAACCAGCGCCACGAAGAACAGAAAAAACGCGAGGAAGCGGCCCCAACAACCCTCAAAGAAAAGCTTAAAATGAACCCCATGGTCCGTAAATTCCTCGGGACAGTGCCGGGCCGAGCAATCAAGCGCCTCCTGAAGTTCTTGCTGGGCATGCGAGATGAGAATGAATACGAACTATGGATACGAAAGAGGGTCCGGGACCGCCGAAACAGCTACCAGGATGGGTGGTTGGAACGTATTTCGCATGGTTTCAAAGCGCCTAACGAAGCAAAAACCATGTCGCTATTAACGTGCACCTGGAATACCCAGGTCCGATATTTAGAAGCTTTAGCTCGAAGCGTACGGTCCCAAAAAGGCCGACCCTCTTTCGAATGGATCGTGTTGGACAATGGTTCCACGGCTCCTGATACGGTCCAGTTCCTCAAGAGGTTAGGTCAAAATAAACAGGTCAGACTTTTTCGCGTGGAGAACAACCTGGGGATAATGGGTGGCATGCGATATTGCCTGGAACAGGCCAAGGGACGGTTCATTCTCCCCATGGATTCGGACGATACCCTTTATCCAGACAGCCTCCGCATCATGGAGTGGTATATCCGCAAAAACCCGAATGCACACCTTTTTTATTCCGATGAAGATAAGATCCGGCTCATTTATATTGAACAGGAAAAAAGATGGAAAGAAACGCGGAGCGATCCCTACCTTAAACCCGACTGGGACCCGGTCCTTTTTACCCACTCCTGTTATATAGCCCATTTAGGCGCTATTCATAGGGAAACCGCTTTGAAGTTGGGTGTCTATTCCGATCCCCAGGCCGAAGGATGTCACGACTGGGACACTTTCATGCGTTTTACACTTGCCGGACAAGTTCCGGTACACGTCCCTGAGATCCTCTATAGCTGGCGCATGCATTCGGATTCTTGCGCCTTGAATATCGAATCCAAAGCTTATGTCTATGATTCCCAAAAACACGTTATAGGGAAGTACCTGACATCTTGTCGGCCATCCGAACAATATACTATCGGTCTGAGCCCGCTTTTTGACAAGAAAACACCGGATTGGCACATTTTTCCGGGTCATAAAAATTCCAAACCTTTCCTGACCTTGGTTTTTTGCGACGATCCGGAGACCTTTGATGGCGGTGCTCTTTTGAACTCCGCGGCCTATCCTGTTCATCAGGTAAGAGCGGTCCCATTGGTGGCGACACCCAAGGAGATAGCCGATCTAGTAAGAGATACAGCGCAAGCCGGAGGATATGTCCATACGCTCTATCAGGGGGTCAAAACGGAGGGGAGTTCCTGGCCTTGGGAAACGCTGAAATATTTCGAGCTTTTTCCTGATACGGTCATGGTCGGAGGAAGGATTTTCAATGAAAAGGGAGATCTCTTGGCCGCAGGGGACTACTTCGGGTTTGGAGGAGCGGTGGGCTGTCCGGATCGAGGGTATTCTAAGGACAAGCCGGGATATTTCGGCCAGATGTGGAAGCCGCATTCGGTTAGCGCAGTTTCCAGTGCCCTTTCAGTTATTGATGCGTCCTTTTTGTTGGAGCTTTTGGAAAATGGCAGGTGGGCAGGTGGCTCTCTGATTTTTTTGGGTGCCTGGACAGGGGCCCATGCCATGAGACAAAAGAAAAGGATTGTCTTTACGCCTTTCATGTCCGGCCTGTGCGCCAAAAATCTGGATGATTTGGTCCCTTCTCTAGAACTGGGAACATTTACGAGAACCTATGCTGACCATATACCGGATGTCCGTTACTATGCCCGACTCCTGAGCCTGGACCCGACGAGATCGTATAAGCCGACCACAACGGAAGAGCGTGAGAATTATCTTAGGAGCTTTCTTGGTCCCAAAAAACAGAAAATGTTTTTTTTAAGAAAAAAGGTCCCTATAAAATTTAAACCTTTTCTTGATGTGGAACCTATCCTTGACAAAGAGAATCGATGGAGGATGGCCAGGCCAAGCTCTGAATTCATTTTAGAGGCTGAACTTCCGCGAGGCTGGGTTAAGGTATCCTATCAGGGGTCGGTTCCGATGCCAGAAATGATTTATTTGTATTTCAATTATGGTCAAGGATTTATCGTGACCAATCCTTTGATTATCCGATTCTCTGATATCAAAATGAGGCCGGTCTTTCTCCCATTAAATAGTGATATTTTGCAAATCAAAGTGGTTCCTTTCCCGGACGCGACAGAGTTCGCCTTAGCTGGTCTTGAACTTTATCAAGTTACCCGCTTGGAGATCGGCTTCACGGTCATTGTTAAAAAGCTTCAACATCACTTTAGTCAGGGGACCTTGAAGACATTTGCTCTGAAGGTCCTTAGAATAATGCTTACCGAGGGATACGCCTCTTTAAAGCAACGGCTTAGAGGGCAGTTCCAGTCCTTGGATAGATTGGATTATGAACGGTACCAGTTCTGGCTAAAAAAACATACCTTTACGGATCAGGATTGCGTCCAAATGTCTAATGAGATCAAATCTTTCAGCTGGCGTCCTCGATTTTCTTTTGCCATCCCGGTCTATAATGTAGAAGAGCATTGGCTGAATGCCTGCTTGGATTCTATCCTAGGTCAGATCTATCCGGATTTTGAAATATGCCTGGCCGATGACGCCTCCACTCAGTCCCATGTAAGACGAGTCCTGGAGAGATACCGCGACAAGGATCCCAGGATCAAAGTTGTCTTCCGCGAAAAAAACGGTCATATCTCAGCTTCCACCAATTCCGCCCTCGAACTTGCCACGGGGGATTATATTTGTCTTATGGATCATGACGACGAAATTTCTCCTGATGCGCTTTTTGAATTTGCCCGGATGCTCAACCAGGACCGGGAAATAGATCTGATATACAGCGATGAGGATAAAATCAGCATCCGGGGACAGCGCTACGAACCTTTCTTCAAGCCGGACTGGTCTCCGGAATACCTTGAATCCTGCATGTATATCGCGCACTTAGCTTGTTATAGGTCCTCTCTGGTCAAGGAACTAGGAGGCATGCGGCTTGGGTATGAAGGTGCGCAGGATTTTGATTTTGTTCTAAGATTCACAGAAAAAGCCAGAAAGATCAAACATATTCCCAAAGTTTTCTATCACTGGCGAGCCATTCCTGGTTCCACAGCTTTGACCATGGAGCAAAAACATTATGTTACCGATGCCGCTATTAAAGCATTGGGCGGCCGTGTTGAAAGGAAGAACGGAAAAGCCAAGGTCAGCAACAGCCCTTTTGCCGGATGCTTTTATGTCCGGTATGAGGTCAAGGATGAACCTTTGGTGTCGATCGTAATACCTAGCGCGGGCAGGGACGCGGAGGTCAAAGGACATAAAACCGATCTTTTGGCTGAATGTATAGAGTCCATCGTGAAGAAAAGTTCCTATCGGAATTTTGAGATCATTGTAGTGGATAACGGAGACCTGCGCGAGAAAACCCTAAAGCATGTGAGAAGACTTGCCAAGGAGTTCGTTCATTATAGGGAGCCGGTCTTCAATGTAGCTAAAAAAATGAACCTAGGGGCAAGGGTAGCCAAAGGCGAATTCCTTTTTTTTATGAACGACGACGTGAAGCTGATCAGCCCGGACTGGCTCGAAGGTATGGTTGGGATCATGCAAAACTGCCATGTGGGCGTTGTGGGTCCCAAACTCCTTTACGGGGACGGCACGCTCCAGCATGGCGGTGTGTCATTCATTGACGGCCTGCCGGACCATGTCTTTAGGGGATATCCCGGGGATTTTCCAGGGCACTTTTTCAATCTCTGCGGAAACCGCAACTATCTGGCGGTGACGGGTGCGTGCATGATGACGCGCAGGGACCTGTTCAAAAAATTGAAGGGGTTCAATGAGGAATTCGCGGTGAATTACAATGATATCGATTATTGCCTCCGGGTCCACGAAGCCGGCTACCGGATCGTGTATACGCCCTTCGGCCTGTTTTACCATTACGAATCTCAAAATCGCGAAAAGAGCGTAAGCCAAAAGGAAATAGACCTGTTCGTCAAACTGTGGCGATGGAAAACCAAGGTTGATCCTTACTATAACCCGAACTTGGAGGACGCTCCTCCAAATTTTAAGACTAAAATGATATAGTAAATCAGCTCTGTGAGGACCTCCTTTTAAACCTGAGTGATTGAAACGAGGAATGATATGAAGGTTGTCATTTTAGCGGGTGGAATGGGGACGCGGCTTTCAGAAGAGACAGACCTCAAGCCCAAACCCATGATCGAGATCGGGGGGAAGCCGATCCTTTGGCATATCATGAAGATCTATTCCCATTTTGGGCTCAACGAGTTCATTATTTGCCTGGGGTATAAGGGGTATTTGATCAAAGAATATTTTGCTAACTACTTCCTCCATATGTCGGATGTGACCTTTGATATGAAGCACAATCGCATGAAGGTCCATCAGAACAGCGCGGAACCCTGGAAAGTGACCCTGGTAGACACCGGTGAAAGCACCATGACCGGCGGGCGGTTGAAGCGGATACGGGACTATCTGGAGGGCAAAGATTTTTGTATGACCTATGGGGATGGAGTGGGCGATGTGCACCTGGCCGAACTCCTCTCCTTTCATAAACGGTCAAAACGGTTGGCCACCCTGACCGCGACCCGTCAGCCAGGCCGTTTTGGAGCTTTACAAATGAAAGGTCAAGCCGTGACCGGTTTTCAGGAAAAGCCTCAAGGGGACGGAGGGTGGATCAATGGGGGGTTTTTCGTACTCTCTCACAAGGTCATCGATTATATCCAGAGCGACTCGACGGTATGGGAAAGGGAGCCACTAGAGCGGCTGGCCCAAGAGGGAGAGCTTAACGCCTACAAGCATGAAGGATTTTGGCAACCCATGGATACTCTCCGGGACAAGCACTATCTCAACGACCTGTGGTCTTCGGGAAAAGCTCCGTGGAGGATGTGGGGATGACCCCGCAGTTTTGGAAAGGGAAAAGGGTCCTGTTGACCGGTCATACCGGTTTTAAGGGTGGATGGCTTTCCGTAATCCTGAAAAAGATGGGTGCTAGGCTCATTGGCTATTCACTGGATCCTCCCACCCGTCCCAGCCTGTTCGAGATCCTCCAGGTGGATCAAGGGATGGTCTCCCGGAAGGGAGACATCCGAGATCTGAACCCTCTGGTCCGGGTCATGAAAAAATACAGACCTGAGATCGTTATTCATATGGCGGCTCAAGCTATCCTGCGGCATTCCTACCGATTCCCCGTCGAAACCTTTGATACTAACCTCATGGGGACGGTCAATGTCCTGGAGGCGGTCCGTCAAACCAGAGGGACCAGGGCGGTTTTGATCATCACCACGGATAAATGCTATGAGAACAGGGAGTGGGCCAGGGGTTACCGCGAAGAGGATACCATGGGCGGGCACGACCCCTATTCCAGCAGCAAAGGTTGCGCGGAGCTTGCAGTCGCCTCATACCGGAGGTCCTTTTTTTCGGTGAGAAAAGGATCGGCTGCGGTCGCTTCGGCCAGGGCTGGGAATGTCTTTGGCGGGGGGGATTGGGCCAAAGACAGGCTGGTCCCCGATGTCATGCGCTCCTTTATGGCTGGGAGGCCTGTGGTACTGCGCCATCCCGGCGCGGTGCGGCCCTGGCAGCATGTCCTGGAACCTGTTTTCGGATATATGGAACTCGTGGAAAAATTATGGCAGAAAGGGGACGAATTCGCCGAGGGGTGGAATTTCGGCCCAAAAAAGAGGGGTGTAAACCTGTTTCCTGGGTGGTTGATAGATTGGCCCAAGAGTGGAGAGGTAAAGCTGCCTGGAAAAAAGATGCCCGGATGCATCCCCATGAAGCCCGCCTCTTAAAATTGGACACCACCAAGGCTAATACAAGACTGGGATGGCATCCTAAATTGGACCTGGCCACGGCCTTGAAATGGACCGCTGATTGGTATAAGGCTTATCAAGAAAAACGGGATATGCGCGGATTTACCGATATGCAGATCGAAGACTATATGGCCAGGGAGGGTAAATGAACACCGGAAAATGCAGGTTTTGCGGGGCTTCTTTAACAAAGACCTTTGTCGACCTGGGCATGTCCCCGCTTTCCAATGCTTATGTTAAACCCGAAAACCTCAAGAAAATGGAGCCTTTTTATCCGCTCCATGCCTATGTGTGCGATAAATGTTTCCTGGTTCAGCTGGAAGAATTTGAAAGCCCTGAGAATATTTTCAGCGATTATGCCTATTTCTCCTCCTATGCCGACGCCTGGCTAAGCCATTGCGCCCAGTATGTCCAAGCGATGACGGAAAGATTCGCGCTTGGCGAAGACAGCCAGGTGATCGAGATCGCCAGTAACGACGGTTACCTGCTCCAGTATTTCAAAAAGAAAAACATCCCCATTCTCGGCATCGAGCCGGCAAAAAATGTTGCCAAGGTAGCGGAAGAAAAAGGCATACCAACCTTGGTCGAGTTTTTCGGCGTCCAAACCGCAAAAGAGCTGAAAGACTCAGGCGTCCAAGCTGACCTGCTCCTGGGCAACAATGTGCTGGCCCATGTGCCGGACATCAATGATTTTGTGGCCGGCATGAAGGTGATCCTGCAAGACGCCGGGGTGATCACCATGGAATTTCCCCATCTCCTACAGCTGATGGAGAAGAACCAGTTCGACACCATTTACCACGAACATTTTTCCTACCTCTCTTTCATGGTGGTGGAAGCCATATTCAAGAAACACGGACTGATTTTGTTCGATGTGGAAGAGCTGCCCACTCACGGCGGGTCTTTGCGGATCTATGGGCAGCATGAGGATACCGGCATCCAGGCCCTGAGCCCCAGGGTCGCCTCGCTCAAGGACAAGGAGATCAGAGCCGGTCTGGACCAGCTGGAGACTTATACCTCGTTCGGCCAAAAGGCTGTTCGGGCCAAAGGCAAGCTTTTGGAATTCCTGATAAAAACCAAAGAAAAGGGAAAGGTCGTGGTGGGATATGGGGCGGCGGCCAAAGGCAATACCCTTTTGAACTATTGCGGGGTCCGGACAGACCTGATCGACTATGTGGTAGATAGGAGCCCTTATAAACAGAACCATTTCCTGCCGGGAACCCATATCCCCATCTTTTCCCCGGATAGGATAAAAAAAACCAAGCCGGACTATTTACTGATCCTCCCCTGGAATTTGAAGAGCGAGGTCATGGCACAAATGTCCTATATCAAAGAGTGGGGAGGCCAATTCGTCGTTCCTATCCCTGAGACCGAGGTCCTCCCGTGAAATTTTTGGAAACTCCCCTCCAAGACGTTTGGGTCATCGATCTGGATCCCCTGAGCGACGAACGGGGGTTTTTTGCCAGAAGCTGGTGCCATCAAGAGTTCGTCGATCACAGCCTGGAGCCGGAGCTGGTCCAGTGCAACATTTCCTTTAACCACAAAAAGGGAACGGTCAGGGGGATGCATTTTCAAGCGGCCCCCCATGAAGAATGCAAGGTCGTCCGCTGCACCCGGGGCGCTATCCTGGATCTGGTCGTTGACCTCCGCCCTCATTCCCCAACCTTCAAAAAAACCTATGCCGTGGAACTTTCGGCCGACAATCATAGGATGCTCTATATTCCCAAGGGTTTGGCGCACGGTTTTCAGACCCTACAGGATCGCACCGAGGTCTTTTACCAGATGTCCAGTTATTTCCACAAGGAGTCCGCTCAAGGGGTGCGCTGGGATGATCCGGCCTTTGGGATCAAATGGCCTTTGCCCGTCACCGCCATTTCTGAGAAAGACTTGAGCTATCCGGATTTTGAACCATGAAAAAGATCATCCTGACCGGAGGCGGCGGATTCATCGGTCGCCAGGCTCTTCCTGAACTCCTGAGACGCGGATACGAGGTACATCTGGCCGATATCCGGACCCGTGAAATGGCTTGGCTTCCTCAAAAAGTCCAAAGGCATGAATGCGACCTTTTGGACCCCAGGGCGCAGGCAGAGCTTTTTGCAGAGGTCAAACCTTCCTTTCTCCTTCATTTCGCCTGGTATGCCGTACATGGTAAGTTCTGGGCCTCCCCGGAAAACCACCGTTGGGTGCAGGCCAGCCAAGAGCTTCTCAAGAACTTTTCTAGGAACGGCGGGAAACGTTTGGTGTTCGCCGGCACCTGTGCTGAATACGATTGGAGCTATGGGACGTGCCTAGAGGGGCGAACACCCTTGAATCCCGGTACTTTGTATGGAAAAAGCAAGCATTTGCTGCAGCAGACCTTTACAGCCACCTGCCAGCAGAACGGACTAAGCGGGGCCTGGGGAAGGATCTTCCTTCTCTACGGTCCCTATGAAAACCCTGCCCGGTTAGTCCCCTCAGTAATCCTTGCGTTATTAAAAGGAGAACGCGCCCGATGCACCCATGGCCGCCAGCAAAGGGATTTCATGCACGTGGAAGATGTCGCGAACTCTTTTGTGGCCCTTTTGGATTCTGGGGTGGAAGGTCCGGTCAATATTGCTTCGGGCCAAGCCCAACCCGTCCGACAGGTCGTTGAAACGATCGCCTTGAAGTTAGGCAGAATGGGCTTGGTCGACTTTGGTGCGGTCCCTTTTCCTGAAAATGAACCCTTTCAGCTCACGGCAGATGTTGGGCGGTTAAAAGATGAGGTCGGTTTCCACCCCAAGTACGATCTGGAGCAGGGGTTGGACCAAGCCATTGAGTGGTGGAAAGAGCATGGCGGACTACCGAAAGCTGGAGGATGAGGGCGTTGAAACTGTTACGGAACGATGCTCTGAAAGCATTATTTATTTTAATTGTGGTCCTTAATATTTTCTTTTTTCCCGTTATTTGGTGTGGAAAGACCCTGTTGACCAGTGTCCGGGACGTTCCCAGCATCCTGCCAACCGGAGCCTACGGAGAAAATATTCCCCCCAAAAGATTCCTGTGGACAGCCGATCCTGGTGCCTCCGCCTGGCACGCAGACCCCTTGTTCAAGATCATTTCCCACCAATATTTCCAGGAGAAAAATCTCCCTTTGTGGGACCCCTATGAAGCTTACGGCATGCCCCTGGCAGCAGGTATGCAGGCGGCCGCATTCAATCCGTCCAACCTGTTGTTCTTTCCTTTCCCTAATATAGCGTCCAGGGATCTTTTCCTTATATTCCGGTTTTTGACCGCGGGTGTTTTCATGTTCCTTTTCGCAAAGTTGTTCCTCCCGTTCCTGCCCTCTCTATTCTCGTCCATTGCTTTCATGTTCTCCGGGTATTTTATCGTTTTCCTCCCGGTGGATCATCTGAGCGTGGAAGTTTTACTGCCTTCCGTGTTCTGGGCTTTTGAACTGCTCCTTAGGAATAAAGGCAAGAAAAACATCGTGCTGGCATCCCTTATGATATGGCAGGTTATCGTGGCCGGTATGCCGGAAAGTACATTCCTGATCCTGGTTTATGGATGTCTATATGCTCTGTTTCGCATCCTGACGGATAGCGAACTGCGGGCTAATTGGTCTGTCCCCATCATGGAGATCGTTGCGGCCTACGCGATGGGTTTTTGCCTGGCCGCTTTTCTGCTCCTGCCGTTCGTTGAGTTCATGCGCCTCTCCTCAGATACTCACCAACCGGGGAATGTTAGAGATATCGTGGGCTTGCTCCATGAGGGAGACCTCCGCATGACCCTTACCTATCTGGTCCCTCTGGCATTCGGCCCAATCTATAACTGCATCCTCACGGGCTTAACGGGTTTTACCGGGCTCGTGGCTTATTGGGGGGGCGTGGTTTTTTTATTCGCTCTTATGGCGGTTTTGGCCTCCATGAGTTTTTGGGAAAGAACCCGTAACCCCCTGCGGATCATCGTTTGCTTCTTCGGTCTTAGTATCATTTTGATGCTCATGAAACGATTCGGTTCTCCCCTGGTGAATTGGATCGGAGGGGTCCCGGTCGCCAATATGGTCACTTTTACGAAATACCAAGAACCTTTGATGGGTTTTTCCATGGCTTTTCTGGCGGGAACGGGTTTGTTCGCCTGGATGGAGCACCGGGAGGAGCGATGGCTTGGCGTGACTACTGGAGTGATTTGCCTGGCGGTGCTTATGGGACTGGCCCTGTCTTGGCTCCCCCAGATACATGTTTTACCCGCCTGGTCATTGGTCTTTTATGGTAGTGTCCTTGTCACGGCGGTTAGTTTGGCGGCGGTCACCCTGTTCTTGTTTCTATTCAGAAAGGAAAAACATTCCTGGGCGCCGCTGCTGCTGCTGGTCTTTCTTTGCGCTGAACTGTTCCTGAATTATATTTTTCCTTGCCTGTATTCCGTCAACAAAATCCCTCCTGCCCGATACAGCCCCTACCAGGGAGCCTCCTATGTTGATTTTTTAGAGACCAAAACGAGCGATGGTTCAAGGGTGTTCGGGCGGGAAGGGGTCCTGTTTCCCAATTGGGCAGGGACATTCGGTTTGTATGACGTCCGCTCTTTGACCGCGATGATGTACCGGCCTTACAGGGAATTTATCAGGAATTTTCTTCTTGCTCCTGGTGATGAGGCGAGGGTCCATGAGGACCTAGCCGACAGGTTCACCGGCTACGATAAAATGTACGATTACTCGTTTAAGACCCCTCTAGAAAAGAGATTCCTTGAGTTGTCCTCTATCAAATATTTGTTGAGCATCTCGTCTTATGGCTCCAGGGGTGATGTTTCTGAAGCGATCCTGGCTGGACAGGACCGCGCTGATGAGAGCGGGTTTACGAAAAAAACCATCAAAGTGAACGGAGGTTTTGAAACGGTCCTGTGCCAATATCCGCCCAGTTCAAGACTTCCGTATACAACCGTTATTGATCGGCGAACCCCTTTTCTCCATTTGGGTATTATCCTTGAGCCCAATGTTTACTCGGTGACCAGCGGGGCCAGGTTTATTTTGGAGGTCAGGGACGGGAAAAACATCGAGAAAGTATTTGAAAGGATCCTTGATCCTAAGAACAACTCCCAGGACAGAGGATGGCAGGAACTAAATTTAGATCTGCGAAGGTTCTCTGGAAAAAGAATCGATCTGCTGTTTTCAACGGGCCCTGGTGTCAGTAATTTGATCTCGGCATCTCGGGCAGGATGGGGAAAGCTGAGTTTTGTCGATGACCAAGGGGTTCAGCACCAAAGGCGGAAACAAGATCCTTTTTTTAAGAAGATCTACGACAATGAGGTTAAGATCTACGAAATTTCAGACCCCTTGCCAAGGGCCGCTATCTTTAATTCTATAGAAGTTGTTGGCAGTGAAAGGGAAGTGCTTTCCCGGTTAAAAGACGGCCGTTTTGACCCCTGGAGATACGTGGTCTTATCAAAGGAACAAGCAGATAAAGTGGAACAACTAAAGACTTTGAGCAGAGGTCTGGCTAGTAAAGCTGTCCCAGCCAGTATTTTGTCCTATAGCTCGCAAAGGGTCAAAATTGAAGCGGAAACCAAGAAACCGGGGATCTTGATGCTAACGGATTCGAACTATCCTGGATGGAAGGTCTATGTGGACGGCAAAGCCTCAAGCCTTTTGGGTGTCAACTATTTATTCCGCGGGGTCTTTTTGGATCCAGGCAGGCACATCGTTGAATTTGTCTACAAGCCATTTTTGTTCATGCTCGGTTTGATAATAACTTGTATTGCTTTTTTGGGGATTGTAATAATGACAGTATTGAAAAATTAACCCCAAGATGAAGAAGGGTGCAAGCGATTTGCATTTCCAGGAGCTGGCAGGTACAGGGGAAAATACTCCAGGAAATTGTTTGAGATAGGATGCAGGGAAGTTATTTTATAGTCGCGAACTAATATATTTGACGACCCTTACGCGCTGCGTTCCCGGTCATCCCTTGAATGGAAAGGATAGGGGAAAATATGGAAACGAAAGTGACCTGTCATCTTTGCGCCACTCCGTCCTCCCTGTACCATAAATTCTCAGAGGGGACCTACTGGCGCTGTCCAAACTGCCGGACCGTGTTCCTGGACCCTTTACCCACACCTGAGGCCATGAAAAAATACGTGGAAGAACACTACCGGGAAGGATTGTACAAGGAGAACCTCAAGGGACGTGACCTCAAGATCAAGACCTTTGAAAGGCGCTTGAAATTGCTCGATCGTTTCGCTTCCAAGGGCAAGTTACTCGATCTAGGATGCTCAAGCGGGTACATGGTAGAGGTCGCTCTCAAAGACGGTTTTGATGCCTGGGGAGTGGAACTCTCAGAAGAGGCTGTTGGGGCCGCGGCACCAGGGATCAAAGAAAGGATTCGGGTGGGGGATATCAATCAGATGAATATCGGTCAGTATGATGTGGTGACCGCATTCGATATCCTAGAGCATACACGCCAACCCCTGGAGAGCCTCAAGCAATGGGCCAGCCTGATCAAGCCGGGCGGGTTCCTAATGGTGGCCACCCCGAATACGGATTCTTGGTTAAGGGTCTTGATGGGACGACGCTGGCCCATGTTAGAACCTTACCAACACACCCATCTTTTTTCACGCCGCTATTTCAATACTTTGCTAGTCCAGGCCGGCCTTAGAACTTTAGCTGTCCAGGACGCCGTCAAAGTGATGAGCCTAGATTTTCTGCTCAAACAATTGATTATTTACTTTCCAAAGTCTGTCAAGATAGGCTTAAATATAGGAAAACGCCTACCCGTTATTTTTCAATGTCCCATTGCTTTCAAAATCGGTGAATTTTTAGTTATAGCTCAGAAACAATCACCTTTTTAAATTAAGCAATTTAAAAAAAGAATCAGTGGAGATTAAATAGATAAATTTTATTTTATGGTTAATGTCAAAGCCAAGCCGTACTTCGAACAAGTTTAAGGGTAAGTTATGATACATTTGATTAATGTATAATGCTGTTCTGGGATTAAGCTTGGTCAATTAAAGAGATAAAAGCATTTCATGCCGAGTCAGTGATGCTTTCTTAATTCATAAAAGGAGTAACCCTCGACATTATGGCCAGAAAAAATTTAAGTCGCTTTTTTAGGCATTTTTGTCCCATTTGCAATGGGGATAGACTTATTTATGAATTTGTTTCTAAAGGTTATCCTGTATGCGAATGCTCCGACTGCGGCCTAATGTTTTTTAACCCCCAACCTTCCGATCAAGCCTTAAAGGAAATATACTCTTGTGATTATTTTCTGGGCAGTAAATCGGAAGAAGATAACGCAAATATTCAGGCAATGAAAAAAGCCACCGTTGATTTATACCTTCAACAATTGGTCAACTATAAAGGCCACAGTAAAGGTAGATTACTGGAGATCGGGTGCGGGGAAGGGCATTTTCTTGCCGCAGCCAAAGAGTACGGGTTTACAGTTACGGGCAACGATATATCACCCCATGCCTGCCAAATTTCAAATCAAAAACTTGGCGGCAGGCGCGTCCAGTGCGGTAGTTTTGAAAAGATTAAATTTCCGGATAAATACTTTGATGTTTGCGTAATGTTCGATGTTATCGAACACTCGCGCGACCCCATTGCCCTGCTAAAGAACGTAAAAAAATCCTTAAAGCCTGATGGTGTTCTGTTTTTTTCCACTCCCAGTCTGGACAATTGGTCGGCCAGACTATTGAAACAAAATTGGCTGGAATTTAAAGCAGAACACTTGTTTTATTTTAATAAACAAACAAGCAGAAATCTTCTTATCAAAAGCGGGTTTGAGAATATCCAAATAACACCAACCTATAAGTATTTAACCCTGGATTATATCAACCACCATTTTTCCCGTTTTAAAGTCCCGTTTTTTTCGAGTTTACTGGCTTTATTGACCCGTATTTCCCCTAGGTTTTTGAAAACGTTGAAAGTTAAAACAGTCGCCAGCGGGATAAACGTATTATGCCGAAGCGTCGAAACCAAAGAAGAGGAGAAGCTGTCCGTCATTATTCCGGTTTTTAATGAAATAAAGACTTTTGAAAACTTGATGGAATTATTACTCAAAAAGAAAATCTCCGGGATTAAAAGAGAGATTATTGTCGTGGAAAGCGGTTCGACCGATGGAACACGGGAAGCGGTGCTGAAATATAAGAACAGGCAGGGCGTTAAGGTTGTTCTGGAGGAGTCACCCAAAGGGAAGGGCCACGCGGTCAGGACAGGACTTGCCCAGGCTTCGGGGGGCATCGTGATTATCCAAGACGGGGACCTAGAATATGACCTGAATGATTACGAACAATTGTTAGAACCTATTTTACGGCATCAGCAGTCTTTTGTCCTGGGGTCCCGCCACTCCAAAAGCTGGAAAATAAGGGAATTTACGCATGAGCCAGCCAAGGCGTTTTCTTTGAATCTGGGTCACCTTATTTTTACGTTTTTGTTGAACATTTTTTGCGGTTCAAAGTTAAAAGACCCCTTCACCATGTTCAAGGTATTTCGGAAAGACTGCATATATGGTTTGACTTTCAAGGCTAACCGCTTTGATTTTGATTTCGAGCTCATGATCAAGCTTTTGCGCAAAGGATACCAGCCGTTGGAGATTCCGGTCAACTACAGATCGAGGTCCTTTAGAGAGGGGAAAAAAGTTAAGATGCTCTGGGACCCTTTGACCTGGTTGTGGGCGATCCTTAGATTCAGGTTCTGCGGATTATATGAGGGCGGAGCGGAAAACTAGGCCGCCCTTGGAACAGACGCTTGGCGGTTATCCAGTCTTGGGAAGGGCAGGTCGGTGAAGCCAATGTCCCTGAAGCTCGTATCGGTCATCGTTGTCAACTGGAACGGGCGGTCCATGCTGCAGGAGTGCATGGACGCGCTGTTGGCCCAGACTTATCCGGCGGTCGAGATCGTCGTCGTCGATAACGGTTCCAAAGATGATTCCGTTTTCTTCCTCAAAAGCCATTATCCGGCCGTCAAGAGTGTGGCCTTGTCCGAGAATAAAGGATTTGCCGGCGGGAACGTCGAGGGGTTAAAGTCCGCTACAGGGGAACTGGTCGCTCTGCTCAACAACGATGCCTGCCCTGACAGCAAATGGCTCGCGGCGCTGGTCCAGGGTATGGCAGAGGACGACCGGATAGGACTATGCGCGTCGAGGATGGTCTTTTACGACCGGCCCGACATCATAGACAGCGGGGGCGACGGATGCCTTACCTCCGGCCATGGTATCAAAATGGGGAACCGTGAGCCCGCCCTGGGTTTTATGGAAAAGAAGTTTGTTTTTGGCGCCTGTGCCGGGGCGGCCCTATACCGCAGAAAGATGATCGATGAGATAGGTTTTTTTGATGAAGATTTTTACTTGAACTGTGAAGATACGGACCTTAATTTTCGGGCCCAGCTTATGGGATGGAAATGCCTTTATGTATCCCAGGCCTGGGTGCGCCACAGGGTCAACGCGACCCTTTCCAAGACCTTTGACAGAGGCATTTATTTTTTAGCCAGGAACGATGAGTATGTCGGACTGAAGAACATGCCTTTTCCTCTGATGGTCCGTTATCTGCACCATAAGGTCGTCCAAGAGATCGGTGGGTTATTTTATTTTTGCGTTATCCGCGGGCAGTGGCGCGCCTATTTGAAAGGGAAGCTTGATTTTCTGAGGAACTTCCCTTTGATACTGGCAAAAAGGAAGGGTATCCAACAGAAAAGAGTTGTTTCCATCAGATATTTGAGATCTATCTTGACCCCTGTCTTGGACCGACGTCTTTTAGCCAATCGGTTCAAGCGGATCTTGAATCCCTCAAGATAAAAAAGCAGGCGGTTCTAGGGAGAAGGATCCGCCAAAAAGGACAAAGATGAAAAAACTTTCCGTGTTAATGCCGGTTTATAACGAAGAAAGGACCCTTGAAGAGATTGTCCTAAAAGTCAGGAAGGCCAAGCTTCCGGGCTCATTGACCAAGGAGCTCATCATCGTGGATGACGATTCGACGGACCGTACCAAAAAAATACTGCAGGCTATGGAAATAAAATATCGCGGATCGAAATTTTTGAAGGTCTACTACCAAGAGAAGAACCAAGGGAAAGGTTCGGCCATACGCAGGGCCATGGAAGCAGCCACCGGAGACTACGCCGTCATTCAGGACGCCGACCTGGAGTACGATCCAAAGGATTACGGTAAATTGCTGGCCCCAATCCTTGAAAATAAAGCTGATGTTGTTTACGGTTCCCGTTTTGACGGGGCTCCGCGTCGGGTTTTATTTTTCTGGCATTTTGTGGGCAATACTTTTTTGACCCTGCTTTCCAATATGTTGACGGACCTCAATCTGACAGATATGGAAACCTGCTATAAAGCCTTCCGGATGGAGGTCCTAAAAAAGATGAATTTAAAATCCAATCGGTTTGGAATTGAACCGGAAGTAACCGCTAAAGTAGCCAAGCTTAAATGCCGCGTGTACGAAGTACCAGTCTCCTACTACGGCCGGGATTATTCGGAAGGCAAAAAAATAAGCTGGAAAGATGGCGTGTCGGCTATCTGGACTATCTTAAGATACAATCTGTTTGATTAGGTTTTCCCGCAGTTTATCCTCAATGTCATATCCCCTATTATTTGATAGAGGTGAAACCTCAAGGATTATCAAGAAAAACTGTGGGGTTTTTGAGGACAAAAACGGTAGGAGAAACACCAGGAACCAGTTGAAAAAAGGGCACATAGATATTATGGGTAGTCCTAAAATATTAGGGTAAAATAAAAGAACGAATGATCCAAGTTCATGAGGAGAATCTAAGACGTGAAAGTCGCTTTAGTCCATGACTGGCTGACCGGCATGCGCGGGGGAGAAAAAGTCCTGGAGTGCTTGGGAGAACTTTTTCCGGAGGCGGATATTTTTACCCTTGTGCTCAATAGGCCCAATGTTTCAGCCGCCTTACTCCAGCACCGCATTCAGACTTCTTTTATCCAGCATCTGCCGTTTGCCCAGACCAAGTACCAGCATTACCTGCCTCTGTTCCCCATGGCCATCGAACAGTTCGATCTCAGGGCCTATGACCTGGTCATCAGCACCAGTCATTGCGTAGCCAAAGGGGTGATCACTAGGCCAGAAACCTTGCACCTGTGCTACTGCTTCACACCCATGCGCTATGCTTGGGACCAGACCTTTGAATATTTTCCAAAAGAAAAAAGTTCGTTCTTTAAATACCAGTTGCTTTCATATTTTTTAAGCTACCTTAGAACTTGGGATGCCGCCTCCAGCGCCAGGGTCAACTATTTTTCGGCCATTTCTAAACACGTTGCCACACGGATAGACAAGTATTACAACCAGAAAGCCGAGGTCATTTATCCTCCAGCCGATGTTGAGTTTTTTAAGAACGAGAAATCCAGAGGGGAGGATTTTTATCTCATTGTTTCGGCCCTGGTTCCTTATAAAAGGATAGATCTGGCGATCAAGGTTTTTAACACTTTGGGTTGGCCTTTGGTCATCATTGGCGAAGGTGTGGAAAGGAAAAGACTAGAGAAAACTGCCGGTTCCACAGTGCGTTTCCTGGGATGGCGGTCCAATGAGGAGCTTAGAGATTATTACAGCAAGTGCAAAGCCTTGGTTTTCCCAGGAGAAGAGGACTTTGGTATTGTGCCGGTCGAGGCGCAGGCCATGGGCAAGCCCGTGGTGGCCTATGCCAAGGGAGGGTGTCTGGAAACGGTCATTCCAGGAGAAAGCGGATTGTTTTTCAATGAACTAAGCGAAACCTCTCTTGTTGAGGCTTTAAAAACACTTGCCAGCATCAAGTTCGACCCTGAGAAGATCAGGAGGAACGCCCAGCGGTTTAACCGGGAAAATTTTAAGCACAATTTCTTGGAGTTTATCAATACCAAATATAAAGCATTCAGGGAAGGCCGCATCCATAATGCCTAAACGGAACATCCATCGTTTCTTCCTTTTGCTCCTGCTTTTAGCGGACCTGATGGTTCTGAGCATGTCCTTTGGGGCCATTTTCTGGGTTAGGTTCTTTTCGGGATGGGTGCCCCACGCGTTCCTGTCCAATCCCAAGTGGTATGCTTGGGCTCTGTTGGTTTCCTTGTTAGTGCAGGTATTTGTTTTTAAATATACCGGGCTCTACCGGCAGAGGCATTCCATCTCCGGGGCGGACGAGTTCGGTTCCATCTTTAAGTCCGTGACCATCAGTTTTATTCTGCTCATTGCCGCGACTTTTTTCATCCGCACGGTTTCTTTTTCCAGGATCATGCTCAGTTTTAACTGGGCTCTCAATATCCTTTTTTTGGCTGTGTCCCGAGGTATTTTGCGCCGATTGCAGATCATTCTGAGAAGGAGAGGGTTCGGCGTGACCCGCTGCCTCATCGTAGGAACCAGCGACGCCGCGTGGTCCACCTACGAACGCTTGCGGACCAATCTCAGGTATGGTTATAGGGTGCTGGGTTTTGTGCGGCCTTCAGGCAAGGCTCTTATGGCCAAGCATTTTAAACAGAGGGTCGTAGGCCAGGTCTCCCAGTTGGGACAGTTAATACGGAGATACGAAATCGAGGAGATCTTTGTGGCGGTTTCCGGTTCGGATGACCAGCATCTCATCAAGATTATCGAGGTTTGCTCTGGACAGGGAGTAGAAGTCAAAATCATTCCAGATGTATTCCACTTAATCACCGGCCCTGTTCATGTGGATGACATCCAGGGCATGCCCATCTTTGGCTTGCTGGAAGAACCCCTGGAAAAAACCTATAACCGTTTTATCAAAAGGACCATGGATATTATCCTTTCCTTTATCGGTATCGTTGTGTTGTCACCTGTTTGGCTGGTCATCATGGTGCTGATCAAACTCGATTCCAAGGGGCCGGTGTTCTTTAAGCAGGAGAGGGTGGGGAGGGATAATAAAATTTTCTGGACCTATAAATTCCGGTCCATGCGGATGGATGCGGAAACCCACAGCGGGCCAGTATGGGCAAGCCGGGATGACCAGCGATGCACCAGGCTGGGCCGAGTCTTGCGCAAGACCAGCCTGGATGAGCTGCCACAGCTCTTGAATATCCTTAAAGGGGACATGAGCCTGGTAGGACCGCGTCCGGAACGGCCGCATTTTGTCAACCAGTTCAAAAATAAGATACCCCGCTACTTAGAAAGGCATAAAGTCAGGGCGGGGCTCACGGGTTGGGCCCAGGTCAACGGTTTGAGGGGTAATACATCTATTGAGGAACGTGTCAAATATGACATCTACTACATCGAGAATTGGTCGCTGCTTTTGGACGTCACCATCATCCTTCGCACGGTCCTGGATATCCTTGAGCACAAGCACGCGTATTAGATGGTATTTTGTTTTATTTTAAAGGTTTTTGTTCTGCTATACTGTCCTCAATTTTCATGAGAAAGGAATAGCCATGAAAATATTGGTAACTGGAGGAGCTGGTTTTATCGGTTCACATGTGGCCGAACTTTTCCTTTCCAAAGAGCACAAGGTCTCGGTGGTGGATAATCTTTCCAGCGGGAAAAGAACCAATATTCCTGCCAAAGCCAAGTTTTTCCGGATGGACATTCGCTCGTCAAAGATTGAAAAAATGTTCCAAAAGGAAGAGTTTGACGTGGTCTGTCACCATGCGGCACAGATCAGTGTGCCTTATTCCGTTGACCACCCAGAAGAGGATGCGGGGATCAATACCCTGGGGACATTGAATCTGCTGGAAAACTGCAAGCGTTTTAAGGTCAAAAAATTCATTTTTATCTCCAGCGGAGGTACGGTTTATGGGGAACCTAAAAAACTACCCTGCACAGAAAAATATCCTTTGGATCCGCTAAATCCTTACGGCATCAGTAAAGTAACCGGAGAATACTACCTGAGGTTTTATGCAAGGCAGTTTGGCCTGAAATATACGATTTTGCGATACAGCAATGTATATGGACCCAGACAGGAGCCACACGGTGAAGCAGGGGTTGTGGCTATTTTTATCAAAGCTATTTTAGAAGGTAAAAGACCTATCATTTTTGGGGATGGAGGGTGTATCCGGGATTATGTTTTTGTTCAAGACGTCGCTAGGGCGAACCTGCTAGCTTTGAGCAAGGGACAGGGTCAGGCTTTTAATATTGGTACCAGCCGGGGTGCCACAGTAAAGCAGTTGTTTAATATGATAAAAAAAGCTATGGGATATCAGGAAGAACCATTTTGCGGGCCGCCTCGCAAGGGAGACTTAAGGGCAAATACCCTCAGTTATCAAAAGGCTAGGTATGGGTTAGGGTGGAGTCCTCAGGTGAAACTTGAAATTGGAGTCCAAGAAACTATCAAATATTTTACCGGTCTAGCCAGAAGGCATGTCTGCTAAATACGGATAAAATACCGACTAAGGAGAAAAGATGAGAGCTATTATTTTAGTTGGTGGAGAAGGAACTCGGTTGAGGCCACTTACTTTAAATCTTCCCAAACCCATTGTTCCCTTGGTTAACAAACCTTTGTTGGAATATCAGCTCGAATTATTAAAAAGACACGGAATCAGGGAGGTTATTTTTGCGGTAGGATACAAACCTGATCTGATCAAAGCAGTATTCGGCGATGGCTCCAAAATGGGAATGCAGATTTTCTATGCGATTGAATCCAAACCTCTGGGAACCGGGGGTGCTATTAAAAACGCAGAAAAGTTTATCCATGGGCCAACAATCATTTTTAACGGCGATGTTTTTACAGACCTGGATCTGACTGTTTTGACCAAATTTCATCACAAAAAGAAAGCCATGGCTACCATAGTCCTAAATAAAATTGAGGATCCAACAAGTTATGGTGTGGTGGAGACTAGTCCGTTTAGGCGTATACGGCGGTTTTTGGAGAAGCCCAGCTGGGCGGAGGCAAGAAGCAATTGGATCAACGCGGGTACTTATCTTTTTGAACCGGAAGTTTTTTCCCTGATGCCGGAAAAAACTGTCTATTCTGTGGAGCGGGAACTATTTCCTTTGCTTTTAAAACAAAAAGAACGTTTTTATGCCTATCCTTACAAGGGTTACTGGCTGGATATCGGCAAGCCGGAAAATTATCTGCAAGCCAACATGGATATCCTGGAAAAGCGGGTGAGCACCGGGCTCACGATGGGAAGAAACGGTATTAAGATAGGAAAAAAAACATCTGTCGCTAAAGACGCCAAGCTGGTCGGCCCTCTGGCTATCGCGGAAACATGCAAAATAGACAGCGGGGTCCATGTAGAACGATGCGTGATCGGCAGAAGCAGCCATGTCAAAAAGAGGGCTTTGCTGCATGAGTCTGTTCTGTGGGAAAACGTCAGGATCGACGAAGAAGCGATCTTGCGCGGCTGTATCGTCGGAAGCAGATGCCACATCGGGGCTTTTGCCCAATTGCGAGAAGGTACCGTACTTGGCGAGGGTACCACTATAGCCCCCCATAGCAAAATCTAACCAGGAACTCAGGATGACGCAAGAGAAAAAAGCGATAAAATTCGGCACGGACGGTTGGCGTGCCAAAATAGGCGAAGAATTCACTTTTGATAATGTCAGGTCCGTGTCCCAGGCCATAGCCGAATATTTCAAGGCTCATGATAAAAGTGTCACCCGCAAGGGGCTGGTGGTCGGCTATGATACCCGGTTCCTGTCTTCCAAATTCGCGCAAACTGTTGCGCAAGTCCTAGCAGCCAATAACATCCCGGTTCTCCTGAGCAGCTCTGTTGCCCCTACTCCTGCGGTATCCCTCAATATCGTCAAAAGAGGTTGTGGCGGAGGGGTGATGGTTACCTCCAGTCATAACCCTTACGAATATAACGGCATAAAAATTAAATCTTATTTTGGAGGTTCGGCGTTCCCGGAAACAACCCAGGCCGTGGAGCAGTTGGTCCATAAGCATCAGGCCAAGGTAGCTTCAGTCAGTCAAAAAGAGCGTTTAATCACTAAGGTCGATCTGCTGCCCCTCTATTTTAAAAAGGTCGCTGGATATGTGGATTTGAAAACGATCAGAAATTCCAAATTAAAGGTGGCTATTGACCCGATGTATGGGGCCGGGATCGGTTGCGTCCAGAATATTCTGGTAGGCTCCAGGATCAACTTATTGCAAATACACGGGACTCCCAACCCTATGTTTGGAGGAATATTTCCAGAACCTATCGAGGAAAATCTAGGGGACTTGGAGAAGACGGTCAAAAAGCATCGTTGTGACTTTGGCATTGCCAGCGATGGAGATGCTGACCGCATGGGCGGGGTAGATGGGCGAGGGCGATTCTTGTATTCCTCACAGATATTGGCTTTGCTTTTGTGGCACCTTTATAAGAACAAGGGGATAAGGGGTGATGTGGTCTATACGGTTTCTACGACGAGCATAGTAGAAAACCTAACTAGAAAGTTCAATTTAAAAAGCCATGTTACGCCAGTTGGTTTTAAAAATATCGCCCGGCATATGATCGACGGTGATGTGCTGATAGGCGGAGAAGAAAGCGGCGGCATTGGATTCAAAAATCATATTCCTGAGCGAGACGGAATTTTGGGGGCGTTGTTATTGTTGGAGTTGGTCGCCATGGAACGTCGCCGGCCGGAGGAGATCCTAAAAGATATCGAAAAAATATGTGGACCTTCTTTTTACCATCGGAACGATCTTTTTGTGCCGATGGATAAAAAGAAAAGATATTTTCATCTTTAGTAAAAAACCCAGTGTCTTCCTTGGCGGGATTGCCTATTCAAAAAATAGACACCTTGGACGGCGTCAAGTATGTTCTACGAGGGGGTAGCTGGTTGCTTTTCAGAGGATCGGGTACGGAACCATTGCTAAGACTTTATTGTGAAAGTCAGAACTGGAAAAAGGTACAGCAAATCCTTGGTGTCGGCAAAGCGCTCATCAAACGGTTGGTATTATCCTGAGAAAAATCGAGGTTGTCTAATGAATGCCCCTAAGCCCCTGGTCATTGGCATCGCTGGCGGGATTGCCTCCGGGAAAAGCACCGTAGCTGGATTATTCCATCGCTGGGGAGCCAGGATCCTCAATGCTGACCAATTAGCCCGAACTTACCTGCAGCCTAATCAACAGAGTTACGCCAGACTGGTCAGGACTTTCGGGCAAACGATCCTGAAAAACAGTGGGCAGATAGACCGTAAGAAACTGGGTGACATTGTTTTTAGGGACCCCAGGGCCTTAAAAAGACTAAATCGCATTATTCATCCATCTGTAGTCAGGGACCTGCGGAAAACAATCAAGCGGCTGCGTCATTCTTCAGCTAGGTTTATTGTCGTGGATGCCCCTCTTTTACTAGAGGCTGGACTGGTTGCTGATGTGGATGTAGTGATCATTGTCATGGCCTCGCGGACCAATCAAATCCATTGGTTGCGCAAGAGAGGGTTCGCTGGGCAGGACGCAGGGATAAGGATCAGAAGCCAAATGGCCCCTAAAAAGAGGCTGAGGAATGCAGATTTTGTAATACATAACAGTTCAACACTAGGGAATTTGAGGACAAAAGCTCTGAGAATATGGCAATCCCTTACGAGGGCCAGAAACAAAAAAGGATATTGAAATAAAGGATTTCGCTGGGAGAATTGGTTGTTCCGAGATTGCCCTTGACAGAAGGGAAGAAAAGATATAGAAATATAGCACTTACCAGAAAGCGCAAAAAATCAGCTGTTAAATCTTTTTTAGTATTTGCATGTCTGCGTGGAGCCCAAATTATTAACCATGTCATTATTCACTTTATAAAATCCTGCTGATGTTCCTGCTATCAAAATCCATTTTGCGAAATAAATTATTCATGACAAAGGAGTTTTAATGAATCTAAATTTAGCTGAATTGAAGAAAAAAACGATATCCGACCTTTCTGCTATCGCCAAAGAACTCAAGCTGGAGGGAATAAGCGGGATTAAGAAACAGGAGCTTATCTTCAAGATATTGGAAGGGCAAGCCCAGAAAAACGGGCTTATTTTCGCTGAAGGCGTCCTAGAAGTTTTGCAGGATGGTTTTGGTTTTTTAAGGTCCACCAATTATAACTACCTGCCCGGGCCTGATGATATCTATGTGTCGCCATCACAGATTCGGCGATTTGACCTAAGGACAGGCGATACTGTTTCCGGGCAGGTACGTCCGCCTAAAGAGGGAGAACGCTATTTCGCTCTGCTCAAGGTCGAGGCGGTCAACTTCGAGAATCCTGAGGCCACAAAGGATAAGATCCTTTTTGATAACCTTACCCCTCTTTATCCTGATGAAAGGGTCAATCTGGAAACCAGCACCGAAGAAGTATCCATGAGGATTATGAACCTTTTTACTCCACTCGGAAAAGGGCAAAGAGGTTTGATCGTGGCGTCCCCGAGGACTGGAAAGACGGTGTTGCTGCAGAAGATCGCCAACAGTATCACGACCAACCATCCTGAAATCGTACTCATCGTTCTTCTCATCGATGAAAGACCCGAGGAAGTCACGGATATGCAAAGGTCGGTCAAAGGCGAGGTGGTGAGTTCCACTTTTGACGAACCCGCGGAACGGCATGTCCAAGTGGCGGAGATGGTCATAGAAAAAGCCAAACGCCTGGTCGAACACCAGAAGGACGTGGTGATCCTTCTGGACAGTATTACCCGTCTGGCCCGCGCTTATAACACCATTGTTCCTCCCAGCGGCAAAATATTATCGGGTGGCGTTGATTCCAACGCTTTGCAGAGGCCCAAAAGGTTTTTTGGGGCGGCTAGGAACATCGAAGAGGGAGGCAGTCTGACCATCATGGCCACGGCGCTTATCGAGACCGGCAGCCGTATGGACGACGTTATTTTTGAAGAATTCAAAGGCACCGGTAATATGGAGCTTTGGTTGGATCGCCGGCTGGCTGACCGGAGGGTTTTCCCTGCCATTGATATCTGCAAATCCGGCACTCGTAAAGAAGAACTCCTCTTAGCTGAGGAAGAGCTCAATAAGATGTGGGTGCTGCGAAAAGTCCTAATCAATTCCAACCCCGTGGATGCCATGGAATTGGTCATTGAAAAAATGGGTAAAACCAAATCGAACAAAGAATTTTTGAAATCCATGACTGTAGGATAAAGGTAGGATCGATGAGTTTTGTTGAAAGCGATTTTGCCCGCCTCCCCAATCTTAAATTCCGTGTCCTAATCCTCGCGTTTTTTTTAATTGTTTTAGGGCTCTGCCATTGTATTGGGGCCGAGTCCACGGAACAACAGGAAATCAAGATGGTGACCTACCAAGTCCGTCCCGGAGACACTCTGGCCACCGTTGCCGACCGTTTTTACATCGATGTGGACACTTTGCGGGGCCTTAACGTGGACCAGTACCGGGGGGTCAACAACTTCAAAGGTATCCGCACGCTGGTTCCCGGCATGATCATCGAGGTCGTGGATCAAAAGGGGATCTTTTACCGCGTACGGGAAGGCCAGACTCTAAGCGATTTGAGCAATGCCTTTAAAGTAAAAATAGAGGATATTTTAAAAGCCAACGGTATCAGCAAGCCCGAGCGTCTGCGAATGGGCCAGGAAATTTTTATCCCCGGAGCCAAGCCCCTAGACCGGGCCAGCGGGCGGCTGCTAATCAAATTAAAACGAAGTATACGAGCTAAGTTCGCCAGACCCTTGGACGGCAATCTGTCCATCAGCAGCGGATACGGGGACCGGCGCAAAAACCCAGTCACAGGCCTAAGGGAGGTTCATCGGGGCGTCGATCTCAGGGCCGCCTGGGGGACCCCTATTCATGCCGCTGCGGACGGAATCGTGGAATTCGTGGGTTGGATGGGAGGGTATGGACGGCTGGTGATTTTAGACCATAAAGGAAGTTTGTCCACCTATTACGGTCATACCTCCAAATCGTTCGTTGACGCCGGCCAAAGGGTGAAAAAGGGGCAGGTGATAGCACAAGTGGGCAGCACGGGTTCTTCCACAGGGCCTCACCTGCACTTTGAAGTAAGAAGGAACGGGAAGCCGGTCAGCCCTTATGTCTATCTAGGTATTCAGTCAGTGACCGTTATGAGCAGGAGGGCCGCTGTCGGAGGTGAATAAGAGCCGGATAGAATCAGGATTTTGTTCTCAAAATGAAAGTTTTTTGGTAGATTAATATGAAAAGGAGAAAACAATGAACAAAAGTATTCAGCCAGTTTATAAGGAGACCACTATCACCTGCGCGTGCGGGGAAATCATCCATACGCGCTCGACCAGGGAAAATATGCACATTGAAATCTGTTCCAAATGCCATCCGCTTTTCACGGGACAGCACAAGCTGATTGATACGGACGGCAGGGTGGAGAGATACAGGAAAAAGTACGCCAAAAAACAAGCCTAAATTCAATCAATAAAAAAGACAGGCTCAATACGCCTGTCTTTTTTATTTACAACACAAGGTGAGCTATGCTGGATAAACTGAAAACGATGGAAGCAAAATTCCAAGACCTGGGGAAGCAATTGGCTGATCCAAAGGTATTGTCTAATCCCGGTGATTTGCAGAGGGTCGCCAAAGCCTACGCAGAGCTTAAGTCTGTTGTGGAAAAGTTCCAGGATTACCAAAAGGTCCAGAAAGACCTCGAAGAAGCCAAGCTCTTAGTGGAGAGCAAGGATAAGGAGCTTTCTCAGCTGGCCAAGAACGAGTTGGAGCCTCTTAAGGCCAAGTTGGCCGTCCTGGAGGAAGAATTAAAGGTTTTGCTGGTCCCCAAAGGCCTGGATGACGATAAGAACCTGATCATGGAGATCAGAGCTGGAACAGGGGGCGAGGAAGCCGCCTTGTTCGCTTCTGACCTTTACAGGATGTATTCCAGATTTGGTGAAAGCCGGAATTGGAAAACCGAACTTTTAGAGAGCAATCCGACTGACCTCGGAGGGCTAAAAGAAGTTATTTTCGCGGTGCAGGGGAGGCAGGCCTATAAATACCTGAAGTACGAGAGCGGTGTGCACCGGGTTCAGCGCATTCCCATCACGGAGACCCAGGGTCGCATCCATACCTCGGCAGTCACAGTGGCCGTTCTGCCTGAAGCTGAGGAGATTGAAGTCAATATCCAGCCCCAAGATATCCGCATCGACACTTTTTGTTCCTCGGGTCCGGGGGGACAAAGCGTAAACACCACCTATTCCGCTGTCAGGATCACCCATCTGCCCAGCGGGATCGTTGTGTCCTGCCAGGACGAGAAATCGCAGATAAAAAATAAGGCTAAGGCCATGCGGGTCCTGAGGGCCCGATTGAAACAAAAATATGAAGAGGAACAGCAGGCCCAGATCGCCGAAACACGGCAGTCCATGGTCAAAAGCGGTGATCGTAGCGAGAAGATACGCACCTACAACTACCCTCAGAACCGGGTGACCGATCATCGCATAGGAGAATCCTGGCAAAAATTAGATATGATCTTGAACGGCGCTCTAATGCAGGTCCTTGAAGCGCTTGTCGTCGCGGACCAAGCTGAGCAGCTGAAAAAAGTCGTATGACCCCTTTTACAGTGGGAGCAGCCCTGAAGGCGGCCAGCCAGCGATTGCGTCAGAAGGCCATTGCCGGCCCTATCAGGGAGGCCTTTGAAATATTGGCCGGGACCTTAAAGAAAGACAGGTCCGTTTTGCTGGCCCATCCAGAGCGCATCCTGAGCCTTTCCCAATTAAGACAATTTCAAAAAAAGGTGGAAGAGCGCGCTAATCACACGCCCTTCGCCTATCTTTTTTCATTGTGTGATTTTTATCATTTTTCCCTTTATGTTGATCGCCGGGTATTAATCCCTAGGCCAGAGACGGAGATTTTGGTCGAGCAGTTCATTAAAAAGTTTGAGAGAAGTAAAGGGCTGAAATTTTTAGATCTTGGGACGGGCAGTGGATGTATTGCTCTTGCTTTAGGAAAAGAGTTGCCATCAAAAATCTGGGCCACGGATATTTCCAAACAGACTTTAGCTGTGGCAAGACATAATATAAATAATCATCAACTGCAAAAGAAAGTAATATTAAAACAGGGTAATCTTTTCAGGCCGTTTGATCCTAGAAAATATAAGAATTTTTTTGACGGAGTCATTTCCAATCCGCCTTATGTTTCATCTATGGAGATAAGTCGGTTGATGCCGGAGGTAAAAAAAGAACCCAGGATCGCTTTAACTGGGGGACCCCAAGGATTAAGGTTGTTAAAAAAAATATGTTCTCAGGCCAACCCCTATTTGAAACCAGGCGGATGGTTGGGGTTAGAGATAGGTATAGGACAGAAGAAAAAGGTCGAATTATGGCTTAAACAAAAAGGTTTTCTGGTGGAAAGCCATAAAGACTATCGAGGAATAGACAGGGTAGTTTTGGCGCAAAAAGTGGAACAATAGGTTATTATTAATATGGTCGAAGGTTGTGGATATTAATTCTTTATTGGAGTCTATTTGATGTTCTCCCTTGCTGCTTCCCCTGATTCTTTTAGTCCTGACTTTAGGTTTTTTGCGACATTCATTGTTCAGGAAGAGTGTTTGCATCAGGTTGACCTCCATAGTTGGAAAGGGAAAAGTATCCTTTCTTTGTCTATGGAAGAGGCAAGGGAGTTGAAGGCCGTTCTCAATGATCTGGCGTGTCATGTGTCGATGATGGACGCCGACCTCGGAAAAATATCTATCGAGGACGACTTCGAGAAACATATGGACCTGTTGGTCAAAGCCGTGGCTTTAGTGGAGTTTTTCGGCTCTCGATACTTGAGCATCAGCTCTTTTTACATGCCCTTAGGTGACCCGTTCCCCAAGCATCGCTTTAAAGTTCTAGACCGCCTGGGGAAAATGATCTCTTTGGCAGAGAATAGCTCGGTAGTGTTAACCTTGGAAAATAGCGCGGGAATGTACGCCGATAGCGCTGAAAGATGTCTGGAAATATTGACGGAACTATCAGCGCCAAAACTTAGGTTTTGCTTTGTACCGGGGCAATTTGTCCTGGCAGGTGTGCCTCCGGCTTCTCGAGCCTATCCCTTGCTCAGGAAACATATCGCGTATGTCAGGGCTGAGGATTGTTCGGCGCGTGATGGAAAAGAGGTTCTTCCGGGCAAGGGTGATGCTCATTTAAAATCCCTTTTTGCCTCATTAGTTCAAGACGGTTATAACGGTTTTGTAAGCGTTCGAGTCCCCAACCAGCAGACGGGAGACCTGGCAGGGAAAAAACCTGAGGAAATATTCCATCTCTGCGTTGAGTCAATAAAACTTTTGTCAAAAGAGCCGTGATTTTTTGGTACAATACTTTGCGTTCCCAAGGTGATTTGGAGAAATCCGGACCAAGCAAAGGGTGCGGGAGTAACTCAGTGGTAGAGTGTCACCTTGCCAAGGTGAAAGTCGCGGGTTCAAACCCCGTCTCCCGCTCCAAAATTTTTAGACAATCCTAAATACCTCAGCTTTATTATTCAACCCTTAAATTTCATTTTTCAATCTTAGATAATTTAAGGCCGAACCTGCCTGAAACCATTTGATTTGTTCGGCACTAAAACTGTGTTGCAGCGCTATATCCTGAGTTTCTCCATTAGAATGAACTATCTTTGCTATAACATGGTCTCCGGGTCTAAGATTCAGAGTGCCTGAAATGCTGATCCTGTCCGTTTCCTGGATGGTGTCATAGTTTGCTGGGTCCACAAAAACCAGGGGTACTAGACCCTGTTTCTTCAAGTTCGTCTCATGGATGCGGGCAAAACTCTTAGCCATGATAATCGCCCCTCCCAAATGTCTTGGAGACATGGCGGCGTGTTCCCGACTGCTGCCTTCGCCATAGTTATCCTCGGCGATGACGGCCCAATGGAGACCTACAGATTTATAAGCGCGGGCGACTTGGGCCAGAGGAATCCCTGGTTCTCCGGTCAATTGGTTTTTGCCGTTGCCGATTGAACCAGTGAAAGCGTTTGAAGCTCCGGAAAACAAATTATCGCTTATGCGGTCCAGGTGGCCCCTGTATTTAAGCCAGGGTCCTGCCGGCGAAATGTGGTCAGTGGTACATTTGCCTTTGACCTTGAGCAATATAGGTAGATCTAAGAAATCCTGTTCTTTCCAGGCAGGAAAAGGGTCCAAAAGCTGCAAGCGTTGGCTGTGAGGGTCAATTGCAAGAGGCACGTTGGAGCCATTTTCGGCAGGAGGGGCATAGCCAGCGCGATAATCCGCAAAGCCGTCAGGAGGAATGTCTGACCCGTGAGTTGGGGGGAGGAATTTAAGTTTTTTCCCGCCAGGCAGTTCAATGGGATCGACGAGGGGATTGAAAGAAAGACGGCTGGCCAGGGCCATGGCTATTACGATTTCGGGGCTGGCAATAAAGGCCAGGGTTTCAGGATTCCCGTCGTTGCGGGCGGCGAAATTCCGGTTAAAGGTCGTTAGTATCGAATTTTTAACTCCCTTTTTTGTATCTTCTCGTTGCCATTGCCCAATGCAGGGCCCGCAAGCATTAGCTAAAATTGTGGCGCCTATGTCCTCAAAGGCCTTTATTTGCCCATCCCTGCGGGCAGTTTGCAATATTTCTTCAGAACCTGGTCCCACCAACAAGGGAATGGACATGTGGAGTCCAGCCGCATGAGCCTGCAAAGAAATCTCTTTAGCTCTATTTAAATCTTCGTAAGATGAATTTGTGCAACTGCCTACCAAAGCGGCTGATATTTTTTCAGGATAATCCTTTGTTCTGACCTCCTGGGCGAACTGAGAAATAGGCCTGGCCAAATCAGGGGTATGAGGCCCCACGATATAAGGTTCCAAGGTAGAAAGATTGATCTCAATGACCCGGTTATAATAGCGGCCAGGGTCAGTCTCGATTTCGGGATCAGGGGTCAAAAGGTCCCTGTACTGGCCGGCTATCTCCGCGACTGCGGACCTTCCTGTGGCTTGGAGATACGCTTCCATCCTCCCATCATAAGGGAATATCGAAGAAGTCGCCCCGACCTCAGCCCCCATGTTGGCAATGGTGGCTTTGCCCGTGCAACTCAGGGATCTTGTGCCTGGACCAAAGTACTCGATGATTTTATTAGTTCCGCCCTTTGTGGTCAGGAGCCCGCACAAATAGAGGATCACATCCTTGGCGGAGGTCCAGCCGTGCAACTCTCCAGTAAGGCGGACCCCGATCAATTCCGGATATTTCAATTCCCAGGTCAAACCTGCCATGACCTCTACGGTATCGGCGCCTCCAACACCCACAGCCAGCATTCCTAGTCCGCCCGCATTGGGTGTATGGGAATCACTGCCGACTGCGAGTCCGCCAGGGAACGCGTAGTTCTCAAGAAAAATCTGGTGGATGACTCCAGATCCGGGTTTCCAGAAACCGATCCCGTATTTCTGGCAGGCAGAAGCTAGAAATTCAAAAACTTCCTTATTTTCTTTTTGGGCTAACTTAAGGTCCTGATCAGCACCTTTGCAAGCCCTGATCAAATGGTCGCAGTGAACCGTAGCTGGGACCATTGCCCGTTCCAGCTTTGCCTGGGCAAACTGGAGCAGGGCCATCTGGGCCGTGGCGTCCTGCATGACAACCCGGTCAGGAAGCAGCGGAAGCATGCTTTGCGTGGGTACCGGTTTGAACGCGGGAATCTCGGATAAATGGAGTAAAAGGAGTTTCTCTGCAAGGGTCAGAGGCCGGCCCAGAAGTTTCCTGAGAGAAGGCAGTTTTTCCCTCATTTTTTGGTAGCAGCGCAATGCGATCTGAGCTGAGAAGATGTCGGTCATTTTACCGCCTTTGAAAAATATAGATTGTATATGTGGGCTATTTTTTATCTAATTTTTTTGTTCTCTTTCCTAAAATCATATACAATTAGTCAAAAGCAAGCAAGAAAGTTATCAATCAAAAATGGATTCAGGAGTGTTAATGAGAAAAACCTTTTTTATCATCGCTGGTTTGATTTTATCCTTGCCGCTTTCCGGCTGGGCCCAGAGTGATGCCACCTTGGTGCATGGTTTACTGGAAGAAGATATTACCTGGTATGCCAAAAATAGTCCTTATGTGGTCACGGACGACGTTATCGTGGATAACGGCGTGACGCTGACCATTGAAGCGGGTGTAGAGGTGAGGCTGGCTCATACCACTGGCGGGCAAGAAACACCTTTTTCTACTGCCGATACGGATATCATCGTCAAAGGGACCCTCATTGCTGTAGGTACCCCAGAAACACCCATACGGTTTGTTCTTACAGGCATAGGTGACAACTGGGGGGCCATTTATTTCGCGACGGGTTCTTCTCCCGACTGTATTTTGCAGCAATGCGATATCACCAAAGGGCGGATTATATGCAATTATGCCTCACCCACCATTACCAATTGTCATATCTCCGAAGGGGGAGGCATCGAGATCGCCTATCTTGCCGGCCCACATATCACGAAGAATCGCATTGAGAAGAATACCCGGGGCATCACCAGCTGGTTCTATTCCTCCAAACTAGATGTGACCTACAATATCATTACCGACAACGACTACGGGCTCTATATCAAGGATTTCAGCCAGGCCAATGTCACCAGCGATCTGATCTATGCCAACGCGAAATATGACGTTTATAATCTTGCCCCCAGAGATATTCCCATGCCGGGGAATTGGTGGGGGACTCTTATAGTTGATTTTATTCACGACCATATCTACGATAATGTCGCCAATAAAAAGAGCGGTAAGATCTTCTTTGAGCCCATCGCAAAAACAGAAGCCATGGCCTTGGCGACAGTGACCCCCACCATCACTCCAACTCCAACGCCGGCCAGAGGTGTCCAAAGCCCCCAGGCGCTTCCTTCTCCAACGCCCACGCCTAAGCTAAAACGGAGACGCAGGGCTCAGGCAACCTTGTCCCAGCCAACCCCCACGCCAACCCCTGTGCCCCAAAGCGGGGATAATGACAGGTTCAGGTCCAACTGGTAGGTCAGTCTATATCGTTACTGTTTTTTGCGGACAGGAAAGATTTGAGCAAAAACTGTTGTTGCAGTAAAATATGTTCAAGTGTTTTGGGTCAGGTAAAATCCCTGTAAGTGGACGCTTGTTAGTTACCCATTGATTTTTTGAAAGGATGTTTATGCCTCCCGCAGCCATAGGACAGTTCTTAATCAGCGAGGGTATTATCACGGAACAACAATTAACCAAAGCCCTGGAGGAACAACAAAAGAGCGGCAAGAAACTGGGAGAAGTGATGATCGGCCTCGGCTATATCAGCGAAGAGGCCTTTTTTCATCTTCTGGCCATGAATAATAACATGCCCTATGTTGATCTTACGACCGAGGAGCCTGATCCTAGTGCTTTGAAAGTACTGACCAGGGACCAGGTCAAAAAGTTCCAGGTATTACCTTATTCCATCAAGGACAGCACGATCAACGTGATCATTGCCGACCCCCAGGATACTAATCTGATCCACCTGGTGGACACTATCAAGCACGGTTCTGGTTTAAACACCGAATACAGCATGAGCACGCCCCAACTTATCAAGGAAGCAATGGAAAAGTATTACCACGTCGTCCAGGCCGTCCAGGCGGTGGACGCATCCGCACTCATGGCTGAACAAGAAAAAGCCGGAGAATCGGAGGGCGAGGAACCGAGCCTCCAGGAAACCCTGGAAGATATGAACGTGCAATCCACGGACGCCATTGTCGGAGATATGGAAGTCGTGGAAGAAAAAGATGAAGAGACCGAAGGCGAAGGGGCAGCCAATGACGCTCCCGTCATCAAACTGGTCAATACCCTGATCCATAACGCGATCGCCATGAAGGCTTCCGACATTCATTTGGAACCCTATGAAAAGAATTTCGCGGTCCGCTATCGTTTGGATGGACAGCTTCAGGAGATGAAGCCGCTACCTACGTCCCTTAAAAGGGCCGTGGCCGCCCGTATCAAGGTCATGGCCAAGCTGGATATCGTCGAGCGAAGGAAACCCCAGGACGGCAAACTCCGTGTTTCCTTCGGCAAACGCAAGATCGACCTTCGTGTTTCCACCTTGCCTTGCATCCACGGAGAGAAGATCGTCATGCGCATCCTGGACAGCAGTGTCACCCAGTTTAGTCTGGATACCTTAGGCTTTGAACCGGATGACCAGGTTAAATTCGAGAAAGCTATCCGTAGCCCTTACGGTATGGTTCTGGTCACAGGACCTACTGGCAGCGGTAAGACAAGGACTCTATATACCGCGCTCAATACAGTCAATACCCGTAATAGGAATATCATGACCGCGGAGGACCCGGTGGAGTTCCAGATCAAAGGCATAAACCAGGTCAATATCAATCCTGATGTGGGTTTGACTTTCCCGGCTGTTTTAAAAGCTGCTCTGCGCCAGGATCCCAACATTATATTAGTTGGAGAGATTAGGGATTTAGAGACGGGTAGTATTGCCATTACGGCAGCAATGACCGGCCATCTAGTCTTGAGTACCCTGCACACCAATGACGCCCCTTCCACAGTGACCCGTTTGGTGGATATGGGTGTCGACAATATCCAGGTTGGGACCTCGGTGGTATGTGTGGTGGCCCAGAGGCTGTTGCGACTAATCTGCAATAATTGTAAGGAAGAGGAAGATCCTGATCTCAAAAAACTCGAGGCAGCCGGGATAGATTCCAAGGAAATTGAAGGCATCAAGTTCTATCACGGCAAGGGGTGCGGGAGCTGCGGCAGCAGGGGGTATGCCGGCCGTAATGCTATTTATGAAGTGATGGTCATGTCTGAGCCTGTTCGGGATGCAATTTTTAAACGAAAAGATGTAGGAGAGGTTCGGCGGATAGCTTTGTCCGCCGGTATGCGGACTTTACGTGATAGCGCCGTCATCAAGCTCAAAAAAGGTCTGACCACCATCGACGAGGTCATGCGTGTTTCCATGGCCGAATAGGCCAGGGACCTTTCTTGAAGCGCGAGCGCGCCGATAAATTACTGGTCGAAAAAGGTCATTTTCCCAGCCGTCAGCAAGCCCAGAGCGCCATCCTAGCCCGCCAAGTGAGGGTCGGCGAAATGATCGTTGAAAAACCCGGCCAGCTTTGCGCCAACGATAGTAAGTTTGTCATCCAGCAGAAAGAAACCAACTATGTCAGCCGCGGAGGGTCAAAGCTGGAAAAGGCTTTGCATTTTTTCCACATCGACCCGACCGGATGGATTGTCCTGGATATAGGAGCTTCCACCGGAGGTTTTACCGACTGCCTTCTCCAGCATGGAGCCAAACAAGTTTATGCCGTTGATGTGGGATACGGTCAACTGGACTATCGCTTGAGGAAAGACCCTAGGGTTATGGTGTCAGAAAAGACCAACGCGCGATATCTCAAGCCTTCCGATTTCACGGTCTTGTTCGACCTTGCGACGATTGATGTTTCTTTTATATCTCTAACCAAAATTTTTCCAGCCGTTTTTCCACTATTGCGACCCGATGGACAGGTTGTGGCCCTCATCAAGCCTCAGTTCGAAGCTGGAAAGGGTGAGGTCGGTAAAAAGGGAGTGGTCCGTGACCCGGAAAAGCACCAGCAAATCATAAAAAAAATACGGCAAGCCGGGAAAGAAAATGGTTTTGTGGTTTTGGGGGACACGGAGTCGCCGATATTGGGTCCTGAAGGGAACAGGGAATTCCTCTTGCACATGGAAAAACCCAGGGGAAAGGGCCTCTCTCAATGATAAGTCTTCTCAAAATTTTATTTATCCTTGCTTTGCTTATCCTGTTGATCGTCCGGAAATTAGACCTGGGTCTGGCCATTTTTGTGGTGACCCTTGTTTTGGGATGGCTGTTCAACATGCCCTTGAAATTGTTTTGGGAGGGGGTGCCCCAATCCCTTCTAAATTATTCTACCCTCCAGTTAGCTGCCAGCCTGGTGTTGGTCCTCATCTTCAATGACCTGTGGAAAGAGTCGGGTCAACTTAAAAAGGTCACGGACAGGATAGAACATACTTTTAACGACGCCCGCGTCACTGTGGCGATTTTTCCGGCTATCATCGGCTTGATGCCCATTATGGGTGGAGCCTACGTTTCGGCGCCCCTGGTGGAGGAGAGTTCCCGGCGGCTTGTCATCGGGCCGGAACGTAAAACTTTCCTAAACTATTGGTTCAGGCATGTCTGGGAGTATTTTCTGCCGACCTACCCAGGCGTGCTTTTATCCGCCACAATATATGGCTGCAGTATTAAAGCGGTTGTTATCCATAATTTTTTGCTTTCCGCCGTGGCGATTACGGGTGGCGTGATCTGGGGTTTGTGGGGACTTAAACAAAAGGGCCGCATTTCTCAACAGGGGAGGGATTTATCCGGCTATGGGGGTTTTATCTACGCCGTTCTGCCTTTAGTGGTTTTACTGGGCTTGGTCCTGGGACTGCAACTGGAGATGAGCCCGTCCCTTCTGGTCGCCATCATCCTTTGCGTCGTGATGTACCGGATCAAGATGCCAACGCTTTGGAAGATCTGCCTGAAAAACATCAACTGGCCCATGCTAGGGATCGTCCTGGCGGTCATGTATTTCAAGTTCGCGATCGAAGCCAGCGGCGCCATGACCCAGCTAACCCAGGATTTCCAACGAATCCATGTGTCGACCCTAGGGGTGGCCATTGTCCTGCCCTTTTTGATCGGCCTGTTGACCGGCATGACCCTGCCTTACGTGGGTATCACCTTCCCGATCATCGTCAGCATGTCCCCGGCTTTGAGCCTGCTGCCTTTGGCCTATGCCAGCGGCTATTGCGGAGAGATGCTGTCGCCCATGCATCTTTGCTTTGTGATGACCAGGGACTATTTCAAGAGCAATTGGGCCGGTGTGTACCAAAGGCTGGTCCCTGTCACCGCCATGGTGTTTGTAGCTTCGCTGGGTCTATATTGGTTTTTCCGTTGAACACCCGGTTCATTGACCTTTATCCACCCCGCCCTTATAATTGTTCTGTTTGAATATCCTATTTTACAAGGATGCGCCAGTGAGCGGATCAAAGATAAAAATAGATAACGGGAATCTCCTTGTGCCGGATGATCCGGTCATCCCTTTTATCGAGGGAGACGGGACAGGCCCTGATATTTGGAGGGCAAGCGTTAAGGTCTTTGATAAGGCCGTGGAAAAGGCTTATGGAGGCAAGAAAAGAATAGCCTGGCAGGAGGTTTTAGCCGGCGAAAAGGCTTTTAAAGCCGTCGGAGAATGGCTGCCCCAGTCGACCCTGAAGGCTGTCAAGGATTGCGGGGTGGCCATCAAAGGTCCTCTCACCACGCCTGTGGGAGGAGGCATCCGGAGCATCAACGTGACCCTGCGGCAGGAACTGGACCTCTATGCCTGCGTCAGGCCGGTGCGGTATTTCAAAGGCGTGCCATGCCCGGTCAAAGAGCCGGAGAAGCTCAATGTCGTGATCTTCCGGGAAAACACCGAGGATGTGTACGCTGGGATCGAATGGAAGCAAGGGACCCCGGAGGCCAGCAAGGTGATCGAATTCCTCCAGACCCAGATGGGCAAAAATGTCAAGCCGGACAGCGGCATCGGCATCAAGCCCATGAGCGTTTCGGGAAGCAAGCGGCTGGTAAAAAAGGCTATCCAATACGCCCTGGCCAAGGGCCGGAAGAGCGTTACCCTGGTCCATAAGGGCAATATCATGAAATTTACTGAGGGGGCGTTCAGGGAGTGGGGTTACGAGCTCGCCCGGCAGGAGTTCGGGGCTAAAACCGTATCCTGGGACCAGGTGGAGAAAGATCTCGGAGGCAAAGTCCCTGCCGATAAGCTGCTGATCAAGGATATCATCGCCGATTCCATGTTCCAGCAAGTGCTCCTTAGACCCTCCGAATATGAGGTCATTGCCACCCCCAATCTGAACGGCGATTATTTGTCCGATGCTTGCGCGGCGCAGGTAGGTGGGTTGGGCATGGCTCCCGGCGCCAATATCGGGGACCAGGCCGCTGTTTTTGAGGCCACGCACGGCACGGCTCCCAAGTACGCGGGCCAGGACAAGGTCAATCCCTGTTCGCTCATCCTGTCGGGGTGCATGATGCTGGAGCATCTGGGCTGGGACCAGGCCGCCCAGCTCATCGTCAAAGGGATCGAAGGCGCGATCCAGAACAAGACGGTCACCTATGACCTAGCCCGGAACATGCCGGGAGCCAGGGAGATATCGTGTTCGCAATTCGGAGAAGAAATTATCAATAATTTCTAAGATCTATCCTAAAAGGGATCCCTGAGGAGGCTTTATGCCGAGAAAAAAGATCACAGTCGTAGGAGCCGGGTTTGTGGGCGGCACTTTAGCCCAGCGGCTGGTAGAAAAGGAATTCGGTGATGTAGTGCTTGTGGATATCGTTCCGGACTTGCCTCAAGGCAAAGCGCTGGACCTCAACCAGACCGGGCCCATCTACGGATATGACAGCCAGGTCATCGGGACGAACCAATACCAGGAGACCCAGGGTTCAGACATCGTGGTCATCACCTCTGGAATACCCAGGAAGCCCGGGATGAGCCGCGATGACCTCCTCAAGGTCAATGTCGAGATCGTGAAACAGGTGGTTCGGGAAGCCGCAGCAAAGTCTCCTTCGGCCATCCTCATCGTTGTATCCAATCCACTGGACGCTATGACCTATACAGCTTACAAAGTCTCAGGTTTTCCCAGGGAAAGAGTGCTGGGTATGGCCGGAGTTTTGGACACAGCTAGGTTCAGGACCTTTATCAGCCGGGAACTCCAGGTCTCGGTCAAAAGCATCAACGCCCTTATGCTGGGAGGGCACGGAGATACCATGGTCCCGGTGCTTTCTCATACTACGGTCGGGGGAGTTCCGGTCACCCGGCTGATCCCCAAAGAAAAACTGGAGGCTATCGTGAAGCGCACCCAGGACGGCGGGGCTGAGATCGTCAAGCTGCTTAAGACCGGTAGCGCCTTCTATGCCCCTTCCGCGGCGGTCGTGGAAATGGTGGAGGCGATCCTGTTGGATAAAAAAGAGATCCTGCCCTGTTCTTATTATTGCCAGCAGGAATACGGTTTGAGCGGCCTTTTTATGGGCGTTCCAGTCAAGTTGGGGACCAAGGGCGGTGAGCAAGTCGTCGAACTAACCTTAAACCAAGAGGAAACCGCAGCGTTTAAGAAATCAGTGGATTCTGTAAGAGAACTTTGCACAATGGTCGATAAAATGCTATAAATATGCATAAGATGAAATGAACATAGAAAGGAGCCGGGCTGTATGGCAGAGAACAAAGAGCAGTACCAGCATATTTTGCAAACCTTGAAAAGCGTGGACTTCTTCAGCAAATTAAAAATGGGCGAGTTGGAATCTATTATGGCCCGTCTGCATAAACTGTCCTGTTCCAAAGGCCATGTGGTGATCCGCGAGGGTGATCCCGGCGACGCTTTTTATATGATCTACTCGGGCAGAGTGGCGGTTTGGAAAAAGAAAGGTTTTTTTGGAAAAAAATTATTGGCCTACCTGGAGGATGGGAAATATTTTGGGGAGATGGCCCTAGTTACCAGCGAGCCCAGGAACGCCACCATTATCGCCGAAGATGCCTGCGAGTTTTTTGTGCTCTATACCCATGATTTCAAGGACATTCTGATGGCCAATCCTTCAATCCGCAATTCCATCGAAGAGGTCGTCAGGATGCGCCAGGCCACCAATATCGTCAAGCTGAAAGAGTAGTGAGCCGGTCCGTTCACAAAAGGATGAATCTTTTTTGCCCAAAGAAAATAACTCAATAGAAATCCATCTCAGACTAAAGGACAGATTTAAGGGTTGCCTTTACGGAATGGTTTTAGGCGAACAGATGAGCCATTCGGGAACCCCCCTGCCAGTTCTTTCTCCATCTTGCGCTCTCACCCTGTCTGTCGGTGAAGCCCTCACCCAGGAAAGCGGACGAAAGAAGGTACAAGCAGGGAAGCTCGTGGCTGAAAAATATTTGGAGTGGTCCAGCACCGGTCAAAAGGGATATTGGTCCTTTGAGGCGGCCATAAAAAACCTCAAGAGCGATAAAAAATGGGAAAAAAGCGGGGTGCCGACCGCGGAGTGGCAAGCCTCCCTCTTGGCCACGACCCTAGGCCTGCTTTATCACGCCGGCAAATTGGATGAGTTCAAGAGCGTGGTCCTGGAGACTACCTCGGTCGTGCAGACCGACACTCTGGCACTGGCCGGAGCTCTGACCCAAGCTTTCAGCATGGCCTATCTGGCCCTGGCATCGTCCTTGGATAAATTATTTTTCATCCAGTCTCTCGTGGAATTCATAGAGCCGGTCAGCTCGTGCTTCAGCGATGAATTGAAAAGCATGGCCTCCTATCTGGGCATGGAAGGCCAATTGGTCCTACAGGTTATGCAGCCCCAAAACAGCGTGCTGGAAAGCTATCCGGCGGCCCTTTATTGTTTTATGAAATCCCCGGATAATTTCGGCAAGACTTTGGACCTTTGTTTAAAGACCGGAGAAGGCGCCACGGCCATTGCAACGATCGCGGGGGCTTTAAGCGGCGCTTATCTAGGTTATGGCAGCCTGCCCGCTTCCAAAAAAGACGCAGTACCTGAAAAAAACAGGATCGACAGCCTGGTGGACGCGCTTTTGGCCCAAAGCTTGGACAAAACCCAGGCCTGAGCGGAGCCCTCTCTATTCATCAGCAATTCCTTGTTTTCTCTTTCAAAAATTGCCAGTATTTACTTTAGGGCAATGCTTAAAAACCTTGTTGAAAGCATGGTTTTTTTTGATTTATAGGATAAAATTAGGGTTAATTCGCGTTGATTGACAAGGTGCTTATTATTGGTTACGATAAATATTCTTAGTTAACCTTTCCAAAAGTAGCGAAGATATCAGGATTTTTCTAGAAAATCCTTGAAAATACTTAAGAAAGCGGGTTGTTTTAATGAAAGTTAATGTCATTGACGAGTCACCCTGCCAAAAGATCTTGGAGATCGAGGTCCCCGAAGAAACGGTCAGGCAGGAGATCGAAGACGCTTACAAGAATTTGAGCCAGAACGCGGTATTGCCTGGTTTCCGCCGCGGTAAAGTGCCTCTGGATATGCTGAAAAGCCATTACCACGAGGAAGTCAAGAAGAACACGCTGGAGAAGCTGGTGGAGGTTTCTTTCCGGGAGGCGCTGGAAAAAAGCAAGATCGTGCCCATCAGCAGGGCCAAGGTGGACCATTTTGATTTCAAAGAGGATAAAGCCTTAGTCTATAAAGCCCACGTGGAGGTCAAGGTCCCCGTTAAGCTGGGCAGTTATAAGGGTTTAGCCGTGAAAAAACCTTCGGTCCTGATCAAGGATCAGGAAGTTGACCAGGCTTTAAAAGACCTGCAGAACCGTTTTGCGGAGTATATAAACGTCAAGGAAAGGGTAGCCGCCAAAGGTGACTTTTTGGTCCTGGATTTTGAGGGTCTGATCGACGGCAAACCCTTCAGCGGAGGGACCGTCAAAGATTATTTTTTGGAGCTCGGTTCCCAAGTGACCATCCCAGGGTTTGAGGACCAGCTGGCGGGGGTCCAGGCCGGGGAGGAAAAGACCGTTGAGGCCACATTCCCCAAAGATTTCGCCAATAAAGACCTGGCCTCCAAAACCGCCGTATTCCAAGTGAAGATCAAAGAAGTCAAGCAGAAGAAACTGTCCCCGCTCAACGACCAATTCGCCAAGGACATCAGCGGGTTGGCTGATCTGGCCTCATTGACCGAGAAGGTCAAGGACGGGCTAGTCCAGCAAAAAGAGAACCAGGCCAAGGCCGCGATGATGGAGCAGGTTCTGGACAAGCTTCTGACCACGAGCACCGTGGAAGTGCCGCCCAGCCTGCTGGAGGCGCAGATCACCCGACTGGCGGCGGAGAACGAGCGGTCGCTTAAACAAAAGGGCATGTCTTACAAAGAGCTGGGAATGGAGTGGGAGCAGATCAAAAAACAACTCGAAACCAAGGCTTTGGAGCAGGTCAAAGTGGCGTTGATCGTGGAAGCGGTCGGAGAGCAGGAGAAGATCGAGGTCAAGGATGAAGAGGTTGATCAGAGGCTGGAACAATACGCCAGCCAATACCACCAGGACCTAGGGAAGCTCAAGAAAGAGTTCGAGGAAAAGGGAATGACCTTCCAGGTCAGGGAAAACGTCCGGGACGAAAAGACCATGGAGTTCCTGATGACCCAGGTTGCGGTGGAGCAGGAAAGTCCGATCCTAAAAGCCAAGTAGGAACAGGAGGATAAAATGAGTTTGGTACCTATGGTCGTGGAACAAACCAGCCGCGGTGAAAGGTCCTTTGATATCTTTTCACGGCTGCTCAAGGAGAGGATCATTTTTTTGGGGACGGAAATTGACGAGGTGATGTCCAACCTTATCATCGCCCAGCTATTATTCTTGGCCGGGGAGGACCCAGAAAAGCCGATCAACCTTTATATCAACAGCCCGGGAGGTCTGGTCACGGCCGGACTGGCGATCTATGACACGATGCAGTACGTGCAGCCGCCCGTTTCCACCATTTGCGTAGGCCAGGCCGCCAGCATGGCCGCTATGCTGCTTTGCGCGGGGGCCACCGGAAAACGCTATATTCTGCCCCATGCCCGCGTTTTGATCCACCAACCCCTGGGCGGGGTCCAGGGACAGGCCACGGATATCGATATCCAGGCGCGTGAAATCATCCGGGTGCGCCAGAAGATCAACGAGATCCTCGTGACCCACACCAAGCAGACGATGGAAAAGATCACCCGCGATACCGACAGGGATTTTTTCATGTCGGCGGACGAGGCCAAGGCCTATGGGATCGTGGACGAGGTCATTATGAGTAGAAAGCCGGAGCCCAAGTCGTAGCCGCGTTATTTTTGAGGAAGAACTTCACCGAGGAGGTTTGATTTGTTCAAAGGCCAAGATTCCGGAGCGGTGGTCCGCTGCTCTTTTTGCGGCAAGAACCAGGAGTCGGTGAAAAAACTCGTTGCCAGCCAGTCTGCCGGCCAGTCGGTCTACATTTGCAACGAATGCGTGGAACTGTGCAACGGGATCCTGCTGGAGGACGCCACCGAGGAAAAGCGCAAAACCAACGTCGAGATCCCCAAGCCCCACGAGATCAAAAGCGCCTTGGACGAATATGTGATCGGGCAGGAGCACGCCAAGAAGTCCCTTTCCGTGGCGGTGTATAACCACTACAAACGCATCTCGCAGACCCCGGTCAAAGAAAAAGAAGACGACGTCGAGCTACAGAAGAGCAATATTCTTTTGATCGGGCCCACCGGCACCGGCAAGACCCTGCTGGCCCAGACTTTGGCCCGGACCCTCAATGTCCCTTTTGCCCTGGCTGACGCGACCTGCCTCACGGAGGCGGGCTACGTGGGTGAGGACGTGGAGAACATCATCCTGCGCCTTTTACAGGACGCCAACTACCAGGTCGAGAGGGCCCAAAAAGGGATCGTGTATATCGACGAGATCGACAAGATCGCCCGCAAGTCCGAGAACCCCTCCATCACCCGGGACGTATCCGGGGAGGGTGTCCAACAAGCGCTCCTCAAAATTTTAGAGGGCTCCGTGGCCTCCGTGCCTCCCCAGGGCGGGCGCAAGCACCCGCACCAGGAGTATATCCAAGTCAACACCACCAACATCCTGTTCATCTGCGGAGGAGCTTTCATCGGCCTGGACAAGATCATCGAGAGCCGGCTGGGCAAGGGGTCCATGGGATTCAACGCCCCCACCACCGTCAAGGTCCATCCGAAGGATGCTTGCTGGGAAGTGCTCAAAAAAGTCCAGCCTGAAGACCTGCTCAAGTACGGCATGATCCCGGAATTCGTGGGAAGGATGCCGATCCTGTCCACCTTGCACGACCTGGACAAAGAGGCGCTGGTCAAGATCCTCACCGAACCCAAGAACGCGCTCGTCAAGCAGTACAAGAAATTCCTGGCCATGGACGGGGTAGAGCTCAAGTTCACGGATGACGCTTTGACCGCCATCGCCGGTGAGGCTTTAAAGAGAAAAACAGGGGCCAGGGGGCTGCGCGCCATCATCGAGGACCTGATGCTGGACGTGATGTACCAAGTTCCCTCCAGCCGCGAGATCAAAGAATGTGTGGTTACTGAGGATGTGGTCTTGAAAAAAGAAAAACCACTGCTAGTCTTGGAGAAGGAATCCCAACTGAACGCTGGTTAGGCCTTTTGGAGAAGGGAAGAGTTCCTTGGCTGATAATGACAATAAACCAGAGGTGAAAGCAGCCCCGGGAGCACCGCCCGCGGGAGCAAAACCGGCAGGAGCCCCAGCGGCCCAGGCCGGGCCCGACAAAGCCCCTGCGCCGGCCGCTGCAGCGCCGAGCCAGCCCGTTCCTGCGCCGGAACCCGTCCCAGCCCAGGACCCGGCCGAGGTGGAAAAAGAAAAAAGAAGAACCGATAAAAGCCCTGCCCTTGCCGGCACCCTTTCTTTGTTCGTGTGGGGAGCCGGTTCTTTTTATAACGGTGACCTGCGCAACGGCATCCTGTTCCTGCTGTGTTACGGGGGATGGGGAGCGGTCCTTATGGGCGTTTTAAACCCCTCCTATCCCTTGGTTTCCATGTCCCCTTTTGCCCCGCATCCCGTGGTCAGGCTTGTTTCCCTGATCCTCATCTTTGGCCTGGGGATCCTGGTCTGGCTGGTGAATATTGGCGAGGCCTACACCCGGGCGAGAGAGATACGGATGGAACATCACGGGATCTATCACGGGAAGGACAACCCGTTTCTGTCCGCCGTTCTATCGCTGGTGGTGTGGGGCTGGGGCCAGATCTACAGTGGGCACCTTTCCGAAGGCATCTTTTTGATCCTGGTCATGCTTTTCTGGTTCGTCAGCCTGCTTTTCATCAGACATTTTTCTTTCGTCTGGCAGTGGGGGCAGACTTTGGGCCAGCAGGACGCGACAGAAAGTTTTTACGTGTTCTTCCTTGTCTTCTCCGTACTGGGCGTCTATCTCTGGTACCAGAGCGTCAAGAGGGCTTTTTTACAGGCCTACCACTGGAAGATACTCCCCCAGATCCTGGCCAAGGAAAAAGCGGAAAGAGAAGAGATGCTGGCCGAAAGGGCCCGGGAGAGGGCTGCCCAAGAGGGGCAGGAGGTCGACGAGTTCAGTGAAGCCCCCGAGGAGGGCACTGGAGAGGCTGTGGCCGTCCCGGCCGCGCCGGTCATCCATTTCTGGCAGACACCGGCTTTCTTCAGCATAGTGAGACGAGTGGTCAAACTGGCCGTTGTCCTAGTGATCGTCGGGGTGGGATGGGTGTATTTGAGGCATTTGAACTGGGATAATGTGGCGACTTACATGGACAAAAAAGCCAGACAATACCATGAAATGGGCTTGGTGTACCTGCCGGTTTCCCTGGAAGGGTTCAGTTTGAATTTAAATCCCGACGACCTAGCGGCGAGGATCAGGCTGGCGGATTACAGTTGGCAAACCGAGAAGTATCAGATCGCCTTGGAACAATACGAGCAGCTTTACCAGCTGGAGCCCTCCAATATCGAATACCGTTTGCGGAGAGCCTGGAGCATGTACTACCTTGAATTTTACGAGCAGGCCACCAAGGAATTCCTGGAGATCGCCAGTTTAAAGGACACCAGCCCATCCCAGACCGTGGATGCCTTGCACGGGCTGGGGGAGTCGGCCCTGTCGGCGCGCAATTATGACGTGGCCCGCAACGCCTATTACACGATCCTGAGCTTCAAACCCCAGAACCCGGCGGACCTGACGCGGTTGGAACAGATCAGGACCATGGAACTGGACAGCATGAAAAAGATCAGGAACTACGGCAAAGAAGACCGTCCTCCCCTCAAGTTCGACTGACCGGCCCTGTCCCTGATGCCCCATTTTTTTGTGCCTCCCGAGAATATCAGCGCTGACCGCATTGCCATCACGGGCCAGGACGCTTTTCACCTCAAAAATGTCCTGCGGGTAAAAAAAGGGGAGAGCCTTGGGGTCAGCGACGGCGAGAACCATATCTACCAGGTCCGGGTCGTGGAGCTCTCTCATGGGTCAGTCGTCACCCAGATTTTAGAAAAGAAAAGTTTGGAGTGCGAGCCACAGACAACGATTACCCTGGTGCAATCCCTAGCCAAGCATCCCAAAATGGAATGGATCGTGCAAAAAGGGACCGAGATCGGGGTTTCCCGGTTCTGGCCGGTCCTGACCGAGCGGTCCATCCCGCACCTTAACTCCGCCAAACAAGACAAGCAAAGCAAACGCTGGCAAAAGATCAGCGAAGCCGCGGCCAAACAGTGCGGCCGGCTCAAAATTCCGCAGGTTTCGACAGTCCGCTCCTGGCCGGAGGCGCTAGGGTCCCTTAAAAGTATGGACCTGGTCATCCTGCCCTGGGAAGGCGAGACCAAACAGGGGATAAAAACTGTGTTGGCCAAGCGAAAAACTCCGAGAAGCCTCGCGGTCTTGATAGGGCCGGAGGGCGGTTTCAGCCAGCGGGAAGCTGGGGAGGCGCAAAAAGCAGGGGCCCTTCCCGTGACCCTGGGACCGCGCATCCTGCGGACCGAAACAGCCGGCCTCATCGCCTGCGCCCTTATTCTGCATGAACTGGGGCAATAACCCAAACTAGACCTAAGGAGGATCTTATCCAAAGTTCAAATGCAAACATCTGGATGAACGACCCATTCTTGAAAGAGATGCGTCCGCGATTGAGCATCGAGGAAAACCTGATGCGCAAGGGCATCCTGACCGACAGCGACACCGGGAGGTCCTATTTTACGGGTTACTCCTACAAAACGCTCTACGACTGGGACCAGTATTTTGAGGCCATTGTCCAGATCTACATGGGCTGGCCCAGCGAACTGATCAAGAACGCCGTGACCATTTTTCTGGACCACCAGCAACCCAGCGGGCTTATTTCCCGCTCCGTGCCGAGCAACCCTTTCCATGACCCTGAGCATGCCAAGCCTTTTTTATGCCAGATCGCCCTTCTGGTCAGCGTTAATTACGGGGAGCATGCCTGGGTCACGGACCCGCACTATTACGACAGGCTCAAGAAATATCTGGATTATTGGCTTAAAGACATGGACCCTGACGGGAACGGCCTGGCGGAGTGGGTCAGCGGGCCCCATACCGGTATGGACAACCAGGTGGAACGGGCCGGCTTTAACCATAAGAACTGGGAGGGTTGCGAACGGCACAGTATTCCCGCGCCATCCGGACTGCTGGAAAAAGAAAAACTGCCGGTCAGCGAAGGCGTGGACTTGAACTGCTACCTTTACCGGGAACTGCTGGCCTTCAGCCGGATCGCCAGCCTGGCTGGGAAAGATAAGGATAGCCACGAATACCGGCAACGGGCTTTGATTCTGGCTCAGCTTATCAGGGAAAAGCTCTGGGATGAGCAGGATGGGATTTTTTACGACCGCTGCCGGGTCCAGGGGAAAAAAATACCGGTCAAGGCCGTGTCCGCTTTTACCCCGCTTTTTTGCCGGGTGGCCACTCCTGAACAGGCACGCCGGATGATTTACGAACACCTAATGAATGCCGCCGAGTTCTGGACCGTCTGGCCGGTCGCTGCTTTAGCCAAGTCCGAGCCCGGATATTCAGGAGAACCACTCCCACGGGACGTGGGCTGCAACTGGCGCGCCTGCGTGTGGATCCCGACGAACTACATGATCACCCACGGGCTGCGCTACTATGGCTACGGCCAGCTGGCGTCCCTGCTGGCTGACCGCACGCTGGCCCTGGTCCGCCGGGCCGGGAACCGAGAGTGGTATTTGTCGGAGACAGGGGAGGGAAGGGGATTGAACCCGTTTTGGGGATGGAGCCTGCTGGCCCATTTCCTGCCTTTTGAAGAACAGGCCCCCACAGACATCAATGATCTCGGCCTCTACGGTTCGGTCCCCACAAGATGATATAAGTCAATTGAGGGCGTGTTTACTTGATTATGGAGATTTTAAGGGATTTTTTCTGTGTTTGACCGCTCACCTGGGAATCAGCTTCTACTATCCCCACATAAAGACCAGCCGCAGCATTATTGACATCCCAACCCAGGGTGGCAATGCCAGGCCCGGCTGCGGGCAAGCTGAGGGTGTTCACCAGCTCTCCCACCACATCATAAATTCTCACGGTCAGGTTGGATTGGTCCTGCAGGGTTACCTTGAACCATAGCTTGTGGTCTGGAGTGGAGAGGTACGGGTTGGGATAGACCGAAGCATCCATAAACCCGCTTAAATTGGAGCTTAGCACCGTCACGCTTTGCACCACCACGTCATGCTGATGGTTGTAGACCTGCTCTATCTTGATCAAATACTCTCCGCTCTGTACATAATTGCCCAAGGCCGTGGTGCCGTCCCAGGTCAGGCGGGCCTGGTTCAAGGAGCCTAGCCCATCTGCCATTAACTGACCTGTGGAGGAAAAGATGTTTATCCCGATCATGGTTGTCCCTGTGGGTTGATTGCTTATCTGCAGTAAATTGCTGGTCAACTTCATGCTTCCCAATTGCCCCTGGACTAAATAACTGCTGTACAGTTGTTTGACCAGTTCACCGCTGGTGGTATAGACGCTGACGGTCAAATAGTCTCCTGCCTTGAGCACGGTCAAGCCCATGGTGACTGTATCAGCCGGCTTGCCTGGAATGTCGGCTTTGAGCACATATTGCCCGCTGTCCACGGTATAGCCCAGGTCGCTTTTACCGTCCCAGGGGATGTGATACACATTGCCGCTGCTGATGACCTCTATATCGAAGATGCCGGTGCTGGGGTCAAAGATGGTGGAGCCGCTACCGGAGGAAAGCTGGATACCGCTAAAACCTCCCAAAACAAGGACATTGCTGAAGGTTTTGACCACTTCGCCGGCCTCGTTATAGACCTTTAATTCCAAGTTGGTCATGACAGGTGTGTTGGTAGCGGTCACGGTGGCTGTATGGGTCTGAGTAAAGGACTGGGAAGGTGTTAAGGTCAGGGAAGGACTCCAGGTCATGGAGGACGTCAGGGTCACTGAAGGCGTGACGGTGATGGTTGAAGTAAGCGTGATGGTCGCTGTGACCGAAGCCGTCGCTGTGTTGGTGGCTGTGTAGGTACTGGTCGAGGAGTACAAGGTCGTCGCCGTAGCCGTGGGGGTTGAAGTATCGGTAGAGGTGCCGGTTAGGGTGACCGTAGGGCTATCCGTGATAGTCGCTGTGGATGACGCCGTATAAGTGGTAGTGCCGGTGTTGGTCACGGTGCGAGTAGCCGTGATGGTCGCGGTCGGGGTGGCTGTCCCGGTGTCCGTTCTGGTCGGCGAGATGGTCGCGGTCAATGTCGGCGTGCCGGTAGTATTGCAAGGCTGGACCGGATTTCCCAAATAGAAATATTCCCTATATAAATAACCATCTCCTTGCACATGGTCGGGGAAATAGCCCCTTCCTTCCGTAAAAGGCACTACGGTGGTCCCGCCGGTCGCGGGGTTAGGGATGGTCGCCCATAGGGTACAGCACTCCCCGCACCCTCCATAACAGGAGGTTTCAAAATAGTTATCCATGGACCAGGCCGAATCATCGAACCCGACCGTGTTCCATCCCGGAGGAAAAACAAGCGGGGGCGTCCCATAGTAATTCCCCACATAGGTATCTTTGATGAAGCTGCCGGAGGAGGAAGAGATGTATTGGGTGGCGCAATTTGTGTAGTTAAGGGTGAGGACCCAAGAAACAGCGGAGAGGTCGTTGAAAATATCCTGGCCATAGACCCCCAGGATGTTGACTCCGGTCTGCAAAAGGGCCAAATCGGCCGGGGTTAAGTTGTAGGTGGTAATCATCGCGAATCCAGAGACCTGGGAGCTGATCAGGTTGCCGTTCAAATAAAAATCTGCGTTATCATCCACTACATACTTAAGGTTGCCGCTCGTGGGATTGCAAAAGGCCGTTGGCATATTGGTGCACATCGATACGGCGGTCGGGAGAGGGGTAGGCGTTTCCGTGGGGGTGGTGGGGGTAATGGTCTGAGTAGGGGTGCTGGTAGGGGCGCAGGGGCAGCCGGAAGCTGTGGTGACCTGAAAATCAGCGATGCTCTGGTCCACGGAGGAGAAGTATCCTTCTCCTCCGGCCGCTTGGGCCCCCAAAACAAACAAGGAGTTCGCCCCCCAGGCTGGATTGGCCACCATATTACCAGCATAAGACCCCGTCGCGATCAGATTGCCGTTAATGAACAGGGATTGCGTCTGGGTTGCGGCGTTCCAGGTCATTTTTACCTGCAAAATGCCGCCCGCGTCAAACAGGAGGTTTCCATTAGGGATAATGGCCCAGCCATTATGGGTCTGGTCGGTTGACCAATAAACTACCAACGAGGTTCCCGAAGTACCGTCAACAGTAAAATTCCACAGTTGGTTATTGCCGTCATCCGTAACATCAAAAACATCTTGTTGACCCGTGGACGCCCGGAGAGGCCAGCTTATATTGGACTGCAGGTCAAAATCGATCTCACCGCCGCAGGCGCTGAAAATGCTCCCTACAACCGGCCCTCTCCAATCCCAATATCCTGAGCTGGGAGTTTGCCCGCCCGGGCCGAACCACATCCCGTCTGTGGGATTACTCACGGGCTCAAAAGGGTCAAAGGTCACATTACCTCCGCTGAATATCCAGTCCGTACCCTGAGGCCCCGCTTCCGGAAATACCGGCTCTCCGTAGGCATTTCCATCGGGCACTTCCGAGGGTTTCCCATCTACCAAAAAATTAGTGCATTGGGCCTGCAGAGTAAGGGCAGCTAGGGTGAGAAGGATGACCAGGGAAATAATCGGCATGATGGTTGGCGGAAACCCGGACCTAGAGAAGCGTGATAAAATTTTCATTAATGATGCTCCGTAAAGCAGACGCTGTTTTCCTAGCTGCGACTTTGTCACCAGGTGGTGTCTGGTGTTTATACTGTATTGGAAAGATAAGGATGTAAAAAGTAAAGCATAAAACGGTTTTATTGACAGAGGTTATCGTATAGGTTATAAAATCATCATATGCGCTACATGGTGCCTGACAAGGCGGTTGCGGAACAGTACTATTACCCTTATATTTCCAAGCATTTTCCCCAAATTCCCGATCTATTTTCCTGCGGCTATACCTGGGTGAAACACGCCACCAATAAATTGTTATCAACCTATCATAGCGATGTTCTGGACATAGGCTATGTGGAAAGGGGAATCAATCATTGGTGGATCGGAAAAGAAAAGTTTATTATTCCCGCCGGACATGCCTATCTTATCTGGCCAAATGAAAACTATGGCTGGATCAATAAGATTTCAGAACCCCATAAAAGTTACAATATTGGGTTGTTGTTGCCTAAGGGGAACCAAAAAAATAAAGAATGGCTCAATTTATCCCCTCAGGAGGGCGGGATGGTCCTCCAAGCACTTCATGTTCTTCGCCGCAAACGCCATTTTCCTGTGCCGGATAGAATTGTTGGACCTTATCTTAGTCTCCTCCAAAAAATCAAAGAGCCTCGCGGTAAATTGAAGGTGGTAGAAGCAAGGGCGGCTTTGCTGGAAATCATCATGACGGTTATCAGAGCAGGAAATGAAAAAAAGGATTCTACGCGTTCCCTGATGATTTCCGAGGCCATGAAGATCATGGAGTCAAGCCTGGAGGCTCCTCTGGCCATACCCGATATTGCCAAAAGGCTGGGATGGAGCACCGTCCATTTCAAAAGAAGATTCAAGGCCGAAGCGGGGATCCCTCCCGCGGAGTTTTATCAGAGGCGCCGTATCGACGAAGCCTGCAGGCAGCTTGAACAGACCGGGTTGAACATTACGCGGATCTCTTATGGTCTGGGGTTTTCCTCAACCGGATATTTTTGCCATGCGTTCAAAAAAATAACAGGAATGACGCCCCAGTCCTACCGCCTCAAAACCAAGCACAGTCCTTCCTGAATTCACGCGGCTTACCGGGCGGGTGTCCATTTATTCGGGGGAAATCTAAAGTGGTCCTTTACAGTCTCTCCACGGACATGCCGCCGTCCACCCTGATGACCTGGCCGGTGGAGTAGGCGAGATCGCCCCGGACGAGCATAGCCGCGGCCTTACCCACATCCTCAGGCAGGCCCCAACGGGACTGGAGCATCAGGCCTTCCTTGATCATCTTGTCGTATTTATCCTTGACCCCTGCGGTCATGGCCGTCCGGATGATGCCGGGCTGGACCTCGTAGACCGGGATGGCGTGTTCAGCCAGACGCACGGCCCAGAGCTTGGTGGCCATGGAAACAGCGGCTTTGGACAGGCAGTAGTCTCCCCGGTTGACGGAGGCCATAAAGGACGAGACCGAGGAGATGTTGATGATGCAGCCTTTAAAGTCAGCATCGGCTTTTTTCTGTTTGATCATCCAGTTGGCGCAGGCCTTGGTCAGGAAATACGGCCCGCGCAGGTTGACGGTGAGCAGGCGGTCAAAACTTTTTTCCGAAGCCTGCAGGACATCCTCGCGCACCTTGGGAGAGACCCCGGCGTTGTTGACCAAAACATCCAGCCTGCCAAAGTCCTTGGCAATGGTTTTGAGGATCTTGGCGTGCTCCCTGGTGCGGCTGATGTCGGCCTGGACATAGAGCACGTCCGCTCCCAGGCTGATCAGGCCTTCCAGGGCCTCGGCGGCGTCCTTTTCTTTTTTGATGTCGGCTATAACGATGTCGCAATTTTCCCTGGCCAGGCCTTGGGCTATCCCCAGCCCGATCCCCTGGCTGGCCCCGGTGACCAACGCTACTTTTTTTTGCATTCTATTCTCCTGTCCCGAAAAAAGTGTAGTCCTTTTGTTTTTTGGCGGCGCGCTGGATATAGAGCGCCAGTTCCCGGGCATGGTAGTCGCCCCACATGCTGGATTCACCGTAGGGAGCGAGGTTCTTGATGGGCTGATGGTCCCAGCCGCGGGGCCGGTGGTAGATGGAATGCAGGATGAGGCCCTGGTGGGACGCCTGCGTCGATAGATAGGGCTTTTGGAACAGGGTGTGGGCCACGGTCAGGCCAGCCTGCCAGTAGGTCTGTCCCTGTTTTTTCCGGCCCTTTTTGGAAAGATAACGGCCGAGCCGTAAAAGGCCCTGGGCCCCAATGGCCGCCGCGGAGCTGTCCACCGGTTCGTAGGGGTTGACAGGTTCGGCGGGTTTGTTCAGGTAGTTACCCAGGCGCATAAGACCGGGAGCGCCGGTGTCCCAGTAGGGAATGCCGTCCGTGGGGGTGTTGGCCAGGTAAAAATCACAGGAAGCCTGGCAGGCTTTCAGCATCATGGCCTCGATGTTTTTGCGTCCCCCCAAAGGTTTCAGTTCCTTATCCTCCAGGATGGAAAGAAATTCCAGCTGTTCAGCGAAACCCAGCATGACCCAGGCCAAGCCCCTGGTCCAGGTGGTAAAAGGGGAGTAGCCCTGCTGGGTGGAAGCGCAGCGGTAGTTGCCGTCATTGGGATTAAAAAGGCTTTCATGGGCCACCCGGCCCCGGATGTCGTAGGCGTCCCGGCCTTCGCCGTAATAGACCGCGTATTTGGCCGTGGTGCTGGCGTGCTGGACCAGGCGTAACAGGAGGGAAATTTTATGGTCGTTCTCCTCCATCAAAGTTTGGCCTAAAAGATGGGCCAAGGCGAGGGCCCGGAGCGTGCGCATGGTGTCCGAAAAAAGAGAATGCGGCCCGTTGAAAGAATAGATGAAACCCCCGGTTCCCGGGTCGGCGGTCCGGCTCCAGCGCCGGGCCTGCACGGCGCCGCTGCACTTCAAGGCCAGTTTGTAGAATTCCATTTCATAGGCATCGTATTTCAGGCGGCCTTCAGCCATCAGGCGCCAAAGGTTACCGTAGGTGCTGACATTGTTGAAGCCGTGGTCGTGGACGCCCATGTGGGTCAGGTGGTTGGACATCAAAGAAAAGGTCTTTTCCCGGCCGATGTCCAAAAATTTTCGCTCGTTGGTGGCGTCAAATTGGAGCAGGCTGGAGCCGAATTGGAAACCCTGGGTCCATTCGGTCCAGCTCAGGGCGGTGTATCTGCCCAGGACCGTGAAAACAGGCGAGCCTTTGTCCGGGGTGCAGGTCTTTTCGACAGAAAGGATCTTGGCGGCGGACAGGTCCCAGAGTTTGTTTATCTTGGGTAAAAGCTCAGCAGGTTGCAGTCTGGTGTCGATGATGACCATAAGGCTAGCGGCCCCTTACTTTCTTGATGAGCTTCAAAGCTTTTTCCACGTTGCGGCTGATGCCACTATAGTCTTTTTTGGCCAAAAGTTCTTTGGTGATGAGGTTGCCGCCCACTCCCACGCAGGCCACGCCGGCCTGAAACCAGGCGGACAAAGATTCCTCGGTAATGTCCACCCCTCCCGTGGGCATGAGGGTGGTCCAGGGGCAGGGAGCCTTGACGGCTTTGACAAAGCTGGGGCCGCCGACTTCCTTGCCCGGGAATATCTTGACGATCTCGCAGCCCCATTCCTCAGCCTGGGATATTTCGCTCACCGAACCGCAGCCGGGTGAGTAGGGGACTTTGCGGCGGTTGCAGGTTTTAGCCACGTCAGGGTTCAAGACCGGGCCCACCACAAAATTGGCGCCGCTGTTGATATAGAGGGCCGCTGTTCCGGCGTCCACCACGGACCCCACACCCGTGATCAGACCGGGTAGTTCAGCAGCGCAGTATTTTTCTAGTTCCACGAAGTTGAGGTAGGCCAGGTCAGCACGGTTGGTAAATTCCAGGAGGGGAGAGCCGCCTTTAAAGCAGGCTTTAGCCACTTCTTTGACCACCTGGGGATCCTTATGATAGAAAACAGGGACCAAACCGGTTTCATGCATGGTGTTCAAGACCTGGAGCCTGGTGAAGCGAGCCATGAATATCCTCCTGTGATATAGAATTCGGTCATTTTACCATAAAAAACCTGCCCCATTTTGAAGCATTTTTTCCATTTTCCCGTTAATTTTAACAGCATCTTAATGCCTGATAGATGTTAAATAGGTACAGAAAGAGAGAGGGTGTTATGACGATGTTGATGGGTTTGTGGGTGCTAGTACCACCCGTGTTAGCCGATGTTCAAGACCAAGGCGGGGGCGCATCCAAAATCGAGGTTCTTATAGTCGTTGTTTGCACTCTGGTTCTGGTCAGGATACTAACCAAGCCCAGTTAATGGGGAAAGAACGGGAGAGTTTATGCTGGATTTGATCTGCGTTGTCCTTTTCCTAGGGTTGACGGCTGTGACGGTGCTGGTGCTGGAAGCTTTCGGAGTTTTGAGGGGAGAAGAGTCATGAGCCTTCTATATATCATCAGCGGTCTCATTGCGGCTGGTTTGTTCGCTTATCTGGTGCTGGCCTTGTTAAAACCGGAGTGGTTCTGATGAATAGCAATCAGTTGCTACAGATCAGTTTTTTTATTTTTATTTTAGTTCTCGCAGCCAAACCTTTAGGCTGGTATATGGCCCGGGTCTTTGGAGAGAAGCCGTTCTTTCTGGAAAAATGGATGGGTCCGCTGGAAAGGTCCTTTTACCGTCTGGCCGGCATACGTCCTGACGAGGAAATGGATTGGAAAGAATACGGCCTGTCCATGCTGTTGTTCAGCGCTCTGGGCGGGCTCATCATCTACTTTTTGGAACGGTGCCAGGCCTGGCTCCCCTTGAATCCCCAGCATTTTCCAGCCGTGGCCGGTGACCTTTCTTTTAATACGGCCGTGAGCTTTATCACCAATACCAACTGGCAAAATTACGGCGGGGAAACGACCATGAGTTATTTGACCCAGATGCTGGGCCTGGCGGTGCACAACTTTTTGTCGGCGGCCACGGGCATCGCCGTACTGCTGGCCCTGATCCGGGGGCTGACCCGCAAGCAGACAGACAAAGTGGGGAATTATTGGGTCGATATGATGAAGATCACCCTGTACATCCTCCTGCCGCTTTCTTTCATATACTCGGGGATCCTCATCTGGCAGGGAGTGCCCCAAAGCTTTAAACCCTACCAAAAGGTTTCTTTGCTCCAACCTAACACCTATGACCAGGCAGTGGTGGACGGGGCCGGGGCTCCGGTCTTGGACAAACAGGGGAAACCTAAAATGGAAAAAGTTTTGGTCAAGGAGCAGGCCGTGCCCCTTGGACCGGTCGCTTCCCAGGAAGCGATCAAATTGTTGGGTACCAATGGAGGCGGGTTTTTTAATACCAATTCAGCCCACCCTTATGAAAATCCCACACCGCTTTCCAATTTCTTAGAAATTTTGTCTTTGGTGTTGATCCCCACCGCCCTGTGTTTTACCTTTGGGGATATGGTAGGGGACAGGCGCCAGGGCCGGGCCTTGCTTTTAGCCATGTTCCTCCTTTTTATTCCCATGCTTTTACTGTGTGTCTGGTCTGAACAGCGGGGCAATCCGGTCCTGCAGAACCTGGTGTCTAGTTCCCAGTCCGTGCCCAATATGGAAGGCAAAGAAACGCGTTTTGGCATCGTAGGTTCCTGCCTGTTCACCACATTCACCACCACGACCTCCTGCGGCGCTGTCAACGCCATGCATGATTCCTATACACCGCTGGGCGGATTGGTGCCCCTGTGGATGATGCATATGGGAGAGGTGGTGTTCGGCGGGGTGGGGTGTGGTTTGTACGGCATGCTGGTTTTCGTGATCCTGACCGTGTTCATCGCCGGCCTGATGGTCGGCCGCACCCCCGAATACCTGGGTAAAAAGATCCAGGCCTATGAGATGAAAATGGCGACCGTGGCTATCCTGATCATGCCTGTGCTCGTACTGGTCTATACCGCGATCGGGGTGATCACGGCAGCGGGCAGGGCGGGGATGACCAATCCCGGGCCGCATGGCTTCAGCCAGGTCCTGTACGCTTTCACTTCCATGGTCAATAATAACGGCAGCGCTTTCGCCGGGCTCAACGGAAACACTTATTTTTACAATTTTCTGGGAGGCGTGGCCATGTGGCTGGGCCGGTTCTGGATGGCCCTTCCGGTGCTGGCCATCAGCGGGAGCCTGGCCGCCAAAAAGATCGTGCCCTCCAGTTCCGGGACCCTGCCCACCCATACTCCGCTGTTCATCCTGATGCTGGCCTGTGTGGTCGTGATCGTGGGTGCCCTGACCTTTATCCCGGCCCTGGTGTTAGGGCCCGTGATCGAGCATCTTAAAATGATCGCGCTCCAGGGAGGCGGGTTTAAACCATGACGGAAAAACAGACCAAAGTTAAAATTTTTCATACCCAGATACTAAAAAAAGCAATGGTGGATTCGTTCCTTAAGCTGGCTCCCCGCAACATGATGCGCAATCCGGTGATGTTCACGGTTTATGTGGGAAGTTTTTTAACGACCGGGCTGGGCTGCCAGGCGTTGATGGGCAGGGGAGAGGCCGGAGCCGGGTTTATCTTGGCCGTGGCCGTGTGGCTGTGGTTCACGGTGCTGTTCGCCAACTTCGCCGAGGCCATGGCTGAAGGCCGGGGCAAGGCCCAGGCCGAGACCCTGCGCCAGACCCGGCAGGTGATCCATTCCAAAAAACTCAAGAGCCCGGACAAAGAGGCGGCTTTTACGGACGTGCTTTCCGGAGAACTGCGCAAAGGGGACTGGGTTTTGGTGCAGGCCGGCGAAGTGATCCCGGCTGACGGCGAGGCCGTGGAAGGGATCGCCATGGTGGACGAAAGCGCCGTAACCGGCGAGAGCGCTCCGGTCATCCGGGAAAGCGGGGGGGACCGCAGCGCGGTCACGGGCGGCACCAGAATCCTGTCCGACTGGCTGGTCATTCGGGTGACCGCGGACCCTGGGGAAGGGTTTTTGGACCGCATGATCTCCCTGGTGGAAGGGGCCAAAAGGCAAAAAACACCCAATGAGATAGCTCTGAACATCCTTTTGGCCGGTTTGACCATTGTTTTCCTGATCGTTTGCGCAACCCTGCTTCCTTTTTCCATTTATAGCGTGCTTTCGGCAGGAACGGGCAAGACTGTCACGGTCACCGTACTGGTGGCCCTTTTTGTGTGTTTGGCGCCTACGACCATCGGGGGGCTTTTATCCGCCATCGGCATTGCCGGCATGGACCGGCTGATCCAGGCCAATGTGATCGCCATGTCGGGCCGGGCCGTGGAAGCGTCCGGAGATGTGGATGTCCTGCTTTTGGACAAGACCGGCACCATCACCCTGGGCAACCGGCAGGCCACGGAGTTCATTCCCGCGCCGGGTGTCTCCATCAATAACCTGGCTGAGGAAGTCCAGCTTTCCTCGCTGGCGGATGAAACGCCGGAGGGCCGCAGTATTGTGGTCCTGGCCAAGGAAAAGTACGGGCTGCGCCAGAGAGAGATAAAAGAAACCAACGCCACCTTTGTACCCTTTACGGCCCAGACCCGGATGAGCGGGATCAACCTGGGTGGCCAAAGCGTGCGCAAGGGGGCGGTCGAGGCCATTGAAATCTTTGTGCGCCAGCAGGGAGGCGAATTCCCGGCCGAGGTTAAGGCCCAGGCCATGACCATCGCCCGGTCGGGTGGCACGCCTTTAGTGGTGGCCAGGGATAATAAGGTTCTGGGCGTGATCCATCTCAAGGATATCGTGAAGGGCGGGATCAGGGAACGGTTCGCCGAGCTGCGGCGTATGGGCATCAAAACGGTCATGATCACGGGAGACAACCCCCTGACCGCGGCGGCCATCGCGGCGGAGGCCGGGGTGGACGATTTTTTGGCCGAGGCCACTCCGGAAGCCAAACTTAAACTGATCAGGGATTCCCAGGCCGGAGGCCGGCTGGTGGCCATGGCCGGGGACGGGACCAATGACGCGCCGGCCCTGGCACAGGCGGACGTGGCGGTGGCCATGAACACGGGCACCCAGGCCGCCAAAGAAGCGGGTAACATGGTGGACCTGGATTCCAACCCCACCAAGCTGATCGAGATCGTCAAGATAGGCAAGCAGCTCCTGATCACGCGTGGCTCTCTGACCACCTTTTCCATTGCCAATGACGTATCCAAGTATTTCGCGATCATCCCCGCGGCTTTTGTCACGACCTACCCCGAGCTGCAGGCGCTGAATATCATGCGTCTCCACACGCCCCAGAGCGCTATCATGTCCGCGGTCATCTTCAACGCCCTGATCATTGTGTTTTTGATCCCCCTGGCTTTGCGGGGCGTGCGTTACCGGCCGGCGACCGCGTCTTCCCTGCTCTGGACCAATTTTTTAATTTATGGGCTGGGCGGGTTTGTCGTGCCTTTTGCCGGGATCAAAGCTATAGACCTGATCCTGACCTGGTTTAAACTCGTTTGAGAGGAAGCTAATATGTTGATGATCTACAGACTTTCCAAAACAAGTTTGATCTTTTTGGTACTGTTTTCCATCTTGTGCGGGGTGGTTTATCCCGGGGCCGTGTGGCTGGCGGGAAAGGCATTCTTCCCCTGGCAGGCCGAGGGCAGTTTGCTGGTAAACAACGGGCAGAAGGTCGGTTCAGAGCTGCTGGGCCAGGATTTCAGCGGGCCAAAGTATTTCTGGGGACGGATGTCAGCCACCTCTCCTTTTCCATATAATACCGCTAATTCTAGCGGTTCCAACCTGGGGCCCTTGAACCCTGATCTGGCCAAGGCAGTCAAGGACAGGGTCCAGGCTCTGCAGCGTCTGGACCCCCGGAACCAAGCGCCTATACCCATAGACCTGGTCACTGCGTCCGGCAGCGGTTTGGACCCCCAGATCAGCCCGGAAGCAGCCAGGTTCCAGGCCGGGCGCGTGGCCAAAGCGAGAAAAATGGATGTAAAATTAGTGGAGTATTTGATCCGTAAATATACCGAAAAAAGGACCTGGGGTTTCCTAGGTGAGGACAGGGTAAATGTGTTAACTTTGAACCTGGCTTTGGACAACATCCAAAATCCGGAACAGGGTGAAAGCAGGATTAATCCATGAAAGAAAACCGACCTGATCCTGACCAGCTGTTGGCAGCTCTGGAACGGGAGCAAAAGGACCAGTCCCGCGGCCAGCTGAAGATATTTTTCGGCGCCTCGCCGGGTGTGGGCAAGACCTATTCCATGCTGGAAGCGGCCCGGGCTAAAAAGAAAGAGGGGGCCGACGTCCTGGTGGGGGTCGTAGAGACCCACAACAGGCAGGATACGGCCGCGCTCCTGGAGGGGCTCGTGACCCTGCCTCTGGTGGAAACAGAATACCGCGGTCTTAAACTCAAGGAGTTCGACCTGGACGGGGCCCTAAAGCGCCGGCCCGGCCTGATCCTGGTCGATGAACTGGCCCATACCAATGTCCAGGGCTCCCGCCATGTCAAACGCTGGCAGGATGTCCAGGAACTGCTCGATAACGGCATCCATGTTTATACCACCCTCAACGTCCAGCACCTGGAAAGCATCAACGACATTGTGGCCCAGATCACGGGCGTCCAGGTCAAGGAGACCCTGCCGGACAAGGTGGTAGAGCAGGCCGATGAACTGGAACTGGTGGATCTGGCGCCTGAGGAACTGCTCAAGCGGCTGCAGGAAGGCAAAGTTTATATTCCCGAACAGGCCAGGGCCGCCATCCAGAATTTTTTTAAAATAGGTAACCTGACCGCATTGCGCGAACTGGCTTTGCGCATGACCGCGGACCGGGTCAACCGCCAGGTCCAGGATATCCGCCGGGAAGAATCGGCCGGCAAGACCTGGCCCACCACCGAACGCCTGCTGGTATGCGTCAGCCCCAGCGCTTCCGCGGCCAACTTGGTGCGGTCAGCCCACCGGATGGCCAAAAGCCTGCGGGCCGAGTGGATCGCGGTTTATATTGAGACGCCCGGCCAGAGCCGTTTGCCGGAAAATGTGCGCAACCAGGCCATCCAGCACCTGCGCCTGGCCGAGCAGCTGGGGGCCGAGACCGCGGTCCTGAGCGGGAATGATTTCACGGAAGAGGTCATGAACTATGCCCGCGAAAGGAACATCACCAAGATCTTCGTGGGCAAACCCAGGGATTCTTTTCTAAAAAGGCTGTTCGTCAGCTCGCCGGTGGACCATTTGCTGAGGCAAAGCGGAGAGATCGACGTCTATGCCACCCGGGGAGATCCCACGGGCAAGATCAAAAAACCCTTATTTCATAGGCCCAAGATCAAGTTTGCCTGGCCCTCCTATTTCTATGCCGTGCTGGTGGTGGCGGCCTGTACTTTTATCGCCGACCTGATCTTTCCCTATGTGGCGCAGGCCAATATCATCATGGTTTACTTCCTGGGCGTGCTCCTGCTTTCTTCCCGGGAGGGCATCGGAGCCTCGGCGGTCGGCTCTGTCCTGAGCGTCCTGTGTTTTGATTATTTTTTTGTGGCCCCGCGGTTTTCTTTTGCAGTTTCCGATTATCAGTATTTATTCCTGTTCAGCGTGATGCTGTTCACAGCGCTGTCCATCAGCAACCTCACCATCCGGGTCAGGCGCCAGGCCGAGATCTCGCGGCTGCGGGAACGCCGGACCAACGCCCTTTACGGGTTGAGCCGGGAACTGGCCATCAACCGCGGGACAGACGACCTGCTGGGGATCGCCGTCAAGCAGATCGCCGAGGTCTTTGAAAGTTCGGTGGCGGCCTTTCTGCCCGGGCCGGACGGACGGCTGCAGGTGCGCGCGGGGCTGGCGGACGATTTCAGCCAGTCGCCCAAGGAAATGGCCGTGGCCCACTGGGTCTTTGACCTGGGGCAAATCGCCGGCAAGGGGACCGATACCCTGCCCGGGACCGAAGCCCTCTATGTGCCCCTCGTCGCCACGGGCGAACCGGTAGGTGTCCTAGGAGTCAAACCGCTTAATCCGGAGAGGATGAACATTCCCGAGCAGCTCCATTTGCTGGAGGCTTTTGCGCACCAGACAGCCCTAGCGGTGGCTGGCGACCAGCTGGCGGAGAAAAACCAGCAAAACCAGATCCAGATCGAGACCGAACAGCTGCGCAGTTCGCTTTTAAGCTCGGTCTCCCACGACCTGCGGACGCCCCTGGCAGCCATCACCGGGTCGGCCAGCAGTCTCCTGGATAACTGGGACAGCCTTGACGCCGGCAGCCGGAAAGACCTTTTGGAAAATATTTATGAGGAAACGGAACGCCTGAGCCGGATGGTCAACAATCTCCTGGATATGACCCGCCTGGAATCCGGCAAAGTCGAAGTCCACAAGGAGCCGCGTCCCGTGGAAGAAGTGGTTGGGTCAGCCCTGAGCCGGTTCGACCAAAAAATGACGGGACGCAACGTGACCACCCATATACCAGCCGACCTTCCCATGGCTCCGATGGATGCCTTGCTCATGGAGCTGGTGATCGCCAACCTGGTGGACAACGCGCTCAAATACACCCCCGAAAAAACAGGCATCGACCTGTCAGCCTCTGTGGAAAAGGACAGCCTGATCCTGCGGGTGGCGGACAAGGGACCGGGGATCGCCCCGGAGGATATAGAACATTTATTCGACAAGTTCTACAGAGGGAAAAGGCAGGCCAATAAAGGCGGGGCCGGGCTGGGCCTGGCCATCTGCAAAGCCATTATGGATATCCACCAAGGGACCATCAAAGTGGACAATAAACCCGCAGGAGGGGCGGTTTTTGAAGTGAGCCTGCCTCTGTCTTCCAGCCAACCTATCACCGAGGCCAAAAAGTGACCGAGAAAAAAGAAATGATCCTGATCATTGAAGATGAAAAGCCCATACGCCGGTTCCTAGAAGTATCGCTCCAGACCCAGGGTTTTGCGGTGCTGGAAGCGGAGTCCGGCAGCGAAGGGCTTTCCCTGGCGTTTTCCCGCCAGCCTGACCTGATCCTTTTGGATCTGGGCCTGCCGGACAGGGACGGCTTGGAAGTGATCGAAAAATTGCGGGAGCAAAGCCCTGTCCCGGTCATTGTGCTGACAGCCCGGGGCAAGGATGAGGACAAGATAAAGGGGCTGGATGCCGGAGCCGACGATTACCTGACCAAGCCTTTTCATGTGGGAGAGCTCATGGCCCGGATCCGGGTGGCCCTGCGGCACAGCCGGAGGATAAAACTGGGGACCGAGGAAAAGGTTTTTGAAACCGGGGACCTTAAAGTGGACCTGGTGGGTAGGCTGGTTTACCTCAAAGACGATGAGGTCCATTTGACACCCAATGAATACGGCCTGCTGGTCATCCTGGTCAAATATGCCGGCAAAGTGGTCACTCAAAAACAGCTATTAAAGGAAGTTTGGGGGCCCGGCTCCACGGAAGAGCAGAGCAACTATTTGCGCATCTATATCCATCAGCTCCGCCAGAAAATCGAGGCCAACCCCAGCCGGCCCCGTTATCTCCTGACCGAACCCGGTATCGGATATAGGTTAAAGAGCGAATAGCTAAGGTTGAGTTTGTTGAAAAGGGGGCACAGGGGTGAAAACTAGGAGTGGAAAAACCCCATGCCCCCATTCGAGTTAAATATTGATATCCAGCTGAGTAGTGACCTGGTTGTTCGGGTTCAAGGTGGTGTTGTTGTAGATGACATACCCGAATAGGACGCTGGTGTTAGCCGAGAAATTATAGGACCCGCCGAAGCTCAACTCGCCGTAAAAACTTTGGCCCGAAGCGTAGTCCACGGACAGCCAGACCTTGTCCGTGATGTTCTTGTCCCAAGAGGCGATGAGTCCGGTGTTGGCTTTGTTCCCGTTCTCATCCATCAGAAGTTGATCGTTGCCGTAATAGCCCCCGAGAGACACCCTGCCCAAAGACCCCGCGTTCTTGGCCACCAAAGCGTAACCGATGTTGTAGCCGGTCTTATTCTCGTTGGTCCCGAAATCCTGTGCTCCGATAGCCAGTGCAGGCCAGACACCGTTCTCAGCCAGGCCGAGCTTGGCGTTAAAAAAAATCGGGTCTGTAGCCGGCTCCAGGGCATCCATACCGAACTCCAGGTTGGGGATCAGTACTCCGGTAGTCAGGCCGATATCCGTGGGTGCCGCATAGGGTTTGCTAGCATTGTTAGCCACGGAATAATAGTTGTCGATACCCAGGTGGAAGGTGTTTAGAGGCTGGATGTCCGTAGAAGGGTTCCAAATCTGAGTGGAAGGTGTGGCCGTCAGAGTTGAGGCGGCCAGTAATGATAAAGCAACAACGATCAGGAACTGTTCGAGTTTTTTCATATTCAGTACTCCTTTTTAGATAGTTTGATGTTCATCAAACTGAGTATATGGCAAAGGCGTATCAAGATGCTGTTAAGATCCAGGCAAAACCATTAAAAAGTTTTAAACGGCCTGTATGCCTGATTCTCCGGTGCGGACTCTGACCGTTTCTTCCGCGTCAAAGACGAATATCTTGCCGTCCCCGACATTGCCGGTATTCAGGACTTTTTGCATGACACCCATGACATGCGGTACATCCCAGTCATTGACCACGATGTCCACCCTGGTCTTGGGCAGGAATTTGATCTCTGAGGCTAAGCCATTGGTTTTGGAACCGAACTGCCGGCCGAACCCCCTGGCTTCGGTCACGGTCATGCCTTGGACCAGTTTTTCAGTATTCAGGGCTTTGACCAGGCCGTCCAAAGAGTCCGGACGGATGATGGCCGAGATCATTTTCATGCTGTAGTCCTTATGGACCGTAGTCAGGATGACATAGATAAAGCTCACCAATGCCCAGCTTCCGGCAATGTACAGGCAAATGTTCAGCTCGGTCTTATTGTCCGTGGTGCCGACAGCATTGAGATAGATGATTCCTCCGAACATCACCAAGTTGAGGATGAGACCACCCAAGGGGATCAACCCGTGTTTTAGGATATTAAAGTCAGGGCGGTTTTGGAAAGCCACGAAGGTCCAGATGCAAACGAGGCCGTAGAGCACGAAGGTCCCAAGGTTGGAGGCCAGGGTGATGCCGGTCAGGCCGACCACGGACTGCAAGCCGATGTTGGCAATGATACAGGAAACCACCACCAGGGCCCAGATGGCCGTGTGCGGCGTGGCATTATCCTGATGGATGAAACGCAGGAGCCGGGGCAGTTCCCGGTCCTGGGCCATGCCGTTGGTGACGCGGACCGCGGTGTTGATACAGCTCAAAGTGGTGCCGATGACGGCGATGGCCACGGTCACGGCCATGGAGATCATGAGGGCAAACCCAAGCCCGCCCAAAAGGTGGTTGCCGATGGTCAGGGCCATATCGCCGATGGGTGCGCTGGAAACAGCCATGGCATCCAGGCCGGTGACGACTTTGGTAGAGGCCACTACCGCGTGGGTTGTGGCCGTGGCGGCGACTGCCGGCATAGTGAGGGTGCCCGTCAGCTTTTCGCTGACCACGAGGTTGGCGCAGAAATACTCGAATAAATAAGCGAGCAAACCCTGGATGCCTAGAGCTAGCAGTATGGCTTTAGGCAGTGTTTTCTCAGGTGTTTTAGTCTCGGCGGCAAGGGAAGTGCAGCTTTCAAAACCCACCAGGATGAGGATGGCGATGGTGGACTGGACCAGCACGCCCTGGATGGAATGGAATTTCACGATGTCAAAAGCGCCGCTAAAGGACCAGCTGGCTGCGTGCTCCGGGTTATTGAAGCGATAGGCAATGGCCAGCAGGCTGAAAATGACCAAAGCGGCCCACTGGATGATGTTGACCCAGATATTGGTGGCGGTGGAACCCTGCACGCCCCTGTAGGCGATATAGCCGACCCCGAAGGCAAAGACCACAGCGATCACGGTCAGTTCCCATGTAGGTAAAGCTGTGCCGCCAAAAGCCTGCCAGATATAACCGATCATGGTCGCCATAAAAGCCACCATGACCCCAGGATAGACCCAGTAGAACAAATGGGCGGCCCAGCCGGTGGCCAGTTTGGAGATGCGGGCCAGAGAGGCTGATCCCGCGCGCTTTATTCCTTGGGCATCCAAAAAAGCCTTTTCCGCAAAATAAACGCAGCTGGCAAAACCCGCCTCGGGATAGATCCTCGCCAGTTCGGCGTAAGACAGAGCGGTCAGGAAAGCCAGAACCAGGGCTACTACGATCCCGCCCCACATATCGTTGGCGCAGGAAATGCCGCTGGGAAGCGTGGCCGCGGCCTGTATCTGATAAGTGATCCACAGGAATGCTCCAGGCGCGATCAGGGCCATGGCATTCATGGAGGCCCCTAGCAGGCCCAGTTTTGGTACAACCGTTTGGGAGCTTGTTTTGTTGGAAGCTATAAAAGTTCTATCTATTTTCAACGGCATAATCATCTCTCCTCGTCTAAAGTTATTGGGCCCGTCATTCCCTTGAGAAACCCGGGGACTTAGACGCCAAAAGCAAAAACGGCGCCTGCTTGGCCGCATAGCCAAAGAGACGCCGTCGTCTTGGTCTGGAGATCATCACGGACCGCATCGCCGTTTGAAAATTAGTCCTGCCGCATCGTCGGGCAGGGCTGCAGAAAGCGTATCTGTCCTAAAAAACAAAAAACCTTGGTCCATTGATCCGGAACCAAGGCTGCTTTGCCAGTGACACCAATATTCAACTTTGAATATATCTGAATCATACTCGGGCGCACTTCTAATGTCAATGGCAGCTGGTTGTTCCGCTAGGGGACTAACCTCCGCCGGTGCGGCGGGGAGCGTTGACCTGACGGGCCGCCCCTCCATGGGAGGGTTGGGGGCCGTGCTGGAGGTTTTCTTTTTTATGGTGAACAGCCTCAGGCGGGATATTCTGCACTTCTTCTTTTTCTGTTTCTTCACCCTGGGGGATGGGTTTCACCGCAATATCGGCTTTGGCTCGGTCCTGGCGGTTTTTTTCCTCATCCTCAGCCAGGTGGCACTTTTTGTATTTCTTCCCTGAACCGCAGGGGCAAGGGTCGTTGCGGCCGGTTTTTTCCAGCCTTGATTGATATTCCTTTTCAGCCATAATCCCTCCTCATGATTTAAACGCCACTATTGTACTAAATTTGACCAGCGGGAGAAAGAGCGTAGAATTATTGAAAGATGGTCAAAAGTGGCCAAGGAGGGCAATGATGGCTCGTTGTACTGTGGCAGGAAAACTCAGTTACGTCGGGTTGGTAATCTTTTGCTTGGCCATGCTCTGCGCGGGGAATTGTGGGGCGGCTAAAGTTCAGGATGCCTGGATCCTTTTTATTGGAGATGGAGCGGAAGCCTGGCTCAACGGTCATCCGGTATGGACCTGGGTCACCCAAACAGCCCGGATCGAATATCCTCCACTTACCCCCGTTACGACCACTGCCAAAAGTATTTCGCCGGATTTTTTTTCAGAAAAAAATATCTTATGTATTAAAAATTTCTGCCATGTAACCATATCGCCGGGAGATATACAGTTGCAATATTTTATGGGTGTTGTGCTGGATAACGGCAAAACATTGTATTTTGGCAGTGACGATGCTTCGGTAGACGATACCAAGCTCCTGCATCAACCCGACAACAACATCAATTTATTCTGGACGAACGAAAAAGTGGCCACCTTGGGCTATTTGACCAACGAGGATATTACCAACCAAAGGATGGAACCTTTTCGGGATTTTGAGGAGCTTGGACCGAAAAATTGGCAAGAAAGTGATTTTGATGATACTGGTTGGAAGGACACTATTTATGTCGTTCCCCCGCAACTTAACATCATCAACCCGGATACTAGCATGGGTGTCGGCGCTGTCTCGAGCTTTAAGGATGGTTTAATCGACAAAGGGGTTCTCAATGTCATCGACTATTACCGCAGGTCTTTAAATTTGCCCATCGAGGCAACGCCGAAAACAGACCCCAATCCTGTCCCGATAACAACCCCTTAGGCTGAGGAAAACTATTTTGTTGAAGGGAACTTTGAAATGAATAAAAAGGATATTTCGGTTTGTTAATCTTTTGCTTTGTTTTACTTTCCACAGTTTTTTGTGGAGCTACTAAAATCCAGAATGCCTGGATTGTTGTTTGTGGTAACAACGGAGAAGCTTGGCTCAATGGACATCCAGTCTATACCTGGGTCACCCAGACGGCCCGGGCTATGAAATTGATCTGTTCTTATAATTCTGTAACCACCTATGCTAAAAGCATTCCTTCAGAATTTTTTCTAGATAAGAATGTTTTGTCCTTAAAAAACTCTCACAATGAATCCGAAGGCCCAGTTATCGATGTGCAATATTTACTTGCTGTGGTTCTAGATGACGACAAAAAGATATATTTCACTAACGAGGAAGATTCGATTGATAATACCAAGCTATTGCATAACCCTGAAACAAATATTGTTTTGCAATGGACAAATAGCGCTGATTCCACACTGGGGTATTTGACCAGGGATGATATTGCCAATCATAGGATGGAGCCACTTCGATACTACGATGAACTGGGTCCAAAAAATTGGCGTGAAGTGGATTTTGATGATAGCGGCTGGAAAGATGAAATATATCCAACCAGTGACGAGGATTTTTTCCCATCAAATCCAGAAACTGGAATGAGGATTACCTTCTTAACTAGTTATAAAAACGGTTGGATAGATAGAGGCGTTATCAATGTTGTGGATTATTATCGGAGATATTTTACTTTGCCCATCGAGGCAACACCAAAAACAGATGCCAATTCTACCCCGGTAACAACCCCTTAACCAAATTTTTTGCCAGTCATGTTATAATATTGATATTCAATTCAGGAAAACACACCTGTTTTATCCAAATACTTTTCTAAATGGGATTTGCGGCCGTGGCACAAGATGTTTTAAAGAGCATCATGGAAAAATTTAAAGATAAATTCCTTCCGGAAGAAGCCATTTTCAAGCATATCCACGCCGGGGACAGGATCTTCGTGGGAACAGCCTGCGGAGAGCCCCAGTACCTGGTGCAGGCGCTCATTCGTTATGTTGAGGGTCACCCCAAAGCTTTTTTTGACGCTGAGGTCCTGCAGGTATGGACCCTGGGGGTGGCACCCTATGCCCAGGAAAAGTTCAAAGAGAACTTCCGGCATAACTCTTTTTTCATCAGCGCCAACGAAACGCGTGACGCCGTAAATAAAGGGATGGCTGACTATACCCCGGTTTTCCTTTCCAAGGTGCCCGATCTTTTTGCCAGTAAAATGATCCCCGTGGACGTGGCGCTGATCCAGGTTTCGTTGCCGGATGAGCACGGTTACGTGAGCCTGGGAGTCAGCGTGGACATCACCAAGGCCGCCGTGGAGAACGCCGAGGTGATCATTGCCCAGATCAACAGTTCCATGCCCCGGGTGCACGGCAACACCTTTTTGAACATCCAGGATATAGATTACCTGATACACCACGATGAGCCTTTGCTGGAATACGGGGACGCGGTGACCGGAGAGATCAGCCAGCGGATCGGGAGCTATGTGGCCCAGCTCATCGAGGACGGTGATACCATACAGGTCGGATACGGCAGCCTGCCCAACGCCATCTTGGAAAATCTCAAAGACAAGAAACATCTGGGTGTGCATACCGAGCTTTTGAGCGACGGTATTGCCGGGCTGATCCAGGCCGGTGTGGTGGACAACAGCCTGAAAACAATCAACCGGGGCAAGACCGTGGCGACCTTTTGCATGGGCAAGAAAAGCACCTATGACTTCATCAACGACAATCCCAGCATTGAGTTCAGGACCGTGGATTATACCAATAACCCACTGACCATCGCACAGATAGACAATATGGCGGCCATCAACAGCGCCCTGCAGCTGGATTTGACAGGCCAGGCCACGGCCGAATCGCTGGGAAAAAGATTTTACAGCGGCATCGGCGGCCAGGCGGATTTTATGCGCGGGGCGGTGCTGTCCAAAGGCGGGAAAACCATCCTAGCCATCCAGTCCACGGCAGAGAATGGAGAAGTATCCAGGATCGTGCCGTTTCTGGCCGAGGGGGCCGGCACCACCCTGACCCGCGGGGACATCCATTATGTGGTGACCGAATACGGCATCGCTTATTTGCACGGCAAGAACATCAGGGAACGCGCCATGGACATCATTGCCATCGCGCACCCCAAGTTCAGGCCCTGGCTCATTACCGAGGCTAAGAACGGCGGACTGATCTACAAGGACCAGGCCTTCATACCCGGTAAAAGGGGAGAATACCCGGAGAGTCTGGAGACCTACCGCACCACTGAAGAGGGATTGACCATCCTTTTGAGGCCGGTCAAGATCAGCGACGAAGCCCTGCTTAAGGATTTTTTCTACTCCCTTTCGGACCAGAGCATGTACCGGCGTTTCATGTCGGTCCGCAGGGACATGCACCACGAGAGGCTGCAGGAGTTCGTCATTATCGACTACACCAAGGAAATGGTGATCCTCGCTACGACCGAGCAAGGAGGCAAGGAATTGGTCTTGGGGGTCGGGCAGTACGGCATCGAGGAGGGGCGCCACTCGGCTGAGGTTTCCTTTGCTGTCAAAGACGACCTACAGAACAAGGGGATAGGCACGGAACTTCTCCAATACCTCACCCAACTAGCCAAAAAGATCGGCCTTTTGGGATTTACCGCCCAGGTTTTTGAGGACAACACGGCCATGCTGTACCTTTTTGAGAAAATGGGCTTTGATATCCACAGGAAAAAGGACGGCGGAGTGGTGGAGCTGAAAATGGTGTTTAAAAAGTCATGAGCGCTGAGAAACAAATGCCCGATATCAAAATCCTTTTTGAGCCACAGTCCGTGGCCGTCATCGGAGCTTCGGCCAGCCAGGAGAAAATAGGCTACAAGATCGTGTCCAATATCCTGGGAGGAGGATATGCCGGCAAAGTCTTTCCCATCAACCCCAAAGGCGGGGAAGTCCTTGGGCTTCCTATGTACAAGAGCCTGCAGGAGGCGCCGGGTGATATCGATGTGGCTATCATCGTCCTTCCCGCTCAGCTGGTCATGGGGGCCGTCCAGGAGTGCGCCAAGAAAAAAGCGAAATTCATCCCCGTGATCTCCTCGGGGTTTTCGGAGATAGGGAACAATAAAGAAGAGCAGGCTATCGTTCAGTTCGCCCGGGAACACGGGATGCGCATCATCGGACCCAATATTTTCGGGGTCTACTCCGCCAAGACCTCCCTCAATGCCACCTTTGGCCCCAGTAAAGTCTCCCGGGGCGTGGTCGCCATCATCACCCAGAGCGGAGCCCTGGGGATAGGGATGATCGGCAAGACCTGGGTGGAACATATGGGCGCCTCGGCCATCATTTCCGTGGGAAATAAATCCGATATCGACGAAGCGGACCTCCTGGAATACCTGGTCAAAGACGAATCCACCAAGGTCATCATGCTTTATATGGAGGGCATCAGTAACGGGCAGAGATTGATCCAGGTTTTGAGGGCCGCGACCAAGGTCAAGCCCGTGGTGGTCATCAAGTCAGGCAGATCAAAAAGAGGGGCCATCGCGGCGGCTTCGCATACCGGGGCTTTGGCCGGGTCCGACGATATTTTTGACGATGTCATCAGGCAATGCGGCGTGATGCGGGCTGAAAATTTCCAGCAAGCCATCAACTTGTGCAAGTTCTTTTCCAACGTCCCCATGCCCAAAGGGGAAAATACGCTCATCGTGACCAACGGGGGAGGGATTGGCGTGATGGCTACGGACGCCTGTGAAAAGTACAACGTCAAGCTGTATGACAATTCCCAGGCCCTCAAAGAGATGTTCGGTAAGATCATCCAGGATTTTGGGTCGGCGAAAAACCCCATTGACCTCACTGGTGCGGCCAACCCCCAGGATTACAACGCCGCTTTGTCGGTCGTCTTGAAAAACGAGAATATCCACGCTGTCATGGCCCTGTATTGCGAGACCGCCGTCCTGGATATGAACGAGTTCAGCAGGATTGTCCAGAAGAACAGCGCGTTGTGCCTGGAAAGAAACAAGCCCTTCCTGGTCTCCCTCTTTGGAGGGGAGGATGCGGACCGGTGCGTGGATGAGCTGAGGGTAAAGAATATTCACGCTTTCACCGATGTCTATGACGGTGTTTATTGCCTGGGAGCCCTTTACAGGTACTACCACTACATTAAAGAGAGCAGGGACCAAGCAGAAGAAGTCCCCATTGATGCCCAGGGGATCACAAATATCGTGGAAAAGGCCCGCCAAGATAAGCGCAACTTTCTCCTGGCCAATGAAGGACAAGAGGTCCTTAAAGCTGCAGGGATTGGGTTTCCCAAGAGCGCCATCGCCAAAAATCTGGAAGAGGCGGTCAGGCTCAGCGAGGGCATCGGATATCCCGTGGTTTTAAAAGTGGTTTCCCGTGATATCCTCCACAAAAGCGATGCTGGAGGCGTGGCCCTTGATCTTAATAACAAGAACGAGGTGATCGACGCCTACCAGGCTATCCTTCACAATTGCAGAAATTTCAAGCCGGACGCCAGGATCGACGGGGTCGAGGTGGCCGAAATGGTCCTGCCGGGCGTGGAACTCATCGTAGGCGCCAAACGAGACAGGTCGCTGGGTCCCATCGTCATGTGCGGCCAGGGCGGAATCTATGTGGAGGTCATGCACGACGTGGCGTTCCGCTCCGTGCCCATGAACCGCAGGGAAGCGTTGAGCATGATCCAGCAGATCAAATCCTACAAGCTTTTGCTGGGTGTCCGGGGCGAGGAACAAAAAGACTTGGACAGCGTCATCGAAATCATCATGAAGATCAGCACCATCATCACACAATGCGAAAGCATCTCCGACATCGAGATCAACCCCCTGGTGGTTTACGAACAGGGGCAGGGCTCGCGGGCCGTCGATGTTAGGGTCATGCTTTCAGAGAGGCAGGGTTAGTTATGAATCATATCGTTATCGCATCCTTAAGACCGAACGCCGGCAAAACGAGCTTTATCGTGGGGCTGGCCAAGGCGGCCGGGAGGAGCTGCGGCTACATGAAGCCGTTCGGGGACCGTCTGCTGTATAAAAAGAAAAGGCTGTGGGACTACGACTCCGCCCTGGTCACGAACCTTTTGGGCCTGACCGAGGTTCCGGAGGAAATGTCGCTGGGATTTGAACATTCCAAGATGAAATTCTCGCTGGACCAGCAGACCACCAGGGAAAAAGTCATCGAGCTGGCCAAAACCATCGGCAAGGGCAAGGAAGTTCTGTTCGTGGAGGCGGGGCGGGACATGAACTACGGGATGTCCGTGCATCTGGACGCCCTGTCCATCGCCAAATACCTCAAGGCCAAGCTGGTCATCCTGGCCAGCGGGAGCGACAGCGAACTGATGGACGACCTGTTGTCCCTGCAAAAGAACGTGGATTTTAAAGAGGTGGATTTTGCAGGGGTGGTCATCAATAAGGTCCAGGACAAAGAGGATTTTAGGACCACCTACCTGGAGGAGCTGAAAAAGGCCGGGATCAAGATACTGGGGATCCTACCTTATGAAACGGAATTGACCTTCCCGACCGTGGAATACATCGGGGAACGCCTTTTCGCCAAGGTCGTGGGCGGGGAAAATATGATGGGCCAAGTGATTAAAAATATCCTAGTGGGAGCCATGACCTCGGATTCCAGGTTCATGGATATACTGCTCCATAGGGATAAGACCCTGCTCATCACCAGCGGAGACCGCAACGATATAGTCCTAGCCGCTCTGGAGGGACACGTGGCGGGCATCATTTTGACCAACAACATTCTGCCTCCGGCTAATATTATTGCCAAGGTCATGGACAAACAGGTTCCCCTGTTGCTGGTGCCTTTTGACACTTTTGAGACCGCTAAACAGATAGACAAGATGGATGTCCTTTTGACCAAGAATGACCACGACAAGGCCGAAAAGCTGGCCAAGTTGGTCAAAGAGCACGTAAAGGTCAATGACCTTTTGAAATAGTACCAATCTTTTTCGAGGGGAGAGATAGAATGGGAAAAGCGAGCAAAGCAAAGAAGCCCGTTTACAAAGACCCAACCAGACCGGTGGAAGAGAGGGTCAAAGACCTCATCTCCAGGATGACCTTGGTAGAAAAAGCTTCCCAGATGGTCAATAAGTCTGACGCTATCCCTCGTCTCGACATTCCCGCCTATGAATGGTGGAGCGAATGCCTGCACGGGGTCATGAAAGAGGGGGCCACGATTTTCCCCCAAGCCATCGCCCTAGGCGCCTCGTGGGACCCTGACCTGGTCTATAGGGTCAATACGGCTATCTCTGACGAGGCCAGGGTCTTGCACCATCAGGGTAAGTCGGGTCTGGATTACTGGAGCCCGGTCATCAATATCCTGCGCGACCCCCGTTGGGGACGCACCCAGGAGGGTTTTGGAGAGGACCCCTATTTGGTCTCCCGGATCGCGGTCGCCTGCGTCAAGGGGTTGCAGGGCAATGACCGCCGGTACCTCAAGGTCGTGGCTACTCCCAAGCATTTCGCCCTTAATAACGTAGAAGTTATGAGGCATACCGGTTCTTCCAACGTGGACGAACCCTTGCTGAGGAACTATTACCTGCCCCATTTCCGGGCCGTGGTCTCGGAAGCAAGAGCCCATTCCATTATGGGTTCCTATAACCAGATCAACGGCGTTCCGGCCTGCGCCAACGAAAAAATGCTGACCAAGATCCTGCGTGAGGAGTGGGGTTTCGACGGTTATGTGGTCTCGGATTGCGGAGCCATCACGGACATCTGGTCGCACCACCATTATGCCAAGACCCCGGCCGAAGCCACAGCCAAGGCTATTAAGGCTGGCTGCGACCTGGAGTGCGGTTCGGAATACAAGGCGCATCTGGCGGAGGCTGTCCGCGAAGGACTGATTACCGAGAAGGAGGTCGATAAGGCCTTGGCCAGGTTGTTCAGGGCACGATTTTTGCTGGGCATGTTCGACCCTCCTCAAAAGGTAGCCTATTCCAAGATCCCTGAACGAGTGTTGGATGGTCCCCGGCACAGAGCTTTGGCCCGGGAAACAGCTAGAAAAGGTTGTGTTTTATTGAAAAATGAAGGGAATATGCTTCCCTTGTCCAAAAAAACCAAAACTCTGGCGGTCATTGGGCCCCAAGCTGAGGCTCTTTATTTCGGCAACTATTCCGGATCCGGAGTAAAAGCCGTGACACCGCTGCAAGGCATTAAAGACAGATTTTCAGGTTCAGCCAAGATCCTATATGAAGAAGGCTGCGACATTGTTGACAAGGTCATCCCGACCGAGTACCTGGTGCCGAATGGCGGCAAACCCGGAGAACACGGACTTACGGCGGAATATTTTAATAACGACAAGCTGAATGGGAAACCCATGCTAACAAGATTAGAGACAGTCATAAATATTGAAAACTCGACCCTGCCCAAAGAGGTTGAAGACGACAGGAACAATTCCATGTCCATGCGTTGGACCGGTAAGCTGATCCCGCCGGTCACCCGGAAATACAGGTTCACTTCGCTCAGCAAAACCAATGTGTCCTTTTATCTGGACAATAAACTGCTCTTTGATTACATGTTCGACTTTGACAAAGCGGACCATGCCGCCGAAGTCGAACTGAAGGCAGGTAAAGCCTACGATATCAGGGTTGAAAGTTATTTGTGCTGGGCCAACAGCAAGTGCCGACTTTGCTGGGACTATTATTCGGAGGAAGACATGGAGCGGGCCGTCCGGATCGCGGCCAAAGCGGATGCGGCCATTGTCTGCCTAGGGACGGACGAGGAAGTCGAGGGCGAAGGCAGGGACAGGTTAGACATGGAACTTCCCGCTGTCCAAAAGGAACTTTTAAAAAGGGTTGTCAAAGCCAATCCCAGGGTCATCTTGGTGCTTTTTAACGGAAGCCCCCTGTCCCTAAATTGGGAAAAGAAGCACATTCCCGCCATCCTGGAGATGTGGTATGCCGGAGAGGAAAGCGGAAACGCTTTGGCGGATATTTTGAGCGGGGACGCGAACCCCGGTGGCAAACTGCCTGTGACTTTCTACAAATCGGTCAATGACCTGCTGCCCATGACAGAATATGATATCCGGAAAGGGGCCACTTACCTTTATTTCAAAAAAGAACCTCTTTTTCCGTTCGGATACGGTCTGAGTTACACTACCTTTGAATTAAATTCTCTTAAAGTCAGCCCCAAGAAAGCAAAGGGCGGCCACAAGATTGCCGTTACGGTGAAACTAAAAAATACCGGAAAGCGCGATGGAGATGAAGTCGTACAGCTTTATTTGAGCCGGCCGGTACTGGATGCCCCAAAAAAGGAGCTCAAAGGTTTCAAAAGAGTATTTTTAAAGGCAGGAAAAAACCAGACAGTGACATTTGAGCTTACCTCTAGAGAGTTGTCCTACTACAACCGGGAATCCAAAGAAGTTGTTGACCCCGGAGAGTACGGAGTCATGGTAGGAACCAATTCCAGCCAAGGTCTAAAAGCCAGTTTTGAGCTGATCTAACCAGGGTTTTGTAGCCCTACCCAAGATTGTGAAAACACATTGACATTTAATAGCGAGCTGATACACTACTATCACAATAGGGATTGTAGTGATATGGGGTGGGGTTATGAGAATTACATACAAATGCGATTATGCCATAAAAGTAATTTTGGAGCTGGCCTTGAACAAGGGTAAGGGCGTCCTGAGCATCCAGGACCTGGCTAAAAGGATAGATGCTTCCAAAAAGTTCCTGGAGCAAATTTTAGTCGAGCTCAAAAGGGCCAAGTTCGTACAGAGCGTTCGGGGTAAAAAAGGTGGGTATGCCCTGACCAAAGAGCCCAGCCAGATCAAGCTGGCTGAGGTGATCCATTTTATCGATGGACCGACCGAACCCATTGCCTGTGTGGCGGACCATTATAAAGGTTGTAGTCATATCAACAGCTGCGTGCTGAGGGGTTACTGGCAGCAGGTGGACAGCGCTATCTCCAACATCATTGACAACGTGGATTTTGAAGAGATCAGCAAGCAAGTGGCAAAACAAAAAGGAACATTGAATTATTCGATCTAAGAGGAGGAGTTATGGCCGTTGCGAATAATATCACAGAACTGATAGGTAACACACCACTCGTTAGGCTCAGCAAGGTATTTTCAAGAGAGGCCGATAAAATAGAAGCTACGGTGCTATTAAAACTGGAGTTCTTTAATCCCATGAGCAGCGTTAAGGACAGGATCGGACTGGCTATGATCGAGGCTGCGGAAAAGGCGGGTCAACTGACCCCGGGTACGGTCATCATCGAGCCCACCAGCGGCAATACCGGGATTGCCCTGGCTTTTGTGGCCGCGCAAAGGGGTTACAAGCTGATCCTCACCATGCCGGAGACCATGAGCGTGGAGCGACGGAACTTGCTCAAAGTGTTCGGGGCAGAGCTAGTCCTGACGCCGGGCGAAAAGGGTATGAAGGGGGCGATCGAAAAGGCAGAAGAACTGTTGAAAAAGTACCCCAAGGCTTTTATGCCCCAGCAATTCAATAACCCGGCCAACCCAGATATCCACCGCAGAACCACCGCAGAGGAAATATGGAAGGATACCGGAGGCAAAGTGGATTTTTTCGTGGCCGGGGTGGGAACCGGAGGTACCCTGACCGGGGTCGGGGAGGTCCTCAAAGAGAGAAACCCCAAGATCAAAGTAGTGGCAGTCGAGCCTAACGATTCTCCGGTCCTATCCGGAGGCAAACCTGGTCCCCACAAGATACAGGGGATCGGTGCCGGGTTTATCCCGGGAGTGCTCAAGACAAGCCTGATCGATGAGGTCGTCAGGGTCAAGCATGAGGATGCAGGGGCGACCTCCCGGATGTTGGCTAAGAGAGAGGGGATATTAACCGGCATCTCCGGCGGAGCCAATGTCTGGGCGGCGTGTCAGCTGGCCCAACGGCCGGAAAATAAGGGCAAGACCATCCTGACCATAGCTCCGGATAGCGGAGAGAGGTACCTGAGCACCTGGTTATTTGAAGAATAATAAAACTACTAAGGAGGGAACATGAAGGATTTCAACTGGAAAAACGCGGGTTTTGACACCCTTGCTTTGCACGCGGGGCAAACCATTGAAACGGACACGCTTTCCAGGGGGGTGCCGGTTTACCGGACCTCTTCCTATGTTTTTAAAAGCACGGAACACGCGGCCAATCTGTTTGCGCTCAAGGAGCTGGGCAATATCTACACAAGACTGATGAACCCTACGACCGACGTTCTGGAGAAAAGGGTCGCGGCCTTGGAAGGCGGCGCGGCGGCTTTGGCTTTGTCGTCCGGGACTTCGGCCATCTATTACGCCATCATTAATATTTGCGGAGCCGGGGACGAGGTGGTTTCGGCCAACAATCTTTACGGCGGGACCTACACGATGTTCCACGACATTTTTCCTCAGTTTAACATCAAGGTCAACTTTGTGGACCCGGTTAAGGCCGAAAATTTTGAAAAGGCAGTGACCAGCAAGACGCGGGCTATCTTCGTGGAGACCATCGGCAATCCGGCCCTGGATGTGGTGGACCTGGAGGCGGTGGCCAAGGTGGCCAAAAAGCACCATCTGCCCTTGATCGCGGACTCGACCTTCACGACTCCATATCTTTTAAGGCCAATTGAACATGGTGTAGACATCGTGGTGCACTCCCTAACCAAATGGCTAGGCGGGCATGGCACTTCCATCGGCGGCATTGTGGTGGATTCAGGGAAGTTCGACTGGACGGACAAGAAATTCAGGCTTTTTAACGAGCCGGAACCTAGCTACCACAATCTGAGGTTTTCCTCCGACCTAGGTGATCTGAACCCGTTGGCCTATATCCTCAGGATGAGGCTGGTGCCCCTGCGGAACCTGGGAGCGTGCCTGTCCCCGGACAATTCGTGGATATTCCTGCAGGGGATCGAGACCCTGCCCTTGAGAATGGAGCGGCACAGCCAAAACGCCCTCAAGGTAGCCAGGTTCCTTAAGTTGCACGGCAGGGTGAAGTGGGTGCGTTATCCCGGCCTGGAAGACGATCCTTTCTACTTGGTGGCCAGCCGTTACCTCAAAAAAGGGTACGGAGGTATGGTGGTGTTCGGGATCAAAGGCGGCAAGGAGGCCGGACAAAAGTTCATCGAGAAGTTACGGCTGTTCTCCCACCTGGCCAATGTGGGCGATGCCAAGAGTTTAGCTATCCATCCAGCGACCACGACCCATTCGCAGTTGAATGAAAAAGACCAGCTGGCCGGAGGCATCACTCCTGACCTAATTCGACTTTCCATAGGGATTGAGAATATCGACGACATTTTGGGAGACCTTAATCAGGCGCTAGGATGATTAGATAAACAGGAAAGATAGCAAGAAAGAGAGGTGCGTTATGATGGGCCATGTTGCAGAACTGTCTTTCACCAGCCTACTTGTATTTATTTTTGTGGCAGGCTTTACCGAAGCCTACGCCAGGACTGAGACGGCTACCTTTGCGGGAGGTTGTTTTTGGTGCATGCAGCCGCCTTTTGAGAAACTGGAAGGTGTGTCCAAGGTGGTCTCGGGCTATACCGGCGGTACCGGACCGGACCCTACTTACGAGGATTACGCAGAAAAAGGGCATATCGAAGCGGTTCAAGTGGTTTATGACCCGGCCAAGATCACTTACCCAGAGTTGTTGGAAGTTTTTTGGACGCAGATAGACCCAACGGATGAGGGCGGGCAATTTGTGGACCGGGGGCCGCAGTACCAGTCCGCTATCTTTTACCACAGTAAAGAACAACGGAAACAGGCTGAAGCCTCCCAAAAGGCATTAGCCAAGTCGGGAAAGTTCTCCAAGCCCATTGTGACCCGGATCCTGGCATCCGGGAAATTTTACGAGGCTGAGGGATACCACCAGGATTTTTATAAAAAGAGTCCCTTGAGATATAAAGCATACCGGTTAGGAGCAGGCCGCGACCAGTTCATTAAAGGCGTTTGGGGTGACCAGGCTGAACATCCGCTGGAGAAGAAAACCATGGGGACACCGTCCCCTAAAGTGGACAAGGGGGCTCTCAAGAAGAAATTGAGCCCTATGCAGTATGAAGTGACCCAGCAATGCGAAACCGAGCCAGCGTTCAATAACGCTTACTGGAACAACAAAAAAGAAGGCATTTACGTGGATGTGGTTTCGGGGGAGCCTTTGTTCAGCTCCATAGATAAGTTCGATTCAGGGACCGGTTGGCCGAGCTTTATCAGGCCGCTGGAGCCCAAAAATATCGTGGAAAAGGAAGATAAGACGCTCGGAGTGGAACGGACCGAAGTGAGGAGCAAGAACGCGGACTCGCACCTGGGACATGTTTTTAACGATGGGCCACAGCCCACTGGACTGAGATACTGCATAAACTCGGCGTCGCTAAGATTCATTCCCAGAGAGGATCTGGTCAAAGAAGGGTACGGCCAATATTTGAAACTTTTTGAGAAAAAATGAATTACAGCTCACAAGCTTGAGCGTGTCATTGACATGGGAGAGTAACCTCTCCCAAACCCACTCTTTAGTAAGGAAAGCTGTTTGCTCATAGAAGTCGCTTGCAGCTTTATAGGCGCATTCATCCCCGCAGCATGCGCTCATGCGCACGCACCTTGAGGGCGAGCTGCGGGGTGTTCTGCGTGGACTAAATAAAGTTCAGCTAGTATAATTGAAGAAAATCGCGGAGAAGAGAACAAGATGGCATTGAAGAAGAAGAAAAAAACAATCAAAAGGGATTTTGATACCAAGAACACGGTCGGGGTCGTAGAAACCAAATCTTTAACCTTCGCCGAAAAGGAAGAGGAGTTTCTGGAGCTGGATTCCGGCATCAAGTTCGGACCCATCACCGTGGCTTATGAGACCTACGGGACGCTCAACAACGAGAAGAACAACGCCATCCTGATCTGCCACGCCCTTTCCGGCAGCGCCCATGTGGCGGGGTTCCACGGCGAACTGGGCAAAAAGCCCGGCTGGTGGGAGGACGCGGTCGGACCTGGAAAAGCCTTTGACACCAACAAGTATTTCGTGGTTTGTTCCAATGTTTTGGGGGGGTGTTCCGGCACGACCGGGCCGTCCTCGATCAACCCCAAGACGGGCAAGCCCTACGGCCTGGATTTTCCGGTAGTCACTATCGGCGATATGGTAAAGGTCCAAAAAAAGCTCCTTGATTTTCTGGGGATAGAAAGGCTCTTGGCCGTGGCCGGAGGTTCCATCGGCGGGATGCAGGCTTTGGACTGGGCCTTGCGTTATCCGCAGGTCGTCAGGTCGGCCCTGGTCATCGCGGCCACGAGCCGGTTATCCGCCCAGGGTATAGCGTTCAACGAGGTGGGGCGGAACAGCATCCTTAACGACAAGAATTTCAATAACGGCGACTATTATGAAAAAACATCACCGGCCGAAGGCCTGGCCGTGGCCCGGATGATCGGGCATATCACTTATCTGTCGGATGAGTCCATGCACGCCAAATTCGGGCGACGGATGCTCAATCCCAAAGAGGAGTTCAGCTACGCCTTTGACAAGGAGTTCCAGGTGGAAAGTTACCTGGACCACCAAGGGACCGTGTTCGTGGAGCGGTTCGACGCCAATTCATATCTGTATATGACCAAAGCCTCGGATTATTTTGACGTGGCCGCGACCTTTGGTGACGGCGATGTGGGCAAGGCATTCGAACGCATCCAGGGACGGATGCTGGTGGTGTCCTTTTCCTCGGACTGGCTGTTTGCGCCTTACCACTCCGTTGAGGTAGTGGATGCGCTCATCAAGAACCAAAAGGACGTGACTTATATCAACATCGACTCTTCCTACGGACACGACGCTTTTTTGCTGGAACTGGACACGGAAGGGAAGATCATCAAGCTGTTCATTGACGCCACTTATAACAAGGTGAAAAAATCATGACCGATCAAACTGAAAATTTACTGCCGACCATTGAGAACCGTGCCGACTTGGCCGTGATCGCCGGCTGGATCGAGGAGGGGAGCAGCGTCCTGGACCTGGGCTGTGGTGAAGGGAGCCTGCTGGACTATCTTATCCGCCGGAAGAAGGCCAGGGCCATGGGCGTGGACATTGATTTTGAAGAAATCGCGTCCTGCGTCAAAAAGGGCATCCCCGTGTTGCAGATGGACCTGGACGAGTCGCTGGACGATTTTGAAAGCGGATCGTTCGATTATGTCATCGTGAGCCAGACCATCCATCAGCTTCAGCGGCCCGACAACCTTATCGAGGAGATCCTGCGCATCGGCAAACACGCCATCGTGAGCTTCCCCAATTTCGGGAACTTCATCCTGCGACTCAAGCTGTTCCTGACCGGTCGGATGCCCAAGTCCTCCAAACTGCCTTTTGAGTGGTACAACACACCCAACATCCATATGTCCACATTCAAGGACTTCAAGGATTTCTGCAGGGCCCGTAATTTTAAGATCCTAAAGCAGCTGCATATCGTGGGCGGCAAATACAAAGAGAGGGTCTTATTACCCAACCTGTTCTCCGAAGGCCATGTGGTCCTGATAGGGAAGTGATGCTAACACGAGCGGCAAGATACCCAATCCTCTTGGGTGTTTACTTAATTGCCATCCTGTTATACGGGTGCGGAAGCCCCCAAGGACTCAAAGGGCCTTTATCCAGTCGTACTTTTCCCAGGGATAAACATCAAGTGGATGGGATGGTCAGCTATGCCAAAACCCTGATCGGGACCAAGTACCAGTACGGCGGGACCGGACAAGACGGCGAAGGGTTTGACTGCTCCGGTTTCACCCAGCATGTTTTTAAAAAAATAGGACTGGACTTGCCGCGCGAGGCTTTGGACCAGTATCAGACTGGCGTTCCCGTGGATCAGAAAGACCTCAGGGATGGGGATTTGGTGTTCTTCGCTATTTCCGGTTCAGGGCCTACCCATGTAGGATTGATGACCGGGTCAAGCCATTTTATTCATTCGCCCTCGACAGGTAAAGCCGTCCGTATGGACAAGCTGAGCAACAGCTATTGGAAAAAAGTTTACTTTGGGGCCAGAAGGTTGCTGGCCTATTAGGGATGCTGGTTTTTCTGTTCAAGCTGCGAACGAGGTCGTGTATAATATTTATCAGGTTTAAAAAATCCATTAAGAAGGAGCCAGAATATGCCATTTACCCTTGAGATCGGAGCAAAAGCACCTGATTTTATTCTGTCGGCCACGGACGGAAAAAAATACAAGCTGGAGGATTTTAAGAATGCCAACACGCTGGTCGTGTTCTTTACCTGCAACCACTGCCCTTATGTCATCGGGTCGGACGAGGTAACCCGGAAAACAGCGGAGAAATATATGAAAAAAGGCGTGACCTTTGTGGCTATCAACTCCAACAGCGAGCACACGCACGCTGAGGATAGTTTTGAGGGGATGAAGGAGCGAATGCGGCAGAACAAATTTCCCTGGGTTTACCTGTACGACCAGTCCCAGGATATCGCCCGCGCTTACGGGGCTCTCAGGACCCCGCACTTTTATGTTTTTGACGCTGACCGCAAGCTCATCTACACCGGCAGGGGCGTGGACAATCCCAAGGAGACCAGCAAAATGACGGTCAATGACCTGGACAGGGTGCTGGAGGAACATACCTCCGGAAAACCCGTCAGCATCAAACTGACCAACCCTATCGGCTGCAACGTCAAATGGGAAGGCAAGGACGCCCATTGGATGCCGGGCGATGCCTGCGACCTTGTAAGGTGAACTTTTAGCCCATTAAGAGGAGGACCAAGTGATCAAACGGCTGGGACATATTTGTTTTCGCACGGACCAGATGCAAAAAATGGTGGAGTTTTATAAAGATACCCTGGGCTTGAAAGTGAAATTTGACTTTAAATCCGATAAAGGCAAGGTGTTCGGATATTATTTTGAGCTGGGGAACATGAGTTTCCTGGAAATATTCGACAACAAGGGCGCCACCGAGGTCTGGGGAGGCGACCATACCCCTCTGGCCACCGAAGGTAACCCCCATTACCAACATTTTTGCCTAGAGGTCAATAACCTGGAGCAGGTCGTCGTGGCATTGCAGGCCAAAAGCGTGGCCGTGGATAACATCCGGGTAGGTATGGACCATTCCAAGCAGGCCTGGCTCAAAGACCCGGATGGTAATGCCATCGAGTTGATGGAATATACCCCGCAAAGCTGGCAGGTCCAGTAAATCCTTTACCGCTTTCCAAATATCCCTGGAGGAGTTCATTATGCAGGCTACAGCGTTATGGATAAAAGATGACCAGTTGGAATTGGAAACCAAGGGTAAGAAATTTATGACCAGCCAGTGCCAGGGCAGGGAAGAGGATTGCCACCCTTCGCCGGTGGATTATTTTGCCGCTTCTTATGCGGCCTGCGTGGGTTATTTTGTGTCCCAGTACCTGCTCAGGAAAAAATATGACTGCAAGGGATTGAAGGTCGAGGTCAAAGGCGAAAACGCTGAAAATCCCCATCGTATCGGCAAGCTGATGGTGGAAGTTTACTTGCCGGCCGGTCTGCCGGAACAAGCAAAAAAGGTCGCCAAGGCCGCGGCTGAGGGATGCACCATCCACCATACCCTGACCAATACACCCCAAATAATTTTTAATTATCATTGAGAGACCATCCAGATTAATAAAAAACCAGGAAGGGGAAATATGGCTGAGCACAAACATCACCACCGAGTTTTTCCCTGGTGGATGGGGTTCTGGCTGACCAATCCATTGCGCAGATTAAACATTAACCCGGAGAAAGTTCTAGCCCGGTTCATCAAACCAGGCATGCGTGTCTTGGAAATAGGCCCGGGCATGGGGTTTTTCACTATTTCGCTTGGCAAAATGGTGGGGGAAATAGGCAAGGTTTATGCCCTGGATATCCAGGACAATATGCTCAAAGCCTTGCAGAAAAGGGTCTCCAAAAAAGGATTGTCCGGCCAGGTTGAGGTCAGGAAATGCCAGCCGGACAGTTTGGGTATCCCGGAATTAGCCGGAACTTTTGATGCTGTCCTAGCATTATTTGTTCTCCATGAAATGCCTGATCGTAAAAAAGCTTTGGTTGAGGTCTATGCCAGCCTTAAAAATAACGGACTGATGATATTGGTCGAACCTTCCCATGTGGTCCAGGTAAAAGAGTTTGAGGAGAGCTTGCAGGACGCCCAATCCTGCGGGTTTAAGCTCGGAGAAAAGTTAAACCTCAAAAATGCCCACGGATGTGTGGCAATAAAGTAGATTTTGAGCGGTTGGTTTGAATGGATTTTGTTGACTAACAAAAATTACATGATAGTGTTACCTAAAAGAATAAAGGCGATGAAGTTCGCCGCATAACCACCTTGCATACCAAGGTTAATAACTTCTACTAGAAATGGTAGGAGTTTTTTTTATTTGGAGCTTCACATAAGAAATCTATTTTTAAAAGGGGAAATATGGAACAAATTTATACTATCGCCGCTTTATGGCTGGGGTTGGCCGTGGTGTCAGCTATCATTGCGCACCATTTCAAGATATCCATCGCGCTAGTGGAAATATGCGCCGGCGTTATTGCCGCCAATATCATCGGATATTATTGCGGGCCCAACGCTTTCGGGAACAATTTTGAGTGGCTGCGTTTTATCGCCTCGGCAGGCTCGGTTTTGCTCACCTTTTTGGCCGGGGCGGAACTGGACCACAAGGTCATGCGTTCCAAGTGGAAAGAGGTCGTCATCGTGGGCCTGATCGGGTTCCTGGCTCCTTTTCTGGGATGCGCCACCTTAGCCAGGTTTATCCTCCATTGGGACCCGCGGGCGAGCTGGCTGGCGGGTATCGCCCTGTCCACCACTTCCATGGCGGTGGTTTACGCGGTTATGCTGGAGACGGGTTTTAACAAAACCGAGTTCGGCAAAGGCATCCTGGGAGCCTGTTTTATCAATGACCTGGGCACGGTCATTGCCCTCGGACTTATTTTCGCCCCCTTTGACTACAAAACCGTTATTTTTATCATTGCGAGCGTGATTATCCTGGCGTTGTTTCCAGCGGTTACTTCTTTCCTGACAAAGATTTACGGAAACAAAACCGCCTCCATCCGATCCAAATGGGTCATCCTGGTGCTTTTTGGCCTGGGTGCGCTTGCGGTCTGGTCTGGGAGCGAAGCGGTTTTACCAGCGTATATCGCAGGCATGCTTTTGGCTGAGTTTGCCTATAAGGAACACCAGTGGGTGGAGAGGTTCCGTATGCTTACGGTCGGATTTTTCACACCGTTCTATTTTATCCGGGCTGGCTCGCTGGTCTCCATCATTGCTTTGGCCGGTGCACCAATCGTGCTAGTGGCGCTTTTTAGCGCTAAGGTGATCTCCAAAATATTCGGCCTGTATCCTGTGATCAGAATTTTCAGAAAAGTGAAAGCAGAAACCTGGTATTACACGCTGATGATGTCCACGGGTCTTACCTTTGGGACCATCTCGGCCCTATATGGCTTCTCGCACGGTATTGTTACCCAGGAGCAGTACTCGTTCCTGGTAGCCACGGTCATTGGCAGCGCCGTAATCCCCACGCTTATCGCCAACTTTTTATTTTTACCGTATCTTCAGGGTCATAAAAAAATGCCAGGTAGGTTGGCGACCGAAGGGATTGATGAAGATTAGAACAACAGAGTGAAAACGGTTGCTCAAAATATTATAGCAAGTGTTTATTCCTCTTAATTGACGATCGAGATTTTTAACGGTTTTTTCTGTGTTTGCCCGCTCACCAGGGAGTTGGCTTATATGATTCCCACATAAAGTCTTCTGGTCACTGAGGATTCAACCTGTCCCATATAAAAATCAAGTTTATCTCAGAATAGCCAATTTACCCATAACCCTGGCCTGGCGGCTATTGGTAGAGCTGGTCATATTTTTAGCCGTGATGGAGTAGTAATACAGGCCATTGGCCAGAGACATATTGTGATTGTCCGTCAGGTTGTAGGGGAGAGTGAAGGTAAAATAGGCGACCTCGTTGTCATATTCGATTTGCAAAGCCGGATTGGCAATTGAAAAATCCCAAACCAGGCGCATGGAGGTCGTGTAAATCCTGACAGATATGTGGTTAGGGACATCCGTCATTTTGATGTAGAACTTTGTTCCGTTGTTGTCCCTCACGGGGTTGGGGTAGGGGACATGATTGACGATCCAGAGAGGGGCGCTGGCGGTAGGGGTGAAAGTGGGCGAATTGGTAAAGGTCATGCTGGAGGTCAGGGTGTAGCTGGGAGTCACCGTATGGGAAGGGGTGGTGGTATTGGAAGGAGTAGGAGTGTTGCTGGAGGTCAGGGTTTGGGTGACGGTAAAGGTTTGGGTGGAAGTATAGGTCTGGCTGGAAGTGACCGTGGAGGTGGAGGTTTGCGTGGAAGTATAGGTTTGGCTCGAGGTTAGAGTCTGGGTAGAGGTCAAGGTCTGGGTGGAAGTGGTGGTTTGAGTAAAAGTGACCGTGATAGTAAAGGTTTGACTGGGGGTCAGGGTCTGGCTTGGAGTCAAAGTCTGGGTAGAAGTGCTAGTCCTAGTCGGGGTAAGGGTTGAGGTCAAAGTCTGGCTGGGGGTCAGGGTCTGAGAGGGGGTCAAGGTCTGACTTGAGGTCAGGGTCTGGGTGAATGTTACAGTCTGGGTCGAGGTTGAAGTTTTGGTTGCTGTTGCCGATGGGGTGAAAGTATAGGTGGAAGTCCCCATGGGGGTAGCTGTATTGGTTGCGGTTGCTGTCGGAGCCTGAGTAAAAGTCCGCGTCGGAGTCTGGGTTTGGGTGGCTGTATTGGCCGGGACCGGAGTGTTGGTCGCTGTACTCGTGCCCGAGCCGCAAGCCGGGCCCACAATGCAGTTGTTATACACATCTTTTACTTTCTGCACTATCAGGAAACCCCTTAACAAATAACCCACCTGGGCCAAAGCCGCGTAATTGCCGGCATAGGGGTCGCTTGAGGCGGTGTAGGTGAGGCCCGAGGCAGAGGGATGGCACTGGTTATGCTGGAGAAGAGTGCCATTCCAGTTCACGGGCTGATAGAACATGATCGCTCCGTAAAAATCGATCAGGGGCAAGCTGTACTTTTGTGCCTCGGCCACGACCGCCGCGTTGTAACTCGCCGTGGTTCCCCCGCAGGGCGTTGAAGTCATCAGGATGGGGATACAGTTGGTGGCCAGGATTATTTGGATGATCGCGTCCATGTTGCTCTGGAAAGTAGCCACATTGTTGTCAACATTGGCTCCCAGCATGAGAATGACCAGCTCAGGGTCATAGCAGGCCATCATCTTGTCAGGCGTGGGGAGGTTGTCGGATCCGGCCAAAAATTCGGTTGAGTTTATCCCGCTCATGGCCGTATAAGAACCATTGGAATAGGCACCGCTCATATCCACTATGGACAGCCACCACCCGTCTTTACCCCAAATGCTATCGTTAGCACCCTTGATGGACGAACAATCTGCCGGTAAATTATTGGTGCTTGTAGGCGCCGGGTCGGTGCCCCCCTGGTGGCCGTTGACATGCATCCATTGTGTTATGGCTGTGTCTGACGCTGTAAACCCGTTACCGCTCCTGGCCCATTGTGAATTAGGATTAGCATAAGTAATTGAGTCGCCGAAATGGCAGACAATACCTGTGGACAAACCACCATGGGCGGCTCGATAGGCCTGATTCCTGACCTGACATTGGCAAATCCATGGCCAAGTCTCAGGGTCTATATAGGCGGCGGGTGACTGGGCCCAGCTTAAACTTGTTCCAGTAGGGATCAGCAAAGTTGTCATGATTATAATTTGACGAATTTTGTTAAACACTTTAACAATCTCCTCTATGGCCTTTAATGTTTCTTTGTAGAATTAGACACCTGAAACAGCGAAAAAGCCTGATATTTCATTGAAAAAACATATCCTAAAACTTGGATATTCGTCCAAACAGAAGGGATATGGGATATAATGCAGGTGAAACATTTGAGGCACAAAATAAGGAAAAATGATGAAAAACAATATACCTTCCAGCATTTTGACCATGACTCCAGCGTTCCTGGGCCTTTCCGCATCAAAACCAATCGAGACTTTCAAATTCAACGATAAAGAGGGGATGTTTGACCGGCACTATGAACTGGAGATCGGAGTTTTGATCTCCGGGAAGGCCAAACAGATCTACTCAGACCATGAACTCATGGTCAGGCCGGGCCAAGTCTGGCTAGCCAATATGTGGGAACCGCATGGGATGGAGATAATCGAAAAACCCTCCAGCGGTTTGGTGATCTTTTTCTTTCCACCGATGATGTCCCAGATGCATTTTACTGAAGAGCCACGGTTAAACCTTTTGACCCCATTTTTTGTTCCACCCAGCCAGAGGCCCGGGATTGATTTTAAGGACTATGAGAAGAAAAGGACAATCCTCAGTCTGGCCAAAAAGATAATCACCTACCAATCCTGGTTGGACCAATTGGACGGGCCTGATAAAGTGGCCTTGAGGCTGGAATGTCTTGGGCTTTTGATGCTGATCATGCGGGGCTGGCAGCCTCCGGCCATGAAGGACGGGGATGCCAAGGGAAATCTGGGTGAGATCGGCCCGGCCATTGACCTGGTTTTTAACAGCCGCAGCAAGATCAGCGTGGCCGAGGGAGCAAAAGCCTGCGGGATGACCCGTACGAACTTCTGCAAGGAATTCCATGATCTGATGAAAATAAGTTTAGGAAAATTCGCTTTGCAGCAACTGGTCCAGAGCGCGGCGATCGAGTTGTTGCAATCCAAAGAGCCGGTGAAAGCCACGGCGCTCAACTGGGGATTTGACGATGAAAGCCATTTTCACAGGACCTTCATCCGGGTCATGGGCCTGTCTCCAGCGGCTTACCGCAAAAAATTCATGAGTCCAGCTCTCCGCCAGACTGACGCCAAAGGGCGTCCCGAAAAGGTTGGTTAGGAAATTTTATGGCAGACTTGTTGACATCCAGCAAACGCATCCTTGCCGTCTACCGCGGCCAGAAAACGGACCGCATCCCCATCGGCTCGCCCATCAGCTGGTCACCCATGCGGGATATAAAAAAGGAAAAGCCAGGCGGCTGGCGGGCAGACCCAGGGTTCATCCGGGTGGCCGAGTTGGTGGAGGAGTATTGCGATCCGGTGCCACAACCCTACAATCCTATGCCTTTGCCTTGTGCTACCGAGATCTCTTACCAGCGTTTTTTGGAGGCGCCTGCCAAATATATCGAGAAATGTCCGGAGAAAAAGATAGGGCCCAACCGATATGAACAGACCTTTATCCTGCATGCCCCCAAAGGCGAGCTTTTTTGGACCTTTCACCGGGACGAGGGGGTCGAGACCAACTGGGATATGCACAGACCCATCGAAACTCCCCGCGACGTGGAGATCATGCTTTCCGTGCCCTTTTACGTAGGCCAAGGAAAACCCGAGGATTACGAACCTTTCCGACAATACCGTAAGGAAATGGGCAAGGACTGCCTCGGCGGGGGTAGCGTCAATACCATGGTGGCCATGCTTTGCGGGGTCATGGAGTACGAGCTGATGCTGGAATGGATCCTCAGTGAACCCATCCTCATCCAAATGCTGGCAGACGCCTGGTTGGAACGGACCTGGGCTAATGTGGATTTCCAGCTTCGACAGGGCGTTGGGCCGTTCTGGCATTTCAACGGGATTGAGAGGGCGTCTCCTCCCATGATGGGGCCAAAACAGTGGAAAAAATATGTGGAGCCTTATGACGGCGAGATCATGCGGCGCATCAAACAGCGCGACCCTGAGGCCAAAATACACGTGCACTGCCATGGTAAGGTGAAAACCCTGCTGGATTCGTTCGTCAAGATGGGGGTAGATTCCACGGACCCGGTCGAGCCACCTGACCAGGGGGATATTGAATTCGAGGAAGCCAAGCAATTTTACGCCGGTAAGATGACCTTGGTCGGAAATATTGAATTCCTCTGGATGGAAACCCTGTCGCCGGACGAGATAGAAGAAAAGGTCAAGTCAGCCATTCGCCTTGGCGGTAAAGAACATACTATTCTTTTGCCCTCGGCCACGCCGGTCGAGGCGCATACCGCTAAATTTTTGGCCAATGCCGAACGCTACATCAAGGCGGGATTGAAATACGGGAAATGGTAATCTTGGCCGGGTTTGTTTTCTCTTATTTGATGATCGAGATTTTCAAAGCTTTTTTCTGTGTTTGACCGCTGACCTGTGAAGCGGCTTCTACAATTCCCACATAAAGACCGGCCGCAGCATTATTGACATCCCAACCCAGGGTGGCAATGCCAGGCCCGGCTGCGGGCAAGCTGAGGGTGTTCACCAGCTCTCCCACCACATCATAAATTCTCACGGTCAGGTTGGATTGGTCCTGCAAAGCGACCTTAAACCATACCTTGTGGTCTGGGGTGGAGAGGTACGGGTTGGGGTAGACCGAAGCGTCCATAAACCCGCTTAAATTGGAGCTTAACACGGTCACGCTTTGCACCAGCACATCGTGCTGGTGGTTGTAGGTCTGATCTATTTTGATCAAATACTCTCCGCTTTGCACATAATTGCCCAAGGCCGTGGTGCCGTCCCAGGTCAGGCGGGCTTGGTTCAAGGAGCCTAGCCCATCTGCCATTAACTGACCTGTGGAGGAAAAGATGTTTATCCCGATCGTGGTTGTCCCTGTGGGTTGATTGCTTATCTGCAGTAAATTACTGGTCAACTTCATGCTTCCCAATTGTCCCTGGACGAAATAGCTCTGGTAAAGCTGTTTGACCAACTCTCCGCTGGTGGTGTAGATACTGACGGTCAAAAGGTCTCCTGACTTGAGCACGGTCAGGGGCATGACGACCGTATTGCCTTGCAGGCCGGGGATATCGGCTTTAAGCACATATTGCCCGCTGTCCACAAGGTAGCCCAGGTCGCTTTTGCCGTCCCAGGGGACATGGTAGATGATGCCAGCGCTTTTGATCTCGATATCAAAGAGGCCGGAGTTGGGGTCAAAGATGGTAGAGCCGCTGCCTGAGGAAAGCTGGATACCGCTAAACCCACCCAAGACAAGGACATTGCTGAAGGTTTTGACCACTTCACCGGCTTCGTTGTAGACCTTGAGCTCCAGGTTGGTCATCACCGGGGTATTGGTAGCGGTCACGGTGGCGGTATGGGTCTGGGTTTGGGTTTTGGACGGAGTCCAGGTCAGGGATGGGGTCAGGGTCAGAGAACTGGTCCAAGTCATGGAGCTAGTTTGGGTAATAGTAAGCGTAGAGGTTGTCGTGGATGTAGAGCTGGCGGTATTGGATATTGTGGGTGTGAAAGTCTGGGTAGGGGTAACCGTTTGAGTGGCTGTGTCTGTAAAGGTCGGGCTTTGCATCCAGGTATCCGTGGAGGTTGCCGTAGTTGTATGAGTTATAGTGCTCGTATTAGAAGGTGTGTCGGTAGCAGAGAAAGTGGGTGTGGCTGTGGAGGTGTCCGTCACTGTGGCCGTGGGCGAAATAGTGGGAGTGGCGGTGGCTGTGCAGGTGCTGGTGGGCGTGGGGCTGTTGGTATGAGTCGCTGTGGATGTTGCCGTGAAGGTGAAGGTTGGAGAAACTCCGCAGATGCAGCTCTTTTCAGGGTAGGGAATATTCATGTTGATAATACCGTTGGTTCCGGCTGTGGAACTATAAGGGACATTACCTAAGGTCAAACCGTTGATCCCTCCAATGGCCGAAGAGGCCAAGGGGGCGTTGGAAAGCATCACTACGCCACCACCGCCTCCTCCTCCAGGCCCATAATGACTATCCAGCCCCGTATCTCCTCCCTTGCCACCGTCGGCACGCACGGTCAAGCCGCCCAGCCCAGCTCCGGACAGGACCAGCATGCTCCCGCCAGCGCCACCGCCACCGCCACCATCAGAGGGATATTGAAACCCAGCGTCTTTTCCAACCTCTCCATTGGCAGTAATGGTCCCATTGCCAGCCATAGTGCAGGCTTTCAAGAAGACCATGCCACCGCCTCTTCCACCGCTGCTGTCAGGGGCCGGGCTGTTATTGGTGGATCCGGCTCCTCCTCCTCCTCCCATAATGAGCTGGTTGGCTGAGGCCGGGAAAGGTGCCCCGCCGAAACCTCCTACGAGCAGATCTGAACCAAAACTGCTGCCGCCGTGGCCGCCGAAGCCGCCATTGCCTCCGCCTCCGCCTCCTCCATTGCTTGCATGAGTACCATCAGAATCGTCGTCGGTGCAGCCACCGCCGGCGTTTCCCGGCGCTCCCATGGCCGCGCTGCCGTTGGGATATCCTTCCAACCCTGTATTGACCACTCCCGCGCCGTCATACACCCACCAGGGAGTGCCCGCAATGCCTTCACCTTTTTGGCCGCTGAAATTGCTGCCTGTTGAGTCCACGTAGTCCGTGGCCAGACCTATTCCGCCGTTCATTTCCCGGCTGCCGCCTCCACGGAAACCCTTGGCATCCACGCTTACCACGGCATTGTTCAGGTTTAGGGTGCCCGCGTCATTAAAGGCCAGGATGCCTCCGAGAGAACCGTTCCAGGGAGCAGCGGTCAAGCCATTGGTCAAAGTGGCGTTAAAATACTGGGGAACCCGCACCACCTGATAGGTCTCCTGCCCCTGGGTAGCTGTGGCGGCCGCCTCGGTGTAGTTGTTGATTAAGGGTTCGGCGAGAGTCAAATTGCCCCCGGCCACCGGTCCAGCGGCTATGGCGTATTCAAAGACTCCGGTGCCTTGCAGGTTCGTGGAACCTGACGCGTCACCCAGCCCGTCGCCATACTGAACTGTATTGGTGGAGTTGATGGCTGCTTGCTGCATCTGGATGACCAGCAGCAGGTCTCCGGTAGCGATTGCGGGGCCGCCCACAGCCGCACCCACAGGGATAACCGTACTCCCAGCCGCTACGGACTGATTGCCAGGATAATAGGTGTTGATGACACCGGTCAAGGTAGCCGGGTTGGTGCCCGGGGAAGCGCAGGGGACTGCTTCCAGGGCCGGCGGTGTGGGCGTGGGGATGCAGCTGCAAGAACTCGATGGGCCAATCTGAAGGTCAGCGATGCTGTCCATGCAACTCCAGTATCCAGGGAAACCGGCTGCCGTAGCTCCTAGGTTAAATACGGAGCTTGCGCCCCAACCCGGGGCAAAGGGGGTATAGGGTGTGATCTGGACCAAGATGTTATTAAGATACAAATAACAATTCGTCCCATCCCATCTTATTCTAACTTTTAAAATAACATTCAGTCCGAACAGGGCATCTTCGGTTCCTGCAGGGACCATGTAGCATACGTTAGTAATCGCGTCGACCTGGTAGCAGAACTGCAGCCATGAGTTTGCCATCTGCTCGTAGGAAAAATTGAACACTGAATTGCCGCCGTTATCGGTGACATCCCAGGCGTAGGTTTGAGGACCAGCCAGCCTTTGGGCCCAGGTATAGCTGGACTTGAGGTAGAAGGTAATATCGTTTCCGCAAGTAGAGTTGAAAATGTTCCCTACATTAGCTCCTGTCCAGCTCCAATAGGCGCCGTTGGGGGATTGGCCGCCTGGGCCAAAAATCACACCATCGGTAGGGGAGCCGCCAGGCTCAAAAGGATCAAAGGTCACATAACCATTGCCTTGCAAATGGACAAAACCTGGCGGGCCTATCTGTGGATTGACAGGCTGTCCGTTAACATTTCCACCAGGAACTTCAGAACTTTTCCCGGCTACATAAAACAGGGGTGGGCAGGATTGGGTCGATTGGGCCGATAAAAGAAGGGGATATACTACGAGGAGCAGTAATAGGATCACAATCCTACAAGGGATCAGAGCTGTTTTATGCATACGCTCTCCTAGAAGCCCATTGTAGCAAAAAATATTTAAATGATTAGCTTTAGAGGAATTTATTTGGTTTTTCGGGTACCAGGGAAGGGGTTTTTTATAGTTTTTAAGAGGGAGTGGCAGTTAGTTCAAATTCCTATTTAATTATTGATATTTTTAATGCTTTATTCTGTGTATGACCGCTTGCACTACAGGGTCCACGGCCCTGCATCAAAGTTATTGCAATCCAAATCCATCCATCCGGCTACGGGTCATCTTGTGATCACAAATTTTCCTATCACTCTGGCCTGTCGGCTGTTCTTACCGGACATGGTGTTGGCAGTGATGGTGTAATAGTACATGCCGTTGGCCAAGGCAACGTTGTGCATATCCTTAAGATTGTAAGGCAGCGTATAAGTAAACAGCGCCACCCCTCCATCATATTCGATCTGGAGCCAGGGGGAGTCAGCCGGGCTTATTACCGATGAAGCCCAGATCATCCGCATGGCTGTTGTGTGAATTCGGAAGGATATGCGGTCCGGCACATCTGTCATCCTGATGTAAATTTTCATGCCACCGTTGATGTCCCTGACCGGGTTGGGATAAGGAACATGCTGCACGATCCATAGGGGTGCGCTGGCCGTGGGTGAACAAGTGGGTGAGCTGGTAAAGGTAAGGCTGGAGGTCAGGGTGTTGCTCGAGGTCACAGTCAGGGAAGGAGTCACGGTGTTAGAAGGAGTCAAGGTTTGACTGGGGGTTGAAGTCTGAGTAAAGGTGGCGGTTTGGGTAAAAGTATAGGTCTGGCTGGGGGTCGCGGTAGAAGTAAAAGTCTGAGTGATGGTATAGGTCTGGCTGGAGGTCAGGGTTTGGGTAAAGGTAGCGGACTGGGTGGCCGTATTGGTCCGGGTGGGAGTCGCCGTGGCCGTAAGGGTCTGACTGGGAGTCAGAGTCTGCGTGCTGGTCTGGGTGGCCGTCGCGGTTGTGCTGGAAGTCGGGGTCTGGGTGATGGTATTCGTAGAACTGGGAGTCAGGGTAAGAGAAGGGGTCACTGTGACTGTGCCAGTGAAAGTCCTGGTTCCGGTGCTGCTGGACGATGCCGTGACCGTGGCGGTACAGGTCGCGGTGCCTGTAGTGGTGATGGTGGGAGTCGCTGTGGCCGTCTGGCTGGGGCCGACTGTGTAGGTCAAGGTGGGAGTGGCTGTCGGACTGGCTGTCCCGGTCAAAGTAGCCGTCAAAGTGGGAGTGTTAGTGTTTCCCGCGCAAGTGGCATTGACCTGGAGGTCGGCAACAGTATCATTGCAGGCTTTCCAGCCCGAAAAGCCATTATCACCAGCTGACGCCCCGATATTAAACTGTGATGATGGGCCCCAACTGGGAGTGTAGGCAGTCGTGGCGCCAGTTTGAATTAAAATATCGTTTATGTAGAGTGTTTGCGTTGTAGCTGTCCACGATAATCTAAATTTTGCTATTTCTCCAGCATTGACGGTATAGGTAGTGTCAAAGACTTGATTGGCGCCAGTGCTATTTGCTTGCCAGGTTATAGTACAAAAACCACCGCCCGGGGTCACTTCAATGCGCCATATTGTTCTCGTTCCATCGTCTGTGACGCCAAAACACCATCCTGTTCTGTTATCTGTATTCCGCTGGGCAAGACTGGCGTAGGATTTCCAATAAAAAATAACATCTCCGCCGTTGGGATTGAAAATATTACCTACCTGGGCCCCAGACCAGTTCCAGTATCCTGATTGGTTGTTAACTCCGCCCACCCCGCAAAAGAACCCATCCGTAGGGCTCCCTACCGGTTCAAAGGGGTTAAAGGTGATGGAGCCAGTACCATTTATCACAACCGTGCCTGAAAACCCTACAGTGGGATTGACCACTTTGCCGTTGGTATTTCCATTGGGAACTTCTGCGATCTTGCAATCAGCCAGGAACTGCACGCAGGCAGCGGTCGCCGTGAAAGTACAAGTAGAAGTACTGGTGTTTGTCCCGGTCTGGCTGGGCCCGGCAGTATAGGTCGGGGTGGCTGAGGCGGTTTGAGTAATGGTAGTGGTTTGAGTGGTCGTAGGAGTCGCGGAATAGGTGGCAGTGCCGGTCTGCGAGGGCCCGGCCGTGTAGGTCATGGTCGGAGAGGGTGAGTTCGTGGGAGAGGCGCACACTGGCCGCGGAAAGATATTGATCCTGTTCTCGTTGGCGATCTGGTTTTTGAGAATGAGGCCGGTGATGGTGATATGGCCATTGGCATCGGCTGCGGTCGTTCCTGACTGGACTACCGTGCTGGAATTCAGGTCTGTATTGGTCCAGTTAAAACACTGTGCAGGGCTGACGCTAAAGTGCTGTAATCTCCGCGGGGTCAGGTCCACGGTGCAGTTGGCCGCCCAGGTCAGGCCTTGAGCCGCGGTCACCATGCCTATATCCATTTGCCAGGAACCGGCGGTATCTATGATCGTGGCCGGATTCCAGTTAAGCCAGCCATTAATAGCCCCCACCGGTGCTCCGTGAGTCCCGCCGTTGAGGCCGCTGCCGCTGCCGTCGCAAACCCCGTCCCCCGGATCATCATCCAGACTGCAGTTATTAAAGGCCGGCAGGCTCTGGTTGTTTTGTAAATCCAACGCCATATTATTAGCGGCACTAGGATAGGGCCCGCAGGCTCGTGTGCTATGTCCATTCTGAGTCCAATAAAAAATAAAAGGTATCTTGGCGGCTTTCATAGCCTGCAGGTATAACCAGGACTGGTTCCAACCAATAGCTCCATCATTTTTTCCATTGGCAAAGCACATATAACCTATCTCTTGCTGGGGGTTGTTGGCCAGGAACCAGGTGTCGTCAAAATAGTCAAAGGCCCTGATATGAGGCGTGGTGGTCAGGCTCTGGTATAGAACATTCCAGGTAGGGTCGCCATACACACCCGCGTAAGAACCCTCAAAAGTTGGGGATAATAAAGGAATATGGACTCCCACGCTGGAATAGGCCCAGGCAAACCGGTCAGGATAACGCAACATCAACATGGCTGTTCCTGAGCCGCCCATAGATACTCCAGCGATGAATCCCCTAGTTGAATCTACTTTCCCTCCACCGTTCCAATTGGCGGTGATCCAATCGTAAATAGATAACATCCTCTGTTCGGAATAATCATGGACTACACCATTGGTGGCCCAGCTGGGACTGCTCGACCCGCTATAATACAGCTCATGATATCCCGTCCACCAGTCATAGGGATCTTCATTGGAACTAACAAGCATTGATAGATGCGGAGGGGTGGTACTGGCTGCGCCCACATTGGGAGGATAAAAACAGGGGTCGTTGACACAGGCCCCCCAACAATGCAGGTTTATCCCCAGAGGAGCCGGGAAAGATGTTCCTTGGGGCACTCGCAGAGCATAATTCATGGGGTGGCTTGCTATGGAACTATTGGGAAAGGTCTCCCACCTGGCATAGGCATAACAGGTATCAGCAGCAACATAATTCCAGTTCGTTTCGGCAGTGATGCTTTGAAGAATGGGGTCGCCCTGTCCGACCGTTTCACTGACCGGGCTAGCCAAAGAGTTTTGGCCGACAGTAATGGTCTTATTTTCTACCCCAGCGGTTGACACAGTGATCGCATAATAGGCCTGCCCAGCTGTAGCAGGGTTATTGGCATAAACACCTGTTCCTGGAGTGACGGGAGACTGCGGTGTCATGTTGCCTGGCCCTTCATCCACAACAAATAAAGGAGCCGGCGAGCTGGCGTTGTAACAGCCATTGACGTCCGTATTGGAAATGTATTCGTAGTTCCAACCCGTGAGTTGTGGAACTCCTGTGGCGAAAGGGGTCAAGGCATTGACCGAGATAATTTGTGAAAGAGAACGGTAAATATTGTAGGTCACGACTGGGGTAGAAGTCAGCCCATACTGGAGGAGGCCTTCCAACTGGCCCTGATTAATATACGAGGTAACTGGCGAATCCACTTCATTCCAAGTCAGGATAGTCTGGCCGCTGTAGGGGCCGTGGACCGCGATGCCTGTGACCTGCTGGCCCCAACTGGTCAAGGCAGCCACAAGCAGAAAAACAGTAAGAAAAATAAAGGAGAGGATGATCTTTCTGGTTATAAGGAAAAAGTTTGTTTGGCCTTTTTCTTGCATGTATATTCCTTTAAAAGAGGGTCTAATATCTAGCTTTTATTAGACAACTAGAGGGCAAGGAAGTTCCTTCCCGATTGTTAAATAATATCAGATACAGAATCTTCAATAATTATAGGGGAGGGTATTCTTTATAACAAGGCTGTAAAAACATTTTATCAGTCAATAAGTGAAAAGTGATGATTGATACACTTTGATACGAAACAAAAGAGACGAGGCCGTGTTTTTTTGCTAATATTTAGAAAGTTCTATGCATTTATGCCAAAAAGGGAGGCACGAGTGGAGAAAATCATAAAATTAGTTAAAAAGGTCTTCAGGTATCGCAAAATGTCCCGTCGTTCCTTTATTACGGCGAGCCTGACCGGTTTAGTAACCCTATTGCTGCCCTCGTGGCTGACCAGGAGGGCTTTGGCCGAGTCCACTCCTTCCAACGGCAGGAAAGCGTCGGGTGTCAAAGGCAACCATGACCTGGTCGTGGCCCAGGGCGATGACCCGGGACAGATGGCCCACAAAGCCATCGAAGCTCTGGGCGGGATGGGGTTGTTCGTCAAAAAAGGCGATGTCGTGGTGGTCAAGCCCAATATCGGCTGGGACCGCACGCCCGAGCAGGCGGCCAACACCAACCCGGACGTGGTCGCGGCCATTGTGGCCATGTGTTTTGAGGCCGGAGCCAGCCGGGTCAATGTATTTGACAATACCTGCAACTCGCCCAGGCGCTGCTATGCCAACAGCGGTATCCAAAAAGCGGCCGAAGCCCAAGGGGCCAAGGTGTATTTGGTGGACAACTGGAACACTGTCAAGGCTCATTTCAGCTATGACAGTCTCATGGAGGGCTGGCCGGTCTATAGAGACGCGGTGGAGTGCGATGTGTTCATCAATGTTCCCATCCTGAAGCATCACGGCGGTACCAAGTTGACCCTTTCAATGAAAAATCTCATGGGTATTTGCTCGGATGTGCGCGGCAAGATCCACAATCAGATAGGAAAGAAGCTGGTGGACATGACCGATTTCATCAAGCCGGATCTGACCGTCATCGATGGTTACCGCTATCTGACCAACCATGGGCCAAGCGGCGGTGATCTTGAGGACGTCAAACTTTTAAAGACCCTGATCGCCGGAACAGACCCGACCCTTTGCGACATGTATGCCTGCAAAGTTGCGGGAGTGGACCACCAAAAGGTCCCTTATGTGAAGGAAGCCATCAGCCGGGGGTTCGGCAATTCAGACCTGGCCAACGCCAAGATCAAACAGATAAAGGTTTAACGGAGCGTTTTTTACATGCGAACATGGATCATGGTGCGAAGGCTGTCGCAGGCCTTTTTCTTTGCCCTGTTCGTGTATATACTCTGGTCCACGACCTATCCTCTGCACGGAAGTTTGCCCTCTGATCTTTTTTTCAAGATAAACCCGTCAGTCATGCTTTTTACGGCCCTGGCTGAACGGATCCTGTTGCCTGGCCTTATCTTTTCCATATTGATGCTCCTGGCCACCCTAGTGCTGGGTAGGTTTTTCTGCGGCTGGATATGCCCTTTGGGAGCGACCCTGGACGGGGTGAGGATATTCAAAAAAACCAAATTGACCGGTCCGGGCCTCGGAGACTCCACTAACCGTAAGTTGAGGTGGATAAAAATATTTGTCACGGGGGTTATTTTCACCCTGGCCCTTGGCGGTATCCAGGCGGCGTGGGTCTTGGACCCCATGGCCATCATGGCTAGGTTTGTCTCGCTCAACCTCATCCCCACGGCCACAGTTGGGCTGGACAGGTTTTTTATGTTTCTGGTTAGGGATCTGCACCTGACAGGCGCGGTCTACGACTTTTACCGCCAGCTCAAGAACAGTTTACTTGGGATCACCCCTTATTATTTTTCCAGTTCATTTTATATTTTTCTTTTTTTTCTGGTCATTGCCGGAGCAGCCCTAGTCCTACCCAGGCTGTGGTGCCGAACCTTGTGCCCCCTGGGAGCTGTCTATGGTCTGACAGCCAGGTTTTCCTGGCTGGAACGGAGCGTGGGTAAATGTATCGGGTGCAAGATATGCAAAAAAAAGTGCCGGATGGGCGCCATCCATGACGACGGTAACTACACCAAGGGAGAGTGCATCCTGTGCATGGACTGTTTATATGATTGTCCCCAGGATGTCACCCGCTTTACATTTTCCCGTGTTGGGAAAAAACAGAAAAAAATCCCTGAAGAGCAAAGCGGCCCAAAACTTACCCGGGCTAATTTTCTTTTTCTCTCAACCACCTCACTTTTATCCTTATCTTCTGTCAGCTGGGCAGCTCAGTTTCTCAAGGTCAAAGAAAAACCTCAGCTGAAAACTTTTTGGAAGTTCCAGGAGGGCGGGGTGATCCGTCCTCCCGCGGCGCTCAAAGAAAGCGAATTTAAAGAGCGCTGCGTTCGCTGCGGCAACTGTATGAAGGTCTGCATCACCAACGGATTGCAGCCCACGGCGATGCAGTCAGGGGTAGAGGGCATCTGGACTCCCAGGCTGGTACCGGAAATAGGCTATTGCGAATACGAATGCAACCTGTGCGGCCAGGTGTGCCCCACGGGCGCCATCCCGGCCCTGGAGCTGGAGGTCAAGGAAAAGACCAAACTTGGCCTGGCCATGGTGGACCGCGATATCTGCCTGGCCTGGGCGGAAAACAAAGAGTGCCTGGTGTGTGAAGAACACTGTCCCATCCCGGACAAGGCTATTAAAAAAGTGGGCAAGGCGGGAGCCAGGCGAGTTAGGAGACCTGAAGTGGATGCGAACCTGTGTGTAGGGTGCGGCATCTGCCAGAACAAATGCCCGGTAAGCCCCATGCGGGCTATCCGGGTAGCGGCGATAGTGAAAGAGTGAAAGTCCACGACAACCTTTAAAGATCCAAGCCCGGCACCTTTTTAGGTACTTTTCATATATGGGAATAGTCCTGAACTTCAATCTTTATGGGGCAAGTTTGATATGGTATTGTTAATACATGAAACCATTACGGATCTATTTGGACACTTCAATTTTCGGGGGATGTTTTGATAAGGAGTTTGCCGAGGAATCCCTGCGTTTGCTGGATAGTATTGCATCTGGGAAATATAAAGTTTTGATCAGCGATTTGGTTATTAATGAATTAAGGGATGCACCAGATTATATACAAAACATATTTCAAAGGATTCCAATTCAGAGTTTTGAAAGGGTAATTTTTACAAAGGAAGTTGAAAAATTGAGTGAAGGTTATATTAAAGCGGGGATATTAACCTTAAAGTCAGAGACAGACGCGGGCCATGTAGCTTGCGCTACTATTTATCAGGCTGATGCGATCGTTTCGTGGAATTTCAAACACATTGTTAATTTAGAGAAGATGCGTTTATATAACGAGGTTAATCTTAAAAAAGGGTATGCTCTTTTAAGTATTGTTACACCTAGGGAGGTGCTGGGCCGTGATTAAATTGGCAGTAAAAAAGAGTTTTGATTGTATTGAATTAAAGCGGAAGGCGCAGGAGAAAATATATCGGGAGACAAAGGACATGACGGCTGATGAGAAAATTGTCTATTTTCAAAAAGGGGCGAATGAAGGAAGGCTTGGAGATTTCTGGCGAAAACTTCAACAACATCAAGGGTGATAGGTGTGTTTACTTGTGTGAAACAAAACCTCTGCTTGGGTTAGCAGGGGTTTTGTTGTTTTAGAGAGCTATACTTACGATGCGGGAGCCAGGCGGGTCCGGAGGCCGGAAGTGGACGCGGACCTGTGCGTGGGGTGCGGCATCTGCCAGAACAAATGCCCAGTCAGCCCCATACGGGCTATCCGGGTAGCGGCGATAGTGAAAGAGTGAAAGTCCACAGCAAACTTTTATTAGAGGAGCTGCAAACATTAAAACCGCTGAGGTTTTAAATCGCTTACGAAGAATTGATAAAGGTCAATATCCCGAACTGTCTAATTACTCCATAGAAGATATTTACGACGGTAAAATGGGACCGGGCGGGCTTTATCTGGCCACGAAAATGTGCAGATCAATGGAATTGCAGGCCGGATCAAAGATTCTGGATCTTGGCTGTGGGAACGGCTTGACCTCGTGTTATTTAGCCGGCAAATTCCACGCACATGTTTTTGCGGTAGATTTGTGGGTTTCTCCAGAGAAGATATTTCAATTCACAAGAGAGAAAGACCAAAGCTTACAAGTCATTCCACTGAACCTGGATATTACTAAGTCGATTCCTTTTGCTTCCGAATATTTTGACGCGATTTTTTGCATGGACGCGATCCATTATTTTGGCGGTAGTTTAGAGTTTATGACGAAATTATTGCGAACCTTAAAGCCTGGCGGCTGTTTAGGCATCGGCAGTCCTTGTTTTAGCAGGGAATTTTTCCCCGAAGAACTTGGTAGTCTTCCTAATGAATATGACAATGGCACTAATTTGTGGCCAAAAGAATTCTCTAGATATCATTCAGCAGCTTGGTGGAAAGACCTTGTCGTAAAAACTGAGGCCATGGATTTTGTGAAAAGCAATGATCTTGATGACGGTGTCATATTGTGGGAAGACGAATTGGCATTTAATATTGAGAAGTGGGGGTGGGAGGAGGAAAGGGCAAATCGGGACTATTCTGAAATATCATATGGTTATAACCATAGTCCATACCTGACTCATTTTATATTAACAGCAAAAAAGAAGAACCAACCACACATTTGAAAAGATATGTGCGAACGGCGGGCGGATAGGTTACAATGAACACCTTCTCACTTTAGGGCGAGGAGCATAAAAAGCAAAAAATCATTGAGCCAGGAGGAGATAATGACCTTAGACATGCCTAAATTGATCGTTATCCTTGTGATCTTTTTGGTCCTATTTGGGGGAGTGAAGAAGCTGCCCGAAATGGCCAGGTCCCTGGGGCAAGCAGTCAAAGAGTTCAAAAAGTCCATGGCCGAGGAACCTCCTAAACAACACGAGGAAGCGCCCAAGAAACAAGCCCGGAAAAAGAAGTAGCCGTTTTTTTTATTCTTCATTAAGACCTGCGCACCCAGCTTCCAGGAGACACATGCCAAAAGAACAACCCAAACCTTTATTCGAACATTTGTCAGAGTTGCGTTATAGGGTTCTGTGGATCCTGGGGGTCTTTGTGGCCGTCTTTACCCTCAGCTTTTTTACTCCCAGTTTTTTCAACTCCTGGGCCACCCTGACCATCCAATACTTGAGCAGGCGGTTTTTGCCCAGCGGCACGCAGTTGGTCTTCCTCAATCCTTTGGAGCCGCTGCTCGCGAGTTTTAAAATCTCCCTATTCATCAGTCTTGCCGTTATCTGCCCGTACCTTTTTTACCACCTCTACGCGTTCATGGCTCCGGCCCTGAGCAAGAACCAGAAGAGGTTCACCCTGTGGCTGGGAGCTGGCTCCATGTTCTTCCTGGTCTTGGGGATCCTTTTTACATACTACCTGCTGATCCCTATCACCCTTTACATTTTTTTGAACTACGGGGCTTCCATGAACGCGGTGCCCAAGATCACCCTCCAGGAGTTCTGCAGCTTTTTGTTCATCATGTTCCTGATCTTCAGCCTGCCCTTTGAGCTTCCCATGGTCATGGGATTGCTTTCCTTTCTCCATCTGGTCCGGCCGCAGACCTTCCGGGACAAAAGGAAGATCGCCTACCTGATCGCGGCGATCTTCAGCGCCATCATCACCCCGGATCCCACGCCTGTTTCCATGACGATTTTAATGATATGCTTGTGGATACTTTACGAAGTGGGTATCTGGTTCGGCCGGGTGCTGACGGCCACCTCGCAACCCAAAGGCAGCACGCCGGGCAAAAACAAGAAAAGCCTTTACCCGTAGCAAGACAGGAGAACGATGTTCCGCAGGACGATCGTCTTATGGCTTATCGTGATGGCTCTGGCCAACTTCAGCTGGGGGGCCGGAGAAAATTCCGTGTTCTTAAAAACAGACAAAGCTTCCCGTTTGACCCTCGCGGAAAATTACTACCAAGCCCCGGACGAAGTGCAGGTTGAGGTCAGAAATAATGCCAAGCCCCAGGCGGAGAACCCCGGCCAGCCCAAGACCAAGAAATTGGATCTGGAGGCCATTGCTTTTGCAGGCGTGATCGGGGGGATAGCCGGAGAGCTGACCGTTGTTTTTTCCAGCCCGGATAACGCTTCGGGCATACAGCCAGCCCTGGGATTCCTCGGAGGCCTGGCCGCGGGGTGTTTGCTGGGCTGGGTGGTCTCGGATGCTGCCGGAGGTAAGTGAGCCGAATGCCTGAGCCAAACCAAGAGCAAGCCTTTGATATTGCCATCATCGGGGGCGGGGCGGCCGGATGCATGGCGGCTTTGACCGCTTCCCGCAACGGAGCACGCGTCGTTCTGATTGAAAAGAACGAGAACATAGGTCGGAAACTCCTAGTGACCGGCAACAGCCGCTGCAACCTGACCAATAAGACCCTTGACCCGAACCGATTCCACGGTGAAAACCCTGGTTTTGTCAAAGATATCTTCCGGCAATTCGACCAAAATCAGACCTGGCAATTCTTTGAGTCCCTGGGGGTTGTCCTTGCCGAAGAAGACCAAGGGCGTATTTTTCCCAGGACCGGTCAAGCCACCACCGTGGTCACGGCCCTGGAGCAGGCCATCAAGTCCAGCGGTGCCGTGCTCAAGGTGAAAACCCTGGTCAAGAGGGTAGAGGAAAAGGGGTCTTTCCAAGTCCATTTGGAGCACGCTTGGCCGGTGACCGCAACAAGGTTGATCCTGACCACGGGAGGAAAAGCGGGCCATCAATTCGGTTCCAGCGGAGACGGTTTGTTTTGGGCCAAGAACTGGGGGCATCGGGTTACTCCTCTCTTTGCCGGCCTGGTCCCCATTGAAACCATGGAAACCCTGGTCCGCGAGGTCAAAGGACTGCGACTCGAAGCCCAGGTCCAGGCCGTGCAGGACGGGAAAGTGGTGGCCTCCCACCAAGGGGATGTCCTGTTTACCGAATATGGACTCTCCGGACCGGCGGTCATGGGAGTGGCCAGGCATGTAGCCCCTCTTCTGGAAAAAGGCAAGGTCAAGATAAGGGTGGACCTGTTGCAGGAATATTCAGCGGCAGAACTCAAAGGCGTCCTGGATAAATTGTTCTCTCTTCGTTCTGACAAGAGCTGTCAGGAGTGTTTGGCCGGACTGCTGCCCTCCAATCTGGCAGGAGTGGTCCTCAAGGTCAGCAAAGTGGATGCCGGACAAAAGGCCGCGAAGACCACCGAGTCGGCCAAGAAAGAGATAGTCAAAAATATTAAGAAGTTGGAGTTTGCTCCCAAGAAAATGAGGCCCTTGAAGGAAGCTCAGGTCACGGTGGGCGGCGTGGATACGAGGGAGATCACCAGCCAAATGCAATCCAAAATCATTTCAGGACTTTATTTGGCTGGAGAGATCGTGGATGTGGACGCTGACTCCGGAGGGTTTAATTTGCAATGGGCCTGGTCCAGCGGTTATGTGGCCGGACTGGAAGCAGCCAAGAGTTTGGCCGGGAAATAGTCTTTATTGGGTCCTAACTAGCCATGAGCCTCGGGGCGGAATAATTGTTTTGGGCTCTATTTCTAGAGTAGTATAATTGAGGTATTGCAGTAAAAAAATCATAAAGCGGAGGACCGGTGAGCCCTATCTTTTCTTTTTTTGGACGAAAAGGAGAAGGATATTTCCAAAATTTCAGGTCACAAGTGCTCCGACTGCTAGAACAGCAGGACATCAAACAGTATGATGCCGCCATGGCGGGCTATACGGTCCTTTTGAACCAGACCCAGGACAAACCCGAACTTAACATTTTCTTGCAGCGGATGGTCAATTCCTTGAATGTAAAAAAAGGAGAACCCCTTGCATTTCCCCAGAGCGTTTCCAGCCAAGACCAGGACCTTAAAGACAAGAAGCACGATCTAGGTTTGAACGCCCGCAAGTCGGTCCGCATAAGGGTCAACATCCCTATCCCGAGTATTTATTCCCTCCAGGAAACCAGTAAGATCGCCTCGGGATTTATCCTGAATATCTCCTGCGGCGGCCTTTATTTCCAGACCCCGGTGAATTTCTCAGAGGGAGAATTGATCTGCTTTGAGGAGATCGTGTTAGCCGACCTGGGCAGCCTTAGAAAGGTCTTTGGCCAGGTGGCGCACAGCCAGCCTGGACCCATGCCGGGTTTTGGTGTGGAATTCGTCGCTCTGGACCCCGAAGAAACCAAACAGGTAGAGTCCTTTTGCGCTTTGAGTTCTATAGATAAATCACTTTCCTAGAGGAGAGGTTGGATTTATGGATCAGCAAGATAACCCACAGGCTTCCCAGTCCCAGGCACCCAACTCCCAGCCTTTGGCCCAATGGCTGCGCAATCTGCGTATCGCCCTTTCCAACCTGCAGATCTACCCCATCTCTCATAAAGTCGTCCAGGAATCCATGGTCGCCATCGCCAAGAACATGGAAGCCATGCTGGAACAAAAAAATCCATTGACCGTTTCCGCGGTAGAAGGCGAACTGCTGGTCAACGGCAGTTATATCCAGGCCAAAGGGGACACCTCCAGCGCCGTCAAGCTTCTGGTGGAAACTTTCAAACAACATAAGATCAGGGGGATGATTTTTAACAAGGGGTATTCTCCGGACGAATTCAAGTCGTTCATGGAACTTTTGAGCCGGCGGCCGAGGAAAGACCAAGAGGAAAATTTTGAGGCGCTCCTGCAGGCGGCCAAGGTCAGTAACATCCAGGTGGAAAAGAGGGTGTATGTCTATCTGGACGAAGGCACCGGAGAAGGCGGCAAGGAAGGGACCGGGGGAGGCGGAGGCGGCGGAGGTGACGGCACGGGGGGCGGAATGGGAGGAGGCGTTGGATTTGGGGTACCGGTAGGAGCGGCCGCCGGGCCGGCCATGACGCCGGAACAAAGGGTACTGATACAAGCCCAGGAGTGGACCGCAGAGGAGGCCAGTGTCCTTTTAAAGCCTGAACGACGACAGCAGATGGGCCAGCTCCTCAGGCAACTGGATGCCTGCGCCCAGGGAGACGTGGCTTTTAAAGTCGTGGGAAAGGTGGCCGAAAACCTTGATAACAACTCGGTTGACCTGCGGCTGGATGCGGTGCGTTCTTTCAAGGAAATGTCGCCCACGATCGGGAGTCTTTCAGACCAAAAGATACAGGAACATTTACAGGAAAAGTTCATCCAGACTGAGGACCGGGAGACCAACGAAAAGGTCTACCAGGAAATGGCTGGTCTTCTGGAAGAGAATGTGGCCAAGAGTTTCCAGAAGGGGAATTATGAAAAAGGGACCCGTGTCATTGATATGTTCAAGAAGCATCAGGTCGTGGAAAGCGATATTTTTAAGAACAGGGTACAGTATGCCAGCGAAGTCATGAAAAAGATGGCCGGCAGCGAAGCGATGCAAATGCTGGTCAATGACCTCAAGAGCGGGGACAAGACCGCCCAGGAACAAGCTTATTCCGTTATCCTCAAGTTCGACGAATTTTCAGTGGACCCTCTCATCAAGGCCGTCAAGGCGTCGGACAACTATCAGTTCCGCAAGAGCGTGGCGGGTATCCTAAAAAAATACGGCAAGGACGCTTCGGACCAGCTGTTAAAAGAGATCGACAGCCTGGTGCCCTATGATGTGGCCAAACGCATTCTGGAGGTCGTGGATACCATCGGGTATGAGGAATCGATGCTGGAACAGCTGGAGAAAGCTTTTTACCATCCACATCCGGGAGTGCGCAAAGAGATCATGAAATGCGTGTCGCGGATCCATAACCTCAGGTCGGTGAATTTTCTTTTGGATGCCGTTTCGGACGTGGACCAGGAGATACGGGTCGAAGCGCTGCGCCTATTGGGGCAGAGCAGGACCAAAGCAGCCTATCAAACCTTATCCACTATGGTGGGATTCCGTTCGGTTTTTTCCAAAGAAAAAGAGGAGAGTGAAGTAATCCAGGTGGAGGCCTGCATGGCGACTATGCATTTCCAAACCCCGGAGGCTATCGGCCTCTTGATGCAGCTGGCCAGAAACAAAGAGTTCCTCAAAAAGAAAAAACCAGAGTCGGTGCAAGTGGCCGCCATAAAAACCCTGGGGTATTTTAATAATCCCAAAGTCACCAAGTTATTGAGCGAGATGACCAACAACCCGTCCGCCACCATCAAAGTGGCAGCCCGCAGTGCCTTGAACAAACAGAACGAAAACACTAAAACCGGCAAAAAAGAAATGCCCCACAAAGAGTAGGAATCCGAGGCCATAGGGCCGGAGTTTCCTGAAAAAAGAATTAAAAAAATCCCCCACCCTTGGCCCGGGAAGTATTATCATAGTAAGCAATTCTGCAGTTCAATTGAGGAAGGGTCCTAAAATGAAGCAAAACAAGCCAGTCAGAATATTCGGGGTCATGGGTTTTCCTATTGCCCATACGCTGTCCCCGACCATGCATGAAGCGGCTTTTAAATCACAGGGAGTCAGGGCGGTCTATCTGCCTCTACTGGTACCGCCTGCCCAGGTAGGGGAAGCTGTCCGAGCCATCTCCGCCATGTCCTTGGACGGGGTCAACGTGACCATTCCCCATAAACAGGCTGTCATACCTTTTTTGGACGAACTCAAAGGCCAGGCAAAACTGATCAAGGCTGTCAACACGATCGTGGTCAGAGGGAAAAAACTGATCGGGTATAATACCGATGTGCAGGGACTACTGACCAGTTTGCGGCGCGATGCCGGGTTTGATCCCTCCGGAAAAAAAGCCGTGCTGCTGGGAGCCGGCGGAGCAGCCCAGGCCGTCGCTTTTGCCCTGGTTTCCGCCGGAATTTCAAAGCTTTCCATCGCTAACCGGACATTTTTCAAAGCGGCCAAGTTGATCAACAGCTTGCAACGGTTACGGTCAAAGACCACGATACTGGCGTTGTCCCTCAAGGACCGCAAGCTTGCGGGATTGGTCCGTGAAAGCGACCTCCTGGTCAATGCCACTTCGGTGGGTATGCAGCCCGGCGCCAAGTCTTTGCTCAAAAAAGATTGGCTGCACCAAGGCATGACCGTGATGGATCTGGTGTACGGCAAGGATACAGATTTGCTTAAGGCCGGCCGCAGCAAGGGAGCCAAGGCTATTGACGGGTTGGGGATGCTCTTGTACCAGGGCGCTTTATCTTTTGAATTGTGGACCGGGGAAAAGGCGCCGATCCCCGCCATGAAAAAAGCACTCCTGGCCGCGCTAAGGAAAACGAAGAGGTGACCTTGGAAGCTGTAACTCCAAACGTATTGGTAACCGGCAAGGTCCCTGAAACCGGACTGAAACTTTTACGCGAGCATTGCGCCGTGGAAGTTTATGAAGGACAAGACCCTCTGATCAAAGGGGAACTCATCCAAAGATTGAAATCCAAGCAAGCCCTGCTTTGCCTCCTGTCGGATTCCGTTGATCAGGAGGTGATTACCTCCAATCCCCAGCTGTTGGTGATCTCTAACTACGCCGTAGGAACGAACAATATCGATGTGGCTACCGCGACCAGGCTGAGGATCCCAGTGGCCAATACGCCCGGGATCCTGACTGAAGCCACTGCGGACCTGGCCTGGTCCCTGCTCATGTCCCTGGCGCGGAGGGTGGTGGAGGGAGATGGGCTGGTAAGGGCAGGACAGTTCAAAGGTTGGCAGCCGATGTTGCTGCTGGGAACCGAGGTGTTCGGGAAGACTTTAGGGATCATTGGTATGGGGCGGATAGGGCAGGCGATGGCACGGCGGGCCGCTGGCTTTCAGATGAGAGTACTCTACACCTCTCGGCGGAGAGCAGAACCGTCCATGGAGGAGGAACTCAATGCCCGCTGGGTCGACCTTAAAACCCTGCTGAGCGAGTCCGATTTTGTGACCCTCCATGTGCCGCTGAGCCAGGAGACCTTCCATCTGATCAATGAAGAGAAGTTGGGGTGGATGCAGGCGGGTGCTATGCTGATCAATACCTCCCGTGGACCCGTGGTCGATGAACAGGCTTTGGTGAAAAGCCTGCTCCATAATCAGCTGGCAGGAGCGGGATTGGATGTTTTTGAAAAAGAACCCGAGGTCCATCCAGAGCTGCTGAAAATGAAGAATGTGGTCTTGACCCCGCATTTAGGCAGTGCGACCGTCCATACCCGAGAGAAGATGTCTGAAAAAGCCGCGCTCAATATTCTAGCTGTTCTCAAATGCCAAAGGCCGGCCCATCTCGTCAATCCGGAGATCTACGCAGGGAAGCCTATCCCTTGCACTTGAGGGTAAGGTAAGCTATATTTTTAATAGAATTGTGGGCTAGGAGGGCCGTGTGGTAACCATTGACAGGTTATTGAACGAACTGTTTGAAAAAGGCGGGTCCGATCTTCACTTAACTGCGGGAAAGCCGCCCATGATCCGCATTGATGGCGCCATCCTGCCTACCGAATATGAAAAGCTCACTCCCCAGACCGTACAGGAAGTGATCTATTCGGTTCTTACGGATGACCATAAGGAACGGTTCGAAAGGAACAAGGAGCTGGACCTTTCTTTCGGCATCGAAGGTAAAGGGCGTATCCGTATGAATGTGTTCCGGCAGAGAGGTGCTGTCGCCGCTGTTTTGAGAAATATCAATAATAGAATCATGACTTTCGAGGAACTGGGGTTGCCGGGAGTCACGGCCAGTCTGGCCAATTTGCCTAAAGGCTTGATCTTGGTCACCGGGCCTACGGGCAGTGGTAAGTCAACGACCCTGGCCTCGATGGTCGATTATATTAATAATTCCAGGCCGGGACACATCCTGACTGTGGAAGACCCCATCGAATTCATCCATTTTCATAAAAAGTGCATTATCAATCAAAGGGAAGTTGGGACGGACACGGACTCTTTTGGCAATGCTCTTAAATATGCCCTGAGAGAGGACCCTGATGTGATCCTGATCGGAGAAATGCGTGACTTGGAAACCATCAACGCGGCTTTGACGATCGCAGAAACAGGACATCTCGTGCTGGCGACTTTGCATACCACGGACGCTATCCAGACCCTGAACCGAATAATCGATGTTTTTCCCTCGCACCAACAGGAGCAGGTCCGAGTGCAGCTCTCCTTTGTTTTGCAGGCGATTTTTTCCCAGCAGCTTCTTCTTAAAGCTTCTGGAACGGGCCGATGTATCGCTGTGGAAGTGCTGCTCCTCAATCCAGCCATTAGAAACCTTATCCGCGAAGAGAAAATCCACCAGGTGTATTCAACGATGCAGACAGGGTTGTCAGAGGGAATGAGAACCATGAATCAGGCTTTAGCGGACCTTTATAAGCAAGGCCTGATTAATTTCAAAGAAGCGATGTCTCATACTTTGGACCCGAAAGAACTTCAAAAGTTAATCTATAATACCGCATAGCTTTATCGATCTTAGGTTAGGACGAAGCGGAAGGAGTTGCTTTGCCAAATTTTTCTTATAAGGCAAAAAATGTACAGGGCGCGGTCGTATCAGGGAGCCTTATCGCTGAAAATGAAAAAGCCTTTATGGACAAACTAAAACAGCAGAGGCTTACCTTGGTCTCCATGAGCAAAGAAGGCCAGGGTTTTGATCTCAAGTCCTTGCTAGGTTTTTTGACCAAAAAAAGAGTAAGTACAAAAGATATCTCTATTTTTTGCCGGCAGTTTTCCGTCATGATCAATTCTGGGCTTCCCATTATGCAAGGTTTGACCATTTTATCCGAGCAAGCGGAAAATCCAACCTTTGGTGAAGTGCTGCGTAAAGTCAAAGATGACATCTCCAGTGGTGGCACTCTGGCTGACGCCTTAGCCAAACATCCAAAGGTGTTCAATGAGCTTTTTGTCAACATGATCCGGTCCGGTGAAGCGGGCGGCGTGTTGTCAGAAATCTTGGAGCGACTATCAGGGTATCTAGAAAAGGCTGAAGGCTTGAAGCGGAAAATAAAAGGCGCTATGGCTTATCCTGCGGTCGTGTTGTCCGTGGCCGGTTCCGTGGTCATTTTTATCATGGTTGCCGTGGTCCCCACCTTTGAAAGCGTATTCCATAGTTTTGGGGCTGAGTTACCGGCTCCTACCCGAATTCTAATCGCAGTCAGCAATGGATTAGCCAGATATATTATTTTTGGCATTATAGGGGGTATTATAGGTTTTATTTTGTTCAGAATGTGGGTTAAAACCCCTAAGGGCCGGTATGCGTTTGACAATTTTTTGCTCAAACTTCCCGGCATCGGCATGCTCCTAAAAAAGACGGCCGTCGCTAATTTTACCAGCACCCTCGGGACATTGATCAAAAGCGGTGTTCCCATCCTGGAGGCTCTGGATACCGTGGCGAGGACTTCTGGAAATTCTGTGATTGAAAAGGTCATCCTGAAAGCCAAGGAAAGTGTCAGAAAAGGGGAGGGATTTACGGATCCCCTAAGAGAAAGCAAAATCTTCCCCCCTATGGTGACCTCCATGATCTCGGTGGGAGAGGAAACAGGCGCGTTAGACCAGATGCTCATGAGGATTTCAATGTTTTATGAAGAAGAAGTTAACGCCGCCGTGGAAGCGTTGACCTCTATGCTGGAGCCTTTAATTATAGTTTTTCTAGGCGGTACCATCGGTTCTATAGTTGTTGCGTTATTCTTGCCTATGTTTAGCCTTGGGAGTCTTGTAAGTTAATCTTAATGTTTTGATGTCTTTTCAAGGGTTTTTCAGTAGAGCTTACCTTACTCTCAGAACAATTCACCTATAACTTTATCAATATGAATAACATTTTGTTAACAGTTGCCTTGACAATACAAAAACACGGCATATAATTAAAAAAATATTATTTTCAGAATGAGGGAGGCGTTAGAACAATTACTTTCTTGGGCTTTTTAGCCTAGAAGGAGTTGGGTTTGGCTTTATATTGTCTCGCGACATTATTGTTGGGAGCAGTCATAGGTAGCTTTTTAAATGTTTGCATTTATAGGATTCCCCGCAATATTTCAATTATTTTTCCCGGTTCATTTTGTCCCACTTGTCATCAGCCAATACAGTGGTATGACAACATTCCCTTAATCAGCTACTGGTTATTGGGCAGAAAATGCCGATTTTGCAAGACTCCCATCTCGTCAAGGTATTTTTGGGTTGAGGCCAGCCACTCTATTCTTTATTTGTTCTTGTTAGTCATTTTTACAGGGAATAGATTTTTTTTTCGTTTGATTTCAAAGCTGTTTCGTTTTATTTGCCCTTTGTGTTCGCTTCGTTCTTGTTTGTAGTGACTGTTTTAGACATAAAGTACCAGCTAATTTTTAATAAAATAACGTATCCTATATTTTTGTTCTTTTTGGTAACGAGTTTTGTCAACCCTTGGAGCCAAGGCTTGTTCAATGCAGTCCTTGGCGCTTTGTTAGGGATCGTTGTATTGGGCGGTATCGCAACCCTCAGCCGAGGAGGAATGGGCGGAGGGGATGTAAAGTTATCGGCTGTTCTAGGTGTTTTTTTGGGATGGCGGGGCCTTTTCAATTCTTTGGTCTTGGGATTTACATTAGGGGCGTTAGTGGCAGCCATCCTCATTGCATTAGGTAAAAAAAGCCTGAAGGATTTTGTCCCATTTGGGCCATTTATGGCGATAGGTTCTTTGATTACGATGATACTGCCACAAGTTTTTATCTTTCATTGGTGAGGGAGAGGGAGATCGATGGGTGTTGTTGAGAAAATGTTGTCCACGAACTTGGTGGGGTTAGACATCGGCACCTACACCATCAAGTTCGTTCAATTGAAACAGACCTCAAAGGGATGGAAATGGGTCAAAGGCGGAGTCGTGAATATCGCCAAGCCGGAGTCGGTCGGCGATGAAGAATTGGACCCCGAGTTAAAAGAAGTCCTGCTGACCGAAACCATAAAAAAGATTTTTAAGGAAAACAAGATCAACAGCAGGAATGTTGTGACCTCTCTTTCCGGCGAGGCCGTCATCGTGAGGAATGTTAAATTACCCGCGATGAGCCAAGAGGAACTGAAGGGGGTCATACAATACGAGGCGGAGCAATATATCCCCAATGTGGATCAATTCGCTCTTAACTTTCAGATCTTGGGAGAGGTCACCGAAGATAACCAAAAGAAGATCGAAGTGTTGTTGGTCGGCGCCAAACACGATGTTTTGGACAGGCATTTAAAGATCCTTAAGGAATCTGGGTTGAGGTCGATCATCATCGATGTCGATTGCTTCGCCCTCTGCAACGCTTTCGAGATGAACTATGGCAAAGAGCTTGGAGAAGACGCCACGGTCCTTTTAAATATCGGATCCAAAATATCCACTGTGAGTATTATGGAAGGCAGCAACATGAGGATTACCCGGGATATTTTTGTCGCCGGAGAAAATCTGACCAAGGACATACAGCGCGAGTTCAATTTAAGCTTTGAGCAGGCAGAAGAGTTAAAAAAGCTTCAAGCCAGCATCCTGGTGGAATCGGACGATCTTTCTCTTTTGAGGATGCCCAATAAAGAAGATCGCTCGATCCAAATTTTTGAAGCCATCAGTCCAACTTTAAACAAATTAATTTCTGAAATCAGGAAGTTCTTTGATTATTACGAAACTTTACCCAAAAAGAAACCGATCCAAAAGTTGCTATTAAGCGGCGGCAGCGCCGAAATAAAGAATTTGGAGAAGTATTTGCAAGAAAAATTGGGGATTCCCGTGGAGTGGAACAACCCTTTTAAGAATATTGATGCCCCTCAGGATGTGGTAGATACACTAAGTAAAAAAGCGGCTTTGTTTCCTGTTGTAGTAGGATTGGCCGTAAGAAAGGTCTAAATTTGATACAGATAAATTTACTGCCTCCTCAGATTAGGGAAGCAAGAGTTTCTCGTTTCCAGAACAGCTTAATCATTGGGGCAGGCGGATTGCTGATTTTGGTCCTTGGATGGTTATATTTCCAGAAGCTTGCTGTGCTTAATGAAATAAAAAAGGAGATTGACCAAGTGGAAGTTGCGCTCAATGCTCCCGAACTCATTGATAAGGTCAATCTTGTCACGGAGATCGAGACAAGAGAAAAATCAGTAAAGGATCAGATGGCTGTTCTAGAATCCATTTCCGGAGACCAAACCGTCTGGTTGTCTTTTTTGGACGATTTGAGCGCTCGTTTGCCCCAAGGGGTTTGGATTTCGGCTTTGGGGAAGGCCACGAGTGCCGATAAGACTAAAACGGGTAAATTGGTCGACATCGATGGTTATTCAATCAACAGGGACCGCATTCTGGAGTTTTATCATAATCTTGGACAGAGTCCTTTGTTTAATGTGTCCATTCTGGGCGCTATAACAGAAAGCATACAGAACGGAACAACGTTCTATCAATTTAGAATAACCTGCGAAAGCAAAAATACTTTGTATCCAGATTTATAAAAATTTAAGCGGAGATTTTAGGTGAAAATATCAAAAAAGGTGCAAATGTGGATCGTCATAGGGGTTGTCGTGATTGTCGCTTTGTATGGTTTTTTTGGATACATTTATATTCCTTTAGACAAAGCGATTACCCAAAGTTTTTCTGAGTTGCAGGATAAAAAGAGCAAGCTAGAAAATGCTAGGACCGTTGCTAAGCAGTACGATTTAGCAAAATTTAAAGGTGAACAGTTAATCAAATTACAACAGTATCTACAGGGAAAGCTGCCCGATACCTTAAGCTATCCTGCTTTGATCAATGAAATCACGCAATTGATGGCGGACAGCAGGGTCTCTTATACTGGCATCAATCCTCCCCGAAAGACTTTGAGGCGGGATGCGGGGGGCATTGGTTACAATGCCATCTGTATGGATATGAACATCTCGACCAATTTTAATAATTTTTGTCATTTACTCAGTAACTTGAGGGTTTCCCCGATACCCTTAGCTGCTTTTGTGACCACTATTCAATACGATGTGACAAAACCTAAGATTTCCAATTTGAGAATCACCATGACTCTTCTAGCGTATACCACAGGTCATTAGGGAGCATCGATGACTAAATATTATATAAAGGAATTTGTTGTGATCCTAAGAAAATATTTTTTATTAGCTGTCTTTATTGTTATGCTTCTACATAGTGGTCTTTTTTCTTCTGTATATGGCGATACCACTTCGTTTGAAAACACTATTAATGCAATTGAAGAAGCTTTACCTTGGTATAGTGGGGGAAGGATAGATGTTGACCAGTTCCAGAAAAGTTTTGCATTAATCCAAAAGGAAGCCGCTCTCCATCCATCTTTTAGCCAAGCGCATATGTATCTGGGCCTTTCCTATGTGTACCAGGGTGTTTTTGACAAAGCTTTATCTGAATATTCATTGGCCGCCAAATGGGATGCTATGGATTTTGTACCTATAATCGCCAAAGGCGATCTTTATGCCAAGAAAAGAATGTGGGATGATGCTTTAAAATCTTACCAGAACTGCGTTTTTCGGTTTCCGTATCCTTTGGCTTACCAACGTCTTGTTGAAGAATATTCAAGGAGAGGGCAAACCAAGGACGTTTATAAAAGTTTGTTAAAGTGGATCAGCGTTGACCCAAAAAATTCTTATGCTCATTTCACCCTTGCTCAATGGTTTGAGAAGACCGGCAAGATCCAAGAAGCTCTCAAAGAGTATGATAAGATTGGCCCGGAAGATATGGAGTATTATGAGGCCTCAAAGGCGAGAATAAAGTTGGGGATGTCGCAGGAGCCAGGAGGCAATGAGGACATATTGCGGATAAAACCTCTGACAGTATATGAAGAAAAAAATCGGAGAAATCCCTTTGAACCCTATACCAATAATATCGATTTGAGTTCAGTTGACATTAATAATTTAGAATTGACCGGTTATGTCGCCGGGGAGGAAGGGAATGAGGCTATTTTCCGGGATAAGACAAAGCCGGGTAGTGTCTATTTACTGAGGAAAGGAAGGCTCTTGGATAACCACAATTGGAAAATCAAGGGAGTTACTGGCATTATTGACCATAAGGATGTAATTTTAACTCAGGGGAACAAGGAAATAAATTTTAACCTCAAAGAGGGAGAGGAGTGATGCAGGTGAAAGGGAGGCTGGAGAGAAAAGGTTTGGGCATTACCAATACTGGTGTGGAATTAATTTTCACATTATTAGTGCTGATGTTATTGACAGAGGTTTGTCAGATCCAGGCGGCCGTTGCAGTTGCAAAACCTTCTTCCGCATTAACGCCAGCGACAGGTTCTGAAGTTGAACTTATTAAGATCACGGATATGGAGATTAGGGAGCTAGAGGAAGTGTCTCAGCTGGTGATCACCAGCGATAGCCATTTGAAATATACGGTGACCAAAGGCGCTGCCAAGAACCAAGTAGTTTTGAATATTCCCCAGGCGGTTTTAATGGGCCCTCCTTTAGAATTGACTAGTTCCGAAGGGGATATCGTCTCTGTAACTAATACTGTTATTAAAGTTCCTGCGGAAGTGAAGGTGGTTGTTCAGTTAACACAGGCTATGGCTTACCAAGTTTTTCAAACAGACACACAGCTGTTCTTTGCGGTTAAAAAGGAAGAAAAGAGCAAGTCGGATCTTGGCTTTGAGGCGCTACCGTCAGAAGTTGTTCCCTTGTCTCCCCAAGCTACTCAGAAAAAGCTGAAGAAATTAGTCTCTCTGGATGTGACAAGCGGGGAAGCTACGGGGGTGTTAACAGGTTTGGCTGCTGAGGCAGGGTTGGGTATTACTATCAATAAGAGTATACAAGGCTTGTTGATAACCGTGAAGGCGGACAAAGTAACGGTTCTCGAGGCCTTAGGTATGGTGGTAGGTCAAATAACAGGAAATTATGACTTTGATGTTCAAAGAGGTATGATTTATGTGGGGATGGCGCAAGATCTTGCCGCTCAAAAAGCTCTTTTGCCCCAGAGCACAGAAGTGCTGACTATACAAAATGCAGATGTTAGCACTTTGCAGGGACAGCTTTCCACTGTTCTCAAAACTGGGGTTGGCAAATTAACCGCCGATACAACCAATAACAATATTATTTTAAAAGGTACCGACGATGATCTTGAAGTAATAAAAGAAACGATGGTGGATCTAGGAGCCTTAGCGATACCAATAAAAAAAGGATCTGTACAGAGCGCCACCTCTGGCCAGGCAACTCAGAAAAAGGCTTCGCAAAACAGTGAGCCATCCGGAACAATCGTGACCCGCGTGTTCACCCTCAATTTTCCCAGCACTGACCCTGTTCTGACTGGCGGTGCTGCTCAAGATTGGAATGTAACGAATTTGCAGCGGATCGCAGATATCCTTAAGGGTTCTGTTATGTCAAAAGGTTCAAATGGCAAGGTGGTGATCGATCCCAGAACAAACAGTTTGGTGGTCACAGATATTGTTGACAATATGCCTGCCATTGAAAGTTTGATCAAACAATTGGATATCCCCTTGAAGCAAGTTATGATCGAGGCGATGTTAGTTGAGGTATCTCTGAATAAAGAAACTGATTTGGGAATCAATTGGAAATTAACTAACGGACCACAGGGCAACCTTCAAACTGCGAACCCCACTACCGCATTTCTGAGTAACAATAGTATTGCCAGTAATGCAATGACTTCGTATTTGAATATAGGAAGCATTCAAGATACTCATGCCCTTTCTACCCAGCTTGCTGCTATGGAGTCAGTAGGAACAGCGAATATTCTTTCTACCCCCAAAATTGCAGCTCTCGACCGAACCCTGGCTAATTTTACTATCCAAGATACCATTCCTTATTTGGGAGTGCCGACAACCACCAGCACTGGGAATCCTCCTGAAACTATAACTACTCAGACCGTTAATTTTTTAAATTTGCCGATTTCCTTAAGCATTCAACCAGAGATTGGCAACGATGATAAGACGGTCACGTTGCATCCTCTAACTGTGAATGTGGTTTCTCAGACCGGCGCCGCGATTGCCAATGGTCCGCCCCCCACCAATTCTAGGGCGGTGACCAGTGTTGTGGCTGTCCAGGATGGTCAAACCATTGTTATTGGAGGTATGATCAAGGATCAGGACCAAAAACAGGAATATAAGATCCCTGTTCTAGGCGATATTCCTTTACTTGGCATGTTATTTAAAGGTAGCTCAGTTACCAAGGAGAAGATCGAGTTACTTATATTCTTGACACCTCATATTATCAAATAGAGATAAATATAAGTGTTGAAGAATCGTCTATTGAGAAACAGGCAGGCCATGATGTTTTGAGAGCCTGCCTGTTCTATTAAGGAGCAAAAAATGTTTTCCTATATCACCGCTGGAGAATCCCACGGCCAGTCTCTTTTGGCCATTATCCAAGGGCTTCCTTCAGGTCTATGCCTGTCGGCCCAAGATATCAATCCGGAACTGGAAAGAAGGCAAAGAGGATTTGGAAGGGGCCAAAGGATGACTATCGAAAAAGACCAGGTTAGGATTCTTTCCGGGGTCCGGTTTGGCAAAACCCTTGGAAGCCCTGTAGCCCTAGAAATCGATAATCATGATTGGGCGCATTGGCAGGAAATCATGAGGGTTGAGGGTGGGTCACAAGCAAAAATCAAGCCTGTGACTCGACCTCGTCCGGGTCATGCTGACCTGGCTGGTGTTTTGAAATATAGATTGAATGACATCCGTGATGTTTTAGAAAGGGCAAGCGCAAGAGAGACGGCCGTGCGCACGGCTGTAGGAGCATGCGCAAAAAAACTATTGTGTGAATATTCCATCCAGGTTGTCAGCCATGTTGTGAGGATAGGGGACGTTGTTTCAAAAACTCATTTGAATCCCCTACAAATCCAGAAGACTGCTGACTTGTCCCCCGTGAGGATGGCAGATAAAAATGCAGAGAAAAGGGCGATGAATCTTATTGAAAAAATGAAAAGAGCAGGAGATGCGCTAGGCGGGGTGATTGAAATCTTAGTTGTAAATGTCCCGGTAGGTTTGGGTTCCTATACACATTGGGAAGATAAACTGGATGGGAATATTGCCAGGGCTTTGATGAGTATCCAAGCCATCAAAGGAGTTGATGTTGGATTAGGTTTTCAAGCCGGCCAATTGCCAGGTTCCAGAGTCCACGATGCTATTTATTATCATCCAAGCAAGCGATTGTTTTATCGCAAAACCAATGGAGCAGGGGGCATTGAGGGCGGAATGTCTAACGGACAAACCATCGTGATCCGGGCGGCCATGAAGCCCATCTCTACGCTCATGAAACCTTTGAATTCGGTGGATATTCATACCAAGAAAGTTCAAAAAGCTTCGATGGAGCGTTCAGATGTATGCGCTGTCCCTTCAGCTTCGGTCATTGGCGAGGCTGTAGTCGCCATCGAGATCGCCAAAGCAATGAGGGAAAAATTTGGGGGAGACTCTCTTTTTGAAATGAAGCAAAACTTTAAGCATTACGTCCATCAGCTCGAAACCTTTTAGCTACCTCATGAAAAACATTGTATTAATTGGATTTATGGCTACTGGAAAGACCCTCGTTGGCAAGCGACTAGCGAAAAAATTAAATTTGAGATTTTTTGATACGGATGCGCTAATCGAAAAAAGGGAGGGTCGCTCAGTTTCGGATATTTTCGAAGAAAAAGGGGAAAAATATTTCAGAAAATTAGAATCAAGGGTTCTGTGTAATATTTTAAAAGAATCAGGCGTTGTTTTAGCAACAGGTGGCGGCATTATTTTAGTGGGAAAAAACAGGTTGGCCATACGAAGGTTGGCGATAAGTATCCGCCTTAAGGCTTCGATAGGCGAGATCTTACGAAGGCTGAAGGATAGTAATCGGACCAGGCCTTTGCTGAGAGGCAATATTGAACAAGTAGTCCGTAAATTATTTAAGGCTCGGGAGAAATATTATGCTATGGCTGATTTTTCCGTGGTTACGTCTGGCAAAACCATAAGCCAGGTTATCAATAAAATTATAGGGGCAGTGCGTAAGAAGGGCTATACATGAAAACAATTAGGGTTAATTTAAAGAACAACTCATATCCTATTTATGTGGGCGCATTTACAAATAACCAATTGATAGGAGTACTAAAAAAACAGGCAGCACATCACTGGATTGTGCTGTTAACTCATCCGCGGCTCTATGATTTATATGGCAGACAACTTGAGAAATTTATCAGGAAGCAGGGCTCACGGATCGAGGTTATATTGGTGCCAGAAGGGGAGAGAACAAAATCATGGAAGATGGCATGCTTTCTTTATAGTAGGCTGCTCCGCGCCAAGGTGGACCAGGGTGCCACATTCGTGGCCATGGGTGGGGGGGTAGTCGGTGATTTGGGGGGATTTGTCGCCGCAACTTATCGAAGAGGAATGCCGTTGGTACAAGTTCCCACTTCTCTTTTGGCCCAGGTTGACTCCAGCATCGGAGGCAAAGTTGCCATCGATCATCCCAGCGGAAAGAATATGATCGGTTGCTTTTACCAGCCCCGTTTAGTTTTTAGTTCACTAGGGTATTTGAAAAGCTTGCCCCTTAGGGAAATAAGAAATGGTTTAGCTGAAATTATTAAAAGCGCCGTGGTTGGAGATCCAGACCTCTTTTTATTCATTGAAAACCATGTCCAAGATATCCTCAAATTGAAAGCAAGCGTTATGGAGCATATTATCTGGAGGACAAGTCTCATTAAAGCCAGGATTGTTGAAAAGGACGAGAGAGAAGAAAAAGGAAAAAGAGCCTTTTTAAATTTTGGCCATACCGTAGGGCATGCTATTGAAACCGTGAGTGGTTACAAAGGAATTCAGCCATGGGGAAGCCATTTCTATAGGGATGGTTTTTGCCTCCAAATTATCTTGTGAGTTGGGATTGTGTTCCAAAGACGTTAAAGACAGAATCATTAACCTTCTAAAAGCAGTGGGATTGCCTACTGAAGCCCGAAACTGTTCGGTGGGGAGGATCGAGAATGCCATGCGATTGGATAAGAAGGTGCGATTAGGTGCAATTTGCCTTATATTGACACGCCAAATTGGCCATGTTATACTGCTTAAAAACCCGCCAAAAAGTATTTGCCATGCAGTTTTAAAAGAGTGCTGTTCTTAGGAGGATAAGTGCCTAAAGACCCCCGCGCTGAAATCGAAGAATATCAGAAGAAATTAGAGCAAAATCCCGAATCATTAGTTTTTCTTCCTCTAGCAGAAACCTATAGAAAAAATGGCATGTGGGACGAGGCTATTGAGGTTTGTCAAAAGGGCTTGGTCATTCATCCTACCTATATGAGCGCCAGAGTATGTATTGGCAGGGCCTATATGGAAAAAAGAATGTATGCAGAAGCCTTAGCTGAGTTCAAGAAAGTCATTGAAATTGAGCCGAATAATATTTTGGCCAGGAGTTATATAGCCAATATTTTTAATATTCAAGGTGAGCTAGAAAAAGTTCTTCAAGAATGCGATTGGATATTGGGTATCAACCCGGATAATACCGCTATTCAAAGTCTTATGGCTGAGGTTCAGGCTAAATTGGGGATTGTTCCGGAGCAGGTTGAATCATCCAAAAACGAAAAGAAGAAGTCAGCTCCAAAGGAACCCGTTAAAGAACCAGTTAAAAAAGAAGAAGGTAAAGCAGAGGAAGTAAAAAAAGAAAGCGTTCAGCAAGAAAGTAATATTGCTAAAGAACCTGTCGTTCAATTAGCAACACCCTCCAAAGAATCATCCCTTCCAGGTATGTTTACAGAAACCTCTAGGGCCTCTTTCGAATCCGATAATATTACTGGGGATGATCTATTGAGTGTTATGAAAACACTCGGTGGTATGATCTATGAAAAAGGAGAGCCCTCGGAACCCGCTGCTGCCCCTAAGGCCACTGAGCCGGTAAAGGAGCAGAAAGTTCCGGCACAAGAGGTGGCTGTGGCTAACCCCCCTGTTTCGTTCGATTCTAATTTAGAAGCGATTTTACAAGACCTCAACAAAAAAAGCGGCATCTTGGGTAGCATGCTTGTCACCCCGACGGGTCAGGTGGTCGTCAATGCGTTCGTAAAAGGTATGGATGAAAAGGGAGCCGGGGAAGCCGGTATTCAGCTTTTCAAAAAGACTGCTGGTGTTACCATGAGAATGCAGTGGGGTGGCGTGGGATTAATCATCATATGTTCAGAAGCATCCCAAATCATTTTGATGGAAACTAAAAAGGGAATATTAAATGTTGTGGCAGATGTCAATGCTTCTTTTGGTTTATTAAAATTAGCTTTAAACGAGACGGTTAAGAAGATAAACGCCTAATCGAAGTTTCTCTCAATTTTCCCACCTAGGTGAAGTTCTTATTTTTTTAAAACAATTTATTTGGGGAGGAAATACCACGGATCACCAACCAGATTGTCTTTTTTGCCGAATTGTGAAAGGAGCGATTCCTGCAGATATTATTTATCGTGATGAGGAAGTGGTAGCGTTCAGGGATATTCATCCCCAAGCCCCAGTCCATTTTTTAGTAGTGCCTTCCTGTCATATAAGCACCTTAATGGATGTTGGTGAATCGGAGGACGTTTTGTTGGGTAAAATGATGCGTGTGGCGTCTAAAATTGCCGCACAACAAAAAATTGCTCAAGATGGATTTCGTGCTATTCTTAACTGCAATAAATTGGGGGGCCAGGATGTTATGCACATCCACCTCCATGTTTTGGGTGGCAGGATGATGGGTTGGCCTCCCGGGTAATTCTTTGATAAGAATATTTAAAAAACGTTGATATTGCTTAACTTAATTCATTTCATGAATTTCCTTTTTAAACCTTTCCAAAAACTTAAGAAATATTTTGAATATAGGATTTAAAGCGCTTAAGCCCATTCTTGACTTTGGAAAAAACGTATGCTATATAATGACTTAATTTGTCTCTATTTAGAAATTTTATGTAAATTCAGTCTGTTTTAAGTGTAGAGAAGGTTAGTCAGACCAAGTGGAAGGAGTAGCATGGCCGAAGTTAAGGTCAAGGAGCACGAATCTTTTGAAATAGCCCTAAAAAAATTTAAAAAGAAGGTCCAGGACGCGGGTCTACTTACGGAGATGAGGAAAAGAGAGTATTACGAACCTCCCAGAGTCAGGCGGAAAAGAAAACAAGCAGCTGCAGCCAGAAAAGCCCAGGCAAGAAATAGGCTGTTAAGTCAATAATCCTCCTTCATTTTTTCTTACCGGTTTAGCAAGCTCTTAATTGTGGCTAAAGATAACTGTCACTAAAGTATGACGGGAGAATCGAAAAAAGGAACGAATTCTTGTTTTTTTCAGCAAAAATACAAGAATTAAGGAGTTTTTTCCAGTGTAGATTTTTTCCTGTTTCTTCTGTGTGTTAAAAGGAGTGACATAATGTTTCCCCAAGACATCATTGAAAAAATTAAGAGTCAAATTGATATTGTCGAATTAATTTCGGGTTATGTTGCCTTAAAGAAAGCTGGAAACCAACATAAAGGTTTATGCCCTTTCCATGTCGAGAAGACCCCTTCTTTCTCTGTCAGCCAAACTAAGCAGGCCTACCATTGTTTTGGTTGCGGAGAGGGGGGGAGCGTTTTCACTTTTATCATGAAAATAGAACATCTGGATTTCCAGGAAGCAGTCAGATTCCTCGCCGAAAAGGCCCATGTTCCGATCCGAGAAATCAATTACAGTCCACAGGAGCAGAAGGCATACGAAGAAAAACAGTTGATCTATAAATTATATGAGGAAGCCAGCCTTTTTTATCAGCAATATTTGAGCCAGGATGCTTCTGCGGGAGTGGCGAGAGATTATTTTGCACAACGTAAGATCCACGAAAACATCACCCAAGCATTCAAGCTGGGTTATGCTCCTTCCCAGGGGAAAAAGTTCCTGCAACATGCCATGGAGAAGAAATTTTCCATGGATATCGTCAAAAAATCCGGGCTGTCCGTTTACAGTCAGTATCATCACGATTGGGTTGATGCTTTTAGGGGAAGGGTATTATTCCCGATTTTTAATTCTTACGGAAAAATCGTGGCTTTTGGGGGCAGAGCTTTGGATGACTCGCTCCCGAAATATTTAAATTCTTCCGAATCGGTTATTTTTACAAAAGGAGACCATCTTTATGGCCTTTATCAAGCCAGAGATGCCGTCCAAAAACAGGAGAGGGCGTTGATCGTTGAAGGTTATTTTGACGTGCTTGCCTGCCATCAGGCCGGATTTACCTACGCCGTCGCTCCCTTAGGCACGGCATTGACCGAAAACCAGGTACGGCTCCTGAAGAAATACACCCGGCAAGCCCTTTTAATGTATGACAGCGACGAGGCGGGGATCAAGGCAGCCAAGCGGAGCGGCACTTTATTGGTTGAGCAGGCGCTGCGGCCAAAATTCGTATTGCTCAAAGAAGCCAAAGACCCGGACGAATTCCTAAAGAAATTTTCAAGCCAAGAGCTGGCGAGCAAGATACAGAATGCCTCTTCCATTGTCGATTTTTGTTTTGATCGTGCTTTTGAGAAGCTACCCAATCCCGGGATCGAGGATAAACTCAAGCTGCTGGATGAGCTGTTCCCTATTCTGGAAAAGGTCGAAAATAAAATCGAACAGGATGAGTTCCTCAAGATCATTTCTGAGAGGCTGAGCATATCCAAAGAAACTCTCAGCAAAGGTTTTAGCAATATCGCCAATGTGAAAAGAGAGGTTTTATCGAATATTCAAACAGAAAATTCAAATTCTTTCCTCGCCGAAAAGGAGTTGGTCCTGATGCTGATCAGCCATCCGGAATATATCAGGGTCGTCATGGACCAGGTGGCGGCCGGTGACTTTAAGAGCGATATTTACAGGGACATTTTTATGATGATGGAGAAAGCCTACAAGGAAAAGGGAGCGATCAACGTCTCTTCGGTCCTGTCGGCGCTTGAGGAAAATCCCGCCTTGATGAAGCAAATATCCAAAGAATTATTAGAAGAAAATAAATACGATGACATCGACAAGGCCGTCAAGGAGGTTGTGGGCACCTTGAAAGGTTTAGGCCAGCGCAAGATCAAAAGCGAACTTAAACACCAGATCTCCGAAGCTGCAAAGACAGGAGATCAAGAAAAACTCCACAAGCTATTGAGCGATTATCAGCATCTTTTAATAACCCGTAATTAATGCTATGAGCAAATTTATTCGACGAAAAAGGTTTAATGGTTTCTGGGAGGTTAGATGAAGAAGGGCCAGCGAAGCGGTGAAATCGAACAACTTATTGAAATGGGCAAAGAGAAGGGCTTCCTCACTTATCAGGAAGTGAACGATATCCTTCCCGAGGAAGTCATTTCATCGGATCAGATTGACGATATCCTTACCATGCTCGGCGAGATGGATATTGATATCGTTGATTCCAGCAAAGATGACAAGAAAGTCGAGAAGACGGTCGTCGAAGCGGCTACCTCGGAGATCGAGCGCGATGAAACTCCCACCTTGGTGGAGGTTGCCTCCACTGATGATGACCCCGTTCGATTTTATTTGCGTGAGATGGGTAAGGTCCCCCTGCTGACCAGGGAACAGGAAGTCAACCTGGCCAAACGCATCGAATCGGGCCAGCAAAAGGTTCAGAACGCCACTTTTAGCGCCCAGTTGACCATCCGTGCTGTGGAAAACCTGGTCGTGGATATTTTAAGCGAGAAAGTTCCCCTGACCGAAGGGTTAAAGATCGACAGTGAGATGGAAGTCCCTCCAAGAATAAAGCGCAAATATTTTAAGCAGCTGAAAAAGCAACTGAAACGTTTGCGCCTGACCTGGTGCAAGCTGGTCGATATCCAGAAGAGAATCAAGGCCAAGGGTACGAACAAACTGAGGGACAAAGAAAACCAGGTTCGCAAGGTCGTTATCGGCATCATCACGGCCATGAATCTCAGCGACAGGGAAATCGGCAAGATCGTGGCCCGCATCAAGGGCATCGCCAACCGCGTCGTTCAGCTGGAAAAAGAAAAGAAATTATTGCTGGACAAGGTGAAGCTTACCCCCGAAGAGATCAGCCGGACGGTCGCCGATTTGAGAAAAAGCAGCCGTTCAAGAAAGGCTGTCGCACACGGCGGGATGACTGCGGAGGAATGGCTGACCCTCCAGCAGACCTTACAGAACATTGAACGCAGATTCAGAAGTTTAGAAAGGGAAGCCGAGTATCCCTTAAATGTTCTTAAAGGCCTGGGGATCAAGATCGAAGAAGGGGAACGTTACACTTATAAAGCCAAGATGGAGCTGGTCGAAGCCAACCTGAGGCTGGTGGTCAGCATCGCCAAAAAATACACCAACCGCGGTTTACAATTCCTTGATCTTATCCAGGAAGGCAACATCGGACTGATGCGCGCTGTGGAGAAATTCGAGTACCGCCGCGGTTATAAATTTAGCACCTACGCGACCTGGTGGATCAGGCAGGCTATCACCAGGGCCATCGCGGACCAGGCCCGCACCATCCGTATCCCTGTCCATATGATCGAGACGATCAACAAACTGATCCGCACTTCCCGCAGCTTGGTCCAAAAATTTGGCAAGGAACCAACCCCTGAGGAGATCGCCGCCAGGATGCGTATCCCCGTGGAAAAGGTGCGGGGGATCTTGAAGATAGCCCAAGAGCCCATCTCCCTGGAAACACCTATCGGCGAAGAAAAAGATAGCCATTTAGGCGACTTTATCGAGGATAAAGAGGCGGTTTCGCCTTCCACGGCCGTTTCCTATGTCATCTTGAAAGAGCAGATCGCCAAGGTGCTTTCATCCCTTAAAGACCGGGAGGCGGAGATCTTGAGGCTGCGTTTTGGGATTGGCGAGAACACCTATCCCCACACCCTTGAAGAAGTGGGCGAGATCTTCCATGTAACGAGGGAGCGTGTGCGTCAGATAGAAGCCAAGGCTTTGAGAAAATTGAGACATCCCAATAGAAGCAAAAAATTAAAAGGGTTTTTAGACTAATTATCCAGCGCCGACTAATTGGAAATTTTGTACTGTAAGTAAAGCGGAGCATTGACTGAAAGGGATCTGTGGCAAAACCAACCCCGTTATACCAAACCCACGTTAAATTAAGCGCCCAGATGGTGGATTTCGCCGGCTGGGACATGCCGGTGCAATACCAGAGCGTCAAGCAGGAACACCAGCAGACCCGCGCCAATGCGGGCCTGTTCGACCTTTGTCACATGGGACGCGTGGTTATCCGGGGAGCCAACCGGGTGGCCTTTTTGCAATCTCTGGTGACCATTGATGTGGCCAAGATCCCGCAGGGCCGTTCTAAATACACTTTTTTTTGCAACGAGAACGGCGAAGTGCTGGACGATCTGCTGGTCTCCAACGACGGCGAAGAGATTTTCCTGGTCATCAACGCTTCCAACACGGCCCGCGACCTGCAATGGCTGCAGAGCAGAGAAAAAGGCGAAGTGGAGACCGTCGACCAGTCCGACCATTTGGGCATGATCGCGATCCAGGGGCCGCTTGCTTTAAAGATCCTCGGCCGCACCACCTCCCTTTCTTTGGACCCCATCCCTTACTATGGATTTGCACGCGGCAAGGTCGGCTCCGTGCAGGTGCTGTTCAGCAGGACCGGGTATACCGGTGAAGACGGGTTTGAGCTGTTTTGCCCTGCCAAGGACACCGAAACGGTCTGGAATATCTTGTCCGAGGAAGGCCGCAGAGACGGCCTCGTGCCGGTCGGACTGGGGGCCAGAGACACTTTGCGCCTGGAAATGGCATTCCCGCTTTACGGCCATGAGCTGGACTTTCAGCACGGGCCCATGGAGGCGGGGCTGGAAAAGTTCGTCAATTTCAACAAAGGCCCTTTTGCTGGCAGGGAGACGCTCCTGGCCAAAGCCCAAAAAGGTGTGAAAGAAAAATTGGTGGGACTAGTGCTCCAGGAAAGGGGCGTGCCGCGGCAGGGATGCCCGGTGTTGCAGGGCCAGACCCCGGTGGGGCAGGTGACCAGCGGTACTTTTTCTCCCAGCCTGGACAAAGGCATTGCCCTGGCTTATGTCCGGTCGGACCAGATCAGAGAAACGCTGTCCATTGAGATCAGGGGCAAAAGCTATGCGGCCAGCCTGTGCGGCCTGCCGTTCTACCAGCGCAAAAAATGAGGATATGAACGGCTAGCCGGCTGATTTTTTTTGACAAGAGCCTAGGAAAACAGGGCAGATGTACTAAAATAGGCGAAAATGACCTTGAATAATTAGGAAGGAGAGAGATGATACCGGAAAATTTAAAATATACCAAATCCCATGAATGGGTCAAAGTCAGCGGCAATAAAGCGAAATTCGGGATCACGGCCCACGCGGTCCAGGAGATCAGGGACATCATTTTCATTGAGCTCAACCCCCAGGGCCAGGAGGTCGTGCAAGGCAAACCGTTCGGCAACGTGGAGTCGGTCAAAGCCGTGTTTGAGGTCAATGCCCCGGTAAGCGGCAAGATCGTGTCGGTCAACGAAAAACTATTGGACAATCCGGAGACAGTCAGCAAGTCGGCTTATGAGGACGGCTGGATGGTGGAAGTGGAGATTAAGAATCCTGGAGAGCTCAACAACCTCATGGACGCCAAAGGCTATGAGGCATTTTTAAAGACCGAGGGCGCCGGCCATTGACCTCTCCTTATCTTCCTGTCACGCCTGAAGACCAAAGTTCCATGCTGCAGCAGATAGGCGCTGCAAGCGTGGACGACCTTTTTAGCGACATCCCCGAAGCATTGAGACGCCAGCAGCCTCTGCGGCTGCCTGGGCCGGAGGGGGAGCAGGAATTGCTCAGCCGCCTCAGCGGGATGGCCGAACAGAACCAACACAACAACAAAAATATTGATTTCCTGGGTGCGGGCGTTTACGACCATTTTATCCCCAGCGTGATCGACCATCTTGCGGGACGGTCCGAATTTTATACCGCTTATACCCCTTACCAGCCGGAGATCAGCCAGGGTTCGCTACAGGCGTTTTATGAATACCAGTCCCTGTTGGCCGAATTGACCGCCATGGACGTCAGCAACGCTTCCCTGTACGACGGGGCCTCCAGCCTGGCCGAAGCGGTCTTGATGGCTCATAGTTCCACCAACCGTAATAAATTCCTGATCTGCCGCACTGTCCATCCCGAATACAGGCAGGTGGTGACGACCTACACCCAGAACCTTGATTTATCCTTCATCGAGGTCCCTTTCAAGGATGGCGTCAGCGATGCGGGGTTCATCAAAGAGCATTTGAGCCAGGATATAGCCGCTGTCATCGTCCAACAGCCCAATTTTTTCGGTTGTCTTGAAGATTTGGCTGCTTTTAATCGGGAAGTCGCCAGCCAAGGCGCTTTGCTGGTCCTGGTCGTGGATCCTCTCAGCCAGGGGGTGCTTGCTCCAGCCGGAGAGCTGGGGGCCTCTATCGCCGTGGGAGAGGGCCAGGGCTTGGGTGTGGAAATGAGTTTTGGCGGGCCGGGTTTTGGGTTCCTAGCCTGCCGGGAACAGTTCGTCCGCAGGATGCCGGGCAGGTTGATCGGCCAGACCACGGATACCCAGGGCCGCCGGGGATTTGTCCTGACCCTGCAGACCCGGGAACAGCATATCCGCCGCGAAAAAGCCACTTCCAATATCTGCACCAACCAGGCTCTGATGGCCCTGCGGGCCGCCATATACCTGGGTTGCTTGGGCAAACAGGGGATCCGGGAAGTCGGCGAGGCCTGTTTGCAAAAATCCCACTATGCTTTGCGTGAGATCCAGGCTAAGACAAAGTTCAAACCAGCTTTTGCCGCTCCGTTCTTCAAAGAGTTCTCTCTTGTTTCCCCTGTTCCTGCGGAAAAGGTCCAGGAACAGTTGAAGCGCCGCTCTATTCTGGGTGGTATCCCTATGGACAGGTTCTATCCTGAGCTTAAAGGCCATTTGCTTTTCAGCGTGACGGAAAAAAGGACCAAGGCCGAGATCGACCTGCTGGTCGAAGCCTTAAAGGACGCGGCCAAATGAACGAACCTTTGTTGTTTGAGCTGGGCAAGCCGGGACGCCGGGCCTGTACCCTGCCCAGAGTGGACGTGCCGACGCTTCCCGTGGACAAGTTGGTCCCCGCGAAATATCTGCGCCAAAAGCCCGCCCAGCTTCCCGAAGTTTCCGAGCCGGAGCTGGTCAGACATTTTACCCGTTTGTCACAGCGCAACGTGGGCGTGGACTCCCATTTTTATCCTTTAGGCTCCTGCACCATGAAATACAATCCCAAGGTCAACGAAGAAGCGGCCAGTCTACCCGGGTTTGCCCGCATTCATCCCTACCTGGCGGCCTCCCAATGCCAGGGCGCGCTGGCCCTGCTCCACGAGATGCAGGGTTTTTTGGCCGAGATATCCGGCATGGACGCCGTGTCTTTGCAACCCTCCGCTGGAGCGCAGGGAGAAATGACCGCCCTGCTCATTGTCCGGGCCTATCATTCCTCCAAAAGGAAAAAGCCCGACGTGATTTTGGTACCGGACACGGCCCATGGCACCAATCCGGCCAGCGCGGCCATGGCGGGCTTCCAGGTCCAGGTGGTGAAATCAGACCGGCACGGCCAAATCGACCTTCAGGACCTCCTCAGGCATTTGAACGACCGCGTGGCTGCTTTGATGCTGACCAACCCCAACACCCTGGGCCTGTTTGAAAAAGAGATCGCTACCATCTGCGACAAAGTCCACAAAGCGGGCGGGCTGGTCTATTACGACGGCGCCAATCTCAACGCGGTCATGGGTAAATGCCGGCCCGGCGACATGGGAGTGGACCTGATGCATTTCAACCTGCACAAAACTTTTTCCACGCCGCACGGCGGAGGAGGGCCGGGTTCCGGTCCCATCGGCGTCAAAAAGTCCTTGGAACCCTTTTTGCCTTTGCCGGCCATCGAGAAAAAGGGCGGAGTTTTCGAGCTTATCTACGACAGGCCGCAAAGCATCGGCAGGGTCAGGTCGTTTTTGGGAAATTTTGGGATCATTGTCCGGGCCTATGCCTACATCCTCAGCCTGGGCCCCGAAGGACTGAAGCAGGCGAGCGAGCAGGCGGTTTTGAACGCCAATTACATGCTGTCGCGGCTCCGGGAAGTTCTGGAGTCGCCCTATCCAGGACCCTGCAAGCATGAGTTCGTTCTATCCGCCAGGCTCCTCAAGGAAAAGGGGATACGGGCCTTGGACATTGCCAAGCGGCTCCTGGACTACGGATTTCACGCGCCCACGGTCTATTTTCCCCTGATCGTGGAAGAGGCTCTGATGATCGAGCCTACGGAAACAGAGTCCAAAGAAACTTTGGAAAGCTTCATTGAGGCCATCAAATCCATTGTCCAGGAGGCCAACGAGCAGCCGCAAAGACTCCATGATGCGCCTCTTACCACCCCGGTTTCCCGGCTGGACGAGGTTGCGGCAGCGCGCCAACCCAACCTGCGTTACCGTAAACCCGGCTCCCTCTAGGCCATCCCCATGCGGCCCTGGCGTCTGCTTCTGACCGGAAAGCGGGATGGAGAGACCAATATGTCGGTCGACGAGGCTCTCCTTACCTTAGCAGGCCAAAAAAAAATTCCTCCGACCCTGCGCCTTTACGGCTGGAAACCAGCCGCCTTATCCCTGGGTTATTTCCAAAAAAAAGAAGAGGTCGCGGATGTCACTTATTGTAAAAAGAACCATATTGATATCGTGCGGCGCGTCACAGGCGGCGGCGCTCTTTTCCACGAGCATGAGGTGACCTACAGCTTTGTCTGGAACGCGGCGGAGGGGCGTATCCCCGAAAATACCCGGGAGTCTTACGCGGCCATCCTGGCCGGACTCCAAAAAGGCCTGCTGGACCATTTGGGCGTGAGGACCAGCCTGGCTAGGGAAGCCAAGGGCCCTTCTTCCAAGGACAGCCAGGCCTACTGCCTGGCCCGGCACAGCTGCTACGATATGACCGTGGACGGGAAAAAACTCATCGGCAGCGCCCAGCGCCGCACCAAGACAGCCAGGCTGCAACACGGGTCGCTTCTGCTGAGATTGGACAAAAAAAAGGTCCTGTCCTGTTTCCAAGCCAAAGCCGGGTTATCCGCCAGGATCTTGAAGGATAAAATCGTGACTTTAGAAGAGGTTTTGGGCAAAAGAACAAGTTTTCAGGAAGTTGTCAAAGCGCTTGGCGAGGGCTGGCAGGAATATTTTGGTGTTCCCCTGGCCATCCGGCCTCTGGGAAAGAATGAGATGGCCTTGGTGCAAAGATTGCGTTGCGCAAAGAACAGGCAGGTCCTATGATAGTCTCATTATTGACGCAGGAGGAGATTGATGACCAAGCGTGAGATGAACCTGAACGTTTTCACCGGTAAGAAGAACCCTTGCGTTTTTTTCCAGCCGCGCATTGAGCCGTGGTTCGATTACCACAAACAGCGCAAGACCATATCGCCCCGGCTGGCGGCCATGGATACCCTCGGATTTTACGACGACCTGGATGTTTCCATGCGCTATATCCACTATTACACCGGCATGCCCGACCCCATTGAGGTGAAATATTCCGACAAGGTCAAGATCACTAATAAAACTATAGAAGGCAAATCCATGGTCATTGTGATGGAGACCCCATTCGGGCCCCTGACCGAAGAGCACCAATGGACCCAGGATAATACCTGGCGTGAGACCAAATTTCCCGTGGTCAGCGGGGCGGACTACGACAAGGCGACCTGGCTGATGCAAAACACCAGCTACCTTTTCAACCAGGAAAAATTTGATAAGGGCGCGGCCAACATGGGCGACCGGGGAGAGCCGCAGTTCTGGGTGCCCCGCAGTCCCTACCAGGCCATGTGCCTCAACCTGTCCACTTTGGAGGATTTTATTTTTGCCATGACGGACATGCCGGATAAGGTGGAAACCCTCATGAAAGCCATTGACGATTCCTATGACTCCTTGTATGAGCAGTTGGCTAGGGCCAAGGGCCTCCATATCATGAATTTCGGCGAAAATGTCCATGCCCAGCTCCTGTCGCAGGCCTATTTTGAGAAATATTTTATTCCTTTCTATCAGAAGCGAGTCGGCCAGCTCAGGAAAGCCGGGATATACACCTACGCCCATTTTGACGGATACTTCAAGCCTCTCCTCCCGTATCTAAAAGACCTTCCCTTTGACGGCATAGAGGCCCTGACGCCTCTGCCGCAGGGAGACGTGAGCATTGACGAGATGAAGGCGCATCTGGGGGACAAGATCCTGCTAGACGGGATCCCGGCCGTATTTTTTATGCCCTATTACAAGGCCGAGGAACTGGAGGCCTGCGTCAAAAAGCTGGTCAAGCTGTTCCATCCTAAACTGGTCCTGGGCATTTCCGACGAGTTTCCCCAGGGAGCGCCGGAAGAGTGTTTAGAAAGAGTACGTTGGACCAAAAAATATTGTGAGAACTATACTGGATAGCTCTCGTCATTCCGCTTGAGTCTGCTGCGAGAAGTAGTATTCCTTTCTGAGGGCCGGGACTAAACCGTTACTGGGAAAGTTTTTCTGGGCCTTTTTTATCCCGTACCAGAAATCAGTCTTATGCAAGTTTATCTTGATCATAAAACCTATTTTAATGCCCATCGCCTTTCTCCAAAGGAATGGACAGGTGTTGTTGTATTTGGCCTATTCCTTTCGGCCTTTTTTCAAGTCCCTGTCCACACAGATCCGACTAAAGGGCGAGGGGAAAAAAAGGCAATTTAAAAGGAGCTCCATGGTATTAGTATTAAAAAAATATCTATTTTTTCATCTTGCCTGGATATCCCTTGTATTTACCTCTGTCTGTGCTTTTTCGCAGTCGGTTTGCTTCCAAAGGACGGATTATGGCGTGGGCGCTTCTCCCTATTGCGTGGCAGTAGGGGATTTTACCGGGTACGGGTGGCCGGACTTGGCGGTGGCGAATCAGGGAAGCAATACCGTCTCCATACTTCCGAATAACCGCAATGGGACGTTCGGGGTCAAGGCGGATTTTGGCGTAGGAAGCGGTCCTCAATCAGTGGCTGTGGGGGATTTCGACCAAGACGGGGATAATGATCTGGCTGTCGCAAATGGGGGCAGCAATACTATTTCTATACTCTTTCAGGGGCCGGCAGGGGTTTTCTCTACGAGGACGGATTATGGCGTAGGAAGTAATCCTTCGTCCGTTGCTGTGGGGGATTTTGACGGGGATGGGGCCCCGGATCTGGCTGTGGCGAATGCTGGAAGCGATACCGTCTCCATACTTCTGAATAACGGCAACGGGACATTCGGGGCCAAAACAGATGATGGCGTAGGAAGCAGTCCTCAATCCGTTGCTGTGGGGGATTTTGACGGGGATGGGGCCCCGGATCTGGCTGTGGCGAATGCTGGAAGCGATACCGTCTCCATACTTCTGAATAACGGTAACGGGACATTCGGGGCCAAAACAGATTATGCCGTGGAAAGCATGCCTTTTTTCGTGGCTGTGGGAGATTTTAACGAGGACGGGATACCGGACCTGGCGGTGGCGAATTATGCAGGGAGCCCTTGTACAGTTTCCATTCTTCTGGGGAAGGGGGATGGGACGTTTTGGCCAAAGACGGATTATGCGGTAGGAAATAATCCCTTTTCCATTGCCGTTGGGGATTTTAACGGGGATGGTCACCTGGATCTGGCTGTGGCAAATAGACAAACCGGGGTTGATAGCATTTCCCTGCTCCTGGGAAAAGGGGATGGAACGTTCCTGGCCAAGACGGATTATGGCGTAGGAACTAATCCTTTTTCCGTGGCTGCGGGGGATTTCAACGGGGATGGGAAGCTCGATATGGCTGTAGCGAATTACAGCGATAATAATATCTCCGTTTTGTTGAACATCACTCCGACGCCAACCGCCACGGAGACCAGTATAGACACAGCGACAGAGACGACGACCCCTACTGGCACCAGCTCGGAGACAGCCACAGCTACGGCCACGGAGACCAGTACAGGCACGGCGACAGAGTCGGCGACCCCCACTTGCACCAGTTCGGAGACAGCCACTACATCAGCGACAGGTACAGAGACAGAAACTCAAACATCCACTGCCACAGAAACTGCTACAGCCACTGAGACCCCTACGGGAACTGAAACAGCCACAGCTACGGCCACGGAGACCAGTACAATCACAGGGACAGAGTCGGCGACCCCTACTGGCACCAGCTCAGCAACAGCCACAGCTTCGGCCACGGTAACCAGCACGAGTACGGCGACAGCATCAGACACTCATACCGCCACTGCGACATCAAGTGAGACTGCCACTAAGAGTGCCACTCAGACGCCTACCCCCACTGCTTCTGCTACTGACTCCCCGACCGCCACAGACACATGTTCCGCAACCTATACTTCCACCAGTTCTGCTTCTCCCACCCCTACTCATACCTGGAGCACCACTGCGACAGCAACACCCAGCAATACTGTTTCAACCACCTTCACCGCTACTCCGACCCCGACCTCTACCGGCACTTCAACCGCCTCGGCTACTGCCTCGGCGTCGGCTACTGCTTCAGCGACAGCCACGGCCACCCAGACCCTGGCCTCTACCGGCACTTCAACCGCCACCCGGACCTCATCGCCGACGGCTACAGCCACAGGGACGAGTACGGTCAGTAGTTCTCCTACCTTCACAGCGATTATATCGAGTACTATGACCTCCTCTGCGACCGCCTCGGCTACCGCCTCGGCGTCGGCTACTGCTTCGGCGTCAGCCACGATCACTAAGACCTTGACCCCTTCTTTGACCGCAACCGCTACGGCAACCGGGTCGGTCACTCTGACCGGTACCATGACAGGAACGAGAACCCAGACTTTGACCCCTTCATTGACACCCACAGTGACGACCGTCCCTTCCGACCTTACTCAAATGCACCCCTATCCCAACCCGGCACGGGTCTATAAAGGGGTCACTATGATCCATTTCACAGGATTGACCGCCCAGGTTTCCGTGGCCATTTACACCGTGGATATCAGGCATGTAATTACCCTGGAAGAAACCAGCCCAGGCGACATTATTTGGGATTTGAAAAATCAGGACGGGGTGGATGTAGGAAGCGACCTATATATCTGGATCGCCACTGATAAAAAAACCGGGAACCGCAAGATAGGAAGACTGGCGGTGGTCCGATGAAAATGAGCCCCAAAAACAACGTCTGGATGCTTATGCTGCTGGTGTCGATGACTCTTATTCTGCCTCCCCAGATGCGGGGCACCAGCGGAGGCCAGAACTCGCTTACCTTTTTGAATCTGGAATCTGGAGGCAGGCCCATGGGGATGGCAGGCGCCTACACAGCCTGCGCCACGGATGTCAACTCGTTGTTCTATAATCCCGGCGGACTGGGGTCCCTGAAGAACACGGAGGTTCTACTGGGCTTCAGCAGTTATCTCGCCAATATGAGCTATTCCGCGGGAGCCGTGGCCTTGCCCCTGAAAAATTTTGGAACCATCGCCGGAAGCGTCTTTGTCCTACAAGGTCCCCCGATAGACGCTTATGACGAGAATGATAGGCCGATCGGTTCCTTTACCGTTAGCGATTATGCCTATACCCTCGGCTACGGTCTGGAGCTCAATGACGACCTTTCCGTGGGATTGGCCTTAAAAATGGCCCAGGAGATCATCGACATTGACAGCGCCAGCGCCTTTTCCGTCGACCTTGGTCTGGTTTATCAGCTCTCTTCCTGGATGCAGGCGGGTTTGTATTTTGGGAATATCGGACAGCCTGTGAAGTTCCGTTCCGTGGGCAGTGACCAGGCTGCCCTGCTCAGGCTGGGAGTGGCTACGAGTACCCTGGACCACCATCTGCTGATCGACGCCGATCTAACCAAAGATATGGATGATGATCCTGAGATCAGGATGGGAGGGGAGTACAGGGTCTTGTCTTTCCTGGCGCTCAGAACGGGATATGCTTATGATCTGAATGACCGGATGCTGGATGGCCTTGCCGGCCTTTATACGGGAGTGGGCTTTTATTATGACACGTGGAAACTGGATTATGCTCTTTCGCTCTGGGGCGACCTGGGCATGAGCCATCTGGCCAGTTTGTCCTATGGATTTTCAACCGGAAGGGGATGGGGCCAGCAAGAGGGGAACCTAGCACCCCACAAACAGGTTCCGGGTGTTCCGGCTAAAACTCCCGCGAACCTTCCTGCTGGAGGTCCCAGGGGCGGTTATAGTCCGACCGCGACTCCATTACCCACCAGCCAGCCCACCGTGACTCCAACCCCGACACCGGTTATCCGGCACAAACATAGGCCCACCTCCACACCCACGGAAACTTTCACTCCTCTTCCCACAGCCACGCTTACTCCTGATCAGGCGATGGTCAAAAAACTGTCGGTCCAGATAGAGAAGCAACGGGAGGCTGTCCAGGAGATCCAGAGAAGGGGGTATGGTTCTTTGGTCACGGAACTGCTCAGCCAGATCGATGCCGATCTGGACGAGGCCAGCCAGGCCGTGAATCAGGGGAATTTTGACCTGACTAATGATAAGATCTCCAAGGCCTCGGACCTGGTAGGTCAGGCCCATTCCAAGATCAACGATGAGCTGGGCGGAGCGATCCGCTGGTAGTGCCGTTTTTTTTCATCTTTTACAGGCAAGTCCGCAGCTGTTCCCCACCCTCATTCACAGGACCCGACTCTAAGTCCCCAGTAATAGCTTGCAGAAGCCAAGGAAGGCATTGTAGAATTAACCGAATTCTCATATTTCCAATTCGCAATGAGACAGGAAAAGGTTAAAAGATCATGGCTACCGTTAATCAACAAACCAAGGAGATCGTTTTCAAGATCGCTTATCACGGGGTCGGTCTTGGCGGCAAAACAACCAATCTAAGAGAGATATGCAAGTATGTTTCTCCGAGCATGAGGGGAGATTTGCTGACCCTGGACACAGCGACCGAACGCACTCTTTTCTTTGATTTTTTACTGGTCATGCTGGGGAATATAGACGGTTACAGGATCTATGTGCATCTCTATACCCTGCCCGGCCAGCAATACTATGACGCCAGCCGCAAACTCATCCTGAAAGGCTCTGATGTCATTGTCATTGTCGTGGATTCCCAGGCCTCGAAGGCCGAGGAAAACGAGCAAAGCCTGAAATTACTGGAACAAGACCTCAAGGCGATCGAGGTCGCCCCTCAGGATATCCCCCGGGTGATCCAATACAACAAAGCCGATATTCAAAAGAGTTTGTCTCTCGCAGAGCTGCAATCCCGGTTCAATCCCAACGGTGATCCTTACCATCAGGCCATTGCCAGGCACGGGGTCGGGGTCATGGATACCCTGAGGACCGCGACAGAACTGGCTCTCCAGCGAGTTTACCAATGAGGAAAGGACCTCTAGTCGCATGTTAGAACTCAAGGACGGTAATGTTAATGTTCTGATCCCGGACGAGGCCCTAACCGCCATCCAGGAGACCCTGGAGAAGCTGCTGGACTCCAGCGACCATGAGGTGAACCTCGGGGTGCTCATTGATACGGCAGGGAAGGTCATTGCCTATGCCGGCGAGTCCAAGGACAAAAATTTGACGACCATTGCCGCGCTGGCGGCCGGGGATTACGCCACCACCAAAGAAGTGGCCAAGAAGGTCGGAGAAAAAAGTTTTTCGCTGATCTTCCAGAGGGACAAGCAACTCAGCGCCTATCTCCAGTCGGTCAGTGAAGAGACGCTTCTCATCATCCTGTTCGAACACGCAAATTTGCTGGGGCAGATCAGGGCCAAAGTGAAAGAGACCCAGAATGCACTGAAAAGAATCCTGGACCGGTGCGAAAAAAAAGTGGTCGGCCTTGAATCGTTCAAAGAATCCTTTTATGATGATGAAGAGGCCGGACCGGACGAACAGCCGGCGGCCGGCCAGGACCCTGCCGCGCCGGTATCCCCTATCCTGGTCAGGAAGATCTGGCGGATCAAAAACCTGATCGAAGACAGTTTGGCGACCGGTATCGACAAAAAATATCCGGAAGTCTGGAAAGAACTGGGAGCGAAAGTCCAGGCCCTGATCAGGCTGCAAACAACGGATCAGCGCGAAAAAGAGGAAGAGCTGGCTGTGGAGATCGAGGCGGGCCTGTTGAAGGCCTATGAAAAGAACCTGGCTCCCCTCGAAAACACCGCGCAGCCGGTAAAGCCTGGAAAGCCGGCCCCGGAGCCCGCCGGGCAGAGAAAAGATTCGGTCCCATTGGTATTTTTCAACAGCCTGATCGAACAGAGCAATAATATTTTTACGGCCCAGCTGGGAGAACACGCGCAGAAAGTTTTGGACCATGTGGACAGACCTCTCTTCAGTAAAAACTATTTCCTGCTGGATAAGACCGGTCCGGAGGCGCAGTTCATGTTCCTGAAGCTGGATGCCTCCAGGATATTGGGCGATTATGAGGAAAAGGATATCTTTATTTATTCATTTTTTGATTTTCTCCGGAACCGGTTTTCCATTGCAAAGAGGATATTCGGGGATGAGGCGGCCCTGGAACTTTATAACAAGTGGAGGATGGCCATCCAAAAAAACATTCACAAGGTCCATGAGCTGGAGATGGTCAACAAGATAAACTGGTTCCTGGAAGAGATCAAAAGAATGAGCCAAAGCTCTTTCGATCCGGACCAGGACGGGGGGATGTACAGCTGATGCGGTATCCCAAAGGCAAGGTCCTCCAGAAAAACCTCGATACCACCTATGTTAATATCGGCCAGGTCCTGGGCAGCCTGGGCTCGGAAAATTTCGTCGGCTATGTCAGGGCCGTTTTTGACGATGCCGAAGGATTGATCTTTATCAGGGATAGTGAATTGATCGCGGCCTTATTTGAATACGAGGGGGACCGAACTTTGGGGCTGGACGGCCTGGTGAAGGTGCTGGATAAGATCAAGTCCAGCCGGGCTTTTCTGGACATCTGCAAGATAGATTATGACCTGCTGTCTTCCTTATTGGGTTTGATTCATGGGACGGGCCGGACCGTCCCTCCCGGGGAGATCCCCAGGACCATCCCGGAGCTTAAAAATTTTGTGGAAAGAAACACGGCCCTTTCCGGGCTTTTGCTGGAAAAAGAGGGGGAACAGCATTATGTTTATTGCGCTGACGGGAATATCGTGGGTTTTTTCTCGCCGCCCTATGACCAGCTCCTGGAACAGCTCCCGTTGGCCGATCTTTCCGGCGCCGGTGCGTCCTGGACCCGCTGGGATTGTCCCGGCACCCACACCATGAGGACCGTGGACCTGACCCTGCAGAAAAAAAGGGTTTTGGAGGAAATGCGCGGCATCTGCGAGAAATTCATCCCCGGGTACGGATCTTATCTTCTTTTTCTTGAATACCAGAACTTCAAAAAGAGGCTGCCCCACCTGAAAAGCTTTACCAGGGAACAGTTCTACCGGCTGCACGACGGGTTAAAACGCCGCTGCCGTTCTTTGGTCGGGGCGCGTAAGTCGGACACCCTTTCCCTGGAAATAAAGAACCTTTTTTCCCGGATCATCGACCTGGAGATTTGATGATAAAATCTTTGCTGTCCACGAACGAATATTTGCTCTATATCACCCTGACCAATTATGTCGCGGTCCTGGGAGGGGTCGCGCTGTGGGCGGCCTTTTTTATGCTCGGCCTGATCGCCCGCCAGCTGGAGCGTTCCTTTGAGACGCCGACCGGCTGGCAACTGCTGCAATGGGGCCCCTCGGGCATCCTTTTGTATACCGTCTATACCCTGGTCCAGGCCGGCCCGGGGCAGGGCGGCGTGGTTGAATTTATTTTGGAAAGACAGATCGCCTATGTCCTCCTTTTTTTATCAGGGATCTCCTGCGCGGTCGGGTGCTATCTGGTCTACCGGACGCTGGCCAGGCTGTCCCATTTTAAGAAAGACTGGGAGTTTTAAATGTTCATGTTGAATTTCCGCGCCTTGCTGCATGGGGTGCCCCGCGGGCATTTTATTTACGAGGCGGCCCTTTTATTGCTGGCCCTGGCCATGGTCCTGTACGGGTTGGTCGTGGGGAGGTTGCTCGGCCTGATCGAACGCCGGTTCCTGGAGGTCCTGCCGTTCATAGGCTCCCTGCTCCTGGTCATCTCCGCCGCGATCCATTTTTTTACGAACCTGTTCATCGTTAAATACATAGCCGTGGACCCCGAATTTTATAAGCTCAGCATGAAACTGCGTACCGTTTCGATGTTCTGCCTGCTGCTGGCGGGGCTTTTGACCCTGTTGGGCGGCTGGCTCTATTACCGTAAAATGGGGTAGCCGCCGCGCCAGACCCCCGGCTTCCCGGAAGGATCGTGCCCGATGAAACGAAATTTGTTCATATCTTCCCAAATGACCCAGGTGCTCAACCGCTATCTGGCCGAATTGTTGTCGCGTTCCGAAGCCAGCGAGGCCTACATTATCGATGAGTCCGGGGCCCTGATCACGAGAGAGGGCCGCATGAGGGCCGGAAATCCGGCTGAGCTGGCTTCTTTGATCGCCTGTAACTTCCTGGTCACCGATGAACTGGCCAAATACCTGGGGGACGAGAAGATCAAGGTGCTCTTCCATGAAGGGGAAAACAAGAACATTTATATGAAGCGTGTTTCAGAAAGAAGCGTCCTGGTCATCCTTTTTGAAGACCTCGGCGCTTTGGCCAAGATCAAGGGCATCGTCGAATATACCGCCAAGCAGCTCTACTCGTTCCTGACCAAGATCGAGTGCGACAGGATCCCGGGCGACGCGCTCCCCAAAAAACCGGAAAGAATATTGAGTTTTTTCAATGAAAAGAATTTTGAGCCGGACAAAAAGAATTAACAGTCCGCTGCAAAAGTCCCCACGCCCTCCAGGTGCGCAGGCACATGCTCAAGCATGCGAGCTTGAGCTCGTGAGCCTGTGCGGGGACCCCTCATGCGAGGGCTATAAAGAGTGTAAAGAGTCTATTGAGAGACTTTTTCAGCTCACTAAGAAGGATGAGATTCCTCGATCGCCGAAGGCGTACCCCGCAGGGGTACAAAAGAGAGTCTCGGAGTAGCAGTCTGCTGAATGATCGTGAAAAACACTTATTCAGCATAGAAAAACGGATTATTATTTTTATTTGAGTCCCTTTATTAGCAAGACTGTTGCGAATTAAGGATCCGAGCAATTAAACGCATGGGCCCTGTTTATCGAACCGTTGTTCGATATAAGGGCTCCACGAGAGGAAACGCATTATTAAAGTTGCGCCCTTTGGCGTAAAGGTGTGGGGCCCTTTAGTCGTAAAGCTGTTACGACTTAAAGGCCCTCTAGCGGAAACGCATTATTATATTTTTGATCGGGCCCTTAGCTCAGTTGGTCAGAGCAGGAGACTCATAATCTCTTGGTCGTAGGTTCGAGTCCTACAGGGCCCACCAATTTAGTAAGGAGAAATGTGATGAAACCGGATTTTAATCTAATTCTGCAAGCCGTTACCCGCAAAGGTGTCCCTGCAAAAGTCCCGCTTTATGAACATTTCGCTGACGATGAGATTATTGAAGCGGTCATGGGTTTTGATTTTTCCAAAATAGCCCGTTCCACCATGGACGGCCAAGTCCAGCTTTGGCGTCATAGACTTTCATTTTATCAGCAGTTGGGTTATGACTATCTTCCGGTAGAATACAGCCCCAATTTTGCCGAAAACCCAAACCTGACCGTAGAGGATACTGCGGTCTATACTAAGGGGAACCGCAGCTGGGTCAATGAACAAAACGGGATCCTCAGAACCATGGAAGACCTGGAAAATCCGGCCAACTGGCCTGAAGGAGACAAGGCTTTTGATTACCCGTTGTTTGAAAAGATAGCCAAGCTTTTACCGCCGGGGATGAAGATCATCGGGGGTGCTTCCGGAGGGCCCTTTGAACACGCTTCGTTCATGGTGGGGCTGGAGCCTCTGTGCATCAAGGTTTATGAGGATGAGGAGTTCGTCACCAAACTTTTTGAAAAGATCGGCAAGACCATCGTAGGAATCGCCGAGCGTTTGTCCAAGATGGATGCCGTGGGAGTGTACCGGTTCGGGGATGACCTGGGCTATAAAACCACCACTATGCTGTCTCCCAAAGTCCTGCGTCAGTACGTTTTCCCCTGGCAAAAAAAGGTCGTCGAGGCGGCCCACCGGAACGGGAAACCCTTCTTGCTACACAGCTGCGGACAGCTCCAGGACATCATGGATGACCTGATCGACGACGTGAAGATCGACGCCAAGCATTCGTTCGAGGATGTCATCATGCCTGTCACGGAAGCTAAAAAGCGGTGGGGGAGCAGGGTGGCCCTTTTCGGAGGCGTGGACGTGGATTTCCTGTGCAGGCACACCCCTAGCGAGATCAAAGAACACACTAAGAGGATATTGGAGGCTTGCGCTCCAACCGGCGGTTATGCGGCCGGCAGCGGAAACACGGTCGCCAATTATATCCCAGTCCCCAATTATTTGGCCATGCTTGAAGCGGTCCGGGAGTTCAATTCCTAGTCAACCTTGAGTTTTGCCGATCACTGACTAATGGTGCCGAATGTTCAAAATAAAAATAAAAATGAAGCGCGTCAACTCCCCTAGGCAGGGGCATTGCCTGGCCTTTGCTTTATTCATCCTATTGACCGGTCTCTATACTTTTCCCTGGATCCTGCATTTTGGGACACACTTGCTGGGGTCTTCAGACATTGAGGGAATGCTCTGGGCAGCCTGGCATTTCCAGCACGCGGTCGGACTGCTCAAGAACCCTTTTTTCACGCGGATGATCCTTTTCCCCTACGGTATCAGCATGGCTTATGATGGAACAATTCCTTTGCATGGATTAGCACAATTTATTCTCCAGCCTTTTCTTGGACTCATTGGCGCTTTTAATCTGGGTTATTTTCTTTCCTTTTGCTTCTCCGGTTGGGGAGTTTATTTACTTGCGAGATATTACGGCTTGAGTTTTTGGGCGGGCATGGTCGCAGGGTTCATTTTTGGGTTTGCTCCTTTGCGGATGGGACACGCCGCAGGAGGTCATGTGGCAGTGGTGTCCACGTCCGCCATGCCTTTTTTCCTCTTGTTCTGGACCAAATTCATCAGGCAGGGTGAGGCCAGGGACGCTTTTTGGGCGTCTGTTTTTCTGGGCCTGCAAGCGTGGGTGGAACATATTGCTGTATTTTGGTGCGTCGCAATGGGTCTTATCCTGCTGATAGCTGATGCCCGGCAAAGAAAAACCGTGAAACAATTTTGCTGGAAACATGCTCTGGCGCTAGCCGCGCCCTTTTTGATCTTGGCCACCCCTTTTTTGTCTAACGCCATGACCATGGATAAGGAAGTTTATCAGTATGTCAATTCAAGTTTACCCCAGGATCTCCGCCAGCTGGGTTTGTTGGTCACGGGAAAGGGTTCTTTACAGGAATTTAACCATCACTTCAAAACCAATTATTGGTTCGTCAGTCAAAACGTTTCCACTTTAAGCGGGTTGATTACCCCTTCCTATCAACATCCTATTTTCAAAACAATTTTTAACCAGCACCCCCAGGATGTTTTTGAATGTACGGTCTATCTGGGCTGGACCAGCCTAATCCTTTTACTGTCCGGCCTAGTACTGGGCGGACACAGGGAATTCAAGGTCAAAGTGTGGCTGTTTTTATTCATTTTATTTCTTGTGTTCAGTTTGGGTCCGGCTTTGCGGGTCACCAGTTCATTGTTCACAATCAGGGGAGTTCCAATACCATTGCCATTTTTATTGACCCAATATTTACCAATTATCCGAAATTTTAGGGCTCCCGCAAGATTGATGGTGCCGGGAATGCTTTGCCTGGCTCTTTTGGCGGGATTTGGTTGGGACCGCTGGAAGAAAGCCTTAAGCGATCGTAGGAAACTGCGTTTTCTAGGCGGATCTTTAACTGTCGCTGGACTACTATTGGATTATTTATGTATGCCCTTTCCTCTTTTACCTTTTCCTGACATCCCGCAGGTTTACCACGAGATCGCAACCGTGCCGGGGGAATGCACTGTCTTAGAAGTGCCCTTGGTCATCCGCGACGGGCTTATCACGTACGGCAGGCATATGCCGGTCCAGGCGCAGACCTACCAGATGTTCCATGCCAAGAACATTGTTTCCGGCTATATTTCCAGGATTCCGCGTAAAACCTGGGATGCCCTTGTTTCAGAATGGGTGATCAACGACCTGGTGCAGCGACAAAAAGTACCAGATTCTTTTTCTCCGCTTCCCTTGGAGATCGAGAAATGGCGCGCATTCCTGCAAACTAATCAGGTTAGATATATCATTCTTCACAAACCCGTTCTTTATCCGGGGATGGTGAGTTTTTTCAGTAACTGGATTGGCCCTGGGGCTGCCGTGGAACAGGGCAAAGACTATATCTGCTTTGACCTTTCCAGAAAGACCGAGGCAGAACCATTCTGGTCGGCAGTTTCTTTGCCGGTCCCTGAGGTGGGGAATAAGGATTTTCTGGTAAATTTAAAAACAACCAATGAAGAGGATGCCCTGGCAGCCATTTATGCACTATCGTCGAAGTTCTCTCATCCGGAAGCCGTGACCCACAAAATAGAAATGATTATTGCGGATCCCTCTGCGACGGAAGACCTGCAAAACATGGCACTCTACTCTTTGGGCAAGATGGGGCCAAGTCCCAAGACCATCCTGTTCCTCAGGGAAGCTTTGAGCCACGGCCGGTTGCGTTTCGGCGCCATCTTGGCTTTGGGCCAGATGGGGCCGGCAGCCAGGCAAGCGGTCCCTCAGCTGTTGCCTTTTTTGACCGACTGGTCGCTGTGTTTGCCTACAGCCAAAGCTATAGCCAGGATCCATCCGCCTTTAAAAATAATAAGACCCGTTTTGGATTATTGTTGCAAGCAGGAAGCATGGAATATCAAATATAGCGGGCAGTATTTAGAACAAGTTTTACGATAGAAATTGGAAATGTAGCTGTATCCTCCAAAATCAAAACCGGCAGAAAAAAGTTAAAGCTATTTCTTCGGTTTGGCTGTACCTTTTTTCCAATGATAGGTGGCGAGTAGCTTGAATGAAAAAGCCACGGCTAAGATAAGTCCCATGCTGAGGATGGGTGGCTGGACAGGCATAGGTCCCTCCTTTCTCCAAGGTAACGTTATCTCCGGATTGTTTAGTTTGGGTTAGGTAATGATGAGATTTGTGAAAATAATTACTAAAGAATATAATCAATAAAGATAGTGGTCATTTAATTCTAAGGAGGCAGAATGGCTTTCAAGGAGATTGCACCACAGGAGATCAAGGATAATGTTTTTAAACTTATAGACCAAGACTGGATGCTCATTACAGCGGGAACTTTGAGCTCCTTTAACACCATGACCGCGAGCTGGGGAGGGTTAGGCATCATGTGGGGCCGGCCTGTGGCCGCGTGCGTGATCCGTCCTTCACGGCATACCTTTGGATTCGTGGATAGGGCGGAGTCTTTTTCGCTTTGTTTTTTTGAAGAAAAATATAAAGATATTCTAAATTATTGTGGATCCAAGTCAGGCAGGGATGTGGATAAAATCAAAGAAACAGGATTAAAACCTATTCAAGGAAAGATTGGTATTTATTATGAACAGGCCCGGCTGGTGCTGGAGTGCCGGAAACTTTACACCCAGGATATTGACCCCAAGCGGTTCGTGGACAAGAACATTGAAAGGAACTATAACGGGAAAGATTACCACCGGATGTTCCTGGGTGAGATCGTATCTTGCCTGGCTAGGGTATAGTGCCGAAAATATAAAATGTATTTTTTTTGGGCGGGTATATAATTAAAGTTAAGGTGATGGGAGCCTCTCGCCCAATAAGAGCTAGAGGTCGAAAGGTGGTGAGGGAGAATGGCGCTGGATAAAAAGAAAAAAGTCGTGAAGCACACTTTTGTCCTCCACTGGAAAGGGGCAAAACAGATCAAGGTTTGCGGGAGCTTCAATGGTTGGGATAAGGCCGGTATCGCGATGAAGGACAAAGGCGGTTACTGGACCGCAGAGGTTGATCTGGCACCCGGAAGATATGAGTATAAGTACATCGTGGATGGCACGTGGCACATTGATCCAGCCACAGAGAGAGTTTGGAACGATATAGGTTCAGAAAACTCGGTTTTGAACATTAGGTAGCAGCGTTTTTTCCTTAATTTTAGACCCCTCTTTGGAAACGAAGAGGGGTCTTTTGTTTTTATCTTTTGACTTCGCTTGACGCTTTGGGCTGGTTTGCCCTATAGTATTTGAGGTTTTTCCAAAAAAGGCTAAAGGAGGTTCTATGAAAGAGGTCAAATATATCTTAAAAGAATCAGAGATGCCCAAACAGTGGTACAACATTGCTGCAGACCTGCCGACGCCTATGCAGCCTCCTTTGGGTCCTGACGGCAAACCGGTCGGCCCGGAGATGCTGGCTCCCGTGTTCCCTATGAATTTGATCGAACAGGAAGTCAGCCAGCAGCGCTGGATCGATATCCCCGAAGAGATACTGGATATCCTGGTCAGGTGGAGGCCTACTCCTTTAAGGCGCGCGGTCTATTTAGAGGAATATTTAAAGACGCCGGCCAAGATTTTTTATAAAGATGAGAGCGTTAGCCCGGCTGGAAGCCACAAGCCCAACACGGCCGTGGTCCAGGCCTGGTATAACAAGAAGTTCGGGATCAAAAAACTCGTGACCGAAACCGGAGCCGGCCAGTGGGGCAGCGCGTTGGCGTTTGCCTGCAAGCTAGTTGGCCTGGAGTGCAAAGTGTTCATGGTCAGGGTCAGTTTTGAACAGAAGCCGTTCCGCAAGACCATGATGGCCCTCTGGGGCGCCAAATGCGTGGCCAGTCCCAGCAAGGAGACCCATGCCGGCAGAGAGATCCTCAAGAAGATGCCGGACACCTCAGGCAGCCTGGGGATCGCTATCAGCGAAGCTATTGAAGAAGCTGTCACCGATAAAGAAGGCAAAGCCCGTTATTCCTTGGGAAGCGTCCTTAATCACGTCCTGCTCCACCAGACCATCATCGGTTTGGAAGCCAAGAAACAGCTGGCCATGGCCGGAATCAAGAAGCCGGATATCGTCATTGGCTGTGTTGGGGGAGGGAGCAATTTCGCGGGCATCGCGTTTCCTTTTGTTCAGGACAAGATCAACGGCGAGAAGATCCTGATCTATCCCGTGGAGCCTACCGCCTGCCCGACCATGACCCGCGCGCCTTTTGTTTATGACCATGGAGATACGGCCAAGATGACTCCGCTTCTGCCTATGCATTCGCTGGGGCATGCCTTTATCCCGCCTTCCATCCATGCGGGGGGCCTGCGGTATCACGGGGTAGCGCCATTGGTCAGCGCATGTATCAACGACGGACTGGTCAGCCCCAGAGCTTACGACCAGCTTAAATGTTATGAGGCAGCCATGCTTTGGTCGCAGACCGAGGGCACTATTTGTGCCCCGGAAACCAGCCATGCCATTGCCTGCGTGATCGACGAGGCCAAGCGGGCCAAAGAAGAGGGCAGGGAAAAGGTCATTCTATTCAATTACAGCGGCCACGGTTTGATGGACCTGCTAGGTTATGAAAAATATATGGCCGGAGAGCTGTCCGATTACTCAATGTCCGAAGAAGACTTGGCGACTTCTCTGGAAGTCCTAAAAAACCTACCCAAGCCGAAACAACCCAAAGCAACCAAGTAAACGAGCAAATAAGAACAATAAAGAGCAGGGTCTAAAAGCCCTGCTCTTTTTGTTCACAGGAGCAGATATGACTAATAAACGCGTGGGGAATCAAAATACCGGTCTTTTCGCCAAAGTGTTGGAACCAGCACGCTTGATCAATTATCAGCCAGGAGCCGTGGTCAGCAGTGAGTTGATAAGAAAAAAGGCCGGCACCATCACGCTTTTTGCTTTTGATTCTGGACAAGGTCTGAGCACGCACCAGGCCCCGTTTGATGCGGTACTGCAAGTGGTCGAAGGCTCTTGCGAAGTCAAGGTCGACGGCAAGCCTTTCAGACTTAAAAAAGGAAATGTCATCATTTTGCCCGCCAAAAAATCTCATTCGGTCATGGCGATACAGAGATTTAAAATGATGTTAGTGATGATTAAGGCGTAATAAAACCCAATTCCCCCTGCCTCTGTCAAACGAACTGTTTCCCCCATTCGGGGACTATAAAGAGTGACGCGATTGCCTTCGAAGAGGAACGCATATTAATAAAGGCGATCGAAGTTTAAGATTTTATTGGTCATGATCAAATCCAATTAACCCCTTTATTCCTTCCCAATTAAAGCTCTTTCCATCCGTAAAGGGTGAAATTAAATTTAGCCGCAATTTGTTCCTATATTAGGAATGCCAAATGTTTATTAATTACAAATTGATACAAAATGGTACAAATTTGAAAATCATTTTTTAGCATTTTTACGTATTATTAAAATTAGGGAATTATACGCTTGACTCCCTTGACTAGTTTTGCTACTATTACAGTATAACAAATATTAAAGGGAGGTAGTCATGGAAGATAATCTAACAGTAAGTACCTTTGAGCTTTTTAAAATGTTTCCTGACCAAGAATCGGCTCGTGAATATTTTGAAGGTCGTTTGTGGCCGAAAGGTGTTAAATGCCCTACTTGTGGTAGAGGTAATAAGAATAAAAGCATTACCACTCGCAAGGGTGGCTATTATCGCTGTAATATCTGCCAGGAGGATTTTACAGTGAGAACAAATACTATTTTTGGACGCTCTCATGTACCGCTTCATAAATGGCTCTATGCTATGTATCTTCTTTTGACTTCCCGTAAGGGCATATCTAGCCTGCAACTTTCTAAAGAAATAGGAATACGCCAAGCAACGACTTGGTTTATGTTGCAACGACTAAGAGAGGCTTGCGGTAATCACATTGAATCATTGAGGGACATTGTAGAAATTGATGAAACATTCGTAGGCGGTAAAGAGAACAACAAACATTCAGGTAAAAAACTTCACGCTGGAAGGGGTAGCGTGGGGAAAACGGCTGTAATGGGTATGCGTCAACGTGGCGGCAATACTTTTGCCAAGTCAATCAGTGATACTGGTTCACAAACCCTGCATGCTGAAATCAAAGAGCATGTTAAAGCAGGGTCAATGCTCCATACAGACGAATGGAAGGGTTATAACGGAATTGAAAAATCATACAAGCATGAATCAGTAAATCACGGAGCAAAAGAATACGGCAGGGGCAATGTAAACACAAACAGCATTGAAAGTGTTTGGGCTGTTCTTAAACGTGGTCTGCATGGCGTTTACCATCATGCAAGCAAGAAACATCTTAACCGCTACGTAAACGAATTCACATTTAGACTTAATGACGGCAATGTGGAACGGCATACATTAGATAGGTTATCGAGTTTGGCAAAAGCAACCGTTGGTCATAGAATCACTTACAAGGAGCTGACGGTATGAATGAGTCAATATTAAGTCTAAATAGATTTACAGATATAGTTTTAGGTTACAAACCGAATGCCGTAGCTACTAAATCTGACTTTCAAACACAGAAGGAAAATTTCCTAAATTCACTTAAAGGAGAAAAATTACATTATAAAAGATATGTTGGGTCTCCTTTGAGGTATGCAGGGGGAAAAAGTTTAGCTGTTGGTTTTGTAATCGAAAAGTTTCCCAATAATATTAAAAGACTCATATCGCCCTTTATGGGTGGTGGTGCAGTTGAAATAGCGTGTGCAAGAGAATTGGGATTAAAAGTAATAGCTTATGATGTTTTTGATATTTTGTGTAACTATTGGAAAGTTCAGGTAAAACATCCTGATATTTTATACAAACACATGCTTGCATTTAAACCAACCAGGACAACATTTAAAGAGGTAAAAGAAAGACTTAGACAGCACTGGAAGGAAGGAAAAGCTCTATCGGCTTATGACTTGGCATCATATTATTACTTTAATTCAAATACTTCTTATGGCCCTCACTTTTTGGGTTGGCCTTCTGATGTTTATTTAAATCCAAAGCGGTATAAAAAAATGATTGAAAAATCACGGGATTTTGTAGTTCCAAAATTAGATGTAAGGTGTGCCAGCTTTGAAAGAATTATTCCTAATTATCCTAAAGATTTTCTTTACTGCGATCCACCTTACTTTTTAGAAGATGGGAAGATGTTCGTTGGCATGTATCCGCACAGAAATTTCCCAATTCATCATGTTGGATTCAAACACGAAATTTTAAGGGATATGCTGAAATCTCACAAGGGTGGTTTTGTATTGTCATACAATGACTGTAAAACTATTAGAACATGGTACAAGGATTTTAAACTGTCCAGTCCCAAGTGGCAGTATACATTTGGACAGGGTGATGTCAGAATTGGAGAAAATAGAATCAATGATAACAATGGAAGTCATGTAAAGAAATCTCACGAACTTCTTATTTGGAAGGAGCCATCTTGACAAAGACTCACGGGTCTTCATCGGAAGACGCTAAGGCATATAGACAGGCTGGACACGATAATGCAAAGAACTTTGCGTTAGCGATTGGGATGCCCGAAGACTACCAGAATGACAAAAAAGCAAAAAAAGATGTAATTGATCCGTCTGGTGATGCCCATTCAGTAAAAAGCGGGATGAAAAAATGGCAGATATTCTTGTATACCAGAACAAGATTTTTGGAAGATGATGGTTTTCAAGCGTTAAATGGTATTGGTACTTTACTTGTACACTGTATTGACGCTTTTCCTCCATCATATTCTGAATATAAGAGTAACCCCAAGGCGGCAAAAGAACGGCTTAGAACGCCTATGAAAGAGATTAAAGACCGCTTACAACGTAAAGCTTTGCTCAGGGCATTTCTTGGAAAGTCAATTTTTAATGGTGGTGAAGTTGATTATTTAACTGTTCTTCACGGTAGTAAGTTTCATGTTTTTAGAAATACCGATGTAATCGGAGTCATGGGTGACTCATTCAATGTGGAAAATTCAACCAGCAGGGAAGGTATCCCAGACCAAAAAGTTATCTTCAAAGGTGAGAAGCAAACATTGGGGGAATTAGAAATGAGAAATGATAGCAAGGAGCATTATCAAGAAATTAGGTTTAATATGTTGATAGTTCCAGTAATGAAGTTATTGCTTGATAAAATTCCAGTGACTATGGAATTCAGTGCCAATATTGATGTTCATGGGACTGCAAGCAAGAAATTTGGGAGATGGAAGCAGAAAGGGAGTTAAGCGTATAATTCCCTAAAATTATGTTGGCTTCCGAGGAGAAGAATTTGAAGCCGTTGAATAGAAAATTATTCTACTGGTTGGCTGGATGTATCGTATTTCTAGCCGTAATCAATGTCTTTTGGAACCTGTACCGGAGCGATGTGGAGGATTTTGACGCATCGCGTTACGGTGTTTCGGCCTGGGAAATGGTTAAATCAGGCGACTTCATCCGTAATACCTGGATGGGGCATACGGACCTGTCGAACCTGAAGCCGCTGCTGGGATTTTGGATCATTGCTCTTTCGTTCAAACTGCTGGGGCCGACAATTTTAGCTGCCAAACTACCCTCGGCTTTATTTACGCTTTTGACGGTCCTGCTCCTTTTGTTCATAGTCCGTCAATGGTACGGCAACCGCGTTGCCCTGCTTTCCACGTTCTTTTTCGCCACGTCATACTTGTTCCTTTTTAACCATGGAGGCCGATCAGCTAATTTGGACGCGGGTCTCACTTTTTTGGCGGTCCTGTTCGTTAGCCTCGTCAGCCGGATGAAGATGAGGCCGGTTTGGTTCATCCTGGCCGGTTTTGTGGTCACCCTGGCCTTCCTCATGAAAAGTTTTCATGCCCTGGAGTTACTGATCCTCTGGGGTGCCTATCTAGGCCTGACCAAAAAGTACCGCGTTGTTCAGCCTAGCCTATGGGTATGGTTTGTCGCAGCCATGCTCCTGCCGGTCATGGGCTGGGGCCTGGTCCGCTACCAGACAGACGGGAGCGCTTTCCTGAGCAATATGCTGTATCAGGGATTTTTGTCCCGGGCCACGGTGACGATCGAGGGCCACAGGGAATGGCTGGGTTATTACCTGGAGTATCTGTTCACAGGGCTCATGCCGTGGACAGGGTGGGCCCTCCTGTTCCTCCTGTTATTTTTCCAGCCGCTTTGGCGGGCCATACGGCTGGAAAGGTTCCGCCTTGTCCCCATCACCTTGCTGGTGTTGTGCTGGGTGGTTGTTCCCCTGACAGCGTTCTCCCTGTCGCCTACCCGGTGCTACTGGTACATTTTTCCGCTTTTTCCAGCGGCCTGCGTTTTGATGGCCCGGTTCTTGGAGTGGGGATGGGAAAAGATAACAGAGCAAAATGGTTCTTTCCTGAAAATCAGGGCCGTCGTGTTATCTATTTTTCTGCTGGTAGTTGTGGGGGCAGAAGGGCGGATCCTCTGGAAAGCTGAGCAATCCGTCATCACCGACCCGTTCTATGTCCTGATCCTGAACCTGGATACAACGAAAACCGTCAGGGATATTACTTTTCTGGAAGACCCCACCCCTTCCGCGGTCTTTTACGCGGAAGTGATCAAAGGGTTACGGGTGCACCAGGTCCAGGGGGCAGCTCAAAAGGTCCTGGCAGAACGCCATTTTACGGGATTTCTTGTGGTGCAGAAAGGGAAAGACCTCTATATTGCCAGTGCATCCGTTAAGAAGGTCGGGGAGAGTGCAAAATATATCGTTTTCCTGCATGAAAATTCAACGATCAATGTCGCGTCCGCCCCGCATGTGGGTCGCTTGTAAGCTCAGTTCATTTTCCCGCTGGAGCTGGGAAGACCAGCTCCACTTCAGTTCCCTGGCCCGGTTCACTACGCAGGGTGATGTTGCCTCCATGGCTAGCCATGATCTCCCGGCACAGGCTCAATCCCAGTCCGTAACCCCCGGTCTTTTTATTCCTGGATTTATCCGCACGGTAAAACGGCTCAAAGACCAACGGGATATCCTCTTGGGCAATGCCATCCCCAAAATCCTTGATGGTGATACGCGGCGAGATGCCCACCTTACCATGAAAATCGATCTTCACCGGCCTGGACTGTTCCTGGGAATACTTCAGGGCATTCTCGATCACATTGGTGAGGACTGTCCGTATCCTGGCTTCGTCCACCTCCAAAATGGGAAAGGGTTCTTTGAGGCGGATCTCCACTCCGGGCTTGGTGTCTTTGTAGTTCCCGGCCACTTCGCGGACCAGGGAGACCAGGTTGACTTTGGACTTGGATAGAATCCCAAAATTGCTCTTGAGCCTTTCGGTCTCGAGCAATTCCTTGACCATGGTTTCCATTTCCGCCACGGCCCGTCCGGCGGTTTTCCGGTTCGCGGACTTCGGCATCATCTCCAGGGCCAGCTTCATCCGGGACAGGGGGCTCCTGAGTTCGTGGCTTACATCCACCAGCAGGCGGTCTTTGGCGCGGATCATTTCGTTAATTTTATCGCTCATCTGATTAAACGCCTGGGCCAGGTCCTTGAACTCATCCCGGTCCTTCACATTGATCCGGTAATTCAGGTTGCCGGAGGTGAGCTCTTTGACCCCGCTTAAAAGGAAATTCATGGGGTCCAGGATCCATTTAATGGTGAGGTAACTTAAAAAAAGGATAAAAAGGATCAGCCCCGGAATAACCAGCATTTTCCAGACAGGGATGGAGAACATGGGATCACCCGGAACCGTAAAGAGGTAACGGGTCTGGCCGCGGCTCAAGATCATGAAAAAACTTTTTTCTCTGCGGCCTGCCATAACATCAGGAAATTCTTTTCTGTCGTATTGTTCATAATCCGCGATGGCCGGGAGCGGAGTGGAGGACCAGGTTCCCTGGGGCCCTTCTATTTTGATCTCTACGCCCAACTGTTCGTGCACTTCCTGGGCTCTGCTGAGGTTTGGCGGGTTGCCGATGCGGTCGACCAGGTTGTTGTACAGGTAAAGCAGGTTTTTATGCATGGTTTGGTGGGCGGAAGGATTGGGAGCGTGCAGAGAAATTAGAAAAGCCGCGAATATGGAAACGAGAGCAAGACTGGTGACCAGGAAAACAAGGAAGAGTTTGAAGGAAAGGGGCTTTCTGATGGATAAAAGTTTGCTAGGAAGCACGATGTTTTACCTCTCCCAAAAACATATATCCCGAACCCCAGATGGTCTTGATGTATTTTTGGTTCTCGGCTGAATCGCCGAGCTTGTGGCGCAGGCGGCTTACCGACAGGTCCACGGAACGGTTAAAAGCTTCCACATCCACTCCGCGGGTATATTCCATTATTTTGTCGCGATCGATGGTGGCCCCGGGATTTTTCATGAACAACGCCAGGATGTCAAATTCCGTGGTGGTCAGGGCAAGGGGCTTGGCGCCCAGCCGGGCCGTCCGTTTTTCTATATCTACAGTTAGTTGCCCGGAGCTGAGGATGCCGCCTTTTCCATGGTTTTTGTGGCCCGTGTCGGTCCTTTTAAGCACGGCCTGGATCCGGGCCACCAGTTCCCTTGGCTCAAAAGGTTTGGGGACATAATCGTCAGCTCCGATTTCTAAGCCCACGACGCGGTCAGCCACATCTCCGCGGGCAGTCAGCATGATGATGGGTGTATCTCCAAGTTTCCTTACCTCTTTGCAGACCTCAAATCCGTCTTTGCCGGGGAGCATCAGGTCCAGGATCACCAGGGAGGGATGGTGCTCCTTGAGCAGGGCCAGGCCCTGGTCCGGATGGCTGGCGTAAGTGACCTTCATCCCGAACTTGGCCAGATAATTTTTGAGCAGTTTGCCCAATTCCTGGTCGTCGTCGATCACTAAAATTTGAATGGCCATATCATTTCTCCTCAGGGATAAAACATGATTGCCTTGCTGTTTACTGTTGTAAAAATTTTAACACAGCCAAGCAGGGAAAGAGCTTTTTACTACAAATTGGTACAAATTGGTACAAAAGCGACAAGCATCACTGTGTGAGAACTCGTAAAGTCAATCCTGTAAGAGGGAGGTATGTAAAGTGGATAATGTCATTGAAATGAATGCGGAAAAAGTTTGGGAAACCGTTGAACGCAAAGGTTCTCTTAGCATTGTGGAACTACGGGAAACCATGCCTATTGATATGGTCAGCCTGCTCATTGTTTTGGGGTGGCTGGCCAAAGAAGGCAAGGTCAAGATAGACCCGAACGGCATCATATCAGCACAGCAAACTTTGTGCGGTAAGAATGTACTGCAGATGGAGGGTTTGGTGCTACTGCTTTCAAAAACAGGTTGTTTTATAAGACAATTTGAACGCGATAGACAACAGGTCCTGAGTGATTTTTGCCAATTTAAAAGCAAATAGGAGGCCTTCCTAAGAAATTCAAAGGGCTGTAATTTTAGTGGGCAGTAGGTTAAACTAATTGGAAAAATAAATTTTAAGGAAGTAAAAAGGTGAGCCAAAAAAATATTCATATATTAATTCTAATGCTATTTATTCTTGCTCCCGCTTGCTCTCTGATGGCTGAATCCTTAACCTGGGGGCAGGCGGTCAAGGAAGCGATTGAGAAGAATCCCACCCTGGAAGCAGGCCGGCATAATATCGAGTCGGCCAAACAGGCCGTGACCTCGGCCAGCTCCGGACTTTGGCCTAATCTCGGCTTGAATGGCAACATTAACCGCAGTGGCAGCCAGCCGCTGGACAGTAATGGAAACAATACCGGCCTCGAGACAGACAGCACCAGTTACTCAGCCGGCGCAAGCGCCAACTGGAAACTTTTTGACGGATTTTACACCTGGAACAGCCGGCATCAGGCCGAGATGCAACTAGTAGAAAGCCAGGCTAATTACCAGCAGACCAGCGTGAACTTGAGGAGCAATCTAATGCAAGCGTTTAACAGGATCATCTATGACCAGTTGAACCTGGTTCTTTTAGAATCCATCAAAGAGAGATTGAACCAGGATACCCGTTATATCCAGATGCAGTATAAATCCGGCCGTGAAGCGCACTGGGCTTATCTCCAAGCCGAAGCTGAAGAAGCGCAAATAGCATGGCAAACCAAGCAGTCCCAGGAAGATCTGGATTCACAGCAAAAAAATTTGGCCTACTTATTGGGACGTAAACCGCGAGATATCAAGGAAACTATCAAGGTGTCCGGAAACCTAGAGACCCCGGAACCGCCCGAGGAGATCGAGCCGTGGTATGAAAGGATGTACGAGGAGAATCCTGCTTTGATGCTGCAAAAGGCTATCGTGGAAGCCGCCGAGGCGGCAATGAACGGCAGTTTGTCCACGCGGTATCCTTCCCTTAATTTAAACAGCGGCTACAATTATTCTGATGGGAGTTCCTGGCCTCCCACCCAGTCCACCTGGAAGCGTGGGTCTTTCCACAGGTTTCAGCCTATTCTCCGGATTTGGCCAGGAGGCTTCCATCACGCAGGCCACCCATCAGTGGCTGGCCAGTAAAGATAACCTGGATGACCTTGTCGGGTCTTTGCAATTGCAGCTTTATCAGGCCTGGATCACCTATGTATCCGATCAGCAGCATACTGTTTACACCAATTTGCTCGTCCAATCTGGGGAAGAGCGGTTCAAGACGGTCCGGGCCTTGTATGAATCAGGCCTGGCCCAGTACCTTGATTTTGAGCAGGCGGAAACAGGTTATACTTCAGCCCAACAGAGCCAGCTTTCCGATAAACTCAATATCGCCCAAGCCAAAGTAAGTTTTGATAAAGCCTTGGGTCTGACTTTAGAGTCAGAGCTTAAACCTTAAAATATGGAACAAAGTTTGCCAAGAAAGGAAGGTTCTATGAAACGTTTGACCTGTATAACGGCTGCGGCCATGGTATTTTTCATCATAGGCTGCGGGAACCATGCGAGCGAGGATGCCCAGAAAGTCAAGGTAAGCAGGGGCAATTTCAAGCAGACCGTTCAGGCCAACGGGATCATTACGCCTTTAAATAAGGTCTCTATCTTACCTCCTGTGGCGGGCCGTATTGATAAGATCCTCGTCGATGAGGGAACCCATGTGAAAAAAGGCCAGATCATCGCCTGGATGAGCTCGTCAGACAGGGCGGCTCTATTGGACATGGCCTTGGCCAAGGGCAAGGATGAACTATCGTATTGGGAGAAGGCTTTCCAGCCGACCCCTATCGTGGCGCCCACGGACGGCCTGATCATCGCGCGAAATGTGGTGGAAGGGCAGACCGTGGCCGGCGATACGGACCTGTATGACCTTTCTGACAAGCTCATCGTCGAAGCCTATGTGGACGAAACGGACCTGGCGAATATCAAGATGGACCAAAAAGCCGAGGTTACGGTGGACTCCTATCCAGACAAGCTATTTTTAGCGGATGTTTCTTTGATCACTCATCAGGCCGTAAAGGTCAACAATGTGGTGAGTTATTATGTTGATCTTATTCCCCGCCAAGAACCAGGCGTGCTCCGGGCCGGGATGACCGCGAACATCAATTTCATCATCAAAGAAGCGGATAACAGCCTGTTGATCCCCTCCTGGGCGGTCAAGGGCGGCGAAAATACCACGGTGTTCCTCCGGGTGCAGAATGACCTGGCCAAAAAACCGGAAAAACGGGAGGTCAAGCTGGGCGATTCGGATGGCAGCCAGGTCGTGGTGTTGTCCGGATTAAATGAGAACGATTCGGTCCAAGTGGAGTCCCTCAAAGTCAAAGGAGCCGCTTCTCTGGGTATGTTCCAATTCGGCCGTCCGCAAAGCCGGACCACTCCCAGCGCCGGCAGTCAAAGCGGCAACCGCCAGCGTCCGCAGTAGTTCAGGAAAGGAATTTATGAGCCCCACACCCAGCAGCAACGGGCCGCTTATCCGAGTCAGGGATTTGAGCAAGGTCTACGCGACCGCCGAGAAAAAACTAAAAGGGTCCGGAGTGGTGGTCCGTGCCCTGGACCATCTGGACCTGGATATCCAGGCCGGGGAGTATATCGCTATTGTCGGGCCTTCTGGGTCAGGCAAATCCACCTTGATGCAGATCCTGGGCCTTTTGGATCGGCCAACTTCGGGAAGCATCTCTCTGGCCGGATATGAGATGTCCGAGCTGAACGACGATCAGATCGCCAGCCTGCGCAATCGGGCCATAGGGTTTATATTCCAATTCTTCAACCTCCTCGCCAGGACCACAGCGCTAGCCAATGTGGCCCTGCCGGCCATTTATGCCCGGCATCCCAACCCTCAGGCCAGGGCTAAAACCCTTTTGGAAAAGGTCGGTTTGGGCGACAGGCTCCACCATGCTCCGCACCAGCTATCCGGGGGACAGCAGCAAAGGGTCGCCATTGCCCGGGCCCTGGTCAATTCTCCCTCCATTCTTTTTGCCGACGAACCGACCGGGAATATTTCCAGCCAGCAGGCCGTGGAAGTCATGGAAGAATTGGACCGTCTCAACCGCGAGGAAGGAGTGACGCTTATCGTGGTCACCCATGAGACTGATATCGCCGCCCATGCGCGCCGCGTTATCACGATGAAAGACGGGAAGATCATTTCAGATGTTCAGAACAGGCCGGAACACAAAAACATGGTAAAAGACAGGCAGATAGCGGTGCCAAAAAGTACCGTCATTCCCGGATTCTCAGAGATCCTGGAGAACGTCAAAATGGCCCTCATTGCCCTTTCGCTGAATAAATTCCGCACTTTTTTGACCATGCTGGGTATTATCATCGGCGTGGCCGCGGTCATTGCCATGACCGCCATCGGTGACGGGGCCAAAGAGGCGGTCAAGCAGAGGCTGGCCTCGTTGGGCAGCAATCTTTTGATGGTCTTCCCAGGAAACCAGGACGCCAGAGGTTCGGGAAGTGCTCCGAAGTTCACGCTCATGGATCTCCTGTACCTTAGGCAGGTCAATCAGCAGGAGAGCATGATCCGGCATGTGGACGGTTGTGTGGGCGGGGGTGTGTTGGTCAGTTATGGCGACCAGAACTGGAGCACTCGGGTCACGGGCTGCGAATATACCTATGAGGATATGAGGGCTTCCAAACCGGTCACGGGCAGGTTTTTCACGGAAAAGGAAGACCAACAGCGGGCCAAAGTCTGCCTTTTGGGAGTTACAGTGGTCAAGAGCATCTACCCTCCGGATTTCAATCCTACCGGCACCCAGATCAAGATCAACAAGATCAATTTCCAAGTGCTGGGGGTCCTGCCCGTCAAAGGAGCCACCTACCGGGATGAAGATGATGTGGTGATCGTGCCTTTGCATACGGCCATGTACCGTCTTCTGGGTCTCAATACCATCAACTATATAGATGTGGACGCCAAAACGCCGGAGGGCGTGGACGGCTGCATCCAGGAGGTTTCTCAGATCTTGAGGCACACTCGGCATATCCAACCGGGCAAACTGGATGATTTCACGGTGCGCAATATGTCGGACATCCAGCAGGCCCAGCAGGACACGGTCGGCACTCTGACCACCATGATCAGCATGATCGCATTATTGTCCCTGTTTGTGGGCGGCATCGGTATCATGAACATCATGCTGGTTTCGGTCAGGGAAAGGACCAAGGAGATCGGATTGCGCAAAGCGCTCGGCGCGCACAATATGGAGGTCATGTTCCAGTTCTTGGTCGAGTCGATTTTGATCGGAGTGATCGGCGGATTCATCGGCATTTTGATCGGCTCCAGCGGCGCTATCAGTACGGCGGTCCTGGCTGGTTGGCCTATTTCGCTTCCCTGGGGCACGGTGTTCCTGGCGGTCTTTATCTCAGCTGGAACAGGCATTATATTCGGGATCTGGCCGGCGTGGCAGGCTTCCAAGCTATCACCCATCGAGGCCCTGCGTTACGAATAAACATCCACGCCTTCACAGGCATGGTATTTGTATGGAAGAGTTTATTATGTTTGTTACTCCTCCGCTTCGCTGCGGGCTGGCAATTCATTCTCGGGCTTACGCCCGTGATTTTCTTGCCAGCAGTAATAACTTTTGAGGTGTGCTGAGCCTTGCAAAACTTTGACCCAAAAAATCTGTTCGGCTGGATGGAAAGACTGCCCTATGCCATGCGCCTGGCCATCTGCCTTTTCCTCATCCTGATCATCACTTATGTAGATGACCTTACCGGCAAAGAAGCGAGCCTGTTCCTTTTCTATATTTTTCCAGTAGGGTTGGCCACCTGGACCGTGGGATGGTGGGCTGGCACGGCCTTGGGCGCAGTCATTGCGGTGTGGACGAACTTCATCCATCAACTCTATTCCCAACAAACCATTGCTTATTGGAATTGCGGAGTGGACCTCGCCGTTTTCACCCTTATCGCACTCCTTCTCGGCCGCATCCGCGGAACCCTGGAACGCGAGATCGTCCTTACCAAGACCGACCATCTGACCCAAACCCTGAACCGGCAGGGATTGTATGAGGCCATGGACCGCGAGGAGAACAGACGCCAGCACAAAAATACGCCCTACACCTTGGCGGTCATTGACCTGGATGATTTCGCGGACTTAAACCACACACTGGGCCATAGGGCAGGCGACGAGGTGCTGGCCAAAGTCGCTGAAACTTTGAAAGTGCATATCAGGGAAAGCGACGAGGTGGCCCGGCTGGGCGGGGACGAGTTCGGGGTCCTGCTGGTGAATATCGATGGAACCGGCGCCAAAGAATTTTGGAACAGGGTCCACCAGAACCTGAACAAGGCCATGGAATACAACAACTGGAAGATCACTTTCAGCTGCGGTTTGGTCAGCGTGGGAGAGGATGTTCCGGAAAGCCAGGACCTCTTCAGGCAGGCCAGCCAACTGGTGGCCCAGGCTAAAAAATCAGGCAAAAATATTGCTCTTTACGAGAATTTTAATCCTTCCCTGATGCTAGCCCGGGGCTCCAAAAGGCCCTAACCCCAAAGTTTTTTACGGAAAATTGCTTAAAATCCTGAAAAACACACCCTTCATCTATTGACCTGCGTCAGCTTTTCCGTATCCAAATATCAATCGGCCAGTCTTCCTGCGTCATAAGGGATTTTTTGGTCCAGGGGTACACTTGCACTAGAGGAAAGCGGAGGTGTACGACCTTGGAAAACTTGGCTGTCCCAAAAAACTCATGCCCTGCACTGATAGTATTTTTTTGCATCGCCGTGCTTATGACCATAATGGCTACCCTGCCTGTGGCAGCCAACCCCATGGTCGATCAGCTCGAACTAACCATCGCGCAGGACCAGGCCACGCTCAAGGCGGATCTGAAGGCCATGGAGCAGGATAAAGTAAGTATAGATACAGAACTTAAACAACGGGTTGCGGAGGCTGTCAGGGCGGATAAAATAAAACTAGAAAATGATCTGCGGTCCTTAAAGTCCGCGGAATCCGTAGCTCCAAGCGCTAAACCCGGGAACTTGGATTGGAATAAAGTCGGTGAAAAAGACGTGCCTGTTCTTCTGGGAATGCTCAAGGACCAGGATGCCGAGGTCCGTTCCAAGGCCGCGGAAGCCCTGCAACAGATCAAACCGCTAACCAAAGAAATCCTCTCGCCGCTCCTGGATCTTCTCAAGGACTCGGATGGGAATGTCCGCTGCTGTGCCGCGGGTGTCCTGGGAAACATCGATCCCTCTGATAAAGACGCCATGCCTGCCCTGTTCCAGCTGCTCAGTGACCCGGATCAGCAGGTCCGGCATTGCGCTTCGGAGGCTCTGGCCAAAATAGACTCATCCAATCCGGTGGTCGTTATTTCCCTGATCCATCTCCAGAAAGATGTGGAACTCATGGGCTATAAGATCCCCAATGACGGCATCAGCGTGGGAGAGGCGGAGAAATATTATAATAGGGGATTTTATTTATGGCAGATCAATGACATCAAGGGAGCCGTCTCCTGTTTTAACAAAGCCATTGAGCTTGATCCGCAATACGTGGCGGCGTATCGTCTTTGCGGCCTCACCCAGATGAGCTTGGGTATCCTCACCGGCGACCCGGAGCTTTACAAGGCCGCCGTCTCTAATCTGAAAAAAGCCATGGTGTATGACCCGCAGTGCGCCAATCATACGCGGTGTTTTTGCGAGATAGCCAAGCACAAGATAGGCGACCAGAGTGCTGACTGAAAATTTGTGATGGCCCTGGCGGTTGGGAAAGAATCATTATCAAAAGGATTGCCCTGCCCGATATCTCATCAATCCAACTGAACTGGAACTTGACGGGATTTCCAATTATAAGGTAGATTAGTGGTACAAAAATTCGAGAAACCAATCCATGGCAACGGGGAGTAAACATTGGCTAATGGCGAAAAGGTAAAAACCAAGATCATTTTGGTCGTAGAGGACCATCCGACCAATCTGAAGATATCCGTGGAGATCCTAAAAATGGACGGCTGGCAGGTCCATCAGGCCGCGACAGGTGAGGAGGCCATAGAAATCCTGGACACCATAGTTCCACATATTGTCCTGCTGGATATCGGGCTTCCTGACATTGACGGATTTGAGATTTTCAAAATGATCCGGCAGAATGAGGCTTTCAAAGCCGTCAAGGTCGTCAGTTTCACAGGCATGGGCAATCCCCATTACCGGGAAGAGGTCCAATCGTACTCCTTTGACGGCTATATCTCTAAACCCATGGATATAACTCAGTTTCTCAAGACCCTCAATGACCTCCTGCCCGGATCGAATTAGCCAGCCATTTCATTGTCAGAAATCAGGTTATAAGGACTATACTTTATATGTAGACATTGAGGCAGGGGAGAAAGGAAGCGTGGATGGTCAATCAAAACTGGACCTGTGACGCCAAATGTCCCGGCTACAAGGGAAGTATATTCGAGGGGCTTAACCATGAATGCCTGGATTATATCGCCAAGGGCCGCACCACCAACACCTACAAACCCAAACAAAACCTTTTTTATGAGGGCAATAAACCCTACGGCATTTATCACATCCGTTCCGGAAAAGTAAAACTCTACAAAACCGGCCGCCTGGACCGCGAGCAGATCGTCCAGATCGCCGGACCGTGTGATGCGCTGGGTGTGTCCGCGCTGATGTCGGGCAAGGTCAATTTCACCTCTGCGGAAACCCTGGAGGAAACCCAGGTCTGCTTCATTGAACGCTCCATTTTATTCGCGGCCTTGGGGCTGGATCCCCGGCTGGGAGAGAACATCATGAGCCGGATGGGAGCCGAGGTGGGCGACACCCTGTCCCGGCTGGAAAGCGCGGTCCAAAAGCCGGTCAAGAACCGGGTGGCCGAGGTGCTGTGCAAGCTGGCCCGGGACTATGCTCCGGCCAAGGACGGTTCGCTCAACATCCAGCTTTCCCGGACCGAGCTGGCCGAGCTGGCGGACACGGCCCAGGAGACCGCCATCCGGGCCCTGAAAGTACTGGAGAAAAAAAAGATCATTTCCCTGGTAGGCAAAAGGATCACAGTCCTGCAGTCCGAACTCCTGCAAAAGGAAGCCCAGTAATCATCGTCACCATACATTGAAAAGGAGGGACAGCCATGTTTTTGACCGTGGTCAATGTGGCCTCGGCCATCATTGCCCTCATAGCCATGGTGATGGTCCTCCTGGGCCTGCCCAAGTCCAAAAGGAAAGTCTCCTGGTCCTTCATGGGTTTGGCCCTTGTTTTGATCTTTTACCTGCGTTTTCCCCCCTGTATCAGATGCTCGTAAACCATGTTCCCAGCACGATTGACCCTCTGGAGACCGGGAGGCGTTTTGCCTTATCCCTTTCCATGTTTATCGTGGTCGTTTTGCTCCAGCACATAGAAAAAGCCGAGAGGCTCAGCCTGGAACAGCGGGAAAAAGTGATACAGCTGTCACCGTTTCCCATCATGATCTACGCGGAGGATGGCGAGGTCATCCGGGTCAACCAGGTTTGGGAAGAACTGACCGGATATAGCCGGGCGGACATACCTACACTAGATGCTTGGCTTGAGCTTGCCTATGGGCTGAAAAAGGACAAAGTCCAGTCCCGGAGAAATCTGTTTTTTTCTCTGGACGATGGCATCCGGTACAATGAGGGAGAGTTCACAGTCAAGACGAAAAGCGGGAAGACCCGGGTTTGGGAATTTCAATCTACTGCCTTGGGCCGGACCGCGGATGGGCGAAAGTTAAATATATCCATGGCCAACGATGTGACCCTGCGCAAGAAGGATGTGGCGTATTTAAGGGCCGAAAGAAGAAAAGCCTCCGAATATCTTGAAGTTGCCCAGGTATTGATGGTGGTGCTGGACACCCAGGGCCAGGTCGTGCTCCTCAACCGTAAGGGTCACGAACTCCTCGGTTACCAGGAGGGAGAGCTCCTGGGCAAGGACTGGTTCAAGACCTGCGTTACTCCCGAGGAGTATCAGGCTGTCCATTCTGTTTTTGACCAGATCATCTCCGGCGCTATCAAGCCAGTTGAATATTTTGAGAATTTTGTGGTCACCAAACAAGGAGACAGGCGTTTATTGGCTTTTCATAACTCCCTTGTCCATGATGAGGAGGGGCGCATCACCGGGACGCTCAGCTCGGCAAGGGATATTACCGAGTTCAGGAAAGCTTCAGAAGCACTGCGGGAGAGCGAGAAAAGATACCGCCAGGTCGTGGAAAATTCCCAGGAAATGATCATGGTGGCCCAGGACAACAAACTGGTTTTCGTGAACAAGGCCACAGTCCGGGAATTGGGATATCCACCCGAAGAGATATCCCGCCATCCTTTCACTGATTTCATCTATCCGGAAGACCGGGCCATGGTCGCGGCAAACCACCTGAGACGGCTGGCTGGGGAGGACCTGGAAAAAATATATGAGTTCCGCATCCTGACCGCTTCGGGCCAGCTGCGCTGGGTGCAGATAAACGCCGTCAGGATCGAATGGCAGGGCCGGCTGGCTACGCTCAATTTTATGAGCGATGTGACTGAACGCCGGCAAGCTGAAAAGGCCTTGGCCGAGAGCGAGGAGCTTTTCAGGACCTCTTTTGAAAACGCCGTGGTCGGGGTCAGCCTAGTGGATATTGAAGGCCGGTATCTCAGGGTCAACCGGGCCATGAACGAAATGCTGGGGTTTGGTGAGAATGAGCTTTTAGGCAAAACCTTTAACAGCATCACTCATCCGGAAGATTATGAAATAGGGTTAAAAGCCATGAGGAGCATGACGGAGGGTGAGGCTGACAATGCCATCCTAGAAAAGCGGTATTTACGCAAGGACGGCCGGATTATTTGGGCCAATGTGTCTGTGGCTGCAGTGCGCAAGCCCTCCACGGGAGTTATCCTTTATTTTGTGAACTATGTCCAAGATATTACCCAGCGCCGGGAAGCCGAACAAAAAAACCGCTTGCTGGCCACCATCGCGGAATCCTCAGGTGACGCGATATTCAGCAGGGACCATCATCAAATAATTTTGAGCTGGAACAAGGGCGCGGAAAAGATATATGGGTATTCCGTCCAGGAGGCTATCGGCATGTCCGCGGAAAAATTGGTCCCTCCGGAACGCAGGGAAGAGATGCTGGAGATCACCAAAAAACTTAACCTTGGCCAACCCATACTGCGCTTTGAGACAGAGCGCCTGCATAAAAATGGGACCCGGGTCCAGGTGATGCTGGCCCTTTCGCCTATCTACGACAAGAACGGCCAGGTCGTCGGCGGGTCCACCATCGCCACCGATATCACCGAATTCCGGCGCCTGCAGAGCGATTTGGTCCAGACCCAGAAAATGGCCTCTGTCGGGGAATTGGCCGGAGGCATTGCCCATGATTTCAACAACCTGCTCAACGTCATCATCGGCTATTCTGACTTGGCCCTGATGAAAGCCAATGACTGGACTGCCGCCAGGAACTACCTGGAGGAGATAAAAGGCGCGGGCATAAAAGCCGCCTCCCTGACCGGACAATTGCTGGCCTTCAGCCGCAAACAGAACCAGTCCCTCCAGTCCTTATCCCTGAATGAAGTGGTCCTGGGTATGGAAAAAATACTCAAAGAGGCGGTGGGTGAACACGTCGTGCTTACGCTGGCCTTGAGTAAAGGACAAGAAAGAATATATGCGGACCAGAACCAGTTAGGGCAGGTCCTGATGAACCTGTGCGTCAACGCCCGCGACGCCATGCCTCAGGGAGGCCAACTGCTTATCAAGACCCAGGCAGTGTCCCTTGGCCAGTTAGAAGCGCAGGTTATCCGTGAAGCCCGTCCCGGGGATTTTATAGTCCTGACAGTCAAGGACAACGGTATAGGAATGAATTTCATGACCCTGACCAAAATATTTGACCCCTTTTTTACCACCAAGAGCAGGGGCAAGGGCACGGGCCTGGGCCTGTCCGTCACCTATGGCATCGTGAAACAGCATAACGGGTGGATCAATGTGTCCAGTCAGCCTGGGAAAGGCACAGAGTTCAGGATATGGTTCCCCAGGGATGAACGCAAAGACCAGGAGCCCAAGCTACAAAAGAAAATAGCCCTGGAGCACGGCCGGGGCGCTGGTGAAAAAATACTTTTGGTGGAGGACCAGCCGGACAATCTGGCCCTGGCCACCAAGATACTCGAAGAACAAGGTTATACTGTTTTTCCCGCTGAGAATGCAGAAGACGCCCTCAGGGCGTTCAAGGAAGAGAAAAAAGGGTTTAAATTGCTTTTTACCGACATCATTCTGCCCGGCATGGATGGGAATGCACTTATCAAGGAAATCCGAAAAGAGAATCCTAACATCCGGGTGCTGGTGACCAGCGGTTATCTGGATAAGATCGTGGAGCAAAACGAACTCACCAACCAAGGTTTCCAGTTCCTAGCCAAACCTTACGAATCCGAAACCATGCTGGCGGCGGTCCAAAAAGCCCTGTATTCCTGAGCAGCCAGCTGTTTAACAATCCCCCTTCCCCCTTTACAGAAAAGGGGGAGGTAGAGGAGGATTTTTGAATTATGATCCATGTTACCCAATAAAACCCTTGTTTGGGGCGCTATTGTTGCAAACCCCTTGATATTGCTCAGCTTTCTTAAGACGGTTAATGGCCCAATATCCATTTGCAAAAGATAATTTTTTTATATCTTCCTAATGCAGAGGAAGAGGATTAAACTTAATTGTAGAAACCTCCACCCTTTTTTTCGGGGGGGGGGGGGGTAGAAAATGACCAAAGATAACTGTACCTGTGATATGAAATGTCCCAGCCTCAAGGGAAGTATTTTTGAGGGACTCAACCATACCTGCAAGAATAATTTCACCTCGAGCCGCACCACCCACAGACATCACCATCCTACAATCCGAACTCCTGCAAAAACAAGCTCAGTAGTATTTTCACTCCATAGGTAAAGCCTTGGCCTGAAAGGGCCAGGGAACGCGGCCAGGCAGCCAGCAAGGAGATAAGAAATGTTTAGCGAAAAAACAGCAGTAGAATCCCAGGAATACGCCGAAAGCATTATCAATACCATTCGCGAACCCTTGGTCGTTCTGGACCAGGACCTCAGGGTCATCTCCGCCAGCCGTTCCTTCTATGAATTTTTTAAGGTAAACCCGGCAGAGACGGTGGGGCAGTTAATCTATGACCTGGGTAACAAACAGTGGAATATTCCCCAGCTAAGGGAACTGCTGGAAAACATCCTTCCTCAAAAGACCTCCTTTGACAATTTTGAGGTGGAGCACGATTTTGACACCATTGGCCGGCGCATCTTACTTTTGAATGCAAGGCAAATTCAGAGAGCATTAGGAAAAGAGCATATCATTCTTCTGGCCATCGAGGACATCACCAGGCACAAAGAGGAAGAGGAGATTAGGAAATATGCCTTAAAACTAAAAAGCAGCAATGAAGACCTCCAGCAGTTCGCCAATATCGCCTCCCACGACCTGCAGGAGCCGCTCCGGATGGTCGTAAGTTATCTTCAATTGATAGAGCAACGCTATAAAGGCAAACTGGACCAGGATGCTGATGAATTCATCAATTTCGCCGTAGACGGAGCTACCCGCATGCAGGGACTCATTGACGGTCTGTTATTATTCTCACGGGTAGAGTCCCAGGCTAAACCCCTGGAGCTGGTGGATACCGAGGAGGTCCTTAAAGGCGCTCTGGCCAATCTGAAATTGGCCATATTAGAGAATAAAGCGGTCATTACCCACAGATCCTTTGCCAGCGGTCATGGCCGACCCCTCCCAGCTTCTTCAGGTTTTGCAGAATCTCATTGCCAACTCCATCAAGTTTTGCGGAGAACAGGCACCGTGTGTTCATCTTTCTGCGGGGAAAAAGGGAAAAGAGGTTGTTTTTTCCATCAAGGACAATGGTATCGGAATAGAACCCCAGTATAAGGATAGGGTTTTTTCCCTATTTCAGCGGTTGGCAGGGGTCAAGTACCCCGGTAACGGGGTGGGCCTGGCTGTTTGCAAGCGTATCGTGGAGCGTAATGGGGGGAAGATATGGTATGAGTCCGAATATGGAAAGGGCACAGTTTTTTATTTCACTTTAAAAGATTAATAGGAGGAGGGGAAAATGGAAATGAATAATATAGGAAAGCCGATAGAAATACTGCTGGTGGAGGACAATCCGGGTGATATTCGGCTTATCCAGGAGGCGTTCAAGGATGCCAAGATAAGGAATGCTTTGAATGTTGTAGGGGATGGGGTGGAAGCTATGGCTTATCTTAGGAAGCAGGGAAAATACGAAAAATTATCCCGCCCGGACATTGTCTTGCTTGACCTGAATCTCCCCAAGAAGAACGGCAGGGAAGTTCTAAAAGAGGTCAAATCCGATGAGGCCTTGAAAAGCATTCCCGTGGTGGTTTTGACCGTTTCCAAGGCGGACGAGGATGTTATAAAAAGCTACAATCTTCATGCCAATGCCTATATCACCAAACCTTTGGATTTTAATCAGTTTTATAAAGTGGTTAAAATTATAGAGGATTTCTGGCTGACCGTGGTTAAGCTTCCTCTCCAAGGATAGGACGCAGGAAAAAATGGAGGAGCCAAAGATAAAACTATTATTGGTCGAGGACAATCCGGGCGATGCTCGGCTCATCCAGGAAATGGTCAAAAAAGCCGGTGTCGGCCGGTATGAAATATCAACTGTAGGCACGCTGGATAACGCGGTCGATCAGTTACGCAAGAGTTCGTTTGACGGCCTCATACTAGACCTTAATTTGCCGGACAGTCAGGGGATCACTACGCTGAAAAGCATCCTGGGCAATGCCCCCGGGACCGCGGTGGTGGTGATCACCGGGCTGGATGATGAAGCACTAGTTGTGGATTCCCTTCATACGGGCGCGGAAGATTATCTGGTTAAAGGGAAATTTGACGGTTCCCTGCTGATCCGTTCATTGAGATATGCCATAGAGCGCAAGCGGTCGGAGAGGGAGTTGAGGGAATCGAAAAGCCTTTTCGCATCCGTCGTAGAAAATATTCCGCTCATGATATTCCTCAAAGAGTCCAAAGACCTGCGTTTCGTCATATTCAACCGCGCGGGCGAGGAACTCCTGGGATATGACCGCAAAGACCTGCTGGGCAGGAATAACCTGGACCTTTTCCCTCCTGAACAGGCGGCCAATTTCATGAGCAAAGACCGTGAGGTGCTGGATGGCGAAGCGGGGATGCTGGATATCCCGGAAGAATTTATCCTGACAGCCAAGAAAGGCCAACGGATTCTTCATACCCGCAAGGTTTGCATTCGGGGGGAGGATGGGGTCACGAAATATTTGCTGGGCATATCCGAGGACATCACCGAACGCAAGCAGGAGGAGTTGAAACTGCTCAGGGCTCTGGACGAAGCCCAGCGTTTCCGGGAGATCATGGACCAGATACCCGTTTATGTCTATTTCAAGGACGCCCAGTCCCGGTATGTTTACGGCAACAAGGCGACCCTGGAGCTGTTCCGCTGTTCCCTGGAGGGATTGATAGGCCGTCAGGACTCCGAACTGATGCCCACTGGCGCGGCCGAGCAGATCAAGGCCATTGAGGCCCGGGTTTTACAGGGCGAACAGACCACCGAGGAGGTCGTCTCGGAGAATGGCCGGGTGTTCTGGGAAGTCAAAACCCCCATCTGGGAAGGGGCGGAACACAAAAAGATCATAGGTTTACTCGCCGTTTCCAGGGACATCACCGAGAGCCGGAAAGCGGAAGAAAAAGACCGCCTGCTGGCGACGATCGTGGAATCCTCGGATAACGCGATATTCAGCAGGGATTTGGCGAACCTCATCACGAGCTGGAACAGGGGTGCGGAAAAGATTTATGGTTATTCCCCAGCGGAAGCCATTGGAATGTCTGCGGAACAACTGGTTCCCGCGGAACGCAAAGAAGAGATGCGGATGCTTACAGAGCAACTCAACGCAGGCCATAAAATTGCCCATTTTGAGACCGAGCACCTGCGCAAGAACGGGGAGACCATCCAGGTGGCTTTGACCATAACCCCGCTTCAAGGACAAAATGGCCAGGCCATCGGTTTCTCCACCATAGCCTCCAATGTGACGGAATTTAAACTCCTGAAACAGGGCCTGATGCAGGCCCAAAAATTGGCCTCTATCGGGGAGATGGCCGGAGGCATTGCCCATGATTTCAACAACCTGCTTAATGTCATTATCGGTTACTCTGACCTGGCCCTCATCAAAAAAGATGACCGGGATGCTGTCCAATCCTATCTGGAGGAAGTAAAGGGCGCGGGTAAAAAAGCCGCTGCCCTGACCGGTCAGCTGCTGGCGTTCAGCCGCAAACAAAACCTGTCCCCCAAGTCCCTTTCCTTGAATCTAGTGGTCCAGGATATGGAAAAGATGCTCAAAGAGGCAGTGGGTGAAAAGGTTACTTTGAAACTGGAGCTGGATAAGGGCCTCCAGGCCATCTACGCCGACCAGACCCAGATGGAACAGGTCCTGATGAACCTTTGCGTCAATGCCCGGGATGCCATAACCCAGGGCGGCCAATTGCTCATCCAGACCTGCAACTGCACTCTAAGCGAGAGCCAGGCCCTGGAAATATCCGAAGCCCGGGTTGGCGAGTTCGTGTGCCTGACGGTCAAAGACAACGGGAAGGGTATGGAGCCGATAACCATGGCAAAAATATTTGAGCCCTTTTTTACCACCAAGACCCGTGGCAAGGGCACGGGACTGGGGCTGTCGGTCACCTATGGCATCGTGAAACAGCATAACGGGTGGATCAATGTGTCCAGCCAGCCGGGTCAGGGCACGGAGTTCAAGGTGTGGCTCCCTATGGACACCAGAAAGAGCGAGGAACCCAGGGAGTCAAAAAAAATAGCGCTGGAGTACGGCCGGGGGACCGGAGAAAGGATATTGCTGGTGGAAGACCAGCCGGAAAACCTGGCCCTGAGCACGGTCATCCTCCAGAAGCATGGTTATATTGTGTTTCCCGCACAGAACGCAGAGGAGGCCCTCATCTCTTTTAAAGAAGAAAAGAAAAAATTCAACCTGCTTTTTACGGATATGATCCTGCCAGGCATGGACGGCAGACAGCTCGCGGAGGAGGTCAGCAGGCAGAACCCCGGCATCAAGGTGCTGGTCTGCAGCGGCTATCTGGACGACAGGATAGAACTGCCCGAATTGGACAAGCTGGGTTACCGGTTCCTGGGCAAGCCCTACGAGTCCGAAACCATGCTCGCCGCGGTCCACAAAGCCCTGTATGCCTGAGCAACCAGCTGTTTAACAATCCCCCTTCCCCGTTCCCCAGTCAGAACCCTGAACTAGAGAAACAACATTGAACAGAGAAAATGGGGTGGTAGGCTCATTTCATCAAGTGGACAAAAAGGGGTACTTGCTGAAATGAGGTATGAAATAGCTTTTTCTCAACAATACTCCAATTATCTCCTGCTCCAGGACAGCTAATTACCCTTTAAAAATCAATGTATTTACAGCCCTGGCTCCTTCTGCCTTTATCCCGCAAATGATAGTGTTGACTATGTTGTTAACCATTCGCATGCGAAGGGGGAGGCAGTATGGAACAGGTTTTGGCAAGTCGGCTGAAGGGTGTCCTGTATGGAGCCCGTGAACAGGCCCTTAAGTTGTTCCGAGGCATGACCGTGAAGCAGGAAGGCAGCCAGGGTACCAAGCGGGCCATCCTCATGCTCCGCTGGATGGTGCTCCTGACCCTCACCCTTTTTATGATCTACGCCGGCCGGGGAATGCATTTTTGGAACTTGGTTCTACTGGCCCTTCTGCTGACCTGCTACGCCGCGTCCAATATCTGGGTGACTGTTTCCAGGCTGGCGCGTTTTGACCAGGCCTGGCAAAACCTGGTGCTGTTCATTTTTGACACGGCTGTCATCACCCTGGCCATCCTCCTGCTCCGTAAATTTGATACCGACCTTTACCTGGCCTATTTCCTCCTTATCTTTATGGTGGCCATTGGGCGCAACCTGCTGGAAAACCTCCTGATCGCTGGGGTCGTCTCGGGCGTGTACGCGCTGATGGTCCTGCATTCCACGGGCATCATGAGCCAGAGCCTGATGGAGACGACCTTTTTGATACGCATCCCCTTTATCTTTGTCCTGACCATCTTCTACAGCTTCCTGATGGAGCAGGAACGCGGGTTCAGGAAGCAGTCCGAGAACAGCCGCCAGCTCAGCGAGAAGCTGACCAGGGAAGTGAAGATGGCGCAGGTCCGGCTGGACCGCACCCAGCGCATGGCCACCCTGGGGGAAATACTGCACGGCATGGCCGAGAGCGTCAATGATTCCCTGACCCTGATGGTCCGGGAGGCGGAAAAATTCCAGCAGGAATACCTGGGCCCGGAGGGCAGGATGCTAGCCGCGGACAACATCATCCGCGAAGGGACCCAGTGCCAGGTGATGGTCAAGCGGACCATCAGCCTGTCCGTGAACAATGAGCCCGGCCTGGAGACATTGGACATCAACCTTTGCCTGAGGCGGAGCATCCAGATCGTCCAGAATATCCTGACCATGCACGGCATCAAACTGGTCTTTGAACCGGCCTTGGACCTGCCCCCGGTCCGCTGCGATGAGCTGAAGATGCAGCAGGTCTTCCTTAATCTCATCCACAACGCGGCCCAGGCCATCTCGCTCGTTCAAAAGGATGGCATCATAGAAATAAGGACCTCGCTGGCGGCCGACCATCTGGGCGAGGACAAGGTCCAAATCAGCGTCAAGGACAGGGGTCCGGGCATCGCGGAGGAGATACGCGGCAGGATATTTGAGCCGTTCTTTACCACCAAAACCGCGGAGCGGGCCGCGGGACTGGGGCTGTCCATCTGCCGGGAGATCGTGGAAGCGCACAAGGGTCATATCTTTTATAAAACATCCCAGGAACAGGGGACCATTTTTTATATCCATCTGCCCGTGGGCCGGTCCGGGGTATCGGGCAAAAGCTACCAGCCGGGAGATGCCGACGAGAAAGGCCGGATGCTCGCCGGTATTTTTGAGGCAACTTGCTGTCAGGAGAAGGAAAAGCAATGAATATAGTTGAAAAAACCACGATTTTGGTGGTGGACGACGAGCCCCTTAATGTGGAGCTCCTGGCCACTTTGTTCAAGTCCAAGGGTTACGAGGTCGTCACCGCGGAAAACGGGGGGCAGGCCCTAAGGAAACTCACCTATGAAAAAATAGACCTGGTCCTGCTGGACGTGATGATGCCGGATATGGATGGTTTCGAGGTGACGCGGAAGATCCGGGCCGCGGAAAGCACTAAGACGCTGCCCGTGGTGATGATCACGGCGCTGGCCGAAACCAGCGCCCGGATCTCCGGGATAGAGGCGGGATGCGATGATTTTATTTCCAAGCCTTTTGATATCAATGAAGTGCTGGCCAAGGTCAAGACGCTCCTCCAGCTCCACAATGAACGCTCCCGGGTGGATGAAAAGAAAAAGCTGGAAAAGGTCATTGAGCGGGCCAGTGAAGGGTTGATCGTCTGCGACGCGGACCTGAGGATCGTCCGGTCCAACCAGCTGGCCCGGGAGCTGCTGAGCTTTGTGGAGCCGTCCCCGGACTGGCTGGACCGCCTGCACCAGACCTTTAAGGTCCATTATGAAGGCGAGCTGAAGACCGACCTGGTCATTGACGACCTTGATTTTGACCTGGAGCGGCCCGAGTTCCCCACCTACTGGCCGCTGATACTTAGTTTCAGTTCCAGGGTGATCAGGGACAGCCAGGGCAGGACAACCAGCGTGGTCATCATTTTGCATGACGTGACGGAACAGAGGGGAGAAAAGCACCGGAAAGCAAATTTTCTCAACCTTATCGCCCAAAAAGTGCATGCTCCCCTGAACCTGAGCCTGGGCCATTTGGCCCAGATGAAAGAGGCCTTTGTGGCCATGAAAAATACCCGGCTCAGGGACTCCGCAGAGGCCACGATGAAAAGATTGGCCGAGTTTTCAAAGGTGATGGAAAAAATAACGGATTTTGTCAATGTGGACACGGCGGCCCGTTACGGGGGCAAAGGTGTCGGAGAGGGCTCTGTGTATATGGACCGGATAGAGGGAATCGTGAAGGCCATCCTCAAAAAGCATACGGATAAAGAGATCGAATACACATTCGACCTGCCGGGCAGCATGGTGGGGCTGCGGCTCAGCCCGGTGATGCTGGAGATACTGTTGAGCAACCTCATTGAGAACGCCGTGAAATTCAACGACCAAAAGATAGTCAAGCTCACTTTCACGGCCAGGCAGGAGCAAGGCCTGGTCAGGTTCTCTGTGGGCGATAACGGCCCCGGCATACCCTGCGAGGAACGGCAGAAGATCTTTGACACTTTTTATCAGGTGGACAAAGAGGGCGCGGGCGATATCCCGGGCATAGGCCTGGGGCTGGCCATAGCCAAGAGGATCGTGGAGTCGCATCAGGGCGAAATCAAGGTGGATTTTCCCTCCAAGGGGGACAATTCCATAAGTTTTAGCCTGCCCCTGGCTGCGGCCAGTGAAAAAAAGACCATTTTTTCCTTTGTTAAACCGCTGATTTCTTTAGGCCGCCGGGAAGAGGCCAAGGCCTTCCAGATGGTGATGGCCGGTAAGGAAGAATTCCAATGATGCATCAAAGGGTCATGGCTATTTTGGGAAGGGGGACAGGAATATGAGGATGGATAAATGGATGAAAGACAATGGATGGATATATGCGGGAGGGGTCGTGCTCATGCTCCTGGCCCTGGCCTGGACCCTGAGGGATATTACCCTGGCCAGCCGGAACCTCCAGCTCGCCGATGAAATGAGCAACACGGTTTCGGCCAGGATCGTCCTGAGGGCCAGGTACCTGCTGTATCCCAGCCAGCAACTAAAAACCGAGTGGGATAAAAAAACCAGCACTTTAGAGGGCCTGCTGGCTACAGCCCTCAAAAGTTTTACCAGCGCCCAGGACAAGGCGCTCCTGCAAAAAGTCCAAAAAAACTTTGAGGCCACCCTGTCCGGTATGTCCCCCCTGTGGATCCAGGATACGCCGGTCCAATATGGCGCAGCCACCCCAGGGACTTTGGAACAACCGGGTCCCCGGCAGGCCGATGAAGTATTCAAAAATGCTTTCACCTTGAGGAACACTATCAGGTCGCTGTTCGTTTCCACGATGCAAAAAAACATCCAGGCCCGGAACAATGTCTTTGGGGTGGTCGGGTTCTTCGTCTTTATTGGTTTTCTTATCGCCCAAAGGATGGTCCTCACCGAGCGGAACAGGACCAGCAAAGCCTTGAGCCTGGGGGAAGGCAAGTTCAAGGCCATTTTTGACCATGCCTCGGACGGCATCATGCTGGTGGACCCCCAAACCATGAAAATATTTGACGCGAACCAGAGCATGGGCCAACTCCTGGCCTACGGGCATGAGGAATTGACTCGCATGGGCGTCAGGGATATCCATCCTCCCCAGGCTTTTGGGAGTGCCGCGGAAAGATTTGATAAAGGCCCCAAAAACCAGGTTTTGATGGAAACAGATGTGCCTTTTAAACGAAAGGATGGCTCCCTTATTTACGCGGATATCAGTTCCCACCAAATCGAACTGGAAGGCAAGCAGTATATGATGGGGATATTCCGTGACGCCACCTCCCGCCGAACCATGGAAGAATCCCTGAGAAAAAGCGAAGAAAGATACCGTTATCTATTTGAATATTCCAGCGACGCCCTGATGACCCTGAAGCCGCCTGACTGGAATTTCACCTCAGGAAATCCGGAAACGGTCAGGATGTTCGGAGCAAAGGACTCAAAGGATTTTAATTCCTACAGACCGGGTAAGTTATCCCCGGAAAAACAGCCGGACGGCCGGCCATCCGGCGAAAAGGCCAAGGAAATGATCGAAAAAGCGATGCGGGAGGGAAATAACCTATTTGAGTGGACACACAAACGGATAAACGGCGAGGATTTCCCCGCTACCGTACTTCTGACCCGCATGGAACTGGAGGGTAAGCAATTCCTGCAGGCCACGGTCAGGGATATCACCTTGAGCAAAAAAATTGAAGAGGCCAATCTGGGCCGTGAAACGGCCGAATCCGCCAACCGGGCCAAGTCGGCTTTCCTGGCCACGATGTCCCATGAATTACGAACTCCCCTTAATGCCATCATCGGGTTTTCGGACATGATGAAGTCGGGCGATGTCGGGCCGCTGACCGCTAAGCAGTCCGAGTATGCCCTAAATATCTACGATAGCGGCAAGCATCTGCTTTCCCTGATCAACGATATTCTGGACCTGAACAAGATAGAGACCGGCAAAGTGACCTCGGAGGCGAGCGAGGTGGATCTCAGAAAGCTCCTGGAGTCCAGTCTGATGATGGTGACGGATAAGATCCAGAAAAAGAGGATCAAAGTTTCTTTGCAGGTGGCCAGGGAAGCGGGCGTTGTTTATGCGGATGAACGCATGATAAAGCAGGTGGTCAATAACCTGCTCTCCAACGCGGTCAAATTCACCCCGGAAGGCGGGGAGATCCGCCTGACCGCGGGCGGAAACAACGGGGAGATAAGCATCTGCGTTGAGGATACGGGCATCGGTATCGAAGAAAAAGACAAGCTCAGGATATTTAATGAATTTGAACAGGTCCAGGGCGGCCTCAACCGCCAGTATGGAGGCACGGGGCTGGGCCTGGCGCTTTCCAAGAAAATAGCGGATATGCAGAAAGGCCGGTTGTGGTGCGAGAGCAAGGGCAAAGACAAGGGTTCCCGGTTTTATTTAGCTTTACCGGATCTCAGCGCAGTCAGGCCGCAGCCGGCACCGGGAGAAGTTTGCGGCACGGAAACTGCGGAAAGAATTTTGATCCTACAAGGAGGAGTTCATGTTCACGCAAAGCAAAACAGTATTGATGGTAGAGGATGATGAAGCGAATATGAGGCTTGCCGAGGCCCTGCTGGAAATGCAGGGGCTCAGGGTGCTGAAGGCGTTCAACGCGGAGGAGTGCTTCCGGGTGCTGGAAAGCTGTGTCCCCGACCTCGTCCTGCTGGATATCAATCTGCCGGAGGTGGACGGCTTTACCATTTTTAAGCGGATCCGGGGTGAGCAAAGGACCGCGGGCGTGAAGGTCGTGGCCCTGACTGCCCTGGCTATGAGAGACGAACAGGAAAAGATATGGGCAGCCGGGTTTGACTCCTATATTTCCAAGCCCATAGATAATAGGAGTTTTATCGATCAGGTCAAAGACCTGCTGGGTATTGGGGAAACAGTCTGTGTCTAGGGCGCGGAAAGGTGTTTTTGCCTGCTTAACCGTGCTTCTCTAAAAAACGGCGGTGGAGATGGAAGGCCGGTTTTAGACTGGCGGACAGGGCGTTATGGATATGCTGCAGCTCCTGATAAAGGGCTGCCTTTTTTTTGTCCGGGACACATTTGGTCCTGCTGTCTGTTTGGACAAACCGCTGACACAGAGCCGGGAGGCTGGTTTTTTCACAGCACCACTGGGCTTGCAGCGCCCCGCCAAAGGCCGCGCCTTCGGCTTGGACCATACTGACCACTTCCACGTTGAAGATGTCCGCGGCCATCTGCCGCCACACCGGATTTTTTGACCCGCCGCCAATCAAGCGTATCTGCCTGGGCCGGATACCCAGGGCTTTCATCCGGTTGAGGCCGTAGTTCATGCCCAGGGTCGCGCCTTCCATAGCGGCCCGGGCCATCACGGCAGGCTGGAAAGTCTTTTCCCTGAGGCCAAAATACACTCCGGTGGCTTCGGGCAGGTTGGGGGTGCGTTCGCCCTCAAAATAGGGGAGCAGCAGGAGGCCGCCGGCTCCGGCTGGCACCCTGGCCACGGTTTTGGTCAAGGCGTCATTGCCCAGCTGGAAAGCTTTTTTAGCCAGCTCGGTGGAGACGGTCACGCTCAGAGTGCAAAGAAGGGGCAGCCAGTGGCCGGTGCTGTCGCAGAACCCAGCGATCTCTCCCCGCGGGTCCACCATGGGTTTAGGGGAATAGGCATAGATGGTGCCGGATGTACCCAGACTGGCTGTGACCATACCCGGCTCCACATTGCCGGTGCCGATGGCTCCCATCATATTGTCGCCGCCGCCGGGGCTGACCTGGACATCAGGCGAGAGCCCCAGTTCTTTAGCCACCCCAGGCCGCAAGGTAGCGATGGACTGGTAGGTTTTGGCGACTGGAGGGAGTTTGGTGGACAGCCTGGAGTCAACCACCCGGACGACCTTGTCCGACCAGGACCGTTTTTTGACATCAAACATGGCGGTGCCTGAGGCATCCCCTGGCTCCATGATCTTTTCGCCGGTCAACCAGAAATTAATATAATCATGAGGAAGCATCACGCAGGCCAAGTGGCCAAAATTTTTGGGTTCCTTTTCCTTGAGCCAGAGGATCTTGGGAGCGGTAAAGCCGGCTGAAATTGTGTTGCCCGTCAGCTGGATGACTTTGTCTTCGCCGCCGACCTTGCGGGTGATGGTATGGCATTGGCTGATGGTGCTGGTGTCGCACCAAAGTTTGGCCGGACGGATGACCCGGTCGTCCTTGTCGAGGGCCACAAAACCGTGCTGCTGGCCGGAAATACCTATGCCTTTTATCTTATTGCGGTCCACATGGGAAAGTTTCACGGCTTTTTGGACGCAGTGCTTGACCGCTTTTATCCAAGTCTCGGGGTGCTGCTCTTTGTGGCCGGCAGGAAGGCCGGGGATGAGGTCATAAGTCTCGCTGGCACTCCCCAGGATGGCCCCGGTTTGGCCGTCCATGACCACTGCCTTGGTGCTCTGGGTCCCGCAATCCACTCCGATATAGTACGATTTCATATTTTTTGCCTGCCTTTCTGTTCTAGTTTGAAATGACCAGCGGAGTAATTATAACAATCCGGCACCAAATAAAGAAGACAGCCGCTTCCGCAATATTTGATAGTTATAGGCAGATTAAAAGGCTATACTTGGAGAGATATTTAATCTATGAAAAGGGGGAAACGCCCATTTTCGCTAAATTTAACCTGCATCCAGACCTGCTCCGCGGCATCAAAGATATGGGATATACCCGACCAACGCCTGTCCAGGAACAGGCCATCCCTGAGGTTTTAAAAGGCCATGACCTCATCGCCACGGCCCAGACCGGCACAGGCAAGACCGCGGCGTTCCTCATCCCCCTGATGCACCGCATCCTGCACAACCGCGGGACAGGCATCCGGGTCCTCATCCTGACGCCCACCCGGGAGCTGGCTGCCCAGATAGATGAGCAGGCTACGGCCTTAGGTTACCACACCAAGATTCGGTGCGCGGCGGTCTACGGCGGGGTGGGTTTTGATGCCCAGGAGAACGCCTTGCGCACCGGTTTTGACATCATCGCGGCCACACCGGGCCGGCTTATGGACCACCTGCGCCGGGGGTACGCGAAGTTCAACAATCTGGAGGTTTTGGTGCTGGACGAGGCGGACCGGATGCTGGACATGGGATTCATGCCGGATATCAAGCGCATCCTGAGCTATGTCCCGGCCAAAAGGCAGACCCTGCTCTACTCAGCCACCATGCCGCAGGAGATCATAGAACTGACCCATGTGGTCCTCAAAGACCCGGTGACCGTGCGGGTGGGCCGGGAGGCCCCGCCCAGCGGCATCCGCCAGGCCATGTTCCCGGTGGAGCGGCATCTCAAGACCAAGCTCCTGATCAAACTGCTGGAACAGCAGGCGCTCTACTCGGTCCTGGTCTTTGTCCGGAGCAAGCATTCGGCGGACTCCCTGGTGCAAAAGCTCAGGCGGCACGGGGTGGATTCCGAGGTCATCCACGGCGACAAGAGCCAGACCCACCGCCGGGAAGTGCTCCATCGTTTCAAAAAGGGCGATATCAGGGTCCTGGTCGCGACCGATATTGCGGCCCGGGGTATTGATTTCACGGACATCACTCATGTCATCAACTACGATGTGCCGCAGGCCGCCGAGGATTATATCCATCGTATCGGCCGGACCGCCCGCAAAGATACCGAAGGCGACGCTTTTATATTTGTCACACCCCAGGACAACCTGATGCTTCGGGATATCGAGAAACTGGTGAACAAAAAACTGCCGGCCGTGCTCCTGCCCGACTTTGACTATAATGAAAAACCGCCTACCGGCTATCTAGGAGGAGGCCATCCCCACCATCCGCACCACTCCAGGCCCCAGGGCCACCACGGAGATAGCCACAGGCCCCAGAGCCACTACGGTCAGGGGCAAGGTCATAGTTTCAGCCACAGCCAGCACCGAGGCCCCAAAAACCAGGGGAAATAGGGAAGAGAAACTGCAAGGTTTGCGGCACAAATGTCCAAAGGGATTCCCTATTACTCCTTTCCAAACTTGATAATTCACCTAAAACCATTGCTATAAGAAATCCTGTGATATGCAACTCCTGAGTAAAATCAAATAAGCCTGTCGATATTGCATTTTTTGATGGATATGTTAAGATATTATGTAAGTTAACTGTTGTTAAGTTAGATAGATATTATTAACATAGGTTGGTTAAAGTGATTGAAAAACAACGATATTTAACGATTAAACAAGTTGCTGATTTATTGGGAGTCAGCAGGATAGCGGTATTCCAAAAGGTCAAAAAAGGCCTGATAACAGGCGAGAAAATCGGCCGGAATTATGTGATTCCCAGCGACCATATAGACGGTATTTTGGGCAAAACATTGGGCGAAAAGGATATTCAGCGCCTCAATACTTGTCTGGAGCGGATATCCAGTGATTTTGGCGGCATATTGTCGAAATGGAGCGGACGCTGATGACCCGGCTTGGTCTGGCAGAAGTGGAGTACCTGGTCAGCGAGATGGTCAAAAAGGGACTGGCAGAGGTAGCTGATCCCAGGCCAGCCAATATCCTGGAAAAAGACCTGGCTGCGCCGTTCGAGAATTTCATTGACCAAAATCCCTATCCCGGCACTTTGGACAAAGGCGCGGTCCTGTTCTACCGATTCCTCAAAGAGCCGCCGTTCGGCAAACAGGCCCAGAAGCAGGTCAGCCTGGCCGTGCTCCTGGCCTGGCTGGACAAGAACAGCCTGTGGCTCAAAGTGTCCCCAGAAGAGCTGGGGCAGTTCACGGAGTGGGTCCTGGAGAGCCATCCGCGTTATGAGGATGAGGTCATCGGAGCCGTCAAAAAATTCCTCAAGGCCAATACGGTCAGGGAAAAGCAGGCTGTTCCTGAGGGGACAGGGCCTGTGACGGAAAAAGTAAAAGTCAAAAGAAACAGGACCAAAGCTAAAGTCCAGAACCGCGGGTATGTGCAAAATGAGGATGTCGTCTTTGATTAAGCTCACCATGACATTACATTTTGGGCTAGGCTGGAAAGGAAGCCAATGGTGAAACTTAGTGATCCTGCGATTAAGATTGCCCAGGAAGCCCATGTGAAGGCGTTTAGGGATTTGTATATCGGGCATCCGGGCGAGTCAGTGCTTTCAATCGCCAACATACCTCAAAGGGAATATTTGCGGCCGGATGAGGAGTCCTTTGCAGAGTGGCTCAAGGCGATGATTCGTTCCTTTGAGGAAAACGCCAGCCTGGGAGCTGACACAATCACGTTCAGTCCGCTGGTAGCCGAGTTCTGGCCATTGGGAGTGCATTTTGTGGACGCGCTTTTTGGAGCCCATGTCAGCGAGCGGGACGGGAACTTTTGGGCTGACCAGCTTCCAACTGAACTGGGGAGTTTGAAACCTGTTGACGTAGAGCACGCGGAACTCGTGCTCTGGTCGCTGGAGGCTATGAGCCGGGCTCTGTCCAGCCTGCCAAAGGGAATCTCTCTTACGACCCCTGTATTTGCCTCACCGCTCAATATTGCCCTAAACCTCTTTGGCGAGCGTGCGCTTATGGCGCTTTCCCTGGTAGAAACCGCGGATATGGCCGGCCTGGCCGTGATCGCGGACACCATAGAGGCCCTGCACCGGCTGATCCGTAAGCGTTTTCCTCAAAAACGAGTCCGATTTTATGCCTCTTCGCACCGTTACGCACCGGACGGGTTCGGCCATATCTGCGGCTGCTCGACCCAGCTGGTAGGGCCCCAGGCCTACGCGGAGCATGTCGCGCCTTTGGACGCGCAGGTGCTAAGGGTTTATCCCGAGGGCGGTACGATCCACCTCTGCGGCTATCACACGCAGCACATTCCCTGCTGGCGAAAAATGGAGAACCTCCGGGGTGTGCAGCTCAACGACGCTGCGGCGGACGACTTTGAGCATTACTTTCGGGGATTGCGTGACGACCAGATGATCTATGTTGCGCTAACGCGCTCTATGACGGTGGAGCGGATCCTCAAGATTAGCGGAGGCCGGCGGGTGATCCTGCAAACGCGGCTGGAAAAAAAACTGGAAGCGCGCCCCCCACGCTGATGTCTAGTCCAAGGTCTGATGAAAACGCCTGTAGCTGAAAAGCACGGCAAGAGTTCCCATTAAAATAAGCACGCCTAGATTATAAGCCACCAACGAAAGGTCCCCACCCCGGAGCATAATGTTGCGCAGAATAGCCACGAAATATTTCAGGGGGTTGAGGTAGGCCACGAACCTTAAATAGGACGGCATATTCTCCACAGGGAAAAAGATGCCGGAAAGCATAAAGGCAGGGAACAGGAACATAAAACTGCCCATCATAGCCTGCTGTTGGTTTTTGGCCAGGGTCGAGATCATGATACCGACCGACACCGTGGTGCACAGGAACACGGCGGAGGATAGGCCCAAGAGAAGGATAGAGCCTCTCACTGGCACGCTGAAAAAGAACACCCCAAAACACATGACCAGCGGCACATCAATGAACCCGATAATGATAAAGGGAATAGTTTTACCCATCATGATCTCCCAGGGTTTGGCGGGCGAGGCCAGCAGGGTCTCAAAGGTGCCGATCTCCTTTTCCCGGGCCAGGGCCATGGCGGTCAGGACGATGGAAACCAGGCAGAGGATGAACACAATGACATTGGGCACCATGAAAACGGAGGATATCAGCTCGGGATTATAGAGGATGCGGATATCCAGATTGAGGGGTATGGCGGGTACAGCCCCGCTGGGCAGGCTGGAAGCGCTGTCCTGGACGACTTCCTGGATGGCGGCCTGCATATAGTTCTCCATGGCGCTGGCTTTGAGGACGTTGCTGGCGTTGACCAGGTATTGCACCTGGCCCCGGCCCCTTTCCACGGCAGCATCCAAGCCCTCCTTAGGGGCCACGAGGACGGCGTCAGCCTGGCCGGACTGGACCTGTCGAAAAGGGTCGGTCTCATGGCTGGCGGCCGGAATGAACCAACCGGAAGCAAAAGCTCTTTGCGCGATACGGCTCATCAGGCGGTCGCTGGGTGAGGCCATGACGGAAAGCTGGATATTTTTAATCTCGGTTTGGATGGCCAAACCAAAGATACAGGTCTGCAGCAGGGGCGCGATAAAAATAAGAACCCGCATCCTGTTGTCACGCAAGGCCTGGATAAGCTCTTTTTTGATGAATCCAACGACAGTTTGGTTCATGGTTCCACATCCGTTTTGAAGCGTTTGGTGGCGGCCGTGACCATGATTACGCTGATCAAGGCCAGGGCTCCAAAAGGGATAGCCAGCTGGACCAAATCAGCACCTCGCAAGAACAGGCTCCGCAGGATCTCCATATACCAGCGGGCGGGCATGATCATGGAGAGGTATTGGAAGAAGGGAGGCATGCTTTCCACGGGAAAGACAAACCCGGACAAGAGCATGGTCGGCAGCATACCCGTGAGCATGGCTAATTGCATAGCGATCTGCTGCTGGCGGGCGGTCACGGAAATCAGGATGCCCTGGGCAAAATAGGCGGCCAGGAACAGGAGGCTGCCAAACAAAAGCAGGATGTGGCTGCCCTCAAAAGGCACCCCAAAGCCCACCCTGGCCAGCACATAGACCGTGGCCTGGGCTAAAAGCCCGATGACAAGGTAGGGGGCAATTTTACCGGCGATGATCTCCAGTGGTTTAACGGGTGTGGACAGCAGCAGTTCCATAGAGCCGTTCTCCCATTCGCGGGCCACGGTCAGGGCGGTCAAAAGAATGGCCAGGATGGCCATGACCGTGGCGGCCAGGCCGGGGACGATGAACCACTGGGTGTTGAGCTCGGGGTTGAAAAGGAAACGGGTTTTGAGGGTAATGGGCTGGACGACCTTTTGGCCGGTGAACTTTTCGGCAGCGGACTGCTGGATACCGGCCACATAACCCAGGATCATGCCGACCGTAGAATTGTCCGCTCCGTCCACCAGCAGCTGGGCCCGGGTAGGACGGCCGGCTCCCAGGTTTTGCTGGAACTCCGGTTCAATGATCAAAACCGCCTTGGCCCTTTCCGCGTCCAGGTCATTGGTGGGATTGACGTTGAGGTTGCCGTACTTGACCCGGAAATAGCCCGAACTTTGGAACGCATCCGCCACTTGGCGAGAAGCCCGGCTCTGGTCCCGGTCATAGATGGTGAGTTTCAAGTCCTTGGCGTTAAAATCTATGGCCAGCCCGAAGAACACCACCATGGCCAGGGGTAACCCCAAGGCCAGGCCCAGCGTAAAGGGGTCGCGCAGCACATGCCGGGTCTCCTTGCGGGCGATGGACAAGGCTCTGGTCCAGACAAAAAAGGAGTTCATCGGTCCACTCCTTCCACAAGCTGGATAAAAACATCCTCCAGGGACGGTTTGATAGGATGGGAAGCGGCTTGCTCGCTTAAAAATGTGGAAATTTCCGGCCAAGCTGCTTTATCTTTGACTGCGCAATGGTAACGCAGACCGTAAGGTGACAAATCCAGGCGCTTGTCCTTTTGCAGACGGTCAAGCCAGTCCGGGGCTGCCCCTGGTTTGGGGGTGATCTCATAAAGAGGATAAGGAAAACGCGTGTTTTTAAGGTTTTCCGGGGTATCCAGGGCTATGATCTGGCCGGCCCGCATGAGAGCGATACGGCCGCAGTTTTCAGCTTCATCCATGTAATGGGTGGTCACAAAAACGGTTTTGCCCTTGGCGGAGAGTTGGCGGATGAGGTCCCAAAAGCGCTGGCGGCTGGCCGGGGTCACCCCGGCTGTGGGTTCGTCCAAAAACACGATCTCAGGGTCGTGCAGCATGGCCGCGGTCAGGGACACTTCCTGTTTGAGGCCCCCGGCCAGGTCTTTGACAAAAGTTTTTTCCGGCTCATGGAAGCCAATGAACTCCAGCAGTTCTTTTTTACGCTGTTGAAAGACTTCCTGGGGAATTTTGCGCAGGGCCGCGGTAAAGGCCAGGTTTTCTCCACACGGTCATGTCCTGGTACAGGGTAAATTTTTGGGACATGTAGCCGACCTTTTGTTTGATTGCCTGCAGGCTTTGCTTGACCTCCAGGCCGGCCACGGACACGCTACCGCTGGTGGGCATGAGGAGTCCGCACAAGACACGGATGGTCGTGGTCTTGCCGGCGCCGTTAGCCCCCAAAAACCCAAAAATCTCTCCCTGGGCGACCCTGAAGGAGATGTTGTCCACAGCCGTGAATTTACCGAATTTGACCGTAAGGCCGTTGACCTCAACGCTGGGAGTGTTCAAGACGCTAGACATGTTCATCTCTCCTTTAAAGCTGTCTCAAGCCGGTCATATTTCATAAAAAGCTCCTCGAAGTTGCGGACCTTTTCCGCGGTAAGGACATTTTCAGGCTCACCGCTGGTCAAAAGTTTCCCATGTGACAGGATATGGACCTTGCCGCAGCGTTCGGCCTCGTCCATGTAGGCCGTGGAAATGAGGACCAGGACACCCTGTCCCACCAGACGGTAGAGCATATCCCAAAACTCCCGGCGGCTGATGGGGTCCACGCCGTTGGTGGGCTCGTCCAGCAGTACGGCCGAGGGGGAGCGGAGCAGGGCGCACATGAGACCGAGCTTTTTATACATGCCGCCGGAGAGCTGTCCGGCCGGACGGTCCTTGAACTGGGCCAAACGAGCCAACTGGAGGAGTTCATCGCGACGCTGTGAGTAAATTTCCGGCGGGATCTGGTAGAGGTCTCGGAAAAATTCCAAATGTTCGTCAATGGAAAGGTCCGGGTACAGGCTTTGCTGCTGGGGCATGTAGGCCAGGCCGTCCCTGACGTTAGAAAAGGGGACCTGGCTTTGCTCCTGGAAGTAAAGGATCTCCCCGCTATTGGGTTTCAGCAGGCCGATGAGGCAGCGCAGGAGAGTGGTTTTACCGGCCCCATCCGGGCCGATAAGGCCGTGCAGGGTGGAGGCGTCAAAAAGCGTGGTGATTCCGTCCAGGGCCTGGTTGAGGCCCATTTTTTTATAAACCCCTTTGATTTCAAAGGAAACATGGGTTTTTTCCGTCATTTTTCCACCTGATTTCCGACCTATAGGCTTGGAAAACCGGCCAGGAACAATAGGGCCAACCGTTATTTGGGAAACTCTACCTCAATGGTCATGCCGGGCTTGAGGATTTCGTCGGGATTGGGGAAAACGCATTTGACCCCATAGACCAGACGGGTACGTTCAGCCTGGGTTTGCACATTTTTTGGGGTAAATTCTGCTTCGTCGTTGATCTTGCTGATCCTGCCCTGGAAGTACTGGTGCGTGTCGGCCAGCCAGCCCCGGATCTCCCCGTTCAATTTGAGGGAAGCGAGCTTGGTCTCGGGCACATACACGTAGGCCCAGACCTCGGACAGGTCTCCCAGGGTCAGAAGCTTGGTACCCGGGTTGACCCATTCACCGGGTTCGTGGTATTTGGTCAGGACCGTGGCGGCCAGAGGCGCTTTGACATTGCACCAGGAGACCCGCAGCGAGCTCGTCTCCCAGCGGGATTTAATATGGTTAAAAGCCTCCTTGGCCATGGAACCGCTCTGGTAAAGAGAAATGGCTCGGTGGTAGTCGTCTGCGGCCTCGTCGCTGTCCACTTTGACCTCGTCCCCGGACAAGACCACCATAAGCTGGCTTTTGGCGACCTTGTCGCCTTCCTTGACCTCATAAGAAGTGATGACCGTACCCAGGCGGGAAGGGATGTCCACCTCGGTGGCCTCGACCGTGCCGGCGTAGCGGAACGGCCCTTTGAGCCAAACCTGCCAGACGATGATGGCCGCGATCACCAGCAAAATGACCGCCAGGATGATCGGAATTCTTTTCTTCATAAGGAACCTCCTTTGGATAGAGCAGATAGGGTCGCCATCTGTATCAAGACCTGTATGTCGGTCCGGACGGACTGGACCTTAGCTTCCATTTCCCGCAAGTTGGCGGACTGGACATCCAAGAAACTGGAACGGCCGGACTGGTAGGACTGGTAAACGAGTTTAGCCAACTGCTCGGCCTCGGATACGTACTGGTTGTTGAGCTTTTGCTGGTCCAGCAGACCCTGAAGCTGGTCCTGGGCCATGTCCCAGTTCCGGCCCAGGTCGGTCAAGGACTGGTCGCGCTGTTTTTCATAGGTAAGGGACTGGTCTCTGGCTTCCGCGGATTGGTTGATGGTCCTGCCCCAATCCCAAAGAGGCATGGAAGCCGACACCGCCACGGTGTTTTGCTGAATGGTCTCTAGGACCGGGCCGTTGGGATACTGGTAACCGGCTGTGGCCTGCACCTGGAACCGGGGCAGGAAGGCCGCATCCGCGCTCCACCCCAGTTTTTTGAATGAATCAGAAAGCGCCTGGTAGATCTGGACCTGGGGAAGGGTATTGTCCGGACGATCGTGGGTGCCCGGCTCCAAGATTTTGGCCGAATCCTGGATGTTATCCAGGGCCACAAAAACCGTTGGATTCCCTATATTATCAGGCATATTACCGGCCAGGCGGCTATCGTAGGGCAGGCTCAGGTCAGCCTGGGGGTCCAGGCCGGTAAGGCTATAGAGGGTGCGCAGGGAGCCGGCCAGGTCAGCCTGGGCCTGGCGGAACTGCCTTTGCCAGGTCAGAACCTCTTGGTGAGCGGAGAGTTCGTCGATCTTACTGGCCGTGCCCGCGTGGTAACGGAGATCCACATCCCTGTACTGGGACTGGGCGAGCTTGAGGGAGTCCGAGGCCAACCGTACCTGTTCCAGATTGGCCTGGACCTGGAAATAAGCCAGCCTGGCTGTGAGCACGGTCTGCAGGACCATGGTCCGCCATTGCTGTTCCTTGGCCCAGGCCGCTTCTCGGTTGCTTTCGGCGCTGTTAAAAGTCCCCAGCCAGTCCCACACCGTCCAGCTGGCCGCCAGGCCATAGTTATAATTCTGATAGTCCCCGAATTGCATTGGCGGCTGGTTGGGGAACAGGCTGAGGGAAGGGATGATGGAGACGCGGCTCCAAGAACCTTGTGCGCCCACATAGGGGAGTAGGGCCGAACCGGCCAGGTCCGAGCGGCGCTGGGCCGCGTGCCAGTCCAGTTCCGCTGCCGTGAGCTGGTTGGAGTTGAGCATGGCCTGCTTGACCATCTCGGCCAGGGATAGTTTGAGGGTGGGGGCGCCAGAGGACGCCTGTGCGGCCAGCAGGCATCCTAAAGATAGAACGGTAGATAACAATTTTTTCATATCAGGCTCCTTTGGCCGGGGACAGGGCTTTGAGAGCCAGGTCCACCCGGCGCTGGATGGCTTGGTCGGAGATCAAGCGGGACTGGATGAGCTTGAGCTTGAAGGAGAAGAGTTTATGTTCCTCAGTTTTTTCCAGTATGCCGGAAATGGCATTGGCCAGGTTGATAGCACTCATTAAAAAGATCAGGGCGTCCATGGGGTCCGACTTTTCTAAAGAGCCCTGTTGTTGGCATTCCTGGATGAGGTCAACTAGGACTTTGATATGGCGGGGAAAATTCTTTTGAGCGAACTGCAGGATGCCCTTGTGGCCGTTCATGGCATCGTGCAAAAGGCCCAGGACTATGCGGCGGTGCTGCCGGGTGAACTGGCCAAAGGTGAACAGGGCCTTCCTCAGACGCTCCAGGCCAGGTTCAGGGCCGGTTGATTCAAGGCTGAGCTTGCTGAACATACTCTCGTAGACCGCTTCCAGAACTTTAGCCTCAAAATCTTCCTTAGTTTTGAAGTGGTAATGGAACATGCCCAGGTTGACCTTGGCTTTAGCGGCCACCTGCCTTAGTTTTAGGCCGCTAAAACCAGTCTGGTCCAGCAGTTCCAAAGCTGCCTGGATAAGTTTTTTATCAGAATCACTCGAAGGTCTAGGCATTGTGCCTCCTTTATATCTATACCTCTGTATAACTATACGGGCGTATAGTTAAAAAGTCAAGCTAGAATTAGGTGTTTTGCAGAACAGGCCGTTGGCTTGACTTTACGCCGTTAAAGCGCAAGAATTAACCAATTTACAGGACACTTCGAACAATGGAGGGTAATAATGACTTCTAAGGAACGCTGGAGAGCGACCATAGCCAAGAAAGGCGTGGACCATATCCCGACGGATTACTGGGGAACACCGGAGATCACCGATAAGCTTCTCCAAGAATTGAAATGCAAGAACCCGGATGAACTTTGGGCCAAACTGAACATAGACCGCGTTGTGGGGGTGGGCGGGGATTTGCACGACCCCCATGCCAAGGAACGGGGCAAGGCGGATATCTGGGGCATGGAGTGGCGGAAGGTCAACTATGCCAACGGCGCCGGAACTTATGATGAGATAGCCCGCAACCCCCTGGCCAAGATCACCAGCGTCAAGGAGATGGAAGATTATCCCTGGCCGGATCCAAAATGGTGGACCTTTGAAAATGTCCTGGACAAATGCCTGGAATACAAGGGCAGACCCATCCAGGGAAGTTACTTTGAGCCGATGTGGCTTTATAGCTATATGCGGGGCATGGAACAGGCCATGTCCGACTTTTACGAGAATCCGGAGATGGTGGAAGCGGCCCTGGAGCGGATCTTCCAGATCCATTACGAACTGAACGAAAAGACCCTCATTGCTGCCAAGGGGAACATTGATATTGCCTATATCGCCGAAGACCTGGGGACCCAGGAATCCCTTTTGTACAGCCCGGCTATTTTCAGGAAATTTTTAAAACCGAGGATGAAAAAAATGATGGAGTTGGTGCACAAGCACGGGGCTTACGTCATGACCCACAGCGACGGGGCCATCCTAGCCATCATCCCGGACCTGGTCGAGATCGGGGTGGATATTTTGAACCCCATCCAGTGGCGCTGCGCAGGGATGGACCGGCAGGTGCTCAAGAAAACCTTCGGCGCCAAGCTGTGCTTCCACGGAGCCATGGACAACCAGCAGACCCTGCCCTTTGGAACGGTTGCCGAAGTCAGGCAGGAGGTCCGGGATAATATCAGGATTTTGGGTGAGGGAGGGGGGTATATCCTATCGCCCTGCCATAATATCCAGTCCATCACGCCGGTGGAGAACATCGTGGCCATGTATGACGAGGCTAGAAAAGCAGGGTAGATTTACTTGAAATGTTTTTGGAGTATAATGCTGTAAAGAAAGGAGGGCATATGGCGAAAAAGACAAAAAAAGCAAAGAAGTGCCCTGGTTGTGGTAAGGTTCACAAGGGGAAATGCTGTTAGTCTATTAGGGATTCTGAGAAAAGCAGTCTTCTTATCTAAGCGAAGGCTGCTTTTCTTTTTTAAGGAGTGTGTATGAAAAAAGTACCACGGCGCCAGTGGGTAAAGCTGGCCCTTGTTTTGGCCTGGGCTTCGGTCTTTTACAACCTGGCCGAGTTTTTGGTGAGCCTGTGGTTCGGCCTGGCCGCGGAGTCCCTATCCCTTTTGGGGTTCGGGTTCGACAGCCTTATCGAGACCGCCTCGGCGGTCGTGGTGCTATGGTGTTTCAGCCGCAGGGAATCCAAAAAAACACGGACAGCCGGGGCCGAACACCTGGCCCACCGCATCATCGGCTGGTTCCTTTTATTATTGTCCGTCCTGCTGGCGGCCGGAGTGGTCCTGGAGTGGAGCGATAAGTTCAGGCCCAAGACCGGTTTGCCCGGCATGATCATTGCCGTCATCTCCCTGGGAGTGATGTTTGTCCTCTATCATTATAAAAAGCAGGCGGCCCAGGGATTGCGCAGTCCGGCCCTGGAGGCCGATGCTTTTTGCACCTTATCCTGCATGTGGTTGTCCGGATTGCTTTTGGCCGGGTCGTTTCTCTTTACCGCGACCGGGCTGGCCTGGTTTGACTCGGTCACCAGCCTGGGCATTGCCGTGCTCATCGGCCGGGAAGGCTGGGAGAACGCTAGCAGCAAAGACTGTGGTTGCTACGAGTAATGATACAAACTTCTACTCTCTTGACTTTATTGGGTGAGAAGGGTTAGCCTTATAGCCATGACACTGACCAAAAAAATATTATTTATCGTTCTGTGTTTGTGGTTTTCAGCTATCCCATTCCTCCATAACCATCCCTTGGATGAACCCGATGACCATTGTTTAGCGTGCAACTGGGGCCAATGCGTATTCGTCAGCACGGTAGAGGCCGTGGTCATCACTCCCCAGTTCGAATTCATTTCATTCTTACCCAATCCCATCCCTGATTTTTTACCCACTCCAGCCAAGGAACTGATCAGCAACAAGGCTCCGCCTGCCGTCTCCTAATTCGTTAGGTTCCGTAGAACCTGTTAAACGCTACAGGTTCGTCAACTAAAAAATTAAGGAGAAAACTATGTCTAAATTATATTCGGGCATAGGTGTATTCATGGCAGCGGCCCTCCTGTGTGCCTTGCCCCTGACGGCCCAGGTCAATGCCAACACCAAATACGCCAATCCCGATACATCAGTTAATTTTTTAACCCTTTATCAGAACAGTAACAGGGGAAACGATACTTCCACATTGTTTCCCAATGAGTTAAACGGGTTCTATTTGCAGGAAGCGGAGATGCAGTTCTTTTCCGACGTGGACCCTTATTTCCACGCCAATGCCCTGCTTTCCATCAGTCAGGACTCCCCGACTTCAGATTTTGGGATCGACCCCGAAGAGGTCTTTGTGGAAACCATCGATCTTTCAGGCATGACCTTTAAACTGGGGAAATTTAAGACCGCCCTGGATCGCCACAATACCATGCATACCCATGCCTTTCCCTTCATTGACGCGCCCCTGATCGACCAGGAGCTGGTGGGAGACAGCTTGAGCGGAGTGGGCGTTTCGGGCGCCTTTTTGATGCCCACGGACTGGTTCATGGAGCTCACGGTGCAGGAATTTCAGGGGACCAACTCCATCCTCTACGATAGTCCTGACCGCAACAGCCCGGCGTCTTTGGTCCATTTAAGGAACCTTTGGGACTTGACCGAAGAGACCACGATGGACTGGGGTGTGTCCGGCACTGAAGGAAACAACCAGTACGGCTCCTACTCCCAGGTTTATGGTTCGGACCTGACCTTTAAATGGCGTCCCCTGGTGGGCGGCAAATACAACTCCATGATCTGGAACACGGAGTGCCTCTGGGCTGACCTTAAAGGAGACCCCAACGGAGAGTTCCAGAGTGGCATGGCCACTTGGGTGCAGTACCAGTTCGCCGAACTGTGGTGGATCCAGGCCAGGTTTGAAGATGCCCAGGCGGGAGTCCAGGATATTAGCGCGGCCCAGCAGGGAATAGTCCAGACCCAGAAAAAAGAAAGCGTGCTGCTGGCGCTGCTGCCTTCCGAGTTTTCAGGTTTTAGGCTACAGTACGACCATTTGGAGGACGGGCTAGGTACCCCTGAGAATAAAGTCAGCGTGCAAATGAACATCACCATCGGCGCTCATCCCGCCCATTCTTACTAAACGTTGAGGAGGACCATTATGAAACGAACATTAACGATGTTTGGTTTGGTCGTGGCGTGTGCCTTGGCCAGACCAGCGCAGGCTAAACTTAACGTGATCACAACCATCCCGGACCTGGCCGCCATGGTCTCGGAGATCGGCGGGGATCATGTGACCGTGGAGTCCCTGTCCAAAGGGACCCAGGACCCCCATTACATAGAGGCCAAACCTTCCTATATGGTCAAGGTCAATCGCGCTGACCTGGTAGTGTCCATCGGGCTGGAGCTGGAGATAGGATGGCTGCCTCCCATCCTGCAGGGGGCGCGCAATCCCAAAGTCATGCCGGGAACTGCCGGTTATCTGGAGGTGGGGCCATTCATCGAGACCATCGAGGTTCCCAATACCAAGGTTTCCAGGGCAGAAGGAGATGTCCATCCTTTTGGAAATCCCCACTTTATGACTGATCCCATCCGGGTAGGACAGGTGGCGATCAAAGTCGCCGAACATCTGGGAGAAATGGACCCGGAACACGCCGATCTTTACATGGATAACGCCAAAAAAATGCAGCAACGACTGGAGGAAAAGACCAAGGCATGGCTGGACAGAATCAACAAGGCCGGCGTCAAGAAGATCATCACCTATCACAAAACGCTCAATTATTTCTTTGACCGGTTCGGTATCGAGAATCCCATCACCATGGAGCCAAAACCCGGTATCCCGCCCACGGCCAAGCATATCCTGGAAGTGATCCGGGTGGCCAAAGAGCAGGGGATCAAGCTGATCATGGTGGAGAATGTCTTTGACACCAGCTTTGCCGACAAGGTCATCCAGGAGGTGCCGGGAATGAGGGTGGTCATGGTTCCGGAGGAGGTCGGCGGAGAGCCAGCCGTCAAGACCACTGACGACCTGGTGGAGCGGCTTGTCTCGATCATTGAGGGTAAATAAATGAACGAAGCTATTCAGTTCCTTTTAGCGCCTTTTGTGATGTCCCTTATTTTAGCGGGCATCCATTGCTACTTGGGCATGCATGTGCTGGCCAGGGGAGTGATTTTCGTGGATCTCTCCCTGGCCCAGGTCGCGGCGCTGGGGGCCTCGGTGGCTTTGCTGCTGGGGTTCGAGGAACACTCTCTGACCCTTTATTTCATCTCCTTATGTTCGACCTTTTTGGCGGCTGGGATATTCGCCTTGGCCCGGAGACAAGAAAGCATGTTCTCGCAGGAAGCGATCATTGGTGTTGTTTTCGCCCTTTCCTCGGCCGCGGTCGTGCTGGTGGCCAACAGGCTGGCCCACGGCCTGGAACACATCAAAGACCTGCTGGCCGGGCAGATCCTGTGGGTGACCTGGCATGATGTGGTCAAGACGGCGGTCATTTACGCGGTGGTCGGGTTGATCCATTATGTTTTCCGCAAGCCCCTACTGGATGTTTCTTTCGGGCGCCGGACCGAGAGGACCATGGGATGGGACCTGCTGTTCTATGTGCTGTTCGGGATCGTCATCACTTCCTCGGTGAGCATCGCGGGTGTCCTGCAGGTCTTCTCGTACCTGATCGTGCCTTCGCTGATTAGCACATACTTTTTTACCACCATAAAGGCCAGGCTGATCTTCGGTTGGGTTTTCGGGTTCATCGTTAGCCTGGGGGCCATGGCCGTCAGCTACGGGTTGGATATGCCCACGGGCCCTTTCATCGTGGTTTGTTTTGGGGTTATGCCGGTTCTGTTGCTGGTCGTCGTATCATTCCTGGGACTGGCCAAAAAACGCCCATAATTTAATAAGGATCAGGGGTATCCGTTGTATTTACAATTGGGTACCCCTGTTCTATTATTGAGGGTCAATCATTACTTCATCGTTCCTTACGCGTTGTGGAGGGGATCCATGGTCAAAGCGGCTAAAAAAATAGCGGATAAAAAACAGGCTCCCAAAAAGAATAAGAGCATGTCCCCGCGGGAGCGCTTCCAGCGCACCATGCATTATCAAAGCGTGGACAGGATCCCCAATTTTGAGTTCGGGTATTGGGAAGAGACCCTGGATGTCTGGCACCAGCAGGGCCTGCCTGCATGGGTCAAGGACGAGGCGACCGCCTACCAGTATTTCGGGATCGAAAGCTGCGAAGGGGACGGGATACAAACGAATGTTTACCCCTACTTTGAGGAAAGGATACTGGAAAAAAGCGAAAGCCATGTCATCATGATCGACGCTAACGGCGTCACATGCGAGATCAATAGAAAGAAGGGCATGTCCTCCATCCCTCATTTCATCGAATTCCCCATCAAAGGCCCAGCGGACTGGAAAGAGTTCAAAAAGACCAGGCTGGACCCGCATGACCCCGGGCGATATCCGAAGACCTGGAAAAAGGACGTGGAGGGCTGGATCAACCGCAAAGTACCCGTGGGCATAGATATTGGCTCTATGATCGGCAAGCCCCGTGACTGGATGGGTTTCGAGAACATCACCGTGGCTTTTTACGACCAGCCGGAGCTTATGGCCGAGATGATCGAGTATATGGGTGATTTTATCTGCGCCCTGATCGAACCGGCTCTCAAGGAAGTCCAGTTCGATTTTGCCCACGGCTGGGAGGATGTGGCTTTTAAGAACGGGCCCATGATCTCGCCGGCCATGTACCGCCAGTATGTCCTGCCCCAGTACAAGAAGATCAGCCGCCTGCTCCACAAATACGGGATCGACGTGATCTATACGGACTGCGACGGTGACATCAACCTGTTGGTGCCCATTTTCCTGGAGGCGGGATACAACTGCATGTTCCCCATGGAGCGCGCCTGCGGCACGGACCCGGTCAAGCTCCGGGCTAAATATGGGGACCAGATCCTGCTGTGGGGCGGAGTGGACAAGATCAAGATACAGGGCTCGTTCAAGGATATTGACGACGAGCTCAGATATCTGGAAGCTACGGTCAAGCAGGGAGGGTTTGTGCCCGGGTTTGACCACCGCTGCCCGCCTACTGTCCCGCTCAAAAACTATGAATATTACCTGAAGCAAAAAAAGAAAATATTCAACTGCTAAGGGAGACCGCTTGTGCTGGATATCGAGAATCCAGGATTAGTCCATCGGAACCGCCTAGGAGCCAGAGCCTATTTTTTCCCCTATTCTGACTGCGCCAGCGCCAAGACCTTGGAACGGGCCAAGTCGGAACGGGTGAAACTCCTGAGCGGCAAATGGAAATTCTACTACGCGGAAAACTTGGTCAGCGCGCCGGATAAATTCTACGAGAAGGATTACCGGGACAGCGGCTGGGACGAGCTCCCCGTGCCTTCGTGCTGGCAGCTCCATGGTTACGGCAAGCCGCACTACACCAACATTGATTATCCTTTCCCCGTGGACCCACCCCGGGTGCCTACCGAAAATCCCAACGGCTCTTACAGGAGGACCTTCGAGATACCCTCAACCTGGAAGGGGATGCGGGTGACCTTGCGTTTTGAGGGTGTGGATTCAGCTTTCCACGCGTGGGTCAACGGCAAGTTCGTGGGGTTTTCCAAAGGCAGCCGCCTGCCGGCCGAGTTTGATATCACGGATTGCCTGCGCCAGGGCAAAAATGTCCTGGCTGTCAGGGTCTATAAATGGTCGGACGGCACTTACTGCGAAGACCAGGATATGTGGTATCTCTCCGGGATATTCAGGGATGTGCTGCTCTTGGCCCAGCCGCAGGTCCATATCGGCGACATCAAGGCCGTGACAGATTTGGACAAAGATTACCGCGATGCCAAACTAAATTTGCAGGTCAAGATCGCCAATGCCGGGAAGAGTGTCGGCCGGACCAGTTTGGAGACTTTGCTGTTGGACGCGGAGGGCAGGCGTGTGGCCGGTGCGTTCCAGCAGGTCAGTCTGAGGCCCGGTGGAAATGATTTTAAATATTCCCTTGAAGTGGCCTGTCCACAAAAGTGGACCGCGGAAACGCCCTACCTTTACACGCTCCTGCTGACCTTAAAAGGGCGGATGGGAGAGACGCTGGAAGCCGTGCCTTTGCGGATTGGTTTCCGGAAGATCGAAATAAAGAATGCCATTTTTTTGGTCAACGGTGTTCCCATCAAGATCAAAGGCGTCAACCGGCACGAGATCGACCCGGACCTGGGCCGGGCCCTCGACCTCGCAAGCATGGTCAAGGACATCACCATGATGAAACAATACAACATCAACGGGGTCCGGACCTCCCATTACCCGGACGACCCCAGATGGTACGACCTGTGCGACCAGTACGGCATTTACCTCATCGACGAGTGCGACCTGGAGACCCATGGGTTCAGTCATTTTCATTACACCAAACCCAACGGCAAGCCAGGCTGGAAAGGCAATCCGGCCGAAGAGCCCGCCTGGAAGGCCGCGTGCGTGGACAGGATGGAACGCACGGTGCAGAGGGACAAGAACCGGCCCTCGGTCATCATGTGGTCCCTGGGCAACGAGTCCAATACCGGGGCCAACCACTTTGCCATGAAAAAACGGGCCAAACAAATAGACCCCACCCGTCCCATCCATTACGAGGGGTTTTATGACCCGCGGGATACTGAAGTTTTCAGCCAGATGTACACGACCACGCAGAACCTGAAACTCATGAGCGAGGCCAAAAAGACGGTGAAGTACTGGTCCGGCGACAGGAGCAAACCCAAAGATTACGCAGGCCGACCATTCATCATGTGCGAATACGGCTGCGCCCTGGGCAACGGGCCGGGGGAGTTGCAGGATTACGCCGATATCCTCAACAAGAACGACCGGCTCATGGGCGGGTTTATCTGGGAATGGGCGGACCACGGCCTGCGGGCCAAGACCAGGGACGGCAAAAAGTATTTTGCCTACGGCGGCGATTTCGGCGATTTTCCCAATGACTCCAATTTTCTTTGCAACGGCCTGGTGTTCAGCGACCGCCAGCCAACTCCGGGGCTCTTTCAGTATAAAAAGATCATCGAGCCTGTGGTGGCGGAGGCGAGCGACCTCAAAAAGGGCCTTATCAAATTGACCAACCGGTATGATTTTATTGACCTGGGCGGCCTAGCCGCCAACTGGAACATCGAAGAGGACGGCAAAGTGGTCCAAAAAGGTGTCTCGGATATCCCCTATGTACCAGCTAAGGGCAATCGTATGATGAAGGTAGCTTACCAGCCCATCTCAAGACCCAAACCGGGAGCAGACTATTACCTCAACCTGTTCTTCAGCCTGAAAAAAGACTGCATGTGGGCGGCCAAGGGACATCTGGTGGCCTGGGCCCAGTTCAAGCTGGGGGTCAAAGTAAAACCGGCTGCTCAAAAGGTAAAAGGAACGGTGCGTGTCCAGGAAACAAAGGAAAGCATCAAAGCCGCAGCGTCAGGGGTGACTGTCGAGTTCGATAAGGCTATGGGTATGATCCGGAGCATCAAAAAAGGACGGCACGAGATCGTGTCAGAGGGGCCAAGGCTCAACCTGTGGCGGGCGACCACGGACCATGACCGGGGCGGCAATGGCCCAGCCAAAGAGTGGCTCAAAGCCAATCTGCATTTGGTCCAACACCGAGTGGAATCCGTGAAAGTGAAAAAAACCGGGAGCGTTGTCGAGGTGAGGATACAAAGCCGGGTAGGGCCCGCTGTTTATGGTTTTGGTTATCAGTGCCTCTACACTTACACCATCAACGGCAGGGGCGAAGTCATGCTGGAGGTTTCCGGCGTGCCTGAGGGCAAAAAGCCGGAAAGTTTGCCCAGGATAGGGGTGACCCTGCTGCTGCCCAAGTCTTTGGAGGAGTGTGAATGGGTGGGGAGAGGGCCGAGTGAATCCTACGTGGATTCCAAAGAAGGGGGAAGGATAAGCCTGTGGCGGAACACGGTCAAGGGGATGTTCACGCCATACGCTTATCCACAGGAGTGCGGCAATCATGTGGACGTCAAAAAGGTAAGAATAACCGATAAAAATGGCAGGGGCCTGGAGGTGGCGGGCAACCCTGCGGTCAATTTTTCCGCGCACCCTTACACTGCCAACGAAATAGAACGGGCTAAACACCCCTTTGAGCTCAGGCCCTGCGGGAAGGTGGTCCTCAATATCGACCTCAGACAGAACGGCATCGGCAGTTCGGCCTGCGGGCCAAAACTCCTGCCCAAGTACGTGCTCAAGCCGGAAAAGTTTAAATTCTCTTTTACTATGAGATGCATCTGAAGAAAGGGAAGCGACCTTGACCTTGCCAAACAATATTGAAAGCGTCCAGGACAGACAAAACCGCCGGGTTCTTTTCACCCTGATGACAGTCGCCTGGATAGCCTATGCTTTTCTCATCCTTACCGGCATCCTGGATAAGGAGCCTTATGAGATCGCGGTCGCTATCATTGGAAGTATCCTTCAACTTGTTCCCTTTATCCTGTTGTTACGGGGCAAGACTATTTTGGGCAACTGGGTCCTTATCTTTTTTCAGCTGGTCATCCTGGTGCTTTTTGCGACTTATGGCCAGGGCTACAGGGATGTTGGAATCCTCGCTATTCCAGTAATCTTTGTGGTCGCCGGGCTCACCCTCGGACGGACCGCTTTGATGATCACGGTCGGCCTGGTCTTGGCCTCTCTCGCCTGGCTGGTTTTCGGCCAAAAATACGGATGGTACCAGCCGCTGCCCATCCCGGAAACCTTTGGTTTTGACTTTATTGTCATCACCATTATCCTGACGGTGTGGGCTTTTGCCGTCGATGTTCTTACGACCAACATGAGGAAAAACCTAAGCCAAGCCCAGGATGAACTGGCCCGGCGCCAAAAGACGGAAAGGGAGCTTTTGGAAAGCGAAACGAGATACCGCCAGCTTTTGGACAATACGGATACAGGGTTTGCGGTCACCGATGACCACGGGGTGGTCCGGGCGGCCAACGAACCCTACTGCCGCCTCGCAGGTTTTAATCGTGCAGAAGAAGTGGTGGGGCATTCGGTCATCGAATGGACCGCTCCCCAGGAGAAGGAAAAGGACGCCCGGGCGGTGGCTCTGTGCGCCCGGCAGGGGTATCTCAATGATTTTGAGACAATTTACCAGCACCGCGACGGCACCCGCGTCCATGTCGTGATCAATGCCACGGTGGAAACAACCGGCGGAGGGGTCAAGGATATTGTATCCTTTTGCCGCAACATCACGGACCGCAAGCGGGCCGTTGAAGAGCACGAGAAATACGAACTGCAGCTCCAAAAGACCCAGCAGCTGGAGTCCATCGGCATCCTGGCCGCGGGCATCGCCCACGATTTCAACAACCTGCTCAGTATTATTTACGGCAACCTGCAGCTTTTGCGCATGGACCCCAAACGGCAGGATATGCTGGAGTGCCTCAGCGATTCCCTCAAGACCATGGAACGGGCCCGGTCCATCACCAACCAACTGATCACCTTTTCCAGAGGAGGGGCTCCGACCAAAAAGACGGGCACTTTGGCCAAATTCATCCCCAGTGTCGTCCAGTTCACCCTGAGCGGGTCCCGTATCCGTCCGGAGTTCAGGATCGAACAAGGTTTGTGGTCCCTGGATTATGACGAGAATCAGATAGGGCAGGTCTTTGAAAATATCCTCCTCAACGCGGTCCAGGCCATGCCCGGCGGAGGGAGCCTTAAAGTGACGGCGGAAAACGTGACCCTCCTGGCCAAGCAGCATCCCAGTTTGCCGGAAGGAAATTATGTCAGGGTTTCCTTCAGGGACAACGGGACAGGGATAGCGCCGGAGGTGCAGCTACGCATTTTTGACCCCTACTACACCACCAAGATCGGAGGACGCGGCCTGGGATTGACCTCAGCCTATTCCATCGTCAAAAATCATGGCGGCTGTATCGATGTAGAATCCATTCCGCTCAAAGGGTCCACCTTCCATGTTTACCTGCCTGCTTCCCAAAAGCCTTTGCCGGAGGATGCGGCTCAGAAGGTGTTTAACCTGAAAAAGACAGGCAAGATATTGATCATGGACGACGAGCCGGATGTGGTCAAAATGCTGGCCCGGACGCTCATCACCCTGGGGTGCGCTCCCATCGGCGCCAAGGACGGAAAAGAGGCCCTAGAGTTTTTAAAAAACCCGGAGCATCAAAAGGAACCTTTTATGGCGGTGATCCTGGACCTTACCATCCCCATGGGCATGGGAGGCAAGGAGGCGGTCGAGAAGATCAGGGGGTTCGCCCCAAACCTGGCGGTGTTCGTCTCCAGCGGATATTACAATGACCCGGTGATCGTGGAACCCAAGAAATACGGATTTAACGGAAGCCTTAGGAAACCTTTTGAGGTCGGGGAACTGATTGAGCTTTTAAACACCGTTTAGGACCTTCCAAAACAAAACACACTTTAATTTCAAAGTATGGTGTAAATGAAACCCCCAAATAGTCTTCTTAAAAAACTTTCCTTCCTGGACCGTTATTTAACCCTGTGGATATTTCTGGCTATGGGGATGGGCGTGGGCATAGGATATTTTTATTCGGGCATTTCATCTCTGGTCAACGGCTTTTCCTCGGGTACGACAAATATTCCCATAGCCATCGGGCTTATCCTGATGATGTACCCGCCATTGGCCAAGGTCAAATACGAGGAACTGGGAGATGTGTTCAAAAATATCAAGGTCCTGATCCTGTCCCTTGTTCTCAACTGGGTCATTGGGCCTATCCTGATGTTCAGCCTGGCTGTCCTGTTCCTGCGCCACTACCCCGAATACATGATCGGCCTCATCCTGATAGGACTGGCCCGGTGCATTGCCATGGTCATTGTCTGGAACGAGCTGGCCTGCGGGGACAGCGAATACTGCGCCGGGCTGGTGGCTTTTAACTCCATATTCCAGGTCCTGTTTTTTTCCGTATTTGCCTGGGTCTTTATCACGGTCCTGCCGAGATGGTTTGGCCTGGCCGGAGCCGCGGTACCCGTGACCATCGCACAGATCGCCAAGAGCGTTTTTATCTATCTCGGTATCCCTTTCCTGGCCGGGTTGTTCACGCGCATCTTCCTGATCCGGGCCAAAGGCAAAGAGTGGTACCAAAATAAATTCATTCCCCGTATCAGTCCTATCATGCTCATTGCTTTGCTCTTTACGATCGTCGTGATGTTTTCGCTCAGGGGAGGGACCATAGTCCGCATTCCGCTGGATGTCCTGCGTATCGCCATGCCGCTCCTGGTCTATTTTGTGGTGATGTTCTTTATCTCCTTTTACCTGGGCAGAAAATTCAAGGCCGGTTACGCCCAGACCGCTTCATTGTCTTTTACCGCGGCCAGCAACAATTTTGAGCTGGCCATCGCGGTAGCGGTGGCCGTGTTCGGCATTGGTTCGGCAGTGGCCTTTACCGCGGTCATCGGCCCCTTGGTCGAGGTGCCGGTCTTGATCAGCCTGGTCAATGTGGCGTTGTATTTCAAGAGGGCCTATTTTAAGGAAGGGAAGCCATGAAGATACTTTTCCTTTGCGTGGGCAATTCGGCGCGCAGCCAGATGGCTGAAGGATTGGCCAGGCATATCTTGGGGCCCGAGGTCATGGTGCAAAGCGCCGGGTCCAAGCCTTCACGGGTCCATCCACTGGCCATCCAAGTTGCCCAGGAGGCTGGCATCGACCTATCCCAACAACGCTCCAAATCCGTGAAGGAGATAGACCCCGCCACGGTGGATACGGTCATAACCCTGTGCGCGGAGGAGGAATGCCCGGTATTTTTGGGCAAGGCCAAGAGGATACATTGGGGCTTGCCTGACCCGGCCAGGCCGGGCCTGACCCAGGAAGAACAAAGGCAAAGCTTCCAGGATGTATTCAATGAGCTGAAAAAGCGGATAGAACAGCTTAGATAAAGAGCCTTCAAATACAGGGGCTTTAGCTTCCTTCGTGGTGGTCCGGGTGCTGGTGGGGATGCTGGTGCATCCTGCCTTTATGGCTGTGCGGATGAAAATGCACCAGGTTGTTCGCTTGCAGGAGGTCCGTATCCTTGAGTATGGATTCGGGGGTGCTTTCCGCGACGATGGTCTTATCCTGCCCGAAAACGAACACTGTGTCCGCGATCTCCTCTAAAATATGCAGGTCGTGGGTGGCTGTAATAATGGTCTTGCCTGACTGATTGGCTGTGAGCAGGATCTCCAGGATGGAAGCCGTGGTCATGGGGTCCAGGCCGGCTGTGGGTTCATCCAAAAGCAAAACCTCAGGGTCTATGGCCAGGGTGGAGGCTATGGCCACCTTGCGTTTTTCGCCGATGCTCAACTGATGCGGGGCACGGTCCAGGAGAGGCGTGAGTTTAAGGGCTACGGCCAACTCTTCCAATCGGTTCATCACTATTTTTTCGTCTATCCCCAGCTGGAGCGGACCAAAAATAATATCCTCGCGGACCGTAGGACAAAAAAGCTGGATGTCGGGGTTCTGGAAGACCAGTCCTACCTTTTGTCTAAAGGTCTTGGAAAAGTCCTGTTTTTCCAGTTCAGCGCTGGCCAGCTGTCTGCCATCAAAAACTATGGTCCCGCTGTCCGGGAACAAAAGACCGTCCATCATCTGCAGGAGCGTGGATTTGCCCGAACCGTTGGCGCCGACCAGGGTGACCATTTTTCCAGCCGGGATAGTTAGAGTGATGTCCCGCAGGGCCGGGAATTTACCCAGGTAAGCATAGCTGACTTTTTGAAACTCAAAGATAGGTTTCATCAGGACGCTCCCCACAAACAGACTACCAGGACGAGAACGCAGGCCAGCCAGGCCCAGTCCCTGAACCTTGTGCTCATGCGGTGCAGGAGGACCGGCTCGCCTTGAAATCCGCGGGAGAGCATGGCGTGGTGCACCTGTTCCTGCAGGCCGACTGAACGGCTCCACAGGCCAGCCATGCTCCAGGCCACCAGGTGCTGACCTTTTTTATAATGAATGGCCGAGCCGACGCGGCTCTGCACGGCCCGGTGGGTGTTTTCCATGATCTCCACAAAAAGAAAAATATAACGGTAGCTCATGGACAGGATCATGACGAACATTTGCGGGATCCCGAATATCCTAAGGACCTTGAGCAGTTCCAGGTGACGGGTGGTCAGGTTCAAAAGCACGGCTAGGGACACCGAGGTGATGACGCGGCTGATAAAGATGACGGCGCTGCCTAATCCCTGGCTGGTGATGGTCCATATCCCCCAGGAGAACAAAGGCCGGCCCGGTGATACAAAACTAAAAAGAGCAGGTATGGCGATGAGCAGGGAAAACAGGGGGATAAAGATCCAGGTGCGCTCCAGGAAAAACAGCAGGCGGATCCTCGATAGCATAGCCAGGACCAGACATAGACCATAAATACAAGCCAGTACCCATAAGTTTTTGGTGAACAGGACCAGCACGATCAAGGCCAGCAAAGAAACAGCCTTGACCCGTGGGTCCAGTGTTTGTAAGAGCCCTTTTTGGCGGGCGATATCCTCGGCGAACATGGAATTTTTCAGCAGGGAAAGAGCAGCCAGGATAGTGCGTTCCACAAAATTCATTTTTTGGAAAAGCCTTTCCGGAAGAGATATTTGAACAATAACCAGACGCAAAAAGCGATCAGGGCTGCGCCTAGAACGGCTGATATTATATAGGCTAGGCTTGAGTATCCCAATCCTTTTCCTTCCCAGCTTTTAAAACCATAGTCAGCCAAAGGGGCATTCCAGAGCGCGGAAAGTTTTTGCAGGCCCTGGGGAACATAGCCGGCGATTTTTTGTATTTCTTCAGGCGCCCACTCACCCCAGGCGTCTCCTCCGTGGAGCCAGGCGGGGATGAGCAGTCCTAACGGGGTCAGCACCGCAAGGATGCCAAGACAGGCCCATAATTTGGTGGAAGTTTTTAGGGCGGGGCGAGCGAGCATTTCAGGAGAGTGCTGTTGGAGATATTTGACCAGCAGAGCGGTGACCAAGCCTTCTATCCACCCAAAAACCAGCAAGTGTCCGCCCAGCATGGCCGGCACTGCAACGCTCAAGCCGAACGGGCAGTAAAGAGCCTGTCCATCCGCGGTATGGTAGAGCAAAGGCTGTAAGCCGAACTCCACACCGGCGCACAGAGCGGCGATATTGATGGAAAGGTAGCCGGCGATACCCGCGGCCCAGACATTTCTGGTCGGACTTTTTTGGGCGGAGCCGGACAAGAGCCGGTAAATAAGGTACGCAGAAAAGGGCAGTACGACGGCCATATTAAAGCAGTTGGCGCCGATGGCGGTCAGGCCGCCATCTCCGAACAAAAAGGCCTGGATGACCAAGGCTACGGAAACGGTCAGACAGGCGCCCCAGGGTCCGAGCAGGATGGCGATCAAGGCGCCGCCTACCGCGTGGCCGGTAGAGCCAGCGGGGATGGGGACATTGAACATCATAATGACAAAGCTAAAAGCCGCGCCAATGGCCAGAAAAGGGATCTGACCGGCCTTGAGGGTCTTTTTGACCATGCGGGAAGCGGTCATCCAGATCGGCACCATGACCACATAAAAAAATCCGCAGGTGGTCGGTCCTAAATATCCGTCAGGAATGTGCATAAAATTTATCCTTTCATAAAGTCAGCAGGATGGCTTCACTGTTTTGGTAATAGCTTTTTCCTGAACATAATCAAGAACTATCTTAATACAATTCAAATTTAATGGGCAGCAACATCTTGCAGGGCACAGGTTTTCCCGAGGCATCACGGGCTGGCGTAAACTTGGCATCCTTTAATTTGTGCAAAACCACCTCATTCAAGGCAGGATAACTTTCCTGGACTATTTTCAGATCCTTGACCATACCTGAGGCATCAATAAAAACTTCCGCCTTGACCGTTCCCTTTTCCCCTTTGCTCCGCGCCTGCGGCGGGTAGTCCTCATCGGTAATAAACCCGTCTAACCAGCGGGGCTTGAGCGCTGTAACGGCTGAGGGCACATATTGTTCTTCCACCGGCTGGGCGGTTTCACTTACATTTTGGGGTGTCGGAGCTATCCCAGCTTTAGGCGCCACCCAGGCTTGGGGCGGAACCACATGTTCTTTTTTCACGGGACGGCTCAAGGGAACCACAGCAGGGGCCACGGAAAGGTCCAGGTCCATGGACACAGGCGCGCTGTTCTTCAGGTAGGAAAATAAACAGTAAAAAATGGCAAGCAGCGCCAGATGCACGGCCAATGACACCACGGCGCCCAGATAAAAATCTTTTCTTCCAGGGTCCTGCCACCCACCATTCACACCGGAAACAGAAAACAACCCGCCCTACCTTTCCGCGGCTAGCGCCACTTTACTGATACCCGCCTGCTTGACCAGGTCCAGGATATGGATGACCTGCTCATAATATTGTTTCTTGTCTGCGGCAATGGTAACTTTCACGCCGGGATTGAGCCTGACTTCGTGCTGCAGGGCAGCCCTGAGACCTTTCTCATCTATGGGTGACTTCATCAGATAGAGATAACCCTTGGAATCCAGGGTTACGGTCAGGCTGGCGGTGAAAGCCGCTTCGGTAGTGACCGCCTTGGGAAGGTTCACTTTCAGGCCTGATTGCGCCATAAAGGTCGCCGTGACCATGAAAATGATCAACAGTACCAGGGTGATATCCACCATGGGCGTGATATTGATGCCGCCGACTATTTCCTGTTCGTCTTCAGAGTTTTGCACGGCTTCCTCCTACTTTCCCTGCGCTTTGATGTAAAGCAAAAGCATTTTGGACACCTCTTCGGCGTTGGATCTGACCTCGTTGAGCCGGTTGCGGAAATAATTATTGGCTATGACGGCGGGGACAGCCACCGCGATGCCGAATGCCGTGGCGATCAGAGCCGAGGAAATGCCGGCCATGACCACGGACACCCCCGAGCTTCCGCTGACCGCAAGGTCGTTGAACGCTTTGATGATACCGAGCACGGTCCCGAACAACCCGATAAAGGGCGCGTTATTGCCCAGCGTGCTGAGGATGATCAGTTTTTTCCCCAAATGCTTCCGCTCTCGGATGATCCTGGCGGACATGGCCTCTTCCACGGAAGCCGCGCCTTTGGAAAAATGCTCCAGTCCCGCCACGGCAACCCTGCCCTCCACATTGGGAAAACCACGGGTAAATTCCAGAGCCCCCTTGATATCCTTTTTTTCCAGGCGTTCGCCTAATCCGTCCATTAGAACCGTGACATCTCCCCTGTTACGCGAGAAGACCATCCATCTTTCCACCATGACCGCCAAAGAAAGCAGGCTTGCGGCGATCAAAAGGTAGATGACCCAGACGTCCCCGATCAGAGCCAAGTTTTGCAAAATAGTCTGCATCTAGTTAATTTCCTCCTTAATTATTTAGTTAGAAACGGTCCTGCCAGGTCACACGCAAAGACCGCGGCTCAGCGGGTTTACTGTTTATGTCCGGGATCGACGGGGCTCCCGACTGTACGCTTGTGGCGTAATAATAAGAAATATCATAACCCCGCTGGTTAAAAAGATTAAAAATATCGAAGAAAATGGATTGATTTTCCGTCAGCTGACGGCTGACACGAAGACTTACCAGTGTCAGGTCGCTGGATTGCACCGAATTATCCGGTACCAGCGGCCTTGCCCCAAAGTAACGCAAACGACAGTCCGCAGACCAGCCTTCTATGGGATCAGTGCCTAAAGTGGCTGTAGCCATGTTTACCGGAGCCTCCGGCACATACTCACCCGGGTGCTCTCCATCATCATCTAACGCAGTCTGATCAAACCGCGCCTGGCACCAGGAGTAGTCGAAATCCAGGAAAAAGGGTTTAGGCCTCAAGGAATTGGACCATTCCACCCCATTACGCGTAGAAGGCCCATTGGGACTGGGAGCGGCCGCGTCTCCGTCAAAAGTCAATTCAGAATCCAGATGCAGGCGCCATAAAGATACCGTGGATTCAAATAAATTCTGCCAGCCGAAACGGGCGCCTACTTCTTCTCCCTCCGCGTGGACCAGGGGAGCGGTGTTCACATTGTTGCCCATAATGCTTAACTGATTTAAAGCATCCGGCGCAATGATACGCGCGTCATTGGAGTGAAAACCCCAGCCATAGTTGGCGTACAGCTCCACCGGCCCTTCATAAGGCCGCAGCACCAGGGCTACCTTAGGTTCGGCTATGTTGGCATCAGCCTCTCCGCTGGTAGCAGGAGTAGCACCGTTAACTTTGAAATGGAAGAAGTCGTGACGGTATCCCAAAATACTTCTCAGCCATGGTGTCCAATAAGTGGTATTTTCCGCATAGGGAGCTCCGCTGGTTTGGACCATCTGGTTAAGCTGGACGGTTTGCCACGGAATATGAGCCTCCGTATCGTAAAGGCCCAGGATGGGCACGTCATCATTGCGGAAATCCGCGCCGATCTCATTTTTCATGGCCAGCCCGGCGATAGTGTTGTTGTATATCTGCCTGGCTTTAGCGCCGGTGATATACCGCTCATCTTCCTGTTCAAACTGGTCGCCGTGAACAGGATCGTCAGTAAAATAGGTGAAGTTGCTCCAAAGATTCATATGAAAATAGGTTTCATAGGCCATGACCATGGACTGGCAGTCCTGGGATTGGCCATTCCAGCTTGCCCAAACGCTGTAGCGTTTTGTCTTACCGCCATCAGTCGGATCAAGGCTGCCCCAGAAATCGATCAGACCCTCGTCCACCGCTCGTTGCGGGACCTGGTCAGTGGAGGTCCAGGCAGCCTGATAAAGGGATGCCGTGATCGCCCACCTGCTCTCTGAGTTTCCATAACTGTAGCGAAGCAATCCATTATATTTTTTATTATCTTCCGGGACATCCCAGGGACCGTCATAACCGCAAACTTCCACGGCGTACAACAAATTCCCTGACCCCAAGGGGTTGGATGCGGCCAAAAGCCCTCTCTGATATCCCCATTCTCCCATGGTCAGAGAAGCGATATTTTGGGGCAGAGTATTGGGATAAACAAAATTGGCTGAGCCTGCGGTATTAAATTCCCCGTATTCAACGCTATTAAGTCCTTTGGAATAGTTCACTTCCTTAACCAGATCGGGAATGAGGAAATTAAGGTCTGTATAGCCTTGACCATGGGCATTGCTGGGCAGGTTAATAGGAACATCATCAGCATTGAATGAAAAATCAGTGCCGTGATCAAGATTAAAACCTCGGCTGAAATACTGGTTGGCTTTGCCGTCACCACTGTGCTGTGTGATGAGCAGTCCGGGTACGGCTTCCATAACTTCTCCCGTCCTGAGCAAAGCACGGTGGCTCAGGTCTTCCTGGCTGACACTGCCCTGCATGGCCGAGTCTGCCAGTCCCAGCAAGTTGGCAGCCCTGCCTCTAACCACTACTTCTTCACCGGCCACGGTTGACTCCGTTGCAGCGGTCTTGGTCACACTTACAGGTATAGCGCTCTTAGTAACTGCCGCAGGGCTGCTGTCATGACGCAATGCATCCAGGGTGCTGTTGGCGCCATCCTGCCCCCAGCTAGGGTTGGACAACAATAGCGAACAAAAAATAAAACCGACCAAGGAAAACCTGGTTTTATTGCTTTTCATCATCTTAAATCCTCCTCTTGTATAATTAGTAACACGAATTTTGGAAAAGTAACACATAGGAGTAGGTCTGTCAAGAGTTTGAGGGTCATTATTTTTGAGGAGATATGGACTGGGAGTTACGAGTGAAAATACGGTTTAATGTATTTCTTTGCCGGTGGTGGACATGCTGAGGCTGGAATGCATGACTCCTTTAACCGCGTGGAGGGTGTCGGCCAGTTTTTGCGCCTGGCTGGGGGACCCTTTGACCGCGATGATCTCCAGGCAGTGGTGGTGGTCTAGGTGGATGTGCTGGGAAGACAGGATGCAGTCTCCATAATCATGTTGAATGTTAGTCAATTTATCGGTCAGGTCTCTATGGTGGTGGTTGTAGATCAGGGTAATGGCGCCGGCCACTTCGTCTCCCTGGTTCCATTGTTCTTTGACCAATTCTTCCCGGATGAGGTCGCGCAGGGCTTCGGAGCGGTTGGTGTAGTGTTTTTGGGTGATAAGTCGATCAAATTTTTTGAGAAGTTCTTTTTCCAGGGATACGCCAAATCTTACTAAACCTGCCATAATTTTGCCTCCTTAAGTTTTGTCCGACGAGTGTTTTTTTAGAACGGAGCCGAGGCGGTAAAGACATAGGAACTTAGGGCATCGGTGTTGACGCCATAGAGTCCCCATTGATAGCCGAGTAGTAACTGGGTATTTTTTACGGCCCAGCCTAGTCCCGGGGTCAGCATGAGGTAGTTACCCGAAACGCCGGGAGTGAATAAGCCATAAATACTGCCAGTGGCCTCGTAGATATAATTCATCTCCATGGACAGGTTAAATCCGTAGGACATAAAGTATTCGGCACCCAGGTCATAATTCACGGAGTCGCCGTAGTTAATAGAAGTGATATTGGTCTGGGTCTGTAAGGGTACATTGTAGATGAGGTCGGTATGCAGCAAGAATGGTTTGAGTTTTTTGGTGGCCATCAACCCCATACCCACTGCCCACGCTTCCCGTGCCGGTGAGATCAGAAGTCCTTAGGGTGGAGGTTTGGTTAAGAAAATTGCCCGAGGGAACCCTGAGCTGGAGTACGCCGGTCAGGAAGGGGTAAGGATGAGTTTCGGTGGCGATGGCATAACGCAAAAAGAAGATCGAGTCACCCGGGCCACTATAATAGGAAGTCTGGTCGCCGACCTTGAGCGTATTTTGAAAAGTGGAAAGTTGGGCATCCATTTCAAACATAGGGTTGATAGCATATTGGAGGAACAGCTGCTCCTGGAACTGGGTCTTGGTGGTGTTATCCGGCAATGACCAGAACTTTCCCGCCCCGTCATAAAATCCCGTGGTCATGGTGTAAAAAACAAAGAGCTGAGTGTTAAGTTCCCCGGCGGGTTCCAGGGAAGCGGTCCAGGTGTTGATGGGGCCGGTGGAAACTGGATTCCAGTCATCATTAGGAGTAGTGGGTATCACATGGCACAGGCCCTGATTGGTCAAGGATAATAGGAGCAGTGTGAAAATGAATAGATAGACTTTGGAGGGGAACATTTATTTCCTCCTAATTTAAAGTTCTTTACAAAAAATTGAATAATTGATGCTGGTTCGTATGCTATTAATTTTTTATAGAATAGCATACGAACTGCACCTTCGCTTGCCAAGAATGATCCTTTGGCTCGTGCTAAAGCACGCATGCATGAGCATGGCGCTCCGGGCTGGGCTGTTGCCCAGTGCAAAAAAAAGCTAACAAGCCCAGAGGGGAAAGTCAACCTCATTAGTCCGCCGAAAAAGTCTCATCAGATAATACTTGAAGCGGTTGCCCGGACTAATGATTCGTGAAATAATGATAATAATAAGGTTGTTGAAAGCACTTTACGATAAAGACCAGCTTTAGAGGGAAAGTATGTTGAAAATTTGCAAGCTGGTCTGGGAGGTATTTAATTATGTGTTTAGCCATACCCGGTAAGATCATTAGCATTGAAGAGAACGCCCAGACCCGTATGGGCAAAGTGAGTTACGAAGGCGTGATCAAAGAGGCCTGCCTGGCCTATGTGCCTGAGGCTAAGGTCGGCGACTATGTGTATGTGCATGTGGGTTTTGCCATCAGCCGGTTGGATGAAAAAGAAGCGGCCAAAGTCTACGAAGCTTTTCGTGAGATGGATGCCCTGGGAAGGGAAGGCATTGGTTGAAATTTATCGACGAATACCGTGACCCGGAACAAGCCCGCCATATCGCCGGACTTATCCAGAAGATAACCACCAAGCCCTGGAACATCATGGAACTGTGCGGCGGACAGACGCATTCCATCGTCAAGTACGGAGTGGATGAGCTGTTGCCCAAGGGGATCACCCTGATCCACGGCCCGGGATGTCCGGTGTGCGTGACACCCGTCGAGCTCATCGATAAGGCCATCCAGCTGGCCCATCGGCCTGACATCATCTTTTGCTCTTTCGGCGATATGATGCGCGTGCCCGGGACCAAAGAGAACCTGTTGTTGGCCAAGGCCCAGGGCGGGGATGTGCGCATGGTGTATTCACCCCTGGATTGTCTCCAGCTGGCCCGGGAAAACCCAGGGAAACAGGTGGTGTTTTTTGCCGTGGGGTTTGAGACTACGGCGCCGGCCAATGCCATGGCGGTTTTCCAGGCCAAGGAACAGGGGATAAAGAACTTTTCCATTCTGGTCTCTCATGTGTTGGTGCCGCCGGCCATGGAGGCGATCCTGAGTTCCCCGAACCAAAGGATCAACGGCTTCCTGGCCGCGGGCCATGTGTGCACGGTCATGGGTTATACCGAGTATGAACCGCTGGCGGCGAAATTCAAAGTTCCCATCGTGGTCACGGGGTTCGAACCAGTGGATATTTTAGAGGGGCTGTATCTATGCATCGCTCAACTGGAAAAAGGCGAAGCCAAAGTGGAGAATCAATATACCCGCAGTGTCCAGAGGCAGGGCAATCTACCTGCCCAGACACTCATCAAGGAAGTTTTTCAGATCGTACCGCGCAAATGGCGCGGTATCGGAGAGATCCCCTTGAGCGGCCTAGGTCTGCGGCCCCAGTATGCGGCCTATGACGCGGAAAAAAAGTTTGACCTCCAAGACCTGGCGGTGAGCGAAGACCCCGAGTGTATCAGCGGTCTGGTCCTGCAGGGCATCAAAAAACCCAAGGAATGCACGGCTTTTGCCACGCGTTGCACTCCGGAAACGCCGCTGGGTGCGCCGATGGTGTCGCCTGAGGGCGCCTGCGCAGCTTATTACAACTATAGGAAGCATTGATTGGAGTAATGATAGTTCCGAGTTCAAAGTTTAAAGTTCAAAGTTACACAAAAACTTTGGACATTGGACTTGAGACTTTGGACACAATTTTTAAGGAGCATATTTATGCCTAAAGAATTTAATCTGACCTGCCCCATCCCCATAGCCCAATATCCGGTCGTGACCCTGGGCCACGGCAGCGGCGGCAAACTCATGCACCAGCTCATCGAAAAAATGTTTTTGCCCGCCTTTAAAAATGACCTGCCTGGAGCAGGGCACGACAGCGCGGTGTTCCCCACGACACGGGAAAAACTGGCCTTCACTTCGGACTCATTCGTGGTCAAACCTTTATTTTTCCCCGGCGGGGATATAGGCAAGCTGGCTGTGTGCGGCACGGTCAATGATCTGGCCATGTGCGGGGCCAGGCCGCTCTATCTTTCCGCTTCCTTTATATTGGAAGAAGGTTTGGCCATGGAAACCTTGTGGCAAATCGTCCAGTCCCTGGCCAAAACAGCCGAAGAGGCCGGAGTGCAGGTCGTGACCGGTGACACCAAAGTGGTGGACAAAGGCAAGGGGGACGGCGTGTATATCAATACCGCCGGGGTGGGAGCCATAGACCACAAGCTGGTTATCCATCCCAAAAGCATCAAACCCGGAGACAAGATCCTCATCAACGGAGATTTGGGCAGGCACGGCATGGCCATCATGGCCAGCCGGGAAGGGTTGAATTTTGAAACCACCATCCAGAGCGACTGCGCTCCCTTGTCCGGCCTGGTGCTGGAGCTCTTAAAGGCCGAGGTCGAGGTCCATTGTTTGCGCGACCTGACCCGGGGCGGATTGGCTACGACAATGGTGGAGATAGCCCAGGCCTCTGGCAGGGAAATAGCCCTGGAAGAAAAGGCCATCCCAGTAAACAATCAAGTGCAGGCGGCCTGTGAAATGCTGGGGCTGGATCCCTTGTATGTGGCCAATGAGGGCAGGTTTGCCTTGTTTGTGCCGGAAAAAGACGAGAAAAAAGCCCTTAACTTGATGAGGGCCCATCCTCTTGGTAAAGAAGCGGCTGTGGTGGGAAAGGTTTTGGATGCCGCCAAGGGCCAGGTCACGCTGGAGAGCAAAATCGGCGTGAGAAGGATCCTGGACATGCTCAGCGGAGACCAACTGCCGAGGATCTGCTAAACACCCTTGCAGATTTTAATATGCGTTTCCACTCAAGGGTGTTTATGTCGTAATAGCTTTACGACAAAACAAGCGCAAGCCCAGTTATAATAATGCGTTTCCTTACTTGCGTATTTATGTCGAAAAGCACTTTCGGCAGAACACCTTTGCCTAATGTGTACACATCTGTGTACCAAATTAACCCTTTTCCTGCTATACTTAACATAAAATTTTCATAATGAGGAGGTGTTGCAGATGAATAATGTTTTGAGCGTCAGGGAATTGAGGCAAACCTTGCCCGGCGTTCTTAAGAAGATAGACCATAAATTGGAAAGGGTCACGGTCACGAACCACGGCAAACCTGTGGCTGAAATTATGAGCTATGAGGATTATGAATCCTTGATGGAAACCCTTGATATTTTGAATGACCGCAGTGCCATGAAAAGAATTAAAGCGGGACTGGAAAATGTGAAGAAAGGCAAGGTGCGTCCATTAGAGGAGATTGAAAAAGAAATTGAATAAATACACTGTTGTCCTGCAGGAAGATGCAGAAAAATTTTATAAGAAGCTTGCAAAACGAGACAGGCCGCTTTATGAAAGGATCAGCAATGCTCTTCACGGCCTGGAAAGGGAACCGTATCTGGGCAAGCCCCTTCATGGGGATTTAAAAGGTCAGTATTCCTACCGGGTAGGGAGTTATCGGATCATTTATATGATCAAATCCGATGTGCTGTTGGTCATTATTATTGATATTGGGCACAGAAGAGAAATATATAAATGAATCCGTCCTTTCAAATACTGCCATTAGGACAACTGATAAATCTAATGGAATGTCTATTTCTCGCGGACTCTAGGGCGGGGACTGAAGATCGTGATATTCCACCCGCGATTCGGTGATACATTAGAAGTGACGCTGTCTCCGCTTGCTTTAGCGAGGAGCGCGCCATCGGAGGAGTTATCGAAAACCTTACCGCGCCAAAGGCAGTCCGCAAGATCGCCATGCTGGGCAGTTATGTCCCGCGCCTGTGCGGTATCGCCACTTTCACTGGTGACCTCTCTGAGGCCGTCGCGGCCCAATCCCCTGAAAAAGACCTGTTCGTGCTGGCCATGAACGACGCCGACCGGCGTTATGATTACTCCGGCCGCGTCCGTTTCGAGATCACCGAGAGCGATATCGCCTCGTACCGGCGGGCGGCGGATTTTTTGAACGTCAACGCCGTGGATGTCCTCTGCGTCCAGCACGAATACGGGATCTTCGGAGGCAAGGCCGGCAGCCATTTGCTGGTGCTTCTCCGGGAGCTGCGGATGCCGGTCGTCACGACCCTGCACACGCTGCTCAGCGAACCCAATGAACCCCAGCGTGCCGTGATGGAAGAACTCGTCCAGGTTTCCGAGCGCCTCGTGGTCATGACCGAGCGCGGCGCCGCGACGCTCCGAAAGGTCTACGGGGTCCCGGACCACAAGATCGACTTGATCCCCCACGGGATACCGGCCGTGCCGTTCGACTCCCTCAGCAAGGACAAGCTCGGCGTGGCGGGCAGATCCGTGCTCCTTACGTTCGGACTGCTCTCGCCGGACAAGGGGATCGAGTATGTCATCGAAGCCCTGCCGGCCATCCTGGGGCGGCATCCGGACACGGTCTACATCGTGCTGGGAGCCACCCACCCCCACGTCAAAGAGCATCACGGCGAGATCTACCGGCTGGGGCTGGAAAACCGCGCCCAGCGGCTGGGCGTGGACGCCAATATCATTTTTCATAACCGCTTCGTGAGCCAGGCCGAGCTCGTGGAATTCCTATCCGCGACGGACATCTACGTGACGCCCTATCTTAATATGGAACAAACCACCTCGGGGACCCTGGCCTACGCTCTGGGTTCCGGCAGGGCGGTCATCTCCACTCCTTACTGGCACGCCCAGGAGCTGCTCCGCGACGGCGTCGGGGTCCTGGTCCCCTTGAAAGACTCCAAGGCTATCGCGGACGCCGTCAACGACCTTCTGGGTAATGACGCGAAACGGCTGGCCATGCGCCAGCGCGCCGCCAGCCTGGGCCGCGAAATGCTGTGGCCCAGCGTCGCGGCCAGCTATCTAAAGAGTTTTGAACGCGCCGTATCCGGGCAAGCGGACCGGCGGCGCACGGTGTTCCAGGCCAGGACGCTGGCGGAACAGCCGGCTGACCTTCCGGAGATCAACCTAGAGCACCTCCGGCTGATGACGGACGGGACAGGAGTATTGCAGCACGCCGCCTTCAGCATCCCGCGGTACCAGGACGGCTACTGCCTTGACGACAACGCGCGCGCCTTGCTCCTGATGACGCTCCTGGAGGACGCGGGCACGGTCACGGCCAAAGAGGTGACTCCTCTGGCCTCCCGTTATCTGGCCTTTGTCAATAACGCGTTCAACGCGGAAAAGGGCCGGTTCCGTAACTTCCTCACCTATTCCCGGCAGTGGGCCGAAGAATGCGGCTCCGAAGAAAGCCATGGCCGGGCCCTTTGGGCGCTGGGAAGCGTGGTCGGCCGCGCCAGCGATCCCGGACAACAGAGCCTCAGTAGCAGCTTGTTTTACGCGGCTTTACCCGCGGTCCAGGGTTTTTCCAGCCCGCGCGCCTGGGCGTACGCGCTTTTAGGGATCGACGAATACCTTCGCGCGTTCCAGGGGGACAGCGGCATCCAGTCGGTGAGAAAAACCCTGGCGGAGCGTCTCCTGGGACTTTTTCAGCGGACCAGCACCAGCGACTGGCCCTGGTTCGAGGACCGCGTGACCTACTGCAACGCGCGGTTATCCCAGGCGCTCCTCGTATCCGGGAACCTGATGGGGGATGAAATCATGAAGGAAGCGGGCTTGAGATCGCTGGGGTGGCTGGTCTCCGTGCAGCGCTCCGGGGATGATACTTTCGCGCCGGTCGGTTCGAACGGCTTCTACAGCCGGGGCGGGCCCAAGGCCGCTTTTGACCAGCAGCCCGTGGAAGCCTGCGGCATGGTCTCGGCCTGCCTGGAGGCAGGGCGGGTCACCGGAGACGGCCAGTGGACGAAGCAGGCGCGGCGGGCTTTTAACTGGATGCTGGGGGAAAATCATTTGCAGCAATCACTTTACGACCCATCGACCGGCGGCTGCTGCGACGGGCTCCATAGCGACACCGTGAACGCGAACCAGGGCGCGGAGTCCACGCTCTCGTTCCTGCTGGCGCTCGCGGAAATGTACTCCAGCGGCGGGATCGGCGTTGTCAGCGAAAAAACTGTCAGACGGGGGAAAAAACCATGAGCATGGAACACGGGTATGAGGTCCTTTTTAAACGGCATGAAAAAAATCCAATCCTGACGGCGGATGACTGGCCGTATCCGGCCCATACGGTGTTCAACGCCGGCGCCATCAAGCTCTTGGACGGCACCACGCTTCTGCTCTGCAGGGTAGAGGACCGGCGGGGGCATTCCCACCTGTGCGCGGCGCGCTCGAAGAACGGGATAGACGGGTGGGTCGTTGACCAAAAACCCACGCTCAGCCCTGATCCCCAGAATTATCCCGAGGAGCTTTGGGGGATCGAGGACCCGCGGATCACCTACTTTGAGGAGTCCGGCAGTTATATGGTCGCGTATACCGCTTACAGCAAAAGCGGCCCGGCCGTGGTACTGGCCGAGACGCAGGATTTCCGCGTTTTCAAGCGTTATGGCGTGATCATGCAGCCGGAAGACAAAGACGCGACTCTGCTGCCGCGCAGGATCAACGGCAGTTACGCGCTCATCCACCGCCCGACGACCTACTCGCAGGCGGACATCTGGATCTCCTACTCGCCTGACCTGCAGAACTGGGGAGACCATAAGCCCGTCCTCAAGGCGCGTAAAGGAGCCTGGTGGGACGCCAACAAGATCGGGCTTTCTCCGCCTTTGATCGAGACTTCCCGGGGTTGGCTGATGCTTTATCACGGGGTCCGGCAAACGGCGGCCGGGTGTATCTACCGCCTGGGCGCGGCGCTCTTGGCGCTCGACAAGCCGGACCAATGCCTGAAGCGCGGCGACTCCTGGATCTTTAGTCCTGAGGCCGACTACGAGCGCCATGGCGATGTGGCCAATGTGGTGTTCCCCTGCGGATACACGCTGGGGGCCGACAAGGATACCATTAATCTTTACTACGGCGCGGCGGATACCAACATCAGCCTGGCGACCGGAAGCATCAGCCAGCTCTTGCGCTGGCTGGACGAGCACGGAAGCTGAAGCAATCCAACCGGTAGAATCCAACAGTATTTACTAGATCAAATACACCCCCTCCCAGCATCCCTACTTCGCTAAAGCTTTGTAGGGCAGACATCCGGGGCACAACCCCATAAGGATTTAAGGTATCCCCACGCCCTCATGCCCTCAAGGTGCACGTGCTTTAGCACGAGGTGCGCAGGCGCATGCTCAAGCATGCGTCAGTGATGACGTGAGCCTGTTCGGGGACCCCTCATACGAGGGCTATAAAGAGTAAAAAGAGTGTGTCCGTTGAACGACCACGTGTTTAAGCACGCATGCTTGAGCATGTTCAGGTCCTTCAACCCATAATTTTTCCGCTGGTATTTGACCCAGTAAACCTATGTAAATTGGCCTATTGTTCTTCTTTATATATATATGCCGGGGATGTTTACAATTTATTATTTTTTAATGTATAATCTCACATCAAAAAAAATAACCTTCCATTTTCCAACAAAAATTAGACGAAAGAGCAAAGGCCTATAATAATAGAACATCTATAACGCTATCATTTTTTAAATTTCTCGAAAGGAGAGCAGTATGGCAGCAGCTTTAAAGGTCAAAGACCAAGTCGTCATTGAGCGCCAGGACATGGCCAAGCTCTTTGACGCGCTGGTCGCTAAAGGCTATCGCGTGGCCGGGCCCAAAGTCCGGGACAATGCGATCGTTTACGAGGAGCTGGCCAGCCTCAAAGACCTGCCGGAAGGATGGACCGACGAGCAGGAAGCGGGCGTGTACCGGCTCAAAAAAAGGTTCGACAAGGCGCTGTTCGGCTACGGTGTCGGGCCGCAGTCGTGGAAAAAGTTCCTGTTCACCCAGGTCAAGAAGATGTGGCAGGCGGATGCCCAAGGCAACAGCGTGGATATAAAAGAAGAGAGTCCGGAGCCGGCCAAATACGCGTTTTTCGGTATGAGGCCCTGTGAGATCATGGCCATGTGCATCCAGGATAAGATCTTCGCGACAGGGAAATACGCGGATTCATCCTACAGCGCAACACGGGAAAAAGCCCTGCTCATAGCCGTTAACTGCACCCAGGCGGGCAGCACCTGCTTTTGCGCTTCCATGAAAAGCGGGCCCAAAGCCTTGATGTGCTTTGACCTGGCCATGACCGAAGTGCTGGAACCCAAGCGGCATTATTTTGTTTTCGAAATCGGCTCAGCCAAAGGGGCCGAGGCCCTGAAGGGCGTGCCTTATACCGTGGCGAGCTCCGGCGACAAAGCCACGGCACAGCAGCTCAGCGACAAGTGCGCGTCCAAGATGGGCCGGGCTATGGACACCAACGGCATCAAGAATCTCCTGTACGCCAACCTGGAACACCAGGAGTGGGACAAGGTAGGCAAGCGCTGCATGTCCTGCGCCAACTGCACCATGGTCTGCCCCACCTGCTTTTGTTCGCGGGTCGAGGACGTGACCGACCTGACCGGCAACCATGCCGAGCGGTGGCGCAAGTGGGACTCCTGCTTTAACCTGGCGTTCACCTATATCCACGGCGGCAGCATCCGCTACAGCGTCAAATCCCGTTACCGCCAATGGATGACCCACAAGCTGGCCAGCTGGCAGGACCAGTTCGGCATGATCGGCTGCGTGGGCTGCGGCCGGTGCATCACCTGGTGCCCGGTCGGCATCGACATCACGGCAGAGGCAAGGACGATAAGGAACGAGAGCGTCCAGCCGGCCGTGAAGACGGCGTGAAGGAGGAACCATGCAAAAAGAGACCTTAGAACCTATTCTTTCCAAGCACCCGTTCTTGAAAGGCCTGCAAAACGCTCATCTCAAGACCGTCGTGGGCTGCGCCAGCAACCGGCGTTATGACCCGGGCCAGTTCCTGTTCCGTCAGGGCGCGGACGCCAATGAGTTCTATATCATCCGCAGCGGCAAGGTAGCGGTCCAGGTTTATTCGCCCGAGGCCGGGCCTATCACGGTGCAGACCCTGGGCGAAGGAGATATCCTGGGCTGGTCGTGGCTGATACCGCCCTACCAGAACCGCTTTGACGCCAAGGCCGTAGAAATGTCCCAGGTCATCGCCCTGGACGGCAAGTGCCTGAGAGGCAAATGCGAGGCCAACCATGAGCTCGGTTATGAGCTGCTGCGCCGGTTCAGCGTCATCATGAGCCAGCGCTTAGAAGCTGCCCGGTTCCAGTTACTCAACATTTACAACGTTAAACCATAAGGGGGACATCATGAAAGAACTCAATAAAGACGCGATGGTGCCGGTTCCTTATGAGGTGGTCAAGGTCCAGCAGGACACCGTGGACACTTCCACCCTGGAGCTTAAGCCCGCCAAAGGGGCCAAGCCCATGAAGTTCAAACCGGGCCAGTTCAATATGATCTACGTGTTCGGCAAAGGCGAGGTGCCCATTTCCATCTGCGGCGACCCGTCCTCCAGCGGCAACCTGATCCACACGGTCCGCGGGGTGGGGGTCGTGAGCAAAGCCATCATCAATTCCAAGATAGGCGCCCAGCTGGGCGTGCGCGGGCCTTTTGGGAGCGCCTGGCCCGTGGAAGAAGCCGAAGGCAAGGACGTGCTCGTCCTGGCCGGAGGCATCGGCCTGCCGCCCCTGCGGCCGGCCCTGTACCACATCCTGGCCAACCGCAAGAAATACAGGAAGTTCATCCTGCTCTACGGAGCGAGGACGCCCCAGGACATCATGTATCCCAAAGAGCTGGAGAAGTGGGCCAAATCCGGACAGATGGACGTCCAGGTGACCGTGGACCGCGGCAACGAAACCTGGAAAGGCAATGTCGGCGTGGTGACCACCCTGGTCCCCAAGGTCTCCTTTGAGCCCAAAAAGACCATCGCCATGCTGGTCGGGCCGGAGATCATGATGCGGTTCTCCCTGATGGCCCTCCAGGAGGCCGGCATCCCCAAGAGCAACGTCTACTACTCCATGGAGCGCAACATGCATTGCGGCATCGGGCTGTGCGGGCACTGCCAATTCGGGCCCATGTTTATCTGCAAGGACGGTCCGGTGTTCCGGGCCGACCAGGCCGAATTCATTTTCAGCAAGAGGGAGGTCTAATATGTCGACAAAACCCAGCAAACCCAAATTAGCGGTCTGGAAATTTTCCTCCTGCGACGGATGCCAGCTGAGCCTTTTGGACTGCGAGGACGAGCTTTTGGCGGTGGCGGGAGCCATCGATATCGCCAATTTTCCCGAGGCGTCCCGGGCCGTGGTCAAGGGCCCTTACGAGCTTTCCCTGGTCGAGGGCTCCATCACCACCCCGCATGACGCGGAACGCATCCACGAGATCCGGCGCCAGTCCAAGGTACTGGTCACCATCGGCGCTTGTGCCACGGCGGGCGGTATCCAGGCCCTCAAGAATTTCAAGGACGTCAAGGATTTCATCAACATCGTTTACGCCAACCCGCAATATATCCACACGCTCAAAAAATCAACGGCCATCAGCGACCATGTGGCGGTGGATTTTGAGCTCAGGGGCTGCCCCATCAGCAAGTACCAGCTTTTGGAGGTCGCCAACGCGTTCTTGAACGGCCGCAAGCCCAACATCCCGGCCCACGCGGTCTGCATTGAGTGCAAACTGAGGAATTCGGTCTGCGTGATGGTGGCCAACGGCACTCCCTGCCTGGGTCCCGTGACCCAGACGGGTTGCAACGCCCTCTGCCCGTCCTACCTGCGCGGGTGCTATGCCTGCTTTGGACCCAAGGAAACGCCCAATACAGGCGCCTTGAGCCAGCAGTTCGCCAAACTGGGCGTCAAAGAGGACGACCAGGTGAGGATGTTCCGCGGGTTCAATGCCTACGCGGACGCGTTCCGGAAGGAGAGTGAATCCCATGAAAAATAAAACCGTCAAAGTCGATTATCTGGCCAGGGTGGAAGGCGAGGGCAACCTCCTCGTCAAAATAGAGAACAACAAAGTGACCGAGGCCAAGTTCGGCATCTTTGAGCCGCCCAGGTTCTTCGAGGCATTTTTGAGGGGCCGTAAATATTACGAAGCGCCCGATATCACGGCCAGGATATGCGGTATCTGTCCCATCGCCTATATCATGAGTTCTTCCCAGGCCATGGAGGACGCTTTTGGCGTCAAGGTCGAGGGAGCGCTCCGCGACCTGCGGCGTCTGATCTACTGCGGGGAATGGATCGAGAGCCACGCCCTGCACATCTACCTGCTGCACGCTCCGGATTTCCTGGGTTACGAGGACGCTATCCAGCTGGCCGGCGTCATGCCGGACGTGGTCAAAAAGGCCCTAAGACTCAAAAAGATCGGCAACGAACTGATGACGATTTTGGGCGGCCGGGAGATCCACCCCATCAACACGCGGGTCGGCGGGTTTTACAGCGTGCCTGCCCAAGAGGTTTTGCTGGCCATGGTGCCGGACCTGGAGTGGGCCGTGGAGGCTTCCAAAGAGACCATCAAGCTCACTTCTACTCTGAAATTCCCGGATTTTGACCAGGATTACGAGTTCGTGGCCCTGCGTCACCCCAGCGAATACCCCATCACCGAGGGCAGGCTGGTCTCCAACAAGGGGCTGGATATCTCGGTCAGGGAATACGAGCAGCACTTTTACGAAGAGCACGCGGAGCATTCCAACGCCCTCCGGGGCATCCACAAGGGCAAAGGGCCCTATTTTGTGGGCCGCTCGCCCGCTACAACCTGAACTTCGATAAACTGACCCCGACCGCGCAAAAAGCGGCCAAGGCCGCGGGCCTCAAAGAGACCTGCTTCAACCCATTCAAGAGCATCATCGTGAGGGCCGTGGAACTTTTGTACGCCTGCGAAGAGGCCTTGAGGCTCATCAAAGGCTACAAGCAGCCGGAAAAAGCCTATGTGGAGGTCCAGCCCAAAGCCTCGTTCGGCTGCGGCTGCACGGAAGCGCCCCGCGGCATCCTGTACCACAGTTACAAGCTGGACAGCGAGGGCGTGATCCAAAACGCCAAGATCGTGCCTCCGACGGCGCAGAACCAGCGCGTCATGGAGCAGGACCTCAAGCGCTACGTGGAAAAGCACCTGGACCTGCCGGAGGACAAGCTGACCTGGCAGTGCGAACAGGCCGTGCGCAATTACGACCCGTGCATTTCCTGCGCCACCCATTTCCTCAGACTCAAGATCGAAAGGATCGATTCATAACGCCAGTGAGCGCCAAAGGTAATGACTGACACATCCAAACAGGTCCTGGTCATAGGGATCGGGAATTCCTTCCGGTGCGACGACGGACTGGGAGGGGCCGTGGCCAGGAAACTCAAAGCCCTCCATTTGGACGGGGTCGAGATCATCGAGCAGAGCGGGGAAGGCGCGTCCCTGATGGAGGCCTGGAAAGGTTTTGACCGGGTCATCCTCGTGGACGCGGTCCTTTCCGGCGAAGAGCCGGGCACTTTTTTCCGCCTGGACTCCGCAGTTGAGGCCATCCCCAAGAATTTTTTCCAGTATTCCACCCATAATTTCAGCGTGGCCGAGGCCGTGGAAATGGCCCGCAAGCTCAACCTGCTGCCGCCCCACCTGGTCCTGTTCGGGGTCGAAGGCCAGGATTTCGAGGAAGGCCGCCGGCTTTCCAGCCCGGTCATCAAAGTCCTGCCCAAGGTCATCGGCGAAGTGCAAAAAGAGATACAGGCATTGCTCCAGCTTTAAGCGTTCTCTTCTCCCTGGTTTGTCAACAATAAATTTTTCGGAAAATCGCCGCAAGAAAAAATTTTTGTTTTCTTTGGCCCCCCTTGGGATTATTCTGGTGCTGATTTTATAACTTATCTTTTTGCCTCGGTCTAGCGGAGCGACAGATGAACCCCGAAACAACCAACTCCACGAAAAAACTTTTCCTGCAGGGTGTGTTGCGGCTGCGTCTCATCATCCACGGAGCGGTCCAGGGGATGGGTTTCCGGCCTTTTGTGTTCCGTTTGGCCCAGGAACTGGGGCTCATGGGCTGGGTCAGCAATTCCACCCTGGGCGTCCTGGTGGAGGTCGAAGGCCGCGAAGAAACCCTGAAATCTTTCCAGGCGAGGCTGGAAAAAGAAAAGCCCAGCCACTCTTTTATCCAGAGCATGGAGACCGCCTACCTGGACCCGGCCGGGTATAAAAAGTTCGAGATACGGGAAAGCCAGGACACCGCGGCCAAGACCGCCCTGGTCCTGCCGGATATCGCCACCTGCCCGGAATGCTTCAAGGAAATATTTACCCCGGCCAACCGGCGCTACCTTTATCCTTTTACCAACTGCACCCATTGCGGGCCCCGCTACAGCATTTTGGAGGCCTTGCCCTACGACCGCCGCAACACCACCATGAAACATTTCGAGCTTTGCCCCGACTGCCGCAGGGAATACGAGGACCCGGCCAACAGGAGGTTCCATGCCCAGCCCAATGCCTGCCCGGCCTGCGGGCCGCATTTGGAGCTTTGGGACCGGCAGGGCAATGTCCTTTTTATCAAAGAAGACGTGATCCCGGCCGCGGCGCGCTCTCTGAGCAACGGCGGTATCGTCGCTTTGAAAGGTTTGGGAGGGTTCCAGCTCATGGTGGACGCCCGTAACGAGGAAGCCATCCGCCGCCTTAGGCGCCGCAAACAACGGGACGAAAAGCCTTTTGCCCTGATGGTGGCCAATATGGACCTGGTCAAAAATTACTGTCTGGTCTCGGCCCTGGAGGAGCGTCTGCTCAGGTCTTCCGAGGCGCCCATCGTGCTGTTGGAGCGAAAACCCCTCAAAGCGGGGACCAAAAGGACCCTGCGCCTGCCTGACCTGGCCGTCAATGTCGCTCCTGATAATCCTTACCTGGGCCTCATGCTGCCTTACACGCCTCTCCATCACCTGCTTTTGGCCGAGGTCCGGGTGCCCCTGGTCATGACCAGCGGCAACCTGAGCAGCGAGCCCATCTGTATCGACGAGTTCGAGGCTTTGCAGCGGCTCAAAGACATCGCCGAACTATTCCTGGTGCACGACCGGCCCATTGCCAGGCCCGTGGACGATTCCGTGGTGCGGGTCATGGCCGGCAGGCCGTCCATGCTGCGCCGGTCCAGGGGATACGCGCCTCTGCCGGTGAGCGTCTCTAAACCCGTTCCTTCGATCCTGGCCGTGGGCGGGCATCTTAAGAACACCGTGGCCCTATCCCGGGGCAGGGAAGTGTTCCTGAGCCAGCATATCGGGGACCTGGACGCCGCCCTGACCACCCGTTCCTTTGAAAAGACCATCCTTGATCTGGAAAACCTGCTGGGCATCCAGCCGGAAACCGCGCGCTGCGACCTGCACCCGGACTACCACTCGACCAAGTGGGCCGAGGCATCCGGGCTGCCTGTCCGCAAGGTCCAGCACCATCTGAGCCACGTGCTCTCCTGCATGGCCGAGAACGAGCTGAGCGGCCCGGCGTTGGGGGTGGCCTGGGACGGGACAGGCTATGGCACTGACAAGACCGTTTGGGGCGGCGAATTTTTTGCTGTCCGGGATAAAAGGATCAAGCGCCTGGCGACCTTCAGGACCTTTCCGCTGCCGGGCGGGGACAAGGCGGTCCAGGAACCCGGCCGCGCGGCCCTGGGACTTTTGTTCGAGCTGCTGGGCAAGGACCAGTTCCTGGCCAAATCCAGGCCGCTGCTGGGGGCCTTTTCCGAGGTCCAGCTGGATTTCCTCAAGGTGATGCTGGATAAAAAAATAAACAGCCCCGTAACCTCCAGCGTTGGACGGCTTTTTGACGCGGCAGCCAGCCTGGCGGGACTACGGCACAAGACCAATTTCGAGGGACAGACCGCCATGGAGCTGGAATTCTGCCTCAAGGGCGTGGAGACGGATCTGGCCTATCGTTTTGGCCTCATAAAACCGGCCAAGACAGGCCAGCCCCTGATCATAGATTGGGGACCTCTTTTTAAAGGGTTGCTGGTCGATGTGGATAAAAGAGTTTCGCTCAGCGTCATTTCAGCCAAATTCCACAATGCTTTGGTGGAGGTCCTCGTCAAAGTGGCCAAGATTAGCAAAGAAAAAAGGGTCGTGCTCTCAGGCGGTTGTTTCCAAAATAAATATCTGACCGAAAGGGCGGTCAGACGCCTGGCTGAGGAGGGTTTTAAGCCTTACTGGCATCAGCGGGTCCCGTGCAACGACGGCGGTATCGCACTCGGCCAGGTGGTAGCTGCCAGCCGCTAGAGGGTGTGATATACTAGATTTTTCTAATCCGGAATCATTTGTCCCGCGGTTTTCCACGGGATACAAACCATTGGAATTAAATCTTATAAGGGAGGTTTCTTTTTATGAAGACGCGTAAACAGATCACGATTGACGGAGCAGAGGCAGCAGCCTCGGTGGCATACCGGATCGGAGAGGTGATGGCCATCTACCCCATCACGCCGTCCACACCGCTGGCCGAATGGCAGGACACCTGGGCCTCACAAGGCAAGACCAATATCTGGGGAACAGTGCCTTCGGTGGTGGAACTGCAGAGCGAAGGCGGCGCGGTCGCGTCACTGCATGGAGCCGTACAGACCGGTTCTTTGTGCGCCACTTTTACGGCCTCGCAGGGTCTGCTTTTAATGATTCCTACCATGTACAAGCTGGCCGGTGAACTCATGCCGTGCGTGTTCCATGTGACGGCGCGTGCTTTGGCTACCCACGCCCTGTCCATTTTCGGCGACCACAGCGATGTGATGTCCATCCGCCAGACCGGGTTTGGCATGCTGGCCTCCAATTCCGTGCAGGAAGCCCAGGATTTCGCACTCATTTCTACGGTAGCTTCCCTGGAATCCCGCATTCCTTTTGTCCATTTTTTTGACGGGTTCAGGACCTCCCATGAATATTCCAAAATAGAGATACTGGATGACGACGACCTCAAGGCCATGGTCAGCGATGACCTGGTTTTGTCGCACCGCCAGAGAGCCATGACCCCGGACCGTCCGGTCCTCAGGGGCACGGCCCAGAACCCGGATGTTTATTTCCAGGAGCGGGAAACCGTCAACAAGTACTACCAGGCCTGCCCGGAGATCACCCAGAAGGTCATGGACAAGTTCGGCGAGATGACCGGACGCCAATACAAGCTTTACGAGTATGCCGGAGCCCCGGACGCGGAGCGGGTCATTGTCATCATGTGCTCAGGCGCGGAGACCGTGCATGAGACCGTGGATTTTATGAACGCCAAGGGCGCCAAGGTCGGAGTGCTCAAAGTAAGATTGTTCAGGCCTTTTGACGTAAAACGCTTTGCTGAGGCTTTGCCGGCCACGGTCAAAACCATCGCCGTGCTGGACCGCACCAAAGAGCCGGGAAGCGCCGGTGAGCCCATGTATTTGGACTGCGTGGCCGCCGTGACCGAAGCTATGGAGAAAGGGTGGGGAAGCCTCTTAAAAACGCCCCATATCGTGGGCGGACGCTACGGCCTGTCCTCCAAAGAGTTCACCCCGGCCATGGTCAAGGCCATCTATGACAACCTGGCGGAAAAAACGCCCAAGAACCATTTCACCATCGGCATCAAAGACGACGTGACCATGACCAGCCTCAACTACGACCCCAATTTTTCCACGGAACCGTCCAATGTCATCCGGGCCATGTTCTACGGCCTGGGTTCGGACGGCACGGTCGGCGCCAACCGCAACTCCATCAAGATCATCGGCGAGAACACGGACAACTACGCGCAGGCGTATTTTGTGTATGACTCCAAAAAAGCCGGAGCCATGACCGTGTCCCATTTGCGGTTTGGGCCCAATCCTATCCGTTCCATTTACCTGGTCAACAAAGCCAATTTTGTGGCCTGCCACCAGCCGTTCTTTTTAGAGAGGTACGATATGCTGCAACCCCTGGTGGAAGGCGGGACTTTCCTGCTCAATACGCCCTACGGGCCGGAAGCCATCTGGGACAAACTGCCCCAGCTGTTCCAGCACCAGCTCATCAGCAAGAAACTTAAATTCTATGTGATCGACGCTTACAAGGTGGCCAAAGAGACCGGCATGGGCAGTTTCATCAACACCATCATGCAGGTCTGCTTTTTTGCCATCTCCGGAGTGCTACCCCGGGAGCAGGCCATTGCTTCCATAAAGAAAGCCATCCAAAAATCCTACGCGTCCAAAGGCGAGGAAGTGGTCAACAAGAACCTCAAGGCCGTGGACCAGACTTTGGAGAACCTGCACGAGGTCAAATTACAGGGCAAAGAAGGCCAGATCGGCATGCCGGCGCCATTTAGCGGCAAGCCGCCCAAGTTCGTGGAAGAAGTGCTCGGCGTCATCTACGCCGGTAAGGGCGAAGATCTGCCCGTGAGCGCCTTCCCGGTGGACGGGACATTTCCGACGGGCACTTCCCAGTACGAGAAAAGGAACATTGCGCAGGATATCCCGGTATGGGAGCCTGAGCTCTGCATCCAGTGCGCCAAATGCTCCCTGATCTGCCCGCACGCGGCCATCCGGCCCATCGTGTATGACGCCTCATTGCTTTCCAAAGCTCCGGCGACCTTCAAATCCACGGACGCTAAGGACAAGGATTTCAAGGGCATGAAATACACGCTCCAGGTCGCGCCCGAGGATTGCACGGGTTGCGGCTTGTGCGTGGAAGTCTGCCCGGCCAAGAGCAAGACCGACCCGGCCAAAAAGGCCATCAACATGTCTCCCCAGGCGCCTTTGCGCATGAACGAAAGGGACAACTGGTTCTTTTTCCTGTCCCTGCCACCGGTGGACCGCCTGAAGCTCAAGATCAACCAGATCAGGCAGCAACAGTTTCAGGTGCCTTTGTTCGAATTTTCCAGCGCCTGCGCCGGATGCGGCGAGACCCCTTATTTGAAACTTCTGTCCCAGCTTTTCGGGGACAGGGCCATTGTGGCCAACGCCACGGGCTGTTCCTCCATCTATGGAGGCAACTTGCCCACCACACCCTGGGCCAAAAACGCCAAGGGTCGGGGTCCGAGTTGGGCCAACTCCCTGTTTGAGGATGCCGCGGAGTTCGGTTTCGGGTTCAGGCTTTCCATTGACAAGCAAAAAGAGTTCGCCGCTGAACTGGTCAAGAAACTGTCGGGGACCATCGGCCAGCCCCTCGCTGACGCCATCCTGAACTCTCCGCAAAAGGATGAGGCGGATATCGAAGCCATGCGGGAAAGGGTCAAGGAACTCAAGGAAAAACTAAAAGGCAACAGCGCTCCTGAAGCCAAAGAGCTCCTGTCCATCGCCGATATGCTGGTCAAAAAGAGCGTATGGATCGTGGGCGGAGACGGCTGGGCCTATGATATCGGGTTCGGCGGGCTGGACCATGTGCTTTCCAGCGGCAGGAACGTCAATGTGCTGGTCCTGGATACGGAAATGTATTCCAACACCGGCGGGCAGATGTCCAAATCCACCCCCAAAGGCGCCACGGCCAAGTTCGCCGCGGGCGGCAAAGTTATGGGCAAAAAGGACCTGGGCATGATCGCCATGACCTACGGCAACATCTATGTGGCGCGGGTTTCTCTGGGTGCCAAGGACGAGCAGGTTTTAAAGGCCTTTTTGGAGGCTGAAGCCTATGACGGGCCATCGCTCATCATTGCCTATGCCCATTGCCGGGAACAGGGGATCAATACCCTCAAGGGTCTGCAGCAGCAAAAAGCCGCGGTGGATTCCGGTTCCTGGATCCTGTACCGCTACAATCCAGACAAGCTCTTGACCGGGGACAATCCGCTGACCATTGATTCGGCGGAACCCAAACTTCCCATTGACCAATATATGTACAATGAGAACAGGTTCAAGCTGCTGACCAAGACCAAACCCGAGGCAGCCAAGCAGATGCTGGAAGGCGCCCAGGCGGACGCCCTGGCCCGCTGGAAACAGTACACCTACCTGGCGGCACAGAAGTTCAAGGCCGAGCCGCCGGCTGGTGGAGCTCCAGCAGCTTAAGCAATAGCAAAAATATAAGGTTATCCAACTGCGCTGAGCATTTACCTCGGGCACTTTTTCATAAGTATCTAAGGTAAGTGCCCGTGGAATAGCCGTTCAGGCTATTCCACCAGCGCAGTTTTTACAAGCGTGCGTAAAACAAAAGAAATTGTCGAGGTTTTATGAAAGAGCCGATCGCAAAACTGCAAAATCCTTATCAAGTCCCCGGCCGATGGTATAAGGGTGAGTTCCATATTCATACCACCAATTCGGATGGAAGTTTCAGCCCGGAAAAGACCGTGGCGGCGTATGTAAAAAAGGGGTTCAAGGTCATCGGAGTCTCGGACCATTACTTTGTGACCCAGGTTCCCCAGTCCAAATTCCCCGGAGTTTTGTTCATCCCCACCGCGGAAATAGCCGAGCCGCACCTCCTGCATATCGGGTGTAAAACAAAGGGGGAACTTCCCCAGGAGTCCTATAGGCAGTCCATCGCCAGGATACGCAGGGATAAAGGCTTTGCGGTCATCAACCATCCCCACTGGTCCAATTTATGCACCTGCGAATTGAAAAAGTTCGCCTCTTTTGCGGATGCCATGGAAATTTACAACCATGTGTGCGAAGTGGAAAATGCCAGCGGCTATTCCGTGGAGCGCTGGGACATGCTCCTCAAAAAGGGTTTGAAAATATGGGGGTTTGCCAATGATGACGACCATTTTAGGAACGGATTCGCTGATTTTGGAGGCGGTTTTGTGGTCATCAAGGCCAAGGCCCTGACCCAGGAGGCTATTTTAAGCTCATTGAGCCGGGGTTCCTTTTATATATCCCAAGGGCCGTCGCTCCATGACCTCAAAGTCGGCGGAGGAAAACTCCGGGTCAAATGCTCGCCGGTCCAGGAGATCAGGGTCCTCCTGGATGACTGGTCAAGGGGCAAATGCTATTATTCCAAAGGCAAACCAAAGACGGCCTGGGACATCGATTATCAGGCGAACCATGACCGGCCCAGGGTCTATATGCGGGTGGAGATCAAGGACGCCAAGGGCCGGCGTGCCTGGAGCAATCCTCTGTTTGTAAAGCGGTAATTACCAGAATATTGTGACAAGGGAATTAAATGAAAAAGGCATTATTAATACTTTTCACAATATTATGGAATATAATATTGTTTTTTCCAGGTTTAGTAGGTATTCAATCCGGAATGTTGTTTTTGATTTTATTTCTCGCTATAGATTTTCCTTTATTCTATTTATTAAAAAATATGGATAAAGACAGAAAAATTAAATAGGATTGTAAAATGGATTTGAAACTTTGTGATAATAACAGGGGGTTTGAATGAAGGTTTCTGGGAATTCAATTCTTATTACGGGCGGGGGCACGGGGATAGGGTTTAGCCTGGCCCAGGCTTTTGCCGAGGCGGGCAACGAGGTCATCATTTGCGGACGCAGGGAAGAACGGCTGAAGCAAGCCAAGGAAAAGGTGACTGGCCTGCATTACAAGGTCTGCGATGTTTCCAAGGCGAACGAGAGGAACCGACTCTATGACGAAGTGGACAAAAGTTTTAAAAACTTAAATATACTGATCAATAATGCCGGCATCCAGCGGATGATGTTCCTGAAAAAGGGGATCGAGGGTATCCTGCCCATCGAGGACGAGATCGAGACCAACTTGAGGGCGCCCATCCATCTGGCCGGGCATTTTATCCCGTTCCTGATGAAGAAAAAGGAGGCGGCCATCGTCAATGTATCCTCAGGCCTGGGTTTTGTGCCCATGGCCATTGCCCCGGTCTATAGCGCCACCAAGGCCGCCCTGCATTCCTTTACCCTGTCCATGCGCCACCAACTGAGCGATACTTCCATCAAAGTGTTCGAGGTCATCCCGCCCATCGTGGACACGGAGCTGGACGGAGGCGCCAGGGAACAACGCGGCCAAAGAGACCGCGGTATCCAGCCGGTGGAGGTCGCCTCGGCGGTCTTGAAAGCCATGGAAAAGGACGAGTACGAGATACCGGTCGGCTTCGCGAGCGGACTGAGGCAGGCGGCCCACAGCGCGGGATTCCAAGAAGCGTTCAACAGGATCAACCATTGAGCGTTTGGGCTTGAACCCAGGGAGAAAAATTTGAAACTATACTTAGTCCGACACGGTCTGGCCAAAAGCAGCGATGAAGACCCTCGCCAGCCTTTGAACAGCGAGGGAGAGTTCATGGCCAAGCAGATCGGGCAGTTCCTGGGCGGGCTGAAGGGATTCCAGACGGCTGAGATCAGGCACAGCACCAAGGAGAGAGCCAGGAAAACGGCCCATATCCTGGCGGAGTTTGTGGGGCAGCCCGTGGAGCTCAGAGAGTCCGAGGCCCTGGCACCCATGGCTGAGGTGCGGGATATGGCCGAAGAAATGAAAACAGCGGACCACAACCTGATGCTGGTGGGCCATTTGCCCCATCTGGCCAGGCTGGCTTCAAAGTTATTATTCGACGACCTGGGACATGATATTTTTGATATTCCTCCAGCAGGGGTGATCTGCCTGGAAAGGATGGACGAGGAGTCCGCCAAGCGCTGGTACATCCGCTGGATGGTCACACCGGAACTATTGGCTAAGCGATAGTAATCATAATCCATTTTAGGAGGAACGAATGGCCAAGAAATTAAAAGTCACACTGGTCGGGGCCGCGAGCCCCATGTGGGGATGGACCCTGAACAGGGACATCATCGTCACCTTATCCCACGAGAAGTTCGCTGACTATGACATCGAGTACGTTTTGGAGGATGTGGACCCTGTCAACCTGGCGGTCCAGGAGGTTTTGGCCAGGAAGATACTCAAGAGAATGAAGAGCAAGATCAAGGTCTGGAAAACCCTTGACCAGCGCCGAGCCATCAGCGACGCAGATTTTGTCATCCCCAGCATTGCCCAGGGACAGCTGGACGCCATGAAATTTGACCTGGAAATACCTTATGAATACGGGATTTTCCAGCCGGTCGGGGATTCCATTAGTGTCGGGGGCGCCATCCGGGCCTGCCGCAACATCCCGGCCCTGCTGTCGATGGCCAAAGACATGCAGGAAGTGGCCAAACCGGGTGCTTGGATGATCAACCTGACCAACCCGATGTCCATGTTATGCCGGGCCGTGACCAAGGAAACGCCGGTCAAGGTGATCGGCTTGTGCCATGAGATCTACGGGGGCATTGGGACCCTATCCCAGTGGCTGGGTTTTTCCAACAGCACCTGGAAAAGGCATTTAGAAATAGAAGCCTTGGGCATCAACCATTGCGGCTGGATGCAGTCCCTCAAGATCGACGGCAAGGACGGGTTCGCCATGCTGCGGGCCTTCCTCAAAAAGAACGGCATCACCAAAGAGGTCAAACGGCTGTATGACTCGGCCCATCCGGAACTGCGGCGACAGAACGTCAAGATAGACCTGTTCCTGCGCTACGGCGTGTTCCCCTACAGCGGAGACAGGCACACCTCGGAATTTTTCAAGGAGTTCGTCAATTGGGGCACCAATAAAGGCGCGGATTACGGCGTGCTCCTGACCTCTATCCAGGACAGGTATCTGGAACACCGGGGCCAGCTGAGGGAGTGGGTGTACCAGCTCATCAGGGGCGAGGCCAAGATCAAATATTCAGTCTCGCAGGAGGCCTCGTCCAGGATCATCCGGGCTATTGTGCTGAACGAGAAATTCTATGACATCGGCAACCTTCCCTACTACGGCACCAGCCTGCCGGGCATGGTGAACGGAGCTGTCCTGGAAAGGATGACCACCTATGACGGAGCCGGCGCCCATCCGGACCCGGTCAAGCCTCTGCCGGAAAAGCCCTACAAACACCTCCTGCTCCACGCGCACAACATCGAGGGCATTGTTGAGTCTGCCGTGACCGGAGACCGCAAACTTCTTATCTCCACGCTGGAGTGCGACCCCCTGCTGCAGAATATGAAAAAGGCAAAGATCAAAGAAATGGTAGGACGCCTTCTGGCCGTGCACAGGAAATGGGTGCACAAAGGATTTTTTTGATAAGACGAGGAAGATAAGAGTCCCCGACACTCTAATGGGGCAGAGGAGGATCAAATGTTCGAAGACCTGGGGTTTTATACCGATACTTTTATCAAAAAGCTATATAAAAGCATCAGGCCGTCTTTAGCCTGCCGGGCGAAAAACAAAAGAGAATTCCTTGGCTGGCAAAAGGCGTTAAAAGCCAAGGTCAGGGAACTTTTAGGTCCTTTGCCCAAGCCTGCCCCCTTAAAACCAGACCTGCAGGGCAGGGAAGAAACCGCAAAGTTTATCAGGGAAAAATGGATTATCCAGACGGAAAAAGACTGCTTTATGCCCCTTTATCTTTTGGTCCCACGGGGGCTTACCGGCAAGACGGCCGCCGTGCTTTGCTGCCATGGCCACGGCCCATTCGGCAAGGACAGCGTCGCCGGAGCCACTTTGGGCCAGCCGGAGAGGGCGGCTGATATCCACGATTACAATTCAAATTACGGCGAGCAGATGGCGGAACATGGGTTTATCACCATTGTGCCGGACTGGCGCTCTTTCGGGGAAAGGATAGGATACAGCGGCCAGGACATGTGCGGACAACATTTTCTGCGCCATCTTCTTCTGGGGAGAACGCTTTTGGGGTCCGATCTGTTCGACGCCATGCGGGCCATTGATTTCCTGCTGACCAGGAAAGAGGTGGACAGGGACAGGATCGGCTGCATGGGGCTTTCGTTCGGCGGGACCATGACCACCTACCTCACCCTGCTGGACCCCCGGATAAAGGCAGGGGATATTGTCTGCTACGCCACCACGACCGAGCATTACGCCATCAACCAATTCCAAGTCTGCGGCTCCCAGCTCGTTCCTTTCTTGTACCGCTACGCTGACATCGGTGACGTCATGGCTGCCATCGCGCCCAAACCTTTGCTCGTAGAGAGCCGCATCAACGACGCTTGCTTTTTCCTGGATTCCGCCCGCAAAGCCCATGAGATCGTCAAAAGAGGCTACCGCGCCGCGGGTAGCCAGAAGGACCTATGGTTCGATATTTCACCGGGGATCCATGGGTTTTCCGGGGCCAAAGCCTTTGATTTTTTTGAAAGGTATTTAAACGGGACCCGTAAGGAATGAGAAAAGAGGTGTAGCGGTTCTCTTTTTTAGGAAAGCCCGACGATGATCCTTTTTATTTAATAATAGAAACTTTGAGTGGTTTTTTCTGTGTTTGACCGCTGACCTGTGAAGCGGCTTCTACAATTCCCACATAAAGACCGGCCGCAGCATTATTGACATCCCAACCCAGGGTGGCAATGCCAGGCCCGGCTGCGGGCAAGCTGAGGGTGTTCACCAGCTCTCCCACCACATCATAAATTCTCACGGTCAGGTTGGATTGGTCCTGCAAAGCGACCTTAAACCATACCTTGTGGTCTGGGGTGGAGAGGTACGGGTTGGGGTAGACCGAAGCGTCCATAAACCCGCTTAAATTGGAGCTTAACACGGTCACGCTTTGCACCAGCACATCGTGCTGGTGGTTGTAGGTCTGATCTATTTTGATCAAATACTCTCCGCTTTGCACATAATTGCCCAAGGCCGTGGTGCCGTCCCAGGTCAGGCGGGCTTGGTTCAAGGAGCCTAGCCCATCTGCCATTAACTGACCTGTGGAGGAAAAGATGTTTATCCCGATCGTGGTTGTCCCTGTGGGTTGATTGCTTATCTGCAGTAAATTACTGGTCAACTTCATGCCTCCCAGTTGACCCTGGACCAGGTAGCTCAGGTATAACTGTTTGACCAGTTCTCCGCTAGGGGTGTAAACACTGACAGTCAAAAGGTCTCCCTGTTTTAAGACCGTGATGCTCATCGTTATAGTTGAGTCTGTCTTACCCGGGATATCCGCCTTAAGTATGTATTGACCGCTGTCCACGGTGTAACCCAGGTCGCTCTTGCCGTCCCAGGGAACGTGATAGACGATGCCGCTGCTCTTGACTTGGATATCAAAGAGGCCGGTGCTGGGGTCAAAGGTAAGGGAACCGTTGCCCGGAGCGAGCTGGATGCCGCTAAACCCACCCAAGACAAGGACATTACTAAAGGTTTTGACCACTTCGCCGGCCTCGTTGTAGACCTTCATTTCTAGGTTGGTCATGACAGGGGTGTTGGTGGCGGTCACAGTAGGAGTATTAGTCTGGGTGTGAGTCAAGGAGGGCGTCCAGGACAGGGAAGGGGTAAGTGTCGGTGAAGAGGTCAAAGTCACAGAAGAGGTCACGGTGTTGGTGGTAGTCAGAGTAATGGTTGCTGTGGAACTGGCGGTATTGGATATGGTGGGAGTGTAGGTTTGGGACGAGGTCTCTGTGGCGGTGGTGGTATCGGAAAAGGTCGGGCTGGCCATCCAGGTGTCCGTGGCTGTTGCAGTAGCCGTGTAAGTTATAGTGCTCGTATTAGAAGGTGTGTCGGTATCAGAGAAAGTGGGTGTTGCCGTGGAGGTGCTGGTTTCTGTGGCTGTGGGCGAAACTGTGGGAGTAGCGGTGGCTGTGCAGGTGCTAGTGGGTGTGGGGCTGTTGGTAAAGGTAGCCGTAGAGGTCGCTGTAAAAGTGAAGGTCGGAGAAACTCCGCAGATGCAGCTCTGGTCAGGATAGGGAATATTAGTAGAAAGACTGCCAGCAGTTCCCGGTGTAGAACCCCAGGGAACATTGCCAAAAGTTAGCCCGTTCATCCCGCCGTTGGCCGAGGCAGCTGCCGGGGCGTTGGAAAGAAGCACCACGCCCCCTCCCCCGCCTCCTCCAGGACCTAATTCCCAAGTCTGGCCTGCCCCGATACAAGTTCCTCCCATGCCGCCGTCAGCATGAACAGTCAATCCGCCTAAACCAGCTCCGGACAGGGCCAAAACGCTCCCTCCAGCACCACCACCTCCTGCTCCATCATTGGGATATTGAGTTCCGCTATCTACTCCAGCTCCGCCATTGGCGGTGATGGTGCCAGTGCCGGAGATTTTGCAGGACTTAATAAAGACCATCCCGCCGCCTCTTCCGCCGCTGCTGTCAGGAAGCGGGCTGTTATTCATGGACCCGGCCCCTCCACCCCCACCTAAAAAAATGCGGTTGGAATTGGCCGGGAGCCCTGCTCCTCCAAAACCTCCCACGGGTGCGTCTGCTTGGTCGGCATTGCTCAGGCCGTTGCCGCCATGTCCGCCGGTGCCGCCATTGCCTCCTCCGCCCCCTCCCGCGTTACTGGCGTAGTTACCCACGCCAAAAATACAGTCCGTGGCGCCTCCGCCGGCATTACCCGGAGCACCCATGGAGGCACTGCCATTGGGATATCCTTCTATGCCTGTATTGACCTCTCCTGCGCCGTCATACACATACCAGGGGGTGCCTGCGATGCCTTCGCCTTTTTGCGCGCCCCAGTCGCTGGGAGTATTATCCTCAACGTCTGTTTCCAGGCCTACCCCGTCCATCATGTTTCTGCTGCCTCCTCCGCGGAAACCCAGCCCGTTAACGCTTACCGTGGCATTATTGAGGTTCGTTGTTCCAGCGTCATTAAAGGCCAGGATGCCTCCGCAGGAACCGTTCCAGGGAGCAGCGGTCAGCCCGCTGGTCAAAGTGGCGTTAAAATACTGGGGCACCCGCACCACCTGATAGGTCTCCTGCCCCTGGGCGGCTGTGGCGGCCGCCTCGGTGTAAGTATTTATTAAGGGTTCAGCGAGAGGCACGTTGCCTCCGGCCACCGGCCCCGCGGCTATGACATACTCAAAAACCCCCGCATTCTGCAGGTTGGTGTAACCCGAGCTATTACCCTGGCCATCCCCGTAATTGGTCGTATTGGTGGAGTTGATGACCGCTCCCTGCATCTGGATGACCAAGAGCAGGTCTCCGGCCGCGATAGGAGCGGCTCCTACACGCGCACCCACCGGGATAGCCAAGGCGCCGGTGGTTACGGTCCCATTGACGCCCGGATAATAGGTGTTAATGACCCCGGTCAAGGTGGCCGGATTGGTGCCCGGGGAAGCACAGGGGACTGCTTCCAGGGCCGGCGGGGTAGGGGTGGGGATGCAGCTGCAGTTGAAATTCCAGGGGCTGACCTGAAAATCAGCTATGCTGTCCACACAGCTCCAGTATCCGGGGAACCCGGCTGCTGTTGCTCCTATGTTAAATAAAGAACTCGCACCCCAGGCCGGGGCTGGAGGCGCATTATAGGGAGCGATCTGCACCAAGGTGTCATTAAGATACAAATAATTATTAAAGCTGTCCCACCTCATCTCTACTTTCATGATGACACCGTTGCCAAACAAGGTCTCCGCTGTTCCTGCTGGAATAAAATATGTTTGAGTGGGGCCTCCCAAGGCATAGGAAAAATAATTTAGCGTTCCAACGATCTGAAAATTGAACAGCGAGTTGCTTCCGTTATCAGTCACGTCAAAAATATATTCTTGAGTGGGATTGCCCGCATGCCTTGCGGCCCAGCTTTCGGATGATTTAAGGTAAAAGGTGATATCGCCCCCGCAGGCATCGAAAATATTCCCTACATTGGCGCCTTGCCAGCTCCACCATCCCGATTGATTGGTTTGGCCGCCAGGGCCGAACCATACTCCGTCCGTAGGGCCGGCCAGGGGCTCATAGGGATTAAAATTTACAGAACCGCTCACCCCTCCAAAGGGATCTATTTCGACCACGCCCGAGGGCCCTACTTCCGGATTGACCGGTTGTCCGTTGATATTGCCGCCTGGAACCTCAGAGCTCTTTCCCGCCAGGCGAAATAAGTTAGGGCAGACCTGGGCCAGGGGCGGTTGGGATAGTAGAAGGCATACCAGACAAACAAAAAGAAAGAGAATGGGCTTTAGACAATTTCCTAAGGTTCTCATAAATTCCCCTTAAAGCCACCACGCAATCTTAGATAATTATAGTCGCATAAGGCTCCGGTACAATAAACTTCCCCGGCTTAACATCCTCATGGATGCGCACCTGAGGGCGAGGCCGGGGGTTTTCTCGGCAATAGTCATAAATAGTTGTCTTTAAGGGGATATGGTCTTATGGCCGGTAAAAGCTGGCTGGTTTATAAGACGGGGTCACCTCAGGACAGCAAATTTACCTATCACATGGGCCAGCCTGCTTTTGTTGGTATTGGACTTGGTGGTAGCGTCGATCGTGTAGTAATACATGCCGTTGGCTAAATACTGGTCGAACATATCTTTGAGATTGTAAGGCAGCGTGTAAGTATACAACGCTACCCCATTGTCATATTCGATCGGCAGCAGGGAAGAGTTGGCCGGGATGTCAATCTTGGAAGTCCAGATCGTCCGTATGGAGGTCGTGTAAATCCGGAAAGTAATATGGTCCGGGTAGTCCGTCATCCTGACGTAAATTTTTATGCCGCCCCAATCCTTGGACGGGCAGGGATAGGGGGCATGGTAAACGATCCAGAGTGGCGCGCTGGCCGTGGGCGTGAAAGTAAGGGTATTGGTAAAGGTTTGGCTGGAGGTCAAGGTTTGGCTCGGGGTAACCGTATAAGAGGGGGTCGTGGTATAGGAAGGAGTGAAGGTTTGGCTGGATGTCAGGGTCTGGGTAAAGGTGGCGGTTTGGGTGAAAGTTAGGGTCTGGCTGGGCGTCGCAGTGGAGGTAAAAGACTGGCTGGAAGTAAAGGTGACCGTCGGAGTATTGGTCGTCGTGGCTGTAAAGGACCTGGTGGCGGTGACCGTGATGGTCGCGGTAGGTGTCGAGGTGAGCGTGATCGAAGGAGTGGGCGAGCTGGTATTGGTGTAGCAGGACAGGGTCACCGGTACGTCATTGGAAGTCGTGGTCACTAGGCCGGAGCCCTGAAGCGCGGCCGTATTGTCGATCACGGTGGGTCCGGGGCAGTTGGCCGTGGCGGTCACCACGACGCTGTAGCCGAACGGAGGCACGGAAGACTGGTAGTATTTGACAATAACATCCAGCCCATCTAGGGATGAGGCGTCGGCGACGCCGCTGACACTGTTGTAATATTCAACGCGGAGATTATTGAGGTCCTGCCAGGTCCAGTGCCGGTCCGCGGTCGCGTCATAATAACCATCCAGCGAGTTTAATTCAGTTGTCTCCCGCATGATATTGGGAGGGTTCGTGAGAAAGCCATTGTTGGTCCCGTCCGCTGAATAGTTGAAATAAAGAGGGTCAATGAGTCCGTCGAGCCCGAGGCTTTCCACCGTGTTGTGGAAAATAACACCGGCAATAATATATTGGTTTTGATTAGCGACATTGGGAGCCGCCACCTGGAACCATCCCGTGTTCCCGGGCGTGAACATTGTTCCAAAAGCGCCCTGGGTCACTCCTACCGCGCTGGCCGGACTGGTCCAACCCGGAGCGCTGATCACGGAACTAATATACTGGTTGGAATAATTGAAAGTTACCTGTCCGGTGAGGTTGTAGGTCCAGGAAAGCATATTGGTGACAGGGTTATAAGTCCCTCCGCCGGTCACAGAACCGGGGACATAGACCGTGCCTGCCGGGACCGTATCGTAGACCGTGATGGTGCTGACCGTATCGTTAAGAGTGCCTATGGCCAGGGTATAATCCACCTGGCCTCCGGTCATAACGGAGCTGACCGAAGCGCTTTTCGCCAGGTTGATGCCGGAGCCGGGAAAGCTGAAATAATTCCTGTACAAATTCTGGGAGCCCGGAGGATCAGGGGCAAATGGTTGCGAATTCGAAAGCCAGGGCACATAACCATACGGGACATTGGATGCATCAGGCATCACATAATACCCTGAGTCCTCGTACGTAATGTCAAAAGGCGTGGTCCAGGCCGAATCATTGAACCCCGGGTTCATCCATCCCACGGGTACGGGCAGGGGCCACTGCACATGAAAGAACTTCGAGGTGGCGTCAGGATTGCTCCAAACGACATCCGTGGTACCGTCGGAATAACGGACGGTCAGGCGGAAGGTGATGCACTGCGGGCCTCCAGTATTGGGCGGATTGTCGCAGGCAATGAGGTTTTGCACACCGGGAAGGAAATCGTTCAGGTCGAGGGTCCCGTCCGCGGTGGAATAATTAATCATCTGGTCAAAGTTCCAGCCGGTTTGGCCGCCTAAAGTCCCGTTAATATAAAATTGGCAATGATCGTCTCCGCAGCATTCTAGGTCCGCAGTCACAATATAGCCGGAGGCCATTTGGGGAAAAAATAATAGTAGAAACAGAGGGATAAAAAAATATTTCCTTACCAAGGCGATTTGTTCCTGTGTTCTAGCCATTTTTGATTTCTCTTTAACCCTATTATTATCATTTTTTTAACAAAATTCTTACTTAATTAGACAATTATAGTCACAAAATGTTCCTGTCACAAGAAATAGTCCCCTTTAAGAGAATAATAAAGAGTAAACCTCAAATAATCGTGAGTTTAATGGATTTTTTGGAAGGAAAAACAAGGATATTCTGAGATGGATATAAGCTGACTTATTTGATGACACTAATTTTCAAAGGTTTTTTCTGCGTTTGTCCGCTGACCTGGGAGTCGGCCTCCACGATCCCCACATAAAGACCGCTGGCTACTGAGGTCATGTCCCAACCTACGGAAGCTACTCCAGGCCCGGCCGCAGGCAAGCTGAGGGTGTTCACCAGCTCTCCCACCACATTGTAAATTCTCACGGTCAGGTTGGATTGGTCCTGCAAAGTGACCTTGAACCATACCTTGTGGTCAGGGGTGGAGAGGTACGGGTTGGGATAGACCGAAGCGTCCATAAACCCGTTCAAATCGGAGCTTAACACGGTTACGCTTTGCACCACCACGTCATGCTGATGGTTGTAGACCTGCTCTATCTTGATCAAATACTCTCCGCTCTGTACATAATTGCCCAAAGCCGTGGTGCCGTCCCAAACCAGGCGGGCCTGGTTCAAAGGTCCTAGGTTGTCCGCTATCAAGGTTCCGGTAGAGGATATAACGTCTATCCCAATTTTAACTGTTCCTATGGTCTGATTACTTATCTGCAGTAATTTACTGGTCAAATCCATGCCTCCCAATTGCCCTTGCACCAGGTAGCTGCTGTACAGCTGTTTGACCAGTTCACCGCTGGGGGTATAGACGCTGACGGTCAAATAGTCTCCTGCCTTGAGCACGGTCAAGCCCATGGTGACCGTATTGCCTGGCTGGCCTGGGATATCAGCCTTGAGAATGTATTGCCCGCTGTCCACAAGATAGCCCAGATCGCTCTTGCCGTCCCAGGGGATGTGATACACGATGCCGCTGCTGAGGACCTCTATGTCAAAAATACCGGTGCTGGGGTCAAAAGCAGGGGAGCCGCTTCCCGGAGTGAGCTGGATACCGCTGAAGCCTCCCAAGACCAGCAGGTTGGGAAGGGTCCTGACCACCTCTCCCGCCTCGTTGTAGACCTTTAATTCCAGGTTGGTCATGACTGGAGTGTTGGTAGCGGTCACGGTAGCCGTGCAGGTCTGCGTGGGAGTCTTGGAGGGAGTCCAGGTCTGGGAAGAGGTCCAGGTCAGAGAGGAGGTTAAGGTCACAGAAAATGTTACGGTGTTGGTTTGAGTTAGGGTGATGGTGGATGTAGTCGTAGCCGTCGCTGTCTCGGTGGTGGTGTTTGTAGTGGTCGAGGTGGGTAAAGGTGTCGATGTGCCAGTAGGCGTTGCCGTTTCAGTAGTTGTATTCGTACTGGTCGAGGAGTACAAAGTCGTCGCCGTGGCCGTAGGGGTTGCAGTCTCTGTGGCCGTACTGGTTAGGGTGATGGTGGCCGTAGCACTGGTTGTGTTTGTGGAGGTCAACGTAGGACTGACCGTAACGGTTGCGGTAGGTGTCGCCGTCGCTGTGCTTGTACTGGTTGACGTGATGGTAGCAGTGGATGTGAATGTTGGAGAAATACCGCAAATACATCCTTGCTCAGGATAGGGAAGAGTAGTGGAAATAATGCCGTTATTCCCCGGTTTAGAACTATAAAGAGATAATGGAATACCTGTTGATCCGTTCATACCTCCATTGGCCGTAGCTGCAGCCGGGGCGCCGGAAACAAATATTACACCGCCACCACCTCCACCTCCGGGCCCATGCCAGGGTGGAGGATTCGCCCAAGACAAAGAAGCATCTGTTCCATTGGCGCCGTCGGCGTGCAAGGTCAGTCCGCCTATTCCTCCTCCTGTCAAGAACACCACGCTTCCTCCCGCACCACCGCCACCGCCTGCGTCAAGGCCTGGGGTTACCCCAAATCCGCCATTGGCTGTAATGGTCCCGGTACTGATACAGGTGCAGGCCTTGATGATGACTAATCCTCCTCCTGATCCACCGCTGCTGCTAGGATTTCCACTATTATTATCATCTCCGGCTCCTCCGCCTCCTCCCAGGATAAGTCTGTTGGCTGAGGCTGGGAACGCCACTCCTCCGTATCCTCCTATAGGTAAATCCTGATTCCAGGTATTTCCTCCCTTGCCTCCTGTGCCGCCATTGCCTCCTCCACCGCCACCAGCGTTGTCCAGGTTGCCAATCGGATAGTCATCACTGCCACCCCCGCCGCCATTACCCGGTGCTCCCCGGCAAGTACTGCCATTGGGGTATCCTTCCACTCCAGTATCCACCTCAGCCATGGTCACGGAATCATATACAAACCTAGGAGTGCCCGCGATGCCTTCTCCTTTTTGACCATAGAAATTATTGGTGGAAAGGTTCACAAAGTCCGTCAGCAATCCACCTGCCCCGCCCCCGAGCTGCCTGCCGCCGCCACCGCGGAAACCCATAGCATCTATGTTTACCGTGGCTCCGTTCAAATTCAGTGTGCCCGAGACATTAAAGTCCAGGATGCCTCCGCTGGAACCGTCCCAGGGCAGAGCAGTCAAACCTCCGGTCAAGGTGGCGTTAAAATACTGCGGAACCCTCACCACCTGATAGGTCTCCTGGCCTTGCACGCCGGTGGCTGCCGCGTTGGTATAGGAGTTCATCAAAGGACCCATGAGTGAAACGACACCACCCACAACCGGCCCTGTGGTCACCGCGTATTCAAAAACTCCGGCGTTTTGCAGGCTGGTGGACCCCGAGGCGTTGCCTGTCCCATCCCCATAAAAGGCCGTATTGCTTGAATTTATAGTAGCCGCCTGCATTTGGATGACCAAGAGCAGGTCTCCGGCCGCAATGGCGGGCCCGCCGCCGGCCCGCATGGCTCCCACCGGGATAGCCATAGATCCCTGAGTCACGGTTCCGTTGGCCCCCGGATAATAGGTATTAATGACCCCGGAAAGCGTGGCAGTGCTACTGCCCGGGGTCGTGCAGGCAACCGGTTCCAGGGTAGGTGTAAGCGACGGGGTAGATGCCGGGCCGCAGGCTCCTGAGCAGGTGTTGGAGGCTAGGGAAGTGCTTATTTGCCCTGCGGACCCCGTTGTGGCATTGTAATTTACCCCACCTGTTGTTCCAGGAGCTCCTCCATTAACCGTGGCTGCAGCTGGAGCGCCGGAAAGAAACACCGCTCCTCCGCCACCCCCGCCTCCCGGACCGTGGAGGTAATTAGGAGGATTGGACCGGGGCAGATTGTCCCCACCAGCTCCTCCGTTGGCGTTCACAGGTCAATCCACCCAGGGCTCCCGCGGAGCTGATCAGGACGCTTCCTCCACCGCCGCTTCCTCCTGAGGCGGATTCATTATTGTTTCCTGCGTTGTTTTCATCCCAGGCACCCCCATCCACTCCCTTAGTTCCATTAGCCGAGATCGTGCCTGTTCCGGCAACCGAACCCGTGCGGATCATCACGATCCCGCCTCCGGCTCCTCCGCTGCAGAAATTCACTTCATTCCCGCCGTTATTACTGGCTCCAGCTCCGCCTCCGCCTCCCATGATCAGGCTGGTGCTGGAAGAGGGAAAGACCGCTCCCCCATAACCTCCGTACGGATCGTCGATGAAAGAAATGGTATCTCCACCAGTGCCGCCTGCACCAGCGTTGGAGCCTCCTCCTCCTCCCGACTGCCATTGGTTGCCGCCCCCGCCCGCGTTAGCGGGCGCTCCCCTGCGCGCACTCCCTCCAGGGTATCCCTCCACTCCGGTGTCAATAATGGTCCCTCCATAGGCATTGGCGACCAACCGAGGTGTTCCCGCGATGCCCTCGCCTTTCTCGGCGCTGGTATCTGCGCCCGTGGGGTCGACCACCGTCACATAACCAGCAACGTCACCTCCGCCTGTGCCTAAAAAGCCGCCACCTCCGCGGAAACCAGTACCGTCCACACTGACCGTGGCATTGTTCAGGTTCATGGTGCCGCAGACGTCAAAGGCCAGGACACCGCCGCTGCTGCCGTTCCAGTAGGCCGCGGTCAAGTTTGAGGTCAACGAAGGATTGGCGTATTGGGGCACCCTCACCACTTGATAGGTCTTTTGTCCCAGCGTGGCTGTGGCCGCAGCCTCGTGGTAGGCATTCTGCAGGGGAGTACTCAGGGGAACAACGCCGCCGGCTACCGGACCTGAGGCCAGCACGTATTCGAATGTACCGGTGTTGCCCACGCCGGTTTGACCTGAGGCCGGAGCTCCAGCTGTGCCGTCCCCGTAGGAATCCGTATCGGTATAGTCTATGGTGGCATCCTGCATCTGGATGACCAAGAGCAGGTCTCCGGCTGAAATGGGGGTCTGACTGCCCCAGGCATTAATAGGACCCACGGGGATGGCTCCGGCTCCGGCGCCCACTGAGGCCGTGGCAGGGTAGTAGGTGTTGACCACTCCCCCAATGTTTCCCGAGCCGTCCTTGCCGGGATTATTGCTGCATACTGCTGGCTGTAACGGGGTAGGGAACATCAGAAGAAGGAATAAATAGACGATCAGGCTGCTGTATGTAAAATATTTTGTTTTCATGCTTTGCCGTCTCTTTTGTAATACCAGCACTGCAAAGAGAAACAGTAGCAGGGGAAACTACTAATGGGGCAATTATAGTCACATAAGGTTTCTACCACAATAAGGAGCTGTCCTTAAAGGAATAATGAGAGGGCAGTTATTTAGAGTTTTTCAACAGCCTATTACTTTGAAAAACAAATTACCTCATAATGACGAGTTTTCCAATGACCCTGGCCCGCTTGCCGCCTTTATCAGCCTGGATCGAGTAATAATACAGGCCGTCTGCCACGATGTCGGGTTTGGTAAGGTCCATGCTGACCGCATAGGAATAGCGGGCGACGCTGCCATCATAGACAACTTGGAGGACGGAGGATTGATCGAGGTCCATCGCGGACGCGCTGCGGATCAACCTCATGGCCACCGTATAGATCTTCACGGACAACCGGTCGGGCACATCGGTCATGAGCATATAGATCGTGACCTGATTGCTAGAGCGGTCAGGATTAGGAAAGGCCACGTGGTAGGGTATCCACAAAGGCTCGCTGGCTGTGGGTGAACAGGTGGGCGAGCTGGTAAAGGTCTGGCTGGAGGTCAAGGTAAGGCTGGGAGTCAGTGAGTAAGACGGGGTCATAGTGCAGGAAGGCGTGAAAGTATTGCTGAAGGTCAGGGTCATGGTAAAAGTGGCGGTCTGGGTAGATGTATTGGTCCTGGTGCTCGTCAAGGTGGAGGTAAAGGTCTGGCTGGGAGTCGGAGAATAGGTCGCCGTAGCCGTACGAGTGGCTGTCGGGCTGGCCGTGAAGGTCTGGGTAGCGGTGGGGGTTTGGGTAGAGCTTGCTGTGGCCGAGAAAGTCGCTGAGGCTGTCGCCGTTTTGGAGGGGGTCGGGGTCCAAGTGCTGGTCGCTGTAAACATTGGCGTCGCCGTCATCGTAAAGGTCGGTGTGGAGGGTCCCCAGGGGATGCACAGGTTGTCAAAGGTGGAAGTGTTCAGCACACTATTGACACCGGCGACGACAGCGCTGTTCACGACCAGTCCCCAATAGGCGTAAGTGTTGATGCCTAGGGTCACGGTGGAACCTTCCTGTGTCCAGGTGTTGCCGTCCGGGGATATATAGGCGCTGAAACTATTGCCGCTTCTCACCAGCCTGACCCAATACGGGGCCGCCGGGCTCGCCGTGTTGCCTCCCACGGCCTCGGTTCCTCCATAGGACGACCGGTACATCATCGTGGCGCCGGTGCCGCCGGGCTGGAGCCCTATGGTCATGTTCATAGAGTTAGGCGAGAGGTCGTTGCGTATCATGAGCCCGGCGATGGCATTGGCGTTGGTGTTCTGCTGGCTCGCCACCCGCACGGTCATGGTTCCATCCCCCAGCACATAGATATAATCGAACTGGAACGAGTCAAGATTGCCCCCCATTTCTCCTCCGCCGTTGACCGTATAGGTGCCGCTGCTCAAACTGGAGCTTCCCTGCGGGTAGGGAAGGCCCACATCCTGGTTCACCAGGGTAGGAGTGCTGCAGTTTGGACCAGCGATCCAGGGCGTCAAAGTCTGGGTCGGAGTGGCTGTCTGCGTCGGCGTCGCCGTTGGATTCACCACATCAGAAACCGCGTAAGCATAGATGCGGGGAGGATAGGAACAACAACCTATCCTATCCACGCCCAAGACCTCTATATACAAAGTGCTCGTGGTCGGATCAAAATCGATCCCGGCTGGCTGGTAGGGGGCGGTTCCACCCCATCCGGCTAAATAACCGCCAGGGTAGGGCACGTCAGGATACTGCACCTGCCAGGCCATTTTAGGCTGGACGGACCATTCGTGGGCGCCCTGGGCAACCGTGGCCAGGTCGTTAGGGTCGTATTCAAGCCACCAATGCGATCCTTTTTCGCAGCCTGGTTCAGCCCCACCGCCGGTCAGGGCGCATTCGTAGCACATCCCGCCGTCCCCCAGAGTGGTGAAATAGAGTAGTCCGCTTTTGTTGGGCGTATCCAACCAGATCCCGGATTGGTACAGGGTGTCCAGCCAGGTCCAGTAGCCCGTGCCGTTAAAGGGCAGCCAGCAGTCGAGTTCATCGGTGTAATTGGTGTCCCGGTGGCAGCGGTCATAGGCCGCTGTGGGCGGCGGGCAATTGCCGGTGTAAGGGTAACCGAGCAGGTCCACGTAGGGCAGGAGCGGCGGAGTGGGATCGGCCCCGGTCACGGGCTGCTCGGCGGTGGGAGGCGCGATGGCGCACAACGCCGGGCCCAGGCTAGTGGACCCGACGTCCACGATGGAAAAATAGCCCCCAAACCCCACCCCCAGAGTTTTACCGCCGGTGTAGGCGGTGGCAAACCAAGACGGGATCTGGGTAAAACCTCCCTGGACGCACTTACACCCGTCGCCTGTGGCCCAGGGCCCGAACCCTGCTGAAGTGCCGTGCACATCGTCGAAGGTCGAGTAGCCCATATTGGGGTCGTTTTGGTAGGTCGTGTTGTAACTATTTCCGTAGGACCAATAAAGCCTTTGCGAGGTTGGATCCCACATCAGGCCGTAAGAAACGCATCCTCCGGGAACGGTATCCACTGGGGTCGGATTACCGGCAGGCCCGCTGTACTGGAGCTTATGTCCGTGGTAGATGTCTCCCCAGCAGGTTAAAACGGTAGACATAGGAGGGGCGGCCAGGGACACACCCGGATAATTTATTTCATAGCAATCCGGAGGTCCGTAGGTGTGGCCCAAAAGAAAGAACTGGAGATTGCCGTTTACATAGCGGTGGGCAAGGCCTCCGTAACTGAACGACGAAGGCCATCCGTCCGTACAGCCGAGAGAGTCTGGTATCCTGAACGACCCCAGGTAGGTGAAATCTCCGGGCTGGTACATGACTTTGGCCAGGGATGGGCAGGTTAAACTAAATACCATCAGGCCTAGGAGGAGCAGGACCGAATTGACTCTTTGCTTGCTCATGTTGTTCTAAAAACAAAAAAAGAACCTTTCGGTATGCTCCTGTATCCTTTCCCCTGACAGGGAAAGGACGGTTAGCTCTCCCACCCGGGTTTACACCACGGACCGGCTTTTCGCTTGTTCTTAATTTTGTCTTATAACCCCCTGTTCGGCTCTCTGGCCAAGTGGAACTTGGCCACGACTTTGTCACCAGGTGTTGTGCAGTATACTCACTGCGTTAGACGAATAATTACGGCAAAACTTTTTCTACCTCCCTAAAAGGCTGAAAATTAGACAATTATTAACAGTAAAAGTTCCTATTTTTGGGATTATAGCACACAAGAAGGCGGGTTATTTAATGATCACAAACTTCCCAAAAACCTTAGCCTGTCTATCCCCTTTAGTTGCCTGGATCGAATAGTAATAAAGGCCGTTTGCCACAAGGTTAGGTTTGGCCAGGTCGATGCCGACCGTGTAGGCATAACGGGCCACATTGCCGTCATAGACAATTAAAGGGTCTGGAGAATGCCGGGGATCCCCCATCGTGATGTAGCGGATGAGCCTCATGGAAACGGTGTAGACCTTGAGGGACAGCCGATCGGGCACATCGGTCATGAGCATATAAACCGAGACTTGATTACCTTGGCGGAGGGGGTTGGGATAGGGTGCATGGCTGGCGATCCAAAGGGATTCGCTGGCCGTGGGCGAGCAGGTGGGCGAGCTGGTGAAGGTTTGGCTGGAGGTCAGGGTCATGCTCGGGGTCATCGTAAAAGAAGGGGTCGTGGTGAGGGAGGGGGTGTAGGTGTTGCTGGAAGTCGGGGTCACGGTAGGGGTGGCTGTCTGGGTAGAGGTATAAGATTTCGTGGCGGTCAGGCTGGAGGTGGAGGTTTGGCTCGGAGTCAAGGTCTGGGAAAAAGTGGGGGACGGGGTAAAAGTATAGGACCCAGTGGAGGTTAAACTTGGAGAGGAGGTTTGGCTAGAGGTCAAGGTCTGGGAAAAAGTAGGAGACTGAGTAAAAGTATAGGTCCTGGTGGAAGTTAAACTTGGAGAAGAGGTCTGGCTGGCAGTCAAGGTCTGGGAAAAGGTAGGGGACTGGGTAAAAGAATAGGTCCTGGTGTAAGTTAGGCTTGGAGACGGGGTTTGTGTGGAAGTCAAAGAGGGCATAAAGGTCGGACTGGCTGAAGGCGTCTGGCTGGAGGTCCGTGTATAGGTCAGGCTGGCTGTGGTCGTGGCGGTCAGACTGGGAACAGGTGTTTGCGTGGAAGTGGCAGAATAAGTCTGGGTGGCTGTCGCTGTCGGTGTTCCCACGGTATCAGAGACCTGATAGGCATAGATGCGGGGCGGAAAAGAACAGCATCCGATTTTATCCACGTCCAAAATCTCCAGGTACAGGGTGTTGGTGGCCGAATCAAAATCAACTCCTGCCACTACATGGGACGGGCTTTGACCGGCACCCCAACACGTCAAAAAACCTTGGGGATCCGGTATGGCTGGAGTGGTAAAAGTAGAGGGGCAGCACTGGCCCGGACACCCTGTTCCCGCAAAGCAGGTCGTCGTAAGATTGATGGTGGAATAGTTCACATCAGGATAGTGCATTTTCCAGGTGTCCTTCGGCTGGATGGACCACATGTTGGCGCCCTGGGCCACAGTGGCCAGGTCAGCGGGATCGTAGACAAAACAGTAGTGTGAACCGCGTTCGGAGTTTATGCCGGCATTGCAGTAATGTACAAAACCGTCACCCATCGTTGGAAAGTAGAGCATCCCCGTCTTGTTGGTGGTGTCCACCCATATTCCACTCTGCCAGAGCGTATCCGTCCATTGCCAATATCCAACTCCTCCCTGCGGAAGCCAGCCGTCAAACCCGCCGGAATAATCAATGTCACGTTGGCAGGGCATCGGTTGCGTGTAGGGGGTGGGGTTGTGGGGGTATCCCACCAAATCAAGATGGGGCAGGGGAGCCGGGCTTGGATTGGGCACGGTGACAGGGGGCTCCGTGGTGGGGTCTGCGACAGCACACAGATAAGGGCCCAGGCTGGCGCTGGAACAGACGGAAAAATAACCCCCGAATCCTACCCCCAAACTCTTGCCTCCTGTGTATTGAGAGGCGAACCACGAGGGAATACGGGTGAATCCCCCCTGGCACATCTTCTGCGTATCTCCGGTCGCCCAGGGTCCAAACCCCTGGGAGGTGCCGTTAGCATCATTAAGCGTGGAGTAGCCCATACACGGGTCACTAGGCCAGGTGGTGTTGTAGTTGTTGCCGTAAGACCAATAAAGCCTCTGCAGGGTGGGATCCCAAAACAACCCATAGACAACGACGGTTTGGCTTGGCTGGGGGTTGGAGCATGAATCATAAGGAGTGGGATTGCCGGGCTGGTTCTGGTCGTAGAGGAGTTTATGTCCGTGATAGATATCTCCCCAGCATCTGACCACAGCAGCGGTGGGGGGGAGGCGGCGGACACGCCCGGATAATTTACCTCATAACAAGGCGTGCAAGCGCCAGTGTGACCCAAAAGAAAGAACTGAAGATTTCCATTCAAGTAGCGGTGGGTCAGCCCTCCATAGCTGAACGAGGAGTCGCTGGAGCACCCGATCGAATCAGGGCATTTGAACGACCCTAAGTAAGTGAAATCGCTTTGCTGGAGCAGCACCTTGGCCAGGCTTGGCTTGCTCAGGCCCAACTCTAACAAACTAACCAGGACCAGTACTAATATTCTGTTTTTACTTTTTATCATATTTCTTCAACAAAAAAAGAACCTTTCGGTATGCCCCTGTATCCCCAAAGCTTTCTGTAGGACGGTTAGCTCTCCCACCCGGGTTTACACCTCAGGACGGCTTTATCGCTGGTTCTTTATTTTGTTTTATAACCCCCTGTTCGGCTCTCTGGCCAATTTTTGCTTGGCCGCGACTTTGTCACCAGGTGTTGTACGGTTTGTCTAGTTGAGTTTAAAGTTCATCACTTCAAAACAGCCAATTTACCCATGACCCTGGCCTGGCGGCTATTGGTGGAGCTGGTCATATTATTGGCCGTGATGGAATAGTAATACAAACCATTAGCCAGAGGCACGTTGTGGTTGTCCGTCAAGCTGTAGGGTAGGGTGTAGGTGAAATAGGCGACCTCGTTGTTATACTCGATCTGTAGTGCCGGGTTTTCTACTGAAATATCCCAAATCAAACGCATCGAGGTAGTGTAAATCCTGACGGATATGCGGTTAGGTACATCGGTCATTTTGATGTAGAGCTTTGTTCCATTATTATCCCTCACAGGGTTGGGGTAGGGGACATGGGAAGCGATCCAGAGAGGAGCGCTGGCGGTAGGAGTGAAAGTGGGTGAATTGGTGAAAGTCATGCTGGAGGTCAGGGTGAGGCTAGGGGTTACCGTGTTGGAAGGGGTAGAGGTGTAAGAAGGAGTCAAGGTTTGACTGGGAGTCGAGGTCTGAGTAAAGGTGGCGGTCTGGGTAAAAGTATAGGTTTGGCTGGGGGTCGCGGTAGAAGTAAAAGTCTGGGTGATGGTATAGGTCTGGCTGGAGGTCAGGGTCTGAGAAGAAGTCATGGTTTGGGTTGCCGTATCAGTCCGAGTGGGAGTGGCTGAAGCTGTAAAAGTCTGGCTGGGCGAGAGGGTCTGCGTACTGGTCTGAGTGACCGTTGCGGTTGTGCTGGAAGTCGGGGTCTGGGTGATGGTATTTGTAGAACTAGGGGTCAAGGTCAGAGAAGGGGTCACTGTGACTGTGCCGGTGAAAGTCCTGGTGCTGGTGCTGCTAGGCGATGCCGTGACCGTGGCGGTATAGGTCGTGGTGCCGGTGTAACTGGTGGTCATGGTATTGGTGGCAGTCTGACTGGGGCCGGTGGTGTAGGTCAGGGTGGGAGAAGCTGTCGGGCTGGCTGTTCCGGTCAAAGTGGCCGTAACAGTTGGGGTGTTGGTGTTTCCCGCGCAAGTGGCATTGACCTGGAGGTCGGCAATAGTATCTTTGCTGGCTTTCCAGCCCGAAAAACCATTGTCACCCGCTGACGCTCCGATATTAAACTGTGACGATGCTCCCCAACTGGGAGTGTAGGCAGTGGTGGCGCCGGATTGTATCAATATATCGTTTATATAGAGTGATTGCGTTGTGGCGGTCCATGATAATCTGAATTTTGCTATTTCTCCAGCATTGACGGTATAGGTGGTGTCAAAATATTGACCCGAGGAAGGACTATTAGCCTGCCAGGTAATGGTGTTGTAAGCACCGCCTGCAGGGCTTACTTCAATACGCCATAATGTTCTCGTTCCATCATCCGTGACTCCAAAACTCCACCCTGTTTTGTTGTCTGTGTTCCGCTGGGCCATACTGGCGTAGGATTTCCAATAGAAAATAACATCTCCGCCGGTAGGGCTGAAAATAGTACCTATCTGGGCTCCAGACCAGTTCCAGTATCCTGATTGGTTGGTGACCCCGCCTACCCCGCAAAAGAACCCATCCGTAGGGCTCCCTCCCGGTTCAAAAGGGTCAAAGGTGATGGAACCAGCACCGCTTATCTTGACCGTACCATGAGGCCCGACGGCGGGATTGACGGGCTGGCCGTTGGTATTTCCACTCGGCACCTCTGAGCTTTTACATGCTACCTGGAATTGGACACAAGCTGAGGTTGCAGTGGCAGTATAGGTTGAGGTGCCCGTAGCAGTTCCGGTCTGGCTGGGACCAGCCGTATACGTCGGGGTCGGCGTACCGGTAATTGAAGCGGTGGCAGTTTGTGTCGCAGTAAGTGTAATCGTGGGTGTAGCTGTACTGGTTTGTGATGGCCCTGCGGTTGGTGTGTTCGTCTCCGTGGGCGTATTCGTTTTGGTCGCGCATGTCCCGGATGGAACGATATTGATCCTGTTCTGCCATTGCAGCTGGTTTTTGATCAGGACCGCGGGGAGGGTGATAAAGCCGTTCGTGTCGGCCGTGGCCGAGCCGGACTGGATGACTGTGCTGGTGTTCAAATCCGTATTGGTCCAGTTAAAGCACTGGCCCGGGCTGACTGCGAAGCTCTGCAAACGGCGCGGGGTGATGTCCACGGTGCAGGAGGCGGCCCAGGTCAGGCCATGAGCCGCGGAAACGAGACCTATATCCATCTGCCAGGACCCGGCCGTGTCCACAATGGTGGCTGGGTTCCAGTAAAGATAGCCATTGATGGCTCCTGTAGCATATCCATGGGTCCCGCCATTGAGGCCGGCGCCAGTTCCGTCCTCAACACCATCTCCGATAGCATCATCAATACTGCAATTTTCAAAGGCCGGGATGCTCTGATTATTTTGCACATCAATGGCCATGTTGTTGCCCGCGCTGGGATAGGGACCGCAAGCGCGGGTCTGATGGCCGTTTTGAGTCCAATAGAAAATGAAAGGCATTTTGGCCGCTTGCATGGCTTTGACATACTGCCAAGCCTGGTTCCAGCCGATGCCGCTGTCGTTCTTACCATTGGCCACACACATGTAGCCTGTCTGAAGGGTGGGATGACTGGCCAAATACTGGGTATCGTCAAAATAGTCAAATGCCCTTATTGTAGGCACGATGGTCAGGCTCTGATACAGAACATTCCAAGTGGGGTCCCCATACACACCGGCGTAAGAGCCCTCAAAAACAGGGGATAATAACGGGATATGCACTCCCACGCTGGAATAGCACCAGGCAAAACGGCCAGGATAGCGGATCATCAGCATGGCCGTGCCCGAACCTCCCATGGAGACGCCCGCGATAAAGCCCCGGGTCAAGTCCACCTTACTGCCGTTATCCCAGTTGGCCGCGATCCAGTCATAGATGGATACCATCCTTTGCTCGGAGTAATCTTTCACCACTCCTGAGGTGGCCCAACTGGAGCTGCCTCCAGGCAGAAATGTCTCTCCTCCACCGCCGTTCATCCCAGTCCAGGCTTTGTCGTAATAACCAGTCCACCAATCATAGGGACACTCATCGGAGCTCACCAGCATGGAAAGGTGCGGGGGAGTGCTGCCGGCTGCGCCCGCATTGGGTGGAAAATAGCAGGGGTTATCAAGATTCGCACCCCAACAGTGCAGGTTGATGCCCAAAGGAGCCGGGAAAGTTGTTCCCAAGGGCACTCGCAGGGCATAGTTCATAGGAGTGCTGAACAAGGAGCAATTATCCGGATATTCCCAGCGGACGTAATAGTAGGTCGTATCTTGCGCGATGAAATTATTGGGATTGTTGATCTCAGTAGCGGTGCACTGCAGTATCGGGTCTCCCCGGCCGACTGTTTCAGTCACCGGGTTGGTCAGGGAGTTCTGTCCGAGTGTAATGGTTGTGTTCTCCACGCCGTTGACGGATACCGTGATGGCGTAATAACCTGGACCCGCGGTGGCGGGATTATAGGCATAGACCCCTGTGCCGTTGGCTACCGGGGTCTGGGGAACCAGATTGCCCGTTCCACCTTCATCCACGACGAAACGTAGGGGGACGCCTGCCTGATTGGGCAGGGAGTTATCGTCATTCCAACCGGTCAGCTGGCGCACTCCTGTGGCCACAGGGGTGAGGCTGGCGACCGCGTTGATCTGGGAGGCGGAGTGATAAATGTTATAGGTATAGGAAGGATTGGCTGTGGCCAGGTTTGTGACATAGGTGTCAACCGTCGCCACAGAGGTGGTGCTGGCAGGGATGGCCGGCGGGTTTACTTCGTTCCAGGTCAGTATGGTTTGGCCATTGTAGGGGCCGTGGACCGCGAGGCCGGTAACCTGCTGGCTCCAGCCTGTGATAGGGGTTAAAAATATAGAAAAACATAGTAAGAAAGAAGCAAAAATGACTTTTTTCATGATCTGCCGGCCCTTTTGGTTAGCTTTGAGCGTTTCTTTATTTAATTAGACAACTTATTCTGGGAAATAACCAATCAGAGTGTTGCAGAACTGGACAACAATCTTTGCAGATTCGTCTCTGGAAGAACGGTCCTGTAGGTTATAATTTAGACGCAGGAAATAAGGGGATTATTGAGGAAATTAAAGATGGCCAAGAATATTCTGACCAATTTCAAAACATTCTATCCTTCGTTCTTTAATCTATCTGAAGCGAAGCCACTTTTTACCAGTAATTTTGATCCCGTGGCACCCTTGAACGACCGGCATTATGAATTGGAAATAGGGGTGTTATTCTCCGGCAAGTTAAAAGCACTCTATGAAGATAGCGAGATCACGGTCGGGCCGGGACAAGTGTGGCTGGCCAGCATGTGGGAGCCTCATGGCAATAAAAAAATTGAAACCCCGGCTGACGGGCTGGTGATTTTTTTCTATCCTCCCTTGCTCGCGAGAACGCGTTTTCCCGAGATGCCCCATTTGAACCTGCTGGCCCCCTTTTTTGTCCCGCCCCACCAGCGCCCGCAGGTGAGCGTGAAGGATAACCAAAAAAGACAGGAAATCATCGATCTGGGGAGGCGGATAGCCACTTATAAGACATGGGTGAATCCTCCCAGCGGACACACCATGGCCATGGTGCGGTTGCTGAGCCTCGAGTTGCTTCTGACCATCCTCAAGGACTGGCGCAGGCCATCCGATGAGAATGAGAAGGCCCATGATGAACTTGACCGTATCAATCCTGCGATAGAAATGGTGTTCAATAGCCACGGGAAGATCAATGTGCAAGATGGGGCCAAAGTCTGCCGCATGCCCAGGTCGATCTTTTGCAAACGGTTCCATAGTCTTATGAATATGAGTTTTGGACAGTTCGGTTTGCAGTACAGGCTCCAAGGCGCCGCCACGGAACTTCGGCAATCCGATGTCCCGGTCAAGGCGGTGGCCGGGAACTGGGGGTTCGGGGATGAGAGCCATTTCCACCGAACATTCGTCAAAGTTTACGGGCTCTCTCCCAAAGCCTACCGCGAACGTTCTGTCCATTTGGTTTAACTAGGCGGGTAATGGAATCTGCAGTTTTCCTGGTAAGCAACCTACTTTATAACTGATATTTTCAAAGGTTTTTTCTGTGTTTGACCGCTGACCTGTGAAGCGGCTTCTACAATTCCCACATAAAGACCGGCCGCAGTATTATTGACATCCCAACCCAGGGTGGCAATGCCAGGCCCGGCTGCGGGCAAGCTGAGGGTGTTCACCAGCTCTCCCACCACATCATAAATTCTCACGGTCAGGCTGGATTGGTCCTGCAAAGCGACCTTGAACCATACCTTGTGGTCTGGGGTGGAGAGGTACGGGTTGGGGTAGACCGAAGCGTCCATAAACCCGCTTAAATTGGAGCTTAACACGGTCACACTTTGCACCAGCACATCGTGCTGGTGGTTGTAGGTCTGATCTATTTTGATCAAATACTCTCCGCTTTGCACATAATTGCCCAAGGCCGTGGTGCCGTCCCAGGTCAGGCGGGCTTGGTTCAAGGAGCCTAGCCCATCTGCCATTAACTGACCTGTGGAGGAAAAGATGTTTATCCCGATCGTGGTTGTCCCTGTGGGTTGATTGCTTATCTGCAGTAAATTACTGGTCAACTTCATGCTTCCCAATTGTCCCTGGACGAAATAGCTCTGGTAAAGCTGTTTGACCAACTCTCCGCTGGTGGTGTAGATACTGACGGTCAAAAGGTCTCCTGACTTGAGCACGGTCAGGGGCATGACGACCGTATTGCCTTGCAGGCCGGGGATATCGGCTTTGAGCACATATTGCCCGCTGTCCACAAGGTAGCCCAGGTCGCTTTTGCCGTCCCAGGGGACGTGGTAGATGATGCCAGCGCTCTTGATCTCGATATCAAAGAGGCCGGAGTTGGGGTCAAAGATGGTAGAGCCGCTGCCTGAGGAAAGCTGGATACCGCTAAACCCACCCAAGACAAGGACATTACTGAAGGTTTTGACCACTTCACCGGCCTCATTGTAGACCTTGAGCTCCAGGTTGGTCATCACAGGGGTATTGGTGGCGGTCACAGTGGCCGTATTAGTCTGGGTAGGAGTTTTGGACGGGGTCCAGGTTATGGAAGGAGTTAAGGTCAGGGATGGGGTCCAGGTAATAGTGCTGGTCAGGGTTATGGTAAATGTAAAAGTTGTTGTTGCGGTGGAGCTGGCCGTGTTGGATATAGTGGGCGTGCTGGTCTGGGACAGAGTGGCTGTTGCGGTGGCGGTATTGGAAAAGGTCGGGCTGGCCATCCAGGTGTCCGTGGCGGTCGGGGTGGCCGTGGAAGTTACGGTACCCGTATTAGAGGCAGTGGGAGAAGCCGTAGCCGTGCTTGTTATGGTCGCCGTTGGTGAGGCCGTCGGTGTCGCTGAGGAGGTAGGCGAGTTGGTGGAGGTACAGGTCAATGAAGCCGTCGGTGAAACGGTCGGGGTTACTGTGGGTGTAGAAGTGGAACAGGACAGCGATTGAACTTGTATGGCGCTGACTATGGCGTTATTGGAGCTGGCCGTAAAATCAAGCGTCAGCAGGCCGCCCGCAACAGTCACAACACTATTCACGTCGTAGGCATAGAAGTCCCCCACGGTGGCATAAACATCAAGGTTGGTGGCGATCGGGGTCCCGTTCGCTGTGACCGTGAAAACTCTGGTGCCGATCGTGGCTCCAAGCCAGCACTCGGCGAATTTCATGGTGAGCTCATAGTTCCCATCCGGCAGTGTAAAAATGCATTGAAAAGAAGAACTGATGGCTGAATTTTGGTACAACGCAGAATCGTTGGTTCCCAGAATATTTGAGCCGGTGAGTTGGTCGCCTGCGCCCACGAACCCATAACCACCCGCGGAGTAATTTTGAAAAGCCTGCCATACGTTACCGGAGGTGTCCGTGTAATTTGTGGCACCGGCATAGATGCGCTCGACAGGACAGGGGTTCGGGGTCCAGGTGATCGTGGGGGTAGAGGTGACGGTCGGAGTGTTGGGGCATGTGACGGTTAAATTGGGACCCCCGGGGTTCATCATGCCTTCCACGGTTCGTTCTTCGCTGTTTTCGTTCACATCCCCTGAAATATTAAAGAAAACGGGGCCGCCGCTGTTCACGTTTAAATTGAGGGTGACCAGGCCGGCTGTAAAGCTGTTCAGTTGCCAGACTTTTGCCTCATAAGGCGCGGCACTGGTCTGGGCCCGGCTGTTCGTTGCCGCGATGGGAGCGATCGTGCCGGGGGGATTGTTGGATACGCCCGTGATGATGCCGGCCGGGCCGGAAAGGGTGGCCGTGGTTCCCGCATTCGGGAAAATAGCCGTGACATAACGGTCTGAACCGTCAGCAGATTGCGGAAAAAGATTGTAGTAAGAGAAGGTAAAGTTATTGCCCATGGGAAGGGGATTGGCCAGATTATCAAAGCTATCGGCCCAATCCGAGGCGCCGTAAGAGGAAAGAATGCTTGTGCCGATGGCCACCTGGACGGGGTTATCGGTCACGACTCGGTAAAAGTTATTCACCTCGCCAGCGTTTGCGTTATTATTGCCGTTGATGGCGGGCAGAGCAATGACTCCGTTGGCTCCCAGAACCCCGGCGTTGCCGGGAAGATTGGTGGCTTGGATCCAATTGCCGCTATTGGTCATGCCGACCATGAAATTGCCCACAGGAGCAGGGCCATTGGGCACATACTGGAAAATCGTGTAGTGGGCGCCAGCCGGGCCGGCGGTAATCATGATGGATTGGGCCGCAACGCCTGACAGGGGAGTGCTGGAAGCTAATCCGATCATATCCGTGCCGATCTTTAAACCAGTATTCACATCAATGGCGTTGGTAAAAAAAGTATCATGGTCGGCGGCTTGAATAAAACCTTTGTGAACGCACACGTTGGCGGTGCAGCACACCACCCTAAAATCGCCGGCCTCAGGGAGTCTCGTGCCTGTGGCGCCAAAACCTATGGTGCCGCCGGACATCCAAATACTTTGGGCCTGGATAACCTGCCCGGTCACTTCAGTCACCCAATTGGCGCCGTTCCAGCGGGCAAAATCCACGGGCACGGCAAAAGCATTGGGATTGTAAACCGAGACAGCGTCGCCGGTCTGATCGCTCGAAGCGTCACCGCCATTGCAATTAAGGTGGGTAAAAAAAACATTTCCGACCCCTGACCCGTTGGGGGACATCAGCCAGACCCCATAGTCACTGTTAGTGCCATCAGGAACGTTATCGATCTCCCAAGGGAAAGGGAAATTAGTGTTGGCATAAAAATAATAGTCAGGGCCGAAATTACAGACAGGATTCCACGGCTGGCCTCCCAGGTTCCCGGCGTTCGCGAAATTTCCCACCCAGGCGTTCTGGGTGGTGATGTTGGTGTCAGAAATCTGCGAACCATAAAGGTTTATCGCTGTGTTATTCACGCAGGGATAGAGGTAAATACAGCCCCGGCTGGGCGCGGTGTATCGTCCGCATTGCCAAACCACGAATTGATCGATAGCCTGGGAATCCGCTACGAATAAAAACCCTGGGATCAGCCATAGAAGCAAAAGAAGTTTTGCTTTAATTCTGTGCATGCTTCTTCTTTCTTTTATGTTTTGCTGGCCTTATTTTATCACGATAATTTTGCAGAGGTATTTCTAGGTTTCTGCGGTCCCTTAGGCCTGGTGGAAATATTTGAGCTCTAGTGTCAAAAAATTGCAATTAGTCCCATAAAATATGGGACATGCTTCTTAGCTGGGTCAGGCGCGAGGCGGGTTTGGCGTTGATCTTTCCCTTCAGTAACCCTTTTTTGAAATCCCACGGAGACATGCCGTAGACTCTTTTGAAACTGCGGGAAAAATGGAACTGGCTCTGGAATCCCGTCATCTCAGACACCTGCTTGATGTTGAAATTGCTCCGGGTCAGGAGCGAGGCGGCGCGGTCCAGCCTCAGGAGGAAAATCGCTTTTTTGGGGCTATAACCCACGGCCTGGTGGAACAGGCGGGATAAATGCATGACCGAGACCGAGGCCACTTTGGCCATTTCGTTCAGGGTAGGGTTGGAGCTGGTATCCTTGAGCCATTTTTGCTGGACATAGCTGAATACTTTTTCCACCGGAGGGGGCAGCTTGAGGTTGCCCTCACCCTTGGTGTGGAAGCGTCCGGTCAAAAAAGCCGTGAAGATCTGGCGGGCCGCTCCCTGGGAAGCTTCTTCCCAGCCGGGCTGGCGCTCGTCCAAAAGGCAGGCCAGGTAGCGGAACAAGGGCCGGATGATGTCGCCTTCGGGCATGTACTGGATGAGGGGCCAGGAGTTTTCCGGGGGCAGTTTCACGCCTGCACGGTGCATCTGGAAGTGAAAAAAGGCGTGCCGGGACTGCTGCAGAGGGTGCCAGCGGTAGGTTTCGCGCATGCCGGGCCGGGACAGGATGATGCTGCCGGCCGGGGCCGGGATGACCCGGCCATTGCATTCCCAGTCCGCGGACCCGTCGATGACCCAGACGAACTCATAGTCCTCCATGGTCCGGGGCCCCAGGCTCGTGCCCGCGGGGTAGATGGCCAGCCCCACGTTGCCCTTCCAGTGGAAGTCGAAGGCTAGTTTTTCAATGTTAAAAACAGGCATACTTTTGTTCATCCCGGCTATTTTAAAGAATTGGCTTTGGGTATTCAATAGGTTAAACTTTTACATCAAAATCTTATATCCAGGAGGACTCATCCATGATCAAAGCTCTGGTATGGAACGAATTTTTGCACGAAAAATCAAATGCCAAGATCGCGAAGATCTATCCCAAAGGCATCCACGGGTGCGTTGCCCAAGCGCTCAACACCGATAAGGGCATCAAGGCGGGGACGGCCTGGCTGGAACAGCCGGAGCACGGGCTGACCAGGGAAGTTTTGGACAAGACCGACGTGCTGTTATGGTGGGGCCACATGGCCCATGACCGGGTCCGCGACGAGATCGTGGACAGGGTACACACTAGAGTACTGGAAGGCATGGGCCTTATCGTCCTGCACAGCGGGCATTACTCCAAGATATTCAAGAAGCTTATGGGCACCACCTGCTCCCTGTGCTGGCGCGAGGCCGGCGAAAAGGCGCGGCTTTGGGTGACCCAGCCGGGGCATCCGATAGCTCAGGGGATAGACCGCTACGTGGAGCTGCCTCACGAGGAGATGTACGGCGAACCCTTCGGCATCCCGGTCCCGGACGAGCAGGTCTTTGTCAGCTGGTTCCAGGGCGGCGAAGTGTTCAGGTCAGGCTGCTGCTTTTTCCGGGGCAACGGCAAGATCTTTTATTTCCAGCCGGGGCACGAAACCTACCCCATCTACCATAATAAAAAGATCCAGATGATCCTGAAGAACGCGGTCAAATGGGCCGCTCCCACCACCAGTCGTTGGATTGACAGTTGTCCCAGGGTCAAACCAGAAATGACCAGAGAAAAAATCAAAGGTTATCGCTAAGGAGAACGAAACCATGAGTAAAACTATCAAGATAGGTATCATCGGAACCGGAGGCATGGGGGGCACCCATGCCAACAACTTCAAGGATATACCGGGAGTGGAGTTGACCTCCTGTCTGGACATCAACCAGGAACGGTCCCGCGCTTTTGCTCAGAAATGGGGCATACCCTATCCGGCCTCCAACCTGGATGAGCTCCTCAGCCGGGTTGACGCTTTGAGCGTGGTCACCCCGGACCGTTTCCATTTTGAACCGGCTTTAAAAGCCCTGCAGGCGGGCAAACACCTGCTCTGTGAAAAGCCCATCACCGTTACCTTAAAAGATGCGCGGACGCTGAGGCGGGCCGCGGATAAGGCCGCCAAAAAAGGTGTGATCCATATGACCAATTTCAGCTACCGCAGCAGCCAGGCCATCTGGACCGCCGCGGAAATGGTCCGCAAGGGCCAGCTGGGCCAGGTCCGGCACGTGCAGTCCCTTTACCTGCAGAGCTGGCTTTCCAGCAAGGGCTGGGGGCACTGGACCGCGGAGGGATGGCTTTGGAGACTGCAGACCGCCGCAGGGTCAGGCGGGGTGCTGGCCGACATAGGCTGTCATATCCTGGATATGACCACGGCCGTGGCCGGCGATGTGGCCAGGATACGGTGCAATTTAAGGACATTTCCCAAGGTTTTGAACAACAAAGAGGTCAATGCCTACAAAGGCAGGAAAATGGACGCCAATGACACCGCGGTCATTGAGCTGGAGTTTACCCGCGGCGGGCTGGGCGTCATCCAGACCAGCCGCTGGACCACGGGGCACGCCAACCATCTCGTCTGCGAAGTGAGCGGCACCAAGGGCGCCTTGAAGATAGACCTCAACAAGAGTTACCACGAGTTGGAGCTCTGCCTGGGCAAGGACGCGGATAAGTTCGTTTGGAAGACCAAAAAGCTCAAACCCGCCATGAACAATTACCAGCGGTTCATCAAGGCCATCCAAACAGGCCGGCAGCCCCAGCCCGACCTGGTGCGGGGAGCGCAGATCCAGGCTTATTTGGAAACCTGCCTCAAATCGGCCAAGAGCGGCCGCTGGGAAAAAGTCCTCGGCTGGTAGCAGAAGGGAGTTTTCGTAAATGGCTGTGAAAATGACGACCAAGGAACGCATGACCAGGATGATCAACCACCAGGAGGCTGACCGCGTCCCTATCTATGATTACCCGTGGCGGGCCACAGAGGAAAGATGGGTCAAAGAGGGCATGCCTGAGGGCGCGGACTGGATAGATTTTTTTGATCTGGATAAGATCGCAGAGTTCAAGGTAGATGGGAGCCCCCGCTTTCCCGAAGTGGATATAGAAAAAACCCCGGAATACACCATCTATACCACCAACTGGGGCGCGACCCAAAAAACCTGGACGCATATGGATTCCACCCCCGAGTTTCTGAAATTTACGGTGGTGGACCCGGACTCCTGGAGAGAGGTCAAAAAAAGGATCACTCCCACCAAGGACAGGATAGACTGGGCCAGGCTGCAGGAAAATTATGCAACCTGGAGGAAGGACGGGGCCTGGCTCAATGCCGCGTTCTGGTTCGGATTTGACATCACTCACGCCGGTATTGTGGGGACCGAACGGTTCCTGATGGCTTTGCTGGAGGAGCCGGAGTGGTGCGTGGAGATGTTCAACCACGAGCTGGACATGAACATCGCACTTTTTGAGATGATCCTGGAGGCGGGCTATGAGTTCGACGGGATGCGGTGGTGGGATGACATGGGCTACAAAAAGAGCCAGTTCTTTTCCCTCAAGACCTACCGCGAATTGCTTAAACCCGTGCACCAACGCGCCATTGACTGGGCGCACCAAAAGGGAATGAAAGTCTTCCTGCATTCCTGCGGGGACGTGAACCCCTTTGTCCCGGAACTGGTGGCCATGGGGGTGGATGTGCTCAATCCCCTGGAAGTCAAAGCCGGGATGGACCCGGTGGCTTTAAAGCAAAAATACGGCCAAAAGCTCACTTTTCACGGTGGAATCAACGCGGTTTTGTGGGACAGGCCCGAAGCCATGCAGGCGGAGATACGGAAAATCGTGCCGGCCATGAAGCAGAATGGCGGTTATATCTATGCCACGGACCACTCCATCCCGCCCTTAGTCAGCCTCAAGGATTTTAAAGCGACCATGGATGTGGTCAAAGAAGCCGGGAAATACTAGAATATCCTCCCTGAGAGGAGGGTACAGGTTATGACATCAAAAGAGATCGTTCGCCGGGCGCTGCGGCAGGAAAAGCCGGAGCGTCTTCCTGTTTTTATGGACAGCCTGGGGGTCAGCGACGCCCGGGGGGTCCTCGGGGCCGTCAGTAACCCGCTAGAGCCTGGCCTCAAGCAGGCCGAAGACGAATGGGGCTGCGTGTGGAGCAGGACCGAGGTCAACAACATGGGACAGGTCACCGACCACCCGCTTGCAGATATCTCCAAAATGGACAAGCTGTCCGTCCCCAATTTCAAAAAAGAAAGCCGCTTTACCGAGGCCCACGCCCTGGTCGCCCTAGCCGAATCCGAAAATAAATATGTGATGGCCAGCATCTTTATGGTTCTTTTTGAGAGGATGCACTCTTTGCACGGCTTCGAGAACACGCTGGCCGACCTTTACGCGGACAGGCCGGCCATGGAAGAGCTGGCGGACCGCATCGTGGAGGCCCACGTGACCTTTGTCCGCGAGACGGCCAGGCGGTTCCCGGGCCGCATCAACGGGTGGGACATGACCGACGACTGGGGCACCCAGCAGAACTCCTTTGTCAGTTATAAGCTCTGGATGGATTTTTTCCTGCCCCGTTACAAGCGCATCTTCGACGCCATGCACGAGACAGGGGCGGACGTGTGGCTGCACTCCTGCGGCCGCATCAACGACCTCATCGAAGGTTACATCCAGGCCGGGGTCAACAGCGTCAACCTCCAGCAGCCGCGCGCCCTGGGCATCGAGGAGATAGGCCGGAGGTACCGCGGACGCATCGCTTTCCACAGCCTGGCCGACATCCAGGCGACCCTGCCCACGGGAGACAGGAAAAAGATCGACGCGGATGCGGCCGACCTGATGACCCACTGGGCCTCTCCCCAGGGAGGGTTTGTGTTCAGCGATTACGGGGACGGCGAGGCCATCGGCGTGAATGACCCTACTGTCAAACCCTATATGTACGACGCGTTCAGCAAGTGGTCGGAAAAGCTTTACGGAAAGCCTTTGCCCGCAAGGAAAAACGGTTAAAGTCATCATTTTAGGATAAAAGGAGGGGTTGTATGAAAGAGATCAGGATAGCCATGCTGGGGTATAAATTCATGGGAAAGGCGCACAGCAACGCCTACTCCCGCATCCCGCAGTTCTTTGACCCCAAGGCCATGCCCGTGATGGCCGTGGTGTGCGGCAGGAACTACGCCGGAGCTGCGGAGCTGGCCCGGCGTTTCGGCTGGCAGGAGGTTTCCACAGACTGGAAAGAGACCGTGCGCAGGTCCGACATCGACATGGTGGACGTGGTCGCGTCCGGGGACATGCACTATCCCATGGTCATGGAAGCCATCAAGGCGGGCAAGCAGGTCCTTTGCGAAAAACCCCTGGCCAATACGCTGGCGGAAGCCAAAGCCATGCTGGTGGCCGCAAAAAAAGCCAAGGTCCAGCACGCCATCATCTTTAACTACCGCTTTTCTCCGGCAGTGAGCCTGGCCAAACAGTTCGTTGAGCAGGGAAAAATGGGCAGGCTGTTCCACTGGCGCTCGGTCTATTTGCAGGACTGGATCGTGGACCCCAAGTTCCCCATGGTCTGGAGACTGGACAAGAAGCTCAGCGGCTCCGGGGCCCTGGGCGACATCGCGGCGCACTCCATCGACATGGCCAGGTTTTTGGTGGGCGACATCGGCGAAGTTTGCGGCATGACCGAGACCTTTATCAAGGAACGCAGCGTCCCGGCCTCCATGGACGGCCTGGTCGCCAGGGCCGGCAAGGGCAAGGCCAAGGTCACGGTGGACGACACGGCCGTGTTCCTGGCCAGGTTCAAGAACGGGGTGGTGGGCTCTTTTGAGGCCAGCCGTTTTGCCACGGGCCGGAAGAATTTCAACGGGTTCGAGATCAATGGCTCCAAGGGCAGCCTGGTGTTCAACTTCGAGGATATGAACCGCCTGAAATTCTACGACCGCACCCAGCCGGGCCGGGAGCAGGGTTTCAAGGACATCCTGGCGACCGAAGGCGACCACCCCTATGCCGGACACTGGTGGCCGGCAGGGCACATCCTAGGTTACGAGCACGGGTTCGTGCACCAGATCTACGAGGTCCTCAACGCTTTCAGCGAGCACCAATCGCCGACGCCCAATTTCGCGGACGGCGTGGCCTGCCAGGAGGTTTTGGAAGCTGTGGAGCGTTCGGCCAAGACCAAACGCTGGGTAAAGATCAAAAATTAAAAGGAGGAAAAGGTCATGAAAATAGGTGTATTTGCGGTAATTTTCGGGCAGGAGCCCTGGGAACAGGCCCTGGACAGGATCGCGGCCGCCGGGGTCGAAGCCGTGGAGGTGGGCACGGGAAATTACCCGGGCAACAGCCACTGCGACCCGAAAAAATTGCTGGCTGACGAAGGCCTGCGCAGGAGTTTCCTAGCCGCCGCGGAGTCCCGCAGGCTGGAGATAAGCGCCCTGAGCTGCCACGGCAACCCCCTGCATCCGGACCGCAAAATTGCTGCGGCGCACGATAAAGTTTTCAGGCAGACCGTGGACCTGGCTTCCAAGATGGGCATCAAAAGGATAGTGACCTTTTCCGGTTGCCCGGGCGATTCGGCTAGTTCCAAATACCCCAACTGGGTGACCTGTCCCTGGCCCGATGATTTTTTGAAAATATTGGACTGGCAGTGGAACAAACAGGTCATCCCTTACTGGAAACAAGCGGTGGCCTACGCGAAAAAACGGGGCGTCACGAAGATAGCCCTGGAAATGCATCCGGGTTTTGTGGTTTATAATCCCGAGACCTGTCTCAGGCTGCGGGACGCCGTGGGGCCGGTCATCGGCGCCAACCTGGACCCGAGCCATTTGTTCTGGCAGGGCATGGACCTTCCGGCGGTCATCCGCACCCTGAAGGGCGCCATCCACTTTTTCCACGCCAAGGATTGCCGCATCGACCCCATCAACTCCGGCAAGAACGGCGTGCTGGACACCAAGCATTACGGGGACGAGCTACATCGTTCGTGGATATTCCGCACCGTGGGGTTCGGCCATGACGCCATGGTCTGGAAAGACATCATCAGCAACCTCATCATGGCCGGTTACGACGATGTGCTCTCCATCGAGCATGAGGACAGCCTGATGTCCATGGAAGACGGTTTTCTCAAGGCCGTGGCGTTCTTAAAGCAGATCGTCATCAAGGAAAAAATGGGCAAGATGCACTGGGCCTGAAACGGCCCGGGAGCGCTGGGAAAAATTAAGGGGCCGGAGCAGGGGCGGGCTGGGCCGTAGTGGTCAAGGGCTGGTGGAACCAGGCCGCTTGATTAAAGATACCGGCCCTAAGGTCCTGCCATTGGCGGACCCAGGTCTGTTTCAGGCCGGGGTCGGGGTTTTGGTCCAGGGAACGGGCCGTGGAGCCTATCTGCGAGCTGAAAGTTTCCAAAAGGGCCCCTCCGGCGCTGACGGCCCTGCTGCGGTTGTCCACCATTCTATCCCCTATAACCTGCACGGCCAGGGCAATGTCCTGGCCATCCTGCTGGGAAAAACTGTCCCCGGAATACAGTTTAGTTTCCAGGTTTTGGATCTCTATCTGGTAAGGCGCGGGGTCCACCTGCAGGCCCCTGGTCCTGTTTTGGCCCTGGACTTGTATGCCCAGCAAATGATAGTGGTCCAAAAGCGACCATAAGGCGTACCCCAGGACCACCAGCAGGATGAGCATCAGGGGCGTGGCGAATTTCCCGTATTTCCTGTCCATTTCCTCCTGGTGTTTCTGGGCCATCCGGCAGACCGCGCAGCCGTCATAGAGGTTGGCGTCGTAGGTGAGGTTGTGTTTCGGGCAAACTACTTTCCTGGGGGGGAGCGTTGTAGGCTGTTCTGGGCTTTGAGTAGCGTTGTCTGGCTGGTCGGGCATGCCTGGTTCCTTCCCAATCATTTGATTGGCTCCAATGTTCCTACCGCATCATTCTAAGGACTTTAAATGCCTGGTCAAGGCCTTTTGAACAGAAAATAGCTTGAGGGGAACAGGTCAGCGGGCCAAGGCCAAGGTGGTATAATTCTAAAAACCCGCAACCTTCAGGGGGAACTGTGCAGAGCCTTTGGCAAGGCCGGGGTTTTGACCCAAGTGGGAGAAAAAAGGGAGGGTTGGATGACACTAAGAGGAAAGAATAAAACCTATAAGGCCGTCAGTTTCCTGGCCGCGGTTGTGTGGCTGGGGCTGGCGGGTATTGCTGGAGGAGGGGAATCTCCTTCCGACCAGGGTGTTATTTACCTGGAAAACAGCATGGTCAAGCTAGGCCTGAGCAAGGAAACAGGCTGGCTCAGCTCCCTGGTCTGGAAAGACAAGGGTGTTGACCTTTTGAAACAGAAATTGAACCTGAAAAAAGTGGATACCCAAGATTACCTGGGAGGCCTGCGGCTTTATGACGAGCTGACTAAACAGTGGTTCAATGACCTGGATAAAAATTTCACGATAGAGGATTTTAAGGCGGACGACAGGGCGGTTTCGTTCACCAAGGATTTTAAAGGGGCGGATTTTACGCTCCGGGAGACCCTGACCCTGGATAACGATTCCCTGAACTGGCAGGTCGAGGCCAGGAAAAAAACGGACTCGGCGCCGGACAGGAGTTTGCAGGTCCATTTTTGCCTGCCCGTCATTTACGGCTGGGAAGTATGGGCGCCCTCGGGCAAGGGGCAGTTCACTTTTGACGACGAAGCCCCTTTCCAGTATGTCTACGGAAGCACCCCTTACGGCCCGGACACCAACATCATTGTTCCCATTGTTTCCCATTTCAGCAAAGGCCTGGACGTGGGTTATTCGGTCATCGTGCCTTTTGACGAGAGGATACCGCTCACTACTTTCAGGTATTCCAGCGGGGACAAGGTTATTTACCGGGGCTGTGAAAAGGAGGCCGGGGACCTGCCCCAGTTGGAGGTCGTCAACAGCTGCATCGGCCTCATCAGGCAGAAAGTTATGCACACCAGCTGCCGGATATTTTTCCATGAGGGCGACTGGAGGCCGGGCCTGGGCCTGGCCTATGAGAGGTTCAGGGATTGTTTTGACCCGCAGAACAAGGACGTGTTCAACCGGGCCGGGATTTTTAACTGCGGGAGCAAGGATACGGCGGATAGCCTGGAAAATTACCGTAAAATGGGCCTCCAATATTTAGAGTTCCATGGTAATTTTCCGTGGTACGGCGAGTATTTTCCGGAAACGGTAAAATTCAGACGGGTCATGCTGCTAGAAGAAATCTTCCACCGCAGCGGGGACAAGATGGACCCGGCGGAATGCTGGCGTCAAGATCAGGAGATGTCGGACGCGGAGGTCAAAGAGAAGTTCGGCAGCAACTGGTTCGACACCTCGCGGGCCATGACCCACGCGGCCATGAAAAAGTGCCATGAGGCGGGGGTCAATGTTTACTACTACATCAATTTCTCCGACGGGTTCATGCCCTGGGCGGACAAGGGATTTGCCGACTCCGTGGCCAAGAACCAGGACGGCAGTGACAAGGGCAGCGGGTGGTTCATGTGCCGGTTGATGAACCCGGACCTGGCCTATTCTTTTGGCCGGCATATCCTGGATAACGCCGCGAAAATATTGAAAGAGTATCCCGAAATCAACGGCTTTTTTTACGACGCCTGCTCCCACGTGGACATTGATTTCGGGCATGAGGACGGCATCACGGTCATCAATAACAGGCCGGCTTACAGCCTCAGCTTCGGCTACGACGACGTCGGCGCAGCCATCAAAAAGATGCTTTTGGAACGCGGCATGAGCAATTTTTCCAACCGGCCGGCCACCATCCGGAGCATGAAATACACCGACTGCATGCTGCAGGAGGGGGACGATGACAGTGAAATGACCCTGTTTTACGCGGCCATCGCCAAGCCGTTCATCAAGCTGTTCTATCGTCCGGGCGAGGAAGTGACGGAAGAGAATCTCAAAAGGACCGTGGTCCTGGGCGGTTTTCCGACCGTGCCCAGCGCTGACTATTGGGGAAAAACGGACAGGGCCGCGAAACAGCTGGATTTTTACGCCAAGCTTTACGGCCGGTATCGTCCGTTGTATGAGCTTTTCCGGAGAAGGGTGCTGTGCTTTGAGCCTGACCCGATGCGGCTCAACCACGGGATGGTGGGCCAGATCTTTACCGTCAAGGACGACTATATCGCCGGCATCCGGAGCGACAATATCAACAGCCTGGATAAAGTGGAATACTCGGCCCCGCACACGGCCTATTTCAGGGTCAGGCGCGGGTATGATATCGGCAAGGTGCAGGTGATGTATCCGGGGGATAAAAAGCCCAGGGACACGAAGTTCACCTTTGACGGGTCCATCATCACGGTGCCTCTTAACGGTTATACTTGCTGCGCCGTGGTCAAACTGCTGGTCACCGGTAACAGCGGGAAAAATATCACGATGAAAAGCTGGGACAAGGCTATTAAAGAATAGGGAGGAAAAAGATGAAAGCTGTAGCGTTCAACGGAAGCCCGCGCAAGGGCGGGAATACGGAATTTTTGCTCAAAAAAGTCCTGGAGCCCATTGCGGCGGCCGGGATAGAAACAGAGCTGGTGCAGGTCGGCGGCAAAGCGATCCGCGGCTGCACGGCCTGCATGAAGTGCCGGGAGACCAAGGATAGGAAATGCGTCATCACGACCGATATGGTCAATGATTGCATCGCCAAGATGATCGAGGCCGATGCCATCATCCTGGGGTCGCCGACTTATTTTGCCGATATGACTCCGGAACTGAAAGCCCTGATAGACAGGTCCGGCTATGTGGCCCTAGCCAACGGCAGGCTTTTTGACCGCAAGATCGGGGCGGCTGTGGTGGCCCATCGGCGCGGAGGCGCCATCCATGTCCTGGACTCCATCAACCATATGTTCCTGATGTCCCGGATGATCGTGCCGGGGTCAACCTACTGGAATTTCGGGGTCGGCAGGGAAAAAGGCGAAGTGGCCAATGACAGCGAAGGACTGGCCAATATGCAGGACCTGGGCGAAACCATTGCCTGGCTGATCAAAACCCTGAAACCCGCGTGATAAAGAGGAGAGTTGGGCCATGAAAAAGTGCGATGTCGTTGCCTATAGAAAAATGTTGAAGGTAAATATGAGAGACCAAAAAATATCGGTGAACAAGCATTGCCCCTGTATTCAATATGATTGTTCGATACTGGGTAATTGTGTTTTATGCGTACAGGGTCATCTGAGGCATAAGGGTCATATTCCAGAATGTTTTCAGAACCTATTGCGTCCCCAGGTTGAAGCCCTTGCGAAATATATGGAAATGAAAACAGAGGATAGCCGGCCAAAACCTGGTTCCAGGAATAAAAAATAAAATTTGCGCCAATACCCTTAAATTTGCCTGACAAAGAGAGCCTTAGCCGTGAAAAAATACGATGTGGCCGCTTATATCTGGCCTTCCTATCATTATGAGCCGCGTATGGAAAGATTCTGGCCGGAAAAGGACGGCGAATGGTATACGGTGCGGCGCGGGACGCCGAGATTTCCGGGCCACTACATGCCCCGCGTCCCGCTCCTGGGGTACCAGGACGAGGCCGACCCCAAAGTCATGCGGGAACATGTGCAGCTGGCGCAAGAGCACGGCATCAATGTTTTTATCATGGACTGGTATTGGTACGAAAACGCTCCCTGCTTTGAGCGCCAGCTCAACGAAGGCCTGATCCCGGCCCTAAAAGGCACGGACTCCAAGTTCTACCTGATGTGGGCCAACCATGACGCCACTTCTTTGTGGAATATGCACACCGATGAGCAGAATTTGTTGTGGACCGGGCAAGTAGCCCGCCCCATCTTGGAGCCCATGTTTGACCGGGTCATCGAGCGCTACCTGAAACTGGATTGCTACTACCGTATTAAAGATAAACCCGTTTTTTCCATTTTTGAATATCCCAACCTTATCAGCGGGCTGGGTGGGGTGAGCGAGACGCAAAAGGCCGTGGCATGGATGAGGAAACGCTGCGTGGAAAAGGGTTTAGCGGGCCTGCATCTGCAGGCCATTGCCCGCCATGATGAGGGGGAAGTCCAGGAAGCCAAAGCCTTTCTTTTTGACAGCGCCACCAGTTACCAGTTTTGCATGGACGCCGGAGGCGAAGGGGGCTACCCGGCCTGGGCGCAAAAGGCCATGGCCAGCTGGGAAGGATATGAAAAGGAATTCAACCAATATTTTCCCCAAGTCTCCATCGGCTGGGACAACACCCACCGCTTTCCCTCGGCCAAGACCGCGGTAACCGGCTCCACTCCTGAGGCTTTTGAGGCCTGCCTGCGGAAAGCCAAAAGCTTTTTGGACAGCCGTCCGCAACAGACGCCGCTCCTGACCCTCAATAGCTGGAATGAATGGACCGAGGGCAGTTACCTCCTGCCGGACCAACGCTGGGGATACGGTTACCTGCAGGCGGTTAAAAATGTGTTTGGAAAAGATAGCAAAGGGTGAGTGAAAGAGGAGTTTGAGTGGAGCCTTCCAAAGAACTGCCCATACCCGGACAAGTTTTTAGCGTAAAGAACTGCACGGCTTTTTTGATCGCGCCGGAAAACAGTTTGGCCAAACAGGGGAGGCCGTGGGTGTGGTACGCGCCGACCCTGCCTGCTTACCCGGGCCCGGAAGAAAAATGGATGTTCCAAGAGTTCCTTAAAAACGGGCTGGCTGTCGCAGGCATAGACGTGGGTGAATCGTTCGGCAGTCCTGCCGGCCGGGCTTTGTTCACTTCCTTTTATGAGGTTATGGTCCAACGCGGTTATTCACAGACTCCCTGTTTGCTGGCCAGAAGCCGGGGAGGGCTGATGCACTATAACTGGGCGGTGGAGCATCCCGTTTGCGTGGCTTGCGTGGCGGGTATCTATCCCGTGTGCGACCTGACCAGCTACCCCGGCGTTGACAAAGCCTGCGAAGCTTATGGAATGACCGAACAACAGCTTCAGGCCAAGCTGGCCGGACATAATCCCATTGACCGCCTGGAGCCTCTGGCTAAAGGCCGTGTCCCCATTTATCACATCCACGGAGACAGCGATACGGTGGTACCTTTGGAAAAGAATTCCGGCGAGCTGGCTCTGCGCTACCGCCAGCTGGGCGGGGTGATGACACTTAATCTGGTCCAAGGCAAAGGCCATGATATGTGGCCGGGCTGGTTTGAATGTCAGGAACTGCTTGATTTTGTGGTCAGCCAGGCAAGATAAGAGGTAAAATTGGTGAGTAAGTAGCCAAAGAGCCGGAGGCAGGCCCTTCGACAGGCTCAGGGTAGGCAGGGGAGATGGCAGAATGCAAGAAACAAGACACGGTACCTTTTTATTGATCAGTATCCTAAAAAATGAGGTAGATACAGATGGGCTGGGTAGTCAGGAGGCAATCCAAGTCCTGGTAACGAATGACATTCAGTAAATATTATATAGAAGGGAATAGGTAAGAAAATATGGAGTTTCATACTTTAATAGTTTTATTAATTATAGCCCCAATACAAGTGCCAGCTTTTGCTTGGTATCATCCCGATAAATTTGTGCCTTGCGCCTTTCTTGATTTATCATTGATGTTTTTACTATTGTGGAAATTCAGGCACAGAAAAAAGATGCTTTATTTATTATTTCTTGTGATTCACATTCCCATCATATTAGCTCTTACTTATTATTCCGTAACTGTTCTCCATGACAATATATTTTAGGATGTAAGGGTAAAATAACATGGCAAGGAAAATGATTCCGTTATTGTTTTGGGTATTAGTATTGTTAACGTTTTCTAAATCTGATAAGTGTTTTGCTTGGGATAATAACACTTCTCATCCTTTTATCACTAGAAGTGCGATTCAACAATTATGTATTTCCTCGCCTGCTTACAGTGAAATAAATTTATATATCAATGATATATCTTCTGGATCAGCGCCTCCGGGGTCGCGTCTTGACATGTGACATGTTTAAATTGAAGTTACCTTATAGCTCCGGGGTCGCGTCTTGACATGTGACATGCAAAAATTGAAGGTTCAGTAACCCCCGCCTAATCTTGCAATTTTCCAGCCTTTCGGTCATTTGGCATTTGCCGAAACGCCGAAATAGGTGGGGACCCACATTATGTTGGTAAATATACTTACCATATGGTAATATTATTTACCATGAAGAAGATCAATGAATTTCACCACTCATCCATTATGGAAAAACTCTTTCCGGCCAGTCCGGTCTGGCGTCTGCTCCGCCTTCTCCGTAACGACCCCGCCGGATTGAGCGGCCGGCAGTTGGCTAGGGACAGCGGTTTGTCCCATCCGACCGTGCACCGGGTATTGAAAGAACTTACCTCGTCCGGTCTCGTTCAGGTAAAGAGGATAGGCAATAGCCATGTCTATACGGTCAACCGCGCCCATCTTCTATATAAAAGGATATTAGAACCCAGCCTTGACCCAAACAAGTTGATCGTCATGGAAATAGACGAACTTTTCCGCAGGCTCCCCAGGGAAATAAGGGGGAGGGTCGTTTCTTTGGTCTTATTCGGAAGCTGGGCCACCGGCAAGGCGGATTGGCCAAGCGATGCCGACCTGCTGGTCCTGGTCAATGGGGAAAAAGATAAGGCGTCCATTCAAGGAGCGACTCTGGAGTGGTTGACCATGGAATTTGAGCGCAACACCCAGATCATGTTGTCCCCGGTCGTCTATACGGTCATGGAATACAGGCGCAAAATGAAGCAAGGCGACCCCCTGGTCAAGAATATCCATCGGGATGGGATCGTGGTCCATGGCAAAAGCAAAATGGAGGTGATCGTCAGTGGCAGGTAAGATTCCCACCAGAGAAGTGGATCACAAACAAGCCGCTCTATATTGGAAAAAGTCCCAGGAGTTTTACGATTCCATGACCGATAACTATGCCGGGGACCGCTGGAATGCCGCCGCCCTTTCGGCCATACATTGCGCGATCAGCTCAGCCGATGCCATCCTGGTCGCTGAAGCCGGTTTGCGAAGCTCCAGCCAAAAACATTCGGACCTGACCGTTCTTCTACAGCAAAAAGTGATGTTCAAAGGAACGGACGATGCGGCCGGCCATCTTCGTAAGATACTGAACCAGAAAAACCTGGTGGAATATGAATCCCGCCTATTCACGCGGAAAGAAGCCGATGAGATCGTGAAGCACGCGGAAAGGTTCTTTGAATGGGTTAAAACCAAGATTGTTCAAAAAATCTGACGGCGTTTTCGAGTTCCACGGGCCAGGCTCCTCTCCTGACCCTCAACAGCTGGAATGAGTGGACCGAGGGCAGTTACCTCCTGCCGGACGAGCGCTGGGGATACGGCTACTTGCAGGCTGTTAAAAATGTGTTTGGAAAAGACCATCAGGGATAATAGGGGAAATCCTAAATTGGAAAACACGACATGCTCTACAAAGTGACTAAACCAAGAAGCGATATGATCTTCCAGCCAACCAGGTTCTGGCACACGCCTGATTGGAAAAGCAGTTCAAATCGTCCCCGAGAGGGATATATCGAAGATGCTGTCTTGTATGCCGGCGACTTCGACGAGGTGAGCATCCATTTGCTGCCCAAAGTCAGAAGGTTACGCGTAAGGGTCACGCCGGATTCCGCGGATAGAATACATGCCCTGGGATATCAGCTGCGGTCTGACTGCAGAACGCTTCTGTTTGCCCGTCAAGAGGACCAAAAGATGATCTTGGATTTCTGTCCGACAGTGTTCACTTTTACCCGTGACGGTTTTGAACCAATTCCCAGCAATGAATATATTACGCGGGAACCGAAAAAGGCTCTTGCATGCGAAACGATTACGATGGCGGAAGCGATCCGGCGGTGGAAGATTGAGCTCAAATATGTGACTGATATCTCTGCTGTCATTGCTTTACTTGATAAGAACAATATTCAGTTTTCCGAGCAAAATTAAACCCCACGGCAAAAATTAGAAAGAAAAATATGAGCCGTCTAATGCAATCTGGTTGGGAAGTTGAGGAGTGCGGATGGGGCCGTCCAAAGAATTGCCCATACCCGGACAAGTTTTTAGCGTAAAGAACTGCACGACGTTTTTGATCGCTCCGGATAACAGTTTGGCCAAGCCGGGGAAACCCTGGGTTTGGTACGCGCCGACACTGCCTGCCTACCCGGGCCCGGAAGAAAAATGGATGCTTCAGGAGTTCCTAAAAAACGGGCTGGCTGTTTCAGGAATAGACGTTGGTGAATCGTTCGGCAGTCCCGCGGGCCGGGCCCTGTTCACTTGCTTTTACGAGGAGATGGTCCAGAGGCGCGGCTATTCCCAGACGCCCTGTTTGCTGGCCAGAAGCCGGGGAGGATTGATGCACTATAACTGGGCCGTGGAGCATCCCTTTTGCGTGGCCTGCGTGGCGGGCATCTATCCCGTGTGCGCCCTGACCAGCTACCCCGGCGTTGACAAAGCCTGCGAAGCTTATGGAATGACCGAGCTGCAGCTCCAGGCCGGACTGAAAGAGCATAATCCCATTGACCGCCTGGAGCCACTGGCCAAGGCGCGTATCCCCATTTATCACATCCACGGGGACAGCGATACGGTCGTGCCATTGGAAAAGAATTCCGGCGAACTGTGCCGGCGCTACCGCAAGCTGGGCGGGGCCATGACCCTTAACCTGGTCAGGGGAAAAGGCCATGATATGTGGCCGGGCTGGTTTGAATGCCGGGAACTGGTTGATTTTGTGGTCAGCCAGGCGCGATAAGGGTAAACTTGGGGAGTAAATAACCATTGGATCGGACGCAGTGGAAAGCAAAAAACAAGACCTGGAACCTTTTTAGTATCAATTACGGCAGAGATAATAGTTGTGAAGGCCGGTTAAAAATGTGGTCGCAGGTTCGAGTCCAATTCGGAGAACATTATTAAATGACTAAAAATGTTATTGAGTTTCTAAAAAACGATATGTTGGATTCTATAAATGATGATATAGCAGCAGTAACTCAGTTTCATGGATATGCTGGGGGTGGATATTTTAGTATTCCTCGGCAAGTCTTTTGTTACATTGATTATTTAGGTGCTTTGCTTTCTGGCCGTAATGCTAAATCAACCAAAAGAGAGATGGATTTTATTAAGACCTATTTTGATGAAAAATATAAACCAATTGTTCATATTTTAATCAATATGTGGCGTCATGGCACTATTCACCAATATAAACCCAAAACATTTATGGTTGCAAATCAAATTCAATTATTATGGCTTTCAAATAATTCTTCAAAACAGTGCCATAGACAGGAACATTTAAAATGTTACCAAGTAGATGGGAATAGGGAAAAAATAATTATTGTCATAAATATCTGTCAATTAGTAGATGATTTAAAAGAGGCTATTTGTAAATTTATTAAAAGGTTAGAAAATAATGGTAGTGAAATGAAAAAGGTACAAAAAAATTATGACAGATTGAATGAAAACGAAAAATACAAAAGAACATTGTCCTTATTAATATTTGGAGATATTAAATCCTCGAACGGTGAAGTCTATAATCGCTTTGACTCCCCTAGGCCAATTGAATGGGAAAATAAAGAATAGCATGCTGAATATTTGGTTCACTTTGTTTGTTGAAAGTAAATTAAATGGTTCGTAATTCGATTATTCCGGGGAGATAAAGATGAATGATAAACTAGAAAAAATCGCTAATTGGTTTTCCGACATGGATTGGGGCTGGTGGCCAATATTGAGTTGGCGTCCTTCCAAAACAAATGATTTCGATACTGTATTGATTCTCAAATTAACGATCTATTGTGGGTTTTTTGGTAGTGTGTTGTTTGCCATACTAATCGTTGCCACAGAAAAAAAAATATGTTGGTTTTGTTTTTGGATTGCCATAGCTTTAATGTGGTTGATTGTCTACTTTACTTGGAAATACATATTAGCAACAGCATGGAATCAAAGAGCGAAACGTCTTCGGAACGAAAATTTGTAGAATTCGGGGGCATTGCGAAAAGAGGCGTGAGCCGGGGTCGCGTCTTTACTTGTGACATGCAAAAAATGATGGTTTAGTTGAGCTAGGGTTTTTTGGCTTTTCCGGTGAGGGTGGTAATAGTTAGTTTTAGCACAAGGGTGTTATCAAACTGTTTATCAATATATTGGATGCCTTGCTGAAGGAACTCGCCTGAATACTTTTCTATGAACTTCACCAACGCCTGTCTTTTTTCATCACCCTCCACTTCACTGGTGGTCCCGGAAACAATAGCGCTTTCGTATTGCATGCTAAATTTAGCAGGAAGGACTTGGGTGTGGCCCACCACGCAAAAAGAGACCTTGTTATTGTTTTTGAGGTTGCTTAATTTGGTCCCTTGTCCTGCTCCATGAAAATAAAGGGCATTATTCCAGAGGACATAACTTACAGGCACGCCGTAACCCTGATTGTCCGGTGTGCACATAGATAGAACACCGTATTCGCCTTTTTCCAGTATTGCTAAGGCTTGTTGGTCGGTTAACTTCCTGTCCTGCCGTCTCATAGGGGCCTGCATGGATCCTCCTCTTTCGATGATATCACTTTTTCTAGGTAGGTTTGATTTCGCAATTGGATTCACTTATAATACTTGGCAGGAGGAACAGAGATGACTAAGTTACAAGCGACTGCTGAGGTTTTTATGACAGCATTTGAAGCGCTTCCGAAAAAAGGGAAGAACCAGGTGATTGTGGAACTGGTCAAGGACAAGGTCATACGCGAAGACTTGATAGACTTGGCCATAGCCGAAGCGCGCCACCGCGAACCCAGCCGGTCTTTAAAACAGGTCTTGGCCGTTTTAGACAACAGAAAGTAGCCTTGTTTGGCCTTTGATATTCAGATATCCAAATCAGCCGAAAAAGAACTGTCCAGCCTTCCTGCAGAAATTTATTCCAGAATACGGCCCAAATTACTTTCTCTTGCGAATGACCCCCATATTCATGGTTCGATAAAGTTAAGGGATTCGGATTATTTTCGGTTTCGTGTAGGTGACTACCGTGTCATTTATTCGATCGAGCCAAGAAATAGGATCATAACTATTTTGTCTATAGGGCACCGTCGGGAAGTTTATAGGTAGATTGTTTCCCTACCGGAAAGTCGAAAAGAGCGGTGAGGTTCTTGCTGGTCAAAACCTTTTCCCTGGAACCGTCCAGGTATATCCTTCCTTCTTTCATAAATATTACCCGCGTGATCTCAGGGATGATATCCGAAAACTGGTGCGTGGCCAGGATGATGTTCCTGCCGGAACGGGCCAGTTTACCGAGGATATTTTTAAGGTCATAGCTGGCTTTGGGGTCGAGGCTGTTGAAGGGTTCGTCCAAAAGCAGGGCCTGGGGGTCATGGACCAGGGCGCGGCTGATGAGGATGCGGCGGGCCTGGCCGTCGGACAGGTGCGAGACCAGGCGCTGGGCCAAAGGCAATGCTTCCATTTGCGTCAGGGCTTGCCGGGCCTTTTTCTCCATGGCTTTGGTGACCTGCTGGCCCTGCCACAGGCCGATACTGCTGAAAAAACCGGAAAGGATGAGCTCCATGGCGGTGATGTCGCGGGAGCAGGTCTGCATCAGGTCATTGGTGACAATACCCAGCTTGTCCTGTAGATCAAAGATGTTCCATAATACTTCCCCGAATATTTTGATGGAGGATTTGGGGTTGCCCTGCCAGGCATAACATTCATGGGTGATGGTCTTGATGAGCGTGGATTTGCCGGACCCGTTGGGGCCCAAAATGGCAACATCCTGGCCTTTGGGAATAGTTAGATCGATGTTATCCAGGGCTTTAGTCTCTCCCCGGTAAACCGTAATATTTTTGAATTCCAAAAGGGGTGTTTGTTTTTTGTTTCTAGCCATAGTGGGCGGTTCTTAGCCTTTTCTTCTTATTGGTTTTTTGGCTTTGAAAATTAAGGTTGCGGGAACCTTGGCCAGAACATCAGCCGTCAACCCCCACCGTCCGAACCAGGGGTCGCAGGCATACCGTTTCCGCGAGTCAGGCTCCACCATCCGTTCAATGTGGAAGCCGGCATCCACAAGCGTATTGAGGAACTCGCTTATGGTCCGGTCAACACAAGCGAACGCGCAACCGGTTTCCGCGCCTTCGATGCGCACTCCTGTTTCAAAGTAGGAGCGTTTCACCTTCATCGTATCCGTGTCGAGGATGCCCATAAAGGGGTGACCGACGCCCCAAACAAACAGCCCGTCCGGCTTCAAAACCCGGAAAACTTCTTTAAAGCAAACCGATAGGTCGTCCACATATCCAAAGGCTGAGGATGAAAAAACCACGTCCTGGCTGTCCGAGGCTATGGCTGACAGGTCAGACATGTCTCTTTGCAACAAGTCGATGGAGACGTTGTTTTTCCTGGCCAGTTCCCGGGCAAACTCTATTTGGGACGCAGCCACATCAATCCCGGTGACCGTGGCGCCCATCTTGGCAAAGGCAATGGAGCATTGCGCCCCCCCGCAACCTATCTCCAGGACTTTTTTCCCCGCCACTGGACCAATAAGCCCCAGTTCCTGTTCATTGGGACTGCCTATGCCGTAGAGGATATCAATGGGAATAGAGTTATCTTTCTGGAACGATTGGCCATGCAGTTCCCACCAGTTTTTAGCTTCTTTTATCATTGTCCTTCTCCTGAGGCGCTTTTTTTCTTTGTTTTCTTTGTTTTTTTGGTTTTCTTTGATTTAGATTGGGAGCTGGATTTTTTCTTTTTAGATGAACTCCTTTTTGACGAGTTCTTGGCGCCGGGCTCTTTGAAACTTCCCTTAACATTAAATTCGACCGAGCTGTTATTGATGCTGGTGTCAGCCAGAAGGCTGGCCGGGATGGCCAGGCAAAGAATGATAGCAACGGAAAGCAGCGCTTTTTTCATAAATCCTCCTTTTTGATTTTCCAATATTAGAGCAGAAAACTTTTTGGATTTCTATGGTTAAAGGCTGAGGCGGCAGGGCTATGATATAATCTTTTCGTTTAAAAAATTTGTGCCTTAAAAGGCCGAGGAGAGGTCGAGGAATGAAAGAGCAAAAGATAGCTCCGGGCAAGTACGGATATTTTGACGCTGAGAAAAGGGAATATGTCATCATCCGGCCGGACACGCCCCGGCCCTGGTACAACTACCTGATGAACGAGACCTACGTGGCCATGATATCCAACACCGGCGGCGGGGTGAGCTATGACAAAGACCCCGGCATTTACCGCCTGCTGCGCTACCGCTACCAGAACATCCCCTATGACCGTCCGGGCCGCTATATCTACATCAAAGACCGCCAGTCAGGCAAATACTGGTCAGGCTGCTGGGCGCCGGTGCTTCCTCCGGTGGAAAAATGCTTTTACCAATGCCGGGTCGGGTTCAGTTACCAGGTCATCACCTTCGAGTACGAGGGCATCAGGACCGAGATCACCTATTTCGTGCCCCAGGATAAGCCTCTGGAAATATGGGACCTGACCGTTACTAACCTCTCCTCACGCAAACGAAAGCTGTCCACCTTCAGCTACGCGGAATTCGCTTTTTGGGGAGCCATGCGCGACCTCATGAATATCGACAACTGCCCCAATGAGTCCAAGCAGAAATACAGCAAGGGCGCCATCATCCATTCTTCCTTCAACGACATCGGCACGGGCCTGGATAACTGCATCTTTGTGCAGAATTTCGGCTTCCATACCTCCAACCAGACACCCTTCGGCCATAACGGCGACCGGGACAGGTTCCTGGGCAATTACCATGACGAGAAAAACCCCATAGTCCTGGAAAAAGGGGAGTCCACCAATTACTGCAAGGACGGCGGATACCCCATCGGGTGCCTGGAGCACAGGTTCGAGCTCAAACCCGGGCAAACCAAGCGCATTGTTTACCAGACCGGCATGGCCAAGAACGAAGCGGATGTATTCAGAATGAGCCAAAAATACAAGAGCACCCGCCAGGTGGACCTGGCCCTCCAGGAAGTCAAACGGTTCTGGTCAGAGAAAATGGACCTTTTTAAGGTCAGCACCCCGGATGCGGAGTTCGACGCCTTGGTCAACGGGTTCGTCCAGTACCAGGCGGCCATGACGATGTGGCTGTCCCGCAGTATCTCCAGCTATGAATGGGGCATGGGCCGGGGCATGGGGTTCCGCGACAGCTGCCAGGACCAGCTGGGCATGATGCACGCCCTGCCGGACAGGTCCAGGACCATGCTGCTGAGGCTGTGCTCGGCCATTTATCCGGACGGCTCGGCCGCGCACAATTCCTTTCCCCTGCGCAAGCAGTATGACGGGGCGGGGTTTTATGACGACCATCACTGGCTGGCCATTCCCATCTGCCAGTACGTCAAAGAAACCGGCGACCTTAAATTCCTCCAGCAAAAAGTGGACTATGTCACGAGCGGAAAAAAAGGCACGGTGCTGGAGCATCTGCTCAAATGCCAGGAATACGCCTGGACGCTCCGGGGCAAGCACGGCCTGATGCAGGTGGGGCACGCGGACTGGAACGACGGCCTCAACCCGCCGGACCTGACCACGGAAAGCCCTTTTAACTCGGCTCTTTATTGCTTTTCCACCAAATTGCTGGTGGAGCTTTTGGAGGCGCTGGGCAAGAAGAACCTGGCGGAAAAATACCAGAAACGTTATGACATCCAGAAAAAGCTCATGAACAAGGCGGCCTGGGACGGCCAGTGGTACCAGCGGATGATCTATACCAACGGGATGATCCTGGGGAGCCGCAAGAGTAAGGACGGGCGTATTTTCCTGGAACCCCAGCCCTGGGCCGTATTAGGAGGGGTCGCTGAGGGAGAACGGGCGGAAGTGGTCCTCAATGCCGTGGAAAAATATTTAGGGACTCCGGACGGGCATAAAATAATGGATAGACCCTTCAAATCCTTTGACCCGGAGATAGGCGGGACGACCACTGACCCCGGCGGCATCAAAGAGAACGGGGCGGTCTTTAACCACGCTTCCAGCTGGGTGATCAACGCGGAGGGCTTTATAGGCCGCGGGGACAAGGCCATGGAGTATTTCAAGAGGATGTGCGGCGCCACCAAGAACCGCAAGGCCGAAGTGCACGAGTCCGAGCCCTACGTGGCCTGCCAGTTCATCAGCGAAAAGCCGTTCCATATCGTGGGACGCGGCCGCAATGCCTGGCTGACCGGTACCGCCACCTGGATGGCACACGGCGCCAAGCAGTATATCCTGGGATGCAGACCGGAATACAAAGGACTCAGGATCGACCCTTCCATTCCGAGCGATTGGGACGGGTTTAAACTGTCGCGGGTCTTCCGGGGAACGCGTTACGAAATAAGCGTCAAGAACCCCCAGCATGTCAGCCACGGGGTCAAGTATCTGGTGGTCCATGGCAAGATCATCAGCGGCTGCATCATACCCGTCCAAAAGGGCAAAAGAACGGTCGAAGTGACCGCCGTGATGGGCAGGTAAACAGTTCGCCGCTGAGTCCCAGGGCTAGTAATCTTTCCGCCACACTCCGTTGCCGTTGGTTCCCACAAAAATCTTTTTATGAGCCGTATCGAAAGCGACCCTTTGAATAGAGGCAAAAGGAATATCGGTCACCCTCTGCCATGATTTACCCGCGTTCTCGCTGACATACAATCCTATGTTCTCGGTGGTGAAATAGACTCTCTGGGTATTGGTGGGATCAATAATCACAGAGATGCCGTCGTAGCCGGCAGGGTTGGGGGGTAAGGTCAGGCGCTTCCAGTTCTTTCCACCATCGATGGTCTTATACACACCTCCCTGGTCCGGAAAAAAGTGGCCGGGTAGGGGGGACCATTGGCCGTTATTGGTAGCTAGGTAGATGATGTTGCTGTTTTTAGGGTCCACATCCATCTGGATGGGGCAATAAAAGGGGATGTTGCCGTGAGCCGTGTCCGCGTGTTCCGTGATATTCTCCCAGGTCTTGCCCTTGTCCCTGGAACGGAACAATCCTCCCGGGTCCTTGTAAACAATATGGTCTTCGGGAATACGGGGTCCCAGGACGCAGAACAAGGTGCCGTCCTTATGCAGTTTCAAAAAGTAGGTGTGTTTGTTCTCGCCAATGGAAATAGGAGCCAGAGGCGTCCAGTTGGCGGCGCTGTCCACGGACTTGTAAACCCCGCCTCCCCACACGGCGGCATAGAGGGTGGCCGGTTTGGTGCTGGTGTCGGAGATGATGGATGTGATGGGATACGTTCTTGTATTTTTGGGCTTGAGAGGCAGGCCGTTGGAGGAATCGAACCAGGTGGCTCCTTCGTCCGTGCTCTTGAAAACGCTACCAATAGACCAGGGATTGTCCGGTGCGGCGTCGTAGGGCTTGTGGGGAATATCGTGCTGGTCGGACATGGCCGCGTAAACTACCTTGGGCTGGGAAGGGTCAAAGGCCAGCTGGTAAAAGGTGTTGATGTGGGTCGGGTAGGGCTTGGGCAGGGGGATCCAGGTCAGTCCGGCGTCCATGCTCCGAGCATAACAGATGTCCGTATAGGCGATGTAATGGAGCTGGGGGTTGGAGGGATTGATCTGGTAAAACCAGGCGCCGGTGACCTCCAGGCCGCGGGATGCCCAGCGCTGGCCCGCGTGGCGCGGAGCCGGGTCTATGGCCACGGAGTAGTCCTGCTGCCAGGTGTCGCCGCCGTTGGTGGAAATGATGGATTCCATGCCGTTGGTCAGCATGACCATGTCAGGATTGGCCGGGTTGACGCCCAGCCCCAGGGCAGGGAACACGTCTTGGCCCAAATTGACGAGCTTGAACCCGCCGTCGTAATGGATCCAGCCCAGGTCCACGTTTCCGCCGGTCAGGGAAGGGTTAAAAACTTTTTTCCAGGTCTTGCCGCTGTCTACAGTTTTATAGATGCCGTCATAGGTATCCGAGGCAGAGACATAGGCGACGTCGGGCGTATTGTCCGCCACGGCCAGGAAGTTGTTGGACTTGCAGTCATCAGACCCGGCTGCGGACCAGGAGCCGCCGTTCACGGACCTGTAGACCAGGCCGCCCGCTGCCGCATATACGACCGTCCGGCCAGTGGTGGTGAGGCTGCCGCCGGCCAGGCTGGCGAGGTTGGTGAGTGTGCCCTCAGACCGGACAGGCTCGAAGTCAGCGCCCTGGTTCTGGGAGATGTAGGCCGCTGTGTTGGTGCCGACATAGCAAGTCCTTTTGCCAGCCGGGCTGTTCTGGTCGATCATGAGGCCGACCGCATATCCCGCCACGCCTTTGCAGACCGTCCAGGTCTTGCCCCCATCCGTGCTCCTATAGGCGCCGTCGTTGGTTCCGGCCAGCATGAAATCCGGATTGGTCCGGTCAATGGCGAGCTGGGTGACCACTCTCCAGGGGTCGGTTGCCGCGGTCAGGGCTGGGGACCAGGTTTTACCTTTGTCCACGCTCTTATAAAGTCTCGTAGCGCCGAGCTTGCTCCCGTAGACAAAGACTACATTAGCGTCCTGGGGATGCCAGGCGAACGGACACATCCATTCGTGGCCCAAGCTCCAGGGTATATAGGTGGTGAGTTCGTTGAAATCCACCGTCTGCCAGGTCAGGCCGCCGTTCTCGGAGCGGTAGGCGCCGCTCATGTCGCAGCCTTCCATGATGAGGTCTGGGTCCACCGGAGAAATAGAGGGCACGTAGAGCGAGCCGCCGCCGCCCGGGCCCACAGGCTCCCACGATTTCTGGGCATGGATGCTCACGGGCAAGGAACACAGGATCAAAGCGGCTAAAAGCCAGGACAGGGTAGAGCGGCTCATAGGAAAACCTCCTTCTTGGATGGGATGTGGAGTTGCAGAACAAAATCATAGCAGTATGGTCCGGGTTTGACCATAGTGAAAGGGCCCTATTTTTCAGGTGCAATTGATTATTGTCCCTGTTTCTGGCAAGATTCATAGGCAGGGAGGAGCTATCATGTCGGTCATGCTGCAAGAGATAGAGCAACAGCCCGAGGTCATCAGCCGGGTCGTGGCCAAGAACCGCAAGGCTTTGGAAAAGATCTGCAAGGACCTGAACCGCCGGGTCATTGATTTCGTGCTTTTCCATGCCAGGGGCACCTCGGACAACGCGGCCGCTTTTGGCAAATATATTTTCGGCTACACCAACGGGTTCCCGGTGGGGATGACCGCCCCTTCGCTTCTTTCCCTGTATAAAAAATCCATCTCCCTGCACAATGCCCTGGTCATAGGCATTTCCCAGTCCGGCGAGTCCATTGATATCGTGGACGGCATGCGCCAGGCCAAGAAGCTCGGGGCCTATTGCGTGGCCGTGACCAACCAGGAAAATTCCAGCATCGTCAAACAGTCCCACGCGGCCCTGTATTGCAACGCGGGCCCGGAGCGGTCCGTACCGGCCACCAAGACTTATACCTCCCAGCTGGCTTTGCTGCATCTCCTGGCCTGTTCCCTGGGCGGCAAGACCGAGGTCGTCAGCTTGCTGGCCAAAGTGCCGGGGCTGATGCGAAAAATATTGTCGCAAAAGGAGGTTTTTCGCGCGGCCGTGGAACCCTACCGCTATATCCGGGAATGCCTGGTGCTGGGAAGGGGATTTAACTACGCCACGGCCCTGGAGACCGCGCTCAAATTAAAAGAGACCTGCTACCTGAGAGCCGAGGCCATGTCAGGCACGGACTTTTTGCACGGACCCATCGCCATCGTGGACAAAAACTTCCCGGTCATCCTGTTCGCTCCGCCTGACCCGACCTATAAAAGCATGCTCGATGTGGCCAAAAAGCTCAGGGCCAAAGAGGCCGAGATCATTGCCGTGTCCAGCGAACCCGGCATACTCAAGCTGGCCCACGGGACCTTACGGATGCCCAAGATGGACCCCATGCTCACGCCCATCACTTATATCCTGGCCGGCCAGCTGTTCAGCTATTACCTGTCCCTGACCAAGGGAATGAGTCCCGACCATCCCAGGGGACTGCGCAAGATCACCCTGACGATGTAAGTAAGTTGGATGAATAAAAATTAAAATTTAAGGAGGAAAGAGAGATGAAAACAATCTATGGGAAAGTTGCGGCATCCCTGCTTTGTTTGCTGGTGTTTGTCCAGTTCGTGGGATGCGGCTACCTGCTGTACCCGGAGCGCAGGGGGCAAAAATCAGGAGAACTTGATGTCAATATCGTGGCTTTGGACGCGGTATGCCTGCTGTTATTTATCCTTCCCGGGGTCGTGGCGTTCGCGGTGGACTATACCAACGGCACCATTTATCTGCCCAAAGGGAGCAAGAGGGGTTCCCTCGAAGGCCAGGAGTTCAATAAGTTCAGCTTTGACCCAAAACATGACCCTGATGCAGCCATTGTAAGGATTATCCGGGAACAGACGGGCGTCACGGTCAGGCTGGACCAGGTTAATATGCAGGTTGTCCGGCTGAGCTCTTTAAAAGATATGCGGGAACATTTTAGCCGGGTGCTAACCAGCCTGTCCAAAACCCAGGTGGCCAGCGCCAAGATCCGTTAAGCCCTTACAGAACTCCTAGAGCTCGAACAGTTCCTGGGCGGGGACCGTGCCGTCTATTTCATTTTTGGCGACGGTCAGACCCATGATCCGTATCTGGTAGTTGTCCGGCAGGACCAGGGCCTGAGCCTGGGGCGGCAGGTCTATCCTGTATTTGAACAGATAACAGAAGATTCTCGGCACGCTCACGTATTTGTTCTCTTCCAAACGGTGGATGTGGGTGCCCAGCCAGGCGATGTTGTCTTTTTTCACGTAGGCCGGGGCCATCTTATCCAACCCTTCCAAAATCCCTTTGTCGTTCAATTTCACGACCAACCGGCCGTTGACCAACCTGCTATGCCACTGACCTATCCAGCCGCTCCATTCCTGGACCGTGAGGGTAAAGGGGACCAGTTTGCCATTCCTGGTCTTGATCTTAAAGATTTCGGTCTGGTCGTTGCGGAAAGCGCTGGCCAGGATATAGAGACGGTTGAACCTGCCCCGGGGCAGGCGGATGGTTTGGCCGTTGCAGCCCATGGCGTGATAGTTGATGGAACGGTAGTTCTTTTTCCCTTTGACCGTCTTGAGAACGAACCTAACGCCGTCCGCCACAAGCTCTTGGGGAAGCTGTTCGGCCGGGTAAGAGGAGCGTTCCTCATCCACGGCAGCCACAAAATTGTTATCCAGTTCAATGGCGTTGTGATCCGAAGCTACGCAGGCGTCGATGTATTGGGGAGGGATGGGCACAGGCTTGCTGGCCGGTTTTTTGGCTTTGGTTCTGGGCGAGGCCAGCTTGAGCGCAAAAGAACGGGGCTGGTAAGCTTGGAGGTCCAACGCCAGGCAGCCGTTTTCAGGGACACCGTTGGCGACCGGCTCTTCAGCGGCGTTGATCTCCCGGACGCTGGCCACGGGAGCGGCCAGGCTGATCTTAACCCTCTTGGCCGGCTGGCCGTAGAGTTCATGGAGCCGCAGGACGATCTCGCTGCTGTCCTCCGCTTTTTTGACCGCCTTGACCGCGACCTGCCTGGTGCTGACCTGGAGGAAACTCCAGACGCGTCCCAAAGTCCCGGGATGTTTGACGGTCTGGAAAGCGAGGGGAGGCTGGTTGAAGCGGCTGGCGACCAAAGGTGTCTCGCTATTGACCCAGCTGTGGCTGTGGCCTGCCAAGGCATAACTGAAATGATGTCTGCCGATGTCCAGGGAGGTCTGGGGTTTGGTGAAATTCATGGTCTTTTCATCAATGCTGGGAGTATGAAGGAGGGTCAGCCGCAGGACATTGTCGCCGGGCTTGTCCCAGCCGTATTTATAACGGCTCAGCACGGAAAGGCCGAACCGGCCCGATGAGTCGGTCAGGTCAGCCCACTGCTGGGCGGGCACTTCGTAGAGGCTGGGTGTGTTGTTGCCCCGTTCTATAGTCCCGAGGCCCAGGTCATAGGTAGCTTTGGAGTTAGAAGCGGTCAGGGGGAACACGGCCTTGACCAGAGCATCGGGGGTTTTCCAATCGATGCTGGTGTCGCATTCCACCCAGTCGCCGGAGGCGGTCAAGCGGATAAGTTGGGTAAAGGTGGAACCTTCGGCCGACCGGACGACCTCCAGGCTGACCCTCACTGGGCCCTTTTCTACGACCCTTATTTTAGGATGACGCAGGGTGGTCCGGCTGGGACGGCTGACCGCGTCGTAAAGGATCTCCCAGGCAGGCCAAAAGTTGGAAAGGTTGTCGAAATATTCGATGGTGGCCGGAGCTTTCAAAAATTCCCTGCCGTCGTTTTTCTGGACGATGCTGGCGATGTTGCCGTTTCCGTCGAGACGGACCGTAAAACGGTCGTTTTCCATGGTCTTCCCGCTGATCTTGAGCCCGGTTTTTAGGGCACAGGGTTTGTCCGAGGTCCTGACATCAAAGATCTTAAATCCCACCGAAGGAAGGCTGGCCAGGATAAGGAGTTTCATCGTATCTTGTTCCGTGGACAGAACCTGGCTGGGGACTTCCTGGCCGGTTTCCGGGTCAAACACCCTGGCCTGGCGGGGGGCTTTTCCTTTGAATTTGACGGCCGTTTCGACCGTATCCTGCCTCGGATGGGAAAGGGGATTAAAGACCAGGACGGGGATGCCTTGGACCTGGGTGTCCAGGGAGCAGGCCACCGAGCCCACACCGGTAGCGAGAAGATTGGAGAACTTGTTGAGAGAGACCAGTTCCTCGTTCCAGGCGAACTGGTAGGCTTCGGGGATGGAGGTGCCCGGCAGGTCGTCGTGGTGCTGGACGCTCATGAAATGCAGCCAGGCTTTTTTGACGGACTCAGCCGGATAGTCCAGGCCGCCGAGCCACTGCGCGGCCACCAGGGACCGTTCCGCAGCGTCCGCCAGGTTCTCGTTCATATGGTTCCACTTTTTCATGGCCGACTGGCTGGTGTAGCCGCCGACGCTGTGGGTCGTGATCAAGAGCTCGCCTTTATGGCGAGGAAGGGCCGCTCTTTCTTCCTTGGTCAATTCCTTGGCCAGCTGGTCGTTGGAGGCCATGACGACCCTGACCCGGCTATGCTTGTCCTTAATGAACTTACCCAGTCGTTTGACCGATTCCTCATCCGGAGCGCCGCCCTGGTCGCCAGTGCCGACATACTGGATGCAGACCTTGGTGTCACCGGCGTCGGTCAAAGGCCCGGTCCACAGGGGATCCCTGGTGATATCGGTCCTGATGAACCTCCAGTAGGGGCCGCATTTCAAGCCTGCCACGATCTCAGAGCCGTCCGGTCCCTCCCAGCGGCCCACGCCGAAAGGGATGGGGATGGCCGTGTTACACCACTGCAGTTTGGCCGAAGAGAAAGAATCCAGGCCGGAGTGCTTGGCGATGGAAGGCAGGGAGTAGCCAAAACCGAAACAGTCGGGAAGGTACACGTCCCGGCTGACCTTGCCGAACTCCTTGCGGTAAAAACCGTTGCCGTAAAGGGCGTGCCGGAAAATGGACTCCGGGGTGGGGACATTGACGTCGGTGGCATTGAACCAGGACCCGGATAAGAGCCAGCGTCCCTGCCTGACGTATTTTTTCAGCAACTTGAAATCCTCGGGGAAGTATTCTTTCATCAACATATAGTGGTAAGTACCCTCAAAGTTGAATTTGTAGAAAGGATATTTTTTAAACAGGCTGAAGTTCTGCCGCAGGGTCGTATGAATGCAGTTGTGGATCGTATGCTGGATGGTCCAGAGCCACTGGGAATCAATGTGCGCCGTGGCGACAACGTATATCGTGGGTTTTTTCATTTTTGCTCCTTTTGAGGATGGAAGATTTGAATAGTGATAATAATATCTGCGCCAATTGAAGTCAATGAGCGGATGGCTAGGTTAGGGAAAATGGGATATGCAGTGCTGAATGCGACGTTCTCCTATAATATAGAAAAGGTAAAGAGCAGGATGTAAAAAAGCAAAAAATCATATTCCAACCCGACCAAACTATGAGTGTTTTTAGTTAGAGCATGATAAATTGCTCGATGGGATAGTATAAGGTCAGGAAAGCGGTCAAAAAGCAGGTAAAACCAGTGTTTTTTTAGATATTAACCCTGATCAGGGGTGTTGGAAATAAACCCTTTCCCCCCTTTTTTTCCTAGCTGAATAGAGTTAATATAAACGGCTTTAGGAAACATTATTTGGTTATTGTCAGGAGAAAAAGATTTGTGAAAAATGTATCAACCGTCTTGCAGCGTGGCTTGCTGGCTCTAGTCAGTATGATCATCCTGTGTTTTTCCCAGACAACCTTCGCCCAGTCCTGCGTCCAGCTTTATATCGCGGGCAACTATAACGAGACCCCTTTTGGCAATTATGCCACGAACAACTCGAACGCCAATCTTTGGGGCAATCTCAACGGAAACCCCATAAAACCCCACGAAGGTCCCTGCGGGACCGTGGTCGTCAATGGGGCCGGCACGCTTAACTACAGTTCGGTGGACGGCAATGCGTTTGAGAGCGGCGGCGGGCAGGGATTGCTCGACGGCGTGTATTTCGGAACGGGCGGAAGCCAGAGCGCCAACTCCTGTTACTACCTCTGGTCCGGAGCGGACGTGGGGAATTATTTCAGCACCTGCGGAGGCTCGGTTGATTTTTACCTCAGGTCCAGCGAATCCTGGGCCACCCGCCTGGCGGCCAATACCCAGGACTGGGTCTTTGACGTCAACGACACCGGCAGCGATCCCCTGTTCCATTTTTATGCCGGCGAATCCGGGACCAGCCTTATCCTTTCCTACCAAACGGATTCCAGCGGGGGGGACACCGTGTATACGGTCCCCGCGACGACCGAGGACGCCCTCTATGGCAATGGGGTGGTCCTCCATGTGAACTTGCAATGGGACGGGACCAACAACTATCTCACCCTTAACGGCACTTTGGTCAACACCCAGGCCTATACGCCGATCTCGGCCAACTGGGGAGCGAACTCGTATTTTATCTTTGGCGCGGGGTGCTGCAGCACCAAGGGCAAATATACCTGTACGGACGGTGTCGCGGATTTCCAGGTCAGCAGTTCCGGCGCCGGGCCCTGCGTGTGCGCCAACACGCCGACCAACACGCCCACTCCGGCGATGTGTTCCGTGCCGGACTTGATGGCCAATTTCGACAGCGGCACAGACCCTACCAGCAGCGGAGGCGCTACCCTTATTTCAGCCACGCTGCCGGCTACGGGTTCCTTTATGTATGACAACACCCAGAACCACGGCGGACCCTCGGGAGACTCCATTAAATTTACCTGGGACAACACCGGCGGCGGCTGGGTGGCCCTCTATGTCTCGGTGGGTTCCCTGACGGATTGGACGAGTTATACCCAAGTTTCTTTTTGGGCCAAAGGCCAGAGCGGGGGAGAACCTTTTATCTTCCAGGTCAGGGACCATCCCGCCGATGACCAGGCTTGGGCTTATTTCGGATTTTCCGCCGCAACAACCTGGACCCAGTATACCGTCTATATCCCATCAAACCTCAATCCCAACCGTGAGCCGATGCCCCAGCTGAATACTATGGGGGATGTGGCTTTTCTAGCTGATTTCAACAATCCAGGCGGGCCCTATACGATATGGATCGATGATATCCAGTTCTGCCCGCCCAGACCCACGGCCACGCCCACCCAAACGGCTTCCAATACGGCGACCAGCACCAGCACCCCCACGGCTTCGATTACCGCGACCGTGACGGTGACCGGGACCGCTTCGGGGACTGGGACCGCGACCAGGACCAGTTCCTTGACCGTCACCGTGACCAGCACCTCCTCGGCCACGGCCACCCCGACCTTTACCGGGACCAGCACGCCCGTCCCCACGAGCACCACGACGAACACCATCACCCAGACCGCGACCATCACCTCAACGGCCACCGTGACCGTGACGCCGAGCCAGACCACGACAGCCGCGCCGACCTCCACCCCGTCCCAGACCGCCACGGCCAGCCCGACCTTTGTCACCACTCCTCCGGCACCGGGCAATACCTTTATTTATCCATCCCCGGCCACGGGAGATACCGCAGAGATCACCTATTTTATGACGGGGCCTGGAACCGTGAAAATACGGGTGTATAATGACGCAGCGCAATTGGTGGAAACCGTTGCGGATGAAAAGCAGGGAGGGCCCCAGGAAAGTTTGATCGACACCAAGGGTTTGGCGACCGGGGTTTATCTCTATATCATCAATATCACTTATCAAGGCCAGGGTAACAGCAAGATTGGTCCAAAGAAGTTTATGGTGCTGAAATGACAGGGAAACAATTTTGTCATCATATATCGGACAAGGGTAACTTTTTGATGAGAACGTTTTCTTTCCGGACCCTCCTGGTTTATCTTTTTCCCGCTCTCTCCTTCTTTTCCTTGTTATTTCCTTCAATAGCCGGCGCGCAATCTTTTATGCTGGACAGGATGAACGGTATGACTTTAACCATTCTTTGGAAGTAGATTTTGGGGCTTTGCCGCCGAATGGAGCATGCGTCAAGATTACCGACGGCCCGAGCCCGGCTTATTGGGATTGGCGCTGTTATGACTCCGTCACATATTATATTTGCGCCACGGTGACTGGAGTGCAGTACCGGGTGGGCATTGAAGATTCGGCGGGCAACGACACTTTCAATTTGCCCAATGGCAGTTGGCTGACCGCGCCGACCAGTTGGACCGCGGAGACCATCCAACTGCAATACGTGCCCAGTCCCACGGGTTACAATGGTTTTCAGAGCGGCATCCTCAACGAGACCGATTTTCATTATGTAGCTAAGTTCACCATGCAGTGCAATACGACCAATGTGGGCCTCTTATTCAACGACCTGATGCTCAATGGCAATGCCTGCACCGGCACGCCCACGGAGACCCCTACCATTACCGTTACCGCGACCCAGACGGCCACAGCCACGATCACGGACACGAGCACTTTGACCGATTCCCCAACCCCTGCGCCGTCAGGCACAGCCACCCTGACTTTAACGCCTTCTCTGACCGGAACGGTGACCACTACGGGGACGCAGACCTTGACCAGCACCAATACGCCTCTCATGACCAGTACTTACACGGTCACCTCGACCGTGACGCCGAGCCAGACCATGACGCTACCTCCGACAACCACTCCATCCGAAACCGCCACGATCCAGCCTACGACAACGGCCAGCCCGACTTTTGTCACCACCCCGGCCGCGGCAGGCGCCACTTTTATCTACCCATCCCCGGCGACGGGCGATAAGGCCAATGTCGTTTATACCCTATCAGGGCCTGGCAACGTGAAGATAAGAGTGTATAATGACGCGGCGCAATTGGTGGAAACCTTGACCGAAGACAAGCAAGGGGGCCCTCAGACGAGCGTTTTAAACATTAAAAATCTATCAACAGGAGTGTATATGTATATATTGACCCTTACCTACCAAAATCAGGGAACGACAAAGATCGGGCCCAAGAAATTCATGGTGCTGAAATGATGAAAAACTACTCGGGTTTTAAAACGGCCTATGGGGCCATCCTCACGGCGGTTTGTTTATTGCTACCCAGCCTGGGTTGGGGCCAGGCCCAGGTGTTGACCTCGGGCGGTTACGCGATGCCGCTCAGCAATCTGGGGCCTTCGGCCAGGGCCAACGTGATGGGCTCGGCCTTTGTAGGGGTGGCGGACGATTCCTCGGCGGTCTTTTGGAACCCGGCCGGATTGGGCTTCCAGGAGGACGGGGAGATCGCCTTTCACCATAACAGTTGGCTCACGGATATCACGGAAGAGACAGCGGTCATGAGCCTGCCCATGGAATACGGAACCCTGGGCGTAGCCGTTGATTTCGTGAATTATGGCAGTTTTGAGGGCAGGGACAGCACGGGTGCCCAGACTTCGAGCTATACGGGGAATAACATCGCTGGGGCCCTGGGCTGGGGTTCGGAGCTCATGGACCAGTATTTCGCCGGGTTGACCTTGAAATACTCCCAGATGACCCTGTCCAGCCAGGCGGTCTCGGTTTTTAGCGGCGAACTCGGGCTGATGAAGCAAATAGGCAAGAATTTCAGGCTGGGGCTCAGTTACAACAATCTGGGGACCGCGGTCAACGGGAACCAGCTGGACGGAGCGCTCAATGTGGGCGGGTCCTACCACGTCAGGCTGGCCAAGCAGAGCAGGGTGATCGTGGCGCTGGGCGCGCAAGTGGGAACCAACAGCGTGAACCAGATCCAACTGGCCGCGGAGGATGTGATGTATTCGGTGGTTGCGTTGCGGGCGGGTTACCAGCTCAACCTGAGCGATATGCAATTGGAAGGCCTTACGGGGTTGAGCGCGGGGGTCGGTTTCACCGTCCAGGATTTCGTGGTGGACTATGCCTACCTGCCCTACGGAGACCTGGGGACTTCCAACCGAGTGAGCGTCAGTTATCTTTTTTAACGGTCTTCTTTAGTCCCGCCAAGAAAAGCTAACCAGCAAAGCCTGGGGTTGAATGACCATCTGACCTTGGCATTCAGGTCGTTTCCGGATGAAGTCAAAAGATGTTCCCCAGGAGCCTGTTTATGACTACTGCCGAGAAAACCCCGGCCTTTAGGCCGGGGATGAACGGCAGCCCGGAGCGCAGCGGAGGAGGAACAAACAAGATAACTCCTCCTTACGAAAACCCGCCCTCGCCCTCAAGGTGCGCGCCCATGAGGGCGTTAGGGCGGGGAAGTTTATTCGTTTAATGATGGCAAAGTTGGGTAGGGTGGTTACAAATTGGTTACAATTTTTAGCTTTGGTCAGGCTAGAGGCTTGGAGAGTAAATTGAAGGTTTTACAAAAGGCTTACTAAATAATATAATTTGTGCTTGTTTGTTAGGATGGGCGTCACCAAACCGCTGTTTGGTGCGATTGCACTTGAAAGGAAACGCATTATTATAGAGGGCAAGTGCAATCGAGCTCCCAGCCTTCGGTTGGGTACGCTGCCGTCTTTGGCATTATAACTGTGGTAGAGTTTGACAGAGCTCGAGTGCGCTGGAGTTGTACGTGGGCGGTTAGCTCAGTTGGCTAGAGCGCTGCTTTCACAGAGCAGAGGTCACAGGTTCAAGCCCTGTACCGCCTACCATTTAATATCGTCGCTTTGCGACGTAGAGTGGAGAAGGACTATATTTAACAAAAAGCTACCCGCTAACTTTCAGGTCGTCTGCCTTTGGTTTGTCATTGCCCTGATTTTTTCTGTCCCTGTTTTTTCCAAAACAGCTAAAACACCCACGCCTAGCCAGACCCCTTTATCCCCCGAACAGCTCTGGGAGCAGATGCTGCTGAACGGCTTGGATGAAACCTACAATATGCATTACGCCGCGGCGGCAGCTATCTTTGACAAGGCCATCGCCACCCATCCTGAGCGCATGGAGGGCTATTTCGGCCATTTGATCATCAACTGGGAAAAGCTCAAGGACGATAAAGAAGATAAATCCGTGGAAGACGCTTTGGTCAAAAAGGGCAACGAGCTGATCTCCCTGGGCAAAGCCTACGAGAATAACAGGCATCATGACGCTTACTCCCTGTTCTTTACAGGCAACGCCTACGGCTGCCTGGCTTTGCTCTCCATGTGGGACGGCGATTATCTGGATGCGTTTAACAAGAGCAGTGAGGCCATATCCAGGCTCAAAAAATCCCTGGAACAGGAACCCGACCTGATCGATGCCAACGTGGGCCTGGGGATATACCAGTACTATATCGATACCCTGCCCATTATCCCCCGGCTTTTCGGGAGCTGGCTGCTGATCAACGGCAGCAAGACCGAAGGCATCAAGAAGCTGGAGCTGGTCTGCGAAAAAGGGCACTACGCCAAAGTGATGGCCAAGGTATTCATCGCCGAAGGCCTGGGAATTTATGAGGACCAATACGCCAAATCCGCGACCCTCTTGAAAGAGCTCGTGGCTAGCTATCCGGATAATTTCCGATACAGGTTGAACTTAGCCCTGGTCACTTCCTTTTTTGACCCGGATGCCGGAGCTACCCTTTTTAATGAGATCCTGCAAATGATGGATGACAAACATCCCACCTTCAACAAGAAGATGGCGCCGTTCATTCATATTATGCTGGGGAACCTTTACCGCGCAAAAAAAGAGTACGAGCAAGCCATCCGCGAATACGAACTCTGCAATAATGACGCCAAGGCCATGCCCAGGTTCCTGGTCTGGGGCAACGTGGAAGAGGGCCGCACTTACGACATTATGGGGAAGGACGACGAAGCCACCAAAGCCTATAAAAAGTCGCTGACATACCCTGATTTTGATGGCGCCCACGCCGAAGCCCGTGTGAGGATGCGCAGTTCGTTCAACCAGGGGGACGTGGCTGACGCCAACAAGGATACGGTCTACCGGCTGTTAAGTTTACCGAAAAAATGAGTCTGTGTTAGAATGGTGGCCTAGATTTCCACGAAGGGGGATGCATGATCACGACCAATAGCGGGTTGCCGCAGCTGCTTGACCTTCAGAAGATCGATCTGGGACTGGACCAGCTCCAGGCGGAAAAATCCGCAGGTTCGGCTTCCCTGGAAAACGCCAAGGCGTTTTTGGAAGCCAAGAAGCAGGCCCTGGACCAGGCCAAAAAAAGCGCCGAAGAGGACCGCAAGGCCAGGCTGGCCATGGAGCTGGACTCCAAAGCCAAGCTGGCCAACATGTCCAAATACAAAGAGCAGGTCTTTGAGGTCAAGTCCAACGAAGCCTACACCTCCCTGCAGAACGAGATCGCCAAGCTCAAAGAAGATAACTCCAAGCTGGAGGAACAGATCCTGGTCAAGATGGACCAGGATGACGAGAACCGCAAGAAACTGGCCGTCCTGCAGGACGAGGTCAAGACCGAAGAGCAAAAAGTAAAACAGGAAGAGGAAAAGTTCCAGAAAGACCTCGCCGTCATCAACCAGAAGATCGGCGAATCCCAGACCAAGCGCCAGGAAGCGACCGCCAAAGTCGAACGCGGGATCCTGGACCGCTACGAACGCATCCGCCAGAGCAAGAAAAGCATGGCCATCGCCCCGGTCCGGCAGGGTAACTGTGGGGGATGCCAGATCAACATCAGGCCGCAGGTCATCATCGAGATCCAAAAAGGCAAAGAGATGATATTCTGTGAAAGCTGCGGACGCATGCTCTACGTGGAGTAATCCATGGCCTCCCTCAATCAAGCCAGGAAAGTTCTCAAGATAGAAGCCGGGGCCATCCTCGGCCTGGCCCCCAAGCTGGATAAACGGTTCCTCCAGGCCGTCAAGCTCCTCCTCCACTGCAAAGGCAGGGTCATCGTCATGGGTATCGGCAAGTCGGGGCTGGTGGGCCGTAAAATCGCCTCCACCCTGGCCAGCACCGGGACCCCGGCCCTGTTCATCCACCCGGCCGAGGGCGTGCACGGCGACCTCGGGGTCCTGATGAGGGACGACGTGGTTTTAGCCGTTTCCTACAGCGGAGAGACCGATGAGCTCAGCGTGGTCCTGCCCATGATCAAACGCATTGGCGCCAAACTGGTCTCCCTGACCGGCAACATCCATTCCACCCTGGCCAAGAACAGCGAAGTGGCCCTGGACTGCAGCGTCAAAGAAGAGGCTTGCCCCCTGGGCCTGGCGCCAACGGCCTCCAGCGCCGCGGCGATGGCCATGGGCGACGCCCTGGCCGTGGTGCTGCTCAAGGAAAAAGGGTTTAAAAAAGAGGATTTCGCTTTCCTTCACCCGGGCGGACAGATCGGGCGCAAGCTCCTCAAGGTCAGGTCCATCATGCACTCGGGAAGCGCTGTGCCGCTGGTCAGCCAGCAAGCGACCCTCAACGAGGCGGTCCAGGAGATGACCGCCAAACGCAAAGGCTGCACGGGCGTGGTCAACGCGTCGGGGAAATTATGCGGCATCTTCACGGACGACGACCTGAGGCGGTTCATCCAGCGGTCAGGCCGGATGGATTTTAACAGGGTCAGGATCAAACAGCTCATGAACCCCCATCCCAAGGTCATCGACCAGGACCAGCTGGTGGCTGAGGCCATTTATATCACCGAAGAAAAATCCGTGGGCACCTTGATGGTCGTGGACAAAGCCCATCGGCCGGTCGGCATCGTCCACCTGCACGACCTTTTAAAGGCCGGCGGCTCCATATAATTCAACATTTCGCCTTTTGCTAATATTTCCAGGAACAAAAAAGCAATATAAATATCAGACAAAGGGGGACTTATGCGCCGTATCAAAAAACAAATGCATCGCTATGGGGAGCCGGATTTTGACAAAGATTACCTTAACTGGGGCTTCCCTGACCCCAAGACACAGGCCGATGAGGCGGAGTCCGTGCTTCGTCTCCTGGGACAGCCTGGGCCACACAAGATATTGGATATTGCCTGCGGGATCGGGACCCATGCCGTCTGTTGGGGTAACAAGGGACATGAGGTCCTGGGGATAGATATCTCCGAAACTTTTGTGGACAGGGCGCGCCAGTCAGCGTCGGGACTGCCCCAGGTCAAGTTCCTTGTCTGTGATATGCGTTCCCTGGACCTTCCTAGGGAATTCACGGCGGCCACCTGGATCGAAATGTCGCTTTTGGACCTGGATGTGTTCCGCAGGATACACCGGACGCTTAAGCCCGGGGGATGCTTCATCTGCGATGTGAGAAATCCTGAACATCCAAAGATCAAAGCCCATTCAGGAAATTGGCGCAGTTGGCGTGAGGATAACGGTGTATTCAAGCTGGAAAGTCATGGGATCGATCCTAAGTCAGGCAAGCAGGAAGATGTTTGGATCACTATTGACCCGCAACGCGATGCCATCGAAGAGAGCTCAAATATATCCGAACCAGGCCTTAAAACCGACCCGTCCAAAACCATCTCGTTGCTCCAGGAAGCCGGTTTTTCCCAGTGCACCCTGAGGACCATGTCAGGGGACCTGTTTCAAGGCGGTCCTGAACCTTACTGGCTTTGGGTCGTGGCTCAGGCATAAGCTGTCTTGTGTTATTTAAGGTAAATAAAACCTACGCCTACGGCTCCCTGTAAACCTGGAGAAAATCATCTTCTTGTAATCCCCACCGACATCATACCCATGGACGGGATGGTGCAGGGAACAGTAAGGTGACCGTATTCTCCGTCGTTCCTATATTTAAATGCTGAGGTTTTTTGCGCCTTGCCAGCAGCGGGGACGAGGAGTTCTATTGTTTTTCCCACCTCAATAGCCGGGTCCAGCCTAAGCACAGGGTTTTGGATGGGGTCGGAATGGGCGTTTTGGACCGCGATGGCCAGGCGGTCCCTGGACGGGGATACCCGGCACAGCACATGGACATCAGCGATATCCTGGACAGATACCGCTAAAGGACGGCGGTTGACCCAGGTCAGGGAACGGGTCAATTGCTCCTGCCGGGCATAGTTCAGGACGGGCAGGGGCGTTGCCAGGTCCAGGGTCAGGGAGTGCAATCCCAAAGGCAGGACGCAGAAACGGTTGCCGGCCCTGTTCTCGTAAAGCAGGGTCCCTGGATAGAGCCTTTTTTGGTCAGAGTCCAGGAATTCGCTGAGGACCCTTGCTCTTGGTGCAGGTTGGCAGCGGTAAAAAGAGTTTTTCCCGGCCGGGCCGGGCCAGAGATTCAGACCTAAATGACGGCCGCTGAAGCCGGGGTCAATAAAGCGTTCGGTCCGCGGCACAGGGGCCTCCTCCACCGCAAGCACTCCGATGTCAAAGCCTTTCTGCAGGAGCCATTGCGCGGCTATGGCATCCAGCACTGCCCCGGAACGCAGGGCCTCTTGTATTTCTGCCCTGGAGAGACCGGAAGCGCTCCAGCCCGTGATTAGAACAGGGCCGCCTGTTTTTTCATAGGTCAGGGGGATGCCCATCCTGGACAGCAATCGGAGGGCCGCAGGCTGGTTGGCCCAGTTGTTGGTCCCGGGGCCAGAGGGCATGACCCAGTGCCGGAAGCTGTTCTGGGGCTCCAAAGGCCGCACGCCCAGGGCCTGGTAATCGGACGGGAAAAAGCCGAGGATTGCCTGGCTGTGCCGGCGGCTGGCGCTGATCTTCCGCCAAAAGCCTGTTTCGAAGTCCGGGTTGCCAGTGTAACCAAGGGCATAGCAGAGGATACCGGGGAAGCCCGAAGCCATCAGCCATTCCTGGTAGGCGCCGAGCATGGCCGCGGAACAGCTGAAACGGGTATGAGGCCAGGTGTCGCCCTCAGCCAACAGTTCTATGTCATGCCCTTTGGACCAGGAAGCCTGCAGGCGGGTATATTCGGTCACCCAGCAGACATGGAACGGCTGCTTGTCCCAATAGGGCGCGCCTATGGTGCGCATGAACGGCCGGGTATTTCCCGCCAGCTTCTTGACCAGCGCTGGAAGTTCCACGCCGTCGTGGCCGCTGTTATGCCAGATGACCGAGCAGAGCCCGAGCCGGGCCCGGGGATTTACCCGGTGCACCGCTTGCTCCAGGTCACCGGCCAGAAGCATCAGGGTTTTTCCCTGGATATCCAGCCACTGGTCGCGAGTCCGGCTGGGAGCGCCGCCCATAGCCTCTTTAAAAAGTTTTTCGCGGGAGATTTTGCGGCCGGTCCTGGCGCGGAACTCGGCCAGATGCAGGGGGCAGTAACAGGCGAAATCAGTATCAGGGCCGTGGCCGTTCATCCGGAAGTCATCGTCCAAGACGATCAGCTCCACTCCGCTCCGGGCCATCGTAGCCAGGCCAGAGGAGAGATAGCCGCGAAAACGCTTGTCCAGGGGGCAAAAACAGCCTTCAGCCTCCTTGCCGGTGGGGCCCACGATGGGCTGAAAAGGCCAGTCTTTCCGGTCGGTCGGCAGTTGGTTGTGTCCGATGGTCCTGCCCAGCCAGTAAGCCACGGCAATGCCCCTGGCGTTAAAGAACGCTTTGGCTTTGATTAGGCGTTTTTTCAGGTCGAGCCAGTCTTTGGGGAAGGGAGGATGGTCGGTCATGCCGTCCGGTGCCGCCAGGAAAACGCGGTCAGCTCCCATGGCCTTGAGCCTTGCGGCGTAAAGCGGCATGTTTTTCCTGTTCAGCTGGGTCAGTCCCAGAGGGACCGTTGTATTCCAATTCTTCATGAAGCCTCCTCAGCCTCAGGCCGGGCGAAAAGTTTCCTTAACCATTAATTTTATATTTCAATCCCGCAGGCAGAGGTGCCGGACGAGTGCAGGAACTTTTTAGCTTGGCATAAACCCCACGGGCCGAAGCGTCATGGATGGCGTGCATGATGTCCAGGACATGGTAGGCCAAACTGCCGCTGGCGCGATGGGGCCTGCCGGACAAAAGAGCGTAGGCCATATCCGCCACGCCCAAGCTCCGGCTGTTCTGGGGATAGTTGTGGGTCAAAGGCATTTCTTTCCATTCTTTGCCGGCGAGTTTTACCCTGACCGGCCCGCCGAAAGAATTTGGGTCAGGCACGCTCAAGGTGCCCTTGGAGCCGTAGATCTCTATCCGGGGCAGTTCAGCGCCCCAAACATCAAAGCTGGTGATGATAGTCCCGACCGCTCCGCTGGCAAAGTCCATGACCCCGGCAATATGAGTAGGCACCTGCACTTTGATCTTTTTGCCGTATTGGGGTTTGCTGGTGATCAGGCGTTCTTTGAAACTGATCCTGGCCGAACCGGACACGCGTTTGACCGACCCCAGCAGGGTGACCAGGGCAGTCACATAGTAAGGGCCCACGTCGAACATGGGGCCTCCGCCGACCTGGTAAAAGAAGGTTGGGTTGGGATGCCATCCCTCAGGGCCGTGGCCCATCATAAAAGCCGTGGCCGCGACCGGGTCGCCGATGACCCCGTCGTCGATGAGTTTGCGGCAGGTCTGCAGGCCGGCGCCCAGAAATGTATCCGGAGCGCCTCCCACCAGTACCCGTTTGGATCTGGCCAATTTCAACAGCTTTTGCCCGTCCTCGCGCCGGATGGTCAAAGGTTTTTCGTTATAAACGCTTTTGCCTGCCTTGACCGCTGCCAAAGCTATGTCCGCGTGGGCTTTGGGGACCGTAAGATTAACAATAATGCCTATTGCGGGATCAGCCAAAAGCTCTTTAACTGTGCAGGCTTTGGGGATGCCATACTGCTTGGCCTTGGCTTTGGCCCTGTCCAAGAGCAGGTCGGAGCAGGCCGCCACCTGGAGGACCGGATGGGTTTTCATGTTCTGGAAGTAAATATCGCAGATGTTCCCGCATCCCACGAGCCCGACCTTGATCCTATTACCTTTCATAATATCCTCCCTATTCTATTTTGCTTTACCGTAACCTTGTTCCACCAGGTACTGGATGCTTTGCTGGACCGCTTCCAGCATGTCTGTGTCGCAGCTGTCCAGCTCCACCACCAGCCACTCAGCTGCGCTGGCTGAGGCAGCCTCCATAATAGGTTTCCAGTTCATTCTGCCCTGGCCCACCGCGGTCATGGCTTTGTCTTTTTGGAGCGGGCCGTCTTTGATATGCAGGAAATTTGTCCGAGAAGAGAACCGTTTGATGAGGTTGGCGGGGTCAGGGCCGCCGAACTTGACCCAGTAGGTGTCTATCTCGCATAAAGCTCCGGGAGCGGCTTCCAGGGCGATGTCATAGGGCAGTTTGCCTTTGAAATTTTTATTGAACTCCCACCAGTGGTTATGGACGCCGAAGCGCAAGCCCTGTGCTTTGAGCAGCTGGCTGGCTTCCTGGAAACGGGCGCCGGTCCTTTTGCTTGTTTCTACATCTTTGAAATCATCCGGCCCGCATCCGCTGATATGGCAGTCATAACCAAGCACATGGGCGGCGTCCACGATCTCGGTCAGGTTGCCCCTGTCGGGCATGGGGCCGTGCGTGGAAGAGGCTACCAGCCCCAGGTCGTCGATAATGTTGCGGACCTCCTTGGGGGTCAGGTTGTGCAGGCCGGCGAACTCCACCCCCGTGTAGCCAAATGAGGCGATCTTTTTGAGGACACCCGCGAAATCCTTGGCCGCCTGGTCCCTGACCGAATAGAGCTGCACTGAAACCGGATATTTTTTCATTTTTTCATCCTTTACCCGCAAGATTTGGTGAAACAAAACTCTATTACTACTGCCATAGTACCCCGCCGCAAGCGGCGGGGATGAATGGCAGCCCGGAGCCGGAGGCGGAGGAGTAACAAACATAATAAATTCTTCCGCTTTAAAACCACGGGCGTGAGCCCGTGGTAGTTTATTGTAGCACCAGAAAACTCAAAAAGACCGGAACAGGTCCGCGGCCTGCTGCAGGCTCTGCATCACGTTCTCGCCGGGGAAATATTCCATGCCCCAATATCCCTCGTATCCGGCGGCCTGGACCTTTTGGACCACTGTTTTGTAATCTATTTTGCCCTGCATAGAGGGGATGGACCGGCCCTGGCTTTCCGCCACATGGATATGGGCCACGCTTTTTAGGTTTTCGGTCAGGTCCTTGAGGATATCTTCGCCCATCTGGAACATATGGTAGGCGTCGTAGAGCACCTTGAGGGCCGGCGAGCCGACCTCTTTGACCAGCCTGAAGCCGTAGGCGCTGCGGTCTCCCTGATAGTCTTTGTGGTCATAGGAATTGAGCATTTCAAAAACAAGGGTGATGCCCGCTTTTTGGGCGTCAGAAACCGCCCTTTTCAGGCCCAAAACGCAGTTTTTAAAGCCTGCCTCGTCCGGCTGGCCCTGGCGGTTGCCGCTGAAAACAATGATCTGGGGAATATTGTTCGCCTTGGCCAGCTCGATATTCTTGCGGATCTCTTCGATTAGCCCGGCATGGTTCTCGGTCCGGTTAAAACCTTTTTCCAAACTGGCCAGGGAGATGTTGACGATCTCCAGGCCGGCTGTTTTGGCCGCAGGCCAGCGCTTGGAGTCCACCATTTCCACGCCGGTGTAACCGAGCTTCCTGAGGTTGTTGTAATATTCCGCCGGCCCGAAACTATCCCGGTAAAAGCACCAGTCCGGCGCGCTGAGTTTGATGTTGTTCATGTGTTGTTCCTCCATATTAGTCTTTGATGCCTGTCCAGTCAAAGAGCAGGCCCATGGCTTCGGCTTTACGGTTGCTCGCTGTCTCAAAAGCTTTGACGCAGTCCTGGGGCTGGAACGTGTGGGTGATCATGTTGTTCATGTCGAACCGGTTGGTCAGGCACAGGTTGAAGAACAGGGTGACCATGCGCTGTTCGCTCCACTCGGCATCCGTGTGGCCGTCGTGGGCGCCGATGACGGTCAGTCCCCGCAGGATGAGGTCAGGGGTGAGATGCTGCAAGGTCGGCGCGCCGGTGTCGCCCAGTACGACCACCCGGCCGCGGTGCCTGGCCAGCTGGAGGGCCTGGCTGAACACCTCGGCGTTGCCCGTGCCGTCAAGAACCACCCGGGTCATCTGGTCCTTGGTGATGGACTTGATGTCGGCCGCGCACTGGTTGATGGGTTTGGGGAGGATATGCGTGGCGCCTCCGGCCTTGGCCAACTTGAGACGGGATTCCAGCATGTCGCAGACGATGATGGTCTCCACGCCGGCGGCTCTGGCCCAGCGCGTGGACATCTGACCGATGGGTCCGGCACCGATGATGAGGACGCTGTCGCCGAGGCTGTATTGCGCGGCCCGGGCTCCGGTGAAAGTGATCTTGGCCAGGGCGAACCAGGAGGCGGACTTGGGGTCCATTTCCCTGGGAACAGGCAAAGTGTAGGCCTCGGGGATCACCTGGACGGAGGCGTGGCCGGTCCTCATGGCCAGCCTGTCGCCGACTTTGGCCTTGCATTCCGGTCCCGTCTCCACGACCTCGCCCACCATGGAGTATCCCGGATAAAAAGGATACTTGACCCAGTTGTCCCAGTGACTGCCCGCGTCGAACAGGCGGTTGTAAACGATGGTCTCGGTGCCCGTGCTGATGAGCGAGTAAAGCGCGCGGACCTTGATCATGCCTTTGTCCACTTTGGGCGGTTCAAAGGACTCGTATTTAACTTGCTGCTTGCCTGTAAAAACCAATCTTGAAGCCATATCTTCCTCCTTTTGGAATTAGAATTCATTTCGATATTTGGAACTATAGGCTATAAAACCCTTTATATCTATTCCAAAGAATGGTTAAATATTCCACTATTTGGTTGCCAAGGGCATGCCAGCTAGGTATAATCGAAGAAAAAGGGGGTTTTCTTGGAACAACCGTTCAGCCGGGAGTCTTTTTTTTCCAAAGTCACCCTGGAATTCATCATGGGCTGCCGTTTTGACTGCGTGGCCAGATGCGGTTTTCACGAGCATGGCGATTTTGAGCTGGTTTACCACGTGAAGGGCGGAGGCCAGAGCATCGTCAAAACCGGCAAGGCCAAAAAGACCGTGAGCTTCAAAGAGGAAAGCATTTTTGTATATCCCCCCAAGGTGTTCCACGACCAGGTCTCCGAACCGGGAGCCGAGGACATCTGCCTGCTTTTCTCGGCCAGCCGGCCCTGGCCCGGCGAATTGGAGGAAACGGCCTGCCTGACCGCTAGCCTCAGTCCTTACCAGCAGCAGGAACTGCTACAGCTGGCTTATCCGCCCGTGTCCCTGGACTGGTCCGGTCAAAGGGTCTTGAACCTGAGGGTCACCGCTTTGGTGCTGTCGCTGTTCGAGTCAGCCAGGAGCAGTCTGCCCCGCAATACCCTCAAAGAGACCGTGGCCCAGGCGGACAAGGCCAGGCAATATATCCAGGAGCACCTTTTTGACCTGCAAAAGATGGAGCAGGTGGCCGAGGCAATCGGGGTGGGTTATGACCATCTCAGGCATGTTTTCAAAGAGACCTACGGGACCAGTCTGGTCCGTTTTTTGATTGGCCAAAGGATAGAGCGGGCCAAGAGCCTCTTGACCCACTCCACCATGCCTTTAAAGGCCATTGCCACCCAGTGCTGTTTCAAGAACGAAAGGTATTTTTCCACAGCCTTCAGCAAGGCCATCCGGCAGTCTCCGGGGGCTTTCCGGAACGGCCAGAGGAGCAGGCAAAACAGGCCCTAGGACCTGCGGTGTTTTATCAGGAGAAAAACCAGGCAAACTGGTAAAATCATAAGGAACAGTTTTTATACACGATAGCTGTGCAATAGATTTAGAAAGGCTGAGAATGAAAAATTTTATTATCTATTGGTGCATCAGGCCGTGGATTTTATTCTTTAGCCTCATGCCCTTAGGATTGAGCAGGCTGATATTGGCGGGGATGGGGGGGGTGGCCTATTATTTCGACAGCCATGGAAGGAACCGGGCGCTGAAAAACCTGCAAGCCGCTTTCTCGGAAAAAAGCCCTGCGGAAATTAAGAGGATATGCCGGGGGATGTACAGGCATTTCGGGATATGCGTGGCAGAGCTGGTTAAATTCCGCCGGTGGTCTGCTCAAAAGCTGGACAGTATGGTCACCTTTGAGGGATTTGAACACCTGGAAAATGCCTTTAAAAAGGGCAAAGGGGTGCTGGGTGTGACCGGCCACTTGGGCAACTGGGAACTGATGGCTGCCGCAGTAGCTCACCGCTTGCCTGTGGCTGTGATAGGCAGGGCGGTTTATGATGAACGCTTGAATAACCTGCTCAATAGCTATCGGGAAGCCCAAGGATATACGACCTTTTCCCGGCAGGCCAGCCCCAAACCCATCTTAAAAGCCCTCAAAGAGGGCAAGGTCGTAGGGGTTTTGTGCGACCAGGACACGGGCGTGGAAAGCGTATTCGCGGATTTTTTCGGGAGACCGGCTTCCACACCGGCAGGCCCGGCCATCCTGGCCCAGCACACCGGTGCAGCCCTGGTGCCATTTATCATTAGACGGGAAGCGGACGGCCGGTATAAAATCATTGGAGAGCCGGAGATATCCGTCGGCCCCGATAATATCCAGTCCGTGGTCCAGCAATACACGTCATTTTTGGAAAAGCATATCCGCAACAATCCTGAACAGTGGGTGTGGGTCCATGACCGTTGGAAAACCAAGCCAGTTGAAGATAAGAACCGTTAAGGCGCTCGGGTGGCTGTTCCTGCTGCCGGTGCTATGCCTGGGCTGTTCCCGCGGGAACAGCGGGCCGGCTTCGAATACGGTCATCGGCAAAAATTATCCCAGCGCTTATTTGGAAGGGTTCAGGCTCGTGGAAACGGTCAAAGGCAGGACCACCTGGGAATTCCAGGCGGACAACGCCATGGTCTACGAAACCAAGAACAAGGCCTACGCGGAAAGGGTGAGGATCTACGGCTACAACGCCGGACGCCTGGTCTCCTACCTGACCGCGGACAAGGGGACCGTGCAGACCCAGACCAATGAAGCCGAGGTGGAAGGGCACGTGGTGCTGATGGGCCAGCAGAAGACCAAGCTGGAGACCCAGACGCTCCAGTGGGACCCCCGGAACAAAAAAATAACCACCGACGATTTTGTCAAGGTCACTTACGGGGACGGCAATGTCCTCACGGGCTTCGGCCTGGTGGCCAGCGCCAACCTGGACCACCTGCAGATCATGGACCCGCGGGGCAGGATCAAGGACATCACGCAAGTACAGAGGATCAAGCAATGAAAACAAAGGGAGTTTTGACGCGATGGGCCGTGCTTTTGTCGGGGCTGTGCCTGCTGCCCCTGGCAGGATGGGGCCAGGCTGTCCCGACGCCGGTGCCCAAAGCCCAGGAACTGCTCCAGGAGAGGGCTAAATCCAAGGAGCCTGTCTATATCAGCGCCGACAAGGTGTCCTACAACGGCACGGACAAGACCAACACCTGGACCGGGCATGTCGTGGTCAGGCAGGGGAGTTCCCGGATGGTCTCGGACAGGCTGGTCGGCACTTCGGCCAAGGACAGCGCCACGGCCCAGGGCCACGTGTGCCTGACGGACGACAGCCAAGCCATGCAGCTCATCAGCGACGAACTGGAATACAGGAACAACATGAAGGTCGTGGTGGCCACAGGCCATCCGGAGTTCACCAGGCAGGACAAAAAAGCGGGCGAATTGTGCATCCGGGGTGATAGTATAGAGCTCCAGGACCGGGAAAAGAAGGCCCTGGCCAAAGGAAATGTCTGGATCATCCGGCAGGACATTAAGACCAATTCAGAGCAGGCTTTTTATTCGGACACCGAACAGACCATGCAGTTGACCGGTTCTCCGGAGGTCATCAAGGGACGCAATATATTCCAGGGAGAGACCATCACCGCCTACCTCAAGGACGACCGCATCGTCCTGCAGGGCAGGGTGAAAGCGACCTTTTATTCGGCGGATTTCGCCAACAGCAATTTCTAAAGAACAGCAGGGAAAGGACCCTTTTGAAAAAGACCCATAAGACCCGGACCGTTCCTCAAGGCGTGTTGCGCACCCAGGGGCTTAACAAGACCTACAAGCACCGCCAGGTGGTCAAAGGCGTGAGCGTGGAGGTGCACCAGGGCGAGGTGGTGGGGCTTTTGGGCCCCAACGGCGCGGGCAAGACCACGACCTTTTATATGGTGGTGGGCCTGATCAGGCCGGACAGCGGTTCCATCTACCTGGACGAACAGAACATCACCGAACTGCCCATGTATCTTAGAGCCCGGCAGGGCATCGGCTACCTGGCGCAAGAGCCGTCCGTATTCAGGAAGCTGTCCGTTTACGACAACGTCATGGCGGTCCTGGAGATGATGGATGGCAGCCCCGCCGAGCGGGAGTCCCGGGCCAAGGCGCTTTTGAAAGAGCTGGGCATCCTGCACCTGTCCAAGCAAAAAGCCTACACCCTGTCCGGGGGGGAACGGCGCAGGGTGGAGATATCCCGGACCCTGGCCATGTCGCCCCGGTTCATCCTGCTCGACGAGCCGTTCGTGGGCATCGACCCCCTCGCGGTGCTGGACATCCAGGGCATCGTAAGCCAGCTCAAGAGAAAAGGACTGGGCGTCCTCATCACGGATCACAATGTCCGGGAGACCCTGGCCATCACGGACCGCTCCTATATCATGTACGCCGGCGATATCCTCCTGTCCGGCACTTCCCGCCAGCTGGTCACCAACAAGAAAGCCAAAGAAATATACCTGGGAGAAAAGTTCACGCTCTAAAAGGAGTGCTGATGACCCCTGCTTGCCGGCTTTGCCGCGCTCCCCGAACCCTTTTGTGCTGCCTCAGCGCCGTGTTGTGCGTCCTATTCTTTGCGGCCAGTCTAGGGGCAGCCATCCCGGGCACGGGTGAAAATGTCACCCAGACCGCCAAAATCGACCCGCATGACGCCATGGCCTGGGCCACCATACCGGCAGGAGGGCATTTTTACCTGGGAGATTACGGGGCGGCCTATCCCATCCTCCTCGGCAGTATCGGGCTGGGGGGCCTGTCCCTGTGGAACCAGTACAAAATATGGGAAAGCAACAGCCCGGAATACAACTATTTCTTTTTTCTATTCGGCGAGGTCTATACCCTGCAGAGCTATGACGCCTACCGGGAGGCCAGGCTCAGGCGGCCCGACCTTGATTACCGCCACCCCATCGACCCTACGCCTGTCCCGCAACTGCTGCTGGCCCCCTATAAATGGGAAAATCTCACTTCGCCCTATGTGTGGGGCGTGGCCCTGCTGAGCGGAGCCTATCTGTGGGCCGTTTATTCCATCTCGCCGGTCACCCAGCACTGTAACTCCCTCAGCACCGTGACCATGTTCGGCCATGATTTTGGCCAGGGCGACGGAACCGCCGTCTATGAGACCTCCTGGACCCTGCTCAATACCACGGTGGCGGCTTCGGAGGAGTCTTTTTTCCGGGGATATTTCCAGACCGAGATGGAGGAAGACTACGGACCGCTGGCCGGGCTGGCCATTGCCAGCGTGACCTTTGGGGGGATGCATTATTTCAATATTTATTTCAACGGCGAGACCGAGGCCCAGGCCTGGGGAGACGTGGCCTTTGCCACGATGTTCGGGTTTTACAGCGGCTGGCTGTTCCAGGACCAGGGTTACAAGCTGTCCAAATGCGTGGCCGCCCATTTTTGGTGGAACGAGATCGCGGGCGCCGTGGGCTTTTTGGTGGACCCCACCAACAACCCTCTCAAGCTCAAGGTAAGCTTCAACTACTGAGCTATTTTTTGGTGAGGCCTATTTCGGTCAGGCGGGATTTGATGGCCTGGTTGACCTGGACATAGTAGGGATCAAAGATACAGCCGGATTTCAGGCCGAAACGGGGGCCGGTGGTGCAAGCCGAGTCTCCGGTACAGACCATCCTTCCTTTTTCTATCTTGGCCTCCCCGGTTTCCAGCAGTTTCCTGGCCTCGTCGTGGTAGGAAAGCAGGGCCCGGCCAAGTCCCACCATATCCACCCGGCCCTTCTCGATATTATATTCCGCGGCATGGGCCTTGAACTGGCGCAAGTAGGAGTAGGCTGTGCCGATGACCACGATGTCGGGGTGCGCCTTTTTGATGCTTGCCGCAACGGAAAAGTGCAGGGCCACTTCATGTAAAGGGTCGTGGTGGGGCTGGTAGCCGTCCACAGGCGGAGTTTCCGTGGGACGGGAAAAGTGCGGGTTGGAATACGGACTGCCTGAGGAAATGTTGAACAATTTTAGTCCCTTGGCCTTGAGTTTGGCGATGAGCTGGATGGGCTCCGAGAGGTCCGGCTGGAGAGGGTCGCTCTCATTGACTCCCCAACCCCACACATAAGGCGTGGTAAAAGGGCTTGGATGGCCATAACCTTTTAAGCCCGGGCGCTGGGTGGCCGGGTCTTCCTCAAATGGGATACCGTCGCAGGCATTGAGCCGGGAGCCCAGGGTGAAATCCGGGCCGACTTCCCGTCTGATGGCGTCCACGATCATCAGGAATATTTTTGTCCGATTATCAGAGGAGCCGCCATACTGGCCGGGCCTGGTCTTGGCTGCGAGAGTTTCATTGAGCCAGTAGCGGTGGCAGGCCTTGATGTCAATAAAATCAAAACCGATCTTTTTGGCGACCCGGCTGGCTGCGGCGTATTGTCCCACGATGGACTCTATTTTCTGGTCGGTCATCAGAAGCGTGTCCTTGTCCGCGTGGACGCGTTTGTCCAGTTCCGGGTGGTGGTACATCAGTAGCAGGGGAGAGCCTTTGAGCCGGCCGTGGCTGTACCTGCCTGAACAGGTGATTTGGGCACCGATGACGATCCTGCTGGCTGTGCCAAAGCAACGGGAATGCGCTTGCCGGATGAGTTTAAGGCCTTGTTCCAAGGCAAGAGCTGTGCTTTCGTTGATGACAAGTTGGTTGGGGTTGGCCCGGTACTCGAAATCCACGGCCATGGCCTCCACGCCCCAGAGCAGACTGGCTCCGCTTTGCCCCATCCGCTCCCAGCGCCGCAAAGTGTCCAGGGTGGGAGCGCCGGACACAGGGTCAGCGTCCCAGCCTTCCATGGGATGGATGGCAAAGCGGTTGCTCAATACAAAAGGGCCGCAGTTTATGGGTGAGGATATCTTTCGTCCGGGTTTGGCGGGGCTGATATCATCGCTAAAACCAAGGTCATCCGATAGATTTAGGTCTTTGACCCTCTGGCGTATGTCCGTTAAATTTTTAAAAGTGAAATATTCTCCCTTGGCCATGGTCCTATCATACCTTAAATTAATTGGGTTTTTGAGGTAAACTGGCCTAACTTATTGATACGGGACCAAGAATTTTAAGAAGGGTGAAAATGAAAATCGAGGATTTTAATTATGAGTTGCCGGAGGAGTTGATAGCCCAGTATCCGGCCAAGGAACGGGACCAGAGCCGGATGATGGTCTTTGACCAGACGAGCGGACAGGTCCAGCATTGGTCGTTCAAGGATTTTGCCGGATTCATCCAGCCGGGGGATTGCCTGGTGCTCAACCAGAGCCGGGTCATTCCAGCCAGACTCTTTGGAGAAAAGCTGGGCACAGGCGGCAAGGTGGAGCTTCTTTTGACCCGTGACTTGGGACAAGGTAAGTGGGAAGCCCTGATCAATCCCAAAAAAAGGGCAAAACCCGGCACCAAACTGAGCTTTAGCCAGGGCCAGGTTACTGCTGAAATAATAGAGTTTTTGGAGCAGGCCGGAGGCATTGTGCAGTTCAGTCCCGTGGAGGATTGGCAGGCGTTTATTGATAAAGAAGGCAAGGTGCCTCTTCCTCCTTATATAACCAGGCCGGCTGAGCCTATGGACAGCGAGCGTTACCAGACAGTCTATGCCAGGGAAAACGGTTCCATTGCCAGCCCCACGGCTGGCTTGCATTTTACCCCGGCTATTTTGGACAGTCTTAGGCAAAAAGGGGTGTGCGTCGCCGAGCTTACCCTGCATGTGGGTTGGGGCACTTTTAAGCCTGTCCGTGATTTGGATACCCACAAGATGCATCCGGAATATGTCCGCATCACCGAACAGGCCAGCCAGACCATCAACCAGACGCTGGAACAGGGTAAACGATTGGTGTGCGTGGGCACGACATCCACCCGCGCATTGGAATGGGCCGCCACAGAGCAGGGCCGGGTCCAGCCAAAAGAGGGCTGGTGCGACCTTTTTATCATGCCGGGTTACAAGTTCAAGGTGGTCAAAAACCTGCTGACCAATTTTCATCTGCCTGGTTCCAGTCTTCTGCTCCTGGTCTCAGCCTTCATCGGCAGGGAAAAATTGCTGGAGCTTTACGCTCAGGCGGTCAAAGATAGATACCGTTTTTACAGTTACGGCGACTGCATGTTGATAATCGACTAAATAATCGCTAACCTTGGACTTTGGACATTGGACATATTGGAGAGGTGGCTGCTGTGAAAAAAATCCTGTTGCTCCTGGTTTTGTTTGTGCTGGGCGTGAGCCGAGCTGACGGCCTGGATTTCAAAGAAGAGGCGTTCGTGACCATCCCGTACGGCACGGGGGATGACCAGGTGCAAACCGTTTTTTATCAATTAAGCTTCCATAATGCCCCCTTGAAGGTTTTAGGCGTTCCTTTTCAATTGGCGATAGACCCGGAGGGCTGTCTTTATCTTGATTATGGAGGCGGAAATGACCCGGCCCTGGTCAAGCAGATAGGCAAAGGTTTTAAGATCTTAAAATTCAGTTCCAACGGGCAATACCTGCAAACTATCAGGCATGACTATATCGGTGTAGATTATCTTTTCGATGAGGAAGGCTCGTTGTATCTCTATTCAGCAAACAGCAGTTTGCGCGGAAATTTACAGATATTCGATAAAAAAGGCAACCTCTTGAAGGATAGAAAATTGGGAAATGAGCATGCCCATCTATTCTATGAAAACGGCGCTTTGGTGGATTACAAGACCAGGTATGCGGTTTTGGTCCTCAAAGCATGGAAATCGGACAAGCCAATGGTGGTGATCCCCAGGAAGGAGTTTTTGGAGGACTGTTTTTATGACAGCGACCCGTTCTCCTCGGGAGGTGACCAGAAAAGATTCGAGAAAAATCTGAGGCATTTCAGGAGCGTCTTTTTTAGCCATTTTCCTAAGCCCATCGGAACGGACGCTCCGAAAATCAATGCGCTCTGGAGCCATTTGATCGGGGTCCAGAAAGGAAAGATCTATCATTTTGTGGATTATCAAACCGACGATCCAGAATCCGAGGATCATTTTTTGGCCGCCGTGGCGAATACCCAGGGAAAGGTCCTGTGGCAATCCAGGCTTTTTAAACCGGCCATAGGGGGCAAGGCGGCGGTGGTGGACAAGGACGGCGATATTTACCTGGCAGTGCCCGAAAAAGAAGGGCTTAAGATCATTAAATGGGTGAGGATGGTGGAATAATGGCTTTTTCGTTTGAAGTGACAGCGAAGGATAAGGATACCCAGGCGCGCAACGGCAGGATGACGCTGACGCACGGAGAGGTGCTGACGCCCTGTTTCATGCCGGTCGGAACGCAGGGAGTGGTCAAGACCCTGACCTCGAAGGAGCTCAGGGAGGCGGGAGTATCCATCTACCTTGCCAACGCCTACCACCTTTACCTGCGGCCGGGCATGGAGGTCATCCGGGAGGCCGGAGGCCTGCACAAGTTCAGCGGGTGGGACGGGCCCATGCTCACGGACAGCGGCGGGTTCCAGGTTTTCAGCCTGGCCCAGCTGGCCAAGGTGTCGGATGAGGGAGTGAAATTCCAGTCCCACCTGGACGGTTCCAGCCATTTCCTGACCCCGGAAAAGGTGATGGACATCCAGCAGATATTGGGTTCGGACATCATCATGCCCTTGGATGTGTGCAGCCAGTATCCCGCTTCGCAGGGCGAGGTGGAGAGCTCGCTCAAGACCACGCTCCAGTGGGCCGAGCGCTCGCTGAGGAGCTTTAGGCGGCCGGACGACCAGGCCCTGTTCGGCATCGTGCAGGGCGGAGTGTATAAAGACCTGCGCGAGCAAAGCGCGAAAGCCATGGTGGAAATGGACTTTCCGGGCTATGCCCTGGGCGGCTTGTCCGTGGGAGAACCCGCGGAAACCATGCTGGAGGTCATCGGGTGGACCACACCTCATTTGCCCAAAGAAAAACCCCGCTATCTGATGGGCCTGGGCAGCCCCGAGGACCTGTGGGACGCGGTGGAGCTGGGCATCGACATGTTCGACTGCGTCCTGCCCACGCGCAACGCGAGGAACGGCACGGTGTTCACCAGCGAAGGCAAGATGCTCATCAAAAACGCGGAATTCACCCATGACCACGCACCCCTGGACCAGGCCTGCCGGTGCTTTACCTGCAAGAATTACAGCCGTTCATTCCTGCGCCATCTGTTCCAGAGCGGCGAATTGCTGGTGCAGAGGCTCCTTACTTTACACAATTTGACCTATATGATAGATTTAATGGGTTCTATGAGGCAGGCTATCGCCTCAGGGACTTTTTTAGAAGCAAAAAAGAAGTTTAGAGAAAATTTTTTTAAAAAATAGAATTTCAATGTTCCCATCGAGCTCTTGATAGGAAACGCAATATTAAGAGATTACAAGGACATTCAAGGAGGTTGGGTATGTTATTGAGCTTGGTTTCATTATTATACGCGCAAGGAACCGCGGCGGCTCCCGCAGCGCCCGCCGCCGGGGCAGCGCCGTCGCCCGCGGGATTTATTTCAGGACTGATGCCCCTTTTATTGATCGTGGTCGCTTTCATTTTTTTGATCATCATGCCCCAGCGCAAGACCCAAAAAGAGCACCAGAAACTGCTGGAGAACCTCAAAAAAGGCGATGTCGTCGTGTTCCGCGGGATCATCGGGACCATCACCGGTTTCGAGGGGCAGAACGAACTTCTAGTCCGGATCGCCAACAACGTAGAGGTCAAGATCCTCAAGGGCGCCGTAGACTCTCTAAGACAAGGAACCCAATCCTAAAGTGGGCACACCTCAAAAGATCCTCATCCTGGCCATTGTCGCCGCGTTATTTTACGCCGTTTACCTGGTCTATCCTCCCCAGCAAAAGATAAACCTGGGGCTGGACCTGCAGGGCGGGCTGCACCTGGTCCTGGAAGTGCAGACCGACAAACTGCCCGTGGGGGCCAAGCCGGCCGACGCCGTGGACAGAGCTTTGGAGATCATCCGCAACCGCGTGGACGGGCTGGGCGTGGCCGAGCCTTCCATCCAGAGGCAGGGCGAAAAATGGATCGTGGTCCAGCTCCCGGGCATCAAGGACAAGGACCGGGCGTTAGACCTCATCGGCAAGACCGCTCTTTTGGAGTTCAAATTGCAGGACACCACCCATTCCCTGAGCGATTATCTGGACAAGAACGGCGACCCCATGCCGTCCAAGGTCCCGGCTGACCTGGAAGTCGTGCCGGGCAAGGAGCAAAAATACTACCTGCTGGAGAGCAAGCAGCTCATGACCGGCTCGGCCCTGAGCGACGCCAAGGTGGTCATGGACTCCTACCAGCGCCCGGTGGTCAATTTCACCCTCACCAAGGAGTACGCGGACAAGTTCGCGGACCTGACCTCCGAGAACATCGGCCGCTACCTGGCCATCATCCTGGACGGCCGGGTCTATTCCGCGCCGGTCATCCGCACCAGGATTGACGGCGGTTCGGGACAGATCGAAGGGCATTTTTCGCTGGATGAGGCCAAGGACCTGGCCCTGGTCTTAAGGTCAGGCGCTCTGCCGGCCCCCATCGCCATCATCCATAACCAGCTGGTCGGGCCTTCCCTGGGAGCGGATTCCATCAAAGCGGGCATTATTTCGGCCATCGTGGGCATCTGCGCCGTCATGCTCTGGATGATCATCTATTACAGGATATCGGGCTTTATCGCGGACATCGGGATGCTGGTCAATTTCGTTTTCCTGATGGCCTTTTTGTGCGGGGTGCACGCCACCCTGACCATGCCGGGCATCGCCGGCATCATCCTGACCATGGGTATGTCCGTGGACAGTAACGTGCTGATCTTCGAGAGGATACGCGAGGAGCTGAGGGCCGGCAAGACCGTGCGGGCCGCCATTGACGGCGGTTACAGCCACGCGCTATGGACCATCATCGACTCGCACGTGACCACCCTCATCACCGCCGCCGTGCTCTTCCAGTTCGGCAGCGGGCCGGTCAAAGGATTCGCCGTGACCCTGTTCTGGGGCGTGGTCATCAGCCTCTTTACCGCCGTGGTCATCACCAAGATCATCTTTGACCTAAGAAAACAGTATTCTTCACTGAGCATCTAGGGGGAGAAAAATGTTCGAACTGCTGAAATGGAAAAAGACCTCTTGGGACTTCATCAAGTGGCGCCGGTACGCTTTTTGCCTGTCCGGCGTCCTGGTGACCCTGGGCATCATCGGCACGGTCCAGATCTTCCTGGGCAACGCGCCTTTGGGCGTTGATTTCGCCGGCGGGACCCTGGTCGAGATAGGGTTCCAAAAGCCGGTGGATATCGGCGCCATTCGCGTAGCCCTGGAGCAGGCCGGCTGGAAAGAGTCGGTCATCCAGAAGCTGGGCGATAGCGACAACATGGTCCTGGTCCGGGTGGCCCAGACCGAGTCCGTGGGCGCGGGCGTGGCGGGCAAACTCATCGACGCCCTCACCAAGGCGTTCCCGGACAACCCCGTGGACAAAGGCAAGATCAGCAGCGAAGAGGTCGGGCCGGCGGTGGGGTCGCAGCTGCGGCAGCAGGCGCTGTGGGCCGTGTTCTGGGCCCTCATAGGCATCATGGCCTATATCTGGATAAGGTTCGATTTCAGCTTCGGCGTGGCCGCGGCCATCGCCACCCTGCACGACGTCCTGGCCACCATCGGCATGCTGTGGATCTTCCACAAGGAGTTCACGCTCCTGATCATCACGGCCCTGCTGACCCTGGCCGGCTATTCCCTGACCGACACGGTCGTGGTCTTTGACCGCATCCGCGAAAACCTGCGTTACCGGCGCAAAGAGACCTACGGGGAGGTCATCAACAAGAGCGTCAACGAAGTCCTGAGCCGGACCATCATCACCTCCTCCACCGTCCTGCTCGTGCTCCTGGCCCTTTATTTCCTGGGCGGGGACGTCATCCACGACTTTTCCTGGGCCATGCTTTTCGGGGTGTGCGTGGGGACTTACTCCTCGGTCTACGTGGCCAGCCCCATCCTGGTGGAGTGGGAAGTTTTGACCTCCAAAAAGCCCCACAACCAGTAAGCCGCCCGTTTTCCCCGCATTCCAAGGCTTTTTTAGCATGATAGTTATGTAACCACTCCTTTAATTAATGGTAAAATCAACCGGTCAGTCAAAAGCCTAAGGAGGTCCCTTGGTCGAGAAAAAAGATAAGTTCAGGGTCAGGTTGAGGGGCTATTTCATCACGGGGCTCATCACCTTTTTGCCCCTGCTCGTCACCTATTTCATCCTGCTGGTCCTTTACCGGCTCCTGGAATACTGGGTGGGGCCCCTGGGAAAGACCGCCCTGCAGTACATCATGGCCCCCGGCCTTTTCGACATCCTGCTCAAATACCAGGTCATGACCATCCTGGGCCTGGTGCTGGCCGTCATCATCCTGGTCTTCGTCGGCTACCTGTCCACCAATATTTTCGGCAAGCGATTCTTTGAGTGGCTGGAGTCCCTGATCACGCACATCCCGGTCATGGGCAATATCTACCACGCGGCCAAGCAAATGGCTGAGACCATCGGTTCGGGGAAAAAAAGTTTCCGGGCCGTGGTCCTCATCGAGTATCCCCGCAAGGGCAACTACTCGCTCGGGTTCGTCACCCGGGACAGCGTCATCCCGGCGGGAGAGGGGGCCAAAAAGGTCCTGCACGTGTTCGTGCCGACCAATCAGCTTTACCTCGGCTACACGGTGTTCTGCGAGGCCCCGGAAGTGACCCCCCTGGAGCTCTCCGTGGAGGACGGCATCAAGCTGGTCATGTCCGGAGGCATCGTGTCGCCGGATGTGTTCAGCAAAAAGAACACCCCGTTCTGAGCATGCCCAAATCCTGGTTGATCGTCACGCCTTCCCTGAACCTGCAAAAAGAACTTTCCGCCAAGCTCGGCATCACCCCATTCCTTTCCCAGATCCTGATCAATCGCGGGTATAAAACCGAGGAGCAGGCACGGGTGTTCCTGGAAAAAAAACCCGGATTCAGCGCCTCCTGCTGGGACATCAAGGGGATGAAGGAGACGGTGGATATCCTCTGGCGGGCCGTCCAGGACAAGCGGCGCATCACGCTTTACGGCGATTACGACGTGGACGGCATCAGCGGCACGGCCATCCTGCACCATACGATCGAGACGCTGGGCGGCACGGTGTTTTACTACTTTCCCGACCGGCTCAAGGAGGGCTACGGCCTCAATATCCCGGCCGTGGAATTCCTGGCCAAAGGCGGCACCAAGGTCCTGGTCTGCATTGATTCGGGGACGACCTCGGCCACGGAGATCCTCCGGGCCAGGGAGCTTGGGATGGAAGTCCTGGTGGTGGACCATCACGAGGTCGTGGAGCAGGTGCCGCCCTCCAACACCTTCATCAACCCGCACCAGCCGGACTGCACCTATCCCTTTGACCATTTATGCGCCTCCGGGCTGTGCCTTAAAGTATGCCAGGCCCTTTATGAATCAGCGGGCAAAGCCAGCCGCAGCCAGTCTTATTTTGACTTGGCGGCCCTGGGTACGGTGTCGGATATGGTGCCTTTATATGGGGAAAACCGTTATATCACGGACCAGGGCCTCCGGCTGATGAATGACCAGATCCGGCCAGGACTAAAAGCCCTCAAGGAGATCGCGGGGATCGGGGACAAGGTTTTGGCCAGCTATCACCTGGCTTTTATACTGGGCCCCCGCCTCAATGCCGGCGGAAGGATAGGCGACCCGAGCCTGGGCCTGCGGGTGCTTTTGAGCCCCTCTTACCAGGGCGCTTTGCCGGCCTCCCGCACCCTGGACCAGGTCAACAAGCAGAGGCAGGAGATGGAACGCAAGGCCGTCGCGGAGGCCAAGACAAAGGTGGAAACCGACCTGGACGGAAAGTATAAAAAGGCCATTGTGGTGAGCGACGAGCGGTGGCATCCCGGCGTCATCGGGCTGGTGGCCTCGCGGCTGGTGGAGAGTTATAGCAGGCCGGCCGTGGTGGTGAGTTTCCAGCTGGGCCAGGGCAAAGGCTCGGCCAGGTCGGTGGAGGGTTTTGACATCACGCAGGCTTTGGAAAAATGCGGCAAATCCCTGGTCAAGTTCGGAGGCCACAGCATGGCCGCGGGGTTGTCCGTGGAAAAGGACAAACTGACCGAGTTCGAGGAGGCGTTCTTAAAGCTGGCTGAGGGAGGCGTGTCCTCCGAAGCGCTCCAGGCCAAACTGCGGATAGACGCGGAGGTGCCTCTTCAGGATGTTGACGCCCGCCTGGTGGCTGACCTGGAAAAGCTGGCGCCTCTGGGAGTGGGCAACCCAGGACCTTTGCTGGGGACCCGGAGGGTCCAGGTGGCCGGGAACCCCAAACTGGTGGGCGGGGACAAGCATATCAAGTTCAGCGTCAAGTCCAACGGGGTTTTCCGGGACGCTATCCTGTTCCGCGAGGCGGATAGGTTCGGGGAGCTGCTTCCCGGCCTGGACATAGACCTGGTCTTTTCACCATCCATCAACAGGTGGAATGACCAGGAAACCGTGCAGTTGGAGGTCAAAGATTTCCGTGTGTCTAAAAATGGTTAAATTAAAAACAACGGTCTTAAGTCTGGCAGCCGGAGGGCTAATGCTTTGGCTGACCGGATGCGGAACCACCCTGGAGGAAAACCGGCCGGTCCAAAGGCCCGTGCCCACCCCTAGCAGCAGCGGTTCCGTGGAAAATTTGATGCGCCAAGTCTATAGCGCAAACCCATCTGCGGTACCAATTCCGACGCCGGAGATCGTATTCCCCAGACACAAGGTCATCCAGGCCAAGCCGAGCAAGGCAGGCACGGAAAACAGCAATGAACAGGCCCCTATTGTGGAGCCCACGCCCCAGCCCGGCCAGCCGGCCAGCCAGCAGGCTCCCCTGGCGACTTTGATGGTCGCGCCCTCCACCCTGCACTACGGAGACAGGTTCAAGGTGGCGGTCACAGCTCCTGGGGCGTCCAGGGTCGATCTGACCTTAGATATTGACGACCCTCCGGTCATCACCCTGCCCTATGACGGCAATACCCAGACCTACGGGTTTGAATACAATGTGCCCTTAAAAAAGGACACGGTCATCGATGAGGGGGAATACATTGTCACGGCTATTGTTTATAATGAGGACGGGAGCAAGTATAAGGTGGATCAAAAGATATGGTTCTACGAGGCAAAGTAATGGGAAAAACAGGAAAGTTCAGCGAGCACGACAGGGTCAACCAGAAAAAGTTCGACCAGTGGGCCAGGACCTTTGACAAGTGGAATTTTGTTTTCCGTTATCTCCAAAAAAAGGTGGTCCAGATGATCGGCCCTCTGGCGGACACCAATTTCCTTGACCTGGGGTGCGGGACAGGGTGGGCCGTGCGTTACGCGGCCGGGTTAGGGCGGGGAAAAGGCAATTTCGTGGGCATTGATATTTCGGAAAAAATGATCGCCAAGGCCAGGGCGAACGCGGCCGGCCAAAAGAATGTTTCCTTCCATGTGGCCAGCTCCGAGGCCCTGCCGTTCGGGCACAGGTTTTTTGACAACGCCATCTGCACCTTTTCTTTCCACCACTATTCCAACCCCAAGCATGCCCTGGCCGAAGTGTACCGGGTCCTGAAGCAGGACGCCAGGCTGTATATTCTGGACGCCACGCCGGACGATGTTTTTACCAAGTGGGTCGAGAACAAGATGCACTCCCTGGAAAAAACGCACGTCAAGCAGTACAGCACGGCCGAGTTCCGGCAGATGTTTTCCGAGGCGGGCTTAAAATACCTCGGCAGCGAATCGGTCCTGTGCTATCCGATCAAGGTCCATATCGCGGAGAAGTGAAAAAACTAAAAAAGAAAGGAATGGCGCCATGAAACTTTGCTATTCGACCCTGGCCTGCCCGGAGTGGACTCTGGAGCAATGCGTGGAAGAGGCCAAAAAGGACGGTTACGAGGGACTGGAAATCCGGCTGCTGGACAAGGAGCTGATGACAGGGCAGTTGGACAAGGAAAAACGCAGGAAGGTCAAATCCCTGTGCACGGACAACGGGATGCCGGTGGTGTGCGTGGACACCTCGGTGGGCCTGGCCCAGCCCGACCCCTTGAAACTGGAAGAACAGGTCAAGGAGTGTTTGGCTTTTTTGGAAATGGCCGTGGAGTGGAAAGCGCCTTTTGTCCGGGTCTTTGCCGGGCCGCCCAAAGGCACGGCCCTGGACGACGCGGTCAGGGGCTGCATCGAGGGGTTTAAAGTCCTGGAAAAAAGGGCCAGCCAGCTGGGCGTGGCCGTGCTTTTGGAGACCCATGACGCTTTTGCCCACGGTACTGTCGCCAAAAAAGTGCTGGAAGGCGTGCCGGGCAAGGGAGCCGGCATCCTCTGGGATGTGATGAATTCCTCCTGCATCATCGGCGAACCGGTGAAGGAAACCTTTGAGGACATCAAGTCCAGGTTGCGCCATGTCCATATCAAGGACTGGAAGCGCAACCAGGCCGGGAGTCTGGAAGGGAAATATCAGCTCTTAGGCCAGGGTGAACTGCCCACCGTGGAGCTTATCCAGCTGCTCCGGGGGGCCGATTACCAGGGCTGGCTGTCCGTGGAGTGGGAAAAGAAATGGTGCCCGGACATCGAGGAGCCGGAAATCGCCCTGCCCCAGTACGCGAAAAAACTAAGAGAATATTTAGCAGGCTGCTGAAAAACTTAAATACAGGGTCCTTTAGCAGCCTACTACACCGCAAAACCGCAGGGGTTTGCGGTGTTTTCAATTTCACTTTAGTGTGAACCGAGCAGCTCGGCGACTTTGGCTTCCAGGTCAGGGCCACGCAGATTTTGGGCGGCCAGCTTACCCTGCCGGTCGTAGATGAAAGTGGCGGGGATGGACCGGATGCCGTATTGCGCGAAGACCTTGTTGCCCCAGCCCAGACCGTCCCAATATTGAGGCCAGCCGATACCGGCTTGCTGAAGCCAAGCCCTGAATTCTTCCCTGGGCATATTGTCTGCGCTGACGCCCGTGATATCCAAGCCTTGGGAATGGTATTTGTTATAGATGCCGATGACATTAGGGAGCTCGCGCCTGCAGGGGCCGCACCAGGTGGCCCAAAAATCCACGATCAAAACCTTTCCTTTGCAGCCGTCCAGGACCAAGGGTCTGCTGTCGATGTCCACAAAACCGGAGCCAGCTGTCGTCCCGGCAGCAGGGGGAGCGCTGTTAGATGCCGGGCGGTGCATGACCATATACGCCAAAAGGCCCAGAAGGACCACAAGGATGATGATGAAGTTGCGGGTGTTCAGGGTGAACATGGGTGACGGCCTCCCCTCCACGAATTAGTAGTGCAAATTATATCCCTAATACGCAGTTAATTCCTTCTATACGATATTTTCTTCGATTTCCCGTTCCAGGGCTGTTTGCGGAGGCATTTTGGGCAGGATGGTCAGCCGTTTCCAGCGCCCGCTCCGATAATAAAGGTAATTCATGGTCAGACCGACCACGGTGGAGAGTAGAATACCCAGCCAGATACCCCTTTCCTGCAGAGCTGTTTTGGACAGCCACAAGGCCAGCGGATAGCGGACAATGATGAGCCCAACGAGCGAAAAGACCATCATGTAAAAAGTGTCTCCGGCCCCGCGCACGATGCTCTGCAGTACATTCATTACTGAAAAAGTGAAATAGGTAAAGGCCACGATGCGGATATAGTCCACGGTCAGGTCCACGACAGGCAGTTCACGCGTGAAAACCGAGGCGATGAGGCGGGGGAAACCGTAGATGATGCCAAAAAACAGGGTGGACAGGCCAAGCGCGGTGAGCAGGGAGAGCCGGACCAGTTCCTTGACCCGGCCGTGCTCTTTGGCCCCGAGGTTCTGGGCGACCATGGAGGAGACGCTCATGCCGATAGCCATGGCCGGCAGGATGGCGAGTTGGTCCAGGCGCATGCCGATGCCGTAGGCCGCGGCCACAGCCGGCCCAAAGGTGTTGACCAGGGACACGATGAACAGGCCGCTCAGGGAGACGATGGACATCTGGAAGGAGATGGGGATGCCGATAGAAAATATTTTGCGGATGATGGTCCAGTCCGGGGTGAAATCCCAGTTATGCGCATTGAGCACCGGGTGCTTTCTTAGGACGAAAACATAGGCCCAAACCAGGATGAGAAAGCTGGAGATGACCGTGCCCAGGGCCGCGCCAGCCACGCCCAGGGGCGGGATAGGCCCAAACCCCAGGATGAGGATGGGCACGAACAGGATGTTGAGGGCCGTGGAATACACGAGCAGGATGAGCGGGGTCTTGGAGTCGCCCAGTCCCCGCATGACCGCGCCAAACCAGTTGTAACCGAAGGAAAAGACCAGCCCGGACACGGCGATGAGAAAAAATGTGTGGGCGTAGGGCTTGAGCTTTTCGGGGGTGTTGAGCAAGTGGAGCAGGGGTCCCGTAAAGACGATGCTCAAAACCGAGATGACCAGGGCGATAAGCATGGTGGAGATGAAGGAATTGCTCAGGACCTTTTTCATGTAGGCGAAGTTGCGGGAACCATAGGCCTGTCCGATCAGGATGTTGGTGGACATGGTCATGCCGATGACGGCCGAGACCAGGAAAAACACCAGTGGCATGGTCACGCTCACCGCGGCAAAAGCTTCATAGCCGATCAAGCGGCCCACCCAGATGGCGTCGACGATGGAGTAGGCCGCCTGCAGCAGGTTGGCCAGGAGCATGGGGATGGAAAATTCGACCAACTGCTGGAAAATATTTCCCTTGGTAAAGTCTTTCAAGCGATCTCCTTATTTAATTTATATTCTGTCCCAATTGGGCCCAAAAAGAGTTGCAAAGGAGGGGGAACTTATCCTTTGGTGAGCTCCTTGGCTATGGAGGTCCAGCGGTCAATGCGGCTGGGGTCATGGTTTACCGTGGTCAGGTCTTTTAGGACTATCTCCAGGACACAGCCTTTGGCGATGTCCAGCGTCCGCTGGATGTATTCCCTTATCTTCCGCTCGTCAAAATGGGGATTGGCCATGTCCGTGGGCGAGGGTTTCCAGGAAAAGATGTATTTGTCCTGCAATTCCCTGGCTGCGATCTCGACATCGGCAAAAGGCGAGACCGAGACGCGGCGCAGATTAGGGACCTTTTTGACCAGGCTGTATTTTTTGTCCAGAGGTTCGCAGCAGCCGTAGCAGTTCAGGCCGAACCGGGCCAGCAAAGGCAGTTCGTACTGCAGGGAAAACTCATCCAGCATCCGGGGCGAGACGCCGGTTAGAGGCTGGGCCTCGGCGAAACCCCACATATCTTTTAATCTCACCCGGCCGTTAAAATCATCCTGCGGCAGTTCGTGGGTAAAACCAAGTCCTCCAGAGCCCACGTAATCGTTGTCGTTGTTCAAGCTGAGCAGGTTGTTTTTTTCATAAAAATTCAGCTCCTGCATCATGTTCTTTTGGAGGAACTGCATGACCCGGTGCAGCCACTCGCTGTTCTCCGAGAGATCGATCATGACTTGTTCCAAACCGCGCAAGTCGATCAGTTTCCAGGTCAGGCCCACTCCCCAGAAAAAGCCGCCCTTGAGGCGTACTTTTAAAATATCTCCGAACACTTCCTGGGCCAGTTCTATTCGTTCTTTGGTCTTGGCCTGGTCAATGGTGATGGTGCAAGGTTTAAGCTTCTCAATATCTTCCAGGTCTTTCAGGGGGGCTTCCCAGGTGTAGGAGCCTGTTTCCATGGTGCTCTTGATCTTCTTCATGGTCAGGCCGTAATCGCTACGCTCATAAACATAATTTAGGTCATAAAAATTATCCAGGACATTGTCGTCGTGGATATGTTCATGCATATAGATATTCATACGCAGGTTATTTTCCATTTCCCGAAACAGGGGATCCTTGGTCTGCAACACACTGTCCGGGAGCAGTTCAGCCCAGCCGTTCTCAGGAAAACAAAGCACCATGACCTTTTCAGACTTTAAAGCGTTGTGCTGGTACCAGAGCTTTCTTTTGATATCCTGCTCCGGCAGTGCGGCGATCTCGGCCACCCTCTTGGCCAAGTCACGTAAAATAACGATTTCTTTGCTTTTTAAATCCAAGTTTTTGTCCTTTTGAGAAATTGATTGATAAGGATTATAACAAAAGTTAGACACTAAAACATTCAGCCAGCTACGCTGGCTGACCAAAGGAGTATCCTCCTTTGGAATCCTCTCGGAGAGGATTGTATTTATTACACCTGCGCCTATTCATCCACGGGCTTTGCCCGTGGTGTTCTAGGCGCTTCCCGATAACTATTCTTTACTTTAGAAACAGCTGTTTTTTTCCTATACTGGTTATGTTACGAGGAATTCTGCAAAGGAGTGGGGATTGTGAAGCTTTCGCAAATAGGAGAACCCTTCGACGCTGCTCAGGGCAGGGGATGGTAATGATTTTATTAGAAGGAAGTCCCATATGAAATTGGGTAAGTTAGGAGAGTTTGGTCTCATCGACCGGCTGAAAAAGGGCGCGCCCAAAAGAACCAAGGGTGTGCTGACCGGCATCGGGGATGATGCGGCTGTGCTCAAAGGATTTGGAACAAAGAAAATCCTTTTGACCTGCGATATGTCGGTGGAGGATGTCCATTTCTCCCTAAAAACTGCCACCCCTTTTGAGGTGGGAGCCAAGGCGGTTACTACGGCCATCAGCGACATCGCCGCCATGGGAGGAGTGCCCAGGTTTTGTGTGGTTTCGCTGGGCTGCCGGGATTTGCCGGTCAGATTTTTTGACAGTGTTTACAAGGGTGTCAAGCTGGCCTGCAAGAAATACGGGGCAGTTTTGGTCGGCGGAGACACGGTCAAAAGCTCCAAGGTGGTGCTGGATGTGACGGTTTTGGGCGAGGCTGGGCCTTATGGCACGGCCCTGCGTTCAGGCGCCAAAGTCGGGGACGGTATTTTTGTCACCGGAGCATTAGGCGGGTCAGCAGCCGGGCTTTTTTTACTGCAGAACCGGAAAATAAAAATAGATGGCAGGTCGGCTAGGGAGTTAAAGAAAAGGCATCTTGTTCCTCAAGCCCGGGTCAAAGAGTCATTGGCGCTCATGAAGACAAAAGCCGTGCACGCCATGATGGATATCAGTGACGGCCTGGCCAGCGAAGTACACCATATCTGCCAGGAAAGCAAGGTCGGCGCCCTGCTCCTGGAAGGAGTCGTGCCCGTGTTTCAGCCAGCCGTGACCCTGGCTAAAAAAGCCAGAAAATCTGCTTTGGACTGGGCCGTGAACGGCGGGGAAGAATACGAACTTGTTTTCACCGCGTCTTTCGGCAAGGTTCCGAAGAAAATAGGGCAGGTACCAGTTTCCTGTATTGGCAGGATCATCCCGGCCAGGCAGGGAATAAGATTGATGACCTCGGGACTAAAAAACCTGCCCCTGAAACCCAAAGGCTACCGGCATTTTTAAGAGGAGATGATGGGAAACAAAACAACCCAGGACCCTTATGCCGCGTTCAGGTATTCGTCCTACCGGCTTTATTTTATTGGCAGGCTTATTCAGGTCATTGGCGGGCAGATGCAGGCCGTAGCCATCAGCTGGGAGCTTTATGAACGGACCCACTCAGCCATGGTGCTGGCCTGGCTGGGGCTGGTCCAGGTCGTCCCCATCATCCTGCTGGCCTTGCCTGCCGGGCATACGGCTGACCGCTTTAACAGGAAAAAGGTGGCAATCCTGGGCCTGATCGCCCAGGCGCTTTGTTCCCTGGCCCTTTTGCTGGTCTCTTTGAACAAGGGTCCGGTGCCTTACTTTTACCTGATCCTATTTTTTAATGCCATGGCCAGCGCGTTTATCACTCCGTCCACAGCTACCCTGGTCCCCATGATGCTCCCCTTAAAACATTTTGCCAACGCCGCCACCTGGCAAAGCAGCAGCTGGCAGGTGGGGACGGTCATCGGACCGGCCCTGGGAGGCTGGCTCATCGCCGTATTGGCCGGGTCAACCTATGTTTATGGGTTTACCATGCTGGCCATCTTGTGTTATTGCTTATTCCTGGCGGGGATACGGGTCAGGCAGACAAAGGTTGCCGTGAAAAAAGTCACCTTGCATTCCTTGGCGGGAGGAGTGCGATTTGTCTGGACCCATCCCATCCTGCTGAGCGTAATGACCCTGGACCTGTTCGCGGTCCTGTTCGGCGGGGCCGTGGCGCTTCTGCCCATTTACGCCAAGGATATCCTGCAGGTGGGGCCGGCTGGCCTGGGATGGCTCAGGGCGGCCCCCTCCGTCGGAGCCATGGTCATGATATGGTTCTTATCGAGATACCCTATTTTGAAACAAGCCGGCAAAGCTTTGTTCATTGCCGTGGCTGGATTTGGAGTGGCTACGATAGGATTTGGGATGTCCCATACCTTCTGGTTTTCCCTGGTGCTGCTGGCCATTGTGGGAGGCATGGATAATATCAGCGTGGTGGTCCGGCATACCCTGGTCATGGTCAGGACCCCGGATGCCATGAGAGGCAGGGTGCAGGCGGTCAACAATATGTTCATCAGCATTTCCAATGAGCTGGGCTGGTTCGAGTCCGGGCTGACGGCCTGGCTTTTCGGCCCGGTCATTTCGGTGGTGGGCGGCGGGGTGGCCACCATGCTGGTCGTGGGAGCCGTGGGGAAAAAGTGGCCGGAACTGGTCCAGCTGAAATCGCTCCAGGCCCGGGCAGAGGAAGATTAAGATGCGACACAAAGAAAAGAAAATCATTTTGAAAAGCCGCCAGCAGACCTTTAAGCTGGGCGAGGAGCTGGGGAAGACGCTTCCACAAGGCAGCGTGGTCCTGCTCATCGGCGACCTGGGAGCGGGCAAGACCGTTTTTACCCAGGGTCTGGCCAAGGGTTTGGGGGTCAAGGAGCAGGTGACCAGCCCGACCTTTGTGCTGATGCAGCCCTACCAGGGCAGGATACCCCTGTACCACCTGGACCTCTACAGGTTGGATAATGTCCGGCAGGTTGAGGGGATAGGCCTGGATGAATACCTTTTTGGGGAAGGGGTCTGCGTCATCGAATGGGCCGAAAAGATAAAGGAGGCCTGGCCCAAGGACTATCTTAAGATAGAATTCACCCATATATCTGAAAAAAAGAGGCGTATAGTGTTCAAACCCAAGGGACAGGCCTTGAAAATCATATCCCCAGCCTGCCTTGGATGACCAGGGTGGATGAGGGTGGTATAATATCCTCTCAATAGTTCCTGAACGAAAGGGGAAAGCTGATGAAAAAAATATTGTGTTCGGTCTTCTTTTGTTGCGTGGTGTTTCTCAGCGCTATCAGCCAGGCTGCGAAACCGGCCACCGGATACAACGGGGTCACCAGCACCGCCGCCTACCAGGAACATCAAAGAGTGATCGATGAATGCACCAAGGCCCTTGCTCAAGACCCTCAAGATGGCGCTATATATCTCAAGCGCGGGCTGGCCCGGGAAGACCTGGCTGACATTAAAGGCGCCATTGCGGACTATAACAAGGCCGTGGAATTCGCCCCGGACAACGCCGATGCTTATTTCGCCCGGGGAGCCCTCAACTGTGCCGCGGGCAACTGCGCCGCAGCCATCAAAGACCTGAGCAAGGTGATCCAGCTCAACCCTGGTTTTGCCGCGGCTTATTTAAAGCGTGGGATCGCCGAATTCCAGCTGGACAAGCATAATAAGAAGACAGCGTTGGAGGACCTTTACCATGCTGAAACGATGGGGGATCCGCTGGCTGAAAAAGCCATCGAGTTGGTCCGCAAGGCCAAGATACCGCCCGCGCTTCCACGGGTCACCGAGACGCCGAACCAGAAATAATGGCCTCTTTTTTACAAATATCACATTGATCCATAACAAGTTTTAAAGCGCGTCTGTTGTAAAAAATTGCATGAATCATGCGGCCAACCTGTTTCTTTTAGAGGGTCAGCCGTTATTGACAGCTCAAACGGATAATTCTATAGTAATGTTTTCGTTGTTTTCATAAAAGTATACCCCTCCCTTTATTGGACCGGAGGAAAACTATTTTAAGGAGGAACAATGGTTAAAAGCTTTAAGTGGTTCCAAAGGGCTTTGGCCGCGATAGTATCAACATTGGCCATCAGCCTTTTAGCTATGCCAGCGTTCGCGAGCGAGGCGGACCTGAAGATCCCGGACCTGGGGCTGGTCAGTTTTATGGGCACCCCGGGGGCGACCATCCTGCAGTGGGGGATGGGCGTGTGCGTCCTGGGCATGCTGTTCGGCCTGGTGATGTACCTTTACCTGAGGAGCCTGCCGGTCCATCAGTCCATGAAAGACATCTCAGAGCTGATCTACGAGACCTGCAAAACATATCTGCTCACGCAGATCAAGTTCATCCTGCTCCTGTGGGTGTTCATCGGGGTGGTCATAGGGATCTATTTCGGCTGGCTTAAACCCGTAGGGACGCTCAACATGCTCATCATCCTGGGATTCAGCCTGGTGGGTATCGCTGGGTCCATCACTGTGGCGTGGTTCGGCATCCGGATCAATACTTTTGCCAACTCCCGCACAGCCTTTGCCGCACTTAAAGGCAAGCCGTTCCCGGCCTATTCCATCCCTTTAAAGTCTGGCATTTCCATCGGCATGCTCCTGATCTCCATTGAATTGATCATCCTCTTGTTCATCCTGCTGGTCATTCCCGGCGACCTGGCCGGATTCTGCTTCATCGGTTTCGCCATCGGCGAGTCCCTGGGCGCAGCAGCCCTCAGGATCGCGGGCGGTATCTTTACCAAGATCGCGGATATCGGCTCAGACCTGATGAAGATCGTGTTCAAGATCAAAGAAGACGACGCGCGCAACCCCGGTGTTATCGCCGACTGCACGGGCGACAACGCGGGCGATTCTGTGGGCCCCACGGCCGACGGCTTTGAAACCTACGGCGTCACTGGCGTGGCCCTGATCACCTTTATCCTGCTGGCCGTCGCGGACCCTATGGTCCAGCTGCAGCTGCTGGTGTGGATCTTTGTCATGCGCGTCATGATGATCGTGACCTCAGGAGTGGCTTATGGCGTCAACGAGGTCCTGGCCATGGCCCGCTATAAGAACAGCGACGAGATGAACTTTGAGTCCCCTCTGACCTCGCTGGTTTGGATCACTTCCCTTATTTCAGTGGGCATGACCTTCTGGGTTTCCAGCCTGCTCATCCCCAATCTCGGGGACGGGACCCTGTGGTGGAAACTGTCCTGTATCATCACCTGCGGTACCCTGGCCGGAGCTATCATTCCCGAGTTGGTCAAGGTGTTCACCTCCACCAAGTCCAGGCATGTCCAAGAAGTCGTGGAGTCGGCCCAGGAGGGCGGCCCTTCGCTCACCATCCTGTCCGGGTTCGTGGCCGGCAACTTCTCGGCCTACTATATAGGACTTTCCATCGTCATCCTGATGGCCATTGCCTATGGCGTATCTACTTTTGGCCTGGGGGCCCTGATGGTCGCTCCGGCGGTGTTCGCTTTTGGTCTGGTGGCCTTTGGCTTCCTGGGCATGGGCCCGGTGACCATTGCCGTGGATTCCTACGGCCCGGTCACTGACAACGCGCAGTCCGTGTACGAACTGTCCACCATCGAGACCATCAAAAATATCAAGAACGATATCAAGAAAACTTTCGGTTTTGACCCGAACTTCAAGAGAGCAAAAGCGCTATTGGAAGAGAATGACGGGGCGGGCAATACCTTTAAGGCGACCGCCAAGCCTGTCTTGATCGGCACGGCCGTGGTCGGAGCCACCACCCTGGTCTTCTCCATCATGGTGCTCCTGGCCAACAAGCTGACCCCCAATTACACGGAGGGGATGAAGATCACGGAGCAGGCGCTCTCCAACGCATCCAGCTATTTCTCCATTTACAACCCCATGTTCCTGCTGGGACTCATCACCGGCGGCGCCATGATCTACTGGTTCACCGGCGCTTCCACGCAGGCGGTCTCCACCGGAGCTTTCCGGGCCGTGGAGTTCATCAAACGCAATATCCATCTGGGCAAGGGAGCCCAGAAGGCCTCCATCACCGATTCCAAGAAGGTCGTGGAGATATGCACCAAGTACGCGCAAAAGGGCATGTTCAACATCTTTATCGCCGTGTTTTGCGGGACGCTGGCGTTCGCCTGCCTAGACTCCTATTTCTTCATCGGCTACCTGATCTCCATCGCCATCTTCGGCCTGTACCAGGCCATCTTTATGGCTAACGCGGGCGGCGCGTGGGACAATGCCAAGAAGATCGTGGAGACGGATATGGACCAAAAAGGGACGGAGCTGCACGCGGCCACGGTGGTCGGCGATACGGTCGGTGACCCGTTCAAGGATACCTCTTCCGTAGCCATGAACCCGGTCATCAAGTTCACGACCCTGTTCGGTTTACTGGCTGTGGAACTGGCCATCACCCTGCCCCAGCAGACCAGGCTAGTCGTGGCCCTGTGCTTTTTCTTGGTGTCGGTGACCTTTGTATGGCGTTCGTTCTATAAGATGAGGATCAAGTCCTAGTCACAGTCTAAGATTGCAAAAGCCCGGTTCCCTGATGGGGGGGCCGGGCTTTTTTATTGACATGACAAGGGACTCTTGACTAAGGGATTATTTAGAATAGAATGGCAGTGATATTGTTTTATGTTCTTTGAATTAAACATATTCGGGCAGAGGGAACGCTGTGAAAACCAGCGACGGCCCCGCCACTGTAAATGCTGACGAACCTGCGTAAGACCACTGGCCCACCGGCTGGGAAGGTGCAGGCGAGGATGAGGCATAAGCCAGGAGACCTGGCCCGAACTAAATTTAAAGAAAAGCGCTCCTCGAGGTGAGGGAGTCGGTTCCATAGACACTCAAAGACCAACCCATGCGAGGCGCATGGGTTTTTTGTTTTTAGGGCGGAGTAATAATGAAAAAAAATGAAATTTTTTACTTGGCGTTGTGGTTGTTTTGGTCTTGCTTTCCAGTATTGGACGCCAAGGCGACGAGATTTACACCTCTGGTCCTAACCGACGATGTGGGCAGGACCGTGACGGTCAAGCAGGAGCCCCTGCGGATCGTTTCACTATCTCCGGCGGATACGGAGGTCGTATTTGTGCTGGGTCTGGGCAACAAGCTGGTCGGAGTGACCCAGGACTGTAATTATCCTCCTGAGGCAAAAAAAGTGGCCAAGGTGGGTATTTTTTCCAAACCCAGCCTAGAAAAAGTTGTGGCTTTAAAGCCGGACCTGGTCTTTGCCACCGGCGGTGTGCAAAAAGAACTGGTGGAAAATTTGGAGAAGCTGGATATCGCGGTGTTCGTCCTCTATCCCAATTCCATTGAAAGGATATTCCAAGATATTTTGCTCATGGGGCGCGCGGCAGGGGTGAGCCAGCGGGCTGAAAAGGTGGTCAACAGCCTCAGGAAAGAGCTGGAGGGGATAGGCCGGGAGGCCTGGGCGCTCTTTGGCAGGAACAGGCCCAAGGTTTATTTCGAGCTTTGGAAAAACCCGTATATGACCGTAGGCACGGGAACGGACTTGCATGAGTCCATCGAGACCGCCGGTGGCGAGAACATCGGGGACACCCTGAAAGGCACTTATGTCAATGTCAGCGCCGAGTATATCATCGGCCAAAACCCTGATGTCATCATTGTGGGTTATCCCATCAGCCAGGACCAGGCGGTCAAAGAGATATGCGCCAGGCAGGGTTGGCAGAACGTCACGGCTGTTAAAAAGCGGCACATTTACGCGGACATTGTTCTAGACCTTTTAGAAAGACCTGGTCCGCGGGTCGTCAAGGGCTGTCGGGAAATATTGGAACGGCTCAAAAGAGCCAGGGAAAATTAATTGGGATCTAAATGAGTTTGTCCATTGGGGGTGATCAATAGATTAGAAATTGAAAAGTTCCGGGAACGCCGTGAAATTCGGCGACGGCCCCGCCACTGTAAATGCTGACGACCCTGTGAAAACCACTGGCCAAAAGGCTGGGAAGGCACAGGGAAGGACGAAGCCAAGCCAGGACACCGGAAGTATGGTTATAAACCTATTGGAGGATATCCAAAGGTATTTTGTTTTGCCCGCGGGGGCAGAAAGGGTTGAAAAATGTCAGGAGAAAAAAGCTTGAAGATTTCAGCAACAAGTTTGGTGTTGATTTTATCAAGTATGAGTTTAGGGGCGCAGGGGTTAATGAGTTTGCCGGTCACGCCTACGGCAAGTGCGTCAGTGTCCGAAAGCCAGGGCGTGACTCCCGTAGCTCAGACGATGGCCGCCTCAGCCGGGGCGGTTTCCACGACGGCACAAGAACCCGCCGTGATCAATGAGGTCGTTGTGTCGGCCACCAAGTTAAAAAGCAGTATGGCAGAGCTTGGAACCAATGTGAGCGTGGTGACCCAGGCGCAGCTGAAAGAGCGCAATGTCCATACCGCCGCAGACGCCATCGAAGGTATCAGCGGCGTGGTGGATGTGTCAAATCCCGGAACGGAAGGTTCACCCCGGGAAATCAGGATGCGCAGCGGCGGGGCTTCCAGTGACCAGGTTTTAGTGATGATCGATGGGCAACCCATCAATGATATTGAGATGGGGAGCGCGGACCTAAGCACGATTTCTGTCTCCAATATTGACCGCATCGAAGTGGTCAAAGGACCCGGTTCTGCTTTGTGGGGAGCCAATGCCTTGGGCGGGCTTATCAATATCATTACCAATAAGGTCGGCGATAAACCAGTTTCTTCCATCACAACCTCTTTCGGAAGTTATGGGGAACAGGAATATATTATAAATGCTTGCGATAAACATGACAATCACTGGTATTCCTTTTCAGCGGAAAAAGACCTGGACGGCGGTTGGAGAGCCAATAGTCATTATGATGCCAATAATTTTAACAGCAATATGGGGGTGGATATTTCTCCCGATGACTCTCTAGTGGCCAGGATACTTTATCACCAGGCCTATTATGGTGTTCCGGGAGAGAATAATACCCCTTTTGCAAAGTGGGACGGGAACAAGGAGCTGCAGTCCGGCTATCCCAACGCTGACGAAAACGACACCATGAGCTATGCCCAGATAGAATACGGCCGAAAGTTCAGTCAGGGAATGGAACTTAGCCTGCGGACTTATGGCAATCTCGTGGATAGGCAGTACGCAGACCCGGATTCTTTTGAGGCCAATGATTATAATGATTCCATGACTGGCCTGGATGTCCAGTTGAACACACCTGTAGATTTCATGCTGGGCTGGGGACTCCAGAGCAGAAGCGCTGTGACCAAGGATTTGACCGTGGTTCCCAATAAAACCCAGATTGAAGATACAATCTCGAGCCGGGCGTTATATTTGGAGCAAATCCTGCATCTAGGACCGACCGTTACGACCCTAGGGGGCAGGTTTGATTACTATGATGATTTTGGCACCCAGTTCGACCCCCGGTTGACTGTGGTTTACAAGCCCATGGATAACGTTAAATTATCCGGTAACGTAAGCCGGGCTTTCCGGGCTCCGACCATGGATGATATGTATTCCCCATTTTCATCGTGGCCTTCCTTTTGGGGCAGCCCAGCCGGAGACACGCAGGGCAATCCAAACCTGAGCCCTGAGATAGCCTGGGGTTATGACGCAGGGGTTGAGGTGGACTGGTCGGAATTGCTGACCCAGCGTGTTACTTTTTACCGGAGCGATATCACAGACTTGATCCAGTGGGAAGATATCAGCACGGACCCGACCATCCAGCACTTCCGTCCGGTCAATATAGGAAATGTTTATAACCAGGGCATGGAAGTGGATATGACCAGCCACATCGGAAAGATTGTGGAACAGTCCCTGGGCTATACCTATTTGGAAAGCCAGGGGAGAAATAACGACAGCTCAAATTATCAGAGGCTGGAGTATGCTCCGTTCAATAAAGTCAGCTACAGGTTTGGATTAAAGCCGGGGCTGGGTTTGAATGCCCTGGTGAAATTCGACTATACTGACAAGGTAGAATGGGTTGACAGCTATGGTACCAAGCACTTCCTGCCCGATGCTTCCATTTTTGGAGCGAGGCTGGGATGGTCTATAGCCGGGAGCGAGATATTTTTTACTGCAGACAATATCTTTAATATCAAATATGAGGATGAAGAGTTTTATCCTTTGCCAGGCACCACGTACCATGGAGGCGTCAACCTGACTTTCTAGAACCATACAAGTATAGTAAAATGTTTACCTGCTCCGGAGCCTGGGCTTAGGAGCAGGAATTTTGAGAAGGAGAAGGTTGCATGACTGAAATGATCCTGCCATTGGTCAGAACATGGCAGCCGGGTTTGGGAAAATTAGCAGCCCGGTACAGGCTGCATTTTTGCCTGGCTGGTTCGGCCTTGTTCCACATGGCCCTGCTGGGATGGGTGATGATGCCCTGGATCTACCAGCCGGCCACACTCAGGCTCAGCGCTTCAAGGTCCAGCGTCAACGAACCTGTCGCTGTGGAGCTTTATAATCCCGCTTCCCTGGGCCCGGCAAAAGCCATGAGCCACGCTTCCCGGCAGCCAGACATTGTGCAGGTCATTGGGCAGTCCATGGCAAATTTCCAGGGCGCGGCCCAAAACTTTGAGGCTCAAGGCGCTGGAGCCAGCAATGCCCTGCCCGGGCAGGGTAACCCTGTCCCTGAATATCCCCTTGTCGCGCGGCAGAATGGATGGCAGGGCCTGGTCAAACTCAAGGTGCAAGTCCTTTCCGACGGCCGGGTGGGGGAAGTGACTATCGTCAGTTCCAGCGGTTATGAAGTGCTCAATCAAGCCGCCCTGCAAGCGGTCAAAACCTGGGTGTTTGAACCGGCGAAACGGTTCGGCCTGGCCGTGAGTTCCGAGCTCATCCTGCCTGTTCGGTTCGCCCTGAAGGAATCGTGATGGCACGATTGTCCTTCCTTAAGCTCATTCTGTTGGGCCTGCTTCTTTGCCTCTATCCGGCGCTTTGCTCAGGCATTTCTGCTGACGACAAGAGCGCCATCATGGAAAACAAGAAATCCATTGTCCTGTTCAAATTGATCTCCAAGGTGGACGGAAAGGTCAACGAGGTTCTGGAGGGACCCTGGGAGATCGGCCTCGGCTCTTTAGATAAGGGAACCCAGATCACCCTTTTTGATAATTCCTATCCGGAATCCCTCAGCAAGGACAAAGGCTGGTTCTACATCGTACTGGCCCCGGGGAGTTATTATCTGGCCATTGCTCCGCCGATCGGGGCGAACCACAACCCTTTTCATTCCCATTATGAATACAAGCCGTTCCCTTGTTTCCAGTTCATTGTGGAATCCGGAAAACCGGTCCAGTATATCGGGTCTGTGCAAGTGGAGTGCGCGAGCGTGGCTTTGCTGGTCGGAAGGACGCTGGAGTCCTGCGCTCTGCAGGGGACCATCTCAGACGACACGGACGAAGCCAAAAAGGTCGCCATCAACGATTACAGAGATTTTGGGGTCATGACCACCGTGCTGATGAAGCATTACGCGGAAGCCATTGACCTGAAAAAAGCCACGACTTTTCCGCTGGCGACCTCCGTGTCCTGCGTCAAAAGCCTGCAGCCGGTCCCCTGGATGGACCGCAGCCTCGAACATAACATGGGCTGGGGGCCCAAAAAACCCTCGGAAACCATCGATTCCAGCGGGTTTATGAATATTTTTACCTGGCTTTACACGCCCGTCGGCGCGACGGTCGGTTATTTCGGCGGTGAAGCGGACAGGGGCAAATGGGAGCCCTGCCTCCAGGACATGAACAAGGACTTTGCGGCGACAGATTACACCAGCAAACTCTACGATGTTCTGAGCGCTGCCTTCAGTGCGAACGGGGCCGTCCTTGAGCCGATAACTTCCACGGCCAACGCCATGGTTGAGGCCGCGACCCGCGGGTCCAAGGGACTTTTGGAGGTCACCGTCCAGCAGGTCAGGCTTCGTGAATGCGAGGATCTTGGAAATTTCAGCGTGGAGGTGGCCGTCCGGGCGAAGCTCAGCGATGTAGCCACCCAGGGAATCCTCAGCGACACGGTCTACCTGTATACCAATCCCAGCGGAAGGCCTGATCCCCTGAAATACGAACAGCAGTTCAAGAATATTGCGCTGCCTTTTTATCCCGCCTATGACGTGATGGTCAAGGAGCCTTCACCGAACAATAAGCTGGAGAGTTTTTGCGGGGAAACCGGAAAGAAGATCCTAAACGACGCCATGGACAGCGCCATGAAATCTGTGGCTCAGAAAATGGTCATCGACATGGAGCTGAACCAAAAGTAACCCAGAGCTTTTTCGAGCCCTCTTTTATGGGCTGTTGTTAGGGGCTACCACCCTCCGCTAGCACCGCCGCCACCGGAAAAGCCACCGCCAAAACCACCGCCCCCAAACCCGCCACCACCAAAGCCGCCGCTGCTAAAGCCACCGCTGGAGCCACCAATAAAACCTCCCGGCCCTCCAAACCAAAAAAATCCTCCACGCCTGCCGTATTTTTTGTAGTAAGGGGTATTTCGGTAAGCGAGCATCTGTAAAAACCTGGAAACTAGATAGATGACAAAAACAAATACGAAAAATATAAGTTTGAACAGCATTGGGTCAGAGAGGATTTGAGTTTTTAAACCATTTGAAGCGGGTTCGCCTTTAACAATAACCTGGCTGATCTGCTGGACACCGGACAGAAGACCCGAGGCAAAGTCCCCCTGTTTAAAATAGGGGGTTATATTTTGGCGGATGATCTCGCCACACAAACCGTCAGGCAGGATGGGTTCCAGGCCGTAACCGACCTCGATGTGGACCTTTTTCTCATTGGGAGCCACCAACAGAAGCACGCCGTTATTCTTGTCTTTTTTGCCAATGCCCCAGGTTTTGAAGAGTGCGACGCTGTAATCCTCGATGCTCCGGCCCTCCAGGGAAGTGACCGTGGCCACGGCGATCTCGGCCGTAGTTTTTTGCTCTACCTCAGTGATCAGATCGTTGAGCTGCTGGCGTGTGCTTTCATCGAGGATGCCGGCGAAATCACCTACGTAGCCAAGGGGCCGGCTAGGCAGGGCAAAACAAGGGGAGCAGGTCAGATAAAGTAAAAGCAGGGCTATAAGGCACGATTTTTTCATCAGAAGGTTACCTCAAGATACGGAGTTACTGGCTCTGCTCCCAAAGGTCATTCCTGACCCAGAAGACCATGTCCTGGGAGCCCAGGCTGCTCCAAGGCTGGCGGTAGAAAAGCCACTGGAAATATTTGTCCAGGTCCCAGTCGGGCGTGTCGGTCCAGCCCCACCAGGCACGCAATTTGTATTTTTGGCGGTGGTATTTGCCGGCGCAAAGTTTTTCCACAGCCGTGTCATGTTCCACGCCATTGGTCTGTCCGGTCTGCCAGCAGGTGAGGATCACCGGCCGGTCGGCCACCCTGACCGGAGTGGGATAGTCAAGATTCTTGTACTCCCTCAGATACCAGGCAAAAGGCCAGGAACACAGGTCCTCGCAGGTGATCTCCATGTTTTTGCCGCCCTGGATGGGGTGGTCCGGGTCCGTGGCCGAAAGGCGTTCGGACAGGCGGTTGATGGTCCCCATAATGTCTCGGATATGGGGGGTGGACTGGACATACACCATGGGTTCCACGGGATTGGCCGGGTTGATGTAGGCCAGCAGGACCGCATTGTGGACGGAAAGTATAAAGAACAGGAAACAAAGGGCGAGGGTCAGAGATTTGAAGACCCAGTGGGCGTTCTCCAAAAAATAAGCGATGGTCAAGGCGGACAAAAAAGTCATGGGAAGAAGCATGTGGATGGTGATCCAGGGCATCTTTTCCGCGGCGTGCACGTAGGCGGTGAAGGCGCCGATGACCCAGATCATGGCGAAGGTCGTGAGGACGCTTCTTTTGAATGCCGTAAAGACGATAAAACCGACTATGGTGAAGAACACAATGCCTTGCTCGTACATGCTCAGCAGGGCATAGTAGTAATACCACGGTTCATCGCCCCGGCTTACGGGCTGCTGCGAAAGCCAGTAGGTCAGAGACCTGACAAAACCGTCAAAAAGGCCGTGCGGATTGCCGAATATCATGGTGGTGAAAAATGGGATGAAAATGATGAAAAAGATCAAATAGCTGTAAAAGGCGGTCTTGAAGCTTTTGGTATACCAAGCCAACCCATAAAACGTCACGGTCAAAAGTGCGGGCACCCCAAGGCCTACGAGCCAAACCGCTATGGTGGGGTTGGTGCTCAAAAACTTCATCAAGCCATACATGAATCCTTCGTTCCTGCCTTTTTGGTCGGCCACCGCAACATAATTGCCGAAGTCCCCCAGCATACTGCCAGGGGCGCCTTTGTAACCCTGCCAGTTTGGCCAGAAAAGGAACGCACAGGCTAAGACAATGACCAAAAGGATCAGCCCTAGGCTCATATAGCTGCCTTCTTTATCCATAGCTTTTTTGAACGATTCGTTGTATTGACTTATCACTTTGGCGATGGAACTCTGGTGGGAAGCGTCCCAGAAATACATGATTAATAAAAATGGGAAAAAGATGGAAACGTGGAGATAGGTGGATTCCATATTCGTAAAGCATATGGCCAGGAACATGGAGAACAGAAAAACATAAAGGGGTTTGGCGTCCTTTCTGAATTTAAAAAAGGCGTAGGCCATCCCCAGAGTGCCCAGGGCGAGGTAAATATCGTGCCGGATAAAGCGGGAGACATACAAAAAGGTTGGCGAAAAGGTGATCAGAAAAGCTAAAACAAGGGCCGCGGTCCTGCCGATGACATCCCTCATCAGGTAGGGGAAGCCTATTAAAAGCAGGCCTACGAAAGCCGGAGCCATGCGGGCCGTGTAATCCGAGGCCCCGAAAAGGAAATAGACCAGCGCGTTGATATGGTAGAGCATGGGACCGTGGTAACCCGGATCGTAATGGAAGCCTCCTCCTTTAAAGAGCGTGTAAGAGTTCAAGGCGTGGATGCTTTCGTCGTGGTGGAGTTCCTTGTAACCGAGGTCGTAAAATCTGGATACGATACCGATCAAGATAAGGATGATATAAAGGCAACGTTCCCAATCCAGGGCTGGAAGATTGACAGAGGGGAGCAGGGGTCCGGCGGGCTTTTCAGCCGGGACGCTGGGTTTTTTGGGTGCGGTTGGTTTTGGTTTTGGCTGGGCCGGCGGGGCTTGGGGGGCGATTGTCACGGCCGGGGCCGGCGCTGTAGCTGCTTCGACCTTGGGCTTTTGCGCTTCGGGGACCACCAGCTTTGCTCCGCAATTTTCACAGAAACGATTGGCGTCGGTGTTCAGTTCGTTGCACGCGGGACACCGCTGACTCATGTTCTTTAAATCGCCTTTCTTAGAATTTTTGTCTGGATATAGAACGACATTATATCAGAAATTCGTTTTCCCCCATCCAAAATATCATCTTTGTGGACGGTTTAACGATTGGCCTTATAAATTCCCCAGAAGCCCAGGACCGCGAACACAAGATTGGCGATCCAAACAGACCAAAAAGGCGAAAGCAGGCCGCCTCCACCCAGGGCGCGACCTACCTGGATAAAGCCCACATAGATAAATGCGACCAAAAGGCAGATGCAAAATCCCAGCACGGTGTCGCTGGTGCGCCTGATCCTTGTGGCAAAGGGGGCCGCCAACAGGGCCATGATAAAGTTGGCGCAGGGAAAAGAGAATTTCAGGTGATATTCCACTAACTGCTCGGTGTAATTGACCCCTTTTTTCTTCAATTGCTGGATGTAATCGTAGAGCTCGCGGCTGCTCATGGTCATGGTGTCGACCTTTTCGACATGGAAATCTGAAGGTTTTTCATCCAAAGGCAGGACCAGATGCTTAAAAGAGGAGACCATTTCGCGTTCTGCGCGAGGTGTTTTGAGGAACTTTCTGAGCGTCCCGTTGTAGAAGTTCCACACATTATCCTGAAAAACGGCCTGTTCGGCATCCACACGTTTTTGAACATAGTTGTTGGTGTATTCAAATAGCGTCACGTTATGCATCGTTTTTAATTCTTCGTCATAGGTTTTGATGTAATAGATATGGCCCTGAGTGCCGATATAAGGCACGTTCTCCCTGACTTGATGAGTGGGAAAGGGGGAATGTTCGATCTTCACTCTTTTGATCTGTTGGGCCATACGGTTGGCATAAGGGACGACCCCTTCACTAAAAAGGAAGGACAGGATGCTGATGGCCAAGGCGACCAGCAGTACGGGTTTCATGAGATAGCCGATCGTGGCTCCGCTGGTGCGCATGGCGGTGATCTCGTAGGTTTTGGCCAGACCTCCGACGCAGAAAAGAGTGGCCAGAAGCACGCAGAGGGGGAGGATCTGCAACAGCAGGAAGGGAATCTTTAAAATAAAATAGGACAAGGAGTCCAAGAAAAATGCTTTATTGTCCATGATCAAGGACATTTCATCGAAGATGTTGGAGATCAGGAGGATGGCCACGAAACTTCCCAAGGTCAAAAGGAAGGGCATTAAAAATTCTCTGGCTATATATTTATGCAGGATAGTCATGCCAAGCTCCTTACAGCTTTATGAGGGGCTTTTCCTGTGCGACACGAAGGAACAGGAATAAGCCCAACAAACTAAAAGTGATGTTGGGGAGCCAGATCGAAAACCAGGCCGGCAAAATGCCCCTTTCCCCAGTGATCTGACCGCCGAACAAGAGGATGTAATAGATAAAGATGAGCCCCAAGCTGACCGCTGCCCCCATAAAGCGACCGCTTTTTCTGGTCAGGCTTCCCAGGGGCGAACCGATCAAGGAAAACGCCAAGCAGGCGAAGGGAATGGCCAGTTTAAGCTGGTATTCTGTCTGCAAGGATTTAATATCTTTGCCGGCCTTTTTTTCCTGGTCGATCAGGGCTGTGATTTCGCGGCGGTTCATTTCCCGCGGGCTTCGGGAGGCCGCTGCCCTGCTCAAAATGCCTGAAACATCCAGGTTGATGACGTAGGTGTTGAAAAAAAGGCGGTTGTAGTAACCCTGATCCTGCTGTCTGCCCAACTGGTGCATCACGCCGTCGTTCAGTTCCATGGTGACCTTGAGCGTGTTCTTGTCGGAGATTACGCGACCCTGTTTGGCAAAGATCGTGGAAAGAGGCTGTTTGTTGTTCCCCATATTGTAAATGACGATGTCCTGAAGAAGTCCCGTTTTGCTGTCTTTCTTGCCAATAAAAAAGATATAGCCGTCAAAACCGGTGATAAAAGTTTGTTCCTGGATGAGAACGCCCGCGCGTTTTTGGATGATCTCATAGAGCAGGTTCTTGTAGGCCATGTTGGCCGCGGGAAGGATCGTGTCGTTAAATTCGACCATCACCAGGCTCAACACCAAGCCGGCCAGAAGAGCCGGGATAAGGAGTTTTCGCAGGCCCACTCCACTGGCACGCACCGCGATGAGTTCGTTGTCCGCTGCCAAGCGGCCAAATGCCAGCAGGCAGGCTACCAACAGCGAAAGAGGAATGGTGACAGCCAGCAGGGCCGGGAGATACAGGAAAAAAAGCCAGCAGGTCGTGAAGAACCCAACCCCTTTGTTAATAATGAGGTCGATCAGCTGGTAAAGCTGGCTGAAAAGAAGAATAAAAGTGAAAACCAGGAACCCCAAGAAAAACGGGGGTCCCATCTCCTTAATAATGTAACGGGAAAGAATCTTCATGGTTCATCCTGTATTGGGTTTAGAGTGAGGTCTTTTGAATCCTATTATAACCTTGGTTAATTCATATGGTATAATTTTTTTGGAAACCTTTTGCCTCTTAAAGAATATATCTATTTGGATCTAGTCATCTCTCCTCAAGGCAGAGCCTAAAATAAGGGAGCCTTTGTGCGCAGTGATATGGACAATATGATCAGGCATGCGCAGGCAAATTCTCAGGGTTTTCTTGCCCATACCAAAGAAAAAAAGTGGACTGTCAGGCATCCGGGTATCTTTCACTTTATCCTAAAGATTTGTCTGTGTTTATTTCTTCTTTGCGTCTCGTTATCACTTCCAGCCCAAAACAATTCAGCACCCAACAAAAAGGAAGGGGTTCTTTTTACCGGTCCTGTAAGCATTTTTGATCAGATCGCGGAGGTCTTTAGGCAGGCCTGGATCAGTATCGCAGAGAGCCAGCAAGCTCCCTCTACCATTCCGGAACAGGACCTTGAGGTCCATATCAGGACCAGTGAGGAATTGAAAATTTTTATTAATGAGCAGCTTCCCTATTTGGCAGTGGCTCAAGGCCAGAGTGTGGCTTTTTTGTTTGAACCAGGGGCATTGGCCGGGGAGCTCCCCAATGCGCCGTTGCCCGCCGAAGCCACGCTCCAGCCCGGCCAGCTTACCGGCACCGCCCAGGCCGGCGGGATATCGCCCACCGCAACCGCATTGACCGCCCTGCCTCCCAAACCTGCGCTGACCGCGGTGCCGCCTTCTGTCCCGGTGGTGGAGAGCATCCCCGCTGTGGAGGTGAACCTACCCCAAGAATCCAAGCTCTCCATCCAAGGGCAGAAGACCGTCAACATCAAGTACGGAGACACCCTGTCCAAAGATTCTGACACGGCTTACGTGACCGCGCCAGGTTACCAGCAAGGGTTTGGGCTGACCCAACAAATGCAAGTCCGCCTGCAAGGCAAAGTGGGCCGAAAAATAACCGTGAACGTGAATTACGACGATACGGCGACAACCAACCAACAACAGACCATTCAGGTGACCTACACAGGCGACCAGGACGAGGTCATCCAGGAAGCCGCGTTCGGAGATATCGTTCTTTCCCTGCCCAATACAGAATTTGCCGCCTATAACAAGAGCCTTTTCGGTATCCAGGTCAAACTAAGACCCATGGAGAAATTGAGCGGCACGGTCGTCTTCGCGCAAACCAAAGGCATCACGGTCCTGGAGCAGTTCCAGGGAAATTCCACCCAGACCACCCAGGACATACCGGATACCAGTTTTATCAGCAGGAAATACTACAACATCCATGTGATCAATAATAATTTTTTACCGATAACCCCCGGAAGTGAGCAGATCTGGACCGATGAACAAAGCGTCAATTACCATACCAGCACGACCATTCCAGACGCATCCCAACCCGGGAATGTTTTTTATTTTAACCTACGGCATGCCGGGGTAGATTACACGATTGATTATGGCACCGGTATCATCACTTTTCTCGTCCCTGTTCCTGCTTCATACTACATTGCCGCCTCTTATGTGGACAGCAATGGACCGCAGGGAAGGAACGAGGCTGCCCAAACAGGAACACTGAACTTGTTGCAAAAATCCAGTAGTGACCTGGACCACCAGGTTTTAAATGCGTACGCTTTGAACGCCCGCAAAATCGTTCCTCCCCAATATGACCCGGATTTTGTCATGAGGGTGGTGAATAATTCCACGCAGCAGCCTATCCCCTTGCAAGGCTTGGTCGATGGACGCAGTTTTACGATGGACACGGATTTTGGGATCCTCTATTTTGGAAACCTGAGCAACAATCCTGTCCTAAAAGCTTTTTCCCATGATGCGCCCACGACCACCCAGGAACAGGGGATCTATTCCACCAGCAGCCCGGTTCCCGCTTATACCATCCATATGGTCTATAAATCCCGCAAAAATATTTTCAATCTAAAATACACCAACATCATCAAGAACAGCGACAAGATCGTGGTGGACGGCCAGACCTGGGTGAGTAATGTGGACTATTCCATTGATTACGACCTGGGGCTGGTCACTTTTTTTGACCAGGACCGGCTGGGACGCTCCAACACCATCAATATCACCTACGAGTACCAGCCCTTTGGCGGGCAATTCCAAAGCAATTTGTTCGGGGCCAGGGCAGAATACGCGGTCGCCGACAATCTGGCGATCGGCACGACCTATCTTTATAACGGCAACCAGCCGCCCCAACAGGCCCCGGATATCAGCAGCACCCCTCATGACCTGAATATCATCGATGGAGACGCCAAGTGGAGCATCCCCCGCGAGACCCTATCCGATTCGCTTTCAGCCATGCCCTTGATGCCCAATGTGAATATTCCCCTTGACCTGGACCTGTCGGGCGAGGTCGCCCAAAGCACCTACAATCCGAACACCTATAGCCAGAATGGGGAAGCCGGGGTGGCCATGATCGATAACATGGAGAGTGTGGATAATGTGTTCAGCCTGTCTATGGATAAATCCACCTGGTTTTCCAGCAGTGCTCCGGCCACAGGCGGACTGAGCGCCGGCAACCGAGCCGTGCCCATGGTTTTCAGCCCTAAATCTCCAGCAGGGACTACTACGCTCACTGATCAAACTGCTGGGGGCCATGATACCTCTGCCCAAGCCCAACCGGATAAGCAGCTTGTGTTGAACTACGACTTTTCCAATGGAGGTATTTGGGACGGCCTGCGACAAGTTATTTCCACCACAGGCCAGGATTTTACTAACTACCAATACGTTGAAATGTGGGTCAATAACTGCGGTAATCAGGGAACGACCCTCAACCTTGATGTGGGTGTCATCAGCGAGGACGTCAATGGCGATGGCTCGGCCGGGGCCCTTATAACCTGGCCTGAAATGACAGAGGATCAGAACAAAGATACCATCCTCAATCCAGGAGAAGATAACGGCCTACCTATAAATTATTTGGGAGGAACAATTCTGGCGGGGGTCGGAGACGACCATCTCAACACATGGGACATGAACAACAATGGGATACTGGATAAAATTGACGCTTATTACGAATATTCCTTTCCCCTGGACTTCCCCAGCGGATGGCATTACATCAAGATCCCTTTGAATTTCAGCGGCGGGCCAGGATATATCCCTAACGCTCAAGGCGCCACCAATCCTCAGTTCAGTATCGTCGGGACCCCTGACAAGACCATTATCAAACATTTCCGAATGTGGTTCGGCAACTCCTCCGGTGCGAAGTGCCAGGCCACTTTTGAATCTATCGCATTCACGGGAAATAAGTGGCAACTGGTCAATTACAGCAATGCCCAAATGCAGACCGTGGTGGACTCTACCCAATTCAATGTGGGCGCGATCAACCAGCAGCTCGATCCTAGTTACCAACCCAACACCAATTTTTTTGACACGACCCAGTCAAGCGCCATCCATGAGCAATCCCTGAAGGTCAACTATAATCTAACCGCGGCGGGAACCCAACCCAATAACCAGAACTTTTTTGTGGCCACGAAATATTATAATCTTGGGCAGGACTATTCGGCCTACCGCGATGTGCGGATGGATATTTTACCCTATTTTGTCACCGACAACTCCGCAACTTTATTTATCCGCTTGGGTGCGAGCGATACGGACTATTTGCAATATAACTTTCCTCTGTCATCAAATATGGCTCGAAGCTGGCAGACCATGGTCGTTGTTTTGGATGGTTCGGATGGGAACAGGATCAAAGTCCGGGGTGGCGCTGTGCAGCCTGCCGGGGATAACGGCCCTCCCTACTTGAACGGCATCAGGGAGGTTTCCATAGGCGTCATGACCACCAATTCCTGGCCCACTTCTGGAACTGTCTGGATAGATAATCTTCGGGTGACCGACGTGGTGGTCAGGCATGGATTGGCCAGGAGGATGACCGTCAATACCAAATACAGCGATATTTTGAACACCTCCAGCACCTACCGGGAAGTGGACTCCGATTTTATGCTCATAGACCAGGCTTCCCTGACCCAGCAGGGTATCAATAAGCAGCATACGAGGGATTTTTCCACCAATGCGAATTACCAGCAGTTCAGTTTTTTGCCCGTGAACGTGAACTATTCCCACGACGAGGTTCTTACCGAAGACCAATACAAGTCCAATCCGAATTTCCTGGGGTTGCCTCAAACAGATTCCCAGCTTGTTACCAGCGGGATAGGTTTTACCCTTTTCAACCCGCTCAATTTCAATCTGGATTCCAGCTATCAGGACAGGCAAACAATTTACTTGCAGCAGAACTTTGGCATCAATAATGACGCCACGGTATGGAGTTTAGCGCCCCGTATTGATTACACGGCTCCCCAAAGCCTCTTTGGAATACCTTTGGGGAAGGGCAATTCTTTTAATGGGGCGGTGAAATACACCGAAAACAAGAATACTTATGATCCCAACAATCCTTTCTTTACCACTTATCAAGATTCCATCACAGATATCCTTGAGCAGACCTACGCCTGGAGGGGAGGTTATGAACCATGGGCCGGGGTGTTGGTGTCTCCCTCCTATAGTTTTTATGGCAAGGATGCCCGAGGTGCCTTGACTTATAATGTCGTCGGGCTTTCAGGACAGTCCAGTACTCAGGAACTGGTGTGGCCTGATTTCGCGGCCCAGCAACGCAACCTCGGGGCGACCCTGAATACGGAATTTAAGTTCATCCCAGGGATGGACCCGCAGATCAATTATTCAGGTTCCAACAACCGGGATTTCACCCTGGACAATTTAAATACTAACGTCAGCTTAGATTTTGTGGACCCTATGCAGCCGGGGGTCTGGATGAGCTTGCCCCAGTTACCTTGGACAGTCACCGCCGAGCATAAATTAACAGTGACCCAGACTTTTTATAGTCTCAGCGCGCCCAATACCAGCCTCGGGGGAGACACCTTGAACAACGCCCTTTTTGGAGATAATGTGACCGCTTTCAATGACCTATGGTCTCCCTTCACTGCACCTTTGCAGCAGTTGGTCACGAATGGTTCTTATGCCACGGAAGACAGTGCCAGCAGCCATTTTCCCCTTTACGACGTTTGGACTTTTACTCCTAACCTTTCCAGAAGGCAATCCACGGATATCAATAACCAATTTGCTAATAATAATCTGGTCTATAATGCCGGCAGTGGAGCACAGCTTTCCAAGGTGCCTTTCCCAATCTGGCAGGAGATCTTAAAGCCGAACCTGTTGAGCTTAAATTACAATTACAAGTATTCAGAACAAAGGGATAACTCGAATAATCTCCTCAACACCGCCACTACACAAACCTTTTCGGAATCTTTGCCCTGGCGGCCTCTGGAAGATTTTTATTTTTCCACGAATTGCACCTGGTCTATGTCACAGGCCAACTCCATAGCCAATCAATCCGGAACGACCACGACGAGCCTAGACCCTTCGGTGGACCTCAATCACAATGTCACCTTTGTAGGTCTTATGGACCTGGCGTTCTTTAAATTTAAGCCCACAGGGGTATTCAGGTTTACCCACCATTTGGATATCAATATGCAGGAAAATACCTCATTCGGGGGCGTTAACAGCGACGATAAATCACAACTTTGGACGCACTCTTCTACTCTGCAATACAACTTGATCAAGAACATCGAAGGTTCAGTGCAATTCCAGGAATTTATTTATCAGGATCAAACTACAGTCGGCCGTAATTATTGGGCCTTCCAGTTGACCATTGGGGGATTGGCGAGATTTTAAAAAATCATGTGGGTCAGGTTGTTAAACTCCTAAACCAAACTCTAACGCGTTTGATCATAATGTTCTGCTAATGACAAGGGTTTGTTGGTGGGTTTAATGTCTTCATCGGAAAGCTGTTCCGATGCAAAAGCCTCTGAGAGGAAACGCATTATTGAAATATGGCCAGAGGCTTTTGTGGTGCGGAAGGGGGGAGTTGACCTTACGGTCTCGAGCCTAACGGCTCTCGCCTCCAGGCGGGGCTCGCCTCGCTTTGCGAGGCTCCGCCCGTTCAACTCCCCAACCAAACGCTATGGCGTTTGGTTATTATTTCCCGCTAATGACAAGGGTATGTTGGTGAAACTTTAAGAATTGGTGCGGAAGGGGGGAGTTGAACCCCCACAAGGTTGCCCCCACTAGACCCTGAATCTAGCGCGTCTGCCATTCCGCCACTTCCGCACAAATAGTAAACTAGGGATTATGTGAAAAAAAGTCAAGATGATTTGATGTATGGTACAGTCAAAGTTCAATAATCGAATGAATTTGTAAAAAGGAAAAATAATTATGATGCGCGTTACCAAAGCCATTCTCTTGAAATATATGCAGCAGAATACTTACCGGCCCATGACCTTGGAAGAACTCAGCCTAGAACTGGAAATGAAAGGTAAATTAAGAGGGTATTTATTGGATATGCTGCTGGAACTTAAGGCGGCCGGGGAAATCGTCAGTTTAAAAGGAGAAAGATACGGACTATCCGAGGAAATGAATCTTGTTCCCGGAGTGCTGCAGGGGCATAAAGACGGTTACTGTTTTCTGGTCCCAGATGACCCGAAAAAACCCCATATTTTTGTGAGCCGCATCCATCGGAACGGGGCGTTCACCGATGACCGGGTGGTGGTCAGAATACAGCACCAATGGGGAGGGCACGGTAAACCGGAAGGCGCGGTCATCAGGATATTAGAGCGCGGACATAAAACCTTGGTCGGAACCTTTGAGCTAAAAGGCGGGGTCGGCCTGGTGGTCCCGGATAACTATAAATTTGGTTCCAATATTATTATTGCCAAAGAGGGTTTTAATGACGCCAGCCATCTTGATAAAGTGGTCGCAGAGGTCACTGAGTGGCCATCCAATGATGGCAATCCCGTGGGAAAGGTCATAGAGATTCTCGGCAAAAAAAATGACCCCGGAGTTGACCTGCAGTCCATCCTTCGTGAATACAATCTGACCCCGGAATTTCCACCAGCGGTCATTAAAGAAGTGGCGGGTATACCCTTGTCCGTCCAGCCCGGAGAAAAAACGGGCCGCCGAGATTTTACGGGACAGGTTGTCATCACTATTGACGGCGAAGACGCCAAGGATTTTGACGACGCGATCGCCGTGGAGTCGCTCTCCAACGGGAACTTCCGGCTTTTTGTCCATATCGCTGATGTGAGCCATTATGTCCGGGAAGGCCGGCCTTTGGACGCAGAAGCCTATAGTCGGGGCACCAGCGTTTATCTGCCTGGCCAGGTCGTACCCATGCTGCCGGAAGCCCTGTCCAATAACTTGTGCAGCTTGGTGGCCGGACAGGACCGGTTGACCCAAAGCGCTATTATGGATATCGACCACCGGGGCAATGTCGTTTCTTATGAGCTGGCGGACAGTGTCATCCGGGTCAAAGAAAGAATGACCTATGAAAAGGTCCAGGCCATCCTGGATGGCGACCCTGCTATGACCAGCTGTTATCAATCTCTGGTACCCTCACTCAAAATGATGCAGTCGCTGGCCCATATACTTTACAAAAAGAGGATAGATGAGGGCGCCTTGGATTTTGATCTGCCGGAAACTAAGGTCATTTTGGACAAGGCCGGAAAGCCTGCCGCCATCATTGCGGTCAAGCGGCTATTTAGTCACAGGCTCATCGAGGACTTTATGCTGGCGGCCAATAAGACCGTGGCCAAGCATATGGCCAAAAAAGGTTCCCCTTTCCTGTACCGCATCCATGAAAAGCCGGATGACATCAAATTGAAGACCTTTTCCGACTATGTGAAGGTGCTTGGTTTAAAACTCGTCAAAACGGAAGGGGCCAGCCAAAAGCACCTGCAAAGCATCCTGGCCGCGGTCAAAGGAAGGCTGGAGGAGGGCATGGTCAATATGCTCCTCCTGCGGTCAATGAAACTGGCCGTGTATTCCAATGTCAACGCCGGGCATTTTGGACTGGCTTTTGATCATTACACCCATTTTACCTCTCCCATCCGGCGTTACCCGGACTTGATGGTCCACAGGCTGTTAAAAAAGAACAGAAAAGAGGGCGAGCTCTCAGTTGACCAGAAGGTTTCCCTGGAAAAGCACCTGGCCGAAGTGGCTGGGATGTCCAGCCAGCGGGAAAGGAACGCTCAGGAAGCTGAGATGGAATGCCTGAAACTCAAGAAGATAGAATTTATGAAAGACAAGCTGGGTGAGGATTTTAAAGCGGTCATCACCGGAGTGCAGTCGTACGGTTTTTTTGTGGAGATCAAAGAGTGGCTGGTGGAAGGCCTGGTCCATGTGAGCAGCCTGGACAACGATTATTACGTCTATTCAGAGCAGGACCACACCCTGAAAGGAAAACGAAGCGGCAAAGTTTTCAGGTTGGCGGACCCGGTTGAGGTCAAACTGACCAAGGTGGACGCAGAAAAACGCCAGATGGATTTTGTCCTTCAGGGTGGTTTTCGTTCGGACAAGAAAAAAGGAAAATTCAAAAAAGAGAAACACTTTAAGAAGAATAGGAAAGGCAAAGGGTGGGCGAGAAGATAGTTTCTCTCAACCGGCAGGCCCGGTTCTTGTACGACCTCATTGAGTTTTACGAAGCCGGGATGATGCTCAAGGGCACTGAGGTCAAATCCCTGCGGGCCGGGCAGGTCAGCCTCAAGGACAGCTACGCCATGATACGGAACGGCGAGCTGTTTCTGTTGAACCTCCATATCCCTCCCTATGAACAGGGCAATCGTTTTAACCTTCCGCCGACCCGGACCAGAAAACTGCTCCTCCATAAGAATGAGATCATGAAGCTTATGGGTAAGGCGCAGATCAAAGGCTGCACCCTTATCCCTACCCGGCTGTATTTCAAGGACGGCCGGGCCAAAGTGGAGATCGCGCTGGCCAAGGGTAAAAAGCTGTTCGACAAGAGGCGGTCTATCAAGGAAAGGGAGGAAAAGCGGAACCTCAGCAAGGCCATGAAGGTTTCGCTCCAGGAAAGGGAATGAATTTCCTGCTAGTCCATTACTTTTGTAAACAGAAGGTTATTAGGCCACTGCTAGTGAAATTTATTGACTGGTTTGATTGTTTTAATGTATATAGACGCCGGAAGGCTGCCAAATTCAAACTATAAGGAGGAAGGAATGAAGATTAAGGGGTTAGTTATTGGGGGATTAGTTTTAGCCCTAGCGTTGTCAGCTAGTTTTGTTATGGCGGATGACAAGGGTGGTGGGAAGGAAGGAAAAGACGGAAAGGGTAAGTGGGCGGAGAAATTAGGATTAACCACAGACCAGCAAACCAAGATGCAGGATTTACAAAAAGATATACAGGGTAAAATGAAGCCCCTGAGAGATAGTGATAAGGACCTTTTAAAACAATTAAAAGGGTTGGTTGATAGCAAAGGCAGTGATAGCGATATCAGCGGAGTGTTGGATAAACTGGCCAGCAATAGAACCCAAGAGCAGGTTTTGGATAAACAGCGCGCTGATGGCATGAAACAGATATTAACCCCCACCCAGCAGGCGCAGATGGTCCTGGGAATGGCTAAAAAAGGGATGGAAAAGATGAAAGAATGGAAAGATAAGAAAAAAGGCGGAGAAGATCAAGAAAAAGAGGACAGCGGTAATGACAAGGGCGGAGACAAGTAGAAAGTAAATTTTATATGGTTTTGATATTGATAAACCCGATTGCCGGCTAGACCGGCAATCGGGTTTTTGTTTAAAAAAGCCGGTTTCTTGACAATTGAAGGGCATGTGTTAGCATAGAAAAACACCTTATTTTTTTAAGGGAGCATCAATGGGTTTTTTTAAATCCCCCGAGGAAAAGAAGAAAGAAGCCAATCAAAAAGGCAAGGATCTCGCCAACAACGGTGAACTGGGAAAGGCCATCCTGGAGTTCCAGCAAGCTTTGAAAGTTGACCCCAATGACCAGGAAGCGCTAACCAACCTAGGGTTCGCCTATATTGACCAGGGCAATCTCGATGAGGCTTATAAGTCGTTCAAAAAGGTCACGGAGTTAAACCCTGACAGCGTGGAAGCTTGGAACAATCTTGGTTTGATCCTGGCCTGGCAGGGACAGTTCAATGCCGCAGTGTGGAGTTACAATAGCGCGTTGTTTAAGAACCCCAATTCCGCCCTCCTCCATAACAACCTCGGTAATGTTTATTTTGACAAAGGCATGTACCATGAGGCGATGAAAGAATTCAACAGGGCCATTGAACTGGATGCCAGTTATGCGGATAGTTACCACCATCTTGGACTGGACCATTATAACCAAGGGATGATCGATGAGGCCATTAAGCTCATGGAGGAGTCGCTTAAGCAGAATGTCAATAAGGCCAAAGCTAACCTAGACCTGGCCAATCTTTACGCGGAAAAGGGGATGCTGGACAGGGCCATTCAGGGATACAAGCAGGCTCTCGATATCGATCCTAAATATAGCGCGGCATACTCCAACCTGGCCAGTGCGTATAAGACCAAGGGGATGCAACAGGAAGCTTTGGAGATGTTCAAAAAAGTCGCGGAGTTGAACCCGAAGAGCGCCAAAGCATTCAATACGATCGGGTTATTCTTGGATGAGATCGGCCAACCCGAAGAAGCCATAGATTTTTACCGCCAAGCCGTTCAAATCGACCCGACCTATGTTTCGGCCTATTATTTTCTCGCCCAAGTTTACGAACATAGGGAAAATTTCGAAAAGGCTATTACTGAATATACGAAATTCATTAAGATTAACCAAGGCGGTTATTTAGTTGAGGACGCAAAGCGGAAGCTAGTCATTTTAGCGCAGAAAATGACTGATCAAAGTGCTGTTGCTAAGAAGTAGAGCAAAATACCAGCGTGAAAGCGAGGCGTGAATATGCCGGTAACTGATTTTTTGGCCGAATACCCTGCTTTCAAGAATTTTGAACCCCAGGACCTGGAAAACCTGGCTTCTGTTTGCACAGAGGCAGTGTTCAAAAAGGACGAGGTCATTTTTGCTGAGGAAACTCCCGGGGACAAGATGTATATCATCCGTTCGGGTTCGGTCAAAGTGATCAAAAAGGTCAAGAATACGGAGAACACTGTGGCGGTCCTCAATAAAGGGGATTTTTTCGGAGAGATGGCGATCTTGGACGGCGCGCCGCGCTCAGCCGGGACCAAGGCCGCTATGGACACCAAAGTGCTCGTCATTACCCAGAAAAATTTTGAGGATTTCAAAGAAAAGTTTCAGGGGACTTCGGTCAAGCTCATGGAGATCCTGGTCAAAATCCTGAGCCAACGCCTAAGGGAAGCCAATAAAAATACCGAAGCCATTGGTTTTTGGGTTGAATGAAAGGCGTTTTGGAAAGATATTCCACACCTTTTAGCCGCTACGCCACAGGCCGTGTTCCTGTCGTGTGATTTTACTTTTATTTATAAGGTTAGAAAGGGAATAGGGGCCGTATGCTAGCCATGGTTCACAGCAGCGCTGTCCTGGGGGTTGATGCGTATCTGGTGACTGTGGAGGTTGATACGGCAACAGGCTTCCCGCAGTTCAATACCGTGGGCTTGCCGGATGCCGCTGTCAAAGAAAGTAAGGAGCGGGTAAAGTCCGCCATCCAAAATTCCCAATTTATTTTTCCCTTAAAACACATCACGGTCAATTTGGCTCCAGCTGATATCAAGAAAGAAGGTCCGGCTTTCGACCTGCCCATGGCCTTAGGCATCCTAGCCTCCACCCAACAATTATCCTCTGATAAGCTGGATGCTTATCTGGTGCTTGGTGAGCTCTCTCTGGACGGCAGCGTCAGGCCGGTCCGGGGAATCTTGCCGATGGCCTTGGCAGCCAAGCACAACAAGAAGAAAGGTGTCATTGTTCCCGCGGAGAACGCCAAAGAGGCTGCCGTGGTCCCTGGACTTGAAATCATCCCGGTCGGCCATTTATTGGATGCCATCCAAATCCTCAATGGGGAGAAAAAGATCCAGCCCTATACGTTCGATCTCCAGGATGCTTTTCAGGAAGTTCAAAGCCATAAGGTCGATTTCTCGGAGATCAAGGGCCAAGAGCACGCCAAGCGCGCTTTGGAAGTGGCCGCGGCCGGCGGACATAATCTCCTAATGATTGGTCCCCCAGGGTCTGGAAAGACAATGCTGGCCAAAAGGTTGCCCACCATCCTGCCCTCCATCACCCTGGAAGAGGCGGTGGAGTGCACCAAGATTTATTCTGTCGCTGGTCTTTTGCCTTCCCATGCGGCTCTGGTCACAGAAAAACCTTTCCGGTCGCCGCATCACACGATCTCCGACGCGGGTTTGATCGGAGGCGGAGCCATCCCCAGACCCGGGGAAGTCAGTTTGGCCCACCATGGGGTATTGTTCCTGGATGAACTGCCTGAGTTCAAAAAGAACGTCCTGGAAGTGTTGCGGCAGCCTTTGGAGGAAGGGAGGGTTACCATTTCCCGCGCGGCGGCATCCATTTCTTATCCCGCAAGATTTATGCTTACGGCGGCCATGAACCCCTGCCCCTGCGGTTATTATGGGGACCTTAGGAAAGATTGCCGTTGTACCCCCCTGCAGATCCAAAAGTATGTATCCCGCATTTCCGGACCTTTGCTTGACCGCATTGATATTCATTTAGAAGTGCCTAGTTTGAAATATAAAGAGATGTCGAGTTTGTCCGACGGTGAAAGTTCTGCTAACATCAGGGAAAGAGTGCAGCGAGCCCGGGAGCGGCAAAAGCAGAGGCTCAAAGGAAGCGGCCTGCTCTACAACGCCCATATGCAACATCGGCACCTGAAAAAGTTCTGCATTCTAGACGACGCTTCCAGGGAAATATTCCGCGCTGCGGTGGAGCAGTTGAGTTTGTCAGCCAGGGCCTACGACAGGATACTTAAGCTGGCCAGGACCATCGCGGACCTTGATGGCCAGGATAATATCCTGGCGCCGCATCTTTTGGAGGCCATACAGTACCGTAGCCTAGACAGGAATATTTGGAAGAAAGGATAGGCAACAAGGAAAGGGGGTGTTTTTGGTGGCGGAAGGAGCGGGTGACCAGATGGAGTTGGATAAGGGGAAAAAGGTCCAGCAGGTGATCGCGGAGTTTGAAAAGCAGGTCCAGCTGGAAAAAAGATACAGGGAGCACAACTGGTTCAGCAGAGTGGCCAAGATATTTGCTATCTTGTCTGTTGTTTTCTTTTTTGTTATTAGTTTGTTATTATTATGCTTCAATAATACCCTTAATCGTATATCCGCCGGTGACCCCAACGCCCGAGTGGTTCTTGACAGGCTCAAGGGTTCTTTGGTAGGAACTGGTATTTTACTGGTCGCAACGATGGTGGTGTTCTTGGGGTTATTGTTATTCGAAAAGTTTAAAAAAATCTCATACAAATAGGGAGGTTGAGGATGGGTTTTTGGATCGGCCGTGGCCGCAAAGCCAGGCAAACATATGGTTTTGACGATATCGCCTTGGTACCAGGGGATATCACCTACAATCCTGAAGAGGTGGATATATCCTTTGAGCTGGGCGGGCTGAAATTAGAGACCCCGATTCTGGCTTCGGCCATGGACGGGGTTGTGGACCCTAGCTTTGCGGTTGCCATGGGCAGGCTGGGTGGAATGGCGGTTCTTAACTTAGAAGGCGTTCAAACACGCTATAAGGAGCCGGAAACCGTCCTTCAGCAGATCGCGGACGCTTCGCCAGAGGAAGCGACTAAGCTGGTGCAGGAGCTTTATTTGCCGCCGGTCAAGGAAGAACTGATCGTGAAGCGGATCAAAGAGATAAAGAAGGGCGGAGTATTGGCTGCTGTTTCATCCATTCCGCAGAAGTCCGAGCTATACGGTGAGATCGCCCAAAAGGCCGGAGCGGATATTTTCTTTGTCCAATCGACCGTGGCCACGGTCCGCCATATTTCAACCAAGTATAAGGTTCTGGATTTCAAAAAATTCTGCAAAAAGATGAAGATCCCCGTGGTGGCAGGAAATACCGTGACCTTTAACGCCACGCTGGAACTGATGGAGACCGGTGTCGCCGGAGTTCTTGTCGGCGTGGGGCCGGGCGCGGCTTGTACTTCCCGCGGCGTGCTGGGAGTAGGGGTTCCGCAGGTCACCGCGACGGTCGATTGCGCGGCGGCCAGGGACTTTTATTTCAAGCAGACGGCCAGGTACGTGCCCATCATCACGGACGGCGGTATGTCCGTGGGAGGCGACATCTGCAAGGCCATTGCCTGCGGGGCGGACGCCGTCATGGTCGGTTCGGCTTTTGCCCGCGCCAAAGAGGCGCCGGGATGCGGTTACCACTGGGGTATGGCTACCCCGCACGCCAACCTGCCCAGGGGGACGAGGATCAAGGTGGGGACCACGGGTTCGTTGGAGGAGATCTTGCTCGGTCCCGCGAACCTGGATGACGGTTCCCAAAACCTGGTCGGAGCCCTCCAGACGTCCATGGGCGTCCTGGGGGTAAAGAATATTCGCGAAATGCAGATGACCGAGATTATTATCGCTCCGTCCATCAAGACCGAAGGCAAAGTATTCCAGCGGTCTCAAAAGGTGGGCATGGGGAAGTAGCCCATGGATTCTGCCATTAAAAGGATGTTATGACGAAGCGCGAAGTTGTTTATGTGCTGGATTTCGGGTCCCAGTACACCCAGCTCATCGCCCGCCGGGTCCGGGAACTGAAAGTTTATTGCGAAATACTTCCCTTTAACACCTCGGCAAGCCGTCTCAGAGAACTCCAGCCGCAGGGGATTATTCTTTCAGGCGGACCGTCCAGCGTTTATCAAAAACAGGCGCCCATCCCGGATAAGGGTATTTTTTCATTGGGGATCCCTGTTTTGGGGATCTGCTATGGGATGCAACTTATGGGTTACCTGCTGGGCGGCCGGGTGGATTCATCCACCAAAAGGGAATACGGCCACGCTTGGTTGAGCCATTCCTCATCCTCTGACCTTTTTAAGGGATTGCCCAAGAAGATCACGGTTTGGATGAGCCACGGGGATAAAGTCGTCAAGCTTCCCCAGGGTTTTGAACCGGTCGCCTCTACCCATAATTCCGCCTTCAGCGCCATGCAGGATAAACAAAAAAGGATCTTTGGATTGCAGTTCCATCCCGAAGTGGTCCATACTCCACAAGGTAAGGAAATTCTGCGCAATTTTCTTTACAGGGTCTGCGGATGCCAAGGCACCTGGAACATGAAATCGTTCGTGAAGGAGACCATCAAGCAGGTCAGGGAAAAAATCGGCAAGGAAAGGGTCTTGTGCGCCCTGAGCGGAGGGGTAGACTCTTCGGTCACGGCGGTTCTCTTGCATAAAGCGGTAGGCAGACAGCTGACCTGCGTGTTCGTCAACAATGGCGTCCTGAGAAAGGACGAGGCTGAAAGGGTCCAAAAGGTCTTTGCGGGACATTTCAAGATGCGGCTGGTGTACGCTGATGCCACCAGGTCATTTTTAGGAAAGTTAAAAGGCGTGCTGGATCCGGAGAAAAAGAGGAAGATCATAGGCGCGGAGTTCATCAGTGTCTTTGAAAAAGAGGCAAAAAAACTGGGAAAAATCCCTTATCTTGCCCAAGGGACCCTTTACCCGGATGTCATTGAAAGTGTTTCGGTCAAAGGACCTTCGGCGACCATCAAATCCCACCATAATGTGGGCGGACTTCCCGAGAAGATGAAATTTAAATTGGTGGAGCCGCTCAGGGAGCTTTTTAAGGACGAGGTCAGAGCGGTAGGAAGGGAGATGGGGGTGTCCGAGGATATTGTGGGCCGTCAGCCTTTCCCCGGTCCGGGACTGGCCATCCGGGTCCTGGGAGAAGTGACCGAAGAGCGATTAAAGATCCTGCGGGAGGCGGACTGGGTCGTGATCGATGAGATCAAGGCCGCGGGGCTCTATCATAAGATCTGGCAGTCCTTTGCCGTTTTACTGCCCGTCAAGACCGTCGGAGTCATGGGGGACGAGAGGACCTACGATAATGTCATCGCCTTGAGGGCCGTGAACAGCATGGACGGCATGACCGCGGACTGGGTCAACTTACCCTATCCTTTGCTTGGAAAAATATCCAACCGTATCATTAATGAAGTCAAAGGCGTCAACCGAGTGGTCTACGACATCAGTTCCAAACCTCCCTCCACGATAGAATGGGAGTAAATCCAATGGTCAGGGTCCGTTTCGCTCCATCACCTACCGGGTTCCTCCATATAGGCAATGTCCGTACTGCGCTTTTCAACTGGCTTTTTGCCAAGCATGAAAAAGGGGTTTTTATCCTCAGGATCGAGGATACGGATAAGGAAAGGTCCGAGGAACGTTTTACCCAGGCTATTTTGGACAGCCTGAAATGGCTGGGCATGGACTACCAGGAAGGTCCGAAGATCGGCGGGCCCAAGAGCCCTTATTTCCAGTCCCAGCGCTTGGACATTTACGGCCGGGCCTTGGCCACACTCCAAAAAAACAACCAGGTCTATCCTTGCTTTTGCACCCCTGACGAACTTGCCGCAAAAAGGGCGGAAATGGCCGCTAAAAAACTCCCGCCGCGTTATGACGGCCAGTGTCGGTCTCTTCCCAGCGCTGAAGCCGAAAAACGGATAGCCAACGGCGAAAGGTTCGTGTGGAGGTTCAAAGTTGAACCCGGGATGACCAGTTTCGAGGACATGGTGCATGGCCTCAACCAAGTGGACCATAAAGAGATCGACGATTTTGTGCTGATGAAATCGGACGGCGGGCCGGCTTTTAATTTCGCCTGCGCCGTGGACGACGGGGCCATGGAGATCACTCATGTCATCCGGGGAGACGACCATCTTTCCAACACCCCCCGCCAGATCCTCCTCCACCAGGCTTTGGGCCAACCCGTGCCCCGCTACGCCCACCTGCCCCAGATCCTGGGCCCGGACAAGAAACGCCTTAGCAAAAGGCACGGGGCCACGCTGGTGACCGAATACAGGGAGCTGGGCTATTTACCGGAAGTCCTGGTCAACTATCTCTCTTTGCTGGGGTGGTCCACCTCGGACAGCCAACAGCTTTTTTCGCTTTCCGAGCTGATTGAGAAGTTCACTTTGGAACGGGTGGGCAAGAACCCTGCCATCTTTGACCAGAAAAAACTGGACTGGATGAATGGCGTTTATATTCGGCAGATGCCGCAGGAGCGGCTTTACCAGGCCATCCTGCCCATGATGCAAGAGCGGAAATTGGTCTCCGACCCTATCACGGAAGAGCAAAAAAAACTTTTTTTACGCCTTCTGGATCTGGAAAGGGAAAGGATTCAAACCTTCCAGGTCTTCCCGGAATTCGTGGATTATTTTTTCAGGGATGATTATGCGTTCGAGGAGAGCGCGGAAAAAAAGTGGCTGGAGAACGAAGTCAGCCTCACGCAGTTGAAAGAATTGCAGGCGCGCCTGGCCAGGGCGGGAAATTTCAACAAGGAGGAGGCCGAACAGATGGTCAGGCAATACGCCGAAGAACTCAAAGTAAAACCGGCCCAGCTTATCCATCCTTTGAGGGTCAGCCTGACCGGGCGGACCATCGGGCCCGGCCTTTTTGATATCATGGAACTGCTGGGCAAAGAAAAGTGCGTCCAGCGTATCCAGCGCGTTCTGCAGCGGTAACTTGTCGGATTTGCCTCCAGATGTTAGTATTTCTGTGCTTTTATTTTAGTTAAAATAAACACTCGATGGCCATGTACAGTTGGGGGATCGTCTAATGGCAGGACAGCAGACTCTGAATCTGCCTATTGTAGGTTCGACTCCTACTCCCCCAGCCATCCCGTATAGCGCCGCAAAGCGGCGGGTTATGGGATGAATGAAATGGAAAAAGGAGTCGAAGCCGACCCGAGCGCTGCCAGTGGCAGATGAAGCGAGGGCGGCCGGCTGCGGATGAGGTGCGAAGCACCGAGGGAGCAGGACTCCTACTCCCCCAGCCATCCCGTATAGCGCCGCAAAGCGGCGGGTTATGGGATGAATGAAATGGAAAAAGGAGTCGAAGTAGACTGGATTAACCTTTTGGGTGAACACGTTGCCTTTGAATTGGGTGAAATAGAGGAGCCTTCCCAGTTGACAAATTCAAGGGGGTGAAACATTTCAGCCCTATAGTTCTATATATCCCCCCTATAGTTGTTTTTCTCCTTGTATTTCCACCGTCTCTGACACCTTCGCTGCGCTTGGTTCTCCCCAACTAACTCCCCCTCAATAACATTAAATAGATTAGTGAGGATTGAGGGTGAGTTGGTCGGGTACCGAGACGGTGTAATTTGAAGAAAACAAGATAGGGGGGAGTTAAAATTTATTAGTAATTAATACATGATTATTTGAATTTGGAGGTTGATACTATTTGTCAGCCAGATTGATGGCAATTGGAAATGAATTGGCTTTATATATAAGGTAAAGGCCTCGAGTGGATTTTTCAGGCAGCATTACTACCGCCAGATTTCTCAAAGATATTATTCTAGGCAAAGCAGGTTTATAATTGTTTTAGAAAGGAAATAATAAGAGCAGGCCTAGCCGTAGCAAGGAAAAGGTTAAAAGGGGATTCCGAGATGGACATACGCATTAAAACAGGGTTACTGGTTGCTGCCGCATGCTTTTTCCTGGCTTGCCCAATGGCAGTATTTGGCTATTGGACAGACCAACCCGCGGATGTGGTCATAGGCCAGCCCAATATGCTCACGAACACTGCTAACCGGGGTGGTTCGGCGGCCGCCAATACTTTATATAACCCCATTGGGGTCTACAGCGATGGCACACGGCTCTTTATTGCGGATCATGTCAACAACCGGGTGCTGATCTACAATAGCATCCCAACAACTAATAACGCCTCGGCTGATGTGGTGGTGGGCCAGGCCAACATGAGCGGGAGTAGTGCCAACCAAGGAGGCGTAACGGCAGCCAATACTTTGTATCTCCCCATGGGGGTCTACAGCGATGGCACACGGCTCTTTATTGCGGATAACTTCAACAGCCGGGTGCTGATATATAACAGCATTCCTACGGTTAATAATGCCTCGGCTGATGTAGTCGTAGGCCAGAGCACTATGAGCGGCAGCAGCTCCAACCAAGGTGGGGTTGTGGGAGCCAATACGCTTTTCCAGCCTGAGGGAGTTTACAGCGATGGTACAAAACTCTATATCTCTGATGGTGGAAATATGCGTGTGCTGATTTACAACAGCATTCCTACGGTTAATAACGCCTCGGCAGATGTGGTCGTAGGCCAGAGCACTATGAGCGGCAGCAGTCCCAACCAAGGTGGGGTTGTGGGAGCCAATACCCTTAGCGGGCCATATGGAGTTTACAGCGATGGCACACGGCTCTTTATCACGGATGGTAGCAACAACCGGGTATTAATCTATAACAGCATTCCGACAGTTAATAACGCCTTGGCAGATGTAGTCGTAGGCCAGAGCACAATGAGCTCAGGGGCTGCAAACCAGTGTGTTTGCACCACGATAACCGCCAACGGTTTTTTTTTCCCAAGGGCTGTATACAGCGATGGTCCAAAACTCTATATCTCTGATTGTCAAAATTCGCGTGTGCTGATTTACAACAGCATCCCGGCGGTTAATAACGCCCCGGCGGATATGGTCATAGGCCAGCCCAACATGCTCACAGGCACAGCCAATCAGGGGGGAGGAGTGGGAGCCAGCACGCTTTTCTATCCCTGGGGTGTTTATAGCGATGGCACACGTCTTTATGTTGAGGATGGGGCAAATAACCGGGTGCTGATATACAATAACTACACTCCTACAATTACTCCTATCCCTACTGTAACAGCCACTCCCATACCTGTGTCGGTTCCGTGCGACCCCGGAACATCCTATATCTATCCCTCGCCGGTTAAGGGAGATGAGGCCACCATCGCCTATTGTTTATCAGCGCCGGGCTATGTGAAGATACGGGTTTACAATGAGGTCGCTGAACTGGTGGAAACAGTAGGTGAAGTCAAGCCAGCAGGCTCACAGGCGAGCTTGATAGACACCAGTAAATTTGCCACAGGGGTTTATCTGTACATGATTAACATTGATTACGGCTCTTTAGGTTCCAGCAAAATAGGTCCAAAGAAATTTATAATGCTTCGGTAGGTAATATATTTCTGCCCTCCTTTGCCTTAGATCAAAATGGTGAAGATTGGAAATTTTTAGGTTTTCATTCCTTTTGGGTCGTAAGACAAATTCCCGGGTTAACATCCTGGTTTTTTACATTGAGTTACAAAACCACTTGTCTTTTTAACGCTTTTTTAGCAATTTTTTAACTTGAATAATTGGATATGCGGAATATACTTTTTTTCAGATATTTTCGTGGGTTCTATAATTTGTCTGAAGAAAGGATTTTTATGTCTAATACCTTTCAAAAATGCAGATTAAAAAGCCCTCACCTCATAATATTCATTTTCATTTTTCTTTGTCTTCTCGTCACAATGCCTCTTGAAAAAATTTCAGCACAAAAACCTATTGTAAAAACAGCAATCCATCTTAATCCCAAAATATCATACGCTGATTTTCCTTTGTTCTTTGAGGCAAACGAAGGACAGGCCGATCCTTCCGTTTGGTATTATTCCAGGGCCAGGGGAAATGCAATTTTTATCACTGCTAACGAGGCGGTACTGAAACTTGTGAAACAAGCAGCCAGGAAAAATCTTCTGTCCAAAAAACGAGGCGCTGACAAAGAACATAATAATGGGGAAGCAGTGATACGGATCAAACTGGATGGGGCTGACATCAAGGCCAGTTGGCAAGGGATGGATAAAATGACGGCTACCGCTAATTATTTCTTGGGGAAAGACCGTTCCAAGGACCGGACCAAGGTGCCCTTGTACGCGCAGGTAAAGGCGGAAAACATCTATCCCGGTGTGGATATGGTTTACTACGGCAACCAAAGGAAATTGGAATATGTTTTTGTTGTAAAACCAGGGACTGATCCTGGGGTGATCCGGTTAAAGTGGGAAGGAGCGGAGGATGCGGAGCCAGATGCGAACGGGAATTTGACACTAAGAACCGGGATAGGTTCGGTGGGTTTTGAGTCTCCGGTGATCTATCAGGAGAAAGATGGAAAAAGGGAGCAGCTAGAGGGCCATTATGTGAAAAAGGAAGACCATGCGGTAGGGTTTGAGATCAAGAATTATGATCGCTCCCGTCCCCTGGTGATTGATCCTGTTGTTTCCATCATCTTGCTTGGGGGGAATGGCAATAATTTAGGTTGCGGAATAAGTGTGGATCCAAGTGGAAACTTTGTTTATTTGGAGGGATCTACTACTTCCACCAACCTGCCAGCCACCAATTCATTTACAGGCACAGACAATTCAGACATTTTTGTGGCTCAGTTTACTACCGTTCCAGTTCTTTCCCTAAATTGGATCACTTATTTGGGGGGGAGTAATGAGAGTCAATTTAATGTACTTGGAAATTCAATAGCCGTAGATGGCAGCGACAATTCGTATATAACTGGCGGCACCTATGCAAGCGATTTTCCTGTGATCGGTAGTGGAATGCCTTTTTCTGGATTAAACGACGCCTTCGTGGCCAAGTTTAATTCTTCAGGTACTTGTGTAGTCTCCACTCTCCTTGGGGGCTCTAGGGGCACCTCTTCAAACAACGGGGATACTTGGGGCAACGGTATTGCCCTTGATGTTGAAGGGAATGGAAATGTCTTTGTGACTGGAGACACAAACTCTAGCGATTTCCCCTTGACCTCTAATGCTATTCAAACGACATGCGATGCGATTTCATCGGCCTTTGTAACTGAGTTGGATTGTGCTACTTTATCGAACGTGGAATACTCGACCTTTTTAGGATACGGTGATGAAGGCTGGGGGATTGTTGCAAATCAACTTGGGAGTGTCTTTGTGGCCGGAGAGACAGCTGGTCTTGACCTTCCTGGCCTTAATTATGAGTGGGGTGCCTCAGGTGCCCAATTTGCATTTTTTTACGGGTTTGTCTCGTTGTTGTACCCCCAGCCTACTGCATCTGAGACTATTGTGTCCTCAGCCGTTGTGTGTGGATCACAAGACACTTCATTCAATGCCATCGCTATTGATCCAAATACTTTTAATATTTGGGTGACGGGAAATACTACTTCCCCCAACTTTAACTCCAATGGCTACCCCTATAGTGGTGGTAATTCCAATATTGATTATTATTGGGGTGGCGATGCTTTTGTTGCCCAATTTACCAATGGTTTGACAGATCTGAATTATTTCACCTATTTAGGGGGAGATTCAAATGACTATGCCAACGCAATCGCTGTAGGTTCAAACGGTTTGGTTTATGTGGCTGGATATACTTTATCTTCCGACGGTTCCTTCTACAACACACCCAACTTCATGGGTGGACTAACTGGAAGTGATGGGTTCGTCGCCATATTAAATCCCGCTGTTTTTCCATCAGCACCTGTACTATTCTCACAATTTTTGGGAACAGTAGCTAATACTGATTCTGATGCAACGGGTATTGCCTTAGATCAATTTAATAATTGCTATGTGGGCGGATGGGATCCTGCTGCTGGTGCAGACGCGGAAGCTTTGGTGGCAAAAATTAGTGCTCTGAATTATACGCCTATTCCTACGGCGACCATTACTACTACGGCCTCTCCAGCGGCGACAGTCACGAGCACGCAAACCGCCACGGCTACGGCAACTCAAACGGGTACCTCCACGGTCACAAGGGTGATTTGCGGGCCAGTAATAAGCGATTCATTCCACCGACCTAATGCCCCAACTCTCGGAACTGCGGACACGGGACAATGGTGGACCTACGGTGTTGATACCGATATTAGAATAACTAACAATATGGCTGATGCCTTTAATGATGATGGGGAAGCGTATATAGACAGTTTTAATGGTGATGGAACCACCACAATGGTTGTGAATAGTTTTAATTCTGGTTATTGCACATGGGAAATGTATTTCAGGGCGTTATTACAATCCGATATCCCCATCCCCATAAGTTATTGGTCTGTTTCGGGGATAAGCGGTGATCAATATTACCTAGAAGAAGATGTTGATGATAACATCGTTGTTTTTAAAAATATTGGACCTGTTGCTGCTGATGGAGATACCATAACTGCGACTTATACTGGAAGCAGCGTTCAAATTTATATAAATTGGAACTTGGTTGATACGGAAACAGACACTGCATTAGGCTCAAATACGGTAGTTGGCATGCACAGTTATAATGAAAACAACACGCTTGGCAGTGGTTATGTGTCTTCTTTTACTTCGAGCACAATTTCGGGTTGTTCGCCTACAACTACCAATACAACGACAGCATCAACGACTGGGACTCCAACTTATACGGCCACACCCTTTGTTCCTTCCTGCGTGCAGCTAAAGATAGCGGGGAACAGTTCGGAAGTGCCCAACGGAAATTCCAACGGGAATCCAGTATATCCAACCAAAGGGTATCAAGGCACCGTCCACATAAATGGAACTGGTTCTGTGAATTATGATGTTTTTGAGCCTTTAGGCAGTGCTACAGACGGTGTATATTTTGAAGCAGGCAAGCAGCAAGTTACTAATTCAGCCTGGTATAGCTGGACCGGGCCAGAAATTGGAAATATTTTCAATTCCTGCGGCGGGGATGTCTCTTTTTACCTAAAGGGCAACGAAACCTGGGCAGCCAGACAGACTGAAAACACAAAATACTATGTCTTTGATGTCACCGATACTGGAAGCCGGCAGGTGTACTATTTTTATATTCAACCGCAGAGTGGATATTTAACGCTTGTCTACCAGACGAACGAGACCAGCGGCCACATTTATTACGTTCCCACAGGACAAGAGGATGCCACATTTGGGAATGGTGCCATTATGAAAGTAAGACTGCGGTGGGATGGAACAAATAATTACCTTTATATCAATCATGCTCTGGTTCAGACCATTAGTTATACTGCGGCGACTGATGGCTGGGGCAGCAACTCCATGTTTAATTTTGGGGCAACAACAATGGATGGCGGTTATCCTGGATATTTTTCCTGCTTGGCCCCGATAGCTGATTTCCAGATAAGCACGTCGAGCTCCTGCCCCTGCGCCAATACTACTACAACTACTCCAACATCTACGTATACTCTGGCTGCATCAAACACATATACCCAAACAGCCACGGCCACACAAACTCCTACGCAGACTCTGACGTTATCGGTCACTGTTACGTCCACGGAGACACCCACGGCGACGATAACTTTAACTGCCACTGCTGCGAATACAGCAACTCAAACGGCAACCATTACCGGTACATCTACTATGACCAGTACGGGTACAGCAACTGTGACAACTACTTCAACAGCAACAACAATAGGGACGAACACGCAAACACAAACTGCAACTACTACTGGAACAGCAGTGGGCACTTTTACCTTTACTCCAACCAATACTGTTACGCCTTTTAACCCCTCCTGTGTACAGATGTTGATAGATGGAAACAGCTCTGAAGTTCCCAGCGGATATGGAACGAACGGACTGCCAGTATTTCCAGCCCAAGGGTATCAAGGTACTGTCCGTATAAATAGTGGGGGTTCGGTTAATTTCAGCGCATTTGAGCCTGTGGGCAGCGCCACGGACGGCGTGTATTTTGGAGCAGCCAGTAACAACCAATCAGGATGGTATAGCTGGACTGGGCCGCAAGTGGGAAATATTTTCAACTCCTGCGGGGGCGATGTTACCTTTTATCTGAAGTCAAACGAAAGCTGGACTGCTAGGAAGACTGAGAATAAACAATATTGGGTCTTTGATGTCACTGACAACGGAACCCGGTCGATATATGATTTTTATGTTTCTCCAGCGGGAAACAATTTGGCGTTGTACTTTAGAACGAATAGTGCCACTGGAACATTTTATTATGTTCCATCAGGACAAGAGGATGTCACGTTTGGAAATGGTGTCATTATGAAAGTAAGATTAGGGTGGGATGGAACGCATACCTATCTATACATTAATGATGTTCTGGTTCAAACCAGTAGTTATACTGCGGCCACAAACAGCTGGGGCAGTAGCTCCATGTTTAACTTGGGAGCGACCGCAGGAGATGGCGGGTACCCCGGCTATTATTCCTGCCTGGCTCCGATAGCTGATTTCAGAATTAGCACTGCCGCCTCCTGTACTTGCGCCAATACCACCACCTCAACTTATACGATTACGCTTACACCGTCCAAAACCCAAACGGCGACGGCCACGGCAAGCAAAACATCCACTGCTACAGTTACCTATACTCAGGCGTCAGGCTTTACCCCTGGGTTCGTGAGAGGGGGAGGTAACGGTGGGGTGTCAGAGTTGAGCCTGGGAGTCTATCATGTGGAGAATACGGCCACAGCTATGTCTACGCCAACGGTTACGGCTACATGGAGCTATTCTGAGTGGTTAACTGCGTCGGTGAGCCTGACCTATACGAATACCATTACGATGACTCCAACCCCTGTCATTAGCGCTTTAGGCGTGCAGAATGTGATTCCATATCCGAATCCTTTGACAAAGGGAGATGTGATCAGCCTGAGCTATTTCCTTCCTACTTCGGATGTAGATAGTGTTACTATTAGGATATATACAATATCCGCCAGGCTGATTAAAGTTATTGGAAATTGTCCTAAGGCCTATGGAACCAACTCCATTATGTGGGACGTTAAAGATGCCAATGGATTTGGGTTGAGTAACGGGCTTTATTTCTATAGCGTTGAGGTTGTTCGTGGTTCCAGCCATGTGAGGAAGGCCGGTAAAATCGCCATCACCCGCTGAGCTTCAAGTACGCTCAGTGGAAAATTTCAAAAACAGGTCAGGGGGTGTAAAAAATGAAAAAGATTAAGGCTGGTTTAGTCGGGGTATCCCTTTTATTGGGGGGGCTTACTCTTGGCTTTACACAGACTACTAAAGACCAGATTAAGCAGACCATTGTTCAGGACAGGGCAACTGTCAAAGCCGACCTAGCCAAGCTGAAAGCGGATACCAAGAGCGGCAACAAAGCATTGAAAGCCCAAGATATGACCACGCTAACGGCTGACCGTAAAAAGCTTTGGAATGACAAGAAGCTATTAAGGGCGGCAAAATAAACCCAGACAAAAGCTTTGTTGTCATCAAAGGCTCTTTTTCGAAAGGGCGTTTTTTTATTGTTTCTATGAGCAGGTTATGGCTGAAGATGAAATAACCCGTAAGGATATACTGCTCCCTTGATAACGCAACAACAACTCTGTTAGGAGAGAAATCGCTGTGATAAGAAAAAGAGTTAATGAACAAGGAAAATCTTTGAGTGATATTAAGCTTGATCTTAAACGAGTTAAGCCTCAGCTTGAAAAGCATTATGGGGTAAAGTCTCTTGGGGTTTTTGGATCTTATGTGCGTCATGAGGAAAATAGGCAAAGTGATCTTGATCTCCTTATAGAGTTTAATGTGGCACCCAGCCTAATCAAATTTGTTGGGTTAGAAAATTATCTGAGTGACATTTTAGGGGTAAAGGTAGATTTGGTGATGAAAAGTGGATTAAAACCTAATATCGGTGAGAATATTTTGCATGAGGTTATTGCAGTATGAAATCCAAAAGGTCTTTTATTGATTCATTGCAGGATATATTGACAGAAATCGAAAGGATTGAGCAGTTTGTCAAAGGGATAGATTTAACACAGTTTAAAAAAGACGAAAAAACAATCCACGCTGTGATTCGAGCCTTAGAAGTGATTGGAGAAGCTTCTAAAAATATACCCAAAACAGTTAAAAATAAGTATCCAGAGGTGCCGTGGCGGGAGATGGCAGGATTCAGGGATAAGTTGATACATCATTATTTTGGGATGAACGTGACTGTGGTATGGAAATCCGTGAAGGAAGATATGTTAATTTTAAAACCCACAATCTTAAAGGTTTTTGATAAAGAAAAATGATTTTTTAAATATAGCAACCAAAGAGTTTTAGATTGTAAATAAATAAAGGGATGTATTCAGACGAAGAAATGCCTACCTCTATCTTTTAAAGAGCCAATAATGGCCCTTTTGGAGAATTTTAGTGAAAATTCCAGGGTGAACGATCAATTAATCAGTTTCTACCCCATTGAGGGTGCGATAGCCTTTGGTTTACGAAGAGAAGTGTATTGGTTGCCATGCTTATATTTAAAGGATATTTTAACCTCAATCCTGAAAGTTCTTGCTATTGACCAGTTCGTGCAGCCAAGTTTTGGTAAAGGAAAGGTTTTCCATCCATGAAAAGCTATCAGTCCTGGGGGAGATATCCGGTTTTGACGGCCAACCAGGTCCTCCCTTTGCGCTGGCGCTCCGATAAACCTGATTTTGACGCCTATACCCAACCCATGCTTTGTTACGGCCTGGGCCGGAGTTATGGGGACAGCTGCCTCAATGACAAAGGCATATTGATCGATACCAGTTATCTGGGCCGCTACATCTCGTTCGATGACCAAAGGGGGATCCTTCGCTGCGAGGCCGGGGTCAGCCTGGCGGACATCCTGAAATTGATCGTACCGCGGGGCTGGTTTTTACCGGTCACGCCAGGCACAAAGTTCGTGACCGTGGCCGGCGCCATCGCCAATGATGTGCACGGCAAGAATCACCACCGGTCCGGGAACTTCGGCTGCCATGTGACCTGTTTTGAGCTTTTACGATCCAACGGTGAGCGGCTGCTCTGCTCCCCGGAACACAATAAGGAATTTTTCAGCGCCACCATAGGCGGGATGGGTTTGACCGGTATCATTTTGTGGGCCGAGTTCCTCCTGAAAAAGATCGCCAACCCTTATATAGATAAAGAAAGCATCAAACTGACCGACCTTAAAGAATTTTTTGAGGTCGCCGCGGATTCGGACAAGAAATTCGAATACACGGTCGCCTGGATCGACTGCCTGGCCAAGGGCAAAAAGATCGGCAGGGGCCATTTTTACCGGGGCAACCATGCGGGGCCGGAGATCACCAGGAAATTCCGGTATAAAACCGAGGGTTTTAAACCCTTTGTCCCGTTGGATATGCCCTCCATCCTCCTGAACAGTCTTTCCATGCGCGCGTTCAATTCGACTTATTACCATTCGCAGGCAGCCAAACACACCCGTAAACTTGTTTCTTATGACCCTTTCTTTTACCCTTTGGATTTTCTGGAGTCCTGGAACCGCATGTACGGCAAAAGAGGATTTTTGCAGTACCAGTGTGCGGTCCCTCCGGCCCAGGAACATGAAGTGATCAAAGAACTTCTGGGGAGGGTGAGCCTGGCCGGCGCGGGTTCATTCCTGGTAGTGCTCAAGAAATTCGGGGAAGTCGCCTCTCCGGGCATGATGTCCTTCCCTATGCCGGGGTCGACCCTGGCCATGGATTTCCCCTACAAGGGCGAGAAGACCCTGATCCTGCTGGATGAGCTGGACAGAGTCGTGCAGGGATGCGGGGGCAGGGTCTACCCGGCCAAGGACGCCAGGATGTCGGCCAGCAGTTTCCAAAATTATTATCCCCAGTGGGAAAAGTTCTCCAAATATATCGACCCAAAATTTTCCTCGAGTTTCTGGAGGAGGGTGACAGGAGCTTTCCAGCGATGAAAAAGGTCTTGATCCTGGGTGCTTATTCGGCTATCGCCTATGAGACGGCCAAGATCCTGGCCAAGGAGGGGGCCGAGTTGTACCTGGTCGGCCGTTCCGGAGAAAAGGTCAAGGCAATGGCTGATGACCTGCTGGTCAGGGGGGCCCAAAAAGCCGAGATCTACACGGCAGACCTGAGCCAGGTGAAACATCATGGCCTTATCATTGAAAATGCGCTCAAGGCCCTGGACAACCTGGATGCGGTGCTTATCGCCTACGGGACCCCAAGCGATCAGGAAACCTGTGAAAAAAACCCAGAAGAAACAGCTGCGGAATTGCAGAATAATTTTGTCAGCATCGTGTCTTTTTTGACCCTATTGGCCAATTACATGGAGAAGCAAAAACACGGTTGCTTGGCGGTCATCTCTTCAGTGGCCGGGGACAGGGGCCGGCAAAGCAATTATGTCTATGGCACAGCCAAAGGGGCATTAAACGTCTTTTTACAAGGGTTAAGGAACCGGCTTTTCAGGTCGGGTGTTTCCGTAGTCACCATTAAACCTGGCTTTGTGGACACGCCCATGACCGCTTCTCTGAAGAAAAACCTTTTATTCGCTGACCCGGCTAAAGTGGGCAAGATTATTTATAAGGCCATGAAAAAAGGCAAATCCGTCGTTTATGTCCCTTGGTTCTGGCGTTGGATCATGGCCATTATCAAATGCCTGCCGGAGGCAGTTTTTAAACGGTTAAAGTTGTAGTCAAGCAGTCTTTCATTTTGGGCCAGGTTAAAGCACAAGCAGGGTCAAATTCCTGTTTGTGCTTTTTTGTTAAGGGGATGTAAAGGGGCCGTATTTTCTAAGGAAAAAAAAGCTTAAAAAGAGGCGAAGGCAAAAGGATTATGCTAAAATTCGTTAAATATGCATAAAGTTGGCTGAAAAATATTGTTTTTGCTGGGTTTTATTATCTTCAGCCAAACAAGAATCAGGAATCAATACAGTTAGAAGGTAGGTAAAGAAAAGCCAAATGAAGAATATTGTCGTTAAATTAATTACCTCTGCTGTTTTATCGATCATTGGGGTATCTGTTGGCCTGGCCCAAGTGCATGTTTATACAAATACCGACCAAGTGCAGGCCTTGGTTTTAGATCAAGACAACCTCTGGCTGGGTACAAAAGGCGGGGTCAAGGTCGTATCCACGATCACAGGACATAGGGAAGATTTTTTTACAATCGCTTCAGGACTGGTCCACAACGACGTCAGGACTGTCCTTGTCGATAAAAAGGGCCATCATTGGTTCGGCACCGCAGCGGGCATCTCTGTTTATAACGGCGATACTTGGAATTCTTGGAAAAAAGAGCTGCCCGACCCTTCCGTGCTTTCCAGCGTCGTAGACCAGAAAGGCAGGTTATGGTTTGGCACCAATAACGGGATAGCCGTCTGGGATGGAAGCAAATGGACCAAGTATGATGTGACCAACGGTTTAAGGGCGACTTCGGTTTATTCCTTGGTCCGGGGCAACGGTTCGGACATCTGGGCTGGGACCGCAGAGGGGTTGGCCCGTTGGGACGGCGAGAAATGGACGCGTTGGACCACCGCTGAGGGCCTGGCCAACAATACAATCTATGCGGTCTTTATCGATAAGAAGGGCGGCGTGTGGGCAGGGACCAATGGCGGCGGGGTAGGCATTTTTGACGGTTCCAAATGGCAGTTCTTTACAACCAAGGACGGCTTGGCCGGCGATTATGTCCGCAGCATCACCCAGCGCAACGAGGAGATCTGGGTGGGCGCCAACGGGGACGGGGTCTCGGTGCTCAGGGAAGGCAAATGGAAGACTTATACCCCCGCGGAAGGACTCACCAACAATTATGTTTACGCCATGGTTCCCGAGGCCTCCGGCAAGCTATGGTTCGCGACCGGCGGAGGGCTGGCCAGTTTTGACGGTAAGAAATGGAACAACTTCGTGGCCCAGAACGAGATAGCCAGCAACGGAATCTTTGCCGTGGGTTTTGACAGCAAAGGCAATCAGTGGTTCGGGACGGACCGCGGCCTGGATTGTTTTGACGGGAAGAAATGGAAGATTTATACGACCGCTGACGGGTTGGTCAACAATGTGGCGGTCAGCCTGCTCCTGGAAAACGGGAAGATCTGGGTCGGGACAGCGGGCGGAGGCTTGTCCTCGTTTGACGGGAAGAAATGGGCTAAATTCACCACCAAAAGGGGGTTGGCCCACAATTATGTATCAGCGCTGGCGAAAGGTCCCGAGGGCAAGTTGTGGATAGGGACCCTGGGCGGCGGCATTTCTGTTTTTGACGGCCAGGATTTTACCAATTACGGCAAAGATGAGGGCTTGGTTTATGTCCACGACATCGCTTTTGACCACAAAAAACAGGCCTGGCTAGCCACAGAGGACGGGGTGAGAGTTTTTGCGGGTTCCCATTGGCTCCACTATGCCAAAAAAGACGGGTTGGCCAATGATGTGGTTTACGCCGTGGCCGTGGATAGCGATAATAATAAGTGGTTCGGCACAGCAGGAGGCGTGTCTGTCCTGTCTAACAGCGGTCAATGGCGCTCCTATACCATGGACGACGGGCTTCCCTCCAACGTTGTTAAGGCGATTTGTGTTAGTGATAAGGGAATTTGGTTCGGTACGGCGGAGGGCTTGGCGAGGATGCAGGGGAAAAAGATCGTGGCGCTCGAAGGGACCTCGGGAGCCGCCTCCAGCGAGATACGCAAGATCGTTTACTCTCATGACGCTCTTTGGTGCGCTACGAACAGCGGGGTCTGCAGCATCGCGTTGCCTTGAGATCAAATCTTTGGAGAGGGAAGGCTGAATGCGCCGTTTAGTTGCAATTTTTTTGATGAAGGGGTTCCTGGTTGCGGGAATCCTGTGTCTGGCGGCATCCCTTGCCGCGGATCAAAAGACGGATGTTCAAAAATATATCGACCAGCTGGATTCCAAAGAGGCCAGGTTACGCCTTCAGGCCGTGGTCATGTTGAACACGCTGAAAAGTAAAGAGTGCGTTCCCGCTTTGGTCAACAGGCTTCTTGATGACGATGTCAATGTGCGCTCGCAAGCGGCCGTGGCCCTCGGGGCCCTGGAGGATAAAAAGGCCGTGGATGGACTGATCCAAGCCCTGCAGGACAAGGCCATGATCGTGCGCAGCAACGCGGCAACCGCCCTGGGCAAGATCAGGGACAAGCAAGCCATCGAGCCGCTTCAGGGGGCCTTGAAGGACACGGACCCCACCGTCCAGATCAACGCGGCGTCCGCCCTGGGCGAGTTCGGCGATAAATCGGGGATACCCGTGCTCACCGACCAGACCAAGAACCTGAACCCTTTTGTGGCGATCCAGGCGTCCTATGCTCTGGCGTTGCTGGGGGACCGCAGCGGGGTTCCGGTTCTTCTGGATAATTTGAAAAGTGAAAAAAATGAATTGAAGGTGATGGCCGCCTCAGCTCTTGGTAAAATAAGGGAAAAGACAGCCTTGTCGGCATTAAAGAGGCTGCTCAAGGATACTGATCCCAATGTCAGGCTGGCCAGCGCTTACGCCCTGGGGGAACTCAAAGACAAGAGGGTCTTAGAGGACCTCAGGGATGCTTTGGACGCGGAGACAGACGGCTTGGCGAGACTGGAAATCAAGACCGCGATAGAAAAATTAAAGTGATCGTTGTTCCACGGTGAGGTGGGGCGTTAAGATTCATTGTATTCTGATTGCACAAGGGGGATGTTGGTGAAAAGTTCTAGGAAGGAACAGGGACAGGTTAGTGTCGCTTTGGTCTTGGTGGGGATCTTGGTCTTGGGCCTTATCTTGTTGTTTTACCTGGAAGGTCGGCAGCAGGGCAGGACCGTCCAGAATTATATTATCCAACTCAAATCCCCGGATAAGGATATCCGGAAGAAAGCGGCGGACACCCTGGGGAAACTGGGTGACGACGCCGCGGTCACGGGTCTTGTGGAAGCCTTGGACGATGAGAGCACCCAGGTGAGGGGCGCGGCTGTCCTGGCCCTGGGCAACATAGGGGACCGTTCGGCTTTGCCTGCCTTGATGAACACTTTGAGCGACCAGGATCCGGTGGTCAGGGTGAGGACGATCTCGGCCTTGAGTTCCATCCAAGACCGTAAAGGGAGGTCGTCTTTGGGGGCGGCCCTAGTGGACAACCAAGGGAATTTGAGATGGTCCGTGGTCGCGGCCCTGAGCGGTTTGAAAGGCAAGTCAAATCTGGCTGCTTCCAAGCAGGACCTCAAGCAGAGCGACGCGGGGATCAGGCTTATTGCCGTCTCCATCCTGGGGCGTATTGGGGAACGGTCCGCGGCCCCGGCTTTGCTGGGGACCCTCAAGGACCCTGATGCGGATGTCCGTATCAATACCGCCATGTCTCTGGGGGTCTTGGGCAACCGTATCGCGGTGCGGCCTTTGATCAATGTTTTAAAGGATGAAAACTCTGAGGTCAGGGGTCAGGCGGCCAGGGCCCTGGGACTTTTGAAGGACAAAGCTGCCCTGAACCCTCTCCTGCAGTCCATCAAGGACGAAGACCCTACCGTCAGGAAACAGGCGGCCTTTGCCTTGGGTGAGCTCAGGAACCGAACCGCCATCCCGGACCTGCTCAAGGCTTTAAAGGATGAAAGCCCCAGGGTTCGGGCCAGCGCGGTCCAGGCTTTGAGCAATTTCAAGGATAATCGGGTCATCCCCGCTTTGCTGGAGGAGTTAAAGGAAAAAGACCCGCGGGTCCGGGGCCAAGTGGCCGCGGCCTTGGGCAATCTCACCGATGACAGGGCCACTCACGCCTTGCGGGGCTTGTTGCAGGATTCGGATGTTGAGGTCAGAGAGATCGCGCGGGTGGCTTTGGGCTATACGGAAGACCAGTCCATCATCCTGTCCCTGGTCAAGGAGATGGAGTCCAAGAGCCCGCCCAAGGTAAGGCGCAGCGCGGCCCTTATCCTTGGGGATATGAGGGATGCCTCGGCCATCCCGACCCTCATCGACGCGCTCAAGGATGACGATTATATCGTCAGGGCCAATGCCGCCTGGTCCCTGGGAAATATGCAGGACCGTTCGGCGGTTTCCGCCCTAAGGGAAGCGCTCAACGACCGCTCTTCCCTGGTCAGGGGCAATGTCATCGGCGCCCTCGGATCCATAGGCGACCATGCCGCGGTCCCAGACCTGGTGCAACTCCTCAACGACCCGGAGCCGGAGATACGCTGGACCGTGGCTTACTCCTTGGGGGAGATAGGCGACCCGCAGTGCATCCCGGACCTGGAAGATGCGAGGGACAAGGAAAAAAGAGCCTGGGTGCAGGATATCATCTCGGATTCAATCAGGAAGATTAAAAGGATCAGCGGCAAAAAATGAGCGGGGATAGTTGACCCGCTACGAAATATTCCTAAGGAGGTAGAGGTATGAAAACAAAAATAAGTTTGGTGGGCCTGGCCCTGATTTTGATCTGCGCCAGCCAAGTGGCTGCCGGTACCTGGCAGGTCTATACCGTGACCAGCCAGGCCCAGGCTTTGGCTGCGGAAAAAGACAAGGTTTGGATCGGTACGACCGGCGGGGTGGAGGTTTATGACGCCAAGACTTTGCAGCGCAAGGCGTTCTATACCACCGCTTCCGGCCTGGTTTCCAACAACGTCCGGACGGTCCTTGTGGACAAGCAAGGGCACAAATGGTTCGGGACCGCCAAGGGGATCACCTCCTTTAACGGAAAGAAATGGACCTCTTTCGCCAATGAACTGGTCAGTCCCCTCGTCCTCTGCAGCGCAGAGGATAAAGAAGGGAAGATTTGGGTGGGGTCCGACCGGGGCCTTTCGATCTGGGACGGGAAGCAGTGGACCTCCATAGCTCCCTCGGCGGACGTGCTAGCTCTGGCTGGCGTGACCACGACCGCGAACCCCTACGCGGGCGTTACCAGCGGATTGCGCAGCCCTATCATCTACGGCCTTGCCGTGGATGATCACGGGAGCGTGTGGATGGGCACCGAGGATGGGGTGGTCAGGAAAGACGGGGACAAATGGTCCTACTGGAGGGTGACGGACGGGTTGTCCAATGGTTCCGTAGCGGCGATCGCTGTCGATAAAAAAGGTAATATCTGGGCCGGCACCAACGGCGGCGGCGTGTGTGTTTTCGACGGTTCGGCCTGGAAGACCTACGGCACCAAAGACGGCTTGGCCAGCGATTATGTCAAGAGCATCACGGCCGTGGGCGACCAGGTCTGGGTCGGGACCAACGGCAAAGGCGTGTCCGTGTTCGACGGCAAGGCCTGGCAGAACTACGCGTCCTTTGACGCGGTCAGCAACGGGTTCATCAACAACCTCATGGCGGACGGCCAAGGCCGTGTCTGGGTGGCCACCAATGCGGGAGCGGCCAGGTTTGACGGGGCCAAGTGGGCCAGCCTGGCCAAGACGGGCGGGGTCTCGAGCAATAATATCCAGGCGGTGACCGTGGATAAAAAGGGCATCCTGTGGTTCGGGACCAATGCCGGTCTCAACAAGTTCGACGGCAAGAACTGGTCGCTCTATACCACCGCGGACGGCTTGGCCAACAATTCCGTCACCTGTTTTTGCGTTGACGGTGAAAAACTCTGGGTAGGGACCCATGGCGGACTCAGCGTTTTTAACGGCAAGGCTTGGACTAGTTATACGACAAAGGAAGGGATTTCCCTCAATGACATCACGAGCGTGGCCAAGGACGCTGACGGTAAGATCTGGGTCGGCACGCTGGGAGGCGGGATCAATGTCCAAAAGGGCAAGACCTGGCAGGTCATCAACGCCGATTCCGGCCTGGCCAACAATAATGTCCACGGGATATGCATGGGCCACGGCGGCGTGGTCTGGGTGGCGACCGAGAATGGGGTCAGTATGTTCAACGGAACCAAATGGACGACTCTGAACCACACGCAGGGCCTGGTCTATGACCTGGTCTATTGCGCGGCAGTGGATAAGGCGAACACCAAGTGGTTCGGCACCGCGGGCGGCGCGTCCCGTTACAGCAACGATAAAAAGTGGGAGGTCTTCAGCCTGGGGAACGGACTGCCCGGCAACGAGGTCAGGGCCGTCGTGTTCAAGGACGATGACACCTGGCTGGCGACATCCGGAGGGGCTGCGTTGCTCAGGGGCAAGAAGGTCCAGGCCTTTACCAGCGCCCAGGGCTTGGCCGGGAGCGACGTCAAAGGCATCGCCGTCAAAGGCGACACGCTCTGGTTCGCGACCAATAATGGCGTGAGCAGCTATAACCCAACGAAGTAGGTTTTCAATTTGGTTTTTGATAATTAAAAGGGTGTTATAAAAAAGTTCCTCCAAGAGATTTTTTTAGGATTTATTTGAATCTACAACGTCGCAAATCCCTATGGATTTGCGACGTAACAGGCTGCTAGAGGACACTCTATTGGGTTTTTTCAGCAGCCTGTTAAATTTTGCCGCCAAGATGAGGGCTATCGTTAAAAGAAGGAAAGCGGAGATGCGGCGTAAAATCATCATTATAGCCTTGGCTGTTATGTTCTTTACTTTACCAGCCCTGATGCCGTCTTTTTTGCCCGCTAAGCCTAGCGTTGCGCCCCAGAACACCGCGGTCAAAAGCAGCCAGTCGGAGAGCGGTGCCAAGGTCCTCGATATCTACCAGTTCAACCAGGCCATCCAGGATTTCGCCTCAGTCCTCCAAAGTGTCCAGTCGGATATCAGCCGTTTCCAGGAAAAAGGGGCCGCCTATTACAAAAAATCCGCCAACCCTCAGGAGCTGATCAGCAGCTTCCTGCAGGCCATCAAGCTGCGCCCCAACAAATACATCCTGAGGCGCTTGATCGAGATCTCCGGGGTGGCCAAAAAATACCCCCTCAGCCATGGAAGAGGACTTCTCGCCGGCGTTCTCGCCGGACGGCAAACGGATCGTGTTCCAGAGCTGGCAGGGCCGAGAGATAGGCGAAGGGGAATACAGCTCGCTTCTCATCATGGATATTGACGGCGGGAACAAAAAGCAGATCACTAGCAAGAACACCATCAATGTGTCGCCCCAATTCTTTCCGGACGGGACCAAGATCCTTTTCGAAAGCTACCGGGAGGACACCAACGGGGACGGCAAGATCGATTTCAAGGACCACAGCGGCATCTATTGGGTCGATGCCAACGGTGGGGAGGAACACTGCCTGGTGAGCGGCAAATACCTCCATTACGCCCCGGCTGTTTCCCCGGATGGGAACATGGTCCTTTACCAGAGCTGGAGGGAGGATACCAACGGCGACGGCAAGATAGACGCCAAGGACCACTGCAGTCTGTACACCGTGGACTTGAGCGGCAGCGAACACCTGGTCGTTCCGCCCCAGTATTACATCAAAAAGGCGGTCTTTTCGCCGGACGGCCGGTATATCCTTTTTCAAGGCAAAGATTTCGAGAAAGGCAAGGACAGCCTGATGGTGGTCAGGGCCAGAGGCGGGGATGTGAGGACCCTGGTGGCCAACGGGTATGAAAACAATTTCCTTTCTTTTTCCCCGGACGGCAAATGGGTGGCTTATGAGAGCTGGCGCCGGGACGCCAACGCCGACGGGATGATCAACTACAAGGACAACCGGGGCATCTACCTTGTTCCCACCTCGGGTGGGGAAGAGGTGGCCGTGGTCAGCGACCGCTTTGACAATGAGTTCGCGGCCTTCACCCCGGACAGCCGTAAGATCGTTTTCCAGAGCTGGCGACGGGACACCAACCACAACGGGAAGATCGATACCGGGGACAACCGGGACATCTATCTGGTCAATATCAACGGGGAAGAGGAAAGGCTGGTCGTTTCGGACCGCTATGACAACCAGCTCCTTTCGTTCTTCCCGGACGGCAAGAAAATGGTCTTTGAAAGCTGGCGTCGGGACACCAACGGCGACGGCAGGATAAATCTTTTAGACCGCCCCGACATGTACGTGATCGACCTCATCGACCAGCCCATCGTCCAGATCACCACCCTGGTCAGGCCGGAGGGGTCCTGCAGGCGCGAGATCGAGGTCATCGTGGATGCCATGTTCCGCCAGCCGGATGTTTATAAGGAGAATACCCAGAAGGGCGCCCTGTGGAAAACGGAGTTCGTCAAGGACGGCAAGTACCATTTCCAGATCATGGGCGAGTACCCCAACTTCGACGAACTGGCCAAGCAATACCCAATCACCTTCTCCAAGCGCACCAACGTGTTCTTCACCTACTACGACTACCGGGAAACCCTTTTGAACGACCTGATGGAAAGCCTGGGCAAGGGACTGGCCCGGACCATGATCAACACCATGATGGTGGAGGTGCAGGTGCAGATGCCCTCCAGCGTGGTCCAGACCAACGGCAAAAAGGTCGGGGACCGGGAGGCGTTCTGGAGGCTCTCCCTGACCGATCTTTTGAAGGCCAAGACCCTTTATATTATCCACTGCCGGTCCAAGACGACCAACTGGTTCGCGTTCCTGGTGGCGTTTTTGATCCTGCTTTTCATCCTGGAGTCCAGGAGAGAGGTGTGGGTGGCCACCCGCAAGGTCCAGGAAGCCAACAGCCGGCTCAAGAAACTGCTGGAGTACAACGAGAAGATGTTGTGGAGCATGAGCAGCGGCGTGGTGACCGTGGACGCCGACAAGAACATCACCACCTTTAACCGCTCCGCCGAAGAGATCCTGGGCTACCGGTTCGCGGACGTGATCGGAAAGCCGGTGGAGGAGTATTTCATACCGCCCCAAAAAGAGGACGGGGTCTTTGCCAGAGTACTCAAGTCCAAGAGAGCCCTGCGGCATATCGAGACCACGGTGAGAGCCAGCGACGGCCGCACCCTGCTGGTGGGGATGAGCCTGTCGGTCCTGAGCGGGGACAACAACAAGGGAGTGGACGGGGTGATCGGCGTGTTCACGGACCTGACCAAGATCAAGGAAATGGAGGAGCATGGCCGGCGCCAGGACAGGCTGGCCGCCATCGGGCAGATGTCCGCCGGCATCGCCCACGAGATCAAGAACCCGCTTGCCGGCATCAGCACGACCCTGCAGCTTTTAAGGGATAAGGTGACGCAGGACCAGGCCAAGAACTACATCGACCGGACCCTGAGCGAGGTCAAGAGGCTGGACGCTGTGGTCAACAACACCCTCAATTTCACGCGTTCCGGCAAGCCAAAAATGGAGCTTATCGACATCAACAAGCAAATAGACAGGGTTTTACCGTTCATTTTCCCGGGCGGCAAGACCCCCCAGAAGATCAACCTTATCCAGAAGCTGGATAAGAACCTGCCCCAGATCCACGCCGACCCCAAGCAGATCCAGCAGGTATTTTTGAACCTCATCCTCAACGCCGTCCAGGCCATGCCCCACGGCGGAAAACTGGTCCTCCTTACGCAAAAGGGCGCGGCTCCCTCGGCCAAAAAGGCGTGGGTGGAGTTTTCCGTGATGGATACCGGGGTGGGCATTGCCAAGGAGAACCTCAACCGCGTATTTGACCCGTTCTTCACGACCAAACAGGAGGGGTCCGGGCTGGGCCTCTCCATCGCCAACCAGATCGTGGTGGAATACGGCGGCAAGATCATGGTCAACAGCCAAAAGGACAAAGGCACGACCTTCACGGTCATCCTGCCGGTGCCCCGGCAGTCTTAAAGAGGAGAGTCGTTATGCCCAAAACAATCCTAGTGGTAGATGATGAAAAAATCCTGAGATGGTCCTTGTCCGAAGCGTTCAAAGACGAAGGGTATACCGTGGAAACAGCGGCCACGGGCAAAGAGGGGATGGCCAAATTCAAAAAGTTGGAACCAGACCTGGCCCTGTTCGATATCCGGCTGCCGGACATGAGCGGCCTGGACATGCTCAAAAAATTAAAACCCAAAGAATCGAATGGACATTCCGGTCATCATGATCACCGCCTACGGCGATACTTCCACTGTGGTCCTGGCCATGAAGCTGGGCGCCTACGATTACATCAATAAGCCCTTTGATATCGCCGAACTCAAGCACACTATCCGCAAGGCTATGGAAACACATGAGCTTAAAGAAGAGGTCAGCCGGACGCGCCAGCAGGCCAAGAGCCAGTTCGAGACCGGCTTTGTCATGGGCAGTTCCAAAAAGATGAAAGCCCTTTACGAGATGGCCGAGACCATTGCCCGCAGCGAAGCGCCCACTATCCTCATCCAGGGCGAGACCGGCACAGGCAAGGAGCTTTTGGCCCGCACTATCTTTTACAAGAGCCGGCGATCCTCTAAGCCGTTCATGGAGGTCAACTGCGCGGCCATCCCGGAAACGTTGCTGGAGAGCGAACTCTTTGGTTACGAGGAAGGCGCTTTTACCGGAGCGCACAAGCTCAAAAAAGGACTGTTCGAGATGGCCCACGGAGGGTTCCTGTTCCTGGATGAGGTCGGCGAAATGCCTCTGACCGCGCAGGTCAAGCTTTTGAGATTTCTGGAGAACAAAACTTTCAAGCGGGTCGGCGGCACTCAGGACGTCAAAGTGGATGTGCGCATCATTGCCGCGACCAACAAGGACCTGGAAGAGGCGGTTCACGACCGCAAGTTCAGGGAGGACCTCTATTACCGGCTTAAGGTCATCCCGCTCCATATTCCGCCCCTGAGGGAACGCCAGGAGGACATCCTGGTCCTCGCCAAACATTTTTTAAAAGAGTTTAACAAGACCTTCAAGAAAAAGATCAAGGCTTTCAGCAAGCAGGCGGAGAACATGATCCTGGCCTATGACTGGCCGGGCAATGTGCGGGAGTTAAAAAATGTGATAGAGCGCGGAGTCTTGCTGGAAAAAAAGAACATCATGGAGGCGGAGTTCCTGCCTCTGGAACCCACTTTTTTACGGAGAGAAGATGCGCACCATTCCCTGGAAATGGTGGAAAAGGACCATATTTTAAGGGTTTTAGACACTACCAAATTCAACCTGACCAAAGCCGCCAAAATCCTCGGTATCACCCGTTCCACCCTGCGGGCCAAGATCAAGAGGAATCGGATAAAGGCGCGCCACCGCCGTCGGTCCGTTTAGCCCGCTTTTCAACTCCCAAAAATATTTTCCCAACTTTTGCCGATTGGTCAATTATTGACCAGTGGTTAATTTCTGACCACCCCAAAAAGCCTTTAAGCCTTTATAAGCATTTGGTAACCCTAATAAAACCCTAAAGCAATAAAATTATATCTCCTTTAAAACCAATCAAAATTCTTAAAAATCGAATAAATAGTTAAAAAATATTAAATTTGGGCAGTTTGGCACGGGAATTGCTTTATATGTTAATACCAGTAGAAGAAAAGCCTATGTGAACTGAATAGAGTCAGAAAACATAGGAAAAATAAGGGGAAATCATGGAAAGCAGCGAGAATAGCCAAAAAAACCTAGTGAAAAAGACCTGGAAAAAGGCTCTGAGCCTAGGTCAGGGCTATGTTTTTCTCCTTGTTTTTACTTCATTTTTAGCGCTTTTACCTTCATTTTCCTCTGCGGCCAGCACTTTTTATTTGAGAGGTTGGGCCTCTGAATACAATTCCACGGTCAATCCTATCAACTTTCCTGTACCCCAGTCCTTCCAAAATACCGGTGATACGCCTGTGGGAGCCACGAGCACCTGGGTCCCCTATATTTTCACTTCTACTAGCGATATTACTGACCTCGGTGGTCCGTACCTTTTGGGTTTTAACTACAACACTTCTTTTGCTTCCGGTTCTTATTACCACACGATGATGTTCATCTCAGACCCGTTACAAGCCTGCACCATCAGCACGAGTGACCAATTCGCTTTTAACCTTTACCATTTCCAAAACGCCAACATGGGCATGACCACCTATGTTTACGGCTATATTTGGCACAATAACGGCAACAATGGCGTCAGAGGGTGGGATGTCATCGGCACAGCAGCAGCTCCGTGGAGTACGGGCGTGACCGATAGCTCTGCCAGCGGCGGTATCACCATCACGGCTACTTATACCTATTCTGGGGGAAACCTGACTGTTACCGCCTACGACCGGTTGGTTCTGGAGTTGGACGAAAAGTGCGGCACGGCTGGGGCCAACAAACAGCAGTATTTTGTGGTTGGCACCAGTTTGCCCAACAATAACACCCTAAGCGAAGCCAACGGTGTTTTGAATGTTCAGCCTTATATTTACGGCAGTCTGACCTGTTCGGCTTACACGAGCATGGTTGTCAACACCACAGCCAATAAGTATTACGGCCCTACGAACATCGTCTACGGTTATCAGGGTGATATCATCGCCATTTACGGCGCAGATTTTGGTCAAAAGCAGGGTGCACCCATCAGTTCTGTATTTACCTTCCCTGGTGCGGTCGCTACGACCGGTTGCAACAATTATTCGGGTATCCCCAATGTCGATACCAGGGTCACCGCGACCATTCCTGCCAACGCCCAGGGCCTGGGCAACATCACGGTCACAGCCTTTGGCCTAAACACTAACGGCGTGCCTTTTTATGTCCAACCGCATCTAGTCCTCAACATTGGACAGAACGCCGGGTACGACGGATATCCCTGCAATATAACTGAAAATGTCAATGGCGGCCTGCTCATAGGCGGCACCCCGCAAATGTCCGTGATGACAGGCGCCAATGCTCCCACCTTTACCGGCCCAACTTCGCCGTCGACCAATACCACCTTTGTCCTCAACGGGGTCCAAACTAATTCCGGATGCCGGACATGCTCTGCCGTGGTGGGAAGCACTTTTCCCGTGATCTGGACCAATAATAACGACTCCACGAAATGGCAGGATTACGCCACAGTCACCGGTACGGCCACCATTATCGCTCCGCCTTGCTATAGCGGAGGCGTGGTCATCACCGTCAATTCGGTCGCGGGCAATACCCAGATCGGACAAGGGGCTACCGGTGTCCCCATCAATTTCTACGATCCCAACGGGACTTTTGGGGCACATGGCACGGGTGCCACCTGCTTTTTGGACTCCACCGCTTTTCCGAGCCAGGTATTAAACTGGGCCAACGCACAGAGCATCACCATCACGGTCGATGTATCCAATGCAGCCAATCCGACTTATTACACCCTCACCATCACGGGTAGGACCGACGCTGCTCCCTGGGGAGGCCAAGGGTATGTGGACCAGTATTTCCCGACCTATCCTTCGAGCAACCAGACCCTCCAGGTCGTGCCCTATTCGGCCACCATCACCAACATCACCGCAGGAAACTTTTTGGGCCAAAATAACGACATCGCCACCACGGTCGCCAATTACCCGGTTATCATTACCGGCAGCGGCTTTGGTAATGTACAGGGTACTGTGTCCTGGAGCGGGACAAACTGCAATTCAGCCAGTTACGTTAGCTGGTCCGACACCCAGATCCAGGTGCTGGTCACGACGGCAGGTGCGGTTTCGGGGACCAGAACCGCGCAAGTCCATAGCGGCACCAATGGAGGTGTCAGCACGGCCCAAGGCGCGCTTTTTGTCGCCCCCTTACCCACCTTATCCAACGCCGTTCCCTGCAGTCCCGTGAACATGGGTCTGCAGGCGTTCGCACTCAACGGCCAAAATTTAAGGGACATTACCATCTATCCCGGCGGTGCCAACCCCCATTTTGGGGATACCACCGCATCCGGCACCGGATTCAACGGTAGCGTGTCCATCGTCAGCAATGGGACCAATATCGTCCAGAGTATCGTGTCGTGGTCCGACAGCCAGATCACGGTCTTGGTGGACATGTCCCTGGGAGGTGTCGCGGCCAATAATCCCACAGTCACGGTCCTTCCGAATTATGGCGGTACTTCGGCGGGAATGAGCAACGCCGCTTTTCTCAAGTTTTTTGCGCCTCCCAACCTGACCAGCGTCACGCCTAACCCTGCTTTTATCGGTGTGGGGAACGGTTTGGGCTATACCTCCATCTCGGTCAAATTTACCGGCGGTGCTGGAAATTATAATGCCCTGGCCGCTGGGACTATTGATTACGGCGGTTATGATAATGATTTCACCATCACCTCCCTTACTGCGTACAATAACAGTTCCGTCACCTGGGTCCCGACTTTCCAGAAAGGCGCCGGAGATTCTGACGTAGGGTCCGGCATCTCCGTGTATTTGACCGAACCTAATTCAACTCCTACTTGGCAATCCGTGGGAGCCTATTACCAATTCATCACCATTGTGGCCGGCCCGACCATTACCAATGTCCAGCCCATGGACATCGGGGTCGGGGCACAGAACCAAACCATCACTATCACTGGGAGTGGCAGTACTTTTGGCACGGGCGGGACCGTCAATAATCTTAGTATCACAGCAGGCGTTGGGGCAATCGCCGTCAACAGTATCACGAGCTGGGCCACGAACTCCATCGTTGCGGTGATCAGTTGCAATGCCGTTGCCAGCGGGCCGGCCACGGTCTGGGTGAACAATCCTCAAACCGGAGGTTATAAGTCGGATGGGGCCAATTATCTGGATATTGACGCTGCTCCGACCATCTCCTCAGTATCCCCATCCACTCTGGGCGCCGGAGCTTCCACGACCCTGACCATCAATGGCACTGGTTTCAACGGGACGGTCAACAACCCCTCCAGCTCCACCAATGCAACCGTGGCCTTTGGCAATGCCGGAGTGACCGGAACGGTCCTGTTGACGACCTCCACCACCATCACTATGTCCGTGCAGGTGGCCAGTACAGCTACGGCGGGGAACTGCAGTATCACCATCACCAACAACGACAACCAGGGCAAAGCCGTCATCTCCTCCCCCAATCCCTTGACCGTGGCCAATGCTCCCTCTGTGACCAGTGTCCAGACCTCTTTCAGCACCTCCAGCCTGGGAGCCGGATGCTCCAACCAGGGGATGACCCTCTACGGCAGTAATTTCGGCAACAGTACTCCCAGCGTGTCTTTTAACGACGGGGTTAATGATGCGGTGGGATCGACCGGGAATTCCACCTTTATCCCCTTGACCATGGACTTGTCAGGTGGAGGGGTCGTGACCGGCCCCTGCACAATTACGGTCATCAATAGTGATAATTACGGTGTTACTAAAGTGGCTACGCTGTTTTCCGTGCTTGCGCCACCCACCTTTGTCAGCGAGACTCCTACAGGGCTGACTCTGGGAGCGCCGGTCGGCCAGGGGGCCCAGCTGACCATTACCCTAGGAGGCACTAATTTCGGGTCCAACCAGACCGGGGGTTATGTCAAGTTCACGGACACCAATATCAGCGTGACAGGCTACACCGGAGGCTGGAGCAGCAGCGCCATCGGGATGAACCTGACCCTGTCGGCCAACGGAGGGACCACTTTTCCCACGACCGGGCCCCAGAATTTCACCCTCTATACCGGCACCAGCCAGGGTTATGCCCAGGCGGTGTTTTACGGCCGGATCACCATCACAGCCCATCCGTCCATTGCCTCCATCTCGCCCAGCACCATAGGTGTGGGCGCCACCAATGTGAGCGTGACCATCACTTCGGACGCCTCGGATTTCGGGACCAGCGGTAATTTAAGTTTTGGCAACAATATCAATATTATAGGGTCAGCGGTTTGGCACGGCGGGTCAAGCCCCCAGTATATTGTGGCCAACCTGGATTGCACTTACGCCACGACTGGAAACCCTTCCATCACCATCCAGAACGGCAGCGACCTGGGGATAAACACCGATAATTCGGGCAAATTGACCATTTCTTCGGCGCCCGTGGTCAGTACAGTCTCCCCCTCGACCCTGGGCCAGGGCGCTCATACCTCTTTGACCATCCAGGGAAGCGGATTTGGAAATACCCAGGGAACCCTCTCCTTTGGGTCCGGGGTCAGTGTGACCGGCTATACCTCGTGGGTTTCCGGGACCATTGTCTGCACCGTGAGCGTGGCTTCCAATGCCACCACCGGGCCTTATAGCATCACGGTCAAGCGGAGCACCGACAACGGCGTAAGCACTAGCTCCAATGCCTTGACCATCATCAACGGGCCTAATTCCTATAATTCCACGATCATGACCGTCAACGGCAAGACCAATGTGTCTCCACCGACCATCGGCCAGGGAGCGACCAACGCCACCATCAATCTTTTTGACCCCAACGGGTTTTTTGGGACCGCCCAAGGTTCTGTTCTGGTGGATTCCGCGACCGGCAACCAAAATGTGACGAGTTATTATATAAACTCAGGAGGCTGGAGCGCCAATTCCATCACCCTGACAGCCAATATCAGCAGTTCCGCCACCACCGGTTATTATGCCTTGACCATGACTGCGGCGGGTAGCAGCGGGTATGGAGTGGGGGCTTTTAACGGGTTCAAGATCGCTCCGGCTCCTTCCTTTATTAGTATCACCAATACTGCAAATCTCACCTACCTGGGCCAGGGCGCTTACCAACAGCAGTTGACCATTTACGGGGGCAGTTTTGGGACCAACCAGGGTTCAGTGACCTTCAGCGGAGGCAACATCACGGTCACCAACTACAGTTGGAGCACCAGCCAGATCATCGTGACAGTGAACGTGGCCAGTAATGCGGCGACCGCATCCTCCCCGAATCGGACCCTGACCATTGTCAACGGGGATAACGGAGGCCAGGTCACGACCGGGAATGTTTTTTATGTGGTCAACGCTCCCAATGCGCTCAGTTCCACGGTCATGACCCCTTCTTCGCTGGGGCAGGGGGCATCAAACCTGACGGTCAATCTTTTTGATCCCAATGCCAAATTTGGATCCAATACCGGGACTCTTTTGCTGGATTCAGCCACTGGCAATGCCAATATCTCTTCCTATACGGTCCAAAATTGGAGCGCTAATTCCATTACCCTGCAGGCTACGGCAGCCACAAATGCCGTGGCCGGGTATTACACAGTGACCATTACCGCTGCTACGGCCAACGGAGCGGGCATCGGGTATTTCAACTCGTTTTGGGTGGTGAGCGGGCCAAGCTATACCAGTATCAGCCAGGCCTACTTGGGCCAGGGTGCGACCAATGCGGTGGTGACCATCTCCGGAGGAGGATTTGGGAGCAGCGGGACCGTGACCGTGAGCGGGACCGGGGTCAGCGTGACCAGTTATAACTCCTGGAACAACAGTTCCATCAGTATGAATGTGACCGTGGCCAACAACGCGACCACCTCGATCTCGGCCAACCGGACCCTGACCATTGTTAATAGAACCAATGGCGGGGTAGTTACGACGGGGAACGTATTCTATGTGGTACCCAGCCCGAACGCGAGCGGGTCGACCGTGATGACGCCGGCTGTCCTAGGTCAGGGAGCCAGCGGGATAACGGTTAATTTGTACGACGTTAACGGGAATTTTGGTTCCAACACCGGCACTCTGTTGCTGGATGCCGCCTCAGGGAACACTAATATCAACCCCTACACATTACAGACCTGGGATGCCCACTCCATCACCTTGACCGCGACTGTGATCAGCAATGCCACCGTAGGATATTACGCGGTGACGATGACGGCGGCCGCAGCCAACGGTTCTGGGGTAGGAGCTTTTAATGGATTCCAGGTGGCGGCCAAACCGACCTTTGTCAGTATCACCAATACCGCGAACCTTAACTACCTGGGCCAGGGCGCGACCAACCAGCAGATGACCATCTATGGGAGCAATTTTGGGGTCAAGACGGGAAGCGTGACCTTTAGCGGCGGGGGGGATGTGACGGACACGGTGTATTCATGGGCGCCGAGCCAGATCGTCTTGACCGTGAACGCGGCTTCGACAGCGACGACCTCGGGTTCGGCGAACCGGACCCTTACTATTATTAATGGCGATAACAACGGCCAGTTGACCACCGGGAACGTATTCTATGTGGTGCCCAGACCCAATGGCGGGAGTCATGCCGTCATAACGCCGTCCTCGGTAGGCCAGGGGGCGTCCAATGTAACGGTCAATCTTTACGATACGGACGGTTATTTTGGGTCCACCATCGGCTCATTGCTTTTAGATTATGCCTCGAGCAATGCCAATATTACCTCTTATTCCATCCAGAACTGGAGCGCCTATTCCATAACCCTGTCGGCCACGGTCAGTGCTAGCGCTGCCACGGGTTATTACACGGTCACCATCACGGCAGCCACGGCCAATGGCGCAGGGATAGGGTATTTCAACCAATTCCAGGTGGCCAGCGCTCCCACTTATTCCGGGATCAGCCAGGCTTTTCTGGGCCAGGGAGCGACCAACGCGGTGATCACCCTTTCTGGAGGAGGATTTGGGAGCAGCGGGACCGTGACCATCAGCGGGAGCGGGGTCAGTGTGACCAGTTATAACTCCTGGAACAGCAGTTCTATCAGCATGAATGTCAGTGTGGCCTCCAATGCCACGACCTCTATTTCCGCCAACCGGACCCTTAACATCATCAATGGAACCACCGGCGGCCAGGTCACCACCGGGAATGTCTTTTACGTGGTGCCGGGTCCGAATACGAGCGGAACGACCGTGATGACGCCTCTCAGCCTGGGACAGGGAGCCAGCGGGGTGACGGTCAACCTGTATGACATCAACGGATATTTCGGGTCCAATACGGGGACCCTGTTGCTGGATTCACCGGGCAACACGAACATCACCTCTTACTCCATCCAGAACTGGAGCGCCAATTCCATCACTTTACAGGCGAGCGTGGCCGGAGGCGCGGTCGCGGGGTATTACGCGGTGACCATCACAGCGGCAGCGGCAAATGGGTCCGGGATGGGAGCATATAACGGATTCCAGGTAGCCGCTAAACCGACCTTTGTGAGCATTACGAATACGGCGAACTTGAACTACTTGGGCCAGGGCGCGACGAACCAGCAACTGACTATTTATGGCAGTAATTTTGGGGTCAAGACCGGGAGCGTGACCTTCAGCGGCGGCGGGGACGTGACGGACACGGTGTATTCGTGGGGTCCGAACCAGATCGTGTTGAACGTAAATGTGGCCTCGACAGCGACGACCTCGGGTTCGGCGAACCGGAGCCTTACTATTATTAATGGGGATAACAACGGGCAGTTGACCACCGGCAGCGTGTTCTATGTGGTGCCCCGGCCCAATGGCGGGAGCCATACCGTGATAACGCCGTCCTCGGTGGGCCAGGGAGCCAGCGGCCAGATCATCAATATCTTTGACCCTGACGGTTATTTCGGCAATGGGGTGGGTTCGCTCGCCATCGACACGGCCACCGGCAACGCCAACATTAACAGCTACCCGATCCAGGCCTGGGACGCTCATTCCATCACTATCAGCGCCACGGTCAGCAACGGCGCTAATACCGGTTATTATTCGGTGACGATCACGGCGGCCGCGAGCGGCGGAGCCGGGGTCGGAGTCTTTAATCAGTTGCGCGTGTCCAGCCTGCCTACATTCAACACCATCAAGAATATCAACGGTGATCCCCTTCTGGGCCAGGGGGCGGCCAGCGCGACCCTGACCATCGATGGGGGTAATTTCGGCAACAGCCAGGGAAGCGTTATCTTCAGCGGAGGCGGCATTGTCATCACCAATTACAGCTGGAGCAATACCACTATAGTCCTTACGGTCAACGTGGCGTCCAATGCCACGACCGGCGGGTCGCCCAACCGGACCCTGACCATCCTCAACGGGGATAACGGCGGCCAGCTGACCACCCCTAACGAGTTCTATGTCATCCCTCGGCCGAACGCAGGCAGCCACACCGTGGTCACCCCGGGCAATATCGGCCAGGGCGCGTCAGGGGCGACCATCAACCTCTTTGATCCTGATGGGTATTTCGGGAACAATGCCGGCACGGTGTTGCTGGACGCGGCCAGTGGGAACACCAACTTTACCAGCTACCTGGTGAGCCGTTGGAGCGCCAATTCCATCACCCTGACAGCCTCGGTGGCCAGCGCGGCGGTCCAGGGCTATTACGCGGTGACCCTCACGGCCAACGCGAACAACGGCAGCGGGATAGGTTCCGTGAACCTTCTGCATGTGGTCGGCGCGCCGACCTTTACCTCTATTAACGGAGGGGCCACGGCCTACCTTGGCCAGGGTGCGACCGGCGCGACCATCAACATCGTGGGGACGAATTTCGGAAGCGGTGGCAGTGTCATCATCAGTGGCGGCGGCATTACCATCACCAACACGGTCTGGAGCGGCACCCTCATCACGCTGACCGTCAACGTGGACCCCGCTGCCAACACCGCGGGCTCGCCTAACAGGACCATCACCATCATCAATAACGATAACCTGGGCCAGTTAACGACGAGCCCCATCTTCTATATCGTGCCCAAGCCCAACGGCGGCAGCCATACGGTGATGACGCCCAGTTCCGTCGGGCAGGGCGCCTCGAACTCTATTATCAATCTATTTGACCCTGACGGTTATTTTGGGGCCAACACCGGGTCGGTCCAGCTTGATACCGCCTCAGGCAACGCCAATATCACCTCGTATTCCATCCAGAACTGGAGCGCCAATTCCATCACCCTGTCGGCCACGGTAAGCAACAGCGCAGGGACGGGTTATTACACGGTCACCATCACAGCGGCCACGGCGAGCGGGGCAGGGGTCGGATATTTCAACTCATTCCAGGTGGTGAACGGCCCCAGCTACAGCAGTCTCAGCCAGAGTTACCTGGGCCAGGGGGCGACCAATGCCACCCTTACCATTTCGGGGGGTGGTCTGGGGAGCTCCGGCACGGTGACCTTCAGCGGCACAGGACTCAGCGTGACGGGTTATCCCACATGGAGCAACAGTTCCATTGTGATGACGGTCAGCGTGGCCACGAACGCCGCGACCTCAGGTTCTCCCAACCGGATCCTCACCATCACCAACGGCGGGAACAAAGGGCAGCTCACGACAAGCAATGTGTTCTACGTGGTTCCCGGGCCCAACTCCAGCGGGACCACGGTGATGACACCCAGCAGCCTGGGCCAGGGAGCCAGCGGGGTGACGGTCAACCTGTATGACATCAACGGATATTTCGGGTCCAATACGGGGACTTTGCTGCTGGATGCAGCGACAGGGAACGCCAATATTACTTCCTATTCCATCCAGAACTGGAGCGCCAATTCCATCACTTTGCAGGCGACCGTGGCGGGGAGCGCGGTCGCGGGGTATTACGCAGTGACCATCACGGCTGCAGCGGCAAATGGGTCCGGGATGGGAGCATATAACGGATTCCAGGTAGCCGCTAAACCGACCTTTGTGAGCATTACGAATACGGCGAACTTGAACTACCTGGGCCAGGGCGCGACGAACCAGCAACTGACTATATATGGCAGCAATTTCGGGGTCAAGACCGGGACAGTTATCTTCAGCGGCGGCGGGGACGTGACGGACACGGTGTATTCGTGGGGTCCGAACCAGATCGTGTTGAACGTAAATGTGGCCTCGACGGCGACGACCTCGGGTTCGGCGAACCGGAGCCTTACTATTATTAATGGGGATAACAACGGGCAGTTGACCACCGGCAGCGTGTTCTATGTGGTGCCCAGGCCCAACGCGGGAAGCCACGCGGTCATCACGCCTCTCTCGGTCGGGCAGGGAGCCAGCGGCGAAATCATCAATATCTTTGACCCTGACGGTTATTTTGGTGCAGCCACGGGTTCCCTGGTGATAGACACCGCCACGGGTAACGCCAACATTAACAGCTACCCGATCCAGGCCTGGGACGCTCATTCCATCACCATCAGCGCCACGGTGAGCAACGCGGCCGTGACCGGCTACTACGCGGTCACCATCACGGCAGCTAGCGCCAGCGGCGCCGGGGTCGGCACCTTTAACCAACTCCAAGTGGTCGGCCTGCCCACCTTTAACACGGTCAAGAACGTCAACGGTGATCCCCTCCTGGGCCAAGGCGCGACCGCTGCCACCCTGACCATCCAAGGCGGCAATTTCGGCAACAGCCAGGGGAGCGTGATCTTCAGCGGAGGCGGTATTGTCATTACCAATTACAGCTGGAGCAGCACGACCATTGTCCTGACCGTCAACGTGGCCACTGGGGCCACGACAGGTTCCTCGCCCAACCGGACCCTGACCATTATCAACGGGGATAACGGCGGCCAATTGACCACTCCCAATGAATTTTATGTTATCCCGCGGCCAAACGCGGGCAGCCACACCGTGGTCACCCCGGCCAATATCGGGCAGGGCGCGTCAGGGGCGACCATCAATCTCTTTGACCCTGACGGGTATTTCGGGTCCAATACCGGCACTGTTCTATTAGATGCCGCCAGCGGCAACACTAATTTCACCAGCTACCTGGTAAGCCGCTGGAGCGCCAATTCCATCACCCTGACCTCCTCGGTCAGCAGCACGGCGGTGCTGGGCTACTACGCCCTGACCATTACTGCCTCGCCTAACAACGGCAGCGGGGTGGGTTATTTCAACCTCCTTCATGTGGTCGGCGCGCCGACCTTTACCTCTATTAACGGAGGGGCCACGGCTTATCTTGGCCAGGGCGCAACAGGCGCAACCGTCAACATCGTGGGGACTAATTTCGGCAGCGCCGGGAGCGTGACTTTCAGCGGCGGCGGCATCACCATCACCAACACGGTCTGGAGCAGCACCCTCATCACGCTGACCGTCAATGTGGACCCCAGTGCCAACACAGCTGGGTCCCCCAACCGGACCCTGACCATCTTTTGCAGCGACAACGACGGCCAGCTGACGACTAGCCCGATCTTTTATATTGTCCCCAAGCCCAACGCCAACAACCACACCATCATGATCCCTGCGGCAGTGGGGCAGGGCGCTTCCGGGGCGACCATAAACCTCTTTGATCCTGACGGGTATTTTGGGGCCAATATAGGGTCGCTTCTTCTGGACGCCGGATCGGGCAATTCCAATGTCACCTCGTATAACATCAAGGCCTGGGACGCTCATTCCATAACCCTGACAGCCAATATCAGCGGTTCGGCGGTGGTCGGATACTATGCGGTCACGATCACGGCAGCGACGAGCAGCGGGCAGGGTATCGGCGTGTTCAACCAGTTCCAGATCGCAGTGCCGCCGACCTATGACAATAGCAGTCCGAGCTACCTGGGCCAGGGGGCCACGGGGGCCACCCTCACCATCAACGGGAGTTATTTTGGCGTGCACCAGGGCACCGTAAGCATCAGCGGCGGCGGCATCACCATCACCAACTACAACTGGGGCAGCGGCCAGATCGTCCTGACGGTCAGCGTGGACCCGGCCGCCTCTACATCCGCGGTGGCCAACCGGACCTTCACGATCACCAATGGAGACAATGGCGGACAGGTCACCACCGGCAATGTGTTCTACGTGGTGCCCAAACCCAACGCCAACAACCACACCGTGATGACTGCAGGGAGCATCGGACAGGGTGCCACGGCCACGCTCAATTTGTTCGATCCGGACGGCTATTTCGGCTCCAGCATGGGTTCGCTTTTGCTCGATTCAGCCACGGGGAACAGCAATATCACGGCCTATAACCCCACGACCTGGGACGCCCATTCCATTACGATGACCGCCACAGTGAGCAGCAGCGCGGTACCGGGATATTACAGCGTGACCATCACCGCGGCGACGAGCAGCGGCCAGGGCATCGGCGCCTTCAGCAAGTTCCAGATCGTCAGCGCACCCACTTTTGTCAGCATCACCAACTCCGCCAACCTCAACTACCTGGGCCAGGGCGCCACCCAGCAGCAGCTGACCATTTACGGCAGTAACTTTGGGACCAACCAGGGGACCGTGAGCTTCAGCGGCGGCGGCATCACGGTCACGAACTATAACTGGAGCCCCAGCCTTATCGTCCTGACGGTCAACGTGGACCCGGCCGCGGCCACGGCCTCCTCTCCCAACCGATTCCTGACCATCACCAACGGGGACAATGGCGGCAAACTGGTCACGGGCAGCGCGTTCTACGTGGTGCCCAAACCCAATGCTGGGAGCCACGGGGTGATGACCCCGGTCTCCCTGGGTGAGGGAGCGACGAACGCCACGGTCAATATTTTCGATCCCGACGGTTATTTTGGGGTCCAGACCGGGTCCCTGCTTTTGGACCAGGCTACCGGTAATGCCAATATCTGGCCGTACACCATCCAGGCCTGGGATGCCCACTCCATCACCCTGACCGCCACGGTCAGCAACAGCGCGGCCACGGGGTATTACAGCGTGACCATCACGGCGGCCGCGGGGAGCGGCTCGGGCATCGGCGCTTACAGCCAGTTCCAGATCGCCTTGCCGCCGACCTACAGCGGCATCGACCACGCTTTCCTGGGCCAGGGCGCCACTGGGGCGACCCTGACCATCTCCGGCGGTAATTTCGGCACCCATCAGGGCAGCGTGACCATCAGCGGAGGCGGGGTCACCATCACCAACTACGCATGGAGCCCCAACAGCATCGTCCTGACGGTCAATGTGGACCCGGCCGCGGCCACCTCGGGCACGCCCAACCGGACCCTGATTATCGTCAACGGCGATAATAACGGCCAGATCACCACGGCTGCCGTGTTCTACGTGGTGCCCAAACCCAACTCTACCGGCAGCACGGTCATCACCCCAGGGACGCTGGGCATCAACTGCTCCAACATCACCCTCAACCTGTTCGACCCGGCGGGCTATTTCGGGTCGAGCACCGGGTCGGTGGTCATCAACGATCCCAACGTGACCCTGGGTTCCATCACGGCCTGGAGCGCCAATTCCATCACCCTGACGGCCACCGTGGGGGCCAGCGCGACCGTGGGTTACCATACCCTGACCGTTACGGCCGGCACAGCCAGCGGCAGCGGCGTGGGCGGGGTCAGCGGGAAGTTCCAGGTCGCTCCGGCGCCCGTATTCAGCACCATCAACGGCGGGGCTACGGCTTACCTGGGCCAGGGCGCGACCGGCGCCACGGTCACGGTAGCCGGAAGTAATTTCGGCAGCAACCAGGGGGCCGTCACTTTCAGCGGCACCGGCGTCACGGTAGTCAACTACAGTTGGAGCAATACCCTTATTACCATGACCGTTAATGTGGCCAGCAACGCGGCCACGGCCGGGTCGGCCAACCGGACCCTGACCATCGTCAACGGAGATAATTCCGGCCAGACCACGACCTCGCCCGTCTTTTATGTGGTGCCCAAGCCCAACGCCAACAGCCATACCGTGGTCAATCCCACGGGGCTAGGCCAGGGGGCCAACAATGTCGTCATCAATCTCTTTGATCCTGACGGGTATTTCGGAGCCACGACCGGCTCCATCATCACGGACGACCCGGACATCACCCTGGGCCTGCCCACGGCCTGGAGCGCCAATTCCATCACCCTGACCGCCAGCGTGTCCAGCGGCGCGGCCTACGGCTACTTTACCCTGACCGTCACAGCGGCTACGGGGAGCGGCTCGGGCGTCGGCACTATTTATAACGGCATCCAGGTTAACCATCCGCCGACCTTTACTTCGATCAATCCCGCGAATGTGGGCCAGGGAGCGCAGGGTGTCACCCTCGTCATCAACGGCAATTATTTCAGCAATACCCAGGGTACCGTGACCTTCAGCGCGGCGGGCATTAGCGTGACCGGTTACACCAAATGGACCTCCAATGAGATCGACTGCACGGTCAATATCAGCCCGACCACGACCCAGGGCAGCTGCAATATTTCCATCACCAACGGGCAAGACGGCGGGAAATCCACCTTTAACAACCAGTTCATCGTGGATTTCAAACCGAGCCTCAATTCCGCCAGCCCGACCAGCCTAGGCCAGGGTTCTCAGGGCCAAGTCGTCACCATCGGAGGCAACTATTTCGGCTCCACCGGGACCATTACTTTCAGCAACAACATCAACGTGACCGGCGTGACCTGGGGGACCAGCTCGATCCAGGCGACCCTGGACTGCTCCAGCGCGACCACGGGGCCGGTGACGGTCACTATCATCAACGGCGTGGATTACGGCCGTAACTCCTCCAGCACGATATTCACCATCAACCCAGGGCCGACCTTCACCAGCGTCACCCCCAACAACCTCGGCGAAGGCGCTTCCAACCAGACCCTGACCATCGTGGGCACCAATTTCAGCAACACGCAGGGAACCGTGGTCTTCAGCGGGGTGGGTATCAGCGTCACGGGTTACACCAGCTGGGGCACCAACCAGATCGTGCTGACGGCCAACATCGCCAGCAACGCGACCCAGGGCACCTGCAATATCACCGTGACCAACGGGTTAGACTCCGGGACCGCCACTTTTGCCAATCAGTTCACGGTCAACGGCAAGCCCAGCGTCACAGCCTGCACGCCCAGCAGCCGAGGCATCGGCGCCACGGCCCAGTCCGTGACCATCACAGGCAGTAATTTCGGCACCTCCACCGGAACGATCAACTTCAGCAATAATGTCGGGGTCACCACCATCAACAGCTGGAGCAGCAACTCCATCCTCGTGACCCTCGACTGCAGCGCGGCCACGGCCGGCAGCGCCACCATCTCGGTCACCAACGCCACGGACCACGGCACAGGCACTTCCAGCGGGATGTTCACGGTCAATCCGGCCCCTTCTTTCTCCAATATGAACCCCAATGTCCTCGGTCAGGGAGCCCTAAACAAGACCATCACGCTCAACGGAGGCAATTTCGGCGGCAGCCAAGGGGTGGTCACCTTCAGCGCGGCCGGGGTAAGCGTCACCGGTTATTCCAGCTGGAACGCGACCCAGATCGTGCTGACGGTCAATATCGGTTCCGCTACGCCCACAGGACTGGGGAATATTACGGTTTACAACAACACGGACGCGGGCAAGGCGACCTTTAACAACGTGTTCTCCGTGGCCAGCGCGCCGACCTTTACCTCCTGCTCTCCCAGCAGCCGCGGCCAAGGGTCCTCCGGACAAACCGTGACCATCGTAGGCACCAACTTTGGCGTGGCCACAGGCTCCATCAACTTCAGCAACGGGGTGGTCGTTTCCTCGGTCAATGGCTGGGGCACGAGCTCCATCAGCGTCACCCTGGACTGCTCCGGCGCCACAGCCGGGCCGGCCACCGTGACGGTCATCAACGGCGACAATTTTGGCCAGGCGACTTCGGCCAGCGGTTTCTTTACGGTCAATCCCAACGCCACCTTTACCAGCATCACCCCCAACAACCGCGGCCAGGGCGCCAACAACCAGACCCTTATCATCAGCGGGACCAATTTCGGCAGCGTTCAGGGGACGGTCTCTTTCAGCACGGCAGGCATCAATGTGACCGGTTACACGGCCTGGAGCAGCACGGCCATCACCCTGACCGCCAACATCTCCTCCTCGGCGGCCACCGGCATCTCCAATTTGACCGTGACCAACGGCTCGGATAACGGCAGCGCGACCTTTACGGGCGTCTTTACGGTCAACCCCGCGCCCTCGGCCACCCTGATCACTCCCAGCAGCCGCGGCCAGGGCAGCTCGGCCCAGAGCCTGACCATCACCGGCTCCAACTTCGGCAATATCACGGGCACGGTGAGCTTCGGGTCCGCAGGCCTCAGCGTGGCCAGCTACGGGACCTGGACCAACACCTCCATCCAGATCAACATCAACGTGGCCAGCGGGGCCACAGTCGGGTCCAGCACCGTGAACATCGTCAAAGGTTCGGACGCCGGCCAGGCGACCTTCTCCGGGCTTTTCACGGTCAACGCGGCGCCGACCTTCTCGGACACCAATCCCAGCAGCCGCGGTATCGGTTCCTCGGGACAGTCCGTGATCATCGACGGGAACAATTTTGGGAACAGCCAGGGCGCGGTCTTTTTCAGCAACGGGATCGTGGTCTCCTCCATCACCAACTGGAGCAACAGCGCCATCACGGTCAATTTGAACCTGACCAGCGCCACAGCCGGGCCGGCGACCGTGACCGTGGTCAACGGAGACAATGCCGGCCAGGCCACTTCGGTCAGCGGTCTTTTTACCGTCAACGCGGCGCCTTCGTTCACCAGTATTTTGCCGTCCAGCCGCGGCCAGGGCGCGACCAACCAGACCCTGGACCTGCTTGGGAATAATTTCGGGGCCACTCAGGGCAGCGGCAGTGTTTCCTTCACCAATCCCGGTATCAACGTGGGCGGTTACTCCCTGTGGAGCAACGGGGAGATCAAGGTGACCGTGTCGCTGGCCTCCACGGCGGCCCTGGGCCTAACCTCCATCCAGGTCGTCAACGGACAGGATGCGGGCCAGGCCACCTTCAGCAACGACTTTACAGGTCAATCCCAAACCCAGCTTCACCCTGGCCCAGCCGGCCAGTCTGGGCGCGGGATGCTCGGGCCAGTATGTGACCATCACGGGAAGTAACTTTGGGACGACGAATGGGACTATCTCCTTCAGCAACAATATCGGATTGACCTCGGTCCAGACCTGGTCCAATACCGCCATCCTGGTCAAGCTGGACCTGACCAGCGCCACGGCCGGAGCGGCCACGGTCCAGGTATCCAACAACGACGATGCCGGCGTCAACACCTCAGCCGCCGGTTTCTTTACGGTCAACCCGGCCCCGACCTTCACCAGCGCCACCCCGAACTACGCCGGACAGGGGACCAATAACAAGAGCATTTCCATCGCCGGCAACAATTTCGGCAACACCCAGGGGGTCGTGACCTTTGGGGCGAGCGGCATCAGCGTGACCGGCTATACCAGCTGGAACAACACAGGCATTACCCTGACCATCAACGTGGCCAGCAACGCCACCAGCGGGGCCGGCAGTATCACAATCTACAACTCCAGCAACCAGGGCCAGGCGACCTTCGCCGGGGTCTTTACGGTCAACGGCGCGCCAACTTTCACCAATACCAACCCCAGCAGCCGCGGCCAGGGTTCCACCGGCCAGACCGTGACGGTCAACGGCGGCAATTTTGGCAACAGCACGGGCACGATCACCTTCAGCAACGGGGTCATGGTCTCTTCGATCACTAGCTGGAGCTCGACGGCCATCACGGTCGTTCTGGACTGCAGCTCGGCCACCAGCGGGGCGGCCACGGTCACGGTGGTCAACGGCGACAACGGCGGCCAGACCACTTCGGCCAGCGGCTTCTTCACGGTCAATCCCGCCCCGACCTTTACCAGCATCAATCCCACCAGCCGCGGCCAGGGCGCTACCAGCCAGACTCTGACCCTGGTCGGCGGGAATTTCGGCACCAACCAGGGCACCGTCACCTTTAACGCCACGGGCGTGAGCGTGACCGGCTACGCCAGCTGGAACAACAGCCAAGTGGTGATGACGGTCTCCTTTGGCACCAACGCGGCCACGGGGTCGTGCCCGCTCATCGTGGTCAACGGCGATAACGCGGGCGTGGCCACCTTTAACAACGATTTTACTGTGAACCCCAAGCCCAGCTTTATTGCCGCCACGCCGAGCAGCAGCGGCCAGGGAGCTACGGGCCAGAGCGTGACCATCACCGGCAATAACTTCGGCGCCACCCAGGGCTCCATTTCTTTCAGCAACAGCATCAACGTGACCTCCATCAACAGCTGGAGCAATAGCGCTATCAACGTGATCCTGGACCTGACCAACGCCACGACGGGCGGGGCCACGGCCACGGTCACCAACAACACCGATAAAGGCGTGGCGACCTCTTCGAACAGCCTATTCGCGGTCAACAGCGCGCCCAGCTTTACCGGCATCAGCCCGGCCAGCCGCGGCCAGGGTGCTCAGGCCCAGAGCGTGACCATCACGGGCAATAACTTCGGCACTACCCAAGGCACCGTGACCTTCAGCGCTACCGGCGTCAGCGTGGTCAGTTACGGCACCTGGACCAATACCTCTATCCAGGTCACCCTCAACGTGGCCGCCACGGCGACCCTGGGGGCCTGCAACGTGACGGTCGTCAACGGCACGGACGGCGGCCAGGGGACCGACAACGGGGCTTTCACGGTCAACGCCAAACCCAGCTTTACCTCCACGACGCCTAATAGCCGAGGCCAGGGCGCCACCAACCAGAACGTGACCATCGCAGGCGCGAATTTCGGCCTGACCAACGGGACCGTCACTTTCAACAACGGTATCTTAGTCAATTCCATTGCGAGCTGGGGCAGCGGCTCCATCACGGTCAATATCGACTGTTCCAGCGCCACGGTCGGCAATGCCACCGTCACGGTCCTGAACAACGACGACAAGGGCACGGCCACCTCGGCCAGCGGCCTGTTCATTGTGAACGCCCCGCCTTCCTTTACCAGCATCAACCCCGCGACACGCGGGCAGGGAGCCCAAAACCAGACCCTCACCCTCAACGGCAACCATTTCGGCAACAGCCAGGGTTCGGTCACCTTCAGCGCCACCGGGGTCAGCGTGACCAGCTATTCCAACTGGAGCAACAACCAAGTCCAGCTCGTGGTGAACGTCGGGAGCTCCGCGGCGGCGGGGGCCTGCAATATCGTGGTGGTCAACGGCGACGATGCCGGCGTATCCACCTTTACGGGTGATTTCACGGTCGATTCCAAACCCAGCTTTATCGCGGTCAGCCCCAGCAGTCTGGGCGCCGGGGCCACGGGCGAGTACGTGACCGTCACAGGCAACAATTTCGGCACCTTGACAGGCTCGGTGTCTTTCAGCAACACCATCAATGTGACCGCCATCAACAGCTGGAGCAACGGCTCCATCCTGGTGACCCTGGACTGCTCCTCAGCCACAGGCGGTGCCGCCACGGTGATGGTCACCAACGGCAACGATGCCGGCGTGGCCACTTCCGGGACCAACCTCTTTACCATCAACGCGCCGCCGAGTTTCAGCAGCATCAACCCGACCAGCCGCGGGCAGGGCGCCACCAACCAGACCATTACCTTGAGCGGCAACTATTTCGGCGGGTCACAGGGCATCGTGACCTTCAGCGCCACAGGCATCAGCGTGACCGGCTATACCAGCTGGAGCGCCACCCAGGTCGTGATGACGGTCAATATCAGCTCCTCCACCCCCCAGGGCCAGTGCAATGTCGCGGTACAGAACCTGGTGGACGGAGGCAAAGCGACCTTTAACAACGTGTTCACGGTCAATTCCGCCCCGAGCTTCACCTCCACGACGCCCTCCAGCCGCGGCCAGGGAGCCACCGGGCAGACCGTGGTCATCGCCGGCAATAATTTCGGCAACACGCAGGGCACCATCAACTTCAGCAACGGCATCGTGGTCTCCAATGTGGTCAGCTGGGCCAGCGGTTCCATCACGGTTTCCCTGAACTGCGCCAGCGCGACCGCCGGGCCGGCCACGGTCACCATTTTGAACAATGACGATAAAGGACAGGCCACTTCGGCCAGCGGATTCTTTACCGTGAACCCAGCCCCTACCTTTGGGGTCATTTCGCCCAACAACCTCGGCCAGGGCGCCGCCAACCAGACGGTCACTATCAACGGCAATAATTTCGGGACCATCCAGGGGACCGTGACCTTCAGCGCACTGGGCATCAGCGTCACGAGCTATACCGGCTGGGGCAACACCGCCATCATCTTAAAGGTCAATATTGCCAGCGGAGCCACGCCGGGGGCAGGGGATATCGCAGTGGTCAAAGGTTCTGATATGGGCCAGGCCACGGACTCCGGCGCCTTTACCGTGGATCCAGCCCCGACCTTCAACACCTGCGTGCCCAGCAGCCGCGGTCTCGGAGCCACGGCCCAGAGCGTGACCATTACGGGCAATAACTTCGGCACTTCGACAGGCTCGGTGACTTTCAGCAACGGCATCAATAATGTCATCGCCACCTGGAGCAATACCCAGATCCTGACGATCGTGGATTGCACCGGCGCCACGGTAGGGCCGGCCACGGTGTCCATCGTCAACAACGACAACCAAGGCCAGGCGACCTCAGCGAGCGGATTCTTCACGGTCAACGGTTTGCCGACCTTCACGAGCCTGCAGCCAGGTGACCTGGGTCAGGGAGCCATTGCCCAGACCCTGACCTTAAAGGGTGCCAGTTTCGGGGGCACCCAGGGCACCATCGCCTTTAGCGCCGCCGGAGTGAGCGTCACGGGTTACAGCAGCTGGAGCGACACCCAGATCATCTTCATGGTCACAATCGCAGGCAACGCGACCCAGGGTCTGAGCAGCCTCACCCTGACCAGAGGGTCTGACGGCGCCAAGACCACCTTTTCCAATGTTTTTACGGTTGACGCGGCCCCGTCCTTTACGGGGACCAACCCGCCTGACCGCGGGGCAGGGAACAACAACCAGACCGTGGTCTTGAGCGGAAACTATTTCGGTCTGACCAACGGGACCGTCTCGATGAGCAACGGCATCAATGTCACCGGCGTCAACAGCTGGGGCATGAACTCCATCTCCCTGAACCTCGACCTGACCAGCGCCGTAATCGGCACGGCCACGGTCACGGTCGTCAATAACGACAATGCCGGCCGGGCAACCTCTTCCGGCATCTTTACGGTCGATCCGGCCCCGACCTTCAATAATTTGAACTACAACGCCCGCGGACAGGGGACCAGCAACCAGACCATCATCATGACCGGAAACAACTTCGGCAGCAGCATCGGGACCGTGACCTTCAGCGCCAGCGGCGTCAGCGTGACCAGCTACTCCTCGTGGGGCAACACGCAGATCAGCATGGTCATCAATATCGCTTCCAACGCGACCCTGGGTGCGGGCGACATCACGGTGCTCAATAACGACAACCAGGGCAAAGCCAGGTTCACCGGAGTCTTTACGGTGGACGGCAAACCGACCTTTATCAGCATCTATCCGGCTGACCGCGGCGTCGGGGCCACGGCCCAGAGCGTGACCATCACCGGCTCCAATTTTGGCAATGGCACCGGCACGGTCAGCTTCTCCAACGGCATCGTGGCCGTGGTCAGCAGCTGGACCAACACCTCCATCAATGTCACGATGGACTGCTCCAGCGCCACAGCCGGTCCGGCCACGGTCACGGTGCACAATTTCGACGACGGCGGCCAAAACACCTCGGCCAGCGGGTTCTTTACGGTGGACCCGGCGCCGACCTTCACCAGCGTGAACCCGAGCGACCGCGGCCAGGGAGGCGTGGGCCAGCTCATCACCATCAACGGTTCCAATTTCGGCACCAATGTCGGGACCGTCACCTTTGGAGCCAGCGGCATCAGCATCACCAGCTATCCGGCTTGGGGCAACAACCAGATCCAGCTTGTGGCCAACCTTAATTCCACGGCCACTCTGGGGCTGGGGAGCATCACCATTTACGACAGTTCGGACGCGAGCCGCGCGACCTTTAGCGGCGTGTTTACCGTGGACCCCGCGCCGACCCTCAGCTCCATCAACCCAGCCAGCCGCGGTGTGGGTTCGACCGGGCAGGCCATCACCATCCAGGGGAGCGATTTCGGCACTTCCACGGGCCAGGTGGCCTTCAGCAACGGCGCGGTCGTCTCGTCCATCACCAGCTGGAGTCCGGCCCAGATCCAATTGACCCTGGACAGCTCCTCAGCCACGGCCGGCCAGGCCACGGTCACCGTGACCAGCGGCGACAACGGCGGCGCCGTAACCTCAGCCCTGGGCTTCTTTACCTTGAACCCGCCGCCCACTTTCACCAGCCTCTCGCCCTCTAGCCGCGGCCAGGGTATTACCAACCAGCTGATGCGGCTCATCGGCAACAATTTCGGCAATAACCAGGGGACCGTGAGTTTCAGCGCCAATGGCATCAGCGTGACCAGCTATACCAGCTGGGGCAGCACCGAGATCGATATGATCGTCAATGTGGCCCAGAACGCGGCCCTGGGCGCGGGTAATGTCACGGTGGTCAACCCCACGGATGCCAGCCAGTCCACTTTTGTCAACGTGTTCACGGTCAACGCCAAACCGACCCTGACGAGCGCCTTTCCCGCCAGCCTGGGCCAGGGTGCCATGGGCCAGAGCGTGACCATCACGGGTATTCCCTTTGGAAGCGACAGCGATCACCTCAGTACTTTGACCTTCAGCAACAATATCAGCAGCGTGATCGATACCTGGATCAATACCTATGTCCTGGCCACCCTTAACTGCGCGGCGGCCCTGACCGGTCCGGCTACCGTGACCTTGTATAACTCCGACGACGCCAGCGTGGTGACCTCGGCTCCCGGATTCTTCACGATCAACCTGCCTCCTTCCTATTCCGGGATGAACCCGGCCAACCGGGGCCAGGGAGCTCAAAACCAGACCATCACCCTCAACGGCAATAATTTCGGCATTTATCAGGGCCAGGTCATCTTTGCCAACACCGGGGTCAGCGTGACCGGATACAACAGCTGGAACAATGACCAGATCGTCCTGACCGCCAACCTGACCACGAGCGCCACGGTAGGCACTTCCGACATCACCATCGTCAATGGAGCGGATTTTGGCCGCACCACAGTCAGCAGTGTCTTTACGGTCAACAATGGACCGAGCTTCATCAGTGTGTCCCCCAATAACCGCGGCGTAGGCGCGGTCAACCAGACCGTGGTCATCACGGGCAGTAATTTCAGCAACACCCAGGGAAGCCTGTCCTTCAGCAACGGAGTGATGGTTTCCTCCATCACCAGCTGGGCGGACAACTCTATCACCGCGGTGCTCAACCTTTCCGGAGCTACGGCCGGGCCAGCCTCTATCACCGTGATCAACGGCGCCAACGCCGGCCAGATCACCTCCGGCCTAGGGTTCTTCACGGTCAACGGCGCGCCTACCCTTTCCGGTATCAGCCCGGCCAACCGAGGCCAGGGGGCGCAAAACCAGACCATTACCCTGTCCGGTATCAACTTTGGCAACACCCAGGGCCAGGTGGTGTTCGCCTCGGCCGGTATCAGCGTCACGGGCTACACCAGCTGGGGCAACGGCTCGGTGGTCATTACCGTCAATATCGACCCCAACGCCACGCAGGGCGCCAATAACGTCACCATCATCAAAGGCGACGACGCGGGCCAGGCGGTCCTGGTCAACCAGTTCATGGTCGATCCCAAGCCTTTGTTCATAACCTGCTCTCCGTCGGCCAAAGGTATCGGCTGCACGGCCCAGAGCGTCACCATCACAGGTTCGTATTTCGGGGTCACCAACACCTGCACGATTACCTTCAGCAACGGGGTGTCCAACACGATCGCCCAAAGGACCGATTCTTCGATCCTGGTCCTGGTGGACTGCACGGCAGCCACGACCGGACAGGCCACTATTTCAATCGTCAATAACGATGACGCGGGACGAAATACCTCGTCCTTAGGGTTCTTTAACATTGACCCTGCTCCGACCTTTACCAGCATGAACCCTAATAACTATGGGCAAGGGGCGCAAAACCGGACCATCACCATCAACGGCGGCAATTTCGGGACCAATCAGGGCGCGGTCATCTTCGGCGCCAGCGGCATCAGCGTGACCGGGTACAGCAGCTGGAACAGCACCCAGATCGTGCTGACCGTCAATATCGCCCAAACCGCCACCCAGGGGCTGGGCAGCATCACGGTCATCAACGGTTCCGACTCCGGCCAAAGCACCTTTGCCAATAAATTCACGGTCAACGCCAAGCCGACCTTCACCTCAGCCTTGCCCAGCAGCCGCGGTTACGGCTCCTCGGGCCAGCAGGTGACGATCAACGGCGGCAATTTCGGCGTGGCCAACGGCAGTATCAGCTTCAGCAACGGCGTCGTGGTCTCCAACGTCAACAGCTGGGGGACCGGCGCCATCACCGTGACCCTGGACCTGACCGGAGCCACGCCAGGCGCGGCGACCGTGACGGTCACCAACGGGGATGACGCCGGCCAGGCCACTTCGGCCAGCGGGTTCTTCACGGTCAACGGAGCGCCCATCTTTAGCAGCGTCAATCCGACCAATCGCGGGCAGGGAGCGCCGAACCAGACCATCACCCTCAACGGCAACAATTTCGGCAACACCCAGGGAACCGTGGTCTTCGGCGCCAGCGGGGTGTCGGTGTCCGGCTACAGCAGCTGGAACAACAACCAGATCGTCCTGATGGCTAACTTCGGTTCTTCCGCGAACACCGGCCTGGGCAGTATCACGGTCACCAACGGAACTGACAACGGTATCGCCACCTTTGCCAATGTCTTTACGGTCAATCCTAAACCGAGTTTTGTGTCCTGCGCTCCAGGGAACCTTGGAATCGGCTCCTCAGGGCAGACCGTGGTCATCGGCGGCAGTAATTTTGGGACCACGCAAGGGACCATCAATTTCAGCAACGGGGTCGTGGTCTCAGCGGTCAATAACTGGTCCGCCAATTCCGTCAGCGTCACCCTGGACCTGACCAACGCGACCGCCGGCGCGTCTACCGTGACCATCATCAATAACGACGACCAGGGCCGGGCCACTTCCTACGCCGGGTTCTTTACCGTGGACGGGCCGCCGGCCTTCACCAGCATGAACCCGAGCGACCGCGGCCAAGGGGCGCTGAACCAGACCATCACCATCACCGGCAGCGGGTACAGCAACACCCAGGGGACCGTGATCTTCGGGGCGGCCAACGTCTCGGTGACCAGCTATACCAGCTGGTCCGACACGCAGATCGTGCTCAAGGCCAACATCCTCAACACCGCCACTCTGGGACTGGGCAACCTCACGGTCATCAACGGAGCCGACTCAGGCCAGTCCCTGTTCCCCAATAAGTTCACGGTGGATCCCAAACCAAGCTTTACCAGCGCCAATCCATCCAGCCGCGGTATCGGGGCGACCAACCAGAGCGTGGTCATCAGCGGCAGCCATTTCGGCAACGCGACGGGTTCCATCACCGTGACCAACGGCATCGTCTCCAATATCAGCAGCTGGTCGGACACCTCCATCACGGTCTCCATGGACCTGTCCAACGCGACGGCCGGCAACGTGACCATCACGGTGACCAACGGCGACAACGCCGGCCTGTGGTCCACGGCGGGCATTTTCACGGTCAACCCGGCGCCGAGCTTCACCAGTGTCAACCCGTCTGACCGCGGACAGGGAGCGTCCAGCCAGACCATCACCATCAACGGCAATAATTTCGGGAACAGCCAGGGGAGCGTGACCTTCAGCGCCAGCGGCGTTTCGGTCACCGGTTACAGCAACTGGGGGATGACCCAGATCGTTTTGACCGCCACTATCGGGTCCTCGGCAGCGACCGGTTTGGGAAATATCACGGTGGTCAATGGCTCTGACGCGGGCCAAACCTTGTTCACCAATAAGTTCACGGTCGATCCCAAACCCAGCTTTATTACCTGCGCTCCGCCCAGCCGCGGTATCGGTTCCACGGGCCAGCAGGTGATCATCGGCGGGAGCAACTTCGGGACCACGCAAGGGACCATTAACTTCAGCAACGGAGTCGTGGTGTCCTCGGTCAACAGCTGGAGCGACACCTCGGTCACGGTCACCCTGAATTTGGCCTCGGCCACGGCCGGCGCGGCCACAGGTGACCATTATCAACAACGACAACGCGGGCCAGGCGACCTCGGTGGCCGGGTTCTTCACGGTCAACGGAGCGCCGACCTTTACCAATATGACCCCGAGCGACCGCGGCCAGGGGGCACTGGGGCAGACCCTCACGATCAACGGGAGCAATTTCAGCACGACCCAGGGTACGGTGACCTTCAGCAATCCGGGCATCAACGTCACAGGTTACACCAGCTGGGCGGATGCTCAGATCGTCCTGACGGCCAATATCAGCAGCGGGGCCACGCCCGGGGCAGGCAATATCACGGTCATCAACGGGGCCAATGCCGGACAGACCACCTTTACCAGCGTGTTCACGGTGGACAGCCACCCCAGCTTTACCAGCGCCAATCCGCCCAGCCGCGGTATCGGGGCGACCAACCAAACCGTCATTATCAGCGGGGGTAATTTCGGCAACGCGACGGGGACCATCACCCTGACCAACGGGGTCGGCTCCAGCATCAACAGCTGGGCCAACGGGTCCATCTCCCTCAATCTCAACCTGGCCGCCGCCACGGCGGGCAATGTGACCATCACGGTGACCAACGGCGACAACGCCGGCGTCTGGTCCACCGTGGGCATCTTCACCGTCAATCCGGCGCCTACCTTCACGCTGGGTAACATCAATCCCGCTGACCGCGGGCAGGGAGCGACGGGCCAGATCATCGCCATCACCGGCAACAACTTCGGCAACAGCCAGGGGACCGTGACCTTTGGCGCCAGCGGGGTGGTTGTGACCAGTTACAACAACTGGAGCAACACCCAGATCAACCTTAACATGAACCTGTCCTCCAACTCCGCGACCGGGGCCGGAAGCTTCACCGTGGTCAACGGGGATGACGCCGGCCAGGCCACCTTCAACGGCGCGTTCACGGTCGATCCCAAACCCAGCTTCTCCGCCATCTCTCCGACCAACCTGGGGGTGGGAGCGTCCGGCACCTATGTGACCATCACCGGGAACAATTTCGGCAGCGCCGGTTCCGTATCGTTCAGCAACGGGGTCCTGGCCACGGTCAAGGGCTGGTCCACCAGCTCGGTCCTGGTCTCCCTGGACTGCACGCTGGCCACTTCCGGAGCGGCCACGGTCACGATCACCAACGGGGACAACAACGGCGTGGGCACCTCGGGCCTGGGCTTCTTTACCGTCAATGGACAGCCGACCTTGACCAACGTGAACCCAGCTAACCGCGGCCAGGGCGCCTCGGCCCAGACCATCACCCTGCTGGGCACCAACTTCGGGAACACCCAGGGCTCGGTCAGCTTCAGCGCCAGCGGAGTGAGCGTGACCGGTTACAGCAGCTGGAACTCCGGCCAGATCGTGCTCCTGGTCAACGTGGCCTCGAACGCCACCACGGGGTTGTGCAACATCACGGTCGTCAACGGCAGCGACCAGGGCCGCACGACCTTCAGCAATCAATTTACGGTCAACCCGGCTCCCAGCTTCAGTTCCATCACGCCGAACACCCGCGGTTACGGGTCCACGGGCCAGACCGTGGTCCTCAGCGGCAACAATTTCGGCGTGTCCAACGGCACTTTGACCTTCAGCAACGGAGTTCTGGTGAGCAGCGTGGGTTACTGGAGCAATACCTCCATCACGGCCACCCTGGACCTGTCCGGCGCTTCCGCCGGGCCCGCGACCGTGTCCATCGCCAACAACGACAACGCGGGCAACGCGACCTCCAGCAACGGGTTCTTTATCGTGGGAGCGGCGCCGACCTTCACCAGCATCACTCCCAACACCCGCGGCCAGGGCGCCTTGAACCAGACCCTGACCATCCTGGGCAACAATTTTGACGGCATCACCGGCACGGTCAGCTTCAGTGCCTCGGGCATCAGCGTCACCAACTACAACTGGAACACTTCTTCCATCATCCTGACCGTCAACATCGCGGGGTCCACGCCCCAGGGCCTGGGCGATATCACCATCATCAAGGGTTCTGACGCCGGCCAGGCTACTTTTGCCAATAAATTCAACATTTTAGCCAAGCCTTCCATCACCTCGGCCGCGCCCAGCAGCCTGGGCCAGGGTGCTACGGGCCGCACCATCACCCTCTCCGGCTCCAATTTTGGCGCCAATACGGGCACGGTCCAGTTCGCCAACAGCGGCATCGTCGTCCACGCGCCCACCAGCTGGAACAGCGGTTCCATCGCTGTTCCCATCGATATCCTGGCCACGGCACCGACCGGGCCGGTGATGATCACCGTAACGGCTTCGGATACGGACGGCGCGGGCAACGGTTCCTCCATTATCGCCTTTACGGTCAACGGCCGGCCGACCATCACCAGCATCCTCCCTGTGGCCCTGGGGCAGGGCGCTTCCAGCCAAGACATCGTGATCACCGGCACCAATTTCACGAACGGCGCCGGGTTCGGGGTCACTTTCACGGCAACGGTCGGTTACAACGGCATTACCCAGACCGCTTTAACCTATAACAACGGCACTTCAGCCACGGTCACGGTCAACGTGGACGCGACGGCGGATACCACGACCGCGCGGACCCTGACCTTGTTCAACCCCGACTATGGCACCTATACTCTGCCGGGCGCGCTGACGATCGATCCCAAGCCTGTCATCACCCTGTCGCAGGGTATTATCGGCCAGGGCGCGGTCAGCGTGACAGCCGTTATCACCGGGAACTACTTCGGTTCCAGTACCGGCCATGTCGTATTCAATAACGGCGGTATCGTGGCGGTGCCTACCAACTGGAGCAATACCTCCATCAATGTGGACATCAGCATCAGCGGGGCGGTGCCTATCGGACCTTATAATATGACCGTCGTGAACGGCAACGACTACGGTCTCTCTACTTCCTACAGCATCCTGACCGTCACGGCGGCGCCGACCTCGACCATCGGCTTCCCTGACAACAGCAAGACCTATTACAACAACATCCCGGTCATTTCCGGTTCCGCCTCTCCGTTAACGACCGGCGTCCAGCTTTTGATCAGGAATTCCACGGATTCGACCTACTGGAACGGCACGACCTGGACCGCTTACGCTTCGCCTTTCTGGGTCAACGCGGTGGGGTCAACTTCCTGGACCTATACCGGAGGCATCAACCAGACCTGGTTCATGACCGGCAAGAGCTATGCCCTCCAGTCCAAGGCGATAGACGTCAACTTTGGACAGGAGACCCCGGGAGCCGGAGTTTCCTTCATCTTTGACAACGCGCTGCCTTCTTCATCCGTCACCGTGCCTTACCAGGGCCAGGATACCAACTCCCTGACCGTGATCTCCGGTTCAGCCCTGGCCAACGGACCGGCCGGTCTGGACAAGGTTTACATTTCCATCAAGAACGCCACGGACGGCGGGGTTTACTACCAGGGCAATACCTATACGGCCTGGAACTCCACCCAGCAATGGATCCAGGTGTCCGGGACCTCCTACTGGACCTTTAATTCGCCGGCCTGGATCAACGGACGGGTCTATATCATCCAGACCAAGGCCACGGACCTGGCGAGCAATCAGGAAGTCCCCGGCATCGGGACATCCTTTACTTTCGTGACCACGCCTCCCACTTCCGCGGTCACAGTGCCCGGAAATAACGCTATTTTGAACTATTTGACCAATATTTCAGGGACGGCGACCTCAGCCCTGGCCGGTATCGCCGGGGTCCAGGTGGCCATCAAAGACACCTATTACGGTAACTCCTATTGGACCGGCGGCGGCTGGGCACCGGGGCCGCTGTGGAACCCCGTTTCCAGCGGGACCAACAACTGGACCTACGCCATGCCCACGGGCTTTACCAGCGGGCATACCTATTACATCCAGTCCATGGCCACGGACTCCGCCAGCAACACCGAAAGCCCCACCTCGGGCGTGTATTTCACCTATGATACCGACCCGCCCCATTCCGTCATTTCCATGCCCACGGACGGGCTGCGCATAAACAGTCTCGGTTACATCACCGGCACGGCCAATGACAATGTCGGGGTCGCCCAGGTCCAGGTGTCCATCAAGAACGTGGGGACCGGCTCTTACTACAACGGCAGCTGGCCGGGCGTCACCACCCAGACCTGGCTCAACTGCACCACGACGGCCAGCTGGAGCTACTGGAGCTATGCCAGCCCGACCTGGTCGGACGGGACCAGCTACCTCATTCAATCCAAGGCCATTGACAAGGCGACCAATCCCGAGAGCCCGATAGGGGCCGGGGTGACCTTCACTTACGACATCACGCCGCCCAATTCGGCGATCACTTTGCCGCTCAACAGCGTGAACTACAACAGCCTGACGACCCTCGCGGGGACTTCCAGCGATCCGGACAGCGGTACGGTCAACTATGTGCTCATCCGCATCAAGAGAGTTTGGGACGGCGCCTACTGGAACGGCAACAAGTTCGATACCGGCAGCCAGCCCTGGCTTGGCGCGACCGGGACCACGGTGTGGACCTATTCGCCGCTTTCCAACCCGTGGCAGGAAGGACTGGCCTACCAGATCGAGAGCAAGGCCACGGATATCGCCCAGAATGACCAGTCGCCCACGACGCTGTCCAATTTTGTGTATGACACGACGCCGCCCGTGAGCACGGTCGCTTATCCGGCCAATAACTGGCGTTACAACAGCGTGACGACCGTCGCCGGCACGGCCATCGACGCCTCCTCGGCGATCGCCAGCGTCTATATCCAGATCAAGAACACGACCGCGGGCAACCTGTATTGGAACTCGGTGACCTGGACCGCCACCCCGACCTGGCTGACGGTCACGGCCAGCGTCAACTGGGCCTACAACAGCTCCGCTATCTTCTGGCTGGACAGCAACCAGTACCAGATCATCAGCAAGTCGACCGACCAGCCGGGCAACCCGGAGACGCCGGGCAGCGGCATCACCTTCACCTACGACATGACGCCGCCCACTTCTCTCATGACCTCGCCTTCGCCGGGTTCCTCGGTCAACGGGCTTTTGTCCATCCAGGGCAGTTCATCCTCTGACACCGCCTCGGTGGTCCTCAGCCTCAAAGACACTACGGCGGGCAATGTCTGGTACGACGGCGGCCAATTCAACGCCGGCTCCGAGACCTGGCTGCCCTGCACCGGCGGCAGTTCCTGGAGCTTTACCGCCCCGCCGACGAGCAAGATGACCGACGGCCATACCTATCTGGTCCGGACCAAGGCCACGGACCAGGCCACCAACGTGGAAACGCCTTCGGCCGGCTGGACATTCACCTACTACTCGCCCATCACCAATATCGTGGTGGACAGCATCAGCAACCCGGCCGTGGTCGGGGTGCCTTACAGTTACCGGGTCAGAGCCTTTGCGGCCAATAACCTGACCGGCACCGGTTACCGCGGCACTATCAACATGACCACCACGGACTCGGCGGCCAGCCTGACCCCGACCAGCTATACCTTTAACGCGGGAGACGCCGGGGTGCACGTATTCACCAACGACATCACCTTCTTTACGGTCGGACTGCAAGCGGTCAAGGCCCAGGACGTGCAAAACAACCTGACCAATCAGATGAGCGGCATTACGGTCACGGCCGGGACCGCGGTCAAGCTCCTGGTCCTGCTGCCTGGAGAAAACAACGCGCCCAACTCCTCCAACGGCAAGAGCGGCAGCCCCAGTATCCAGACCGCCGGGACAGGCTTTACGGCGACGGTCATGGCCGTGGACGGCTATTGGAACCAGGTCGGTTCGGCCTCGGAACTGGTGGGCTTGACCTCCAACGACGGCAACGCCACCATGCCTTCGCCGCAGTACCTGACCCCCACGGGCTCCTACGGCTTCAGCGTAACCCTGAAGACCGCCGGTTCCATCACCATCACGGCCACTTACCAGAGCGGCGCCCCGGCCCTGGCTCCCAATACGAGCTCGGTCCTGACCTTGTCGCCGGCCGGAGCGGTCAAACTGCAGACTTTGGCACCTGGGGAAAACCCGGCGCCTGGCAGCACGGCAGGGAAGACCGGCACGCCCAGCCACCAGACCGCGGGGACTTCTTTTAATGTGACGGTTAACTGCGTGGATCCCTTTTGGAACGTGGTCAATACGGCCAATCCCACGGTGGGCTTAACGAGCAGCGATCCTTACGCGGTCTTGGCCGGTAACAACACCATGTCCAACGGCACCATCTCCCTTCCGGTCACCCTCAAGCGGTCGGGCAACCAGAACGTGACAGGGACCGACGTGTCCGGCGTGCCGCAGTACGGCAGTTCCACCACCGGCACCATCCCGGTCGACCCGGCCACGGCCCTCAAACTGCAGATGGTCATGCCCGGCGAAGCGGCCAATCCCGGCTCGACCCTGGGTAAGACCGGTTCGCCCTCCGCGGAGAACGTCGGGGTACCGTTCTCCATCACGGTGAGCGCCGTGGATACTTACTGGAACATCGTGCCGACCGCCAACCCGGTAGTGGCCATGACCTCCAACGACACCAATGCCACCATGCCGTCCAATTACGGTCTGACCAACGGGACCGGCATGATGACCGTGACCCTGGTCACGGCCGGCCCGAGCAGGACCCTGACCCTGACCGATACAACGGCCACGCCCCTGACCTCCACCTCGAGCGGTAACTTTACCTTATTGCCAGGGACGGGCGTGATGCTGCAGTCCATCCTGCCGGGTGAGAACCCGGCGCCGGGCACCGCCAACGGCAAGACCGGCACGCCCAACACGCAGACGGCAGGGACGCCTTTCAATATCGCGGTCTACGCGGTGGATACTTACTGGAACATCAATACCAGCGACCATCCGCTGGTGACGGTGATCCCGGGCGATACCAACGCCCTGCCGCCGACACCGGCTTCGCTCAACAGCGGCACGGGTACCTTCACGATCAACATGGTCACGCAGGGCCTGTGGCCCATCACGGTCACGGATACGGCAGGGGTGTTCGCGCCTTATACTTCAGCGAGTATCACGGTCTCGGCCGGGACCGTTTCCAGGCTGCAGATCCTGGCTCCGGGCGAAAACCCGGCTCCAGGCACCGTCAACGGCAAGACCGGCACGCCCGGCCCACAGACCGCCGGAACGGCCTTTACAGTAGCGGTCTACGCGGTGGACGGCTACTGGAACAGGGCCTTCTCGGCCACGCCCTACGTGACCCTGAGCAGTTCTGATACCTATTTCAGCTCCGTAGCGCCAGGCCTGACTCTGACCGCCGGTTATGGGACCATGAACGTGACCCTCAAGACCGCGGGTGCCCAGACGGTTTCGGCCAGCACCCTGGCGGGCCTGACCGGCAATACGACCGGCTCTATCACGGTCAATCCCGGCAGCGCGGTGAGCATGCAGGTGCTGCTACCCGGTGAATCGCCCGTCCCAGGCTCTTCCTCGGGCAAGTCCGGCACCGCCGCGGGGCAGACCGCGGGCGTGGCCTTTAGCGTCATCGTCAACAGCGTGGACTCTTACTGGAACGTGGTCTCCATCACGCCCACGGCGACCTTATCCTCCACGGACCCGCATGTTCCCACCATCGGGAGCGCGGCCCTGGTCAACGGGACTTATACCTTCAATAACGTCATCTTAAAGACAGCGGGGAACCGCAGCCTGACCGCCTCAGTGCCGGCCGGGTGGAACATTGCCTCCAATACCTCGACGGTATTCGTGGTCTCGCCCAACTCCGTGGGGCTCAAGCTCCAGCTCCTGGCGCCGGGCCAGACGCCTGACCCGGGTTCCGCGACCGGCTATACCGGCTCGCCTTCGCCGGAGACGGCCGGGGTTTCCTTTAACATCCAGGTCAACGCGGTGGACGCCAACTTTAACGTCTATTCTTCGGCGGGCAACCATACCATCCAGATCACGAGCAGCGACACTTACGCGAGCCTGCCGGCCAACAGCAACCTGGGCAGCGGGTCGGCCACTTTTGGTATCATTCTCAAGACCGCAGGGTCGTCCAATATCACGGCCACGGATGTCCTGGGCATCCCGAACTATCCGGCCAATACCTGCCCGGCCATCACGGTCAACCCCGAACCGAGCGCGGTCAAACTGCAGGTCATCGTGCCCGGCGAGTGGGCTGTGCCGGGTTCGCCGACCGGATTAGGAGGTTCACCGAGCAACCAGGCCACGGGTTCGCCGGTGACCATCACGGTCAATTGCGTGGATACTTTCTGGAACATCGTGTCCACGGCCAACCCCATCGTGGTCGTCACCACCACGGACAGCAACGCCACGCCTCCGTCCCCGAGCGGGTTGTCCAACGGCACCGGCATCTTCTATTTCACGCCGGCGACGGCCTGGAGCCTGACCATCACGGCTTCCGACCAAGCCCACGGGTTTACCCCGGACAGCAGCCCGGCCATTTATGTGGCTCCGGGCGCTCCGGTCAAACTGCAGCTTTTACTGCCTGGCGAAAATCCCAATCCAGGCAACAGCGTGGGCAAGACCGGCACGCCCAACCCCGAAACCGCCGGCACTTCCTTTACCGTGATCGTCAACTGTGTGGACAACACCTGGAACAGGGTGCGGGGGACCACCCCGCTCGTGGCCATTTCTTCCACCGACACCAATGCCTCTCCGCCGCCGTCCGCGTCTCTGAGCGACGGCGCCTTGACCTTTAACGTCCTGCTGGTCACGGCGAGCCAGAGCGTGACTTTGACAGCGACCGATGTGAGCGGGACGACACACTATACCGCCAATAGCAGCCCCTCTTTCGCGGTCCAGGCGGGAACTCCTTCTAAATTACAGCTTTTACTGCAGGGCGAAGCCAGCGTGCCCGGGTCAAGCAGCGGCAAGTCGGGTTACCCGGTCACCCAGACCGCGACCGTGGCGTTCCCGGCTACTTTGAACCTGACCGACGCCAATTGGAACCCGGTGACCCTGACGGCTTTGGCGGCCCTGAGCAGTTCCGACACCAACGCGACCTTCAGCCCGGCCTACGTGACCCTGACCGGAGGCACGGGGACGACCAACATCAGCATCAACGCGGCGGGGACGCAGTGGGTCAAGGCGAGCGACACGCAGGCGACCAATTACGCCAGCCAGACCAGCCCGAACTTCCTGGTCATACCCGGTACGCCCGCCAGGCTCCAGCTCCTGCTGCCGGGAGAGCATCCCGCTCCCGGGACGACCTTGGGCAAGACCGGCACGCCCAACCCGGAAACATCAGGAATTTCCTTTAACGTGGTCATCAACGCCACGGACAGCCGTTGGAATATCGTGACCGGCGCCACGCCCAGCAACATTGCCGTCACCTCGACCGATACCTACGCGGCTAACCTGGGTGTCACCTCCATCACGGCGACCGGGACGACGATCATGCCCGTGACCCTGATCACCGCGGGAAATACGACCCTCACGGCCAGCGTGGCCGGCCTTATAGCCAGCAGCAGTCCGGCCCTCACGGTCAATCCGGATACAGCCCACAAACTGCAGGTCCTGCTGCCCGGAGAGACCCCGTTGCCGGGTTCAGCCACGGGCAAGAGCGGGACCCCGGCAGGCCAGATCGTGGGCGCCCAATTTACCGTGACCGTCAACGCGGTGGACAACCATTGGAATGTCAATACCAGCAATTCCAACGTGGTGGATATAGGTTCTTCGGATACCTACGGGGCCTACAACCCGGCCTCCCAAAGCCTGGTCAACGGCACGGCCGGTTTTGGCGTGACCCTGAACACGGCCGCGGCCGGCAGTGCCAGCGTCAACACGACGGATGAATCCCATTACCTTTCCGCGGGGACCTCGGCCTATCTGACCGTGACGGCCGCGGCAGCCACCAAACTGCAGCTCCTGGTGCCCGGCGAATCTCCCGTGCCGGGCTCAACGACCGGCAAGATCGGCACGCCTGACCAGGAGACGGCCGGGACCGCCTTTAGCGTGACGGTCAACTGCGTGGATTCCAGGTGGAATATCGTTTCTTCGGCCACGCCCCAGGTGCATCTGACCTCCACGGACAGCAACTCCACCATGCCCGGCGATATCTATCTGTCAGCCGGTTCGGGGAATTTCAGCACCACCCTGGTCACGGCGACCTACGTGACCCTGACCGCCACGGACGTGAGCGGGACGACCCATTACACGGCCAACAGCAGCCCGGCCATCACCGTGGCGGCCAATACGGCCCATAAACTGCTGGTCCTGATGAACGGCGAATCGCCGGCCCCGGGCACCGCCTCAGGCAAGACAGGGTCGCCCAACACCCTGACCGCCGGGGTGGCCACGACCTTTACCGTGCTGGGAGTGGACGATTGGTGGAACCAGAACTTCTCCGCCGCCAACCAGGCGACCATCAGCAGTTCTGACTTGAACGCACAGCTTCCTTACCCCGTGTCCGGGACCCTGGTCAACGGCGGCAGGAATTTCAACATGATCTTCCAAACCGCGGGGACCTGGACCGTGACCGCCACGGATACCAATCCGGGAACCCTGGCACCCTATACGAGCGCGCTCGTCAACGTGAACCCCAACACCGCCACCAAGCTGCAGCTCCTGCTTCCGGGCGAGAATCCCGCTCCTGGGACGACCTCGGGCAAGACTTTGTCGCCAATGGTGGAATTGGTCGGCGTGCCGGTGACCATCACGGTCAACGCCGTGGACAACTGGTTCAACGTCTCGCCGGTCACTCCCACGGCTCTGGTGACGAGCAACGACCCCAACGGGGTCACCCCGGCCGCGCAGGCCCTGGTCAGCGGAACAGGGACTTTCATGTACACCTTTATCACCAGCGGGGTCAGGGTCCTCACAGCCACGGCCCAGAACTGGACCCTCGCCAACGGGCCCAGCGCCCAGGTCCAGGTCAATCCGGGCCCGGCGGTCAAGCTCCAAGTTTTGGCGCCCGGCGAAAACGCGGCTCCAGGGACCGCCTCGGGCAAGACCGGCACCCCGATCGTCCAGAAAGCGGGGACTTCCTTTAACGTGGTCATCAACGCGGTGGACAGCGGCTGGAACATCAATACCAGTGCCGTGGCGACCAGAGTGACCCTCACCTCCACGGATAGCAACGCGGCCAATCTGGGGGTCGTATCCCTGGTCAACGGCACTTATACTCAGTCGGTCACTTTAAATACAGCTTCATTACCAGTCAATGGCAATAGCACAACCATCACGGCCTCATCCTACAACCTGGTCAAATCGAGCAGCCCGGGACTGGTGGTCACGCCAGGCACGGTGACCTATATGCAGATCCTGATGCCCGGCGAAAACGCGGCTCCAGGCAGCGCGTCAGGCAAGACCGGCAGCCCCAGCAACCAGACGGCCGGCAACTACCTGACCATCACGGCCAATGTCACGGACGCCCTGTGGAACGTGGTCACGACCGGCTTGTATCATGGCCAGATCTGGGCCAACTACATGTCCTCGGGCAACGGATACACGGACTTTAACCCGGTCAATGTCAACGACCAGTCGACGGTCAAGACCTATAGCTCGGGCACGACCACCTTCAACGCGGTCATCAAGACAGCCGGCCAGTGGAATTTCCAGGTCGTGGACGCGGACCAGAACATCCAGGGCCAGAATTCCGCGGCCTTCACGGTATCGGTCAGTTCTCCCGTCAAGCTCCTGGTCCTGCTGCCCGGCGAATCGGCCGAGCCCGGCTCTGCTTCGGGCAAGACCGGCACGCCGTTCGCCCAGACCGCCGGAGTTCCTTTAACGAATGGTGTGATTCCTGGAGTGACGGTCAACCTGGCTGACGCCTATTGGAACAACGTCACCACGGCTTCCAATGTGCTGGTCAACCTGACCTCCAACGATCCCAATGTGCCCAACCTGGGCAGCCACAACCTGCTTTCCGGATCTTATATTTTCAATCCTGTGACCCTGTTGACGGCCCAGAGCACCAGCATCACGGCCTCGGACAACGCCGGAGCGATGACCACCTATGCCAGCCCCTATTTCACGGTCAAGGCCCAGCCGGCCGTAGGGGTCCAGATCCTGCTGCCCGGCGAATCGGCCGAGCCCGGCTCTGCTTCGGGCAAGACCGGCACGCCGTTCGCCCAGACCGCCGGCCAGGCCTTTACGGCCAAAGTTTATGCCGTTGACCCCTACTATAATATCGACACCACGGATTCGTCCGATGCCGTGACCTTGAGCACCGACCCCGGGCATTACGCTTCCTTGCCGGGTGAAACAGGGTTTTCCAGCGGTGTTATCACCATGACCAACGGGGTCAAGCTTTATACCGCCACCAACCAGGTCATTTACGCAAATAATACGGACCCGAATCCCGGTGCCCTGAACGGCGACACCAGCACGATGGTGAGCGTTACCCCGAGTGCCGTGACCAAACTGCAGATCCTGGCTCCGGGCGAAATCGCTGACCCGGGCAATACCTCTGATAAAGGCAAATTGGCCACGGCTTTGCCCGTGACCCAGACTGCCGGGACATCTTTTGGTATGACCGTCAATGCCGTGGACCCCTACTGGAATAAGGTCCAGTCCTGGAACGGCATCCCGGTGACCCCGACCGCGGCTCTTCTTAGCAACGATCCCAATGTGCCCAATCCGGGGGTGGCGACCGCGCTTTACCAGGGGACCACGACCATGCCCATCACCCTGATCACCGTGGGGAACAGGGTCGTGACGGCCACAGCCCAGGTCGGCCTGCCTGCCGGTTACGGGTGGAACCTTGGGCCGACCGGCTCAGGGACCATCCCGGTCCAGCCTGGGCCGCCGGTCAAACTCCAGCTCCTGATGCCTGGCGAAAACGCGGCGCCGGGGACAGCTTCGGGCAAGACCGGGACGCCCAATTTCCCGACCGCCGGCGTGTCGTTTAACATCAAGGTCAACGCGGTGGACTCCAACTGGAACGTGGCCACGACCGCCAATTATACCAATTATACTAACGTGACCATCACCTCCACAGACCCGCACGCGCCAAACCAGGGCGTGGTCTCTCTGACCAACGGCACCAGCGGTAATATACCGGTCACGCTCTATACAGCCCAATACACGACCCTGACCGCACAGATCAAGATCACTAGTCTGACTTCCACCTGCAACAGCGCGAGGTTCGGCGTTTATCCGGGCGGCGCTTACCAGGTGCAGATCCTTGTTCCCGGCCAAACCCCTGACCCGGGCAGCCTGACCACGGGCTATACCGGTTCAGCCAGCCCAATGATGGTGGGCACATCCTACAGCATCACTGTCAACGCCGTGGACCACTACTGGAACGTGAACCTGACCGCGACATCGACCGTGGGCATTGACTCCACGGATGATTATGCCCAGTTGAATCCGGCCCAGATGGGCCTGGCCGGAGGGATCGGAGTTTTCAGTTATACGCCTTACACGGCCGGGAGTTTGACCCTGACCGGCTTTGAAGCGACCGAATCGCTTTACGCCAACAACGCGCCAGCCATCACGGTGACCAATGCCCCGGCCTCGCAGCTGCAGATCCTCCTGCCGGGCGAGGTGGCCGTGCCGGGCAGCTCGACAGGGAAGGATTCGTCCAATATCATCAATCAAGTCGCGGGCAACCCGGTGACCGTCACGGTCAACGCCGTTGACGCTCACTGGAACATAGATATGACCGCCAACCCGCAGGTGGCCCTTTCTTCTTCGGACATCTATGGGAACGCCAATTTCCCTGTATTTCCGGCCTATTTAGCCAGTGGCACGGGTACTTTCTACGCGACCCTGATCACGGCAGGCAGGCCCCTCACCATATCTGCCACAGACACGGCCCACTTGTTGGCCAATCCGCAAGCAATCAGCTCTTTGGTAACGGTCACGGCCAATACGGATACCAAACTGCTTATCCTTGTCCCCAATGAGGTTTATGATCCCGGCAATATGGCCAATAACGGCAGGTTAGGGACGCCTGCTGTGCTGACCGCGGGGCATGCTTTCAGCGCCCAGGTTTGGGTCACGGATAATTATTGGAACAAGGCCAATCTGCTGCCGGCCCAGCAGCCCTCGATCACCTTTACCAGCACGGATAATTTCGCGACACTGCCAGGGGTCCAGCAACTGGTCAACGGCACCAGGAACTACTCCGGTGCCCTGACCCTCAGGATCGCCGGGACCTCGACCGTCACGGTCAATGACGGGACCCATACCCCGTCCGTGACCACGCCGCTTATTGTCAACCATGACACGGTCAGCAGGCTGCAGGTGGTCCTGCCCGGCCAGGCCGCGGTACCGGGCAGCAATTATACCGGCGGGGTTTTGGGCACGCCCTTGACGCAAAACGCCGGGGTCGCTTTCAATGTAGCCGTGAACGCCACGGATAACTACTGGAACATGGTGACCACCACCGCGACGACCGTATCCCTGGCCTCCAACGACCCCAATCTCCTGACCATTCCGGGAAGCTGGAACCTGACCAACGGCACAGCCACCATCGGCGTGACCCTCAATACGGCCACCACGGGTTTTGGCCGCCAGATCATGGCCACCGAAAGCACCCTGGGCTTGGCCGCGGGCACGAGCAGTTTCTTTGCGGTCAATCCGGGCAGCCCCATCAAGTTGCTGCTCCTCTTACCCGGCGAGACCGCCAACCCGGGTTTCAGCACGGGCAAGAGCGGGACGCCTTATACCAGCCTGCAGGCCGGGACGGCTTTCCCTGTCACGGTCACGGCTGTGGACACTTTCTGGAACACGGTGCCTGTGACCCTCGGGGTACCGGTCACCCCGACTTCGAATTTGGCCAGCAATGACGTTTACGCGCCTTCGTTCGGGCCGCAGGTCTTGAGCAACGGCAAAACTGTCTATAACATCACCCTGCTGACCGCAGGGCAGAGGAGCTTGACGGTGACGGCCCAGTGGCTGCCCAGCGGCCTGGGTCTGACACCCTATACCAGCCCCATCTTCACCCTTAATCCGGGCAATCCGACCAAGGTGCAGGTCCTGCTTCCGGGTGAACAGGCTGTGCCGGGATCACCGACCGGCAAGACCCAGACCGCGACCACGGCTGAAACCGCAGGGTACGCCTTTACCTTTACGGTCAATATCGTGGACAACTGGTTCAACCCGTCAGCGCCCAGCTATGCCCTGGTCGATATGACCACTTCGGATAATTTCCCGGTGGGCTTGCCGACAACCCTTAATTTCACAGGCATTTCCACGCAATCCTACAGTACGACCTTGAGGACCGCGGCAACCCAGACCATTACCGGCAATGGCGGGTCTTACGGGCTGGCCACAGGGACGAGTTCAACTTTCGTAGTCAATCCCGGCAACGCAATAGGGCTGCAGGTCCTGGCTCCGGGCGAAGTCTCGGTACCTGGCTCCGCCTCAGGCAGGAGCGGAACGCCTCAGCAACTCACGGCCGGTTCTTACTACCCGGTCACGGTCAATGCCGTGGATGCGGAATGGAATATCAACCCCACGAGCAACCCGCAGGTTACCGTGTCCACTTCCGACCTCTATGACGTGGAGCCAGCCCAGGCCGGCCTCAACAACGGCACTGGAGTATATGCGATAGCGCCCGTGACGGCCACCAACAGCATGACCGTGACCGCCCAGGGTAACGGCTGGACCGCCCGTACTTCGGCTCTGACCGTGCTAGCCGGCGCACCGGTCAAACTGCTCGTTGTCCTGCCTGGACAAAGCTATGTGCCCGGTTCAGGGACCGGAGTATCCGGTACGGCCTCGGTCTGGACAGCCGGCACAGCCAACACCTTTGGCGTGTATGCCGTGGACAACAACTGGAACCAGACCTCGGCCACGCCTTATGTGGCGACCACCTCCGATGATGTCTATGCCACAGGGTCCATGCCGCCCAACACCAAGCTGGTCGCCGGTTACGCTCTATTGAGCGCCACCTTCAAGACAGCCAAGACCAGCCATCTGACCGTGACCGACACGGCGCCGGTCTCGTCCCTTAATTCCTATACCAGCGCTCCCATCACGGTGCAGGCTGGCGCGCCCTATCAACTGCAGGTCCTGGTGCCCGGCATGTATGGTGTGCCTGGCAGTCCTTTGGGTGTTTCCGGCACGGCCTTTGTCCAGAACGCGGGGGTACCCTTCAACATCACGGTCTCAGCCGTGGACGCCAACTGGAACCAGGTCTCCGGCATAGGCTCTACCCCGCTGGTGGGCATCACCTCGACCGACTTGCACGCGACCATGCCGGTCAATGCTTCTCTTAATAACGGGATGCTCCTGTTCAATGTCACCCTGGTAACAGCCAAGAACGTGGTCCTGACCGCCACGGATATGGACGCTCAGGGGCTTCAGGCCGGCACGGGGGCGGTCACAGTCCTGCCCGGCTTACCGTACCAGTTGCAGGTCCTATTGCCCGGTGAAAATCCTGATGCGGGCAGTTTAACAGGCAAGACCGGCATGCCGGTCACGGAGACCGCCGGGGTCAGCTTCCCGGTCGTGGTCAACGGGGTGGATATTCGTTGGAATATCGTGAATTCCATGACGACCACAACCAACTTGAGCACCAATGACGGTTACGCCAATCCAGTTCTGCCGGCTCCGCAGGCCATGGCGGGGGGCACGACGACCTATAATGTCACGCTCAATATAGCCACGAGCCAGAATCCCAACAGCGGGAATTGGACCCGTTGGATCACGGCCACGGACCCGGCCCACGGCGTCCTGTCCAACCAGAGCACCCTGTTCAATGTCAAGGCCGACACTGGCAAGAAACTGCAGGTCCTGCTGCCGGGTGAAACGCCGGACCCGGGAAGCCTGACCGGCAAGACCGGTTCGCCCGACCAGGAGACCGCCGGAACAGCCTTCAATACTACGGTCAGTGACGTGGACGAGAACTGGAACATTGCTTCTTACAACCCGGTGGTATCCCTGGCCTCCACGGATGCCAATTCCAACCCGCCGGCCGGCAACCAGGGCCTGGTCAACGGGACCGGACAACTCTCTACCAAGCTGGTCACCGCCGAGTGGGTGACCCTGACCGCGACAGACACGGGTAACGCCATCCAGCCAGGTCCCAGCGCGCCGGTCCAGGTGAAACCAGCACCCCCGTCCAACCTGCAGTTACTGCTGCCCGGAGAGACCAGCGCGCCTGGGACCGGCAACGGCAAGTTGGGCTCGCCGGCCAGCGAGGTCGTGGGCATGCCCGTGACCGTGACGGTCAACCTGGTCGATCCCTACTGGAACGTGGCCACGGGCTACAGCACCCAGGTCACCCTGACCGCCACGGACCTCTTTGCCGGCCTGCCGGCGCTCCCGCCGACCACGAACCTCGGGTCCGCGAACTTTACCATCACCTTCAGGACGGCTACCGGAGCGCGTGCTACGACCCTGACGGCCTATTCTTATCCCAACCTCAATTCCTATAACTCCAGCACGGACCATATGACCATGAATGCCAGCAGCCCGAGTAGCCTGCAGGTCATCCTGCCCGGTGAAACGGCCGTGCCGGGTTCGTTCGCTCCGGGCAAGACCGGCCAGCCTTTGACCCAGACCGCCGGGACCACCTTTACCACGACCGTCAATTCGATCGACAGCTATTACAACGTGGTGACCATGACCTCGCAAGTCCAGTTGAGCTGCGATGATACCCAGGCTGTGGGTTCTCTGCCCGGGGCGGCCAACTTGAGCTACGGGACTTATCCCTTCCAAGTCAAACTATTTACGGCCCAGTTGACCACGCTCACGGCTACGGATCTCACGACGGGTCTGACCGCAGGGATGAGCGCGCCCATCCGGGTGACCAACACGGCCATCAGCTATTTCACGGTCACGGGCATCCCCCTCACCATCACGGCGGGCTCCAGCAGCAGCGTCACGGTAGAGGCCAGGGACCCCTACGCTAACCAGGTGTTGGAATACAACGGTTATATCAGGTTCTTTAGCACGGACCTCAACGCCCAACTGCCCACCCAGCTGGGGAACTACCAATTCACCACGACAGGGCCCAGCCCGGATAACGGGCTCCATACCTTCCCGTCCATCACCCTGGTGACGGTCAAGAGGAACGGTGACGGGTCCATCGGCACGCAGAGCGTGTCGGTGCAGGACGTGGCCACCGGGCTGACCGGGGTGGAGAACAATATCATGGTCATACCCGGCTTGCCGACCAAGTTCACCTTCTCCGGGCCGCCGGCCGCCCTGCCTGTCCCGGCGGGCAATTCCGTGAACATCATCGGCCAGCTGGCGGACACCTTTGGCAACGCCGTGCAGTGGTCCAACATCGCCTGCAACCTGACCATCAATTGGGGCGGCACCAAGTCAGGGTCCCTGTCCCTGACCACCACGGCCACGGACAATACCGGCCAGATAGGGAACACGCTCCCCGTGCTTTACGCGGTCTCGACCAAGGCCGGAGACACGGCGACCATCACCCTCGCGTCCCTGAACATGACCCTGACGGCCAACGTGTCCGGGACCTGCCCCCTGATGACCACCATCGGCGGAGCGGCCAACCATCTGGAGTTCACCACCACCGCGCCCTTTATCGTGGCTGGGACGGACGCCCTGTTCACGGTGACCGCCTATGACCCGTATGAGAACGAGTCCGCCCTGAATGCCATCACCATCAACCTGACCACCACCTCGACGGCGGTCCAGACCGGCGTGGTAACGCAGTTCAGGGACCCGCTCACGGACCAGCAATTGTTAAATCCCGCCACCCAGAGCACTCAGCAGGTCGTGATACCCAAAGGCTCGTCCAACGCCAGTTTCAAATATTACGACGAGAGGTCCGGAGCCTGGGTCCTGAGCGCCTTCTCCAGCGGTTTGGCGCCCGTACCCACAGCGAACATCAATGTCTATCCCGATGTCATCAACAAAGAGGTCTTTACTTCGCCTCCGGACAACATCATGACCACAGGTTTGCCTTCCACCTTGATGACGGTGCAAACGCAGGACAAGTTCAGTAACCCACAGACCGTGTCAGCCAACACGACCTTTAACCTGACCTCGGATTCTCCCTGGGCCCATTACTTCTCGGTCGCGGCCGTGCCGTGGCTGTCGGTCACGAGCGTCATCATGGGCCAAGGCCAGAACACCATCCAGTTCTTTTACGAGGACACCAAGGCGGGTTACGCCGACGTGACCGTCACCGGCGTGGGAAGCCCGGCCCAGTTCTGGGTGCCGGCCTCCCAGGTCCAGACGGTCCTGCCCGGCCCCATCACCCAGATAGGGTTCGCGACGGCGCCCCAGTCGTTCCCGGCCACGGGTTTTTCGCAGACCATGACCGCCCAGACCGAGGACCAGTTCGGCAACCCCAGCCCCATTCCGGGGGCGCTGGGAACGCTGGCCATCAACCTGTCTTCGACCAGCCCGGGCAATTCCTACGGTAATTACGGCTTTTCCATTGACCAGAACAACTGGAGCAGCGGTCCCATGAGCGTGAGCATCACGGGCGGCATGACCAGCGTGAACTTCTATTACAAAGACCCCGTGGTGTCGCCGACAGGCGCCACGGTCACGGCCAAGGAAAATACCCAGGGTTGGATCCCGGGCAATCAGGTAGAGATGGTCTTGCCTGGACCGGTAACCAGGGTGGCCTTTGTCACGAATTCCACCAAGACCGTGGCCGGCCAGTCCTCCACCCAGATGATCCTGCAGGCGCAGGACCTCTACGGCAACCAGACCACGTTCCCCGGCGGCGCCAGCATCGCTATGCAGACCACCAGCTCGCAGGGTCTGTTCTCCACGGACCAGGTCAACTGGGTCAGCCAGGAGACCCTGGCGGTCAAATCAGGGGGGAGCAACGCGCCGTTCTACTATAAGGACACTATCGCTAATTTTGTGACCCTGACGGCCTACGAGTCACCAGTGTTGCTAGGCTGGCTGCCCAGCTCACAGCTGGAAACCATCACCAACGCGGCGCCGTCCAGGTTCACCCTGACCTACCAGGGTCCGGCCAACGTCACGCTCGGCAAGCTCATCACGGTCATGGCCAGGGACCAGTACAACAACCTGTGCACCGGGGACCCGGCCAACGGCAACTACTATAACGGCAAGGTGAGCTTCTCCTGCAACAACAACGGGGTGCCCAACCCGACCTCCTACACGTTCCAGAATTCTGACCGCGGCGTGGCCCAGTTCCAGGTCACGGATATCTACGCCGAGACGATCAAAATATCGGCCACGGACGGCAGCCTGTCCGGCAGCACCGGCGTGGTGGAATACGACCCGGTGAACACCGCCCAGATCGTGCGGAATATCGACCTCTTGGTCGTCGGCGTGATCACGCAGCCTACCGACCAGTCCCCTTGGCTGATCGGGAACTCGGTAGCCCAGGGTTCCAACTATATCCCCTTATTGCGTTTGCTGATGAACAATAACGCCACCAACACGGCCTTTACCTCCACCTGGCTCAGCGTGGCTGGTTCCTTGACCGGCACGGCCGTGCCCAATACGGATATCACCAACATCAGTTTGTGGAAAGATATCAAGGGGACGGGTCTTTTGGATACCAACGCGGACCTTTTCCTGGGCAATACCTCGTCCGGCGGCGGCAGTTTCCTGAATTCTAACGGGACCTTCAATATCCAGCTGACCCAGCCGCAGGTATTGACCTCGCTGTCGGCCGGTCCTTCCCAGGTCTATTTCCTGACCGTGGATGTGGCTGGCACGGCTCAGTTCAATAACACGACGGGCTTTTACCTCAACAGCAGCAACCTGTTCCAGGTGAACACGGCCAACGGCTCCATCCTGGTGGCCCAGAACTTCTTCCCCATGGGCACCACCCTGACTCCTATCAGTAACACGCCGGGCCTGGTCACGGTCGTACCCATGGATATCACGGTCGTGGCGGGGACCGGAAACCCGGGCACTCCCAACAGCTCGGTCTGGCAGGGAGCCAAGAACGTGGGCATGGCCAGGATGACCATGTCCACCAACGCCTATACCCAGACCCTGGTCTCCCTGCAAGTCGCCTATACTGTTCCCAGTACCATCCATGACGGTGACATAAACGCCATAAAGGTATGGAAAGATACTCCGAGCAGCGGCTTATTCCAGCCGGGATTGGATCAAATGATCTCGTCCGGTTATGACACGTTCAAGAACGGCCTGGCTAACATCACCATCACAGGCCAAGTCATCGGCACCGGTCCCCAGAATTACTTTATATCTTATGACATCGACCCCAGCGCCACCATTGGCGGAAGCCTGAATATGGGTATTTCCGGGAGCTCAAACTTTAATATCAATAATCCCTCTTATGTTAACGCGCCTCCGGCCTTTTTCCCCTTTACCACGCACACCATCACTATCACGGCGACGGTCGACCCGGTGAACATGGTCTCTACGAGCCTGGCTCCGCCGCAAGTCGTGCAGGGGGACACGAACGTGGTGTTCTTTGAGGTGAGCGTCTCCACCACCTCCAACACGGCGTTCTGGCAGCAGCTGACGGTCAACCAGATAGGGTCAGCCGCGGACTCGGACATCAAGGCCATCAAGGTCTATAGGGAGAAACCCACCAACATCACCACGACCTCGCTGGCCGATACGATGCTGGTCCTCAACCAGGCGACGGGACTGACCGACACGGCGGACCTGGTCAGCCCGGCGAACGTCACCTTCACGGGCCATACCGCCACGATCAATTTCTCGGTGCCGCCCATATTCACGACCACGCCCCAGAACTTCTTTATCTGCCTGGATGTCAATTATCTGGCCGTGCTCAACGATACCATCGCCTTGACCGTGACCAACACAAGCTCGGTGGTGGTGGGGCCGCCCAAATTCGTGGTCAACAAGCATTTCCCCTGGTTGAACGGAATAGCCGCCACGATCGAAAAGTATCCGTCCATGATGACCTTTACCAATGGCGGTTACCCGTCGCCCAGCCAGATGATGCAGGGCGTGACCAATACGGCGGTGTTCATGTTTACGGTCAATGCCAATAACTCCACGGCCCTGTGGCAAAACCTCCAGATCATCAATCAGGGCACAGCCAGCGACACGGACATCCAGGACGTCAGTATTTACCAGGATGTCAATAATGATAAAATCATGCGGTGGCAGACTGTTGCGGGAGCGTATCAGCAAGACCCGCTGGTGAGCGTCCCGCAAAACAATGTTTTTGTGAACGGCATCTGTTTCCTGACCATCACGGCCCAGCCTTTGGCCAGCAATCCCTCCCTGACGCCTTTGACCGTCACGGCGACCTTGCCGTATCAGAGTTTCTTCGTGGTCTTTGACGTGGCCAACCTGGCTAACCCAGGGGTGACCCTGACCGCGAGCCTGAATTCTCCCAGCGGACAGATATTTTCTTCGCCCTGCTGGGTGACCACCACGGGCCTGCCTATCTCCACCGGCGTTATCACGATCTCGCCCAAGCCCAGGATCATGACGGTCAACGGCACGAGCCTGACGCCCACGGGCACCGTGAGCCAGGGCTCCACCAATGTCCTCATTGAGAAGTTCACGGTCAATTCGGACGCTTATTTCGTGCCGTGGATGAAGACCCAGATAAACCAGATAGGAAGCGCCTATGACAGCGCCATCCAGCAGATCCGGATCTATAAAGAGATCCAAGGCGACCATATCTTCAGATCGGCTGTGGACCCGGTCGTGGCCAAGGGAACGTTCTCGGGAGGCATCGCGATGCTGCAAATGTGGAGCGGCGATATCAGCGCCCCCACTTCCACGACCGTGACGGGCCAGATCGTCTACTCCACGCCCACGGATTATTTCGTGGTGGTGGATATCGCGCCCACGGCCACAGGCGGCACCATCCAATTGTCCGATTTTGACTTCAGCTATTTCACGGTGCTGTCGCCCCACAGCGTGCAGCTGCCGGGCGGCGCCATCGTGTCCAATACCCTGACCATCGTGCCGGTGGCCAATGTATGCACGGTCCTGGGCAGTTCTCAGGCGCCTATCACGATGGCCCAAAGCGTGACCGGTATCGCCATGATCGAATTCAATATGGCTTCGACGCCCTTCACCTCCAATCTCATGACCTTGCAGGTGGACCGGACCGGCACGCCCAACTCCATGGGCCACAACACGGATGCCGATGTCCAGGGCATCAAGTTGTGGCGCGCTGACAGCAGCGGCGTCAGCTACATCAACGCCAACGGTTCGCTGATACCCGTGGACCAGGTGAGTTACAGCGCTTTGTTCAACAACCAGACCACAATCTTGAGCATGATGAACCCCGCCGGTGAAAATATCACCAATACCGCGGCCGGACAGAACTACTACATCACTTTTGACATCAGCCCCAACGCTTATGTCGGCGACCAGGTCGGGTTGACCCTGACGGCCAACACCTACTTTGGCATGGACGCGCCCCAGGGCGTGACCAACACGGTCGCTGTAGCCCACTTCGGGTTCGGCAGCAGCGCGTCCACCATTACGCCGTTCACCAACGCTATTTCGCTGTCCGTGACCTCCACGGCGCCTGTCAGCGTGTTCCAGGGCGACACGAACGTGTCCATGGCCACTCTGGCTCTGACCACCAACGTGTCCACAGCCAACTTCACGGAGCTGGACATCAACCGCTACGGCTCCAGCCTGGACACGGATATTGCGCGGGTTTCGCTATACCAGGACAGCAATTACGACACTGTCTTTGAGGCGGACAAGGACACGCTGGTGACCACGGGCACCTTTACCAACGGGGTATGCCTCCTGTCCCTGACGCAGACCGCCCAGGTCATCACCACGTCGCCCAAGGTCTATTTCGTCGTCTACGATATCAGCCTGACGGCCACGGCCACGGACACGGTGGGGCTTCAGTTCTCGGCCAACAACGTGTTCCATTTCACGCCGGCAGGGAACCAGATACCGGCCACGAGCCAGTTCCCCTGGAATTCGCCGCAGTTGTCCACGATCCAGGCCATCAATGTCAGCTTTACGGCGATCAATATCTCCCCGCAAGGGGCCAACCAGGGCCAGACCGGCGTGCCCTTGTTCAAGTTCAACGTAGCCACCAACACCCATACCGCGACCTGGAGCAACCTCGAAGTCACCCGCATCGGGACGGCTCCCATCAAGCCCAACGACGCGGTCCTGAGCCTGGGCGTGTATAAAGACATCAACGGGACCGGGGTCTACAATGTCAACGATCCCATGATCGGTTCGGTCACCAACCCCAGCGCCAACTTTAACAACGGGGTGGCCCAGATACCCCTGACCCCGCAGGCCATCAGCACCACGGCCCAGACCTATTTCCTGATGGGCACGGTATCGTCAGACCCGACCGCGGCGCCGGACAACCAGACCTTCGGGTTCCAGATCGCCAACACGAGCTTCTTGACCATTGTTCCGGGGTCGGTCAACACGGCGGGATTCCCAGCCACGACCAACACGATCACCATATTGGACATGTCCACGCCTTCCACTCCGCAGGTCAATGCGCCGGTGTGGACCAACAACCCCAACGCGCTGGCGGCCAGCTGGATCAGCACTTCTTCGGTGGGCATCAGCGATAACTATTACTCGGTGGGGACCTCGCCCACGGCCCAGGACCTCCAGAACTGGCAGGACTCGGGAACTAATCAAAGCGCCTCGGCCCAGGGGCTCTTGCTGGCGCACAACCACACCTACTATTTCAACGTCAAGACCAAGAGCCTGCTCAATGTCCTGAGCAGCGTCGGTTACGCGGCGATCTCCGTGGACCTCACGCCGCCCTCTACGCCAGGATCCCCGACCTCATCCCTGTCCCTTTCGGGCCAGTTCAACACGTCCTATATCGTGAGCTGGAACCCGGCCCTGGATGCGGAATCAGGAATAGGGGCCTATGCCATCCAGGAGAGGATGGACACTTCGCCGGTGTGGACCACCCTGAGCACCACCATTCCGGGCGATACGGCTCAGTATAAGGTCACAGGCAAGCCAGCAGGACACGCCTTTTATTACAGGGTCATGGCCTTGAACAACGCAGGCAGCTGGGGCCCGTGGTCGCCGGTTTCCGCAGCGGTCCTGACGGGTAATCTCAATCAGCCGGTTTCCCTGGTGTCCAACTACCCCAATCCGTTCGATTCCAGGCTGGGACCGACGACCATTACCTATCTGCTCAACCAGGATTCGGATGTCACCATCACCCTGTTCGACTTGACCGGCCACCTGGTGAAGACCTTTGTGATCAAAGCCGGACAATCAGGCGGTCAGGCGGGAGCCAATAATGTCCTTTGGGATGGGACCAATGATATCTCCCAGAGCGTTGCCAGAGGCGGGTATATCTGCCGTATTGTGGTGCATAATTCCCAGGGTACTACTCAAGTTTTGCGCAAGATAGCGGTATTACACTAATCCTTAGAAAATGGCCTTGTTATGGCGGGAAGAAAGGCAATAGCAAGCCGCTAAGTCCGTTTTCTTATTACCCAGCCGACTTGAACTTGCCTTTCCTCGCATAGAGTTATATAAATGATATAATCTAAAAAATGGCTTGAATATACAGACGCTCAATGCGGTTATTAAAGACAACAAGAAGTATTTATGGCTATGCCTTTTAAATAGAACAAAAATATTAAGTTCTTGGTTAGGTGGAGTGACTGATGCAATTGTGGAAATTTAAACTACCTATTTTTATCTGCCTATGCCTTTGTCTGGCAGGGCTGCTTGCCCAGACTTTGCAAGCAGACCCTGTGGGATCAGGCGGTCAGCTGGGGGCATTGCTGAACTGGGGAGCAGGGGCGCGGTCCCTGGGAATGGGCAGGGCTTTTGTGTCGGTGGCTGATGACGCCTCGGCCACTTATTGGAATCCGGCGGGGATGACCCAGATCAGCCTGCAACAGGCCACTTTTTTGCACGCGGCCCTGTGGGCGGACACGACCTATGACTTTTTCAGCTACGTTTATCCCACCACGGACTTGGGCACCTATGGGCTCAGCCTTTTGAGGCTTTCCTCGGGCGGTTTCGAACAAACCGACGTGAACAACGTGGTGACCGGTTCGTTTTCGGATACCTACACGGTTTACAGTTTCAGTTACGGGGCCAAGGTGGTGGAGGGTTTTTCGGTGGGGGCAAACGTAAAGTGCTACGAACAGCAGCTGGCCCAGTACATCAACGGGGATTATATCCTGGACGCGGCCGGGTTCCTGGCCGAGCCCGTGCCTTCGCTCAGGCTGGGGCTGATGATCCAGAACATCCTGGGGGTGGAATGGGGAGATGTCTCCAGCGACGTGCTGCCTTTCGTGTTTCGGGGCGGGGCGAGCTATAAATTCCTCCAGGGGAAATTCCTGACCTCCGTGGACCTGGAAAAAGACTCGGCCCCTGACATGCACTGGTTCTGCGGGGGCGAGTATTGGGCCATCAACCAACTGGCCCTGCGGATGGGGTTCAACTATGAGGAGTTTTTGGTCGGTTTCGGGGTGAAGCAGGGAGAGTATGCGTTCGACTACGGCTACAGCAGCCAAAGCCTGGGCGGGACCAACTGGTTCTCCGTTTCCGCGAGCTTCGGCCAGTCGGTGCTGATGCAAAAGCTTGAAGAGGCCAAGCGTTACTACAGCGCGGGCGTGGAAAGCTATAAGAGCGGGCTTTACGCCATGGCCCTGGACCAGATGAAGCATTCCCTGGTGCTGAACGAAAAGTCCGAGGACACCGCGCGGGACGTGGCCAAGCTGACCAATATCGTGGAGCAGCTGCATGTCGACAAGAGCGAGGTCGCGGACGAAAGACTGATGCGTTCCGGACTGGAGCATTATATAGAAGGGGACAATCCGGCGGCTCTCAATTCCATGACCTACGCGTTGACCCTGCATCCTGAAAGCGACCGCATCCTGCAGGTGGCCAAGTACCTCTCGCAGGAATCAGGCGTGGAATTCAAGGAAAAACGCGTGATCGAGGGGCTTTCCGTGGTGGACAAAAAGCTTTTCGACTCCCTGAACCATTTTTATTCGGGCCAGTACGACCAGGTCATCAGCGATTGCCAGGATATCCTGGACCTGGAGCCGAACAACAAGACTGCTTTGATGAGGATGGGTTCCGCTTATTTCCAGATAGGGCAGAGGGATAAGGCTATCGCGACCTGGAAAAGAGCCCTGCAGGTCGATCCCAATGACCAGGACCTGAGGGATATGCTTAAGAAGGCGGGCATCGAATAAATGTGTGAAACAGCCAAAAAACCGTGGGCGGGCTGTAACTCTTTGATTTTTCAGCTACAATAAGCATAGTTCGAAGTTCACAGTTTTAAGTTCCAAGCGGGCAATATGGAGAAAAGCATGAAAAAAGCATGGGTATTCCTGGGGATCCTCTTTAGCCTGGGGCTTTTATTGCTGGGTAGGTCGGCTGTCCTATCGGCCCAGGATGAGGCGTCCCTGATCCAGACCGAGATCAATTATGAGAAAAGCCTGGAGAGCCGTCTTCAGGAGATCGTCGACAAGATCCTGGGGCCGGACAAGGCAAGGGTCGCGGTCAAAGTTTATCTGAACCAGGAAAAGACAACGGCCGAGAACGAGACCCATAGTCCCGTGGAGGACAAGGGGATCTTTGGCTCTCAGGATTTCTTTATGCCCGGCGTTCCGCGGCCTAAAAAGGCGGACGAGAAAGCTCCCACCAACCGGAAAGTGGAAACGGTCGTCAAACTGCCCAGCCTGCAGAAGATCAGCGTCACCATCTTTATGGCGGATACGATCCCCGAGATCATGGTGGATACCGTCAAAGGCGCGATCGCTGATTTTCTCCAGATGAACCCCGCCAGGGGGGACACTCTGACGGTCAAAAAGATCCAGTTCACCAATTCGGCCCTGCAGCCCTATCTGACCCCCAAATGGATCCTTATCGCTTTCGGTTCTTTGATCGTCATCGTTTTTCTGTTCGGGCCCCTGGGCGGGTTTTTGAGGAATTTGCCGCGTATGATCGGACAGGGTAAGAACTCGGAGATCAACATGCAAGGGGGCGGGAAAGGCGCGGGCGGGGTGGAAGGGGCGGCAGCTATTGAGGCCAAAGCCAAAGAAGAGGAAGAGAAAAAGCGCAAAGCCGAAGAAGAGGCGGTCTTCCATCCATTCGCTTTCATCAAGAAAGAGAACCTCAAGAGCCTTTTCTACATCATTCAGGACGAGAGGCCGGACGTGGTCGCCCTGATCATCAGCTATCTGCCCTTCGCGGAATCAGCCCTGGTGTTGTCCAGTCTTTCTCCTGAAATGCAGTTCCAGGTGGCCATGAACATGGCCAAGGTCAAGCAAACCTCCAAGGAGACCATCCTCAAGATCGAGGAGGACATCAAGAAGAAAATCGATTTCCTGGTGGGCGGCATCGAGAGCTTCGTGGAGATCCTGAACGCCATGGACAACGAAACCCGGGCCAATATCCTTACGTCCGTGGAGAAGCAAAGTCCGGCCTTGGCGGACAGGCTGAGGCGTGAGCTCTTTACCGTAGAAGATATCCCCGGCATGCCCGACATCGCTTTGCAATCCGTCCTGCGGGAGATCAAGACCGAATCCCTGGCCAAAGCTTTAAAGGGCGTCCCGCAGCCTGTGTTGGACAAGGTCTTTGCCAACCTGTCTGAAGGTGCCAAAGCCCTGCTGCAAGAAGCCATCGACCTGGCGGTCAATGTGACCAAGGAAGAGACCGAGGAGGCCCAGCGGGCCTTGGTGGAATTGGTGCGGACCATGGAGCGGGACGGCCGCATCGTCCTCAAAGAGAAAAAGAAGAGCCGCTTCATCGAGATCGACGGGAAACCCGAGACCCTGCAGCTGGCCTCGCCGGAGCAGTCCCCGGCGGTGGCAGGCAGCGTCACCACGGACAGGGACGAAATGGAGCGCCGCATCAGGGAAAAGATGGCCGTCGAGGACAAAGTCAGGGAAGAGATGATGAGGGAAAGGTATTACCGCAGGAGGGAGGCGGCTCCGCCGGTCGAGGACGCGGAGTTTGAAGAACCCAAGCCAGCCAAGAAAAAGGTAGTGCCCATAAGGAAATCATCTGATAAATCAAAGAGTTTGAAGATCTTGCAATAGCCAAAGGACAACAGGGGAACAACGATTTTGGCGGAATTCATTTAAGGGAGGGAGAGGAAACATTTTATGGACTTCACAACCATAGGCGGGCTGTGTGTCGGCATCGGGCTAGTTGTTTTCGCCGTGTTTTACCATGAAGGTTTGCAGGGGCTGACCTTGTTCTGGGATTTACCCTCGGCGCTGATCACTTTTGGAGGCACGTTCTCGGCCCTGCTCGTTAATTATCCCTTGCCCCGGGTCATCGGAGTGGTCAAGGTGCTCCATAAGGTCTTTTCGGAATCGCAGGAAGACACCAGCAAGATCATCGGGACGTTCGTGACCTTTGCCAGGAAAGCCAGGACCGACGGGTTCCTTTCCCTGGAAACGGACGTCAAAAATATCGACAACGATTTCCTCCGGAGAGGGGTCCGGTTGGTCATCGACGGCCAGGACAAGGAGTTCATCCAGACCATGCTGGACACTGAGCTCTTGTTCATCCGGGAAAGGCATAAGATAGGGCAGGAGATGTTCACGGCCCTGGGGACCTATTCGCCCGCTTTCGGCATCATCGGGACCATCATCGGTCTGATCCTGATGCTGCGGAAGCTGGAAGACCCCAGCCAGATCGCCGGCGCCATGGCCATCGCCCTTCTCACGGCCGTGTACGGCCTCATGTCCGCTTATTTGGTCTTCCTTCCCATTGCGGGGAAGTTGAGACGAAGGTCTGACGAGGAAATCCTGATCAAAGAAGTCATCATCCGAGGGGTGCTCCTGCTGCAGTCGGGAGCCTCGCCCTCTATCGTAGAAGCCAATCTCAAAGCCTATCTTGATCCCACCAAACGGGGCACGTCAGGGGTCAGGAGAGAGGGGATCCCGGGTGCCACTAAAGTTTAATCGCGAAGTCGGCGGGGGGCCACAGCTGGAGATCGGCAATCCGGCTCCGCCGTGGTTCGTCAATTACGCGGATATGATGACCCAGATGGTGGTCTTTTTTGTCATGTTGTATTCTCTTTCCTCCGCGTTGAACGAATCACAGCTCAAGAAGTTGCAGCGGGATGTTGACGGGATCCTGAGGTCCGCCAACGCGACGGAAGCTTGCACGACCAAGATCAATGACAAGGGGCTGGTCCTTTATTTCAAGGAGAAGGTGCTGTTCGACCGCGGCCAGGCCGACCTCAAACCGGAAGCCAAGAAGATATTCGTGGTGCTAGGACCGTTTTTGAAATCCGCCCCCAATGACATCCATATCGAAGGGCATACGGACAATCTTCCCGTCAAAACGGAACGGTACCCTTCCAACTGGGAACTTTCCACGGCCCGGGCTTCCAATGTGGCCAGGTATTTTATCGAGCAGGAAAAACTGGACCCCAAGCGGGTCGCGGCCAGCGGGTATGGGGAATACCGGCCTATCGCTCCCAACGACACGGAGATTAATCGGGCCCTAAACCGGCGGGTGGAGATTATCCTGACCCGGATGGGAACCAAGCAAACGGGCGGGAAAAAACACCAACCCCAGCAGGGCTAGGGGCAGGGAACGAAAACACATTCAAAACGGTAGGGAAGGAGAAAACGGGGTGAAACAAAAGGCTAAGCCAGCATGGAAAAACGTGGTTATCGGCATGATCGCCTTGGTCTTATTGCTGCCTTGTTTATGTTCAGGGCAGGTGAACCGCAATATTTCCTACATCGACCAGGGGATCCAGGCCTGGGAGGCCCAAAATTACGAGGCCGCCGTGTTTTCCTTTGAGAATGCCCTTTTGTTGGCCCAGAACCCCGTAGTGGCCAAAAAATATCTGGCCGGTTCCCTGCTTTACCGAGCGGAAACTTATTTGAACCGCAACGACCTCCGCTCCTTTTGTTCGGATATCCTCAGGCTGCAGGAGATCATGCCCGACGACATCAAGGTCAAAGAACTCGTGAGCCTTTGCGGCGATCCCACCCAAAGCATGCTAAATCAAAAGTCCTTCAACCCCGTCATCGACAACAACAAGGTTTCCCTGGCCCTGAAGGCCCTCCAGGACAGACAAAGAGCCGTGATCGCTTATAAAGAGAGTTCTTTAAATCTTTGGTTGTGGGCCGGTGTGGCGCTGGGGGTCCTGGTTGTGCTGGCTCTAGCGTGGCTGGTGTGGACCTTTCGAAGGGGGATCTTGGGATGGCTGCCCAAATTCAGCAGGAGCGGGGGCGAACCAGTCACTTTTGCTTTTAAATCTACGGAGACCGAGTTTTATAAGATACCGGGCCTGGACAAAGCTTTCGAGTCCCTCGTGGGCCAGCTCAACCGGCTATCCAAACAATTCAGCGAGCTGCAGTTCGAGGAGAGCCAAAAATGGCAGAACCTCAAAGAGTGGAACGAAGCGGCTAACCTGCATCTGGACAACCTGTGGCGCCAGACCATGTCCCAGAGCAACCAGCAGGCCGACAAGATGAACCACACCGTCCAGCTGGGTATCGAGGAAAGGGAGAAATCCATGCAAACGGTGACCCTTTCCATGGAGCACGTGAACGGCACCGTGGAGAAACAGCTCGCCCTGCTCAGGGAGGAGCTCAAGAGGGTCCAGGATAAATTTTTGGAGACCCAAAATTTGCGCATCCTGGAGAACGGTGAGCTCAAGAAGCAGATGAGCGACGGGCAGCAGAGGTTTGCTTCGGACATCCAAAAGATCGTGGAACAGAACGCTCTCAGGGAAGAGAAATACGAGAAGTCGCTCAAGGATAAAGAGAACGAGCTGTGGAACCTGCAGGAAAGCCTGTCCGCCGGCAACAACCGGCACGTGCAGGCCCTGGAGGGTTTGGAAGAAAAGATAAACCAGATGCAGAACCAGCAAGCCGGAGAGCTCAAGAACCTCATCGAGCGTTATGACCAGACCCAGTTCAAGCAAATGGAACAGGACCGGGACTGGCAAAAGGTCCTCGGCGAGGAAGTCCGGAAGCTCACGGAGACCGTGTCCAGCGGAACCACCAGCCAGGGCGGGGTCCTGGAGCAGGTGCGCTTTTTCCAGGCCCAGCTTGCCGAGGAGCTGAGACGGTTCGCGGAGAAGTTCGACCAGTCGGTGGGCAAGGAAGTGGAAGCCGATGCGAAACGGGAAAAAGACCTCAGGGCCGAGCTCAAACGCATAGCCGACAGCGTGGCCGCCAGCGGTTCCAGCCAAGTGGCTTCCCTGGAACTTTTGAGGCAGCAGCATGGCCAGCAGATCGAGGAGTTAAAAGGACTGGTCCTGCGCTACGAGCAAAACCTGGCCAAGCAGATGGTGGCGGATGATACCCTGCACGCCAACCTGAAAGACGAATTCAACGGGATTAACCAAAGGATACAGGCCGCGGCAGAGAACCATTCCAGCGTGGTGGAACAGCTCCGCCAGGCCGAGATGCAGTACGCGGACGGTCTCAAACGGTTCATTGAGCGCTACGACGAAACCCTGGGTAGGCAGGTTGATACCGAGATGAGGCGTGACAAAGAGCTCAAAGCGGAGTTTAAAAAGGTTCTTGAGTCGTTGGGCGCTGGAGGCGCCAGCCAGATAGCGCTGGTCGAACAGGTCCGGGAGGTCCAAAACCAGCAGATCGAAGAAGTCAGGAAGCTTAGGGAAGAGTATCTTTCCGTGCAGAATGACTTGAGCGCTGGTGTACAGAAGTTGAGTGAAGAGATCAAGAGCCTTTACCAGGGAGAAGGCAACCGGGTCGTGGCTCTGTTGGAATCTCTAAAGATCACCGGAGAGGAAAATTTCAATATCCTGTCCGAAGCGGCCAAAGACCTCAAGGCCAACTCCCAGCAGGATTTCAAAACCATCTCAGAGGGTTTGGGCAAGACCGAAGCGTTTTTCAAGGTGGAAAGCCTGGGACTGATGGAAAAAATGCTGAAGGGGATGCTGGACCAGCAAAAAGAAATCATGGACAAGCATGAGCAGGAGTTCCGCCGCCTGACCTCCTACTTTAACCAGGCCAGCCTGAAATGGCAGGAAGTGATCCGCAAGAACGAGGAATACTGGAACAAGATCTCCGCCACCCGCGTCCGACCGACCCTCACTTTAAAGAAAAAGGCTGAAGAAGAATAGGTTCCCGGCCCGCCTGGAAGGCTTTCCCGGTCACTGACCCCAGCTAGGGGATAAGGACAGGCTGCACCTCGGATAGTTCACTGGCGTCCCCGTTAGCCCCGACCGTTTTGATCGCGAAATAGTAAGTCATTCCTCTCGTGCCCATCGTCGTCGACCAGGGTGACCTGATCACGGGGTCAAAAGTCAACTTCCTGAACGGCCCGGAGGGGCTCATACTGAAATAGACGTCGTAACCGAAAATGGGTTCTTGTTTAACCGCCGGAGCCTCCCACGTCAGCGTGATGGTCATCCCGTCCACGGAAGCATTGATGGTTTGGGGCGGGAACAGGACCGGTTCGGCCGGCGCCTTGGCATGATGGAGGGTCCTGGTGTGCACCGGTGTCGGGGTCCCGGCCGGTTCCTGGGACTGCTCCGGGGTAGGCGTGGCGGTCGGAGGAAGCGGTGTGGGACGACGGGTCGGCGTGAAAGTCGGCTGGACCGGGCGGAAGGTTTCGGTTTGCCCAGGAGCAGAAGCAAAAGAGACCTGCAGGGAGCCCCTTTGGACGTAGCCGAGGTCGCCCAGGCTGGCCACTGAGTAATCCATCTGATAAAAAGCGAACCGCGTCCCCACGCCAAAGGCAAACCCCGAAAAAGAACCCGTGGCGTCCTCGGTCTCGTAGCCTCCCCTGAGGCCCAATATATTTTGGATCCAGTATTCCGCGCCGGCGTGGTACTGGGCATTCTGGCCGGTGACTTGGTCGCCTTCAGCAGAGAACAACAGGTTGTCGAAATACAGGGCCAGGCCAAAACGGGTGGTGAAGGGCAGAGGATCCAGGGCGTTGGAACTAATCCCGAGGTTTTGCAGCGACAGACCCAAATGCAGGGGTTTCCAAGCGGAAACGTGATAGAAGTGCAGGTCTATGGCCAGGTTGTTGAGCTGGGCCAGATCCCCGAAAACAGTGGAGATATATTTGAGCGCCAGGCCTCCGAAGAGTTCCGGTATCAGAGGGTTTTGGAGAGCACGGTTGTAAGACAGCAGGCCTTGGTAGCTGTAGGTGGAGAAAGGCTGGTCCGCGCCCGCGGTGTTGTCGTATTGGGGGATGTGGAACAGAGAAAACCCGGCACCCAAAACCCCCAGGTCCGGCACTGGCTGGACATAGGACAGGGACTCGTAGGCCGAATCCGCCAGCCAGTTGAGGTGCGTGAAAGAGAGCTCAGGGAAAGAAAGATCGCCGAGTCCCGCCGTGTTCCAAAAAACCCCCGAGGCGTCGTCAGACACAGCTTCAAAAGAACTCCCCATGGCAGCTGCCCGGGAACCCTGGGGTATCAGCAAAAATTGGCTGCCCGTGGTTCCTGGGCCGCCGGCCCAGGCCAGGGACAAAAAAGACTCAAAGGCGAAAAGCGCCAATAACAGCCTTTTGATGTTAATTCTCCTTTAGAACAGCTATTTTTCGCAGATAGGAAGAATTACCCAGCCTGCAAAAGATCAGATACATGTCTGAGGCGACCATTTCAGCCTGGTCATTCCTGCCGTCCCACTGGAGGCTCCAGGTGCCAGGGGGTCTGTCCGCGTCCAGCAAGGTCCTGACTTTGGTGCCCACGAGCGAATAGACCGTTATGCTGACATGCGCTTGATTGGGGATGTGATAGGACACGGCCAAACCCGTTTTTAAGGGGTTGAAGACGTTATGGTTAAGACCAAAAGAGCCGTCCGGGATATATGGCGTTGTCGTGGGTGTTGGAGTCATGGTAGAGGTCAAGGTCGGCGAGTTGGTTGTGGATCCGGTAATTGTGGCGGTACAGGTGCTTGTGGAAGTCATGGTCATCGTGGGCAGGGCGGTGGCGGAGGCGGTGGCCGATGGAGTAGCTGTGACCGTAAACGTGGCGGAGGCGGTGGGAGAGTCAGTATCGGTGTTGATAGCTGTGGCGGAGGCGGTCGCCGAAGGAGAGCCGGTTGCCGTAGCGGAGACGGTCGCAGAAGGAGAGCCGGTTACCGTGGCGGTTATCGTTCCTGTGCCTGAGGGAGTCGCGGTGGGGGTCCCGGTTTCTGTGGAAGAGCCTGTTGGCGTTGGCGTGTTGGAGCCGGTCCTGGTGTTGGTAGCGGTGCTGGTGCTGGTGGCTGTCACGGAGTATGTTTGGGTACCGGTGCAGGTCTTGGTGTAGGTGTAAGTCCTGGTCGGCGTGGCATACGTCAGGGCGATGTCATCTATATTCATGTAGGTCGCCAGATCATTGCCGTTATGCCTTACCCTGAAACAGATGCGGATGGTCTGCCCGATGAAGGGAGTTAGGTCGTACGTTTGCAGCTGCCATGCCTGGGTATTGCTGTCGGTGCTGAATATCGTGGCCAGTATATTGTTGTTGGTGTCCATGATCAGGGCTTCCTGGTAATCGTATCCGACGTCCTCAGTGTAGGGATACCACCAAAAGGTCAGCTTGGCTGTGCAGTTGGTGACCGGGATAATGACGTCTTGGTAAATGCCAGAGGATCCGGTCGAGGGGTCCTGACCAGGCAGGTCGCCCATGTTGGCCGCGTAACTGCCGGAATGGGAGGATGTGGTGATGACTGGTAATGGTCCTGAAGCAATGTCGATCAATGTCCACGGCATTAAACTGTCCGTTTCAAAATCTGTGTTGACCAGCTGATTGCCTATTGGCGTGAAAGTGACCGTTGCCGTTGAAGTGGCGGTCGCGGTGGCAGTGCTAGTTTGAGAATATAGGGCAGGGGCCGTTCCCAGAACCAGGGCAAGGAGTAGTATGAAAAATCCCCAAAAAATATTGATTTTTAATGAGTTCCAGATGGGCCCCAAGGGTCCGCTCCTTAACCTTAGATTTAGGCAATAAACAAAAAGGTCTATTTAATAGTTGAAAAATCATAAAAAACCCCTATATATTTTATATCATAAATAATTGGTACTATCAAATTGAGGGGGAATAAGTCCGTGGCTTATAAAGATACCCGAAGAAGACATCTGCGGATCTCTACTCTCCTCAAAACAGAGCTTTTTAAAGTTATCGGCGGTGAACCTTTGGGCAACGCCTTTATCGCTGATATTTCTTTGGGGGGTATAGGCCTGAATACCTCCCTTAATTTAGAGATAGGCGAGAGTTATTTTTTCAGTTTTATCCTTCCTAACGGCGCCCCTTTCCCGTATATGCCCGGTTTGATCGCTCAGGAACGCAAAGACACGGTTTCGAATTTCTACGGAGTTAAATTCGAAAAGATCCCCCTGGGCGTGAAATTCAAATTTTGGAAAGCTATCAATTGGCTGAAGAGGCATCCTGATGCTCTCAAAGAGCCAGGAGGTTTGAAAGGGGCGGGTCCAACTGACGTCAAAGACCTGCGGGGAGCCAAAGGCCTTTTTTCGAGGGTCGACCTGGCCAAGCACGGGACTTATGACCCTGTCCTGGCCAAAGAGGGAAGAAAGTTTGCGAGGGCCCCTCTTGCCGTGGACCTCCAGATGGTCCATGACGGCGTTCCGGAATTCATGCTGCAGTCCCATATAGTGGATATTTCCGAGGGGGGAATGCAGATCGCCTGCTCTAAGAGCTTTGATGTTGGAACGGGATTTATCGTCAAGTTCAAGCTTCCCAATGAGGCGGAAGAGTTCGCCGCTTCCGGGAAGATAGCCTGGATAAAAAAATACCATCACGCTTACAGGCTTGGCCTAAGGTTCACCCAGCTGAAAAACGATTGCCGGAAGGGACTGCGGGATTATATCAAAGTAGGGGTGGCCTGATCCTTCCCTGCTGACCGCGACTGTTCAACCTTATTAAGCGGTCCGCCTTAGGAGAATTGTTTGGCTGTTTCGGCGGTCGTGGATAGGGTGGGGGTGCCGGCCACTTTTTTAGCCAGGGCATCCAGCTCGGAATCCCCCTTGGCCAGGGGCAGCTTGACCTGGCCTCCGGACACCACAGAGCGGCAGATCCCCATCATGATCTCAAAACCTTTGAAGGCCTCTTCGCTATTGCAGGGATGGACCTTGCTCTCGTCATCCAGCCAGTTGGCGATATCCTGGATGTAACCAGGCATGTCCAGGTCGTAGTTCATGCAGCCCGGACCGGAAATGACCCCTTTGGAATCTTTAGTCACGGCTCTCCAGCCATTGCCGGTTAAAACCTCGGCAAAACCTTCCGTTCCCTGGGCGCCGATACGGCATTTCCGCCACCAGTAATCCACCTCAGGCACATCCGGCGCGCCGGCCCCGCACTCAATGATGCCTCTGACCCCGTTCTTGAACTGGATGAGCCCGGCGATGTAGTCCGGGGACGGGTGGATGTCCTTGAGTTTGACGGTCCCGCTGGCCTGGCCCATGACCCACTCGGCGTCCGCGTTTCCGTTATACCAGCGGCTGTAATCGATCATATGGGTCATCATGTGCATCATCCAGCCTGTGGACATCCCGTAAACCGTGTGCACTTTGCCGATGGCGCCGCTGTCGATGATCTCCTTGACCTTGCGGTAATGCTCACCGTAACGATGCTGGTGGCTGACCACGCTTTTCATCTTGGCATTGCGCAAAACCGTGATCATGTCCAGGGCTTCGTTGAAGGACATGGCCATGGGTTTTTCATAGGCGATGAGCTGCACGCCCGCCTCAATGCCGGCCTTGATAAAATCCAGCCGGATATTGGGCATAGTGCAGAAGCAAAAAACGTCGGGTTTCAGCTCTTTGAGGAGTTTGCGGGCGTCCGAACCGGCTGAGGGGACGTTCAACTCTTTTTTGACAGCGTCCACTTTGGCCGGGTCGATATCGCAGACCCCGACCACCTGGAACCTGGGGTTCTTGGCAAAATGGGAGGCGTGGTTTTTCCCTCTTTTGCCCAACCCGGCTACAACAACTGTATATTTATCTTTTTTCATTTTTTAAACCATTTCTTCAAGGCGTCAATCGTATATGCCAGCTCATCGTCGGTCAGTTCAGGGAACATGGGCAGGGAAAGGCACCTGTCCGCCGACCTTTCCGACAAGGGGAAAGAGAGATTCATGTCCGCCGGATAGCCCCACGGATAACCCTGTTGTTTATGGATGTTGATAGGATAGTGGGTGAGGGCCGTAATGCCTTCGTCCAGCAGGAACTTCTGCAGGTCATCCCGTTTGTCGGTATGGATCACATACAGATGATATACATGAGAGTAACCCGGTGTGCAGTACGGTATCTCTACTCCGATCTTTCCGAGCCCTTGATCATACCGCTTGGCGATCTCGCGGCGCCTAGCGCTCCATTTGTCGAGCTGGGTCAGTTTGACACTCAAGGTCGCGGCGTGGATGTCGTCCAACCGGCTGTTGTAACCCATGCTGTGGACCGAGCGTTTCAGAGAGCCGTGGTTCCGCAGAGCCGTAACTCTTTCGGCTATGGCCGCATTATTGGTCACGATAGCACCGCCGTCGCCAAAACAACCCAGGTTTTTCTGGATGATAAAGCTGGTTGCCAGCACATCGCTTTGTTCGGCCAGCTTAAAGGTGTCGCCTTTGGCACCCAGGGCTTGGGCGCAGTCCTCAATGACTTTCAAATTGTGTTTTTTAGCGATCTTCCAGATCTCAGGCAGGTTGGCCGGCTGGCCGTAGAGGTGCACGGGGATAATGGCTTTGGTTTTGGGAGTGATCTTGGCTTCTATCTTGGTCACATCAATGTTATAGGTCTTGGGGTCCATTTCCACGAATATTGGCTTGGCGCCGGCGATCCAGATACCCTCAGCGGTGGCAAAGAAAGTATTAGTAGTGGTAATGACTTCATCGCCCTTGCCGATCCCCATGGCCATTAAAGGAAGCCACAGCGCATCGGTTCCCGAGTTGAGTCCTACTGCAAATTTGGTCCCGCAGTAGGCCGCCAGTTCTTTTTCAAATTTGGGAACAGCAGGGCCCATGACATACTTGCCGCTTTCCAGGACCGTGCTGATGGCCTGGTCGATCTCCTTTTTTAGATTGTGGTATTGTTTGGTATGGCCGTAAAAGCCGACCGTCATTTTTGCCATAAAAAGAACCTCCTTATAAGATTTGTCCCTCACTTCAGGTTAAATAGAGAGCGGATTTAGATTTATATACTATACATCCTAGGTGGTTCCGTCAAGGGCAGGCGACCTTATTTGATGTTTGCAGAGCAGTTTTGCGTTCTTGTTGTGGAATTGATTTTTTAAAAAATTTAAAGGATAATCAAACCCATATTCGCCCGCATTCATTTCATAAAACAGGAGGAAGCTTCCATGAAAAAAGGCATCTCGCAGTGGGCATTTCCAGGGAACATGAAGTTGAAAGATTGTTTTAAATCAGCCAAAGAAGCCGGTTTTGAAAGCGTCGAGGTGGCCATGGCGGAACAGGGCGAGATAAACCTTGGCTCAACCCAAAATGACATCCAGAAAATTGTTGAAACTGCCAAAGCAGCCAAGATAGAGATCAGCAGCCTGGCTTCCGGTTTGTTCTGGGATTATTCACTGTCCAGCGACAACGCGGCAGAGCGCGAAAAAGCCAAAGGTATCGTGAAAAAGATGCTGGAAGTCGCCAGCTGGCTGGGCGTTGATGCCATCCTGGTGGTGCCCGGGGCAGTGGATGTTTTTTTCAAGCCAGGATTCAAGATCCAGCCCTATGATCTGGTCTATGACCGCTCGCTCAAGGCTATGAAAGAACTGGCGCCTGTCGCTGAAAAATATCAAGTTTGCATTGCCGTGGAAAATGTGTGGAACAAATTCCTCCTGAGCCCGACTGAAATGAGGGATTTTATCGACGCGACGGGCAGTAAGTATGTGGGTTCCTATTTTGACGTGGGCAATGTCATTCCCTATGGTTTTCCAGAGCAATGGATCAGGATCCTGGGCAGCCGTATCAAGAAGATCCATTTCAAAGATTTTAAGAAAAATGTTGGGACAGCCGAGGGGTTCGTCAACCTGCTATACGGGGACGTCAACTGGCCCGAGGTCATGGCAGCTTTAAAAGATATCAAATACAACGGATATCTGACCGCCGAGCTATTTCCGCAAAAGCACCACCCGGAGAGTCTTATCCGGGAGACCTCGTCCAGCATGGACGCGATCTTAGGGAGAAAATAAACTTCCCCGCCCTAAAGGGCGGGGTTTTCGTAAGGAGGAGATATTTTGTTTGTTCCTCCTCGTTACACTCGGGCTGCCGTCCATCCCCGGCCTAATGTCCTCATGGACACGCACCTTGAGGGCGAGGCCGGGGGTTTTCTCGGCAGTAGTCATAAACCATCCCCCGGGCCGCGGCCCAGGGAAAAAATCATTAAGGAGGGTATGATGATCAAATTCGGTGTCATTGGTTGCGGTTTCATGGGTAAGATGCATTCCAACTGTTACAAGGTCATTCCGGGATGCCAGCTGGTAGGGGTCGCGGATATACGCCTGAGCGAAGCAAAGGCCGTGGCCAAGATGACCGGCTGCAAGATCTACAAGAACGCCGATGCGCTCATCAACGACCCCAGCCTGGACGCCGTGGACGTCTGCGTGCCGACTTACCTCCATAAACAATACACCCTCAAGGCCGCCAAGGCCGGCAAGCACGTCTTTTGCGAAAAACCCATGGCGCGTAACCCCAAGGACGCCGCAGAAATGGTCCGAGCCGTCCGCAAGGCCGGGGTAAAAATGATGCTGGGCATGGTCTGCCGTTTTTGGCCGGAATATGTGGAGCTCAAGAAGATCGTGGACTCGAAAAAGTACGGCAGATTGACCTCCCTGGTTTGCACCAGGATAGGGTCGTTCCCGGCCTTTGCCTGGAACAACTGGTATGGCCACGAAAAGTTGTCCGGAGGCGCGGCCCTGGACCTGCATATCCATGACACGGATTACATCACCTACCTGCTGGGCCAACCCAAATCCGTCAATACCACCGGCACCAAATCCAAACGGGGGTGGGACCATGTGTTCACGACCTATGAATATCCCGACACGGCGGTCTATGCCGAAGGCGGGTGGGACCTGGACCCTGGCTGCGGTTTCAGTATGAATTTCAGGGCGCGGTTCGCCGATAACACGGTCGTAGAGTACGCCAGCAAGGACAAACCCATGACCCTTTACAGGAACGGCAAGAGCAGCCTCATCCCGATCTCCAAGGTCAAGATCCAGGTCAAAGGCGGCGGCAATATCTCCGACCTGGGAGGTTATTACAACGAGGTCAAATACTGGGCGGACTGCCTCAAAGCCGGTAAAAAGCCGACTATCGTCACGGCTGAGAGCGCGCTCAAAACGCTTGGCGTAGTGTTCAAGGAGTTCCAGTCGCTTTCCAGCAAAAAGAAAGTGGCTCTTTAAATTTACGGGAGGTTATTTAAAGTGGCAGAACGGCTGATCCCTCTGGCAAAGCCAAAGGTCAAACCTGTGCTGGACGATAAGTTCCGGCCGGCAGCGCTGTGGAACCGCGCCTTTTTGGAAAAAGTGCGCAGTTCCAAGCGCGGAGTAGCCATGGTCATCGGGTTGGAGCGGGCGGACGGTTCTGTGTCGGTGGTCAAGACGCAGGTTTTCCCCTCCGGCCACGAGCTTTTCCAGGAAAACCTTTTGTATGTGGAACGGCTGGTCAAGGGGTTACTGTATTATCGCGGAGGCTACAAGGTCTACGCGGGAGGCCCCAAGGAGATCGGGCAGTATCTGAAAAAGGTCTTTGGCCCCAAGGGTGAAAGGGTCTTTGACGCCGACGTCATGACCACCATTTATGAGAAACCTTTCCAGGTGGTGATATGCGAGGCCGCCAAAGTCCCCCAAGACAAGGAAAAGTCAGTCCCTCTGGGAAGACATTTAAAAGGGTGCCGCATCGGGTTCGATCTAGGAGCCAGCGACAGGAAAGTCAGCGCGGTCATTGACGGCAAGGCCGTGTTCAGTGAGGAAGTGATATGGGACCCCAGGAACCAGTCCGATCCCGAATACCATTATCATGAGATCATGTCGGCCCTGCACAAGGCCGCGGCAGCCATGCCCAGGGTGGACGCCATTGGCGGGAGTTCGGCCGGCGTCATCATCAACAGCCGGGTGAGGATCGCGTCCCTGTTCCGGGGAGTACCCAAGGACGTTTTTAATAAAAGGGGGAAAGATATCTTTATCCGCATGCGCAAAGATTGGGGAGTCCCCTTTGAGGTGGTCAATGACGGCGAAGTGACGGCCCTGGCCGGGTCTATGAGCCTCAATACCAACAGCGTGCTGGGCGTGGCCATGGGGTCCAGCGAGGCCGGAGGATTCGTCAACCATGAGGGCAACATCACGGGCTGGCTGGACGAGCTGGCCTTTACGCCCGTGGATTTCGAACCCACTGCTCCGGCAGACGAATGGTCCGGAGATATCGGCTGCGGGGTGCAGTATTTTTCCCAGCAGGCCATCCCGCGGCTGGCCGAACAGGCCGGGATCAGCTTGGACCAAGAAATGGGGCTTCCGGAAAAGCTCAAAGCTGTGCAGGACCTCATGAAACAGGGAGACGCGCGGGCTAAAAAGATTTTTGAGACCATTGGCGTTTACACCGGTTATGGCATGGCTCTTTACGCGGATTTTTACGAGATCAAGAGCATTCTCATCTTGGGCAGGGTGACTTCGGGTGAAGGCGGGCAGATCATCCTGGACAAGGCCAATGAAGTGCTAGCCAGGGAGTTCCCCGACTTGGCCAAAACCATCCATCTGCAGCTGCCCGACGAGAAAAGCCGACGAGTAGGGCAGTCCATCGCGGCGGCCAGTTTACCGGTCGTAAAATTCAGATAGGAGAGAGACCATGAAATTTCGCAATCTTTCATCAGAGCTTTTTGTTCCGGATAACCAGCCCGAAGAAAAGGCACTGCAGCGCACCACGATGATGGGCATTGTGGCGCACCAGGACGACCTGGAGATAGGGATGTATCACGGCATCTTGAAATGCTTTGAGAGCGACAAAGACTGGTTCGCCGGCGTGGTAGTGACCAACGGGGCGGGCAGCCCTCGGGACGGGATCTACGCGAAATACACGGATGAGGAGATGCAAAAGGTGCGCCGGGTAGAGCAAAAAAAAGCCGCGACCGTGGGCCGTTACAGCTGCCAGGTTTTCCTGGACTATCCCAGTTCGGCCATGAAAGACGCCAAGAACCAGAACCCCAAGCAGGACATCGTGGAACTGGTCAAGGCGGCCAAACCTTCCACTATCTATACCCACAACCTGGCCGATAAACACGACACCCATGTGGCCGTGGCTTTGCGGACCATCCAGGCGCTCCGGGAGCTGCCAGCGGCAATGAGGCCCCAGGCCGTTTACGGCTGCGAGGTGTGGCGGGACCTGGATTGGATGCTGGACGAGGATAAGAAGGTCTTTGATGTTTCCAGCCATGAGAACCTGGGGATGGCCCTGACCAGCATCTTTGATTCCCAGGTCAGCGGAGGCAAAAGGTACGACCTGGCCTCCCAGGGCCGGCGCAGGGCCCATGCCACCTATTTTGCCTCGCACGGAGTGGACACGGCCACCGGCTTGATCTTTGGGATGGATTTAACCCCCCTGGTCAAGGACCCGGCTCTGGATATCAAAAAGTTCGTGTCCAGCTTTATCGACCGTTTCAGTCAGGAAGTGGACGCCAGGCTGGGGAAACTCCTCTAAACTGACCAGAAGGTTAACTATGAAAAAGCAGTCTCACCGTAAAAACAATCTTTTACTCCAGGATTTTGCTCCCGTTTCCATGCTGGCCGTCCAGGAGCATCTTGTCAGGCAAGCGAAATTTCCCGTAGTAGACATGCACAACCATATCAATGACGCCTCCAGCCCGGAGAATCAAGACTGGCACTGGGAGATGGAGCCAAGCAAACTGGTCAAGATGATGGACCGCCTGAACGTCAGGACCATCGTCATCCTGACAGGAGGCTGGGGAGACAAGCTGCAGAGTATCCTGGACAAAATGGTCAAACCCTATCCCAAGCGCTTCATTGTCTATACCGAGCCGGACTATAGCAGGGCCGCGGAGCCTGATTTTGGAAAACAGACAGCATGGCAGGTCAGGGACAGTGTCAGGCGCGGGGCAAGAGGGTTTAAAGTCCTCAAAGAGCTGGGCCTGGTGTGCCGCGACAGGGCTGGCCGGCTTATCAAGGTGGATAGTCCCCAGTGGGACCCCATCTGGGAAGAGTGCGCCAGCCTGGGCATCCCGGTCTCCATCCATTCAGGCGACCCCGCTGCTTTTTTCAAGCCCCTGGATAAATTCAATGAGCGTTACGACGAGCTCGTCGCCAACCCCAGCTGGCATTTTTACGGCAAGGATTATCCGTCCTTAAAGCAGGTTCTGGACGCCCAGTTCAGGCTGTTCAAAAAACACCGCGAGACAAATTTCGTGGCCGTGCATATGGCCTATCCGGAGAACCTGGACTACGCGGAAAACCTGCTGGACCGGTGTCCCAACGTGATGATGGATTTCGCGGCCCGCGCCGCGGAGCTGGGCCGCCAGCCCAACCGGGCGAGGAAACTGTTTTTGGATTATTCCGACCGCATCCTGTTCGGCATTGACAACAGGCCTGGAGATGGCGTTTACCAAAATTATTTCCGCTGGCTGGAGACCGCTGACGACTATTTTGAGCCTACGGGTTATCCGGGCCAGGGCCGCTGGAAGATCTACGGCCTGAACCTGCCTGACCCTGTATTGAAACGCATTTATCATAAGAACGCCGACCGGTTGTTCGCTAGATTCAAGGGACTCTAAACCATGCCCGGAGCCATCAGGCTGTTCGACGGGATATATCTGGTGGGAAGGTCGGATTGGGGCGGGCTCAAACCTTTGAGCGGACCTGGAGACGGCAATGTTTACCTCATTGACGGCGGGGATGAGCTGGCCATCATTGATCCGGGCTGGGGACAGTCCTGGAAACAAATAGGCGCTAATATCCGCAGCGCGGGTTTTTCTTTGAATCGCATCAAGAAGGTCATCCTTACCCATTACCACGCTGACCACAGCCAGGGAGCCTGGTATCTGCAACGCAGGCTGAAAATACCCGTTTTTGCCCATTTCCTTGAGGCCAATATCCTTTTGAAGGGTGATGGGTGCCGTCTGGGAGGCTATCGCTGGCCTTTTGTGAGCTTGGAAAAATTAAAACCTATCCGGGTGGACCGCTGCCTCCACGATAAGGATACGCTCAAGGTAGGCTCATGGTCATTGAAGGTACTCCATATCCCCGGACACACTCCAGGGGGCATTGGTCTCTCGGCGCAACGAGGGGGCAGGCGGATATTTTTTTCCGGAGACACGGCGATCGGCGATCAGCCCCATACTGGAAAGGGCATCATTGGCTGGGTCTCTTTCACTTTTGGAGGTAATCTGGGTGATTATAAGCGTTCGTTGTTAAAGATAAAGAAGTTGCAGCCCGACCTGGTCTTCCCAGGCCACGGTTTACCTCTGACCAAAAATATCCAGGCCAGTTTAAACCACTGTTTACAGCGCTTGGCCATGTTAAGAAACATCCCCCAGCTTAATTCAATGATGCCCATCGAGATAGTGTGCACAAACAAGAAGTAAATCACTTAAAGAGCCCAGATATTATGTTTTAAGATTGATTTTAGAAAAGGCATCATTCATAATAGCTTTTTCAATTAGCCCATTAACGGTGGGCCGGCACCGAAAGCTGTTTCGGTGCAAACATGCTTGAGAGGAAACGCATTATTCAAAAAGGCAAGCATGTTTGTAGCTCTCGGCTTTCAGCCGAGTACGCTCTGGGATAAACCAGTGTGCGTTTGAGGATTTGACAGAAATCGTTTTTAGCCCATTAACGGTGGGCCGGTAGCTCAGTTGGTAGAGCATCGCCCTTTTAAGGCGAGTGTCGAGCGTTCGATCCGCTCCCGGCTCACCACCCACATGCAGGTGCTTTGGGCAAGGTAGCGTAGAGCGCTCAATAGATGACCTTACATTTTGACATTGTTCCGTGTCTATGGTACAAAAATCAAAACGGAATACTTAAATTTATTCCCAATCTAAAAGGAGGTTTTTTATGGCCCATGTCATAACCAATAAATGCCTGGATGAGCGTTACGGGACCTGCGCCAGCGTGTGCCCGACCAATTCCATCCATCCGGGGGAATACCAGGGCAAGCCTTTCATGGCCATTGACCCGGAGACCTGCATTGACTGCGGGGTCTGCCTGTCGGAATGCCCTGTCGGAGCCATTGTTTCCTCAGTGGATGAGGACACGGAGTACGGCAAGATCAACGCGGAGTGTTCCAAGACCTTTAAGAACAACCCGCCGGTCCCCACCAGGCCTTCCAATGACCCGCCCAAAAGGAAGGACAACAAGCTGGTCATTTAACCAGGCGAGCCGGGAACGGATTTAGCAGAGATTAAAAAGGGCGGTCAAAAGGCCGCCCTTTTTTGTTAGGAAATTCAAGGAGAGGCAGCATGCGCCGGGAAATCATTTTAGCCAACAGCGTCGGGTTTTGTTTCGGGGTCAAGAAGGCCATTGAAAAGGCCGAGGAGTATCGCCAGGCCTTTATTTACGGCTCGCTCATCCACAATCCCCAGGAAGTGAAAAGATTGGACGAAGCCGGCAAAAAGATCATCAATGATTTGGATGAGCTCCAGGGCAACCAGATCTTTATCACCGCCCACGGTCTGGATGTGAAGAAGCTAGAGGAAATGAAGGATAGAAACCTCCAGATCATAGACACGACCTGCCCGCTCGTGGTCAAGATATACAGGGAAGGCTGGGCCCTGGAGGAAAAAGGCTGTCATGTGGTCATCATCGGCGACCCGGAGCATGTGGAGGTCAAAGGCATAGCCAGCAGGATGAAAGCGCCCTATATCGTTTACCGGGACGAGGACCTGACCAGGATCCCGGACGGCATCCGGTTAGGGGTCATCTGCCAGTCCACCCTGCTGCAGGAAAAGTTCACCTATTTCACGGATAAATTGAAAAAAAGGTTCCCCAACCTGATTGCCATCAACACCATTTGCAAGCCCACCCAGGACCGCCAGAACGCCGCGGAGGACCTGGCCAAACAGGTGGAAGTGATGATCGTCATCGGCGGCCGCAATTCCAGCAACACCAACAAGCTCATGCAAGTCTGCGAAAAGTATTTGAAAGGCAGTTCCTACCATATCGAGACCGCCGAAGAGCTGACCCAATCCTGGTTCGAAGGCAAAAAAAAGGTCGGCATCACGGCCGGCACTTCCACTCCGGATTACCTTATCCAGCAGGTCGTGGCCAGGATACGCAGTTTTGACACCCCTTGATCCCATGGATGTATCCTGGTTGAGGCGCAGGCTTTTACTCTGGTATTCCAGCCACAAGAGGGACTTGGCCTGGCGCAAGACCAAAGTTCCCTACAGGATTTTAGTTTCCGAGATCATGCTCCAGCAAACCCAGGTCAAAACCGTTATCCCTTATTACCAAAAATTCATCCGCAGGTTCCCGACTTTGGCAGTCTTGGCCAGGGCCAGTTCCAGGGAAGTGATGAAATACTGGGCCGGCCTGGGATATTACAGACGGGCAGTCCATTTGCAGGAAGCCGCCAAGGAAATAGTCAATGACCGCGGGGCTAAGTTCCCAAGAATTTTTGCGGATATCAAAAAACTCCCCGGGGTCGGCGATTATACAGCCGCGGCCATGGCCAGCATTGCCTTTGGGGAACCTGTTGCCGTGGTGGACGGCAATGTCATCCGGGTGCTTTGCCGGTTGTTTGGCCTGGCTGGAGACCCGTTATCCTCACCCCTCAAACAAAAGCTGAGGGGGATAGCGCAGGAAATTCTGGATAAAAAAAGGCCGGGAGATTTTAACCAGGCTTTGATGGAGCTGGGCGCCTTGGTTTGCCTGCCGCGCATCCCGGATTGTCCGGCATGTCCTTGGGCCAAGGTGTGCGTCGCCCGCAGAGAAGGTTCGCCAGAACGCCTGCCGCAACTGCCGGCCAGGAAACCTACGGAGCGTCTGGAAAGAGCGGTTGGAGTACTGGCCCAGCTAGGGAAGGTTTTACTGAGACAAAGGAAGCAGGGCAAATTGAGGGGATTATGGGAGTTTCCCGGGACCGAAGTATTGGGGAGGCAAAGCCAAACAAGAGCGTTGCAGGGCTATTTTAGAGAGGAATTCGGGGTAAATATAAAGGTTATGGGCAGGATAGCTGATTTTACCCATTCCATCATGCGCTTTAAGATACATGTCCAGGCGTTCAGATGCGGTCTGTCAGGCACAGCCCCAAAGATCAGGTCAGGCTGCTGGGTGGCTTTTAGCGGCCTGAGCCGTTATCCCCTGGGCTCGGCAGAGCAGACCATTTGCAAAGCATTGCTGAAAAGCCCAGTGAAAAAGGTGTAAAATTAAATCAGGAAGGTGGGTCCCCCACGGGCAGACGCTCTGCGCGCGTTTGGCGAGTGTTATATGTCCCTGCTTTTCCTGTATGTTTCCAGGTCCATGCCGCCGCGGCTTTTCCGGGAGCGGTCAAGTGCTTTACGGAACTTCGCGTTATGTTCCAGGAGAAAGTCCTCGATATTTTCTTCGGCGAGGTGTTCCATCACTGCCGTAATATGACCATTGCGGGTGATAAAAATAGGTTCCTTCCCGCTCTCAGCGATATATTGGGAGAAATGGTTCCTGACCTCTGCAAGAGTGGCTATTTTCATGGTTACCGATCCTCCTTCAGATAGAAAGAATGTGTTTCCTCTTTTGATAAGATCCGCAAAACCCTGACCTGCGGTCCTTCCACAGTGTAAAAAACCCTGAAATTTCCAACCAGCAGGCGGTAATCAGCGTGCTGTTTACCTCTCAAACGCTTGATCCTGGACCGGCTGACTTGCTCCGCTCCGTGACGGAGATGCTCTTCCATGGCGTCCAGGATTTGTTTGGCGTCAAATTTTCTGCGCTTATCGAGGTCTTTCACAGCTTCAGGCTGCAAGTGAATGCCGTATCTCATAGCATAATTATGACATAATTATGTGCATTTGCAAGTGTAGCCCATGCAAATTGATTTGGTCAGCCAGCGTAAGTTGGCTGAATGGTTAAATGGCATCCCGGGCTGCCTCAGCAGGAACGTATGGAAAGGTCTTTAAAAGGTGTAAACTAATATCAGGAAGGAAATGATTCAAACGAGGAGGAGTTTATGCCGACAAAAGCGAAACTGCCCAATCCCAAAGGGGCCATCAAATATTTTGAGACCAAGCTTAAATATGTAGCCGGACCCACGGATGTGGAAACCTGGCTCGAACAAGGTTCAGCCAATGTCCTGGACCTGCGCGACCCCAAGACTTTTGGCAAAGGTCATGTGCCCGGAGCGATCAATTTTCCCAGGGACAAATGGAGCCAGCATTCCCAGTACCTTTCCAAACGCAAAGTGAACGTCCTGTACTGCTACGACTATACCTGCCATCTGGCCCCCAAGGCTTGCATCCATTTCGCCAAGATGGGCTATCCGGTGATGGAAATGGAAGGCGGCTTTACGGGATGGAGCGACAAGGGCCTCAAGGTGGTCCGGTAGATGGGCGAACGCAGCATGTCAATTATCAAGACCCCAATCAGTGAGTTCTCGAAATAAATTTAAATGAGGGAGGAAAGGCAAATGCTAGTTAAAATATTTATATACAAAAAAGCATTCCGAAACTGCTTGCTTGCTTGCTTGCGTACTTATGCCAATAGGCGCAAGACAAAAGTTGTTTGCGGGGGGGCAACAGTCCAAAGTGAAACAAGATCTAACTCCTTCTCCCGTGAACCCTGCCGCTGTAATTCCAGATCAGCCCTGGTCCACTGATTTTGAAAGAGCAATTTATTTTCTACCATTTTTCACTTTTCTTGATATCCATGATAATACGACGGTATTGGATCCCTTGAAATCTCTTGTTGGTTTTTCCTCCAAGGACATCGCAATATTATGCCAATTGTCCAAATTACAAAAAGAATTAAATAAACACAGTAATTACATGGAGACGGAAGAACCATTCAAATCTTTGCTTCCCAAAAGGAAAGAGTTGAGTAGGACCCTACAAAATAAACTAACGCCCGAAAAGGAAAAAATATTTTATCAGTGGGCATTCGAGGAGTATTCGTTAAGTGATTTTGAAAATGAACAAGAGATGAATGAATCTCTAAAAAAGCCAATAAAAACACTACGGCAATATGGGTTAACCAAACGTCTTTTTGTGAATTTAAGTGATCAAGAGGTCACAAAGAAAATAGGTGATTTCAATCAAAGGATAAAAATTCTTCAGGATCAACAAAATAAAGCGCACCTTTCATATAAAAACAAAAAATAGAGGTTTTATGAACACGAGTTCAGTCACTGACATATGCGGGGCGTATTGGAGGAAACTGAAGCAATAGGGGGCCAGGTTTTGATTGGCCACTTTTTTTAAACTTCAAAAACCATTAAAGAAAGACCTGACCCCCCGAATTTCTTATATGAAATGCACGTTTTCAGTCACTGACATATGCGGGGCGTATTGGAGGAAACTGAAGCAAAGGCTAAAACAAGAAGGAAGCGAGGTCGTGACATTTTGTCACGGGTTGAAATTAATCGCTCCTGACGGGAAAATGCGTGAGACCGACTGTGCCAGTTTTTGACGAAGATGATTTACTGCCCATATCAGCCCTCCAGCACTTTGTGTTTTGTGAGTGGCAGTGGGGGCTGATCCATCTGGAAGGCATCTGGACGGAGAACCGGCTGACGGGAGTGTATTTTCTTCATGGCAAAAGCCTTTGAAATTATGGGTGTTTTTGATTATTTCATAAATTGTATCTTGTAATTAACATTTAATGGAATAAAATGTATGGTAGTTGTTTACTGCATACAAAAAGGTGAAAAAGGCGGGTATTTATGCTCTTTAAGCGTCAGTTGATCGAGAAAATACTTCCTTTTATCGGGGAAAAGGAAATTATCGCGGTTCATGGTTCACGACAGGTGGGAAAGACTTCCCTGCTGCATTACCTCATGGAGCATCATTTACCGGCCCTGACCGTCCCTGGGAATATTTTTTATTTTGACCTGGAAGATTTCGTCCTGTTGGACGTTTGCAACAAGGGGGCGGATGAGGCCCTCAGGTATTTAAAAGCCAAAGGCGCCGATCTTTCCAAAAGAATATTTCTGCTTATTGACGAGGTGCAGTATCTGGCAGATCCCGCGGCGTTCCTCAAACTGTTCCATGACCGCTACGCCCCGGGAGTCAAGCTCATCGTCAGCGGGTCGTCCAGTTTTGACATCAAGCGGAAATTCAAGGATTCCCTGGCCGGCAGGATCATGGATTTCGAGCTGTTCACCCTGGACTTCAGGGAGTTCCTGGAGTTCAAGGGTGCCCGCTTCGCCCTCGCGGGCGCGGACGCGGACGCGGCGGTCCTGGAGCTTAGGCCGCTCTACGAAGAGTACGTCCTTTTCGGGGGGTATCCCGCCATCGTCCTCGCCGACGCGGTCGAGAAAAAAGAGGCGAAGTTGAAACAGATCGTCAGCGCGTACGTGCAGAAGGACATCAGGGATATCGCGGCGATCCGCAATATCGCCAAATTCAACGGTCTTTTGCAGATGCTTGCCGCCCAGTCCGGAGGGCTGGTCAGCGTCGTGGAGATCGGCGGTTCGCTGGGGCTGACCAGACCCACGGTCGAGGAATACCTGTTCATCCTGGAGAGCACCTATATCGTGAAAACCGTGCGTCCGTTCCATAAAAACATGCGGAGCGAACTGACCAAGATGCCCAAGATCTATTTTGAGGATACGGGAATGTTGAATCTGCTGGTGAACAAGACGTTTTCCCGTTCCGTGACCGGCCAGTTGTTTGAGGCGAGCGTGTTCGGGCAGCTGCGCCGGAACATGCCGGCCACGGACGTCTATTTTTGGCGGCTGATCAAGGGCAGGGAGGTTGATTTTATCCTGCATTTTCCGGCGCGGGGCGAGACCGTGCCGGTCGAGGCAAAGACGCTGTGCCTGGACAAGCATCTTGAGCAGGCCGAATATTTTAAAAAACAGTATAAAAGTCCCGCTTGTTATGTTTGTTGTCTGGACAAACGAGTTCAGGACACGCGCGCCGTCTTTCCCTGGGCGCTGGACGCGATCATCAACGGATATGGGGGCCGAGGCGGTGTTTGACGAGGATGATCTGCTGCCCATATCGGCCCTTCAGCACTTCGTGTTTTGCGAGAGGCAGTGGGGGCTGATCCATCTGGAGGGTGTCTGGACGGAGAACCGGCTGACGGCCGAGGGGCGTATTTTGCATGATAGGGCCCATGACGCTGAAACCGAGTCTCGCGTAGATGCGCGGATCGTGCGGGGTCTGCGGCTCCGGTCGCTGGAATATGGTCTGACCGGCATGGCTGATGTCGTGGAATTCCACCGGCTAAGCAAGGATGGACAAAAGCACGCTGATAATACCGCAAAACGGGGTCAAAACGGGGTCAAGTCTTGAAACTTGAAAAACAAGGTTGATATTGATATATTGATGGCACTATGGCAAGAGCGCTGAGACTGCAATATCAAGGAGCCGTTTACCATATAACGGGAAGGGGAAACGGACGGCAAAAAGTATACCTTGACCGGGAGAGCCGCAAGAAGTTCCTGCAAAACGGGGTCAAGTCTTGAAACTTGAAAAACAAGGTTGATATTGATATATTGATGGCACTATGGCCAGGGCGCTGAGACTGCAATATCAAGGAGCCGTTTACCATATAACGGGACGGGGAAACGGACGGCAAAAAGTATACCTTGACCGGGAGAGCCGCAAGAAGTTCCTGGAGATATTGGGCCAGACGCTATTGCGTTTTACCTGGAGATGCCATGCCTATTGCCTGATGGACAACCACTATCACCTCATCATTGAAACCCTGGAACCCAACCTGAGCCACGGGATGAGGCATCTCAACAGCGTTTACACGCAGTGGTTCAACCGGAACTTTAAAAGAGTGGGACATGTGTTCCAGGGCCGGTTCAAGGCGATTGTTGTGGAGAAAGGGAGCCACGCCCTTGAACTGTGCCGGTATGTGGTCTTAAATCCGGTGAGGGCGAAAATGGTGGAGAGGCCAGGGGATTTTCGGTGGAGCAGTTATGGGGGAACGGTTGGATACAGGCATAAACTAGCGTGGTTAGATACAGCCTGGGTCTTGGGTCAGTTTGGGGAGAACAAAACAAAGGCGGTGGGGAAATATAAGGAATATGTGCTGGAGGGGATAGGACAGAAGGAAAGTCCGTGGGAAAGACTGGCGGGGCAGATCTATTTTGGGAGCGAACAGTTCATCAAGGGATTGAAGATAAGGAAAGAGCAGGAAGAGGAGCCAGAGCATCCGAGGGGGCACCGGAAACCCGGGAGAAAGGAGCTAAGGGAGATGGTGAAGGAAGGGAGCGGGGAGGAGATATTGAGGGCCGTGAAGGAAGGGCACCGGCAGGTGGAGATAGCAAGGCACCTGGGAGTGCACTATAGCCTAGTAAGTAAGAAGCTAAAGGAAGCGGAGAAGGCGGGATGATTCAAGTTTCAAGACTTGATGTGATGAAAAAGGAAAACCGCACATCCTAAAAGATATACTGGGTCTCAAGGACCAAAGTTCTTGGGGAACCTGGGTTCTCAGCCGTAAGGCTGGAACAAATCTTTTAAGGAGGTGCGGCAAAAATGAGTATACATCTGGGGGTAGATCTTCACAAGAAGTTCAGTCAAGTCGTAGCGATGGATGATAAAGGAAAGGTATTAGAGAAAAGGAGAGTAAATAACAACCGGGAGGAGATGGAGAGTTTTTTCGGGAAATATCCTAGGGATACCAAGGTTGTTGTAGAGGCAACCGGAAACTGGATGTTCTTTTACGAGACGATAGAGAAGCATCTGCCCCTAGTTACCTTAGCGCATCCGTTGAAAGTCAAAGCCATCGCCTCCGCCCGGATAAAGACAGACACCATAGACAGTACGACTCTAGCCCACTTATCCAGAGCCGACTTGGTGCCCAGCGCTTACATTCCCAAAAGAGAGATTAGGGACTTGAGGGAGGTTCTCAGATACCGTGCCTCCCTGGTCTCCCAAAGGGCATCGTTAAAGTGCAAGATTCACGCGGTTTTAATGAAGGATGGGCGCGAAGATGAAATGAGCGATGTTTTTGGCAAGAAGGGCCGTAAGTGGCTAGCCGGTCTTGAATTGAGAGAGAGCTACCGTGAGGAAGTAAATGGTTTTTTGAGACTGATAGACGCAGTGAACAAGGAGCTGCTGAAGAACAAGAAAAAGCTGGATAAACAGATCGAGCTGAGTGAAGAAGGTCAGAGGTTGCAGAGTATTCCTGGGATTGGAATCTATTCTGCCCTGCTGATCTTGAGTGAGATTGGAGAAATAGACAGGTTTCCAGGTGCAAAAAAGTTGTGCTCGTACGCTGGGCTGGTGCCGTCAACCTATCAATCTGCAGATAATGAAAGGCACGGTGGATTAACAAAGCAAGGTTCTAAGTGGCTCAGATGGATTTTAGTAGAAAACAGTCATCATATAATTAAAAAGGATCAACGGTTCAAAAACTTATTTGAACGGGTTAGACTCAAGCATGGAGCCAATACGGGAAGGGTTGCTGTGGCGCGAAAGCTTTTGGAAGTCATTTGGTATATGCTCAGACGTAAGGAAACCTTTAAGCTTGTAGCTTTAGGGCAGGAAAAGGCCGGCGAGCACCACGGGGTCATGGAATAGCTGAGGATTATTTCAGCTAAATCCGAAAGATGTGATTGTGCCACCGGTTCCTACTTCATCATATGCCTTTGAGCATCTATAGGTGACTGGCTTCCTAGTCCTTAAATGGAACTAGAGACCCTTTGTAGGTTCTGAACGGATTTGGGGTGTGCTTTTGGCTTGACTTCTTTTTTCATAGGTGAC